>NZ_JBIQXS010000001.1:700235-1721818 GCF_058231085.1 Sediminibacterium sp. FW305-C-49
TACAAATCTTACTACCACCACGCAGTACAGGGCTTCTGTTCAAAGCGGTGTTTGTGCTCCTCAGTATTCCAATATTGTTACCATTACCGTTTTACCCGCTGTCACCACTGCCAATGCTGGAACTGATCAGTCTATCTGTAATGTTACCGGCATTACACTAAATGGTAATAACCCAAGTTCGGGAGCTGGCAGCTGGTCTGTTCTTGCAGGTGCGCCTTCAGCCGTTACATTTACAAACGCTGCCAATCCTTCAACCACAGTAAGTGGCTTGGTTGCCGGTACTTATCAATTTGTATGGACAATATCTAATGGCACTTGTGCGGATTCAAAGGATACAGTTCAGGTTGTTATTCATCCTCCTTCTGTTCCAGGTAATATTGCGGCAGAAGCTACTGTTTGTGCAATATCAAATAACGGAACGCTTACTTTGAGTGGTTTTACCGGTAACATTCAGCGTTGGGAATATTCAACCGACTATGGCACTTCATGGACTACTTTAAGCAACACTACCAATACGCTTGAGTATACCAATTTAAGTTCAACTACTACATTCAGAGCTGCTGTACAAAATCAAAATTGTCCTGTACTGTACAGCAACCTTAATACCATTACTGTATTACAGCCAGTAACACCCGCCAATGCCGGACCTGATACCACGTTTATCAATGGTGTTTCGAGTTATATGTTAAATGGCAATACACCTACTTCAGGAACAGGCATCTGGTCAGTTGTACCAGGCGCAACTTCTACACTTAATTTTTCTGGTATAACTAATCCAAGGTCTACCATTACAGGTCTTGATTATGTTCACGGTACCCCACCAACAGATGGTAAATATTTACTGGTTTGGACCATTTCGAATGGCTACTGTCCGGTTTCAAGAGATACCATGCAGATTACAGTACAACCGCCTACCAACCCGGGTGTAATCGGACCCGATGCGGTGGTTTGTACTGGTAACAACAATGGTACACTTCAGCTTACCGATTATCTTGGAACCATTCTTCAGTGGGAATTATCGGTTAACAATGGTGTTACATGGTCTATCATTTCTTCTACTGTTGGCACCAACCAGGATACTTACACATATAGTAATCTTACACAAACCACATTGTTCAGGGCATTGGTAAAAAATGGTGTTGGAGCAGAATTATATTCTGGTATTGCCGCAACAGTTACTGTGCTTGAACTGGTAACCCCTTCCAATGCCGGGCCGGATCAATTGCTATGTAACACAACATCTACTACACTTGCCGGCAACAGTCCCACTTCGGGCATGGGCACATGGTCAGCACTACCCGGCAATCCAACCATCGCTGCATTTTCCAATGTTGTAGATCCAAATAGTGTAGTGAGTGGTTTAACATTTGGTACTTATTATTTTGTATGGACTATTTCAAATGGTATTTGTTCCGACTCGAAAGACACAGTAGCCATCACCATTCAGCAACCAACTGTTGCAGGGAATATTAGCGCAGACAATACAGTTTGTATCACCAGTAATATTGGAGCATTAACCCTTACCGGATTCTTTGGCAATATTGTTCAAACCGAATTCTCGATTGATAATGGTATCACCTGGTCTGGCATCAGCAATACAGCGAATCAAAGCAATATAAGTTATACCAACCTTACGCAAACCACTCAATATCGTGGTCAGATAAAAAATGGCGTTTGTCCTGCATTATTTACCAATATTGTAACCGTTACTGTTTTACCAGAAGTTACTCCAGCCAATGCAGGTAGCGATCAGGTATTGTGTAATGTAACTGCTGCTGCATTGACTGCCAATACCCCTGTTTCGGGTACTGGTATATGGACACTTGTTCCAGGTGCTCCTTCATCAGCAAGTTTCACCAATGCTGCCGACCCTTCTACTACTGTGAATGGATTAACTTATGGTACGTATCGTTTTATCTGGACCATTTCGAATACTCTCTGCGCAAGTTCATCTGATACCGTTGAAATCCGTATTGTACCATCAACCATTGCCGGCAACCTGGTTGCTTCTGCTACTGTTTGTGCAACCAATAATACCGATATACTCACACTGTCTGGTAACAATGGAAATATTATCCGTTGGGAATTCTCGGTTAACAATGGCGGATCATGGACCAATATTTCCAACACATCCAATACTTTCACTTATAATAACCTGAATACGACTACTTCTTACAGGGCATTGAATCAAAATGAAATCTGTCCTGCCCTGTATTCTAATGAAGTGACTGTAACCGTAATACCTCCTGTTACAACTGCCAATGCTGGTACTGACCAAAATTTGTGTAATGTTACCACTGCCACCCTCAATGGTAATACCGCAGTTTCCGGTACGGGTACATGGACAGTAGTTGCAGGAGCTCCTTCTGTTGTGAACTTTACCAATGCGAATGATCCAAATACTACAGTATCTGGTTTAACCATTGGTACCTATCAGTTTATCTGGACCATTGCCAATGGAACTTGTGCCAATTCTGTTGATGTTGTTCAGGTAACTATTCATCCACCCACCATTGCCGGCAACCTGGTTGCTTCTGCTACTGTTTGTGCAACCAATAATACCGATATACTCACACTGTCTGGTAACAACGGAAATATTATCCGTTGGGAATTCTCGGTTAACAATGGCGGATCATGGACCAATATTTCCAACACATCCAATACTTTCACTTATAATAACCTGAATACGACTACTTCTTACAGGGCATTGAATCAAAATGAAATCTGTCCTGCCCTGTATTCTAATGAAGTGACTGTTACTGTTATACCTCCTGTTACAACTGCCAATGCTGGTACTGACCAAAATTTGTGTAACGTTACCACTGCCACCCTCAGTGGTAATACTGCAGTTTCCGGTACAGGTACATGGACAGTAGTTGCAGGAGCTCCTTCTGTTGTGAACTTTACCAATGCGAATGATCCAAATACTACAGTATCTGGTTTAACCATCGGCACCTATCAGTTTATATGGACCATTGCGAATGGAACTTGTGCCAATTCAACAGATATTGTTCAGGTAACCATTCATCCACCCACCATTGCCGGCAACCTGGTTGCTTCTGCTACTGTTTGCGCAACCAATAATACCGATATACTCACACTGTCTGGTAACAACGGAAATATTATCCGTTGGGAATTCTCGGTTAACAATGGCGGATCATGGACCAATATTTCCAACACATCCAATACTTTCACTTATAATAACCTGAATACGACTACTTCTTACAGGGCATTGAATCAAAATGAAATCTGTCCTGCACTGTATTCTAACGAAGTGACTGTAACTGTTATACCTCCGGTTACAACTGCCAATGCTGGTGCGGATCAGACTTTGTGTAATGTAACCAGTGCTTCACTTAATGGTAATACTGCCGTTTCTGGTACGGGTACATGGACAGTAGTTGCAGGAGCTCCTTCTGTTGTGAACTTTACCAATGCGAATGATCCAAATACTACAGTATCTGGTTTAACCATCGGCACCTATCAGTTTATATGGACCATTGCGAATGGAACTTGTGCCAATTCAGCAGATACTGTTCAGGTAACAATAGATGCCCCAACTGTTCCCGGAACGCTGGTAGCCGATGCCACAGTTTGTGCCACTGCCAATAGTAATATTCTTTCGCTCAGTGGATTTACGGGTGATATCCTCAGGTGGGAGTTTTCAACTACCGGTGGTGCTTCATGGAACAATATTGCAAATACCACTAACAACCAGACTTATACAAACCTGGGTACCACCACTGCTTATCGTGTTCTTGTGCAGAGTGGCACTTGTAATCAATTGTATTCAAATAATGTTACCATTACCGTATTACAACCGGTAACTCTTGCAAATGCCGGACCTGATCAAACACTTTGTAATGCAGCGACAACTGTGTTACAGGCAAATCAACCTGTTTCAGGAACAGGTACCTGGACATATTTATCCGGACCAACAGTTCCTGTTTTTGCAAATGCAGGAGACCCCAATACAGTTATAACAGGTTTGAGTGTCGGCACTTACGCTTTTGTATGGACCATCACCAACAATCTTTGTGCTGATTCAAAAGATACCGTACAGATTATTGTTGCACCTGTTACTGTTCCCGGAACCTTATCATCTCATACAACTGTATGTTCAGGTTCTAATTCAGGTACGCTACAATTAACAGGTACAACTGGCAATATTATCCATTGGGAATACTCAACTGATAATGGAGCAACATGGACCATCATATCAAGCAGTACTGCTCAGTACACCTACAATAATCTTACTACTTCCACATTATTCAGGGTCTTGGTTAAGAACAGCGTTTGTGCAACAGGTTATTCAAACCCTGTATTGATTACGGTAATGCCTCCGGTTACCAATGCCGTTGCCGGATTAAACCAGGTTATATGTAACAGCAGCACGACAAGGCTTGATGGAAACACCCCCTCTTCCGGTGTTGGTGTATGGAGCCAGACTGCAGGCCCTACAACAGCCCTCTTCAGCAATGCCAATCATGCAGGTACAAACCTGTCGGGTTTGAGTACTGGTACTTATCGTTTCATGTGGACTATTTCAAATAATATCTGCCCTTCTTCAAGTAATGAGGTTGAGGTAAGAATTGATCCGCCTACTTCTGCTGGTCAGCTTAGCCAGGATGATACAGTTTGTACCAATCTTAACAGCGGCTCACTGTCAATCAGTAACTATACCGGATCAATTATCAGATGGGAAAGTTCTACAGACAATGGCGCCAACTGGACTGTTATCAGTACAACACAAAACAGCTATACATATTCAAATCTCACCGCTACGACAAGATTCAGGGTGCTGGTTCAGAGTGGCGTTTGTGCTTCTCTATATTCAAATACGGTTACCATCACCGTTAATCCATTAACCGTAGGCGGACATATTGCTGCAAATGATACCGTTTGTGTTACTTCAAATAATGGCACATTACAGCTAACCGATTATGTAGGTGATCTCATTCGTTGGGAGTCATCTACAGACAATGGAAAAAACTGGAACCTGATTAATTATACTGGTGCTCAGTACAGCTTCAGCAATTTAGCTACTACAACCATGTTCAGGGTAATGGTACAAAGTGGCGTTTGTTCTGCTGCATTCAGCGACTCTGTAAATATTGTTGTTGATGCAGCTACTGTAGCAGGAGCATTAAGCGGGGCAGACACCGTTTGCTATAATAATAACAGTGGAAATATTATTTTATCTGGAAGGCTTGGAAGCATTGTGCAGTGGGAGTCATCAGAAAATAGTGGAGCCAACTGGACTGTATTAACTGCACCACTTAGCGATACGTTGGGTTATGTAAACCTTACTAGAAATACTTTATACCGAACGCTCGTTAAAAATGGCACTTGTGCGATTATGTATTCCAGCCCGGTTGAAATTAGTGTTGTGGCGCCGGTAACAGTGGCCAATGCCGGTTCAGATATACTTGTATGTAATGCAGCTACATCTGCCATGCTCCAGGGAAATACACCTGTAGTCGGAACAGGTATGTGGAAACAGATAACCGGTCCTAATACTGCTGTACTTGCTGACCCAACCAAACCAAATACTGTCATTTCAGGACTTGTAACTGGCACTTACCGGTTTGCATGGGAAATATCAAATGCTGTTTGTGTAAGTTCTTCAGATACGGTAGCTGTAAATGTTGACCAGACAATAGCAGACTTTACTTTATCAGGTGTTCATAATTGCGGCAATACCGTTTACCAGTTCAATGACGGTAGTCGTTCCAATTTTGGTATCCGCAACTGGAAATGGAGTATTGCGCCGGGCGATACGGTTTCTCAAAAAGAAAACACCATCAGGTTTACAACTGAAGGAACCTATACGATGAACCTCAGTGTTCAAAGTAATGCTGGCTGTGTTAGTTCATTGCAAGCGCAGTTCTTTGTTGACATATTCGAATTTCCTAAGGTTGATATCGATGCCATCAGAGATGTTTGCAAGGGTCAGCTTACCCAATTGGCACCCATTGTTAATTCAAGAGATACCATTGCCATGTTATTATGGAATCTTGGTAATGGCACAAGAAGTACAGATTCTCTCATCTCTGTTCGTTATCTCGTAGATGGTCAATATACAGTTCGCCTTACTGCTACAACTGTAAATAATTGTTTTGATTCGGCTTACAAAGCGATGACGGTACATCCGTTACCAATAATCAACATTACACCAAACAGCACTATCTGCAAAGGTGATTCTATTCGCCTCGTAGCTTCAGGTGCCATGAATTATATCTGGTTCGATCAACTCAATAATATTACTGCAACAGGGCCTGCTTCAAAAATTGTACGACCTGTAGGAAGTACAACTGTTCGAGTGATCGGGTACGATCAGCATGGTTGCAGTGACATTAAGTCTACCAGTATCCGTGTTATTCAGCCATTGAAAATGTTTGCCGCACAGGGCGATACATTATGTATAGGAGAAAGCAAACAATTGGCCGCAACAGGTGCAAGTACATACAGGTGGTATCCTGAAACAGGTTTAAGCAATACAAGTGTCGCCAACCCGGTTGCACGACCAGTTGAAACAACAGTCTACAATGTAATTGGTAAAGATGACCACAACTGTTTTACAGATACGGCACAGATCAAGGTAGTCGTTGGCCGTCCAACACCAATTAATATAGGAAGAGATACTGTTATTACCGCAGGAACAAGTTTCCAGCTAGGGGTATTATCAGTAAATGCCATTAACGGCAGCAATGATCAAATCCGTAAATGGCGTTGGGGTGGTGCAGCATCCATCAGTTGCCCAACATGTCCAACACCTGAAGTAAAACTTTCAAATGACGCCTGCATATCCTGTACAGTGGTAAACAATTATGGATGTGTTAGTACAGATACCCTTTGCATTAAAACCCTTTGTCCTGCAACAGAACTATTTGTTCCGAATGCATTTTCACCCGATGGAGATGGCGTGAATGATGTATTACTGGTTCAGGGTAAGGGTATTAAACTGATCAAAAGTTTCAGAATATACAACAGATGGGGTCAATTGGTTTTTGAAAAAGCCAACTTCTCACCTGGCGATCCTGCATATGCATGGAACGGTACTGCTTTTGGAAAAGCGGTAACTCCCGATGTATTTGTATATGTATCGGAAGTCATCTGTGAAAAAGGATTACCAACCACATTTAAAGGAAATATAACCATACTCAAATGAGCAAAAATTCTACCCTCCGCATCATTGCAATGACAGCACTACTGATCGCTGGTAAAATCCATGCACAGGATTTTACCTTCTCTCAGTTTTATGAGCAACCATTGTTACGCAACCCTTCTTTAGCAGGTGTATTTACAGGTGATATCAGGGCCTCAGTGGCGCATCGCAGTCAATGGGGCAGTGTAACGGTTCCTTATAAGACATCGTCATTCAGTATAGAACACAAAATTCCCATGGGCGGAAAAAATGATTTCCTCACGGTTGCTTCTCAAATGAGTATCGATGTAGCCGGAGATCTTCGTTTGAGAAGAACACAAATACTCCCTGCCATCAACTATCATAAATCATTAAGCAATAATGATGACACTTATCTGTCGCTGGCATTTATGGGTGGACCTGTTTCAAGTCAGTTTGACGCTTCCAAATTAAAAATGGGTGACCAGTTCAGGGGGGGAGAATATAATGCTTCTAACCCAACATCGCAGCCTATTACCAACACCAGTTATTCTTACTGGGATCTTAGCACAGGCTTGTCGTTAAGCACATCATTCAACGATAAAACAAGGGTATATGTAGCAGCCGGTTTATCACATGTAACCAATCCCACCATTAAATCAGTTACTGGCACCACTGAAAATTTTCTTTCTCCAAGATTATCACTCAATGCCGGAATCAATGCTCCTTCCGGTGAACGTAGTAGGATTATGGGTTTCATTGATTACTTCACGCAGAACAATAACAAACAAATACTGGGTGGTGTTTTATATGGAATGACCATCAGGGAGTATGATGATGGTAACGAGCCAGACCTGTTTTATATTGGAAGCTTTATGAGATGGGGTGATGCATTGATTCCAACTATTAAAATGGAATTCGAGCATTTTAGTGTAGGCGTTAGCTATGATGTAAACATTTCAAAATTAAAAGTAGTATCAAACTGGAGAGGCGGTCTCGAACTCACAGCAACTTACCGAGGTTTTCTTAAAATCAGAAACTCAACAATCGATAAAACAAGGTGTGTAAGATTCTGATTAGTTTTACATTACAAATAGATACGAAACAAACTGACAACCCGACCCTACCAGTAAGCCATAATAGATTTCGGCATTGGTATGATCACTCACCAATAGCCGTGAGGTACATATAAGTCCTGTCAGCAACAATGCTATACTGATATAAACTCCGAATGGCGCTTGGTAATAATAAGCGAATAAAATAACCGCCATTGCTGCTCCCCCTGCTGCCATTGCATGCAGGCTGATTTTAATAAAATTATTAAACACAAGCCCAACAGATGTTGCAATAAAAATTCCCATAAAGAAGAATTTAAGTACTGCTGGCTGGTCGGCAAAATTTCTGCTCAGGTAATACATCCACCAGTAAAAGAACATCGTAATCACAAATGGAATGATTCTTTCTTTCTGTGTTCTCAGAAAAATACTTTCGCTGAATTTCAGTCGCCACAAAAGAAAAACCGCAAATGCCGGGAAAAAAGCTGTGAGCCAGAACAGACCAAACAAACGCATCTTTAACTGCCAGGCAGTAATACCGGCAAATTCATAAGGCACCTGCTGCATCAAAAAGAAGAAAATATAAGTAGGAATAAACAGTGGGTGAAAAACATAAGAAATGATTTTCGCTATAATCACCAATAATAACGGCTGTTTATTTTCCTGTATTTCAACAACGTCTTTCATAAAGCGGTTTTAAGTGCCAATGCTGTATTTTGACACCGCAATACTACGACTACTTGCTGACTTTGATAAAATACACCACCGTATTAAAATTGAAATCGCTGGAAATATTCACTTCTGTACGTTTATTTTCACCATCTGTAATGACCATCAGTGCAGAATTGGGCGGCGTAATACCCAGACTCTCCGCAAAGAAGATCATTTCATTCTTACTCTGATCGCTGCTTAATTTCACATAAAAACTAACAGGTTTATTAGTCCGAAGCAATTGTTTATAGGCCACTATCTCCTTGTTATAAATAACAGATAAGGAATCATAGTCAAAGGACCCGTTATCATATAAATCGATACGAACAGAATCGGATGTGGTATAAACAAACAATGGTTTACTTGGAATTCGCATTTTCATTTCATCCACAAGGTTAGTGGCTTTTACCTTAGGCACAAACTCAAGCAACTCACTTATATCTAGTTTTTTATATTGCCCCTGACCTGTTTTAGCTTCCTTATCAACAAGCGGCTTCTGTTTGTTTCCATTTGCAGTAGCTGGCTTGATGAGATTAAATTTACCTGATTGCTGTTTAGTATTTACATCAGTCTCAGGCTCTTTTGCTTTTTGGTTCCGGGGTTTTCGTTTTGTTGATTTAGATTGACTTTCTTTTGTACTAAACTGTTTTTTGTTAAACGAGTCTGCGTTCTCGTCAGCTTCTTTCAATTCGCTGTTTACTTTTTTATCAGTAGCAGACATTGTATTATCAACCAATCCATTGGCATCCACTTCTTTTCCGGAAGGCTCCCAACGTGGATTTTTCTCTGTTGTTAAAATCAGATCAGATCTTCTGTTCGCCATTTGCGCTGCCTTATTATAAGAAGCATCTTCCTTACAAGCCAGCAGGAAATATCTTTTGGCAAAGAAATCGGTGTTGATTCTTGCAGGGTCAATACCTTGTCTCATCAGGTATGCTTTTACAGATGCAGACCTTTTTTTAGACATATTTATATTAGCCTCTCTTGAGCCAATACAATCAGTAAAAGAGGCAACCATAATATTAAGCTCCGGATTTGCTTTCAACTGGCGAACAATTCCTTCGAGTGTAGGAATGTCAACGTTTCTAATGCGTGCACTCGCAAAATTGTAATTGATATGCAATCTGTTTTGGGTAATAGCATCCACAGAATCTACCAGCGCCTGCATGATTTGAACTGAATCCGGTTTGCTAACTGGTGGTATTACCGGCTTATCCTGTATCGTATCTTTTTTAAGTATTGGAGCTACAAACGCTATCGTATCGGCTTTGGGTATAAATGGCAGTAAAATTGCATTGAATATCTCGAGACAACAGGAGGAGTTTCTGTCTGAACTGAAATAAACTGTATCTGACCCCTTGTATTTTTTATAATACAGATCATTTTTACCAGAGTTAAGCGGGTGCCCCAGGTTGCTTGTACCCGACCACAGATTTTGCTCAGGATTTCCATGACTTTTATAGATATCCATTCCGCCCAAGCCTACTGCACCATCTGAACTAAAATACAAACTACTGTCACCTGCATCATAATATGGCGAAACCTCTTCTTTTACCGTGTTGATATTCACCCCTGCATTGATAGCAGCGGTTTCAGGTGTTTTACCATTCATTTTTACAAACCAGATATCATAGTTACCTCTTGTTCCCGGCTGGTCGGAAGAGAAAAAAAGATACCGCCCATCAAGACTGATAAATGGTTGTTTCGACTGATACCCTTTTACATTTACCGGAGCAGGCAATAGCACTGGCTTGCCCCATGGTGCTGAAACAGTACTACGTTCCATGTAATAGATTCGATATTCATCTGCTGACCCTTTATTGGTTTTCCATCCTGTGAAATATATGGTCAGTCCATCTGCTGATAAAGATGAAGCACCCATATTTAACTCTTCGTCTGCACCGGAAGCCAGCTTCTTTACAAATGCACTGTTTTCATTCCCTGTATAGATACGCACAGGAAATATTTTTTGCTTACGAACCATTTCATGTCTTGAGCTGGTAAACCAGATCGTACTGTCATTTGTTTTTTCAAGGGCAAAATTGGAACCATCTGCCGAGCCTGTTAACGTATTTTTTGTAACGGTTGCCCTTGGATTTTCTTTTACTTCTTTGATGGCAAATAAACTGGATGCAATACCCAGTCTCGCCATGCTTGCATATTCATCTTCTTTCCGGTACTGTGTTAAAAAATCATTGTATGCTTTCTGTGCGTTGTGAGGGTCGCCAACTGAGAGTAACATATTAGCATACCACAACTTTGCCAGGGGAAAGCGGTTGTCGCTATAACCGAGGTATGTTTTGTATTGCTGCAGGGCTGCGGCATTGTCATTATAAAGTCTGTATGATTCTGCTAACTGAAAAGTTGCGCTGGTTATTTCGGATGGATTAAGCTTTCCGCGTTTTCTTATTGGCTGATATGGATATACTTTTCCGGGTGTTGATTTTACCAATGGACTATCATATAAAACGGCTGCATATAGTTTTGCCGCCTGGTAATAATCTTTTGTTTTAAATGATGCATCAGCCGTTTTAAGTATTTTTTTTGCGCGCTGTGCATATAAATCCTGCTTACCCTTTACAAAAGAGAGTAACAAAATGGTAAAAAATAAAAAACAATATTTAGGGCTTACAATCTTGGGCATACAAACTTCGAGTCAGTGATTTTTCTTCTACCAATAAAACTGATAGATAATTCATATCCTCCATTACCTGAGGATGCGGTTTTCATTTTCGACATATTGATATCATAGCTGAATCCTATAGTGAGTCCATTCAGGTGAATACCGATATTGGGAGCCACTGCATCATTCAAACGATAAGTGGTACCCAAAAGTAAATCGGCTCCATCCTGTATTTGCATATTCAGCGACACCCCACCTGTAATTTCGCTCGCATCTCCCTGTTTCAGCAATACGGCATGAGGAGTGATATCAACTTTATCGGTCATACGCATTCTAACACCACCATGTACAGCATAACGCATAGGAATTTTGTTGTTGTTTCCATTTGCCAGAAACTGGTTACGTGGTTGTGTTGGATGATAGGCACTTACACCAAAAAACGCATTCATGGCTTTTTCCGGCTCTGCATCAAAATAAACCAGACCTACACTTCCATCCAATGCAGTAGCATTGGTTCGCATAAATTGCTCATTCGACGGAATCGAAGGATCATAACCTACCAGCGGATTGTATTGATTTCCATATTGAAATTTTCCCGGGTCAATACCTCTATTCAGCATACCTACCTGAAATCCTCCACTGATGATTTTATACTCAGTCAATCTTGCCTTGTAAGAAACCGATAAATAACCGTTGTTATAATAATATCCTCCGTCGCCGGTGGTCTGGCTTAATACAGTTAATCCAACTGCAAAAGCATCAGACAAAGCCATATCACCCGAAATGCCTTTGGTGGTAAAGGGAGAAGATATGGATGGCCATTGATAACGATAATTGGCCGTTACGCGGTAGTAACCGTCATTCACACCCGTTAATGCCGGATTAAGCCATAAGGGATGCGCATAATACTGTGTAAAATGTGCATCCACCTGCGCTTCTGACCTGTTCACAATTAGTATGATCGTGAGACTGATCGTGAGTATAATTTTTCGCATCTACATATATTTAATGATAGATTGATTTACCTGATCAGGTTAAATGAACCTGCTTTTGTTACCTTATTTCCATTCTGCACTTTCACCTCCAATGCATAGGAATATCTTCCGGCAGGAGACTGGTTGCCTTTATATATTCCATCCCAGCCTTTCTGTCGGTCGGTTGTAATAAACAGCTCCTGCCCCCATTGATTATAAATAACCAGTCGCATCGTTTCAATGGTATTACCATATACCTGGAACAAATCATTAACCCCATCGCCATTGGGGGTAAATACATTGGGTATATAAATTCCGTCACCAAATGGATTGAGTGTAGTGGCTATTACTTTTACACTATCACTTGTTTCACATGTATAATTACCAATCGCTTTTACCCATAGTTTAATGGTTTGATTGGGTTGCAATCCGTTCACACTATGCGTGAGTCCCTGAAAACCAGATGAGGGATCATTGTAAATAAGTCCACTATCAACACTCTGTTTATAGCCAATAGCATTTTCTACAGCATTCCATCGAAAGCGGATGGATACACCTGTAATATTATCTGCCTGAACATTAGGCGGTGTAATTTTTTTTCTGACAATAATGGTTGCATTTGCTGCTTTTGCCGGACACAATGCAGGATTACCTTTGGCACTTACCATAAATGTAGTATCAGACTGCACACTATTGAGTTTCAGGTATTCGCCTGTATTGACAGCAGTTGAATTACCCGGCACATACCATTGATAAGTAACGCCTGTTTGTGGCGACCTGATAAATAATGAATCTGATTCTCCCCTGCAAACAGAATCTTTTGCCACACCTATCGTAAAATCATCTGTTATACGTCCGAGTAATACTTCAGTGGTATCTTTTACAGAGCAGGTTCCGTCTGAAACAGTCACGATGTACCGATCGGTTTGTTTTGCCCATCTGGTTTGTGTTGTTGTACCATCATTCCATAGATAGGAGCTGAAACCAGTTCCTGCATCGAGCAGTGTACTGTCGGCACAGAGTTTTACGCTGTCAGTCAGTGCAGCATTTAACGCATTTACTGTAATCAGGATACTGTCTTTTGAAACATCAGCACCAATGGTTCTTGTAACAGTGTATCGTGTCGTTTGTACTGGCTCAACCTTTATGTTTTTTGTAGTAGCACCATTTGACCAGGTATAAACCGTATCGGGTTTGGGTGCTGTTGTTGAATCGGGATAGTAGGCCCATATACCATCAAACCTTGCCCAGATCAAACGTTTACCTACTTCATCGTAATAAGCATGATTGGGCAATGATGTTCTTGCCATGGCTGGTGGTCTTACCGTACCTTCTGCCTGAAACTCAGTAAATCCGGCATCTTTAGAGGGATCAAAACGAAATGTTTTATTCGTATTGGTAAGGAACTGGTTGGTAATATAATCACCCGTTGGCTGAAATCCACCAAAAAGATAAAACCGCGACTTATTATAATCATAAGCCAGCGCCCCTTCATATTGAATGGATGGATCATTTACCGGTAATATATTTCGGAATTGATAGGTGTTCAGATCCAGCTCCCACAAATCTTTGAGCCAGCAGAAAATACCGGTAGCAGTTGCCCATGGACTTCCCAATGCACATGCACCCGTTAACTCACTACCACTGTAATTACCCTGACCAGAAAAAAGATAAAGTTTGGAACCATCTTTATTGCCTGCAACAATGTTTCCGCCTTTTGGTGGAACCATATCGATAGCTGGATTATTTTTTTTCATCTGCCATGCAGTTCCGTTGTGTTCAAATATCCAGCTCTTTACTTGCGCCGATCCATAACCGCCGTAAATGCCTATTTGCTGTAACATCGGATTCCAATAGGCAGACGCTCCATAACATTCATTGTCTGTTACGCCTGCTCCTACCAGCGTCCATGTGCCACCATTGGCTGGTAATGCATAAATATTGTCCCTTCCACTTCTCCAGCACAATAAACGGTTATTGGTGAAATCATATACAAACTCACTATAATCACCAGGCCAGTTGGTAGCGGGGATAATAGTTACTTCATTTTTTTTCAGATCATACCGTGTAACTGTGCGGTTAATAATTGAATATAGGTATTGGTTCACCTTATCATAACCAAATGGTCTGATATTAAACAGTGCAGGATTAATCTGGCTGCTGCTGATCAGTTGTTTCCATACACCAGGTAATAAAGTGTCTTTGGGTAAAGGATCACGTAATTCCAATTGAACAGATACGCCTTTACAAATGGTAGTGTCGGACTGAATAATGAAACGTGTTGTATCTGCAGCATAAGATGCACACAGACTAGGTTGAGACATGGCCATAAGCAAAGCCATGAATAAAGGAAATAATACATTTCGCTTTTTCACGTGGATGGATATTGAATTTTAGCTGCCCGTGCAGATAAAATAAAGGTAGAGAAAACCACGAATAAGCAATCAGATTATCAACCTGAAATCAAGAAAATTCAAGGATTTTTGTTGATTCAATAAAAAAGTAGGGATATCACTACAACTCTTTTCTCAACCTCGCTACAGGTATATTCAATTGCTCCCGGTATTTGGCCACCGTACGTCTGGCGATATTGTATCCTTTCTCCTGCAGCATGTCTGTAAGTATTTCATCACTCAGCGGTTTACGCTTATCTTCTGCTTCAATAATATCACTCAGAATTTTCTTTACTTCTCTTGTACTTACTTCTTCACCGCTATCGGTACTTAATGATTCACTAAAGAAAAATTTCAACCGATAAGTACCAAACTCTGTTTGAACAAATTTACTATTGGCCACACGGCTCACCGTTGATATATCAAGTCCTGTAAGTTCAGCAATATCTTTCAGGATCATTGGCCGCATGGTGGTTTCATCTCCTGTAAGAAAAAACTCCTGCTGGTGTTTCATGATGGCACTCATCGTTCCGATCAAGGTATCCTGTCTTTGTTTGATCATATCAATAAACCACTTCGCAGAATCGATTTTCTGTTTGATAAAGAGTACTGCCTCTTTCTGTCGTTTATCTTTTTTACTTCCCTTGTCGTATTCTTTCAGCATATCGCGGTATCCTTCACTGATACGCAGGTCTGGTGCATTTTTCGCATTCAGGGTAAGTTCGAGTTTACCATTGTTATTGAGGACAAAGAAATCGGGTACGATATAACTCTCTGCTTTATTAATTTCCCCGATATTACCTCCTGGCTTGGGATTCAGCTTGATGATCTGGTTAATGACATCCCTGATCTGGTCATCATTCAGGTTAAGTCCGCGCTGAATTTTTTCATAGTGCTTCTTGGTAAACTCATCAAAATATTTAGAGAGTACCTGTATGGCCAATTCAACTGATCCCCCTTCTGCTAGTTTTCTTTTGAGTTGTAACAACAAACATTCTTTCAGGTCACGGGCACAAACCCCGGGTGGATCAAACTGTTGTATCTGCTGGATGATGGCTTCAATTTCCTTGTCTTCTACCGTTAACCCCTGCCTGAATGCGAGATCATCGGCAATGGACGTCAGTTCACGGCGCAGGTAACCATCATCATCGAGGCTGCCGACTACCTGTTCTGCTATTTTAAAATTGCGTTCATCCAGTTCGAGCATGCCTAACTGGTTCAACACCAATTCATGAAAACTTGTTTCAACCCTGATCGGAATTACTTTCTGGTCATCCATTTCAGGGTAATTATCATCCTTCATTTTATAATCAGCAATCTCACCATCATCATCTGTTACATATTCGCTGATGTCTACATTATCATAGTCTTCTTCACTACCGTCGCGGTCCAGGTCATCATCGGCATTATTGTCAAATTCATCTTTCAGTTCATCCCCAAATTCATCAGCATGCCCTTCTTCATCCAGTTCCAGTGCCGGATTTTCCTCCAGCTCTTCCTTGATACGTTCTTCAAGATTGGCAGTAGGCACCTGCAACAGCTTCATTAACTGAATCTGCTGGGGCGACAGTTTTTGTAATAATTTTTGTTGTAGTGACTGGCTTAACGACATAATACAAACTAAAGACAATAATGAATGGCCCTGTTTACGGGTAATTCAGCTTTAACATCTCCCGATCTTAAAACGCCGTAAATTTACATACAATCAATGCAAGATGTTTGCGAAACGGATTTGTTTGTTTGTGAATTTATTCCTAATTACATGCTTTGCGGGTAAAGCGCAAATGCCTGTTACGGCTGTTATACCCGGCAAAACTATCGCCGATAGCAGCAGACCGGCATTTTTTCGTTTGTTACCTGAAAACTATTACAGTAAAAATCTTTCCTTTTTCTGCAAAAAAGAGTTGGAGTTGGAAAAGATGACCAAATTACCCTTTCGGTTTCGTTTAGGTAGCCTTGATCATGTAAATATGTTAGAGGGAAAACAACAAGCCCATCAACCTGCTTCTTTCAGGCCGCTGCCCGGTTCTCGCAGGTAATAGATCTGTATTGAATCTGATCTGCTAAAGCCTCCATCAATAATCGTTGATCTTCTTCTGTCAACTTTGCTATAGGAATGGTATCAGAAAAATAGGTAGACATGTACTTCACTATAAACTTGTCGTTTTCGATGACAATTTTTTTTATATCACTCCATAAAATCATTTCACGCTCTTTTACGTCGTAATTTCCCTGATTCAGGTTCCATTTGATTCCTGACGCATCGACTGCGACAAAACAATTTTTTATCCTACTGTTTTTATATTGCTTATAAAGCCGTTCTGCAATACTGTAAAAAATAAGCAGATTCGCTGCCGGACTAACCCAATCTTTCCAATCGCTGATATCAGCAAAAGGCCATATTAATCTTATCAGGTTAAAGATAATAACAGCTGCCAGTAACACTGCCCAGAAGTAGAACCAGAAGCCGAGAGCCAATGGTTTATAATAAGCAGTATATGATTTAGGTTCAGGCATGCACCGAACTATTGGCTAATACTTTACGAATGGCAGCAGCCAGCTTCTCTCCTTTTTCTTTGATTTGCTCATCGGTCCATAACAAACCAATGGCTGTAGAGATACATCTGCTCATGATGGCATCGCTTGCTTCAAAACGGTTGGTCTGCAATTTGAGCAATGCCTTCTCCTGTGCTTCACTTAACCTGTTCAGACTGGTTGCCTGTTTCAGGTGATCCCATTTGCTGATATAATGCCAGTTATTGGCATACCAGTAAAAATTACCTGCCAGTATTCCCTGTTCCTTTAATTCCGCTACCAGAGCTTTTGTAAGTTCTTCTGTTGGCAGGAACCAGCTTAAAAAACTACAGCTATCTCCTGCTGCATCAGGCACTTTTCTGAAACTGACTTCAGGAATGGTTTCGAGATAAGCACGCAAAGTCTTGTTATTTTTTCTTTGGATAGTAAGGAATGTATCGAGTTTACGAATCTGTGCCAGACCAACAGCCGCATGTAATTCACTGATACGGAAATTATATCCGAGATATGGGTGCAGGTCGGCTCCGCGATCCACGCCTTTATGATCATGCCCATGATCTGTATAGGCATCTGACTTGATGTACACCTCTTCATTATTCGTCATTACCACTCCACCTTCACCACAGGTAATGGTTTTGACAAAATCAAACGAAAAGGTTCCTGCATCGCCAATCGTTCCTAAGGCCTTCCCCTTATAAGTTCCACCAATACTCTGGCAGGCATCTTCGAGTAATATGAGGTTATGTTCTTTACAGATTTGTTTTAAAGCATCGAGATCGGCCATACTACCGCACATATGAACCGGCATCACACATTTGGTTTTTGGCGTGATGGCTGCTTTCACAGCGGCAGGATCAAGGGTGAGCGTTTCGTCAATATCAACCAGTACCGGTATAGCACCCACACTCAGTACCGCTTCAAAACTGGCCACAAAAGTGAAAGAAGGCATGATTACTTCATCACCTGCACCAATATGCAAAGCTGCCATTGCCGTTGTTAATGCAGCAGTGCCGCTGGAAGTGAGTTGTGCATACTTACAACCAAATACTTCTGTAATGGCTTTCTCGAGTTCCTGTGCCTTCCAGACGCCCTTTCTCGGACCATCAAAACCATAACGCATCAGGATGCCTGTTTCCAGCACATCATTCACTTCTTTTCTTTCTTCAGCACCAAATAATTCATAACCAGGCATAAGACTTGATTTAGACAGCAAAAATAGAAAGGATTCTTCAATGTCTGATGTCAGATGTAGGATGTCTGATTTTTTAACCAAATCAGACATCCTACATCTGACATCATCAAATCCCCTGCTTACCTTTGCCAGATGACTCCAACGCTTTTTTATTGTTACGACGCCTATTGTGGCTGGTGTTATGGATTTAGTCCGGTGATGCAACGAGTACATCAAAGCTTTCCACAACTGCCTGTTGAAGTGTTATCGGGGGGGATGATTTTACCTGAAGAACCCGTTGCCATTGCGGCCACTGCCGGATATATCCAGAAAGCCTATAAAACAGTGGAAGAATATACGGGTATCACCTTCGGCCCCGATTATCTCTGGCATATCAATAACCCGGAATTGAGCGACTGGTTTCCTCATTCTGAAAAACCAGCCATTGCGCTTTGTATCTTCAAAGAGTTTTATCCGGATAAACAGGTAGCATTTGCATCCGATCTTCAGTATGCTTTACATTTTGAAGGACGCGATCTGACAGATGATGAAGCCTATCGTCACCTCCTGGAGAAATACAGCATTAACCCCGAAACCTTTTACAGTAAACTAAAAAGTGAAACCTACAAAGAGCAGGCTTATTATGAGTTTTCACTGGTTAAACAGTTGCAGGTTACCGGATACCCCTGTGTGCTTTTACAGGTGAATGAATCTAAATTTCATCTACTGGCACGTGGTTTCACCGATTATGAAACCCTGGAAACCAGGCTGAATAATGTATTGAAAGAATTAAGTGAGGGCAATTGATTTTACAAGAAAACGTTAAGATATAAGAGCGGCTCCTCGTTTTCCGCTCTCCACAATAGCTTCCCTGTTCAAACCCGATACACATGAAATGAGCCATACCAAAAACAGCATATTTATTGGCGAATTCCATGTGGCCAAAATCAATAACAGACACACATGAAACAAGTTTTTACCTTTGTATTTTCTTTTCTCTCTTATGCAGCACTGTCGCAGAATGCCAGCATGGATTTTGAAAAATATGAGCCCAAAAGCAACCTCGTTGTTCCGGAACATAAAATCACCCGATCCAAGTTCCCCTTTATTGATGTACACAACCACCAGTTTGGCATGCCTACACAGGATGTAAAAGCATTGCTCAAACAAATGGACAACCTGAATATGCGTGTCATGGTGAACCTGAGCGGGAGAGGATCCAGATCGGTGAACGGACAATTCGGATTACAGGATCCGCAATACCTGGCTGATGCGATTGCGAATGTTAAAAAATCTACCCCTAACCGTATCATTCATTTTACCAATGTATCTTTTATTGGAGTGGGTGAACCCGGCTGGGCAGATAAGGCAGTAAAAGAATTGGAGAACGATGTAAAAGCAGGTGCCAATGGTTTGAAAATTTATAAAAATCTGGGGTTCTCCTTCAAAGACAATACAGGTAAATTATTACGTATCGATGATCCGAGACTCGATCCGATCTGGGCCAAATGTGGTGAACTCAAAATACCCGTACTCATACACAGCGCAGACCCCGAACCTTTCTGGCAACCGCTTGATGATAAAAATGAGCGCTGGCTGGAACTGGCTACACGTCCGGACAGAAAAAGAAACAACAATGATCCCGCACCATGGTCAGACCTGATTCAGCAACAACACAACATTATTAAGCGTCATCCCAAAACAAATTTTATTGCTGCACATTTTGGCTGGTATCCGAATGACCTCGCTAAACTCGGAAGTTTGTTAGATGCCATGCCCAATATGTATGTTGAATTTGGTGCCGTTATCGCGGAACTGGGTCGCCAGCCAAGAATGGCAAAAATGTTCTTCGATAAATACCAGGACAGGATCATGTTTGGAAAAGACAGTTGGGTACCGGATGAATACCCCACTTATTTCAGGGTATTGGAAACAACTGATGAATATTTTCCTTATCACAAAAAATACCATGCGTTTTGGAAAATGTATGGTATGGGTTTGAGTGATGATGTATTGAAGAAAGTGTATTATAAAAACGCACTGCGCATTATTCCAAATATTGACAAGACTTTATTCCCTGATTAGGGGAAAAATTATAAGCCGCAGATGCGCAGATTTTAATTGAATAATCTGTGCATCTGCGGCTTATATAAAAGTCTGCTTATTCTTCCAATAATGGATTCCGTTCTTTTCTTCTGAATGGTTTAAACCATGAATCGGGTAATAACTCACGAAAGCCCGTAACAGTTAGAAATGAAATAAGGAAAGCCTCTGTTAATACCCCTTTATCTTCTTTGGGTAAGAAAAGAAATAAACTGAGAAAGCCAAGAAATATGGCCATTAATATCCATCCTGAAGTTGATATTGTTTTCCTTTTTTTCATCTTTCTAATTTACTAAACGCTATCAGTAATTATTCGAACAAAAAGTTAAAACAATTTCTCCGCCGGCGGTGTTACCCCCTGAAAACGAATATAAATGGTACACTGTCCGCGGTGGTGCGTTTGGTGTTCATGTGCTTTCAAAATCCAGCTTAATCTCGATTCATTGAAATTGCCTCTTTTTATCAGCTCAGTTAATTTAGATGCATCCATTTCTTTGACACCTGCGATGGCAAAATCGTATGCAGCATTTACATAATAGCTAACTGAATCTTTGGTTTGTGCTGTTGCTGAACGCTCCATATTATATCCGGCGAAAATTCTTGTTTTACCTGTTCCGTTGGCACTCAATCCAATGGTACCCTGTGCCAGATGAAGCATCTGTTCTGAAAAACTACGGATACCGTCAACAGGTTTAACCGTGTATTTATCGGCTGGCATGGCAGCCAGGTATTCAGCGGTATATACTTTTGCTCTCTCCCAGTCTTTCACCAATTGTGCTTTCAGTGAATCGTTGTTGAATTGTGCATCCGACTGCAGGATCATCAAAAATAGAGCGCTGCAAATAGCCATCATCTTTTTCATACTGTTGTTATTATTTGGTGTAAGGTTTATTGTGGTACGTTATGTAATGCAATACGGTTTCCTTCACTGTCTAAAAACACTGCCATACAGCCATACTCAGGCGATATTTCGGTTTTAGGAACAAGAATTTTTCCGCCTGCCGCTTCAATTCTGTCCAGTACAATCTGAACATCCGGATTGGCATTCAGGTACACCAGTGGCCCGTGTGTGGCAGAAGGCTGATGAAAGCCACCGCTATCGCATAAAGCGCCGGCGATTGAATCCGGACTTTCTACAGGAAACATCCGCATTTTAATATTGGGGAAATCAAGCGGAATCATAGTGAATTGAAAAATCGCTTCATAAAAGCGCTGGGCACGGTCGATATCCGTCACAGGAATTTCGAACCAGCTAATGGCATGTATCATAATGATAGATTATTGGGGTTACAGTTTGGTTTTTGTTTCTTTCAGGCCTTTACTTTTTAAATACTCGAGCAACTCTTTTGCATCTTCACCACCACGCATAGCATGGTGTAATAAAGTAAGTCCATGCGGACCTCTTGCAAATACATAAGAAGGAAATGCTTCGAGATAAGGTTTAACGATCGCTGTTTTGCCTAACATGGTTAACACAAACATATTGGTACGTGCTCCCTTTTCAATTAAGAAGTTGGCGATTTCTTTATTCCCTACATGTCCGGCACCTTCCAGTGCCGTTTCAAAATCGCCGCCACCCAGATCATGTGCAGCATATACTAGGGTAGGTTGTTCTGCATACATCTGTTTTACCTTATCAAGGTTATTATGTCCTGCTCCAACAAAATCCATGATCTGTTGTTTGTCGAGCTGGGGTGGTCTGTCCATTTGAGCTGCTACAGATGCGGGTACATAAAGCGCAGCGGCACCTATGGAAAAAGTTTTTAAAAAATCTATACGTTCCATAATAAAAGTTACGCAGCACTTCTGCGCATAAGTTATTGTTTACGACGATATTCAAGATCAAAATCTGTTTTCCATGTTTGTCCGCCATCGGTTGAACTTTGTCCATGCTGACGAACTTTATCTTTTGAAAGTGGTGTAAAAGTCATTCGCATAATCCTGGAGGTTTGATTGGGCAATAGAATTTTTTCTGTTTCCATGATCATCGATCCATTCTCAAAACGCCCATTCAGGTATTCTGTAACACCTCCATTATTATCTACCCAATACTGTTGCCATTTCGCTTTGGCGGCATTATAGGCATTGAAACTTTTTCCACTGGAGCCCCCTGCCGCATACCAGTTTTCAAGTAATACACAACTGTCGAGTAATCGCTCTACTTTACTGGTGCCTGCCTGCTGACCATTTAACGCAAATACATTCCATTCACCCACCCAAAAATCAAACTGTTGATATACGGGTTGATCAGCACAACGTGGTCTCGGCTTGTTTTGTGCCAATGAAAAAAGTGGAAATAACAAGAAAGCTAAAATGAGCTGTTTCATGACAAGCAGTTTTGCTAAAGACAAAAGCTTACAGATCAACAATGCATCACCTGTCACAAATTATAACCTCCTGTCGATGAATCCTACCGTTACCGGAGTATTTTGATGGCCGGTAAGAAAAGGGAGAGTTGCGCGCCATAAGCCATAAGCTGTGAGTAAGTAATATAATTTTACGAGCTACCATTAAAAGTTGAAAGCTCACGGCTCGCGGCCAGCTTATCATAACAATTAAAAACATAAACACCCTTCCAGTCTAACCCTTTTTCCCTTACTTTGCAGCCCTAATAATATTGTATATGGAGTATAGTAAACTGATATCCATCACTGGTCTCAGCGGTTTGTTTGAAATGGTAGGCAGCAAAACAGATGGTGCCATTGTTCGTTCATTGGATGATAAAACAACCAAATTTGTCAGCAGCCGTGTGCATAATTTCTCACATTTAGAGAGTATTGAAGTGTACACTGTTCGTGAGAATGTAAATCTGGTGGAACTGTTCCAGGCCATGGCTGCCAGCAAAACGGCGTTGCCTGCTGAAAACGATCCGAAAGCGGTAAAAGCTTATTTCGAGAAAGTATATCCCGATATGGATTTCACCCGTGTATATGCCAGCGACATGAAAAAAATGGTGAAATGGTTTGGTATCCTCAAAGCCAATGAGGTTGAACTGAAAATCACTGAAGAAGAAGCCGATGAAGAAACAGAAGGCTGATCTTTCCCTTATAACATTGCAAAAGCCGCACTTTCTAAGTGCGGCTTTTTTGTATTATCAACCTGACCATGATCTGCTTGCGATTTAAAACCCGCAAAAAACCGCAAAATTACCCAGAATCCTTACCTTGTGTGCTGAACTTAGCTATATGAAAAGATCAATTCTTTCCTTCTTATTTCTTGTTTTATTAAGTGGTTTATCGGCCCAGCAGTTTTATGAACATACGCCTGCGGCCGATAAATGGGTAAGAAAACAGTTCCGCAAATTGTCGAAAGACCAACGCATTGCCCAATTAATGATTATCAGGGCACACAGCAATCTGGGACCTGATCATGTGAAAGAAGTAACTGATCTCATCAAAAAATACAATGTAGGGGGTCTTTGTTTTTTTCAGGGCGGACCGGTTCGCCAGGCCAAACTCACCAACTTTTACCAAAAAATCGCCAAAACACCATTGATGATTGCCATTGATGGCGAGTGGGGGCTGGGTATGCGTTTGGACAGCGTCATTAATTTTCCCCGTCAATTGATGATGGGTGCGGTACCTGATGCACGTCTTATTTACAAGTTTGGACTGGCCGTTGGAGAGCAATGTAAAAGAATTGGCATCCATGTAAACTACGCACCGGATATTGATATCAATAACAATCCAATGAACCCTGTCATTAACGACAGAAGTTTCGGAGAAGACAAATACAAAGTAGCACTCTTTGGCGTACAGTATATGAAAGGTATGCAGGATATAGGTGTGATGGCCTGTGCAAAACATTTTCCGGGACATGGCGATGTAAGTGTTGATTCACATTATGATCTGCCTGTCATTAATAAATCACGTGCAGCGCTTGACCAGCTTGAACTCTATCCCTTTCGCGAACTGATTAAAGCTGGTGTAGGTAGTATGATGATAGCACACCTTGCTATTCCTTCCATCGATACAACCGCTAACCTGCCTACTTCTTTGTCTGCCAAAAATGTGACCGACCTTTTACGCAATGAACTGGGTTACCAGGGTATTTCTTTTACCGATGCACTCGAAATGCAGGGTGTTACCAAATTTTTTCCGCAAGGCGATGCTTCTGTGATGTCGCTTATTGCAGGTAATGACATGCTTTGTTTGCCCGGCGATATTCCGGGTAGTATTGCCAAAGTAAGAAAGGCTATAAAGGAAGGAAAACTGAACTGGGATGATATTAATGCACGCGTAAAAAAAGTATTACTGGCCAAATATCATCTTGGACTCAATAAAAAACAAGTAATTGACACCACAAATATTGTTGCAGATCTGAATGCTAAAACAGAAGAAATTAAAAAGGTACTGGCTGCCGATGCATTGACTTTACTGCGTAAAACCAACAATAACCTCTTACCCCTCAACGCTAAAAAAGTAGCTTTTGTAGGTGTGGGTATTGATAAAGCCAACCAGTTTGCCACCCGTATTCAGCAGCAACTGAATGCTGATCTGTTTTTCTTTGAGAACAAAGACAACACTGAAAAAGCAGATAAAATTTTACAACAACTGGAACAGTACGATGCAGTGGTGATAGGCTTTCACAACTATAGTCGCAGACCCGCCAACCAGTTTGGGCTAAGTAAAAACAGCCTGGAACTGTTGAACAAACTTCAGAAAAACAACAGTATCACCTTCGCCTTTGGCAACCCTTATGCAGTTCAGTATATCTGCAATGCCAGCAACCTAGTGGTTTGTTATGAAGATGATATCATCACGCAGGATGCTGCCGCAGATCTTTTGTTTGGAAAAATAAATGCCAAAGGAAAATTACCAGTTACTGTTTGCGAAGGCTTTCGGTTTGGAGATGGCATCGTGTATAACAATATGTTACCGGTTGCCACACCGGAATCTGTTGGATTGATCAGTGATTCACTTAATAAAGTTGAAACAATTGCTAAAGCAGCCATCGACAGCGGAGCCACACCTGGCATGGTCGTACTGGTTGCAAAAAACGGCAAGCTCGTGTATCACAAATCTTTTGGTCATGTAAACACCGACAGGAAAGTACCTATGACCAGTGATATGGTATTTGATCTTGCTTCGGTCACCAAAATTTCGGCTACCACTGTTGCCATCATGAAATTATATGAAGAGGGGAAAGTAGACCTGAACAAAACATTGGGCGATTATTTGTCTTGGGTGAATGGTAGTGACAAAGCCCCATTAAAACTGAAAGATATCTTGTTACACCAGGCAGGTCTCAATCCTTTTATTCCGTTTTATCGTGAAGT
The DNA here is from genome assembly GCF_058231085.1 of Sediminibacterium sp. FW305-C-49. NCBI lineage: Bacteria > Pseudomonadati > Bacteroidota > Chitinophagia > Chitinophagales > Chitinophagaceae > Sediminibacterium > Sediminibacterium sp. FW305-C-49. Next base: position 726,205 of record NZ_JBIQXS010000001.1, read on the forward strand.
GATTGATACGGCCACCGGACAACCCTTCCCGCAATATTTTGTACAGACACCTACCCCTCAGTTTTCACACCGGGTGGCAGAAAATTTATACCTGCGCAACGACTGGCACGATACCATGTATGCGCGTATCCTGAAAAGTAAATTAACTACCCAGGGGAAATATGTATACAGCGACAACGATTTTATTTTCCTTGGGAAAATAGTAGAAGCTGTAAGTGGGATGTCTTTGGACAGCTATGTACGTAAAACATTTTATGAGCCACTCGGCATGACCAGTACAGGCTTTAAGCCACGGGAAACCATGCCACTGAGTACACTGGTACCAACAGAAGTAGAAAAACATTTCCGCAGACAACAAATACAGGGTGATGTGCATGATGAAGGGGCTGCCATGTTTGGCGGTGTCGCTGGTCATGCAGGTTTATTCAGTAATGCGTATGACCTCGCTAAATTGTACCAGATGTTATTAAATGGCGGCGAGTTGAATGGCTTGCGTTTACTCAACAAGTCTACCATTGATCTTTTTACAGCCTATAGTAGCGATATAAGCCGTCGAGGACTTGGTTTTGATAAGCCTGAAAAAGACAATGCCACACGCAAAGAACCCTATCCTTCGCTGCGTGCATCTTTATCTACTTTTGGTCATACTGGCTTTACCGGCACCTGTGTTTGGGTAGATCCCGAGAAAGAGCTGGTGTATATTTTCCTCTCCAGCAGGGTGAATCCGACCCGAAACGACAATAAACTGGGCCGTATGAATGTACGCCCAAACATACAGGAAGCCATTTATGGAGCTATTATGAAGTAAAACCAGATTTCTGGCATATTTCGCCAACAGACTATAACTTCGTATGCTATAATCTTAATATAAGCATATGAAGTCTGCTCTGCGTTACATTCTGCCAGTGACCATACTGATGGTCATTTTTACTTCCTGCTCCAATAAAGGACCAAAGGAAGCCGCTTTAATTCCTAAAACGGCCAGTGCTGTTATTGTACTCGATCCGGGTGCCATGCAGGATAAACTGACTTCAGGAGGAATCAGCGTTGATACGCTTTTCAGTCGCATCTTCAAAAACGATTCATCAGATGCAGAAGACAGAAAAAAATTAGATGACTTCAGACATAATGCAGGTATCGACTGGAAAAAACAACTATTCTTTTCTTTCTCTCAAAAAGGTAATCCGAATGACGGTAACACAACCATTATGAACATTATGGGTGGGTTAGCTGATGCTGCCAAATTTGAAACCTGGGTCAAAGGACATAAAGAGTTCTCCTCAAAAACCATCACCAAAGAGAAAACCTACTCTTACCTGCTGGCAGAAGGCAATACTGCACTCTCATGGACCGATAAAAATGTAATCGTAACCATCTATAATTACACGCAAAGACCAAGCTATGATACAGTAGCCATGGAGTTCAAAGTTCCAGAAAAGAAAAATGTGGAAGCAGACCTGAAAAAAGAAGTGAATACCTATTATACGCAGGAGAAAAATGCTTCAATGGCTGGTGTTTCAGCCTTCACTGGCATGTTTAAAGATAAAGCCGATGGTTATGTTTTTAGTTCATCCAACAGTTCATTGAGTGCATTAAGCATGTTGCCTTTATCGCTGCCTAAAGTAGAAGAGTTAATGAAAGACAATTATTCTTCTGCTACACTTAGCTTCGAGGCGGGTAAAATTGTAGCTAAATCTGCTACTTATACCAATCCGATTGTAAGCAATATCCTGAAACAATATGCTGGTCCAACTGTGAATCTTTCGATGATTGAAAGATATCCTTCCGATAAAATCAATGGTATCATGCTGGCTTCATTCAACCCCGAAATATTCAGTGGCTTTTTAAAGCAACTTGAAATGGAAGGACTGATCAATGGCAGGCTGGAGAAAGCTGGTTTTACCATTCAGGATTTGTATAAATCACTGAAAGGTGAAATCGCAGTTGTAGTTTCTGACCTTGGGTTTAGTCAGCCAGAACCCCAGCAAAAAACCGATGAGGAAGATATGACCAGAAAAAAACCTTTGGGCAAAATGATCTTCAATGCGCCTGTTGCTGATAAAGCAAGCTTTACCAAATTAATGGATAAAGTAGTGGAGCTGGGTTATATCCGTAAAGAAGGAAGCACTTATAAAAGCGGCGAATTAATGAGCATACTGGGCATTTATATGCAGGCCGATGATAAGAACCTGGTAATCGCCAGTGACTCATTAACCTATGCACAGTATATGTCGAATAAAAATCAGGCAGTGATCAACAATGATGTACTCAATCGTTTTAAAGGGAAGTCTACTGTTTTCTATTTCGACATCGCCAATACCATCGGAGGTTTTATGAATGGAAATGCTGCAAGCGATTACAATAAATCGATGAGAACGGCTAAAGAAACATTTAAAGATATTATTGGCACATCCGACAATTTCGACGGAAAAAGTGTGAAAGGTGAGTTTGAAGTGCGTATGCAGAATGAAAAACAAAACAGTCTTGTAACACTTACGAGTCTGCTTACAGATATTGCTGTAGATATGCGGGTAGCCGCCAAAAAACAAAAAGAACTGGAAGAAAAAATGTTCCCAGGTGGCATACCAGCTATCATCCGGACTAATTAATTGAAACAGTTATCGTAAAAAAGTCCTGCCATGGCAGGACTTTTTCTTTGGCTTAAAAATATAGTCGCATGACCATCTCGCTTCATAAAGTAGTGCCGATTCCTCTGAAAGAAAAATTGCTGCAACAGGCATCTGGTATCTGGAATAGTGAACTCGTTTTCACAACACCGGAATGGGTCAAGATCAAGGCGCCCAGCGGAACGGGTAAAACCACTTTTATTCATTCGCTTTATAGACTCAGAACAGATTTTACAGGAACAATAAAATGGGATGACCAGAATATCAGCACATTGACGGTTGAAGAGCTGGCTGTTTTTCGTCAGCAAAAAATCAGCATAGTTTTTCAGGATCTTCGCTTATTTCCGAATCTTACAGCATGTGAAAACATAGAGCTTAACAGGATTTTGCAAACAGCTTATTGCGAAAAAGAGCGGATCATGGAAATGGCTCAAATGCTGGGAGTGCAGCATATTATGCAACAACCTGCAGCTCTCTGTAGTTATGGTGAGCAACAGCGCGTGGCCATTATAAGGGCATTGGTTCAGCCTTTTGAATGGCTTATTATGGATGAACCCTTCAGTCACTTAGACAAAGAAAATGCAGTCAAAGCCGCTGCATTGATTACTGCAGCCTGCAAAGAAAGAAATGCGGGCATCATCATTACCGACCTGCATGACGATGATCATTTTAATTATACCCGGAAACTTGTTTTATAGCAATAACTATGAAAGGATTGAACATACTGCTGCGAAAATTAATTAAAACCGGTGCCGGAAGAGTTCGGTTTGCCATGGCCATTGTTGGCTTGTCGATTGCCATGGTACTTATACTTTCTGCAGTTCAGTTACAAAGCAATTATAAAGAGCTTTTGAGTGGAAGTGGTAACCGTGATAGCATTGCCAATTTTTTGGTGATCAATAAAATACTTACCGATCAAAACTTAAAGAACACCACACTTTCCGATGCCGAAATAAATGACATCAAGGCCCAGCGTTTTGCGGATGCAGTGGGTGTTTTACACAACAGTCGTTTCAAAGCCTCCATTCAAAGCAGTAGTGCCCAGTTTCCGTTTTATACAGATATTGCTTTTGAAAGTGTACCGGACAGTTTTCTGGATGTAAGCACAAAGGAATGGGCCTGGGAGGAGTCTTCCGGTTTTGTTCCCATTATCGTGCCTGGTATGTTTTTAGACATTTACAATTTTCAGTTTTCTTTATCGCAGGGTTTACCACAATTAACAAGAGAAGTCGTAAAAATGATATTCTTCCAGGTAAATATCTATGATGAAAATGGTGTAGCACATAGTATGCGCGGAAGAGTGGTAGGCTTCAGTGACAGGATATCTTCTCTGCTCGTTCCTCAATCGTTTATGGATTGGGCGAATCAGCGATATGGAGCTGACGGTAATGCAGCACCATCAAGGATTATCCTGCGTACCAAAGATCCGGGCGATCCTGATTTAATACGTTACCTGAAAGAAAAAAAACTGAGTACCGATCAGGATAAAACCAGATTCAGCAGGTACAGACAGGTGGTGGATATGGTGGTAAATATTTCCGGTGCAACAGGTTTACTGATGTTATTATTTGCCGTACTGACCTTTACGCTTTTTATCCAGCTAACCATCAGTTCCTGTAAAGAAGAAATAAAATTGTTGCTTACGTTGGGGGCTTCGCCCAAACAATTATCGCGCTTTTTAATGCGACAGTTTTTCCCTTCCAATATCATCATTATTACTATTTCACTTGCCATCGTTTGCCTGTTGCAGTACTGGGCTTTCAGGCTTTTAGCTGGCCAGCAAGTGTATATAAATCCCTTCATTTCATTGGAAACGACGTTGACAGCCCTTATAATCCTTTGTTTAATTGGTATATTTAATTTTATCAACATTAGAAAATACATTAAAATTAATTATTAAATATTTTGACAATCAATATCTTTAAGTATAGTTAATTATAAAATTCGTTTAAAACACCGTACCCAAATTCAGTGAAAAAACGGTAGTTAATTCAGTGATTAAATAGCATATACATAAGAAAAAAAGCAGACCTTTGTACCAGATGGGAATAAAAATTGAATAATTCTCTTCTCGAAACCTTGTAATGCCCATTCAAACAAACCTTGGTCAAAAAACCTATTAAAAACAGATTAGATGAAAAAGTTTCAAATCTTAGGCTCAGTTTTACTGCTGTCAGTTGTTACCATACTTCTGGTAGCCTGCCAGAAAGAACAGGATGGTGTTACAACTGAAACCAGCAATGGATCAAGCAGCGAATCAATCACCGCAATAGAAGTAGATGCATCAAGTATTCCTGGAATCATTCCACAAAATGAGGCAGCAGCGCTTGCTTCACGCTATGCAGCTGCTGGCCTGAATAAATCTACCGGAGTAACATTCTCTGTAAAAGATATTCAGAATTACTTAAACATTTTGAAACGTCAGGGTTCCGCAAATATCACCGTTAATTTTGGTATGTACGAGAACGGTCGTTTGACTGTATTTTTCTCTGGTGATAAGAAGACAAGATCTGGAAATATTAGAAATAGTGAAGAAATTGGTAAAGAAACTGAATTCCTGAACCACGGTACATTACGTCCATAATTTCCGACAGCATTTTAAATATATTTATATTTGTCTTTACGTAGGAAAGAAATTATTAAAGAGGCTGTATCTTAAATCGATATAGCCTTTTTTATTTGAAAAATAAACGGTGTATGAGTTTGAACCATTATGTTGAAATCTTCTGCTTACTCATAGCTCTTATTTTTTATAAAAGCCTTTCTCAACACTCCGTCTTCAAATACTTTATTTTATTCTTAGTTGTCACAGTCATCATTGAGGTTTATGCCATAGACAAAAGCCGAACTTTTAAACATGTGATGTATAATTTTTATTCGGTATTTGAATTCCTTTTTTTAGCCTTTTTGTTTTACTACAACCTTAATCTGACAAAACTAAAAAGACTTATACTGCTTTTTTGTGTAATTTATATGGTTTGCTTTCTCATCAATCTTTTATTTATTCAAGGTATATATGTGTACCACAATTATATTTTTTTACTCGGCTCATTTTTTATCGTTTCCTTTGTTTGGATGTTTTTCTATGAGGCAATTCTACCAGAGACATTACATGTAAAACTTGTTACAAGACCTTTTTTTTGGGTGAATGTTGGCCTGCTTTTCTTTTTTCTTGGATCAGTTGTAGTTTTTGCTATGTTTGAATACTTATCGAGCAACGATTTACAAAATCAGGGGGCGAAAATTTATCAGGCTATTATTAATAGCTTAAATGTAATTTTATATGGGTCATTTAGTATAGCATTTATTTTATGCAAAAACAAGAAGATATCATCATCACCATCGTAATTGCTTCTGTTTTTCTGGTATTGATTGGATTTTTTTTATTGCTTATTGTGTTTGTTTTTTTACGTCGTCAAAGAAAATTTCAACAAGAACGTGATGAAATGAAAAACAGGTTTGAGCAAACCATCCTTAAATCACAATTAGAAATACAGGAACAGACTTTCAGCCATATCAGCCGTGAAATTCATGACAATATCGGTCAGGTGTTAAGTTTGGTAAGACTCAACCTAAGTAGTTTTTCTGATATTTCCGATCATGAGAAACTTGAGCATACCGATGATCTGCTGGGTAAAGCCATTAAAGATCTTCGCGACCTTAGCCATAGTCTCCAAACCAATCGCATTCAGGATATAGGCATCGTTGAATCGATACGTCAGCTATTAGGAAATCTGCAGAAAAGCGGTCGATATAAAACAGATCTGCAAATTGTGGAGAACTTCACAGGCATCGACAAGAACACAGACCTGATCATGTTCAGGATGGTACAGGAAATCATCAACAATATCATGAAACATGCCAAAGCCGACCATATTTCGGTAGATATTGAGGGAAATGAGAACGAAGCCAAGCTCACCATTACAGATAATGGCGTGGGCTTCGATATGGAGAAATTTAAAACAGCTGGTCCGGGAATAGGTTTACAGAACATATTTAACCGGGCTAAAATGATAAATGCAACTGTTGATATAAAAAGTGAGCCCGGGAACGGAACAGCTATTATATTGCAGGCTAAATCCAAATAATTCCAATCAATCAGTATGACTTTTGTAGCATTAGTGGACGACCATGAATTACTACGCAGCGGGCTGGCCTCGATGATCAACTCATTTGATGGCTTCAAAGTAGTAATGGAAGCCGGCAACGGTAAAGAGTTCATTGAAGCACTTAAGACCAACAAACCACCTGCCATCGTACTGCTCGACATTAATATGCCCATGATGGATGGTTTTGAAACGGCAGAATGGATTAAAGCCAATTTACCCGAAACCCGTATACTGGTATTGAGCATGCTTGAGAATGATATCGCTATCATCCGTATGCTTAAAAATGGAGCCCGTGGTTATTTGCTGAAAGACAGTAAACCCAAAGTGTTTAAACAAGCCCTCGAAAACATTCGCGACACAGGCTATTTCATCAATGAACTGGTAAGCGATAAGCTGATGCACTATATCAGCAACGAAGACTCTTTCCTGGGAGACGGTTCCCCATTAAGTAGCTTAACAGAAAACGAAACCATATTCCTCCAGTGGATATGCAGCGATAAAACCTACAAGGAAATCGCAGAAGAAATGCATATCAGCCCACGTACCGTTGACACTTATCGCGATAACCTCTTTAAAAAACTGGATATCAAAACACGCGTAGGTCTGGCCATATTTGCCATTAAACACGGAATCGTAACTGTCTGATCTGTTATTCTCCAGCGTACATTTCATTTTAACCTGAACCCGATTACAAAATTACCCTCCTCCTCATAGTAATAGGTATGCTTGTATTTGTTATACCTGATCGGAGCTCCCATCGAACGCATCATAGACAGGTAAGTAAAAAGGGTGGTTAATGAACAATCGACCTTTACAGCCATTTCTGCGGGTTTACCCGTATTTTTCCTCGCAATCAGCTCATCGATTTTCCTGAAATTTTCAATCGCAATTCTACTCTTCATACATACTGTTTTAAACAGCCAAAATAGAAAGCTTTACCATTAAAAAAACACGTAGAAATACCTGATTTTTCTGCAACTGGTTCGCGATATAATTACCTGATGTTGATTCACCGTAAATAGAAAATCTACTATTATTTGCTTTGAACTTTCCCTTGCTTCTACCAGTTCATTCATAACAGATTTGCTAACTTTAACCATGATTAGCAGGAAAGCAGGCAATTCTTTTTTTTGTATGGCCTTTCAATGGTTGCTTTGCCTGGTTACATTCCATACTGCTAAAGCACAAATTCCACCCCTTGGTCAATGGCGTGAACACCTTAATTACCAACAGGCCATTCAGGTCGTAAAAGGAGATCGTATCTATTGCGCTACTACCCAGGCAGTTTTTTCCATCAACGATAAAGAAGAAGCAGAACGTTTTTCCAAAGTAACTGGTCTCAATGATATTGGCATCAGTACCATTGGGTGGGACAATACCGGCGAGCAGTTGCTAGTAGCCTATAACAACAGTAACCTGGATCTTATCAAAGGCAGTATCGTTAAAAATATCAGTGACATTCAAAGAAGTACCATCAGTGGAGATAAATCTATACTGCAGATCTACTGCAACAATGGAATCGCCTATCTCTCAACCGGATTAGGCATTGTACTGGTTGATCTTGCCCGTCTCGAAATTAAAGACACCTGGATCATTGGTAACAATGGTGCGCAGGTAAAAACCTATGCTGCCAACCTATTTAATAATCAATGGTACGCCGCCACTGAACAGGGACTAAAATATGCTTCGGCTACGGCCAGCAACCTGGCAGATTACAGGAACTGGTTACCTATAAGTGGTTCAGCCGGTTTACCTGCCGGTGTTTACCAGCATATCCTGTCAGTAAATAATACACTTGTTACGCAGAAAAACGACTCCTTGTTCATACTCAATGGTACCAACTGGCAGTTACTTTATCATGATGCTGCCTGGCCCATTGTAAGTGTTACGGCAAGCGGAAATCGTTTACTGATTTGCCAGCGTACGAATAGCGGAGCCTCGCGTGTCATCATCATCAATACCAATGGCCTGGTGGAAAGAACCATAACACAAAGCGGTGTGATCTCTTTTCCCCGTTCAGCCATCATTGATCATACTGCCGTGTGGGTGGCCGATCGTTTTGGCGGACTCTCCCGTTTTGGAAACAGTGTTGATCGTTTTATACCCAATGGCCCTCCAGGAATTGCTACAGGCGATCTCTTAGCCACAGAAACAGCAGTTCATGCTGCTGCCGGTAGTGTGAATGATGCCTGGAACTATCTGTATAACCGTGATGGTGTGTTTCAGTTAAAAGATGATAGTTGGTCGTTTCGCGGTTATTTCAACACCCCCGTTCTTGATTCTGTTTTTGATTTTATTACACTGGCCGAAGACCCGCGTGATAAAAGTATCTGGGCCGGCAGTTATGGAGGCGGACTTGTTCGCTTCAGGGAATCATCCACTCAACTATTTAAACAACAGAACAGCACTCTGCGCGCTGCTATTGGCGACCCCGGGAGTGTTCGGGTAAGTGGTTTAGCTTTTGACAGCCGTCAGCGTTTATGGGTCAGTAATTATGGCGCTCCACAGAATCTGCATGTAAGAAAAACAGATAGTAGCTGGACTTCTTTCAGCATTCCATTTTCACACAGCGAAAATGCGGTGGCACAAATAGTGGTGGATGACCTTGACCAGTTATGGATCATGAGTCCCAAAGGCAATGGTTTATTTTGTTACAGCCCCGGCGCCAATATTGATAACAGCAATGATGATCGCTGGAAATATTACCGGCAGGGAACTGGCAATGGTAACCTCCCCTCCAACAATGTGTATTCACTTCTAAAGGATAAAAATGGTTTTATCTGGGTGGGAACAGATAAAGGTATTGGTATCATCCGCTGCCCGGAGACAGTTTTTGGCGCCAGTGGATGTGAAGCCATTCAGCCGATTATTCAGCAGGATCAATTGGCAGGGCTTTTGTTCAGGGATGAAGTGGTACAATGTATGGCGGTAGATGGCGCAAACAGGAAATGGGTAGGCACACGCAATGGGGTATGGCTTATCAGTTCAAATGGCGATAAAATCATTTACCGTTATACGGCAGAAAACAGCCCACTTTTAAGTAATGATGTTCGAAAGATCAGTGTTGATCCGGTAACAGGAGAAGTTTTTATGGCAACCTTTAACGGTATCTGTAGTTTCAGGAGCACCGCTACAGAAGGAACTGCCACACAACAGAATGTATTGGTGTTTCCGAATCCCGTACCCCCTGGCTATAACGGTACCATTGCCATTCGCGGACTGACCAATAATGCGCTGGTAAAAATCACCGAATTAAATGGAAGGCTTGTGTACCAGACCAGATCATTGGGAGGACAGGCTATCTGGAACGGAAAAAATTATCTTGGTACTAAAGTAGCCAGCGGCGTGTACCTTGTATTGATTCGTGATGATGAGGGATTGGAAAGGGTTGCCACTAAAATTGTACTGGCGGGTGGTCGTTGATTCACTTATTGCTTTACATAATCATACGTACGCATCACTACAAATTTCTGTCCGCTTTTATCACCAGGTGCTACACGATACATCACCTGTCTGGTTTTCCCCGTAAATGTTGACACCCCTGCACTATCGGTTGTAAACAGCGGAAATCTGCGGGTGAGCACTCCTTCCATCAACAAAAATTCATCATTGCCTTTATAACCTTCTCGCAATTTCGGATCATCAATAATATCCGGAAATACTATGGGTAATACCGTATTGTTAGCTTCAGAACTGATGCATATCACAGTTCCTTTGTTCAGGGTATCGCCGCTATAGACATACAAAACTAGATCAGGAAAATTATCACGGTTTACATCATCAACTTCTGCGCGGCGAATGCGTCCTTTGATCTCAAAGCTGAAATCGCGCATACTGTTATCAAAACCTATCGGTGAAATATTAATCGTGTTTTTATCGGCATTGCGATTGCTGCAATTCACTTTATACCCGACTTTACCAATTTTCATGGTAGAATCGTATTTCCTTGCCGGTTGCTGCGCGTTCAGCATAACAGGCAAACAGAAAAAAAACAAAACTGTACCTACAGATAGTTGAATACGCATCTGACCAACATTATTGAGCATCCAATTTAGTAAATTTTCCGGGAAGCTTACATGTTACGTCTGTATTGACCGCCTACTTCATACAAGGCATGTGTAATCTGTCCTAAGGAACAATACTTAACAGTTTCCATTAATGCTTCAAACAGGTTGCCATTTTGTTTTGCCGTTTGTTTTAATGAAGCGAGTACTGCTGCCGATTTTGCTTCATTCCTTTTCCAGAATGCCTGCAGGTTTTGAATCTGCTGTTCTTTCTCTTCTGTAGTTGAACGAATAACTTCACCTGGCAATACGGTCGGGCTTCCTTTTTTATTAAGGAAGGTATTTACACCAATCAATGGAAGTTCACCGGTATGTTTTAATGTTTCATAATACAGGCTTTCTTCCTGTATTTTATTGCGTTGGTACATTCTTTCCATAGCACCCAGCACACCGCCTCTTTCACTGATTCTTTCAAATTCAACCAATACGGCTTCTTCCACCAGGTCGGTCAGTTCTTCTATGGCAAAACTTCCCTGTATAAAGTTTTCTGTATTGGCAGAACCCAGTTCACGGTTGATGATTAACTGAATAGCCATGGCCCTTCTCACACTCTCTTCGGTAGGTGTTGTAATGGCTTCATCATAAGCATTGGTATGAAGACTGTTGCAGTTATCGTAGATCGCATACAAAGCCTGCAATGTGGTTCTGATATCATTAAAATCAATTTCCTGTGCATGCAAACTTCTGCCACTGGTCTGGATATGGTATTTCAGTTTCTGTGAACGGTCGTTACCCTTGTATTTGTTCTTCATGGCTTTTGACCAGATGCGTCTTGCCACACGACCAATCACACTGTATTCAGGATCCATTCCATTGCTGAAGAAGAAAGAAAGATTGGGCGCAAAATCATCAATATGCATTCCCCTGCTCAGGTAATATTCAACATAGGTAAATCCATTGGCCAGTGTAAATGCCAGTTGTGTAATAGGATTGGCACCTGCTTCTGCAATATGATAACCACTGATACTTACACTATAAAAATTGCGCACTTTATGATCAATGAAATAGGACTGCACATCGCCCATCAGTTTCAATGCAAACTCAGTAGAGAAGATACAGGTGTTCTGCGCCTGGTCTTCTTTCAGGATATCGGCCTGCACCGTTCCTCTCACCTGCGACAATGCTTCTGCTTTAATAGTAGCATACACATCCGCAGGTAATACTTCATCACCTGTTAGTCCGAGTAAACGAAGACCCAGTCCATTATTACCTTCAGGTAATCTTTCGGGAGAAGATGGGTTATAATAAACAGGCTTGGGCGCATGCTTATATTTCTTTGCCAGCACTTCTTCCACCTTGCCCCATAAACCATTTGTTTCAATGTATTTTTCACAAAGCTGATCAATGGCGGCATTCATAAAAAAGGCGAGCAAAATAGGTGCCGGGCCATTGATGGTCATACTAACGGATGTTTTCGGATCGCAGAGATCGAAACCACTGTATAGTTTTTTGGCATCATCTACTGTGGCAATACTAACACCACTGTTACCAATTTTTCCGTAGATATCGGGACGGATGGCTGGGTCTTCCCCATACAATGTTACACTGTCAAATGCAGTAGATAACCTGATAGCAGGCTGCCCCAAAGAAACATAGTGGAAACGCTTATTGGTTCGCTCAGGACCACCTTCCCCTGCAAACATCCGCGTAGGATCTTCGCCCTGTCTCTTCAGTTCAAACACACCTGCTGTATAAGGAAATGAGCCCGGCACATTTTCCTGTAACTGCCAGCGAAGAATATCGCCCCAGTCTTTGTATTTGGGCAATACCACTTTAGGAATGCGGGTTTTGCTAAGTGATGTAGTAGTGAGTGGTTGTCTGATGACTTTATCACGCACTTTGTATTCAAAGAAATCTGCTTCGTATTGTTTTACCAGTGCCGGCCACTGTTGAATGAGTTGCTGGCAGTCGGTGTGTAATTGCTTTTCAAAAGATTGCTTTACTTCTTCCAACCCTTTGGCGAGTTCACCTTTTACCGATGCCAAAGTACCTGTGATCTGGTATAGTTTGCTGGCGATGGTGGTTTGTTCATTTACCCAACTGTCGTAAGAACGGTTATTGTCTGCAATCTCCGCCAGGTAACGTACACGTTTGGGAGGAATGATCTGCGATTTGGTGGTCGTATCTTTTTTATTGTCTTCTCCAGAGAAATCGCCAAACGATATCTTTGTGTTCTGTTCAACAGCCAGCATTATTTTTTCAAATAATGCATTTACACCTGCGTCATTGAACTGGGCCGCAATGGTGCCTACAATGGGTAATTCTTCATCTTTTGCTGTCCATAAATTATGGTTGCGCTTATATTGTTTACGAACATCATGCAGCGCATCCAATGCACCGGCTTTATCGAATTTGTTGATACAAACCACATCTGCATAATCGAGCATATTGATTTTCTCCAGCTGGGAAGCAGCACCGTATTCAGGTGTCATTACATATAAACTCACATCACAAAAATCAAGTATCGAAGCATCGCTTTGTCCCACACCTGCCGACTCGAGAATGATAAAGTCAAACCCTGCCTGCTTACAAATATCAATGGCATCCTGTACATGGGCACTGAGTGCTGTATTATCGTCGCGTGTTGCCAGGCTACGCATATAGGCCCGTGGATGTGAAATGGCATTCATCCGAATACGGTCGCCCAATAAAGCTCCACCTGTTTTCTTTTTGGAAGGGTCAACAGAAATAACAGCAATGGTTTTATCTTCCAGTAACTGCAGGTATCTTCTTACAATTTCATCGGTCACAGAACTTTTACCTGCACCACCTGTACCTGTAATACCCAATACCGGAATGACGGCAGTAGCCTGTTGTTTGTTCACTTGTTCCTTGTCTCCTGTTCCGTTCTCTGCATTGGTAATATGCCGCGCTATGGTACGAATATCTTTCACCTCACCCAGTGTCATCGGTTTGGTATAAGTACCGTTTCCATTCAAATTAAAATCACATTGACGTATCACGTCTTCAATCATACCTTCCAGTCCCATTTTTCTTCCGTCATCAGGGCTATAGATTCTGGTGATACCATAGTGATGCAGTTCCCTGATTTCTTCCGGAAGTATGGTTCCGCCGCCACCGCCAAAGATTTTAATATGTCCGCAACCATTCTGATCCAGCAGGTCGCGCATGTATTTGAAAAACTCCACATGCCCACCCTGGTAGCTGGTAATGGCAATACCCTGTGCGTCTTCCTCTATGGCACATTCTACAATTTCAGCCACACTCCTGTTATGACCAAGGTGTATGATTTCGGCTCCTTTTGACTGCAGAATCCGGCGCATGATATTGATGGCGGCATCGTGCCCGTCAAATAAACTGGCGGCTGTTACAATGCGGATTTTATGCTGGGGTTGATACGACATATCCTTTCTTTTCACTGAATGGCAAATTTACAGCTTTCAGCCGAATGGTTAACAATCGTTAGTTTTTTGATGGCTAAGTTTACAAAAACAACCAGATGTCATTCAGCATACAGGAAAAAGGAATCAATAGCCAGCAAACGATCACACTTTGTGATGACCATACAGGAACCCATGCAGAAATATTTTGCTTTGGGGGTTTATTAAATGCATTCACCATACAATCGGAAGGCCGTTCCGTGAATGTAATTGATGGTTTTAAGGATGTGGATGATGCGAAAGCCACAATGAACAATGGTTTTAAAAGCGCTAAACTCAGCCCCTTTGTCTGTAGAATGCGGGACGGTAAATACCGGTTTGAAGACACCGATTTCAAAATAGAAGGCTTTTACTTAAATGGACATGCCATTCATGGTTTATTATGCCATGCAGTGTTTGAACCAACTGATATGGGAACCGATAACGGTAAAGCATGGGTAACATTAACGCATCAATATAAAGCAACAGATAAAGGTTATCCTTTTCCGTATACCATAGCCGTTACCTGGACCCTGCACAATAACCATTACCTGACTGTAAGTACTAGTATCACAAATGAACACGATGCTGTGATTCCGTTTTCAGATGGCTGGCATCCTTATTTCTCAACAGACACTTCTATCGATCATTCCATTCTTTCATTCAATACCAGCAGGAAACTGGTATTTGATGATGAACTGGTACCAACAGGTGCAGAAGAAAAAGACGATCGTTTTTTAGCGGGTGCTTTACTCGATGGTATTGAACTCGACAATTGTTTTGTATTACCCGATCATGAAAAAGGCCATTGTATATTAAAAGGGAAAAAAGTAAGCATAAGCATTGAACCAGATGCTGCTTATCCTTATCTCCAGATTTATACGCCAGCACATCGTAAGAGTATTGCCATTGAAAATCTTACTGCTGCCCCGGATGCATTTAATAATAAAATGGGGCTGCGTTATCTGCAACCGGGTGAAACAGTTGTATGTAGTACAGGTTATCGGATAACATTATTATAAGCCAAACCCTGCACGGGGTTTAAATCCTGTGCAGGGTTTGTTGCCTATTTAGAGGGAGGGAAGCTTATTATAAATCCACCACCGCAATCATACTGATCTCTACATTCACATTCCTGGGTAATGTTTTTACAGCCACTGTTTCTCGGGCAGGATAATCGCCTTTGAAATAAGCGCCATACACTTCATTTACTGCTGCAAAATGTCCCATATCGCTCAGGAAAATGGTAGTCTTCACCACATGTTCAAATGTAATATGCGCTTCTTCCAGCACTGCTGCCAGGTTTTGCATCACCCGATGGGTTTCTGTTTTCAGATCGCTGGTTAACAGTTCGCCTGTTGCCGGATCAAAAGCTACCTGTCCGCTGAGGTATACCATACCATTGGCTTTAACCGCCTGGTTATAGGGTCCGATGGGTGCTGGTGCTTTAGGGGTGTTGATGATTTGTTTAGACATGGTCTCTTTTCTTTTGTGACTGGCAAATTGCTGTTTTTCTATCAACCCACCAACCTAAATTTGCAGCATGCAAATAGTGGTCAGGGCTTCGGCACAACAGCAACAGGCATTTTTATCAAAAGCATTACCAGCCAATAGTCGCATTTACTGGTATGACAGCGATGTTTTACCCGAAAAAGCCGATGCCTGGTTCGACCTTTGTTATGAAGAAGAAGGCCCTGCATTTAAAGAGCTTACAGATACTGTCGTTTTTGCGAATGCAGTATTATCTATTTCAAATGAGTTACCTGACAATTATGTTCGTATCAATGCATGGAATGGTTTTCTGGAAAGACCTGTTACAGAAATTGCAACGGTAAGCCATGCAGATGCTGTGAAAACATTGATGAACAAGCTGGGTTGGTCATTTACCCTTGTGCCAGATGTTCCCGGAATGATTGCAGCGAGAATCATTGCTATGATTATTAACGAAGCCTATTTTACCTGGGGTGATGATGTCAGCAGCAAAACAGATATTGATACCGCCATGAAACTCGGCACCAATTATCCGTATGGTCCGTTTGAGTGGTGCGAAAAAATTGGTGTCAGCAATATTTATCAATTATTAAGTATGCTTTCCAAAGAAGATGAACGTTATACCCCGGCACCCGCATTGGTGAATGAAGTTGCCCAACTCAACACGAAACCATGAGTTATATACTGAATATCGATACCGCCACAGCAACTGCAGGGGTTTGCCTGAGTAAGGATAATGATGTGCTGGCTATTTTAACCAGTACTGATCAAAAAAATCATGCTTCTTTTATCCAGCCGGCGATTGCCTCGGTTATGCAGCAAACAGGCATTGCATTAACTGATCTTGCAGCCATTGCTGTTACCGGTGGACCAGGTAGTTATACAGGATTGAGGGTTGGAATGGCTACCGCAAAAGGCATTTGTTTTTCACTGGACAAGCCGCTGATTGTTGTTAATACACTGGAAGTGATGGCGACGGCAGCCATCAAAAATGCTGATGAAGAAGTACAGTTATTTTGCCCATTAATCGATGCCAGAAGAATGGAAGTTTTTACAGCAGTATATGACCGTTCATTACAAAGCAGACTTTCACCACAAGCGATGGTGCTGGAAGAGCAATCGTTTGCAGCTTTGCTGGATACAGCCGTTGTACAGTTTTCGGGAAGTGGAATGGAAAAATTAAGCAAAATTTCAGGTCACCCGAATGCAAGGTTTTCCGCTATACAACATGATGCAGGTGATTTGGCCCAACTTTCGTTCAAAGCCTTTACCAGTGCACATTTTGCAGACCTCGCCTATAGCGAACCTTTATACCTCAAGGCTTTTTTCGACACCTCAAAAAAATAGCATTTTCAGGGATTGCTTGATGGTATATAAAAAATATACTATAAAAACTATAAAGATTTGTATATCTTTATCAGTGCAATTTTAGTTTGTTAACCCCCCATCATAACTTAATTGTCATGAGCCAATCATTGCAATCTGTTGTTTTAAACAACGGGAAAAACGCGATAAAGGTGGACTTTCTTCACACGAAGAAAGCGGCCCTTATCCTGCGGTCCATCAATCACAAACTCCGACAGCAAATCATCAAATTACTTGACGATCATCAAAAAATGACGGTTACGGAAATTTATGTGAAGCTTCGCCTGGAGCAGTCTGTAGCCTCGCAACACCTCGCTATCCTTAGGCGAGCCGGTATTGTAAGTACTACAAGAGACGGTAAATTCATCTTCTATTCCGTAAACTACAGTCGATTAACCGAAGTGGTCGGTTTTGTAGAATCACTGGTTGGTTGACAGTTTAACTGACATTACGCCTGTTTTTCCGTA
Source organism: Sediminibacterium sp. FW305-C-49 (assembly GCF_058231085.1). NCBI lineage: Bacteria > Pseudomonadati > Bacteroidota > Chitinophagia > Chitinophagales > Chitinophagaceae > Sediminibacterium > Sediminibacterium sp. FW305-C-49. Next base: position 743,708 of record NZ_JBIQXS010000001.1, read on the forward strand.
ATTGATAAGGGTCTGGCCTGATCCTTGGTCATATCTTTGCCTAAACTCGCGAATATGTTTGTAAAGCAACTATATACCGGCTGCCTGAGTGAAGCAGCTTATTATATTGAAAGCAACGGTATTGCCGCTGTTATAGACCCTTTGCGCGATATTGAAGAATACCTTAGTCTCGCCAAAGAACGTAACAGCAGTATCCGTTATATTTTCGAAACGCATTTCCATGCCGATTTTGTAAGTGGACATCTGGATCTGGCTGCTGCAACCGGAGCCACTATCGTATATGGCCCGGGTACCCAAACCAGCTTCCCTGTGCATGTGGCAAAAGATGGAGAAGTATTTGAGATCGGAAAGTTGCATGTAGAAGTATTACATACGCCTGGCCATACCATGGAAAGCAGTTGTTATCTGCTGAAAAATGAGGAAGGGAAAGATTATGCCATTTTCACCGGTGATACCTTATTTGTAGGCGATGTAGGTCGCCCCGACCTGGCACAAAAAACCAATGAACTTACCATGGACGATCTGGCAGGCATGATGTATGAAAGCCTGCAAAACAAAATCATGCCATTGGCAGACGATGTAATTGTTTACCCTGCACACGGTGCGGGCAGCAGTTGTGGCAAAAACCTCGGACCCGAAACATTCAGCACCATCGGCGAACAAAAAGCAAACAACTATGCTTTGCAGCAACAAAGCAAAGAAGACTTTATTAAAGCGGTTACAGACGGACTTGCCGCACCACCACAGTACTTCCCTATTAATGCCCGCATCAATAAAGAAGGATATGACAGCCTCGATGCAGTGCTGGCCAAAGGAATGACGGCACTGGATATTCCTGCTTTCAAAAAGAAAATCAAAGAAGCGAATGTGATCATTGTTGATACCAGAAAAGCAACTGTATTTACCGAAGGCTTTATTCCAGGCTCCATCTTTATCGGTCTTGAAGGCCGCTTTGCAGAATGGGCAGGCAGCCTGCTTCCCTTCGACCAGGAAATTGTGTTAGTGACGGATGAAGGAAAAGAAAAAGAAACCATCGTAAGACTGGCGCGCGTAGGTTTTGAAAAGTTTGCCGGTTATCTGTCAGGTGGCTTTGAGCAATGGAAAAACAATGGCGAACCTACTGATATGATTATTGATGTGGAAGCCGATGAACTGGCCATGGATATGCCCTTCGATGATCAACTGGTGATTGTTGACGTAAGAAAAGTACCCGAATTTGCAGATGGTCATATCAAGGAAGCACTCAATATTCCGCTTGATGAATTAAGCGATCCGGGAAGCATGGCACATCTTGAAGACAACCACAACATTTATGTTCACTGTGCCGGTGGTTACAGAAGTGTAATTGCAGCATCACTGATGAAAAGACAAGGCATACATAACCTCAGAAATGTTGTAGGCGGCTGGGGTAAGATAAAAGAACTCAACGATAAGTTTAAGTTCGAAAAATCTAAAGAAGTTTTGAATTGATGTCAGATGTCGGATGTCGGATTTAACAATATCCCAAATCTGACATCTGAGATCCGACATCCAAAATCTACTCCACCATCAGGTGCTTGTACTTCTCGTACTCATGCGACCATTTCCATCTTCTGTGGCTCCATAAATAGTTGGCTGGAGTTTTACGGACAGAGTCCTCTACTTTTTTTACGAGCAATTTAGTAAGTGCCCCGTCGGCATACTGGCCGGGTTCTGTGGTGATCAATTCGAAATCGAGTTTGTAATAACCTCGTTTTACTTTATAAAAGTGTGCATATACAATCGCTGTATTGTTCAATTTGGCTCCTTTCTCCGGACCACGTGCAAAAGGAGCGGGTTTGCCGAAGAATGAGGTCCAGTAAGCTTTTGCGGGATTACCCGGATTCTGGTCCGCTACCAACCCAAGGGCATAGCGATTTTTGGCATAGAAATGAAAGTTATTCTTGAACTCATTGGCCGGTACCAGTAAGGTTCCAAATTTGGTGCGCAGCTTATAAATTAATTTGTCAAAGGTTTTATTACTCAATGGCATGTATACGCCGATAAAAGGAAATTGACTGTCAAGCGATACCCCCAGGTTTGCAAATTCCCAGTTGAAATAATGTCCTGAAACAATCTGCACATTCTGATTTCCGGTATACAAATTATTCAGCACATCGATATTTACTGTAAACCTTTTTCTGAATGCTGTTTCAGAAACAGAAAGCAACTTGATGGTTTCAATGAAACTATCTATAAAATTGTGATAAAAATCTTTGGCTATGCGTGTACGTGCTGCTTCGGTTTTTTCGGGGAAAGCAATGGCGAGATTCTGGAGTACTACTTTTTTCCTGTACCCGATGACATAATACACCAGCAGGTATAATCCATCGCTTATGAAATACAATACCCGCCATGGCAACAACGACAAAAGATAAAAGAGTCCGTAAACGATGGGGTACATGATGTATTTTTTGATCTCGGATTTTTTGATCTCAGATTTAAAATCGACAAATCAAAGATTAAAAAATCAAAAAAATTATAAAATAATATTTTGCAGCAGTTCACTTTTCTCCTGGTGGTCGGTATTATAGTGTAGCCCCCTGCTTTCTTTTCTGAATTGTGCGCCTTTTACAATGAGATAACCCACTGTAATAAGGTTGCGTAGTTCACATAACTGTGGTGATACTTTGGTGGAACGATACAGCTCCTCAGTTTCAGCGAACAATAAATCAAGGCGTTTCATGGCTCTTTCCAAACGTACGTCTGTTCTTACAATACCAACATAATCACTCATGATTTGCTGCAATTCTTTCAGGCTCTGTGTAATGAGAATCATCTCTCTCGGGTCTGTTGTACCTGTTGTTTTCCAGTCTGGAATGGTTTCTTCAAATGAAATATGTTCAAGGGCATTAATACTATCGAGGTAACAGCGATGACCAAATACCATGGCTTCCAGTAAGCTGTTGCTCGCTAACCTGTTTGCGCCATGTAAACCTGTACTAGCACATTCGCCACAGGCATACAGATGCCGTACAGAAGTTCGGCCCCATTCATCGGTTTTAATACCGCCACAGCTATAATGTGCAGCAGGTGCAACAGGTATCATCTGCTGCATGACATCGATACCGATGCTCAGACATTTTTCATAAATATTCGGGAAGTGATGGATAAATTTTTCTCTATCCATATGCCTGCAATCAAGGTACACATGTTCGGTACCTGTTTTTTTCATTTCATTATCGATGGCACGGGCTACAATATCGCGGGGAGCAAGGTCTTTCCGTGCATCATACCGCTCCATAAACGCTTCCCCGTTTTTATTACGCAGTATACCACCATCGCCTCTTACTGCTTCTGTAATGAGAAAGGAAGGAGAAGTGCCGGGTTCATAGAGTGCAGTTGGGTGAAACTGGATAAACTCCATGTTCTCGATTCTTCCTTTCGCACGGTATACCATGGCAATACCATCGCCTGTGGCAATTTTAGGATTCGTAGTCGTGCGATAAGCCTGTCCGCAACCACCGGTAGCAAGCAAAGTAATTTTTGCGAGTATCTTTTCAATCTGGTTGGTATGAAGATTCAGCACATAAACACCATAGCAGGTAATATCGGTGGTTGATTTGGTTACCAGAAAACCCAGGTGGTGTTGCGTAAGAATATCAACCACAAAACAGTGATTGATCAGCTCAATATTGGGAACGCTTTTCAACTCCTCCAGTAATGCACGTTCCATTTCCTGACCGGTAACATCTTTGTGATGCAGAATCCTGTTTTCACTGTGTCCGCCTTCCTTACCTAAACTGTATTCTCCTTTTTCATCCTTATCAAACTCTGCTCCGTAAGCAATGATTTCTTTGATTCTTTCCGGTCCTTCTTTCACTACTATTTCTACAATGGCGGAATTGCATAAGCCGTCACCCGCAATAAGTGTGTCTTCAATATGTTTATCGTAGCTGTCTCTGTTTTCGTCCCAGACACCTGCTATACCTCCCTGTGCATATTTGGTATTGGTTTCATCGGCCTGGGTTTTGGTGATGACCGTAATTTTTTTGTCAGGGAAATAACGTGCTGTTTTAAGTGCATAGGTTAACCCTGCAATACCTGATCCTATAACGAGAAAGTCTGTTTGCATAAATTATTATCTCTCCTGTCTGTATTTCTTTTTCTCCTTACCCCGGACTTGAGTCCGGGGTAAGGAGAAAAAGAAATATTGAAACAAGGTTATTTTAAGATGCAGGTTCTACCCATGCACCATTTTCTTTTAAAATATTGATCAGCTCTTCCACTGCCACTTCACTCTCTACATTTCTTTTCACCACATCCTTGCCCTTATACAGCGTAATCTTTCCTACACCACTACCCACATACCCAAAATCGGCATCTGCCATTTCACCCGGACCATTTACAATGCAACCCATGATCGCAATTTTTACGCCTTTCAGGTGGTTGGTTACCGATCGGATTTTTGCGGTAGTTTCCTGTAAGTCGAACAGGGTTCTGCCACAGCTCGGACAGGATATATATTCTGTTTTGGAAATGCGTGTACGGGTGGCCTGTAATATGCTGAATGCGGTGGCGTTTACAAACTGTTCAACAGATGTGTTCGATACATAATTTCTTCCACTGGTATCTGAACTCACCGATGTTGCCTGCTCATAACTCTTACCGGTCATACCAAAACAAACACCATCACCAAAACCATCCAGTAACAAAGCTCCTGCTTCTGTGGCATAATGAATCAGGTGTTCATCGGTTGTTTGCCAGTTACTGTCTACAATGAGCACAACCGGGTTCTGTATTTTCTGTTCCTGCAGTTCCACAAACATTCTTCTCACCGAAGGCATGGCGTGTTCGTTGGTACTGCTTAAACAGAGAACCACCGTTTTATCTGCTCCCAGTTGTTGCAACTGTTCGGCTGGTGGAATGCTGCCATCGTTATAACAATCAATCATCACAAAATTCAGCGTCTTACTCCTGTCCGGATTGCTGAGGTATCCATTGATATCATCAATCGGACAATATTTTTCCTGATCCTTAGCCTGCTTCCAGGTGGGGGGATACACAATTATTTTTAAGGTGCCGGGTAAGGCAAAATTCAATAACTGATCGCCGGTGAAAATGCAATCGGCTGCTGTATCGCTGATATTCCACTTATCTGTATCAGCATCATAGGTATAACCCACTCTTTCCAGCGTGGCAGGGGTTATTTTTCCTGCTTTACTCAGATCGGCCACTACAATGGGCACCTGCTTGCCTCCGATATTTCCTACTTCAAAACTTTCTCTACGCTGGTAGTTGAAGGGGTTATAGGTTATTTTATCGATGACAGGTATATGTTTTGTTGTTCTTTCTTTAGCCGTATATCTTTTTACCAGATCGCGGCAAACAGGTATCTCAAATTCAGGATCCTCGGTTAAGCTAACCCTAACCGTATCGCCGATACCATCTTCCAGTAATGTGCCGATGCCTGCTGCACTTTTTACACGACCATCTTCTCCGTCGCCGGCTTCTGTTACACCCAGGTGCAGGGGGTAACATTCACCAAACTCAGCATCCATCTGCTGTATGAGTAAACGATAAGCCTGTACCATCACCTGCGGATTGCTGGCTTTCATGCTCAGTACAATATTGTGATAGCTTTCGTAGCGGGCGATGCGTAAAAACTCCATGGCACTTTCTACCATACCCATGGGTGTATCGCCATAACGGCTCATGATACGATCGCTGAGTGAACCATGGTTGGTGCCGATACGCATGGCTGTTCCATGTTCTTTACAGATGCGTACCAGAGGTGTAAACTTCTCCTGGATTCTCTCTATTTCCTCTGCATAATCGGCATCGGTATATTCTATGAGTTCAAATTTCTTTTTGTCAACATAGTTACCGGGGTTAACCCTTACTTTCTCTACAATTCTGGCGGCTATTTCAGCAGCATTGGGGGTGAAATGAATATCGGCCACCAATGGAGTAGCATAACCTCTGCGGCGCAGTTCATTTTTAATATGCAAGAGGTTTTCAGCCTCTTTTTTACTCGGAGCCGTAATGCGTACCAGTTCGGCACCGGCTTCTATACAACGGATACTCTGTTCTACCGTGGCAAGGGTATCCATGGTATCGGTGGTGGTCATGGTTTGCAGGCGGATGGGGTGAAAATTACCCAATAAAAGATCGCCTACACGTACTTCCCTGGTTTTTAATCGTTTATATTCCGTTAGGGAATGACAATATGCCTGCATAAATGAGATATGAGTTACAAATTTAACAGGAAAAGGGCAGAATGGTTGCGATCGGTTGTAAACTGTTCCCGAGGTCAAATAACCTGGTTGGTTCAACTTTAAGTAAGGAATAACTGATGTAACAGCAGCTGCCATACAGGTAGCCTGCTTCAGAAACAATCCCGATACCGACCATTTTGTTGACGTCAACAAAATGGTCAGAAACTGCTTCATCATTGGCTTTACGGCTATTTCATTTTTTCAGAGAAAGCGGTGTTCATGATACTACTATTATTTCCTTTTCAATTTTTTCTTTGAAATTTCGGTATCAGCCGACTTTACTCTCCGCTCTAATTTTTTGATATCTTCTTCAGGAGGCAATGCTTCCGGTTTAATACCACTTTTACCCAATAACCCTCTTACATCTTTATTGTTTTTTACATGTTCACTAACAATACTTTTCTCTCCTTTCAGGTTATTTTTCTTTACATTAAAATTGGTGATTTCAGTAGCCAATTGTTTGGCTGTGATAGTAATGGTGGGCAGGAAATCGGCCAAAGGTCTTTTTTCTGCAATACCCAATTTTCTTTTCATAGCACTGGTGTTATGGCCGCCAAATAAGGCCCAATCGCCTTTACTGCGAATATTAGCAAAACCCTTGCTATCAACACCCCTTTCATACACATTTTTTGACAACTCATTTTCAGTAGCTGCCAGTTTTTCTCTTGCCCTTATCCTTTCATTGAGTTGTATTCGCTCTTCCAGTAATTCCTGTTTACGGGTCTGGATAGCAAAATAACTTTGAGCAAAAGCTATGGGTTCTTTTTTTGGATCACCATTCTGAGCAATCAGGTAACATGCATACCGAGTGAGCATAATATCATCAACAGACTTCTCCGCTCCGGAACCAATTCCGACCATTTTGTTGACGTCAACAAAATGGTCAGAAACCGCTTCACCAGTGGTTTTGCAGCTTTCTTTTGCTTTATCAACTACGTTTAAAAAATTGCGCCATTCTGCATACCCCAAAAGGGTTTGAAGTTCACGTGCAAGCCAGTAATCAATACCGTCTTCTTCATAAGCATACTCTTCAAAAGTTCTGCTCAATTGTATAATGGTTGCTTTTTCCATATTGTTTATTTACAATCATCTGATGTTCGTTTCACCCGAATGTAATAACAAAATACCATGAAAAACAGCATTTAGACGGTTTGCTATTATTGATAGAATGATTGCCTGAATAATTAGAAATCACGCAACATATGATACACTTTTTCTCATACAGCCAGCATAATCAGTAAATAGTTATTCATGCTGCATCATGTATGATGATGCCTCTTTGCAGATGAGCACATCAGGAAAAATACCACTGACTTCATAAGGGAACAACTTATTTTTTTCTGACAATAAAACACAGTTTCACACCAATTGACCAGCTTTTTCAAGACGATGCGACCAGTAAAGTTTTTCAGTATAAGACATTCGGTATTTTTTCGAACTTGGCAGGCACCATCGCCGTACTTTCTTCGGGATTTCTTCGGGGTTTGTTCGGGAGCGCTTCGGGCGTTCCCGAAGGATTTCCGAAGCGGCTTCGGGAATTACCGAAGAAAACGCTAAGAACGCTTGAAGCAGGTACGGTGATGATACGGCGATGGTATAAACAAAACCCGAAGCATCAACCAGTTTACACGAATAATCAGCGCTAAGGGGTAGTTTTCCCGAAGAGAAATCGATGATCTTTTCTTTTCCAAGGATTTACCTGTTTTGAAAATAGCGTAGCTAAATGGGGCTTAAAATGCCAATGCCGGCAACCCCATCATTCGTTGGGGTGAGAATGGTCTGTCATCTACTCAATACCATATTTGTCTCTGAACATACCATAGTAGGAGCTTCACAGATTATAAGACATTGGCATTTCAATTTGTCGGTCTGCAGAGGACAAACTTTTGGAAAATGATTTTCGTATTATTGGGCAGATCGTCTCTGCCATTTTACCCCTCTGAAAACAGTCGTTTTTCACCCAAAAACACAAGAAGCTAATGCGTTTAGTATCAGTTGGTTACTCAGACCAACAACACAGTATGTACACAGTTTAACACTAAAACAGTGTTATGGGCTGTTGGGATAGTGTATTAGTTATGTTGTAAAGCTGAGTAAAACCTCTACGGTTTGCGAAACAGGATGGGTAAAGTGGACAAAATAGGATTGACTTTATTGGAGAGTTATAACAGATTCTGTTGTTAGATAGTAATAAACTTGCTTGGGTTATAGCAAACTCCGGAGACAAGGGAGTTTTGGAAAGTTTCGGAACTTTCCAAAAGTTAGCCTTCATTTTAAGCTAATAATTTCTCAAGTTTCATTTTCCACTTTTCCCAGTCTCTCATTTCCTTAGTCTGTAAGTCTATAAATTTCTGTGTATGGTCATGATGTATTAAGTGACATAGTTCATGTACAATCACATATTCAATACAACCTTTGGGTGCTTTAATCAGTTCTGGATTTAAAATAATTTTCCCTTTTGGTGTGCAACTTCCCCAACGTGTTGGCATTTCTCTTACAACAATAGAATCAGGTTCTACTTTGTATTTTTTGAATTGATCGATTAGCGATGCAGCAATTAAATGAAATTTTGTCCGGGCATGTTGTAAATACCAGTCATTGAGCAAGCCCTTTGCTCTGGACTTTTCATTGGCCATCACTTCAATAAACTTTCCTTTTAGCTTAACAGACTCCTGTTTCCCTATTTGAACCTGTAAACGATATTGTCTTCCTAAATACAAATGAGTTTCCCCGCTTATATATTTTCTTTTAGGTGTTTTTGGCTGAAAGGAAAGAAAGAAGCTTTGTTGCTTTATTATCCAAGGCGCTTTTTTCCTTATTGCCTCTCTCACTTTTTCCAAGTTTATGCCTATCGGTGCTTTTACCAACACTTCTATTTCAGGAGTAACTGTAATGCCAAGTGATTTTCGGTCTGAATACTCCAATCGAAAATCTATGGTTTTACTTCCAAATTGTATAGCTGCTGTCATTACTTATAACGGATTTTAGCGACCTCAATACAGTCTTCTGCAATCTTATCCATGTCTTTAAATGACAGGTCTACCTTGTATTTATCCCGCACTTCGTCAATCAGGTAATCCCCTATTTCAATGAGCAATTTTCCGGTAATGTTTGTCTTGTATTGCCAGTCAATAATAGCTTTCTCATTATCTAAAACAGCATTTTGAATCAGGTCATCAATTTGTAAAGCAGCCTGGGTTGAAACTTCTTTACGAATTATGTTGTCCTGGATTTTTTCAGATAATGCTTCCACTGTTAAACCATAGAATGCTTTAGCTATATCTCTATCTTTCAGTTGCTCTGGAATATCATTATCAGTATGAGCCAAAACATTATTCATGATATTTTGAACATTACTCAGATATTTCGCTTCGCTGATTCGTTTAGCTTCATAGTCTGCTATTGTCTCTTTCAGCATTTGAGAAAACTTTTTATAAAAAGCCGGATCCTCATCCATTTTTTCTGTTATATGCTTGGCTGTTCTGCTCGCAATTTTATCTGCTTTGGCAGCTTTGCCTATAGTATTTTCTACTTCTTGCTGAAATTTATCTTTATCAAAAATGTTCACCAGTTCTGTGATGGTTTTAATCTTTTCTGTGGTGATATGTGTATCAATCAGTTTTTGTATTTGCCCTTCAAATTGTTTGTAGTCAATTTCATCGCTGTATCTTTCTACGACTGCTAAACGCAACTTCAAGAACATGGCCAAATCTTCTTTATACCGGTTGATCACCCTTTCTTCTACTTCTTTATGAAACTGAATGGAAGATAATGCCAGTTTTAAACTCTTGGCAAATGCAGCCAGTTTGTCATAAAACAGTACACGGACCACTTCATCTTTCAATAATTGCTGATAGGCTTCCGCATCACGCTTATTGGCAATAGTTTTAAATATATCCCAAAGGTTTGAATGCTTTTGTGGCAGTTTTTTAATTTCATCAGAAATATTGGTCAGCGTTCCCGCTAAGTCTTCTTCATCAAAATCTTCAAATGAAGAGTACAACCGTAAAGCCTCATCTAAATGTTCAATTACACCATAATAGTCTATGATGTAACCAAACTCCTTATCAGGGTAAATTCTATTTACCCTTGCAATGGCTTGCAAGAGTTTGTGACTTTGTAAATTTCTCGTGAGATATAAAACCGTATTTTTCGGCTCATCAAAACCAGTAAGTAATTTATCAACTACTATAATTATCTCAGGATCTTTTTGGTTTTTAAATCGATTGATTATGTTCTTTTCATAGGTCTTTGAATTGCCATGCTCATCCATCATCTTTTTCCAAAACTGATTTTCTTTTTCGGTAGACTTTTCATAAGCACTTTCTTCACCCTCTCGTTCATCTATTGATGATATCAATACTTCACTACTTACAATACCTATTTCATCCAAATACTCTTTGTATTTAATAGCATTCACTTTTTTATCACAAACCAACTGAGCTTTGAATGGTGTTCTCCCTTGCCAGTTGTCACGAAAATGATAGCTAATATCCCATGCAATCATTCTCATTTTCTGCTCGGCTGAATTCAAATGATCATATCGGGCAAATTTCTTCTTGATATCTGCTCTTTGGTATTCGGTTAAAGGCTCAGATACCATACCAAAGAAAGTGTCAATCGGGCTTGCATTTACATCCTGCAAAGCCAATCTTCCTTCATAAAGTAATGGAACAACCGATTGGTCTTTAACTGCCTGGTCAACAGTATAGGCATCAATTACACCACCGAATTTCGCTGCTGTGCTTTTGTCTTTCTTAAAAAGTGGCGTTCCTGTCATGGCAATAAAGCAAGCATTCGGCAAAGTCTTTTGCATGTCAATATTAAAAGTACCATGTTGTGTACGGTGTCCTTCATCTACTAATACAAAAATGTTTTGACTCTGTAAGGGGTTACTAATTTTCTTTACTGCAGCAACAAACTTGTTGATGATAGTGGTTACTACAGCATCACTTTTACTTTCTAATAACTCCACTAATCGTTGCCCTGTGGTTGCATTTTCTACAAACATGCCGCACTTTCTAAAAGTATTGGTAATTTGGTTATCCAAATCGGTTCTGTCTGTTACCAATACGATTTTAGGATTGCGGATACTTGGTTCCATAGCAATGGCTTGTGCCAACATCACCATGGTCAACGACTTTCCACTTCCTTGTGTATGCCAGATTACACCGCCCTTTCGTTTCCCGTTTGTTACAGTTATTATGCGCTGCATGGATTTCTTAATGGCGAAAAACTGCTGGTAACGGGCTACTTTCTTTTCTCCATTGTCAAATAAAATGTAATTGAAAATAATATCCATCAATCGTTCAGGACGACACAAGCCAAACAAATAATGATCCTGCTCGGTTGGCAGAATTTTTTCTTGCTCCAGTACATCAAAGTATTGCCGAACGTATTTAAAGCGGTCTGAAAACAGTTGTTCTTTTATTGAAACTGAAAGTGGTTTGTTTTTGAGTTCCTCTAATTTGTTTTTGAAGTTGTGCTCTTCCTCATCATTGCTGAATTTCTCTTGCCATTTTGCCCAAAATTTTTCGGGTGTGGCGTTGGTTGCATAAGCTGCCTCTTGTGTGGCAATGCTCAATATCAATTGCGAAAAAATATATAGATTTCTAATCCCATCTTCTTGTTGGTTGCGTAAATGCTGACTGATTGCCTGCTTCAACGGCTCTTTCATATCAGGTCGCTTGCACTCAATAATGCATAGTGGAATGCCATTTATGAACAATACCAAATCCGGACGGTAATGCTCTTTGCTGGCACTTCGAATAACACTGAATTCTTCGGTTACATGAAATACATTGTTGTTGATGTTTTTCCAGTCAATGTATTGAAGGGTGAAGCTCTTCTTATCGCCATCTATACTTTGCTCCAATGCCTGTCCTAAAGTGAGTAGGTTGTAGACCTTTTCACTGGCTACCATATAGCCCTCATTCATAGGCAGGTTTTTCAAAACCTGTATGCCCCGCTCAATATTTTCGTCGGTAAAAATGCTGGTTTTAGTGGCACTTACCCTGATGCTGTTAATTTCTTTCAATTGTTTTCGCAAAACGTCTTCCAACAAGACATTAGTGGTTTTGCCCCCTCTTTGCCTCTCGGCTTCTGATGGACTTAAATAGGTATAACCCAAATTCACCAACATCTGTAATGCCGGAACCTGGCTGATATGGTCTTCTTTAAAACTCGGCGTGTCCATTATTTTCTAATTTTTTTAAGAACCGGATGCTAATTACAGAGAATCTTTAACTGTATATAGACAATTAGCTGTTTATACTTATTCATTTCTTCTAATAATCCTTCTAATAGACCTTCTAATTACTTCTGATTTATTAGAACCCACTTTGGCATTTTGAATGTCCCCTTGTTTTCTATTTTATTCTTCTTTCTCAACTCTGATAACAAGTTGTTTATCTTTATTTTCTTCTGCTTTTCCTCCATCCAATCCGGCAGCTTATTCCATAGCAACTCATCCACATCACTTCTTTCTAAACTTGTGTGTTCGCTAATTGCCTTCTCTATTAAATCAAGATAATAACGCTTATCAAAAGCCTTATTTTTAGAGTAAGCAGCTTTCTGACCTGTTTTTTCAACTACTTTTAAACCGATGTAATAATTGGGTTTCCTCCCTTCAATTAATTTTTTGCTTTTCAGGTGCTTTTCTTCTAACTCAGTTAACATCTGTTTCTTTTGGACTTTGTCGAGTATAATGATTTCTTCCAAAGTCAAGTCTCTGTTTCTGGCCAGCAAGCGGGCATACTCCATGTCAAGTATCTTACCTGAAATGGTCACTTTTACCTTGCCGCCGGCAAGGTCGTAATCCGGCATTGGGAAAAAGCGTTCACGTTGGTAATTGAATATCCTTTTGATACCCCCTCCGGCCGTATCAACCATTTTGAGATTGAACATAGCTGTAGCTAAAAAACGATTTCTGTAGTGTTCCTCAGGGGCATCTTCCTTAACCACCTTCTCTACACTTCCAGGAATAAAGGAGCCAAGATTGGTAAACACCAATTGATCGTCCATTTCTACCACATTGATTCTACCATGCTTGGTATAATCCTGATGTGCAATACAGTTGTTCAATGCCTCACGAATGGAGTAGGGTTCGTATTGATTTACTTCATCAGGGAAAAGTGTTCCTTCTTTAATGTAGCGATACTTTAGGTTACGAATTTTTGAATACACTTTATCAACTGCTAAAATCAGAGGACAGCTAAAAATGGCATAGTCTTTATCATTCCCTTGTACATCTTTCAATAGCCATCTCACTTTTGCTTCCGCCGGATTGATATAATGTTCAGACTCTTCTTTACCTAACAGAATAATAGCCGTGCGGGTAATCTTTCCCTTGATAGTAATTTTCGCCTTGTTTAAAAAGGTAATGTCGTCCCACCCATCAACATCTATGGCTTTTTCAGGGAATTTATTCTTGAAATTTTTTCTGGCTAAGGCTATCGCTTCTTGATCTAGATCATCTACTGTTGCATCAGGCACAATGGCAGCGCTCCAGTCTTCTGTGGTGGCTTGTGCACGAATACGTTCAATTTCTTCTAAATTCAATGGGGAAAGTTCTTCGTCATCTCTGCCATAATAATGCCCATCAAAAGCAACAGGAAAGCCTTTTGGGGCAGCAGGGATTTGAAACATCACCACACGACCTTCGGGTTCGTTTAATTCATAAATCTCAATAAAAGTAATCCGATTGGTGGTTTTGTTCGCTATTTCACTTTTAAGACTGTCTAAATCTTTTCGCTGTGGGCGAAACTGACTACCCACAATATTATGCTTCTTATTTTCCACACCAAATACCAGCCACGCGTAAGGCGTACCTTTTAGATTGGCTTCATTGCTCAGGGCAGAAAAATACTTGCCTAATTTGCCGAAGTCATAGCCTGATTTGGCTTCCTTAAACTCTACAATTTCATTCTCAGCCGTGAGATTGCGGAGTGAGTCGAGAATATGTTTTAGTTCTGCTATTGTCATGAGCTTTTTATTTATTCTTTTTGCACAATAAACCCTGTTACTTTATTATGCAGATTTTATTGTATCAATGCTCAAGCGCACCTTCCCCGTCAACAACACCTGCATCAACCCCTTCTTCAACTCCCTCAACTTCTCTGCTTTGGCTTTGAGCAGGCTGATTTCTTTATCTGCCGCTTGCAGTATCTGGGCGATGGCAGTTTGTTCTTCGAGTGATGGTATTGAAATAGGAATTTTTTTTAGCTCATTAGTACTAATGCTGGCTTGATTTACGGCTGGTTTAGCTAAACTTATAGCTTTCTTTCTTCCATTTTCTGATACTAACCATTGATAAAAAAAGATTGAATTTACTTGTTCCTTGCATCTTAGTAGAAGCAGATTCATGCCGTGATACAATGGTTTTTCATCGTTATATATAGCCACTTTACCAATGTGTGATAAACTATTAATATGACTATAAAGAATATCACCTTTTTGAAGTCGATAACCCTCAATATTATCAGCCGAATCAGCAAATCCAATTTTATTAAAATTAATCACACCATCTGAAATAGTTTCAATTCGTGTAACTGGTATTCCTGCTCTTTTTTCTGTATCATAAGTAATTCCATTGGCCATTCGAGAAAGGCAATCGGAAATTCTAACTTCCTTCCACTCACCACCCAACCCCCTAAACCTCTTCTTTCCCGTAAGCAATTGCTGCATCAGCCATTTTTTGCGGAGTTCTTTTTGGGCTATTAGTTTTTCGGTAGTGTGAATGGCGGCATCTGCCGTACTGAGTACTTGGGCGATAGCTTTTTGCTCTGTGAGTGGGGGGAGAGCTACAAGACATTCGCCTATTTCACCTAGATTAATTTTCTTGGGAAAGGCTACATGAATTGTCCTTTGATACAACTCCCGTTGAAAATAATCTGAATTAATAAACTGACTTATGAATTTAGCATCTACTTCACCATTATTGGCTTTAATCAATGCCAAACTAACATAAAAGGAGGCTCTTACATCCCAATCTATAAACTTTGTTGTCCCAATATCTCCAATTCGAGTCATTAAAATATCTCCTTTTTCTAAAACAACTCTTTCTGACTCTTTTACGAATACCTCCTCAGAAATAAATTTAGTCACGTCAAAATTGTCGCTTGTGACATGTTCAACCGAATAAAAGGGTACTCCACTTGATACATAATTGGGAGTTGTGTGTGTCCCGTCATAAATCCTGGTAACATCAGCCAATTTTCTTTGAGACCAATCACTCGGAATTTCATTATTATGAAACGCTTGGGTGTGTTTTGTTTCTTCCATCATTTCACCAATTGGGTTAAGTATTGCTCGATGTCTTTCTGCACTTTCACTAACTCGTCTTCCAGTTGTTTTATTTCTTTTTGTACTGTTACAATATCTACTTCAGCTTCTTCTTCAAAAGTGTCTACATAGCGGGGGATGTTCAGGTTAAAGTCGTTTTCCTGTATTTCTTCAGGAGTGGCTACATAGCTATATTTATCTTCCACCACCCCGGGCTGTAATTTTCCTGCTGCAAAATCACGGTAAGTAGTTACAATATGTTCAATATCGCTTTCACGCAATTTGTTTTGGTTTTTGGCGCTTTCGTAGTGTTTGCTGGCATCAATAAACAATATATTGTTGCTGCTTTTTTGCTTGTTAAACACCAGGATGGCAGCTGGTATGCCTGTGCCAAAAAACAGGTTAGCAGGTAAACCAATCACAGCTTCTAATAAGTTTTCCTCAATGGTGCGCTGGCGTATTCGGCCTTCACTGCTGCCACGGAACAATACACCATGTGGCACTACCACACCTGCTTTTCCCTGCTCGTTCAGTGTTTCAATCATGTGGCTGATAAATGCCCAGTCGCCCTTGCTCCTGGGTGGTACACCTCGCCAAAAACGATTGTATGGATCACTTTCCGGGTCGTAGCTCACGGTGGTTTTTTCGCCATCCTTATCTTCTACCTTTCCCCATTTGTCTAAGGAGAAAGGAGGGTTGGCAACCACGGTATCAAACTTCATCAGTGCATCAGCTTCTTTCAGTTTGGGGTTGCGAATGGTATCGCCCCAACGGATGGTGGCATTGTCAAAGCCATGCAAAAACATGTTCATCACAGCCAATGCCCAGGTGCTGCCGTTGGCTTCCTGTCCATATAACGAAAAATTATCCGAGTCAACTTCTTGTCCGGCTTTAATAAGCAATGAACCTGAACCACAGGTGGGGTCACAAATGCGGGAGCCGGGTTTGCTTTTCGTAAGTTTAGCTAAAAGTGTAGATACTTCCGCCGGAGTAAAAAATTCACCTGCTTTTTTACCAGCATCACTGGCAAAGTTGGCGATTAAAAACTCGTAGGCTCCACCAATAATATCATTGCCATCTAAATGCGAGGGGCGCAGGTTCAATTTATCAGAGCTAAAATCAATCAATAAAGTTTTTAGGCGTTGGTTTTTATCTTTGGGGTCACCCAATAAACTGCTATTAAAACTGATATTTTTAAAAATCCCTGAGCCATCTTCACTGTATAGTTTATCACGGTTGGCTTCTTCCAGATCAGTAAATGCAATATCAATTAATTCACCAATATTGGCCTCATTTCGGTGGTCGTATAAATACTTGAAATGGCTATGCTCCGGTACAATAAAGCGTTCGTGTTGCATGGCGCGTTTGGCACGCTCTGTATCACCATTGTATTTTTTGAGGTAACCATCCATTTTATCGTCATGTACATCACTGAGATATTTCAAGAACAACATGGTAAGTACATAGTCTTTGTAAACACTGGGGTCAATGCTTCCTCTAAAAGTGTCGCAAGCTTTCCAAACTGCATCGTTGATGTCTTTCTGGGTTATTTTAGCCATGGTTTTTTTAATTAAAACATTCATGATTCATTGTGTCTAAATTTATTTTAAACCTAGAAGTTAAACAGTGTTCAATATCTTCCTCCGAACATTGATGTTTTTCATAAGATACAGGGCTACCATCTTCCGGTATTATTGAAACTTCGTATTCTCCACTTCCATCATTGCATCTGCAGATTTCAATTTTTACTTGTTCGCCTGAATTTGTTGTTGCATCACAATATTGACACCCGCAACTTGGGCAAGGTATTTTTATCATTTTTCTTGATTTATCTTATTGATAATTTGTTGTTGAATTTGTTTTTCACGAAGCAGCTCAATTTTCTGTTTCAATGCTTTTTCTTTACTACGCAGTTGAGAGATTTGCAGAATTGCCTTCTGGGTTTCAATCGCTGGCACTGTTATTTCCAGATTTTCTAATACCTGTTTCGAAATTGAAGGAATGGATGTTCCTATGGCCTGGCCTTTTAAAAGGGTCTGTGTAGCAGGATTATTTAAAAACCAGGCCAGATATTGAGATAACACCGTTTTGTCGGTTGATCTTATCACAAAAAAGGAAGTGGAAGCCACAGCAGGCTCGTTGTGGTTTTCAAAAACGGCTGCAAAATTTTTTGTTCCCTTAGCTGCGAACAACACATCACCGTCTTTTAGCAAATGCTTTTCAGAAACACCTTCTGCCATTAAATCGGGATGAAGAATTGAGTGCAGTTGCCCATATTCATCAAAATGCTTTGATTGCAGGTACACCAATCCGCCAGTGCCGGAGGGCTTGGCAAAGAGTCCGGTTTGGATATTTGTAATATCTTTTATCAGCCTTTTCAAATTTATTTCTTTGTAATTACACTACAAAAATAGATAGAATTTTCTAATTCCTGAGATTTTTTGATAAAAAAATTAAGTACCCATTGTACAAAATGAAACTATGCTTCCATAAATTGTCTATTTGTTTGCTTTTACATCAATTCCGCAATCAAAAAAGCCTGCATTCTTACGAATACAGGCTTAAACGATAAAGGCCAAAACAAAAACGCTAAAATCTTATTTATTCGGTTTCTCCTTGATCCAGATGGCAGACGCTACCGGTCTGTTCTGGATTCTCTGCGGAGGCTCAGCAGCTTCAGTTGGCAGTGTAGTAGTGGTAGTAGCAGGCACTTTACCATCAATACGGTTGGTTCTCGCATAGTTGGGTATGGCCAGCAATGGTGTACCATCTTCCCACTGGCCTTTGATTACCAGCATACCACGGAGGAAATTATCTCTCCACTCAACAGCCAATGGTTTTTGTGTATCAATGGCTTTATTGATGTCTTGCCCGTCTGCAGTTTCCACATTATAAATCAATGGCCCGAAACGCAATGCCACGCGGCCGCGATTCGCTTCAATTCTTGTATCGGCACGGAATTTCTGTACTTCCATCGGCATTTCCAGCTCAATCTTATCGCCTTTTTTCCAGGTACGTTTCAGCGCTACATAACCCTTGTCGATGGTTACGGGTACAGATTTACCATTTACTTTCAGGTATTTCAACCCTTTCACTTCTTTATCAGGTGTGTACAGTTCACTGGTGGTTCTGTTGGGCACACGTACATATACAGTGAACGCTGCGCTTACTTTAGGATTCACCGTAATAGCCACCGCACCTTCCCAGGGATAATTGGTTTTTTGTACCATTTCAATATCTGTTCCTGCCACACGCTCTACATTAATGGTACTACCGATATACATGTTTACATAGATGGCATTGGGATCGGTTACATAAGTCCAGGTAGGCACCATCAACAGTGTACGTGGAATATTACCTACACAGCATGGACAAACATGCCAGGGATCTCTGGGTTGTGCTTCTGATAAACGATTGGTGTAATAGAAATTCTTACCATCTAGATCGAGTGAACCCAATAATGCATTGTACATGGTTTCTTCGTACAGATCAGCATATTTGGCATCGTGATAAGCCAGGTTCATTTTATACTGGAAGAAAATTAAACCCGCACTGGAGCATGACTCGCAATAAGCATTGTTACGTAATGAATAGTTGGGTCCAAAACCTTCTGATGTTTCACCACTGCCAATACCACCGGTGAAATAATATTTTTTGTTGATGAGGTTGTTCCATAAACTCATCACCGCACTCTGGTAATCTACATCACCTGTCTCCGCAGCCACATCGGCCATGGCTGAATAGTTGTAGGTAGCCCTTACCGCATGACCTACTGCTTCGTATTGTTGCTGTACGGGTACATGGCTCTGGTCGTACTCACTGCCATTCTTACGGCTGTCGAGCAGAAACTTAGCCAGTTTCACATAACTGTCGCCCCTGCCATTTTTTTCCATATCGTTTACAAAACGTCCGAAACGCACCAGCGCCTGTTCCATTTCCTGGTGTCCATCGTACCATTCTTTCTGACCCGGACCTGTTCCGATATTTTTTACCCAGCAGTCTGCCAGTTTTTTGGCTGCATCATACAAACGTTTGTCTTTACCATTGGTTAAGGTATAGTGGTTGATGGCAGATTCAATAAAATAACCGGCCACATATCCTTCATGATCGCCACGGTTACGTGGAGCCCAGCGGTCTTTCCAGCGGGTAGTATCACGCAGTGTATAAGCGGTATGCAGGTAACCATCCGATTCCTGTGCAGAAAGAATGATGGGAATCCATCTTTCCAGTGCCTCTTTCATTTTGGCCTGTGCCGCAATAATTTCTTTATCGCCCTGCGGATCTACCATCAAGGCAATACAGATCGATTCTACCGTCTGGTGTACCCATGCATTGGAGAATACATATCCTTTATGACGTGCATGCGGCTCACCGCGTATGGCTTTGGCAGCTTCAATAAAATTATCAAGACCACCCTGACCAATGGTTAAATCGGTACGTTCATTCTGTGCAATACAATAAGGTATCCAGTTAACGATCATGGCTTTGGCACGGTCGTTCCAGAGTTTATTGTCTATTTTATATTTTTTGGTGTACACCACATCCAGCCTGTTTACCGGTGGCGGGTTGTGTACTTTTACTTTGATCGTAGATGTTTGTGTGAGATTGCCTTCCGTTGCTGTCATGGCCAATTCATAATCACCAATGGCACTGAAACTGGCCGTTGATTTTAATGAACCTGGATCACTAAACTGTACGGTTCCGGGACCTGCTACTTTCTTCCACTCCATTTTAGAAACTGGAGAAACAGATTTTACCGATGCGTCGAGATAGGTTTTACCGTTGATGATCACATCTCTGTCGATACCCGCAGACACCAATGGTTTGGGATTGGCAGAATTGGGGCTTTTGTTGACCGCCCATTCCAGTAAAGTAGTAACACCACGGTCTGCCGAATCGAGATCAATCCGCATACGCGTAGTGGTAATTTCTTTGAAAGTAGTGGTATTGAGCTGGTTGTTTTCCTTGCCCATACCCTGCGCATTTTCAACAGGTACAAAGGCAGTACCGTTCCAGTATGAAATACGGTATTGTTCAGGCAAACGAACATTGTTGTTGAAATTCCACCAGAACAAAGCGACTTCACTGGTGCTAACAGGCTCCTGCCATTCGTACTGCACCCAGATATTGGCACGGGGAGGGCGATTGTTGTTATTGTTAAACCCACCACGGTTATTACCGGTATTAACAGGGGTTTTCTGGTCATTCAATCCTTCTACCCCAAAACCTCCGCGACTGGAGCTGACTTTTGCCACCAATGCCAGATTGGGTTTGCCCGTCAGCGACTGCTGTGCTTTTGCCGACGTTAGAAAACCCGTCAACAGCATCACATGCAGTAATCCTGTAAAAACGAACCGAAACTTTTTCATTGATCTCCGAATTTTTAAGTGATTTATTTTATTTGTACAGGGTCTACATAATACATATTCTTCACTGCATCAACGGTTAGCATGGCTACTTCATTTGCTTTCAACTCCGTTGTTTTCCACTCAGAAGTGGGTAACAGTTTTAATACAGTGCTGTTATTCTTCAACACCACCGGCAGGTTAAATCCTGGAATACAATTGCTATAACGATAGCGAACCGTATTACCATTGATCTCAAACTCAAATTTGGGTATGGCTGTATTTCTCAGGTACTGATCAAATACTTTGCTGTAATCAAATCCTGCTTTTTTTGAGATATAATTTTCTACCTGTGCCGAGGTTACGGTCTGGTGATAGAAATCTTTATTCAGTCCACGAAGTATCTGTCTGAATTTTTCGTTGTCGTTGATGCTGTGTTTGATGGCATGCAGCAGGTTACCACCTTTCGGATACATATCGCCACTGCCCTGCGCATTTACGCCATAGGCTGTGGGTATAATGGGTCTGTCGTTACGTATGCCTCTTCTGATACCCACATTGTATTCGTTACCTGCCTGTTCGCCAAAAATATGTTCGATGAAAAGTGTTTCACTGTAATTGGTAAAACCTTCATGCACCCACATATCGGCCAGGTCTTTCGAAGTAATATTATTACCAAACCATTCGTGACCACTTTCGTGGATCACGATAAAATCCCATTTCAATCCCCATCCAGTTCCTGAGCCATCACGTTTCCTGTAACCTGGCTGGTACCAGTTGCCATAAGCCACTGCACTCTGGTGTTCCATACCCGTATGTGGTACATCAATGAGTTGATAACCATCTTCGTAAAATGGATAAGGTCCAAACCAGTACTCAAAACTTTTCATGGTATTGTGTACTTCTTTGGGCAGGTAATTTTTTGCTTTCTGTTCGTTATAATCCAATACCCAGTAATTGAGATCGAGTTTGCCTTTCTCACCCTGGTACACTTCTTTAAAGTTGATATACTTTCCGATATACGGAATGATATTGTAGTTGTTGATTGGGTTGATGACTTCCCAACGATAGCTGGTAGTACCATCTCCGTGTCTGGTTGTTTTTTTCAACCTGCCATTACCAATGGCCATCAAGGTATCCGGTACACGCATGGTGAGTGATGCTCCTTTATCGGGCTCATCGCTCTGGTGATCTTTACAGGGATACCAGATAGAGGCGCCTGCTGCACCCTGACAGGTTACCGTCATCCATGGACGACCTAATGAATCTGTGGTGAAAGTCCAGCCGCCGTCCCATGGGGCACGGATGGCTTCGTGTGGTGTACCACTATAGTGTATGGATAATTTTCCGTTTGTGCCTTTTTTTTGATCAGCTATATCAATCAGCCAAACGGATCCTTCTTTTTTAAAACTGTATTTTTTACCTGCTGCATCTGTTACCTGATCAATCTTTAGTGGATCCTTCAGATCGATCTGCATTTTTGTGGTGCCGTTGTTTTCTACTACCGTGTAACTGATGGTATTTACACCTTTCAATGTTTTGGAAAGATAATCGGGTTGTACCTCCAGGTCATACCTTATCAGGTCCCACCATGCCCTTTCGGGTGTAATGGTACCACGCAGCGAATCGGTTTTGGTAAATGCACGCTGGTTTTGTGCCTGCAAAAATCCTGCAGTACAAACAGACAAAACAAGTGTAAGAAGGAACTGGTTTTTCATATGAAAATGCTTTTCTCTGGTGAAGATAGGGAGGTATTTGAACAGCAAGACCTGCAATTGAACTGTTTGCAGGCCTTGCTATTGCTTAATACCTAAAACCTAAACCTATGAGAAAGAGTCTTTATTAATAGCCAGGATTTTGCTTAAGGTTGGTGTTCGTCAGCAAAGAGTTGGCCGGTATCGGGAAGATATTCCTGAAAGTAGCCGATGGTTTATGTGAGAACCAGCTCTTTCTGTGGAACACACCGAAACGGATCAAATCCTGTCTGCGTTTTGCTTCAGCAGCAAACTCCCAACCTAATTCATCCAACATTCTTCCGAAAGGAATATCACCACCACCTTCTACAGTAGTTTGTGCGCCATTGGCCCACTCACCATAAGAGTAGCTACTGCCTTGCTGTAACTGCGCGCCGGTAACAACTGCTTTCGCAGGGTTGCTGGCAAAGTTGCGCTGACGAACCTGTGTTACGATGGTTGCAGCTTGTGTTGCATCGCCTGTACGGAGTAATGATTCAGCTTTCATCATCAATACATCTGCATAACGCATCAGTGGGAAGTCTACACTTGAACCACCACGCATACCAGCTTTGATTTCGTATTTACCAATACGGTAACCCTGGTTAGATGTACTTGATGCGATGCTTGTAACTGTTTTCACATAGTCAATCACCAGTGCACCTGTTGTAGCATTGTATTGAGGACCCATGATCCATGTATCTCTCAAACGTCTGTCATCCGGATCGTAGGTATCAATCCACTGGGGAACTGCACAGTTACCACCCCATGGCTGCACCTGCATTGGGTATACCAACTGCATGAGCGGATCGAGGGTTTTCATGTGCAGGTTACTTTCCGTAGCGAAGATCTCATCATAAGGAACCGCGAAAATGGTTTCTTTAGAATTTTCGTTGGTAGATGAGAAATTCTCTTTGTAGGTATTTGACAGTGCATACTGGTTAGATGCGATGATATCATTACACTGCTGAATACACTCAGCCCATTTAGGTGTACCGGTATACACTTGAGCATTCAGGTAAACACGGGCCAGGAATGCTTTTGCCGCCCAACGTGTCATACGACCATAAGTAGCTTTAGAAACAACAGGCGAAAGATTAGGAATCGCATCTGTAAATTCTTTTACTACGAAATCATATACCTGCTGACGTGTTCTCTGAACAGGTAAACTGGTGTCTTTAAAGTCGGTAACAACTGGTACATTACCATGGTTATCCAGTAACAGATAATAATAGTAAGCACGAGCTGCTTTCAACTCAGCTATGATGGCATCTTTACCACTTGTAACAGGTATTTCGCCTGATTCAATCTGGAACAATACCCTGTTGGCATTATTGATACCACTGTAACAACGGTTATACAAACCGTTTGGCTGACCCTGTGTAGGAGTCCAGACGTGTTCATGCATACGACGGTATGTACCACCATCTACCCATCCGTTTGGACGGGCAGGTGTTACAATCTGATCGGCTGCTTCTTCCTGCAGATCGAACAGACCCTGCCAACTGGCAGTATTGGCACGTAATACGGTGTATACCGGCGCAATCAGGGCAGGCACATCCTGTGCAGTAGCCTGGAAGTTTTGTGCCAGCAATTCAGAATATACTTCTTCATCAAGCTTTGTACAGCTATTCATTAACATGGTACCAGCCAGCGCTGCTGTAAGGAACCATTTATGATTATTATATTTTTTCATGATTTAGCGTTTCTTTTATCAGATTATAATGTTACCAATGCACCAAAAGTGAATGTGCGTGTTGTTGGATATTTATCACGCTCGTCATTACCTGGAGCCAGTCCGCCTCTGTTTACTTCAGGATCAATTCCTTTGTAACCAGTGATGGTGAACATGTTCAGACCTGAAGCATAAAGGCGAAGTGATTTCACATATTTATTGCTTTTCAGTTTTACATTATAGCCCAATGTGATGTTATCCACTTTCCAGTAATCACCATTCTCAACATAGTAGCTAACATAAGCCTGTGAGTTGGTCAATCTGGTTTTGCCATATACTTTATCGAATGCTGATAACAGTACATTGTAGTTACCCAGGATCTGTGGCTGAGAGTTCTCATAGAACATACGCTGGAAGTTCAGGATCTGGAAACCAAAAGCACCACGCATCAATACACTCAGATCCCAGTCTTTGTAACGAACAGTGTTGTTCCAGCCTGCATAGTATTTAGGCAAACCGTTACCGAGGATTTTTTTGTCCTCCTGTACAGCAGCACTGTACGGTTTAGGCTTACCGTCTTTCCCTTCAATGATCCACAAACCATTTGCATCAATATCAACAGATTTGTAACCATGGAAGTTTCCGATAGGACCCCCAATATCTACACGGTGTGTGTAATCCTGAACAGGCTCACCGGTTCCACCTGCTGTAAAGAAGTTAGCAGTAGTTCTGAATAAATTGTTGGATAAGCTAACCAGTTTATTAGAGTTGGTAGAGAAGTTCACGCTGGTTTCCCATGAGAAATCTTTTTTCTGAATAGCATTATAGTTCACCAATACTTCCACACCCTTATTTTCCATTACACCTACGTTAGCGAGGATACTGTTAAACAGGTATGGAGGAACGGGCACGCTGTAGTTATATAACATGTCGCGTGTTGTTCTTTTATAAATGTCAATGGTTGTACTCAGTTTGCCTTTCAGGATAGAGAGGTCGATACCGAAGTTAACCTCTTCTTTTCTCTCCCATCTTAAATCCGGATTGGGGTTACGTACAGGAGACAGTGACTGAATCCATACACCATTATCCAGGAAACGTGTACCATAGTTCAGACTGGTTTGTGATAAGTAAGCATCGCCAGGAGCAATACCTGTTACACCAAAACCAGCGCGAAGCTTGAGGTCATGGATAAAGTTTACGTCACGCAGGAAAGATTCGTTCTTTACGCGCCATGCTGCTGAAACAGCCGGGAAAGTACCCCACTTGTGGTTGGCACCGAATTTAGAAGAACCCTCACGACGTACACTGGCAGACAATAAATATTTGTCACCGAAGTTGTAGTTCACACGACCAAAGAAACCAATCAATTTGCTGAGCGACTGGAAGCTGCTCATAGAAGCTTCACCTCTTCCCAATGCATTACCGGCTTGCAGACGGTTGTATGAATACTCATCAGTTGGGAAATCCCAGTTTGACACAGAAAAATCTTCATAACGCTGATCCTGATAACTATAACCAGCCAATGCTACTACACGATGTTTACCAAAGCTTTTGGTATAATCCAACGTAAACTCTAACAGGTTGTCTTCACTGGCACTAGTGCTTCTTGAAGCATTACCATTTCTACCATTCTTAGTGGTTGATACGTGTTTTTTTGTTTCAGAGAAACCAGACATTGATTCGCTCTGCACATTCGCTACCAATAATTTGGCATTCAGTCCACGGGCAATATTCGCCGTTACACTGGCAGATAAACGTGTTTCCTGAGATTCGTTTCTTGCGATTGTTTCCATCAGGTAACCCAGTGGATTATCGTAGAAATAGATATTGCGCTCTTTCCAGCGACCCTGGGAATCATACACGCTATCCGTAGGGTTACGGATCACTGACTGGCGATAGATATAACTGTTGAATCCACCATCATCATTACGCTGACGACTGATGACATTCAGGTTTACTTTTACTTTTCCATCGAGCATGGCATGGTTTACATCAGCTCTCAGGGTAACCTGACGGTTTACCGATTTCAGGAACATACCTTCCCAGTTACGATAGTTCACATTGGCAGTATAACTGGTTTGTCTGTTACCGCCCTGGAATGTGAGGTTATGTGTTTGGCTGAAAGGCGTTGGTCTTGAAATGGTTTCAAACCAGTCTGTATTCATGCCATAATCAATAAAAGGATATCCTTCTTTTCCAAACTGACGAAACTCCGCTGCATTGAGGAAGCGGGGGCGTCTTGCAATGGTCTGGATGCTTGCATACGTATTGTATTCAACTACAGATTTACCACCACCCTGAATTTTACGGGTTGTAATGAGGATTACACCGTTGGTACCACGTGTACCATAGATCGCAGCGGCAGAACCATCTTTTAATACGTCAATTGACTCAATATCTTCCGGAGAAACAGAGTTCAGGTTACCCGGAACCCCATCAATGAGTACCAATGGAGCAGTAGAAGCATTTAAGGTAGTAATACCTCTTAACTGAATTTGTGTACCTGCAGTGGGAGAACCAGAAGAGGTAGAAACAGAAAGACCTGCTACTTTACCCTGAATCAACTGGGCAGCATCTCTTACAAAACCCTTTACAAAGCTTTCCTGTTTTACACTTGATACGGCACTGGTCAGGTCAGCCTTTTTCTGTGTACCATAACCTACCACCACAACCTCATCCAGACTATTGATGTCTTTGTTCAGTTTTACAGATAAAGTGCTTAATCCTTTTACGGGAACAGAAAGGGTAACATACCCAACGAATGTAATGTCCACTACAGCATCGTCGGATGGAACGGTAATACTGAATTTACCATCCGCATCTGAACTTGTTGCAGTTGTAGTGTTTTTTACCGTTACAGTGGCACCCTGAAGCGGAGCACCAGAAGAAGCGTCCGTAACTACACCCGTTACAGTTTTGGGAGGGCTTCCCCAACGGGCATTTGCTGCGTTTACCAGCAGCATTGAAAGAAGCAGAAAACATCCTAGTAGATTTTTCATAATGCAAGCGTTTTATTAAAGGTCAAAATGACACTTAAAAGTATTTTTTATATCTTTCGTTTCCGGCTAATATTTTAACTAATACTAAACGTATTTTAACCAGTTTAAAACCAAACCTCCAAAAGCATTCATTATTAAGGGGTTGTGTCATATTTACACTTAAATTTTGTCAGATTCTTACAGCTGATTTTCGGGTATTATAAACAGGATAATTAAAAAGAATATCTGGTTTATATCTGCATAGAGAGATAAATAGATGAACAGATAACTTTAGTAAATCCGTAACTGTAGGAATAGCCGATGATTAACCCAATCATTATTGAAAACTACTGATGGAATAAAACTTACATAACACTCATTCACACGTACAAAACCCATTATGAGTAACAGCACTCAATTCAAACCATCCCTTAAACTGTTAGATGCCACCATGATCGTGGCCGGATCCATGATCGGATCAGGTATTTTTATTGTCAGTGCCGATATTACCCGGAATGTCGGTAGTACCGGCTGGCTCATGGCCGTATGGGTGATTACCGGTTTCATGACAGTAGCCGCAGCATTAAGTTATGGCGAACTGAGTGCCATGTTTCCCAAAGCGGGTGGACAGTATGTGTACCTGAAAGAAGCTTATAACCCGCTGGTTGCTTTTTTATTCGGCTGGAGCTTTTTTTCAGTGATACAAACAGCTACTATTGCCGCCGTAGCAGTGGCTTTCGCCAAATTCACCGCTTATCTTTTCCCTTATTTCAGTGAAGACATCATCGTATTTAAAAGCGGGTTTCTCAGTATTACACGTGCTCAGTTACTTTCCTTACTCGTAATTATTGTACTCACTTTTATCAATACAAGGGGCATACAAAGTGGTAAACGTATACAGACTGTTTTTACCATTACCAAACTGCTGAGTTTATTCGGTTTGATTTTATTCGGACTTCTTGCCTTTAAATCAGACATCTGGAATATGAACTGGAATAATGCATGGGAACTAAAACCAATGAACAGCGATGGCAGCCTGGGAACTTATACCACTTTCGCTGCAGTGGGCGCCATCGCTGCATCGATGGTAGGTTCCATATTCAGTAGCGATTCCTGGAACAATGTCACTTTTATTGCAGGCGAAATCCGTAATCCGCAAAGAAATATTGGTCTTAGCCTTTTTCTCGGAACATTGATCGTTACCATTATTTATTTCCTGACCAATATTACCTACACCGCATTATTGCCCTTACAGGAAATTGCCTATGCAGAGAAAGACCGTGTAGGTGTTTCTGCCGCCAATGTTATTTTTGGTGAAGCCGGAACCATCATCATCGCCATCATGATCATGATCTCCACATTCGGCTGTAACAATGGAATCATTCTTGCCGGTGCAAGGGTTTATTATACCATGGCCAAAGACAAACTCTTTTTTGCCAAAGCTGGTTCACTCAACCAGAACAATGTACCGGCTTATGCATTATGGCTTCAATGTATAGTAGCCTGCGCCTGGAGTTTGAGTGGGAAATATGGCCAACTACTCGACATGATTTCTTTTGTAGTAGTCGGATTCTATATGCTTACCATCGCTGGTATTTTTATTCTGAGAAAGAAAAGACCCGATGCAGAAAGACCGTATAAAGCATTTGGATACCCCTTGTTACCATTAATATATATTTTAATGGGGCTTAGTTTCTGTATTCTCTTAATTATTTTCAAACCCGCCTTTACCTGGCCGGGACTGATCATTACTTTACTTGGTATTCCAGTGTATTACTTAGTAAGAAAAAAGAGCAGTGAGCTATGAGCCATGAAATCTAATCCCTCACACTTTTCAAATACTGCACCGTTGCATTGGGATATTTACCTATCAGGTGCGAACGAACCAGGTTGGCAATGGTGCCAGCCTGTTCTGTTTGCAGACTGATCAGTTTGGAGGGGGTTGCAGGCATATGACAGTCGATACAATTGTTAACGATGGTTGCACCCAGTTTTGGCGCCATCTTACAAAACTGCTTGCTGTTTTGCTGATGACAACTCATACAACGGGTGGAGAAAACTTTAAGGTCATTTCTCTCTGTCTTATGCGGATCATGACAGGTACCACATGACATGGTTGCTACGGCCCCTTTAAAACATTTACTGGCCATTAATAACTGATACTGGTTACCATGCACATCTAATTTTGCTGGTTCCTGTTTAACTGTATCGGGCCGGTAAAAATCTTTCAGCAGGTTACCCGGTTTAAACAGAAAAGGAGAGCGAATGGGTTCACGCAAACCAGAATGACAGGTCGCACAATTCTCCATCTTTTGTGTATTGGTAAGATTTTTATAGGTAAGAATATATTTGGCCAGTTTTTCTGCCGGATGTTCCTGTTGGTATGCCACATGTGCTGCAGCAGGACCATGACATCTTTCGCAATCAATACCATAAATAACCGAATTCTTATTTAACTGATCAACACGGTATCCTTTTTCCTCACGCATACCTGTACGTTCCACAAACGAGGCATGACATTCGAAACAGCCAATCGGGATTACACGATCGAAGCGAACACGGTCTGCCGGATAATTCGGGCTATTTACCCAGCATTTACCAATAACAGAATAGGTTACAGGTAACTGGTAAGCATTGCTATCCTGCCAGTATAAAAAAGTCTGCGCCTTTCTTCCCGAACCAATTACAATATCAAATGGAGAGGAGTTTTTTTGTTGACCGGCTTCATATGCTGTCTGAAAAAATCTTCCCTCTTTTGCTTCCATCACTACTTCCAGTTCTCTTGTGTAATGAAAGCGGTTACTGTCTGCATGAAAACTACCTAAAATATTTGCTGCACTGGCAGGGTTAGTTGTACGGCTATGTGCTGTTTGTAGATATGACTTTGTTATATCTGCATGACAACTGATACAGGATGACGAGCCTGCATAACCCATTCCTCTCGGGTCTTGTTGCATCGGTTTTTTTTCCTGCATACAAAACTGAAACAGCAATGCTGTTACAGCTAAACAGGTAATAATCAAAATCCATCTTTGCCTGAACATCAGTTGTATTGTTTAAGAAAGGAAGTTACAATCATTATAATTTGATCTGCTGTTTTATAGTATTGAATTTTACCAGCTTTGATTTTTGTTCAGCTACCCATTCTATTATAAATGTCCTTGGCTCATGTTTCAATCCACCCTGCTGAAGAACCGGATCAATAGTAAGGGTTTTTGTTTTATCGTTCCAGCCAAACCTGATTGTTCTTGATTTTCCTTTCAAATAATCCTGGCTTACGCCATCGTCTTCATACAAAACAAATTCTCCGTCTGTACCTGTATATATTTTTATACGAAGTGGTTGATTAGTCATTTCATCCACATACTGTTTCACTGTATCAACCGGAATAATGGCACCTGCTTTTATATACAAGGGCATCACAGAAAGATCAATCTGTTTCGTTATTTTTTTCCCTCCATTTATTTTTTCGTCTGTCCACCAGTCGTACCAGATGCCTTCCGGCAGGTAAACAGATCTTGTTTTTGCCTGTTTTTCATACACCGGTGCCACCATCATTTCTTTACCCCATAAAAACTGGTCACCAACACCAGCCGCGGTACTGTCTTTGGGATAATGTAACCATAATGCACGCATCATCGGAAGTCCTTTTGTTCTTGCCTCCCATGCCAGCGTATAAGTGTATGGCATTAACTGGTAACGCAATTCGTTATACTGTTTGATAACAGGTTCAATCGTTGGATCATTGAGAGCAGATTCAGGCGGATTATTCCTGTTTTCTTTTGGCCCCATGCTGCTTAATCCCCAACCCCATGGAAGATGCAGCCACCATGTTCTGCCATGCGAACGGAATGATGCATTGAATGCAGCAAACTGATGCCAGCGTGCATACATTTCGCCACTATAATCTTCTGCAGGATAAAATCCACCAATATCAGAACCCCAGAAAGGTGCAATGCTCAGTGAATAATTAATGCCTACTGCAATTTGTGCTTCCAGTGTCTTCCAGGATGATTCCGTATCCCCCGACCATACCCATCCACCCCATTGTGCAATACCCGGATAGCCGTTACGGTGAAGACTCCATGGGCGCAGATTGGGGTTGGTTGATAAATGTCCCTGGTAATACAACTGATGACGTTTAATGCGTTCATGTAAATTAAACCAATCACCTTCATCGGGCCAGAAACCATCAACACCCATTTTTACCAGTCCTTCGTGCTGTTTCCAGTAGTTGGCAATATGTGAAAGTGAATTTGTTGTTTCTTTTTTTTTTGCCGGGATCGATCCATATAAAGTAGGTAATTCATCACGATCCCATGGAACCATGTGCAATATTACTTTTACTTTTTTATCGTGAAACTGATCCAGCACTTTCCTGGGATCACGTTTGAATACGTCTGGATTAAATTCAAATGACGGCTGCATTTTGTTCCAGCCCTTGGGTGTAAATCCTGTTCCCAGATAAATAACGGCATCAATAGGAATTTTCTTCATCCGGAAAGTATCTACAATCGAAGTCATCTGGTAATCATCCTGCAAAGTGCGGTGCGATTGCATATAACCCAATGCCCATTTGGGAGGCATCACTGCAGGGCCTGTAATAGCCGCATACTGCCGCATCATTATTGTGGGGTCTGTTGCATCGAATACAAATACATCATACAACCCATCCACCATTTCGCTTACCGGCGGAAGACCTTTTCCTAAATTTTGTCCCTGGTTACGTTGGGTCTGTGCCTGTCCGGTTACCGGTGGTTTATAAGGAATAAAATAACCTTTATCAGTTGCACGCATATCAACCAATACCCATGGCGTTGTTACAAAAAGTCCCCAGCCGCTCGTGCCCATTAATGTTGCCACAGGATTTCTTGAACCATAAGCATCACCCTGCCAGCGAGGCTGCATACTATCCATAGTACCACGCCTGTCGAATTGAACAACACTGTTTCTCCAGTTTACACCACGTACCGGTTTAGGGCCACCTTCACCCATACCCAGCACTTTTTCTTTCCCTTTCAAATCAAAAGACATCCACCCATTTTCCTGAAACACGATTTGCTGAATCAGTTGCTGTTGCAGATTAAAAACTTTTACCGTCAAAGGCTTTGCCGTTATACTAACTTTTAGTTGACCGATTGTCTGATGAACTTCCTTTTCAATAGAACGAAGTTTCAGAACAGGTGCAGACGATGCATTACTTACCAGGGCCGGATTTAGTGGCAATGGCTTGGTATAAGAAACAGGTTTTACAGTAATACGGATGGCATGATCACCAGATTTACTGATCAGCAGTTCTGCGGCTTCTGCATTTGAAGTCGTTACTTGTTGTGCTTTCGCAAAAGAGATTGTTAGTATCAGGCCAAGGGCAATACAATACCTGATGAAAGAGGGTGCTTTCATAAAAAAGAGATTTGATTAATGAATAACAGGCGTTGACTGCTATTTTTCGTTATAAAATCTCCAGTTTGTT
Source organism: Sediminibacterium sp. FW305-C-49 (assembly GCF_058231085.1). NCBI lineage: Bacteria > Pseudomonadati > Bacteroidota > Chitinophagia > Chitinophagales > Chitinophagaceae > Sediminibacterium > Sediminibacterium sp. FW305-C-49. Next base: position 776,430 of record NZ_JBIQXS010000001.1, read on the forward strand.
TTGAAATCTTCCGTTAAAGGCTGACCGGTAAGAATAGCCCTTACCATTTCAACAGGCATTGCATTCATCGTGATCACGGCATCGTGGTATTGTTTGTAAGACATTTTACCACTGTCTACCAGTTCTTTCTTCAATGCATAGAACTGACGACCACCTGTTAAATAAGCCAGTTGATACAAAGGCGGATATCTTCCGGTAAATGAACGACGCACTTCGCCTTCTGCATTGGCACGCTCATGACCTACACGGTCTACAAGGAAATCAATACACTGCTGTGGTGTCCATTTGCCCATATGATAATTCAGAGAGAAAATAATTCTGGCGCAACGGTGCATATGCCAGAAAAGCATACCAATTCTGTCTTCCGGCGTTTTGGCAAATTGCATATCCCATAAAATCAACTCCCAGTAAAGCGCCCATCCTTCAGTCCAGAAAGGTGTGCCGAAGTTGCGGTATGTTCTGTTACGCGAGTTCATAAACTGCTGCAGGTTATGGCCGGCAATGAGTTCATGGTGTACCGTTGCTTTTGAAAAATGCGGATTATTGCCACGCATACTCATCATCCTGTCTTCATATGCCATGGTATTGGTAGGATAGGAAATGATGATATCAGATCCACCCAAAAAGAAGGGGTTCACCAACTGGCGTTCGGGAGACATCATCATCATACCCCATGTTTCTTCTGCCAGTGGTGGAATGGTGATGAGGTTGTTCTTCTTCAGAAAATCAATAGACTCAGTATATAATTTCAGGATGGCTTCAGGTTGTTTGCCTGCAGGCACATACATATTTTTCACTTTTTCCTGTGCTGCTTTCCAGTCATTGCCAAAACCCATTTCTTTGGCAGCTTTCAGCATTTCTGCATCACACCAGGCAAATTCTTTATTCGCTATATCAATTAATTCCTCTGGTGAATAAGGAATCATTTCACGTTGTAATTGTTTTACCAGGTTATCTCTACCTGCCTGTACACCTACAATACCGCTGTTATCTGTAGCTGTTAAACCGCTATTGGCTTTGCTTTTCCAGACATTGGCATATGCTGTAAGGGCTTCGTCCAATGATTTATGAACAGTAGGTACCCACCAGGTAAACATAGGGTCGTAACCATTGTAAAATTCATATACACTTAGTGCTGCTGTTTTAATGTTGTTAATTAATTCACCTGCGGTAAAGACAGATTCTGGGTCAATTACTTTTTCTGCTTTCAGTTTGGTCTGCAGGTCTTTTATTTCTGTGATAATAGCTGCCCACTCTTTTGCTACTAACTCACCATTGGGTTGATGACCTCTGCGGCGGCTTTGTTCCAGCGCATAAATTTTACTGGCAAAGGGCATCCATTTGATGATTTTTTTTACTTCCGCTTCTTCTGTCTGTAATTGCTGGGCTTTGTCTTCCAGGTCTCTTTTGAAAAGAATATAATCTACTTTACACTCCTGTGAAAGTCCTTTGAAATTTACTGCTGCCAGTTTTTTCTGGTAATCTTTTACCAGTTGCTGTAAACGCTGGTTTCTTTCGGGCGAACCTACAGCAGCATCGCCACCCCCACCAAAACCTCCACCACCTCCTCTGTTAACAGCGGGTGTATAAAACCTGTTTAATGTTCTGTTATCTGTTGCAAAGCCCTGTATAAGTGATGGCATTTCCTGACAGGGAACATATGCTTCTTTTGATACCTGGGCCGTAGCTTCCTGCATTACTGTACATGCGGTGCTTACAGTCAGCAGCAACAAAAAAGAGTAGGTGTGTTTTTTCATATAGCTGTTTTGGGTGTTGACAATTAATCGAATCGTGTTGGATCAAATGCTTTTATATCAATTGTTGTTGGTTTTCGTGAAGCCAGTTCTGCAATCAGTTTGCCAGTGGCAGGCCCCAGACTCAAACCCATCATGGCATGTCCACCTGCATACAACATGTTATCATATTTAACGCCATAACCAATATAGGGTAAACCATCTGGTGAACAGGGTCTGAAACCATACCATACTTCTTCCCGCTTTGGCATCCCGATCGCAAGACCCGGTAGATAAGCCGGTACCGATTCAACAATACCCTGCACACGGTTCATATTAATCTTATCATTGATTGGCGCAATTTCCATGGTACCACCAAAACGTAAATCATTACCCATGGGTGTAATGGCTACACGGGCTTCACATAAAATAGATGGCACCTGCAACTTGTTATTTGTATTCTTATGCGTAAACGAATATCCTTTGCCGGGCATCAATGGTAATTGCAGACCTGCCATTTGTAACAAGGCTGGCATCCATGAACCGGCGGCCATTACAAATACATCTCCATCTATCAGCTGTTCTCCTACCAGTACTGATATTATTTTATTGCCCTTTCTATTAATCTGTTTAACAGGCTTACCGGTTACAAAACGAACCCCTTTCTGTTTCAGGTACTGAATCAGTTGTTCATTCAGTTTATTGGGATAGAGATGAGCATCGCAACGATAATGTACCGCTCCCAGCACATCCAGTTGTACATGTGGTTCCAGTGCCTGGGCCTGTTCTGCTGAAAGTGCTTCCACATCGAGTCCCATGCCTCTGGCTGTTTCAGCCATATGCACTTCTTCTTCCCCTACTTTCTCCGTTTTGTAATACATGATGATTCCCTTTTTTTCAAAAGCAAAATCAAAACCTGGCTGGCTGCTCAGGTCTTCATATAATTTTTTACTCAGCAGGTTGATATCGGTAAGTGGTCTGGCCGATTTTTTTACGTTTGCTTCATTCGCTGATTTAATAAATTTCAATCCCCAGTTAATCAACTGTCCGCTTAACGAGGGTTTTACATAAAAAGGACTCTTTGAATTAAACATCCAGCGAATGCCCTGGGCCACAATACCTGGCGCTGCCAGTGGTACAAAATGACTGGGTACAATCATGCCAAGATTACCATAAGAGCAACTATCTGTAAGATCTGTTTTATCAATAATGGTTACATCCCACCCATCCTGTACAAGATAGTAAGCCGAACTCAAGCCTATAATACCTCCACCAATAATTACTGCTTTCATGTGTTTATTTCAATTGATTGTAGCCACCTGGAATTCGACAAAAAATACTTCAGCTTTTGTCTCCATTTTGCCATGGCTTATTTCATACATCTGTCAATTCAACAATCAGATAACCTGGAACCCATGTGCATATGGGTCTTCATCGTCTATAATAATTGTGTTGTATCCTGTAACAATGGCCCAGCCTTCTATACTTGGCACAATAGCGGGCTGACCATTTACAGTTGTTTCTGCTTCAATTCTTCCCGTGAATGTGGAACCAATAATACTTTCGTGTATAAAGTCATCTCCTTTTTTCAGTTTCCCTTTAGCATACCATTGCGCCATTCTTGCTGATGTTCCTGTTCCACATGGGGAGCGATCGATGGCTTTGTCTCCATAAAAAACCGCATTCCGTGCAGCAGATGATGGCGCCAGCGTTTTTCCCGTCCACAACAAATGACTCAGGCCCTTGATGTTTTCATTCTCCGGATGAATAAAAGAATATTTTTCATTCAGTCTTTTCCTGCAAACACGGCTCCATGAAATCAGTTGATCGGCCGTATAATTTTCAATGCCTGCGAAATTGGTCTGAGGATCTACGATGGCATAAAAATTTCCGCCATAAGCCACATCTACTTTAATGGTACCCAGGTCTGGACATTCCACTTCAAGATCTGCAGCATAGAGAAAGGCAGGTACATTGGTTAATTTTACCGACTTCACTTTTTTACCTTCCTGTTTGTATTCAATGAGTACTAAACCAGCAGGTGTTTCAATGCGGAGCTGACCGGGCTTTTTTGGAATCACCAATCCTTCTTCAATGGCAATGGTAATGGTACCAATGGTTCCGTGACCACACATAGGTAAACAGCCACTGGTTTCAATAAACAGTACGCCAATATCATTTTGCGGGTCATGTGGTGGATAGAGTATACTTCCACTCATCATATCATGTCCTCTTGGCTCAAACATCAATCCTTTTCTGATCCAGTCATATTGAGCCAGAAAATGCAATCTTTTTTCCATCATGGAATTTCCTTCCAGTAATGGTCCGCCACCTGCCACCAGACGAACCGGGTTGCCACAGGTATGCGCATCTATGCAAAAAAATTTTTTATGTGCCATCTGGTAATAATCAAATTCAAAAACTAAACAATCGGTTCCCTGGTATATGTGCCATTTACTTTACGCATGATACCTGCTTCGTTTTTATCCTGCAGGTATAAAGGCAATAAGTTTTGCGGACAGTCCTGGTAACAAACAGGTCGTACAAATCTTCTGATCGCCTCTGTTCCTACAGAAGTTGTTCTTGCATCTGTGGTTGACGGGAAAGGACCGCCATGCACCATGGCATGACATACTTCCACACCCGTTGGAACATTATTGAAGATGAGTCGGCCAACCTTCTGCTGCAAAATATCGATCGTTGAAGTATAGATGGTTAATTCTTCGGTGTTCCCGAATACAGAACCGGTTAATTGTCCGTGGAGTGTTTTTAATGACGCATCCAATTGTGCTTTATCATCACATACAACCAACATGGAACAAGGGCCAAAAACTTCGTCCTGTAAAGATGCATCTGCAATAAAATCAGCAGCAGACACCGATAATAATGCAGGACTAGCTTTATAAGAAGATGACAGATCTTCTCCTGCGTATAATTGCTTCACTCCTTTTGCCTGTGCCGTTTTGTTGCGATCGTTGTAATAACTTTTGCAGATAGTCTGGTTGAGCATGGTACCTGCTGCTGCATTTGACAGTGCCGCAACAAGTGATTCTGTAAAAGCATCTGTTGTACGTGATTTAATGACAAACAATAAACCAGGGTTCGTGCAAAACTGACCAACACCCAATGTCATGGATCCTGCAATGGCTGTTGCAGTTTCAGTTGTTCTGGCAGCGAGTGTTTCAGGCAACAATACTACCGGATTGATGCTGCTCATTTCAGCATACAGGGGTATGGGTTCTTTTCTTTTCTGTGTTACTGTTGCATACAATGCCATACCAGCACGGTATGAGCCGGTAAATCCGATGGCTTTGATAGCTGGTTCCATGGCCAGTTGCTGACCGAGTGTGGCACCTTCACCATTGAGTGATGAAAATACACCATCGGGCATGCCTGTTTTTTTGGCCGCAGCCTGTATGGCAGAAGCCATGAGTTCATTGGTGCCTGCGTGTGAGCTATGTGCTTTTACAAGTACAGGGCATCCCGCAGCTAATGCAGAAGCCGTATCTCCACCTGCTGTAGAAAATGCAAATGGAAAATTACTTGCGGCAAACACCACTACCGGACCAACGGGTTGTAACAACCTGCGCAAATCTGATCTTGGCAGGGGTTTACGATCGGGTAAAGCGGTATCTATAACAGCATCGGCCCATGAACCTTCTCTGAGTAAAGCTGCGAAGAGCTTTAACTGGTTCATGGTTCTGTCTCTCTCGCCTGTTAACCTTGCCAGGGGTAATCCTGTTTCAAGATTGGTTCGTTCGAGCAGCTCATCGCCGATCAGTAAAATTTCTTCAGCAATGGCTTCCAAAAAAGTAGCACGTTGCTGAAAATTGGTTTTACTGTAAATATCAAAAGCAGCTACCGCTTTTGCGATAGCTGCTTCGATCTCTTCGTTTGTTGCTATATGAAATAATTCGGGGAGAACTGTTCCCTGAAGGGTGCTGAACGATTGAAATGTTTCAGCGCCTTTTTTTGTTGTATCAAATCCGATGACATTATGCCCATGCAGCATCCTTCTTATGTTTCAGGTTCAAATAATCTGGCAATACCGGACGTGTTGCCAATGCTTTTTCAATTACAGCGGTTACCGCTTTTAATTCTTCGCCTTCCAATGGTAAACGTGGTGCTCTTACATGCGCAGTACCAATACCAGTATGTTGTGCAGCCAGTTTAATATACTGAACAAGTTTCGGGTGTATATCCAGTTCGAGTACAGGCAGGAACCAACGATAAATTTTTAATGCCTCATCAATCATACCTGCTTTTACCAGGCGGTAGATAGCAACGGTTTCAGCAGGAAATGCATCCACCAGTCCGGCTACCCATCCATCGGCACCTATACATAAACTTTCCATGGCCAGCGGATCAACTCCTGTAAGTACGCTGAAACGATCCCCAAAACGGTTGTGCATACGTATTACATTCGACACATCACGTGTTGATTCTTTTACTGCCTGGATGTTTTTATAAGGCACCATGGCTTCAAACATATCAAGCGTTACCATTATTTTATAATCAACGGGGTTGTTATAAATCATAATAGGCAGAGCAGTAGCTGTTGCCACAGCTTTAAAATATTCAAGTGTTTCTTTGCTATCGGCATTATAACGCATCGGTGGCAATAACATCAAACCATCGGCACCATTTTTTTCAGAATCCTGTGCGAGCTGTATAGCCGCCTTGGTGGTTTGCTCAGCGATATTAATGATCACTGGAAAATCTTTGGGTACGATCTCCTTTGAATAGAATAACAAATCTCTTTTCTCTTCATTCGATAAAGAGCTTGCCTCACCCAAAGAACCGCCGAGAATGATACCATCTACACCCGCATCCATCTGGGCCTGCAGATTCGTTTTATACACTTCGAAATCTACAGAGTCATCCGCTTTGAATGGAGTAAGCAGTGCCGGATAAACACCTTTCCATGTTATATTAGCCATACTGAATAATTTATAAAAGCAAAACTAACAGGAACTTTAGGGGGCCTGTTTTTCTGTATTAATAAATTCTATACCGATTTTAACTGTTTTTGAAATGTCTTGTACCATTAGGGTTATTATTTCTTTTCTTTTGGCCCAATTCTACAGTATTACAATCAAAAACGTACTCGTGGAGCAACCGGGTTTATTTTTATTTGACAGCTTCACCTTCTCTATTCTTTCATTCATCTAATATATTAAAATATCCCTCTGCTGTTATGCCCCACCCAACAACCCATGATCAACAGATTAGATCAGCTTCATCTTCTATTTTTAGCCTTCATCCATTAATTTAACCTGTTGAATGCCTACCTACTTATTCTTTGCATGAATTACTACTCCCTGTTTCCATTTCCTCCATCACTGCATAACTCACCAAATCAAGCCTGGTCTATCGTTCCGGGTAAAATTCTGGTATAATAAGGTTAATACACGGCTATTTTAACCCTATATCGAAAGTCAGCTTTTCATCAATGCCCGCTTTCTCAAATATAGGAAAAAATAAACGTTATTTTGACACTAAATGTACTGTTATTGCGTTCAGCACCAAACGATTAAATTAACTTTCCCATGAAGAATTAAAAAAAGGCTGTCAAATACAAGTTTCTAAAATGTGAAAACCACGCAGCATATCTAATATCTTAACTGTCTATTGATACCAGAACCCTGAGAAATGATAATATTGGTTATTATTGTTTGACAGGGCCCAGACCTACATAAACCCCCATTGATGAAAGTCTTACAATTTACCATACCCGTTCCAGGCGACAAGAACATTATTGTACAGCACGACCTGCTGCCTTATTTCTACCCACACCTGCACAGGCATGATGAAATTCAACTTACCTGGATTCAGAAGGGAGAAGGCACATTGGTAGTCGATAATAACATGTATCCGTTTGGGCCGAACGAAATTTATTATCTGGGCGCCAACCAGCCACATGTATTTAAAAGCGACCCCATGTACTTTTCAGCAAAAAGTAAAAGAAAGGTACAGGCCATCACCATTCATTTCAATCCCAATGGCAAACTCGCTTCGCTTTTCGATCTTGCTGAAATGAAGCATATACAGACTTTTCTGCAGAAGCATAACAATGGTTTCATTGTACCTTCAGAACAGGTCTCAGATATTTCTCATAAAATTCAGCAGGTAAGCAAGAGCCACAGCACCGACCAGATGATTGCATTTATTGACTTACTGAAAAAATTTACCAGCATTCCAAAGCTGAAAGAATTATCAAGTATCTCCAATCTTACCACAGTTAGCGAGCACGATGGTATCAGGCTCAGTCATATTTACCATTATATCATGGCCAACTACGCCAAAAACATTACACTCGAAGATGTGGCTCAACAGGCGCATATGACACCTCAGGCTTTCTGCCGTTATTTTAAGAAGAGAACACTACACACATTTGTTTCTTTTCTGAATGAAGTACGTATCAATGAAGCCTGTAAAAAATTAACTACCGGCGACAGCGACAGTGTAAGTATCTCTACTATTGCTTACAACTGTGGTTTTAACACTGTTACCAACTTTAACCGTGTATTCAAAACAGTCATTGGTAAATCGCCAAGTGAATATGTGGATGACTATTTCAGAAGCACTTACGAAGAAACAACCACCGTATAAACAGTAAAGCGGCGATTCTACTTGAATCGCCGCTTTACTTATCAGAAACGTACCTGTTATTAATCTTCTGTTGCCAATTCATCCATATTTCTGTCAGGCGGATCAACACCCAATAAGCTTTTCACAAAGAAATCTCTTTTCTTCGCTCTTCCATAAGGGCCTCCATCGCTGTGACCCATTCCCGGAACTGCCAGGAAGTCGAACGTTTTTCTTGCTTTAATCAACGCATCAGCTACACGATAGGTTGACTCTGGTGGTACATTGGTATCAGCTTCCCCAACAATCAACAAAAGCTTTCCTTTTAGTTTATGGGCATTGGTGATATTCGACTGCTCGTCGTAATGTTTCGCTATCGGGTAACCCATCCACTGTTCATTCCACCATTGTTTGTCTACCCGGTTGTCATGGCAGCCACATGCTGATACTGCTGCCTTGTACCAGGTGGGATGAAACAATAAACCACCCAATGAGTTTTGTCCACCTGCCGATGTGCCGTACAAACCCACTCTTGTTGTATCTGCCTGCGGATATTTGGCAGCAACAGCACGCATCCATGCAATGCGGTCGGGGAAACCAGCATCTGCCAGATTTTTCCAACATACATCATGGAAGGCTTTGGAACGGTTGGCTGTTCCCATTCCATCAATTTGTACTACTATAAAACCAAGCTCTGCCATGCTTTGCATTTCACCAAATGCAGAAAAAGATTTGGGTACGAATGCGTCCTGTGGACCGGCATAAATATTTTCAATAATGGGATAACGTTTTTTAGGATCGAAATTAGAAGGGCGACAGATGATGCCCCAGATATCGGTTACACCATCACGTCCTTTTGCAACAAATGGTTCCGGTAATATGAACCCTGCAGCAACATGTTTACTGATATCGGCCTTCTCCAGCTCCATCAGTTGTTTACCATCTGCTACCCGACCCAGTACAGAAACAGGTGCCTGGTCTACTGTAGAATAAGTATCTACAAAATATTGTTTGTCCGGCGACCAGGTGATGCGGTGATGAAATCCGGGTTTGGTAAGTGTTATCATATTTTTTCCATCAAAACCAATACGGTAATAATGAAGGAAATATGGGTCCTCCCCTTTATTCATACCACTGGCCTGAAACCATATCTCTCTTTTTTTCACGTCAACACTATCCACTGAACGAACCACCCATTCACCTTTGGTAACAGGATTTTTTATAGTGCCGCTTTTTGCATCCACTAGATAAATATGTCTCCAGCCGTCTTTTTCTGTAACCCATAGTATTTCTGCTGTCTCAGGCAGGTAATAAGTGAAAATGCGTTGCTCGTAAATAAATGTATTGGTTTGTTCATCTACAATATTTCTTGTATTTCCATCTGTGGCATTTACTTCAATAATTCTGAACCGCTGGTGACCGCGATCTACCCTTTCAAACATAAAGTGATCGTTATCACCTTTATTCCAGTTCAGTTTTGGTGCGTCAAAAAAGTCGATGATATCTGTTTTTACTTTTACAACAGACTTGTCAGCCACTTTAATCAGGTGCATTTCATAAGTGGAAAAATCATCACCTGGCTGCTTATACGGACGTTCTTTCATTTCACCACGTGTGGTACCTGGAACAGATGTAAGTACATAATACACTGGTTTATCAACCACTCTTTTGATTTTATATGCCACGAGGTATTTACCATCTGGCGACCAGGTAATGTCGCCATAGGGCAGTGCAGGTGTACCATCGGTAGTGTACTGAACTGCTGTTCCACCGCCAACAGGCTCAAGGTATATATTGTGATCCTTTACCGATACGTTCCATTGATTATCAGGTGAAGTTCTCGCGTTTCTGTTTCGCTGCCACCGACCGGGCATACGTGTTAAAGACGGATACTCTGTTTTATCAACCGGTAGCGAATCAATTTTTGACACGCTATAAGTGGTAAGATCTACATCGTAAAACGTACGACCGAGCGAAACGGCTATTTTCTTTCCATCGGGATACAAATATGCATTCCTGATGGGCAAACGGTTGGCTGCCGCTGGTTTATCTTGTACCGATGTAAGAGCCGCTGCCATTTTCTGTGCATCGAACAATGGGCGTTTTACATTTCGGATAGGATCGACATGTAAATATTCAGATTGACTATCGGGTAATGCATTCCTGTACCAAAATGCAGATGGGCCGCTCCAGTTAGGAGTAACATTCAATTTGAACGCTGTTCTACGTGCCAAACTGTCTCTGTCGTTGGCAGCTTTATACCTGGCTAATATTTCAGTACGTGATGGACTGTATGATGGCAATGGTTTTTGCTGTGCAGACAATTCACCTGTTACAGCAAATAAGGATACAAGGATTAACAACCGTTTCATTTTCGCTGTTATTTTTTAGTTGGGATTCGTAAAACAGTAATTGAATATTTAGGGAAACTATGCACCAGTTTTTTTGCACCAGCAGTTTTTGCTGTAGTTGCAACAGGTATGTATTTTTTTGGTTCTGCAAATGAATTCTCTGCAGAAGTTTCATCAGAAGCAATGGTATATGCTTTATAAGTACCAGCAGCTTCAATCGTTCCATCCAGTTCAATGTCTGTTTCAATGGCTTCGTCATTTCCGTTCACCATTTTCACAATCAAATCACCTGTTTGCTGATCACGACCTGCAATACCAATCAATTTTTTGGGCTCGGTATAAGAAAGCAGCAATACATCATCGAGGTAACAATCTACTTTATCGTGACCTACTTCCAGTCTTATTTTGTACCATCTGCCTGTTTCAATAGGCTTGGCCAGCCTTTTAGTGGGCGATACATTCGCAACAGATCCTTCACTTACAATTTCAAACACGGTGCTATTATTCACGAGTGCACCAATATGTGCACGCAACATAGAATTCGTACCAGTTACTGCAAATGGAATGATAAAGGCATTTGTTCCTCCTGTTTTCCTTGCTTCCAGTTTCAGCGTGTAAGTATCAAAGGATTTGTCTTTGAGGATCATGAGTCTTTGCGCTCCCTGCGCTGTTTGTGCCATAGCACCGTCTTTTACCTGCCATGAACCTCTTACAGACTGCCATTCATTGGCTTTGTTTATAAAATCGCTTTGGTAAACAGTTTGTCCGTTTTGTATGACTTCAATATTGCGGTATTCTGTTTGGGTATCCCAGGTAGCCAGACCAATGCTTCCTTTGTTTTTCGGTTTCTTTACTGCTGCTTCTTTTTGTTGCAGAGAAACAGAGAAGTTTTCATCAGACCTCTGTTCGTTCATCAACTGAATCGTATAGTAGGAGATACGTGCAAAACTGCTATCGGCTTTATACTTGATGAGGTTTACCGGCCAGTGCCTTGTATTTACATTTTCGAATAATGGTGCATAGCTCGACATTTTCACGAGGTCGCCATTGTTTTCCATACCTAATATATAAGCCGCATCATTCAGTGCTGCCTGCATATTACCATTACCTACACCTGCATTGGTAGCATATTCACCAACATATACCTCATAATCACCGCGTTTGTAATTGTCAAAATGATCATAATTCGTGAATGACCAGAAAGCACTTTTGTAAGCATGTTCATCAGCAATATCTGTTACTTTAATGCTATCAAGTGTACGTCGGTTGATATCACCTATACCCATACTGGATACAATCTTGATATCAGGATACTTAGCCTTGATAGCTTCGTGAAAACGATTATATCGTTTTGCATACCAGGGACCATGTTGTTCGTTACCTACTTCAATATATTTCAGTGGAAATGGTTTGGGATGACCATTTTGTGCACGAACCTTACCCCATTTAGAACTAACAGGTCCAACCGCATATTCAATGGCATCCAGTACATCATCAATCACAGCCTGTACTTCTCCGTCACTAATAAATGTGCCACTCCTGAATTCGCATGAAACACCGGCATTGAACACATACAAAGCATCTGATTTGATGTCTTCACAAAACTGCAAATACTCGTGGTATCCAAAACCATCACTCGACCAGTAACCCCAAACACTGAATGTTCCCGGTCTGTTTTCCAATGGACCTATTGCATTTTTCCAGTTGGGGGCACTTTCAACATTCACACCTTCTACGAAACAACCTCCTGGCCAACGCACAAAAGCCGGTTTTAAATCGGCCAGGTATTGTGCCAGATCGGCTCGTAAGCCATTGGGTCTGTTTTTAAATGTTTTTTTTGGAAACAGCGATACGAAATCAAATGATATCTCTCCTGTTGATTCCAAGCGAAAAGCAAAACTTGATTTACCATCGGTTTCCGCTGCCGTTAATGTGCAATTGAATTTTTTCCAGTCTTTACTGTTGACTGATTTGAATGTATGCGATGCAATTTCTTTTCCGGCAGAAGACAATAAGACAACGGTGAGTGGTCCTTTATAGGCTTCATTTGTTTTTGTGTAAAAACTCAGTGTATATGATTCTCCTTTTTTAGCATCAATACCCCAGAATCCTTCATTTACAAAATAATCTTTCCCTGTTCCCGACAATTGTTCAACTGTAAGGAATGCCGATTGAGGGGTGGCCGCTGTTAGCGGTTTTTCGGTGCTGATGGTTGCATTTACTTTGGCATTTTCACCAAGTGATAATTTCCAGTAAGGCATGGCTGTTTTTACAGGCCATGGCATACGCCAATCACTTGCTCTTCCATTGAGGTTATAGTGTGGTTTTTTATTGGGGTTGGCATTCAGCATACCATTCTCCACAACGGAGCCGGGAGGAATCCTACTTTCTTCAAAACCACGGTTCTGAATCAGTTCAGCATACAGTCCTCCTTCACCACCATGACTGATTTCTTCAAAGAAAATACCGTGCAGGTTAGGCGACACCGTATTTTTTACTTTGCTGGTATATACTTTCATCGATGCTTTTTCCTGAGCCATACCTATAGAAGCTGATGCAACAAAGCACCCCATCAACACAGTACGAAAAGAATATTTGAATTGCATAATTGTTTGCTTGATTTTTATTTTACGATCCACTCATGAACACCCGTAGCATGATCTTTGGGTAAACGAATTTTCATTCGGATAGCCGTAGTTTTTACAGGTGTAAAGCGAACTGTATTGTATTTGTCCTTTGCATTTTCATAGGGTGCCGTAGTTTGTACTGGCACCCACTGATCGCCCTGTTTGTATAATAACTCCCAAGATGCAGGAATACGACATCCGCCAAAAGGACTGTCATCATACCAATACACTTTTGATTCTGAAACAGTTTGTTCCTGGTCAAATTCATACTGTATCCACTCTTCTGTATCTTTTTTAGGCCACCAATGCAGGTATAATGCAGATTTATCTTCTGAACTCGAAGGCTCAAACTGGTCATTCAAAGCATTCAGCATTCGTTGGTTATTGATAGAACCACTGATTTTACTTTTCGAGGCAATTGTTGGTGCCGGCTTGGGGCGGGCAGCTCCTTCAACATAAGGAATCCATACTACCATTTCGCCTGAACCACGATTGTTCCAGGAGTAATAGGGTATAGCTTTTACAGGCTGTTCTTTTTTCAACAACTCATCACTGTTGAGTTGACGTGTAGTTGCACTGCCTGTACCATTTAACAGCAATACGCCATTTAATAATTGCGGATCAAATGATTCTTTTAAAGATGCTTGCTGCGGAACCACAATATTCTGTACTACTTTATCAGCATGGTCAGGCCCTTCCAGACAAAATACCAATGGACCTCTTTGCAATGCGAATCTTCCCTGATCGTCTTTTATTTTCTCATTCGCCAGTACCTTTTCTATTTCCATGGGCAGACTAAAACTCACTACATCGCCTTTTTTCCAGATACGGCTAAACACGGCATAACCTTTTTCCAATGTATACTCAACGGGTTTACCATTGATACTAATTTGTATCTGTGTTTGTTTTTGATCAGCAAAACGATACAAGTCACCAGGTACCGCTTCCTGTCTTGCCCATCCTGGTATTCTCACACGCAATGCAAAAGGGATCTGTTTTTCGGGGTTTACCGTAATTTTTACGCCACCTTCCCAAGGGTAAGCGGTTTCCTGTGCAATCTTTAATTTACCTGCGGGTAATGTAACATCTGCTTCATTGGTCATGAACAGATTTACATATACATTATTCTGATCCTGCGCATATACATAGCCCGGAACAGATGGCATAAAACGTGTTACGTTTGAAATGCAGCAGGCACAACCAAACCATGCACTACGGGCATGCTGCCCCATTGATGCCAATGGATTTGGGTAGAAGAATTTTTTTCCATCCTGAGCAATACCTGATAATACACCATTGTATAAAACCCGTTCCATCACATCAACATATTTCGCATCACCATGTAATAAAAACATGCGGATATTCCAGTATACATTAGCAATAGAAGCACAGGTTTCTGCATAAGCCGACATATTGGGCAATTCGTATGCAGCACCAAATGCTTCACCGGCACCGGTTGCACCGATACCGCCAGTGAGGTACATTTTTTTAGTCACTACATCGGACCATATATTGTCAATGGCTTTGATATAGGATGCATCTCCCGTAAGTGCTGCCACATCGGCCATACCTGTATACATATATGCAGCACGAACAGCATGACCTACTGCTTCATTTTGCTGTACTACAGGTTTGTGCGACTGGCTGTATTGAGAACCTCTTACCTGTCCATTACCACGTATATCTAAAAAGTATTTTGCCAGATCGAGGTATTCTTTTTTACCGGTTACTCGGTATAGTCTCGACAAACCTGTTTCAATTACCTGGTGACCAGGAAAATACGGCGCTTTACCATGCAGAAAATCTTTAACAATGAGGTCTGCATTTTTGGTGGCAATGTTCAACAGGTTCTTCTTACCGGTAGAAAGAAAATGCGCTACAGCAGCTTCGTATAAGTGACCTGCATTATAGAGTTCATGACTCAGATCAGGATCTTTTTCCCAACGTTTCGGACTGATCCATGGATGCAGTTTTGCGGGTTTCATGGTACGGAAAGTATAGAGATAACCATCCGGCTCTTGTGCTTCTCCGATAATTGTGATCAGTGAATCGACTGATCTGTCCAGCGCTGGATTTGGCTTTACCTGTAAGGCATATGAAGCGCCTTCTATCACTTTGAAAATATCAGAATCATCAAAAGGATATTCTGTTAATTTCTCAGGCGCCATCTTTCCCGCCGCTTTCAGGAAATTATCGACACGTCCTGTTTCACGACTTTTCTGTAACACATACGGAATGGTTACTTCCGCATTGATCTTAATACGCGGTGCCCAAAACTGATCATGTACATGAACATGATTGAACGTTACCGGTTGAATGGGATAGTCTTTCACCTGGGCATTCAGGTTACATACAGACAATAACATCCCCGCAACAAAAAATTTGTTTTTGCAGATACTCATGTTTCCAAAATTTATATTTGATCTATCACTGGCTTTTCAAAGAAAAGCCGGTATTCATGCAGTGTCCACCTTTCCTTGTGAGACTTAGAATCTGTCTAAAAATACAACTGTAGTTTTCGTTTTATTTTTCAGATATTAACCAATACTGACTCTATTTTGTTATTTCTGAACGCCAAACTGGTAGATGGTGGTAGTCTGGTATTTTTTTCCGGGCTCCAGTGTTGTTGACGGAAATGATGGTTGGTTGGGCGCATCAGGATAATGCTGTGTTTCCAGGCAAAATGCTGAGCGATGTCCATATGCTTTCTGTTGTTTACCAACCAGTTTGCCATCCAGGAAATTACCGCTGTAAAACTGTATAGCAGGTTCAGTTGTGTATACATCCATCAATATACCTGTTGAAGGTGCATATACCGATGCTGCTTTTTCTAAAGCCCCGGCCTGCTTTTTATCGAGGACAAAATTGTGATCGTAACCCAGTCCGTTTTTAATTTGTATATGGTTAGCACCTATCTCTTTACCAATCTGTTTTGATGATCTGAAATCAAACGGTGTTCCCTCTACAGCTACCGGATCTCCTGCAGGAATCAAGGTAGTGTCTACTGCAGAATATTTTGAGGCATAGATGGTCAGCATATGATCGGTAATGGTTTCGTTACCCTGACCACTCAGGTTGAAATAAGCGTGGTTAGTGAGGTTCACTACAGTAGCCTGATCGGTAGTTGCTTCATAATCGATTTTTAATTCGTTGGCATCTGTTAATGTATAAATGACTTTTACCGTAAGATTTCCGGGATAGCCTTCTTCTCCGTCTTTGGATACATAACTTAATTCAAGTGTATGATCATCTTTCTGAACAGCATCCCATACCTGGTTGTGAAAACCCATTGGGCCACCATGTAAACTATTTATGCCGTTATTGGCTGCCAGTTGATACGTTTTCCCATTCAGTGAGAATTTTGCTTTTGCAATACGGTTTCCATAACGCCCGATCAGTGCGCCAAAATAGGTTTCGCTACGGGTACGATAATGATTCAGACTATCATAACCTAGTGTGATATCAGTCATCGCACCATTCTTATCAGGTACTACCAATGCTACCACTCTTCCACCGAAATTGGTGATGGCCGCTTGCAAGCCTCCGGTATTCTTCAATACGTATAAACGAACCGGTTTATTATCAACAGTTGTTTCATAAGCCGCCTTTAATGCAGTTGTATCTAGTACTGTAGGAGTGGCTGCTGTTTTATCGGCAGGTGCGGAAGTACATTGTACCAATAAGGTAATAAGGGCTAAAACGGCTATGTTTTGTAGTTTTTTCATATGGTGATGATAGATGGTTTGCAATCGGTGTAAATATCCTGAAACCCTTAAAGGGCCGTACCAAATTAGAGAAAAATTATTAATTGTAAAAAAAACACTTATTATTTTTTACGGAATACTTATATTTAATCCTGAGATTTGTTACTTTGAAAACCAGTCACTCACGCTTTTGAGATAGCATAGTAATATGGTCAGGTATCATAAACAGACACGCATATTGGTTGCCATAGATTGTATCATCTTTGGCTTCGACGGCACGGAACTGAAACTCTTACTGGTTCAGCGTGGCCTTGAATATGAAAAAGGCAAATGGAGTTTGATGGGAGGTTTTATCCAGAAAGATGAAGATTTCTCCCGCGGCTCTGCCCGCATCCTGAAAGAATTAACAGGTCTGGAAGGTGTATATATGGAGCAGTTATATGCTTTTGGTGATGTAAACCGTGACCCCATAGAACGTACCGTATCTGTTGCCTATTTTGCATTAATCGACATTCATCAGTATGAAAAACAACTGAATGAAGATTATCATGCAGAATGGTTCCCCATAAAAGACACACCCAAACTCATTTTCGACCACCAGCAGATGGTCGATATGGCCAAGGAAAAACTTAGGTATAAAGCCGCTTTCCACCCCATATTATTTGAACTTCTGCCTGAAAAATTCACCCTGCCACAACTGCAGAGCCTGTATGAAGGTATTTTCGATTACCAGTTCGACAAACGAAATTTCAGCCGGAAACTGCAGTCAACAAAACTCCTTGTCAAACAAAAAGACAAAGACAAGGAAAGCTCTAAAAAGGGTGCCTTCTACTATAAACTTGATAAAAGGCGCTATGCAGCTAACTTTCACGCCTTTCTTAATCTGATACCCAACCCGGGAAATCTTAAATAAACAGGAAAATTTCTTCCTGTTTTTTTTGTTTTCAATTTTTAAGTGTTAATTTGACACGAATTATAGAACGCATATTGCTTGCCAATGAAAAAAGACAACTACGTTATTGGTGTTGATTACGGTACCGATTCTGTTCGCTCCATTATTGTGAATACCAGTTCAGGTGAAGAAATTGCTTCTTCCGTTCATTATTATAGCCGCTGGAAAAAAGGACTTTATTGCAATGCTGCTGAAAGTCAGTTCAGACAACACCCGCTTGATTATGTAGAGGGATTAACCGCGACTATTACTGATTGTTTACAAAAAGCAGGTTTACAGGTTGCAGAAAATATACGTGCCATAGGTATTGACACAACAGGCTCTACACCAGTAGCTGTAGATGCGTCAGGGCAACCACTGGCTTTGAATCCTGCATTTGCAGAGAATCCCAACGCCATGTTTATTTTATGGAAGGATCATACCAGCGTGCAGGAAGCTGCTGAAATAAACCAGCATGCAACAAAATTCAATACGAATTATTTACAGTTTGTAGGGGGCATCTATTCCTCAGAATGGTTTTGGGCCAAACTCTTACATATACTGAGGGCAGATGAAGCCGTTAGAAAAGCTTGTGTGTCGTGGGTAGAACATTGCGACTGGATTCCTTTTTTGCTAACAGGCGGTAATAATGTTTCAAACATGAAACGAAGTGTTTGTGCTGCTGGCCACAAAGGATTATGGGCTGAGGCTTTTAATGGGTATCCACCCAATGATTTTTTTACCCAGCTTGATCCCCTATTAAATGGATATGCTGATTCACTCGGTAAACAAACCTATACTTCTGACCAGTCTGCCGGAACTCTTTCGCCTGAGTGGGCACAGAAACTGGGTTTATCGGAGTCGGTTATTGTTGCCGTAGGTGCTTTTGATGCACATATGGGCGCAGTAGGTGGCCAAATTGAACCTTATCATCTCAGTAAAGTAATGGGTACTTCTACCTGTGATATTCTTGTAGCACCCAATGCTGACCTCGGGGAGAAAACAGTAAAAGGTATTTGTGGACAGGTAAACGGATCGGTCATTCCGGGCATGTTAGGTCTCGAAGCAGGACAGTCTGCATTTGGCGATACTTACGCCTGGTTCCGTGAACTAATTTTAAGACCAGTGAAAAAACTGATCACAGCATCGGCAATACTCGACGAAAACACAGCAGCACAACTTGAAAAAGAACTTTCTGATAAACTCATTCCTTATCTTTCGGAGGAAGCAGCCAAACTTCCTTTACAGGCAGATGATGAGCTGGCACTGGATTGGTTCAATGGCAGAAGAACACCTGATGCCAATCAATTTTTAACTGGTAGCCTGCATGGTTTAAATTTAGGAACGGATGCACCTGCGATTTTTAAATCGCTGGTAGAAGCTACCTGTTTTGGTGCTAAAATGATTGTTGATCGATTCATTACAGAAGGTGTTCCTGTAAAAGGCTTGATAGGATTAGGCGGTGTAGCGAAACGCTCTCCATACATTATGCAGGTAATGGCAGACATCATGAATATGCCAATACGTATTCACAAAAGTGAGCAAACATGTGCCCTTGGTGCCGCGATGTTTGCCGCTGCTGCAGCTGGTGTTTATACAAAAGTAGAAGACGCCATGGAGCATATGGGCCAGGGGTTTGACGCAGTATATGAACCTAATGCCGCAAGGGTCGCTTATTACCAGCAACGTTATATACAATACCAGCGGGCAGGCGCTTTCACGGAAGCCAATGCACCAAAACAATAAGCTGTACTTTAAATAAACCAGCATGAGTAAGTATGATCAGCTAAAAAAAGAAGCCTATGATGCCAATATGCAGTTGCCTAAACTGGGATTGGTATTGTTCACTTTCGGGAATGTGAGTGTCGTTGACAGAAACATCCAGGTTTTCGCCATTAAACCCAGTGGTGTTCCTTATGATGAATTGAGCCCCGACAAAATGGTAATTGTTGATTTTGATGCCAATACGGTGGAAGGATCATTGCGTCCTTCATCAGATACCAAAACGCATGCGGTATTGTATAAACACTGGAGTTCCATCGGAAGTATTGTACACACACATTCTACTTATGCAACAGCTTGGGCGCAGGCACAAAGAGATATTCCCATTTTTGGCACTACGCATGCCGATCATACCACAGCATTCATTCCCTGCGCACCTCCTATGAGCGATGAAATGATTAAAGGTGATTATGAAACAGAAACAGGTTTTCAAATATTGAACTGTTTCAAAGAAAAATCACTCGATTCTGCCGAAACCGAAATGATACTGGTCGGTAATCATGCTCCGTTTACCTGGGGTAAAAATGCCCACAAAGCAGTTTATAACGCGGCTGTACTCGAAGAAGTAGCCAGAATGGCTTACCTCACTTTACAGATCAATCCAAATGCACCGGTATTAAAAGATGCATTGATCAAAAAACATTTTGAAAGAAAACACGGACCTGATTCTTATTACGGTCAATAATATTTATATCAACAAAGACAAGCACTATGATCAATCTGAAGCAACTGGAAGTTTGGTTTGTTACAGGAAGCCAACATTTATACGGCGAGGAAACGCTGAAACAGGTAGCCGCTAATTCAACTGTAATTGCAGATGCACTGAATAAGGCAGCAAATATGCCTGTTCAGGTTGTTTATAAACCAACGGTAAAATCTACCGAAGAAATATTTGCAATTTGTCAGGAAGCCAATAATGCAACCAACTGTATTGGTGTTATTACCTGGATGCACACTTTCTCTCCTGCTAAAATGTGGATCGGTGGTTTAAAGATCTTACGCAAGCCTTTACTTCATTTTCATACACAATTCAACCGCGATATTCCATGGGGTACCATTGATATGGATTTCATGAATCTTAACCAGAGCGCTCATGGCGACAGAGAATTTGGTTTTATCATGAGTCGTATGCGCATCGACAGAAAAGTGGTAGTGGGTCACTGGAGCGATGCAGAATGTATTGATAAAATAAATGGCTGGGTACGTGCTGCAGCAGGCTGGCATGATTGGCAGGGCGCACGTTTTGTTCGTTTTGGCGACAACATGCGTTTTGTAGCGGTTACAGAAGGAGACAAAGTAGAAGCCGAAATTAAATTCGGATATTCTGTAAATACCTACGGTG
Source organism: Sediminibacterium sp. FW305-C-49 (assembly GCF_058231085.1). Lineage (NCBI taxonomy): Bacteria > Pseudomonadati > Bacteroidota > Chitinophagia > Chitinophagales > Chitinophagaceae > Sediminibacterium > Sediminibacterium sp. FW305-C-49. The sequence goes on from NZ_JBIQXS010000001.1 coordinate 797,488, forward strand.
TTGGCGACCTGGTTCAGGTAATGAACGAAATAAGTGATGGAGAAGTAAATACACTGGTAGATGAATATATTGCCTCCTACACTTTAATGGACAGTTTACAAAAAGGAGGAGCCCAGCATGCTTCATTAAAAACGGCTGCCAAAATTGAACTGGGTATTGAGCGTTTCCTGAAACAGGGAAATTTCAAAGGCTTTACCACCACATTCGAAGACCTGCATGGACTGGAACAATTACCGGGTATTGCGGCGCAGCGTCTGATGGGTAAGGGATATGGTTTTTCAGGTGAAGGAGACTGGAAAACAGCGGCATTGGTGCGTGCGATGAAAGTAATGGGTCATGGTTTAAAAGGTGGTAACTCTTTCATGGAGGATTATACTTATCATTTTAATCCGGATAATAAACTGGTACTGGGTGCACATATGCTGGAGATCTGCGAATCAATTGCAGATGGCAAACCAAGCTGCGAGATACATCCATTGGGTATCGGCGGTAAGGCAGATCCCGTTCGACTGGTATTTAACTCAGGTTCCGGCCCGGCCATCAATGCTTCGATCGTGGATATGGGTAACCGCTTTCGTTTACTGGTAAACGATGTGATGGCAGTTGCACCAATCAGCAGCCTCCCTAAATTACCTGTAGCAAGGGTGTTATGGAAACCTTATCCCGATATGCAAAACGGCTGTGCAGCCTGGATTTTAGCCGGTGGCGCACACCATACCTGCTATTCGCAGAATATTACATCAGAACAAATGGAAGATTTTGCCGCAATGGCCGGTATTGAATTTGTTTGCATTAACAACAATACCAAAATGTATCAATTTAAAAATGAATTGCGCTGGAATGATAAGTTTTATCAATAAAAAGCGAAATTACGCATACGAAAACCACTAACTAATGAAAGGACTTGCCACTATCGACATTATTGTCTTTCTCTTTTATTTTATCATCGTAGCCGGATATGGTTACTGGATTTACCTCAAAAAAAAGAAAACAACCACCGACACCAAAGATTTCTTCCTTGCTGAAGGATCACTTACCTGGTGGGCCATTGGTGCTTCACTCATTGCATCCAACATTTCTGCTGAGCAGTTTATTGGCATGAGTGGCGAAGGTTTTTTTGTGGGAACAGCCGTTGCCGCTTATGAATGGATCGCCGCACTGGCGCTGATCATCATTGCCATCTGGTTTATGCCGATCTACCTGAAGAATAAAATCTTCACCATGCCACAGTTTCTGACCAATCGTTACAATGAAACGGTTGCATTGATCATGGCAGTGTTCTGGTTATTTCTCTATGTATTTGTAAACCTTACTTCCATACTTTATCTCGGAGCCGTTGCCATCAATGGACTGGTGGGTGGACAATACCTGCACCTGATTATGGTTTTACTGGCAGTATTTGCCCTCATCATTACGTTGGGCGGTATGAAGGTGATTGGATATACCGATGTAATACAGGTGGCTGTGCTCATCATAGGAGGTCTGGCAACCACTTATATGGCCCTGCTGATTGTGAGTGAAAAATTCGGATTTGGTAAAGATGTCATAGCCGGGTTCAATACACTACTCAAAGAAGCGCCCGATCACTTCCATATGATTCTTGACAAGCCTGGTCCAAATGCCACACAGGAAGAGATCAACAAATATCTTGTGTTACCAGGTATTGCCATGTATTTTGCCGGTCAGTGGATCGTTAACCTGAATTACTGGGGATGTAACCAATATATTACACAGCGTGCATTAGGTGCCAATCTGCAAACAGCCAGAACGGGTATTCTTTTTGCCGGTCTGCTCAAATTAATGATGCCAGTCATTGTGATGCTACCCGGTATTGCTGCATATGTGTTATACAAAAATGGTCATCTGCCACAACTCGAAGGTGGAAGTAAGGATGGCGCTTATTCTGCCATTCTGGGTTTCTTACCAAGTGGATTAAAAGGCTTGTCAATTGCTGCATTAACGGCTGCCATTGTAGCTTCACTCGCCGGTAAAGCCAATAGTATTTCTACCATCTTCACACTTGATATTTATAAAAAATACCTCAAACCAAATGCCGATGAAAAGAAACTGGTTTGGACCGGAAGGGTAACCATTTTTGTAGCGATGATTGTGAGTGTATTATTTACCTGGAACGATACATTGGGTATTGGTGGTGAAGGTGGATTTACCTTTATCCAGAAATACACCGGCTTTATCAGTCCCGGTGTATTCGCGATGTTCATCCTGGGTATGTTCTGGAAAAGAACAACAGGCGCTGCTGCTATTGCAGGTGTAATTTGTGGTTTTGTATTATCGGTCTTCTTTAACAACTATGCGCCCGGACTATTGGGTAATGAAACCATATTATATACTGCTTATCCAAATGGAAAAGGTGGTTACGAAATACCATTCCTGATCAATATGGGCTGGTCATTCTTCTTTACCATGGTATTGATGATTCTCATCAGTCTCCGTGGACCTAAAGTAAATCCTAAATCTTTCGTTTTTGAGAAAGGTATGTTTAAAGTAAGCAACTCTGTACTGGTGTTAATCATCATTACATTACTGTTACTTACTGCTCTCTACGTAAGATTCTGGTAGAATAGTTTTTATAAAATAATAAAGGGGCTCCGATATGAGCCCCTTTATTATTTTATACTATGATACTACAAATGACTCTATGCCAACTTACTTTCTCCCGTTTTCTTTGTGAAAAGGATCTAACAAAAGGGCAGTTTATAAAAATGCATGATGTTCTTAACAAAGAGAACGGAAAAAAGGAAGGTTACCCAGAGTCGTTGATAACATATGATCTCTAAAAAAACTTGTTACAGGTAAGCTAATTAATCTAACAAGGGAATTAATGTCGTGTAATCATTTACAAAAGTGATGATATTAGGATATTGACTGAATTCTTCTGCCGTATGCATCGTAGTGAGAACAACCGCTTTCATACCTGCATTCTGTGCTGCTTCTACACCTTTGGGGGCATCCTCAAAAACAATACAGTCGGTCGGATTCAGGCCTAACTCAATGGCTCCTTTTAAATAAGTTTCCGGATCAGGTTTACTGTCTTTCACATTTTCAGCTCCAACAATTGAATCAAAATAATGCCTGATATTAAGTCCATCAATTGCAAAATCAATATTGAACAAAATGGCTGCAGAGCCTATTCCCATTTTGATGTTTTTCTGTTTTGCTCTTTCAAGAAATATCTCCAGCCCCGGCAATCCTTTTAACTGAGGTTTATACAGTTCCTGGTATTTTTTTTCTTTCTCTACAGACAGTCGGTTCATTTCTTCCATCGTAAAATGGTCCGGACCAAATATTCTGATCAATAGCTCCACATTTTTTCCATACATATGTGAAGCCACCTGATCCCAGGTGAGATCGGCACCCAGGTCTTTTGTCAGAATATCATACCATACCTGTTTATGGTATTGCATATCATCGATCATGGTACCATTCAGGTCGAAAAGAAAAGCCTTTGCTGTCTGCAACATATTGTTTGACTCATTTATGCGTGCAAATTAATGCATCAACAGAACTTGTGCATTTTATTTATTGACCGAAGTTTTGCGAAAATTCAGGAAATATCTTCTACGAGTTTGGCATTGGCTTTCAGCATGGCAAGTCCCTCCTTTCGTGTCATATAAGCCACCCCGTTCTTATGGTTGATGGTGCTGATCTTGTACATGAGGGCCCAGTGCCTCGTAATTTCTTTCCATGCAAAAAATACCGAATGGCGTGGATCATACATATGCGTGGGTTCGCTCCCAGAGCCATTGAGTTCTATAATCGAGAAATTTTTACCTTGACGTAAATCTTCAATACTCTTATATCTCACATCCATTCTTCCGTAATAAAAACCATCAATCTGTTTAGCGAGTTGATCAATTACATGGTTTAATTTTTCGTCGGCTAAATCTGTTACATCAATAAATTTTGCACCTCTCGCATGATTGCCGTATGGTACCAATATTTTTTTTTCTCCGAGCGGTAGTATGATTGATAACTCATTCGGGATCGTTTTTCGCAATGTTGGCAACTGAAGAATAAACCGCGGGTTTTGTTGTAGTAATTCATCTATCGTCGATGTCCCATCGCCTGTTACCGATAACAATTCTTTTCCAACAACGCCTGTTATCTGTCCTTTGGCTTCGCCGGGTATACGATAATAAAAAATGCCCAGCTCATCTTCATAAGGAATATAGGACTGTACTAAAAAATCAACCTTGCTTTTTTGTGCATAGCTTAAAACATCCGCATCACTTTCCAGTTTCTGCACACTCATTCCTCTCATACCAATATCTGGCTTAGCAATGGCCGGATATTGGATTCCGCTGTTTTGCATTTCTTCCAATACGATGGCACCTGCTGTACCTGCGTGAAAGAAAACGGTAGTGGGGTAACTGCCCTCCGGCAGAAGATCATAGATTTCCTTCTTGCTTTCCATCAGAAAACCGCCGTTGCGAATGGATGGGTTAGCTGCATTGATATAAAAGAAAGCCCTTGCTTTTAAACAAAGCCAAAACCAATATGGGTAAAGAGGGGCATACAATACGGCAAATGGCCAGTATTCCCAATGAAATATTTTTATAAACAGGGGGTGAAAGCTCAGTTTCTTAATAAAACTCATGAGTGAAAGTTAGGCTACAGGCTGTTCCTGAACAAATGTAAGCGCTGTCTCTGTTTTCTCTTCGTTCACCAGGTCCTCGTAATACATGATGGCCTGTTGTTTGTTACATTCGATGCTTGTTACACTCACGGTAAACATAGTATTGTTTCGGTTCATTCGAATATCATTTTCGCTATCACCTTCTCCACCAAACAAATGAAATTTACGAATATCAGCAATAGATGGCTCTGGGTGCGTATCTAACCAGTTCTTAAACCATTGTTCCCTTTTCTGAATAGTGGCAGAAGTATACAGTGTAACAGATGACCAGATATGTGGCTGAGTGATATCCATTTCACGGATATATTTTTCTTCTCCACTCCACCTGCATTCATATAATTTACCATCTTCCCAAATTACCAGTGTAAATGGCTCAATTCCTAAAAGGTTAATTTTTTTGAAGGCAGGGGCGGCTTTCTTCTCTGACAGCACATCAAGAAAAATCAAACCGCGACTCTTCCTATACGCAGCAGCAGGTTCATGTTTGATAAACCCTCCATTCAATAAAACCATTACAGTGCCTGTATCTGACGCAGCAACCCATGTACCACCAGCTTCTGCGTCTTTTGGGAAAAGCAGGTTTATTGAGAGCTGAGTAGTTATAGAAGGAGCTATTGCTTTTTTGCGAATAGCTTTTTCATCGCGATTGGAAGTAAGCAGTATCTTATTCCCAAGTGGAATAAATGTTACTGTGCACATGTTTCCCGATGTTTTATCGTAGAATTGGCCACTCCGAATCCATCGGGCAGTGTAATATCAGACAGTTCTGTTACGCCCACCCTGATCAGCGCCATATGATGAACCGTATGCTCAAGATTATAAATTACTTCTCGGTAGTAATTACTCTCTACACTTACCGTTTCATCCGACAGGTCATCATAACTCATTTCGAGTTGTAGTTTCTTATCGGTACGTACCAGGTTATGGCTTATCTGGTGCAACAGACGAATGGCAAGGTCTTTGTCAGTTTCGATCTGTTTATCCCGTTTCCTGTTTTCATAATTCACCAATCCGCTCTCATAGCCGCTTTCAAGACATTGAAAAAGTTCAACGATATGACGAACATGCTGACCAATAGTGGCATTAAACAACGACTTACTACATGCCGTATATTGTTCGGGCGTCAATTTATCCAGCGTTTCATGTAGCTGAACAAATATGTTTCGAATAGCTTGAGCAATTTGCATACTAACGGGTTCTATACTTTTAAAACAGGTATGTTCGTTGTTAATTTTTCATACACAACGTGTACCAGTATGTACGAATCGTTTGAATTCCGGGTTTTTAAACCAGGTCAGCCGATCCCTTTTACGGGTGAAAATAATGTTCTTTTGCGAAATCGGTACGATTCGGTTATTTATGAATATCCACAGTGATTTTCACCGACTGAACGCTTAAACTGGCCGACCCTACAATTATTTCATTCTCAAAAGGGGTAAACACGTGTTTCTACCTTGATTTATTAAGAAAAAGCTGATGCAAAAAATAGCTGATCTGGCGTTTGTTAAACCAAAGCAGGAATAAAGCAGCTACCCATACAGCAAGTGCATATGTAAATAAAAGTCCGTGATCATTCTTTACCTCTATACCCAACACAAAGAGGTGAGAAAAAATGGCTCCGCTCATGATTCCTATAGTTAGTATCGCTCCGATAGCAGTACTGGGCTTATATAAGATCAACAGCGCTGCAATTAATTCTGCCATACCTGTTGCATACCTGCCCCAGGGTTCTATTTGCATTTGTGTAAAGATGTAAACCGATTCTTCAGCACCAGAGAATTTAAAATAGAGTGTTTGCAGCATGATTACCGCCGCTATTATTCGTAAGAGCCAGTGAAATATGTTTTGTGTTTGATGTTGCATAAGGTTGATGTGAAAACTATTGAATAATTTTTTTCCAGGCTCTTTCGGCTTGGCGCTTAAGTGTTTCTTCCGCTTTGTTCCAATCTTTTAAGGTATTTGTAAAAAATCTGTTGTAAAAAAGGTATAGTTTATTGTCGATGATCTTAAAAGTTTCGGGGTCTATACTTACTTTTTCAGCTTTGGCCCCCATGGCATATGCGCACCAGCCACCGAATTCAGGTTCATAGGAGGATGGAGATGTAAGGAAAACAGCTCTATTATTCGCTGACGAAAAATAATAAATTACCCCCTCATAATTAACCAACAGTTCTTTTTTACCCTTTACCGGTTTTTTCTGATGGAAATAGGCTACCGGGTCGTACCCTTCGATTGCCAGTCCGGTTTCGGAAAGATTATAGTGTTTTTTCCTGTCAGACAGATCCTGGGCTTTTGCAGCAACACCTATCAGCAGGCATAAAAAGAACAATAAATATTGCGTTTTCATATGATTACTTGTTTTGAAGCCACTTTTGTGCTCATGTATCTGAATGACGCAGCACAAAAACGATCCTTACAAGTTTTGATTCAATAATCTGAACTCAACTGTGTTTTCACTTCTTAAGCAATGTTTAAGCCCACTGTGAGTCATATTTAAAATTCTTACTCTACATTTATTTTTTTAACTTTAAGACGCGCATAACACCCATCACCTCATTTCATGAATCAGGATACAAGCATAAAGTATATCAGGTTCGCATCCATTATCTCGATCGTTCTTGGTTCTATTGTATCTGCCGGATGGATTTTTCATCTTCGCTCTCTTACTACAATTATACCAGGGTATGTGAGCATGAAGTTTAATACAGCACTACTTTTCGTATTCATGGGTGCTATACTTTATGCATTGGTTTCAGAAAAATGGTCATGGGCAAGGATTAGTTTCAGTTTTATATTGTTACTCACAGGCTTTACCACATTTATACAATCGCTTATAGGTTTTGATTTTGGTATTGATCAGTTGCTCGTCAAAGATTCTTTTGTAACAGAAGATGGATCATTTTCTCCCGGCAGAATGGCTCAAGGCACTTCTTTTTCCTTTTTTTTATTGGGCTTTTCTTTTTTGTTGATTACCTCATCAAGAAAGAGTTTAAGAGTGGTGGCTCAATATCTTTTGCATATAGTTTCATTGATCGCATCACTTGCTATCATCGGGTATATTTTAGGTGTGCCCATATTTTATAAATTATCTGCCTTGGGGTCTATGGCCATTCATACAGCAATCGCATTACTGATCACTTCTATTGCTGCATCATTATGGAACCATAATTTGGGTATTACTGGTGTACTTACCGGAAAAGGGCTGGGGAATATTATGGCCCGGCAGTTGTTTCCTACACTTACCATCACCGTACTATTCCTGAGTATCATCAGGATTTATTTACACAGGGAGGGGCTGATCAGTGTTGAATTTGGCATTGCTTTATTTGCCACTTCATTTACACTTGTAGGCTTATTACTCATTACCCTCACTGCCCGGCAACTGAATAAGATTAATATCAAAAAAAATATTGCTGAAGACCAGTTAATGGATCTCAATAAAAATCTCGAGAAAATTGTAGAACAAAGAACCAATGAATTGAATGAGTCGGTTAAAGCATTAAAAGAAAGCAGAAACGATCTTTGGAAAAGTGAGCAACTCTTAAAAGGCATTATCAATAATACATCTGCCGCTATTTTTCTTAAAGATATAAAAGGGAAATACCTTTTAGTAAATAAGCGGTTTGCCAACGATTTTGATCTTGAAGTGAGCGATATTATTGGCAAAACAGCATTTGATCTTTTTCCGGAAGAAATAGCGGCAAAGCTTGTTGGTAACGAATCGGCTATTATAGCTTCTAAAGAAGCAAATACACAGGAAACAAGTGCCATTGTGAAAGGGGCACATAGAACAATGCTCACCAATAAATTCCCTTTACTCGACGAACATTATAATGTTGTTGCCATTTGTGGCGTTGCTACCGATTTTACTGATGTTAAAAAATCAAGAACAGAGCAAGAAATATTATCATTACAGCTGCAGCAAAAAAACCAGCAACTACTCAATTTCGCGCATATTACTTCTCATAATTTAAGGTCTCCGGTGAGTAACCTGAACTCTTTATTATGGTTATATAAAGAAAGCCAGACAGAAGAAGAAAAAGCCCTCTTATTTGAAAAATTCGAAACAGTTATTCATAACCTTTCCGAAACACTCAATGAGTTGGTAGATGCACTGAAAATACAGGAGGATACGGGCAAGAAAAGAGAGTCGCTGTTATTTGAAGAAGTGTTCAAAAAAGTGAAAGACAGTATGATTGGTAAAATCATGGAAACAGAAGCTGTAGTTAGTTACAATTTTACCAAAGCACCAGCCATTGAGTATCCAAGACTTTACCTGGAAAGTATTTTACAAAACCTGCTTTCCAATTCCTTAAAATACAGGTCTCCTTTACGTACACCTGTTATTTATGCTGAAACTTTATTTGAAGATGGCGTATTAATCTTGAAATTCAAAGACAATGGTTTAGGTATTGACCTTAACAGACATAGCGAAAAATTATTCGGTCTGAATAAAACCTTTCATCGCCATGAAGAAGCAAAAGGGGTGGGCCTTTTCATTACAAAAACACAGGTAGAAGCCATGGGTGGATCTATTACCGCTGTCAGTGAGGTTGATAAAGGAAGTACTTTTATCATCTACTTCAATAAGAAGAGTTCCTGATCTTATTTATGCAATAACCATTCCTTTAATGCCGCAAATGAAGGTTGCATTGTAACCGCCTGTTTTTGCAATTTTAATAGGGGTTGAATGGATGCTGGCATTGCCGGATCCTTTCCTGTAGCTTTCTTTACAGTATCCGGAAACTTTACAGGGTGGGCTGTTTCCAGGAAAATAGCTTTTTGATCTGTTCCGATATTACGTTCCAATGCGCTGTATGCCACAGCTCCGTGAGGGTCGAGCATATAGCCATAGTCTTCATACACATGCCTGATGCAGGCTATTGTTTCAGCATCGGTAACAGTTTCACTTTGCAGTATTTCATGTACCGGAATACCCGCTACTTTAAACAATTCGATAATCCTGATCAAGTTGCTGGGGTTACCTACATCCATAGCATTTGATACAGTGGGAATAGCTGTTTTGGGTGTATATACTCCTGTCTGCAGAAAATCTGAAACAGTATCATTTACATTACAGGCTGCAATAAAAGCAGGTATGGGCAATCCTGAATACCTGGCCAGCAAGCCTGCACAAATATTTCCAAAGTTACCGCTGGGTACCGATATGACAGGGGGGTGTTCTTTATCAGCCCACTGCTGCCATGCGAAAAAATAATAAAGTTGTTGTGGTAACCAACGTGCCACATTAATAGAGTTAGCGGATGTGAGTTGAAGACGTTCCCGTAGTTTGGCATCCATGAAAGCATCTTTTACCATCGACTGACAGTCATCGAAACTTCCATTTACTTCCAGTGCAGTAATATTCTGACCACAGGTGGTTAATTGTAATTCCTGAACCGGGCTTACTTTACCTGAAGGATACAATATCACCACTTCAACAGCTTCAACACCTAAAAAACCATTTGCTACAGCACCACCTGTATCACCTGAAGTAGCAACCAGCACTGTTGTTTTTTTGTTCTGGTCTTTTGAAAAATAACCCAGACAGCGGCTCATAAATCGGGCGCCAACATCTTTAAAAGCAAGTGTGGGACCATGAAACAATTCGAGTGAATAAATATTTTCGTTTACAGGCACCAGTGGAAAAGGGAAATTGACAGTTTCTGCAACAATTGTTCTTAAATTGTTTTCGCCGATGCTATTGCCGATATAGGGTTTCATGATTTCATAAGCCAGCTCTTCTTTGCTCATGTAATCTATCTGCTGTATGAATGTATCTTTCAATTTTGGCAACGCTACCGGAAAATACAAGCCTTTATCAGGTGCCTGTCCGCAAATAGTAGCCTCTCTGAAATCAACCTCCGGCGATTGCCTGTTTAAACTATAATAACGCATGTATCATTTTTTATTCTTCAACAATATCTATTCCGGATGAATGTATGGTGGTTACATAGGTATGATGATCCAGTCCTAACTGCTGGTATACTTTTTTCATTTCCTGTTCTACTGCTACCGCCGTTTGTTCATCTTTACTCAGCATAAAAATGGATGGCCCTGATCCGGAGATTCCTCCTCCCAGAGCTCCCGCTTCTTTACTTTTTGCTTTCACGGTGCTAAAACCCGGGATAAGAATACTTCTCACCGGCTCTATCAATACATCTTCGAGCGAACGACCTATCAGCTCATAATCACTTTGCAGCAATCCGGTTACCAGTCCTGCAATATTGCCCCATTGTTTAATAGCATCTTTGAGGTAGACCTGTTTTTTTAGAATGCTTCTTGCATCTGCAGTTCGTACTTCTATCTGCGGGTGAACAATGGTTACATATAATGGTGGTGCGGTTAGCGAAACTATATCCAGTGGATGAATGGATCTGATAAGCGTTACCCCACCATAGATACATGGGGCAATATTATCAGCGTGTTTCACACCCGATGCAAGTTTTTCTCCATTCATGGCAAAACGTACGAGGTCTTCCTTACTAAAAACATTATTCAGTAATGCATTGGCTGCTACTACTGCACCTGCTGAACTGGCTGCACTCGAACCAACACCACTACCAGGTTTAATATGCTTATGAATCGTAAGTTCAAACCCAACCGGCATCGTCATTTCTTCCAGCATAGCCAGTAATGCCGCACCTGCTACATTTTTTTCCGGTTCTACTGGTAACTGGTAATGGTCTTTATTGATGATGGTAATACCAGGTTGTTCTGTTAATCGGATCCACATTTCGTCATAAGGTTCTCTCACGGCAAAACCGAGTATATCAAACCCGCATACCATATTGGCCACAGTTGCCGGTGCATGTACTTTAATGATTCTTCCTGTTTCCATATCATTAGATTCTTGCTACGCGAATAATATCTGCAAATACACCCGATGCAGTAACGTCTGCCCCGGCACCAGCACCTTTAATCACCAATGGTTGTTCAGGATAGCGATCAGTATAAAATAATACCAGGTTATCTTTTCCATATAAATGATAGAAATCGGAACTCGGCGATATATGCTCCAATCCTACTGCTGCTTTCCCATCTTCATAGCTAGCTACAAATTTCAGTTTAGCCCCTTCGTCTGCTGCTTTTTCAAATAATAATTTGAAATGAGCTTCCTGTTTAGTCATCTCTGCATAAAAATCTTCTACTGTTCCTTTGAAGCAGGATTCAGGTAAGAAATAACGGTTGCTGATCTGATCCATTTCAATCTGCTGTCCGGCTTCCCTGGCAAGAATCATAATTTTACGCATTACATCTGTACCTCCCAGGTCCAGTCTTGGATCTGGTTCTGTATACCCTTCTGTCTGTGCCTGTCTTACTACTTCTGCAAAAGGTTTTGTACCGTCGTAATGATTAAAAACATAATTGAGTGTACCAGACAGTACGGCTTTGATTTTATTTACTTTATCACCACTGCGTAACAAATCATTTAATGTACCAATTACCGGCAAACCTGCCCCTACATTAGTTTCAAATAGGAAGAGGGTATTGTATTCTCTGGCCAGCGATTTCAGTTGCTGATACTTACTATACGAAGATGAGCAGGCAATTTTATTACAGGCTACTACAGAAATACTTTTTGCCAGAAGCTGATCATAAACTGCTGCTACTTCTTCGTTGGCTGTTACATCTACAAATACACTATTACGCAGATTCTTCTCCCTGATCTGCTGAACAAAATCGCCGATACCAGCAGCAGGAGCTTCTTCCAGCAATGTTTTCCATTGATTCAATTCTATACCCTGGTCTGTCAGCAATGCTTTCTTGCTATTGGCTATGCCTACGACCCTTACCTGCAAGTTGAGTTGTTCCTGTAGAAACTGTTGTTGTTGTTTTATTTGTGCGATCAGCTTGCTACCCACATTACCAGCTCCTGCTATAAAGACATTCAGTTGCTTATAACTTGTTTCAAAAAAAACTTCATGCAACACATTAATTGCCTTTCGAACATCTTTGGTTGCTATGACTGCTGAAATATTTTTTTCAGATGAACCCTGTGCGATGGCTCTTATATTGATACCATTTCTTCCCAATGCCCCGAACATTTTACCACTGACACCGGGGTGACTTTTCATCTGTTCACCTACGAGGGCTAAGATGGCGAGATTTGTTTCCACAATTAATGGATCGACCTTTCCTGTCTGTATTTCATAACTAAAAGCGTTGTCTACAGCCCTTTTTGCTTTTAATGTATCCGCTTCATTAATACCTACACAAATAGAGTGTTCCGATGAGCTTTGGGTAATTAAAATAACATTCACCTGTTCATTTGCCAACGATTCAAATAAACGTTTTGAAAAGCCGGGAATACCGATCATTCCACTTCCTTCCAGACTTAGCAAACTGATACTTGTAATACTTGATATACCTCTTATAAATTCATTAGCTGTCTCTGTATGGCTTTCTATCAATGTTCCATGATCTGATGGTGCAAATGTATTTTTGATCCATACCGGTATTTTTTTAATCATGACCGGTTGTATAGTAGGCGGATAAATAATCTTAGCTCCAAAATGTGAGAGCTCCATGGCCTCCTGGTATGAAATGCGTTCAATAGGTTTGGCATTCGATACAAGTCGTGGGTCCGCAGTCATCATGCCACTTACATCTGTCCATATTTCCAGCACAGTAGCATCCAATGCGGCTGCATAAATAGCCCCTGTATAATCTGATCCACCTCTTCCTAATGTTGTTGTATGTTCAGCAAGATTGGCTGCTATAAACCCTGGTATGATATAATATTTTGCTTTGTTGGCATTGAACCAGGAAAAAATTCTTTCATTGGTAATTGCGAAATCTACGCCTGCATTGGAATAATTAGAATTGGTTACAATCAGGTGTCGTGAATCGACCCATAATGACTCTACGCCTGCCGACTTAAACCTAGACGCAATAATTTGAGATGAGAGGAGTTCTCCATAACTCACAATTTTATCCTGTGTGCGTAAAGAAAGTTCTTTCAACAGGTAAACACCATCGCAAATACCCTCGAGGTCATTGAAATGTTGTTTAACAAGGCTTAAAGTAGCACTTTGCTGTTGTATAGGTAATAGTGAACGAACCAGCTCAAGGTGTTTTTGTTCCAGTAATTCCAGAGAGGCTTTATATGTTTCATCTGCTGTTGCAGCCAGCGTGGCTATTTTTAAAAGGCTATCTGTAACACCACTCATAGCAGAAACGACTACTGCAATTTTATCTGTACCTGTTTGTGCTAAAACAATATTGACTACTTTTTCAACATTTTCAGCATTGGCCACTGAACTTCCACCGAATTTGAGAACCTTCATAAAATGATTTGATAATGAATAAGAAAATATAAGAACCGTTTACTTTGAAAACAGTCTGCCGACCCATGGTATGATATAGAATAATTAACCCCTTACAGGGTTGTTGTAGTGGTAATGATTGTAATAATAGCAGTCGTAAACAGTTGGGCTGTTTCTAGTGAAGTGATATTTGACTGCTGTTGTTTCATTACCCTATAAATATAGTATAGTTTTCTGATTTTATACCAGGTAGCCAAAAAGATTATCCTGCTTACTCAATTCTGTATAGTTAATCTGGTGTTTGTTCAGGTTCTCTATCAGTATTTCATAATCTTTCTTCGATTTCAGTTCAATACCCACCAATGCCGGACCGGTTTCTTTGTTGTGTTTCTGCATGTATTCAAACCTGGTGATATCATCATCCGGTCCCAATACATGGTTCACAAATTGTTTGAGTGCGCCGGGTCTCTGTGCAAAGCGGATAAGGAAATAATGTTTCAACCCTTCATATTGCAGTGATCTTTCTTTGATTTCCTGCATACGATCGATATCATTATTACTGCCACTTACAATACAAACTACATTCTTACCCTCAATTGCTTCCGTATAATCATCGAGTGCTGCAATGGATAGCGCACCTGCGGGTTCAGCTACAATTGCATCTTCATTATACATACGCAAAATGGTGGAACAAACACGACCTTCGGGTACCAGTTTCATATCATCCAGTACATCTTTACAGATTTCAAAAGTAATGTCACCTACTCTTTTAACTGCTGCACCATCAACGAAACGTTCAATCTGATCCAATAAAACAGGGCTTCCTGCTTTTAATGCTTCTGTCATCGATGGAGCCCCTTCCGGTTCTACACCAATGATTTTTGTTTTGGGCGAAAATGTTTTGAAATAACTGCCAACACCCGCGCTTAGTCCGCCGCCACCTACCGGAACAAACAGGTAATCAATATCCGCCAGATCTTCCATAATCTCTAATCCAACGGTTGATTGCCCTTCAATGATTCTCAGGTCATCAAATGGCGGAATGAATGTCATTTTATTTTCCAGCGTATATTCTTTGGCGGCTGTTGCGCAATCGTCGAAAGTGTCGCCGGTTAATTTCACTTCTACAAACCCTTCTCCAAACATTTTAGTCTGGCTTACTTTCTGGTTGGGTGTAATGATGGGCATGAATACCACACCCTTTATGTTCAGTTTTTTGCAACTATAAGCAAATCCCTGTGCATGGTTTCCTGCACTGGCACATACCACACCCTGCTGTAATTGTTCTGCAGGCAGGCTACTCATCATGTTATAAGCACCACGCAATTTATACGATCGCACTATCTGCAGGTCTTCTCTTTTCAGATACACATTACAGTTATACCTGCGCGACAAAGCACGGTTATACGTTAATGGTGTTCGGTTGACCACATGCTGTAAGCGCTTTGCTGCCGCTGCAAAATCAAGCGTATGTGTTGCTGTTATGCTCATATCTGTTACTATTGGCCCTCCCTGTTACAGAGAGGGCCATACTTATTTAAGATGCTACGCTTCTACTGTTTCAGCTACTTTCTGGTTTTCCGGACGCAGACTTCTCACTGTTTTACCTGCCTGCCACAGTTCACTGTCGCGTAATTCTTTCAGTTCTTCTTCCAGTTTTTCGCGATAGTCAGGTTTGCTGTTACTTTCAATTGATTTCGCGGCTTCTTTACCTGCTGCCACACTTTCATACAATTCAGTGAATACAGGTAATGTAGCGTCCCTGAATTTTTTCCACCAATCCAATGCACCACGTTGTGCTGTGGTAGAACAATTGGCATACATCCAGTCCATCCCGTTTTCTGCCACCAGTGGCATCAATGACTGTGTTAATTCTTCTACCGTTTCATTAAATGCCTCCGATGGTGAATGACCTTTTGCACGCAATACTTCATACTGAGCAGCAAAAATACCCTGTACGGCACCCATCAGTGTACCACGTTCTCCGGTAAGATCGCTGTATACTTCTTTTTTGAAATCTGTTTCAAAGAGGTAGCCACTTCCAATGGCAATACCAAGTGCCGCTACTCTTTCAAAAGCGCGGCCTGTAGCATCCTGAAAAATAGCATAACTGCTGTTCAGTCCGCGACCCTGCAAAAACATGCGACGCAATGATGTACCTGATCCTTTTGGTGCGACGAGGAATACATCCACATCGGCTGGCGGAACAATACCTGTTTGTTCTTTATAGGTTACACCAAAGCCATGAGAGAAATACAGGGCTTTACCCGGTGTTAAATATTTTTGTACCGTTGGCCATAATTTAATTTGTGCTGCATCACTTAACAGGTAACAGATGATGGTGCCACGTTCCAGTGCTTCTTCAATTTCGAAAAGTGATTCTCCGGGAACAAAACCATCACGCACAGCTTTATCCCAGCTTTTTGAATTTTTTCGCTGACCTACAATAACATTGATACCATTTTCTTTCTGGTTCAATGCCTGTCCGGGTCCCTGAACGCCATAACCAATAACTGCTACGGTTTCATTTTTCAGTACCGCTTGTGCTTTTTCAAGCGGGAACTCTTCGCGGGTTACTACATTTTCTTCAACGCCGCCGAAATTTAATTTTGCCATGATGTTTGTTTTATAAGTTTTTATTGCTTGTTTCTATTACATTGTAAATATTTCATCCTGTTTTCCGAGGTATTCATTTTCGATCACTTCATCGCCCGGATCTTTTGCTTCAAATTCTTTGATCTTCTCATGAAAACCTCGGCTGGCTTTAATGATAGCCACCCTTGCACTTCTCACAAATTCGATCAGACCATGTGGTTCCAGCACGGCAATCAACCTGTTGGTTTCTTCACGATGACCACTGGTTTCAAAAATGGTATAGTCTTTCCTGATCACTACCGCCCTTGCCCCATACTCACGTAGCAGTCTTTCTACTTTTACTTTTTCAGCAATCTCATCAGTCGATACTTTGTACAATGCCAGTTCCTGCCATACAATTTCGTCGTTGGTATTGTAATACGCTTTTAATACTTCTACCTGTTTTTCAATTTGTCTTACCAGTTTACGCACTACTTCTTCCAGTTCATCAATAACAATGGTAAACCGATGAATACCTTCCACTTCTGAAGGAGATGTGTTAAGGCTTTCGATATTGATTTTTCTTCTGGAGAAGATAATCGCAATACGATTCAATAACCCGATATGGTTTTCTGTATAGACTGTGATCGTAAATTCCTGCTTGCTCATACAATTATTTTAATCTGATTTCACTAACACTACATCCTTGTGGTACCATGGGAAACACATTATTTTCTTTTCCAACCATCACTTCCAGTAAATAAGACCCATCGTGTTGCAACATGGTTTCCAGTGCAGTTTTTAATTGTATACGGTCATTAATACTGTTTCCTTCGATGCCATATCCCTTTGCCACCATTACATAATTGGGACTGGCTATGTCTACAAACGAATAACGTTTATCATGAAACAGTTGCTGCCATTGGCGTACCATTCCCAAGAACTGGTTATTGAGGATTAATATTTTTACACTGATCCCCGTTTGCATTATCGTACCCAGTTCCTGAATGGTCATCTGGATACCTCCGTCTCCAATGATGGCTACAACGGTTCTTTCCGGTGCACCATACTTTGCACCAATAGCTGCAGGTAATGCAAAACCCATGGTACCCAATCCACCCGATGTTACATTACTTCTTGTTTCATTGAATTTTGCATAACGACAGGCCACCATCTGGTGCTGACCCACATCTGTAACAATAATGGCGTCTCCGTTGGTTAGTTCATTGAGTACACGCAACACTTCCCCCATCGTCATCTGTTCTGTATCGGGGTGCAGTTCATCGAAAATTACCTGTGTCTCTTCTTCCTGCTGAAAGCTTTTAAACTTTTCTACCCACTGTGGATACACTTTTGACTGTATCTGTTTGGTAAGCAGGGGTAATGTTTCTTTACAATCGCCCCAAACACCTACTGTTGCTTTTACGTTTTTATCAATCTCGGATGGATCTATATCCAAATGAATTATTTTGGCCTGTTTGGCATACTTATCCAGTCTTCCTGTTACGCGATCATCAAAACGCATACCTACTGCAATTAATACATCACATTCATTGGTCATTACGTTCGGGCCATAATTACCATGCATTCCCAGCATACCCATGTTTAACGGATGATCTGTTGGCAGGGCACTCAAACCGAGAATGGTCCATGCTGCGGGAATACCGGATTTCTCCACAAAACATTTGAATTCTTTTTCAGCCTTACCCAATATCACACCTTGTCCAAAAACGATAAATGGTTTTTCGGCAGCATTAATCAATGCGGCGGCTTGTTCTATAAACTCATTTCGAATGATTGGTTTGGGTCTGTAACTCCTGATATGATCGCATTTGCAATAACCTTCGTATCCGAATTTTTGTAACTGTGCATTTTTAGTAATGTCGATCAATACCGGACCGGGTCTTCCGCTTCTTGCGATATAAAAAGCTTTGGCCAATACTTCAGGTATTTCTGTTGCATCTGTTACCTGGTAGTTCCATTTGGTTACGGGTGCGGTAATATTGATTACATCTGTTTCCTGAAAAGCATCTGTACCGAGCAAATGCGCAAATACCTGGCCCGTAATACATACTAGTGGAGTACTGTCGATTTGTGCATCGGCCAATCCTGTTACCAGATTAGTAGCACCGGGGCCGCTGGTAGCAAATACCACCCCTACTTTTCCGGATGTACGTGCATAACCCTGCGCAGCATGTATACCGCCCTGTTCATGCCGAACAAGGATATGTTTCAACTGCTCGTGATAATCGTACAAAGCATCATAGATAGGCATAATGGCTCCGCCGGGATATCCGAAAATGGTATCCACTTTTTCTGCTATCAATGCTTCCAATACAGCCTGTGAACCACTTAGTTCAGTTACCTGTTTTTGCTTTGCCTCTTCTTTTGGTACCACAACTGCTTCCATCTTGTTTCAGTTATAAATGATTGGATTATAATTCATCTGTTACACAACCTGCTGATGCATCTTTTACTACCTGTGCGTACTTAAAGAGCACACCTTTGGTTGCATTCAGTGCCGGACGTTTCCATGCTTTTCTTCTGTTCTCTATTTCCGTATCTGTTATTTTGAGTGTCATTTTTTTGGTTGATACATTCAGCTCAATGATGTCATCATCTTTCACGAGTGCAATCAAACCGCCATCGTATGCTTCTGGTGTAATATGCCCAACCACAAAACCATGGGTTCCTCCACTGAATCTTCCATCTGTGATGAGTGCTACCGATTTTCCGAGCCCAGCCCCAATAATAGCCGATGTAGGTTTCAGCATTTCAGGCATGCCCGGCCCACCTTTCGGGCCCACATAACGGATCACCACTACATCTCCTTTTTTTATTTTACCACTGTTAATGCCATCAATCAATGCATGTTCTCCATCAAATACACGGGCGGGACCTTCAAACAATTCACCTTCTTTACCACTGATTTTTGCTACGCTTCCTTTTTCTGCCAGGTTACCGTAGAGTATCTGTAAATGGCCTGTTGCTTTTACCGGACTTTCTAATGGAAGGATGATTTGCTGTTGATGAAAATCAAGGTCTGGTGCAGATGAAAGATTTTCGGCCAGTGTTTTACCTGTTACTGTTAAACATTCACCATGCAACAATCCTTTTTGTAACAGGTATTTCATTACCGAAGGCAAACCGCCGTATTGATGCAGGTCCTGCATCAGGTATTTACCGCTGGGTTTAAAGTCGGCCAGTACAGGTACACGATCACTGATTTGCTGGAAATCGTCTTGTGTAAGTGCTACATCCACCGCTTTTGCCATGGCAATCAAATGCAATACTGCATTGGTACTACCACCCAATACCATGATAACAGTAATGGCATTTTCAAATGCTTTTCTTGTCATGATATCTTTCGGTTTGATATCCAGTTCGAGTAAATGACGGATGGCTTTTCCAGCATCAAGACATTCCTGTTTTTTTTCTTCGCTTAATGCGGGGTTCGATGATGAATAAGGTAAACTCATTCCTAAAGCTTCAATAGCTGAGGCCATTGTATTGGCTGTGTACATCCCACCACAGGCACCTGCACCCGGACAAGCATGTTGTACAATGCCCTTAAAGTCTGCTTCTGATAAATTACCGGCTATTTTTTGTCCGAGTGCTTCAAAAGCAGAAACAATATTCAAATCCTGTCCTTTGTAATGCCCTGGTGCAATGGTACCACCATACACCATGATGGCTGGGCGATTTAAACGTCCCATAGCTATCAGTGATCCCGGCATATTTTTATCGCATCCAGGTAAGGCAATAATTCCATCATAGTATTGCGCACCACAAACAGCTTCAATAGAATCAGCAATGATATCTCTGCTCACGAGAGAGTATCGCATACCATCAGTGCCATTGCTCATGCCATCACTTACGCCAATTGTATTAAAGATGAGTCCAACGAGATCATTATCCCATACACCTTGCTTTACCAGTTTGGCAAGATCATTCAGGTGCATATTACAGGTATTGCCATCATAGCCCATACTCACCACACCTACCTGTGCTTTTTTCAAATCGTCTTCTGTCAGGCCAATACCATAAAACATAGCTTGCGCAGCAGGCTGTGTAACATCCTGTGTAATGGTCTTTGAATATTTATTCAGTTCTTTCATGCTTATTTTTTATTCCCCGGATCGAAATCCGCGACAATGATTTTTAGGCTTCAATAGTTTCGCGCTTGTATTCTTTTTCCAATACGCTTGCTTTGTATGCCTTTTGTAATACACTTCCCAGGCTGTTTTCCCATGATTGCGTAAATGAAATATTGTCCATCGATTCAAGTGCAACTACTTCAGCAGCCGTACCACAATAGAAAGCGCTATCCGCTCCCCGCATTTCTTCCGGTTTGAATTTTTTCTCTACAACCGGGATATCCAATGCCTCACATAATGCTAAAACAGTAGCTCTTGTTATTCCAGGGAGGATATTTCCGGTTGCAGGTGTATACAGTACTCCTTCTTTTTCGAAGAACACATTGGCGCCCGGGCCTTCTGCAACATTACCATCTATATCGAGTAATAATGCTTCGTCGTATGCATTGTCTTTTGCTTCCTGACAGGCTAGAATAGAGTTTACATAATGACCTGAAACTTTTGCATTGATCTTAAATCCGCTTGGGTTTGGTCTTCTGTAAGAAGAAGTCATGATACGCATTTGATTACTCAGGTATCCATTGGTCCATTCCCATGCGGTAATGGCGAGATAACTTTCTTTTCCTTTTGACAATGACATATTCGGAGAGCAGAGCACAACAGGCCTGATATAGGCATCACTGAAATTGTTGCGTTTCAATAGTTCATAAGTCAATGCTGTCAATTCCTCTGTTGAAGTGGAGAAGGGAATACCCATTACCTCTGCCGAATACCTTAAACGATCGTAATGCTCTTTTGCCTTAAAAATTTTTGTGCCGTTTGCTGTCTGGTATGACCTGATACCTTCAAATACTGCATAGCCATAGTGCAGCGACTGGCTATACAAATCAATCTTTGCATCTGCCGCTTTTGTGAATGCGCCATTAAAGTACAATACCGTTGACTCGCCGTAATACATATTGTTTGTTTTGCTGTAAATAAAAAAGCCCCGCCTTTTGGAGGCGGGGCTGTATGCTTAGTTTTTTCGTTACAATTACATAAGGGCTCCTCCTCCGTTCAGTACAGGGATAATAATGACAACCACAATAATAATCGTATTGATGCTGTTGACAATATTGATGCTGTTTCTAAACATAGAGGGATGCTCTTGATAACGAAGATAGTCCCGCCTGTTGAAAAAAACAAAGAACTTTTTTATTTATTTTTCTGCAACGCTCATTTTATTACGAACAAGCGTTTGTTATTGCTATGCTCTAAAAGCCAAGTGCGGCGCATACTCCAGGGTATTTTGCCGCACTTGCCTATTCTAACTTTATTCCTCTGCTAAACGATCTAAATAATCGTTGACTTATTCAAACTTGTGTTAGTGCCAATCTCTGCATCCGTATTTCTTTCAACATGATCTGCAATCAAATCGCCAATTGCGGTTGTTGAATAGTTATTGACAGGATCTATATCCTTTGATACAAATCCATTGATTAAAGTCCATTCCACTGCTTTACGAACGGCGACAGCTTCCTGCTGCAATCCAAAATGATCGAGCAACATAGCCGCTGAAAGTATGGACCCCAATGGGTTGGCAATATCTTTTCCTGCGGCCTGCGGATACGATCCATGGATAGGTTCAAACAATGCCACTGTGTTACCCACCGATGCAGATGGTAATAAACCCAGCGAACCACTTAATACACTGGCTTCATCGCTGATGATATCGCCAAACATGTTTTCGGTTAATACCACATCAAACTGTGCGGGATTAAGAATGATCTGCATGGCTGCATTATCAACAAACATATAATCAACTGCTACGTCAGGATAAGTGCTGCTCAATTGTTGTACCACTTTTCTCCAGAGACGTGAAGTTTCCAGCACATTGGCTTTATCAACCAACGTAAGTTTTTTTCTTCTTTTTTGCGCATACTGAAATGCCAGGTGAGAAATTCTTTCAATTTCTTCTACCGAATAGGCGCACTCATCTACCGCAACGGTTCCATCGGCCTGTAATTCTTTTTTTCCAAAATAAATACCACCAGTTAATTCACGGAAGATCACAAAATCAACATTTTCCAGTTGCTTTGCTTTCAATGGCGACATATGCTGTAATGCCTTGTAAGTATCAATGGGTCTGATATTCGCATAGAGTTGTAATACTTTGCGCAGTTTAAGTAAACCCTGTTCCGGCCGAACTGTTGCAGCAGGATCATTATCATATTTTGGATCGCCGATGGCACCAAATAAAATGGCATCACTTTGTAAACAGGTATCAATCGTTGCATCAGGCAAAGGATTACCTGTCTGATCAATAGCGATAGCGCCCATCACCGCGTAACGATAATCGAACTGGTGACCAAAGCGTTTGGCCACTGCATCCAATACTTTTACGGATTGATTGGTGACTTCAGGTCCAATTCCATCTCCAGGTATAACGGCAATCTTCTTATTCATAATAGCTCAGGTTTATGCAAATGTTTGTTCAAATGTTTCTATTTCCTGTTTCATATTGATCAGGTAGTCGATATCATCATATCCATTCAGCAGACAGGTTTTTTTATAACTGTTGATGTCGAATGATTCCTGCTGACCCGTTGCATCGATGGTAATGGTTTGGGCAGACAGGTCGATGGTGATGGTTGATGTTGCTGGTTGTACGAAAATTTGCTGCAAAAATGTTTCTGTTACTGTAACAGGTAAAAGTCCATTGTTCAACGCATTATTCTTAAAGATATCTGCAAAAAAACTGGAGACCACTGCAGCAAATCCATAATCTTTTATGGCCCATGCTGCGTGTTCGCGTGATGAACCACATCCAAAGTTTTTTCCGGCAACCAATATCTCTCCAGCAAATACAGGTTGGTTTAACACAAAATCTGCTTTAGGTTGTTGGTCATCGTCATTTATATAACGCCAGTCGCGAAAAAGGTTTTTACCAAACCCGTCCCTTGTGGTTGCTTTTAAAAAGCGTGCTGGAATAATCTGGTCCGTATCGATGTTTTCCATCGTAATCGGAACAAACCTGCTTTGTATCGTTGTTACTTTATTCATTTTATCATCTTGAAGCTTGTGGCTTGCAGCCTCTAGCTTATATTAGTTCTCTTACATCTGTTACTACTCCTGTAATCGCTGCCGCCGCGGCTGTTAGCGGACTTGCCAGCAATGTTCTTGCACCTGCACCCTGTCTGCCTTCGAAATTTCGGTTGCTGGTACTGATGCAATATTCACCTGCAGGTATCTTGTCTTCATTCATACCGAGGCATGCACTGCAACCCGCCTGTCTTATTTCAAAACCGGCTTCCCTGAAAACCTTATCCAGTCCTTCTGCCTGCACCTGTTTTGAAACCTGTTGTGAGCCTGGAACGATCATCACCTGTACATGGTCGTGTTTTTTTCTTCCTTTTATAAGTGATGCCACCATTCGTAAATCTTCAATTCTCGAATTGGTGCAACTGCCAATAAATACATGCTGTACAGGCATACCCAGTAAAGATTTTCCGCCTTCCAGACCCATGTATTGCAACGCTTTCATAATATTATTTCTCTCTCCTTCATCGGGAATACTTTCTGCAACAGGTACGAGGCCATTAATGGCAATACCCAAACCCGGGTTGGTGCCATAAGTGATCATAGGTTCAATAGCAGATGCATCAATATAAATTTCTTCATCGAATACAGCATCTGCATCACTATATAACTGTTGCCATGCTGTAACTTTCTTTTCCCATTGTTCTCCTGAGGGTGCAAACTGTCTTCCTTTTAAGTAATTGAAAGTAATTTCATCGGGCGCAATCATACCGCCACGTGCACCCATTTCAATACTCATATTACAAATGGTCATTCTTGCTTCCATCGACAATGAACGGATAGCTGAACCTGCATATTCTACAAAATAACCTGTAGCACCACTGGCTGATATTTTTGAGATGATATAAAGAATGATATCTTTTGATACCACCCCTTTATTCAACTCTCCTTCAATATTAATACGCATCAGCTTAGGTTTGCTCTGCATAAGGCATTGAGAGGCAAATACCATTTCTACTTCACTGGTTCCAATACCAAATGCAATGGTTCCAAAAGCACCATGTGTGGATGTATGACTGTCGCCACAAACAATTGTCATGCCCGGTTGTGTGATACCCAGTTCAGGTCCGATCACATGTACAATACCCTGAAATGGATGACCCAATCCATATAATTCAATGTGATGTTTTTTGCAATTCTCTATCAGTTGTTGTACCTGTAAACGAGATAACTCATCTTTGATAGGCAAATGCTGATTGAGCGTGGGCACATTATGATCGGCTGTGGCCACTACCTGATCAGGTCTGAAAACAGAAAGTCCCCGCTTTTCAATGCCTTTGAATGCCTGGGGACTGGTTACTTCATGAATAAAATGTTTGTCGATATACAATACAGACGGTCCTCCGTCGATCTGTTTGACAACGTGTTTATCCCAAATTTTTTCAAATAATGTCTTTGCCATAATCTTTTTAAATAGCATGGCACTGATGTGCCATGCTGGAAGAAAAACTAAAACTATGCTGATGAGAAAATCCTATGCCATTGCCGGCTCAGGTTTATAGGCCTGTGCCATTGCATGCAGATCGCTCTCCTCCACTTCTTTTTTTCTGTCTGCTACCTGTAAAAATGACTGATACAGAACATCGATATCATTCCTGTTATATTGGTAACCTAATTTCTGAAAACGGTGTGCAAGTGCACTTCTACCACTCCTGGCAGTTAATACGATTTTACTTCCCTCTGCACCTACTTCTTCCGGATTGATGATTTCATAGGTCTGTGCATCTTTCAAAAAGCCATCCTGGTGAATGCCCGATGAGTGCGAGAATGCATTGGCTCCTACTATTGCTTTATTGGGTTGAACAGGCATTCGCATTACATCTGATACTTCCCTGCTCATGGGATTTAACTGTTGTGTTTGTACCTGTGTATAAAACCCAAGGTCTTTATGCTGTTGCAATATCATGACCACTTCTTCTAGTGATGTATTACCGGCTCTTTCACCCAAACCATTAACGGTACATTCTATTTGCCGCGCGCCATTGATAACACCTGCAATAGCGTTGGCAGTTGCGAGTCCGAGATCGTTATGACAATGACAGGAGATCACGGCCTTATCGATATTGGATACATTGTTTTTCAGGTAAGCAATTTTTTCGCCGTACTGATGCGGTAAACAGTAACCTGTGGTATCCGGTATATTTACTACTGTGGCACCTGCAGCGATGACAGCTTCGATTACCCTTGCCAGGTAAACATTGTCGGTTCTGCCTGCATCTTCTGCATAGAACTCTACATCATCGGTAAAATTGCGTGCCCATTTCACCGCCTGCACCGCACGTGCCAGTATTTCGTCCTGTGTAGCATTGAATTTGGCCTTGATGTGATAATCAGATGTACCAATGCCTGTATGGATACGAGGTCGTTTGGCATATTTTAATGCCTGTGCCGCTACTTCAATATCTTTTTGTACTGCCCTGCTCAGGCCACAAACTGTTGCATTCTTAACGGCTTTGGCAATTTGTTCTACTGATTCAAAATCGCCAGGTGATGAAATGGGAAAACCAGCTTCAATGATGTCTACACCCAGCGCCTCCAGCTTAAGGGCCAGTTCCAGTTTTTCTTTTGTATTGAGTTTACAACCTGGCACCTGCTCCCCATCGCGTAATGTGGTATCGAAAATATAGACCTGCTGACCCATTTCGGCTTCGTTTTTATAATTAGGATAAAAAAGCAAGCTGAAGGATTTTGTTAACGATTGCCTGTATTAACAAATCATCAGCCTGCTTATCTTCGAATTTAGATGAGTTAATGAGCGGTTTCAGATCAAAATTGATGTTATTTTACACTGTACAAACAGCTTCAATTCTGATGAAACCATTGTCAGTAAAGGATTTTAACCTGTAAGATTTACCATGCCTAACCGAAGTACCGATACCCTTTTTCAGCTCATACAGTCGCTCGAAACTGCCGAAAAAAGGCATTTTAAGCTGTATATGAAAAGTCATTCAGGAGGTTCAGGCGATCTGAAAGTGGTTCAGCTATTCGATGCACTCGATAAAATGAAGCATTATGATGAGGAACTGCTGCTAAAAAAACACCCCGGGATACAGAAACAACAACTATCTAATCTCAAAGCCCGTTTATACCAGGAAGTATTAACCAGTTTACGTTCGCTGAAAAAAGAGGAGAATATTGACCTGCAGTTACATGAACAACTCGATTTTGCCCGACTGCTGTACAATAAAGGTTTATACCTACAGAGTTTGAAAATACTCGATAAGATTAAGGACCTAGCCCGTAACCACCAGCAGGTTACCTATATATTGCAGGTTGTTTTTCTAGAGAAAAAAATTGAAGCTTTACATATTACCAGGAGTATGCAGGACAGGGCTGAAAAACTGAGTGCAGAATCGGTGGAAATCAATGGGCGTTTACAATTGATCGGGCAGTTATCAGATCTTTCGCTGCTATTGTATAGCTGGTATATTCAGAACGGTCATGCGCGGAATGAAAAAGACAGGGCCGAGGTTGACCAGATATTCAAACAGGATTTACTGGAAAAGGTAAAAAGCTGTGATGGATTTTATGAGAAGCTGTATCGTTACCAATGTTATTGCTGGTATGGTTTTATTGTTCAGGATTTTTTGCTGTATTACCGGTATTGTCAGAAATGGGTGGATCTTTTCAACCAATCGCCTAAAATGATTGAGGTAGAGACCGCGCATTATATAAAAGGCATGCACAACCTGCTAAGTGCTCACTTCGATTTACGTAACCATAAAAAATTTGAAGAAGCCATTCAACAGTTTGAACGATTTACACATGAGCCTGTTGTTCAGCACAACCACAATAACCTGATACAAACTTTTTTATACCTGTACACAGCCAAGCTGAACAAGCATTTCATGGAAGGTACTTTTACAAAAGGTTTGGCACTGGTGCCTGAGATTGAAGAGAAACTAAAGGAATATGAGATTTATCTCGACAGGCATCGTATTCTGGTTTTCTACTACAAGTTTGCCTCTTTGTATTTTGGTTCGGGTGATCATGAAAAAAGTATTGATTACCTGAATAAAATCATCAACCTGAAAGTTGACCTGCGTACCGATCTGCAATGTTATGCACGACTCTTACACCTGATTGCACATTATGAATTGGGAAATTTTGACTTATTAGAATACCTGCTGAAGTCGGTATATCGTTTCATGGCCAAGATGCAGAACCTGAGTACGGTTGAGTTAGAAATATTTTCTTTTCTGAAACAGTCTTTCAAACTTACACCACGAAAACTGAAGCCTCAGTTTGAACTGTTATTAAACAAACTCAGACCACTGGAGAAAAACAGCCTTGAGAACCGTGCATTTATGTACCTCGATGTTATTTCCTGGTTGGAGAGCAAAATTGAAGGAAAGGCTGTGCAGGATGTGATCAGGGGAAAGTATCTTGCTACCAAAGATTAACAAACACAGATCATTCTATTTGCGCAAAACGAATTCACACCATATTCGTTATTTTCATTCTCCAATTCAAATTGCCATGAAAAAAGTATTCTTTCTTTTTCTCTCTTTACAGCTTTGCCTTTTTACCCTCTGTGCACAGATAACCAAGGCACCTGAGGCAAAAGAAGGTGATGGGCCTTACACACAACTCATTATCCGCGGTGTTACCCTTATCAACGGTACAGGAGCACCTCCACTCGGGCCGATGGATATTGTGATTGAAAACAACCGTATTGTTCAGATACAGGGCGTGGGTAGTCCGGGGTTACCCATTAACCAAAACAGAAGACCTGCACTCAAAGCAGGTGGTAAAGAGCTGAACTGTGAAGGCATGTATGCTCTACCCGGTTTTATTGACATGCATGGTCATATTGGTGGTACTGCACAAGGTACCCCTGCAGAATATGTTTTTAAATTATGGATGGCACATGGTATTACAACCATTCGTGATCCTTCGGCAGGTAATGGGTTAGAATGGGTACTGGAACATAAACGTAAAAGTGCCGCCAATTCCATTACGGCTCCGCGCATTTTTGCCTATACCTCTTTTGGCCAGGGCAACCGTGGTCCTATTACCAATGCAGAGCAGGCACGTAACTGGGTTCGTGAGAATGCCAAAAAAGGTGCCGATGGTATTAAGTTTTTTGGCGCCTCACCAGAAGTAATGGATGCTGCTGTTCGCGAAAATAAAGCATTGGGTTTACGTTCTACTGCCCACCATGCACAAACCGATGTTGCCCGTTGGAATGTCCTTAATTCGGCAAGAGCGGGTATGACAAGTATGGAACACTGGTATGGTTTACCAGAGGCTTTGTTTACAGATAAAACCATTCAAAACTATCCTGCTGATTATAACTATAACAATGAGCAGCACCGTTTTGAAGAAGCAGGTAAATTATGGAAGCAAGCTGCTGCTCCTTATTCCGATCATTGGAACAAAGTAATGAATGAGTTGATCTCGCTCGACTTTACATTAGACCCCACTTTCAATATTTACGAAGCCAACCGCGATTTGCACCGTGCCAGAAGAGCAGAATGGCACGAAGATTATACATTACCTTCTCTCTGGAAATTTTATGAGCCCAGCTACCAGAGTCATGGTTCATATTGGCATAACTGGGGAACAGAGCAGGAAGTAGAATGGAAAAACAATTACCGGTTATGGATGGGTTTTATCAATGAATATAAAAACCGTGGTGGTCGTGTTACGGCTGGTTCTGATAATGGGTTTATTTATCAGACTTATGGTTTTGGTTATATACGTGAACTGGAGTTGTTACGCGAAGCCGGTTTTCACCCGCTCGAAGTAATTCGTTCTGCCACTTTATATGGTGCTCAGGCTTTAGGCATGGAAAAAGAAATTGGCAGTATCGAAGTAGGCAAACTGGCCGACATAGTAATTGTAAATGCCAACCCCTTAAAAAATTTACAGGTGCTATATGGTACGGGTGCCATTGAACTTACCAAAGAGAATAAAATTATAAGGTCGGGAGGCGTTCAGTTTACAATTAAAGACGGTATTGTCTATGATGCCAAAAAATTACTGGCCGATGTAAAGAAATTAGTTGATGCAGAAAAAGCTAAAACGGGCTGGAAATTAAAACAACCAGGAGTCGAATAAATTAAGTCCTGGTTCTTTAATAAAAAAGCCACGGATGTACAGATTACTAAACTATAATCTGTACATCCGTGGCTTTTTAAATTATCTGCGGGGTAATCAATATATCCTGTGTAATCGGGTACTCAATTTTAATCTTACAACCCTGCCCGGGTGAAGATTCTATATCTATTTTGCCTGCGTATAAATCGGTACGGGTTTGAATATTATTAAGTCCGATTCCATTTCTTTTTTTCTCTGTATCAAATCCCATTCCGTCATCAATAATAGAAAGTCTGATTTTTTCGTCACGGTATAATTCAATTACCACCTGTTTTGCCTGTGCATGTTTTATGATATTATTCATTTGTTCCTGCACAATACGGAATATGTTTAACTTAAATTCGTAGCTGATATCGTCTTCCTGAAAATTACCGTAAAAGAAATCAAGCTGCAGCGTGTTCGCTAACTGTATATCCTCTATCAAACCATCAATGGCTTTACAGAGACCAAAATCTTTGATTAAAGGTGTTACAAGGGCCTTTGACAGTTTCCGTATTTCCTCAATGGCGTTATAGATAAACCCTGACGATTGCTTTAATAGTGCTTCCGCGTTGCCTGTTCCTTTTTCTGCTGTAGCGATGTACATCATAGCAACGGTTAATTGCTGGTTCACATTATCGTGCAGTTCGCGGCTTATTTCGTAGCGTTCTTTCTCCTGTACACGTATTACTGCTTCTGTAATTTCTTTTTGTTTGACATTTCTTTCTTCCTCAAGTTTTTTCTCCAGTCGTATTTTTTCCGTTACATTATTAGCTAATGCAAGAACCGCTTTTCGATCTTTAAAAGCTATTTTCTGTGAATGGATTTCCATAAAAATGGGATCCCCATTCTTACGCCTATGTTTCCAGACGCCCTGCGTTACCGTTTCAGGACCCGAAGCAGCCAATTTCCTGACATACTCACGATATTTCGGAATATCTTCTTCCTTTCTTAAGTTAAGCATTGATAAAGTGAGAAATTCTTCTCTTGAATACCCATATTCCCTTGGAGCTGTATCGTTTACTTCAAGAATTTCAAATGTTTCAATATCCCAGATATAGATAGACATGGGGTTGTTGAAAAACAAGTTTCTGTATCTTTCTTCAGATGCGCGTATAGCTTCTTCGGCTTTTTTCTTTTCCGTTACATCTCTCGAATTGGATACGATACCTTTTACTGCCGGATCATTCAACAGGTTAGTGAGTTTGGTTTCGAGCCAGCGCCATTCTCCATCTGCATTTTTAAAGCGGAAATATTGTATTTCGTGATAATCAGAATGTTTGATTGTTTCAAAATGCTGTCTGATTTGCTGTAATTCATCCGGATGTATAAACTCAAAAACATTTTTACCGATGATCTGCCCGGAAGAAAACCCCAGTACCTGTTCTACACTCGGACTTGAAAATGTGAATACAGCATTTTCATCCAGAATTTTAATCATATCCGATCCATTCTGTACCAGTGACCGAAAACGTCTCTCACTATTTACTACCTGCAATTCTGCAAGTTTTCTTTCAGTGATATCCTGCATAGACCCAATCATACGAATGGCTCTTTCATTCTTATATAAGAGATAGCCTTTATCAAGGATATAAGCATAAGTTCCATCGGCTCTTTTGAACCTGTATTCATCGCTCCATAATTCTCCTCTGTTTCCATTACATGTATCCAGTAGTCTGCCTACCACAGCCATTCGTTCGTCTTCATGTATTTTAATAGCCCAAAAATCGAAATCGCTTTCATCATCTTCTAATTCATAGCCAAACAGTCTTTTAAAATTTTCGCCAGCCCACAATATTTTTCTGGTATCCAGATTCATATCCCATACCACATCGTTTGTTGCCTTTGTTACAAATTTATACCTGTCATTACTTTCTCTTAAATTTTCCTGGCTTTTCTTACGTTCGATGCTGTATTGCATTGATTTATCAAGCAGTTTTTCATCAAATTCTCCTTTTATCAGGTAATCTTGGGCGCCACTAGCCATGGTTTCGAGTGCTACTTCCATATCTATTAAACCGGTAAGCACGATGATAGGTATAGACGCCGCATATTCATTGACTGATTCATATGAATGAAGACCACTACTATCCGGCAAACTTAAATCGAGTAATACCAGGTTTACTTCTTCCTGTTGCAACACTTGTATGGCATCGGCGGCGTTCACCACTTTAATTAACCGATCTATATGTAATGATGTACTTTTTAATAATTCTTCCAGGAGGAACAGGTCTCCAGGATTGTCTTCTACAATCAACACTGTCATCGATTGGTGGCTATCTGACATGGCAGACCATTTGGGTGATTGAATTTACGCAGGTTTTCATCTGTTCTTCAAACAAGATACTAAACATTTAAAGAATCAAGACAATCCTGTTCCTTTATATTCTCCTGGATATAGAGAAGAAAAAATTACTGCCTTTACCGGGTTCAGATTCTACCCAAATTTTACCACCATGCCGTTCGGTTATTTTTTTACATATGGCTAATCCAATACCAGTTCCGCCATATTCAGAACGGCTATGCAAGCGATGAAAAATTACAAATATTTTATCATGAAAAGAAGGATCAATTCCTATTCCGTTGTCTTTCACTGAAAAGACATACTCTTCTTCTTTTTCTTCACAGGAAATCACAATTTCAGGTGCTTGATCACTTTGATACTTTAAAGCATTACTCACCAGGTTCTGAAACAACTGAAACAACTGTGTTTTATTGGCTTTTACTATTGGCATAGCTTCCACATGAATAATTGCACCTTTTTCTTCACAGGTTTTATAGAAAACTTCTTTTAATTCCTTCAACAGATGATTAAGATCAATTTCCTGAAATACTTCCGCACTTGACCCCACTCTTGAATATTCTAGTAAATCCATGATAAGTGTTTTCATTCTTTCTGCACCATCTACTGCAAAATGAATATATTGATCGGCTGTTTCATCAATTTTACCTTCATATCTTTTTCTAAATAATTGCAAAAAACTGGTTACCATTCTTAAAGGTTCCTGCAAATCATGTGATGCCACATAAGCAAATCGCTCCAGCTCTATATTAGAACTCACCAGTTCTTCAGCCCTCTTTTTAAGCCTGTTATTCAATTCAAGCAATAAAGCTTCCGATTCTTTTCTTTCCGACACATCCTGTGTTGCCCCTATCATTCTTTGTGGCTTACCTTCTGCATCGCGGATGATATATCCTTTATCAAATACATAAGCATATGTATCATCAGATTTTCTGAATCTGTACTCATCTTCCCAATACAGTTCACTTGTATGATAAAGGATATGGCTCCTTTTATCTGTCATCCTTTCCAAATCATCTGGGTGAACCCTCTTTATCCAAAAATTTTTATCATTAGCCGCATCTGCAATCTCATACCCGAACATGTTCTTTAAGCCATCACCTATGCGTAAAACCTTATCCTGTTGTATATCCCAATC
Source organism: Sediminibacterium sp. FW305-C-49 (assembly GCF_058231085.1). Lineage (NCBI taxonomy): Bacteria > Pseudomonadati > Bacteroidota > Chitinophagia > Chitinophagales > Chitinophagaceae > Sediminibacterium > Sediminibacterium sp. FW305-C-49. Next base: position 830,684 of record NZ_JBIQXS010000001.1, read on the forward strand.
CCATATAGCGTCATTGGTTGCCTTTGTTGCATAATGAAAACGCTCATTGGTCTGTAATAACTTTGCTTCTTTCTCCTTTGTTTCAGTAACATCATGTACATTAATAATTACACCTACGACTTGCTCATTTTCGTAAAGTGGTGCATAACGGATATCAATAATAAATTTTGGACGCTCAACTGTTGCAGGTATTTCCACAGTACTCATACGAATCGCTCCACTCAATACTTCGGCATACAATTCTTTCAGATATGGCACACGTTTGGGGTCGGCGCTATCAAATATTGATCTACCTTTTTCGAATGGAACTCCCAGTAATTTTTTCGATTTTTCTTCTGTGGCCTTATTAAAATTTACAATTCTGAGATCTTTATCCAGGATAATGAATAACTCTTCAGTATTGTTTAATACCACCCGCATATTCATTTCTGCATCTTTGAGTTCTTTTTCTCTTCGTTTAAGCTCTGTGATATCATGAATGATGGTAAAGGTTTTTTGTTCTGTTCCCTCTTCACTGAAAATGACAGAGGAAACCCAAATGGGGAATTTTTCGCCGTTTTTCCTTATCCCAATCAGTTCACAAACCACTTTTCCTTTTTCCTGTCTTTCTTTGAGATGTTCAGCTAGACCAGGGGATTCTATATCAATAATTTGCTTTCTGCCCGCTCCGCGAATTTCATCCAGTGTGTAACCAAACATTTCGCATGCTGCACTATTGGCATCGAGAATCGTACCATCAGTTTTGGTAAGAAAGAATGCATCCATTGCATTCTCAATCATTGCACGATAAATACCCGATTCGATCATCTTTGGTGATGCGCTTTACTTTTATTGCTGAATAATTTCATTTAAGGAACAGTCAGTGTAGCCTGTCTGGTCTCCAGCTATCCAGAACTATGAACCCTAACGTGCTTTCATATCAGCCATCACAAAAGCATATCAGGCATAAATATGTTCTATTGCTGCTCTAAATTTTTCCATCACTACTTTTCGTTTCAGACTCAGTTTAGGAGTCATTTCACCTGTATCAATAGTCCATTCCTGTGGCAGTAATTCAAATTTTTTAATCTGTTCGACGTGATTAAAATTACTGTTATAACTTTCTACCAGCTCCCGATAAAGTTCCAGCACCCTTGGGTTATGAACAGCATCTTCATTTGTAGTATACTGCAATCCTTTTTCTTTCATCCATTCTTTCAATGTAAGAAAAGATGGAACAATTAGAGCTCCTACAAATTTTCTTTCTGAGCCTACCACCATGATCTGCTCAATAAATGGACTTTCTTTCAGTTTGTTTTCGATGGGCTGCGGAGCCACATATTTACCGCCACTTGTTTTAAACAGTTCTTTTTTACGGTCGGTGATCTTCAGGAATTTTCCATCTTCAATAATACCGATGTCTCCCGTATGTAACCATCCATCAATGACAGCTTCTGCTGTGAGATCAGGGCGCTTATAATATCCTTCCATTACACTCGGACCAGCCACACAAATCTCTCCGTCTTCAGCCAACTTCAGTTCAACACCATTGATTACCGGACCAACGGTACCAAATTTTGTAAGCCCTTTTGCCTGTCGGTTTACACTGATTACCGGACTATTTTCCGTGGGGCCATATCCTTCGTATACCGGAACCCGTGCTGCATTAAATATGCGCAGCAGTTTTACCTGGCATGCCGCCCCGCCAGTTACAATGAATGCCACATTACCGCCCAATGCTTCACGCCATTTACTAAAGATCAGTTTATTGGCGAGTGCAAGTTGCATATTGTACCAAAGGCCTCCTCTTTTTAAATTATCATACCGTTCTGCCAATGATACTGCCCAGAAAAATAATTTCCTTTTGATACCTGTCAATTCATTACCCTTTGCCATAATGCGCTCAAATACTTTTTCCAGCAAACGGGGAACTGTTGTAAAACCATCAGGTTTTATTTCACGAAGATTATCACCAATGGTTTCAAGGCTTTCGGCATAATAAATGCTGATACCACTGTATAAATAGATATAGGTTACTGTTTTTTCGAAAATATGATTCAGTGGAAGAAAGCTGAGTACTTTCGATTCCGGTGCATCATTGAATGGAAAACTTTCTTTAGAAAACTGCGCGTTACAATAAATATTCCTGTGACTTAACATTACTCCTTTCGGGGTACCAGTTGTACCTGAAGTATATATAATGGTTGCAAGATGTGATACGGGAATAGTTGTACTGATTGCTTTTACCTGCTGTATAGTAGATTCTGTTGCTAGTGATGTTACTTCAGTCCAATGTTTAGCACCTTCAATCTTATCAAAAGTATAAATGGCTTTGATAGACGGCACTTTGGCAGCTACTGTTTTTGCTTTCTCCAGTAATTCAGCACTACTAACAAAAAGGTATTGTACCGCAGCATCATTTAAAATAAATTCCAGTTCAGATGGGCTTGTGGTTGGATATACCGGAACTAATATGGCGCCTATCTGTTGTGTGGCCAGGTCTGTGAAAATCCATTCGGGTCTGTTATTGCTGATGATGGCGACTTTATCGCTAGACTCAGGTGTGATATCTCTCGCACTCACACCTAATTGCAGCAACCCTGCACTAAACCTATTCACAGTATCTGCTACCTGCTCGGTACTATACGTTATCCACTGTCCATTTTCCTTTGCGGCCAGCATATCTTTTTTAGGAAAATGTTGTAGCTGGTGTTGCAGGCAATCAAAAAGTCTTTTTACAATCATATGGCAATCATTCTAATAAATACATTTCACCTTTCGCTGCAGGTTATTGCTTTTTCAATCTTTCATATTCTTCTTCTGCGAGATCACGGGCACTTCCATTGTATGCATTAAAATACTGGAAACCTAATGCTATACCCCAACCCAACATCACCCAAATAGGCCATGGGGTTCCTACAAAACCTGTAATTCTTCCGGTATTCATCCACCAAATGGCCCACAAAAAGGCTACGATGACGATATAAGCATAGAGGGTTCTCTTAAAAGAAGCTCTTTTTTTTGCGATACGCCAGAGTCTTTCGTCTTTTTGGTTTTCCATGATAAGTTGTTTAGGGAAGTCAATTTAGGCAAAAGCCTACAAATAAAAAAGCCCGTATCTGCTGATACAGGCTTTAAACTTATATTTCAGAGATTTATTTGGAGAAATAATACTGTCCGGATGGCAGTTTAAACAACCTTGTTTTTTGGTAAGCTTCAAAAGCTGCTGCTTCTTTCTGGTGTGTGTCTTTCCATACCTTATATGCATCCTGGTTCACCGGTTCAGCAAAAAGCCATTGATTGTATGCTTCAAATAAGCCTTCCCGAATAAAATATTGCTGCTGATCGAATAGCCCGAATGGGTATGCTGTATTGTTCTTAAACCAGTCTAACACCCATTTAGAACGGATGGATGTACTTGTTGCGGGCTGAAAACCTGCTGTTACAGTAGGTACAATTTTTTCTATTGTCTGTAAAACAGCTTTTTCGAAAGCGGATGAGCTATTTTTTTGTTGTTGTGTGATAACATTAGGCAAGAACAATTTTTGCCAGGCATTAAGTACTGCCTTTTTCACATCGGTGGTTCTTTCAGTAAAACTTTCAAGGTTTACAAAAAGTTCTCCATATAGTGCTACCCTGATCCAGTTACCGGTTTTTGTATAATAGATACAGGCATTATAATAATTGCTGCTGTAATTCGGATCAACACGAATACCTTTTTCCCATTGCTCAATCGCTTCTTCCATTGCATTATCCATCGCCAACAACTCTCCCAATTCATTGTATATAATCGTGCTATTGGGGAATTTTTTTAAAGCTGCTTTATACAATTTTGCACCTTCCTTATATGATGCGGTAGCTTTATAACACAAACCCAGAATCTGATATACCTGTTCATCTGCATCTACTCTTTCTGTCAATACTCTGCCGATCTGGATTGATTTACCAAAATCTCTTTTAAGATAACAGGCATAAGCCAGGTCTTTTTGTATGGAGATATCTGCAGGTGCCTGTTTGGCCGCGGTTTCCAATATGGCGATAGCATTATCGAAATCGCCTTGCATGAGCATGCTTTTAGCAGTTTCCTGCAATTTTTTTCCGGGCTCCTGTGCTGTTACCATGAACTGCGACAACATCAGAACTACCAATACTACTATACGCATAATTATATTTTAAACAGTACTAAGTTATTCTCCGATCAGGTGTGTCAATAACCCATCGCGTAATTTTGGTTCAAACCAGGTGCTTTTGGGGGGCATTACATTTCCGCTGTCTGAAATATCAAACAACTGTTCGATGGTTACCGGGTATAAACTAAAAGCTGCTGCAAAGTCGCCGCTGTTTACTTTTTTCTCCAGCTCTCTCAATCCCCTGATTCCACCCACAAATTCAACGCGTGTATCAGTTCTCGGGTCTTTTATATTTAATAATGTATCCAGAACATGGTATTGTAATACTGTTACATCCAATACACCGATGGGATCATTGGTATAGGCAGATGGTTTTGCTTTAAGCACATACCAATTACCTTCCAAATACATGCCAAACTCATGTAATACTGCAGGTTTTACTGGTTCAGTACCTTTCAATTGTACGTCAAACTGTTTTTCAAGTGCCTGAATAAAAGCCGTTGCAGTCATCCCATTCAAATCCTTTACCACCCTGTTATAATCCATGATCTGTAACTGGTTTGAGGGAAATAATGTAGTGAGAAAATAGTCGGCTCCCGGACCTGCGTCTGCTCCTAAAGCCTTTCTCACTTTGGCCGCAGATGCTGCACGGTGGTGGCCATCTGCAATATACGTGTAGGGAATAGCTGACTGAAAAATGCTGGTGATCTGATCGCAGGTTGTTGTATCATTTACAATCCAGATAGTATGCTGAATATCATCGTCTGCCGTGAAATCATACACGGGTGATTTATTTTCTTTCCATTTTTCAATGAGTTCATCCAAGGCATTATTACTTCTGTATGCCAGGAAAACATTTCCGGTTTGTGCACCTGAAATACGGATATGATTAATACGATCCTGTTCTTTTTCTGGTCTGGTAAATTCATGTTTGCGTATCACATCATTTTCGTAGTCGTCTATGCTGCTTACACAAACAAGGCCTGTTTGTTTGCGACCATTCATAATGAGCTGATAGATATAATAACATTCTTTTGATTCGCGAAACAATACCTCACGCTTCATGAATGCGTTGAGATTTTCTTTTGCCTGTTCATACACTTCCTGTGCATGAATATCGACTGTTTCCGGTAAATCGATTTCACTTTTGGTAATATGAAGAAATGAAGCCGGATTTCCCTGTGCTTCAATTTTTGCTTCTGTACTGTTTAAAACGTCGTAAGGTCTGCTGGCCACTTGCTTTGCCAGTTGTGGTTGCGGGCGTAATGCCCTGAAGGGTTTAATAATTGCCATTGCGCAAATATCCGTAAATAATTATAAAAGAAACGTTATGAAAGATATCCCTGCGCTATTCAATGATGCGGACGTAAGCATCTATAGTATTTTTAACGGTTTTTTGTTTAGTCAATAACCAGGAAAACAGCAGTATTCCTGTAATGGCGCATATGATTCCAGCCAATACATCTAGTACATAATGATGGCTTGTATATACGGCTGAAAACCATATGCCAATCATGATAGTTGTAAAAAACAAATTGATCGATTTCAATCTGAATTTCCAGCCGTAATACAATACAATGAGCGGGTACGCAGAATGTAATGAAGGCATTGCCGCAAATACATTCGAACTTTTTTCATACAATGATTTGAATATGCTTACATCAAAATATGTATCGAATCTCGACAAGCCTGCTGTGTTTCCTGGTGTTGCGGCTTGAAAAGCAAGACCATATTCCTGTATGTACCAGGGTGGTGCTGCCGGGTAAACATAATAAATGATAAATCCGATAATATTTACCAATAAAAAAGTTAATGAGAATTGTAAGAACCATTTTCGGTTTTTGAAAAACAGAAAGGCGGCAAAACCCAGTGGTACCGGCACCCAGCTCAGGTAAAAAAATCCGGTTACAATATCGAGCCAGGTTGTATGATTTGCCAACCAGTATTCATTAGGCGTAACTACTACTCCGTTTTGCTGGAAACCAAACCATTTTTTTTCTGCCACATACAAATCTTCTATATGCACCTGCTGGTAAAGATAATTGGGGAAGGCCTTCATGAAATCGAAAATGATCCAGAAGACAATAAATATAGAGAAGCCGAGAATAAATTTTCTTGTAATACGCGATAGGTAATAACAAACAGTAAACAATATCACCAAACTCAACTGGTCTTGTTTATATCCTATCAACCAATAACTTAATAATAAGTAAGCGGCTGAAACCGCAGTTGTCATCAGCAAATGCCTGGCTGAAAAAAAAGGTGCTGTTGATTTGTGATAACCTGTCATATCAGGGTTTAAATCTTTGCATTACTTCTTTGCCTGTTTGTTCGTCTACACCCTTCATTTCCATATACACCACATTAGGCGACCAGAATGTACCACCATCCACTTTTACAAATATCCGGCTTAGTACAGCCTGCTGGTTGTTGATTGTAGCATATACTTTAAACTGGTTGTCTTTTGGCGAACGCATCAGGTACATGGGGCGTTTTTTATAAGAAACAAAATGCAGTTTGTATGAATCTTTTCCCAGCACCTGCGATTTAATTCCATAGGCAAACACACGTTGTATATACGATAGTTCTTTTTTCTGTCCTCCCTCGGGGTAACGAATCCAGAATACATGCACCGGATCATCTTCATCCAGTTCGCCATTTTTATTGTATTTCAACTCACACACAATGGTATTGGTATTAGCAGTACGTTGCAGGTAAAAAAGTTGTTTGCTGTTTCCTTTGGGTACAGGAAATGTATCCTGTGGCTCAATGACTGTTTTGCGACTGTTGGTTGATGTTGGGTCATGCTGTGCGTAACCATTGTTGATAGAGAATAAACCAGCAAACAATAATCCCGCAATCACCAATGGTAATGCTGATGTTTTGGATGCTTTCAGCAATGCATCTTTTGCGTCGAGTGCTTTTTTAGAACTACGTAACCTATTGAGGGCTGTAATATTGGTAAGAACTGCCATTAATGTAAGCGGTAAAGTGAAAATCGACATGGTTTCGAGTACATGAAATTTCACGCCACTGATATACCATTTCCAGTCTCCGCCAATATATTCGCCTGCAATTCCACAGGCAATGGCCGATACACCAATGAGTACAATACGTTCAGGTCTTTGCATCAGTCCATCTTTACATTCAATACCCAATCCTTCTGCTCTTGCCCTTGTATAACTTACCATCATGGAACCAATCATGGCAATAAATGCAAATAGCGAACTCAGGAAATAATGATGCGCTATCAGGTAATAACAAATACCTAAAAACATAATCAATTCACTATACCTGTCCAGCACAGAGTCGAACATGGCACCAAAAGATGAACTCATTTTTCCAAGACGTGCCACCTGACCATCCAACATATCAAATAAACCGGCAAAAAGGACCAGTGCACCAGCCCACCCCACATAGGAGAGGTCGCCACGATTTCCACGTTCACCACCTTCAATAAAGATAATCGCTACGCCAATATTCAGTACAAAACCAATCATGGTTACCATATTGGGCGTAAGTCCGAGTTTAATCAACCCTTTTACAAACGGGTCGATTACTACATATATGGCTTTTTGTAATTTTATTCTTAACGGAACCTTTTCCATGCATTTATTCTATGATACAAATTAACTACTAAATCAGAAATCAAATTTAAAACGTGCCCTTACGCCCCAGGTACTGATATTGGGGTTTTCTTTATAATTGAACCTGCGTATCAGGTCTACCCTGAACAGTTTGAAAATATTTCCAATACCCACGCTTCCTTCAATGTATGGTTTCTTACTCAGCGAGAAGGTGGTAGGTACGCCTAATGTAGTTGGAAACTTGATCAGATCCGGGTTTTTATCCGGGTTATTCTGATCACGTATGCCGCCATAAATAATTTTCATACTCAGCAACTCACGTAATTTCAGTTTCCTTAACAATGGAATACGGTTAAAGATGAGTCCATTGAAATGATGATCGACCAATAATGTAGCATAATGATCGCTGACAAATTCCTGGAAATTCATCAGGTTATAAGAATTCAACTGGTAAGCATAGGTTTGGTTAGCGCGGTGAACTGTCAATAACTGGTATGGCGCCGAACCGAATGTATAAGCACCTTCCAGTACCATATCGCTATAACCGAGTTGCGACATAAATACTCTTTTTTCAACTCTCAGGTTGATGTTCTGGTAATTGTATTCACTTTTAAATATTCCTTTTACGCCGGCTGTAAAGCGCAGGGTGAAAATGGGATATTTATTGATGATGGGTATCCTGAATACTTTACCCTGGTAGAATTGCTCTTTGGGTGCCCAACGTACCTGTGCCGAAAATTCAGATGTATTAATAGAGGGTACATTTACCACAGATCCGTTCACTACTTTATTATATACGATAGAACCTGCAGGTGTATGTCGCCAGTTGCGATAACCTAAAGTATAGGATAACCTGTTTTGTAATTCATGTACATATTCAAATTTGAAGATGTCGTTATAAATCCATTTATCGTTATTACCTCTTTTGAATGAAAGGAAGAAATTGTCTTCCTGTACAAACTGCAATTCCTGACCAGGAATTTTTGTGTCATGCTGGTAACTGGCCCTCACATATTTCAGCGGGAAGGTATAAATCGATTTGTTATTTAATGAGTAGGTGGTACCCATAAAATATTTAAACTTCTCATCTTTAAAACCATACGCCCCATACCCTTCAAAATAAATACGTTTGCTGAGTTTGGGTGTTGTTCTTCCCCCCAGGCGAAGTTTAAAACCTTCTATCGGGTTAAAGCCATAAAAAGCTGCAGCAGGGCCAACTTCAAGCCATCCTCCACCTACCGATGTATAACCTGAGAACAGGAACATGGCGATCGCCATTGTTCTTCTAAACGATGGCATTTTTTCGAGGCTGTCGATATTGGAATAGATTTTTGATTCTGTTCCGGTCAATGTATCGTGCCTGTTCTGTTGCCAGAAACTATCGGGCAGTTTATCAACTTTATCGCTCTGTTTTACCAAAGCAGGCCCATCATATGTGGTATCGGCTCTTGCTTCGTTAATTTTGTAATTCTTGAATGACACAGTTCGCTCACCAAAAAAACCACCACTGGCACCTTTGGTAGCTGCCGCTTCTGCCATTACATTACTCTTGCTTAAATGATAACGGCCATCCGGATTTTGTTCAAAATCAAGATCAATATGCAGTTCACGAACAAAATTGAGGTTTACATTTTTGCTCAGGAACATATCAAGCTTCTGCACAGCATAGTTACCATCAAGCGTGATATACATATTACCCCTGAACAAAAGATCGTTTGTATTTCTAGGGGTAAAATACATTTTTATCAGCTTTTTACCCGTTTCATCCGTTATGGTGTCGCGGATATAAAACATATAAAAAGTGGGAGCCAGATCGGCTATGGGACTTAAAAACTGATAGGTAAACAGTGGAATATTGTCATCATAGATATCTACATCCATGATAAGCCTGTTCAGGTATTGACTCACACCATCGTTATCGATGTACTCTCCATAGTTTACACGTTTTTCTCCGCGTACAATCGATTTTGTCTTCTCCGGCTTCTTGCGATAATATTTCTGCGTGAGTTTTTCTTCCAGGTAAACCGGCAACAATGTTTTCCCTTTGAGCTTTATAGTATCTCTGTTCTCAAACAGAAACTGGTATTTACGCAACATTCTGTTATTGGCCAGTTTTTCCGGCACACTACTTAATGACACTTCCAGTTTTTCATACTGATCGTACTCTACATAATCATACTTCTCCGGGCGGTTTAGTGGTTTGTTGTCGATTACTCTCCTGATAAGATCTACAGCCGGATTGTTTTTGTTACGGTATTTCGCACGCTTGTTGGTGGATACGGTAACATTGTTCATTGCTTTAGGATCTGTTTCCAGTTCAAAATCAATAGTCTGTTCCTTACCGGGTGTAATTGTTTTCTGTACATTCAGGTATCCTACATAAGAAGCTATGATGATATTCACGCTTCCGGTTGAACGTAATGTAAATTGTCCCAGACTATCCGTTACTGTGCCACGTCCACCCTTAAATACTACGCTTACATATTGTAATGGTTGTTTGCTTACCGCATCTACAACGGTTCCTTTTATCACCGTTTGTGATATGCCCTGTATAAAGCCCAACAGGATAAATATGCCTATCAGTCCCCACCTTACAACAGCTCTTTTACTTTTCATTTTTTGTTATTATTTGAACACGAATTTTTTTTGTAACAGGTAATTGTAGGTAAACCCCACAATAAGAGATACGATGATTTTTGACACAAGGGGGGAAAGTCCAACATATTCTTTTACCACAAATACACCTCCCGATACCAATAGCAGGTTACCCATCCATACCAACAGGTATTTGAATGCCTGTTTGGGTATTTTTCCGTTGCTGGCGTCGAATACCCATACTCTTCCGAGTAAAAAGTTGGCAACACCACCTGAGATGGTTCCTGTAATACTGGCTGCCAGGTACCAACAATTGAATACTTCCGTCAATACAATAAAGACGGCAAAGTCAACAATGGTAGCCGCTAATGATGCAGCCTGTGCTTTTACAAAAGTAACCATCGGTCAAAAAACATTTAACCACATAATTGTGTGTAACAGCAAGTTGGTATATACACCTGCCAATATATCATCCATCATCACGCCCCATCCACCGGGAAGTAATTCTGTTTTCCTGATCAACAGAGGCTTGGTAATATCCAGTAATCGAAACAATATAAAACCCGTTACCATATAAGGTATTGTAACCGGTATAAAGAGCAGGCTGATCATCATTCCTGCCACTTCATCAATTACAACCCTGCTGCTGTCTTTACCCCATTCTTTCTCTACTCCTTTTGCAGCCCATATACCCAACGCAGTAACAGCCGCTGTTATTGCAAGTGCCGGCCATTCATACGAACCCGTTCGCTGTGCAAAATACCAAGGCACACAACAAAGTGCTGCAGCGATTGTTCCGCCTCCTTTTATATGGCCGACACCGGAACAACCGGCCATTATTTTCTGAACAGTCATCATAATGCTTCCACCAGATCCTGGTAATAGTCAAGACCCAAGTGTGTAATCAGATCCTCACCCATCATATGACGCAATGTGTTCTGCAGCTTGATCAGTTGTTTGAAAATATCATGTTCCGGTCTCAGCCCCGGTGCTGTTTGTGGTGATTTGAAATAGAATGATAACCATTCCTGTATACCACTCATATTGGCACGTTTGGCAAGGTCCATAAAGATGGCCAGGTCAAGTACAATGGGTGCAGCAAGAATAGAATCGCGACAAAGGAAATTGATCTTGATCTGCATTGGATAACCTAACCAGCCAAAGATGTCGATATTATCCCAACTCTCTTTATTATCACCATGCGGAGGATAATAGTTGATTCTTACTTTATGATACAGATCACCATACAACTCCGGATTAATTTCTGGTTGCAGGATATCTTCCAGTACACTTAATTTGGAAACTTCTTTTGTCTTAAAATTATCCGGATCATCCAGCACCAATCCATCTCTGTTACCCAGAATATTAGTAGAAAACCAGCCACGAATACCCAATGCACGCGCGTGCAAACCCGGAGCCAGTATGGTTTTCATGAGGGTCTGACCCGTTTTGAAATCTTTACCACCAATGGGTGTGGCAGTCTGTTTCGACAGCTCAATCAATGCCGGAATATCGCAGGTAAGATTGGGTGCACCATTTGCGTAAGGTACTCCGATCTTAATGGCTGCATAAGCATAGATCATACTGGGTGAAATAGCCGGATCATTATTTCTCAAACCTTCTTCAAAAGATACAATGGTTTCATGCACTGCAGAAGGTTCAATATATTTTTCTGTTGACCCACACCATACCATTACCACACGATCGCAACCATTTACTTTTTTAAAGTTTTCAATATCACTGATCACTTCATTGGCAAGATCCCATTTACTGGTGGCAGATTTAATATGTGTACCATCCAGGTTTTTCACATACGATTTATCAAATACCGCTTTCATGGGCTTGATGGCTTCCAGTTCAGGTTTGATGGTATTTAATAAAGCCGGCTCCAGTACTTTGGCATTGATGGCTGCTTCATATACATTATCGCTGTACACATCCCATCCGCCAAATACCACATTACTCAATGGAGCCAATGGTACAAAGTCTTTGATTAAAGGATACCTGTTCTCGGTTCTTTTACCGAGACGGATATTTCCCATTTGTGTTAATGCACCAATAGGTTGTGCCAATCCTTTGTTTACCGCCGCAACACCTGCAATAACAGTAGTGGCAACTGCTCCGAGTCCGGGAAGCAGTATACCCAGTTTGCCATTAGCAGGTTGTATTTGTTCTTTCATGTAGTTGTTTTTCTCTATTATTAATAATATCCAGTCTCGTCTTAGGCGAGACCAGACGTTTGAAACCCCATTTTATTTTTTTAATCCCTTCACCATGATACTAATCACCGAATCAATCCTTGTTTCCAGCTTGGGATATTTATTCCCCGCAAACAGGTCCTGTTCCAGTCCACGTAAGGAACTCACAATGATTAACGGCATAATATCCAGTTCCTTTTTAATTGCTGGATTGAATTCGCCATTTTTAATCCCAAAGCTGAGGATATCTGTTACCAGCTTTACTTCCTGCTGGTCGTACTCAGTATGCAGGTGTTTCATGCAACGCATATTTTCCTGCATTTCGCCTCGAACTACTTTATATAGGTTTGATTTTTTCTGGAGTGCCTTTACTTTGGTAATGGTAAAAGCCCGGAGTTTACCCTCTGCTGAAGCCGATTTTTCAGCCGCTTCCTTTGCATCATTAAATACTTCTGTCATCTCTTTACTGATGACGGCATCAAATATCTCTTCCTTACTGCAATAGTAATAATAGAGGGTGCTCTTACCCTTACCCATAGATCGGGCGATATCCTCCATAGTAGTTTTTTTCAGCCCAAACTGCTGAAATAATTTCTGCGCCTCCCTGAGGATGTCGTCTTTTACAATCTCTTCTTTTGCTGACAATATCATTTTCGACCAAAATCGTTTTTCGGTCCAAAAGTAGGTAAAATTCAAATTCGGTTGTAACCGTTTATAAAAAATCAGCCCTTACGTTGTGCAAAGTCTTTCATCAGCGAACAGATCGCTTCTACACTGCTTAGCGGCAATGCATTGTACATACTTATTCTTATGCCACCAACCGTACGATAACCTTTTACCCCAATCATGCCTTCTTTTTTACATTCTTCGAGAAAAGCTGTCTCGAGTGATGGATCAGTCAGAAAAAAAACAGCATTCATGAGGCTTCTGTCTTCTTTTTCAACAGTGGGTTTAAATACAGGTAAACTATCAATAGTATGATATAATAAATCTGCTTTTGCCTGATTTCTTTTCTCCATTTCTGCCAACCCGCCTTCCTGTATGATCCAGCGAAGAGTTAACATACTTATATAGACAGCAAAAACCGGTGGTGTATTCATCAGCGAGCCGGCAGCTATATGTTTCTGGTAATCCATGATGGATGGTAGCTGCCGTTTTACTTTTCCCAACACATTTTTTCGTACTACCACCATATTTACACCTGCTGCGCCCATGTTTTTCTGCGCCCCGGCATATATAAGGGCAAAGCGGTTATAATCTGCAGGTCGACAAAATATATCACTGCTCATATCGGCCACCAATGGCACTGTTGTTTCAGGGAAATGATGCCACTGCGTTCCTTCCACTGTATTATTGGTGGTGATGTGCAGGTAACTGGCATTTTCCGGAACCGTGAACTCTTTTCCTATGTAAGTATTGTTTCTGTCGGCGCTATCTGCCACCACAACTGCTTTTCCAAACAATGCTGCTTCGGTGGCCGCTTTTTTACCCCAGATGCCATTTACATGATAAGCTGCTGTTGCCTGGTCATCCAATAAATTCATGGGTACCTGCATAAACTGTGTGGTGGCGCCTCCATGCAGAAAGAGTACTTCATGTTCATCGCCTAAGTGCATCAGTTTTTTAACCGATGTAATGGCTTCATCCATCACCGATTGAAAATGTGTTGTGCGATGACCAATTTCAAGAATGGATAATCCCGTTCCGTTAAAATCATGAATGGCCTGAGACGCCTGCTCCATAACGGTTTGAGGCAGGATAGATGGTCCTGAGTTGAAATTATACACTTTCATGTTGCTTGCTTGAGAACGCAAGGTAGGAAAATAGCTGTTAGCTTATGGCTATCTGCTACTCATGCACATCGGTAACTCCGCCAGACACTGCATATTTCATAGCATCGGCGGCACTTACATCTTTGAGTGGTTTGATGCGGTCTTTGGGAACTATATAAGTGATGCCCGAAATGGCGTATGAATGTGGTACGTAAACGGTTACATGCTCTTCCATACCAAAATCGGCAGATGATTGTTGGGTAATAAAACCAATGCGCCATACATCAACGGCATCAACGTTTACCAGTACCGGTTTATCGAATTTCTTTTTGTTGCCTGCAAATGCTTCGAGGAAGTCTTTTACCGATGAATAAATAAATTTAATGCCCGGTGTTTTTTCCAATACGGTATCGAGCAGTGTTACCAGTCTGCCCACCACAAAAAGCGATGATATCCATCCTACCAGTAATACCAAGGCAATTACTACAACGAACCCCAATCCTGGTAAGCTTTTCAGGTTACCGGATGCATCTTTTTCGAGTAAGTCGGGAAATAAATTATAGATGAGATTGGGTAGAAAGCCGTCAATCCAGCGGAATAAACCAATGACCACCCAAAGAGTAATGCCAATAGGCGCAAGCACGATCAGACCCTGAAAAAAATACTGCAGCATTTTTTTCAGGTAGATGCGTAAGGTGGCTTTGATCTCTGTTTGACTCATCAGCTTGTATTTCAATGTAAAGTAACTAAGAAAAAGGCAATCGGGCTATTAACCGAGATATAGAAGCCGTAAAAACTAACAAGCGGGAGCATTTCACTCATCCCTTTTAAAAGCCGCTTAACACAGATTTAATCCAAAAAAACCTTTGGAAACTTTGGTTACGAATAAAGTTTCCTTAGTTTTGCGCCCGAAATAAGCGTATGGAAACACAGGAAAGAATATTGATGAAAGCGCATGAATTATTCATGCGTTATGGCCTGCGCAGTGTGAGTATGGATGAGATTGCCAATCACCTGGGCATGAGCAAGAAGACTATTTACCAGTTTTATGCAGATAAGGACGCACTGGTAGAAGGCACCATAGATATTGAAATTGCAAAAAGTAAAACAGATTGTACCTGCTTTCGGGAAGACAGCGAAAACGCCATCCATGAGCTTTTCCTGACGGTTGACAGGGCCCTGGAAATGTTGAAACACATGAACCCGTCTGTTATGTTCGATCTGGAAAAATACCATCCAAAAGCTTATCGCAAATTTCTTGACCATAAGAACAAATTTTTTTATGAGCTGATCAAATCAAATCTTGAATCGGGCATAAAAGATGAGTTATACAGACCGGATATTGATGTGGAAGTACTAACCCGTTTCAGACTGGCGACTATTTTCCTCATGTTCGATACAGAAACATTCCCCCCGTCAAAATTTACGGCAGCGCAGATCATTGCAGAAATCACAGATAATTTTCTGTACGGTATGGCATCTGCCAAGGGGCTCAAAATGATTCAAAAATATAAGCAACAAAGACTAAAAAAGTAAACTATGAGCAAAAGAAGAAAGATTCAAAGCATGGTTTTACTGTTGGGGCTGGCAATTAGTACAATTACCTACGCTCAGAATGCTACACGGCATGAACTTACCATTCAGCAGGCTGTGGAGTATGCCTATAAAAACAATGTACAGGTAAAAAATGCATTGTTGAATATACAGGTACAACAGCAAACCAACCGCGACATTACATCTGCCGCCTTACCATCCGTTACGGGTACATTATCGGGTAACGATTATTTACAATTACCGGTATCCTTATTACCTGGTGAATTTTTTGGTGGCGCAGCCGGCACTTTTATTCCTGTTCGTTTTGGTGTGAAGTACAATGCTTCTGCCACTTTACAGTTACAGCAGTTACTGTTCGACGGACAGGTATTTATTGGTCTGCAAGCCAGAAGAACTTCTATTGAGTTTCAAACCAAGAACAAGGAAGTAACGGAGGAAATGATCAAGACCAATATTCACAAGATCTATTATCAACTGGTGGTAAGTAAAACACAGATTGACCTGCTTGATGCCAATATCAGTCGCCTGAGCAAGCTGGAACATGATACCAAAGAGTTGTACAAAAATGGTTTTGCTGAAAAACTTGATCTCGACAAAATCGCTGTTCAGGTTGCCAATCTGCAGACAGAAAAACTGAAAGCACTGAACAGCATCGACCTGGGTTATATGGGATTGAAAACCTTACTGGGTATGCCTGTTACAGATACGTTGGTATTATCAGACAAACTGAGTGAAGACCAGATCAGCAAAGATTTTACACTGGATACGGCGTATAATTATACCGACAGAAAAGATTTTCAATATCTCTTACTTGGTAAAAAGCTGAATGAATTCAACATCAAGCGTTACCAGTTAAGCTACCTGCCTACTGTTTCTTTATCGGGTTCTTATACCAAGAATGCACAACGTAACAAGTTCGATTTCTTTGGCAAGGGCGACTGGTTCACAACTTCATTTGTTGGCTTGAATATCTCTATACCCATTTTCGACGGCTTTGCAAAAGATGCCCGCATCAAGAAAGCACGTTTCGAATTGAAACAGACAGAAAACCAGATCGATAACCTCAAACTGAATATCGACAATGAAGTAGCACAATCAAGGGTAAATTTCAGGACAGCGATCGCCACGATGAGTTTCCAGAAGAAAAACATGCAATTGGCAGAGAGTGTGTACAACCAGACCAAAAAGAAATATGAAGTAGGTACTGGTTCCAACACAGAGATTACCGCTGCACAGACCGACCTGGTTACGGCTCAAACCAATTATATCAGTGCCCTGTATAGTGCCATTATTGCCAGGGTGGATTATTTAAAAGCAATCGGAAAATTATAAATACCAATAAACCTAAGTATATGCAAAAGATATTCTCAATCGTAATACTGGCTTCTGCAGTAATGCTTGCCTCTTGTGGTGCAAGTTCTTCAGAAGGATCGGGAGCCACTGCCGAAAAAGCCAAACTGGCTGAATTAAAAAAACAAAAAGAAGGTATAGAAGCGGAGATCAGCAAACTGGAAGCTACCATCGCTAAACTGGACCCAGCTTCTGCCAAACCTGAAAACACCAAACTGGTAGCGTATGCTGCCGTTGCACCTGAAACATTTACCCACTACATTGATCTGCAGGGTAAAATTGAATCAGAAAACATTTCCTATGTTACCCCTCGTGGTGGTGGCGGACAGGTGAAAGCAGTTTATATCAAGCGTGGTGATGTGGTGAAGAAAGGTCAGCTTGTGTTGAAATTAGACGATGCTCTACAACGCCAGAGTGTTCTCGCTGCTGAAAAAGGACTTGAGACGTTGAAAACACAATTATCATTTGCCAAAACACTGTACCAGAAACAAAAAAATCTCTGGGATCAGAATATCGGTACCGAAGTACAACTGATTACTGCAAAGAATAATGTGGAGACACTGGAAAGTCAATTGAAAAGTGCAGAAGAGCAGGTTAAAATTTCCAGAGAACAACAACAGTTTACTGCTGTCTATAGTGATGTAGACGGTGTTGCAGAAGATGTAAATATCCGTGTAGGTGAATTGTTTGCAGGTGCTGGTCAGATTAAAATTGTAAATACCAATAACCTGAAAGTTACTGCTGAAGTACCTGAAAATTATCTTGACAGAGTAGGTAAGGGCTCTAAGCTGAGAATCACATTACCTGATATTAAAAAATCTGTTGAATGTGCCGTATCTGTATCTGGTAAAATCATCAACCCTA
This sequence comes from Sediminibacterium sp. FW305-C-49, assembly GCF_058231085.1. Classification (NCBI taxonomy): domain Bacteria; kingdom Pseudomonadati; phylum Bacteroidota; class Chitinophagia; order Chitinophagales; family Chitinophagaceae; genus Sediminibacterium; species Sediminibacterium sp. FW305-C-49. Next base: position 848,713 of record NZ_JBIQXS010000001.1, read on the forward strand.
TCAGCCGAAGTTTCTTTATTGAAGCCAAATTGCCCAATGATAAGGATTTCAGACCTAACCAGATTGCGCTTGTACAAATACAAGACTACACACTGAATAATGCGATTGTTGTTCCTGTAAATACTCTACAGAACGATGAGAAAGGAAAATATGTGATGGTGGCTTCCAAAGAAAACGGCAAACTGATTGCAAGAAAAAAGGTGGTAACGGCAGGTGAGTTTTATGGTGACAAACTGGAAATCAAATCAGGATTACAGTCTGGCGATCTCGTTATTACAGAAGGTTATCAAAGTTTATACGATGGCCAGGCCATTACTACCAGCAGTAAGTAATAGCATGAATCTGAAAAGATCAAGACACAAGATTCAAGATTAATTAAACTAATTGTATGAGTGCTTTAGAAAATATAAAAGGTAAGTTCAAGGAATTCGGACCTACTACCTGGAGTATCAAAAACAAAACATCCATCTACCTGATGATGTTGTTTGTGAGTCTCGCTGGTATCTTCCAATTCGTTACTTTACCCAAAGAGCAGTTCCCGGATATTGTTATCCCTACTATTTATGTACAGACCGTACATGTAGGTAACTCTCCGAAAGATATTGAGAACCTGGTTACCCGACCCATCGAAAAACAGATTAAGGGTATTACAGGTGCCAAGATCAAAAAATTTACCAGTACCTCTCAGCAGGATTTCTCAGCCATCATGGTTGAGTTTGATACGGATGTAAAAACCGATATCGCTTTACAAAAAGTAAAAGATGCGGTTGACAAAGCCAAGCAGGACCTGCCCAATGATCTTACCCAGGAACCGACTGTTCTTGAAGTAAGTTTCAGTGAACAGCCTATCATGTATGTGAACCTGAGTGGCGATTATGATTTGCCCAGGCTGAAAAAATATGCAGATGACCTGAAAGACAAACTGGAAGACCTTCCACAAATCAACCGCGTTGATGTAGTAGGTGCTCCGGAAAGAGAGTTTCAAATTAACATTGATAATTACCGCATGCAAAGTGCAGGGGTAACATTTGATGATATTACTGCAGCCGTTCAACGTGAGAACGTAGATATTTCAGGTGGCTTGCTGGAAGTAGGTAACATGAAACGTAACCTTCAGCTGAAAGGCCAGTTAAAAACTGCTTTCGACATCCAGCAGATTATTGTAAGAAATACCAATGGCGCACCTATCTATCTGAAAGATATTGCCCATATAATTGATACCATTAAAGAGAAAGAGAGTTATGCGCGTTTGGATGGTAAAAATGTGGTTACCCTGAATATCATTAAAAGAAGTGGTGAGAACCTGATTGAAACAAGTGATGGCGTAAAGAAAATTGTAGAAGAAGGAAAAAGTGTGATTTACCCAACCGACATGAAAGCGGTAATTACCGGCGATCAAAGTATACAAACCAGAACTTCTTTCAATGAACTGGTTAACTCCATTGTCATTGGTTTCGTACTCGTATTAATTGTACTCATGTTCTTTATGGGTGTAGTAAATGCCTTCTTTGTGGCATTGTCTGTACCACTGAGTATGTTCGTAGCATTTGTATTCTTACCGGGCGCCGACCTGATAGTAGGAACACATGTTACACTTAACTTTATTGTACTCTTTGCGTTATTATTTGGTCTGGGTATTATTGTAGATGATGCGATTGTGGTAATTGAAAATACACACAGGATATTTATTGAGGGAAAAGGGAAACTCACCACCGCATTCTCTGCAAGAGTCGCTGCAGGTGAAGTATTTATTCCGGTTCTGGCAGGTACACTTACCACGCTGGCACCATTCTTCCCGCTTCTATTCTGGCCGGGTATCATTGGTAAGTTCATGGTTTATCTGCCTACGATGCTCATTTTTACACTTGCGGCATCGCTGGTGGTAGCATTTATCATGAACCCCATTTTCGCGGTTGATTTCATGAATCACCCTGAAGGTGAAGAAAAAGAGGCTAAGAGTGCCATCTTTAAGAAAAAAGGTTTCTGGATCGCTATTGTACTCGGCATTCTGCTGGATATCATGGGCGCTACTTTCTGGGGCAACCTACTGTTGTTCTTCATGATACTGATCGTGTTCAACCGTTATGTACTGGATGATGCGATTCACAATTTCCAGAACAAGGCTTTGCCCTGGATCATGAGTCATTATGAAAGTCTGTTACGCTGGGCATTGAATGGTTGGAGACCTGTACACTTATTATTGGGTACCATTGCTCTGTTCTTCATATCTCTTTTCATTTTCGTAGCATCAGTTGGCAGCGGACGTATTCCGGTTGCTTTCTTTCCGAAAGGAGATCCGAACCAGATTTTTGTATACCTGAAATTACCCGTAGGTACCAATGTAGAGTTTACCGATTCTGTCACCAAAGTATTGGAAGGTCGTGTAAACAAAATTCTGGGTACCGAGAATGGCAAACAGAATCCAATTGTTGAAAGTATCATCAGTAATGTGGCCGTTGGTGCCGGTGACCCTACTGCTGGCGACAGAAGTACAAGAAGCGAACTCGGAAGAATACAGGTTTCATTTGTTGAATTTGAGAAAAGACACGGTGTTTCCACAAGACCTTTCCTCGACCAGATTCGTGCTTCTATGAAAGGAATTCCAGGTGCTGAGATTAGTGTTGACCAGGAAAATGGCGGGCCTCCCACCGATCCTCCTATCAATATTGAAATTGCCAGTGAAGATTTTGATGCGATGATTAAAGGCGCTACTTCACTCAAAAACTACCTCGATTCTATACAGGTTGCAGGTGTGGAAGAGTTGAAGATGGATGTTGATCTCAAAAATCCAGAGATTACACTGATAGTCGACAGACAACGCGCTTTGATTGAAGGTGTATCTACGGCTCAGATTGGTATGGAAATACGTACCGCCTTATTTGGTAGAGAAGTGTCAAAAATTAAAGAAGGAAAAGAAGAATACAAGATTCAATTGCGCAATAATGAAATGCAGCGTAAAAGCTTAACCGACCTGTTGAATATGCGTATCTCTTTCCGTGATATGGCAGCAGGAGGTGCAGTAAAACATATTCCAATCAGTGCATTGGTAAAAGTTGAACCTACAAGTACATTGGGTAGTGTGAAAAGAAAGAACCAGAAGCGATTGATCACACTGCGTTCAAATGTATTAACAACAGAAGGTTATAACGCCACTGCCGTGAATGCTGAACTGGCCAAACATATTGCCAACTTCAAAGGCTTACCAGATGCTGTTACCGTTAAACAAACAGGTGAAGGTGAGCAGCAGGCTGAAACAGGCGCGTTCCTTTTCAAAGCACTGTTGATTGCATTAGGTTTGATTTTGCTGATCCTTGTATTACAGTTTAATAGTGTAAGCAAGCCAGTCATCATCTTAACTGAAATTATATTCAGTGTAATTGGGGTCTTCTTAGGGTTCAGTATTACGGGTATGGAAGTATCGGTACTCATGACCGGATTGGGAATTGTGGGTCTGGCAGGTATTGTGGTAAAGAATGGTATCCTCGTAATTGAGTTTGCAGATGAACTGAGAGCAAGAGGAATGAAAACAAGAGAGGCTGTAATTGAAGCGGGTAAAACACGTATCATACCAGTATTGTTAACCGCACTGGCCGCCATCCTGGCCTTTATACCCATTGCGGTTGGTTTCAATATCAACTTTATTACTCTGTTCTCTGAACTCAATCCAAGAATATTCTTTGGAGGTGATAACGTAGTGTTCTGGAAGCCATTGAGCTGGACCATCATCTTTGGTCTTGCCTTTGCCTTCTTTATGACACTGATTATTGTACCTGCGATGTACCTGATCTCAGAACGTTTACGCAGACCTATGCGCAGGATGTTTGGTGGTAAATGGATCAGCTTTATGGGTATTCCGCCATTAACGATCATCTTCTTATTGCTGATGGTAGTGGCATTGATTAAAAACAGGATTGCGAGAAAAAAACGTGAAAAACGTTTGAAGAATGTAACAACCGTGAACCAGACATTTACAGGAAGCTGGTTCTAGAAAGACAGTTTACAGTTGGTTTTTGGTAATAATCCACAACGCCGCCCCTGTTCCCAGGGGCGGCTCTTTTTTGCGGGAAATACGCACTGTTTTCTGTGTATCTCTGTGTCTTATTTGGCAATCTATATGAATAAATACAGTAGCGCAGAATATCCTTTACAGACACTAACCTACCAACTAATTGGTGTAGGTATGGAGATACACAGGTCACTTGGAAAAGGCTTTTCAGAAATTGTGTATAAGGATGCTTTTGAATACGAATTACAGTGCAGGGGTATTTTATATGAAAGAGAAAAAGAATATACTGTTACCTATAAAAATATTATTCTGCCGCACAAATTTTTTGCTGACTTTGTTATTGAGAACTGTATTATTTTAGAAATCAAATCAAAAGCCGGGATAATTGAACAACACCAGGCACAGGTAATGAATTATCTGGCTGTTTCAAAATTACAGGTTTGGCTACTTTTGAATTTCCATGACCGCTCTTTTCAATATAAGAGAATGGTTTTAACAAAGTAATCTGCGAATCTGCGGCAAAAATAAGCAGCCGCAGATTCGCAGATTATGTAATGATTTTAAGAATTAAACTACTTATTTAAAAATTATCAGATGAAACAAAACCATGAAATAGATTATAAAATTTACGGGGAGGAGATGCAGTATGTAGAGGTTGAACTCGACCCAAATGAAACTGCCATTGCCGAACCCGGGGCTTTTATGATGATGGAAGACGGTATACAGATGGAAACCCTGTTTGGTGACGGTAGTAAACAACAAGGCGGATTACTCGGCAAACTCCTCAATGCAGGTAAACGTGTACTGGTAGGTGAAAACTTATTCATGACCGCTTTTACCAATGTTACGGGTGGTATTAAAACCGTAAGCTTCGCCTCACCTTACCCGGGTAAAATTATTCCCATTGATCTTTCCCGTTTCCAGAACAAAGTGATCTGTCAGAAAGATGCATTTCTCTGTGCCGCCAAAGGCGTAAGTGTGGGTCTTGAGTTCCAGCGTAAACTGGGTACTGGCTTATTTGGTGGTGAAGGTTTTATCATGGAAAAACTGGAGGGCGATGGTATGTGCTTTCTACATGCTTGCGGACACGTCATACAAAAACAATTACAGCCCGGCGAAATGCTGAAGGTAGATACCGGCTGTATTGTAGGTTTTACTTCGGGTATTGATTATGATATACAATTTGTAGGCGGTATTAAGAATACTATTTTTGGTGGCGAAGGTTTATTCTTTGCTACGTTGAGAGGTCCAGGTATTGTTTGGATACAGACCTTACCCATCAGTCGACTTGCCGGGCGCATTCTTGCTTATGGTACCTATAACAGAAAAGAAGAAGGAAGTATTTTGGGTGGTATCGGTAATATATTGGATGGTGATGGTTGGAGATAATTTTCCTACCCCGGATTAAAATCCGGGGCAAGGTTGTTCAGTAAATATACCTTAGCAGGATATGGAGATTACTAGTGCGGGTTCTTTAAAAGATTTTTTTGATCGAAAAGTAGCGCAATACAACCAGCCTTCTTTTATTCAGGATGATCCAATCTGCGTGCCCCATAGCTTCTCAAAAAAACAGGATATTGAAATTGCCGGTTTCTTTGCGTCCATTTTTGCCTGGGGTAACAGAACCACCATCATACAAAAATCATTTGAACTAATGGTGTTGATGGATCATCAGCCTCATCAGTTCTGTTTACAACATACTGATAAAGATCTTCGGCAACTTCTTTCTTTCAAACACAGAACATTCAATACAACAGATCTACTATACTTTATTGCCTTTCTAAAATTTCATTACAGTAAACATGATTCTTTAGAGCAGGCTTTTACGCTGTCTGCTACCAACGATATGGAAATAAGGCTTACACATTTCCATAATTATTTCTTCTCTTTACCTGATGCCCCTCTGCGAACCAAAAAACATATTGCCACACCCTTTAAAGGTTCTTCCTGTAAAAGACTGAATATGTTTTTGCGGTGGATGGTAAGAAATGATAAAGCAGGTGTTGATTTTGGTATCTGGAAGAAAATAAAACCATCAGAACTAATTTGTCCGATTGATTTGCATGTGGCCAGGGTGGCTAAACGCTTTCAGCTATTAGACCGTAAACAGATGGATTGGAAGGCTGCTATAGAGCTTAGTAATTATTTACGTGAACTTGATCCGAATGATCCGGTGAAATATGATTTTGCCCTTTTTGGTTTAGGCGTAATCGAAAAATATTAAACCCCAGGCCCGGACTTGCATCCGGGCCTGGAATAAATCAGAAGAAGAATAAACTTTGTCTTCCGCCCACTTTACCTCCTGCTCCTTTACCCGCTGCACCAAAGCTCCGGAGATTGTACGTGAATGTAAGCATGAAATAACGTTGCAAAATATTTACCTGTCTGTCTGTAATATAGTTTTCCGACGCAAAACGGAAGACTGAGCGGTTCTGGTTCAACAAATCAAATACAGAAAACTTCAGCATGCCCTTGTCGTCTTGAAGAAAGAGATAGGTAAGTCCTGCATTCAGCAACGATACAGTTTTCTGTATACCTGGTGCTGTTTGTGAATTATAGCGGCTATCAAGTGTGAATTCCCAAACCAGTTTTTTTGGCAGACGAATGACCAGATCGCTGTTTATATTTTGTCGATTTACTTTAAGGTTGGTAAAATCGCGGCTTTCATAATACGTATTACTGAACCCTCGTGAATAGCTGATATTCATTTCAATTTTATCCATCCAGTTGATACCACCACGTACATTCGGACTGAAATCAAGTGCTTTTACATAGCTTTTCAATGAATTGATGATCATGAAATTGCGGCTATAGTTAACATTATAACCTGCACCTACACTAAACTGGAAACTTGTATTAAGTTTATATTGTTTGTTGAAATGTAAATTGGTATAAAAACTCTGGATACCATCAGCATTCACGGGTGAAGTAGTCTGTACACCATCAGAACTTACTGTACGACTACGCACTACTCCATTCTGGTTAAAGCTTCCGCCCAAGTATGCACTGACAAATAATTGTTTCTGGGTAACATTCTTGAAGAAATTCAGGTTTACACTATGCGATAAAGCAGGTTGCAGATCTGGGTTACCTTTATTAATGTACAAAGGATTGGTATTATCGGCAACCGGCTGTATATCATAAATACCAGGTGGATTTACATTGGCATTATAACTCAGACTAAACTCTCGCCAGTTGATATTTGCACTCGGCAGCATGTATCGGAAATGCTGATCAACTTTTGTATTAAGTGTAATAAATCGATTGCTGATATCAAGCCACTGCATATTCATGCTGGTAGTAACACTTAGTTTTTTATACCGCCAGTTTAAACCTGCAGAAGCATTATTACGCAGATTACGACGCGAAAGCTTATTTGTCAATGCAGGATTTAACTGGTCGTATTTACCACTACTGCTGTTTTTGGTAAAAGTTGCCAGGTTATCTTCATTGGTAAAATAGTTCACTGAATAATTTAAACGAAGCGAGAGTTGCTTACTCAATGGCTCTGTATAGTTGAGTGTAGTATTAAATGTAAAGTTGGCAGATTCCCTATCGCGCAATTGATCGAGTGTTGAGTTACCGGTTGGAAAAAATACGTTGTTTACATTATTGAACTGTTCATTTTCGGTATTATTAAAATTCACAAAATTGAACATATTAAAACTGCGTCCCTTCTTTTTTCTGGAGCTGCTGAAATAGCTGAAATTATGATTATAACCTATATCGTTACCCTGCACTTTTTGCAGGTTCTGGCTGGTATTCAGTGGCCCTTTCACGTTGCTGGTTGTGGCAATATCGGTAAGGCGATTACTGTTATTGTCACCGATGGTTAGGTTGGGGCGAAACTCCAGACGGTTAACCGAATCAATTTTCCAACGAAGTGTACTACCAATACGATGGCTCTTTGCAAACTGCACCTCATCGCGGTTGGTACGGGTATTTAAAATGGTATCACTTAAAAATTGTTGTCTGTTTTCAATATCCCTGATATCGTTACGGGTGGCACCATAGAAATATTGTGTGTTGAGCGTAAATCCTTTTTTAAATTCATTATTCAGGTTAAATCCAATACCAGAGGAACGTTGTATACCAGAGCCTGTTCCGCCAAAAGAAATTCCATTTACATTTAATCCGCCATTGCTATTGATGGAAATAGAATTGATACCGCTTCGGTCGAACCCACCAAGGGTTTGAATATCTTTAAAACCAAATCCTGCCCTGCTGAGGTTATTACCAAATCCAATCACACTTACCTGTAATGTATCGCGGAACATGTTTACAATTCCACCTGCTTCATATAAATTACCTTCCCCCTTCCCTGCATACATTTTACCAAACCAGCCCTGCTTGATCGCTTTTTTAAGTCGTAGGTTGATGACCTGTCCAACATCCGCTTTGGCTTTATCAGGATTGAGTTCCAGTTCATCTTTATCGTCAGATACCTGAACTTTATCGATCAGGTTGGCAGGCAGGTTACGTGTGGCCATTTTGGGATCGCCGCCAAAAAATTCTTTCCCGTCAACCATAATGCGGTTTACTTTTTTTCCGTTCACAGTAATGTTACCTTCTGCATCGAGTTGGACACCTGGTAATTTTTTCAGCAGGTCTTCCACCAGTGCTGAAGGAAGGGTTTTAAATGAGGCGGCATTAAATTCAATTGTATCTTTTTTAACTACAACCGGTGGTCTTTCAGCATAAACCAGCACTTCATCGAGTGTATTGGCATTATTGGGTGCCATAACAATGGTGCCTGCATCAAATGCTATAGCATCTTTGGAGAGTTTAAATTCTTTCCGGGTAACGGCGTAGCCCGAATAAGAAATAATCACACGCAAATCAATATCGAGCGGCAGACCGCTTACTTTAAATTCACCTGTTTCAGTACTCAGTCTGTATGTTACCAAAACAGTATCAGCTGCTTTGAAAACAGAAACCGTAGCCAGATTCATGGGTTGTTTGGAAGCTGAATCGATGAGTTTACCAGTGATGGTACCTGTAATATTGTTTTGGGCATTGAGCATACCCATAAAAAACAAGCTCAGTATGAGCATGAAAATCCTGTTACACATGATGATGCATTTCTCTTAAACAATTAATGAATGGGGAAACATCTCTTTAAATACACAGGTAAGAGCCCGAGGGTAATCCTATCCATTCAAAAGTCGATGTCTCCGGGTTCTTCCCGGTGCAAGAAGGCTGCTTACACATACTGATGGCACCTACCAGGGCCGCTGCTGTTATCAGCAACATTAATAGTGGTATCCATTTTCTGATATTAAGCATATGATTTCTATTTCCTGCTCCCCTTTCTTCCCCTGATTTAAATCCTGGGCAGGGAGAAAGGAGGATAAGAGTTATTTACTAAACTCCATTTAAAGAGTTCTGTTACAGGAAAAGGTTGGAAAAAGGAATAAATTTTTTTAATCTGTTTCTTCGAGTTCAAAAAGTTCTTCTACGGGTACCCCGAAAAGCCGGGCCATTTTAAGGGCCAGTAAGGTAGAGGGCACATATTTCCCCGATTCCATGGTGTTGATGGTTTGCCTGCTCACGGCTATTTTCCTGGCCAGATCGTCCTGGGTCAGGTTATGGATAGCCCGCTGCACTTTAATCTTATTTTTCATACGCTGGCTTTATTATACTGAAACAATACATACCTGAACCGAAGAATAAAGATGATGAGCACCGTAAACATATTATATGTCATCACCTGAAAAAAAGTACTGCCATAAACAGATAAAATGCTGATAATCAATACCAGGTAATTGGCATAAACTGCCCATTGCAATGCTTCCAAACGAAAAAACTGGATAGCTTCGTCTTCAATTTTTTCTTTGGAAAAAGCAATAAAAACAAGACTGATGATGAGTCCTACTGCTGCCAGTTCATCCGTAAAATTGTGGCTGGAGAAAAATTCAAGTTCGTTCCCCTTCGATATCCTGAACTGGAGCCAGGAGGCATTGTATTCGAAAAACATATTGGCAATACCGAGGGTGAGGAAGGGTATTAATAGTATCCAGCCGATGCGCTGAAAACTATGCGGGAATAATTTGATTTGTTTCATGGTTCATTTGTTTTGACAATACAAACGTAAAGTATGATTTTCATTTTGTCAAATTTATTTTACATTTTGTAATAAATGTTTAACATTTTATCATCATAATCCCTGTTTCACACTATATTCCTCCGCTGAGAAGTAGAGGGTGCTGGGTTTACGCAGAGATTTTACCTTTAAGTATGGGCGGAGAAAATGAATTGATACATATCGAATCGTTTACGAAAGAACAATTAGTGGCTTATTTGCAGGCGCTGATCAGTAATGAGTTTGCCGGACTGGTTCAGTTACTATACCGGTTAGACATCAGCGAGGCCCGGTTAAAGAAAACCCTGGCCACCAACCCCGAACAGGATGCCGGTGAACTGATCGCGCAAATGATTATTGACAGGCTGGAACAGAAAAAGAAAGCAAGAGAAGAATTTAACAGAAAAGACTGGGGAGGATCTGAGGAGGAGAGATGGTAGAGGTTCCATATATTTATGTGATGCTGATCACTTAGTCAGCCGAATTAAAACCAGTTATATCCATGGAACTTTATTCCCCAGACCTTAATTTGACATTGTGGAGTTTATTTATACTTCTGCATCTGATACTTTGCATTATTACAATCATTAAAATTATAAACGACCCACTACTTGAACGCAAGTTCAAGCTTATCGCTATACTGGCTATTATTTTGACACCGGTAATAGGATTTTTGATCAGTATACGTTATTTCAGGAATGCTAGACGACAAATTACTAGAAACTAGTATGATTGTACAGTGTGTATGGGTATTTACTTGATGGTTAGTATACAGTTATACTTCAATGCATGTTGCGCAATCAAGATTTTCTGATACAGTATGCGGTTCTTACTGCTGGAAGTATGATAAAAGAAATTATGTCTGAACAACTCAAAAATCATATCAGGAAGTTTACACAGATAAGTGATGATGAATCGAATCAAATTATCCCATTCTTTCAGCTACAAAAATATCGCAAAAAAGAAAATCTGCTAAAAGAAGGGCAGACTTGTCATAACTCGTACTTTGTATTAAAAGGAATCTTAAGAAAATTCTTTACCAATGAAAAAGGCGTTGAACAAACGACAGAATTTGCCATTGAAAACTGGTGGATCACTGAAACTTTTTCTTATCTGAACCATTCACCCAGTTCATTCTGTATACAGGCAGTTGAAAATGCAGAGGTTTTGGTTATTGATCGCGACTCATATGATCAGATGCTGAAGCAGTTTCCTGTTATGGAAAAATATTTTCGTTGCATTTATCAGAAAGCTTATGCGGCTACTCAAATGCGGATTAAATTCCTGTATGAACATACCAGAGAAGAATTATATCATCATTTTCGTAGAAGCCAACCCGAATTCCTTCAGCGTGTTCCACAATATCTTATTGCTTCTTATCTCGGTTTTACGCCTGAATACTTAAGTGAAATCAGAAAAAAAAGCATTTCTTAAACCAGTTTAAGTTTTTCCAATTTTTGTTTACTGAGCTTTGTGGCATCATAAAAAAAACAATGGAAAAGCGTATCAACATTAACACAACAGATCCACATGCATATAAAGCTATGTATGGACTGGAAGCTTATCTGGCAAAAACTGAAATTGCTAAAACACTCAAGGAGCTCATTAAGATCCGCGCATCACAAATCAATAATTGTGCGTACTGCATCGATATGCACACGAAAGATGCCATCAAAAATGGGGAAACGAGCCAGCGTATTTTTCTGATAAGTGCGTGGAGAGAAGCTTCTAAATTCTTTACCGAAGAAGAACAGATAGTACTTACTATGACAGAAGAAATTACGCTTATTCATCAACAGGGTTTAAGTGAGGCCACTTATCAAAAAGCATCTGGCATTTTCACAGAAACACAAATTGCTCAAATACTAATGGCCATTGTTACCATCAATGCCTGGAACAGGATTGCAGTAAGTACACATTTAGAGATTGATGATTAAAAGTGACTTACATATCCGCATTTTTTTGCTTTGCGAGTAGATTTTATTCCTTCCATGTGTTTTCAGTGACAATAATATTGTTGGCACTGAAAATACACAGAACAAACTATCAGAGGCGGTCTATTGTACTGAAACTGTATCCCTTTGCTTTCAATTCATTGATGATAGCAGGTAGATAGCTATACAATTTATCTTTTCGCCTTGGGTCTGTACCTGCATGTATCAAAAGAATAGCACCATTTAATGTATGTTTTACTTCAAAGGATCGAAGCAATTGCATGAGTTCTTCACTTGATTTATAGGAAGTCCCCATTTCGGGCCAGGTATAATCTGCATTGGTACGTGTTCCGGGCGTAAAACTGAATAGCTTAACACCCATTTCAGCAAACCATTTACCGATTTTTTTATTCCACCACTCATATGGCGGGATAAAATACTCCTGTCGGTTATCTTTCCACAAACCCAGTTGATTCAAGGCTTCAATATTCTCAGTATAATCGTTTTCCAAAGAATCTCTGGTTACCAGAAGACTATCCCTGTTCTTCCAGTCGTTGTATAAAATATGCTGATCGGAATGTGCCCCTAGATAATGTTTCTCACTGTATAATTGTTGTATCAGCGGCTGCCATATTTTGTTTCTGTATAACCGACCGGTAAAGAAAAAAGAAGCTTTTACATTCTGCTGGGTAAGTGTTTGCCGGATCATTGGTAAGCCTTCAGCATATTCATCTGCTGTAAATACGAGTGCAATTGATTTTTTAGTACTATCGCCCCTTACCATTGCCCTCTCCTGTAATGTAAAAGAAGGAGGAAAATAAGGCATGGGGTAAGCTGTCCATACTTTTTTTGGCTGGGTCTCGTCTTCTTTGGCAGCCAGTAAATAAATCAGTGAAGCCGTTCCATCCATGGTAGGTTCATTCGTACTATAATCTCCGTAATCATCATGGTATACAGCAAGATCACTTTGAAATGTAGCATACTCATCTGGTTCATTCAGTTTAATACCAATCAGGTTTTTATAAATGGCCGTGTAGACAGGACCATCAACCAGTCCGCCATCAATCGGGTATTTTTTAATGTGCGTGAACGCAGAATGAGGATCAACCGGTGTATCGCCCCAGGATGGTAATCCGTATACCATACTCGTTCCCCATGGATTGCAGCCAAATAACCAATCTATATTGGCCTGCTCCAGTTCTGCATAACTATTATCACCTGTCATTTTACGATAAGCATAACACTGTATCGCAAAAGAAGTCGTCAAATTATTACTGCACCAGATAAAAGGCACACCCCGATAAAAAGCATTCTGTTTTGCTTTATTCCATACAGCTTTTATACCCGCTTCATAAAAATCATGAATGGTATCGCGTTGTTGTTTAGGGAGCGATGAGGCTAAAACAGCATGCCCGAGATTAATAAAAGGATACCACTCATAATGATGAGCTGTATCTTTTCCGAGCCAGGGTGTTACTGGTTCCTGTTTGGCATAATTATATGCCTCTTGCAGTAATGTTTGATGTTTTTCAGGGTTATGCGGATAAATACTGGCGGCAGCCAGTTCCATATCATCTGTCCAGTTACCCTCGGCATAGATATACGGCGATTTAACAGATGCCGTTTGTGCTACCCCAGGCATTTTTTTACCATAAGTATAAGCTGCCAGCGATTTTTGATACAATTGTTTTGACAACTTCGCATCTGTTTTCGCATACACTTTTGATGCCAATGCAAAAGCACTTGCAAATTTACCCGCAGTAGATGCCGCGCCTGTTGTAGCATTCATAAACTTTCCCCGTACCTGTGGTTTACCTGAGACAAAATATACAGGTCGCTCAATTCCCTTTCCGTAATAGTTGGTATCTTCTTTAGGAATGCGCATTTTCATATGATCTCTGTCATCGCCAATCTGGTTAAACATAATATCATCTGACGGATTCATTTTCATCAGCCAGTCAATCCCCCATTTCGCTTCGTCCAAAATATCCGGTATATTATTTTTTCCATCAAGTCCATTTGCTTTTTTGGTATCCGTAAACACATGTTCAAACTGTTGGTAAGCCGCCAGTAAATGCCAGGTAGCATTGGCCGATGTAGTACTGTACTGTAGATAGTCGCTCGCATCGTGCCATCCACCACCTACATCTGCATAAGTACTATCTGGCATGGGGCCATATAATGTATAACCATCGCGGGTATGACAACTATCCTTTAAATAAGGGTTGAACAGTGTTCGCTGTTGCCGCATATAACGTAAACAGAAATCGGCTGTTCCTTTATATACATTGTCATTAATAGCAAAAACGGGTGATTGCGTATTGCCTGATTTTAAAAAATAGCGTCCCGGCTTATTATAAGCTGTAAAACGAATGCGTGAAGTCTGGTTGAAAGGACCATAAGTACCAAAAGCCTGTAAACCACTAATTGTGTACACGGTTTGTTGTGTGGCTGCATCTACAAGCGCTACAGAAGACGGCAGTTTATTTTCTTTACTGCACCATACAGCTACCTTAATACCTTCAGGTGTATAACCAAGTTGATTGATGCGTATCCAGTTCTGCTCCTGTTCTGTTTTTCTGAATGAAAGGCATACAATCATCAATATCATTCCTGTTAACAAGAATATCCTTTTCATGTGGTTGTTTTGGGTGCTTAAAGATACCAGTTTAGGTACTCTCTGCGAAACCTCAGCACTCTCCTTTCTCTGCGGTTAATGTTGACCGCAGAGAAAGGAGAAAAAAGAGTTCTGCAGCGCATTTTTTAAGCTATTTTCGCCCTCAAACGATTGAACTATGAAACTGGTTTCTTATTTGTCTGATGGCCGTGATCAACTCGCATTTCTGGTAGATGGTTATTTATATGATTGTGATATGGTACACCCCGAATTACCCAATAGCATGAATATGTTTTTACACTATTGGGATGATATGTTTCCCGTTGCCCAACAGGTTAATGCCGCCATTCAAGACGGAAGAATCGGTAAAGAAAAAGGTATAGCCATAGAAGGACAGCATTTACTTGCACCTGTTCCTTTTCCTACTTCTTGCAGAGATGGCTATGCATTTCGCCAGCACGTAGCTGCGGCACGCAGAAACCGTAAAGTGGATATGATTCCGGAGTTCGATCAGTATCCGATCTTTTATTTTACCAATCATCATAGTATACAGGGGCCGGGTGATATTCATTGTATGCCTGATCATTTTGAGAAATTAGACTTTGAACTCGAAGCAGCTATTGTCATTTGCAAAAGCGGAAGAAATATTCCGGCAGAAGAAGCCGATCAATACATTGGCGGACTCATGATCATGAATGATATGAGCGCCCGCAGGTTACAGATGGAAGAAATGCTGCTGAACCTCGGACCTGCAAAAGGAAAAGATTTTTCTACTGTGATAGGGCCATGTCTTGTTACACTGGATGAACTGGAATCCTTTGAAATACCTGCAAAACCGGGTCATACAGGGAAAAACTGGAACCTGGGTATGAAATGTTGGGTGAACGGTGTTCAGGTAAGTAGTGGAAATGTGGGCGATATGGACTGGACCTTTGCTGAAATCATTGAACGTTGTGCTTATGGTGTGCAGTTGCAACCGGGTGATGTTATCGGTAGCGGAACAGTAGGCACTGGTTGTTTTCTTGAACTCAATGGAACAGGCAAACTCAATGATCCCAATTACCAGGAACAATGGTTACAGCCGGGTGATGTTGTAAAAATGGAAATTGATGGTCTTGGTGTTTTGGAAAACAACATTGTAAAAGAAGACACCGATTTCTCTATTCTGGCCAAAAAGAAGCTGTAAAATCAGCTAAATCCTTCTCTTTTAACAAAAATCTAAGCGCTGATGTATTATATTTGGTTTAACTAAAAACTTAAAACTACGTCATATGAAAAAGGTAATTGTACTCGCGATGGCTGCTTTCCTGGTGTCTGGTACTGCATTTGCAGGTGGTGATCATAAACACGATGGGAAAAAATGCGCTAAAGCCAAAGAATGCAGCAAAGAAGGAAAAGAATGCTGCAGCAAAGACGCTAAAAAAGAAGCCAAAGAAGTAAAAGAAACAAAAGAAGTAAAGAAAACTGAAGCGAAAAAAACAACCGTTAAAGCATAATCAACTTTACTGCATATAAAAAGGGATGCTTATGACAAGCATCCCTTTTTTATTTCCTTACAGGGAAATAAACGTTTTTAAAGTATATCCTCCAGTTCTTTCAGGTGATAAATGGTGTAAGTGGGTTGTACATGCGCCTCAACATTAAGGTGATTAACAAAAACAGTATCCATACCCGCATTAATCCCACCCTGTATATCTGCATCGAGGTTATCACCAATCATGATACTTTCTTTCTCACTGGCACCCGTTTGCTGAAAAGCATAATCGAAAATTTCTTTTTGTGGTTTAAGGCAGTTACTGGCTTCCGAGGTAATCACTGCTTCAAAATAAGCATGCAGACCCGAGTTCTGTAGTTTATTGTGCTGCACTTTTTCAAACCCATTGGTCACAAGGTGCAGGCTATAACCTTTGTTTTTCAGGTATTCGAGTATTTCGAATGTATAAGGGAAGATGGCTTTTTTGGTAGGAAGTGTTTCCAAAAAACTAACAGACATGGTTCGTGATAATTGTTCATCTGCCAGCTTATAATCGAGCAATGCCAGCCACATTCTTTTCCACCTGAGCTCATCCTGTTTAATAAAACCCTTGGTATATCTGTCCCACAGTCGTTCGTTGTGGAAACTGTAACGGGTAAAGAAAGCATCAAAATCATCAATTCCCCTGCTCTGTAAATCATACTGGTGATAGAGGTCCTGTAAAGTTGCTTTTGCATTGGTTTCAAAATCCCAGAGTGTATGATCGAGATCGAAAAATACATGTTTGTAACGCATGTTCAAATGTAATAACAACAACTGTTAACTGATCAGCTTGTAGAAAAAACCTGTGTTAACTCCTGTTCTCCCCTTCTCCCTGTTTTTAAAAGCACCGAATTTCGGGGAATTACTTATTTAAAATATCCTATAAACAGGGGCAAGGGGAACGGGAGGTTATGGGGAGATATTCTGTAGAAGTAAAGAATAAATGTTTTATTTCGTAGTATAAAACCAACCCCGCATATGAATGTTATTGTAACTGGCGCATCTAAAGGAATTGGCAAAGCCATTGCTGCACAGTTTGCCGCGGCTGGTCATCAATTATTTTTATGCAGCCGTGGTGAAAAATCACTGTATGATACCGTCAACGATTTACAAACCCGTTTTCCGGATGCCATCATTACAGGCAGACCAACAGATATAACGGCAAAAAATGAAGTACTCGCTTTTGCCGACTGGTGTCTCCAAAAAGGAATTCCCGATATCCTCATCAATAATGCAGGCCACTTTATTCCGGGCAGTGTACACAATGAGCCCGAAGGCAGTCTGGAAGAAATGTTACAATCCAATTTATTCAGTGCCTATCACCTTACACGTAAACTGCTGCCATCGATGATGGCGGCAAAGCAGGGACATATTTTTAATATCTGTTCCATTGCATCCCTGCATGCTTATGCCAATGGAGGCAGTTACAGCATCAGTAAATATGCGATGGCTGGTTTTAGTCGCAATCTACGCGAAGAAATGAAGCCCCATGGTATAAAAGTTACAGCCGTTTACCCCGGCGCCGTTCTCACGGCCAGTTGGGATGGTTTTGATATCGACCCCAAAAGAATCATGGAAGCCGAGGACATTGCCAAAATGATATTCGCTGCCAGTCAGCTCTCTCCTATGGCTGTAACAGAAGACATCATTATGCGGCCCCAGCTTGGAGACTTGTAAAACAGAGGAACAGAGAAATAAGTAATAACGAATGTCCAAAGTGGCATTTCATTGACGATTGACCATTCACGTTTCCCACCCACTTCACTGTTTCAAATAACAATTTCTTCACCCACGCCTAACATTCTCTTCATACTACCGTAGCAATTTTGCTAAACTCCACGGTGTATGGACAGACGTACTTTAGATGTGGTGGTGATGAGCGATCTTCATTTGGGCACTTATGGTTGTCATGCCAAAGAAATTGTCAATTACCTCAAAAGCATTCAGCCGCAAATTCTTGTACTGAATGGCGATATCATCGATATCTGGCAATTCAACAAACGTTATTTCCCGGTTGCACATATGCAGGTGATCAAAGAAATCATGAACCTGTTGAGTAAAGGCACACGTGTTATTTACATAACCGGTAATCATGATGAAGCCTTACGTCGCTATTCCGATATGCATATGGGTAATTTTCAGCTTACTGATAAAGTGGTGATGGAGATCAATGGAAAAATGACCTGGATCTTTCATGGCGATGTGTTTGATGCCACCACAAAAGGTAGTGCCAAACTACTGGCAAAATTGGGTGGACACGGTTACGACCTGCTTATCCTTATCAATAGCCTTATCAATCGTTGCCTGAAAATGATGGGCAAAGAGAAAATGAGTTTCAGCAAAAAAGTAAAAAACAGCGTAAAGAAAGCAGTATCCTGGATCGGTGATTTTGAGCAAACAGCAGGAGAACTGGCTATTGAAAAGAAATACGATTATGTGATCTGCGGACATATTCACCAGCCACAAAAAAGAATCATCAGCACCAAAGAAGGTTCGGTTACCTACCTCAACAGTGGCGACTGGATTGAAAACCTTACTTCTCTTGAATACCAGAACAACGAATGGAGTATTTATCAGTATGACGAAAAACAGTTTGCTACAGATACTGTTCCTGTGGTAACCATGGAAAAGAAATTACCACAACTCAATGTGGTTACAGATGAAATCGCCTTATTCATTCACTCATTAGCCATACCATCATGAACATGAAAATATTATATGCAGTACAGGCAACAGGTAATGGACATATCAGCCGCGCCATGGAACTCATGCCTTACCTGCAGCAATACGGGCAGGTAGATGTTTTTCTGAGTGGCAGTAACAGCAACCTGCAGCCAAACCTGCCCGTAAAATACAGAAGCAATGGCTTGAGCCTGTTTTATGGCAATACAGGTGGCCTCGATTATTGGCGCATGTGGAAGGAATTGAGTCTGAAAAGAATCTGGGAAGAGGCAAAAGCATTACCCGTTGAGCAATATGATATCGTACTGAATGATTTCGATAGTATTACTGCTATTGCCTGTTCACTTAAAAAAATACCCAGTATTGGCTTTGGCCACCAGGCGAGTTTTCAAAGTAAGCATACACCGAGAAGTGCCAAGAAAGATTTTGCGGGTGAACTGGTGTTGAAACGGTATGCAACAGCTTCCGCCTATATCGGACTACATTTTAAACAGTATGCCGATTTTATCTATTCGCCTGTTATCAAAGAAGATATCCTGAAAGCTAGCCCAGAAAATAATGGCCATGTAACCGTGTACCTTTCCCATTACAGTGATGAAGTGGTATTGCGGGCCCTGCATAAAATACGGGGTGTTCGGTTTGAAGTATTTTCAAAAAAAGTAAATCAGCAGGAAATAAGAGCCAATGTTACATTGATACCTATCAGTAACAATGCATTTACGCAAAGCATGATCAATGCGCATGGTATTATTACCGGTGCCGGGTTCGAAACACCTGCTGAAGCTTTGTATCTAGGCAAACAATTACTTTGTTTACCCATACGAGGCCAGTATGAACAGTTGTGCAATGCAGCCGCTTTAAAAGATTTTAATGTAACTGTAATCGATAAAATAACAATGGACTTCTCTTTACAGGTAGAAAGCTGGTTAGCCAACAGTGCTGTGAAGCCCTTAACACTATCACACAGCACCTACGATATTGTTCAAAAAGCCATAGAAACCGGAAGGTCTTTTAAGGAAAAGACCGAAGGGGAATTATTTCCCGACCTGTTCTCTTATCAGAAAGAGATAACATCAACATAAATCTCCCGCTCTTCCTTTCTTCCTGTTAATACATCTTTACTATAGGTAACCAAAAAGGTTCCAAGTGTTTTCACAAAGAAAAAGGGAGAAGGGGAGTTAAGAAGAAGTCGTTTAGTAGAATTATAAACAGAGGAGTACCTGCCAGGCTTTATCTACTTTATTTTCATTCAGCAATGCTGCGGCATATTTATGTAGTTCGTTTTCCATTTCAGATGGACTTACTGCATAATACTGGAAAATATTTTTTACCCTGTCGTCTGCAAAAGAAGCATCAATATCGGGCAATACATGAACATTGGCCAGCATGCCCAGGTGGTTGCCTGTTAAAATAGTACTGTTTCGAATACTATCCGGCAACTGATCAACTCCAATACCCAGTTGTGTATTGGGTTTGGGCACTTTGAATAAATTATCAGGGCTTACTTTACAATACCAGTCACCACCCAGTCTTGCAACCAGTTGTATTTTTTGTTGATCAATTTTTCCATCTTCACCCAGAATACTTTCATCCACATGCATACATAATACTTCCGCAATAACCAGTTGTCCGGCACCACCATTTTCTCCCAGGCTTTTTACTTCATTTACTTTACACTCCAGCTTAATCTTAGCTTCTTTTACCATAGGAGGGCTTATCCTTGTAGCAGGCTCACTGGTAAAACCGGCTTTAATAAATTCATTAACGCCTTTCGGGAATTCACAGCTCGACAGACTCACTTGTTGTACCATATCGTAATCAACAATATTGATGACACATTCAGGTATTTCAAGTACATTCTCAAGTGTATGTTTAGTGGTATTATCGCGCCCTCTTCTTGCTGGTGAAAAAATGACAATGGGCGGATTGGATGAGAACAAGTTAAAAAAACTAAACGGACTCAGGTTTACATTTCCCGCTTTATCAATGGTACTGGCAAAACATACAGGACGTGGGGCAATAGCATGTTGCAGCCATTGTTGTTTTTCCATGACAGGTAAGGAGCTGATGTCTATCGTTTTCATGAAATGGGCTTAACAAAAAAATCTGTGAAGTCTCTGGATTGTTTACAAAATTTACTCCCAGCTTGCCAATACGGTAACGCCGCCTTTCACCACCTGGTTCATGCTCACCTCTATTTTAGTGCCAACAGGCAATAAGATATCTACTCGGCTACCGAATTTGATAAAACCATATTCATCGCATTGTTTTACCTGCTGACCAACAGTGGTATAATTACAGATTCGTTTAGCCAGGGCTCCCGCTATTTGCTTGTAAAGAATGGTTCCGTAATTATTTTTCACAGCTACACTCCACCTTTCATTTTCGGTAGAAGACTTGGGATGCCATGCTACCAGGTACTTGCCTTTATGGTATTGATTGTACACCACTTCACCACTCATGGGGTTACGGTTTACGTGTACGTTCGCCGGACTCATAAAAATACTTACCTGTATTCTTTTATCTTTGAAGTATTCTTCATCTACTATTTCCTCAATCACCACTACTTTTCCATCTGCAGGACAAATGAGTTTCTTATCATCGAGTGTATGCACGCGATTGGGTATGCGAAAGAAAGAAATCAGGAATAACAAAAGTCCCAGCGTAATAATAAAAATGCTGATGGCCAGCCAGGGAATTGATGCGCTAAAAAAAGTAAATGATGCAACATTCAGTACCCCAAAAATTAAAGCACTGATGCCAATCGTCTGGTAACCTTCACGATGAATGGTCATGAGTTTAGAATTAAGCAACAAAGGTAAACGAATGCTGCAAAATTTCGTCTGTTTATTAACGAAGTAAAAAAAGCAGTAACCATACATAGGGTGTGGCCAGTAACAAAGAATCAAACCTGTCTAAAAAACCGCCGTGTCCGGGCATAAAATTTCCACTGTCTTTCACACCAGCCATTCTTTTCAGTTTACTTTCAAACAGATCGCCAAGTGTACCCATTACTGCAGCTGTTACGGTAATGATGATCATTTGAGTGATATCAAGCTCCAACCAGTACACAGCCACAAGTGTAACAGCCAATACAGCCAGTATGGCGCCTCCTATTGTTCCTTCCCAGGTTTTTTTGGGGGAAATAGATGAGAAAGGTGTTTTACCTATAAACGATCCAACAATATATGCCATGGTATCATTGATCCAGATGGTAGCGATGATAAGTATGGGTAATAACCAACCACTGTTGGCGAATTGGGGTGAAGTGATTTCATTATAAAGGTCTGTCTGCAAACCCCATGACAGCGAGATATAGAGCAATCCACCAACTGTATAACCAATGATTTTCCAGTCGGGCATGCGTGCTTTGATGAGTTTTATGAGTATTAGGCCTGCCAATGATATTACTACTATCCAGCCTCCCACTTCTCGCAAAAAAACATTTCCGATGCTGTATTGATCATCTGTCATCCAAAACATAAATCCCAGCCCGGCAATAATGGCCCCTGCCTTATGTATTGGTGAAATGCTCTGGTACCTTGAATTAATTTTTCCGATCAGTGATATGTATTCAATCCAACAACCAACATGTATCACCGAAAACAACAAAAGAAAACTCCATTGATTCCACAATAATCCACCCAGCATCACTACTACAAATACAATGGCCGTTAAAGCACGGGTACGAAAGGTTTGAAAGTTAAAAGCCATGATGTGAAGATAAGAAGAATGGTGAATGGTGAATTAGTGAGTAGTGAGTGTTGTTTTTTCTTTACCCAGTATTGACTACTCACTAATTCAGCAAAGCCTTATTAATCAGTTCGCTGGCTGCCAGTTGCAGGTGGGCAGGAACAAAAATTTGTATATCACCAAACATGGGGTAGCTACTGTCCTGCTTATTCAATACTTGAACAGGTATCTGGTTTTCTTCCAGCATACCCTGTATGATAGCTGCTTCGGCGTAAACACGGGTGGAAAATATTTTTTGCCAGTTACTCATGCTCAGTTTCGGGTACAGGTGACGTAATGTGCGAAGGTATTGCAGGCTTTTGTTTATATAGTTGTTTAAAGAGCAGAATCAGTAAGGCCAGTCCGATAAGCCCCCACCATACAGGCATGGTTTCATCCATGGCTTCTTCTACAGACTTGCCCCTCGATTGTACAATATATAATTGTGCAACAATAAATGCATTGTTGAGAAAATGCTGCAATATGCTTAACCAGAGATTATTGGTATAGTAAAAAATGAGCCCCAATATCATACCCAGTGCTATTCTTGGCAGGAAGCCGAAATAGGAAAAATGTATGGCACTGAATAAAATACTGGTGATAATAATACCAATCCATGCATTTTTTGTCCATCGAATAAATACTTGCTGAAATGCCCCGCGAAACAATACTTCTTCAAAAATAGCAGGAGCAAGTGCCATCACCAGTATAGCCAGTAAAAAATCGCTTGCGTTTCGCATATATGCCATATTCAGCATAACATTTTTATAAGCTTGTTCCAGTTCTTTTGCTTTTTTGAGCCATTCATCAGACAAAGGAATATCCTGGTTCAACATTCCAAGAGCACCGCTTAAAATCATTCCCGCAAACGTTATAAGTATTACCAGTATGACTTGTTTACCGTTCATTTTCAGGTTAAAACCGAGATATTGAAGCGGGGGACGACGGTTGACAATTTTTGCAAATACGACTGCTGGAAGAAAAAATGCCAACAATGTTGCCAGCGTATTCAGGAACCTGGAAATATTGGCATTTTCAGGTTTATTCATGGCATCAGGCACTTTTAAGAGAGGTACATCTAGCAGACTGGCACCCACTCCAGCCATTACCAATGATCCGATAATCATTCCTACTCCAACCAGCCCAATTAACAATAAAAACTGGACCGGGTAACTAATCTCTGCCTTCTGATTCATGTGGTTGAAGAATAAGCTTGTAAATTTGCAGCCTGTTCGGGCCGGTGTCTAAGATAAGGGTATCGGGTCATATATTAAATCCCGGTTAAACGGGTAAATAGCCTTCTGTATATCAAGACAGGTTTCGGACATGAACAGCTCCGGCAAAGAAACAGAGAAAAGAATAGAATGTTGCGTCATGGTAAAAATTGATACGATAGAACTTCCCGATTTCCCGCTTTTACTCGCACCCATGGAAGATGTGAGTGATCCGCCATTCCGTATAGTGTGTAAAGAAAACGGGGCCGATCTCATGTACACCGAATTCATCAGCAGCGAAGGCTTGATTCGTGATGCCATCAAAAGCAGGAGAAAGCTCGATATTTTCGACTATGAGCGACCGATTGGTATCCAGATATTTGGAGGAGATGAAGAAAGTCTGGCCATGGCCGCTAAAATTGTAGATGTAACCAATCCTGATCTGTTAGATATTAATTTCGGCTGCCCTGTAAAAAAAGTTGCAGGCAAGGGTGCGGGTGCAGGTGTATTAAAAGACCTTGATCTGATGGTGAGGCTTACCGATGCCGTTGTAAAATCGACTCGCTTACCCGTAACCGTTAAAACCAGGCTGGGCTGGGATGATAACAGCAAGAATATTGAAGAAGTTGCAGAACGTTTACAGGATGTGGGTATCAAAGCATTAAGTATACATGGCCGTACCCGTGCGCAGATGTATAAAGGTGAAGCCGACTGGACACTGATTGCCAAAGTAAAAAATAACCCACGCATTCATATTCCCATTTTTGGGAATGGTGATATTGACAGTCCGCAAAAAGCGGTGGCCTATAAAAATAAATATGGTGTAGACGGTATTATGATTGGCCGTGCTGCCATTGGTTATCCATGGATTTTCAGGGAGATCAAACATTTTGTACAAACCGGCGAGCTGTTATCGGCACCAACTGTAGAAGAAAGGGTGAATGTTTGTCGTCAGCATCTTCGTAAATCTATTGAATGGAAAGGACCTATTGTTGGTATCAATGAAATGCGCAGGCACTATGCCAATTACCTCAAAGGTTTACCTGGTATAAAAGACTATCGCAACAGGCTGGTTACTTTAAAAACCATGGAAGAAGTGGAAGGGGTATTGGATGAAGTGGCTGTTAACTATAAAGATTTTGTGATGGAACGGCAGGCGATTGAATTGGTGAACTACCATGAAAACTGCCCTCTTTAAATAATCTGCGAATCTGCGGCAAAACGATAGCCGCAGATTCGCAGATTATGGTTTAATATATTTGATTAATGATTGATCCAACGGCGAAACCCCTTGCGGAAAAAAAGCTTCAAGCACACCGTTTTCATTCACGATATATTTACAGAAATTCCAGGTAGGTTCCTGCTCGTTCCAACCATTCTGTGAAGCATTACTCAGCCACTTAAATACCGGATGCTGATCTGCACCCTTAATAACACTACTCTTTTGGGCCAGCAAAAATGTAACACCATAATTTATTTTACAGAATTCTGCAATGGCAGCATCATCTCGCTGTTCCTGCTGCTTAAAATCGTTGGCTGGAAAACCAATGATCACCAGGCCATTGTCTTTGTATTGCTTATATAAAGCCTCCAATTCTGCATATTGACCCGTATAACCACAATCGCTTGCTGTATTTACCAGCAACAGTTTCTTTCCCTTCAGTGTTTCCAGCGAAAGAGTGGCGCCATTATTAAGGGTAACCTGTAATTGATATAAAGAACTGGTTGGTTGCATTTGTTTTTGATTGATTAATCCTTTTGATGATCCGCCAAACAATTTACCTGGCAGCATAATGATGGGATAGAATGTTTTTAGAAGTGATTGTCGCCAGGTCATATCTTTTCTTTTAAGTAATAAAGCTACCATCAGTATAACAAGAAATGCAATGATTAGTTTTCGTATGAGCAGGTTTTTACGCATGTTATATTGCTGTTGCTATATAAATTTTTTAAACAGTTTCAGCTTCCCTTTGAAAGGCGGATATTTCATGGCCGGATCGAACCAGGTAGGTGTTTTGAGAACAGCTTTCTCATGACTGAATGTATCAAATGAATATTTACCATGATAACGGCCTGTTCCACTAAAACCTCTGCCACCAAAAGGTAAATGATGATTGGTTACATGCCAGCTTGCGTTGTTAATACAGGCTGCTCCCGATGGAACCATTTCTACCCATTGTTTTGCTTCTTTATCATCCGATGAAAAAACATAAAAAGCCAATGGATTAGGATTACGATTGATAATAGCCAATGCTTCTTCTGCTGTCTCGTAACCAATGACTGGTAATATAGGACCAAAAATTTCTTCCTGCATGATTGTACTGCCAACAGCAACATGATCTAGTAATGTTGGCGAGATATATAAGCGGTTTATATCATGATCACCGCCATGAATAATGGTTCCGCTGTTGAGGTACGACAATAAACGGTTAAACTGTTTTTCATTGATTATTTTTCCATACTCATCACTATTGACCGGTTGTTCTGTAAAAAACTGAAGAATTTTTTTCTTCAGTTCCTCTACCAGTTTTTCTTTAACTGATGTATGAACCAGTATATAATCAGGTGCCACACACATTTGTCCGGCATTTGAAAACTTGGTGATGACAATACGATTGGCGGCCACTTTTATATTGGCTTCTGCCGTAACCACACAGGGACTTTTCCCTCCCAACTCCAGTGTAACCGGCACAAGTCGTTCTGCCGCCATTTTGTAAATAATCCTGCCAACCGATGTGCTTCCCGTATAAAAAACATGGTCAAAAGAAAAATGATTCATCATGCCTGGAATAACATTGGCACCATCACCAGGTACATTCAAAACATATTCTTTGGGGAAAATGGCTCCCGCTATTTTCTGTATCACAGCTGCAGTTGCCGGCGCAAACTCACTGGGCTTCAGCACCACACAATTACCTGCAGCAATGGCACCCACCAGTGGCATCAAAAGTAACTGCAAGGGATAATTCCAGGGGCCAATAATCAATACTACACCCAATGGTTCTCTCACTGTATAACTACTGCTGGGCAGATTTAACAGGTTGGTACTTTTCCTTTCAGGTTCCATCCATGCAGCCAGCCATTTGAGGCTATGATTGATTTCATGTAATAAAAAACCGTTTTCGGTTATCCATGATTCTTCGGGGCTCTTTTTCAAATCGGCATAAAGTGCGTGGTAAATTTCCTGCTCATGATCTGTCACTGCTTTTTTCAATGCCAGTAATTGTTGCTTTCGAAAAGCATAACTTCGGGTAGCGCCCGAGGCAAAATAACTGCGCATAGCATTCAGGGAAGTAAGCAGATCGTTTGACATACTTACAAGTTAAGTAAATCAATAAAAGCTGCAAGATTCTTTTTCAATAAATTGCATGTCTGTTTCAGTTTTCAATTGAAAAAGTTCTCCTCACAAACAATAAAATATAGCATATGGAATACAGAAGAATGGGCCGTACCGGTTTACAGTTAAGTGTTTTGAGTTATGGAAGCTGGGTTACATTTCACAAACAGATTGATGACAGCATTGCTGATGAGCTGATGGGGCTGGCATACGACAGTGGCATTAATTTTTTCGACAATGCAGAAGCTTATGCATTGGGTGAGAGTGAAAAAATGATGGGGCGTATCCTGAAAAAGAAAAACTGGGACCGTACTTCTTATACCGTTTCTTCTAAAGCCTATTTCGGATGGAGGGGCAAAGAAAATAAACCGAACCAGACCGGACTCAGCCGCAAACACCTGATGGAAGCCTGTCATGAAGCGTTGCAACGTTTACAACTCGATTATCTTGATCTGTATTTCTGTCATCGTCCCGATACCAATGTACCCATAGAAGAAGTGGTTTGGACCATGCATAACCTCATACAACAGGGAAAAATTTTATACTGGGGTACGAGCCAGTGGAGTGGCGCCGAAATTATGGAAGCACACAGGGTGGCACATCAATATGGTTTGATTGGCCCAACAGTAGAGCAACCGCAATACAATATGTTTGAGCGTTTTAAAATGGAGCAGGATTATTTACCTGTATTTAAAAATGCAGGATTGGGTACTACCATCTGGAGTCCACTGGCTGCAGGTTTCTTAACGGGAAAATACAATAATGGCATCCCGGCAGATTCTAGGCTGGCTATTGAAGGTTTCGACTGGTTAAAAGATCGTTGGGTGCAGGATGCAAAAATTGAAAAGGCCAAAAAACTGGTGGTACTGGCTGAGGAAATGAATGTAAGTCTGGCAGAACTGGCCATTGCCTGGACCATCAAAAACCCGAATGTAACAACCGCTATTCTGGGTGCAACCAAAAAACAGCAACTGGAAGAAAACCTGAAAGCATTACAGGTTTTGCCACTGCTTACCGATACCATAATGGACAGCATTGAAGGCATACTTCAAAACAAACCTACGATGGATTTGGCCTAAACAGCTGAATAACATTTAGTTACAAGCGGTACACCTGTTGAGGTTGCCGCTTTTTTATTGACGGATATTTGTCGAAAGAAAAAAATCATACCTTCTTTCCAACCTTTTTCACCTTCAAGACTCTTAATACCGGAACTATTCATTGGAACAGGAAACTACCATACAAACGGCTGTTGTGAGAAAAGCCTGCCTGGGAGATCAACCATCACAGGCCTGGCTGTACCGGCAATATAGTAAGGCGATGTTCAATATCTGCACCCGTATGACGGGCAACCAGAGCGATGCAGAAGACCTGTTACAGGAATCATTTATGATTGCGTTCCGCAACCTGAAACAACTCAAAGAACCCGCCCAGTTTGGTGGATGGCTGAAACGGATTGTAGTCAATGAATGTATTCGTTTCTGCAAAAAAAATACTTACTGGACAACATGGGATGAACAATGGGATGAAACCCTGAGTAATGAAGAACCCGAATGGTGGCAAACAGTAGATATTAAAATGGTGCATCAGGAAATCAAAAGCTTACCCGATGGGTGTCGGCAGGTTTTTAATTTATATGTGCTGGAAGATTACAGTCATAAAGACATTGCAAATCATCTCGGTATATCAGAATCAACGAGTAAGAGTCAATACCATCGGGCCAGACAATTATTAAAAGAAAGAATCATTAAACAAATACAGGTACATGGATGAGTTAAAAAAATACCTGCAACAAAACCGCGAAGCTCTGGATAGCGACGAGCCCTCACCCATGGTTTGGGAACGTATTCAGGTACAGCAGCCGGTGAAAAAAACAGCCATCGTGGTAACCATTACCCGCTGGGCGGTAGCAGCCTGTGTGCTGGTACTGGCAGGCATAGGAACCTGGAGCCTTCTGAAAGAAGACAAGGCGCAGAATATTTTACAAGGGTCAATGGCTACGGTGGAACCTAAACAACGGGAGACAGAACAACCTGCTGAAACGGTTATACCAGTTCCGGAAATCAATCCCGAAACAAATAAAGTATTGGCATCTGTTACGCGGGAAAAGAAAACTATACCAGTACAAAAAACAATTCCTGAACGTGCCGACCTGATCGCCTTACAAAATGTAGAAAACAGTTTTAAACAGGTCATCAACCTCCAACGTAATAAAGTTGGTACCATTCCAATGTATGCTGAATCGGCTGAATACTTTTCAGATTTCAAAATACAGATCAGGCAGCTGGAGAAAGATGAGAAAGCTATAAAAGCAGAAATTGTAAAACGTGGTTTAACGGATGATCTGCTGAACCAACTCGTCAATCTCTACCAGATAAAACTTACCACACTCAAACAATTACAAATCGAAATGAATAAAATCAACAACCGTGTTAAGCAGATACGTCGCCCGGTTGACAGCGTTAAAACTTATTTCATCAACATCTAAATACCCTACATATGCGATTCACCACTATTAAAATTACCGGTTCTATAATGAGTTTGTTATTGGCTACCGCTGGTTTGGCACAATCATCAACCAATGGCTCCGGACAAGGAAACCTGCAGTTAGCAAATGTAATTTCAACTTCTCCCGTTGAAGTTGTATCAACACAGAATGGCTATGCTTTTGAAACCAGGAACATCAAACAGGAAGACCTGAAATCAAAAGAAATAAGTCAGGAAATCAGTATGCCAAAAGGTGGTGAAATTTATATCGAAAACAGTTCGCTCGCCATACAGGTAAAAACATGGGATCAGCCAAAAGTGAAAGTTGTAACTACTGCTTATTTCGAAAAAGAAAGCACACTTACCGATGCAGAATGGTTTGAAAGAATGGGCATCAGCCTGAAAACACTCGGTACATCCGTTAAAATAAAATCCAACAATTCAAGGATGGGTTCTGGTTATAGCTCTTTCGGCACCACTCGCTATTCTCTTGAACCCGTAGTTGTAAATGGTTTCCCAACAAAAGTTACCACACTCTCTACCAACAATGCGAAAGCGCAAAAAAGAATGCTCACCATTTATGTTCCTGCCGGAAGTAAATTGGATATTGAAACCAAATTTTCAGATGTACAGTTACCAGCCGGTATAGGTGATGTATTATTAGATATTACCAATGGCAATCTTGAAGCAGAAAACCTGAATAAGCTACGCCTGCGTTCTAAATATTCCAATGCCAATGTGCGTGATATTAAAGAAGCTGAAATTGAGTTTGCCAATGGACGTTTTACTGCCAACAGTATCGATGACCTTGATATTGAAAGTAAATATGCCACCATAGAAATGGCATCAGCCAAAAAAATAAAAATGATCAGCACCAACGATGAATTTGAAGTAGAAGATGCTGCTGAAATTACAGGCCGTAAAAACTATGGCAACCTCCGCATCACCCGTTTAACCGGTTCTCTTGAACTCGACGGTAGTAATGCAGATATTAAAGTAAGAAATGTAGGGAGTACCGTAAAATTCATTAAGGTAGATAATCGTTATGCTGATATCCGCATACCCCTGCGCGACATAAAAAATTATTCTGTTGATTTCCTTGGGAGTTATAGCACCGTATATGCCGATTTTGAAAAAAAGCCTGCTGAAGTAACCGAAGAAGATATCAAAGCGCTTTCAAAAAACACCACCGCAGGTACCCTTCATAGCGTACCACTGAATATTGCTACTAAGCCTGCACAGGGAACCGGTACTACTACTGTTACGTCAGGTAGTGTTTCTGGTACTCCAGCCCCTGCACAAAGCAGCCACATGACAGTTACAGGAAAAGTTACTACCGCCACTGTACCCGGATTATTCCTTAACCGCAGCGGTTCAAGCACCCCTGTAAAATTCACCGGAACAAGTGGCGATGGTAAAGGAATTAAGATCGATATGAAATGCCAGAACTGTACGGTTGATTTCAAATAAACAATCACGCCCTATATATACCCCTGAAGAGCGGCCACTTGCCGGCCGCTCTTCTACTTTTAACGATGGCTTGTTTCTTCATGTGCATTATATATCTCACACAGCCGATTTTCTCATGTTGTTAACGATCGGTTCGTGCCCCGTTTCTACGGGGCACTTCCTTTTATAAAAATGACCATCGACTATGTGCCATATCTATGGTCATTTTTGACCTATCTTAGCAGGAACAATTTTCTCCCATGACAGAGCTCTATACCATTGTATGGATCGTTGCCTCACTCATACTGATCGGCTTTTTTGCCGGTTATGAAATTGCTTTTGTGAGCGCCAACCGGCTCAGTATTGAGTTAAAGAAAAAACAAGGCAAACAAAGCGGATTGATTTTATCTGATTTTGTAGAAAACCCGGCAAAATTTATTGGCACCTGCCTTATTGGTCTGAATACCGTTTTGGTTGTTTACGGATTACTTTTCGACGAGTTTCTGAAAGGCGTTGCATGGAACCCCCTGAATGTTAAAAACGAATACCTCAAACTCATCATCGACACCATCATCTCCGCTGTTGTTGTATTGATTTTTGGTGAGTTCATACCCAAAGCCATATTCAGGGCAAGAAACGATAGCTTACTCAGTTTTTTTGCGCCAGTAGCAAAATTCTTTCATACCATTTTCGAACCACTCACCAACTTGTTTGTCAATCTTTCGCAGTGGATATTGAAATATATTTTCAATGTACGAGTGAACGACAAGACAGAAGCTTTTACCAAAGTCGATCTTGAACATTTCTTTCAGCAAACCAAAGAACAGGATGAAGACAGTCAGGAGCTGAATACAGAATTGTTTGAAAATGCATTGAGCCTCCCTACGATTAAGATAAGACAATGCCTGGTACCCAGAACAGAAATTGAAGGAGTAGATAAAGACATTTCCATTGAAAGGTTGCGCCAGCGTTTTGTACAAACAAAACTCAGCAAACTTCTGATCTTTGATGAAAATATCGACAATATCCTGGGGTATGTACACCAGACTGATCTGTTCAAAAAGCCATCATCCATTCAGCAAATACTCCACCCCATACTGGCCGTACCCGAAAGTATGAGTGCAGCGGACCTAATCAATAAATTTACCAAGGAAAGAAAAAGCATTGCCTGGGTAGTGGATGAATTTGGCGGTACAGCAGGTATTGTAACGATGGAAGATTTACTGGAAGAAATCTTTGGTGAAATTCATGATGAATATGATGTGGAAGAGTTCGTAGAAAAACAATTGGCTGAAGATGAATTTATTTTGAGTGGTCGATTGGAGCTTGACTATCTCAAAGAAAAATACAACCTTGAGTTTCCAGAGAATGATTCTGAAACACTGAGTGGTTATATCATCCAGAAACATGAATCCATTCCAACCCAAAAGGAAACCATTATCATTGATGATTATCGTTTCGACATCCTTAGCGTAAGCGAAACAAGGATCGATACGGTGAAGATGAAAATATTACGCTGATGCAACAAAGCGCCTATCTGGCCATCAGTCTTGCTCTCCGTACTTCACTTGACTCCGTTGTAAAAACCCTTAAAGAGGTTTTGAACAACCATGGCATTGAATTATTTGTCTTTGTTGACCATTTCGAGTTTTCGCCCGATCAGGAGAAAGAAATGATGCAACAGGCATTTGGTGAAATTGACCGTTGCACGTTACTCATTGCTGAATGTTCTGAAAAAGCAATAGGTGTGGGAATTGAAGCGGGTTATGCCTTAGGGAAAGGTAAGCAGGTTTGGTATCTGCGTCCGCAAACAGCCCCTCACTCCACCACACTTGCCGGAGCAGCCGATAAAAGCTTTATTTACCGGGATACGGAGGACCTTGCAGATCAAATAAAAAAAGAATTGCATGCGACAATCTGAAAAGACCATATTTCGTGTTGCTCTTCCCCCTAACTTTGCCCACTCCTAAAGCATTTGACGGGCATGGGCTTATTTAACAGAAACAATGGAACAGAACAGGCAGAGATGAGTTTTATAGACCATCTTGAGGAACTGAGAAAACATATCATTCGTTCTATTCTGGCCATCCTGATTTTCGGTATCATCATTTTCATTTACCGCGACTGGGTTTTTGACTATATCATTACCGGCCCTATTCATGCAGATTTTATCAGTTACCGTGCGCTTTGCGATTTCAGTCACTGGGCCCATCTTGGTGATGTGCTTTGTATGCCCCCCGTTAAAGTGGATATGCAAACCACTACATTCGCCGGTCAGTTTCTGAGTAGTATTACCATGTCGCTAGTAGGTGGTATCATCATCGCCTTCCCTTATATTTTCTGGGAATTCTGGCGCTTCATTAAACCTGCGCTCAAGGAAAGAGAATTAAAAAATACCCGTTTCATCATTTTCTGGGTTTCTTTCTTTTTCTTTTGTGGTGCGGCTTTTGGCTATTTTTTGCTGGGCCCTTTTACTTTTAATTTTCTGGCCGGTTTTCAACTCGGCACAAAAGGTGTACTGGTAACGCGCCCTACACTTACAGATTATCTCGATAACCTTACCAACCTTATTCTTGGTTGTGGTATTGCTTTTGAATTACCCGTACTTGCCTACCTGCTTACCAAAATAGGACTGATTACTCCTTCCTATTTACGCAGAACCAGAAAATATGCAGTGGTGATTATACTGATTGCAGCAGCTATCATTACACCAAGTCCCGACTGGATGAGTCAGTTGATTGTATTCCTGCCGCTGTTCTTCTTATATGAACTGAGTATCATTATCTCAGCCAGGGTATCGAAAGAACAGGAAAGAAGAGACCAGGAAGAATGGAGCTAAATGCGTTAGACCTTTTTACATTTTTCAATCCCTGATATGCTAGCTGTGAGCTATGGGCTATGAGCTATGAGTGAATAATAATAATTCCTTAAGCATAATTTGAAAAGGCTCACTGGTCATAGCCCAAAGCTCACAGCCATTACATAAAGACTTAATTTAAGAAACCACCCAGCCCGTTTATATATTTTTTATACAGCTCTTGGCCTAATCCTTTAATTTCATCCCTCAATTCACACACATGAATTATGTTTTTGATGCGTCGAAACCTATTGCCATTGGCTCAGACCATGCCGGTTTTGAGTACAAAGAAGCCGTAAAAAACTGGCTCATCAGCAAAGGTTTTACGGTGAAAGATTTTGGCGCGCCCTCTTTAGATTCTGTAGACTATCCTGATTTTGCCCATCCCACTGCCAGCAGCGTGGAAAATGGAGAAGCCGCTTTTGGTATTTTGTTCTGTGGTAGCGCCAATGGTGTAGCCATTACGGCCAACAAACACCAGAAGGTGCGTGCAGGACTCGCCTGGCAGAATGATGTTGCTTCTCTCATTCGCTTACACAACGATGCAAATATCATTTGTATCCCGGCCCGTTTCGTAGCATTGGCGCTGGCACAACAGATGATTGAAGTTTTTATGAGTACTGCTTTTGAAGGCGGTCGTCATGCAACACGTGTTGGAAAAATTGCTTGTTCATAATCTTTAAACACCACTAATAACTATGCGAATTATTGTACTATCTGCATTCCTGTTGTCTGCGACAATGGGTATCGCACAAAAAGGTGATCCGGCTACTTATGCCAAAACGATCACTATGGGCGATCTGAAAAAACACCTCACCATTGTTGCCGGACCAGAAATGGAGGGTCGCGAAACAGCCATGGAAGGACAGCGTAAAGCAGCTGCTTACCTGGAAGCCGAGTATAAAAGAATGGGATTAAAGCCCGGTAATGGAAACAGCTACCAGGCCAATTACCCTTTATACCAGCTTGAACTGGTCAGCAGCAAAATCTCTGTAAATGGTCGTCCGTTTGCAGCCGATAAAGATTATTCAGCATCTGTATCAGCAATAGCTGGAGGCAATAATTCGTACACTGAAGTAGTATTTGCTGGTTATGGTATCAGTGATTCTACCCGTAACGATTATGCCAACCTCGATGTAAAAGGAAAAATTGTATTGGTACTAGAAGGTACACCGGGAAGCACTGTTATCGCAAGAACTGGTGCAGGATCTACATTTGGTAAAATGGCTGCAGCCAGAAGTAAAAATGCTGCAGGTATCTTAATCGTATCTAAAAATTTCCCCAGAACCACACCCAGCCAAACCAGAGGTGGTATGTCGTTAACGAAACCAACTACTGAGCCGGCTTCATCAATTACTATTTCGGAAGAAATTGCATCTGCTTTATTGGGTCGTACTACAAAACTCACTATTCAGCAAATGAGTGAACTGAATAAAGGGGTTTACCGTTCGGAGTTGAAAATCAATGCCGACAAAAAAGTAAACGAACTCGAAAGCAGCAATGTAATCGCTGTTTTACCTGGTACAGATAAAGCTGATGAATATGTATTCATTACCAGCCACTACGATCATGAAGGTGTCATCAATGGCGAAATTTATTATGGTGCTGATGATGATGGTTCTGGCACCGTAAGTGTGCTGGAAATCGCTGAAGCATTTGTTGCCGCTAAGAAAAAAGGAGATGGTCCACGCAGAACCATGGTATTCATGAATGTATCTGGTGAGGAAAAAGGATTACTGGGCTCTCGCTATTACTCAGAGCATCCCATCTTCCCGCTGGAAAAAACTACTGTTGATCTCAACATCGATATGGTGGGAAGAATTGACCCTACTTACAAAGGCGATTCTATGAACTATGTATATGTAATTGGTGATGACAAACTGAGCAGTGATCTTACACCTATTACCAATGAAGTAAACAATAAGTACAGCAAAATGGAACTGGACAGAAGGTTCAATGATCCTAAAGATCCAAACCGTTTCTATTACAGAAGCGACCATTATAATTTTGCTAACAAAGGCGTTCCTGTTATCTTCTATTTCAACGGTACACACCGCGATTACCATCGCCCTACCGATACTGTTGACAAGATTAACTTTGATGTGATGGAAAAAAGAGCAAAACTTATTTACCACACAGCCTGGGTAATTGCCAATAAGGATACCATGTTAAAACGTGATATTCCCTTAAACATGCCTCCTAGATAAAATGACATCATAAAAAAGCCCCGACAAAAAATGTTGGGGCTTTTTTTATACCTTCTCTCTGCGTAAATCTCTGTTATCACAGCGTTTTTACCAACCTAACAAGTAGGCAAAAATCAATGGCACTACAATGGTGGCATCGCTCTCTACAATATATTTTGGTGTATGAATATCTAATTTACCCCAGGTAATTTTTTCATTCGGAACAGCACCCGAATAGGAACCATATGAAGTAGTAGAATCACTGATCTGGCAGAAATAACTCCAGAAAGGAACATCATGCCATTCCAGATCCTGGTACATCATCGGTACTACACAAATGGGGAAATCGCCTGCAATACCACCACCAATCTGGAAGAAACCAACACCCTTACCAGCACTGTTCTGGCGATACCAGTCTGCCAGCCACACCATATATTCAATACCATTCTTTACGGTACTTGCCTTCAGTTCATTCTTGATTACATAGCTCGCGAAAATATTGCCGGTGGTGCTGTCTTCCCATCCTGGTACAACAATGGGCAGGTTTTTTTCCGCCGCAGCTACGATCCAGCTATTCTTTGGATCAATTTCATAGTATTGCTCCAGTTCACCACTTAAAACAGTTTTGTATAAAAACTCATGTGGAAAATATCTTTCACCTTTTGCTTCTGCATCTTTCCATTGCTTTACCAGGTGTTTCTGTAAACGACGGAACGCTTCTTCTTCCGGTATGCAGGTATCGGTAACACGGTTATAATGATTCTCTAACAGATCCCATTCATCCTGTGGTGTTAAATCACGATAATTAGGTACTCTTTTATAATGACTATGTGCAACCAGGTTCATTACATCTTCTTCCAGATTGGCTCCGGTACAACTGATAATAGCCACTTTATCCTGACGAATCATCTCAGCCAGACTGATTCCCAGTTCAGCCGTACTCATAGCTCCTGCCAGACTAACCAGCATTTTTCCGCCTTCCAGCAAATGGGTTTCATAACCTTTGGCGGCATCTATTAAAGCCGCAGCATTAAAATGACGATAATGGTGTTGAATAAATTGAGAAACGGGGCCTTTGTTCATAATTGTTCGATTAAAGGCAGCAAAGGTAAATTTTTTTAGGGCATTTTAACCCATTCATAATAAGTATCATATTCTTTTAAGGCTGCGGCTTTCGCGTATATATGTAAGATTTTCAAACGTTTGCAGCACCATCCTTTAATAAGATTCTAACCTCTTTTTTTACAGAAAATTGATATTCTTGTACTCCCTGCATGAAAATTCTCTACTCCGAAAAGACAATCGGGAGATTCACTTTTGCTCTGCCCGTACTTGTATGGTTTGGTACAAGCCTGCTTGCTGTCATCTTAGAAATCAGCAGAGGTCCTAACGAAATCAATAATTTTCTCATCTACAGAGGTGTTTATGAACACAGCCTGCAACAGGTAAACTTATACCTTACTTACCCTGCCGAATATGCAGACAGCAATCATTATGGTCCATTATTCAGTTTATTGATTGCACCTTTTGCCTGGCTGCCTATTTCTATCGGTTGCATATTATGGTGTATGACCAATGCATGGGTTTTATTTTATGCCATCAGAAAACTGAATTTACCGTCTACTCAATTTTATGCTGTTTTACTGATTGCTTTTGTTGAATTAATGACTTCAACACATAGCGTACAGTTCAATCCCATGCTAACTGGATCTATGTTACTCGCCTTCACATCAGTAAAAGATAAAAAGATTGTCTTTGCAACATTTTTACTTGCTGCCGGTTTTCTTATTAAGCTGTATAGCATTATTGGCCTTGTTCTTTTTCTGTTTACAGATAAGAAAAAACTGTTTGTGTTTTCATTCGCTGGCTGGCTAATTGTGCTTTTTGCATTACCGATGCTGATTTCTTCTCCTGAATTTATTATTCAATCATACAAAGACTGGTTTCACTCGCTCATAGAAAAAAACGGAACCAATATCGATATTTCCATTGCCTCTGGTATGCAGGATATTTCTGTTGGGGGCATGGCCAGAAGAATTTTCAATATCCAAAACCTACCCAACTATATTATTACCATTCCGGCAGCGGTTTTACTATTTCTTCCATTGATAAGACACCACCTGTTTACGAATAAGCATTTTACGCTTACTTATTATTGCATGCTACTGGTTGCTGTTGTTATATTCAGTTCATCGGCTGAATCGCCAACATATATTATTGCAGTAACTGGTATTGCCATCTGGTTTGCTGTTCATACCCCATTAAACAAAATACAGACGCTCTTATTATTGTTCCTGTTCCTCTTTACCATATTATCACCAACCGACTTATTTCCGAAAAAAGTAAGAGCTGGTTTTTTTGTAAAATTTTCCATGAAAGCACTTCCCTGTTTCATTATCTGGCTAGTGATGATTAAAGAGCTGTTATTTAAAGAATATTCTTCACATCAAACAGAAAATCGAATATGAAAAAGAAAATTTGTATCGTTATTCCGGTTTGTAATGAGGAAAAAAATATACCGGTTATTATTGAAGCCATTAAAGCCACAATAGATAATACTACTTACGATTATAGTATAACTTTTGTAGATGATGGGAGTACTGATAACACACTAACAGTATTAAAAGCCAAATCGCAAGAATATTCAAATGTTAAGTTCATTGGTTTATCGAGAAATTTTGGGCATCAAAATGCATTAAAAGCGGGTATCGACAGTACAGATGAAACAGCCGACTGTGTTATCATGATGGATGGGGACTTGCAGCATCCCCCAGAGCTCATTCCCGTACTGCTCGATAAATGGACAGAAGGACATGAGGTTGTTTTTACCATACGAAAAGACAACAACCGTCTTCCTTTATTCAAAAGAAAAACATCTGGTTTTTTCTATAGCCTCCTGAATAAACTATCAGATATTGATCTTGAACCAGGTGCTGCAGATTTCAGGCTGCTCGACAGAAATGTTTTGCATATATTCAAAAACTTCAACGAGAATGATCTTTTCCTGAGAGGGTTATCTAAATGGGTTGGTTTCAGACAGATAGCCATTGAATACATACCCGGAGACAGGAAAAGCGGTACTACCAAGTACACTATTAAAAAAATGCTTCGGTTTGCTTTGCAGGGTATCACATCCTTCAGTACAAAACCATTGTATATCGCGGCTTATCTCGGATTTGCCTTTTCTATGTTGTCGATACTTTATGTACCCTATATTATATATAGTTATTTCTTTGATAAACCCATTTCAGGCTGGAGTTCACTGATTGCCACCATTGCTTTTTTTGGCGGACTTCAACTCATGATTTTAGGCATTATTGGTCTTTATCTTGGTAAATTGTTTATGCAAAGTAAAAATCGCCCTCACTATATTGTCAGGGAATCGAATCTATGACAGCAGAACGGTTTATACTATTGAGCTTTGATGTGGAAGAATTTGATATGCCATTGGAATATGGTTTTCAGATTACCAAAGAGGAGCAGCTACGCATCGGAAAAAAAGGATTAGACAGCATTGCACCTATCCTCAGTTATCCTTCCATTCAATCAACCTTATTTACCACGGCAAATTTTGCGGATCATTTCCCCGAAACCATTCGCGAGCTTTCAAAACAACATGAAATAGCTTCTCATACCTATTATCATTCGAGTTTTGTAAATGAAGACCTCCTGTTGTCGAAACAAAGACTCGAAACCATCTGCGGCCAGCCGGTATACGGATTGAGGATGCCGAGGATGAAAAAAGTAGACATGGTTGAAGTAAGAAAAGCAGGATATCTGTATGATTCATCGGTTAACCCAACCTGGTTACCCGGAAGATATAATAATCTTCACCTTCCCAGAACAATGTACACTGAGGCCGGAGTATGCAGGATACCGGCTTCCGTTTCACCGAATTTCCGAATACCACTTTTCTGGCTGAGTTTTAAAAATATGCCTTTACAGCTTTTTAAAACTTTAGCCTTGCAAACGCTTAAAAAAGATGGTTACCTCTGTCTCTATTTTCATCCATGGGAGTTTACAGACATCCATCACTATCAACTGCCTTTATTTACACGCAGGTGGTGCAATGAACAATTACTCGAACGGCTGAACAAGACTATACAGTATTTACAAAAAGAAGGAGAGTTTATCTCCATGTATCAGTATACCAACAAAAAGCCCCGGTAGTAAGTACCGGGGGCTTTTCAGATCAACCGAACACCAACTTATTTGTCCTTATCGAATACACTTACCTGGCCGTATAAAGAAACCTCCAGGATTTTTCTGTCTGATTCATTTTCGACAGACACATAATATCTTCTTTCACCATTTAATTCAAATTCTATGGTCTCTGTTACCTGGTATTTAGCATAGTTTTTCTTGATCTTTTGGATAGCGGTTAAAGGTAGACGCCTAAATTCTGTTTTTCTTGAAGTGCCAATTACATCTCCGTTGCTATTGTAAAAAGCTTCTA
The DNA here is from genome assembly GCF_058231085.1 of Sediminibacterium sp. FW305-C-49. Classification (NCBI taxonomy): domain Bacteria; kingdom Pseudomonadati; phylum Bacteroidota; class Chitinophagia; order Chitinophagales; family Chitinophagaceae; genus Sediminibacterium; species Sediminibacterium sp. FW305-C-49. The sequence continues at coordinate 889,268 of NZ_JBIQXS010000001.1, forward strand.
CTTTTTCGCCTTCCAGTACAAACTTCACCTTGGTATAATCCGAGGTAACAGTCCAGTTAACATCTGTTGCTCCCGCGAACTGTGCTTCGAAAGCGTTCAGCACACGGAAACTTACTTTGCTGACATCTGCAGCTAATACACTGCTACCGATGGTAACAGTGATGAGTGTGGCCAGGATAAATTTTTTCATGATTGTCGTTTTTAAATGATGGTATATTGCGTTATTTATTTCCTGTTGACAAACCAAAACTAAGCACAAGAATATCGGTCAGGCGCTAATTGTGATTAATTGAAATGCTGAAGGGCTGCAACTGTATAAGCGGCGTTAATTTCCATGTTAAGTACTGTTAATAATCGAACAAAATCCAATACAGCACTGCATTACAAAAGAATTCATAAGAAAAACATAAAAGCCGTTATGGTGTGGTTAATTTTTAGCAGTGGTAAGAACTATGGTACAGGTGAAAATGGATTTGTATCTTTAAGAAAATCGTTTACATGAGACGTTTTTTTACATCGCCCTTGCTGGCTATTATAATATTGGCTGCCCCGGCTATACTGGCCGCCATTCTTTATCCCGGATTACCAGAAAGCATTCCCGTTCATTTTAATGCAGAAGGCCAGGCGGATAAGTTCGACCATAAATCTTCGATATGGATACATATCAGCATTCTGTTTACAATTGGGCTGGGTGTTTACTTACTCGTAAGCAACATTCATAAAATAGACCCTAAAAAAACAGCCAGTGTTTCTGTAGATACTTATAAAATGATCGCAATAATTGTAGCAGTATTTCTGGCAGTAATAAATACGGTTTTGGTATTATCCATGTCGAATACCTTTAAAAATTTCAACATCATAAAACTGGTATTGTCTTCCGTTGGCTTACTGATGGCAGCACTGGGATATTGTATGCGGAACATCAAACCCAATTACTTTATCGGTCTGCGCTTACCATGGACACTGGAAGATGAAGAGAACTGGGCTGCAACACATCAACTGGCAGTAAAAATTTGGGTACCCGCTGGTATTGCAATGGCCGTTGCTTCTCTTGTATTTCCTTTTATGACATCTTTTATCATTACAATGGCACTTACACTGATCATCATAATCGTTCCATCCATCTATTCGTACCGGTTTTACAAGAATAAAAAAGCATGAACTATTTAGCACACGCCTACCTTTCTTTTAATGACCCTGAAATACTGGTAGGTAATATGATCAGCGATTTTGTGAAAGGAAGAAAACAATACGATTTTCCAGAAGGTATCCAGAAAGGTATCCGCTTACATCGTATAATTGATATATTCACCGATCAGCATGCCGCCACAAAAAATGCAAAAACCTTGTTACAGCCAGCTGTTGGCCCATATGCCGGCGCTTTTATTGATGTAGTATACGACCATTTCCTTGCCACGGATGTCTCCATACATCATCCAGATGCCTGGATGGCATTCACTTCGAGAACATACGGGCTACTCGAACCCTACAGCAATCACTTTCCGGAAAAATTTGCGCGTTTATTTCCTTATATGAAAACACAGAACTGGCTCTATAATTATCGTTATCCTTGGGGAATTGAAAGAAGTTTTGAAGGTGTAGCCAGAAGAGCTGCCTATCTTTCCGCTGAGAATGATGCTTTTCGTTTATTTGAGATACATTACGACCAGTTTAAACTGTCTTATGACGAGTTTTTCCCCGATGTTAAAAAACTGGTGCTTGATTGGTTGAATGAGCGATGAAAACCAAGCGTCTTTATCTTTGTAAAAAAATATTCGCACATGAAGTGTTTATTGTTGAGCGTTTCTTTACTTTTTTCGGTTTGTCTGTCGGCACAACAAAAACCAACTGACCTGGATAAATCACCTATGGATATGAGCTATTGGCCCGCTAATTATCCTATCCTCAAAATGAGTGGGAAAGCCAAGGATGTGCCTGTTGCACGTGTTATTTATGGTCGCCCATTAAAAAGCGGACGCGATATTTTTGGGGGTATCATCAAATACAATGAATTATGGCGACTGGGTGCCAATGAAGCTTCTGAAATAGAATTTTTTAAAAATGTTAAGATTGATGGGAAAAGCATCCCGAAAGGAAGATATACCTTGTACTGTATTCCAACAGAAAAAAAATGGACGCTGATACTGAATAAAGATAATTTTTGCTGGGGTAATTTTAGTTATGATGCTAAAAAAGATCTGTTGAGAACAGATATTGAAGTCAACAGGAACGCAGAGAGTACAGAAGCTTTTACCATTTTTTTTGAAGAAACAAAAAACGGCGCACAGATGATTATCCTCTGGGATGATCTTAAAGCAGGCATGCCCATCAGCATTATTGAAGATGCACCAATTAAAACAAAAAAGAACTAATCACACTTTTCTTTCTCCTGTAAACAAATAATTACATATGCTGAACTATCCTGTACGAGACTTTTAACAGGGAGAAAGGGGAGTTGACACAGAGACATTAAAATCAGTACGATGAAACTTGCCACAAAATATATCCATGCAGGCACAGAGCCTGATCCGTCTACAGGTGCAATAATGACACCTATTTACCAGACATCTACCTATGTTCAGGAAGCGCCAGGTGTAAATAAGGGTTATGAATATGCCCGCAGTCAAAACCCTACCCGCAAGGCACTTGAAGATGCTTATGCTCAGATTGAGAATGGAAAATTTGGTCTGGCATTCAGCAGTGGCGTGGCGGCAACAGATGCCGTTATTAAACTACTTGAACCCGGTGATGAAGTAATTGCAGCCAACGATATGTATGGAGGTACTTACCGTCTCTTCACAAAAGTGTTTGAAAAATTTGGTATCAGGTTCAGGTATGTTGACACAACCCACCCTGAGAATATTTCTACTGTCATTACTGACGCGACAAAACTCATCTGGATTGAAACGCCAACCAACCCATTGATGAATATTACAGATATCAAAGCTGTATCTGCTATTGCAAAAAATGCGGGTGCCTTGCTTTGTGTAGATAATACTTTTGCCTCTCCTTATCTGCAGAACCCCCTTGACCTGGGCGCAGATATTGTGATGCATTCAGCAACAAAATACCTGGGCGGCCACAGCGATGTGATACAAGGTTGCCTGGTCATGAATGATGCGGCACTGAGGGAAAAATTGTACTTTATTCAAAAAAGCTGTGGCGCCGTTCCCGGTCCCATGGATTGTTTTCTTGTTTTGAGAGGTATTAAAACACTGCATGTCCGTATGCAGCGTCATTGTGAGAATGGAGAAAAAATGGCCAACTTTTTACGTAACCATCCTAAAATTAGCCAGGTGTACTGGTGTGGTTTTACTGATCACCCGGGTTATGCAGTAGCCAGCAAACAAATGCGTGGCTTTGGTGGCATGATGAGTTTTACATTGAAAGATGACAGTGTAGAAAATGCAAGAAGGGTATTGTCATCAACCAAAGTATTTGCTTTAGCAGAAAGCCTTGGAGGTGTAGAATCCCTCATCAACCACCCTGCTTCCATGACACATGCATCTATTCCACGTGAGGAGCGCATTAAAAACGGACTAAGCGATAGCCTCATCCGTTTAAGTGTGGGTATTGAAGATATAGATGATCTCATAGCCGATATCAATTCAGCTATCGGATAATCTGACGATATTATTTTCTTATAAAAGCATCACATGTTTATGTGATGCTTTTTTTATTTATCTCCTGAAAATTATTTTCATCCATCTCATTTACACTTTATCCATTAAAAAAGCTGTTCTGTCATACTTATTCACTGCGGCGTATTCTTTCTCAGAATTTTGTATTCGCAAAAACAATGAGAATGAAGTATGTAAAAGGGCTCTTTATTTTGTTGGTCATCACCACTATATTACAATCCTGTACTAAAAGTATGGTAGGCGAGGGTCCAGTTCAAACAGAAAACAGACAAACAAGTGTATTTACTAAAGTAAGAATTAATGGTTCGGCAGAGGTAGAAATTGTTCAGTCAAATACACAGCAATTAATCATTACTGGTTATGCCAATCTGCTGAGTATTTATGAGTCAAGTGTAAACAATGGAGAATTGTCGTTAGGGTATAAAAGCAGGTACAATATTAAAAACGATAATATTAAAATCAGGATTGAAGTGGCCGATATCAGGTCTGTGTACCTGAATGGTTCCGGAGATATTATCATTACGAATTTCTCACAGGGTGTTGAATTGGCTTCAACCATCAATGGATCGGGCAGGGTACGGATTCAACATTCATCTTTTCCTAAAATGGCTTATCATATTAATGGTTCGGGATCTATGTACGGTGCGGGTATTACTGCACAAGAGGCTGAAGTGAGTATTCATGGTTCAGGACATATAGAACTCAATTGTTCACAACAGCTGAAAGTAAATATTGAAGGTTCAGGAACTGTTGACTATTTCGGCAATCCAGCTACCGCTATTATTTCCATTCATGGAAGCGGAGTTGCAAGAAAAAAGTAAACCATTTCGCAACGAATATTAATTATAAACGCATCAGTTTTTCAATGGCCATATCGAGTGTCTTTTCTTTTTTGGCAAAACAGAAACGTACCACTTTATCATCTTTCCTGTCCTGGTAAAAAGCAGATACAGGAATAGTAGCTACACCGTAATCAATGGTGATTCTTTTGGCAAATTCAGTATCAGGTTCGTTACTGATGCTGGCATAACTGTAACATTCAAAATAGCTTCCGTGCGATGGAATACATGTAAAAGGTGTGTGTTTCATTTTTTCCCTGAAATAATCTCTTTTGGCCTGTATCATGGAGCCTAACGTGGTGTAGGCTTCTGTATCATTCAGGTATTCAGCTAAAGCGACCTGTTTGGGTGTATCGCAGCTAAAACAATTGAACTGGTGTACTTTCCTGAATTCATGCATCAGTTCAGGTGAGCTGATACAATAACCCAGTTTCCAACCGGTACAATGATAGGTTTTACCAAACGAGAAACAAATAAAACTGCGTTTCAATAATTCAGGATATCGGAGTACACTTTCATGTTGCAAACCATCAAAAATCAGGTGTTCATATACTTCATCACTCAGAATTAAAATATTGGTACCTTCTACAATGGCGGATAATTCCTGCATATCTGCAGCCGAAAGTACAGCGCCCGTTGGGTTATGCGGAGAGTTGATCATGATCATCCTTGTTTGTGGATTGATCTTTGCCCGCACTTCATCCCATGGAATAGCATACGATGGATAAGTTAGTGCTATACGAACTGCTTTTGCTCCATTGATTTCTATATTGGGTATATAACTATCATACGCCGGTTCAAATACAATGACTTCATCGCCAGCTTTCAAAACGGTGGTAAGTGCTGTATAGATGGCATATGTGCCCCCCGGTGTAATAGTAATATCTGTATCAGCATTAATCGTTGTTGCGTATAGTGCTGCTACTTTGGCGGCCAGCCGTTCACGCAGTAGCGGATACCCATTCATATGTGTGTACTGGTTATAACCATCACGCATGGCTTTGTCAACCAGTCCGGTCAACGTTTCATGCATTGGGAAATCGGGGAAACCCTGTCCAAGATTTACTGCTCCGTATTGCGCAGCTAGCTGACTCATTACAGTAAAAATGGTGGTTCCAACTTGAGGAAGCTTGGATTGAATGGATGGGAAATGCATCAGCTCAAACTATTTATCAGCAAAATAATACATCCGGGATGGCTGTGATCAACAGTAGACAGAAAAATCAGGGTGTAATGCTATTAGCAAGGCGTTTGAGCTCTATTTCGGCCAGTTTGGCTGTGTAGTTCAGGTTTACCATCCTGAAACTGGTGGCTTCAAAACTTTGCTGGGCCTGTCTTACATCAATAATTGTGGCCTGGTTCAGTTCAAAACGTTTCAGTACCAGGTCAACCAATTGCATGGAGAGTTTATAATTCTCTACTTCTGTTTCCAGTTGCTGCAGAGCATTTTTATATGCCTGGTAAGTTCTTACGGCGCCAGTTTCCAATGACTGTAACAAGGTCTCTTTCTGCAATACTGCATTTCTTGAATTTACTTCTGCTACCTGTAGCTGTCTTTTAAAAATAGAACCATTATAAATAGGAACACTCAGGTTCACACTCAGAAAAGGGCCATAACTCTGGTTTAATAGCGCAAAACCAGCGCCGCTTTTTGTGTTATTAAAATTATATCCTGTATTGGCCCGCAGTGTAGGTTTACCCAAAGCTGCTGTTTCTTTTTCAATCAGTTCATTGATCTTGATCTGTTGTTCTGCACTCAGCATTTGTGGATTCGTTTTTAATGCCGCCTGAACGGTTGCCAGCAGTATATTTTTTTCTACCACAATGGTATCAACGATCGTAATAGAAGAATCAGGGTTTAAGAAAAGGAGATTCAATAAATCTGTCTTACCCTGTTGAATTACCAGCTCCTGCTGTAATTTCTGTTGCACCTGCGCATTCAGATCGAGTCTTGCCTGGAAAATATCCGCATTATTCGAAAGTCCGGCTTCTTTTCTGGCCAGTAAAATATCCAGTCTTTTCTGGAATACTTCTATCGACTGTTCGATGGTTTTAATAAAACCCTGGTTCCTTACAATGTCATAATACCGGGTGGCTACGGCAGCCATGGTATTCTGTACCTGAACGTTGAGTAACTGTTCGTTTTGTTGTACCAGTTCATTCAGTCTTTTTTTAGTGGTAACCACTCGATAGCCGTTCGAAAGCAGTATGGTACCTGTTACGCCCACAGAAAGGTTATTGGAACCTACATTATTACGGGTTGTATTTCTTGAAGCGTCAGAAAATTTCTGGTTAATGGAAATAATCTGTTCGTTATCATTTGCCGTAGCGGTTACGGTAGGTAAAGCACCTGCAATACCCGGATGGTTGTTGATGGTGCTGATCTCCAGGTTATTTTTAGCCAGTTGTATGTCGAGACTGTTTTTTAAGGCAATCTGTATGGCATCTGTTAAGCGAAGTGGCCCCTGTGCATACGCCAGACTGGCATTCACACAGCATAAAAGAAACAGGATTTTTTTCATTGTAATGAAGTTAACAATGACCCGCATTGGTTGGTTTTATTTTACACCAATGGGCCATTAGCTCACAAAAGTCCCTACATTCATCCCTTCCACCACTTTCAGCAGGTTTCCCGGTTTATTCATATCGAAAACAATAATGGGGAGTTTGTTTTCCATACAAAGGGTAAAGGCTGTCATATCCATTACTTTCAGGTTGTTGGTAATACATTCCTGGAAGCTGATTTTATCGTATTTGGTAGCTGTAGGGTCTTTTTCGGGATCGGCCGTGTAAACACCATCCACACGGGTGCCTTTTAAAATTACATCGGCTTTCATTTCAATGGCCCTCAATGAACCAGCCGTATCGGTGGTGAAATAGGGGTTACCGGTACCTGCACCAAAAATGACTACCCTTCCTTTTTCGAGGTGACGCAGGGCTTTCCTGCGTATATATGGTTCAGCTACCTGCTCCATGTTGATGGCACTTTGCAAACGGGTGTATACACCTATTTTCTCCAGCATGGCCTGCATGGCCATGGCATTGATTACGGTTGCCAGCATACCCATATAATCACCATGAGCTCTTTCAATACCACTTTCCGCTTCATTCATGCCCCTGTAAATATTACCTCCACCAATAACAATGGCTACCTGTACACCTAAATTGGTGACTAGTTTAATGTCGTGCGCATATTGTTCAATGATTTGAGGGTTAAAGGGGTCGCCATTTTTCTGATCACCTAAAAGGGCCTCACCCGATAATTTGAGGAGGATACGTTTGAACTTGGGAAGCATGAGACTGATTTGTTTGCAAATAACCTGAATTTTTAGCCAAATGCCAAATGGTATGACAGATAGCAGATCGAAAATGGCTGATATAGAAGGACTGATACAGGATTATGCAGCATAATCACAAATAATTGTTTGACTAGGGGGCAATGAAAAATGATCCTTGTACACAATCACGCAGATGGTAATTGGTATACCCAAACGCGCTTTATATTGATTTTACCTCTTTATTCACCAGCCGCCAACAGACACTGCATGATCTTTTTTAATTTTGGTTTCCATAAACCCATCTGCTGTAATGCGCCTGATAAAAATTCACTACCTCACCGGATTATATATCAGTTGTTTTGTAGCCATACACTTGTTTAATCACCTGATGGCTTTACAGGGGGTCGAAAAACATATTCAGGTAATGCAGCAATTCAGGAAAATCTATCGAAATCCAGTAGTAGAAACGATTTTATTAATAGCAGTATTCATACAAATAGGTTCCGGAATCAGGCTATACAATTCAGGTAAGAAAACAGCGATGGGCTTTTATGATACACTACACCTATACACAGGTTTATACCTGGCCTTCTTTCTTGTGATTCATGTGACTGCTGTATTAGCTGGCCGCTTATTGCTACAACTCGATACTAATTTCTATTTCGGTGTTGCAGGTTTGAATAGCTATCCTGTCAATATTTTTTTTATCCCTTATTATGGTCTGGCTGTTCTCGCTTTCTTTGGACATATAGCGGCCATTCATAGTAAAAAAATGAAACGGCAATGGCCGGGATTCTCTGCCAGGCAGCAGGCACATCTAATACTGATATTGGGGATGCTGATTACCCTGTTTATATTTTTTGGTCTTACCAACCAATTAAAGGGTGTAAACATACCGCCAGCTTACAGGGTGCTAACCGGTTAATAAAACAGGCATGTTATTTAATATACATATACTTAAGGTGAAACAGGTTTTTCTGTTCGATGGAATCGGAGCCTTATTATCTGCATTGCTTTTGTGGGTTATTTATTACTTCGGTGAAGTATTTGGTGTACCTACTGAGATGTTCACACAACTCATCATTTATCCTTTAGTATTTGCCCTCTATTCGTTAACCTGCGCATGGATAGTACCAAATAAATGGAAATGGTTTTTGTGGGTGATCATGATTTGTAACCTGCTATATATCTGCTATTCATGGATATTGGTTATATATTATTTTGAAGAAATCCTCCTGCCCGGAATTATTTATTTTCTGTCGGAAACACTGGTGGTAATAGCGGTTGTTTATTTTGAATACGTTGCTATCAGAAAAAATACCGCCTTAAATCGTAATATCAATTAGTCTGGTTTCTTCTTACCTCATTTTCTAATTCACTGAACTAAGTCAAAAATAAATTTTGCGAAACCAAACAGTTGCATATATTTGCAACCGAATAGTTTCACAATTATATTGACAACCATGAGACGTGACGTTTTTCAGGCCATTGCCGACCCTACCCGTAGAGCCATTATTGCACTCATTGCTTTTAAGGCCATGACACCCAATGCCATTGCCGAACATTTTGATTCGAGCCGACAGGCTGTTTCTAAGCACCTGCGCATTCTTACCGAATGCCAGTTGGTAGAACAGAAACAAACAGGAAGAGAGATTCATTATACCCTCAACGCCAAAAAAATGAAAGAGATCGATAAATGGCTCGAACAGTTCCGCCAGCTCTGGGAAAACAGATTTAACCAGTTAGATAAAGTATTAAATACCCTTAAAACGCAAAAGAAATGAATCGCACATTGTTATTCGACTTCACCGTTAACAAAGAAACGAATACCATTCATGTTCAGCGCGAATTTGCTGCCAACCTGAATTTTGTATGGGATGCCTGGACCCAACCCGAACTGCTCGACCAGTGGTGGGCACCCAAACCTTACCAGACCATTACCAAATCGATGGACTTTCGCGAAGGTGGTTACTGGCATTACCGTATGCTGGGTCCGCAAAGTGAATGTCATTGGTGTCGTGCCGATTATGAGCATATTGAACCACATGTTACTTTCTCTGGGCTTGACGCTTTTTGCGATGAAGATGGAAAAATCAACACCGATTTTCCACGTGCACACTGGACAAACCGTTTTACAGAAAAAGATGAAGTAACAACAGTAAGTATTGTGATTGCTTATCAGTCGTTGAGCGATCTGGAGAAGATTGTGGAAATGGGCTTCAGAGAGGGTTTTGCCATGGCTATGGAGAACCTGGATCAGTATATCCAGGCGAAGTTTCAGTTGCGTGCCGAAATGAAAACAGGCACTATAGCAAGGGTTTGTACCTATCTCAATTTCGATGGCAAAACAGAAGAAGCTTTCCGCTTTTATCAGTCTGTTTTTAAAACTGCATTTGTACCCGGTGGTATCAAACGTTTTGGCGATTTACCACCCGACAGCAATCATCCGTCGGTGGCCGATGAAATCAAAAGAATGGTATTGCATGTTGAATTACCGATAACGGGTGGACATATTTTAATGGGTACAGATGCTCCCAAAGAAATGGGCTTCACCATCACCCAGGGTAATAATATACACATCAGCATAGAACCGGAAACCCGGGCAGAAGCTGAAAGATTATTCAATGAATTGTCAGCCGGAGGTAAAATAGAAATGCCTTTACAGGATATGTTCTTCGGTGCCTACTATGGCGGCTTTACCGACAAGTATGGTATTAACTGGATGATTAATTGCTGGGCTAAATAAGGAGAAAGTCCGGAAGACCGGGAGACAGAAAGTCCGAAAGATTTTGACTAAATTTATTAGTCCAACTCCATCCACTGGACTTTCGGACTAAAAAAAAACAACATGAAAACAACCAAACTGATCTACTGGATAACGACCATTCTCTTCTCCGGTTTTATGATTTTTTCTGCCATTCCCAATATTATGCTGAATGCAGAATCAAAACAATTTCTTACCGGCTACCTCGGTTATCCTGAATATTTCATTCCATTTATTGGTGTGGCCAAACTGTTGGGTTCCATTGCTATTCTTATTCCTTCTTTCAAAAAAATAAAGGAATGGGCTTATGCAGGATTGGCTTTCGATTTAATTGGCGCCATGTACTCTGTGATTAAAGTAGGTGGTGTTGATCCGGGTATGAGTATGATGATACTTGTATTTGGTGCTGGTATTACTTCTTATATCTATAACCAGAAAGTACATAAGGCTTAGTTGGTTATTGTGTGATTTATTGCCACTGAAAGCACAGAGAAGCACAGAAAAGTATACATGTATCTCTCTGCTTTCAGTGGCAATAAATTTTATTCAATTGTCAATTAGTAGCTTTACTCAAACCAGTATCGCATGTTATCAAAGAGTCAGGAGAAATATTTGTTACAAACTTATTTCAATACCAAAAACAATAAAAATATACCGACGCATATAAGCCAGTTTGGGGTTCCGGATGGAGATACTGCTGATGAAACTTTGTTTTTCATCACCAAATATGTAAAAACCATTGACAGGTTGGTATTACGTGGCTCCTATGTAACAGAAAATGGTTTACAATTACTCAAAAAACTTGAACAGGTTTATTACCTCGATTTGGGAAGTATGGCATTGCACGATGGTAACCTGGATTGTATCCTTCATTTGCATCAATTAGAATACCTGTATATTAAACATACCAATGTTACTGCACACGGAATTTATCGTTTGCTCAAAGCCTTTCCTGCATTACAAACCATCATTGCCAATATTAAGACTGAAGATGAATCGGTGGCTGCAGCATGGGCAAAAGAATTCCCACACTGTGAGTTGGGGCTTAGTCTTTAGATATCTGTAAGGTTGTATTTATTTTATCTTTTCGTCAATTTCTTTTTGTACTCGGGTTGTAAATGCCGGTGACCAGATACTCCAGTGATCGGCACCTGGAATGAGTTCGGCTATAGCCGTTGTGCCTGCTGCTTTTTTGCCGAATGCCTTTACCGCTTCATGTAACATAAAATTATCGTTAGCGCCTGCATATACATGCACTTTGCTCCTAAGTTTGGGCTCCAGTTGTCGACCTTTCTTTTGCATGAAGAGGCCGAGATCGTAAGGCTCCCATGTTTTCAGTACGGATGCGTCTACTTTACCTGTTACCCTGTTATGCAGTATGCACGGTCTACCATTCTTATCTGGCATTCCAAACTCTGCTTCAAAAGCCTGTAGTTGTTCACCATCTCCCAGAAAATTTTCCAGGTCAGACATCTGCTGTGTGGTCATCAGAGGTTTTCCATCCACGAAAAATGTACCGATGGGTTTTCCCTGCTGGTCGAAAAAAACATTGGCGTTTTTTGCATAGAGATCAATTCCAATAAAAGAAGAAAAATCAACCGGGTCGGGCGATACGGCCCAGCAGCCGCCAAAAGCGTCGGGATAATTCAACTGTAACCACAAAGATCCATAACCACCTGTGCTTTGTCCCATCACAAAATGCTGGCTCGTTTCTTTTACTATTCTAAACTGTTGTATTACGTGGGGTATCAGTTCTTCTACCAATGCCTTTCCCCAGGGACCATTTACCCTTGAGTCTACAAATGCGTGCAAACCATATGGTGATTGTGTTTCGGGGTTGAGGTACAGGTAAATTTTTTCTTTGCCCTGTGTCATGCCATAACGTTGAACCGTTGCGTTATTGGCGAGGTCGTAATGGGTACCTCCCCAACCGGGTATTACCAGTACAAGCGGATACTGACGATTGGTATCCGTATAATAGGATGCCGGTAAACGAATACCCGCTTTCATAAAAATGTCTTTTTTTCTGAAAGCGCTGAGCAATGAACTCTTGAGCACCACTTCTTTGAGTATAGCTGATTCGCGGAATTTTCTGGCACTTACCAGCGATTCAAAAACAATGCTGGCATTCCCTTCTCCCTGTTCGTTTACATGCAACAGCACTTCTTTGCGGGCATATACATTACCAGGGTTAAATGTACCCCTCTCTTCAAAATCGATATCTATTACACCGGCCATTTTATAATAACCGGGTTTCAGTTTTTGGAGACCATCGGGTAATAAGCGGCTATCGGCCTTATCAAGGGAAAGTGTAATTTCCTTTTGCAGGTTGCTGATGTTCCAGGCAAACATGGATTGTGTGGGGTCGGGGTTATTGGGTACCCTTTTGGAAGTATCGCTTTGGGTAAAGAGATAGAGTTTGCCCGTGAGTGGTTTTTTGATGGAAGAATCAATCTGAACCTGTATGGTTTGGGATGAGATGAATGTACTTAGATGGAGGGCAAGTAGAAGGACCAGGTATTTCATGCAATTTTTTTTTGCTTAACGCAAGATAGAATAAGCTGTTACAATTTGAGGGGTCACATGTTTATGTGGTTTAGGGGAATCGATAAAGAGGTTGTATATTAGATTATTGGGTAATAGCTACCCATTTATTTTACACCATCAGCAACCACTACTTTGGAAATCATTTCCTTTGGGGAGTATAATGTACCTAATGAGGACTTGTAGGAAAAGGCTTGATTAAAAAGTCCAGAGAGAACGCCAACCGAATAGGTTCGGATATTGTTTTTTGAAATTTTTAAAGCCCCGGCACACCTGCAAAACACACTTAAAATTTAAAATACTGTTTCATGAAAAATAAAATGATTATCCTGTTTCTTTTGATCAATGTACTTGCTTACGGACAGGTAGATAGCACCGATATCATTGTACAGAAAATAATGAAGGAGCAAAAAATTGTTGGTCTTTCCATGGCAGTCATTAAAAATGGTACCCCGTTGGTGAATAAAGGGTATGGTTTAGCCAATGTAGAACTCAATGTGCCTGTAAGTGCAAAATCAGTTATACGTCTTGGTTCTGTTAGCAAACAGTTTTTTACCGTCGCCATTCTGAAATTAGAGGAGGAAGGAAAATTGAGCATTGAAGATCCTGTCCATAAATTTTTTCCCGATGCGCCAGAAACATGGAGACCCATTCAGGTTAAACACCTGATGTCGCATACATCAGGCTTGAAAAGAGAAGGGCCCGCCTATAAAAATGCAGTGATTCAGCCAGATCTTGTGATCATTAAATCTGCCTACTCCTTACCGCTCGATTTCAAAACAGGTGAAAAATACCAGTACTGTAATCTTGGCTATTTTATGCTTGCAGAAATCATTACACAGGTAAGCGGTACGGCATGGCAGGATTATATCCGGGAAAAATTATTTATACCTGCCGGTATGAAAAACAGCGGCATGACTGATTTTTATCCTATCATTCCTAATCGCGCCAATGGCTATATGCACAAAAACGGGGTACTCATCAATGCTGATGCCATGTATGCTGTGCGGCCGAGCGGTGGTTTTCTTTCTACCAGCACTGATATGATATTATGGGATAAAGTATTGAGAGAAAAAAACAGTATCCTGAAAAAAGAAAACTGGGAATTATTGTGGAAGCCTTTTATTAAAACAAGCAGCGACCCCAATTCAAAAAATTATTATGGATTTGGTTGGATGATTGATGAACTCAGCGGCCGCAAAGTAATTGAACATGGGGGTGCCAATACAGGTTTTCGTTCTCACTATACCCGTTTTGTTAATGACGACTTGTCTATCATTATTATGACCAATACAGATGAAGCCAATCCAAGGGCCATTGTAAAGGCTTTATCAGATTATTATTTCAGAAACAATTAGACAGATTGCTTTTTGAAAGTTCGGGAACTATTCGAAAATTCCTACGCACAAAAAAGGGAGATGATCACTCATCTCCCCTATATAAAATCTACTCAAATCAATTATCCTAAAGCCACACGCTTGAAAGCTGTTACGGTTACATCACCAGCAGATTTCAGGTAAGCTTCTACAGTAATACCACCATCTTTTACAAATGCCTGGGCCAGTAAGGTATTCTCTTTAAAGAATGCATTTAATTTACCTTCTGCAATCTTGGCAATCATATCATCTGGTTTACCGGCCATTTTAGGATCGGCTTTCATGGTATCTACCACAATGGCTCTTTCTCTTTCAATGGTTTCAGCAGGAATGCTGTTGGCATCTACTGCCAGTGGGTTCATGGCTGCAATCTGCATGGCAACGTCTTTACCAGCTTCGGCTGCATCTTTGTTTAAACCTACCAACACTCCCATGCGGTATGCTCCGTGAATATATGATGCTACAAATGGTGCTTCAATTCTTTCAAATTTGGCAATACCAATTTTCTCGCCGATAGAAGCGAGTTTATCGTTGATCATATCAGCTACTTTCGCGCCGTTGATCACTACTTCATTCAGTTCATCTACAGATGTTACATTGTTGGCTACAGCAGCATCAGCAATAGACTGTGCAAAAGCAACGAACTCTGCATTTTTAGATACGAAATCTGTTTCGCAACTGATACAAACCACAAAACCTGTTTTGTTATCAGCAGATGTTTTTGCGATGATCACACCTTCTTTTGCTTCACGGTCACTACGTTTGGCAGCTACTTTCTGTCCCTGTTTACGCAACCAGTCGATAGCGGCTTCAAAATCGCCATTAGTCTCCGTTAAAGCTTTACGACAATCCATCATGCCGGCACCTGTTGCCTGGCGCAATTTGTTGATATCAGCGGCTGTAATTGTTACAGTACTCATGGTATGTGAAATTTATAATGTTGAATGACTTGGATGACTGATAGGGCTGCAAAACTAATTGCATCTTTCAGTTATCCTGTTTTATTAAATGATGAACAGGTATTGTCAAATACAATGCCTGTATGGCAAAACACTGAAGTGTATATATAAATTGGGTCATTATGTCACTATCTGATCAGATAATGACGTAATGACCCAATAAGATTACTTCATTATCTGCTTCCACCACCACCTGCAGGACGACGGTTACCTGGAACGCGGCGCTTAGGTGCTCCAGCTTCTGCAGGCGCTCCGCTACCACCACGACGGCCACCACGACCAGCTTCGGCTTGTGCTTCAGCTTCTAAGCGACGTGCTTTTGCTTCGTTTTCGTTGTTGCTGTCGTCTGTTTCTTCTTCATCTTTAGATGCCTGACGCTCTGCCAGACCTTCTGCAATAGCTGCAACGATATAGTTGGTAATGATTGCGATTGATTTGGTAGCATCGTCATTCGAAGGAATAGCGAAGTCTACTTTATTAGGATCGCAGTTGGTATCTACCATACCAAAAGTTGTGATGCCTAAACGCTTGGCTTCTGCCAGTGCGATATGCTCATGCCCGATATCTACCAGGAATAAAGCGGCTGGTAAACGACCCAGTTGTGCAATACCACCGAGTACTTTTTCCATTTTGTCTTTATCGCGGCTCAGGGTGAGACGTTCTTTTTTAGTCAGGCTTTCAGCGCTGCCATCAGCCAGCATTTTTTCGATGCTCTGCATTTTCTTTACGCTTTTACGAACGGTGTTGAAGTTGGTTAACATACCACCCAACCAACGCTCAGTTGCATAAGGCATGTTCACACGCTTAGCGCATTCGCTTACGATTTCTTTAGCCTGTTTTTTAGTAGCCACAAACATGATCTTCTTACCGCTTTTTGCGATCTGCTTAACAGCCGCAGAAGCTTCCTGCAGGTGATCAACAGTTTTATTCAGATCAATGATGTGAATACCTTTCTTCTCAGCAAAGATGTAGGGTAACATCTTAGGGTTCCACTTCTTTTTCAGGTGACCAAAGTGTACGCCGGCCTCCAGAAGTTGCTGCTGTAATGAAGTGTTATTTTCCATCTTGTATGATTGTTGTAATTTTTGAATTTGGTTTTCCAAAGCTTTGAGTCATGAGCGATGAGCTTTGAGCAAAATACAATCATGCTCGTGGCCCGAAGCTGGCAGCTCGCAGCTTCACTATTAACGCTTACTAAACTGGTAGCTTCTACGTGCTTTCTTGTGACCGAATTTCTTACGTTCAACACCACGTGGATCGCGTTTCAGTTGACCGGCAGCTTTTAATGACGGACGGAAATCTGCATTTACTTCCAGCAGCGCACGGGCAATACCCAGCTTTGCAGCTTCGGCCTGGCCTTTTAAGCCACCACCCTGTGCATTGATCACCACATCATACTTACCCAGTACATCAGCAGTTTTCAAAGGCGCTTCTACCTGGTTCTGCAGGTATACCAGCGGAAAATATTCTTTATAATCTTTATCGTTTACAGTGATCTTACCATCACCCTTGCTAATGAATACACGGGTAACAGCTTCTTTACGGCGACCAACTGCGTTTTTTTGTTTTTCCATTTATCAGGAATTTGTAATTAGCTAATTTGTTGTGGATTAGAACTTCAGTTCTTTAGGTTGCTGAGCAGAATGCGGATGCGCCGTACCTGCATAAACAAACAATTTCTTGATCATTTTACGACCGAGACGGTTTTTAGGCAACATACCTTTTACCGCTCTTTCCATAATCACTTCAGGACGACGTTTGATGAGATCCTGTGCAGCTTCTTCTTTTTTACCACCTGGGTAACCAGAGAAGTTGATGTACTGTTTGTCTTCGAATTTGTTACCTGTGAAAACAACTTTCTCAGCATTGATAACAATTACGTAGTCACCACAATCTACGTGCGGTGTGTAATAAGCCTTGTTCTTACCACGAAGAACAGAAGCAATCTTTGAAGCAATACGACCTACGGTTTGATTAGTACCGTCAACCACATACCAGTTGTGCTGTACGGTAGCCGCATTTGCATGCTTGGTGGTGAAATGAAGTTTACTCATAATATTTCTTTTTAAATGAACCCGGCGCTATCCCACCGGCGTATAAATGTTCCGAGAATTTCGGGTGGCAAAGGTAGGCCCCATTGATACGATTTTCCAAAGATTTTAGGGTCTATTTTTAATCGAACCTTTGTAACTATTTGATTTTCAATAAAAAATTTAGCCTATTTTTTATATTGATGGATAAAAAAGCCGCAGATTCGCAGATGAATCACCTATCATCTGCGAATCTGCGGCTCAATGCAATCACAAGAGCGCATCACCATGACCCTATAACTTGTAGCTTAAAGCTTGCCACTTGCAGCTAAAAACACACCTATTTTTTAAGAAAACCCTGAAATTCGAGCCATGCCGCAAACTGGTCGGCCCAGGCATCGGAGGGTTGCTGCTGCTTGCGGATACCAAAACCATGTCCGCCTTTATTATACACATGCAATTCGGCCGATCGTTTGGCTGTATTCCATTTGGTATATAATGCTACACTATGTGTTTGTAAACCAATCTGGTCATCTGATGCCACCGCCACAAACAAAGGAGGCGCATCTGCAGCCACGGTTCCCTGCATTTCAGGAGGAAGAAAAGCATAGATCGGTGCCACAAAATCAGGCTTGTTCTCTGCGGTATACCCAAAACCGGCCGATCCTGCCACTGTACCACCCGCTGAAAAACCCATGATGCCTATTTTATTCGGATTCACACCCAACTGTACCGCATTCTTTCTTATATAAGCTACTGCCTGTTTTCCATCTGCAATGGCCATGGGCACCGATGCCATTTGTTTGGCCTGCAATTCTTTATCACCAAAAGAGGCATTGAAATCTTTGATCGGATCATCACCAGATGCTTTTGCCAGTCTGTACTTCAACACAAAACAGGTTACCCCTTTTCCTGCCAGCCATCGGGCCACACCCATCCCTTCATTTTCTATTGACAGCGCAAAAAAACCACCTCCCGGACAAATTACCACAGCCGTTCCATTGGCTTTTCCAGCCTCAGGTTTGATAACGGTTAATGTGGGGTCTGCTACATTATATACCACTGGCGTATTCCAAGCCGTTTTTTCAATGGTAGCTTCAGACCAGTTCCAGTTTTCAGAACCTGGGGCTTTGCCCTCGTAGAGTTTGATGACCTGTTGTGCATGCAATTCAGTTCCCAGTTGCAACAAGAGGTAAACAGCAAGTAATAACTTCTTCAGCATGTGTAATGATTTCATGTAAATTAAACATTTTCTTTTTCTTTCTTAGCTCCGGACTTAAGTCCGGAGCTAAGAAAAGGGAGGTAAGTATTTTGCTTACTTCATACATAAAACAAAACGGCCGGACTCTCGTCCGACCGCCCTCTTTGTCAATCAAAATCCGTACTGTACTTCTTATTCCCGTTCTGTTGGTTTTTCAACTTCTTAATTCCAGCCGCCACCAAGTGCCCTGTAAATATTTACTTTAGCGCTCAATTGTTTCATTCTTATTTCAATCAACTGCATTTTTGATTCCAGTGCTTCCCTTTGCGTTAATAACACTTCCATATAATCGGCCCGTGCAGAATTAAACAGGTTGTTGGATATGGCTACTGACTGTAATAAAATATCTACCTCTTTCGATTTCATCTCATAGCTGGCTTTAAAATTTGCTGCTTTTGCTATCTGATTCAATACTTCGGTATAAGCATTCAGAATGGTTTGCTCATACTGATACACCGTTTGAATTTGCTGAGCATTGGCATTATAATAGGCTGCAGTAATGGCATTCTTATTCACCAGTGGCGCTACCATATCGCCAGCCAGGTTGTATAAAATGGATGCCGGTCTTACCAGGTACAAAGGATTAAATGCCTGAAAACCCAATCCTGCCTGTATACTGAATGATGGATAGAAATTTGCTTTCGCTACCTGTACATCCAGCTTCGCAGCAGCAATATTTAATTCTGCCTGTCTGATATCGGGTCGGTTGATGAGCAGTTGTGATGGAATACCTGTTTGCAGTTCCTCCATCGGAACAGTAGCGAACGCTGCACCGTTTCTTGGAATGGCCGGTGTATACTTACCCGTAAGAAAGCGAATCCTGTTTTCCGTTTCAGTGATTTGCTGTTGTATTTCATACCGGAGGTTCTGCGTGTTGAGTAACTGTGCCTCAAACCTGTTCACAGCCAACTGTGTAACTTTAGCCGCTTCTTTTTGTTGTTTGATGATTTTCAGCACATTGCTCTGTAGTGAAATATTCTGCTCTATAATTTCCAGTTGGTTATCCAATGCCATAAGCTCATAATAAGAGCCTGCTATTTCTGATATGATATTGGTGACCATAAAGTTCCTGCCTTCCACTGCGGAGGAATATTTAATGGCAGCCGATTTTGTGGCATTGCGCAGTTTTTTCCAAACATCGAGTTCCCAGGAAAAATAGGTACCCACCATAAAGTCGCCGATATATTTCGGACCCTTTTCCGGATTGGCTTTCAGGTCTTCTTCTGAAAAACCATCCCAGGTATATTTCCCGGCTCTGTCAGCCGCCACTCCGGCTCTCAGGTTTACAAAAGGTTTGTATTCCCCTTTTCGCTGCATGATTTCATTCTTACTCATTTCAATTTCCTGGAGCATAATATTCAGCTCTTGGTTGTTTTGTAATGCAGTATCAATAAGCGCAATGAGATTCGGGTCTGAAAAATATTCGCGCCAGGGTAGTTTTACCATATTGGATGTATCCTGCGAACTGTTATAACGCAAGGGCACTGCTGTATTTTCCTGTTTGCTACTAATGGCAGGCACTTTACAGGCTCCTATCCACAGGAATGCAGCAGCAAGTAAAATATATTTAGCTTGTAGTTTCATTATCTTTTTTATTTCTGATTCTTGAAATAATTTTCCTGATCTTTTTGGTCAGTGAAGAATCGCTTTCAACAAAGTCTTCACTCAATGGATTCTTATCTTCATCCCTGATGAGGTATCTGCCTTCCTGTAGTTTCCCGAAAATGAAGTACAGTCCCGGTACTATGATGACGCCAAACACTGTTCCGAATAACATACCACCCAGTGCCGATGCTCCAATGGTATGGTTTCCAACAGCACCCGGTCCTGTGGCAATCACCAGTGGAATCAACCCTGCGATAAAAGCAAATGATGTCATGAGGATGGGTCTGAAACGGGCTTTGGCACCTTCAATGGCAGCCGCCAAAACTGTTGCGCCCTTATTGTGTTTCTGTACAGCGAACTCTACAATCAGTACGGCATTCTTTCCCAATAATCCTACCAGCATAATCAATCCTACCTGCGCATAGATATCGTTTGCAAGTCCCATCACTTTTAACAAAAGGAACGATCCGAATATTCCCGGAGGAAGGGATAACAATACTGCAAAGGGCAGCAGGAAACTTTCGTATTGTGCTGCAAGAATCAAATACACAAAAAAGATAACGATCACAAACAGGTAAATAGCTTCGTTACCTCTTTTAGCTTCATCGTATGAAAGACCTTCCCATGCAATATCATAACCACGTGGCAAGGACTCTGCCGCCACTTCTTTGATGGCCTTAATGGCATCGCCTGAAGAATATCCTTTAGCAGGTGTACCATTGATTAATGAAGAGATATAGAGATTATACCGCGCAATCTCATTCGGCCCCTGCGTTTTTTTAATCTTCATGAAAGCAGAATACGGTACCATTTCACCATGATCATTTTTCACAAACATGTTCAGGATATCAGATGGTTGTTTCCTGAATTCGGGTCCGGCCTGTGTATACACTTTATAATAGTTATTGAAGCGGATAAAGCCCTGCTCATAAGTACTGCCAATCATGATATTCAGGTTTTCCATGGCATTACCTAATGAAACTCCTTTTTGCATGGCCAGTTCATTGTCTACAGAAATTTCATACTGGGGATATTTGGCAGAATAAAAAGCAAACAACCCTGACAATTCTTTTCTTTTTCGGAGTGCTGCTAAAAATTCTGCGTTTACCTTGTCAAATTCCTGATAATCTACATCGCTTCCTTTATCAAGTAAACGCAATGAGAAACCATCGGATGTACCATACCCCGGAACAGCAGGTGGCTCGAAATATTCAATGTTGGCTGGAAGGTCTTTTGATTCTTTTTCCAGTTCTTCAATCACTTCTTTTACCGACTGCTTTCTTTCGGACCAGTCTTTTAAATTAATTAAACAGGTACCGGCATTCGATCCTCGTCCTTCGGTAAGTATCTCATAACCTGCAAGAGAAGTAACAGATGACACCCCTTCAATCTTACGAGCAATCAATTGTAATTTCCTCGATATTTCGTTTGTGCGCTCCAGCGTAGTACCCGGAGGTGTTTGAATGATGGCATATATCTGTCCCTGGTCTTCACTTGGAATAAATCCAGCAGGAAGAATTTTATTAACGCTCATGATACCAAAACCAAAAGCTATTAATAGCCCATAGGTAATGAGTTTTCTGTTTACAATCAACGACAAAAACCGAGTGTACCTGCCCGTAACCCGTTCGAAAGTTTTGTTGAACCAGGCAATAAACAGGTTAATGGGTGTTTTTCTTTTCGGTTTTCCATGTGTATTCTTTAATAACATGGCACATAACACCGGTGTAAGGGTAAGTGCAACAAAACCAGAAATAACAATAGCACTTGCCATGGTAAGTGAAAACTGCCGGTAGAGCACACCTACGGGGCCTGTCATAAATGCAACAGGAACAAACACGGATGTCATAACCAATGTAATGGCAATAATGGCACCACTGATTTCCCTGATCACTTTTTTTACTGCGGCAAAAGGCGATAGGTTTTCTTCTTCCATCTTCACGTGTACTGCTTCTACTACTACAATGGCATCATCTACCACTACACCAATGGCCAGTACCAATGCGAATAAAGTAATCAGGTTGATACTCAGTCCAAAGAACTTCATCAATGCAAATGCACCGATCAATGACACTGGTACAGCAAGAATAGGGATAAAGGTTGAGCGCCAGTCACCCAGAAAAACAAACACCACAATGGCTACCAGTACAAATGCTTCCAATAAGGTATGCATCACTTTTTCGATAGAGGCATCTACAAATTTTGAAACGTCGTAGTTGATTTCGTAATCGATACCCGGGGGGAAATCTTTTTTCAGTTCTTCCAGTTTTGCTTTTACATCTGCAATAACTGTGTTGGCATTGCTACCGGGATTTTGTTTGAGTACCAGCGAGGCTGAAGGGTGGCCGTCTTTGTTTGAATAGATATCAACAAACTCGCTTCCTACCTCAACTTCTGCTATGTCTTTTAATTTGAGGATCTCACCATTTGAATTGCCTTTGATGATAATATCCTGGTATTGTTCCGGTTTGTTGTACCAGCCTTTATAGGTAAATACATATTCCTGTGATTGTGCTTTCTTACCAGAACTGAGACCCACTCTTCCCGGTCTTGCCAATACGCTTTGTTCATCAATTGATTTCAACACCTCTTCTGCCGAAATATTATAGGCTCTCATACGCTCGGGGTCTAACCATACACGTATGGCAAAAGCACGGCTCCCGATGGCCTGTGCAAAACCCATCCCTTTTATTCGCTGAAGTTCAGGTAAGATATAAGTGTTGGCATAATTGAACAGGAATTTTTCATCCACATTGTTCTCCTTGCTGTACAGGTTTAAGTACATCAGCATACTGGGTTGGAGGGGCGAAATAATAACACCTTCTCTTTGTACCAGTGGCGGGAGATTGGTCATAACCTGATCGACTCTCGACTTTACCCTTACGGCTGCCAGTGTAGGATCTGTTCCTGGTTCAAATATTACTTCGATACTTGCTTCACTTGCACTGGTGGCATCAGATAACATGTACTGCATTCCCTGTACACCGTTAATGGCTCGTTCCAAAATGGTGAGTGTTGATTTTACCAGTACATCGGCATTGGAACCCGGAAACTCAATAAAAATGTTTACACGGGGAGGAGCTATTTCAGGGAACTGGGCAACTGGTGATGTATTAATCGCCAGCAAACCCATAAAAACAATCACCACAGATAATGCAATAGCAAGAACCGGTCTTTTAATAAATTTATTAAACATCATTGTATATTTTAGGGTTCCTGCTTTATTCGGCGTGTAAATTGTTTAACTCATGTAATTCTTTTTCGAAGGGTATAAATGAATATTTGATGCGTTCATTATTTTTCACCTTCCCTAAACCTTCTGCGAGGATTTTATCCTGTGGGCTTAGCCCTGAAGCCACTACATACACATGCGGCATTTCCTGAGCAATGGTAATCTGCTTTGCCTTTAATACATTGTTGGCATCTACTACGTACACAAATTTTTTATCGAGTACATCGAACGTTGATTTTTGTGGAATCAGGATGGCTTTTTTGAGTATCACCGGCATCAGAATGTTTCCGGTTTCACCATGCCGCAATACACGTTTCGGATTGGGGAATGTGGCCCTGAATGCAATATTTCCGGTTTCGTTGTTAAAGTCGGCTTCAATGGTTTCTACCACACCTTTCTGATCGAAAATCTGGTGGTTGGCCATTTGTAGTTCTACTGTTGCGTTACCACTTTTTTTCTCACGCGAAACATAATCGAGGTATTCAGCTTCCGGCACATTAAAGTAAACCCACATTTTACTGTTGTCTGCCAGTGTGGTTAACAACTCGCCTTCATCTACCAGGCTACCAAGTCGTACGTTAAAACGATCAATAATACCATCGAATGGCGCACGTATCTCTGTAAATGCAAGGTGAGCTTTGGCCAGTGATAATTCTGCCTGTGCCTTATCGAGTTTGGCTTTGGCTAAAGCCAGTTCATTTTTGGAAACGATATTACTATCTGCCAGTTGCTTCGTGTTCTGGTATTCTATTTTGGCAAAATTTACTTCAGCTTCTGACTTTTGTGTTTCGGCCTGGTAAATCAATGGCATAATCTGGAACATGATTTGTCCTTTTTTCACAAACTGCCCTTCATTTACATAGATATGTTGTAAGTATCCTTTTTCGAGTGCCCTTAATTCTATATGCTGAATGGAATGTATCTGACATACATATTCTTGGTGGATAACGGTATCTCTTTCAATGGGACTCGTAACAACAAAATGTATTTCTTCCTGTTTTTCTTCTTTGTGTTCTTTGCAACCGGCGAGTGATAAAATGGTTGCAGCCATGATGAAAATAAAAAACTGTTTCATGATTTTTTTTGATTGACTAAAGCGTATATAAGAGGGTAGGTCACGTGAGGAATCACGCGACACAGTTGTACAGTGCTGCTGTTGCATCATGTACGTTTCAAATCAAAAAAATCAGATCAGGTAACTTTTCCAGGAATGATGGAGTACAAAAAGAGGAATGGCTATACGCTGCTTAATAGCCTGGTTATAATGAAAGGATTGTACCGATTGTATTTCAGTTGCTTGCTGTAAAGCCATCAACTGAATAAAATAGAGGGCTGAACCGGCTTTTTTATCATCATCCGCATAATCTTCTGTTTCTGCTACATATGCTTCCGGGTCTTCGGGTAAGGGAAGTGGTTCAGCGGGATCGGCAGGCAGATCAGCCGGGTTGGTTGGGGAGGCAACAATTGTTTTTCCGGTTTTCAGCAACTGCGCTGTGCCGGCATTGGCCTTGATGGCACCCGCGAAAAACATCAGAAGCCATGTCATCAAAGCCAATGAACCTGCAATAGTTTTGCAGGTTTGGCCGATATGATTATACTTACGATTTTTACCCGGGGTCAACATATTTGTTAGCAAAACTACCTATAAATCTGCACTGAAAAAGCAGGAAATGCTTTTTCACGTTTTATTGGCATTAAAAATCGATAAAACAACCAGGTAAAAGATCATAACAGCTTGCGGATGCTCATCATCATCCCTAAATGCAGTCCTTCATGATAATTATTAAACTCCAAGGCATCTGCAAAACTGGTAAGGTCAAATCCGGTAGCGGTCATTCTCCCCGTAAAACTGGTGAATATCCCTTTTTCAATATCTTTTTTTGTCTGTTCACATAGTGTGATCAGTAATTGTTTCAGTTCGTCTGCTTCTGTTTGTGTAACCGCTCTCTCGGGTTTGCTGCCGGGTTTATACAGGGTGAACATTTCATCACTTACCTGCATAGCAAGGCCCGACAAACGATACACCAGTGATTGTTGTACCACAATAATATGGCCTACATTCCAGATGATATTATTGTTAAACCCTTCGGGTACCTTATTCAGTTGTTCCAGTGTAAAAGGTTCTATAAAACGCAGGTAATTATTGCGGTTGGTTTCCCAGATTTTCAGTAAAGCATCCATTTTTAAAAATTATTTTTTAATTGATATTTTGCGGTGATCCCTAAACCTCCATATGCTCTGTTATAAGTAATGACAGGATTCAAACGCAGCTCAGGTTCAAGGATCAGTCTATCATCGAGACGAATAGGTTTGCTTATTTTTAACTGTACTCCTAAGGCCATATTAGGATCAATATTATAATCAGTAACAGTAATTTGTTGGCTCTTGTTTTTATGCCTAAACCCGACATAAAAATCAAAGCTCATACCTGCACTTACATTTACGAGACGTGAATAAAATTTATACAATACAGGAACGGAAATAAATCTCTCTACTATCATTAAAGTATAAGGAACTAATCCTGTACCGCTATTATTCACTAACATGTATGTATTATTCTGAGAATAGTTTCTATAATATAATCCGCTTTCAATTCCGCTTTTTCTGGTAAACTTATGCTCTATCGTTACACCCAACCCTGGTCTGAAATGATTACCTGATGTTTCAGCAGTAAAACTTATTCCAACAAGTGTTGACCTTTGTGCATAGAGAATAGAGGAAGATACTACCGAGACAATAGCCAAAAGTATGAAGCAACATAATTTTTTCACATGTCAATTATATAACATTTAAAATAAATTACTCAGAACTATTTTGGCTTTGCAATGATTTAACTTGTTATACCTGTAAAGAAGCTCTGAACCCCCTCGCCGCATAATAAGATCCCGCCCCATTATGGTACACAAACACATGCTGGTAACGCAAGTCCCCAAAAATAGCACCACCATATTTGCGGATGGCTTCCGGCGTTTTTAACCAACTGGAAGTTTTGGCATCAAAATTTCCCAGGGTCTGTAAGTTTCTGTATGCTTCTTCATCCAATATTTCTACACCCATGGCAGCAGCCATATCAACGGCAGTATCTGCAGGCTTAAATTCTTTACGGCTATCGAGCGCTTCACGGTCGTAACATAAACTTCTGCGGCCAGCCGGACTTTCAGCAGAGCAGTCGCAGAAAATAAAAGCGCCTGTTTTTTTATCCTGCCCGGTTACATCAGGCTCTCCACCTGTTCTTTCCATTTCACTGAGCGACCACAGCTTGTGGGCATTGGCTTTTAACCTTGCTTCAACTTTGCTCCACTCAATGCCTTTATGGCGTTTAGTGTTTTTTTCAAACCGGGCTTTTAAAAGCTCCATCAGTTCACTTGCTTGTTTTGCTGATAATTTCATACCTGTATCATTTTTATTATCGTTCGTATAAACTCGCAACAGATTTTTATTTGCCCTTTTTTAATTCCTCACAACCTGTTTTATCAATAGTATAGGATGCGTTTACAATTTTCCATACCCCCGATGCATGAATCAATGTAAAAACATCGACTCCACAATGAGAAAATTTTTCATTCACCAGAAACTCATAGGGTACCCATGCCATAGCAATGCCATTGTGTATTTTGATTTCATACCGGTGAGGAATTTCTTTTATTTTATCTTTTGAGATTAATTTATTGATATCAGCCCTGAAATCCCGCATATCATGCTTTCTCGAATTTGTAACATTCGACACCCGCCACAATTGCCCATCAATAAATACAACAGTTTTTAACAACGCGGTATCCTGCTTTTCTAATGACAGGAAAAAAGAATTAATGGTTTCTTTAATCGCTTTTTCATCAGATGTTTGGGCATGCGTTGTAAAACTGATCCCGAGTAAAACAATTATAATAATTTTTCTCATGTTGCATTTTTAATGCTAAATAATTCTGTATTCAAGATAGGAAAAGATCAGAAGGAACGATTAAGTCTGTTGTAAAATGTATGAAAATATTCCTGCATCTTCATTGCTTTATCCAATAACTTCGCAAATAATCAACCACTACTTTGTCTTACCAAAAATTCAGCGCCCATCAGTTATTCACCGGCACAGAAATACTGGGTGATGATTTTGTGTTAGTCACAGAAAAAGATGGAACTGTTGAAGCAATTGTACATACCTCTGAAGCTGGTGAAGACGTGCAACAACTGAATGGTTTACTTTGCCCCGGCTTCATCAATACACATTGCCATCTCGAACTCAGTCACATGAAAGGACTGATACCAGAACATACCGGTCTGGTTGATTTTGTATTGCGTATAGTAACACAAAGACAAACGCATGTTGATGATATACTGGTTGCTATTGAAAATGCAGAAAATGAAATGCTGTTAGCCGGTATTGTAGCCGTAGGTGATATTTGTAATAACACACACACGCTTATACAAAAAAATGCCAAACGGTTACGCTATCATAATTTCATTGAAGTAAGCGGCTGGAACCCATTGGGGGCTGCTGCAAGAATGGAAGCATCTTTAAGATTTTACCAGATATTTAAAAGTTGTTTTCCTGAACATACAAGCTTATCGCCCCATGCACCTTATTCCGTATCGGATGAATTATGGACTTTGATGCAACCGCATTTTACTGAACAAATTCTTACCATTCATAACCAGGAGTCCAAAGCAGAGAATGAACTGTTTGAAAACGGGACCGGTGATTTTATTCGTTTATACAAGGCTATGGATATCAGTAACCCCGGTTTCAATGCACAGGGTACACATAGTCTGCCCGCTTTTTTTCCGCAGATGGAGAAAGCCAGACATGTCATACTCGTACATAATAATTTCACCCACCAGACAGATATTGACCTTGTACTAAAAAGCGATGTACCTGTTTCATTCTGCCTTTGCCCCAATGCCAATTTGTATATTGAAAACACTTTACCACCTGTTGATCTTTTACTACAAAACAAACTGAATATCTGTATTGGAACCGACAGTTTAGCGAGCAACCACCAGTTAAGTGTACTGGAAGAAATTAAAACCCTGCAATTACATTTCCCGCATTTGCCACAGACAACACTCTTACAGGCTGCCACCCTTAACGGTGCCAAAGCACTGGGTATGGATGATGTATTGGGGAGTTTTGAAAAAGGAAAAAAGCCAGGTGTGCTACTGCTCGAAACTAAGAAAACCGTCAAAAGAATTATGTAGTCTCTTCATAAATTCTAACCATCTCCGTGCAACTCCGTGTTACTCTCTGTGTAACTCTGTGGTTAAAAATCTTATGATATAAACCACAGAGTTACACGGAGTACAGCTCTGAGTTGCACAGAGGAAAATCAAATGAAAGTATACTTTAAGTATTTAAAAAATTGAACAGAGAAATTAGCGCAGGGTTAACTCAGAATTTCCTGGAGAATGGCAAGTGTTTTTAGTTCACCAAAATCGGCGATATGCAATGCCATATAAGTTTGATAAGATTCCAATAAACTTCTTCTGATGTTTCTGTTCAGTTTAATATTTTCCAACTGGTTATAAAACTGCAGCTCGGTTAACTGAGAGGTTACTTCTGCCTGTAATTCTTCCAGATAATAAGGATGTGCCGGTGTGTGGGCCACAAAAATACCTTCCTGCAAATCGAAGACAGGTGTTGCCGTGCTATAATTGCCCTGTGGTTTAAAGCCCAGTTCAGTGGCCAGGTGTAAAACAAAATAAAGTGGCAGGTTGGCTGTTAAAGTTTCATTGCCCTTATCCAATTGTTTTAAACTGTCTTCAATCAGGTAGAATAATTCGGGATTGGCTTCGGGTTGTTTCAAACTATGTTGCAGCATTTCAATCATGTACATAGACACAGCATGTTTCACCACATCAGATAATACCGCTTCATACAAATAACTCCAGCGGTATTCTTTTACAAACTGTAATTGTTTCAGCTCATTATGGTACACTTCCATATCGAGTAAGGCTGAGGGCTGAAAATAAGAGGCTTTACCGGAAGATGTTTTCGTGCTTTGTCTTACCCCTTTCACCAGGTAACTCTGTATGCCAAACAGTTCTGTATAAACAGTGGTAATGATGCTTGTATCACCATACTTTACTGTTCGCAGTACTATGCCTTTGGTTGCGTGGAGCATGGGGGAAGTTCTAGTCCATAGACCATAGTCCATGGTCCATAGGGTATAGTATTTATTTACACTAGTTTATTCCTATAATTGATTTACCATAGACCATGGACTATCGACCATGGACTCCTCTCTCCTTACCCCACCACCCCTGTAAACTGTTTCAAAAACCGCACATCGTTTTGTGAGTAGAGACGGAGATCGTTTACCTGGTATTTTAATTGAGTGATACGCTCAACACCCATACCAAATGCAAAACCTGTATACCTGGTTGAATCGATACCAAAATTTTCGAGCACTTTCGGATGTACCATTCCACTTCCCAATATTTCTACCCAACCGGTATGTTTACAGATATTACATCCGGTACCACCACAGATCTGGCAACTGATATCCATTTCTGCACTGGGTTCGGTAAAAGGAAAATAACTGGGTCTGAAACGCACTTTTACATGCTGACCAAACATTTCCTGTACAAAAAAGTAAAGTGTTTGCTTAAGATCAGCAAAACTTACATTCTCATCTATATACAAACCTTCCACCTGGTGAAAGAAACAATGTGCTCGCGCACTGATGGTTTCATTTCTGTATACCCTTCCCGGACAAATCACACGTATGGGTGGTTTCTGTGTTTCCATTACGCGTGCCTGTACACTGCTGGTATGGGTACGCAATAACCAGTCTGGGTTCTGACTGATGTAAAAAGTATCCTGCATATCGCGGGCCGGATGATCTTCGGGCAGGTTCATGGCACCGAAATTGTGCCAGTCGTCTTCTATCTCTGGTCCTTCCGCCACAGCAAAACCCAGTCTGCGGAAAATGGAAATGATCTGGTTACGTACCAGGTTCAAAGGATGTCTGGTACCTACAGGAAACAGATCGCCCGGCAGGGTAATGTCTTTTGCAGTAACTGCAGCATCGGACTGATCACCCGCCGCTTCTTTTAAAGAAGTATAGCGTGCTTCTGCAAACTCTTTGAATTCATTGAGTATTTGTCCAAAAGCTTTTTTCTGATCTACCGGTACATTTTTCATTTCACCCATCACTGTTTTCACCAATCCTTTGGTACCGAGGTATTTAATACGGAAAGCTTCCACCAGATCGGGGGTGTTGGCCTCAAATGCCTGCATTTCCTGTTTATACTGCTCTATCTGTTGCACAATCTGTTCCATGTTGCGAAGATAAACAGCCGGGCGGAGTGCTGAAAAAATGATTTCTTTAACGCTTACCCGCTTAAAATATGCCCTTCAACGCCCCGAAATGATTACATTTGTCACTGCATTTATTAACGTTACATGGAATATAATACTTCGAGAAGTTACCTGGGCATGCGTGAATATGGTCGTCATGTACATAAAATGGTAGATTATTTACTGACCATTGAGGATCGTGATAAAAGACAGCAACAGGCACAATCTGTGATCGAACTGATGGGTTTTCTGAACCCCCACCTGAAAAATGTGGAAGATTTTCGTCATAAATTATGGGACCACCTGTTCTTTATCAGCGATTTTAAACTGGATGTCGACAGTCCATACCCCATCCCACAAAAAGAAACCTATAAGCTGAAACCCGATCCGCTTCCTTATCCTAAAAGGCATCCAAAATATGCCCATCTGGGTAAAAACCTGGAAGTGGTGATCGATAAAGCCCTGAAAGAAGAAGATCCGGAGAAAAAAGCTGGCTTTGCGCATGCTATCGCCTACTATATGAAGCTGGCTTACAGCAACTGGCACAAAGAACTGGTGCACGACGATGCTATCAGGAGTGAGTTGAACAATATTACCGGTGGTGAACTCGAATTCAGCAATACGCCATATATCAAGCACCGCAACCAGAATTTTGAACGCGACGAGTATAGCAGTGGCGGTCGTGGTGGTCGTTGGCAGCAGAATTTTGGCGGACGTAACCGCAACAGCGGAAGTAATAACCGTAATAACAGCGGTGGTGGCGGACGCAATAATAACAACCGCAGTAACAATGGTGGCGGACGTAACAACAACAACAATAACCGCAACAACAGCGGTGGTGGTCAATTCAAGAAACGCTATTAAGTTTTTTTATACTTTTTTGAAAAGCCCCGACAAATTTGCCGGGGCTTTTTCATTTCATGCCCTTATTTACAGGCGACCATTTATTACATTCGTGTACACAACCACTTAAGCAAGTATTATGGGTTCATTTGAAGTACGTGGCGGCAATCGCCTGAAAGGAGAAATTATTCCCCAGGGAGCCAAAAACGAAGCATTACAGATATTATCAGCCGTTGTACTCACCGACGCTGAAATGACCATCTCCAATATTCCTGACATTCTCGATGTAAACCTGCTGATTGAATTACTGCAGGACATGGGTGTGAAAACCGAAAAACTGAATGCAGATACGTATCGCTTCAAAGCCGATAATATTGATATCGACTACCTGTCGTCTGACAGTTTCAGAAAAAAAGGAGGCCGTTTACGTGGTAGTGTAATGCTCGCCGGGCCCATGCTGGCACGGTTCAAAAAAGCCTACATACCCAAACCCGGTGGCGATAAAATTGGAAGAAGAAGACTTGATACGCATATCATAGGTTTTGAAAAATTAGGCGCCAAATTTGAATACGATGATGTGCAGAGTTGTTTCAAACTATCGGCACAGCAACTCAAAGGTGCTTATATGTTACTGGATGAGCCCTCGGTAACAGGAACAGCCAATATTGTGATGGCGGCTGTGCTTGCAGAAGGCGTAACACAGATTTACAATGCTGCATGTGAACCTTATCTTCAACAGCTTTGCAGCATGCTCAATCGTATGGGAGCCAATATAAGTGGTATTGGCAGCAACCTCTTAACCATTGAAGGTGTTAGCAGGCTTAGTGGAACAGAGCACCGTATGTTACCCGACATGATTGAGATTGGTAGTTTTATAGGGCTTGCTGCCATGACACAAAGTGAGCTTACCATTAAAAATGCCGGTGTACAACATTTAGGTATCATTCCCGAAAAATTCAGTCAGTTGGGTATACAATTTTCCATACAGGGAGATGATATTTATATACCTGCACAGGATGTGTATGAGATACAGACTTTTATGGATGGAGGCATACTTTCCATATCAGATCATCCATGGCCAGGTTTTACACCCGACTTACTCAGTATCGTATTAGTTGTTGCTACACAAGCCAGGGGAAGTGTATTGGTACACCAGAAAATGTTTGAGAGTCGTTTGTTCTTTGTAGACAAACTGATTGATATGGGTGCGCAGATCATTCTTTGCGATCCGCACAGAGCAACTGTAATTGGTTTGGGGAGGAAAAACAATCTTCGTGGTATTACGATGAGCAGTCCGGATATTCGTGCCGGACAGGCGCTGTTAATTGCCGCTTTGAGTGCGGAAGGAAAAAGTGTTATTCAGAATATTGAACAGATCGATCGTGGTTATCAGCAGATCGATGAACGATTGAGAAATATTGGCGCCGATATCAGACGTATTTGATACTAAGACTCAGATTTTTTTGGGAAGTTTTACGATCGATACCCAGTAGTCTTCAATACTGCGTATCACCTCCATAAATTTATTGAGATCAACCGGTTTAATGACATAGCAGTTGGCATAATTGTCATACGATTCCTGCACGTCTGAATCTGCCGATGAAGTAGTTAGCATGATAACCGGAATACTTTTTAATAAAGGATCGTTTTTCATCGTACTCAGTACTTCTTTGCCATCTATTTTTGGCAGATTGATATCTAACAGAACAATATCAGGTGATGTTACATCAGCATAGTTTCCTTGTTTTCTCAGGTAATCAAGCGCCTCCTCACCATCTCTTACCACTTTTACCTGATTCGTAATTTTGGCTTCTTTAAATGCTTCTATGGTAAGCCTGATATCGCCTTCATTGTCTTCTACAAGCAATATTTCGAGGTCTTGAATAACAGACATATCATCATTTTTGGTGATTACTTATTTAGGTATGCTAAAGAAAAAAGTACTTCCTTTTCCTTCTTCTGATTCAACCCAGATTTCACCGTGGTGCCGTTCAATAATTTTTTTACAGATAGCCAACCCGATTCCTGTTCCCGAATAATTATTCACGGGATGTAATCGCTGAAACACAACAAATATTTTTTCAAAATACTTTGGGTTGATACCAATACCATTGTCTTTTACAAAAAAGACAAACCGGCGTTCTTCTTCCTGACAGCCAATTTCAATGAGTGGGGGATGCTCACTTTTATATTTGATCGCATTACCTATAAGATTCTGTAACAGTTGTTGTAGCTGCGAGGTATTACCCTGTACTACCGGTAAACGATCAACAGTTAAAGTTATTCTTTCTTTTTCAAATCTCGATTCAAAAATCTGGGTAACATGCTTTGCTACTGCATTCATATCAACAGACTGGAATTGTTCGGTTACTGTAGCTACCCTTGAATAAGAAAGCAGGTCCAGTATCAACCTCTTCATTCTTTCTGCGCCACCTACGGCATAGTTAATATATTCTCTGGCTTTATCATCGAGTTTTGCTGTGTACTGTTTATCAAGCAGTTGTAAAAAACTACTAACCATTCTCAAGGGTTCCTGAAGATCGTGAGAGGCTACATACGCAAAGCGTTCGAGCTCTGCATTTGACCTGGCCAGTTCCGAAGCGCGTTTTTCCAGTACGGAATTGAGTTCATAGAGTTGTTGTTCTGATCGTTTTAATGCAGATATATCCTGCGTTGAACCAATCATTCGAATGGCTTTACCTTCTTTGTTCCTGATTACATAACCACGGTCGTATACATGTGCATAACTGCCATCTTTTCTTTCAAACCTGTATTCATCCTCCCAATATTGATCTGTCGTTGTCTGTAACATTTTTTCTCTTTCTTCTGTTACACGACTGATATCATCGGGATGAACATGTTTACGCCAGAAATCATTATCAGCACTGGCCATGGCTGTATCGTAGCCGAATAATTTCTGTAACCCATCGCCCGAACGAGTAACAGTACCTGAACGCATATCCCAGTCCCAGATCGCATCACTGGTTGCTTTTGCCACCAGTTCATACCTTTCATTGGACCTGCGTGTTGCGGTTTCTGCTTTTTTTCTTTCCGTTATATCACGAATAAACGCACAGAAAAATGAGTCATTATCCTGATGAATCGGTAATACAGTTAATTCGACCGGGAAGGTTATACCATTGCGGTTAACGGCACTTAGCTCCAGTAAAGCATTTAATGCAGGGCCCTTCCCTGTTATTTTGTATTGTTCCATGCCGTGATCGTGCATGGTTCTGTAAGCTTCGGGTATAATAATACTTGATAATCGTTTGCCCATTACCTCTTCCTGTTCCCATCCAAAAATTTTCTCTGCCTGTGGGTTCCAGAAAGTAATCATGCCTTCTGTATCAATACAAATAATGGCATCCAATGCCGCATTCATGATCAGTCTTCTTTTCTCTTCACTGTCACGAATCAGCACATCGGTTTTTCTTCTTTCTGTTACATCTCTTTCAACAGCTACCCAGTGGGTATACCAGCCTGCTTCGTTGGCAACAGGTGCTACCGTAAAATTATTCCAGAAAGGTTCCCCGTTTTTCTTGTAATTCAATACTTCTATATCACAGGGTTCCCAGTTTTTGAGTGCTTTCTTCAAACGCTGTAGTTCCTGTTGATCGGTACCCGGCCCTTGCAGCATACGAGGGGTTTGTCCGATTACTTCTTCTGCAGTATAACCCGTCATCCGGGTAAAAGCTTCATTTACATAGAGTATTTTAGGACCTGACCCTTCGATGGGTTCTGCTTCGGTAATGAGTATGGCATCATTGGTATTAATGATGACCATATTCATCAAATGTAATTTCTCCTCTTCTGCTTTTTTCTGAGTAATATCGTTGCGAATAGCAACAAATTGATAGGGCTTCCCTTTTTCGTTTAAAAAGGGAATAATGGTTGTATCAACCCAGTAATAATTACCTGCTTTGTTTTTATTTTTAATTTCTCCTCTCCATACTTTTCCTTTGGCAATTGTTACCCATAAATCTTTCAAAAAAGATTTGGGATGATGGCCGGAATTAATGATACGATGGTCTTGTCCTATTAACTCTTCTCTGCTATATCCTGAAATAGTACAAAAGTTGTCATTCACGTACTGGATGATACCTTTTTGATTGGTAACCGCAACAATACTCGACTGGTCTAAAGCAAATTTATAGTCAGAAATTTCTTTTATTTTCGCAGTAAGTTCTGTGTTAACCCGCTCAAGTGTTTGCTGGTAACGTTTATTCTCAGAAATATCTCTTCCATAACAGGCAACACCAACAATTTCCTGTTTATTAATGATGGGGTTAAAACTCACTTCCGACCACTCACCTGCCTTACCTTTTAATTCAGGTGTATAAATTTCATGTATAAAATACCGGCCTTCTAATGCCTGTTCATATAATTTTTTCCAGGATAAAATAAATGATGCAGGAAAATGATCTTCAATCAGCACATGATCACCACTTTGAAACTTTTTTCCGGTTTGCATTTCAAGAGAATGAATAAAAGGTTGGTTGGCAGTAATAAGTCGCAGGTTTTTGTCAACACTCCAGATCAGATCATGGGTATTATTGATAAGCGCCTCCCTGTTGTTACGCTCAAAATTGCTTTGTTCTTCCGCATTTACTTTTTCGGTGATATCGTTAACAAGAACTAAGACAGAGGGCTTATCATTATGTATAATATGATGGGCAGTTATTTCTACATATAATAATTCACCGTTTTTCTTTAAATGACGCCATCTCGCATGATGTGTAAAATAATCGCCATGTCGCTGTTTTACGGCTGTTTTAACCCTTTCAATATCATCTTCTGGCCTGATTTGCAGAATCGTCATAGAAAGAAATTCTTCCCGGCTGTACCCGTATTTAAAAATAGCGGCATCATTTACTTCTGTAAACTGATAAGTTTTCTCATCATAAATCCACATGGGCATTGGATTGGTATAAAACAGTTTTTTATACCTTTCTTCTGATTGAGCCAATGCTTGTTCAGCTTGTATTTCCGACAAAACCTGTTCAGTAATATGATCAATGGAATTAATGAGTTGTACTACATTTCCCTCCTCATCAAAAACAGGTGTATTAACAATCTTCCAATAACTTTCTACGAAAGTTCCTGAGCCATCATTTGCGGGGATGTCGTATCGAAAGTGATTGATCTGATTTGCCTTTTTGGTGCGGATGGCGTCTCCGAATAACCGAATCAACTTCTTTTTACCATCCTTATTAAACTGATTCGCTGTATCGGGAAAAATGGTGAAAATAGGATTTCCGGTAAGTTCAATATCCAAAGTCCTGGTAGTTTCCCTGTATGATTTATTGGTGGCAAGAATGGTGTATACGGGATCGTCCGGGGCCAATAGCAAATACATGCCGGGAAGATTGTCAAAAACCAATTGAAATTCCTTACTGGTCATAGCAAACGATTAGCCATAGGAATAAGATACAGGTAATCACCTGTATCGAAATACTGATCAATATAAAACATTTTATCCTTATTCGAAAAAGTTTATTCGTTACTGTGCCACTGGTAAAACGAGATCCATTTACTTTTGTGGCATGAATGAATGGAATAGCTTACAGCAAATAATAATGAACAGAAGAAGTATCAAGCCTTCTTTAATGAATGGAAAAAAGATTGAACAAGCTTCTGTTCAGCAATTATTAGAACTCGCAGACTGGGCACCTACACACGGAAGAACCGAACCCTGGCGTTTTATAGTATACACAGGGGAAAGCCTGAAAGCTTTTTGTCAGCAACATGCCGATCTTTACCAGGCTCATACCGATGCAGATAAATTTACCACCGCGAAATACAAAAGCATCATTGAGAATGGCGAAAAAATTTCGCACCTTGTTTTGGTGTATATGAAACGACAGCCCACACAAAAAATTCCTTTGATAGAAGAAATTGCAGCCGTTTCCGCTGCTGTTGAGCATATTTTACTTGGCGCACAGGCTCTGGGTATTGTTACTTTATGGAGTACAGGTGGTATGACACATCACGAAAGCATGAAAAATATGCTCGGGCTTGCGGCAGATGATCTTGTAATGGGCTTATTATACCTGGGTTATTCAGATGAAGCGCCCGCAGAAGGAAAAAGAAATATCCCCCTGGCAGAAAAAATCAGTTGGAATACCTAAACCGCTTTCTCTGCAAAATCTTTCCGTTCTGTACGGCTCACTGGTGAATTGATTTCTCTTTCACAAAGAATTCATAAAGCAGCAAGAAAAAATCAAACCCCTTTTCAGGCTTCTGAAAATTCTGTTTCTTTGCGCATGCAAGCAAACAAGGGTAAACTCATTATCATTACAGCACCTTCTGGGTCAGGTAAAACTTCTATTACACATTACCTGCTTCATCAATATCCTTTGCTTTGTTTTTCCATTTCCGCTGCCACCCGCTCTCCCAGAGGGCAGGAAAAAGATGGGGTAGATTATTATTTTATCAGCCCGGAAAACTTCCAGCAAAAAATACAAGAAGAAGCTTTTGTAGAATGGGAGATGGTATATGAAGGAAAATATTATGGTACCCTTAAAAGTGAACTGGAACGTATCTGGAATGAAGGACGTGTTCCTGTACTGGATATAGATGTTAAGGGCGCTATTCATGTACAACAACAGTTTGCAGGCAATTGTTTGTCCATTTTTATACAACCCCCATCAGTGGAAGAGTTAAAGCGTCGTTTAGAAAGCCGGGGTACCGAAACAGCCGAAAGTCTTGCTACCAGGGTTAATAAAGCCAGCTATGAAATTTCTTTCAGCCATCATTTTCATCATACTGTTGTAAACGATGATCTGCAGAAAGCCTGTGTTGCAACAGAAACATTAATCAAAGATTTCTTAGGCTGGTAACGATGTTTCCCTAAATTTAGGGACATCAATA
This sequence comes from Sediminibacterium sp. FW305-C-49, assembly GCF_058231085.1. NCBI lineage: Bacteria > Pseudomonadati > Bacteroidota > Chitinophagia > Chitinophagales > Chitinophagaceae > Sediminibacterium > Sediminibacterium sp. FW305-C-49. The sequence goes on from NZ_JBIQXS010000001.1 coordinate 927,801, forward strand.
TATTTCAACATGTCTTTCCAGAACAGAACCATTCTTATTACCGGTGCCAGTCGGGGTATTGGTAAAGCCATTGCTTTGCGCCTTGCCAAAGAAGGTGCCAATATTGTTGTAGCTGCCAAGAGCATTACCGAAGACCCCAGGTTAGGTGGCACTATTTATACAGCGGCTGAAGAAATTGAGGCTGCGGGTGGTAAAGCGCTGGCTGTTCAGGTTGATATAAGACATGAAGAACAGATAGTGTCGATGGTTGAACAGGCCGTCGCTAAATTCGGTGGTATCGATGTGGTAATCAATAATGCTTCTGCCATTCAGCTTACACCCACAGAACAAACAGAAGCCAAACGTTTCGACCTGATGCACAGCATCAATGTAAGAGGAACTTTTCTTGTTGTGAAACATTGTATTCCCTGGCTGAAAAAAGGAAATAACCCACATATCATTACACTATCTCCACCCATTAGCCTTCAACCCAAATGGCTGGGCGGACATATTGCATACACCCTTACCAAATACAATATGAGTATGCTGGCGTTGGGTTGGGCAGCAGAATTTAAAGGTGCGGGTATTGCATCCAATGCTTTATGGCCCAGAACAACGATTGATACTGCCGCAGTACGTAACCTGCTTGGTGGTGAGGCGCTTGCTAAAATGAGTCGTACTCCTGATATTATTGCCGACTCTGTTTTTTATATCCTTCAGAAAACGGGATTAAATTGTACCGGTAATACTTTTATTGACGAAGAAGTACTTGCAAAAGAGGGTATTACAGATTTGGATAAATATGCAGTTGTACCCGGTGGTCAACTGTATAATGACCTCTTTGTATAATGATTGGTTTACTTTACTAGGATAGTTAATCAATTTTTAAGCATTGAGGCTATCCTTTTTTTGAAAATAGTAGTAATATCGTGTACCCCCTGATGCGAACTATTGCTTTTATACTGGTTTTAATGACCTTTACGGTCATTTCTGCACATGCCCAATTTCATGGCCGTTGCGGCGATTACAGATATACTATTGATGGTAAACTTATTAGCTCTGTTGATATCAGTTCACCTGGTAGCGATAACGACATCAATATAAAAACCTACTATAAGATCGACGAGAAAAATGGCTATATCTGGTTCTGGATTGAGGAAACAGAATCCGGAAAAAGCAGAATAGGCCAATATACCAGTCTTTGGAGTCGCTTGTCTGAATTGAGTGATGATGGTTTCAGCAGTAATCCAAACAACCCTTCCGAGATACTGGTTCAACTGAAAAGTAGTCAACAATTTTTTTTTACCACGGTTTATACTACACAAAAAAAGGGACCCCAATATGAGGTCCGTAATAAATTAGCCATACGTTTTAAGGATAACCAGGAAGCCAGTGCTTTTGCAGCTGAAGTAAAACAGCATCTTCCCCGTTACAAATAATATGTTATTCCATCTGTTTCTCCGGGCGCATTTGCGGAAACAATAATACATCCTGGATAGAGGGCTGATTGGTCATCATCATACATAAACGATCAATACCAATACCAATACCAGATGTTGGTGGCATACCATATTCCAGCGCACGAAGGAAATCATGATCAATAAACATGGCTTCATCATCACCACGTTCCATCAGTTTTAACTGCTCCTCAAATCGTTCACGCTGATCAACGGGATCATTCAGTTCAGAATAAGCATTGGCAATTTCTTTACCATTTACCATCAACTCAAATCTTTCCACCAAACCCGGCTTGGTTCTGTGTTTTTTGGTAAGCGGGCTCATTTCCACCGGGTAATCGATGATAAATGTGGGTTGAATAAAAGTATGTTCGCTGGTAGCACCAAAAATTTCATCAATCAGCTTTCCCTTGCCAATATTACCAGGCACATCAATTTTTAATTGTTTGCAAACATTACGCAATCCTGCTTCATCCATATCACTTACATCAATACCTGTATTTTCTTTAATGGCATCATGAATGCTGATTCTTTTGAAAGGTGCTTTGAAACTGATCACCTTATCACCTAAAGGCACATCTGTGGTACCGTGTAATGCGATGGCAATTTTTTCAAACAGTTGTTCGGTGATTTCCATCATCCAGAAATAGTCCTTATACGCTGTATACCATTCAAGTACGGTAAACTCGGGATTGTGCGTTCTGTCCATCCCTTCATTCCTGAAATTGCGGCTGAACTCATATACCCAGTCGAACCCGCCAACAATCAAACGCTTCAGGTATAGTTCATTCGCAATACGGAGATAGAAGGGAACGTCTAAGGCATTATGGTGTGTAATGAATGGTCTGGCTGCTGCACCTCCTGGAATTGCCTGTAATACAGGCGTATCTACTTCCAGTGCTCCCTGCTCATTCAGAAAAGTACGGATGGTATTAATCAGTTTGGTGCGCTTTACAAATGTATCTTTTACATCGGGGTTAATGATCAGGTCAGCATAACGCTGGCGGTACCTGAATTCAGGATCGGTAACCGCATCAAATACATTTCCTTCCTCATCGCGTTTTACTACCGGTAGTGGCTTGAGCGATTTGGCCAGCATGGTAAATGTTTGCGCATGAACAGATGTTTCACCAGTCTTGGTAATAAAAGCAAAACCGGTTACACCGATAATATCACCCAGGTCGAGACCATGTTTAATTACATGATCCCAGAACGATTTGTCTTCTTCCGGACAAATATCATCGCGCTTCACATATAATTGAATAATGCCTTTGCTATCCTGTATTTTAATAAAGAACACTTTTCCCTTGTCGTTAATACTCATGACCCTACCTGCCACACAGATTCCTGCAAACGAATCTTTGGTTTCTTCTGAATAGTTTTCTTTAATATCTGTTGAATAGTGACTAACAGGATACAAAGCTGCCGGGAAGGGATCAATACCTGCTTCCTGTAATTTGGCCAGTTTCTCACGGCGAATCAGTTCCTGCTCCGATAAATGTGCTTGACTCATATAAATACTACGATTACTTAAAGAGCAGCAAAATTAACGCTTAGCAGGCAAGAATGGTGAAAGATCGGCGGATTATTCAGTATCCCGTTTGCTGGCAGGCTGGTAAACATCAGGATGATGAATCTGCATGATCCGGCCGGTGAGTTGTTCGGGAATCTGCTCCCAGCCAAACTGTTTGTATAAACCATGAGCATCTTTGGTGAATAGCATCCATCTTCTCAGCCCCTGTAAATCGGGATGTGCATGAATGGTTTCCATCAGCCATTTCGACAAACCCTGTCCTCTGTATGCGGGTAAAACAAATACATCGGCCAGGTAAGCAAAACAGGTTTGGTCGGTAATGACACGGGCAAAACCTATTTGTTTATTTCCATCAAAAACACCAAAACAAAGAGAATGCTTTATCGACTTTTTAACCAATGCAATAGGAATATGTTTGGCCCAATAAGATTCTTCAGAGAGATACCGGTGAATGGTTTCGATATCCATGGCTTCACCATCTGTTGTAATGGAATAATCGCCATTTTCAGCAATGACTGTGTTATTCATAAAATAATTGTTTAAATAATGATGCTTTTGAAACAGCAACAAGATCACCAGGTTGCATGCCATCGATGGTTAATTGTTCAATTCTGTAACGAATAAGTCTCAGGGTAGGGAAGCCTACGGTTGCTGTCATTTTTCTTACCTGCCTGTTTTTCCCTTCCTGTAAAACCATACTGATCCAGGGTGCGGGAATTTCTTTTCTGAAACGGATAGGCGGATTTCTAACCGGCACTATAGGGTCAACAGTAAACTGATACACTTTCGCAGGTGCTGTTTTATGTTGTTTACCATCAACAGCAATAGTTACTCCTTTGGATAATTGTGTAATAGCTTCCTGTGTAATTGCGCCATCTACCTGTACCCAGTATTCTCTTTCATGTTTAAATGTCGGATGCAGCAAACGATGATTCAGTTGTTTGTCGTTGGTCAATATCAGCAAACCTTCACTGTCATAATCAAGTCTTCCCACCGGATATACATCTGTTGGAACCTTAAAAAAATCAGCCAATGTTTTCTTTCCTTCAACCGGCGAGAACTGCGATTGAACGAGATAAGGTTTGTAGATGATGAAGTAGTGATTCATGTAAAACAAAAGTCCCGCAGAAGCGAGACTTTGTATATGGATGGGTTAGTAAGTACTGGGAAATAAATTTCCCTACACAATATTAAAAAGAGTTTTATCGAAAGCAAAAAAATTTTTAAACAATTTTATTCACATTTTAGGGAATGTTGTGAATAGCCCGGCATTTTTTAAGCGCTTTACAGGCTGTGTTTTACACTAGTTAACCCACACTTATTTCAAAAAACTAAAATTGATGATCTCCTGAAATATTGATGAATAAAGGGTTTCAACGGATTGTATTTTGCAACATATAAGACTGACTGACGACACAAACAGGTATCGCACAAGAAAAAATAAGCTGTTTTTTACGTTAAAATCCAACTAAAATAATTTCTCATCAAAGGCGGGCATTACCTTTGATTTTAACAAAATAAGGGCATATGAAGTTCCCCGCACCCGTTTCTGCAAGCTGGATCGCATCATTGATCAACGCTGAGCTCAAAGGAAATCCGCAGGCCATGATTACCGGTATCAACGAAATTCATAAGGTAGAAAGTGGTGATTTGGTTTTTGTAGATCATCCGAAATACTATGATAAGTGTTTGAACAGTGCTGCAGATTTTATCATTATCAATACCGCTGATGTTGTCATTCCCGAAGGAAAAAGCATATTGGTTACCGATGAACCTTTTGAAGCATATTTAAAAATTGTAAAACATTTCAGGCCCTTTACACCTGCACAAAAAAGCATCAGCCCTACTGCAGTAATTGATGACAGCACAGTTGTAATGCCCAATTGTTTTATTGGTGAGCATGTACAAATTGGCAGGCATTGTATCATTCATCCCAATGTAACCATACTTGATCATACTGTCATCGGTGATTATGTAGTAATACAATCAGGTACAGTTATTGGCAGCGATGCTTTTTATTACAACAGCAAAAAAAACCGCGATGTGTGGTTTAAAAAAATGCTGAGTTGTGGTAATGTGGTGATTGAAGACCATGTGGAAATTGGTGCAGGTTGCACCATCGACAGAGGCGTAACAGCAGAAACGAGAATTGGTAAAGGCACCTGTATGGATAATATGGTACACATAGGGCACGATACCACTGTTGGTAAAAACTGTTTATTTGCCGCACAGGTAGGCATTGCCGGTGGAACCATTATTGAAGATGGTGTTACGCTTTGGGGACAGGTTGGCGTAAGTAAAACCCTCACCATTGGCGCCAATGCTGTTGTACTGGCGCAAAGTGGTGTTCCTTCATCACTGGAAGGGGGTAAAACCTATTTTGGTTACCCTGCCGAAGACGCTTCATTAAAAAGAAGAGAACTGGTATGGATCAAAAGAATTCCTGAATTATGGAAGAAAGTAATGGAGAAGGAAGGAAAGTGAGTAGTCAGTAGTGAGTACACAAAACACTCACTACTGACTACTCACTATTCACCCCTCACACCCCTTACTTCAACTGACTATAATTCGGCACATATTTTTCTCCTTTCAGGATACGCAGCAGGTCTTTTTCCAGGGTTTCAACCGGGTATTCAATTATTCTTCCCATTTCTGTCTGGTTACTGTACAAAATCATCGTTGGAACCCTTTTGATATTTTTGCCTGTTTCTTCATGCTGCGGACTTTGCTTATACGCATCTGCAGCATTACTTACAAAAACAAGTTTTACTTTCTGTATATCATATCCTGAAGACTCCAGCATTTTTAACATTCTTGGCACTTCTCTTCTGCTATCGCCACACCAGGTACCGAGAAATATCTCAATAAATGTATTTTTAAGTAGGGGCTTTATAAGGCTGATAATAGATGAATCCGGTTGATACGAACTAAAACCCGGCACAAACCAGTGCTGAAAAACACCTTGCTTCAGAAGTGATATTTCGCAATGACCGAGTAACATAGGGTCTCCATTCGCATTTTTTATTTCAGTGTTCACATACGTTGCCGGTGCCTGCGCATGAGCAGGCGAAAAGGTTGTGGCCATGCATATAGCGGCCACAAACCATATCAATAATTTCATGGTAAATTGATTATAGGTTTGAATAAATAAACGGTTCCGGTTATCCGGAACACCAGAGCGTTGTATTTATTTAACCAAGCGGAGGATGGAAAACGGCAGTTAAATAGGGAGCAGGTAATGAAAAAGAAAGGAAACTGTGTTTTACTGAAACTGGGTAGTTATGCAAATCTCCTACCACTATATTTTTCTCTGTTGTAAATTTCCAGTCTGTTTTAAATTGAATATCTTTTTGTTTTTCTGTAGCAGGAATACCATCGGTATCTGTATTGGTTGTAAACATACAATCGCACCAGTTCTGATCGGCCATGGTAACAGCCAGTGCAGAACATTCTGCATAGGCTAAAATTTTAGCCACCTGCGGTGCGTATAGCGATAAAGACAATATGATGGTTACCAGGTATTTCATGACCCGTTACAAGATACTCCAAATTAAATGGATGCTGTTTAAGGAAGCTGGTATTTAATTTTCAACTCCCCGCATATCCTGTTTATCGAAGTTTCAACCGGCGTATATGAGAATGATGGAAGCGCTTTCAATAATTTGGTATTGTTGAAATATACTTTTGCCTGTGCGGTTCTTGCTGTTTCTTTGGTGAGCAGGGGCGATTTTTTTGTGAACCAAGATTTTATGGCTTCCAGACGCCACACAATGGCTGCCATCAAAGGGGTTACTTTTCGTGAAGGCTGCTTTTTAGCAAAGCCTTGTGCTATAAGGTTGAAAACTGAGCGGTAAGGAATATTGGCGCCACTTATAATATAACGTTGGGCGCTTATATCGCTTTTCATTAAGCCGATCATCGAAGTAACCACATCTTCCACATCCACAAACCCACTCACCCCTTCCGTGTACCAGGGAAATTCATCGTAAGCTGATTTAAAGATGGCAGTGGAGCCGCTGCTCCAGTCACCCGCACCAAGTATGATAACCGGGTTTACAATTACGGCGTTTAATCCTTCACCAATGCCTCTCCACACTTCCATTTCTGCCAGGTATTTGCTTTTACCATATTCGCTGTTACTGGTTTCGGGAGTCCAGTTCATGGTTTCATCTATGGCTACATCTTCACGAATTCTACCCAGCGCTGCTACCGAACTCATAAAAATCATTTTCTGGACATTGGCATCCAATGCAGCATTTACCACATTGGCTGTTCCCTGTATGTTCACATGCTGTAATTGTTTTTTCTGATTGGGATTGAATGAAACAACAGCAGCACAATGATATACCTGTTGAATGTCCTGCATCGCATCTTCCAGTGACATTATATCAAGAATATCTGCTTTCACCCATTCAACCAGGTCTGCAATAGCTGATTGCGGTATAGAAGACCGGTAAGTAGCCCGCACTTTTTGTCCACTCATAACCAGTCGCCGTAGCAAGTGTGAGCCTACCAAACCTGTAGCGCCGGTAACAAGAATCATGAAAGAAGTTTGAACGAAGATAAATGAATGTGGCTGGATATAGCTTTAGCGGCTAAGAACATTTATTACAAATACCGCTTACAACAAGATCATTCTGGATGGCTTTAAACCCATCTGGCAAAACCACTTCCGGAACAATTACATGGTCAAGACAATAAGTGGTACCACATTCATCACACATAAAATGTACATGATCATCGTGATGATGACCAGCCGAACATTCATCTTTACAAAGCGCATACCGTACTGAATTATCGGTCGTGGGAATGGTATGTATAATTCCTTTTTCAACAAAAGTCTGCAGTGTTCTGTATATGGTTACCCGATCAAATTCAGTTCCACTCCTGTGTTCAATATCTGCATGCGCCAATGCGCCATTTGCATCAAGAAAATGTGACAGGATTTTTTTTCTGCTCTCGGTTATACTGAGATGATTCTTCTTCAATAAGTCTACTATACGCTCATTCATAAACATTCCTCTTTACTATGGGTTGTTGGTAAAAATGCCATTTACAAAATGGCCCGACCCTTTTTCTTTTAGTAGTACCGCTATATCTTTTTTAAGTTTCTCCAGTTCTTCTGCTTTTAATCCATCATAAATCTGTCCACGCACTTGTCCGTTTTTATCTATGAGTGCAAAAAATTGTGTATGAATAAACTGGTCCTCAATTTTTTCAACATTGTTCTTTGGATCATCCAGCAGGTAGGAATTTCTGGCCATTTGGTAAAGGCTGTCTTTTCTGCCTGTTACCAATATCCATTTCTTTGTATCGATCTTCATTGAATCGGCATATACTTTCAAACGCGCTACCGAATCTATTTCAGGGTCACTCGTATGCGCCAGGATCATAAAGTCGGGATTGTCTTTATATGCCTCGTAAATACCTTTCATTCCTACATGCATTTTAGGGCAAATGCCTTTACAGGTAGTAAAAAAATACTCCACAACCGTTACTTTACCCAGCAGGTCTTTTTCGGTAACGGGCACACCATCCTGGTTTTTAAACATAAATGGTTTGACATAACTCAGTTGCGGGAGTTTTACTTTCCAGTTATCTGTTCCCTGGAAAAGAAAATAATAAAAAGCTGCTACCAGCACTGCAAAGAACAAAAGGTATCCGATTAATTTTCTACTCATATCTCATCTAAAACACAAAGTTACGCCTCAATCGGTTCAGAATGGGGCTTCAAAAGAGCTTCAAAATAAATTTTGCAACAATGTTGCATTGTTGTATGTTTGCACCCGCATGAACTTCAAGATCAATTGGGACGCGTTTGGTATTGCCACTTCACTGGCATGCGCCATACATTGTGCCTTGCTGCCTTTATTCTTAAGCAGTTTACCTCTATTCGGATACAACATTATTGAAAACAATTGGTTCGAATATGGTATGATAGCCCTTGCTTTTGCAGTAGGTACCTATTCTTTATACCATGGCAGAAAAAAACATCACCACAGTTGGTTACCGATGCTCTTCTTTACGATTGGCATCATTTTATTGCTCAGTAAAGTGATCTGGCATCATTGGGAACTTTGGCTATTGATTCCTGCCGTGCTTTTTATCATCACCGCACATTATCTCAATTACCGCATGTGCAGAACACATAATCATGCGCATAGTGACGATTGTAATCACTAAACAGATTCATCAACCAACCGTTTTAACTGTCTTTCTTTTGTAGCTCACAGTCATTGCAAACAATCACAATGTTTTCTGCAAAACGTGGGCTGACACTGGATTTCTGACCATTGACCTCAATTTCAATTAATTCGTCGTAAGGCTGCCGCGACAACACTTTGATGGGCTGATTCATTCGCAGTCCTACCTTATCCACATACTGCAAAAAAGTAGCGGAATTATCTTTTACACCCACCATTTTACAGTGATGTCCTACTTCTTCTTCGTTTAAAGTTTTCTTCGCAGGTATTTTCATTTCACCTGATGCGGTAGGAATTACGTCGCCGTGTGGATCGAAAGAAGGATAATTCAAAAGCTGGTCCAACCGATCGATCAGCTTTGGACTTTGAATATGTTCCAATTGTTCTGCCACTTCATGTACTTCATCCCAGGTAAATCCAAGGTGTTCATATAAAAATGTTTCCCATAAACGGTGTTTGCGCACCACTTCTACTGCCTGTCGTTTTCCTTCAGTGGTTAATGATGACTTGCCGTATTTCTCGTAATTGATCAGTTGTTTCTCTCTTAGCTTCTTTAACATGTCGTTAGCTGTGGCTGGCTTTACGCCAAGCTGTGCCGCCAGCTCATTGGTACCAGCTTCGGCTTTATCGGCCTGTTCCAGTGTAAGTTGTAAAAGGGCTTTTAAATAATTCTCTTCTGTTGTAGATAACATAGCTCAAAGATAAAAGAAAAGGCAAACTATATTTGTTAGATTAATCTAACATTTATATTTTTGCCTATCGAACTATACACCCGGCAGCATGAAATCGATTCTGAGCATTATACTAATAGTAATTACACAACAATTTGCGTGGGCGCAGCAGGCTGTTGTTGCGGGCAGGATAAGTTCATTTGGAAAGGGGATTGAAACAGTTTCTGTTCGATTATTAAACAGTACAAGTCAAACGATATCAGATAGTAATGGATTATACCGCCTTCACCCGATAGCACCTGGAACTTATACTTTACTTGCTGAGCGGGTAGGCTATGAGTCTTTCAGGAAAAAAATTCAACTAAAGACGGAAGAATCTTTAATCATAGACATTGTATTGAAGCCCGTTGAAACTGCTATACCGGATGTGGTGGTTACAGGTACGCTTAAAGAAGTGAGAAAAACAGAAAGTCCTGTACCTGTAGAAGTGTTTACACCTATGTTCTTTCGCAAAAATCCGACTCCTAATATTTTTGATGCATTGCAACAGGTGAATGGGGTAAGACCTCAGTTAAACTGTAATATCTGCAATACAGGGGATATTCATATTAATGGTCTGGAAGGCCCTTATACCATGGTATTAATTGATGGTATGCCAATTGTGAGCAGCTTATCAACTGTTTATGGTTTATCGGGTATACCCAATGCATTGATTGAAAGAGTAGAGATCGTAAAAGGCCCTGCTTCTTCACTATATGGAAGCGAGGCGGTAGGTGGACTTATCAATATCATCACTAAAAATGCGCAGCATGCTGCTAAGTTTTATGCTGACTATATGCACACAAGCTGGAATGAAAAAAATGCTGACATTGGTTTTGTGCTGGAGCCTTCAAAAAAACTTCGTGTATTAACGGGTTTGAATGGATACCTGTACGATCACCCTATTGATAATAATAAAGATGGCTTTACAGATGTAACCCTGCAGAAAAGGCTTTCCGTTTTTCAGAAATGGTCGGTATCGCGAAAAGAAAATCGTTTATTCAGTTTTGCTGCACGTTATTATAATGAAGACCGTTGGGGTGGCGATATGCGTTGGAATAAAAGCTTCAGAGGTGGCGATAGTATTTATGGCGAAAGTATTTATACGACCAGATGGGAACTCACCGGTCAATACCAGTTGCCTACCAAAGAAAAACTATTGTATTCAGTATCCTATAATTCGCACCAGCAGGATAGCCGTTATGGCACTACTTCCTATGTAGCCAACCAGCAAATTTTGTTTCATCAACTTACATGGGACAAAAAAATAGGCAGGCATGATCTTTTATCTGGTTTGGCAGTTCGTTATACTTTTTATGACGACAACACACCTGCTACTGCAAATGCTGACCCTTTGAGTACTAAAAACCAACCTCAGCAAACATGGTTGCCAGGTGTATTTATACAGGATGAAATAAAATCGGGTAGGCAACAACTGTTAATGGGTTTGCGTTATGATAAACATCCCATACATGGCAATATTGTTACACCAAGGATTGCATACAAATGGAAGATTAACGAAGACCAAAACATTCGCTTAAATGCCGGAACAGGTTTCAGGGTAGTCAATCTGTTCACAGAAGACCATGCCGCATTAACAGGTGCCAGAAAAATAGTGATCAAAAATGAATTAAAACCCGAGCGCTCTTACAATATCAATCTTAACTACACCAAAAAAATGCTTACGGGCAATGGCACAATATGGGGGTTTGATTTTTCGCTTTGGTATACCCATTTCAATAACCGTATTATTGGTGATTATGAAACCAATCCGAATGAAATAAATTACGATAACCTGAAAGGGTATGCAGTGAGTAAGGGTATTACCCTGAATAGCGATTTCAGTTTACTGAACGGATTGAAAGGAATGGCTGGCATTACCATACAGGATGTATCGCTTGTTGAGGGTGGAATTAAAACACAACAGATACTTACAGAAAAAATTACCGGTACTTGGTCTTTATCCTATAAAATAAAACCATGGAATCTGGGAATTGATTATACCGGTAATTTCTATGGCCCGATGCGTTTACCATTACTGGGACCACTTGACCCGAGAAAGTCGCATTCGCCTGTATGGAGTTTACAAAATATCCAGTTTGTTTTTTCAGGCATGAAACAAACCGAAATCTATGCTGGTGTAAAAAATATATTGAACTGGACACCTGACAGGGGCAATCCATTTTTAATTGCCCGTACACACGATCCTTTTGATAAGAAAGTTCAGTATAATGCCAATGGACAAATTACTGCTACACCTGAAAACCCATATGCGCTGAGTTTTGATCCTACTTATGTGTATGCTCCTAATCAGGGTAGACGCTTTTTTGTAGGGCTTAGAATTTCTTTGAAATAAAACCAGTTCCATTTACTTTGTCATACATCTATTGTATCGTATAACTCACACCTCCATCTTTCTCATCTTTTAACTGTACGCCCAACGCTGCCAGTTCATTTCTGATTTTATCACTGGTAACAAAGTCTTTGCGTTGTTTGGCTTCTTTACGGATATCGATGAGTAATTGTAATACACCGTCGAGCTTTCCATCATTTGCTGTTCGTTCACCAGTGAGGCCAAATATATCTTCGATGTACAGTTTCAGTTGTTGCTGTAACAACTGAAACGTAGCACCACTAATGGCATCTGGTTTAATATGTTTGTCTTTGATTGAATTAATTACCGAACTCAATTCGAACATATTGGCCAGCACTTTGGCAGTATTTAAGTCATCGTTCATGAATTCTTCAAACTCTCCGATCAGTTGACGTACTTTTTCATCCTGCGCTTTTTCAGTAGCTGCTGCACTTGTATTGATCTCCTGTTTGATCAGCCACTCATAGGCTTCCCACAAACGACGCAATGCTTTTTCTGATGCCTGCAAAGCTTCATTACTGAAATCGAGTGTTCCTCTATAATGGCTCTGCAGTATAAAAAAACGTACCGTCATTGGATGATAGGCCTGTTCCAGTATTGGATGTGTACCTTCAAACAATTCACTTAACTTAATGACATTATTATAACTCTTTCCCATCTTCTTTCCGTTGATGGTAATCATGTTATTGTGTAACCAGTAACGTGCCGGTGTTTTATGATTGCATACCGTGCTCTGTGCAATCTCACACTCATGGTGTGGGAACTGCAAATCCATTCCGCCTCCATGAATATCAAATTCCTGACCCAGGTATTTGGTACTCATGGCAGAACATTCTATATGCCATCCGGGAAACCCTTCTCCCCAGGGGCTTTGCCAACGCATGATATGTTCCGGTGGGGCATTTTTCCATAAAGCAAAATCGCTTTTATTGCGTTTCTCTTCCTGGTTATCAAGTTCGCGAGTACTATCTATCTGATCATCCAATACTCTGCCACTTAACATACCATAGGGCATTCCTTTTTTTGAAAAGTCGGTATTGTATTTCTCTACATCGAAATACACTGAGCCGTTGGCTTCATATGCATAACCATCTGCTATGATTTTTTTAATCATCTCAATCTGCTCTACGATATGGCCTGTAGCAGTAGGCTCAATGCTGGGAGGCAGGTTATTAAATCTTGCCATGGCCCAATGATACAGATTGGTATATTTCTGCACCAGCTCCATCGGCTCCAGCTTTTCCAGCACCGCTTTGGTGCTGATTTTATCTTCAGCCTCTCTTCCTTCTTCTTCAAAATGACCCGCATCTGTTATATTTCTTACATAGCGTACTTTATAACCAAGGTGCATAAGGTAACGGTACACGACATCGAATGTTATAAAAGGCCGGGCATGCCCCAGGTGACTTTCTCCGCTCACGGTAGGTCCGCACACATACATGCCTACATAAGGTGCATTGATGGGTTCAAAAACTTCTTTTTTCCGGGTAAGCGAGTTATAAACTTTAAGTGACATGCTGGTAAATTAGAGGAAATAAAACGGGTAACAAAGTGCGTGAGATCCTGAACAGATCTATTTTCTGATCAGCAACAGCAACAACAGGTATAGAGGCTTTTCCGCTTCATGATACTGCGAAGATATTTATTTTTTCAATTGCAGGTCAGAAACCAGCATAATATGGTCACTCAAACCCTCATCTACCATATCAAACATTTTTACATGGAATGACGGATCCGCCAGAATATAATCAATCCGCAAAGTGGGGGCCAGCGCAATAAAGCTTCTGCCAATGCCAAAACCCTTCTTCAGAAAAGCATCCTGCCAGTTCTGTTTTATATGAAAATAGGTGTACGAATTGGGTACATCGTTAAAATCGCCACAGATCAGGGATGGATAGGGACTTTTATCCAGCTCATCTTTTACAATGCCTGCCTGAACACCCCGGCGTTTGAAGGCCAATCTCATTTTCCGGACAATATTTTTAGAAGCACGCAAACCTTCATCATCCTGATCCTTTATTTTTTCGAGGTCAGAATAATCAGCTTCTTTGAATTTAAATGACTGAAGATGCGTATTAAATACCCTGATTGTATCATCACCTTTCACCAGATCAGCATAGATCAAACTTTCGGCTACAGGGTATTTAACCTTACCAGTATTGGCAATGGGGTATTTAGAAAAAATAATACAGCCCGACTGGTACTCACCGCTACCTCTTATATAATCCTTTGAGAAATGGTGATAGGGATAGTTCTTTTTGAAAAGTGATAAATTATCCGATTCAGGATTATTCCCTTCTTTATGGTTAAACTCCTGCAGGCAAACCACATCGGGTTCAAATTTCAGAATCGATGCCACGAGTTCTGTTCTGGCCATTTTTCTGGCTTCCTTATTCTTCGTAAATCCATTAAAACTCTGAATGTTCCAGCTTACCACACGAAACAATCCTTCCGGTTTTCTTTCGTTAACTGCAGGACCCGAGCGCCATGCAAACACAACATTTACCTGTTGAAATCCAATAAGCAATGTTGTAATAGACACCAATGCCATTTTGGGTTTTACGATGAGCCAGAAAATGATGAAGAAAATGAGTCCTACGATCAGGTAGGGAGCAATGAGTCCTGTAAAACCAATCATCCACCATTTGGCCGTATTTAAAAAAGGACTCAAACAGGCAAGCAGAAACAGTACAACGATCGTCAGATTGAGAATAACGACCAGCGTTTTTGTTACCCGCCGGAAAAAGCTGCTTGCCATGAGTTAAAAATACTGATTAAGATAGAATCAGGTTAAAAAATAAGCCACAGATTCACAGATTAGAGAAAAGTAATCTGTGAATCTGTGGCTTTCTATTCAAACCAACAGTATAAAATCAAATATCCTCGTTACTGGCTCTTTTAAGAAAGGCTTTTTCTTCATCCGTTAAAAACTGGTAGCCTTCCTGATTAATTTTATCAAGGATTGCATCAAGTCTTTGCTGGGTAAGGTTTACCTTTTTTTCAAATGGCTTTATTCCTGTCTTATAAAAATGTTTATCTGACGAAGACTGCGTTCTGTGCTTTTTTTCTGGATTGAAAAGATCATCGATCCATTGTGCAAACCTGTTCATCCAGGCTCCCCAGTCAGATCCCCGACGCAATTGTCGAATATAGAAATACCCGACAAGTCCTGCTAACAGATGACCCGCTCCAATACCTGCATTACCCGTAGCCATGGTTGCAAAGTCAATAGCAACAAATATTAGTGTAATCACCCATAGTGGTATACCTCCGTTAAGTAAGGGAAACACCCGATAATCCGGTGCCAGTGTGGTGGTAGCTACGGCAATAGCCATCACGGAAGATCCTGCTCCCAGTAGTGGCGCTACTGTTTGTACATTATTTGCCAATACTGGAACAAGATTATTCATCAGCAAAAACGAAAGACTACCAACCAGTCCACCATAGATATATATGGGAATGAGTTTATTATTTCCTGCCAGATCCTGTAGAATAAAACCAAAACACCAGAGCCATAACATACTGCTGATAAGCTGCCATATACTGTGATGGGTAATCATGGTAGAGATAAAAGTCCAGGGCCTTGTTAAAAATATATCTGTTTGTGCCGGAAGACTTACCCAGTTTAATACCTGCCGATAAAAAAATTCGTCCGGAATTTCTGACAGATAATACACCACTTTAATAAAATTCACGATCACAAACATCAGCATGTTTACCGCAAACAGGAATACCAGTGAATTATTATCCTGCCCCAGTAATATCTTCCTGTTATTGCTTTTGTAAGATTGTGTAGCCATATCGCACGATTTCTTTATTAATACAACGTTTTTCTGTTGGTTTTGTTCCAGGTGATGACAATCAGTAATCCCACAAGTCCTCCGCCAATATGTGCCCATCTGGCAACATTATCGCCTGCTGAGTTTTGTATGGCATAAAATATTTCATACCCGAAATAGAATATACCTAACCATTTTGCTTTAACGGGAACCAGAAAATAAATATAGATGTATGTATTGGGAAAGAGATATACGAAAGCGGCCAGAATACCGAATACTGCTCCACTCGCGCCCACAGTTGCCGTATTCAGGCGGCTGTCGTAATACGATGTAATATTATTGAGCATCTGTTCTGTTATCTCATTATTACCAGGTGTCGAACGCAGGTAGTTGATCAGTTCAGGTTGATACCAGCTAAGTTCATATTTACGCCCGAAGCTCAACAATGCATCTCTAAAAGCTACCGGATCGTTTTGTTGCTGCGCCACCAGAGCGTAATCTCTGACCATGGGCGATAATTCATACGAAAGAAAAAGCAGGTGCATTAATGCTGCACCTAAGCCACAAATCAGGTAAAAAGTCAGAAAGCGTTTGGCACCCCATACATTTTCCAGTATCGAACCAAACATCCACAACGCAAACATGTTACCAATGATGTGAAAATAGTCATTGGTGCTATGCATAAACATATGCGTAATGAGCTGCCATGGTTTAAACAACTCACTCTGCCACGCATGTAAAGCAAAATTGTCTTCAAAAGCAAAAACAGGAGCTGCACCTTTTGAAAAAGTAATCTGTGCCAGGAAAAAAATACCATTAATGATCAGCAGGTTCTTGATGATGATGGGCAATATCTCAAATCTCCCCGGTCTGAATTCTGTCATAATGATAACGCCTCTGCGTATTTAATAGATAACTAAATATTAATCCTTCAACTTTAACTGTACCACATTTTCTATATGCAAGGTATGTGGAAACATATCAACCGGTTGAATTTTTGTAACTGTATATTTTTCATCCAGCAGTGTTAGATCACGCGCCTGTGTGGCCGGATTACAGCTTACATAAACAACAGTAGGTGCTGCAATATCCAGTAATTTTCTAACCAGCTTATCGTGCATGCCTGCCCTTGGAGGATCAGTAATCACCACATCAGGTCGGCCATGTGCTGCGAAAAAAGCATCGTCACAAATATCGACCACATCACCTGCAAAAAAAGCAGTATGGTTAAGCCCGTTGAGCGTAGCATTCTCTTTCGCATCTTCAATCGCATCGGCTACCACTTCCACCCCTACTACCTTCGCCGCCTGTTTGCTTACAAAAATACCTATGCTGCCGGTACCACAATACAGGTCATAGACTGTTTGTGTTCCATCCAACTCAGCAAAATCTCTTGTTACCTGGTATAATTTTTCCGCCTGTTTGGTATTGGTTTGAAAAAACGATTTTGGACTGATCTTGAATTGAAAATCTTCCAGTTTTTCAATGATATAGCCTTTGCCGGTATATACCTGAGGATTCAGGTCAAATAAACTATCGTTGCGTTTGGTATTGATGGTATATAATAAAGTAGTGATTTCCGGAAATGCTTTCAGCATACCATTCAACATCGCTTCACGGTGTTCTTTGTCTTCATATCCTAATATCACATTTACCATCAACTCTCCCGTGCTGGTATTTCTTACAAACATATTCCGCAACCAGCCCTGGTGTTGTTTGATGTCGTAAAAAGGCAATCCATTATCGAGCGTATACGATGCGGCAAATTTTCGGATAAGATTGGTAGGTTCTGCCTGCAAATGGCAGGTATCTATTTCCACAACTTTATCAAAAAAACCACGTGCATGGAAACCGGCTGCGCCGGGTAAGTCATCGGGATTAATGCCTTCTGCTTTCATTTGCCTGAACACATCGGTAGGAATATATTTCCGTGTGGCAAATGTGTATTCCATTTTATTCCGGTAATAGCGTGTTTCTGCGGCTCCTACGATAGGCATAATCTCGGGTAAGCTAATACGACCTATACGGGTAAGATTATCTGTTACCTGTTTTTGTTTGTAGCGCAACTGCTGTTCATAGGGAAGCATTTGCCACTGGCAACCGCCACAAACACCAAAATGCGCACAAAATGGCTGTACACGATCAGGCGAGAAATGATTGATCGCTATGGTTTGTCCTTCGGCCCAGTCTGCCTTGTTTTTGGTGAGTTCAATATTCACCATATCACCGGGTACCGCACCCTCTATGAAAATAACTTTACCATCCACCCTTGCCAATGAACGACCCTCAGCAGCATAGTCTTCTACCGTGATATTTTCTAAAATGATTCTTTTCTTTTGCTTTCTCACCGGGCAAAGGTAAACAGTATGATCTTGAAATGAAGTATTTGACAGATGATTAACGATCACATTTGACTAATTAACTAAATTTAGGCCCAATATGAAGGTTATGAAGCATTGTTTTTTATGGATCACCTCTATGGCCGTATCATTGGCCGCTATTTCACAAAACAAAACAACGATCTCCAAAAACGCACCAAAAACGCCTGTAAAACCCGCTGCAAAAACAAGTTCAGCAGACAGAAATATATCCATCATACTCACCCCTTTAAAAAACTGCAAAGTATACCTCGGTAGTTATATGGGTAATGGCAGAACACTGGTTGACTCTGCCGTACTGAACGATAAAAGCCAGGGGGTATTCAGGGGTGATAAGAAACTGACAGGTGGTATTTATTTTGTGGTATCGCCTCAAATGACTATTCAGTTTGAAGTGCTGATGGACAATATTCAACAGTTCAGTATTGTGGGCGATACGTCTTTAAAGGACCAGGCAATTATACGAGGATCGGTTGACAATGATCTCTTTAAAAGCTACACTGGTTTCTCTGTCGAAAAAGGCCAGTTGTTGCAGCAACTCACCAATGCATATAAAACAGCCAGCAATAAAGCCGACTCAACCCGTTTGCTCGCTGCCATTACCAAGGCCGATAAGGAATTACAGGATTACAGAGCGAATATTATGCAGCAGCACCCAAATTCTTTACTGGCCATGTTATTCAATACCATGAAAAGACCCGAAGTGCCTGCAATACCTATTGTAAATGGCAAGGCCGATTCTGCATATCCATACCGCTATGTAAAAGATCATTTCTGGGATGATGTATTGTTTAGTGATGACCGCCTGCTCAGGACACCTTTTTTTGAGCCCAAACTCGATGACTATTTCAAATATTATGTTTCACCCGAACCAGATTCAATCATCGAAGAAGTAAAATATATTTTACTCTCTGCCCGAACAGGAAAAGAAATTTATCCATACCTACTTACCAAATTCACCAATAAATACATGAACCCCGAATTTATGGGGCAGGATAAGGTTTTTGTTTACCTGTTTGAAAATTTTTATGCCAAAGGAGATACGACCATCCTCAATGCCGCTTCACGCAAAACAGTAATTGAAAGGGCCTATAGTTTAATGGCCAATCAGCTTGGCAAACCAGCGCCGGTATTGAATTTAACAGATACTACCGGAAAATCTGTTCCCCTTCACAGTATCAATGCAGCATTTACGGTGGTAGCTTTCTGGGACCCCAACTGCGGTCATTGTAAAGATGAAATGCCCCGTCTCGATTCTTTTTATCGCCATAAATGGAAAAACATGAATGTGGCCATCTATGGTGTAAACATTTATGAGAATGAGGTTCCGGCCTGGAAAAAATTTATTCAGGAGAAAAAACTGGCAGGCTGGACACATACCTATCAAACCAAAGCAGCAAAAGATGCGGAAGAAAAAGCAGGTGTGCCGAATTACAGACAGCTCTATGATATTTTTAAAACCCCAACATTGTATTTGCTGGATAAAGACAAAAGAATCATCGCCAAACAACTAAGTCTTGAACAGTTTGATGATTTAATTGAAACCAAGTCGAAGAAAAACAACAACGGTACAAATTAAAAAAGTCCCGGTCTCTGCAGACCGGGACTTTTATTTTAAACGAGTTCTTTCACTACATTCCAGATTACTTTTGGTTTACCCAGCGTATAATAGTGGAGAACAGGTACACCAAATGCTTTCAGTTCGCGGCTTTGCTGTGTGAGCCATTCTGTTCCTACCTGTTCACATTCTGTATCTGTTTTACATTTCATGATAGCATTGGAAAGATCGGTCGGAATATCAACATGAAAAATGCGTGGCAGAACTGATAATTGTTTTTTATTGGTAATCGGTTTCAAACCCGGAATGATGGGTACATTGATACCCATATCTTTACAGCTTTTCACAAAATCAAAAAACTTCTGATTATCAAAAAACATCTGTGTCATGATGTATTCTGCTCCTGCGTCTACTTTTTCTTTGAGTTTAGCGAGGTCTATTTCCAGGTTGGGTGCTTCAAAATGTTTTTCGGGGTAGCCCGCTACTCCAATACAGAATTTGGTTTTACCACCATTCTTGATATCTTCATCAATGTATAAGCCATTGTTCATGTTATTCACCTGGCGAATCAGCTCAAGTGCATAATGGTTACCACCTGGCTCGGGTTCAAAAGCTGATTCATTTTTAGCAGCGTCACCACGCAGGGCCAGTACATTATCAATACCGAGGAAGTCAAGATCAATCAGTGCATCTTCTGTTTCTCTTTTGGTAAACCCTCCACAAATAATATGGGGTACGGCATCTACCTGGTAATGGTTCATGATAGCTGCACAAATACCCACCGTACCCGGACGTTTGCGCACTTCCACTTTTTCAAAAGTTCCATCTGGTTTTTTCTTGAACATGGTTTCACTTCTGTGATAGGTAACATTGATCCAGGATGGTTTAAATTCCATCAGGGGGTCAAGATGATCATATAATGAAACTATGGTCTTTCCTTTTAACGGAGGTAATACTTCAAAAGAAATGAGTGTGTCTTTTGCCTGTTGAATATGTTCTGTAATCTTCATGCCAGCTTGCTTGCGGGTTCTAAATGGCTGCAATATACAGTCTTCGTTGCTTTATAAAAACATCTGTTAATCCGGGTGCCGGGTGCATTTCTGCAAATGAGAAGCCCTATTTTTGTTGAAACAAAGATTTTGAGCCTAACCATACATACACAGCAACTGGTCAAGAGCTACAAGGGGAGAACCGTTGTACAACAGGTAAGTATTGATGTTAGACAGGGGGAAATTGTTGGTTTACTCGGGCCAAACGGTGCCGGTAAAACCACCACTTTCTACATGGTGGTTGGTCTGATTAAACCCGATGAAGGAACGGTATTTCTCAATGACACCGACATCACTAAACTTCCCATGTATAAGCGTGCGCAGATGGGTATTGGTTACCTGCCTCAGGAAGCCAGTGTATTCAGAACATTAAGCGTGGAAGATAATATACTGGCGATACTGGAAATGACAACCCTCACTAAAAAAGAAAGGATCTATAAACTGAACCAGTTGCTTGATGAATTTAACCTGCACCATGTTCGCAAAAACAATGGCGATAGTTTAAGTGGCGGTGAAAGAAGAAGAACAGAAATTGCCCGTGCATTGGCTGTTGACCCTAAATTCATTTTGCTCGATGAACCCTTTGCCGGTGTGGATCCTATTGCAGTTGAAGATATTCAGGGAGTGGTTGCCAGGTTAAAATATAAAAATATCGGTATTCTTATCACCGACCATAACGTAAATGAAACCCTCTCTATCTGCGATCGTGCCTACCTCCTCATCGAAGGAAAAATCTTTAAACATGGCACTGCTGAAGAATTGGCAGATGATGAACAGGTAAGACGTTTATACCTCGGTACCAATTTTGAACTGAGAAGAAAAGACTGGATCATTGAAATGGGCAAAACACAAACAGCCCCTTCTTCACTACATGAATAACGGCTGCTTACTTATTCAGGAATAATTGTAGCCACCCCATTCGCAGATTAGTATTTATCAGTCCGATTCGTTATTTTGCTGTTATCAACCATGAAGCTGCTCAGTCCCGCTATATCACGTTTGGCCCGTTTCAGGCATTGGCGCATCGAGCAATGGATGAATGACCCCATCGCTGCGCAAAGAGAAGTGTTGCAGGATCTGGTAACCCATGGTCAGTACACAGAATTTGGCCGTAAATACGGCTTTACTTCACTTTTTAATATCCGGAAGTTCAAGGCCGCTGTTCCGATTCATGAATATGATGATTTAAAACCCTATATAGAAAGACTGATGCAGGGTGAGCAGAATCTGTTATGGAACACACCTGTAAACTGGTTTGCTAAAAGCAGTGGCACGACCAGCGACAAAAGCAAATTCATTCCTATTACTCAGGAAAGCCTGGAAGATTGTCATTACCAGGGCGCCAAAGACGTACTCACGCTTTATTATAATTACCACAATGAAAGCCACTTACTTACCGGTAAAGGGTTGGTTATAGGAGGAAGTCACCAGATCAGCAAAGTAAATGAGGAGGTAAATTATGGTGACCTCAGTGCTGTGCTTCTGCAAAACACACCTATCTGGGCTAACTGGATCAGAACACCCGAGCTTTCAATAGCGCTGATGGATGAGTGGGAGCAGAAAATTGAAAGACTGGCCGAATCTACCATTCCGGAAACAGTTACTTCGATTTCCGGTGTTCCAACCTGGACGCTTGTTTTAATTAAACGTATACTTGAAATAACGGGTAAACAAACACTGAAAGAAGTGTGGCCCGATCTTGAATTGTACATACATGGCGGTGTATCATTCACCCCATACCGCGAGCAATTCAGAAAGCTGATTGGAAACGGCTGTACTTATCTTGAAATGTACAATGCAAGTGAAGGTTTTTTTGCTGCACAGGATGACCCCACTGAAGAAGGCATGTTGCTTTTTTTAAGCCATGGTATTTTTTACGAATTCATGCCTGTGGAAGAATATGGGAAAAAAGAACCACATACCATTGGTCTGGATAAAGTAGAGTTGGGAAAAAATTATGCACTGGTGATCAGTACCAATGGAGGTTTGTGGCGGTATCTGGTAGGAGATACTATCCAGTTTACTTCGCTTAAACCATTCAGAATAAAAGTAAGTGGCAGGTTGAAGCAATACATCAATGCTTTTGGAGAAGAAGTGATTGCCGATAATGCAGATAAAGCGATTACCATTGCTGCAGAAAAAACAGGATTGGCAGTAAAAGACTATACCGCAGCTCCCGTTTATTTTGGCGACCACAGCAAGGGGGCACATGAATGGCTGATTGAGTTTGAGGACAACCCCACATCAACCGATGCATTTGCCTATGAACTGGATTGTGCACTCAAGTCATTAAATAGCGATTACGAAGCCAAACGTTACAAGGATATGGCATTAACCCTTCCACAGGTTCATGCAGTACCAAAAGGATTATTCAACCAGTGGTTAAAGAGTAAAGGAAAATTGGGCGGACAACACAAAGTACCACGTTTAAGTAACGACAGAAAATACATTGATGATATTAAAAACATGATGTCGTTTCAATAATATTTCCTCTATGGCAAATGGTACAATAATTTGTAAAAACTGCGGGAATGGTTTTACAGGAAAGTATTGCAACCAGTGCGGAGAAAAAGTATACTTGGAAAACGATCGCAGAATTACTCATTTATTTGAGGAGGCATTTCATTTTATTACCCATTTCGAGGGTAGCTTATTTACCACACTTAAAACCATATTCAGTAAACCCGGCCAGGTATCGAAAGATTACTGTGATGGTGTCAGGAAAAAATATTTTAAGCCGCTTTCATTATTCCTGCTGCTGGTAGTACTCTATCTTTTATTTCCGCTTGCTTCCGGATTGAACATGCCGCTTGAGAATCATATGAACAGTGATGAATACGGTGTTTTTGCCAGCAATAAGGTGAAAACATTTCTCAAAACACATCCCGACCAAAGTTTAATAACAGTAAAACAGCAATTTCAAGCCAAAAGTGAAAAGCTTTCAAAGCTGCTTTTATTGCTCATAATTCCCTGCTGTGCACTGGTGCTATGGATGCTTAGTTTTTTCAGACGGAAGTTTTTCTTTGACCAGATGGTATTATCGGCTGAGATTAACAGTTTCTTTCTAATGAGCAATTTCTTCCTGATGCCTTTATTAATTACAATTATTCATGTAGCAAGTAAAATATTACATATTGATCGATCATGGTTAAGCGATGATGTATATACTTTCACAGGACTATCTATTACTGCTATATTCGCGGCGTTTGCATTTAAACGGTTTTATCATTTCGGGTTTATTTACAGGGTACTCGCAGCCGGCATTTTCATCTACTTACATAGCCTTATAGTGTACATCTTGTATAAATTCACTTTATTTGTAGCCGTATTCTATCAACTACATTAACTATGAAACTACTTGAAGGAAAAGTATCGATTGTAACCGGTGCGGCCAGAGGAATTGGTGCTGCCATCGCATTAAAACTTGCCGAGCAAGGCAGTCATATTGCATTTACTTATGTAAGTGACAGCAGTGCAGAAAAAGCCGCTGCTCTTGAAACACAATTAAAAGCTTTGGGCGTAAATGCAAAAGCCTGGAAAAGCAATGCGGGTAATTTTGCAGAAAGTGAAAGTTTTGTAAACGATGTACTCAAAGAGTTTGGCGCCATTGATGTGTGTGTTAACAATGCAGGCATTTCTAAAGACAACCTATTACTCCGCATGACCCCCGAACAGTGGGATGATGTAATGGACATAAACCTGAAAAGCGTCTTCAATATGACCAAACAGGTTATTCGTCCGATGATGAAAGCTAAATCGGGCAGTATCATCAATATGAGTTCTATTATTGGAGTAAGAGGGAACGCAGGCCAGAGTAGTTATGCGGCCAGTAAAGCTGGTATTATTGGTTTTACCAAATCAGTAGCCCATGAGTTGGGTAGCCGTAATATCAGGTGCAATGCCATTGCTCCCGGTTTTATTGAAACCGATATGACACATTATTTACAGGATGGAGATGCTGCTACCGAATTTCTCAAAAAAATACCCTTAGGCCGTTTTGGTAAGGCTGAAGAAATAGCCAATACCACCTTATTTCTGGCCAGTGATATGAGTTCTTATATCACCGGTCAGGTATTAAGTGCCTGTGGTGGCCTGAACATTTAAGATTTTTAGTGGCCATTGAAGCACTTTTCAATGGCCACCTTCCCCTATTGTGCCAGATATTTCACCGATTTTTTCTTTTAAAAGATTGTAATCACCTAATTTTCAGTTGTTTACAATACTAACGGCAACTTATTTTTTTGTTAAACAAATGTTTACGCTTGCATGTTGTTTTGTGGGCGGTTACATTTGCAACTCATTATGGGTAAACGTATTATCAATATTTTTCTGATCTTGGTGATGGCCATCCAGATTCTTCCCATTCAACAAATGGGTAAGCTTCTGTACACCAACCAGTTTACAGAAGAAATTCCCCATAATCTCGACCACTCAGGAGAGCCACAACAATCTGAATCTAAAAGTGATTTTATTTCTACACCAGAACTCTCCATCTCTCACCTGAAAGACTGTATCGGTCTCATCCGTCCAGTTACTGCCGATGTAATTCCGCAGAACCATACAACGGAAATTCATGTGCCCCCACCCAACTGCTAATCGTTTTACCGACTAGTAAGCTTCTCTATCTTTATTATTATAAACTAATGCATGAATAAATATTTAAAACATGCAGGTGCCGATGTATCTGCGTCTATTGTTGTCCTCCTGGTAGCATTACCTCTTTGTCTGGGTATTGCCCTCGGATCCGGAGCACCACTTTTTTCTGGTATTATTGCCGGTGTAGTGGGAGGAATTGTAATTGGGGCATTGAGTGGATCTCAATTAAGCGTCAGTGGACCTGCAGCAGGTCTTACTGTAATTGTTGCCACTGCTATTACCAAACTCCAGGTATATGAAGCATTTCTGTTAGCAGTTGTACTTGCAGGTTTGTTCCAGGTAGTTTTTGGTTTCATAAAAGCAGGTGTGATTGGTGATTATGTTCCCAACTCCGTTATCAAAGGAATGCTGGCCGCTATTGGCCTGATACTGATCATGAAACAGTTTCCTCACCTGGTAGGATATGATGCCGACTTTGAGGGTGATGAGTCTTTTATTCAACCAGACCACGAGAATACTTTTACCGCTATGTTTAGTGCTGTAAAATATATTACACCTACCGCATTAATCATTGGTTCAGTTTCATTGGTTTTATTAATGGTATGGGAAAGCAAATTCATCAAATCAAAAAAATCACTGAAACTTGTTCCCGGACCTTTAGTAGTGGTTTTAATCGGAACCTTATTGAATGAATATTTTAAAGTGTCGCAACCAGCTTATGTATTGGATGCCAAACACCTGGTTACCTTACCGGTAGCTACAGATGTGAGTTCCTTTGTTTCATTCTTAACCTTTCCCGATATTGCTTTCCTGAAAAACCCTGATGTATGGGTTTCTGGTATCACGATTGCTATTGTAGCCAGCCTGGAAACATTATTGGCCATTGAAGCAGCCGATAAATTAGATCCATTAAAAAGAGTAACTCCTACCAATCGGGAATTAAAAGCACAGGGTGTAGGCAATATGGTATCTGGTCTTATCGGAGGTTTGCCACTTACATCTGTTGTAGTAAGAACTTCTGCCAATATTTCTTCCGGTGCCAAATCAAAAATGTCAACCATTTTTCATGGTACCATGTTGATGCTTTGTGTAATGTTTATACCAACCATTCTTAATAAAATTCCATTAAGCTCTCTGGCTGCTGTATTGATTTTTACAGGATATAAACTGGCAAAAGTTACCCTGTTTAAAGAGTTCTATCGCAAAGGCTGGGATCAGTTTGTTCCTTTTGTGGCAACCATAGTAGCTATTCTCCTTACCGATCTGCTCGTAGGTATTATGATTGGTATTGGCGTAGGATTGTTTTACCTGATCCGCAGCAACTTCAGATCGGCCGTAATGGTAGTAAATGATGAAAAAAATTACCTGATCCGTTTTAGAAAAGATGTTTCTTTTCTCAACAAACCTATTGTTAAAAAGAAGCTGGAGGACGTTCCTGCCAATTCTTTTGTTATCATTGATGCAACCCGTGCAGATTTTATTGATAAAGATGTAATTGAAGAAGTTAACAACTTCCTTTGTCACGCACACCTGAAAAAAATAAAAGTAGAAATAAAAACCAGTCAGAGTAAATCGATGCATAATTTATTTATCACTCCTCAAACTTCAGAAAAATGAAAATTTACGAGAAATTATTATTAGAGAATAAAGCATGGGCCGGTGAAAAAGTAAAAGCAGATCCGGAATATTTTTCAAGACTTGCAGATATTCAGCGACCCGATTTTCTATGGATCGGTTGTAGCGACAGTCGTGTACCTGCCAATGAGATTACCAATACACAGCCTGGTGAAATTTTTGTTCACCGCAATATTGCCAATATGGTAGTACATACAGATGTAAACCTGTTGAGTGTGTTAGACTATGCAGTAACGCATCTTAAAGTAAAACATGTTATTGTTTGTGGACATTATGGTTGCGGAGGTGTAAAAGCAGCTATGACCAACCACGACTTTAAACAGGTACTCAATATGTGGTTACGGAATATTAAAGATGTTTACCGTATCCATCGTGACGAATTAAATACAATCAATGATGAACAGCAAAAGTTTGACAGGCTGGTGGAACTGAATGTACAGGAGCAGGTAATGCATCTTGCCAAAACCTCCATTATACAGCGAGCCTGGAAAAACGAACAGCGTCCGCATTTACACGGTTGGGTTTACGGCTTAAAAGATGGTTTAATTAAACCTGTTTTTGAAATGCCGGCCAATACCAATATTGATAGTTTATACGAATACGACGATTTATAAACATACATGGTCTGCGTAGAGATACTACTCTTCGCAGACCATTTTTACTACAGTTCATAAAACCGAATTAAAAAAAGCTAAATGAACTGCTTGGAAGAACAATTCATCCTGATAGATGTTGTTCAGATCTTGAAGTAACAATAACTTTCTTTGACAATCTAATACTATGGCTCAACAGGCAATCGGTTCACCTTCGGGTGCGGCCAGGAAATTTTTTGCTTTACTCAAACTGGACAGGAAAGATGTTTCTGCCATTTACGCATTTTCAATTCTGGCAGGACTTGTACAGTTATCACTCCCGCTGGGTATACAAACTATTATCAGTTTTGTAATGGCAGGCTCTATCTCTACCTCTATCATAGTGTTAATTGTTCTTGTCGTAATCGGTGTGTTTATTTATGGTTTGCTACAGGTTCGGCAAATGCAGATCATCGAAAAAATAAAGCAGAAAATCTACACACGTTATGCGCTAGAATTTGCTGACCGTATCCCAAAACTTAATATCGAAAAATTAGATCAGCAATACCTGCCTGAACTGGTAAACCGCTTTTTTGATACTGTTTCATTACAAAAAGGTATCGAAAAAATTCTGCTTGATGTTCCTTCAGCTATTATCCAGATACTATTTGGTATGATACTCTTGTCATTCTACCATCCTGTATTTATAGGTTTTGGCGCCCTGCTCGTACTGTTATTATATATTATTCTCAGGAATACAGTCCCCAATGGTTTTGCGGCCAGTATGGATGCCAGTGAGTATAAATACAAAACCGCATCATGGCTGGAAGAAATTTCAAGATCTATTAAATCGTTTAAATATTCCAGGGGAACTTCTCTGAATATTGAAAAAACGGACCTGCTGGTGAGTAGTTACCTTTTCTCAAGAACCAGATATTTTAAAATACTTCTTGCCCAATTCTGGAGCATGGTAACATTTAAAGTAATTATTACTGCTGCCATGCTTATTGTTGGTGTACTCCTGCTTACAGATCAGCAGATTAACATTGGACAGTTTATCGCTGCAGAGATTGTGATACTTACGGTGATGAATTCTGTTGAGAAATTGATCATCAATCTCGATAAAGTTTACGACTCCCTCACATCCATCGAGAAACTCGATAAAATAGTAGGTAGTGAAATAGAAAGCGGAGGAACTGAATTGATCGATCAACACAGTGGGGGCCTCGCCATACGTTTCACAGACCTGAGTTTTAGTTATCCCGATCAGCATAAAGTACTCAATGCAATTAATTGTTCCATTACTTCAGGAGAAAAAATATGCATAATGGGTACTTCAGGATCCGGCAAATCTACTTTTTTGAGATTACTGACAGGTGCTTTTAAAAATTTCAACGGCAATATACTGGTCAATAATATTCCCATCGGAAACTATAGCTTAAGTAGTCTTAGAGCCTCCACCGGCATACTATTAAGCCGGCAGGATATCTTCCAGGGAACCTTGTGGGAAAACATTACCATGGGCAACAAAGACATTCGTCTGGTCGATATTACCGATATGATAGAAAAATGTGGTTTGAATGATTTTCTTGAATCGTTACCACAGGGACTCGATACACAACTTGATCCAACAGGTAAAAGACTCCCGATGAAAACACGACAGGGTATTCTTCTGGCAAGAGCATTGTTGGGTAAGCGGCAACTAGTGCTACTCGAAGAACCTTTCAATGGAATCGAAAGAGGTTTTAAAATGATGGTTCTCGATTTCCTAAAAAAGGATAAAGATTCAACTGTTATCATCACTTCCAATGATCAGGAAGTGGCAACACTATGCGATAAAGTGCTATATCTCGTAGAAGGAGAAGTAGCTGCTTTTGATAGCTGGGGAACCATATCTAAACAATTTAATGCATGATTATATGAATAAATACCTTACCTGTGAACCGGAAGAGGAATTAAATAATCCTGCCATTCCATCATTTCAGCATATATACCACATTACGAGAAGAAGCAGGGTAAAAAACTGGCTTTGGGGATCTTTGTTATTGATTATTTTATTGTTGTTTCTACCCTGGACACAAAACATACGTGCCAAAGGCTTGATCACTACTTTAAGGCAGGAGCAACGCCCTCAGCAATTGAATTCTATTATTGGAGGAAGAGTAGAAAAATGGTGGGTGAAAGAAGGTGATTTTGTACAAAAAGGAGATACCATTTTACAATTGGGGGAAGTAAAAGTAGAGTATTTTGATCCTGCCTTACTTGAAAGAACGGGTACACAGATTACCGCCAAAGAAAATGCTTCAACAGGCTATGAAAATAAAGCACTAACAGCTACACAGCAGGTAACTGCATTGGAAGAAGGCAGAATATTAAAACTCTCCCAGATCGACATCAAGCTGAGGCAACAGCAATTAAAAGTGGAAAGCGACAGCATGGATTTGAATGCCGTAGTCAATGAATTAAATGTCGCCAAGAGACAAATTGATGCGGCAAAAGCAATGCTTGACAGCGGTGTAATTGCACTGGTTGATTATGAAAGAAGAAAAATCAATTTCCAGAATGCAACTGCCAAGCGTATTGGTAGCGAAAATAAACTGCTGCAAAGTAAACAGGAACTAACAGCACTTCGCATTGAAAAAAATGCAGTGATTCAGGAGTATGCCGATAAAATTGCCAAAGCAAAAGGCGAGCAATACAGTGCCATTTCAGATAAATCAAGTACTGATGCAGAAGTAGCCAAATTAAAAAATGCTTATGCCAATTATGACTTGCGTAATAAGCTGTACTATGTAACTGCACCGCAAAGCGGTCAGATTACAAAAGCACGTAAAGCAGGTATCGGAGAAATATTGAAAGAAGGAGACATGATTGTCGAGGTTGTTCCCGACAAAATTCAATATGCAGTGGAGATGTTTGTATCCCCAATGGACATGCCACTACTGTCAAGGGGACAAAAAATTCGTTTTGTATTCGATGGTTTTCCGGCCATTGTGTTTAGTGGGTGGCCGTCCAGCTCCTATGGTACTTTTGGAGGCATCGTTTCTGCTATTGAAAACTCAGTGAGTATCAATGGCAGGTTCAGGGTATTGGTAACAGAAGACCCTTCACAAAAACCATGGCCCAAACAATTGCGTATAGGCGGCGGCGCGAATGGAATCGCCTTACTAAAAGATGTTACTGTAGGTTATGAATTATGGCGAAATATAAATGGTTTCCCACCAGAATATTATCAACCAGTTAATACAGCATACGATAAAGGAAAATAACGGAGCATGAAATTAATGTACACGCTTATTGGTTTACTGTTGACTTTTTATGGCTCTTCACAGGTGTTGTATATAGATGAGTTTATAAAGATGGTTCGCAGCAACCACCCAATCGCAAAACAGGCTCAGATAAATGTACAAAAAGCAGATGCTGATGTATTGAGCGCAAAAGGCGGTTTTGATCCGATGATTGGTATGGATGCCAGCAGAAAAACTTTTGACGGAAAAAATTATTACTACTATACAAACCCGGAAGTAAAGATACCTACCTGGATGGGTGCGGATATTAAAGCGGGTATTGAAAATAACGGCGGTCAGTTTTTAAGTTCAGAAACAACTACAGGACAAACCAGTTATCTGGGCGTAACATTGCCTGTAGCCAAAGGTTTGCTCCTCGACAAAAGAAGAGCCACATTAAAACAAGCCCGTATATTACGTGAACAAAGTGAACAGGAGCAATTAAATGCCCTCAATAATTTATTATTCGATGCGTATGGAGTTTACTGGCAATGGGCGGGCAGTTATCAGCTATTCAGTATCTATTCAAGATTTGTAAACATTGCGCAGGATCGTTTCAGACTGATAAAAATTGGCTTTGACAATGGCGAAAGGGCTTCCGTTGATACTATTGAAGCACTTACACAGGTACAGCAATTTCAGCTACTCCAGAATGAAGCTTTGCTCCGGTTCACCAACAGCACACTTGAATTATCAAATTATGTATGGAATGAAAGCGATAGTGCTTTTCTTCTTCCGCCACAATACCTTCCAGATACTTCAGGTTTTATGCGATTTGTTTCACTTCCCGACGAATCTGCCATCATACAGCTGGCTTTAACAACTAATCCTCAATTGCGTATCTACGATTATAAATTAAATGCACTTGAAATCGACAGAAAACTGAAGCAACAGAATATTTTACCCACCATCGATTTAAAAGCAAATCTACTGAACAGGGGTTACAACGTTTTTAAAGGATGGAATAGTGCTTTATTACAGAATAACTATGCATGGGGTATTGATATCAAGTTACCTTTGTTTATCAGAGAGGGCAGGGGTGAATACAAAAAATCGGTTCTTAAAATCAAAGAAACCAATTATGAGTTTTCTTTAAAACGAAGAGAGACAGAAAACAAACTCAGGTCATACCTGAACGAAACACAACAGTTACAAAAGCAATTGGCCATTAGTGAACAGGCTTTAAAGAATTTTCAGTCCATCCTAACAGCAGAATACCTTAAATTCAGAAATGGCGAAAGCTCGCTTTTTCTCATCAATACAAGAGAAAATAAAGTCATTGAAAACGCCGAAAAGTTAATCAGTCTCCGCATCAAATACCTGAAATCAAGATATGCTGTTGACTGGTCTGCGGGTTTGTTACGCTGATTGAAATACAATGCCTTTCCTGCATATATAAGCATGCCATAACAAATAGGCGGCGATAGTTCTATAAGGTTTCCATGTTTCCGAAACTGCCAATAGCTCCTCTTTTGTTGTATGCGGGGGTAATTGTTTTATGTGTTTGAGGCTGTTTACCAGCGCGATATCTCCCAGAGGAAAAATATCGGCACTGTGTAAACACATCATCAAAAAAACATCAACGGTCCAGTTACCAATACCCTTTATTTTAGTAAGTGTTGAACGAATGGTATCATCATCCTTATGTACCAGATTTTTCAGATCAAGACTACCATTTAACACCGCTTCAGACAAAGAGCGAGCATAGCTTGTTTTTTGCCGGCTGAAATAACAGGCTTTCATTTCTTCGTCAGACAAACGCAATATGTTTTCAGGATTGATGGCACCGATATATGACTGCAACTTATCATAAGCCGCTTTTGCTGAAGCCAGTGATACCTGCTGTTCCAGTATGATATGAATGAGTGTAGAAAATATTGGTTTGCGGCTCCAGCATGGAGCATAACCATACTCATCGATGATTTGCTGAAAACTTTTATCAATAACGGCCAGTTCATGACAAAGAGAAATAAAATTTTCGTCGCTGAATCTTTCCATTACGGTCATGACTGTTTTTCCTTGAAACGGGCAATGGCTTTTTTACTATAATCACTAAGTATCAGTCTGCCACTTATTTTGGCCCGTTCTTTCAACAATTCATCCCAGTGTTCAGTACCTGCCCATAATATTTTTTTCATTTCACGCATGGCATCTGTACTTGATTGCGATAACGTAGTCGTGAGACGATTAATTGAATCATCCATACCGGCCACGTCTGCATGCAGTTCAGCAAAAAGTCCTTTACGTCGGGCCCAGTCAGCCGGGCGCCACATAGATGCATCGATCGCCAGTTGTGAGAACGCTGATATACCTATTTTTCTTTCCACTGCAGGGCCTACTACAAAGGGACCTATACCTACGGCAAGTTCGCTCAGTTTAACATCAGCTCCTTCTGCAGCAATGGCATAATCTGCTGCAGCAGCAATTCCAACACCACCACCTACACATTTACCCTGAATACGGGCAACAATGAGTTGGGGAGCTGTTCGCATGGCATTGATGACCTGTGCAAAACCATTAAAAAATTTAGAACCTTGTACTTCATCAGTAATAGACGCCAGTTCATCAAAAGAAGCACCTGAACAAAATACTTTCTCTCCGGCTGATCTCAATACAATCACTTTTGTTGCTGCATTAAGACCTTCACTATGAATATCTTTTGCCAGTGCATCAAGTATCTGTCCGGGCAGCGAATTACGTTGTGGATGATAAAATTCAATCGTTGCAATACCATGCTCTCTCTCCACTTTTACATACCCTTCTTTAATTTCTTCAATCATAATCTTTCTGTTCTCGTGATAAAAATAAAATATGCCAGGCGTCTTTTAAAGTTAATCAATCTTTTTTATCCTTTTCTTTCCACCATTGTTAAAATGGTTGCTACCCCTGTAATCTCACCTGTTTCATCCATAATCTCAACCAGCCATTTTACAATGCCTTTATCAATATCGGTTGATTCTTTTTTCTCCTGTCTAATTTTTTCTTTACAGGTAAATCTCACCTGTACTTCAGCACCAGGGTAAACGGGTTTGGTAAACCGGAGTTCATCAATGCCATAATTCAGTAAGACAGGATTTTTTTCGTAACTGCTTACAAACAATCCAGCAGCAATACTCATGATAAGATAGCCGTGTGCTACCTGTTTTTCAAACATAGTACCTGAAAAATCGGTGTCACGTAGGTGGGCATAGAAATGATCGCCGCTGAGGTCAGCAAACCTGTCTATATCTTCTGCTGTAATCAGTCTTTTATCGGTTAACAACTGGTCTCCAATCTGTAATTCATCAAAATATTTTTTGAATGGATGTATTCCGCCGGTATTACCTTTTGCGCCTGCCTGGTATACATTGCTGATAGCTGTGATCATTTCCGGTGAGCCTTGTATGGCCACGCGTTGCATATAATGTTTCACACCACGAAGGCCACCCATTTCTTCCCCACCACCGGCTCTTCCGGGTCCGCCATGTACAAGCAATGGCAACGGAGATCCATGCCCTGTACTTTCTTTGGCACATTCCTGGTTTAATACCAATATTCTTCCATGATAAGGGCCGGCACCCAACACATATTGTTTGGCGATTTTCCTGTTTGCCGTAACCACAGAACTTACCAATGAACCCTTACCCATTTTTGCCAGTGCAATAGCATCATCGATATGCTTGTAAGGCATTAATGTTGATACGGGTCCAAACGCTTCTACTTCATGTACTTCTTTGGTTTGAAAAGGATTCTCATTCAGTAGTAAAATGGGGCTGATAAATGCTCCTCTGGTAGCATCTGCATCAATCAGTTCTACACTGTCAAGAGAACCATAAATAATTTGTGAGGAAGCCAGTAATTTCTGTACCTGTGCTTTTACTTCTTCTCTTTGTGATGAACCTGCCAAGGAACCCATTCTTACCTTTTCATTCAATGGGTTACCAATGGTTGTTTGTGAAAGGGCTTTGCCCAATGCTATCTGTATATCTTCCAGTTTATTTTCGGGAACAAAAATTCTTCTGATGGCGGTACATTTTTGACCGCATTTGGTGGTCATTTCCTTTCTCACCTCTTTCAGAAAAATATCCCATTCGGGCATGTCGGGGGTTACATCATCACCTAAGACAATACAATTCAATGAATCAGCTTCCATGGTGAAAGGAACACTATTACTTAAAATAGACGGAGTTGATTTCAACATTAACCCGGTAGTAGCAGAACCCGTAAAAGTAACCACATCCTGTTCTGTTACATGCTGCAATAGATCGCCTGCGCTTCCACAAATGAGTTGTAATGCCCCTTGGGGGAGAATACCTGAAGCAATAATTTCTTTTACTACCGCTTCTGTAAGATAAGAAGTAACTGTTGCCGGTTTAACAATGGCAGGAACCCCTGCCAGAAGATTCACCGCAATTTTTTCCAGCATGCCCCATACAGGGAAATTAAAGGCGTTGATATGTATGGCTACACCTTCTTTGGGTACCAATAAATGATGACCCATAAAAGTGCTGGCTTTACCTAAAATATGTTGTTCGCCATCGAGACAATATGCTTCATCCGGAAATTTTCTTCGTAGTGAAGCATAGGAAAATAAATTACCAATACCTCCTTCAATATCAACCCAGCTATCTGCTTTGGTGGCGCCTGTCTGGTAACTTACCTGGTAGAAACGATCCAGGTGATTTCTCAAATGAAGAGCAAGACTTCTCAGCATCAATCCACGTTCATGAAAAGTCATTTTCCTGAGTGCCGGGTTTCCGGTTGCTCTGGCATAATCCACCAATGCTTTAAAATCAATTCCCTTTGTTGATGCAGTTGCAATTTGTTCACCTGTTACCGCATTAAACAAGGGCTGGCCTTCACCATCACCTGTTATCCATTTTCCTAAAATATAATTTTCCAGTTTTGACATACCAATCGTTTAGGCGACAAAGCTAACGATTGATAGCTTTATTTAAAGCAATGAAAACAAATCAACGTGGTAAAAGCCCAAACTGACGGCCATGATGGGTTACATGCTTATAATGCAACAGAATCCATTCCTCAAAATTGAGCCATCCGAAAACAGGATGCATTGTTTTTTTGTCTGAATCGGCATTAAAATAAGTAAAGAAATCTCCTATTGTTTTTTCAAGCTGCTGTATAGCCGATGCCAAATCAGGTTCAGTAGCAGGTAAAGGTTCCTCCGGTAAAACCGGCGCTTTGGTATTTTCCCGAAACTGTTTATCGCTCAGTAAAAATTCTTTGAATTTGGGTAAGTGTTCTTCAGGTGTAACCAAAGGAAAATGCATGTCTCCGGTTGATACTAAAAAGAAGCCTCGAACATGTTCTACCATTTGCTGAACATTCATTTTACCCCATAATGCTGCAGTATCGGGTGTTAAGCCGGCCAGCAAAGACAGGAAACCTTTTTGTATAAAATCTACTTTTACCTGATCCATGATATTTTTTTTGAAAGATATGTGAATTACTGTTCTATTAATTCAGCCTAAAGTATAGAAAAACAGCCTTTCTTAATTATATTCGTAACTATCATGAACAACTGTTTAAACTGTAACCAGCCCTTGCATGAAAGGCAAAATTTCTGTTCGAATTGCGGACAAAAAACTGCACTGCATCGGCTTAATCTGCACGATATATGGCATGATGTTGTTCATTATTTTACACACGCAGATAAGGGTATTTTTCAACTGCTGAAAGCATTGGCGACAGAAACCGGTACTGTTGCCAGAGAATTTGTTAGCGGTAAAAGAAAAAAGTATTTTCCCCCACTGAATTTCTTTCTCATCGTTGCTGCCTTATATGTTTTTATGGGATCTGTCATTCCCAACAATTCTGCCAGAGCATCCAAACAAAACAGCATTAATACATACCAAAAGAATAAGACTTCGAAAGAGTCAGCTTCCGATTATTCCGTAACAGTTAAGCAGGCAAATGTGGGTCGCTTTTTTAAAAAGTATTCCAATTTTGTAGCCATGTTTGCGGCACCCTATATTAGTCTGATCATCTGGCTGATACTTTTGCGGGGGGCCTACAATTTTACCGAACACCTGGTTGCCAATTTATACCTTATCGGCTTTACCAATCTTGTACGCTGTTTACTATGGACACCATTACTATCATTACTGCATGTTGACTCCATCGCCAGATGGCCCATATATGTGTTTGCAGTTTTCGAAATCATCTATCGAGCCATTTTTTACTACCGGTTCATGGGAAAATTCAATACGACCGGAAAAGTAAAGGCTTTCGGGCTTGCTATCATTAGTGTGATTGCCTGGTGGTTACTGATATCGTCAATTATGTTTATTTATCTCTCAACCTGATTGAGAACAGGGATTGTGAAAAACATGAGTCGGTAATAAATATTAGTGAGGTATTGGCAGCTTTATCTCGAATAATGTTCCATTACCAGGCTCAGATTCAACGCGGATACTTCCATTCAGTTTCTGAACCAGGTGTTTTACAAGTTTCAGCCCAAATCCATACCCTTTCTCACCACTGGTACCATCTGAAGACGAAATTTCTCCCTGCTGAAAATCCTGTACTGTTTCTGCGTTCATCCCAGTACCCGTATCGCGAACTCTTATAATCAGGTGTTTCACTTTTGTTATTTGTATAGACAGATCCACTTCTACACGGCCATTAACAGGCGTAAACTTAATGGCATTTGAAATAAGGTTTCCCGCTACCTGCAATAATTTATTTTTTGAGAAAGGGATATCATCAGTTTTGGTATCTGCTACTACAGCAAGGGTAATTTTTTTATTGATGGCCTGCGGTTTAAACAATTTTTCCAGTTTTTCTTTAAATGTCTGCAGGTTATATTCATTTGAACCAATATTAACCGACTCATCCTTTTTCTTTTCAGCACTTAATATTTCATCTGCCAGTTCAAGTAAAGAATGTCCTCCTTTATGTATCATCGAAACAAGCTGCAGTACTTCATCTAGTTTATTTTCATTACCCTGCTCACTGATGATCTGCGCCAATCCTATAATACCAGATAATGGCCCACGAATATCATGTGCAACTTTTTTCTGTGTATCTTTCGCTTCTTTTACCCGGTTTTGAAGGCTGTTAATTACGCGTAATACCATTAGCCGGTTCACAATTTCGTCGGCAATAATTTTAAGCATTTCTACTTTTTCCGGACTGATCTCTTTGCCGACTGTATCAAGCACACATAAAGCACCTAACTGAATTCCATTGTTTGTTTGTAATGGTACGCCAAAATAATATCTCAGGTTAGGATCTCCCTTTACATAGAACTTGTCTTTGAACCTGTCATCTGCTGAAAGATCTTTTACTTCAAAAAAGTTTTCTGTTACAATTGTGTATTGACAAACAGAATCCTGCCTTGGCATTTGCTGAATATCTAATCCATGATTGCTTACAGACCACTGGGTGAATGAATCAATCAGGTTGACCAGTGATATATCTGTACCCGCAATTTTTGCGGCCAGTTTGGTTAATTCTTTAAACTGATCATCAAGGGAAGAATAATCCAGATCGAACTCAGACAGCTCAATCACTCGCTGGATCTCATTTTCGGGTATAGGAGCTGTTATTGTCATATCGTATAAATAATTAAATAAAGTTAATTGAATAGTATAAATCTCCCTGTATTCTTTTCAGTAGATAGCAATAGGGATTATCTTTCAAATTTGCTGCTTATATTTATAAAAAGCCTTTTATATGAAGAAATATATTTCCGGCTATTGCAGCCTAGCTTTGGTTTTATCCCTCTTGCTTCTTTCTTTTACCATAAAAAAAGATATTCAGAAAGAAATACAGGGAGCCTGGCAATATACTTCGGGTAAAGAACAGACTGTAATCATCATTTCGGCACATATTTTTTCATCGGCCACTTATAATATCAGTGAGAAAAAGTTTATTTCTTCTCACGGAGGAAGCTGGACTGTAAAAGATAATAAACTGGTATTAAAAACAGAATGGAATAGTAACGATAGTACCAAAGTTGGAACAGACTGGGTAGCAGATATTACGATTGCAAAAAAACAGTTAAGCATCAGCGGACTACCCAAAAAATTAGATCGTCTTGATGACGGTACGCCCGGAGCATTGGCTGGCGCATGGATCATTACAGGTAGTTATAATAACGACCAGGTTTCAAAAAGAAGAAACCCTTTTTTTCCTCGCAGAACCATGAAAGTGTTGTCTGGTAAACATTTTCAGTGGATTGCCTATAATGTGGTAACCAAACAGTTTATTGATACCGGCGGCGGTACTTATACGACAGAAAATGGTAAATACACGGAAACGATTCATTTCTTTACCAAAACCGCTGAAAGTGTAGGAAAGACTTTAAGCTTTGACTATTCCTTTGTAAACGGCGACTGGAGACATAAGGGACAAAAATCAACCGGCGGACCCATGGATGAATGCTGGACCAAAAGAGAACAATTAGAACCGCAGCAATAATGACGAATCAGGAAATCATCAACAGTACCGTTGATTATGTTAAGCAATCTTTGAAAGGAAGTGAATCTGGACACAATTGGTTTCACATTGAACGTGTATGGAGAAATACAAAACTGATCGCAGCAACTGAGCAGGTAGATATACTGATAGCAGAGCTGGCTGCTTTATTACACGATATTGCCGATTCAAAATTTCATGGTGGCGATGAGAATATTGGTCCTGTTACAGCAAGAAATTTTTTATCGACACTTCCCGTAGATACAACTACTACAGAACATGTAGTAAATATAGTGGCGCATATATCGTTTAAAGGTGGTAATCATGAGAAACCATTTCATTCACCGGAATTAGCCGTGGTGCAGGATGCTGACCGGCTCGATGCCATTGGTGCCATTGGTGTGGCAAGGGCTTTTCATTATGGAGGTTTTAAAAACAGGGAAATATATGATCCTGCTATTCAGCCTAACTTGCAGATGACCAAAGAAGAATATAAAAATAGCCAGGCCCCAACCATCAACCATTTCTATGAAAAACTTTTATTGCTGAAAGACAGGATGAATACTGCAACTGGTAAAAAGCTGGCTTTACAAAGACACCAGTTTATGGAAGACTATCTTCGTCAGTTTTATGGGGAATGGAACGGTGAACTATAATAAACATGTACACATCAAGCATATAATATGAATAAATTATTACTGGTTTTTGCGATACTCATCAGCTCCTGCGCCGGAAGCAAATATTTCAGGAAGCTGGATACAGCAGAAAAAAAAGCCATCAGAGAGCATAAGAAATGGGCGAATGTATCAAAAAGCGAAGCCCATGTACTGATTATGACCAACAAGGGTAATATGGTAGTTAAGTTATACAACCAGACACCTTTACACCGCGATAATTTCCTTTCAAAAGTAAGTGCTGGTTTTTATGACAGTTTATTGTTTCACCGTGTCATCAATCGCTTTATGATTCAGGGTGGCGATCCTGAAAGTAAATATGCAACTGCAGATAAACGTATTGGTGGTGGTGCCGCGCCAGGTGATCGTATCCCTGCAGAATTTAGAACCGATCAAAAAATTTATCACCAACGTGGTGCATTGGCTGCAGCCCGTACAGATAATCCTGAAAAAGCGAGCAGTAATTGCCAGTTCTATATTGTACAAAGACCAGCGTGGCGTAAAAGCGAATTAGACAGCAGCATCATTGCGCGGAAACTGGTATTAACCGAAGAACAGAAAACATTGTACACCACTGTTGGTGGCACACCCCATCTCGACGGTGGTTACACTGTTTTTGGTGAATTATTACAGGGCTTTGAAGTGCTCGATTCCATTGCAGTTACTCCGACCAAAAGCGACAGACCTTTAACGGATATACGTATGCGTATGTTTTTATTGAACAAACCAAAACGCAAATAATAGTATCCTGCTTACTGAACGACTCCAAAAAATAAGACCCGGATAGGCTTATCCGGGTCTTTGCCCACCCTTTCAGATGGGGGAAAGGTTTACATAGGATGAATGATTGCTTGCTCAACCCAAGGGCTGTTACCGTATCACACCCCCCGACGTGATCAGTAACAGTCCTGATAGGTTTATTCGATAAAGGCTAATGCCTGATTATCAAAGAGATAGGAGGAATCACAGTTTCTTGGTGTATTAGCATATGATTACTAATTTTAAACTGTTAAACGGACGAAGTTTAATAACCCCTCCTTTCTAAAACCAAAATTACACTGGCTTGTGAAACAAGTCAACTGTGAAAAGACGCAGGTGCCGGAAAGGATCGCTTTAGATAATGATATGAACCAGACAGCACCCACAGGATTAGGCAGTTACTCGAAAAGTTTCATCACAGATATCCCTGCTGATCTTTCTGCAGAGGAAGTGAAACATTTTAATGAAACCATCCCGAAATTTCCGGAAGAAGGAATTTATATCTACTCCTTTGCAAAAGGCAGAATGATTTATGCCCATGGCTGGGAAGAAGTATTGGGTTATAAGGATGATGAAATAACCATGCTGAAAATTGTAAACATGACCGCCCCTGCATATGCCCCTTTTGTGCATGAGGTTAATGATAAGGCACTCATGTTTATTCATAAAACAACCACCGATCTCGATAAATACAGTTTCATGATCGAGTCGAAGAAAATGCATAAAAACGGAACCGAAGTACCTATTGTGGCAAGGGTAGGTGTTTTTGAGCATGCAGACGGAAAAGTATTATCCATCATTGGTCGCTTCCAGGTAAACAGAAGTCTTACGTTTGGTAAAGTAATGCGCTATGCTGCTTTTGGACCTGAGAAATCTGGTTTTGAAGAAGAGCTGAATAAAACTTTATTTTACCAGTATGCCATTTCCAACAAAGAAAAAGAAGCACTGGCATTGGTAGCCAAAGGTTTTTCATTTAAAGAGATAGCCAGTAGTTTCAATGTTTCACAATCGGCTATAGAAAAAAGAATTATTCCTTTATACAAACGCTTTGATGTTAAGAGCCTTACCCACCTGGTAAGCTTTGCCTACGATAATCATATCCTTCCCTGAAAATGGTTCAGGCTGAACCAAGATTAATATGCAGTATCCTGTCGGAAGGAATACCCATACCAGATAACATCTGTTGCCAACTGTTTTGCAGGGATTGTGCAGAAACAGCTGCAATATCACCCAGCACCCAGATGGTATTTAATTGCTGCAGTGCCTCCAGATTTTGCAACGCATAATTTCCTTCGTTCATGTGCTTTAGAAATACGGCAGGAGAAATCAGTTCTCCCGAATGTGGTAAGCCTGTATTAAGATCATCTATCACCAGGCAATCTGCCTGACGCCAGCTCCAGAGATTAGATGGCACGGTTGGCTTCCACCCGTCGGATTCTACCATCCAGCTAAATAGCTTCATAGCGGTTGCATATTTAGCGGTTCTGTGTTGAATAGACCATTCATTGGCTAGAGCAACTGCCAATGATGTTTTACCGGTTTTGTACGCCCCGGATATTAATAAATGATATCCTGCTTTTGGTTGGGTTAAAAACTGTAACACGACTTTTCTGTCGGCCTCAAGCATATTCCATTTCCATTGACTCAGCCTGAACTGAAATGGAAACTCAGCCGCCTGTTGAAATATTTTGGTATGGTACCAGTGTTTAGATGGAGTTACCAGTACGAATCCAACTATTAAAAGACCTGCCAGCAGGTACCAGTTAAATCCTAAAAATATACCTGCCAGTAATGCGCCGGTGGCAAAGAAACCAAGATCGGTGGCGGTATCATGAATAATATTTTTCCAGTCGGGTTCAAATAAAGCGCCTTCTTTTTTTTGTTGGCTGATGGGTTTCACCACATTGTAAATTTCAAAAAGAGTCCAGAACAATGCGATATACAAAGCGGCTTTCCACGATGCTCCTCTCACATGAAACACTCTTGATAAAAGAAGATAGAGCATGTGGGTGGGAACAAAGCCCAGCATACAGTGGCCGCACTGGTTAGCGAGCCAGCCATAACTGAGGGTAATACCTCTCTGAGAATCTTTCCCGATAAGATCGTAGTGCAATTGTTTTTTTACAATGGCTGCAGGTAGTTGGTAGGGCATGTGTTGGGTTTACTGCATAAATATAGCCACAGTCGTAAAAGATTACAATGGGAAATATCCCGTTCATCCGATACGCCTGTGGCTATCTATAAAGAAAACCTGTTAATGATTATTCTTCCTCTTCTTTGTACAGCGGGTTTCTGCGGGTGGGGATGATCATCTTCTCATCTTCACTCAAAAACACCCAAAACTCATACAGTGCAAAGATATCACCGGGCGTTTTGCTGTCGCCGTTTTCGCTTCTGCGCTCATATGGACCCAGTAGTTCGCCGTTGTGTTTCAGCTCTAAGAGTTTCTTTTCGTGGGCCAGTTCTTTAAAACTTTCAATGGTCATACCAGTATTGATTTTGTGCAAATATAGGGTTATCTGAAATTAAGGCAGTTCTTAAAAAAAGGAGGGATTGGAAATGGTTCTGCAAGTATTTGTGATTCGAAAGGACCAATCATCATTTTTTTACATACCATTGTTTGGCTTTGTGCTTTACCCATATTCACTAACTGCCAGACGCCTGGTATTTCAACCACTTTTTCTTGCCCAGTACCATTGAATATAATTAAGGCGCTAAGCCATTTTTCCTTTCCTATTTCTACTAAATAGGTCATATCCAGCTTATACATAATTACTCCTTCTACTTTAGAGTCGATAAACCTGAGGTTATTATTGATGCGCTTATTACTTGTCAACCGAAAAGATTGATGTTCTTTTCGCATTTGAATAAGAGCGGTTATTTTTTTATTCAAATCCAGGTGCTGTGTTTTCAAATCCCATCGAATCGCATTTACACTATCTCCCTTATTATAAGAATTTTCCTCCCCAAACTTGGAACGGAGAAATTCTGAACCCGCATGTAAGAAAGGAATGCCTTGTGAAGTAAGTACAATCGTTAATGCAAGCTCATGCATTTTCTTTCTGTCTGCTTCCGGTGCTTCAGGAACCGAGAGTGCAATTTTATCCCAGAGAATATTATTATCATGACACTCAGCATAGGTAATTACATTATCGGGCCCGGAGGTATAAGGCTCTTTGGAGTAATTCACTTTACTCATATCTATCTGCA
Source organism: Sediminibacterium sp. FW305-C-49 (assembly GCF_058231085.1). NCBI lineage: Bacteria > Pseudomonadati > Bacteroidota > Chitinophagia > Chitinophagales > Chitinophagaceae > Sediminibacterium > Sediminibacterium sp. FW305-C-49. The sequence continues at coordinate 971,976 of NZ_JBIQXS010000001.1, forward strand.
CATGTTTACCCGATGCCACAATACCAAATTTTACCGATTCAGTATTACTTGTTTTTCCGGTTGCGAAGCCCCTGTCTTTGATATCAAATACACTTCCTTTAATCCCATCACGTATATCATCGCTGAATACCGCAATACCTTTTAATAAATGAGCATTCTTCTTTACAGCTCTTTGTTCTTCCGGATAAGGAGAAGCACCTGCGGTCCATCCTTCACCATATAACAATATATCAGGTTTTATTTTATGCAGTGTATCGGAAATAAGGTTCATGGTTTTAATATCATGCACGCCCATCAGGTCAAAACGAAAACCATCTATATGGTATTCTTTAACCCAGTACAGCACACTTTCCAGCATAAACTTGCGAAACATCTCTCTTTCACTGGCTGTTTCATTACCGCAGGCGGTGGCATCCGAAAAACTGCCATCGGCTTTCTGCCGGTAATAATAACCGGGTACGAGTTGATTGAAGTTGGATGTTTCCGTAAGCGCTGTATGGTTATATACGACATCCATCACCACCCTCAGACCTTTTTTATGGAAAGCCTGTATCATTGTTTTCAACTCACGTATACGCACCTGTCCATCTGCGGCGTTGGTACTGTATGAACCCTCCGGTACATTGTAATGAACAGGATCATACCCCCAGTTATACTGACCCGTTTTTGTTTCATCCACTGAATTATAATCATAGAAAGGCAGGAGGTGAACATGTGTTACACCCAGTTCTTTTATATGGTCAAGACCGGTCGACAGACCGGCGGCATTTTTTGTACCTGTTTCGGCCAGCCCTAAAAATTTTCCTTTCTGTTGTACACCTGAAGAAGCATGTATGGTTGCATCACGAATATGCAGTTCATAAATAACAGCATCCGTTGGTAAATTTTTATCAGAAAAACCGGGGCTTCTGTCTTTTGTCCAACCATCAGGATTGGTTTCTTTTAAATCAACCACCATCGCCCGCAGCCCGTTGATGCCAACTGCCCGGGCATAAGGATCTGTTACTTCATTGTTCCACTTGCCATTGATTTTTGTACGGAGGGTATAAAAATATCCTTTGAGGTTTTCCTGTACCCTTGCCACCCATGTACCCGATTCGGCTTTCTGCATGGGCATTGTACGGTATATCGCTCCTCCTGTACCTTCTTTGTACAATCTTAACTCAACCTCTTCGGCAGGCGGGCTCCAGATACGGAATACAGATGACTGACTGGTATAGGTTAATCCCAGATCATTGCCTTTGTAAACAGGGTATTGATCATAACGGTTTTGTGCTTCTGTATGTTGTTTGACGAATATCATGACGAAGCAAAAAATTACAAGGCGCTTCATGAGCAGGTTTTAGCTATTAATATACAATTCATTTTTGACCCAACCTTAACCCAGCCCGGGATTTAAATCCCGGGCTGGGTTAAGCCAATTAATATGTGGTCCATATGAGTCCGTTTGAACTCATCGTTTCATTTTTTTCACTTTCATTACCCAATCTATCTATAGCCGTTACAGCCACTGCAGACAGGTTTATTTTTTCTTTATTCGCAGCAGTAATGGTTTGTTCCAATTCAATCATTCTGTCGTTCCTGTTCAATATCTGATACCGTTTCTGGCTTCCATACTGGTAATAAACCACCCACCTGAATACAGTAGTTGCCTCTTCATGTTTCCAGCTGATTTTTACTTTACCGTTTTCGGTTACAACAGTTATCTCCGGTTTGGCAGGCGCTTTTGTACCTAACCATGGACTCCTGGGCACCAATGCCTGTTTTTTATATGGCCCTTCTATCAATGCTTTTGCCATGGGTGGATTTTTAGAAACAGAGAAAATATTCCAATGTAATACACCCATGCTTTCCGGTAACATGCCACGTGAAATCATAATCTGGCTCATGATTTCATTCACGTTTTTTGCACTGGTATCTCTACCAACACTGATACCCGGCCATAGATGGCGCTGCATGGTATTCTCCTGTTGCCACCAGCCCAATAAAACAGGATAACTCTGGGGCATACGGTTGATGGGCCAGTATAACTGTGGAGCGAAATAATCAATCCATCCTTTATTCAGCCATAATTTTGCATCTGCATATAACTGATCATACTGATCGAATCCTTCAATGGATGCAGGATAACCCGGGCGCCAGATACCAAATGGACTCAGCCCGAATTTTACATGTTTCTTCTCCGTTTTAATTTCTTTGTATAGTCTTTCAATCAAGGTATTCACGGCATTTCTTCTCCAGTCGCCACGCGAAAGTTTACCGCCCGATTGCTGGTACATTTTCCAGCTTTCATCATCCGGAAAATCATCGGTTCCATTGTAGGATGGATATGGATAAAAATAGTCATCGAAATGAACACCATCAATATCATAACGCTTAACAATATCCATTACCACTGCTGATGTATGGTCCTGTGTCTCTTTTCTTGCAGGATCCATCCACCAGTATCCTTCTTTTAATTTCATCACCAGTTCGGGATGTTTCGTTACGATAGATTGTTCGCTGATCTCTTTTCCATCTTTATGATGTGCCCGGTATGGATTTAACCATACATGTAATTCCATTCCACGATCATGTGCCGCTTCGACCCAGAAATTCAGTGGATCGTAAAAGGGTTCGGGTGCTTTTCCCTGTTTACCGGTGAGATAATAGGACCAGGGCTCTAATGCGCTTTCATACAAAGCATCGGCCTGTGGGCGCACCTGGAAGATGACTGCATTAAAATGATGTGCTTTCAGAAAGTCAAGCTGCTCAATGGCTTCCTGTTTTTGTTGTTCAACAGTTAGTCCTGGCTTACTTGGCCAGTTGATATTGGCTACTGTAGCAATCCATGCTGCCCTGAATTCACGATCGGCACTGACAATTTTTTCCGGTAACGAAGCAGAAGAAGTCTGTGCTTTTTTGGATGGATTACAATACAGAAAAAGAGTGGATAGCACACATAACAAAAAGCATTTGCGAAACATAGGATTGATTTATTGGCATTAAAGCTACTGGAATACTATAGTTTTTCTACCTTTCACACTTATATTTTTACTGCATGGCTTTAACCGGGAAGAAAAAAAAGATAGATGTGATCGATAAATTGCTGGAAGCCTGTTACCAGCATAATAAAGATGCTTTGTTTGTCATGAGCCTGATGCACCAGTATGAAGAGCGCGGCAGCCTGAGTAAAAAACAGTTAGAAGGTTTATTATTAAAAGCGAAAAAAGCACAAGACATTCCGGCTGGTCTGATCGCAGGAGTGGAAGCCATTGTATTAAAAATGCCTACGCGAGATAAAACACCGGTAGAAGAAACAAAAAACAGGGAACAGGAATCAGGCGAAAAGTGGAATGAATTAATCAAGCAAATACTTGAAAAATATCCACAACATAAACGTCTATTATTCCTCAAAGCACAGTTAGACCAACGAAAAAATCTTTCTGCTGTTGAACAGAAAGAAATAGAGAAATTTTATCAGTTGCTCATCCTGCAAAAAAAATAGCTGTGACAAATGTCACAGCACTGCTTTTTTATCGGTTTAGATTTGCAGATTGCCTAACTTGTATTTATGATACCAATCGAGATCATACAAAAACATTTCCCCTTCTTTGAAAAGGATTTACAGGAGCAGATTGCTGCTGTTGGAGAAGTAAAAGAATTTGAACCGGGTGATGTGCTCATGAAAACGGGGCAGAATATACGTTCTACCATGCTGGTGCTTTCGGGGCTCATTAAAATTTTCAGGGAAGATGAAGAGGGCAATGAATTCTTTATGTATTACCTCCAACCTGGCCAGGCCTGTGCCCTTTCCATGGTTTGTGCTATTAAACAGGAAACCAGCCATATTATGGCTAAAACCGTGAGCAAAACAGAAGTAATCGCCATCCCATTAACCTATATGGATCAGTGGATGGCCAATCATAAAAGCTGGTATCATTTTGTGGTAAGCAGTTATCGCGACCGCTTTGAAGATATGCTACAGACCATTGACCATATTGCTTTCAGGAATATGGATGAACGTCTTGTATTTTACCTGAAACAACACCAGGACACCACAAAATCGAATATGTTGGGTATTTCATTTACGGAAATAGCCCAGGAACTTAATTCATCGCGTGAAGTGATTTCAAGGCTGATGAAGAAGCTCACAGAAAAAGGCATGATCAAACAGCATAAATCGCATATTGAAATAGTTGATCTGCAAAAATGGAGTTCGTGATAAATATCACGAAATGACCCGGCTTATGGCCGCAACTTTGCTCCCACAATTGAAAAAATGGAAATAGCGGGTTATATCGCATCATTGATTATTGGCATTTCTCTAGGATTGATAGGGGGCGGTGGGTCTATTTTAACGGTACCCGTTCTTGTTTATCTTTTTGGAATAGAACCAGTGCTTGCTACCGCCTATTCACTTTTTATTGTTGGTTTGTCGAGCCTGGTAGGAGCATTCCCAAAATATAAACAAGGTTTTATCAACCTCAAAACCGCTATCATATTTGGTATTCCTTCTATAGCGGCGGTTTTTGCTACACGCAAGTTTATTGTTCCGCTCATTCCCAAAGAAGTATTTGTCATTGGAGATTTTATAGTAACGCGATCCATTCTGATGATGCTTTTGTTTGCAGTACTCATGCTCTTTGCTTCTGTTTCCATGATTCGCGAAAAGCTGAAAACAGAAGAAAAAGAAACAGGTCTGCAACAATTCAATTACCCATTGATTCTGGTGGAAGGAGCAGTTGTAGGTATCTTAACAGGATTGGTAGGTGCCGGTGGCGGATTTTTAATCATCCCTGCACTGGTATTATTAAGTAAGCTGCCGATGAAGCAGGCTGTTGGTACATCGCTGCTGATCATTGCAGCTAAATCGTTGATTGGTTTTACCGGAGATCTCTCCCATTTTCAAATGAACTGGTCTCTACTGGTTTCAGTAACAGCCTTAGCCATTGGTGGAATTTTTATTGGTAACCGTATCAGTTTAAAAATAGACGGCAACAAACTGAAAAAAGGATTTGGCTGGTTTGTACTGGTAATGGGTGTTTATATTATTATGAAAGAAATCGTCTTCCCAGGCGTTTCATCACACTAGTTTTTTTATACCCCCCAATAAGTGAGAGGCCTGCAGCGATGTGGGCCTTTCCGATTTATGACAAAGAGCAGTTTTGAATGTGACGAATATCACGTTTTTACTCGATTACTCTTTTCAATTTTACAACTCAGATTTCTCTGCGGTTTCTTCCTTCGTCGGGGTGACGTGAGGAACCCCACCGCAGAGAAAAGAGAACAGGGAGTTTGCGCAGAGAGATTGTTAAAAGATCATCATCGTGATACAGATCACGAAAAAAAGAAGTCAAACAAACCAATTTTGCCATATCAAATAAAACAAACCAATATGATAGTTGAACAAATTTATACCGGATGTCTCGCTCAGGGCGCATATTATATTGAAAGTAATGGCGAAGCTGTAGTAATCGACCCACTCAGGGAAGTGGCTCCTTATATTCAGAAAGCCGAACGCAATGGCGCCAAAATAAAGTATGTACTGGAAACACATTTCCATGCCGATTTTGTGTCAGGTCATCTGGACCTCGCCAAAAAAACCGGTGCTAAAATTGTGTATGGTCCGAATGCTAAACCCGATTTTGATTTCTATGCTGCTAAAGATGGTGAAGAATTGAAAGTGGGTGATGCAACTATTCTGGTATTGCATACACCCGGACACACCATGGAAAGTACCTGCTACCTGTTAAAAGATGCATCAGGAAAAGCTGTGGGCTTATTCAGCGGAGATACATTGTTTATTGGTGATGTAGGTCGTCCTGATCTTGCACAGAAAGTTAAAGCAGAACTTACCCAGGATATACTGGCTGGTTATTTATTTGATTCACTGAGAAATAAAATCATGTCTTTACCGGATGATATCATTGTATATCCCGCACATGGTGCCGGTAGCGCCTGTGGTAAAAACATGAGCAAGGAAACAACAGATACTTTAGGTCATCAAAAGCAAACCAATTATGCATTGAGACCCGATATGACTAAAGAAGAGTTTATCAGCGAAGTAACCAATGGTCTGGTTGCGCCGCCTGCTTATTTCCCATTAAATGTCATGATGAATATACATGGTTACGACAGCATTGATACGGTGCTGGAAAGAGGTCAGCATGCACTGAGTACCCAAGCATTTGAAGCTGCTGCCAATGAAACGGGTGCATTAATCCTCGATACCCGCGACCCACAAACATTTGCTGCAGGTTTTATTCCCAATTCCATCAACATCGGTATCGATGGCAATTTTGCTCCATGGGTAGGTGCCATGATACCAGACATCAAACAGGAAATATTGCTGGTTACCGACAAAGGAAGAGAAGAAGAAGTAATAACCCGTTTAGCAAGAGTGGGATATGATTTTACCATCGGCTATTTGAAAGGTGGATTCGCCAGCTGGAGAAATGCTGGTAAAGAAGTAGATCAGATTCGCTCTGTAAGTGCAGAAGAGTTAGCCCTCATTATGGAAGAAGAAACCGTAAACATACTGGATGTACGTAAAAACAGTGAATACCTCAGTGAACATGTTTTAGATGCTGAGAATGCGCCACTCGATTTTATCAACGACAGTATGAGCCATATAGATCGCAACAAAACTTATTACGTTCACTGTGCCGGAGGCTACCGTTCCATGATTTTCAATTCTATTCTCCGTGCCAGAGGTTTCGATAACCTGATTGATGTTAAAGGAGGTTTTAAAGCACTGAAAGAAACAGAAAAATTCAGGATAAGCGATTATGTATGTCCAACAACTTTATTATAAACAATGAAAACGATTCAGGAAATAATCAATAATAATGACACGACTATTATTGATGTACGAACAAGCAGTGAATTTAGTGTATCACACTACCCCAACGCCATAAACATTCCACTGGATGAGTTGCCAAAGCATCTTACCCGGTTAAAAGAAGAAGGTAACCCTGTCATCTTATATTGCAGAAGTGGCAACAGAAGCGGTATTGGTATGAATTTTTTACATAAGCAAGGACTGAAAGAAGTCTACAACGGTGGTGGATTGAGCGATATGCTGCAATACAAAAAATGAGGCCGTTCCGTTCGTCACATAAATAAGTTTCAGGCTGTTTGTTGATGGATATTCCTCTTACCTTTAAGCAATTGGCAACATTAACCATGCTGAAGAAACTATTATCGAACTGGCCGGCTTTTTTATTATTGATGTTGGTATGTTTTGTTATTACCAATTGGATGCTTCGGAGTAATAGCCATTCAAATCAGTTTAGTCATACAGACAGCAGTTGGCGTGCACCCAGTTATTATCTCGATCCAATAAAAGATGAAACTACACGTGAACTTATTTTATATGGAGAGGAGCTGATTGCTCATACATCTAAGTACCTGGGCCCGAATGGAACAGTACAACAAATCAGTAATGGTATGAACTGCCAGAACTGTCATTTAGATGCGGGGAAAAGAGTGAATGGCAATAATTATGCAGCAGTTGCAGCTACCTACCCAAGGTTCAGGGCAAGAAGTGGTGGTATGGAAAGTATTTATAAACGTGTAAGTGATTGTTTTGAGAGAAGTTTAAACGGTAGTGCACCAGATAGTAACAGCAGAGAGTTCCGGGCCATTGAAGCATATATTAAATGGGTGGGAAAAGATGTAGCAAAAAACGAACGACCCAAAGGCAGTGGTATAAAAATACCAGAGATGCTAAGTCGCGCAGCCGATCCGGTTCGCGGTAAAAAAATTTATACTACTACTTGTGAACGCTGTCATGGTGCAGGAGGAAACGGAAAAATGAATGTCCAAAACAATGGTTATGAATATCCGCCATTATGGGGTAACCATAGTTATAATACAGGTGCAGGTTTATATCGTCTCAGTAATTTTGCCGGCTTTGTTCAATCAAATATGCCTTTTAATGAGGTAACACATAATAACCAGCTCACAAATGAACAAGCCTGGGATCTGGCTGCCTATGTCAACTCACAACCAAGACCTGTTTTTACAGAAACACATGACTGGCCCGATATTTCCAAAAAGCCGTTTGATCATCCTTTTGGTCCTTATACAGACAGTTTTAGTGAGCAACAACATAAATACGGTCCTTATTTACCCATAATACAGGCAAAAAAACAATAGTGTGTGGGCGTGACATGAATCACGCTCCAGCCATATCATAAACAGCATTTTTGCAGTTATTATTTTTATGAAAGAAGTTTTACAACATCCCTGGCCCTGGTATGTAGCAGGAGTAATCATTGGATTGATTGTTCCCATATTATTATTATTAGGGAATAAACATTTTGGCATTTCAGCAAACCTACGTCATGTCTGTGCGGCCTGTTTCCCGGCAAAAATTAATTTCTTTCAGTACGACTGGAAGAAAGAATCCTGGAACCTGTTTTTTGTTGGAGGCATTCTTATTGGTGCCATGATAGCTGCCTTTGGTTTACCCGATCCTAATCCCGTTGTTGTTCATCCCGAATTGATGGCTGAGTTAAAAGATTATGGCATGAGCGACTACAGCAGTATGGTACCCAAAGAACTGGTATCATGGGAATCTTTGTTTTCTGTGCGTGGACTAATTATGATGGTGGGTGGTGGTTTTTTAGTAGGTTTTGGTTCCCGTTATGCAGGCGGATGTACAAGCGGGCATGCGATCATGGGTTTAAGTAACCTGCAATGGCCATCGTTGGTGGCAACCTGTTGTTTTATGGCCGGTGGTTTTTTAATGGCCAATCTTATCCTTCCCTTCATCATGAAATTATAAATGGAAACAATGACTCCTTCTCAACCTGAAATAGTAACCGATTTTGAAGTGCGCTCACTCGATACCATGTGTATTAATGAGTCGGAGCAGCAACATCCCTGGTGGTACAATTTTAAATACCTGGCAGTAGGTGTTCTATTCGGAATTGTTTTTGTGAAAGCTGAAATCATTTCCTGGTTTCGCATGCAGGAAATGTTCCGCCTCCAGAGTTTTCATATGTATGGCGTAATAGGAACGGCTGTGGTTGTCGGAGCCATTTCTGTGGCGCTCATTAAAAAATTTAAAATAACAACCATACATGGAGAAGAAATTCATTTCACTCCCAAAAAATTCAATAAAGGCCAGATCATTGGCGGGCTCATTTTCGGTTTGGGCTGGGCACTTACCGGTGCATGTCCCGGACCTATTTTCGCACAAATCGGCATGGGTATTACCGTGATGATTGTCGTTTTATTGAGTGCAATCGCAGGTACATGGGTATATGGTTATTTCAGGGATCGTTTACCGCATTAATCATACTTATGATTTAGCAGATTTACCCGATTCCAGTATGGCCAGTATTTTATCAAGTTTATCCACTTCAATCCTGTTCAGCCTTCGTTGCAACTCTTCAATCTTCTGTTTGGCTTCGAGATTGGTCTGGTAATCATCCATTGCCTGTAAACGATCCCTTTCATTTTGCCTTTTTTGCGACATCATGATAATGGGTGCTGCATAAGCGGCCTGTGTGGAGAACAGAAGATTCAGTAAAATAAACGGGTAAGGATCCCAATGCATGATAAATCCAATAAGGTTACATGCCATCCATACCAATACAATTATGGTTTGAATAATAATAAAAGACCAGGATCCCATTCCTTCCGATATTCCATCTGCAATCCGCTGACCAAAAGTTCTTTCAGAATAATGTTGTTCATGCCAGGTATGCACTTCGGTGATCTGTTGCTTTTTCATATAAAATTTTTAGGTCGCTTATTCGATTGTATCTGATATCAAGTTACTACTTATCTCATCTATAACCCTCCCTGCGAAAACGCTGCGCTCTCTCGTTCTCTGCGGTGAACCTACTCGAATATTCACCGCAGAGAACGAGAGGTAACTGAAGTTACGCAGGGTGGAATACAATTCTGATTGATTTTTTATCTTTTAAGCTGAATCTAATTGGATGATCTCCCCTATTTTTCTACCTTGTCTGCCACTACAGCTTATGAAAAGAGTTTTCTTGTTACTTGCCTTTTTATACCTGCAACTAAATAGCATGAGCCAGGTTTTTTTTCCGGTCGATGCCGCATCAGGTAAAGTATTTTATCATAAAACAGAAGAAATAGGCCTTACGAAAACAGAGAAATATAACCGGGTTAAAACCTGGTTTTTGAATTATTATAAAACATCAAAGTTTGAGGATCATTTCAGAATCGTTAAGAATGGAAAGCCATTACAAATGATCGAAACCGCTAACAGTATTACGGGCAAATACGGTTTTTATGTGATGCACCCCACAAATGATCAGTCTGGTCTGGTAATGGAGCAAATTTTTGTGATGTTTACCATGACCATCAAATTTACCAATGCAGGATATGAAAGCCTGATTACCGATATGACCTGTTTTACCAGCCAAACCAATTCGGGAAATATGAGACCGTCACAATTTGGACTGGAGGCCTACAATGAACGACAGTTGAATCGTTTAGGATATGTACAGCAATACATTATCCCTCAGGTCAATAATTCCGTACAAAAAGTACAAATTGAGTTGGCTCGCAATGTTCGCTACGGTAATTTAACGGAAGCTTCCTGGTAAAATGCCGTTAAATCACGGGCCTTTTGTAGTATATATGCTACAGCAACTTAAATAGCATCACTATTTCATCTGCTATGATTATAGTGTTTCTTTGCTTCAGCAATTAATACATACAATTGTATGATTGCCTGGTTTAGAATCCAAACATCTTAAGAACAATCGAAATCAGCCTGTTGACTATTGTAGTGTAAGTTAAACGGGTAATATCCATGAAGTTGAAAAACCGAACGCTACGCAGCCTTTGCAGGGAACTCCCCGCAAAGGCTTTTTTATTTATTTTATAAAAATGAATGAATCAGTATTCTCACACTCCAGATAATGACCATAATACCTACAGCAATAAACATGGTCTTTAAAGGCAATTTGCCAGCCAGCCTGGCAGCAATAGGTGCGGCAATGATGCCTCCAATAACCAGTCCCGCAATAACAGGCCAGTGAGATATCCCCAGTAAAGAAAAGAAAGTGGCTGCACTGGCCAGCGTTACAAAAAACTCTGCAATACTTACGGAACCAATCACATAGCGGGGTGTTCTTCCTTTCAGGATCAATGTACTGGTCACCAGTGGGCCCCATCCGCCTCCGCCAAAAGAATCAAGGAAACCACCCGCGGCGCCTAACCATCCTACCTTGCGAAACTTCTTTGGTTTATTAATTTTTTTGAATCCTGTTCTTAAAATACGCAAGCCGAGAAAAAGTGTGTAAGCTGCAAGTAATGGTTTTACAAACCCGGAATAGTTATCCGCCAATTTTGATAAAGCTACTGCACCTAATATTGCACCCAGTACGCCCGGAATGAGCAATGCTTTGAATAATTTTTTGTTGACGTTTCCAAAACGATAATGACTATAGCCCGATGCTGCACTGGAAAACATTTCGGCGGTATGAATACTACCGCTGATCGCCGGCAGTTTAATACCCAGAGAAAGTAATACCGTTGCCGACACCACACCATAACCCATTCCCAATACACCATCAACCAATTGCGCCAGAAAGCCTGCGAGTATCATCCAGTAAAAAGTGCTGTCCAAAGAAGCAACCAGTTCTTTTGATTGAGTAAAAAGTTGTGTAAATGGTACATAAGAAAGAACAAGGTGACCAACGAACATAAAAAAGAAAGCAAACAGAAATATAGAGGCTATTTTTTTCCATCGCTGCTCTGCAACTGTCGGGTTCTTTTTATCTGTTGCTGCCAGTACTGTGGTTATTTCATTCAGTTTTTTTACTTTCTGAGAAAAATCTCCACCAATTTTATTCCTGATGATTTGCATCTGATCAAGCACCTGGTCAAGCTCAGAAGGTAACACATCATTTAATGTTTCTTTTAATCGTTTGGCAATGGTAGGCGATTTGCCATTGGTAGAAATGGCCAGTTTAAGATTACCTTTCTGTACCACTGAGCCAAGATAGAAATCGCACAATGCAGGTTTGTCGGCCACATTCACCAATATTTTCCTGGCTTTTGCATCATTCCGTATTTCTTCTGCAGTATTGATATCATTCACAGCTACTATGACGATATCTGCATCATACAGATCGCCCGAAGAATAGGCTTTTTGTACCAATACCAACTGCTCTTTTTTTTCTGAAAAGGCAATCAGCTCTTCATCAAAAGTTTTGGCCACCATTTTTATCCTTGTGGCTGGTGCATTCTTTAATACTGTCTGTAGTTTTTCAAACGCTACCGGACCACCACCCACAATCAATACCCGCATTCTTTCCAATTGTATAAAAACCGGAAATAAATGATTGGTACGGGATGCTTTACATTCCGTACCGGATAATTTCTGTTCAATTGCTTCTACAGTCATGCTCATTTCTATGATTTTGGTTTAAACCCTGTATCGAAAGTCAATGCCAGGTAATACAATGCACCAATGGTTGGACCTGCTGCGTATTGGATGTACCTGTGATTTAAAATATTAGTTCCACCCAGCTTAATCGTGGTTTTCAGATCGGGTAACTGGTGCGTAAACTGCAGGTCGATGTTACTGAAGGCTGCTACAGGACCGTTTGCCAGTGGGCTTTCCCAATTGAATGCATCCTGCCATTTCCAGACGATATTAAACCCGGTATTTTTTACAAACTCCCGGCTTCGAAAAGATATATTGGTAACCCATATGGGTGTATTGAATCCTGTTACAAAAACATCTTTCTGTTTGTTTTCTGAAATATTATTATAGCTCAGGTTACCTGATATGATATAATTTTTGGGAAGACTATAAATTAGTCCTAACGCTCCTCCATAATTATAATACTGATTTCTTGCATTGGTATACACCCTGTAACGGGTTTGTCTTGATCGGTTAGAAGCCAGCATGGCGATAACTGCTGCATCTGACCCCACCTGCACCGTATTGTTTTCCGGCACGGCTACTTCTACCTGTCCGAGAAACCCATTGTATGCATTGGTGTAGAGATCAAGGTCTATCACCAGCTTATTGTTAAATAAAACACTTTTATAACCCAGTTCGAAGGAGTTGATTCGCTCGGGCCTGGTGGGTTGTAAACTCGTTACCTGTAATATCGCCCTGTTTTTAAGTGCTGCATTATTTGCAGTTAAGCCTGCGGCCACATCTTTGTTCACTGCGGCATTGAAATCATTTACAGAAGCAAGTGTGTATGAATTATCAAGATAGCCCAGTCCTTCATTGATATAAGCAAGACCACCAACCCTTCTTACATTTCCATTATTTACAAACGAAATAGCTTCAAACAAAGCAGGGAACCTGAACCCATTTTGGAAAGAAGCCCTTATATGATGTTTCTGGTTGGCAGAATAAACCAGCGAAATTCTTGGATTGAATTTGGGTGAGAATTCAGGATTGTTATCGAGACGTAATGATGTAACCAACTTCAAATGCTGATCAAAAAAAGTTTTTGTACCCTGTACAAACACCCCATACTTTGTGTATCGAACCGGTTTACCAAATGACCCATCAGCCAATGGTTTGTTTCTGTCGGCAGCCGTTCTTGAAAAATCAACAAAATTATTTCCGTCTGGTATTACTTCATACAAACGATAATCGGCTCCTGCCAGCAGGTTAAAAATTTTTATTTTATCGGAAAGATCCCATTGAAGATCTGTGTGATACATCCTGCTGCGCTGGTTTAACCAGGCACCACCTGTTAGCGGGGCTCCGGCAATACCTGAATTGGCATGATCCCAGTTATTAATTCCTACAATGGTATTTTTCAACTGATTAAAAGCTGCTGTGCCGGGTTCTACTCGTCCGAGATCAGCCGCTGCTCTTGCCAGTGATGCTGCTTCTGCCAAACCCGTGCCATTGTGCAGTGCTGTTTGAAAAGTATTTTTAAACCTGTCGCGCCATGCATTATTGGAAAGATGTGTCAATTCAAGGTTATCTGCCAGTGGTTTAATATTGTATGAATTGCCGGTGTTTTCAAGTGACAAATAAGTTCGTGCACTAAATGAGCCCGACTTCAGTTCAAGCTTATGATTCTGAACAGTGGCATTGTCTAATTGAATTTTATTACCCCGCTGGAAAATGCCATCCATCTGACCAAAACGATAACTGTAGGAGAGTTCCGTTTTTGTAGAAAACTTATGATGCAATGCCAGATCAAACTTTATGTTTTCTACCGTTGGATTTGAAAGATCTTTTTCCCAGTAACCTGTTCTCCTGATGATAAAAGATTTATTAGGGCCATTATAGTTGATGCCTGTAACTGTAACTGCATTGTTATTTTCATCACCATATTTATTCCATGCATCATAAGCAGCATTGGCACTACCATTGAGTTCAGCATACTGCGGATTGGCGGTACTGAGGTTGTTTGGATTCTGATCTGTCTGTGTATTGGAAACCCAATCAGTGGCATGGGTATAACCTGCATTAATTTTAAACGCCCATTGCTGGTTCCATACATGTGCATAACGGATGGCCGTTTCGGTGAGTACCGATGCATTGCGGTCTTTTCCATCTACATGGTTCACGCCGGTTTTCTGGTACACACTCAGGCCAGGATATTTGAATGGACTTTTTGTAGCGATATTGGCCATCCCGTTAATCGCATTCATACCATAGAGCGCAGATGCAGCTCCCGGAGTTATTTCAACATTCTCTACATCAAGCTCTGTAGGACCAATCGAATTACCCAACGACACACCCAATGTGGCGGCTTGTATATCAACACCGTCTACCAACTGCACAAAACGAAAATTGTTCGGAATATTAAAACCTCTTGTATTGGGTACTTTGAATGTGATACTTGATGTGGTTAATTGTACACCTTTCAGGTTTTCCAGTGCATCATAAAACCCTGGTGCGGCTGCTTCCTTGATAGCAGATAAACTCAACTTCTCAATGCTCACCGGAGATTTCAGGATGTTTTCAGGAACACGGGATGCAGTCACTACCACCAGACTTGCATATGCATTCTGTACATTCAGCGATAATGATATGGGGCCGTTTTTATCCGAAATAACAAATTCCTGTGTAGCATAACCCAATGACGATACCTGTATGGTTAATGGTAATGCTGCACTGGTTTTAATCTGAAAAGAACCATCGTCTTTCGTGGTTGTAGCGGATGAACTGTTTTTGATACGAATGACTGCACCTGCCAGCGGTGTATTTCCCTGGCCCTCTTTTAGTGTTCCGGATAAAGTATAGATATCCTGCGCAGCAAGGGTTACAGCAATGATCATGAATATGAAAGGTAACAATAAATATTTCACTAGTCTATTAATTTAGTAGGATTATAGGGTAAATTTTTTTATTTTTTATCACCTACAACATCGCTCATGCTGATGCGCATGGTAACACATCAGTATTTTTCCATTTTCAGATACAGGCTTCTTATAAAACAGCCCGTTGTACAAAATCGCCAAAACTTTCATGCTGTTTTCTATTTGTATGATATTGATCAAATAAGATATCCAGTTCAGCCAGTATGGCTGTTTCATCCAGTTGTTCTTTGTATTTGGTATTCAGGCGGGTGCCTTCGCGATCGCCACCTAAATGAAGATTGTAACGTCCGGGACCTGTGCCTACCAGACCAATTTCCGCAGCATATGGGCGCGCGCAACCATTCGGGCAACCTGTCATTCTCGTGATAATATCTTCCTCCTTCAACGCATATTTCTCCAGTAAGGGTTCTATTTTATTAATGAGAGAAGGCAGGTATCGCTGTGCTTCTGCCAGTGCCAGCGGACAGGTTGGTAATGCCACGCAGGAGATCGCATTCTTTCGCAATGCACTGATGGTCTTGTCTCTTTCGGTGATGCCATAACGTTCCAGGATATTTTCGATTACCGGTTTGTCATCCGTATGAATTTCACTCAGTATCAGGTTCTGGTTACTGGTAAAACGAAAAATCAGTTTGCCTGTTTGTGCCAGTTCAAGCAGCGCCGTTTTCAACGGAACTTCTGCTTCATCTGTCACCCTTCCATTTTCTACAAACAACGTATAGTGCCAATTGCCTTTCTGATCTTCCAGCCAGCCATAACGATCTATTCTTTCTGTAAACTGGTATGGCTTTGCTTCTTCCAGTTCAAAACCACAGCGCTGCTCCAGCTCTTTGCTGAATGCATCCACACCCATTTTATCCAGCGTGTACTTAAGTCGGGCCAGTTTACGATCGGAACGATTGCCAAAATCTCTTTGTATGGTCAATACTTCATACACCGCTTTCAGTGTTTTTTCTTCGCCAGCGGTAAATCCAATAACAGTAGCCAGTCTTGCATAGGTATCCGGATTGCCATGTGTGGTAGATAAACCCCCACCCACTGCAATATTGAAACCCATGAGTTTGCCATTCTCGATGATGGCAATCAGACCCAGGTCATTGGTTAACACATCCACATCGTTATTGGGCGGAATGGCTATACCGATTTTAAACTTTCTTGGCAGGTAGCGATCCTGGTACAACGGATCGGTTTCATCATACTCAGCAATTTTTTCTTCATCCAGCCATATTTCATAAAAAGCTTTTGTCTTAGGTAATAACAACCGACTTATTTTATCCGCATAAGCATGTACTTCTGCATGAATTGGCGATTCAGACGGGTGACTGGTACAAGCCACATTTCTGTTTACATCACCACATGCCGCAATAGAATCGAGGTGAACGGCATTAAAATCTTTGAGCGTTGGTTTGATCTGGTGTTTCAGAATACCATGCAACTGTATGGTTTGTCTGGTCGTAATTTTGATGACCCCTGTTGAATAATTGCCTGCAATATGATGCGCTGCCACCCACTGATCTGCTGTCATATAGCCACCCGGTATACGAAGCCTGATCATGAATGAGTATAGTTTATCTAATTTTTTGGCTGCCCTTTCTTCCCGTAAGTCGCGGTCATCCTGTTCATACATACCATGAAACTTAATCAGCGCATGATCCTGTTCACGAACGGCTCCTGTAATCTCATCCTGTAAACTCTCTTGCAGGGTACCACGCAGACCTTTGCTGGAGGTTTTTATTTTTTCGATGGGGGATGGTTTGTTTTGATCAGGCATATGAGTGATAATTCGTGAATGGTGAATGGTGAATGGTGATTTTTTTTAGTAGAGATCTTTGGCGTAGCGGTTTTCTTTTTTCAGATTTTCATAATAGGCGTTTCCACTGGCTTCGCTGCCGGTTTGGTTGATGAATACCTGTAGCAGGGCCTCTTCGATGGCTTTTCCTGCGGGTTCTTTTTCACCACAGAGATAAAGAAATGCGCCTTGTTCCAGCCATTCAAACAATTCTTTTCCCTGCTGTATGATTTTATCTGCCAGACTTACTGCATGATCAGATCCGTTTTTAAAGGCCAGGCTCACTTTTGTTAACGTATCTGTTTCAAACCAGCTCTGCCATTCGGTTTGGTAGAGGAAATCAGTGGTAAACTGGTCCTCACTAAAAAACAACCAGTTTCTACCACTTGCCGCTGTTGCATCGCGTTCTGCAACAAAGGAACGGAACGGTGCAATGCCGGTACCGGGTCCAATCATGATGATATCTTTATCCTGCCCGGGCAATCGAAATCTTTTATTGGTCTGAATAAAAAAGCGAACCACGTCTCCTTCTTTTTTATTTTCTAAAAAATATGTACACAAACCTGTTTTTTCCTGTTCGTCTTTTTTAAACACATCTCTTAATACAGTGATATGGACTTCTCCATTATGTGCAGCCGGAGAAGATGCTATATTATAAATACGTGGTACATTCTGTGTTAAGCCTTCTATTACCTGTTCAAATAAAGCAGGTTGCGGCAGCGGGTATTGCTGCAACAATGACAAAAGATCTGTTTTGGCAAGAGGAATTTCATGACCGCTGATGCCGGCATACTGTTTAACAGATTTCTCGAGCAGGTAACTGATATTGATTTTTGCGATCAGCAGTTCTCTGATCGTGGCTGTTTCATTTTTCCAGGTAATTGTTTTATTTCCATCAACCGACACCAGTTGCAATAACCGATCAACCAGCAATGGATCGTTTTCAGGAACAATGCCAATAGAATCACCAGAAACAAAACTTACATCGTCTGCTACAAGTTCAATGTGATAAATCTTTTTGGATGATCCTCTTGCTGTCAGATTAATATGTGTTTGAACAATACCGTCGTAATATAATTTACCAGTCGGTTTTTTGTTTTCAACGGGCGCCGCAATTACAGGTGTTGTTTTTCCATTTACCTGTAATTGTTCTATTACCATATCAAACCATTGCCGGGCGGTCGTTTCATAATCAAGGTCACATTTTTGCAGGCCTGCTATTCTTTGTCCACCTAAGTGTTGTAATTGTTTGTCTACATCTTCTCCGGTTTTGCAAAACAGGGGATAAGCTGTATCACCCAATGCCAGCACACCGTATTTTAATTGTGGAAGCTTAAAACCATTATTATGTATATGGTCATAAAATTTTTGTGCCGCTGCCGGTGGTTCTCCATCGCCCTGTGTGCTAATGACGGTGATAAAATATTCTTCTTTAGCTAACTCCGCGGGTTTATACTGATCGAGACTTACCAGTTTGGTTTGAATACCACTCTTTTTGGCTTTTGATGCAAATTCGGTCGCCAGTTTTTTTGAGTTTCCTGTTTCTGTTCCATAGGCGATGGTTATTTTTTTTGCATTGGCCGTAGTGGTTATTGCAGCTGTTGATTGGAACGGTTCAGCTACAAGTCCCGCCAAATAACCATTCACCCAGATCAATTCTTCTTTATTGAACTGGCTGATGAAATCGGCTAATATTTTCAGTTTAGGCTCTGCTAACATGTCTTTTTTTGGTTGAAGTCTCTTCTAACTGTGTGAGTCTGCCTGTCAGTGGCGTGAAATAATGTTCAGTACTATGGATGTTTGGTAGCCAGGCAAATTGTTCATGCAGGGCTACTACCTTACCAATAATAACAAGTGATGGTGAGCGGAATGCTTGGTTTTTTAATTGCTCCGCATACTGATACAGATTGCAGGTATGAATTTGCTGTAAGGGCGTGGTGGCCTGTTCTATGACTGCCAGTTTTTTGGATGCATCAATTCCATGCAGGGTTAGCTGCGCTACCACTGTTGACAAGGTTTCTCCCGACATATAAAATACCAGTGTATCATCGGTATGCGCCAATTCTTTCCAGGTTGCTGCTTTTACGATATCCGATTTATAATACGTAAGGAACCGAACGCCGACAGAAAGTCCTCTTGCTGTTAATGGAATACCTGCGTATGCTGCAGCACCCAACGCAGCGGTAACGCCGGGAACAATTTCATAAGGTATATTGTGTTGCACCAGTGTTTCAAGTTCATCGAGCACATTGGAGAATATACTGGTATCACCACCTTTTAAACGAACCACCACTGTATGCTTCGCTGCATATTCCACCAATAATTCATTAATGGTTTGCTGCGGTGTTGATACCCCTCTGCGACATTGCTTTCCAACATAAATAATCTCTGCGTTTGGATTGACATAACTGTTGAGAATATCCGGACTCACCAAACGATCTGTCAGCACTATATCTGCACGTTCGAGCCAGCGGGCGGTTTTAACCGTCACCAGTTCCGGATCACCGGGACCTGCTGATGCAAGGATTACTTTACCATATGTTTGTTGTTCTTTCATTGTCTACCTTTTTAGTAGATTACTGTTGCAAAAAAAATCCTGGCTTCGGATTTAAATCAGGAGCCGGGATGTAGATTTAGAATAATCCTTCAATCGATAAATATCTTTCGCCGGTATCATAGTTAAAAGTGAGTACGGTAGAACCTGCCGGCAGTTCCGGTAGTTTTTTGGCGACCGCTGCCAGTGAAGCACCCGAGGAAACACCCAATAAAATACCTTCTTCTTTCGCAGCTCTTTGTGCATAAGCATAGGCTTCATCTTTTCCTACCTGTATAATACCATCGAGGATACCTGTATTCAGAATAGAGGGTACAAAACCGGCACCTATTCCCTGTAATGGATGGGGTGATGGTGCGCCACCACTTAATACCGGCGACAACTCTGGTTCTACCGCAAATACTTTGAGTGAAGGAAATTTTTCTTTCAGTATTTCAGCTACCCCTGTAATATGTCCGCCGGTGCCAACACCTGTAATGAGATAATCCAGCCCATCAGGAAAATCAGCCAGTATTTCCAATGCTGTTGTTGTACGGTGTATGGCTGTATTGGCTGGGTTATCGAACTGTTGTGGCATCCAGGCATTAGGTGTGCTTTGTCTTAACTCAGTTGCTTTTTCAATAGCACCCTTCATACCTTTTTCACGTGGTGTAAGTACAAATTCGGCTCCGTATAATGCCATTAATCTTCTGCGCTCAATACTCATGCTCTCGGGCATCACTAGTATAATTTTATAGCCTTTTACTGCAGCTACCAGTGCCAGACCAATGCCTGTGTTACCGCTGGTTGGTTCAATAATCACACTGTCTTTATTGAGTAGTCCTTTTTGTTCTGCATCTTCAATCATCGACAAAGCAATACGGTCTTTGATACTGCTGCCGGGATTATTTTTTTCCAGTTTTAGCCATACTTCATGCTGACTGCCAAATAATTTATTGATGCGTACATGTGGTGTATTGCCAATGGTGGCTAAAATGCTGTTTGCTTTCATGTTATTGTTTTTAAATCACAAAATTTAACGGTTCAGGAAAAGGATCTTTATCTTTTATTTTTATTTCACTTTTATGGTACACGACAGAATTGGGTGCCACACTGTGTGTTAACCAGATATTGCCGCCAATAATACTGCCGGCACCTATCACCGTTCCACCACCTAATATGGTTGCGCCTGAATAAATAATTACATCATCTTCAATGGTTGGATGGCGTTTGGTGCTGGCCAGCTCCTTGTCTACATTCAATGCACCCAATGTAACACCCTGGTATATTTTTACGCGCTCACCAATTACGGTGGTCTCGCCAATGACTATACCTGTTCCATGGTCAATGGCAAAGGATGAACCGATACTGGCTCCGGGATGAATATCAATGCCCGTTTTACTATGTGCATACTCTGCAAACAAACGTGGTAATGTTTTAATCTGCTGGCGGTATAACTGATTAGACAAACGATAAATGGCTGTTGCATAAAAGCCGGGATATGCCACCAGCACTTCTTCAATCGATTCTGCTGCCGGATCAAAAGCCAATACTGCATCTGCATCTTTCAGTAATGCCTCATAAATAGCAGGCAAAGCATTGAAAAAAGAATTAGTATGTTCTTTCACCTTGTTCTCATCCCGCAGGAGTTCAAACAAGATCGCAGAAAAAGTATGACGTATTTCATCATACTCCCCCGACAGTTTCTCTACCGAATTGAACTTCTTTTCGTAAGACCCGAACAAAAAATTAAACAGATCATCCATAAAATTTTCTGCCAGTGCCTTATCAGGAAAAGCATGATACGCTTTCCGGTTTCGCTGAAACAACTGTTGTATAAAAATATCTTCTGCCATAGTTATGATTGAATCATGCAGGCCCCAACGGTTACATGACTTGTTTCATCAATTAAAATAGCGCCACCATTGGTTCTCAGCTCCTGGTAAGCATCATACGCTACCGGACTGGCTGTTTTAATGATCACTTTTACAATATCATTGAGAGCCACGGTTTCGGGTGAAGCAATTTGCTCCAGAGAGTGAACATCCAGTTTATAGCTCACTTCTTTTACCACCGAACGCACTTGCTTACTGTTGATCTGTAACAAATATTTATTGCCAGGCACCAATGCTTTATGATCCATCCAGCATAGCAAAGCTTCTATTTCATTGGCCACTTTGGGCTGGTGCTCTTTTTTAACAATCAGGTCGCCACGGCTGATATCAATATCATCTTCAAGATGTATCACAACGCTTTGCGGTGCAAATGCTTCATCCACTTCTTTGCCATTATGCTCAATGGCTTTGATGGTGCTGCTGGTGCCGGCTGGTAATATGGTTACCGGGTCTCCTTTTTTGTAGATCCCGCTGTTGATTTTCCCGGCATAGCCCCGGTAATCGTGCAGTTCTTCTGTTTGCGGGCGTATAACATATTGTACCGGAAAACGGGCTCTTACTAAGTCGATATCATTGTCAAGTTCTACCGTCTCAAGAATATCGAGCAAGGAAGGACCTTCGTACCAGCCAAGTGCTACTGTCTTCTCTACAATATTATCTCCATTCAATGCGCTGATAGGGATATAACGTACATCTTTCAACCCCAGTTTTTTGGCTACTTCTGCATAATCAATCACAATATTATTGTACACATCCTGCGAGTATTGCACCAGGTCCATTTTATTAATGGCCACCACTATATGCGGGATATTTAACAATGAAGCAATGATGGAGTGTCTTCTTGTTTGTTCAACCACACCATGTCTTGCATCGATGAGAATAATAGCAAGATCGGAGTTGGATGCGCCCGTTACCATGTTCCGGGTGTACTGGATATGACCAGGTGCATCGGCGATGATAAATTTCCGTTTGGGGGTAGCAAAATATTTATAGGCCACATCAATGGTAATGCCCTGTTCTCTTTCGGCTCTTAAACCATCGGTAAGCAGTGCGAGATCAATCTCACCATCTTCCTTGTTTTTACTTTGTTTTTCCAGTGCTTCAAGGTGATCGATCATGATCGATTTACTGTCGAACAATAAACGGCCTATCAGGGTCGATTTCCCGTCATCTACACTACCTGCTGTTATAAATCGGAGTAAGTCCATTTGTTTTGTTTTAGAAATAACCATTCTTTTTTCTGTCTTCCATTGCCGCTTCGCTTACTTTATCATCAATTCTTGTTTCACCACGTTCACTGGTTTTAGTTGCGGTGATTTCCCTGATGATATCATCAATACCGGAAGCATTTGATTCCACTGCAGCGGTACAGGTCATATCACCCACTGTGCGGTATCGTACTTTTTTGGTAACCACCGAATCTGTATCATCCAGTTGTATGAATTCAGATAAAGCAATAAGCTGTCCCTCATGTTCCAACACGGTACGCTCATGCGCAAAGTAGATGGAAGGCAATGCAATATTTTCTCGCCTGATATAATTCCATATATCCAGTTCCGTCCAGTTACTGATGGGGAACACGCGTACATTTTCTCCTTTGCTGATTCGGCCGTTATAAGTGTTCCATAATTCGGGGCGTTGCAGTTTGGGGTTCCACTGACCAAACTCATCTCTCACTGAAAATATTCTTTCCTTGGCCCTCGCTTTTTCTTCATCACGTCTCGCACCGCCGATACAGGCATCAAAACCAAATTCCTCTATCGTATCGAGTAAAGTGTAGGTCTGTAAAGCATTTCTGCTGGCAAATTTTCCTTTGGGTTCAGTGAGCTGTCTTGACTTGATGGTATCTTCCACTTTTCGTACCACTAATTTTTCTCCAATTGTGGCTGCCAGCTCATCTCTGAACTGTAAAGCCTCGGGAAAATTATGGCCTGTATCAATATGCACCAGTGGGAAAGGAAACTTACCCGGACGAAATGCTTTCAAAGCCAGGTGCACCAGCGTAATGGAATCTTTACCGCCACTAAACAATAAAGCCGGTTTTTCAAACTGGCCAGCCACTTCGCGCAGTATATGTATGGCTTCCGATTCGAGCTGATCGAGATAATCTAATCTGTACGCACTCATGCTTCTGCTTTTTTTAAGTTTTCATGTGTTTATTTCTATTGATGTTGGCCACATGCAATTCGCCAATAAATATTTCTGTTGTTATCATGATTTGTTATGGCTCATTTCATGTGAATGCAATCCGCATTCTTTTTTGCTATTGTCTTCCCACCACCAGCGACCTGCCCTGAAATCCTCTCCCGGTTTAATGGCCCTTGTACAAGGTGCACAACCAATACTCACAAAACCTTTGTCGTGTAAAGGATTATATGGAATGGCTTTCTGATGGATATATTGTTTTACTTCTTCTGTTGTCCAGCTAAGTAAGGGGTGATATTTTATGATCTGGTTCGATGCATCCCATTCAATCGATGTAAGGTCCTGCCTTGCAGGTGAATGTTCTGCCCGCAGACCTGTGATCCAGATGGCATTGCCTGATAATGCTTTTTTCAGGGGTATGACTTTCCGGATATTACAACAGGCTGATCTCAGTTCCGGTGAATCGTAAAAGGCATTGGGACCATTGGTTTCAATGTATGCAGACAATGCCTGTGCATCCGGGTAATATGCTTTGATACTGGTTTTATAAAATTCCAGTGTGCGGCTCCAGGTACTATAGGTTTCAGGAAAAAGACGACCTGTATCGAGTGTAAACAAGGATACCGGTAAATGATTGGTTTGTATAATATCTGTAATCACCTGGTCCTCGTAACTGAAACTGGTGGAAAAAGTAACCGCATCCGGATAAGCTTCTGCCAGAAAAGCAATGGCTTCTTTAGGAGAATAGTCCCGGAGTTTTTGCTGTAAATCCGCAGCTATGCTGCTATGGAGAACTTGTGACATAATTTTTGTTTGGATCGATGAAAGCGGGCAGGCAAGTATCAGTAACCTATTTACAGGTACAACAACAGCATCTGTTGTGAATCATTGATAATGGTGTCATTTTGTTGAATTGCATACGCTCAGTTAAATCGTTCCAGACATGGTATAAAAAAAGGCACCCGATGCTCAGTCAGAATGCCTTGTATTATTACAGTTGCTGTATACGTATAAGAACACTGACTTATCTCATCCCGCCTGAGACGGGACCGGATTTGGCACCTTGCTCCAATAAAATAAGAGTGGTTGCCAAGGCTTCACAGGGCCAATTCCCTCCGCCTTTCTTGATAAGAATGTATAAGAACGAATACAAAGATAGGGGGAAAATTATATTCCCTACTAAATAAGTAGACTTTTTTGTAAAAGAAATGTCAATTTAGGGGGTTAGCAGTTAGCTATTAGCTATTGGCTGTTAGGGTTAACTGTTAAAAGTGATGGTTTTTATTAATCGGTGAACCACCCGATACAAACCACTAGTCATGCACACCCTCTAAACAACTGCTAACGCCTAACAGCTAATAGCAAAAACCTGCTCCAACTGCAAGAGATGTTTTACTTTGCGGCATGACTCAGATTGATAGTGTACAATTAGAGCAGGTGATCCTGCATAAAGTGGGTAACCCTACCAGGGGTGAGGAATTGAAACTCTCCGTAAACCCTTTAACATTGAACGATGAAATCGTCAGAGGTCTTCTCACCAGGTATTTTCTTTCACCCTTTAACGAACATGAACAATACCAGTTTACCCATATCAGCAGCCTGGAGCTGAATGAAGTGTACCAGTATGTGAATGGCATTTTTGATGATCCCAAAAGCTTTGTTTCCCAATCTGCCTTACTGGCTTCTTTTTTATACCAGAAAAGCACCCATGCAAGGGTAAAAGAAGGTGAACTATATGTTACCCGTTTCAGCAATGTTCCTTTTGGTACCGAATATGTGGATGCCATTGGTTTATTCAAAAGTGAAACCAAGGAAACCTTTTTAAAAGTATTTCCGCATGGTCAAAGCTGGGAAGTGATTGCGGAAGATGGAGTAAACATCAACAAACTTGATAAAGGCTGTTTGATTTTTAAAAAGAACAGAGAAGAGGGTTATGTGGTTTGCGTGGTAGACAATACCAACAAACAGGACACACAATACTGGGTTTCTGATTTTTTACAGGTGACCAGATCTGCCAACAGCTACCACCACACAAATGATACGCTGGGCATGTGCAAACTGTTTATCAGTAATGAATTGAATGAAAAATTTGATGTCAGCAAAAGTGACCAGATCGATTACCTGAACCGCAGCATGGAATACTTCAGTTCCAAAGAATCTTTTAACCTGACGGAGTTTGCGGAAGAAGTATTACATCATCCGGAAGTGATTGACAGCTTTACCCAATACAAACAACAATATGAAGTAGCCAGACAGGTGAATATTGAAGACAGTTTCGATATTCATCTGGCAGCCGTAAAAAAACAGCAGCGTATTTTTAAAAGTGTATTAAAGCTCGACAAAAACTTTCACGTATATATCCACGGCAGAAAAGACCTGATTGAAAAAGGATATGATGAAATGAGTGGCAAGCATTATTACAAGCTCTATTTTGACGAAGAGAGCTAAGGGGGAGGAAGCTGTGAGCAAATTTTCTCCGTTACTACTATCCTCCGAAAGGGTCGTCTTCGGCTTTTAATAAGTCTCTCAGGTGCAACAGTGCTTTGCGGATTTTATTGGCATAATCAGGATCATTGATCGGAACAGGCCAACTGATTAAGCTGGTATTTTCATTTTTATTGAACTGAGGATAATATTGAGAACAGGTACATGCATACTTACCATTACCTTTTTTTAACCAGACACTCATCAAGCCACTACCGGTAGCCGGAGCATAAATGGTATCAATATACATAGGATTGAAAGTAAAAGAATAACCGCAAAAAAGGGAAGGAAGACTTGTGCTGTTGTATGGCCTGAAATAGAGGCTATAGCTAAAAGTCATGATACTTTCATTAAAATACAGATAGGGATTTGATACATATTTGTCATCCAGACTGGTAGCTGCTCCAATCCTCACTGTGTATTCTCCGTTGAGTTCATTCAGCTTTTTCTTCAGGTAATTAACTGTTTCACCTTTGGTAAGTGAAACATCCTGTGAAAAACTTAGATTAGAAGATAGTAAAGCGGTAAATAAGAGAAGGTATCGCATATGAATTGTTTACAACAATTGTAAAGTAAAAAAAGTTTGCTTAACGTTTAATAGCGATAGAACTAAACTGTATATCATAACTATAAAATACCTAAATATCGGTAAGCAATATTATTACGATCATAGCCTAAGCTGTTTAGCGAAGCGGTTGTAACAGCGAAATTTCTTTTGTGTGGTGCATGATTTTCTGTTTTGAAAAATAGGATGGAAAGAACTGATCTCTGGCCCATTTTTCGAATAAATTACGATAGTATGGACTTTCAGGATCACCAGACTGGCCGGGGGTATTAATCATTAATGTTTTATCCCAATCCTTTGTATCCACCACCAGTCTGAAACTGGCGCCACTGAGCTGGTTATCGATACCACCGTTTGCACCGGGTGTATGTCCGTTACCGCCCCTTGGTAAAGGACCATGATCTAATCTGTTGCGTAAATCTGCGTCAACAAAAGCAGACAATGGATGTCGAATCAGCGCATGCTTGAATTTTGGTTGTCCGTATTGCCACTGATTCATGTCTGTTCCCAATCTTGTTTTTAATGCTGCAACGGCTTCTTTGAATGTGCTTGCCAGGAATGCATCCCGTAATTGCTCTGCAGATCTGCCCGTTTCTTTAAAATAGGTCCTTGGCGTTGTCAGCATTTTAATAATGGTTGTCAATTGTAAGCTGATTAAGCCTCTTGCTGCTGCTGGTATAAATGTGGTTCCTGCCTGGATATATATTTGCCGCTCCCACTGGGCATAGATAGCAGCCGGTATACTTTCCATACCCAGTACAAAATTCCATTGATCTAGGTATTTTTTTGCAGCGATGGAGGCTTCATCGGTCAGTTGAACTTGTTTAAGCAGTGGAACCAGTTCACTTGCCGGAACAGAGAAATAATCGTTTTGTAATTGTGCCATTTCTTCAATCGTAAATTTTTTATTCTGGCTCAATACCTGGTTGACCCTGTCGCCTCTATAGGCATCAGCCCAGGTATAACCCACTGCATCCCATCTTTTATAGGATGCTGGTGTTACATGCTGATTGGCAGTGGCAAAAAATCCTTTTTCAGGATTGAGTACATGTGGGCGTTCTTTAATAGGTAAATAATTTCCCCATTCATAGCGGCCATCGCCGGGTATGGGAACATAACCGCTGAAGTTTTTCCGCACAGGTACAATGCCCACTGCCTGCCAGCCTATATTTCCTTTTTTATCTGCCCATATCATATTCTCACCGGGTATATGACTATAAGCGCAGGCTTCTCTGAATGATGCCCAGTCTGTAGCCTGGTCAATTCTTAAGGATGCGAGATAGGGTGCCCCTCCGGGCTCCAGCCATGCACATTTAACAGCATAGGCTTTATGATTCACCGAATCGATATAAGTAACCGGACCATGCAGGGTATAAAATAATTTTGCAGTAACACTTGCTGCATTTTTTACGGCTATTGTTTCTTCGATCGATTTCATATCAACCCATTTTCCTTTATGCCTGTACTGATTTAAGTTGGCGGGATTCAGGTCGTACACATACAAATCTTCGCCATCCGTTTCATAGATGGTGAGTCCCCAGGCACCGTATTCATTGTGACCGATGGAAACACCTGGAATTTCGGGTTCACCCCCGCCCACCACATTCCAGCCCGGAGCCACCAGGTGTACCATGTATCGTAAAGAGGGTGCCGCAATTTTGCGATGCGGATCATTGGCCAGTAACGGATAACCGCTGGCCGATTTTTTACCACTCACAATCCAGTTATTGCTTCCATCTGTTGTGGGATTCAGTTCAAATGCTTCCTTTTCCCTTTTCACATTCATCTGGCTCAATAATGCAGACGCATCAGCAGTTGGATGAAGCAGGTCTTCTTTCGTAAAGACGACATCTTTCCGGTAGGCATTATAGAGGTCAAGTATCTGAGGCGTTAAGAGATCAACACGAATGCTGCTATCCATTTTCAGGTCAGGATCTTTCGGATGAAACCATACTATCTCTTTAACTTTTTCAACCCCTACTTTCTGAATGGCCAATGCAATATTGAGCTCCTGTGTAATATTACCCAATAAGCCCTGGTGTCTGGAAATAACCACTTCGGGTGTCCATTCTTTGGGTTGAATATTAAGCAGTTTAAATTCGATGGGCAATTGAGCAGGCGTTTGGTTGATCTCCCTGATATAAGCATTTACGCCGGCTACATAAGCATGGATGATTTCTTTTCCCTGCGGATGATAATAGTTCAGTTCTTTATCCATATTACCCCGAAACATGAATAAACGGGTACCTATATCTCTTTTCAGTTCCCTGGCACCTACTATTTCTGCAACGGTTCCTGTTGCCTGGCGGCGCCATACTTCAAACTGAAAAAGCCTGTCTTTGGCTGCACAATAACCCTGTGCAAAAAACAGGTCCTGCTGATTGTTGGCATAAATATGATTCATGCCCCATTCATCTCTCCATACTTCAACTGTTGCTTTCAGACCTGTAAGTTGAACTGTATTCTTTTTCTGGGCTCTAGCTGTTGTAACCGATAGGGCAATAAAAAACAACAGGTGACTGAGCAAAGCAATCTTTCGCATGTAAAGAGATTTGCTTCAATTTAATAAAAGTATTTGAAGTGGCTACAGAATTCAATTGGCATAGGTCTATACGCAGGAAGAGTCATTCGCTTTTTTGCAAATGACTCTTCCTGTTTATTCACCACAAATAAATATGTTATTATATCGAACTCACTTTTTCTCCTGCTTTAGGTTTTGCTTTCAGTAATCGCTTTGTTACTTTCAGGTCGCTGAAATAACCGATGGTTCCAATATCAACATATAGTCCGATGCCACCTGTTGTATGTTTACCCAGCATTTTATCTACAATAAAACTGGAGTACTTCATATCGTTGATAAACATTTCTGCCGTTTCGCCATTCACTTCAATACGCATGGTGATCCATTCATTCAAAGCTACAGGGGCTGATCCTTCATATTTGAATGGAGCGATCTTTCGTAAAGTATCGAACTTGGCATGCGGGTACGACATGTATTGAACAGTTCTGTTTCTGAAAAGCTGGTTACTATGTCTTCCCACTTTGGGTCTTACATAAATACCTTCAAAAGCCGAATCATCTTCTTTGATTCTGAAATAGAGGCCAATAAAACCAGCAATACCGGAATAAGGGGCCGGATTTTTTAGCTGGCTATACATTTTTACTTCTATCGTTCCATTTTCAAAATCATCCAGGTTCACCAGTCGCGCGTAATGTGGTTCGTCCACCGTTTTTTCAATACGGGTAGAGTCAAAAGGAATGGCTTTTAGGTCTCTTTCTATTTTCAATACTTCCCTGCCCTGAAATCTTACTATCTCACCTGTTACATTATGCAGGTCAAAAGCCTGCTTACCCAAACTGAGTCTCTGCCATTTCGCAGCAGTATTGGCTGTTGACTGGGAGCGGGTTTCAACCGACACACTTAATACGCAACAGGTAATGATGATAAATTTCAGCAGTTTCATGATTCGTGTATTAATAAGTTTTTATACTTACTGTTCAGAATAATTTCTCAGCAGGTGGTGTTGCGCCGGCCAATCTCAAATAAACCGTTGCCTGGCCTCTGTGATGTGTCTGATGTTCAAAACATTTTTCAATGGCAAGCTGTCTGCTCATATCAAAGCGACCAAACAGTTTTACCGTTTGTGGTAAATTTGCTTTGGGGTATTTTTTGATGGCGTTGATGGCGAAATCATAAGCCGCCATTACTTTATCTGTAACACTGGCTTTGTTTACATCATTTGATTTTTCCAGTTCACCAAAACCTACAGGCGATTTTTCATCGGTAGCGGCCGCCACAAATCCATAAATAGCATCGCTCAGGTGTAAAAACTGTGCAGCGAAAGAGCGCATTTCTTTGGTGGGTTTCAGGCTGTAGCCAGATTCGGGCATGGCATCGAGGTACTCTTTGGTATAATTTTTTGCGCGCTGCCATTCTTTAATGATGTCCTCCGTTGCATTTTGTGCCTGCATATTTGTTATGCATAAGATAGTGGTGAGTAGTGCAAATAGTTTTTTCATGGTTGTATTTTTTACAAAGCTACTAACAATAGTGTATTTTTGTAACCGAATTAGTGAATAGTAGTAACTTTCAGGTAACCAGTTTTTTATGCGCCCCATCACCAACCCCTTTCAATGCCCCGTTACACGAACCATGTCTATTATAGGTGGTAAATGGAAACCTATTATTTTAACTTGTATCGGCGAAAAATCAGTCCGCTTTGGCAAACTCAACCAGTTGATACCTGCTATTTCGAATAAGGTGTTGTCGAATGAACTGAAAGAACTGGAAGACCTGTCTTTGATTGAGCGTGAGGAGTTTAAGGAACTACCTCCGAGGGTGGAGTACCGTTTGACCAAATCGGGCAAGAGTTTGATTCCGCTATTGCATGAACTGGCTAATTGGGGGAATACGAACCTGGCGAAGAAGCTGGAGAAGGAGATATTATAAAAGTAAAGGCAGGCAGAAAAAATCACCTACACATTGCAGAGAAAGGTTTCCCTCTACTTTTTGAACAATTAGCTAACCAAATAGAGAAAGACTTACCGACTATAGCATACTAAGAAAAGATTTTTTTTACAAATCTGTGGGTGCATGAGAAAACAGGGATTATCCGCCATGCTGCCAGCAATAACCATTCATTTTTGCTTTTCGCTTACACTGTGTTCCCTTTTTGGTGATTCCCTGACAACGATCATTCTGGCTAGTAGCACGCTGATTGATATAGCCGCCAGCATTTTTGTGTTTGGTATTGGTTAAAGAGTCCATTCTTTGCTCGAGACGGGTGATGCGTTGGTTTAGCTCATGTGTATCACTATCTGTGTTGGAACAGGAACTGAACAGTAAAGACAGTAAGATGGCAGTTGTAATTTTCATGGTAGATGGTAAGGCATTACTATGGCTTTTTGTTTGCCTGGGCTAATATGTACTTGTTAAACATATAAGGCGAAAGGACTCTTAAAGTACGGGTAACGAATACAGGATGATTACCACCTGCTGTATAATACTCTAATGCACCGTCATTTTTCAGGTAATATATCTTTCCAATCGACCACGCTGTTATTGTGTCTGTACGTGTGATCTTTTTAAAATGCTCCAACTTTTCTTCGTCCATTGCTACTATAAGCCGGCCTTTCTTTTCTTCATTGCAAGGCACTTGCTCGTAATGATCACCTGCCCAATACATACAGTTATCGCCTTTATCATAGAGCAGATAAGCTCCCAATGAAAGAATCGTACAAAATAAAGCGAGCCCAACGATCAACCATTTCTTATTTACCGTCAAACTCTTTTTCGCTGGTCTTATCTCAGTCACCTGGCTTATAGGAACAACAAGCAATTGTTCTTCAGCAATTGATACCATATTATCCTTCAACTCATTTGGCGGGGATTGACCCAATATCTCATCGCTGTTATCATCCACTTCCTCTTCTATCACCTGCGATAAATTCTCACCGATGCTCTCATCACTATTTAAAATTGCTTTTTCGCTCTCGTTTAAAATTATATCCATTCCAAACCGAAAGGGTCTATGCGGAAAATTTATCAGCCAGGCTAACAGTTCTACATTTTTATCATCTGTTTTAGATGACCTTCCCTTCAGGTAATTTGAGAATGCTCTAAACCCATCTGTGGGGAAATTGTCAATGGGAGTTAAGAATGACTTATTCTCGTCGGCTGGTCCAAAGAAAGACCGGAGAATAGGTTCGTCTTTTTTATCGGTCCTTTCCTTATAAACAGTGAGGCATTCTTTGCGGATACTTGCCGGTGTTGGCTGTTTTAATGCAGGAGAAATTTCGGGCGTACTGCGTAACAGTTGATAAGTACGAAATACCAGTTTGATGTATTCTGGGTGAGTCAGCCTCATATAATTTCTCTTCCTTCTAAATGTACACAATAACCGGAATTTTCGGAATTACCGGTTCAAAATAAGCACCCAACCGGTATTCAGTCTTACGGTTTCCCGGAATTTCCGGAATGATCGGAATTATTGGAATCCAATCCGGTAAAGGCTTTTAGCCGATCCTATGTTTGCATTGTGATCGTTTGGTACCTGTTACAAGAAATCAAATGATCTGCTGAGTGCAGCGATCGCAGCGAGGTTAGCAAGCATGGGAAGTTGCTGACCAGACTGCGATCAACGCCCTTCCTTCCCATCGTAAGAAGCGCTTCTTACAAAACAGTCTCTGCCGGGTTCGCTACCCGGTAAGGGCAATTTTTTAAACCATCTCAAATCTTTAACAATGTTAGAACTACTCATCTGGTTTGCTGCATTCTTATGCTTCAACCCAAACCATACTGCCGAAAATCATGGTAACTGCAAGAAAGCACATTCCACCACCGTTACTACGCTCGATGATACGGGTGGAGAAACAGGCGGTAACCCACGTCCGCCGGTGCCACCACCTCCTCCACCTCCAACTGGTGGCTAATTGCACAGGAAAGGGTAGATTCATTTCTACCCTTTTTTTTATATTTAGAAAAATATAATCTTGCGATTCATTACCCAAATCCTGCTTACTGTACTCTTCAGCTTTCCAGCTTTTTACTTATCCGCGCAAGAAAAAACGCCCTATACCGATTTCAACCGGGGTGAATATTTCTTCTATTACCAGAAATGGGATTCTGCTTACCTCATGTTTGAGAAATACCTGGGTGAAACCAGCAACCCATTGGCCAAAGCTAAGAGCTATAGCTATATGGGAGAAATTCAGCAGATCATGGGCGACATGTATGGTGCGCAGGAAACATTGATGAAAGGTGTTCGCATACTGGATGCTTCGAAAGAACCATACCGGGAAGCATTATCCATCCTGTATAACATACTGGGAAATATCAGTCTTGAACTGAAAAATTATGATGAAGCCATCAGTTTGTTCGACAAAGGATTTGCCTTATTGCCGGCGAGATCAGATTATGGTGTAGAAATGGTCAACAGTAAGGCCATTGCTTTGCAGCGAAAAGGAGATTATAACAGGGCCATACGGATATACGATTCCCTTCTTCAACTGCAACCTGGCAACCAACTCCTGGCTGCACGTATCATTCATAACAAGGCTCGTACAAAATGGTTACAAAATCGGACCTATAACCCAACACCTGATTTTCACCAGGCGCTTAAGATCCGTTTAGACAGCAGCTTCCTGCCCGGTCTCAATGCCAGCTATGCCCATCTGGCCGACTATTATGAAAAACCAGCTCCTGATTCAGCACTCTGGTATGCTAATAAAATGTACACGATTGCAAAACAAAATAAAAGTGCAGATGATATACTGGAAGCCATTGATAAACTGATACGCTTTAACAAGTCTGCGACAGAAAAAGAACAATGGTATGCAGCGTTCAGGAGGCTGAATGATAGTGTGCAACTATCAAGAGATACCACCCGCAACCGTTTTGCGCTTATCCGTTACGAAGTACAAAAAAATAAGGCCGATAACCTGGCATTGCAGCAACACATTACGAAGCAACGATTATTCATATTGGGTGTATCCGTCGTGTCTATTGCACTGCTGGCTGGTTTATGGTTCTGGTTCCGGTATCGCCGCCGAAAATTGAAACAGGAAGCCGAGCTATCAATAAGGGACTCCAAATTAAAAACCTCTCAAAAAGTACATGATGTAGTTGCCAATGGACTTTACGGTATTATGAACGAACTGGAACATAGCGATAAAGTTGAACGCGATCCTTTACTAACTAGAATTGAAGTGCTGTATGAAAAATCAAGGGATATATCGAAAGAAGAAATTGGTTCAGCAGATGACCCAGATTACGATAAACAGATCCATATCCTGCTAAATGAATTTACTAATGAACAAACAAGGGTATTTGTAGTGGGCAACCAACCCGTATTCTGGAACAAAGTGACAGTTGTTCAAAAAAATCAGCTTTTATTGATCCTCCGCGAAATCATGACCAATATGAAAAAACACAGTGGCGCCGGCAATGTGGTCATCAGGTTTAAAGAAGAAGACAACAACGGCACGATTAACTATAGCGATGATGGTAAAGGATTTCCTGCAGACATTGAATACGGCAATGGTTTACACAATACGGTTAACCGTATTCAATCACTGAACGGGGAGATTATTTTTGGAAAAAGTGATAAAGGCGGTGCATCTATTGCCATCCGCTTTCCACTTCAATCCACTATAGCATGATTGATAAAGTTATTATAGCCGAAGACCAGGAGTTTGCCAACCTGTCGGTACAGAAGACAATCGAAGACCTGAAGGTAAAGCAGTACGATTATGCATTTTACTGCGACGATGCCTTAGCCAAAATTCAACTCGCTCAGCAAAAGGGCGAACCCTACGATCTCCTGATCACCGACCTCTCTTTTGAAGACGATGGAACTGTTCAAAAGATCAATGATGGTGTTGAACTCATAAGAGCTGTTCGTGCGGTTCAGCCGGGCATTCTCATCCTCATTTTATCGGGGCAGCTTCGTCCGGCTGATATTCACAGCCTCTTTGAAAACAATGAAGTAGATGCCTATGTACGCAAGGCCAGGCATGATGTGAAGGAATTAAAAGCCGCGATGCATGCACTCTCTAAAGGACAGCAGTACTATCCCAGATCGCTGGCGCAACTGGTGAAACAATCAAATACCTATGAGTTTACCGATTTCGACATCACCATTATCCGTTTGCTAAATGAGGGCTACCAGCAAAATGAAATACCCGCTTATCTTAAGCAGCACGATATTAAACCTTCCAGCTTAAGCAGCATTGAAAAACGCCTAAACCAGATCAGGGATGAACTTGGTTTCTCTAATAATCAACAGCTCATGGTGTTTTGCAACAATGCAGGTTTGTTATAAATGCGATTGGTGCCAGAGGTTAGGTATTAGCTGTTAGCATTTAGCCTTTAGGTAACACCTCTTCTGAACAGCTAATGACTAGTAGCTAATTGCTATTATAAGGAAGGAGACAACTCCACTACTAGTAATTATTTTCAAAAAACATTTTATTCTTGGCTCTGGTTACGGTTACCCGTAATAAAAAGAGAAACCTACCTGTTAGTTTTGGATGGAGCCTGCTTTCATCAACCAAAACGAATCATATGCTCACCGCATTAAAACAACAAAAGCTACTCAATGCCCTGAAAACTTACCGTAAGGATTTTTTAGATGGCAGTATCAAAGAGTTGGATGAATCGGGCACCCGCATCATGATCAACCGTTTTCTTTCAGATGTATTAGGCTATAAGCAACTGGAAGAAATAAAAACAGAATACATGATCAAAGGCACGTATGCCGATTATGTGATACAGGTAAATAAAACAAGGCATTTTCTGGTAGAAGTAAAAGCACTCTCTTTCCAGTTATCCGAAAAACATTTACGACAAACAGTAAACTATGGTGCCAATGAAGGCATTGAATACGCCCTGCTCACCAACGGAAAGAATTTCGAGTTTTATAAGATCATCTTTGAACAACCCATATCCTCCTGCTTAATATTTGCTATTGACCTGAGTGATGTTGCTGGTTTGAAAAATGCAGCCAATCAGCTACAACACCTGCACAAAGAAAGTGTGGTAAAAAACTCCTTTAAACCGCTCTGGAATAAATGCGAAGCAACTGACCCTTACAATATTGCAGGCATTATCTGCTCCGATCCGGTATTGAAATGCATTAAGAAGCTGATTAAAACCAGGTACAACGAAAAATGTGAAGATGAGATCATACTTGCTGCAGTGCATAAGATTGTGACGGATAAGATGGATACGGGATTGATAAGGCCGTTTAAGGCGGCAAAGGTGAGGGTGAAGAGGGAGAAGAAAATCGAGGAAAATAACCAGATAGAATCACCTATTATCGTAGAATAATAAGTTATCAAGTAATAGAATCTTAAATACTAGTTATAAAATATTAAAATAATCGATAAGATTGAATTTGAAAAGATTGATGTCTGCAATGAAAATGGCGTAACAGGTAACAGACATTACACCATTTGGTATCGGGTCTTTGGTTACAGTGTAGCCTACACTTTACTTATTGGTATTTCAGTTACCAGTAAAAAATGACAGATAAATAATTAATCTATATCCACGTAGGAATGATTATATTTATTTTACTACTTTATTTTAGGTCGCCCCCCATCGACTAATAAAAAATATTTACACACTAGTTAATTATTCTAGAATGCGGGGTATTCTTTTCATTATTCTAATTTTTACGTTTGGTCCTGTTATTTCATACTCACAAACTATATCCTATACAGGTTCATTAAATATATGTTCTGGACAAGCGAAAGTGCTCACCATTGTTGATGCACCATCTGGAGCAACTTTCAAATGGTTTAAAGATAACGTTGAGATTATACCAGCTCAAACAAGTATTTCTTTTAATGCAACTACATCGGGTAGTTACACAGCATTAATTAATAACTTAATAACCACTCCGGCAGTTGTTTTGGTTGTAAATACTAACCCAACAGCTAGTTTTACAGTTTCGTCACAAAACGACTGTGCTAATGTAAATACAACATTTAC
Organism: Sediminibacterium sp. FW305-C-49; assembly: GCF_058231085.1. Taxonomy (NCBI): domain Bacteria; kingdom Pseudomonadati; phylum Bacteroidota; class Chitinophagia; order Chitinophagales; family Chitinophagaceae; genus Sediminibacterium; species Sediminibacterium sp. FW305-C-49. The sequence continues at coordinate 1,009,167 of NZ_JBIQXS010000001.1, forward strand.
AAGTACATCTATTGGTACTTCTTTGACTTATGCCTGGAACTTCGGCGATCCTAATTCCGGGTCAGGTAACACCTCAACTCTCCAAAATCCTACAAAAACATTTGTAGGTACACCCGGTAACAGTACACAAACATTTCCCGTTTCGCTAACTGTAACAGATGTAAATGGTTGCACAAATACGGTTACAAACAATATAGTAAAAAATCAACTACCTAGTACTGCACTAGGCGGAACTGGAATAAAAACCTACAATGACCAAACGTATTATGCAATATGCGGATCAACTAGTGGTACATTTACTTTTTCAAACACATCTACAACATCAAGTACAAATACAAATTATAATATAACATGGGGAAATGGGAACCCCAATTATTCTGCAAATACTTTTACCAGTACAACTCAAACATATAATACTGGAGTCTATACACTAAACTATTCAGTAACAGGTGGAAACGGTTGTATTAGTACGTCTGAAAAGAAAGTTTTCGTTGGTTCAAACCCTAGTATTGGAATTTCAAATCCTGGATCAACATCAGTTTGTACTGGTCAAACGTTAACATTCCCAATTAATGATGCTACAAATAATACACCTGGAACTACCTACACTGTCAATTTCCATGACGGGACTGCACCATCTGTTTTTACTCATCCGGCTCCAGCAAATGTTTCACATACTTATCTATTAAATTCTTGTGGAATAAATAGTCTTACATATTCTAATTCTTTTTACGTTTCCATTGTTGCATCAAATGCTTGTGAAACCTCTACCAGTTTTGCTGCTCCTATTTATGTATCAAATGCACCTGTAGCAGATTTTTCTATATCGCCAAGTAGTCCAGTTTGTGTAAATACAGTTGTAAATTTTACAGGCAATGCTACTTCTATTAAAGTAGCATCTAATTCTGGTTGTTCGAATAGCCAATCTATTTGGAGTATCACACCGTCAACTGGCTGGGTATTACAATCTGGCAGCGTCTTAGGTATAGATAATGGATTCAATGATCCCTCATTATGGACAACGCCGGGATCAAACAATCTTTCAGTAAGATTTACTACTGCGGGAACTTATACAATAAAACTTAAGGTTGCCAATAGTACAAATTGTGGTTTTGATGAAATTACTAAAACAATTTGTGTGAATCCAACACCAACAGCTGCTTTTACAGTTGATCAAACTATAGGTTGTAATAATCTTTTAGTAAAAACCACAAATACTAGTTCTGCAGCCTCCTGTGGTGTTAATACGTATAGTTGGAGTGTTACCTATTCAGCAGCTTCTGGATGTACTCCATCCACTTCCCTATTTAATTATGTGTCAGGTAGCAGTACCTCTGAAAATCCAGAATTCTCTTTTGTGAATCCAGGAACATATACTATCAGATTGGTTGTAACAAGTCCGGGGGGGTGTGTATCAACCGCTGCAACAAGAACCATTACTGTAAAATCAAAACCAACGGTCACAATAAATAATATCCCAACAACTATTTGTGTGGGTTCTATTTCACCTTCCGCTACGGTTGCCAATTGTAATGCTACCACTACACCCACATATCTTTGGACTTTCCCAGGAGGTAGTCCAGCCAGTTCAACGAGTGCATCACCAGGTAGTATTAATTACACTACACCCGGAACTTATACTATACAGTTAGATGTTACAAATGAATGTGGTACAACAACGCTAACACAATCTATAGAAGTTAAGCCAATACCTACTGCTACAGTACCCGCTAATCAGGAAATCTGTACTGGTACAACTGTGGGGACCTTCACATTTACGGGTAATATTACAGGAACAACGTTTGCATGGACAAACAACCTCACATCTATAGGCTTAGCCAGCTCTGGAAATACGGCTACGATTAACGCATTTACTGCAATCAATAATACAGCAGCTCAAGTAGTTTCGACAATATCAGTTACCCCTTCTGCCGGGGGGTGTACTGGTCCCGCTAATTCCTTTACAATAACCGTAAACCCCCGACCTTCAGCACCAGGTGTAATAAGTCCAATAGAATATTGTTTAAATGCAACACCATCTGCACTAACGGCATCTACAGTTATTGGAAATACTGTTTTATGGTATAATAATAGCGGATTAACAGGAGGCTCTGCTACAGCTCCAACGCCTAGTACAGCTATTGCAGGTACTACAACTTATTACGTTACGCAAACAAATGCATTTACATGTAGAAGTAACTCTTCTACAATCACTGTAAATGTTACCAATGCGATCACTACTAATACTATTACGGTAGACCAAACTATTTGTGCTGGAACAAGCCCTGCCAGTCTTACTGGTACGGCTACGGGTGGTACTGGTTCTTATACTTATCAATGGCAGCTTTCAACAGATAATGGCAATTCATGGGCAAATGTTCCTTCTAATGGAACTAATAGCACTTATAGCCCAGGAGCAGTTTCAACATCAACATTATACCGAAGAATAGTAAATAGTGGCGCATGTACACTCATTTCAAGCAATACTGCTGCAATTACAGTTCTACCAATACTAAGCAATTTTTCTATTTCAGGAAATCAGCAAATCTGTGAAGGTAATCCAACCTCACTTTTGGTGGGTGAATTACCAACAGGTGGTAATGGCTCATATAGTTATCAGTGGGAAAGCTCAACCAATAATAGTACCTGGAATACTATTATTAATGCAACTGCAAAAGATTATCAGCCTCCCGTGTTAACAACTACCACTTATTATCGTAGGAGAGTCACTAGCGGTAGCTGTTCAGTGGTTTCTTCTCCTGTTACAATTACCATATATAATAATCCTAACGCAGGTACTTTGTCTGCTTCTGTTATAAATGCTTGCCAAGGCTCAACCGTTTCTGTATCAACTTCTGGTGTTGTAGGCGTAATTCAAAAATGGCAATACAACTTAACTCCTACAGATAATAATACCTGGATAGATGTTAGTCAAACAACTAATACAGTAAGTTTTACTAATGTTCAGAATAGTTTTGGTGTAAGAGTGGTAGTAAAGCAATCGGGATCATGTACAAATGAGGCAATTAGTGCAGTTACGCAAGTAAATACATCCTTAACAACAGTACCAGGAGCTACATCTGGTAATGCAACGGTTTGCGTTACAGGAAATAGTGGAACCATAAACTTAACTGGTCAAACAGGATCTGTTGTACGCTGGGAAAGATCTACTAATAACGGTTCCAGTTGGATTACTGTAAATAATACCACATCCTCTTTAAATTACTTAAATCTAACCACAACAACTTTATATAGAGCAGTTGTACAGAGTGGCGTTTGCCCGCAAAGTAATTCTACTGTGAGCACCATTACTGTTGTACCAACAGTTACCCCTTCAAATGCGGGAATTGATCAAAGATTATGTAATCAAACACAAACAAATTTAAACGGTAATACACCATCTTTTGGAACAGGAATATGGAGTCAGACATCAGGATCTGCTGTAACAATCACAAACCCATCTCTACGTAATACTACCGTTACCGGATTACAGCCCGGACAAACATATAGATTTAGCTGGGTTATAACCGGACCCGGGGCTTGTCCCAGTTCTTCGGATGAGGTTGAAATAGTGAACACTCCAACTATAACAAATGCAAATGCAGGATCAGATAAAATTGTTTGCGTATTTATTTCAGGCGATGACTCGGTAACAATTTCAGGTAATAATCCTGCAAATCCAATATTTGAAACCGGTACATGGACATTACTTAGCCCTGTTCCGCCCGGAAGTTCAAGTATTATACGCAATCCAAATAGCCCGACTTCTGTGTTTGTTTTTAACAGACCGGGTACTTATCGATTATCATGGTCAATCAATAATAATGCTTGTGTAACAAGCAGAGATACCATGGAAGTGGTTGTATTTGATAAACCAATAACTGGCCCTCTTGTTGCTTCAGCCAGTAAGGCTTGTGTTGGTAATGATATTCAAATAGCTGTGGGAAATTCATTTAGAGGTGTAGTTTCTAAGTGGCAATATTCATTCAATTCTGCTATTCCTTCTAATTGGATAGACACTCCTGTAACCTCAACTACACTTACCTTTTTAAATGTTCAAAAAAGCTTTTCTGCGAGAATCATTGCCATTTCGGCTGGTTTATCAAGAGGTTGTAATTTATCAGATACATCAGTAATTCCGATAGAGATTGTTCCTGACTTTAATAATATTATTGATACTACCTCTCTAACCGTTTGCCCGGGACAGGCTGTTGCTATTCCAGGCCAATTACCCATTGGAGCGTATAATGTTTTTGATTACCAATGGCAACAAAGCAAAGATGGAAAAACTGATTGGGTTGATATTCCCGGTCAAACCGGAGCAAACTTAAATATGACTCCATTATCAACAACATTTGTAAGAAGACTGGTAATCGTTTCTCCTTGTATAAAAGCCAGTTCTTTGGTCTACATTTTTGTAAGACCTTCTGTTGGAAATTTTTTAATGTCAGATAGTGTTGGAACCTGTTTTCCGTTTGATGTAACTTTTACTAATCTCGTACTACCTTCTGCAAAAACAACATGGAATTTTGGTGACGGTGCATTCAATGAAGGTGACGAAGTTTCTCACACTTATCGCTCCACAGGTACTTTTCAAGTTGTTATGACAGCTCAATATCCGGGTGGATGTAGGTTTGAGGCAACAAAGAGTGTTACAATTACTGGCCCAAAAGGTATTTTTCAGCATAACATTACTCCATTATGTTTAAGCGATGCTGCTAGATTTGAAGTGGCCGCGCCAGGCGTAGATTCTATTCGATGGAATTTTGGCGATGGGAATGTATTGATCACTACTGAAAAAGTTATTTATCATACATATACAGCAGCAGGACCATATTATCCAACTGTTGATCTACTTGCAGGACCAGAAGGTAAGTGTAGAAGTCGGTTAAATGGCATTGATTCTATAAGAGTAGACAATGTTACTAGTGGATTTACAAATACAATTGAACAGACTTGTGGAAACACCATTGTAGCTTTTACAGACCGGTCTACGGCTTTTTATGGAGTGAGGTCAATATATTGGGAGTTCGGAGATGGAAATAGTAGCAATAACAGAAATCCTATCCATACTTACAATGCCCCTAATACCTGGCAGGTAAGACAAATTACAGAAGGAAATAGTGGCTGTAAGGATACGATTCGCAGGTCAATACCCATTACCATTTGGGATATCCCAAAAGTTAATACAAATAAAGACTCCATTGCCTGTGTTGGTCAGGTAGTTCCTTTTGCTGCAAATGTTTTTTCCCTTGACCCAATTAAAAGTACTGTTTGGAATTTCTCTTCCGGATCTATAGTTACAACTTTAAACGCGCCAACAGTTTATCAATTTCCCGGCAATTATTTAACCCTTTTTGTTGCTACTACCATTCACAACTGTGCTGATACTGTAAGGCTTCCTATAAGGGTTTATCCTCCATTGTCCATCGATCTGGGTCCAGATAAACTTTTAGCTACCGGAACTCTCTTTCCATTAAATAGTATAATAACAAATGGACCTGTTTCTGAGTGGGAATGGAAGCCAAATAATAATATTAGCTGTAATGCATGCCCATTACCAATAGCAACAATAAAAAATAATATCACCTATACTGTTAAGGGTGTTACAGCTAATGGCTGTATTGCAACAGACAGTATTAACATAAAAGTTTTTTGTGAAAGAGCACAAGTGTTTATTCCGAATGTATTTACACCAGATGGAGATGGTTTAAATGATGTATTGATGGTTAGGGCCTCAGGTATTCGTTCTGTAAAATCATTCAGAATTTTTAACAGATGGGGAGGTGTTGTTTTCGAAAGATCGAATTTTCAACCAAATGATAAATCGCAGGGTTGGGATGGCCTTATCAACGGTAAAAAAGCACCACCTGATGTATATATATATACTTGTGAAGTGATTTGTGAAAACAATACAAGCTATCCCTACAAAGGGAATATTACATTGGTTAAATAATTTATTATGAGAAAAGTTTTATTAGCCATACTCTTATGTTCTCCGGTAGTTTTATTATCGCAAGACTTTTCATTTTCACAGTTCTATGAAATGCCCATGTTGCGCAACCCAGCTTTATCAGGCATATTCAATGGCGATATCAGAGTTAGCTCTGTTTATAGAAATCAGTGGGCCAGCATTTCAGTTCCTTTTCAAACAAGAGCATTCGGCGTAGAGTATAAAAAATCTATTAACGACCAGAGTAATAGCTACTATACCTTAGGGTTACAGCTAACATACGACAAAGCCGGTGACCTGGCACTCAAACGAATTCAGGTTTTACCTGTCATAACTTATCACCAGTCGCTAAGTAATGATAATGATACCTACTTATCTGGTTCATTCATGCTTGGAAGGGTGCAAAGTAATTTTGATCCTTCAAAAGCGATGTTAGACGATCAGTTTGTAAATGGAAGTTACTCACCAGGCAATGTATCAGCACAAACGTTTACCAATACAGGCAGATCTTACACAGATATGTCTGCTGGGCTTGTCTTCTCTTCGAGTTATGGAGAAGACTCCAGATTTTATATTGGCGCCGCTCTTTATCATCTGAATAAACCCAAATTGAATTTTTTTGATAATGATGCTAATACTTCTCAGGCACCAAAGGTTGTTTTTAATGCAGGGTTAAGTACGCCTGTTACTGAACGAAGCCAGATTATTGCGTATGTTGACTATTATCAGCAAACCGGAAATAAGCAATTGTTTGGGGGTATGCTGTATGAATTTCCTGTGACATCTTATTTAGATGATGGTGATAATATCAAACTTTCTGTAGGTGCTTTTTATCGATGGAACGATGCTTTAATACCTGCTTTCAAAATACAGGCATCTAAATTAATGCTGGGTCTTAGTTATGATGTTAATGTATCTCAATTAAGAACAGCTTCACAATTAAGAGGAGGAATGGAAATCACACTTTCCTTTCTGGGTTTTCTAAAAGGGGAGTCTTCTTCCAGAAATAAAGTTCGGTGTCCAAGATTCGGAGGCAAGAATAATGTTGGGTGGTGGTATTCTAAGTGAAGAGTAATGCAGTTATTAATATTGATGATCGTGGGTGTGGGACTGTTTGGAACGTTTATGGCTTATTTGGCGAGTTGGTTTGTGGGGGAGGGAAAGAGGGAAGAGACTTGATATGTAGCAAAAATTGAAACGTGGCTTCCGTCTGCCCCATTTTGACAAACCCTATGTTATGTGTTCGTGCTACTCTGTCTACCATTAACTTTTTCACCACAGTAAGGACAAACCACCCAAAGTTTTTCAAGTTGACTGTAACACTTGTCGCAAGTAATTACTTTCTCAACTACTGACTTAATTGGAATGCTCGTTTTAACTGTAAAGGTCTCAGGAATTTCCTTTAAGAAACTTGATTCGTTACCTTTTTCAGTGATAAGAAAGAGTTTGTCTTTGGCCCTAGTGATTGCAACATAAAACAATCGTCTTTCTTCTTCCAAAAGCAAATCATGATTTGCTTTCTTGATGACTTGAAAAATTCTGTCCTCTAACCAAATGTCAGGGAAACCTCCATTACCTTCTGTCAAACCAATGATGAAAACAACTTTTGCTTCAAGTCCTTTTGCTGCATGAATTGTTTTTGATTGAACTCTTATTCCTTCATTTTTAAACCGAAAAAAGTAAGGCGAATACATTTTGCTTCTACGGTATAGGAATAAGATATCATCATTACTCACTCCTTCCTCTAACAATTCTTTCACTTTGTTAAAGCAGAACTGAATGTTTTCATCTTGGTTAGCACCTGAATAAACTACAATTTTATGTTCTGACTTCTTTGATGCCTGAATTTCTTTTTCAACTTTGAATTTGTTGTGCTTTATTACCTCGTTACTTGCTCCAACAATATTTTGTGTACTGCGATAGTTTAAATTAAGTTTTACAACTTTTGAATTTGGGAAATAATTTTCAAAATCAACTATATAACTCACATTAGAGCCTCTAAAACCATAGATACTTTGCCAATCATCGCCCACACAAAAGAGTTGCGTTTGGTCAGTTAATAAAAGTTTGATTAATTCAACTTGAAGATTGTTAACATCTTGAAACTCGTCAACAAGAATGTATTGATATTTGCTTTTGTATTTATTTGCAATGTCTTCATAGTTTTGAAATAAGGAAGTACTTCGTGAAATTAAATCGTTGAAATCAAGATAAGATTTGTTAGTACAGTAGTCAACATACTTTTTTACGATTGGAATTGCCAACTCGTAAAAGTTCCGAACTCTCTCGTGTTGATCTTTTCTTGCATTCTCCAAAACCAGATTAAAATCAATGTTTTCAACTTTTATCATGTCGGTGATACGCATGATTTGTGCAACAAAATCTTTTACATCTTCATGGTAGCCGTTAAATTCTTCCTTGTATGTGAGTGCAACCGTTGCATGATAGTTTCCTGGCAAACGATTTTTTACAACCTTGTCAAGAGTGTGATTGAACAATGCAGAGTCCTTCGTCATTGCTTCGAAGGTTTTTACTAAAAGTAAATTCCCTTTTTGAAATTGTTCCTCTTTATCCTTGGTTGAAAAACTTTTGTCACTTACATGCTCAATATAAAGATTAGCTTCAGGAATGTAGAAGTCAGGATGAAAAGAAAAGTCTTTTACGTTCAGCAAAGGTTCATATTCATACTTGATGCTGTGCCGGTAAAACCAATCGGCAATAAACTGCTCCGACTTTGAACGGACTTTTGTCCCATCAAGAGTTGTGAAGTATTTGCCGTCTTTCGGCAAATACTTTTCATCTGTTTTCTTGAGGTGTATTTTGTCAATGATGTAATCTAGAATGTATCGCTTAAGTTGAAGTAAAAATTCGGTGTCTTCACACTGTTCAATCAAAAGTTTATGGACTACTTCAAAAACTGTCTCGGGTGCTACATGCTTTGAAAGTTCATCTTCATCGTCTTTCTTTTCATCTCCGATTATTCTGAACTTGTTGTCAAATTCGTTTACTCCATAGTTGCGAAGGATGCTGTAACAGAAACTGTGAAATGTTCTTACAGTTAAGCCATCAATCCATTTATATTTTTTCTGCTGCTGAAATCTTTCTTTGTCTTTGTCCGCTTTACTTAATCGTTTGTCAAAAAGAAGTTTCTCATATTCTCCTGTCGGGTCGGCTGAAATAATTAAGCGGTCGATCATTTCGTTAGTTGCATTCTTCGTGAAAGTAATTGCAAGAATGCTTGAAGGGCTTACGCCTTTCTCTTCAATTAAGTAAATGAGTTTCTGTAAAAGTGTTTTCGTCTTGCCTGAACCTGCACCCGCCAAAACCAAAAGTCGTCTGTCTTCACTGACAACTGCTTCTCGTTGCTTGTCGTTAAGTGAACCTAAATTTGTTTTGGTCTCTGTGGGTTGCATATATAAATTATATCAGCAAGATAAAATTTAATAGTTACTTTCTTCCAAAATCAGCAGGGTTTTCACCCCATGCCCTTGTTTCCCATTTTAAAACTTCGTTCTCATACTCGTTTTCTTTGAGCCATTTTATTGCCCTGTCAAGCAGTTCAAAAAGTTTTGTATTCCTATCGCTGCGGTCATGGTTTGTTCTTGCTTCTTTGTCACGAACCCAACCAATAGCGTTTCTGCTGTCTGAATAGATTGGGAGTTTGATATTGTTCTTTTTGCAATGAGCAAGTGCATGAACAATTCCTAAAAACTCAACAATGTTATTTGTGCCGTCCTCAAACGGTCCCATTTTAAAAATAACTTCTTTGGTTGTGGTGTGAACACCTTGATACTCTACAACACCAGTTGAAGTGTTCCATGCTCCGTCAACTGAAATACTTTCCTCAATGGGCTTGCCAATTAGTTTGAGTTGCTCGTCTGAAAGTTCGCTTTCAAAAATGTGTTTGCCGATGTAATCCCACCACTCGTCTTTGAATGCTTGTTCTGCTAATTGTCGTGTTTTGAAAGATTTGTAAACTGCTTGGGGAAATTTGTCAGTTTGTGCTTTACAGTCGTCCCATGTCTCAAAAACTCCTGTTTGTCGTCCTTTCCATACTACATAAAATTTTTGTTTCGCCATTGTCAGTTGTGGATGTCTTGTATCCAAATTTTTGTATGTCGGTTCAAAGTTAGCACTGTAGCCAGAGCATGACACATAACGTAAATGTATTGTCGATGGTGGGGAATTTTATATTCGTCGAACCCCAAATTACACTACAGCAGAATTACTACTGCTGATTGCTCCAATGTCAAGCCCCACTATTGGCAATGCCAATTTTTGTGGCATGTGCTTATTCTTCAATTTGAAAAGTCGCAACATTTATAAAACTAACTCTTGTCTTTGTCTTTTTCGCAGTTCCTGTAATATTAATGTACTGTTTTAATTTGTGTGCTTCGATTGCTTCTTTATAATGTTCGCTGTCCAACTTAACTGATGCAATGACAGGTAGTTCATTATAAACACCACCCAAAGTAACATTGTTTCTTGAGCCGTCTGGGTCTTTAGATTTTAATGTAATTATTTGTCCTCGAAAAGCTATATCAGCAATTTCTATTGTTTTATTGCTTACATCTTCTATCAATTCGGTAAGATGATGAATCTTCGCTTTAGTAATATTTTGAGATTCTATTTTTTCAGTTTCCTCAATGCTTGAAAACGTAAAGTCAATATTTTTTATGTCAGCATTTAAATAGAACGATTCTATATTTTTAAGAAGTTTTAAATTAATTGTTTCTTCATTCTCAATGATATAATCATCCGTAACGTTTATCTTATTTGCTGAAGTGAATACTTCATTATTTATATAGGTTAAAACATCTTTTACTTTTTCATTAATTTCTTCTGAATAAATTTCATTTCTGTCAAACAACTCATTTTCTTTTATCAATTCCTTTTGGGGTAACTGAATTTTAGCAATAAAACTTCCTTTTTGAGTTTCAATAAATTCACAAAGATTTAAATAACGTTGAGCTTCTGGCGGCACTCGAAAACTTAAAGCATTTTTATCAATAACAAAACTCGCTGTGTCCAGTAAAATGCCTTTTACTCTTTCTAACACTTGTTCAAAACGAGTAAGTGAAATTCTTCCGTCTTTCGTTTTATCGTCATAAATTCTGATTGAAAAAATTGTTTGCTCTTTGTCAAGCATCAGTTTTAACTCGTCAATTGAATAATCGTATAAAGAACCAATTATTTCAAGAGTGTTGTCTATAAATTGAGTGAAATCACTAAAATCTGTAGAGGTAGGAATAGAAATAGTAAATCCATCAGGCAAATTAAAATTTGCTGGTGGTCTAAATGTAGTGAGCTTAGCATTGTTTTCTATTGCTACCCAACCCCGATTAATGAGAAATGATATGATTTTTTCTTGTATCATTATTAGTTGTAAAAGTCCTGATAAAATGTGTCAAAACAATCAATGTCTAAAACATTAGCCTGAGGAATTGTTATTGTTACAGTTGCAGCATTGTTAGACATTGCTGTACCGTCAGGGGGTACATACCAATAAGCTTGCTTTCTTAATAAAATTTCATTATTGTTAATGTCAACCCAATTATTTCTGTCAACCGGAAGAATGTAGAGAATAAGCACAAGTGGAGTAAGATTATTTGTGTTTTTTCTTATCACAAGGTCATTGAAGTTTTTAACTTCAAGAGTATACCGAATAGTATTAGTTAGATTGTCGACTGTGATTCCATTTTCTGTTGTGGCTTTCAACTGTATATCAATGTACTTATTATCTTTTAAATAACGAGTGCTTCCATTATGGATGTAAGATGTAGTCCTGCTAACCATAAAATCAGCACCATAATCTTTTTCAGGCTTGTCCAGCATATAGCCCTTGTTTGCAGCTAAGATTTTAATGTAATTATTAGATAGCTGTTCTTTGATGTCATTCTCAGTCATATGTATGCTGGTATAGATTTAAAACTTTGCGAATTTAGGGTTTAGCATTGCCGCTAATAAGTGTACTTACGCTATAATTATAAAAATAAAAACGTCTAAAATGATAGTAGCGCAAATACAATTTTTTTCTGCTTGTGTACCTCAGATTACGAGTCGGTATTCGCTCTGTAAAGAAACACCCCGAAATCCTATCTCTTCTCAATCAACTTTTCCAACCTTACCATCATCTCATCCTTTTCCTTCAGCATCCTTTCATATAATGCAATTTTTTCCTAATGAAATTTGATTAATTGTTCTACAGGATTGATTGTGGAGTTGTAAAAAACAGATGCAGGTTGATTGCAATTATCAAATGTATTTGCGATAATATTAATCGCCTGCTCCTCATCAAAATTCTGAATCGCCTCCACAGGTATTTTCAATGCAGCAGAAATTTGTTGCAGCAGGGGAGCATCAATGGTTTCTTTTTGCTCGAGGAGGGATATTTTTTGCTGGTTCCAGTCATCGCCCAACTCCAGGGCAAGCGCATCCTGCTTAACGCCCAGCATTTCACGAAATCTTTTTACGTTGCGGCCTTCGTGAACTTTGCGGTCGGTTTGGGTATTATATGGCATAAGAAAAGTTTCAGGTTACAATAAAAGGGAAATTACAAAAATTATCCGGAAATATAACTGTAAAATACAATACAAGAACCCGTAAAATACACATTGGCTATGTAGGATACAAGGGCTACTCAACGGTGTTTTGCTGTATAAAACAGTTCTTATGCCAACAGCAAAAACAAGACGGCTCACCGTATGCAACAAATGGTTTAACCGTGTACTCGGCAATTCCGTATACTTCCCCACCATACTGCTATGCGGCAAATGGCTGCAAGATTCAGGCTTTAAGGCCGGCCATACCATTGATATTATATGCGAAGATGGAAAGCTCATTATCAAAAAATCGGAAGAGCAACGGTTTGATGTAAAGTAAACTGTAATGTTTTATAGGGTTTAATGGTTTCCCGTAAAATTTAGCATGCTGCAAGCGATACTTTTAGCTCACTAAATTTTTTAACCATGAAAAAGTATTACGTTAATAACGTTGCACAGAAGAATGGAGATCATGAAGTGCATCATGAAGACTGCAGCTTTCTTCCTTTGTTGCAAAACAGAAGCTATTTAGGCACGTTCTCTAACTGTAAGGACGCCGTTAAAGAAGCTAAAAAACATCACAAGCAGGTGAATGGGTGTTATTACTGTTCAAATGAATGTCATACCCAATAAGTAAACACAATATATAATCAGCATACCAACAGCTATGACACATATGCAGAACCCCATTGCTAAAAAGCAGGATGAAAGGCCGTTTTATAAAAAGAAAAGGGTACTCATACCCGCAGGTATTTTACTTTTTGGAATGATCGGTTCACAAATGGATGAAAGTGAAAAAACTATTGTCACATCTTCAGAAGCATCTTACTATGCTTCATCCGAAATGGACTTACAAACAAAACTGGCAAATAACATTAAAAGCCTTGATGGAGGAGATGATTTAACCAAATCGCCCCTGACCTCCGCTTTAGACTTTCAAATTACCGTTGCAATATTCAAGGCTTATGCAATGACCATTAATGAAGGTAAAGAAAGTTCGGATAAAGAAGTATTACAATTAACAGCTGAGCTGGAGCGAAAAGTAATTGCATCACAGAAAAAAAACTTCCCCAAACTTCGTAAAGCTTATTATGAATTTGTGAAAGAAACGTTGTGGGAAAATGATGTTTATGTTGATCTGTCAGGAGCCAGCAACACAGTGATCAAATTTACCGGAGCCTATTTTGCCGCAAATAAAAATATTAAAGCAACCCAGGATGCGCTACATGAAATATTGCAATTACTGCGCTTTAAGCAAACACAATACCGCTGGTACAAAGGCCAGGATGAGTATACTTACTTTACAATCAATTCAAATTCGGATAGGAAAATTGTTGAGTAAGAAACTTGTTTGTGGATGGCTAAAACCGGGGGGTAATTTAGACATTAACAGCTTTTGTTTCATGCGTTTTTCGTTCAAGAACCCCGATCAATTGTCGGGGTTCTTTTGTCCTCAAAGCTGGTCTTTCTTCTCAGAACAAAGAGAATAATTTATTCCTTATTCAGGTGCTTGCTTTTACCAATCCAACCTAAGTGTGTGTGGTCGAAACTATCAAAGTATTTAAGTCCATACCCGGCCACTCTGTCGAAGGTGGAATGTGCCAGAAAGATCAACGCTATTTTCATCAGTGCATCTACCTGTATATAATAACCCATGATGAACAAGGCAGCCCAAACACCCTGGTGGTGGAAAATATTATAAGCAATGGCGCCCAGTTTTTTGGTAACCAGGTACAACAAAAAAGAAAGATCAGGAACAAAAAACAAAGCCAGGTAAAAGCCCCAGCTACCTGGATACAAATGAAAATAGGCACCTGTAAATAATAAGAACAATCCAACTGATTCGAGTTTGATTACCTGTTTCATAAGCATATTTTGATCATTGAAGTTATTGCTAAATGCAAAACTTTCTCTGTACTAGCGAGCGTTCTTTGGTAAATAAGAAATGCCTACGCATATGCTGTGAGGACTTCGCTCTCAAAGCTGGACTTGAATACAGACGATGCTGTCTGCATCCCGACCGTAGCGTCGGGACCAGCGACCCTCCCGACTTTAGTCGGGATGCTCTAACCAACTGAGCTATCGGGGATGTATAAAAAAAGAAAGTCCTCACATTGCTGTGAGGACTCTGCTCCCAAAGCTGGACTTGAACCAGCGACCCTCTGATTAACAGTCAGATGCTCTAACCAACTGAGCTATTTGGGAATACCGTTTCCCTTTCGGGGTGGCAAAAATAGGGAAAAATGCTTTCCGGCAAAATCTATCTCTAAAAAAATGCTCAAAATGAGATGTAAATACCGTCTGTACGCTGCTCCAACGGGTAGGTTTTCAGGTAATAGCCTTCTCCACTGGTATTCCGTCCGTTTTTTATGTTGAAACGATAGCGGTGCAAGGGGCATACCACCTGTCCCAGCGCATCCACAAAACCATCGGCCATAATACCACTGGCATGCGGACATTTATACGCAAATGCATACAATCCTTCCTGGTGCCTGGCCAGGGTAATTTTTTTTCCTTCCACTTCTATCACACACATCTGGTTGTTCTGCCATTGAAATACCGCTGCCGTCTCGCCGATTTTATGCCATTTCTTATCCGATTCAAACATTTTAGTATATTTTTTTCTTCTAATATCTTAGGTTTGCAGTTCCAACATCCAACCATAAAGATGCAGAAATCGCTACTTAGTTTACTCATATTCTTATTGACCACCAGTATCAGTAGTTTTTCACAGAACCGCGGGGTTGACCAGGGCTTTGGTTTATTGGGAAGCAGGTCCGATATCAGCGGACTGGCCCGCTACAGAACAGACAGCACTTCCATTGATGCTGATTATACCATGCGCGTTAAACAAATTGGTATTGTATACAGTATTCGTAAAGATCTGATTAAATGGAGATGGGGTTCTGTAAGTATCGGCTCTCCCATGATGCTCGGCATCAGCTTTACCAACCGTTATCGTTCTATTGATTTTGATGGTACCAAACGCGATACCATCACAGGAAAAAAAGGTGGTCACCTAGCTTTTGAAATACCCATTGTTGCCGATCTGAATATTGGCTTACACTCAGCTTCTGATGATTCAAAACGATCGCTGGGTATATATGTGGGCGGTGGTTACCAGTACAGCTATAGCAAGGTATATACTTCGGTAGGCAAAATTCCTTTCGATAGTTTTGATCCTGTTCTCCGTGCCGGCATCAGAATGGGGAAAGCCTGGGAAACAAGGTGGAGCCTGGGTTTCAACATGCGCGGTGTTTCCAATGGAAACCGCACGTATAGTATACATTGGCTGAAAGAATTATAATATCTCTTTTCTCTTTCCTTGCCCCGGATTTAAATCCGGGGCAAGGAAAGAGAAAAGAGAGCAGGAAGAAGTTTGGCAGAGATTGTTTTAGAAATGAACTGTCTTATACGGATAACGCACCTGGTACATATCTCTCACTTTATTTAATATCAGTTCTCGCAGCGCATCGATGTTTTTTCTTTCCAATGCCGATACAAATACACAATTATGTTCGGTGGCCCTTTCCCATTTTTCGCGCAGCTCTAACAGTATTTCCTGTTTTACTTCATCTTCCAGCCACTCGTCGAATGTTTTCTCTTCATAGAGATCCATTTTATTGAAGATGGTGAGAATTGGTTTCTCAAAAGCTTTCAGCTCCTGCAGGGTTTTATTTACCACACCAATCTGGTCTTCGTATTGCGCATGCGATATATCTACTACATGTAACAGAATATCAGCTTCACGTACTTCATCCAAGGTGCTTTTAAAACTTTCTACCAGGTGATGCGGAAGCTTACGTATAAAACCTACGGTATCGCTCAACAGGAATGGGGTATTTTCAAACACCAGTTTTCGCGTGGTTGTATCTAGTGTGGCAAACAGTTTATTTTCTGCAAACACTTCACTCTTGCTCAGTAAATTCATCAACGTGCTTTTACCCACATTGGTATAACCTACCAGCGATACACGAATCAACTCTCCTCTTTCTTTTCGCTGTGTAAACGACTGTTTATCAATTTCGCCCAGTCTTTTACGGAGTAAGGATATTTTGTCTTTAACAATACGGCGATCCGTTTCAATTTCTGTTTCCCCTGGTCCCCTGGTACCAATACCACCACCCTGTCGTTCCAGGTGTTTCCACATACCTTTTAATCTCGGTAATAAATACTGGTATTGCGCCAGCTCTACCTGTACTTTGGCCTGTGCTGTTCTCGCGCGGCGGGCAAAGATGTCGAGGATTAAATCGCTTCTGTCGATGGTTTTTACACCCAATTCTTTTTCAATATTGGTGATCTGTGAGCCGGTAAGTTCATCATCGAAAATGACGAGGTCAATATTTTTACCCGTTACATATTCTTTTATCTCTTCGAGTTTTCCTTTCCCTACAAAAGTGCGGCTATCGGGATGTGGTAATTTCTGGGTGAACTTTCTTACGGTCTGGGCTCCTGCCGTTTCAGCCAGAAAGGCCAGTTCATCCAGGTATTCATATACCTGTTCCTGGGTCTGTTCTTTTTGAATAACACCCACCAGTACCGCTTTTTCTTCTTCCCTTATTTTATGTTGCTTCTCAATCAAAGTCTGCTCCTCTTTTTTGCAAAGGTAACCTTTAACGCATTGTGCTATTAAAAACAAGCACCCAACTATTCAAAATTCATTTTCACTCATGGGCCGTTGGGCCCCGTCCCTATTCCTCCGCCTCAGGCGGACATTGGCCTCTGATCAGATCTGCTGCGCACGATCTGATCTGTCTTCGCTGCGCTTGACACCGACCCCAATGAGGCCCGTCCATAGGGACTGATTAAAAATGATTTGCCTGACCTGTTCTAACTATTACCCTGTACCCTTTTAATAAGAATAGTGAATGAGCCAGTCAACCCATTTGGTTTTTTTAACTAAAAACCCCGTCACCGCCTATTGAGCGGGTGACGGGGTTTTGCTGAACAGATGAATGTTGAATGTCCAACTTCGAAATTGGATATTCGATATTCCTCTGTTCTTCTGTTTTATAATCCACTAATGGTTATACCGACAGAGAATTTACGCATGGTTGGTCCTGTTCCGTCTTTCAACACTCCATTCAACTGGTAACCGGCATCAATAGAGAAGATACCATAACCCACCCTCGCCGTTGCTGCCAGCATGGTACCATTGATGAATCTTTTACTGCTCTCTTTCTCTACATATGAAGTGCCATAAAGACTCTGGCCATTTTTATTTACATAATTCTTACCCTTGGTATATGATTTTAACAGGGTTCCCAGTTTCAAACCGACTGCAGCTTTCCATGATTTGGCAGGATTTTCCGGGTTTGAATAATAACGCAGTTCCAGCGGTATTTCGAGATAGATACTGGTAAGTTTCATTTTATCGAAATGATTGGCACTGTCTACATTGGTAAATGGTAAACGTGTAGTAGGCGATTTCAGGTCTACTTTGGTATTCTTGAAAAAGATATTACTCGTTCCCAAACCCGCTCCCAGACCAATACTCATTTTTTTATTGGTCTTGAAGGGTTTATCTACCATGAAATAAATATTGAAATGCCTGCTGAAACCATTGCCTGTTCGAACACTGTCGGGTCGGTTGGTCCAGCTATCGCCACCATATTGTATCATCAGGTGATCTGCCGGGCGGTCGGTGAGGTCGATCTTGCTCCAGTCTGTTTTTTTCTTGGGTTCGTTCTTTTGTGCGGTAGCCAGCAGGGTTCCTGTAAAGGCCAAAAGCAGTAATAATATCTTTTTCATGTTCTCGTTTCGTTGCGCCAATATATGGCAATAGGGCGCAAAAATAACAGAATTGGCTGCACGGAAGTGGTTAAAAATTAGTCAAATCGCTGTTTTCCTGCTTTTTTTACCCTATTAGCAGGATTTTATTGGTATAGGGGTGGCTTTTAGCAGTTAGCCTTTAGCTGCTAGCTTTTAACAAGTGGATTATTGCATGTTTGCTTACAAACTACTGAATCGTTATAAACCTGAGCAGCTGCTAACTCCTAATAGCTAACTGCTAATAGCTAAAGGCTAAAAGCTAACAACCACCCGCTCTGATTAAACCCGATTTGAGTGCATACGTAATAATGGAGGCCACACTTTTTGCCCCCAGTTTATCCATGATCCGTATGCGGTAGCTTTCCACGGTACGTTTGCCTACCGAGAGGCGGGCTGCAATTTCCTTACTGGTCAATTCCTTACAGATCAGCTTCACAATTTGTTTTTCCATCTCGGTAAGAGATATATGTCTCAGGCTTTTTTTATCCTGGTTTTTGCCGGCAATGATCTTTGATATTTTTTCAGTGATTTCAAGAGAGAAATAAGGTTTATGCTGGTATACCGTTCGAATGGCTTTTGCCAATTCTTCCTGACCAATACCTTTTACCAGAAAACCCTGTGCTCCTGCTTCCAGCATTTCAATAATCAGATAATCTTCGCTGAATGAGCTGAGTGCAATGATTCTGATACCGGGATAAGTGCGGCATAATTTTTTCGTGACTTCAATGCCATCCATAAAAGGCATTTTAATATCTGTAATGATAATATCCGGCGCCAGTTGTTTCACACGTAACAACAACTCTTTCCCATCGCTTACTTCACCTTTGATCCAGAACTGTGGATCGGTTGACAGCATCAGCTTTAATCCTTCCCGGTAAATAAGGTGATCATCGGCTATTAGTATGGATATTTTTTTTGGCTCCACGAATCTGGATTTGATAAAAAATCAGGCCGTCGCTTCATTGGCTGCAATGACCAGTTTAATTTCTCCGTAGCTGATTTCTTCGGGCAGACTTTCTTTCAGTTGTTTCAACCCATTTTTTCCCAGGCGTTGTATGGCGGCCTGTATCAATTCAATTTTATCGGCCGGTACAAGGTCGTGAACATCCAGTTGCGATTTAGATACATAATAGGAGAGATGCGATTCTATGGTATTGGGAGATAAAACCCGCTGTTCCGCAATGGCTTCTACACTCATGCCGCTTTTAAATAAATCGAGGGTTATTTTTTTTGTATCGGTTTCTCTTTCTCTCGATGCCGTTGTTCTTCTTTCTCTTTTGGGTTGTTTAAGTTCAATACGTGTATCCAGTCCATGTTCATTACAGTAATCCTGCACCATTTCTAAAAATGGCTGACCATATCTTTCAATTTTATACACACCAAAACCCGATATCTTACTGAGGTCTGTTGCAACGATGGGCAGGAACGTAGCCAGATCCATCAAACTGCTGTCGCTTAATATTAAGTAGGCCGGCACATTTTCTTCATGTGCCATTTTATTGCGCAGTTTCTTCAGGTTTTCAAACAATTCTTTTTCATAGGCATGCTGCTGGTATATCACCGGTTCTTTCACCGTTGTTACCATTTGTATAGGCGCATGCAGGTACACTTTCTCTCCCTTAAACAATACTGCTTTACTTTTTTCGGTGAGTTTGAGTAAAGGATATTGTCCATCGCTCATTTGCAGGTAACCACCGGCGAGCAATTCTTTGGTATAATGTATCCATTCCTCTTTGGGTTTGTCTTTACCAATGCCATATACCGTTAACTGTTTATGCTCCGACTTTATTTTTTCACTGGCACTACCCCTTAAGAGATCTACAATATAGCCCAATCCAAATTTTTCATTTACCCTTGCTACGGCACTCATGATTTTTTGTGCCACAATGGTCTGGTCAGACAATTCAGGTTTGTGAATACAGGTATCGCAGGTACCGCAATAATCGGGTGCCTGTTCCCCAAAATAGTTCAACAGGTATTTTCTGCGGCATTGTTTTGTTTCGCAGAATGCCACCATCTTATCGAGTTTATCAAGCAGAATTTTTGTCTGCTCCGGATTGTCTTCTACCTGTGCAAAATTTTTCAGCTTGATGACATCTCCAGCTCCATAAAACAACAAAGCTTCGCTGGGTAAACCATCTCTTCCGGCTCTTCCGGTTTCCTGGTAATAGCCTTCAATATTTTTAGGGAGATCGGCATGTACCACAAACCGCACATTGCTTTTATTGATTCCCATACCAAAAGCAATGGTGGCCACGATAATGCTTATATCATCTTTTAAGAAAAGATCCTGCCGCTCATCTCTTGTGGCTTTGTCTAAGCCTGCATGATAAGCTGCTGCATTAAAACCATCTGCTTTCAGGTCTTCGGCCAGTCGTTCCGTAGCATTCCTGCTCAGGCAATAGATAATGCCACTGTCTCCTTTATGTTCTTCCAGGTAATCGACCAGCTCATCATAATAATTACGTTTGGGTTTTACGTAGTAAGTGATATTGGGTCGATTGAAACTGTTTTCAAAAACCTTGTACTGCTTCAGGTGAAGCTGGTCGATGATGTCTTTTTTGGTAAGTGCATCTGCTGTAGCAGTTAAAGCAATGACAGGAATATCGGGGAACTGTGTTTTCAGTTCGCTCAATACCCTGTACTCCGGTCTGAAATCGTGGCCCCACTGGCTGATACAATGTGCTTCATCGATGGCAAACAGTGCAGGTTTGGCTTCTGTTTTGAGGAACTGCAGCAGATTGATTTCAGCACCCACCAGTCTTTCCGGTGCTACATACAACAACTTTAATTCATTTCTTCTGAGTTGTTGTAATATCTGTTCTCTTTCCGACGGGTGTTGTGTACTATTGAGGAATGCTGCTTTTACACCATTAAGTATAAGAGCATCTACCTGGTCTTTCATGAGTGCTATCAATGGACTCACCACAATGGTTACACCATCTACACATAATGCGGGTACCTGGTAACATAAACTTTTACCACCACCTGTGGGCATGAGCACCACTGCATCCTGCGCATTGAGTAAATGATCAATGATGGATTGCTGGTTATGCCTGAATTCATTGTACCCAAAAACGCTTTGTAATATGTCTGCAGGTTCCGCTACTCGTTTCATGAATGAATAATGTATGATAGGGCTGCAAGATAAGCGGAGAAAAGCGGGAATGTCAATAGGTATTTTTACCTGATCTACATTTATGAATAAAAAATAGGAAATAAGGAATAAGAAAGTAGAAAATAATCAATACTCCACTTTCTTATTCCTTATTTCCTATTTCGTATTTCTCTGTTTCTACAGCTCTCTCACCCAGATATTTCTATAACTCATCGGGTTACCGCCATCATTGCCATGATCCTGTAATATCAATGGTTCTTTGTCTTTGTGTTTTTTATAACTGGGTGCGCCAATCCATTCTGTTCCTCCTTTGATCTCTACATTGTTCTGTACCAATACACCGTTGTGAAATACCGTGATGCGTGCAGGTGTTTGTACGGTTCCGTCACCATAAAACTGTGGTGCGGTAAAAATGATATCATAAGATTGCCATTCTCCGGGTTTGCGGCTGGCATTTACCAGTGGAATATGTTGCTTATAAATGCTGCCCGCCTGTCCGTTTACATAGGTTGGGTTTTCGTAGGAGTCTAATACCTGTAATTCATATTCTCCCATGAAAAATATACCGCTGTTTCCGCGTGATTGTCCGCTACCTGCAATAACAGCGGGCGATTTCCATTCAATATGCAACTGGCAGCTACCAAAGCCCTGTTTGGTTTCTATATCACCCGACATTTTTACAACAGTTAGTGATCCATCTTTATCTATTTTCCATCCGGGCGCACCACCACCTTTCTTTTGAAAAGCATTGATGTCTTTTCCATTGAATAATACAATCGCATCCGATGGTGCGTCGGCCGCTGTTTTGCCCGGTGTAACTTTTGCAGGAACAGGTTCCCATACTTCTGTTTTCTTCGACAGTTTTACCAGGCTGTCCATATTGATGTTCCTGTTCTGTGCCTGTACCATTCCGCAAACCATGATGGCCAGGGGTAATAAGATGTGTTGTTTTTTCATGTGTTCTGTTACGCTTCGTTAGTGATGAATATTGTGTGTCAACCCTCTTCGAAACCTATCCCTGCCCCGGATTTAAATCCGGGGCAGGGATAGGTTTCGAAGGTTGTCCAATATTTTTAGACAACCGGCAGTTGATAACCATTATGGTATTGAGCTGCCAGGTATTGTTGATTGATGCTGTTATCGGTAAACTGTCCCTGTTTATTATCCCAGAATAATTTTCTATTGCTTCGGTATGCAATATTACCCATTTGAGATAAACGTGCAATTTTTACCGCTTCCTGTATGGAACAATTCAACTGTTCTGCCTTTCGTGAACGAACCACTGCAATAAAATTTTCCCAGTGTTTGTTGAGTCCATTGTCTGTTGATTTCTGAAATGGTATGGCTACTTTCGGTTCATTCTTTTTTTCTTCCAGCACTTCCCATCCATTCCGGTTGAGTACCAGTGTTCCTGCATTGCCAATAAATGCAATGCCATGATCGCGGTTATAGTTTCCATTGCCAATGCCTACTGCATGATCCCAGATGATATTAAACTTGTCGAACTCATACAATGCCATTAGTGTATCGGGTGTTTCATCTGCAGAATCGGGTTTCGCAAATTTGCCACCCAGTGTAGCGATTGATTTGGGTGTATCTGCTTTCATACCCATCAATGCATAATCTAACAGGTGCACACCCCAGTCGGTCATCAATCCGCCTGCATAGTCCCAGAACCAGCGGAACGTAAAATGAAAACGGTTGCTGTTAAACGGCCTGCTCTGTGCCGGACCTAACCATTGCTGGTAATCAACACCGGGGGGTACTGCTGAATCGGGTTTACGGTCAAGTGGTTGTTTCCAGTCGAGGTAACACCAGACTTTCACCGTTCTTATATTGCCGAGTTGTCCGCTGTGTACAAAGTTCACCGCATCGGTAAAATGTTGCTGGCTGCGTTGCCATTGTCCGGCCTGTACTATTTTCCCATACCTTTTTTGTGCGGCCATCATGGCATTACATTCTACGATGGAATTGCCCACCGGTTTTTCTACATATACATCTTTACCTGCTTCACAGGCATGTATCATTTGTAAGGCATGCCAGTGATCGGGTGTGCCGATGATGACTGCATCAATATCTTTCTGATCGAGCAGTTTACGGTAATCACGATATACGCGAACCGTATTGGTATCGATGCCCATTTTCTGTAGATCAGCCAACCGTTTGTCTATGACCGACTGGTCTACATCGCAGATAGCGGCTACTACCACACCGGGTACTTTTAATGCAGCGGTAAGGTTCGACCATCCCATACCATTGATACCGATGGCGCCAATACGTACCTGATCGCTGGGCATGAAACCGTTTCTGAATGATGATGCGAGTATTGCTCCGGCTGTAAGCAATGAAGTGTTTTGTAAAAATTTTCTTCGTGATGACATGTCTGTTCCTTCCTTTTATGAGGGGATAAATTAGGAAGATTTCTGCACAACAGAAAACCTTTATCGGGTTGAGGGCTAATTATTCTATTAAACATCGTTTGCCACTGAGGACTCAGAGGGCACTGAGATTTTTCTGTGTATTTCTGAGCCCTCAGTGGCAAACAATGCTATTACATCAGGCTGCGCTTTCTCTCGGCTTGATAGATGGAATGGATGAAGCTGTTGGTTCTTCGCCCTGCTCATTCATCTGGCTCTGTATTCGCTGTGTAATATCATTCAGTGCCGTGATGCGCTGAACAGTGTATGGAATGGTATCAAGACCAGATACAAACTTGAGGATATAATTATAGATACCAATGATATGACCAGCCAGTACGGTTGTACCTGCTACCTGGTTGGTAATGAGTAATGATACAGCAATAACTACCATTACCATCATTTCCATGATACCAAAATTCCAGGCTTCCTGGTCGCTGATGCGTATCTGCCATTTACGCAGGTTGTTGAAATGCTGATGGATGGCTTTTTTATCGCCGGATGAAATGATGTTTACCTGTTTTTCGAGCTCATCATTTTTTAAACGTGTCAACCTTTTCATTTTCTTGCCATAGATATAACTGATCAGCATTACCGGTAAAAGAATAGCCAGGCAAAGAAATACAACCGATGACTGGTAAAAGAAAAGCAGCACCATGGAGCCTACTATATTGTAGAATGCTTCTATGATATACACAAGATCAAACTCCAGGAAATCAACAAACTCTCTTGCCAGTGTTGAATGTGCACTCAACTTAGATACTTCGGATGATTTGATTCTTTTTGATAAAAATTTAGTCACCAGTGATGTGTAGATCGTAGAATAAGTGCGTGTATCGTAACGATGCCTGAGTGTACCTATGACCAGCCAGGCAAAATGCACGGAGGATAAAATGATGAGACCCCTGTACGATCCCTGCATCAGGTCGTTGATGGCCATACCCAGGAAAAAAGGACGCAATAAAGCGCCTGTCATTTCGAGAGAAAACAACAGGTACGTAATACCCAGTCGCACTTTGTGCCGACGTATCAGCTTGCTCAATACATTCATGTTCAACATAACGGTTCCTTTCATTCAAATAATGAACAATCAGGTTAGAAGCCTGTACTATTGATACAGGTGGATGACATGGGTTAGTAATTGGACAATTTTCCGCCGCAGTAGTTTAAGAGCGCTGTTGCATTTCTCTTTGTGTAACGGTATTACCGGGTTTTCCGGTGATCCATTTTCTACAGCCTGCGGTTCCGCATTGGCATTGAAAGGGCTCCATGTGTTCGTCCAGGAAACTGGCGTAATCGAGGGTTAGTTCTTCTCCTTTTTGAATAGGTCTGATGGCTTTTACATTCAAACCATCATAAGCAGTGTTGGGTTCGCAACTATGGTTTTGGGGAGCCCATGCTGCGGGATCATTGTCCCAGAGCAAAAATACTTCATTACTCAGGGGATATGCATATCGTCTGAAAATTTCTTTTTCAACATCGTTCCAGTGCTGCTCTACCTGGCGTCGGGTAACAATGCGTTGCGCCCTTTCCTCGCCTTTGAATACCAGTTCATTACACATGATGTTTCGGGTGGCATAAATGCCGTAACCCGCCAGTGCACTGCCTTTGATCGCATAATTTTTTTGCATGCGTAAGTGCCTGGCAATTCCTTCCAGGATCATGTGACGCAAAAAACCGGCCTGTCCTATTCCATCATATTTCAATATATAATCAGCCGATCCTTCATACCCATCCGTATAAAAAACAGAACAGGTAAAATTGATTTCAAGGAAATATAATTCGTTGTTTTCATCCATTCTGAAATCAAGTCTTGCATACCCTACGCCATTGAATCCTTTAAATATTTTTTGTGCTGCCGCTCTTAATGCTTTGCTGATGACCGGATCGGTACAGGGAATATTGGCAGTAGGATGAAGCGATGATGTTTTGAGTTCATAGGTTTTAAACGTATACCCTTCCGGGAAAATAAACTCAACCGGCTGAAAAGTTGTTGATGTATGTCCGTCATCATTCGCCGCAATCAATACCGTGAATTCTCTTCCGGCAATATATTGTTCTACCAGTAACTGTGGGTATTCAGGAAGCAGTGATGCGATTTTTTTCTCCATCTCTTCCCTGTTATTTACCAGTGAGGCGCCATCAATACCGAGGCTGTCGCCGGCTTTGGATGGTTTTACAAATAATGGAAAGTCAGGTATAGTAGTACTATTAATATCCGTTGTTTCATCCACCAGTAAATAAGCCGGTGTTTTTACCCCTTCACAATACGCAAGGTATTTCATCATTTCTTTGGATGGATCATAGAGCTGTGTATTGGGACCCGTGTAAGGAAGTCCCAACAGTTCCAGTGTATAGATCACATCAATGGAAGGTACTTCCCATTCAAGATAACCTTCACAGAGGTTGACAAAAATGTCATAGCCTTTGTGTTGTAATGATTTTATCTGTTTGTAGGTGGTAAGCTTATTCAGAAAAAAATGATCAACAACTGCGCCAGGCAACAAACTACTCAGGTTGCGTGGCGGATCATATTCCTTGTAATCAACATCGGTGGTTGAATAGTCGGGCTGCAATACGGCAATCTTCATTCCTGTTGCCCAGTTGATATCGAAATTGGTTTGCTGCTTTTCCATGGTCCTTTATCTGCCCGCTGAATGTACGACGCTTCTTTGTTCCGTTTGTTTTGTATGACGATGAATGGCTTCACCAATGATTTCCATGATCAGGTTGGCAAAAGATTGCTGGTTTACTTTTAAGATAGCACCGATCGACGTATAATCTTCATCTTCACTCAACCCGCATTGCGCATTCACTTCAAGCACATATAATTTTCCCGTGTGTTTATCCTGTCTGATATCAACCCTTGTATAACCCGTTCCTTTTACCGCAAAAAAAGCTGCGAGACTTAATGCTTTTACTGCATCCTGTATGGATTCATCTGCTTCCCTGTACTCATAAAAATTTTCATTGGCGGGCATTGGTGTTTCTTCTTCATATATTTCCCATAAACGATCGAAAGAAAGAAACTTTTCTTTTTCAGGCAATGACGCATGAAACACCCTTTCTACAGCATTGTAAACTTTACAATACTGTGGCTCCATCCAGGAACCTACTATCATGGTGGTGAATTCGGGTCCTTCAATAAAAGTTTCTGCAATCAATCCATCTGCTGCCAGATCCCAGCCGCGATAACCTTTAAACATAGCTGCCACCTGGGTTTGCAGATCGGCCATATTATCTACCACATTGCGCACACCCACACCCATACTACCTCCCGATATGGATGGTTTGATGATAAGTGGTGTTCCCAATCTTTCAAACAGGTTTTTCTGTATATCGCCTGGTACATGTATAGCTGCCCATGCTGCCGTTGACACAGTTGCTGCATCAAACGCTTTTTTCATGGGTATTTTCGATGTGGTAATGGTATAGAAATAAGCATCGGCACCTGTGTAAATAAGTCCTGATGCATCCAGCATTCTTACCACAGATATACCGGGCGTACCATTGATTTCATCTCCATCACATAAATTCAACACAACAGGCGTAAAAATTCCCTTTTCTTTTTCTTCCAGTATCCTGCCAATCACGGTTGCATAATCCTGTAATGTAACAGGTTGCCATTGCCAGTTGATTTGCAGGTCTGCAAATATTTTTGTGTACTCGGCAATACTTTGTGAAAAGTCGTAGTAATAATCAAGATTGGGGTCATTGGTTTGGAGCGATGGTGCCAGTACCCATACACGGATTTGAGCTATTTGTTCAGGACTTATCTCGTAGGTCTGCATGCGCAATAATAACTATCGGTTTTGAATTTGTAGCAGTATAAATGAAGTGAGACGATATGCATTCAACTGATCCTGTCTCAATGCCGAAGCACCCGTTATGGTTCCCAGGCATTTTGCACTGCCGCAATTACAGGAAAAGGGCGAAGCCATGTTCCATTCAGTAGATGGATAAAAAAATACCAATTCATCATCGGGTTGTATGGAACAGAGGGCGATGAGTTCCATTTTATCTGTATCAAAAAAAACATTCGGGTCGCAACTATGATTGGTGTATTGTAAGCAATCGGGTGATAATGAAATATGTTTATGCAACCCTACCTGTAAAGTAAGATAACTAGGTGTTGTATATGTTTCCTGTGCGTTAAATGAACAAATGATATCTCCAGCATCAAAAAATGCTGCAGCATGTAAGGAATGTTGTCCTGTGGCAGGATTTCTGAACACTTTTGCAAAATCTGTTTTTGCAATTTTGGGTGTTTCAGGTATCACCAGTGGTAAGGGTATCATGGGGCTTCAGGATTAACTCTTTAAAGTACAAATTACTGGTGCATAGCGCCGAAAGCCGCATGGATATTAGTCCACATTTGTATGAGAATTATGCACATAGAGCAGGGCGGCTGAAGAAATAATGTCCAAAGGGCCCCTTCGGGGAATATCGAATGTCCAACACCCAACTTCGAAATTCATTATTGGACATTACACTGTTCCTCTGTTCTTCTCTTCTTCTTGCGCATGTGTGCGGAATCTTTTAATTTGAGGGATAGAAATATTAGTACCGTTAAAATCATCCCAATGTCCAACATTTCTCCTGATACCGCTTTTGACGCATTACAACTATCCCTTCCACCTGCACCAGAACCGCTGGGTGTTTATAAGCCCTGCTTAATTGATGGTAAATACCTCTATCTCTCCGGACATGGTACCTTACAGGACGATGGTAGCTGGATCGTAGGTATTGTGGGTTTGGACATGGATAAAGAAGCCGCCAAACTCGCTGCCCGGCAAGTAGGTTTGGCGATGCTGGCCACCATTAAAAAGCAACTCGGCAGTCTCAATAAAATTAAACGGGTGATTAAAGTATTGGGTATGGTGAATGCTGTTCAGGGTTTTGCAGACCATCCTTATGTCATCAATGGTTGCAGTGAATTATTTGCTTCCATCTGGGGACCCGACAATGGTGTGGGTGTAAGAAGTGCCGTTGGCATGAGTTCTCTCCCCGGTAATATACCTGTTGAAATTGAAGCCATTTTTGAACTACATGACTGAATCATCACTTATGTCGACAAACAAAAATATACCATGGTTTGAACTGAAAAAAAGTGATGAAGTGGATTCACCGGCTTTACTTGTGTATCCGGATCGTGTACAACAAAACATCAATACCGCCATCAGCATGACTGGTGGTCCCGATAGGTTAAGGCCACATATTAAAACACATAAAACAAAAGAAGTAGCGCGCCTGCTCATGCAGGCAGGTATTCGGCAATTCAAATGTGCCACTATTGCAGAAGCAGAATTGTTAGGTATCTGTAAAGCACCGGATGTATTACTCGCCTATCAACCACTCGGCCCCAAACTCGATCGTTTTTTTTCGCTGATACAGCATTATGGTGATACGGTTTATGCATGTCTTACAGATAATATTCCCGCAGCAACCGCTATGGCCATTGCCGCACGTACACACAATATTATATTGAACATTTATATTGACCTGAATGTAGGTATGAACCGAACCGGTATTGCGCCGGAAGATGCGATGGACCTGGTTGATTTCTGTTTGAATGAACCTGCCTTTCATGTAGCCGGTTTACACGCTTATGATGGTCATTTACGCAATCCCGATCCCGAAAAAAGAAAACAGGATTGTGATGATGCTTTTATCCGTGTTACAAACCTGCAAAACAGGATTGCCATTAAATACCCGATTCACTTACCCATTATTGCAGGCGGAAGCCCCAGTTTTCCCATTCATTCGAAGAGAGATGCGGTCTATTGCAGCCCGGGTACTTTTGTGTATTGGGACTATGGTTATGCCAACGCCTTTCCAGAACAACCTTTTATTCATGCGGCACTGGTTATGACCCGTATCATTTCATTACCGGCGTCTGGTATTATTTGTACGGATCTCGGACATAAATCGATCGCTTCAGAGAACCCAATTGACAGGCGCGTATTTTTTTTAAACGCCGATGATCTTGTTCCTGTTTCACAGAGCGAAGAGCATCTTGTATTAAAAGCACCTGCAGATCACCCTTATAAAGTGGGTGATGTATTGTATGGTTTGCCCTATCATATATGTCCAACCTGTGCCCTGTATGAGCGGGCCATTACGGTACAACATCACCAGAAGACAGGTGAATGGATGGTGATTGGACGTGACAGGAAAATCATGTATTGATGCTATTTGTTGTCTGACCGACAGGTGCTTTTGACAGCTGAAAATCAGCCTATTATGTGTATTCCATAAACTTGGCACCCTATTTGCCTTATATATGTACATAAATCTTTGCACCATGAAAAAAAATATTATCGTATTAGGTCTGGTATTGGGCCTGACTTCTGTTCAGTCGTCTGATGCACAGATTCGCGTGAATGCCAATATCAATATTGGTTCACAGCCCCTGTGGGGTCCGGTGGGTTATGATCATGTAGATTATTATTACCTGCCTGATGCAGATGTGTATTATTCTGTACCCGAGCGTCGTTTTATTTATCTTGATGGTGGCAGATGGATGTTTGCCGCTTCATTACCTACCCGCTATGGGAACATCAATTTGTACACGGTTCCAAAAGTTGTAATCAATGAGCCAAGGCCCTATTTAAGAGCCGATGTGTACCGTGTAAAATACAAAGGCTGGAAAGGCCCTAAGCAAATTGTCATCCGCGACAGTGATGATGATCGTTACAGAAATCATCCCGGAAGAGCTGTAGGCCATAGCAAGGGCAATGGAAAGGGTAAGGGAAAAGGTAAAGGATAAGTATTTTTCATCTTTACCAATAACCCTGCGTCATCTCTTTTATCTCTTGTTCTCTGCGGTGATTTTTTACCGCAGAGAACAAGAGATAAAAGAGTTTACGCAGGGATTTTTTATTGTATCACCAGCTTACCACTAATTTCACGTCGGTTGGTTTGTGTGATGGTATACAGATAAATACCTCTTTGCAGCAAAGGCATCTGTACCTGGTTTCTTGTTCCTGCCAAGGATTGTTTTACCAGTAAGCGGCCAAATAAATCATACAAGCGAAATACTTTATTGTCCGGATCTTCTGCTAATACCTGTAGCGAAGCGCCCGGCCTAACAGGATTGGGAAACACATAATATGGTTGCCCCACAAAATGAATCACCTGTTCAGGTTGTGTATAATATGATACACCATTCTTTAGCTGAACCCTCGCACGATATATATTTAATCCTTTATTGGCAGCAGTGGTAACAGTAAACTGTGTAGCCGTTACCGGCGTTATTTCCTGAACGGCCGCATAACCATTCTGTGTAAGTTTTTCAAACACAATTTTCGAAACCTGGTAAGTTGTTCCCAACTGCAGGTTGAGCCTCGCAGCATTGGTACCAACGGGGTCTGCAATAAAACCTCCAATATAACAACCTATTTGCTGTTTGGTATAATCGAATGTATATGCCCGTTTACCCTCTATGTTTCCCGGTAACAAAGCTGCTACTGTGAAAAATTGATAAGGATTATTTTGTTTGAACTGAAGCAGTGAAGTATCCGTCAGAGTAATCAGCGGCTCCAGGTATTTTTGACCTAACCGATATACACGATAGCTGTCTACCCTTGCTTTTTGCCAATAGATCAGAAATGAATCTGCGCAATTCAATCCAGTGTAGATTGGCAGGTTTCTGGATACAACAGCCGTATCACTCACCCAACTATTTTGTGTGGTTTTCAAGCGGAACTGGATAGCAGCCAGTGTATCAGGTTGCTGCCATTGAAAATATTTTTTAGTGATATCAACAGCATTGGCTACTGTTAACCAGCTTCCGTTATTGAGACGATATTCCAAAGTAGCTGTATCTAGAATATTGCTTTCCCAGCGAATGCTGTTTTTTCTGTCGGGGTCTAACTGATCTCCTTTCACCGGATAGGTAAACAAAAAATCAGCAGTAGTATCATACTGCCATGCGATGGCATAATCCTGCACACCTGTAAGTATAGAAAAGCCATTCACTTTTATTTCATAGGTTCCTGAAGCGGGTTGCTCAATTACGATCTGTTCGTTGGTATTCAATGTATCTTTCTTTCTTACAGGAGGTTTGTTGAGTGAGTCTGCGTGTGGGTATGGACTCAATACCCATGGTTGCCATTGTTGTGCAGAGGGTAGATGTTCTACTAAAAGATCTAAATCGTTTACAATTGCTTTGTAAGAATTTGTTTTTGCAGGAGCATCTGTCCAGCTAAGGGTAATCTTGAGGTTCTTAGCACCCGCTGGTACCTGTATGCGATGTGTTCTTTGTTGTTGATCCATCACATAATCCTCTACTACCCTGTTATCGAGTATGGTTTGTACTGCCCTGTAAGCATTTGCCATACCATAACCAGAACGATAATCAATGTGCTGGATACCCACATCGTCGGCGCTGTTGAATAAAACTGCTCTTACTGTTGCTGATAATGGTAGTGCCGCGTGCTTTTGTTTCCAGCTCTGTTGCACCAAGGCGGCAATACCCGAAACAATAGCAGCAGCTCCTGAAGATCCATCTTCACCCAATGCCACCAGTTCGGGTTTAAGGCGGCCATCATAAGCGGGTCCGCGTGAACTCAACAAGGGTACCACACCAAAAGAATCTGCTGCACCCACAGCAATACTGTTTTTCGACATTTTAAAACTACCCGTCAAATTGGCAAAGCCATTGATACCTGCATAGTTGCCTGATACCGTTGTTTGTGTTCCCAGGTTTCCGGCAGAAAATATATGTAGTAAGTTCAAATTTTGCGTATGCATCTGATCATCATACGCTGCAGCATCTGCCCCGTAATAATTTTCAATTCCGGTTCCGTAAGAATGATTTTGAACAGTAATACCCAGTCTCATTAATTCAGACAATTCATCAGGAAGTAGGTTACTGAAATCTGATGAAGTAATAACTGCACCAGGCGCAAACCCTTTACCGGTATAAAAACTATTACCTGCTCCGGCTGCAATGGTGGCCATGGTAGTGGCATGTGTTTCAATACGCGGAGAAGATAAACGGGAAGAAAGGTACCTGCCTGCAAAATCAATATCGGTTGTATCCGGTTTATTTTCTTTGATTGAAATGGTGATACCGTTACCATTGATATTGGGCCATAAACGATGTACAAGATTTCCTTTGTTGGCAGAAAGATCAAAACCAGTGAGTTCTCTTTCTGTATATGCCTGTCTTACCCGGTCAACAAACAATACATCGGTTCTGCTCAGTAACTGTTGCTCAATAAATATCCATGACGCCTTTAGCTGAATAGCCCTCTGGTTATCTGCTATTTTCTCTATTTCCAAAGAAAGATTTCCTTTTACCGATTCGGCGAAAGCTTTTGCATTTTCCAGTTCCACGATCCAGCGCTGTGTTTTTTCTTTTGCTGTTTTATCAACGGGAGGAGAAAAATTTTCTGCAAGTTTCCAGCGGTTATTTGCGTTATACAAACGGCCGCTTTGGGTAAGCAGGTCAAATGCAGAACGATCTGTTAGCTGCACAATGGCAATGGTATCTGAAAGGCTGCGTAGTACTTTAACCGATGCCGGTATTTTACCAATAAAAACAAAATCCTGTTTTTGTTTATGGTAAAATGTTGTTCCAGTGTTCAAAGTTTCAACAAAAGAAGAAATATGAGGGGGAATTTTATCCTGCGCTTTTGCATATAGCAGGGAGCATAGACAACAGCATACTAA
This sequence comes from Sediminibacterium sp. FW305-C-49, assembly GCF_058231085.1. Classification (NCBI taxonomy): domain Bacteria; kingdom Pseudomonadati; phylum Bacteroidota; class Chitinophagia; order Chitinophagales; family Chitinophagaceae; genus Sediminibacterium; species Sediminibacterium sp. FW305-C-49. The sequence continues at coordinate 1,042,647 of NZ_JBIQXS010000001.1, forward strand.
TAATCTCTTGTGCATAGGAAACCGGAATAATTAAAGATAAGGAAATCATTTATCTGCCTGTTTTCGTAAATCTACAGGAGATCATTATGAGTGTTTGTGAGGGATCTTGAGTTTCATTGCGGTTTTGCAACCGGGTTGCTCAAATTTGCTTTTGTCTGATTCCTACATTTCTTATATTCATGATGAAATCCAATTCATGCTGTAAATCCTTTGCAAAAATCCAAACTAAAACACATGAGAAAAAACATGCGCCTTTCACTGGTTGCCATTGTATTGCTGATGGCAACTGTTTCCTGTCAAAAAGCTGTAGGTCCTGAGCAGGAAATCAAACAAGAAGTTTCACAGGACGTCATCAACAGCGTTAAAGCCCTTGGTTTCTCCACTACTAATATTATTCCTGAAGAAGGAGGTTATATAGTTGAAGGAGATATCTTCATTCCAGAAGCTGATCTCAAACGCTCTCTTAATGGTACTATTTTAAGAGTAGGCGATGTTGAGCAGTACCGAACCACTAACCTGGTTACAGGTTTACCCCGTGTAATTACGGTTGCATTAACCAGCAGAATTGATGCTGCTATCTACGGACCGGTTTTAGATGAAGTGGTTCGTCGTTACAATGCAGAAAACCTGCAGATTACTTTACAACGTGTTAGCTCTGGTGCCAACATTACATTTGATCGCGCCAGTGGAAGTTATCTGGCTTCTGCCGGATTCCCTACATCAAATGGCAACCCTTACAATTCTGTAAAAGTAAATACCCGTGCCATCGGCTCAGGTACTTCCAGCACATTTATCAACTATGCTGCTACCATCTTTGCTCATGAACTGGGGCATTGTATTGGTTTCCGCCATACAGATTATATGAACCGTGCTTATAGTTGTGGCGGTTCTGCCGTAAACGAAGGTGCTTCTACGGTAGGTGCCATTCATATTCCGGGTACACCCACTACAGCAGATCCTAATTCATGGATGCTGGCCTGTATAGGTTCTGGTGTTAACCGTCCATTCAATGCCAATGATAAAACAGCATTGAACTATTTATATTAATACATACCCTGCCTGATTATTCCTAAAAGTGATTTACAGCAAAAGGGCTCCCAATAATGGGAGCCCTTTAATTTATAGGTAATACAGGTTAGTCTATATGTTCTTTGTCTTTATTTCTGCTGTTTCTTCCTACTGCATAATGCGGTTTCAGTTCCTTATAAATCTGGTTGAATTGTTCACTGCCAGACAATGCTGCATTTTTTGAATTATGAAAATAGGCGCGGGTCTGTTTCAGTATTTCATTGCCTAATAACAATTTGGCATCTTCCATTTTGGTTCTTACTTCATCGAGTTCACTGATAAGTTCATTGTACTGTTTGTATAACTGCACATAATTGTTACAGGTATTTACATCCACATAAGATGGAACCGTGGCTGGGTTCTTTCGCATATACAAAACAGCTTTCTCAACAAACTCTTTCTTCTTATCGTTCAGCTTAAACATGCTCCTGCGTTCTGTTGGTTTCAGCTTGATATTCTGTGGCAGCATATTACGCAGGGCCGCAATATGCTGTCTGAACGACATCAGTTCCGATCCTACAAAGCTTCTGAAAGAGGCCATAACAGGTTATTTACCACTATAACGCTGTTATGAAATAGAAAATTGCTTATTGCAGCATAAATTACTCAGGCTTTCCGGTTGATGAGATAAGCCCCGCCTATCAACATAACCACCCCCACTATTTTTTGCCAGTTGATGGGACTCTGGCGAAAACCAAACAACCCAAAATGATCAAAAACCAGGGCAAAAAGAAGCTGACCGGCAATCACCAGTGCAAATACATTGGCCGACCCAATCTGCTGTACCGAATAGATAATAACAGTTACAAAAAAAGCACCCAGCAAACCGCCGCTGAACTTATACCATTCGATCTGTTGCAATTGCTGTGTATTGGGTAATGGCTGACGGGTGAGGGCAATAACAAGCGCCAATGCAATGGTGCCCACCAGAAAAGAAATAAAAGCTGCCACCCACTGGTTGTTCACGGCTACTTTTAATTGACTGTTTACACCTGCTTGTGTGGTGATGGTTAACCCTGCCATTAAAGGCAGTATATAAACAAGGTATTTCATCGGTAATCTGTTGTCAGGATGGTTTACGATTAGGTCGCGACGAACCATATCTTTTGCCGCCACCGGGTCTGCGGTTGGATGAGCCTGAGCGTGGTGCTCTTGGAGCATAGGCGGGTGTTTCACCAAATTCTTCCGGAACATTTCCTTTCGGAACAGGTTCTCCCAAAAGCGATTCTATGGCTGCCATTTTATTTTGCTCTCTTTCACCCACCAGTGTAAATGCTGTACCTGTGCTAGCCGCTCTTGCCGTTCTGCCGATACGGTGTACATAATCTTCACCATCATTGGGTACATCATAGTTGATGACGAGATCAATATCTTCAATATCAATACCCCTGCTGAGAATATCGGTGGCCACCAGGATATTCAGTTTGCGGTTTCTGAAATCCTGTAATACCTGTTCTCTTTTTTGCTGATCGAGATCGGAATGAATTTCTTCCGCCGAAAGTTTGGCTCTTTTTAATTCTGCTGTTAACTGTTTTACATTTTGCTTTTTGGAGCAGAAGACAATTACATTCTGGTATTTCTTCCCACTCAGCATATCTTTTATGATCGGTACTTTCTGTGCTTCATAAACAATGAAAGCTTTCTGCACAATTTTCTCTGGTGGCTTTGAAATAGCAATATTAATTTCAACAGGCTCATGCAGAATTTTTCTTGCCAGCTCCCTCATTTTCTGTGGCATGGTGGCAGAGAAAAGCAGGTTCTGTCTTTCTTTCGGAAGAAAGGAAATGATGCGCATGATATCATCATTAAAACCCATGTCCAGCATCCGGTCTGCCTCATCCAGTACCAGATATTTTAAGCCTTTCAGTTTTACATACCCCATATTGAGGTGTGCAATCATTCTGCCCGGTGTACAAACAACAATATCTACACCTGTTGTTAATGCTTTCTTTTCACTGTTGAATGAATTGCCATCTCCACCACCATACACGGCGATGGAACTTACATCGGTGAAATAAGATAATCCTTCCAGACTCTCGGCAATTTGTATGGCCAGCTCACGTGTGGGCACAATGATCATGGCATTAATATCATTGGCCGCATGTGGTACTGTAAGTAAGCGATGTATGAGTGGAAGCAGGAAGGCGGCCGTTTTACCGGTGCCGGTTTGTGCTGAGGCAATAATGTCTTTCCCTTCGAGAATGGGAACCATCACCTGTTGTTGTACCGGTGTGGCCGTTTCATATCCCATTGCATCAATGCCATCCAGTATTCTATGATCGAGCCCTAAATCTGTAAACTTCAAAATAGTTGAATTAGTAATTTAATCGTTGCTGGTAAAGGTACTATGAAAAAATTGCCTTGAAGAAACATATCTCTCCCACCTGTCTCCTTGCCCCGGATTTAAATCCGGGGCAAGGAGACAGGTGGGAAGAGGGAGAAATGGGTCTTATAGTCGTACTTTAACACCGCCATTGGTTACAAAACCATCCACCGGTGCATATATATCCTTAAACACAGGATTATTGATGGAACCCGAATAAAGAGGACCGAATTTCGTCTGCCTGGTATCGGTAAGGTTTTCAAAATTGATAAAAAGAGAGAATCTTTCCCATGATCTTTCTGCCATCAGACCAAATATCCAGTACGATTTTCCTTTTGTTCCGTCGCTTAACTGCTGCGGACTAAAGAAATACGCTTCCAGACCGATTTTTAGTTTTTCTTCTTTTTCATACATCAGCACATTGTTCAGGCGGTGTCTCGCCGTTAAAGGGAACCAGTTTTTTGTATTGTTATAATGGGTGTTTACATCTGCATAGGTATAACCGATAAAGAGTTTGAGATCGCTGTAACTGAAACGGAGATTGGTTTCCATACCTTTTGTATCGATGTATCCGTTTGCATTCTGAAATACCTGATCGCCCGATCCATTAGCGGTTAATACCAGTGGTTTATTCAACCTTGTATAAAAAAACAACTGGTTGATGGCCACAGACACTTCTCCGATATGTGTTCTGTAGTTGATATCGAAATTGGTACCCACCGATCTTTCATTTACTGTACTGTTTTCATTAATGGGCAGTATTCTTTGAAACTGTACTTTCTCCGACTCTTCATTAAATACTGTCGGGTTTTTGTAACCAAGACCATTGCCCAGTCTTAATGTCAGGCTGGAACTGGGTTTCAGCATAATTGATATCCTTGGTAATAACTCAAAACCATATTGTTTTATATAATCGCCTCTTAACCCGGTTTCAATGGCAAAGACCGAAGAGGGTGTCCAGCTATGCTGTACAAACACACCGGCAGTATTGTAAGAATAGTTACGCAACACATTACTACTTTGTTTGTCTTCGCTGAACCGGTCTGTTATCATATTCGCGCCAATCACCCAGTCTGCTTTTTCCGTTTTGGTACTATAGGTTGCTTCTGAAAATGTTGACTGTTGTAAACCTTTAAAAGCATAGCCGGGTATTTGAATAAACCTGTTAAAACGGCTGTAACTGTTTTTAAAATTGACTTGTGCTTTTTCACTCAATCTATGTGTTAGCTGCCCCTGTGTAGTGAAACGATCGGTATTATTCTGTTCAAAATAACCGGCTGTTCCATTTTTAATATAATCCATACTACCACCGGTTCTGTCTTCGGTTATATAGCTGAGTCCAATATTGGCTGTTGTTTTTTCTCCGTAAAAAAACAGCCTGGGGTTAATGGTATAACGTTCAAATTTTGGAATCGCCGTTAGCCCTGACTTTGCCGGATCGAATGGCATGGCCGTATTGCGTGAACCGAAAACGGTAATTCCCGTTTTTTCAAAACGCTGACTATAAAAACCGCTGAGATCAAGTCCACCAGCTGTTGTTCCGTTCGCCATAAAACTGAGTTCTCGTTTTTCACCCGGTGTTTTGGACACAAGGTTTACCAGACCCGCAATGGCTCCTGCACCATATAAGGTAGATGCAGAACCTTTAATCACTTCTATCTGTCTTAAATCGAGTGGCGCTATCTGCATTAAACTCAATCCCCCCGAAAAGCCGGCATAAAGCGGAAATCCATCTCTTAACACCTGTGTGTATCTTCCGTCCAGACCCTGAATACGGATGCTGGAATTGTAAGAAGTGGCCGATGTTTGCTGTGTCTGTATACCTGTGCTTTCGTTCAGCAACATCCTGATATCACCCGGTTTCATATTCCCTTTTTCGGTAAGCTCTTCTCCCGATATGGTTTCTACCCTGGTAGGAATATCGCTGATGGTTCTGCTGATCCTCGTAGCTGTTACTATCACTTCCTCTTCGTGTTCTTCGGCTTCTTCCAGAAACAATATTGTTTCACTGGTTTGTGGTACACTGATGGATGTTTCCAAGTCTTCCATACCTACATAAGATAGTTTGATCACATAGTTTCCTTCCGGAATATTGTTGAATACCACCTTTCCCAGACTATCTGATACTGTGGTTTTCTTCAATTGGAGGATCGTAACCGTTGCACCCGCCAATGGAGTTTTTTCATGTTTGTCTTTAACCGATAATTGAATCGTATGCTGTGCATGTATACTTGTACATACAAATAACAGCATACACAATGAAAGTATATGTTTCATAGTGCTGTTGAAATGAATAAAAAATAGTGAATGCTGTCTGAGAAACTTAAACAGTTTTCGGAGGTTGTAATAACTGGTCGGTGTAGGCAGCGGAAAGCCAGTCTGTATCTTTTGAATAATGCGCAATGATCACCTGCGATATGACGGGCAACTCCTGTATGATATTGAGTTGTGTAAACCCGGAACAATAACCACATGTAACAAATGGAGAACAGTTTTCTCCCTGTTCATTATCATGCTGTTCTTTTTCTGCCATCATTGTTTCATTACACTCATCCGATTCACAACAGGGTGTAAATACTGCCGTGAGGGTAATGAGTAATAATATGAAAGCAACTGTTTTTTTCATGTAGTGATAACCAATCCGCCAACAATAAAGGTTGTAGGACATTGCAAATGACCTGTTTTTTCCTGTAAATGGATTTACAATTTTTCGTAGAGTTTTCTCAATTTTTCTCTTGTCATGATTTTTTCCCAGTCCTTACCCAGCGCGTTTTCCCAGAGTGGTTTCATGCCAATGGATACATTGATCATGGTATCGAACTGTTCATCGGTTAATCCTTTACAAATACCAGCAGGAATTTCGATCTTGTTTTTCTCAACCATGTATTTGAATTCTTTTACGCCGGCCGGATAATATTCTTCCAGGTGATTCATTACAATACAATTACCAATACCATGTTTGGTTCCCAGCAGATAACTCAAGCCATAACTTACGGCATGTGCCACACCCACCTGCGAATAGGCAATACTCATACCACCTGCATAAGAAGCCATCATCAACTGGTCATCGCTTTCATCGTCCCAATGATCTTTGTCTACAAATACTTTCTGACACAGTTGCAGGGCTTTCTCTCCATAACTTTTACTGAACTCATTCAGGTAGGTGCCCTCCAGGCTTTCAATACAGTGTATATAACAATCCATCCCGGTATAAAAACGCTGGTTTACCGGTGCGTCTTTGGTTAACTCCGGGTCCAGTACAATCTGATCGAACGGTGTAAAATCGCTGTTCATACCCAGTTTACGGGTAGGGCCTGTTAATACGGTTGTTCTGCTTACCTCGGCACCGGTTCCACTGAGTGTGGGAATACCTGCTTTATATACACCGGGAAATTTCACGAGATCCCATCCCTGGTAATCGGCTGATGAGCCGGGATTGGTCATCATAAGCGACACAGCTTTGGCAAGATCCATCGTAGATCCACCCCCAATACCAATAATACCACTTACGGTTCCGAATTGTTCTTTCAAGCTGTTGGCCAGCGCATCTACCTGCGTCGTCTTGGGTTCATAGGTTACATCCGCAAAAATTACCTGGTCTTTACCACGAAGTGGAACCCTTTCTGCCAAAGGCTTTCCTTCAAAAAAATGATCCACCAGAAAAATCATGGGTGCATCGCCTTTTCTCCTGGGTGCCAGTATTTCATCCAACTGGTTAAATGCACCACGACCGAATACCACATAGTCGACCATTTTAAAATTCCGGAAACTCATGACAACTGTTTTAAATAAAGAATACTGCAAACATACTTAGAAGGATTTACTTCAAAAAAATGAAAGACAGAGAGTAAGGCCACAAGAGACTAGTGACAATAGGCAAGTTGGCAGATATTTGCGGGTTTTTTCTTTCCTTTTACAGGATTGACGTATTTTACTGTTTAAAGTTTTGGGGTTCATTTCATGACAGTCATTTTACAACAAATGTTCACCGGTCAGTTCCTGAATAGTACGATTGGGAAAGATTTTCTGACTTTTATGAGTCCCGAAAATCTTTTAACGGGTGTGCAGATCATGGGTATCTGTATTTTACTGATTGTTATACTTGTGTATGCACAACTGCTTGCCAAAAAGCGAATGTATTTCTATACTGAACGTATCAGGAACAATATAGAAGTATGGATCAGCCATATTATCCTGGAAGAATCTGTGGAAGGAATAGAAATCCCCAAAAAGTTCTATCGGCTACTGGAGGATCCGAAAGCACGGCAGGTTGCCATTGATGAACTTACCAATTGTAAAAAGAATTTTTCCGGTATTGTTGCCGAAAACATTGTTGCCTTATACAACCAGCTTGGTCTCCGCGAAGATTCGCTCGCAAAAATGCGTAACAAACGAAAATGGTACCTGCAGGCCAGGGGTATACAGGAACTATACCTGATGGATCAGAAAAACCTGCTCACAAAAATTTACCGTGAAACCAACAGTAAAAATGACTTTGTTCGCTCTGAAGCACAGATCGCCATTATTTATATGACAGGCTTTAACGGGCTTCGTTTTCTTGATGTAATATCTTATCCACTCACCCTCTGGCAACAGATTAAACTACTGGAACAATTGAGGTTGTTTGGCAAGAAAGAAGATCTATCCGACCGTTTACCGAAATGGTTTCAGTCGAAGAATGATACTGTTGTTGTATTTGCGCTGCGGCTTGCAGCTGAATACCAACAATACGCGGTGAAGGATGCTATTATGAACTGTCTTGTTCATCCTTCAGATGCAGTTCGTACCAGAGCTATAAAAACACTGATCACTTTGGCCGATGAACAAACACCTTTTATATTGACGGGATATTTCTCCAAAGAAAATTTCGACAACCAGGTACATATACTAGACAACCTGGCAACCATGGCTTCAGATGAACAGGCTCCATTCCTCGAAAGACTACTAGATGCACCTGACAATATTATCAAACTGAAAGCAGCTATCGTATTAGCCAATAACTGTACAAACGGGTTAACCATACTCGAAAAAAGAGCAGCACAGGAACCCGAACCCTTCGAAAGGATTCTCAGGCATGTTAAAACTGTAAAATGAACTGGAACTTAGTGATTGATATCATCTTCGACATTCTCACCTACGGAATATTTATTTATTCCACCTTTCTCTTATTGTCTTATATCGCTATTGCCATATTCTCTATCGGCGAAACGCGTAAATATGTTCATAAAAACAGTTTTACCGATTACCGTATCCTCGCTTCTTCTGTTCATGCCCCTTCTGTAACCATTCTTGCGCCTGCTTATAATGAGGGCATGACCATTGTAGAAAATATCAGGTCATTATTATCGATCTATTATGTAAACCTCGAATTAATTGTGATCAACGACGGAAGTAAGGATGACTGTCTGCAAAAAATGATCACGGCTTATGACCTTGAGAAGATCGATTATTTTGTTGACTATAAAATAAAAACAAAAGAAGTAAGAGGTGTCTATAAAAGTCGCAATCCTATATTCCACAAACTACTGGTAGTTGATAAAGTAAACGGTGGCAAAGCAGATGCCCTCAATGTGGGTATCAACATTTCCTCCAATAAATACCTGGTTTGTATTGATGTGGATTGTATTCTGGAGCAGGATGCGCTCCTGAAAATGGTAAAACCTTTTCTCGAACAAACAGAAGAGAAAGTGATTGCTTCAGGTGGCGTAGTTCGTATTGCCAACTCCTGTATCATTGAAGACGGCAAGCTGGTAAAAGTAAAACTGGCCACCGATTATCTACCAAGAATGCAGATACTGGAATATATCCGCGCATTCATACTGGGCAGGATGGCCTGGAGCAGGCTGAATGGCCTAATGCTTATTTCGGGTGCTTTTGGCGCTTTTGATAAAGAGATTGCCATCAAGTGTGGAGGTTATGATCATTCAACTGTTGGGGAAGACATGGAACTCGTAGTGAGAATGCGAAGGTATATGGAAGAAAGGGGTGAGAAGTATCGTGTAACCTATATTCCCGACCCGCTTTGCTGGACAGAAGCGCCGAATTCTTTTAATATTCTTGGCCGGCAAAGAAACCGATGGACCAGAGGAACCATTGAAACATTGAAGTTTCATAAAAAAATGTTCTTCAACCCCAAGTATGGTTTGTTGGGTATGCTGAGCTATCCTTACTGGTTTTTCTTTGAAATGTGCGCACCTGTGATTGAGTTCTTTGGCTTTGTGTGCTTTTTTATTTTTGCAGCATTTGGTTTACTCGACTGGGGTTTCTTCTTTTCCTACCTGCTATTTATTGTATCCTTTGGTTATCTCTATTCGGCTTTTGCTATTTTAATGGAAGTTATTACCTACAACCAGTATAAGCGACGAACGGATATTCTTATACTCATGCTTACGGCTTTAACCGAGCCATTTTATTTTCATCCCTTTGTGGTATGGAGTGCCATTAAAGGCTATATCGATTATATCAGAAAGAAAAAAAGCTGGGGTGAAATGACGAGACAGGGTTTTGCACAAAAACCTGCAGAAATGGCGCCAGTACTGATCGATACTGCACCGGTTGTTATTGTACCAGAACCCGTTGTTGTACCAGAACCTGTAATCGAAGAAACAGCACCGGTACAAAAAGAATCTTTTTACAAAAGAAAGATTGCACCCCTTATTACAAAAGTACCGGATGTATTATTTGAATCGTTCCGGTACTATGTAGGGCACATGCTGGTGTTACTTTTATTATTGTTTGTGGCACGTGGTATAGAATTGGGTATTGATTATTTTGAACACGGCAAACCACAATACCTCGATAAAATTATTTTATATGGTCTGGCGAAAGATGTAGCATTTGCAACACTCATTACACTCTGGGGCTATATTCCATTTACCCTTTTATTTTTAATTGGTAAGAAGACTGCACATGTGAGTTTTATTGTTTTTGGAACATTGCTGACATTGATACAGATTGTTTTATCACAATACTTTGTAACCTCACTTGTACCACTCGGCGCAGATCTCTGGATTTACTCATGGACAGATATTCAGCAAACGGTAGGTGCTTCCGGTGGACTGAACATGATTAGTATTGCTTTACTTGTTGTTGCAGCCTGCTTATTTGTTTTTGCGCTTATTAAAATACCCCACCGCTTATTACCCAATGATGGACTGGTGGTGTTTTTTATATTGATGGTTGTAACGGGCGGCATCCGAGATCTTACTAAGGTGACTGGCAACATGATGCCGGGTCATGAATTCAGTAATAATCTTTCTTTGAACAAATCGTATTTCTTTTACAAAGCATCATATAACCATTTTTTTCCATCACCCGAAGAGGAAGATATTTACAGAGAAGATTTTTTTGCCAATGCTGTTTATGAAAACAAACTGATCGATAAAACCAACTATCCATTCTTACATAGGTCAGACAGTACAAAAAATGTACTGGCTCCTTTCTTTACTGCACCTGATTCTGTTCCACCCAATATTGTGATTGTGCTGGTAGAAGGTCTGGGTCGTGCTTTTACCAATGAAAATGCTTACCTGGGAAGTTTTACGCCTTTTCTTGATTCCTTATCCCTAAAGAGTTTGTACTGGGAGAATTTTTTAAGCACCAGCGGTAGAACTTTTAGCGTATTACCATCTATATTGGGCTCTTTACCTTTTGGCCCAACCGGATTTAATGAGTTGGGCGATGAAATGCCAAAACACATTTCTCTCGCGAGTCTGCTCAGTAGAAATGGTTATAAAACCTCTTTTTACTATGGTGGCGATGCCTCCTTCGATAATATGACCCAGTTTCTGAAAAAGTCTGGTATAGACCAGGTGTATGATGAGAAAACTTTCCCCCGTAGTGGATACCAGAAACTTCCCGCTTCCTCTTCCGGCTTTAGCTGGGGTTATGATGATGCCTCCCTGTTCAAATATGCGCTTACCAATAATGATACATCTGCACCTTCTTTAAAAGTCATACTCACTGTAGCTACCCACAGTCCATTCCTTATCAACAACGAAGCTGCATATATTAACCGCTTTGAACAAAGGATGAATGAACTGAAATTTTCACAGGAGCAGAAAAAGAATTACCGCAATTACAGTAAGCAGTATGCAAGTATTTTATATGCTGATCAAGCTATCCAGCAATTCATCAATGCATACAGACAAAGACCCGATTTTTCCAATACGGTTTTCCTGATTACCGGTGATCACCGTATGCCTGAAATTCCCATGAGTACCAAACTTGATCGGTATCATGTACCTTTTTTAATTTATTCCCCACTACTCAAACAGGCACAGAAGTTTTCGTCTGTTTCCAGTCATTTCGATATTGCACCTACTTTAGCTGCCTGGCTAAAATACAGTTATGGCATGCATATGCCCGATATGAATGCCTGGGTTGGAACAGGAATAGATACAGCAAAAAATTTCAGGAATATTCATGCTATTCCACTTAAGCAAACCAAACCTGAATTAATTGATTTTGTGCGTGGCGATTATATGTTAAATGCAGACAACGTATTTAAGATTATGCCGAATATGGACCTGGAGCCTGAAAATGCACCCGAGAAAAAGTTTTCGCTCAAATCTTCCTTCAACAGGTTTAAAAAGAAAAACCAGGATTTTATAATAAGTGGTCGGTTATTGCCTGATAGCCTGATTAAACAATATGGCAGGTACTAGTTAGTTTTGTTTATCATAGTAATCATTCAGGATAGTTGTAACCAATGGTCGATAAAGTTTCCAGAAAAAACTTTTTCTTTCCAATGGCTCTCCTCTGGTGTACATCATCCATTTGAAAAAACCTACCCCTTTAAAATAGGATGAAGTAAGTGATACAGGGTTATCACAGAAATCGGCCGAGAAATAAAAAAAGCGGTAATCATCGTCTACATGCGCAGTAATGGCCGGGAAACGGGAAGGAATATTATACTTTGCCAGTTCACGTGTCCCATCAGCATTTGCATCGATCACAAATTCTGATAACACTTCATTTGTTTTTTCATTTACACTGATGATATCAAACCAGAATGAATATTTTATTTTATCTGGCATGCCATAATGTTCTTTTCCTTCAGTAAAAGTGTAGATATAGGGCAACTCATTGTTTAAATGGGTTTGATTCTCCAGGATCACTACCTGGTCGTTGGCTGCATGAATAAAAGCAACTCCGCTGTTCTTGAATGGCCATTCATTGTTGTGTGTACGTTTATAATTTCGGATAAGCCATGCAGGTAATTCTTTGTTCACCGTTGTATCAAAGGATTCAAAATACCTGCCGATCCATCCCGACCAGGTAATATTAAACATCTGCTGGAACTGGTTCCGAATAGACGAATCGGTTGGCGACCCTATAGAATTGAACTCTGTAATGATCAGTTTCTTTTTTTCTTTCATTTTCTGCAGCAAATAAAGATCTTGCTTACTCATGCCTCCATATACAATGCCGGAGCGATCCTGTTCATTACCCACTTTAAACCACTCATTCTTGAAAACACCATAAGCATCTGTAATGTATGCTGCGTCGGCCCGGTTACTCAGGTCGTTGAGCTGGGCCGAGTCAAAACGTTCCAGTCCATTTAATTTGTATTTTTCATTGTCCAGCGGAAAGAATCCAAAATAATCGATATTGGGATCGTAGCGATCATTATTATTTTTGGTGAATTTTTCCTGGTTCAATACCCAATGCAGAGAGAGGTGTTCCTGTCCGGGATGCTCAATCACTGTTTTGTCTACAATCGCAATCAGTAGTTTCCGGTTGGGTGTAAAAAACCATACCAGCAGCATCCAGAAAGGAAACAGGAATATTGCAAGAGCCAGAAATCCTCTCCAGGATAATTTAACGCGGTTGGACTTTTGTCCTAGAATCTTCTGAGCCATGCAACACTGAATTGATATTGATTACCGATGGTTTTGGGCAGGTATTCCTGGTTGAACCAGCTTCCATCAATGGTAAATACATTAAATCGTGCTACTTTTTTTCTGAATACTATACCGGCCTTGTAGGAAATAAGTTTTGTATTGCCATTAAGCTGAATGGCATTAAACCTGTCATCTGGGGAAATACCGTAACCCACATTAAAGCCTATCATATCATCTGCACTCGCATAATAGTAACGTGCAGAAACATTGTAAGAAGATGAAACGGTACTGGTAAATGTACTCGGTGTAATATAAGTTCTTGCACCAAAGAGCCAGCTTTTATAGTACTTACCAATATAACCGGTATACACCCAGGTAGGATCACCCGAAAATTTCAGGTAACGTACTCCCAGTTCAGCTTCATAACTTTTGGGAAGGTTGGCATAGAGGGAGAAACCACCCCTCCACTGCGGAAACACACCTACCTGATCTGAGTATCCTAATCCTACATAACTATAAAATGTATTGGATATACGTGGATATGCTTCCAGCTCATACTGGTAACCATCTGTTTTAAAACGGTTGGCATAGGTAACCCTTCCCGTAATAGAACCAATACCAGTTGTACGGCCATAATCTACACTCACCAGATGCCATGGGTCAGCAAATTGTTTATCAAAAGTTACAAAGTCATAACTCACGCCAATTTTATTCTTGGTAGCATTTTCCCTGATACGGTTGGCCAGTGCACGTGCTTCTGTATTGTTCTTATTCAGTTTGACCAGTTCCTGAACAGTTTTATCTGCCTCCTGGAACCTGCGCATGATATTTAATGCTCTTGCTTTTCTCAAAAGCAACCCTTCCGATTTTGGATGATGGTTAAGCCCCTCTTCCGATACAGCCAATGATTTTTTATACTCATCGTTCCAGTATGTCATATCGGCATAGGCCATACAGGCATCTTCATAACCCGGTGTTTGTTTCAGTACTTCCTCGAAACAGATACGGGCACTGTCATAGTTTTTGGTCCAGGTATAAATCCTCCCGAGAAAAACACGCAGGTCGGCATAGTTTGGGCTTTTCGCGATGGCTTTGTAGAGGTAGGCTTTTGCTTTGGGATAATTGTCTTCATCAAATGCAGCTGTTTTTGCAGCCTGCAGTAAACCATCTGAACTCGAAGTATCAAGCTGAGCTGTTGCTGTAACAGCAGTAAACATCGTGAAGATAAAACAGCAGTATGTAAAGAGTGTTGGTAGGCGCATAACGTGCTTACTAAGTTATGTATGATCAGGATTTTCCCGAACGGGCCATCAGTCTTTTTACCCGGATAGATAATTCGTTCAGGCTAAAAGGTTTTGTAATATAATCATCGGCCCCCAGCTCAAACGCTTCCATTACTACTTTTTCCTGTTCCATAGCAGATAAAATAATAATAGGTATTTGTTTTTCCCTGTTCTTTTTTAATAGTGCTGTTATTTCCAGACCGGAAGCATAGGGCATCATAATATCAGATATCACCAGATCAGGAGCAAACTCTTCAATTTTAGCGATGGCTTCCCGTCCATCATGTGTTGTAATTACCTCATACCCTTCCTTCTTCAGCTTTAGCTCAATGGTTTTCAATAACATGGGTTCATCTTCTGCAACAAGAATTTTCATATTCAGTCTGGCTGTTATAGATATTGTATTTAAAAGTACGTGTTTTCTCTTATTGACCCATGATCTGATCCTTTTCCGCCAATAATTGCGTTTGCATCTGATCAAAAAGACGAGACACTTGTGTTATTTTATCCTGTATGGCATCCGTCTCTTTTCTTTCCCTGGCATCGGCTTCAATGCGGCCCAACAACTCAGAGATACTTGATGCCTGTAACATGGCCAATGCCCCCTTTAATTTATGGGCTAGTTTGTATATATCATCATATTGGTCTGTTGTACCCAGTGCCGATAGTTCTTTGATCTGGTTGGGTGTATTTTCAAGAAAGAGGTTCAATACATCCAGTAATGATTCTTTATCATCTAATCCTTCCAGGAGTGAAAGGTTATATAATTTTTCACCACTCATAGTAGTAATATTTTCGGTGATGGATTCTTTTTTGGTGGAAAGCAGTTTAACCAGTCTTTTATACAGATCGTTAAAATCAAAAGGCTTCAACATAAATTCATTCATACCCACCTGTTCTGCCCTTTCCTGGTCGCCCTTCAGGGCTGTGGCTGTCATAGCAATAATGGGCGTCTTCAATTGTAATACAGTTCGTATATATTCTGTTGCCTCATATCCATCCATTACTGGCATCTGTATATCCATGATAATAAGGTCATAATTCACTGTTTTATTTTCCAGTAAGTCAATGGCCATTCTTCCATTATTCGCAATATCTACAGCACCCCCTACTTTTTTCAATACATAAGAAACCAGCTTCTGGTTCACCTCATTGTCTTCCACTACTAAAAAATGTTTTCCTTTCAGCAACAATGATTCATCTGTTACCGTATCATTTGTTTCCTGTACCGGTACCTCATAAGAAAGGTTTATTGAAAAGACAGATCCTCCTCCGGGTATGTTTGATACCGAAATACTACCCTGCTGTAATTCTACCAAGCCTTTACAAATAGCCAATCCCAAACCAGCACCACCATAATTACGGGCAATATCTGGTCCGGCCTGTGTAAATGCATCAAAAATGATATCGGTTTTATCTTGAGGTATGCCGATTCCTGTATCTGAAACTGTAAATACAAAATTTGACTTGTTATCCTGCGGGTTTAACTGTTCTACTTTTATACGTACTTCACCTGCTACCGTAAACTTAATGGCATTACCCACTACATTTACCAAAACCTGATTCAACCTGTAAGGATCACCCAAAACTGTTTCGGGCACACCTGTTTCATAGTCTATCAGTAGTTGTAGTTCCTTTCTGGATACTTCGTGCTCAAACTGTGCTTTAACATTATTCAGTACTTCTCTGATACTGAATGCTGTTTTGTCGATGGTTAGTTTGCCAGCTTTAATCTTTGAATAATCAAGTATATCATTTACAATCACCAACAGGTTATTCACCGATCGTTTAATCATACCGGTAAACTCTTTTTGCTGGCTGTTGAGTTCTGTTTGCATCAGCAGGTTGGTCATACCCTGTATGCCATTCATCGGTGTGCGTATTTCATGACTCATATTGGCCAGAAACTGCTCCTGCATCTGTTTGGCTTCTTCTGCATTTTTCCTTGCTTCAATTAATTTTTGCTGATACAATACCCTGTCGGTAATATCCGTGGCTATCCCACCGATACCAAAAATTTTTCTTCTGTGATCAATCAAAGGAAACTTGATCACCAGTAAATTTTTTCTTCCTTCCGGACCATATACCCATTCTTCCGATTCAACGGGTTTGCGTGTGCTGGTGACTTCATCATCGAGTCGTTTATAATGATCGGCTGTTTCTTTTTCGCTGAAATCATAATCGGTTTTATTGATCACCATTTCATCCGTAACACCCATCACATCCTTGAATCTTCTGTTGATCATGATATACCGACCGTCGAGGTTTTTAATAAAGATGAGCGATGTGGTATTTTCCAGAATAGCTTCCAGTCGCAACTGGTTTTCATTTCTGCGCTGTTCCGATTCTTTAAGCTCCAGTTCTATTTTTTTCTTCTCAGTAATATCTTTAACCATACACTGATAGCCCAGTACATGATCATCTTTCATCAGCAATTGCGCCGTTTGCTCCACCCATTTTTGCTGACCGCTTTTGGTTCTGGTAATAAACTCAAGTGTGGTAGATGGAATTCTATGCTGAAACTGGTTGGTATAATGATTAAATACCTGTTGTAACCAGGAGGGGTGCAGCAAAAACGAAAAATCTTTGCCGATCAATTCGTCTACTGTATAACCTGTTAAATCTGCTACCTGGTTGTTGGCAAATGTGATGGTACCATTTTCGTCGGTGGTATACATTACCACGCTGGCGTTTTCAATGATGTGCCGGTATTTTTCATCGCTGTAACCAACACTTTCTTCTGCTTTTTTTCTAAGCCTTACATCCCTGTTTAATTGAATGATGAGAATAAATACCACAATAAAAGCAATTATACCACCAATCAATGATGTGTATCCGATACTCGAAGAACTTCGTTCATTTGCAGTAGCACGTGTAACCAGTAATTTTTCTCCGACAGCCGTCATGCCATCGAGTATTTTATAAATAGCCTGCGAATACTGTGTGCCCTCACCGCTGTATCCTACTCTTTCCCGGATGTCTTCGCTTGTCTCTTTACCTTGTAGTACACTTAACTGGAAGGAACTTTTATTGGCTATCAGATCCTTTACAGACTCCAGTTGATCAACCGAAAAAGCCGTATCTTTTTTGAAACGCTTTTCCAGTTGCCGGGTATACTGTTCCGATTCGGCCTGAATTTTCAGTATCTGTGTTTTCCAGGCAGTATCTTTTGAGAGAATAAAATTTCGTGTAGAAGACTCGGCCCTTGCCACAGATGATTTCAACTGTGCCACTTCTTTCAGGATAGAATAAGTATGGTTCAACCAATAGCTGGCCTGCGAAAGGTCTTTTTGTTGTTGGTATAACACCCCGCCAAGAAAAACCAGGGTAAGAACGGAGAAAAAGAATAACCAACGTACCCTGCCATACATTTTAGGTGCCTTGCTCTTTAGGGAAGTACTCATGCTTCAATCAGTTATGGGTAAAGACCGGGGTATTGTAAAGATAGGTTTTGCTACCCACTGTTGCATGGTTTTAAGCCCTTTTTCAGCTTAGCATCCTGCTGGCCCTTTCAAGGTCTTCAGGTGTATCAATTTCCACACCCATATAATCAGTTACCACCATTTTTATTGCAACACCATATTCGAGGTAGCGAAGGCATTCAATTTTTTCGGCTGCTTCCAGTGGCGTAACAGGCCAGTGGGTAAAATCGAGTAAAGGCTGTTTACGAAAAGCATAAACGCCGATATGCTCATAATAAGTTACCGGCACTTCTGTACTGCGTGGATAAGGCAATATACTTCTTGAAAACATCAATGCATTGTAGTTTCTGTCAACTGCTACTTTTACATAGTTGGGGTCTTCAATAAACTGTTTTTCTTTCAGCACCTGCATCAACGATGCTACCTGCACTTTTTTTCCTGCCTCGCCATTGAATACGGCTAATAATTGTTTCAGTGGCTCCGGTTTTACAAAGGGTTCATCTCCCTGCACATTTACCACAATGTCGATATCAAGATCAGCTACTGCTTCCGCAATACGGTCACTGCCACTTTCATGTGTTTTTTTACTCATGATGGCATTACCACCATGCGTAGTTATTTCCTGGAAAATAATATCACTATCGGTAACCACATATACATCATCAAACAAACCTGTTGATACCGTATTATCATAGGTATGTCTGATCACTGTTTTCGGACCCAGCATTTGCATGAGTTTTGCCGGAAAACGGGTGGCAGCATAACGTGCAGGAATAAAAGCCGCAATTTTCATGAACCAAATTTGAGCAAAGATGCGGTTTATGTAATCAATAAAAAACAGAGGAACGGAGAAATAAGGAATAAGGAATGAGAAAGTGAAGGTAAGAGAACACCCACTTTGGACATTCCTCTGTTTCTCTGTTCCTTATTTCTCTGTTTTAATAGTCTGTTTTCACCTTAGTATCGAAGGGTATCTTTAACTGGTAGGTTAAATTTTCATCGGTGCTATCATCGAGTACATCGAGTCCATAACGCAACTGCTCAACGGGGGTATAATTGAAAGTACCAAAGAGGCGATCCCAGATAGAAAAAATATTTCCATAATTGGAATCAGTTTGTGGTCTTACATAATGGTGATGTACTTTATGCATATCGGGCGAAACAATGACCCAACTGATGGCTTTATCGAGCCATAAGGGTAAACGGATATTGGCATGATTGAATTGCGACAGTACGGCACTCATACTCTGGTATAACATCACCAGCCACATAGGTGCTCCGCACAATACAACACCAATTGTTGTAAATACAGCCCTGAACACACTTTCACCGGGGTGATGCCGATTAGCCGTAGTAGTATCTACATGCGTATCGGCATGATGAACCATGTGAAACTTCCACATCCATTTAATTTTGTGTTCAATAAAATGAATAAACCAGGCACCAACGAGATCAAGTAACAGGAGACCAAGTAGCAAGAACAACCAGTCGTTTACATGGAGCCATTGCAACAAACCAAAGCCATTGGCCACTGCCCAGTCGCTCGATTGAACAATTAATACAGCAAAAGCAAAATTGATGACGATGGTGGTAATGGTAAAGAAGATATTGATGGATGCATGTTTCCATTTATTATAGTGAAAACCGAATAAGGGTATGGCACCTTCTATCAGCCAGAAAAAAGTAATTCCGCCGGCAAGTATCAGCGCCCGGTGTAAACTGGGAATGGTGCTGAAATATTGAATGATGTTTTCGATCATAACAGACAGGCAATTGTTGATTCAATGTACAAATTAATTGTGTAGGCTGGAAGTCGGGAAGACCGAAAGTCCGGAAGAGGGTTTGAATACTTCTAAGACCTCTGTGTAACTCCGTGCTTTACTCCTTTACCTCTGTGGTTAACCACGAAGTTGCACTGAGTAAGGCACGGAGTTACACGAAGGCGGTTTAGTAAATCTTTCGGACTTCCAGACTTGCTCCCCAATAAAAAACCCCGAACATCACTGCCGGGGCTTTTTTATAGGTAGGTATAGAAGCTTAGTTATTCAGCATCAAAGGCATTACCAGCATCAGCAGGTCTTCGCCTTCTGCCTGTTCGGTTGGTTTAATTAAACCGGCTTTGGTGGGTGTAGACAGCTCCATTTTTACATCTTCTGTATCAGCAGCACTCAGCATTTCAATCAGGAATTTTGCGTTGAAAGCTATCTGAAGGTCTTCACCATCATACTGGCAATTCATTCTTTCATTTCCTTCAAAACTGAAATCGATATCCTGTGCGGCCATCTGTAATTCACTGCCGGTAATGCTCAAAGCCACCTGATTGGTACTTTTATTACTGAATACGTTTACACGACGTAAAGCATTCTGAAAATCAGATTTGTTTACCACAAGCTTATAGGGATTGTCGGCCGGAATCACCACTTTATAATCCGGGAAACGGGCATCAATCAGTCTACAGATCATTTGTGTAGACCCGTGGTTTACAAAAAGATGGTTGCTGTTATAGCTTACGGTAATGGCATCATCATTATCGGGCAACGCATTTTTTAACAGGTTCAATGGTTTTTTGGGAACGATGAATGAATCTGTTTTAGATGCTTTTGCATCGGTACGCTTGTATTTTACGAGTCGGTGCGCATCGGTAGCCACAAACTGAACGCCGTCTTTAGACAGTTCAAAAAACACACCTGTCATGGCAGGTCTGAGGTCATCATTACTTACGGCAAACAGGGTTTTGTTGATAGCGGTCAATAAACCACTGCTGGTCATTTCAAAACCGGTGGTATCATCGGCAGCGGGTTCTTTGGGGAAGTTATCGGGGTTTTCCCCCATTACTTTATACTTACCATTATCGCTGGTGATTTCGATGGCAAAATTCTTATCAATATTAAACGTAAGTGGTTGATCTGCAATGTTTTTTAAAGAATCCATCAGTATTTTTGCCGGAATACAAACCTTTCCGTTTGCCTTACTTTCCACATCCATCTGAACACGCATGACGGTTTCGAGATCGGTGGCTACTACATTCAGTTTTTTGTCCTGTATTTCAAATAAAAAATCCTCCAGAATCGGTAACACCGTATTCGCATTAATCACACCGCTGATCTGCTGCAGGTGTTTTAAGAGAGAAGAGGAAGAAACAATAAATTTCATTCTACGGAATTTAGGTACGCAACAAACCTAAGGCAAAATGTTAACATTCCGTAACCAAAATTGCCTGTAGTGGCCGGGAAAAAAACAACAATGTGAATCAGTTGTGAATTGGATCAGGAAACAGGACGAATGCCTTCCAGCAATTCCTGGTAACGCATCCGGGTAATAGGCTTCACAATATAGTCTGTAACGGAGCCAAACTGGCGTGAGCGACGAATATCCGCATCATCTACAGAAGAACTTACCACATAGAGCGACATCGTTTTAGAAAAGCGGCTACAGAGTTTTTCATATTCTTCCAGGAACTCCCAGCCATTCATCACAGGCATATTGATGTCCAGAAAAATCACGTCGGGTAAATTCGCTTCATCCTTGCTATTTTCACCCGTGAAAAAAGCAAGTGCTTCACTACCGTCGTAGAAAGACTGGATAGATTTTGTCATACCAGTTGCTTCCAGCATTTTTTTGGCTGTGAACTGATAGATTTTATCATCATCAATCAAACAAACGGAGTGTTGAACAAGGCTCATGAAAACGGGTTCAGGTGTACGAACAAATATAACTAATAATATATCAAATTATTGTCTGCATGACACTTCGCAGTAAACTCAACCCTGAACAGGCCTGGCAAAAAATCAGGCACTATTGTGCCTACCAGGAACGCAGCCATTATGAAGTGAACGAAAAACTGTTTGGCTTTGGTCTACGCAAAACCGATGTTGATCTACTCATCAGCCGCTTAATTGAAGAAGATTACCTGAATGAAGCCCGTTTCGCCACACAATTTGCCGGTGGGCATTTCCGGTTAAAAAAGTGGGGCAGGGTAAAAATTGTTTATGAATTAAAGCAGAAAAGAATCAGTACAGCAAATATTAAATCTGCCTTAAAAGAAATTGATGAGGATGATTACAGGCATGTTTTGTTGAAACTGGCACAAAACAAATGGCGTATGTTAAAAAATGAACAGCACCTCAACCGCCGGGCAAAGACCACACAATACCTGCTGCAAAAAGGATATGAATCCTCCCTTATACAGGAAGCCATCGAACAAATTCGGCATTCGGTAAAAGAATAATTTTATCTTAGTTAAAGAAAGTTTACCCCTGATGAAGTTATTGTCAACGATTGTCTGCTGGCTGTTCGTGCATTATTGTTTTGCACAACAGGGCCAGGTGCTGCGCAGGGAATTTTCATTTACTTCAGATAACGATGCTTTTCTTTTACAGGTAAAAGACGCTTATTATACCAATGGTGTTTTTCTCAACTTCCGCATCGCCGATACTACCAGCCTGCGAAAAAAAATTCACAGTTTTGAAATCGGACAAAAAATATTCACACCGTCTTCCAGAAAAGCAGAAACAGGCAATGAAATTGACCGCCCCTATTGTGGTTATCTTTTTGCACGCTATATAGCATTGAACAGTTATAAAAATGATGCGCTGTTTCAATGGGGTGGCAGCTTAGGTGTGGTGGGTAATGCTTCGCTGGGTGAAGCACTCCAAAACAGTTACCATAAATTATTTGGTTTCAAACGTTTTGAAGGATGGAAATACCAGGTAAGAAATGATATAGGCCTCAATGCGCATGCTTCTTTTATACAAACACTGTTTAATTACCAGGACTTATTTAAAGTGGTTCCGATGGCGGAAGCAACACTGGGCACACATTTTACCCATGCAAGGGCAGGGGCCCTTCTTTGTATTGGTTCATATGAAAGCAACAAAAGTTCTGCGCTTTTTAATACCAGGGTGAGTTCGGGTTATGCTGCGCCCAAAAAGAAAATGGAACTATTTATGTATGTGTATCCATCGGTTATGGCACAGGCATACAATGCCACTGTACAAGGTGGTTTGCTACATAAAGGAAACGGGGCCATACTGGCCGATCCTGAAACATGGGTATTTGAACAACGCTGGGGTATTTGTTTTGCCAACAACCGGTTCAGCAGCCGTATTGAACTCATTCATCAATCGAAAGAAGCCAGCAGTCAGTTACAGGCACAAAACTATGGGTCCTTACAAATGAGCTTTCGTATGTTTTAGGTTAACTTGCAGTTATGTCGACGCTTCGTTTTTCTATTATTCAGTCATCACTTTTCTGGGAAGACAAAACAGCCAACCTCAACATGTTTGAGGAGAAGATCAACCGCATCACTGAAAAAACAGAGATCGTTGTGCTGCCCGAAATGTTCAGTACAGGATTCAGTATGCGTCCTGCACAACTCGCCGAAACCATGGATGGAGCTTCCATTCAGTGGATGAAACAGATGGCAGCCCAAAAGAAAATTGTTCTCACCGGTAGTTTGATCATACAGGATGGCGACAATTTTTACAACCGCTTAGTATGGGTATTACCGAATGGTGAACTAGGCTTTTACGATAAACGACACCGTTTTGCTTTTGCAGGTGAAGACGAGCATTATTCGGCGGGTAATAAACGCCTGATTGCACAGGTGAAGGGATGGAAGATTAACCTGCAGATCTGTTATGACCTGCGTTTCCCTGTATGGGCGCGTCAGCAGAGCAGCGCTGACGGACCTGAGTTTGATGCACTCATCTATGTAGCCAACTGGCCCGAGCGCAGGAGTCATGCCTGGAAAACCCTACTCACCGCACGCGCCATCGAAAACCAGGCATTTGTATTAGGTGTGAACAGGGTGGGTAATGATGGAAACAATATTTACCATAGCGGCAACAGCATGGTGATTGATCCATTGGGTGAAGCATTGTATCACAAAGAACATGAAGAAGATATTTTCACGATTACGCTTCAGAAAGAAACAGTGGATGACGTGAGAACAAAATTTCCTTTCTGGAAAGACGCGGACAATTTCTATATAGCACAAGACTAGGAGAGAGGGAGAAAACAGAAAAACAGAGAAATATCCAATATTGAATTTCGAAGTTGGACATTGGACATTTGATATTGGACATTATTGCCCTCTTTCTAAAAAGGTTTATGAGTTTGAGTATGTTTATACCGCTACTCTTTACCAGTGCATGTGGAAGGGCCTCATTGGGTTCGGTGTCGAGCGCAGCGATGACAGATCAGATTGTGCGCAGCAGATCTGATCAGAGGCCAATGCAGCCCGGACACAGGCACGAGGCCCAGCGGCCTGGAGCGAAAAATGAATTGAAGCAGGATTGATCAAAAAAATAAGAAAACTTTATGCGCGAGCGCAATACCTATTTCGCCAATCGTTTATTCACCGGTAGCCGCTGGCTGGAACAACAGGTTGTTGTTACAGAAAGAAGTGCCATTATAGATATTGTTCCGGCAAAAGTGATACATGAGCCCTATACGGCACAGTTTCCCATTATTGCACCTGCATTTATGGATATTCAGATTTATGGTGCTTACGACCGGTTGCTGTCAGTATATCCTGACCCTGCTTCGCTCGAATTGTTATACAATTATTGCAGGGAAGGTGGTGCCGCTTATTTTCAGCCTACGGTGGCCACCAATAGTTACGATGTGTTTAAAAAAGCCATTGATGCCGTAGCGGCGTATCAGAAAAGCGGAGGCAGGGGTTGTATCGGTTTGCATATTGAAGGCCCCTGGATCAATCCGGTAAAAAGAGGGGCGCATCTGGAAGAGTTTATTCATGTTCCTACGGTTGAGGAAGTAACCGCTTTACTTGAATATGGCAAAGGCATCATCAGCATGATTACCCTTGCACCTGAAACCTGTTCCACTGAAATCATCAACCTGATCCGCTCCTATGGTATTGTTATTTCTGCGGGTCATAGCAATGCCACTTACCAGCAGGGTATCGATGCTTTTAACAATGGTATTCCAACAGCCACACATTTGTTTAATGCCATGAGTGCCCTGCAACACCGTGAGCCCGGACTGGTAGGCGCCATCTTCGACCATGAAACAGTGATGTGCAGTATTGTACCCGATGGTTATCATGTAGATTTTGCGTCCATCCGTATTGCAAAAAAACAGCTGAATGAAAGACTATTCGCCATAACCGATGCTGTTACCACGACCACAGCCGGACCTTATCCGCACCAGCTCAATGGCGATAAATACGAATCGAATGGCACCCTCAGCGGCTCCGCACTTAATATGGCCGGCTGTGCCCGCAACCTCGTACAAAAAGCACATATTCCTTCTGATGAAGCATTGCGTATGTGCAGTTTATATCCGGCACAGGTAATGGGTCTTTCACATAGAACAGGAAGAATTGAGAAGGGGTATAATGTGGCGATGGTAGGACTTACTGAAACTTTAGAAGTGTTGAAGGTGGTGGATGAGTGAGGGGGAGAGCTAATAGTTAATAGACCATAAACCGTGGACTATCCCTCACATATTTCCTTCAACTTATTCAGCGCTTTCGGATAGTGTTCGTTCATATAGTCTACAAAATCTTCTGTTGTGTCCAGCTCAACCGTAACTACAGTAACGCCCTTGTTTTCATCAAACAAATAATTTTCCAACGCACCCGACCATTGTTCCACTTCAGGGCCTTCTGTTATTTCTTTACCGCCTGTTAAAATACCTTTATGCCGGATGGAGACAAACTGGTTGGGTATGTTCTCCGCTATTTCAGAAACCATGCCTCCTTTTTCGCCTTTCTCATCTGTTCCTACAAATAATATTTTGTCGCCTTTCTCCCAGCTTCCCTCATAGGTAGATGTGGGGTTAAACATGGCTGTCCACTGTTCATAGGTTGACTTATTGCTCATGCCAAGCATCAAATCATAAACTTTATGTACATGTGCATGAATGCTTATTTTGAATTGTAATTTTTTCATGCTGTTTTACTTTTTGTTATGGTGTTTATCTTGTGCGGCTTGTCCGAGGCAGGAGAAACCCTGCGCCCGCTTACACATAGGAAAGATAAAAATAAGCGATGAGAATGGGAAGCAATGGAGGGGAATACTAGTTTGTAGTCGATGGTCCATAGGCTATAACCCTATCATCTTCCTCACTTCCTTTATCTTAATATCATACCCTTCCCGAATGGCCTGCGATGAGGGTTTGATCATGGTATCGGGTATGATGCCGCGACCTTTGGGGCGGTCTTTGTCCATCACCAGCCGGTACATGGGTAAACTCACTACAATACCAGAATTGGGCAAAGTAATTTTAGGAATATGCATAGCTGAATTACCATAATAGCCACCGCCTGTTTCCTCTCCCAAAACCTTTACATTGGCCTGCCCCTGTAGCTGGGCAATAAACATGGTGGCGGCAGAAAAAGTATAACCGCCCTGTATTAAATATAATTTTCCGTTGAAATGGTTGTTTTCTTTGGGGTCATAATAATGCCGCTCATATCTTCTGTAATGTATCCTGCCATCTTTTTCTTTTCGTGCGCCAAAATTCATCGCCATCCAGTAAATCAGAGTTGGTTTAATATAACGGCCATACTCAAATTTCCGGCTGATGGCCGCTACCGTATCACCTACTTTAAAAGGCTTATCTGCCAAATACTGAGTGAGCCTGATACTGTTGCTTACATTGCCGCCACCATTCTCCCGTAGATCGATCACCAGATTTTGTATGGATAGTTTAGAGAGTGTTTTAAATGATCTCCTGAAAAAACTTTTTAATCTGCCACCAGTAAATGTGGTGAGCCTGATAAATGCAGTACTTGCTGCGGTATCAATTACCATGCTTCTTTTATTGAGCAGGTTGAGTTGTCGTATTTCTCTTCTTGTTAACCTTAGTCCCCTTGTTTCTTGTACCCTTTGTCTGCTTGTATCTACAATAGGTCTGTATGCTTTCACCGTGGTTTCTTTTTCTACACCGGTTGAATCAATATAACGAATGGTATAGATGGAATCGGCATCACCTAAAATGGTTTTATACCAACCGGGGAAATTACCACTGATGATCTGGCTTTTATGATTTACCCCATAACCATCGGTGCTGATATACTGGTACATGGTATCGAGCAACTGCACGGGTGTTCGCTGGTTGATAGCTGTTACGATGGTGCCTCTTTTAAAAATACTGTCGTTGCGGTAAGCGCTTCCCAATACCACCAGACTATCATCCCAGGCTTTAAGCGCAAGCGGAAACTGCGGGTATCGATACATGGCCGCTACCTTTCCATAGGCTTTTGAAAAACGAACGGTGGTATGTCCGCATTTGATGTGTGCAATCAGTTTCGATAATCTGTTTTTGTAGTCGTTCTCATTCAATGAATCGGTAATACCCGCCATGGTTTCACGGAAATAATAATCCATGCTGTCTTTCGATGTATACCAATACAGACTGGGGTGATTGGCTTCCAGTATTTTTTTCAGCAACACGATATCTTTTACCAGTGGTGCCGGAGCCATTTTGGGTAAGGGTGGCGGAAGACGCTGGGCATCAGTTTGTTTCAACAAACCTGTCGTTAATACAAGAATGGATACAATGATGCGGGCTGTCTTCATAAGTGTTATTGCTGAAAAGCATTCCAGCCCTGTGCAGTAATATTAAAACTGTTGCCTCCTTTGGTAAGTAATTTACAACCTTCTTCCAGTTCGGTCATATAACCTATTACACTGATCTCTTCGTTCAGTGTAATTTTATCATGATCCTCCTGTTTCAGCGTAAAAATCAGTTCATAATCTTCTCCGCCATTCAGCGCACAAACAGTTGGGTCGAGACCGAATTTAAAAGCGGCTTTCCTGCTGTCATCTGCAATCGGCAATTTCTCTTCATAAATACGACAGCCCAGGTTGCTTTGTTTACAGAGGTGTAACACATCACTGCTGATACCATCGCTCACATCCATCATGGCGGTGGGTATGATTTTGTTGGTTTCAAAAAATGCAATGATATCTTTTCTCGCTTCCGGTTTTAATAACCTGCCTACGATATAACTTTCATTCTCCAGATCGGGTTGTACCTGTGGATTTTCTAAATAAATTTTCTTCTCTCTTTCCATTAAAGTCAAGCCCAGGAAAGCTCCACCGAGGTCGCCGCTTACACAAATCAGATCGCCTTTTGAAGCCGTGCTTCTTTTCACGAACTGGTCAGGTGTTACTTCACCAATGGCAGTTACAGATATAATCAGTCCTTTCTGAGAAGTAGAAGTATCGCCACCAATTAAATCAACCCCATGTTTTTCGCAGGCAATATGAATACCGTCATATAATTCGTTTATGGCTTCCACACTAAAGCGGTTACTCATGCCAATGCTCACCGTAATTTGCGTGGGTGTGGCATTCATGGCATAGATATCGCTCAGGTTTACCATCACCGCTTTATACCCGAGGTGTTTGAGCGGTGTGTACATGAGATCGAAATGAATACCCTCCAGTAAGAGGTCCGTTGAAATAACGGTTTGTTTACCAAAATGATCTATTACCGCTGCATCATCGCCCACGCCAAGTATGGTAGAAGCATTATGTGTTTCAAAATTGCGTGTGAGATGATCGATTAAACCAAACTCACCAAGGTTTTGTATTTCTGTTCTTGTTTCACTCATAATTAATATTGAATAATGAATATCCAATGTCCAATTTCGAAATTCCCCGAGGGGATTCTTTGGACAATATTGGATATTTCTCTGTTCTACTGTTCCAAAAATTTCTTACCACATTTTTTCAAAGGTCGGGAGCAATAATAAATATCGAATAACCAATGTCGAAAGTCCAACTTCGAAATTCATTAGTCAATATTCTATATTCTTCATTCCCCAACCGGAGCGCCATTTACAATTGCCACCAGTTCATCGTGTATTTTTCCATTGGTAGCAATGATGTGTGGCTGGTAGGGAGAATAGGTATCGCCATTAAAATCTGTTACTTTACCACCTGCTTCTTCCACCATTAAAAATCCGGCTGCGCTATCCCAGGCCTGCAATTTGTGTTCATAGAAACCGTCGAAACGACCGGCAGCTACCCAGCAGAGATCAATCGCAGCACTACCCAGTCTTCTTACCGGTACACCTTTTCTGATGAGTTTTTCAAATACCTGTAATGGACCATTCGCCATATCGAGATAGGTATAAGGAAACCCTGTTACCAGGCAGCTTTTGATGACTTCTGTTTTATCACTTACCTGAATTTTCTTATCGTTCAGTGTAGCACCAAAACCTTTTTGCGCAAAGAAAAATTCGTTGATAAAAGGATTGTATACCGCTCCCAATATCATCTGTCCGTCCTGTTCAATACCAATGCTTACACAGCAGATGGGAATACCATTGGCAAAATTTACCGTTCCGTCAATCGGGTCAATGATCCATTTATAAGAAGAGTCCTGTACAATTTCTCCTGTTTCTTCACTTAATATAAAATGATCGGGGAAGTCTTGTCTGATGACCTCAAAAATGGCTTTCTCGGCCGCATGATCGGCTTCGGTTACCAGGTTATTGATACCTTCTTTATTGCTGATCTTGAACTGACCATTAAAAAACCGCTGTAATTCCGCAGCGCCGGCTTCGGTTGCTTTGATGAGTGTTTGCTTCAACATAGGCACAAAAGTAACGAACCTGTGGTTAAGACCAAGGAGCAAGGTTCAGGATACATGGGTCGGTAAAGCTGCTTATTATTGCAGGATAAATGAATTCCCTGGACTTAAGTGTTATCATAGTAAACTATCGGGTGCCCGTTTTCCTGGAACAGTGTCTTATCAGTGTGAAGACCGCCCTGCAACCGGTTTCGGGTGAAATTATTGTGGTCGACAATGCTTCAGCAGATAACAGTATCGAACAATTGAGCCCCCTGTTTCCGGATGTGCATTTTATACGATCTGCCGAGAATACAGGTTTTGCCAGGGCCAATAATCTTGGCTTAAGTTCTGCAAAGGGACGTTATGTACTTTTCCTGAACCCCGATACCCTTGTTCCGGAAAATACGCTTGCGCATTGTGTAAACTTCTTAAAACAACACGATCATTGTGCTGCCGTTGGGGTAAGAATGATTAATGGTTTTGGCAAATACCTGCCCGAAAGCAAAAGAGCAAGACCCTCACTCGCCAATAGTATTTTTAAATTAACAGGCGTGGCTTCCTTGTTTCCACGTTCTGCCTTATTTAACGGCTATGCACTCGGACATCTAACTGTTTACGGGCAACACCGCGTTGATGTGCTGGCCGGCGCTTTTATGATGGTGAGAAAAAATATACTGGAACAGCTACAGGGTTTCGATACCGATTTTTTTATGTACGGAGAAGATGTTGATCTGTCGGTACGCATTCAACAACTGGGACACTCCATTTATTACCTCGGTGATGTTGTTATTATTCATTATAAAGGACAGAGTTCGCACAACCGAACACAAAAACAGAATCATCTTTTTTATACCGCCATGCGTTTATTTGTCAACAAACATTATAAAGCGGGTTGGTTACTTGGTCCTTTTATTTTTATCACACAGTGGATGGCTTCATTCCGGAAATGGCTCTTTCCGCCCCATTCTGTTTTATCCATGTTAAACAGACCCGGAACAGCTTTTTTTGTTGGTAATAGTCAGGCGTATAACCAGGCCATGGCCATTCTTGCAGAAAGAGCACAGGCTGACATTATTAAAGGTTGTATAAGTGTTAACGAAACCAATGCATTAGAAATGGGTCGGCTGACAGAACTTAGTTTATTGTGTCAGCAACACCTGATCAAACAACTGATTATTGGTATACCCGATCTTTCTTTACAGGAAGCCACACAAATTATGCAACGTCAAAAAGGATTGTTTTTCCGGTTTGTCTTTTCGGGGTCTGAATCATTGCCTTTTAACAACTGATACAATAGTTTTAGCGCTTTTGCTGTAGTTTCGTATATTCAATTAATTAGGAGTCTAACGATGTCTATCCTTGATATAAAATTGCCTAACCGTATTCTTAAAGCATTGAGGCTGCCGCAGAACAATCCGCGCAGACAACAGATCAGGGTATTAAAAAAACTATTGCGTAAGGCGAGGTTTACTTCTTTTGGTCAGCAATTTCGTTTTGATGAAATTTTGTTATCAAAACACCCCGGGAAAAAATTCCAGGAGTTGGTACCTACTTATAATTACAATAAGATACACAAAGAGTGGTGGCATAAAACGCTGGAAGGTATTCCCGATATCTGCTGGCCGGGTAAGATCCGTTATTATGCATTGAGCAGTGGTACGAGTGAAGCAGCCAGTAAATATATTCCCGTTACCAACGACCTGCTGAGTGGTAACAAGATCGTAATGATCAAACAACTGCTGAGTCTGCGTACTTATGAAAATATTCCCTACAGTTCTATTGGTAAGGGATGGCTCACCCTGGGTGGCAGTACCGATTTGCAGAAAGAAGGTCCTGGTTATTATGCAGGTGACCTAAGTGGTATTACACAGAAAAAAGCACCTTTCTGGTTTCAGCCTTTTTATAAACCCGGGAAAAAAATTGCCAAACAGAAAGACTGGAATAAAAAACTGGAAGAAATTGTTGACAAAGCGCCTGAATGGGATATCGGTTTCCTCGTAGGTGTTCCTGCCTGGATTCAGATGTGTATGGAAATGGTGATTGAGCGTTACAAGCTCAACAATATTCACGAAATGTGGCCCAACCTTGCCTTCTTTGTACATGGTGGCGTAAGCTTTGAACCGTATAAAAAAGGATTCGAAAAATTACTCGGCAAACCCATCACTTATATTGAAACCTATCTGGCCAGTGAAGGTTTTATTGCTTACCAGGACCGCCAGTTTGCAAAAGGCATGAAACTGGTAACAAGTGAACATATTTTCATGGAGTTCGTTCCGTTTGATGATAAGAATTTTGATGTGAATGGTGATATGATTGATAATCCGGAAGCACTCATGATTCATGAAGTAGAGGAAGGAAAAGATTATGCATTACTCATTAGCACGTCTGCAGGTGCCTGGCGTTATATGATTGGCGATACACTTCGTTTTGTTGACAAAGAGAAATGCGAAATTGTCATCACAGGCCGTACCAAACATTTTCTCAGTCTTGTGGGAGAGCACCTGAGTGTCGACAATATGAACAAAGCCATTCAGATAGCCAGTGAGCAGATGAATATCTGTATTCCTGAATTTACAGTGGCCGGTGTGCCATACGACAGTTTCTTTGCGCATCACTGGTTTGTAGCCTGCAACGATGAGGTGGATAAAAAACAACTGGTTCGTTTAATTGATGATAAGCTGAAAGAACTGAACGATGATTATGCCGTTGAACGTAAAAGCGCACTCAAAGAAGTACTGCTTGATGTACTCACAGAAGAACAGTTCATGGAATTTATGCGTTCAAAAGGAAAAGTAGGCGGTCAGCATAAATTTCCACGTGTATTAAAAGGAAAGATGCTCGAAGACTGGCAGGCATTCCTAAAAAAAGAACTGGTATCCTGATGAAATATTTTTTCTTTTTATTGTTACTCGTTTCACTCCATGCAGGTGCACAGCCCAATCCGCTTATCTTAAAAAGAAAAGCCCCCGAGAGTTTCCAGGTGTTGTTCAGAACGACAAAGGGTAATTTTATCCTGGAAGCCTACAGGAGATGGTCGCCACTGGGTGTAGATCGTTTGTATCAACTCGTTCTCACCGGTTATTACAATTTCAATGCTTTCTTCCGGGTGGAACCGAATTATGTAGCACAGTTTGGTATTTCGGATGATTTTGAAACGAATTATTTCTGGCATACCAGAAAACTCAAAGATGAACCTGTGTTACAGCCACATAAAAAAGGAATCGTTGCTTTTGTACGTAACCTGCCCAATAGCAGGGCCACTCAGCTTTTCATCAACCTGAAAGATAACCCCTCGCTCGACACCACCGTTCGTGAGGGCGTGAAAGGATTTACACCCATTGGAAAAGTAATCAAAGGCTGGAATGTGCTGCTGAAGCTTAATGGCGAATATGGAAGGAAAGTGGCTACGTTTCAGGACTCGATCTACCTGCATGGTAATGCCTATTTATTTGAGCATTATCCGGGACTGGATATGATTCTCTCTGCAAAAATTATCCGGTGAGTTCTTCCGCTAATCAAAACAGCGGCTGTTTTTTAAAATTATCCGCTTATTTTAGGTGCACAACCTAATGAACACTGAATAATGATAGCTCCGCTGATAAAAGGATTGATACTGGGTGTTATTCTCAGTATTTCTGTAGGCCCTGTAATATTTGCGATCATCAAGCAAAGTATCAACAACGGTCACAAAGCTGGCTATCTTTTTGTGGCGGGTGTTTCGGCCAGTGATATTACATTGGTACTGGTCTGCAATTTTTTTACCAGTTTGTTTAATATGGCTCTTTCCTACAAAACGCCTATTGCTGTTGCCGGTAGCATTTTTTTGATTGCAGTGGGTATTTATACCCTGTTCTTTAAAAAAGTACATGTAGACGAAGAGAATAAGCTCGCCATTAAAAATTTCAGAAAAAGAGATTATGCCGCCATTTTTCTTTCCGGGTATTTTATGAATATGCTCAACCCGGGTGTTTTTCTTTTCTGGTTTGCCTGGACAGCCCTCATCATGACCGATTCTCAAACGGCTGCGCACCCTGGTGAATATCGTTTTATTGTTTTTACTACCTGCCTCGTATTTGTATTGCTGACAGATATTGCGAAAGTGGTATTAGCCGGAAAATTACGCTCACGGCTCAATGCAAAAAATCTTCACTTTATCAATAAACTATCCGGCCTTATCCTGATTGGTTTTGGTGTGGCACTTTGCTGGGGTGTTTTAGCACTGGGCAAATAGGTTTAACAAAGGCTTAAAGAAAATCATCCATTTCCTTTTTATCTTTCCGTTACATGAGACCAGTACTGCTGCTGTTCGTTGTTTCCTCTTTTTTCCATCTTCATACATGGGCACAGTCTGATGTACTTGTGTTCAAAAAGAAAAACCAGAATATACAGAGTTGGGTGAAGGACGATTTTATTCACTTCCAGTATGTAACTACTCAATGGCTGGACGGAAAGATCAAACGCATAGCCAATGATTCCATTTTTGTGAACTGTTATATCACGCGGCAGATACCCAACCAGTTTGGTTTTCCTACCGTTGATACTTCCTGGTTTGGGTTAATGGGTATTCATGTGTCGGAAATCATTGGTATGCCTGGTAATCGTTATAAGAGCGGTATGTTTACCAATGGTTCCTTGTTAAAAATCGGCAGTGCCGGTTATACTTTTCTCAACCTATTCAATAGTCTCGAGAGCGGAGAAGCTGTTTTTGCTACACATAATCTTCGAAACATCGGTATTGCTGCAGGTGTTTTTTTATTGGGCCATCTGCAATCGCTCAAATACAAATCTTATGTCCGCATGGGAAAGAAATATTCTATGCAGATCATTTCCGGGCAAAAAGGTTAAATAGTATCTTGTTCCTTCATGACACAAAAACAATCCCTCGCAAAAAGAATCTGGCGTTTTACCTGGCGTACCTGTTTGTGGCTATTTCTCACCTCTCTTGCTTATATCATTATTTGCCGATGGATCATGCCTCCCATTACGATTACACAGGTATCCAATAGTTTTTCTTATGGGTTGAAGCGTGATTATATTTCATGGAATAACCTTCCTTATAATATTAAACTGGCAGCCATTGCCAGCGAGGACCAGACTTTTCCTGATCATGGTGGTTTTGACTGGGATGCCATTGAGAGAAGTATGAAACCCAGAAAGAAAGGCAAGAAAACAAAAATTCCTTTGGGCGGTGGCGCCAGTACGATTACGCAACAAACAGCCAAGAATGTTTTTCTCTGGCAGGGTGGTGGTATTACACGCTACATAAGAAAAGTGCCCGAGTTGTATTTTACCAAAATGATTGAATGGATCTGGGGCAAACAGCGTATCCTGGAAGTATACCTCAATGTAATTGAAATGGGTCCTGGTGTTTTTGGTGTAGAAGCTGCATCCAGAAAATATTTTGGCAAACCGGCGGCCAAACTATCGCGTGCAGAAGCGGCCATGATTATTGCCAGTTTACCCAACCCAAAGAAGTTTTTACCCAAACCGATGAGCCGTCGTGTTGCATGGCGTTACCCGCAGATATTAAAACAGATGCAGAATATTGAAGATGATGAAGACCTGCAACAGTTGTTAAAATCAAAATAGTTCAGGTTGAAGCAATCATTTTTTCAACAGCTACAATGGCTTGTTGTAAACGTTCATCATAATCACCCGATATTTCTACCCATGTCGTTTGCTGGTTGATCATAATATCGCGGTAAATATGATAGAGTTCCTGTCTTGGTTTTTCATCGGGGTATTCTCTTAATACATCAGGTGTCCAGGGAAGATCGGGTTTGCAAAGCAGGTAAAGATCAACAGGTCTTTTCACGATTTGATCCAGAATAAAATGATGGCATTGCTGGAATACGTATTCGCACCATACTTTCATCACGTACATATCGGTATCAATAAATAAAAGAGGTGCATGTTTTTGTGAGCGAAGTGTTTTAGTGTTGATCCATAGCCCTTCGACCATGGACCATGGACCGTGGACCATAGCCTCATATTCTGCCTCAAGTGCCAATTGCCCCTTTGCAATGGTGAGCAGGTCTTCGTAAGTATAATTCATTCCATTTGTTACCAAATATTCACGCGCAAATTCAGGGCACCACTGTGTGTTGTAATGCTGTGCCAGCAATTCGCACAGTGTGCTTTTGCCGGTCGACTCTGGTCCTAGTATTACGATTTTATGAATCATTCGATATTGATTCTGTGTTCTTCTGTGCCCTCAGTGGCAATATTATTTGCCACTGAGGGCACAGAATACACTGAAATAGATTAACTAAAATTTCGGGCGCGTTTTTTCCATTCAACTAAACCCGCAATTGCGAGGATTAGTAAGATGAAAAACTGAACGCTTGTAAAAACATAGCCTTTGACAAAATACAACGGAATAGATGCCATATTTGTTGCAATCCACCAGATCCAGCTTTCTGTTTTTTTTCTCGCCATCAGCCACATGCCTGTATAGGCAGAAGCGCTGGCAAATGCATCGGCCAAGGGAATGGCTTCGGGGGCAAACCCTTTCTGCAGCCAGGTGAGTAATCCAAAAATCAACAGGTAGAAAGTACCGAAGAAAGCCAACTGTTGTATCCATTCCTTTCTTGAGCTATTTGTAATATGCAGTACCAGTGTTTTTGTATGGACATCTTTTTGAGTCCAGAGTATCCAGCCGTACACACTCATGACTGAATAATAAAAGTTTACACTTGCTTCGCCGAATAGTTGACCTTTTATGCTGAGGTAGATATAAATGATGGTGTTGATGAGTCCGACAGGATACACCAGTATATGTTCTTTCCTGCTGAACCATACGCTGGCAATGCCTGCTATCACGGCAATAAATTCGAGAGGGCCGGTTTGCTGAATACCGCTGATAAACTGATCGATTATTTCCTGGAAACTCATCATGGTACAGCAAAATACAGATTCAACCGTTAATCTGTTCGAAAGAGGGCCGCAGTGCTGTTTTAATTTTCGGGGATGGTAAACTGCAGGAGTAATTCCTGGTCCTTGTATAGTTGTAATATACCGCTGTTAAACTGGTAACGGTTTACAACGGAAAGATGTTTTAAATAGAGTGATTCCATCTGCTTATTCATGCAGGCCATTTGAGTAGAACCTACCCCCGATATAAATAATCGTCCGTTCTCAATTACTACTTTCCCGAAATAACGGTTACAGCCTGCTTTGCCCGATATTTTTCCGGTTCTTTTATCAAATAAAATATCCGGAATACTGTTACCGCTTACGAGTTCCATTTTTCCATTTTTGCTGATCCTTGCCAGAGGTAATGCTACCTGGTCGGGTATCGGAATGGTTTTCTGCACATAGGTCTTCGACCTTTCTTTACTAAGCACTTTAATCAGGTAATAAGTATACGCCGATGCATCTGCGGGTGGATTTTCTCTTTTTACCCGCATGATTTCGAGTTTATAGTTGTACCCTTCTTCATATGCAAAACCGTCGATGCCTGAATAAAACAAAGCATAGGGTTCTCCTGGTTTTTCCTTTACCTGTAAACAGGGTTTGCTGCTCACGCCATAACAGTCTGCTTTTGTATCGGCCACATAAAAAGTCATACGCTGTGCTGCCAGTGAAGAAATACAGAAGAATAAAAATATGGTGAGCTTCGTCTTCATTATAACCCAATATTAGCAAACAGCATACCATAAGCGATGCCCTTGGCTTCTTTTAACAGATTCTCTTAGCTAAAACGCAGAAACAATTCATTTTATTGAGTATTGCTGGTCTGGAAGACCGTTATACAAGCGAAATAAGTCCATGCTGGATACTTTTTCCATGATGAGATGCATGGTAGGCGGTAAAATAGATCATTTCGCGAAGGGTTATCATACCCAGCAGGGGGTGTGGTAATATATATTTATCTAATGCGAACTCTTTGTATTTATTCGTACGGCGAACAAGTTGTCTGGTTAGTTTATCCAACTGCTGCAATAATTTTTCTTTGTCTGCAACTGTAATAACGGGGGCTGGAATAAAGGGGGCAGATGCTCTTCCACCTGCCTGCAGTTTAATATGGTAGCGGTCAACCAATGCATCATAGCTTCTGGAAGGCCGGTTGGCCAACCCAAAACGCCAGCTAAGTATAAATGAAGGAAGCCCGAATGCCATGTTTACAGGCGCAACGCTCTTGATAAGGTGATCTACCTGTTGTAGTGCGTTCCATTTTTCGGAGGGAGCATACACTAATGCACGATCATCTAGTCGAGAAACCTGTTCTATCAGTTGCGCATAGTTCTGTTGCAGCAACGCAATCATTGCTTCTTTCTCCATGTATTATAATTTGCAGGGTTTGGAACCAGACAAATATAAATGATGTTGGGCTTTGCTTGTACAAAGTGGCTTTTTAGATCATAAGATTTATAGACTTTACCCTGCCGTTGCCGATTACAATAAAAAAGCGTTGTATCCATTAGAATACAACGCCTTAAAAAAACCAAACACAATATTTTATTCAGCCTCCGCCACCACTTCTTTTACTTCGGGTATCATGCGTTTCATCATTCCTTCAATACCCGCTTTCAGGGTAATCATGGATGAAGGGCATCCGCTGCAACTTCCCTGAAGCATCAGATTCACCACGCCTTCATTATAGCTTTTAAACTGTATGGCACCACCATCCATTTCTACAGCAGGTTTTACATAGTTTTCCAGCAGTTCTTTTACTCTTTTCACGATATCATCATCATCGGCACTAACGGTATTGCTGGCCTCCTGTTTTACTTTGGCCACTTCTTCCTCATTCACGACCACACCACCATTTTCAAGGTATTCTTTCAAAAACTCTTTGATGGTAGGAATTACGTCCTGCCAGTCTTCGGTATCTGCGGTTTTCGTCAGTGTTACAAAGTTGCTGGCGATAAACACACTCCTGATAAAAGGAAAGCTGAATAGTTCCTTTGCCAATGGTGAGGGGCCCGCCAGTGCTTCTTCTGCAAAATCGATGCTTTTACCGGGGTACAGGAGTTTGTTGGCCACAAACTTCATGGTTTCCGGATTCGGGGTCATTTCCGTATAAATACTGATAACGGGATTACCTGTTTTGATCATACAATATTCTTTTAACAATCGGTAAGCTAATACTTATCGCTGTACAAAAATAATCAAAAGCGGGGGCATGGGAAGGTTTTCAGGATATCAGCGGGGGGCTTTTTTCGGATATCGAAAACCTGAAATACTTACCAGAGCTCAAATCTGGTAGATCCCTCCAGAATAGAAGCGTCTCTTCCTACCCGCTCTTTTGCCTGGGTAAAAACAGGACGTTCCACCGAACGGGGAAGCGAAAATGTACTCACAGAAGCTCTGCCAGATGACTGCGTGCACAGGGTTGATTGGTTGGGGGCAGCCAATACAACACTTGCCATGCAGAGCAAGTAAAGTACCAAATTTTGTAATGCTGCTTTCATATCTATTTTAATTACCCGACAAAAGTATTCCTGTTTATGCCGTTTTGCAACCACACAAACATGTGAAATGCATGTTTTTGCCGGTTTTAAAACCACATAAAGAACCCCGACGGTAGCGTCGGGGTTAGCTTAGATAGGATATAAATGATATAATTAATTGAAAATCAAATTATTAATACTGAAATGTGGTTTCAGATACATCATCAGGCATTCCTGTTTCTTTGATAACTGTTTTGCGTTTTACTGGATTACCCAGGTCATCATAGGTATATGTATGTGTTACCGAAGCATATTGTTGTCCCATTTTATCGTAATGCTTTTCGGTTAATGGATTATTGGGAATGGCCACCAATGAAGGGAGATAAGGATTGTTTTCAAACAATAAACTTGTATTGCGTTTATTGTCGTAGGTATCTATCTCATACACATCTGTTTTTTCCAAAACCCCACTCGTATAATCTTTGTACCAGGTACTCATGGTTTTAATATTACCATTGCTATAGTAATCCACCTCAAAACGCATACCAGGAGTGGTGCCGATCGGTCCACCAAAACTGCTATAAATATCCGTTCTCCATAAGCGGCCTTCTTTGTATGTGTATTCGTAGTAAGCAATCACCACATTATTGGGCGTTACCACTTCTACTTTGGTAATGTCGGCACCTGTGTAAGTGTATTTATATTTTGTTCCATCGTTTAGAGCCATGTCCACCAGCTTATCGCCGTTATAGGTAAGCAGATACACATTGGTATCATCACCATTACTGGTTTTTACAACACTGGTTATCTTGGAAGGCTTTCCTGCTGCATTGTAGAGAATGGCTAAATAACTGCCATCATCATAACTGATCTTGCTCAGTTTTTTCAGGTTATTAGGTGTACCGGGATCAACGGGTACATCCGGATCAAACTCTTTGGTACAGCCAACGATCAATAACATAACGGTTAATAAACCGGCTATTGCTTTGCTTATTTTTCTCCAACTTGTTTTCATATTCAGCTTTCTATTTAACTACTTTAATTTCAGTTGGTGGAATTGGCGCGGGTACTCGATTGCTGATGGCAGGTAACGACATCAGGTAATGATACACCGAACTCAAATCTTCATCTGTCATTTTAGCCACCATATACCATGGCATGGGCGGCATTACCGGGCGACCCCCTTCCTGACCCAGGTGCTTACCGGTACGGATGGTTTTAATGAATACATCTTCCGTCCAGTTACCAATACCTGTTGTTGCATCAGGTGTAAGGTTGGCGCCAAATGTCATACCCCATGGTCCTGCAAAAGCAGTGATATCGTGCGACATTTTTACCCAGCTCTGGTCTTTTGCCAATGCTTCACTCAATGTTGGGATGCCTTTTTCAGATGGATAACCCGACATCAGTCTGGTGGTATCCGGAACAGGGCCCATTGGGGTCATGATTTTGGGTGAATGACAATCGTTGCATCCCGATACGGTTACAAGGTATTTTCCACGGGCAATGAGTTCTGCTTTCTCTTTTTTGCGGAATTCGGTGATGTCTTCTTTTTTGGTTTCTGTCTGGTTGCTCCCTGCTTCACTGCAGGCTGCTACAGTGGCCATAATCGACAATACGACGATTGTCAACTGAAGGGTTTTGTTTTTTAGTGTCATGTTGTTGTTATTATGGTATTTCTCTGAAATCGGTTCTATTTCGATTCAGAGACAAACATAAACCCGCAAAAGCCTGCAAACTATCACACAAAAATGTGGTTGGGATGAGGGGAGGATGAGAGGGGTGAGAGGTGCAGGAGGAATGGTGAATGGCGAAGGAGGTTGATTTTAGTCTGAAAGAACGGGATCGGGTAGTCCGAAAGTCGGAAAAGACCGAATGTCCAAAGAAAATTGCGATAGATAGTGGTGAACCCTACAGAAAGATATTTTCTTTCTGACTTCCCTGTCCGTCCTAAACAATCTTATTCCTGAATGCCTTCGCTACTGCTTCACTCTTACTGTTCACATGTAGTTTCTCGTAGATTTTTTTGATATGGGAGCGAACCGTATCAATGGCTATAAACATTTCTGCAGCGATCATTTTATAGCTATAGCCGTTTACCAATAATTGTAATACCTCTTTTTCACGCTCGGAGAGATCGTAGTCTTCCCCTTTTTCGTTGTTAAGCGATGAAAACATTTTCAATACCTGTGTGGCAATAGAAGAAGTCATGGGAGCGCCGCCTGTTTGCGCTTCCTGTATATATTCCAGTAAACGTGCAGGCGGTGTTTTTTTCAGTACATAGCCATTGGCGCCGTTGCTGATGGCGTCAAATACATTTTTGTTGTCGTCGAATACGGTCAGCATCAGGATCTTTACATCCGTATCTATTTCACGTATTTTTTTAAGTCCTTCAATACCATTGGTGCCGGGCATATCAATATCCATCAGGATCACATCGGGTTTAAATGCCCGTACTTCATCTTCTACATTATTACAGTTCTTAAAGGCAGATAATACTTCAAATCCGTCAGACCCGTTTATGAGCATGGTCAATCCTTCACGTAACTGGGGGTTGTCTTCGTAAATCAATAATTTGGTCATAAGGTCCTTTTACTTGTACAAAGCTAACAGATGGGTGCTTTGTAACCTATCGCATAATGATGTGTTCGTGAATGGTGAATGGTCAATCGTCAATGGGGGATAGATAAATTAGACTGTACTAACCAGCCTTAAAACAAACCCAGAAGTGAATAGCTACAACCAGCACATATATTCACTATTGACGATTCACCATTCCCCTCTTTTAAAGTTACCACTCCCTGCTGCATTCCCAAAATTTCTACTGCTAAAACCACATAGATATGTGATGCTTTTTTTAACATGAAACCTGTGTTTCACTGACAAGCGGCAGGAAATGAGGATGAAAAGAATTGCATGTTAAAAAAGCATTCCGGCACAATCATGCAGGCCGCATCTTTCACATTCATATGCGGTTGAACAGGCTGTTTTTCCAATGCATTTTTGCATCATCAAACAAACAAATAAAGCACATGAAATGCGCCACGACAAGGTTTGATAACGGCAGAAATGCTTATTGGCAAATTCCATGTTACCAACATCAATAAAAGAAAAAACATGAAAGGAAAATTCATTACCACGGCACTGATTATTGCAGTGATAGCTGGTGGTAAAAAAGCGACAGCTCTTTAATCCAGGAATCGATAGCAATATACCGGCCCTGCCCGTAAGCAGGGCCCCTGAAAAGGGCTTCAGGACAGTGTTCCTGAATCTATCTCGCCTCAGGCGAGACCAACATTAGGCAAGTTTGGGTTTTTATAAGCAGTATGTTAGAAGCAGAGCAACAGGTTACACAACAAGTGTGTAACCTGTTCTCATTTTTAGACCACTCATCGATTATTGTTCTTTTCCTTTTTCGGCTCCATTTAGTTTTATAAAAAATTACTGCAATGAAGTATTGGTTTTTTTATTGTTTATGTTTTTTGAGTGTATCGAGTCAGGCACAAAAAAATATCACAGCCCTAATTCACTCAGAACGCTCTTTTTCTTCTTATACTTTATCTAACGGCATCAAAAATGGCTTCTTACACTTCCTCGATAGTACAGGTGTGATTTTTCCTGCCGCAGATGCCGTAAACGGAATTGAATTCCATCGTAAATCGCCGGGTAATGCTGCATCACTCAAATGGGGTCCCGAATATGCTGTCATCAGCGCATCCGGCGATTTTGGTTTTACCACCGGACCTTATCATTTACGGAGATCTGACAAAGATACCATCAGCGGCCGCGGACAATACAGCAGCGTATGGCATATTAATCAACAGGGTGAATGGAAAGTGTTAGCCGATATGGGTATACGTTATACAAATACACGGTCTATTCCTGATGATGCGGCAGAACTTGATCTGAAAAAGGTAAGCACAAAAACATTTACGCTGGAAGAGGTAAAAAACATTGATCGGCAACTCAACGAAGAATTAAAAGAAAAAGGAAATGCAGCTTATGGCCCTTACCTTACTGCCCAATCCTGGTTCAATATAAATAATCATGCGCCGGTAATGGGTGCTAGGGATATTGGTAATCTATTAAAAAACAGTCCCACAACCCCCATTCTTCAATATGTAAATGGCGGTATCGCTTCTTCCCATGATCTCGCTTTCACCTACGGCAAATCAGATAAAAGCCCCTATCTCCGGATATGGGCAAAACAGGCATCGGGTTGGGTGTTGTTGCTGCAGGTGGTTTAGTGAATAGTGAGTAGTCGCAGTGAGTGTATACATCACCAACTCACTACTGACTACTCACTACTCACTAATACAAAAGCCCGGCAAGACTACCGGGCTCTTCCCTGGCGGGAAACCTATGGAAAACAGAGAGACTCTTTAATATCGAATTTTCAATATTGAATATCCAATGTCGAAGTTGTACACAAATGGTAACAGAACACTATCATTGGAAATTCAACATTCATTATTCGATACTCATCATTTTACAGCCTAATGCCTGCCGACAGCGTTACATAAAACATATTCTTTCCTCTCTCCGATAAATCGGGTCTGCCTGCAACGGTTACCAGGTTCTGTGGCATCACATAGGCGGGGGTTATGGCCAGGTTGCATTTGCCTTTTACAAACACAACCGGCATGGCTAATTCATAGGACAATATGTTGAATTGGGTAACGTTTTCAGTTGTTTGCTGTGTTACCGGTATACCCAATACATTCTTTTTTTCCAGGTAAGTATTGCTGAACTGTTGTGTACCAAGATTGGCGGTGAAAGATGGAGCCAATGCAACGGCAGCGTTGTTCATGCCTTTATTGAAAATGAATAAATGATCTACACCCAAACTCGTATTCACATCTGTTTTATCGCTGAA
Source organism: Sediminibacterium sp. FW305-C-49 (assembly GCF_058231085.1). Classification (NCBI taxonomy): domain Bacteria; kingdom Pseudomonadati; phylum Bacteroidota; class Chitinophagia; order Chitinophagales; family Chitinophagaceae; genus Sediminibacterium; species Sediminibacterium sp. FW305-C-49. Next base: position 1,086,412 of record NZ_JBIQXS010000001.1, read on the forward strand.
CATCAGACTGATGCCTCCATTCAGGTTCAACACCTTATTGAGGTAACTGAGGTTGGCTCCGGTCTGTGATTTCAATGCAGATTGTACCAGCATACTTTGGTCTTTATACAGAAAGCGTGAAAAGAACAGGTTACCGGAAAAGTGATCTGTCTGCGGAAAACGATAACCCAGTTCCATGGTAGCGCCTGTATAAGCCGCTGACTGCATACTGTTTTGAACGAATATAAAATTGCCCTGGGCATATAAACCATTCTTTAACTGAAATCCAAGTGTTGGAAATAACCCACTGCTTCGTAAACTATCTGTGCGGCCAAAAAAATGCAGGGCCGATTGATAATTAAAAGAGGCATTGAATTCATTCTTTGTTTGTTTTTCTTCACCCGCCTCCTGGGCCAGTGAAAGAATGGGCAATACAATGGCTAGCCAAAGCATTTGCCTGCTTTTGGACAGTTTCATAAGAATTCGTTTTAGTATGTTTTAAGTCAGCGGCTTTTCAAAAATGTACAAGGTGTGTGGGATAGTTGTTAGCTGCCGGATTTTACTTTACCGGTTGCTTTTACTTCAGCGGCTGCAGAAGCAGATGGTTTTACCTCTTTGGCTTTTGCTTTAGCCTCTGCTGCTTTGTTCAGACTGGCTTCTTTGGCAGCTTCTGCTTTTACTTTTGCGTCAGCTACTTTGTCTTTGGCCATTTCTTTTTTCTCGCCTACCATTTCAGCTCCTTCACGTAAAGGGAGTTTAGCATTGGCACTGGCGTTTAATTCAGCCTCAGAGCGGGCACCAGCACGTACCAGACCTCTGTCTTCTCCACCTGCATTACTGTTGAGTTCAGCCTGTGATGAAGTTTTTACGTCTGCACTCGCGTTCACATTTGTGTTGGTTTTTACACGCTGAACAGACTCATTTGCCATCAACGCTGTTTGTTTTGTAGCGTTAACAGTTGCATTGGTCGCTTTACCAACAGTGGCTGTTGTTCTTACTGCGGCATTGGTGGCTGCAGTAGTAGCCCTGGTAGCATTTACGGTTGCACGTGTGGTGGCAGTAGTAGTGCTGCGTACACCCAATCCTAATTGTGCTTCTGCGGTCTGAAAGAAGAAAAGACCGGCTAATGCTGCTGTGGTTTTCATCATTGTTTTCATGATAGATGGATTTTTGGTGATCAATTGGTGTTACAGTTTCATCTTTTCAAGTACCGTGCCAAAAATTAAAATTTGGCTGAACCGCTTTGTTATCAATGCTTTCGGGGTAAAAGAAAACCTGATATGTACGAAGCAGACTCCGCTCTGGTTTATTTGAGCGGGATTTTTCCTGGTATTTTACATTTCTTAAACAAAACCCTAATCTGTAATTTGTTTAAAATATGCCGATATGAAAAAAGCCCTCCTCGTACTCGCTTTGTTTTTTAGCATACACAGCTATGCACAATATGAGCAGGATGTACATTCTGCCGATGCCATTGTTAAAGCTTTGTATGATGTGATTTCCGGACCCACCAATAAGGCCCGCGACTGGGATCGTTTTCGTTTCCTCTTTGGAAAAGATGCCCATATGATGACGGCTGTTCCACATAAAGACAGCGGTACCATTATCCGCACCATTACACCCGAACAATATATTGAGCGAAACGGCAAACGTTTACAGGAAATAGGATTCGTTGAAAAAGAATTACACCGTATTACAGAAACACATGGGGCTGTAACACATATGTTTTCTACATATCAGTCTGACTTCACGGTAAACGGCAATGCTCAACAGGTGCAGGGCATCAACAGTATTCAGTTATTTAATGATGGAAAAAGATTTTATGTTGTTTCTGTTTTTTGGGATGGTGATTCAAAAAAACAAATCGCTAAAAAATACCTGGGTAATTAACCCCAGTTCTCTTTGCTCACCTTGCCCCGGATTTAAATCCGGGGCAAGGTGAGCAAAGAGAACTGGGAGAGAGGGATAGCAAAGATTATGTACTAAATTGTGGCATGCGTATTTCTCCTGCATATGCGTTTTTTGCCTGTGGTGATCATGCTTTTACACTTGATTTTGGACAGCAGATTGATATAAACATTAATCGCATTGTCATTTATCTGTTCCAGAAGCTTCAGGAAAACAGAAAACCATATATACTCGACATTATTCCTGCTTATAGTAGTGTTACAATTGTATACAATCCTCTGGCTTTCATTAAATGCAAGACAGATCCCGCATCTCTTATTCGTGAATACTGTACCACTGCTCTCCAGCAAGCGGAAAATATAGAGGTTACCTCATCCGCTACTATTATTCGCATACCTGTTTGTTATCATCCTTCCTTGGCGCCCGATCTTGAAACTCTTTGCAAACAGCATCATATAGATATCGATACACTAATCACATTACACACGCAGAAAACATACCGTGTATTTATGAATGGCTTTCTACCGGGTTTTGCTTATATGGGTACCGTAGATGATCGTATTGCAACAGCGCGTCATGCCAGTCCCCGTAAAAAAGTACCTGCCGGCAGTGTTGGCATTGCCGGTCATCAAACCGGCATTTATCCTTTCGAATCGCCTGGTGGCTGGCAATTAATCGGCAGAACATCCGTCTCCCTGTTCGATGTGCAGGCAGAAAATCCCTGTTTATTAAAACCGGGTGATGAAGTACAGTTTTATCCGGTTCCCCTTGAAAATTTTTCCGCATGAGTATCCGAGTCGTTAAAAAAGGTTTACTGGATACCATACAGGATCGGGGAAGGTATGGCCATCAGCACCTGGGTATTAATCCTACTGGTGTAATGGATGTTGTTTCCATGCGATTGGCGAATGCATTGGTGGGAAATGATCAACATGAGGCAGTAATTGAAATGCACTGGCCGGCTCCTATACTGAAGTTTGAAAAAGATACCTGTTTTGCCATTAGCGGGGCTGATGTGGTTGCCTGTTTAGATAAACACACAGCAGTTCCTGTAAACAGAACCGTATTTGCAAAAGCAGGCAGCCAACTTTCTTTTCAGAAAAAGATTTCCGGCGCACGTATCTATCTGGCTGTTCAGCATGGTTTCGATTTAATACCCTGGCTCAACAGTATCAGTACTCATGTACAACTGAATCATGGCGGACAAGTTTTAACAACGGGGTCTGTTCTGGGTTATAAAAAATTATTCTCAAAAACAATACCTGCTACGAGTATTTGCTCCTGGTATGTTCAATCTCCGATTGATCTGTCTGATAAAACCATTCATTTTACCACTGGCAAAGAGTGGACGCTCCTGCATGAGACAATGAGCAATCAATTCAAACAGAATACTTACCAGGTAGATAATAACAGTAATCGCATGGGTTATCGTTTAACCGGAGATCCTGTTTTTCTTACAGAACCCACGGAGCTTATTTCTACGGCTGTTACCAAAGGCACCATACAGTTGTTACCCAGTGGACAGCCACTTGTGTTAATGGCCGATCACCAAACTACTGGTGGTTATCCGAGAATCGGTCATGTTATCAGTGCCGATATTCCAAAACTCGCTCAATTTGAACCGGGTGAAACTATTCGTTTCAAAGAAATTAGCATCGCAGAAGCACATAACCGGCTCAAGGAATTGGATTTGTATTTGACACAAACAGAAATTGCTTGTAAATTACAGATGGCAGATATCAGATCGCCGATGTCGGATGTATGATATCATATCCGACATCGGCGATCTGATATCCTAAATCTCCTATCATGTACATCGACCTCAACTGCGATATGGGTGAAGGCATGGCCAATGATGCTGAACTGATGCCATTGATCAGCAGTGCCAATATTGCCTGTGGTTTTCATGCAGGTGATGAAGACACGATGCGTCGAACCATTGAGCTGGCATTGCAACACCATGTAGCCATTGGCGCTCACCCCGGTTTCCCCGACCGGGAGAATTTTGGCAGAACAGAAATGGATTTTCCGGAAGAAGATATTGTTTCCATTGTCTCCGAACAGGTATACCAGTTAGTTGATCTTGTTTTTGCGATGGGTGGTCAACTCAAACATGTAAAACCACACGGAGCCCTGTATAATATGTCGGCTAAGAATTATTCACTTGCTGCTGCCATCGCCAATGCTGTTTATGAAATTGACGATCAATTGGTTTTATTCGGATTGAGTGGCAGTGAAAGTATTCAGGCAGCAAAAGATATTGGTCTCCAAACAGCCGGTGAAGTATTTGCCGACAGAACTTACCAGGATGACGGCTCGCTCACCCCACGTAAACAGGCCAATGCACTCATAACAAATCATAAAGATGCAGAACAACAGGTTTTACAGATGATCCTTAAAAAAGAAGTAACCAGCATCAATGGAAAAACAATACCCATCAGTTGCGACACTATTTGTATTCATGGAGATGGCGAACAAGCTGTACTATTCGCCCGACAAATTAACCAGTTGCTGCAAAAACATCAGATAGATTTACGATCTTTTCATCCTTGAAAAAAATACCAAAAAATACAGCGATTACAGGTGCCGCTTTTTTGATGGCTACTTCTGCCATTGGACCCGGCTTTCTCACACAAACCACTGTTTTCACAGAAAAATTACTGGCCAGTTTTGGTTTTGTGATCCTTATTTCTATTCTGCTCGATATTATTGCGCAGGTAAATATCTGGCGTATACTATCAGTCACCGGAAAACGTGCACAGGATATTGCAAACGACATGTTACCCGGTCTGGGATATGGTCTTGCTGCACTTATTCTGATCGGTGGTATTGCATTTAATATCGGGAATATTGGTGGATGTGGTTTGGGTATTGAAGTGTTGACAGGGTTGCCCAATATTTATGGCGCTATCATCAGTTGTGGTATTGCCCTGTTTATTTTCTGGATGAAAGAGGCTGGAAGCATCATGGATGCTTTTACCAAAATACTGGGTATCATCATGGTGCTGCTTACATTGTATGTAGCCATTATTTCGCAGCCCCCTTTAACAGATGCACTGTACCGCAGTTTTATACCACTCAGCATTGATGCTAAAGCCATTGTAACATTAGTGGGTGGAACGGTGGGTGGTTATATTTGTTTTGCTGGCGGTCATCGTTTGCTTGATGCCGGTTTTAAGGGTGTGGATGCTGTTCCGGCTGTTACAAAAAGTGCCGTAACCGGTATTTGTGTTACGGCCATCATGCGTATTGTTTTATTCCTAGCAGTATTGGGTGTAGTGAGTGCGGGTAATCTGCTGGACGGAAACAATCCACCTGCTTCTGTTTTTAAAATTGCTGCCGGAGAAATGGGCTATCGCTTTTTTGGCGTGGTTATGTGGTGCGCCGCTATCACTTCTGTTGTGGGTGCCGCTTATACTTCTGTTTCTTTTCTACGGACTTTTCATCCATGGATTGAAAAAAATTATCGCTGGCTTATTACTGCTTTTATCCTCTTATCGGGTCTTATCTATGTATTCATTGGAAATCCTGTAAAAATTCTTGTTACCGTGGGTGCTTTAAACGGTTTGATTTTGCCCGTTGCGCTTGCAGTAATGCTGTTGGTTATCCGCAGAAAAAAAATAGATGGGTATTCACATCCTGCGTGGTTAACCATTTTCGGTTGGATCGTTGTGGGATTAATGACTTATATGAGTTTTCTTACCATCAAAGGCTGGCTGAGCTAGGAACACGATTCCTGTATGCCCGTTTGACCAGTTCCGCGTTCATCGAAGGGTTTACCTCCTGCATCTCTATTTTGTGCATCAACAGTTCCACATTTTCTCTTTGGTTGTGCATACTCTTATTGTAGAACTTGTCGTAGTATTTGAGTAGTATGGCAAATGCTCCTTTAATATCGTCTTCTATTAAACAGTTTACCGCTGTTTTGGTTTCAAGTCCGCCCAATCGTTTTTGTATACGTACCGTTGCACTGATGAGTTTTTCTTTTTCAAACTTCCCGTACTGTTCCGTGATGTAGTTTACCCTTTCTTCAAAAGGAACATCCATGAAATACAGGTTTCTAGTTCTTAAGAATGAATAAAACTTTATCGGAATATTCACTTCACCAATACGCTGGCTCTCGTCTTCGGTCCAGATATGTGTGACCTGTTGTAATACCATCAATTCATACAATCTTGTTGCCAGCAGGTTTTCAAACATTTCCTGTTTGGGTTGCGGTGGTTGACCCAGGCTGCCAAAAGCCGAGCCTCTGTGACTGGCTATTCCCTCCAGATCCAAGACAGCTTCTTTCATGGCTTGTAAACGATGAAGGGTTTCTGTTTTGCCGGTTCCTGTATAACCACCAATAATAGATATGGGATATTCTTTTTCAAATTGTTTTAAAACCCAGTTACGGTATGCTTTATATCCACCCACCAGTGTATACACTTTAAAACCGTAGAGATCTAGTAGCCAGGCCACACCTGCACTTCGCATGCCACCTCTCCAGCAATACACAAATATTTTCTTTTCTGCCGGCTGCTTTTTTTCCTTTGTATGGCGCTTCTCTATAACCTGTTCTACTTCCTCCACCATTTTTACCATTTTCGGACCAAAATATTCGAGCCCTATTTTAATGGCTTTTTCTTTGCTCTCCTGTTTATAAGCCGTTCCTACTACTTTTCTTTCTTCATTGGTAAACAAAGGCAAACTATTGGCCGATGGTATATGTGCATGGTCGTATTCTCCCGGACTTCTTACGTCGAAGATAGGCTGTCCCTCTGCCTGTGTTATAAAGTCTTCTATCAGTAATCGGGTGATCGGCATATATACAAAGTAAACGGACTTTATTGTAACTTTTCAGCAATGAAACAGGTTTTGATCATACGTCATGCAAAAAGCAGTTGGGCCAATGCTTTTACAAGCGATTTTGAACGCCCTTTGAATGACCGTGGTCATAGGGATGCGCCACGTATGGCAGAAAAAATGAAAGCAAGGGGTGTGGCGATTCAGGCTTTTCTGTCCAGCACCGCCAACAGAGCCTTAACTACGGCCGTTTATTTTGCAGAAGCCTATGGTAAAACAAAAAAAAATATCCTGCTCTTTCCCGAATTATACCATGCACCAGCGCCTGTTTTTTTTACAGTCATTAAAAACATTTCACCTGAAATGGATACTGTGGCTGTTTTTTCGCACAACCCTGGTATCACAGATTTTGCAAACAGTTTAACTGAAACACATATTGATAATATGCCAACCTGTGGCATTTTCGCCATACAAATTGAAAGCGATCGCTGGGAAGATTTTGATTCTGCAAAAAAGCGCTTCTGGTTTTTTGATTACCCGAAATTAGATATATGATGTCAGATCGCTGATGTCGGATGTATATTTCAAATCAGACATCTGAGATCAGACATCCCAAATTTATTTCCGCTTGTTTACCACGAATACTCCTGCAAAAATGCAAAGTGCTGCCAGTCCTTTGGTTAGGGTGAAATGTTCTCCCATAAAAATCATGGCTATGATAGCGGCAAATACAGGCTGGGTATAAATATACGAACCTGTTGCTGAAGAACTGAGCACTGCCAGTCCATATACATTCAACAGATAAGCAATAAACGTGAGGAACAAGGCCACAAACGATAATGCTATCCATTGTGCCGTTCCAAATGCCTGCCAGTCTGTATCAATAAACTGTTCTATACCAAAGGGCAGAATCATAAATGTGCCGAATGTAAATACCCATCTTAATACATGAATGGGTTTATATCTTTCCATCAATGGGCGAACAAGAACAAGATAAAAAGCATAAGAGATAGCATTGATGATGATCATCAGATCGCCCAGTAATACATCTTTCCCGTTTTGCTGCTGGTCTTTTGATAGAATCAGCATGGCAGCTCCACCAATACCCAATGCCAAACCAATAAGTTTCTGCATGGTTAATCTTTCTCTGAGTAGCCAGGCTGCAATAATGGTAATAAAAATGGGCGTGCCCAGCGACAGCAAAGAGCTATGAATAGCAGTTGTAAGCGAAAGTCCTTTGATAAAGAATAACTGGTTAATGGCTACACCTGTTACTGCACAAAGCAGAAAACGTGGCAAATCTTTTTTATCGATTCCTGCTTTACCCGGATTCATCAGGAATACCAACCAGAATAAAACAAGACTCGATAATACACGCACTACATTGAGGGCAAATGGGGCTATGTATTCCGGTGTAATTGTTTTAACCACGGCATAACCCGATCCAAAAATGAGGTTGGCTCCCAAAACCGCAAGATGTGCTTTTGTATTTTTGGTCATAGAAAGCTCAAAAATAGTTTTTTCTACTCGCCTTGTTTTTTCGAATTACGATGATTTGAAATAGCGCTGATTAACCATTTCATTTTCTGCCTATCAAAAGATGAAAGTTGGGGAAAACGGTAAACATGAGACCGGCCCAGGGCAATGGCTTTTGTAAGGTCAAAATCCGCTTGCATCATTTGAACAGCAAAACCTTTCTCCTGCAATATTTCCGCCAGGTATTCCTGTTCGGTCTGACCCGGTGTAGGAACAAGCACTGTTTTTACTTCCAGTTGCATCAATTCCATTACGCTACTATAACCGCTTCGTACAATGACCATTTCAGATTGAAGCAGCAGGTTTTGCAGGTCTTCTGTTTCAAGATGATTAAACTGCTGTATATAAGATGGTAAGATAAGTTCCTGCTTTGCTGCTGGCAGTCCGCGTACCAATGTTATTGGCTGTTCCGTTTGTTTAGCCTGTTCAATTATTTTTTCTTCCAACAATGTTCTTTGTGGTTCGGGGCCCGAAAGCAGCACGGTAACCTGTTTCTTATCAATTGTTGCTTTCCCCTGAAAGCGGGTAAGTAAGCCCAGGTATTCAACCGGTATTGTTGGTTTCTTGATGGGATGCGATAGTGTGCCCGCCAGGCCGTCATTTTCTTTTATATCAGGTACCCAGCATATCGTAAAACGATTGATATAACGATAATTTATTTTTTGAATCAATTCTTCCAGCCAGCCATAAGGAGCTTTAATGGTAAGTTGGTGTGTGATGAATACAGAAGGGATGGTATTTGTCCATAAACCATAACGGTTATCAGCTATGACCAGGTCTATATCATGCTGGTTTATTGCCTTCTGTAACCACTGGTGTTCCCTTTGAACGGCCTGCCACAAAGCCGGTAATTGCTGTATTATTTTAAAAGGCAGCCAACCCCCTGAACGACTATATCGTATCTGATAACCAGGAAGCTTCAGGAATTGATGTTGCGGGAACTCTTTTTTAAGCAGGTTTTCCTGGGGGCCATCAGTTGCAATAATGACCCGGTGACCCAGATCAGTAAGTGCACGGATCAGAGGAATACAGCGGGTCGCATGACCCAGGCCCCAGTCGAGCGGGGCCACCAGTATGGTTTGTATGTTAAAATCGGCAGACAAAACTGATACGGCTCTTGTTTTCTGGATGAATGATGTACTTTAGAACATCAAATATGAAACGGAAAATAAACCAAATAATCGTTTTACTGTTAGTTATTGCATTAGCGGGCAGCTCATGCGGTATTTTCCAGAAAGGAAGAAACGGTAAAGGAGGTTGCAACTGCCCCAACAATGTTCGTTAAACCATTGTTCTGGTATGAAAGATATGAACAGGGACCTATGGCTGCTTTGTAAAAACGACCACATGACTCAGTCTGAACTGGATCGTCAGGTTAACCTGTTGAATACCATTTTATATCATACCGAAAGCTGGCCCAACTTCTGTGTGGCCCACGAAATACTTGATATCAACCGCCGTAAAATCATCAGTAAACCTCACCTGATGCAGGGTATATTAAAGGAAAGGGAGATGAAGGCGTTTGTGTTTGTGAATAATTTGAATTGAGCTTTTAGCTTCTAGCTACTGGCTGCTAGAAGATTTTGTATAAACAATTCACTAGTAGCTAGTAGCTGGAAGCTAGCAGCTTAACTAAGTTTCTCCAACGCCGCTTCCAGTTTTCCGATCATTTCCGCAATTTCTTCTTTTTTACAGGTGCCAACACTCAGTCGATACCAGGGGTTATTGGGGCCGGCACCAAAGGCTGAGAAGGGAACAACAGCAAGTTTGGCTTCTGCAAGGATGTATGATGTGACATCTGATTGCGTTTCCAGTTTTTTTCCTTCTACTGTTATTTTACCGGTTAGATCAAGTTTGATGGTAAGATAAATAGCAGCCTGCGGGGCTATCGCATCTACACTATAACCTTTTTGTTGCAGCGCTTTAAAACCATCATGTATATTTCTTAAACGAAGTTCTATTTCTGCTTTGAAATGTTGCAGGTACCGTTGAATATTTTCTTTCTGCAATAAATATTTCGCCACCGCTTTTTGTTCAGCCATGGGTGCCCATGCTCCCACATGACTCAGTATAGCTTTCATTTTGGCTATCACTGTTGCCGGACCCATTGCCCAGCCTACACGAACACCTGTTGCAGCAAACACTTTAGAGATACCGTCAATAAATATGGTAAACTCTTTCATAGCGGGTCTGAGAGCGAGTGGATTGTAATGTATGGTATCACCAAATGTGAGTGTCCAGTACATCTGGTCAAACATCAGGTAACATTTTTTCTGTCCTTCACCTCTTTTGGCATTCTCTTCCAGTATAAGATCGCAGATGGCTTCCATGCTTTCCTTTTTCAGCGTGGTGCCTGTTGGATTTTGTGGCGTACAAATACAGATAAGCGTGGCTCCTGAAATGTGTTTACGCACATCTTCAACAGTAGGCATAAAATCATTTTCAGGTGAACAATCAATTACACAGTGTTCAGCATCTGTCAGGTGTGTATAATGATTATTGTTCCAGGATGGTACACCGTAAATTACTTTATCGCCTTTGTCAACAATGGCTTTGAATAAAGTATAAATAAGTGGACGACCTCCTGATGCAATCTGAATTTCGCTGGTGTCAAAATCAAGTCCTTCCCATTCTTTGATAAATGTGGAGACCGATTTACGCAGATCCAATACCCCTTCTGCTGCAGGATAGCTGGTATTGCGGTTACGGTAGGAGTCAATAATCAGCTCTTCCAGTTCAGTTGGAATAGGAAAAACGGATGGATCAAAATCACCGATGGTAAGGTTATAAATCTTCTCGCCATTACGGATTCTTTCACTGATGGCATTACCCAGTTTTACGATTTCACTTCCTGAAAGTGTTTCCGCTAAATGACTCAGTTTCGGTGCGCTCATAATTCAAGTATTTGATCCGGCCGCAAAACTAAGTTTTTCCGATGGGTTGTGAAGGGATAAAATATTGAATGGCGAATATTGAATATCGAATGTTGAAGTGAATAGCTGACATCTTTCCGCTTTGCGTGAGGTACTGCAGAATCAGAATAGTAAAGCCGCAGATTCGCAGATTTTTAGTTGAATTAATCTGCGAATCTGCGGCTTATGAAAACTTAAAAGGCCGCAAAAAATTGCGGCCTTTTAAATCAATCAAAGATTATTTATTACTCCAGTGTCTTATAATCCTTAAACAATTTCAATTCAATTGTATCTGCCACGGCACGCAGTGCTTTCCATTTGGCATCAAACAATTCATTGGCTTTAGTGATGACTTCGGTGATTTTATCTTCTGCCACTTTCATTAATCTGTCTTCCTGTTCTCCTGGCATTGCTGTTTTGCCCATCACAGTCTGGCGTGCTTCTCCCAAAATTCCATTTACAGTTACCTGTGGAATATTACCATAGCCCTGTTTGGTTTGTGGTTTACCATTGAGCATGGTACGAATATCTGTTAAGCCATCTCTGATAGGCTTAATGGCTTTACGTATGGTATCTGCTCTTTTTGCATCAAGACTTGGCAAGGCCGTTTCTATTTTATTAAGAATCGTTTCTGCATCTACCATCCTGTCGTTCAAGTCGCCCATGCGGATCATACTTTTATTCAACCTGTCATTGGCTTTACGAATAGCATCGCGCACTTCTTTCGGTGTAGGTGCATATGGATCATCGTTTACCACGACCATGGTACTATCACTCAGGTTTCTGCCCAAAGTCAATACCACTTTATAAGTTCCCGGGTCAACCGGTAAACCAGCAGGCTCAGCATTGAATCCACCGCCACCACCAGGAGCACCACCGGGTCTTCCACCACCTCCTCCACCTCGGCCGCCGCCTCCACCGCCGCCGCCTATGCGCACACCTCTTCCTTCCATTCCCCAATAGTATTTATTGAATCCACTATCGGCCCTGGTACGAAGGGTACGCACCAGTTCATTTTTTGAATCATATATACGAAGGGTTACGGTATCACTTATTCTGTTTCTGCCTGTATCACTTGCTGTTTTGCTCACAAAGAAACTGATAGGTGCTCCAGCTCTTTTATTCTCGCCTTCATAACTTCCCCAGATACTATATTCAATACCTGATGCAAGTTTACGTTTGGCCTGGTAAGCAGGTGGTGCCGCAAATGCTGTGATCTTATTACTGAACACCTGCCCCTTATTAGCAGCCAGCTTACGAAGCGGATTGATATCATCCAGAATATAAATAGCACGACCAAATGTGGCAATGACCAGATCGGCTTCTCTTTCCTGTATCACCATATCATAGGTTGATACAGAAGGATATCCGTTTTTAAACTGCTGGAAACTGTTGCCATAATCCAGGCTCACAAACAATCCCTGTTCTGTTCCTACAAAAATCAGGTTGGGTTCTGTGGGGTCCTGAATTACGCATAAAGTATAACCGGTTACTTTCTTCTCATCTACCAGATTGGTCCAGGTTTTACCAAAATCAGTGGTGCGGAATAAATAAGGTTTATTGTTTCCTCTTCTGTAATCATTTACCACCACATAAGCTTCTCCGGCATTGTGGCGTGATGCACGTATCTGTGGCACCCATGCACCTGTTGGCATTCCGGGAATTTTACCACGGAAATTGGTCCAGGTTTTACCACCATCTGTTGTTAACTGTACATTGCCATCATCGGTTCCTACCCAGATCACACCTTTCTGTTTGGCTGATGGTTCAATGGCCAATATGGTACAATGGTTTTCTGCGCCGGTAATATCTACTGATAAACCACCGTTGTTACTCTGGTCAATTTTTGCGCTGTCGTTTGTGGTGAGGTCACCGGAAATCTGCGACCATGAAGCACCTTTATCGGTACTCATATTCAACAACTGGCTACCATAATAAATGGTCTTCTTATCAAAAGGATCCTGTGCAATGGCTGCATTCCAGTTAAAACGCTGGCGTATACCTGTTGCCGTTGTTGGAGGACGTATACTCCATCTTTCACCTGTTGCAATATTATAACGACCCACACTTCCACCCTGGCTCATACAATATACCCAGTTTGGATCTTCGGCATCGGGCATTACATCAAAACCATCACCACCTGCTACACCCTGCCAGAATGCATTACGTATACCACTTTGTCTCCATACATATGCCGGACCATGCCAGCTTCCGTTATCCTGTAAACCACCCATTACATTGTATGGGATATTATTGTCTACATTGATATGGTAGAATTGTCCGAGTGGTAATTTCTCATCAAACTGCCAGTTCTTACCACGATCACGCGTAATAGCAATACCACCATCGTTTCCGTCAATAATAAAATTGCCGTCTTTAGGGTGAATCCAGAATGCATGGTGATCGGGGTGAATACCTGCGTAGGGTATGACTGTTTTGAAAGTCTTACCCGCATCTTCACTCACCGTAATAATCTGGTTGATATTATACAACCTGTTTTCATTGGTTGGATCAACTGCTATATCCTGAAAATAAAACGCGCGATTGGTTACAACCCCGGCTTCACTATTTACCAACTCCCAGTTATGTCCACCATCTTCACTTTTATACAATCCGTTTTTAGTAGCTTCTACCATTGCATATACACGCTTGGGATCATTACGACCAATGGTAATACCAATACGGCCATAATCACCATCAGGTAATCCATTGGACTTACCCAGTTTAGTCCAGTTTTTACCACCATCATATGTTACATAAAAACCACTGCCTTTACCACCGCCCTGTAAACTCCAGGGTGTACGCAGGTGCTGGTACATGTTTACAAATAATTTATTGGGGTTGGATGGATCCATCACCATATCGCCCACACCAGATGTTTCATTGGTATACAGAATTTTATTCCAGGTAATACCACCATCCGTTGTTTTATACACACCACGCTCTGGGTGCGCCGCAAAAGGATTACCAATAACACCTACATATACTACATCGGGGTTTGTTGGGTCGATGATGATACGATGGATATTACTGGTTTTCTCCAGACCCACCATTTTCCAGGTCTTACCAGCATCAATACTTTTATACAATCCGCCGCCAAGACTAATGGAGTTACGCGGATTACCCTCACCGGTACCTGCCCATACCACACTTGGATTACTTTGTGTGATGGCTACAGCACCGATATTCAGAATGGGTTGCTCATCAAAAATTGATTCCCAACTGGCACCACCATTCTCGGTTTTCCATACACCACCACTGGCTGTGCCGAGATAAATGATGTTTGGATTGGCCCATACTGCATCAATAGATGTAACACGGCCACTCATACCGGCCGGACCAATACTGCGGGGTTTCAGGTTTTTAAAGTGTTTGGAAAGGTCTGCCTGTTGGGCAAATGAAGATATTGCAGTGCTGAAAAGCATTGCAACAAACAGTAGTTTTCTCATTCAATTGGTTTTTGGAGTTCGGAATTTCCGAAAAGCAGCCCAGTTTGCCAAATATGAGGGATGGTTGGTTGAAAAAGCAAAGAGTTCGGGAGTCGGCAAGTCCGTAAGTCCGGAAGAAGATACATTAGTAGTAAGCCCTCCGTGTAACTCCGTACCTAACTCCTTTACCTCTGTGGTTTTTACCACTGAGTTTCACAGAGTAGGGCACGGAGTTACACGGAGGGCGGCTTAGTAAATCAACTATCTTGACGACTTTCGGTCTCCCCGACTTTCGGACTTTCATCTTATATTTAAACTTCAACTCCAACGATTGAATAAAAACCATTTTGTAAAAGGATCTCCTGTACAAGTAGGCCTCTATGCGGCATTGGCAGCTTTTCTTACTTATACTATGATCTTTGGTTTCCGGAAATCTTTTACCGTCTGCACATTCGATGGTATGACAGTCGGAAGCCTCAGTTATAAAACCGTTCTCGTACTCAGCCAGATGCTGGGTTACCTCGCAGCCAAATTCTATGGCATCAAATTCATCGCTGAACTAAAAAGATTCGGACGCAATAAAATCATACTCATTCTGGTAGGCATTGCCTGGATGGCCTGGTTATGTTTTGCGCTGATACCCGCACCGTATAATATTCCGTTTTTATTTATCAATGGTTTTCCATTGGGTATGTTATGGGGGGTGGTGTTTTCCTATGTAGAGGGAAGAAGAAGTACTGATTTTATTGGCGCTGCATTGGCAGTAAGTTTTATTTTCTCTTCCGGTTTTGTAAAGTCGGTGGGAGGATGGTTGATACAATCCGGCATCTCCGAATTTTGGGTTCCTTTTTGTACCGGGCTGGTATTTGCCTTACCACTGCTGTTATTCATTTATCTGATGGAACGTATTCCACCGCCCGATGCGCAGGATGAAATGGCCCGTATGAGCCGCACACCCATGAGTGCAGAGCAGCGCAAGACATTTGTAAAACAGTTTCTTCCCGGCATTATTGCCTGTGTTTTAATCTATGCTTTTGCTACGCTGTTTCGTGATATCCGCGATAATTTCAGTGCCGATATGTGGAAGGAAATGGGTTACCTGAACCAGCCTGCCATTTTCTCCAAAACAGAAACCCCCATCACACTCATCATACTGGTGTTGATCGGCAGCATGGTCATGATAAAAGACAGTTTCAAAGCCCTGATGGTGGCACATGTGTTGATTGCATTGGGATTTGTATTGGCTGGCTTAAGCACATGGCTCTTCACCAAAGAAATGATACCACCCATGTGGTGGATGATTCTTGTTGGACTTGGTCTTTACATGGTATACATTCCATTCAATTCTGTTTTCTTTGAAAGAATGATTGCTGCTTTCCGGTTTACCGGTAACGTTGGCTTTTTAATTTATCTCGCCGATTCATTTGGCTATTTAGGTAGCGTGGGCGTTTTGCTCAGCAAAGAAATTTTTAAAGTGCAATTGAACTGGGTGGCTTTCTTTTCTAACAGTGTAATGATATTATCGGTGGTAGGTGTGGTGATTACCATTTATGCGGGATGGTATTTCTGGAAAAAGAAAGCGCAATAAGCAAGTAATCTGTGTTCTGTTCACCATATTTCAATTTTAGTTTTATGTCGTTCATCAACAGAAGAAATTTTCTACGCAGTTCAGGCGGTCTTGCCATTCCGGCAGTATTACCATTGTCGGGTTTATTAGCCAGTAAGCACCAAACAGAAATCGATTTACCCGCAAAGCCTGTGGTAAAATTTTTTGGTGATGGTGAAATGTATGAGCCTTCAGATTATATACGTGTATTACAGGAAGCTGATAAAACTGTTGCCATAGTAAAAGACCGCTACGGTGTTGGTGGAGTAGTAGAGGCTTTAGAAAAAAAGTTTGTGGCGCTTACCGGTAAAGAAAAAGCCATTTTCATGCCCAGCGGCACCATGGCTAATCAACTCGCCATTGCTGTATTAAGTGGTAACAGGAGTAAGGTTTTTGTACAGGAAACCAGTCATGTGTATCGCGATGAAGCAGATGCCGGACAAACGGTCTTTCAGAAAAGACTGATGCCGCTCGCTAAAGATGAAACCTGTTTTACTGCTGCACAATTACAAAAAGCCATTGATGAAATGAGCACTGCCGAAGCTTTTAATACAGGCATCGGTGCGGTTTCCATTGAAAACCCGGTAAGAAGAGCTGATGGCAGAATGATTCCGCTGGAAGAAATCAAACGCATCAGAAAATACTGTCTGGAGAAAAAAATACCCATGCACCTGGATGGTGCACGTTTATATGTGGCCGCTGCATGGTCGGGTGTTTCGATTAAAGAGTATAGTCAGTATTTCGATTCCGTTTATATTTCACTGTATAAATACCTTGGTGCAAGTGCGGGTGCTATTCTTTGTGGTGATGCTGCTGTCATTGATCAAATGACTCACCTCATTAAAATACATGGTGGTTCCATGTACGGTAACTGGACCAATGCTGCTATGGCACTGCATAGAATGGAAGGCGTTGAAAAAAGATTTACAGATGCAAAGGTAAGAGGCGAACAACTTTTTACTGAGCTGAATAAAACAGGTCACGTTACGGTGAAACCCCTGGATAACGGCACCAATATTTATCGATTATCGCTCGCTAAAAATATTGATGGCAAAAATTTTCAAAGCAAGCTCAATCAACAATTTAATATACGACTGGGGAGACCCGATGCTAATAACGAGGTTTTCATCTCCGTAAATGAAACATTGTTATACCAGTCTTTGGGAGAGATAGTAAAGGCGTTTAATGAAGCCGTGGTATAAGTATTCCACCTGTATTTGTATAGCCTCCTTCGTGGGTGCAAATATGGGGTTTCACAATTTATTGCAGAGAGTAGAAGAATGTTCCTTCTTTACACATTTTGTTGCCTGGGTGTATAAACACTCTGATTAATCAGTAAACCTGTGAATTTTGAAACTCTTTGTCTGACTATTACAACTGTTCTATCTGTTTCTTTCCAATCTTTAATAGTGAAAAGCTAGCACGTTTCGTCTTGAAACCGTGAAATGTTTTATTATAACTATGAAAGATACTATTGTAAAAATTATTAGCATCGAACCGTTGACGCCAGATGTGATCAGGGTTGTTACACAAAAACCTCATGATCTTATATTTCTCCCCGGGCAGGCTACCGATATTTCGATACCTGAGTCTGAAGATACATCGGAGATGCGTCCGTTTACATTTACTTCTCTACCTGCAGAACACCTGCTCGAGTTTACCATTAAAACCTATCCTGATCACAATGGTTTTACTAAAAAACTACTCGGCCTTAAAGCGGGCGACAACCTTGTACTGCATGGCGTTTTTGGAACCTTGAAGTATACAGGTGAGGGTGTTTTTATAGCAGGAGGAGCCGGAGTAACGCCGTTTATCTCCATTTTCAGACAGCTCAAAGCTATTGAGCAGGTTGGAAGTAACAGGCTTATATATGCCAACAAAACAAAGGCTGATATTATTCTCGAGAAAGAGTTTCGCACCATACTTGGTACCAATTTTATCAATATACTTTCTGAAGAAAAAGTACCGGGCTATGCGAATGGGCAGATCACCGAAAATTTTATCGGCGCAAATAATGGCGGTAAAAACAGGAAATACTATGTCTGTGGTCCCCCTGGTATGATGGATGCTGTTCAGGAACAACTAATGAAGCTGGGTGTGGCCGAAGATTGTATTACTACTGAAAAGATATTCGGCAATCCGGTTATTCTTGAATAAACACCTGTGAGATATACAATTCTTTTGATGCATGATGTAAGAGACAATCGGGGAATTATAACCACCTTGCCTTTAATTAATCATTATTACAAAAACACAAATTATGAAGACCGGAAAAGTTTTGGTGGGCGTTTTGGCTGGTGCGGTGGTGGGTGCTGCATTGGGTATTTTATTTGCTCCCGATAAGGGTTCAGCAACAAGAAAGAAAATTGTTGACAAGGGCAACGATTACACAGATGAACTGAGCGATAAATTCGACAGTTTTATTGACGCTATCAGCAAAAAATTAGAGTCTATAAAAACCGAAGCTAAAAAAATGGCTGCCAATGGTGAGGTAAAACTCGAAAAAGCAGAAGACGAGATACGCGCTGCAATCCATTAAAACGAATAAAATCATATGCCTGCAACATACAGGAAGCTTATCAGCTAAAGTTAAGCCGATTGTTGAGCAGGCATTAATATTTAAAAACCATGACCACAGATTCTGATATTACGATTGAAAAGCTGATTGAAAAAATTGAACTATATGGCAAAAAAAGTTTTGAGTTGTCTAAGCTGAAAATTATTCGGGATGCCATTGTATTATTTACAGGTTTTATGGCTGCTTCGGGAACGATTTTAATACTACTTCTCTTTTTTCTGATGTTGTCAATAAGTGTCGCCATTTTTTTAGGTGAACTGTTAGACAAGCTATCCTATGGTTTTTTTATTGTTGCTGGTTTTTATCTGATATTGTTCATCCTTGCTTATTTCTTTATGCATAAGTGTATTAAAAGGCCACTTGCCAATCTGATTATCGAAAAAATATTTTCAAAAAATAAACATGGAAAAGCCTGATCTTCTTGGAGAGTTACAACAGACAATTATTGAAATGGAATCTGTACATAAGCAGGAAGGCATCCAATTACGTCAGCATTTCAAAGATGTAGTAGATGGTTTCAGGCCGATCAAAATCATCAAGGAAACACTCAGTAATGTGGCTGAGTCGGGGAAAATAAAAGACAGCATCGCTACTATTCTTATCGGCGCTTCCGCAGGTTATTTATCCAAAAAACTCATCGAGTCCGGGTCGAAAAGTGTTTTTAAAAAATTTCTTGGTACAATTGTCATGTTTGGTGTTACCAGTCTGATCTCGCAAATTCCTAAAATAACTAAAGAAGAATGATTGTATACTTTTAAAGTTCTTCCTTCTGAAAAACCGTATAATACATTCTTCCCAGATAGTCTCTGCAGGTTTCTTTTATTAACCCTTCTTGTCTTTCCCAGCATCATACTTTTTCTTTGCCTCTTCCGCTTTTTCAAAATCCAGCACCACTCCATTAATACAATAACGCAAACCTGTTGGTGGCGGACCATCTTCAAATACATGTCCTAAATGGCTTTTACAACGACCACATTGTACTTCTGTTCTCACCATTCCATGTGTATTGTCGGGCAAATAAATAATGGAGTTTTTTGTAATGGGCTCGTAAAAGCTGGGCCAGCCACAACCACTGTCGAATTTGGTATCGCTTTTAAACAAGGCATTACCGCATACCGCACAATAGTATGTTCCTATTTCCTTAAAGTTTTCAAACTTGCTCGTCCAGGCGCGCTCGGTTCCTTTCTGGCGGGCGATATAATAAACTTCAGGTGAAAGAATTTTTTTCCATTCCTCTTCTTTCAACACCACTTTCGATTTGTCGGTCCGGGAGTATACCGGGTTATTATTTTTCTGTGTGCTGTCCATTTTTGTCTGTTTATGTTGGTTATTTTGAGAATAACAACCCTGGATAATGAATGTTGACAGGGCAATCATAGCTAACAACTTCATATGCTAAAACTTTTGATACATTAAAATTACGTTTATAGGGGCCGAAAAGTTTGCTTTATTACTGACGAACACTTGTTTTTTTCCTTACAAACAGGTTTTATTCAATGATTTAATGAGATGTTAAATGTTTTTTAAGCCGTTGCGCTTATATTTGTAGTTCACGCAAGGTTAGTTTGTTCATGTTTAATATTATTCTGTTTGGACCTCCCGGCAGTGGAAAAGGTACGCAAAGTGAGAAACTCATCGCAACGTACGGATTAAAACATCTATCTACCGGCGATTTATTACGTAGTGAAATAGCAGCCCAGACTCCTCTCGGACTGGAAGCTAAGTCTTTTATGGACAAGGGGCAACTGGTACCCGATGAAGTGGTGATTGGTATGATCAGCTCTTCCCTCGACCAAAATCCGCAGGCCAAAGGGTTTTTGTTTGACGGATTTCCACGTACGGAAGCCCAGAGCGTAGCATTAGATAAGTTGCTGAAACTCAAGAATACAGAGATTGGTGTGGTGCTGGCACTCGATGTAAGCGAAGAAGAACTGGTGAAACGCCTGCTCAACCGCGGTAAAACAAGCGGTCGCAGTGATGATACCAACGAAACCGTGATTCGTGCCCGAATTACCGAATACCAGCATAAAACCATGGTAGTAGCCAACTATTACGCAGGTTTCGATAAAGTGGTGCATATTAAAGGAGAAGGTACAGTTGATGAAATTTTTTCATCCTTACGCAGCGAGATCGACCAAAGACTGTCTTAATTATTGTATATAAGTTTGACAACCAACAACCAACTGCGATCCCGTCATATCCTTTTATGACGGGATTTTTTATGTACAAATCCGCCAACAGCTTGTTAAAGCTTTGTGTATTTGGTTTTCAGATTGTTCATCAACCCTATTTTTGCCGTCCCCCCCTTCTTTTGTGGTGCGGATAAAACGTGTGTATGAAGAACAAACAAAGAAGCTCCCTTTTCAACTTTATTTTTTCCGGCCTTCTTATGTGTCTGTTATTTGGATTAACGGCTCATACTGAAAAAGTTACATCAACCACCATTGAAAAAACAGTTACCGCTGTCACACCCAACAACGAAGCGCTCAGTTTATATGAATCGCTGGATCTTGAAAAGTTAGGGCTTTCCCGAAAGGCATTTTTATATGCACTTAAAGGATACAGACAACTCCAGGAAAAAGGAGAACTGTTGAATAATACCGTTCTTTCTGTTATCGATTTTAGTTTACCCTCTACACAAAAACGTTTTTTTGTGATAGACATGAGCAGTAATAGTCTGCTATACCACACATATGTATCTCATGGAAAGAATTCCGGCAAACTGATGGCCAATAAATTTTCCAATCGCAGCAGCAGCTACCAAAGCAGTCTGGGGTTTTTCACCACTGGTAATACCTATTTCGGTAAACATGGTTTGTCGCTTCGTCTGATCGGTAAAGAAAAAGGAATTAATGACAAGGCTTTGCAAAGAGGCATAGTAATTCACAGCGCCGATTATGCAAGTGAAAGGTTTGCCCAACAACAGGGTTATCTCGGGAGAAGCCAGGGTTGTCCGGCAGTACCCCAGGAAATTCATCAGGAACTTATTCAAACCATTCAAAATGGTTCCTGCCTCTTCATTTATTCGCCGGCGGTTATTTACTCAAAACAGTCAAAGCTGGTTTAATCATTCGTTTTAACCGAACATCATATTTTAACAAGTTTTTGCCTCGTTCGCCTGTCTACCTTTAATACAAGGTGCAACACGTAGAATTTTTTCATACCGAACATTTCAACCAAAACTATCGGCGGGAGAAAGCTGGTGAGTCTATTTCCTATTTTATCGACTTCTTCTGGGAGACCGAGTTTGACGCGCTATGGGATCAATATCCCAAAGGATTTTCAGACGCTTTATTTCCCAATACCGGTTATACCTATCTGCTCAACCTGGGAACACCCTTTGTGATGCAGATTGGCGACAGAAAATTTGATATGAAGACGGATGGTTTTCTTCCCCGTCACCGCGCCATTGAATGTTATCACCAGCCAGGCAATAAACTATTTGGCATCAAGTTCAAGATATCACCTGTTATTTTTGAAAAGAAGATCAATTTCTCTGAATACAGGGAATATATTTTCCCATTGAGTTATCTCATGGATGCCAGTATTCTCTCACAGGTAAAAAAAGCCAATAGTTTTGAAGAGCGTGTGCAGTTATTGACACAGTATTTCGAAAAAATTATTCAGCAATATTCGGGTTCACTAAAGCCCATACAGATTGTTTCTGAAATACTTGCACATTGCGAAAACAGCCGCGATTTTATTACACCTGTTGAAGATTTTGCGAAACAGTATGGTATTTCATCGCGTACATTACAGCGTTATTTTGAAACGGCCACCAGCATCAGTACCAAAACCGCGATACAGATCATGCGGATACGCAAAGCCACCGAACATCTGGTGAATGAACCCGATAGTTTTAAAAGTGCCGATTATGGCTATTACGATCATAGCCATTTCTATAAACACCTGAAAAGTTTCCTGCAAAAAAACACGCTCAAAAAATTACAGCCTCATCTGAAGTTGCTGGAGAAATTGCATAGTAAGAATAGGATGGAGGAGCTGGTAGGCAGGTAGAAGATAGTGAGTAGTGAGTGAAATATCCCTTTACTCACTACTGACTACTCACTCCTCACTATTCTAAATCAGTTCCCTGCCCGGCTTCTTTCTTCTTCCGATGCCGTGGCCCTTCTTCTGGCAGCCTGCACCGTATTTTTTCCGAAGCGATAAGTGAATGTGAGATTGGCTACCCTTGTTTCACGATAAGCCCTCCATTTTTCTATATAGTTATTATAAGTAATCACTGCCTTAGGGAGATTGGTCCAGAAAATATCTGTGATGTTAAAACGAAGTGTTCCTTTTTTATTCATCATCGTTTTCTGTATGCCTAATGCTACACCCCATTGTGGGTCGAGGACCATGAATCCATACTGACCGCCCGAATTAACATTCACATTGAACTCGCTCACCCAGCCCTTACCTAAAATGACATTATTATTTGTTCTTACATCAAAAGCGGGTTTTCCATTATTGAGCGTGGTACCACCCAGTCTTCCGTTAAAATGGTTGTAGAATACGTTTCCATTATTGATCATGTTCCACCAGCTATTGATGCGGAAGGGTGCAGAAACCGTTAAGCCATAATAATCCTGCGAACGCAGGTTTACCGGAATCTGAACGGTAACATTATCGTCTGATGGAATATTCGGAAATACATCTTTGAAACGAGCAATGGCTACATTCTGGTTTTGTTTGGTATGACTATAGCCCAATGTAAAATTGATATTCTTCATGGTATAACTCAACTCGTACGACCAGGTTAACTGTGGCAGCAAACCCGGTCTGCCTGTAGAATAAGTAGTCACATCTATCAGGAATAAAAACGGGTTTAGTTGTGAATAGCCGGGGCGGTCGATTCTGCGGCTTACAGAAATACCCAGTGTCTGGTCTTCTTTCAGTTTATAGTTAAAGAAAGCACTTGGAAATAGCTGAAAATAAGAAGAATCAAAACGTATATCTCCTTTTATCTGGTGTGTGTTAATTTTTGTATGTTCTCCTCGAAGACCCAACTGCAGACTGAATTTTTTAAACTCTTTGCTGAAATTCAAATACCCCGCATTGTTATACTCATTGTATTTAAAGCGATTGGTTTTATTGATATCATCCTGGGGTGTTCCGGTACTTACGTCGAAAAATTTTGCATCATTGTCTGCCGAAACATAACTTGTTTTGGCTCCTGCTTCAAAACGACCACCTGCTTTTAATGGATTGGCATAATCAACCTTCGCTGTTCTCAAAATCAGTTTTCCGTCCTGGTCGCCATCTAAAATATAATCGGGCTGCAGGCTGCCACCACTCAGGTTATAATATTTGGTGGCTACACGCGAAAGTGATGCAGAATTGTATTCACCATAATCAATATCAGCAGTTAGTTCTTTTCCGCTGGTATTAAATGAATGTTTCAGGTTAATATTTGCCACCACATTATCTGCATGATCGTTGTTGGTAGCCAGGGTTTGAAATGTGGATGTTTTTTGTCTCTGCGCATTCAACACGTCAGATCCATTTACATTTCTTCTTCCTATTTTATTAAAGTTGGCACTTACAACAGCGCCGATGATGGTTTTTTTGGATGGAAAAAAATCGAGTCCCAGTCTTGTATTATTAAAATGAACAGGGGTTTTGGTATAGTTGTCTTTTAAATCGCCTCCTGTATATACTTTATTGTTGTCGTAAAAATTTCTGTCCAGTATCAGGTGGTTAAGGTTCATACGATAACCGTATGAATAATTTCCAAACAGGTTTACTTTTTTTGTCCGATGATTGAATGTGATACCTGCGTTCGATTTTGGATATACACCCTGACCATAACCCATGGTTAATGTACCATTGGTTCCCATGCGCTGGTCTTTTTTCATCCTGATATCAATAATGCCAGAATTGCCTGCTGCATCGTATTTGGCAGAGGGGTTGGTGATGATATCAATTCTTTCAATCGTGTTTGAAGGAAGTCCGCGCAGGTAATTGGCCAGATCGGGACCTGTCATGGGTGAGGGTTTTCCATCAATCATAATAATCACACCCTGTCTTCCTCTCAAGCCAATTGCATCATTCTGGTCTACCGTAACACCTGGTGCTCTTTCCAGTACATCCAGTGCCGAACTTCCTGCACTTACAATACTGTTCTCTACATTCACAACAATACGATCGGTTAGCTTTTGGATAAATGGTTTACGGCTGGTAACAGTTACTTCACTTGCTGCAGCAACACTGGCAGTCAGTGAAATGGTTCCTATTTGCTGTTCGGTTTGTTGTGCTGTTATCTCAATGGGAGAAGTATATTTCGTAGTATAGCTTACTGCCGATATTCGTATACGGTATGCTGCGAAAACCAGGTTATCAAAATAAGCCGCTCCGGTTTTATCGGTTATGGCTGCTTTTACCAATGATGAATCTTTTGATCGCAACAATTCTACGGTTGCATTTTCTATGGCCTGTTGCTGCTCGTTCTGAATTGTTACTGTTATTTTACCATTGCGTTGAGCCTGGGTATTCGTATATGCACAAATCAATACTACTGCTAATAGCAGGGGGTACAATTTTTTCATGAGTTCCGTTTGTCTACCAAATATCTGTTTCAGTAAGAGCCGCTGCCCCTGTATTCTGTTGAGTTGCAAAAGAAGGCTGATCAACGGAAAGCTTCGTAAATGATTGTGTCGTTTATTTACATGATCTCGCCCCAGCCCTCTCTTTGCGCGAAGAAGGGGATGTACCCCCCCTCTATACCGTGGAGAGGGCCGGGGCGAGTTGATTATATTTGTTTATGCAACAGATTCTTTTACTTCATGGTGCCATTGGTTCTGAAGAACAGTTACGCCCTTTGCGTGACCAGTTGGCTTCTTTGCAATATGAGGTACACAGTTTTAATTTTTCAGGGCATGATGGCAGATCAATCAGTAAACCCATTTCGATGGAACTGTTTGCGGAAGAAACACTAGCCTATATTAATAACCACGAATTAAAGAACCCCTACGTATTTGGTTATAGTATGGGAGGATATGTGGCCATGTATCTTTCTGCGCTGTATCCCGGATTGATTCAAAAAATCATAACCCTGGGTACTAAATACGAATGGTCTCCTGAAATAGCGGCAAAAGAAGTTAAAATGCTTCGTCCTGAAATTATTGAAGAAAAAATTCCTGCTTTCGCGGCAGCTTTGGCCAGAAGACATGGAGATGCCAATTGGAAAAACCTGTTACATGCTACGGCTGATATGCTTTTGCAACTGGGTAATCATCCATTACTGAACAGGGCTCAGTTAGAAAAAATTTCTTCAGAAGTATTGTTACTGATTGGCGATAAAGACAATATGGTTTCGCTGAAAGAAACCACCGATACGGCACAACAGCTACAAAAAGGTTCTGTAGAAATACTCAGCAACACGGCTCATCCGGTTGAACAGATAGATATTAAGATGCTGTCAGGAAAAATATTATCCTTCTTTTTCAGTGTGGCCTTGTAATATTTTCAGCAGCAGTTTTAAAAACTCTTCCGGCTCAAAGGGTTTGGTAACAATTGCGTTAATGGATAAATCTTTTGCCTTTTCTTCCACTTCAGATGGCAGACTCGCCGTTAAAGCCACAATGGGTATATCGATTCCTTTTGATCTTATAACAGAAATCGCTTCATAGCCATCCATCACTGGCATATGCATATCCATCAGTACCAGCTTGTGTTTTTCGGGGTTTAGTTTTTTTACCGCTTCTTCGCCATTCACCGCTACATCAATATTCGCACCCCATTTTTCAAGGAATGTTTTGGCTACCAGCACATTCAGTTCATTGTCTTCCGCCATGAGCATCGACATACCACTGAGTGGTCTTCCTTTTTCAATTTCTACCACCGGCGTTTCTTCCTGACTAAAATTAAATGCCTGTGATACCGGGAAGGTTTGTGTAAAGAAAAAAGTTGATCCCGTTCCCGGTTCGCTTTCCAGTTGCAACTGCGATCCCTGTAATTCAAGTATTTTTTTACAGATCGCGAGTCCAAGACCCGTGCCACCAAAACTTCTTGAGGTAGAAGTATCTGCCTGGGTAAAGCGATCGAAAATAAGTTTCTGTTTTTCTGCTGCGATACCAATTCCTGTATCTTCTATTCGTATGGTCAGGGTTACATGTTGTTTGCTTTTTTTCTCCTGACGAATCACCAGTTTTATATGTCCTTTTCTGGTAAACTTAATGGCATTCTGCAAAAGATTACCTACTACCTGGCTGATACGTGTAGGATCGGAGATAATACGTGTATTAAATGCAGGATCTTTTTCGAGTATCAGGTCTATCCCTTTTTCATCAGCTACTGCTTTAATGCCCGATAAAAGATCCTGAAATACTTTGACCAGATCCATATCGATGTATTCAAAATTAATTTTACCGGCTTCTATCTTATTGTAATCCAGAATATCATTGACAATGGTGAGAAGATTATTGGCTGAAAATAACAACACATTCAGTTGTTCTTTCTGGTCTTCTCTTGGTTTGTTCTCCAGCAAAATATGAGATATGCCGATTACTGAATTAAGTGGTGTTCTGATTTCGTGCGACATGTTCGACAGGAAGTCGCTTTTGGCCACCAGACCTTGCTCTGCTTCTTTTTTTGCTTTATTGAGTAAATAGGAATACCGGTAGGAGAGAATCAGTGACTGAAGAAAAAAGAAAGAAATATATCCAACAAAGAGTAATTCTTTTTGTGGTGCTACAAAACCAAAATACTGCAGGTTGATAATAATGAATACAATCATTACCACACCCGTACTTAGTAAAGCATATCCGGCCCCGAGTCGTTTTTTCCGATACGCTTTTATGTAAACATAAACAGCGTAGGCAATTACACTAAACATTACCACCAGAAACGGATTAATCAGTGTAGTGAATATTGCTGGTGGAAGGAATACTGTAATCAACGAAAGAATTATACAGGCCCAGGTTTCAATGGCCGTAATATATTTATTGGAGTCTTCGGGATACAGTTTCTGGGTGTACTGTGTAAAAAAGATTACGCTGATAAATAAAGAAAGGTATTCAAGGTGTACTGTTACAATCCATGGAACATTCGCTGTAAAACTATGCAGTGCATATTGGGAAGCCCCAACTATCCGATAACTATACGTGATACAGAAAAGAGCGAAATAAAGTATGGTTCTGTCGTATCGGCCAAAAAAATACAAGCCAAAAAAGAAGAGGCCGCACATGATGATACTTCCCGTTAAAATAAAATCGAGTGCATTGTTTTTTGCCCTTTGCTTAAAAAGTGTTTCTTTATTACCAATCAATAGAGATTTATAAGGCCCCCCCTTTGAGTGTTCGAAATTGGCAACCTGCAGAATTAATTTTACGGTATCTGATTTCGAAAAAAGTTCTCTGGTGAACTGTTGCCATTTAGGTATGGTTGTTTCGCGTGTAGTGCCCGGTTCGCCCGATTGAACAAAAAGGTCATCGTTTACAAAAAGTTTATAGCTAGTATAGGTATCTGGTACATCCAACGCGAGATTTCTGGCATTTTTTGGGAGCAGGATTGTAAGTACATATGAAGCATACCCTTTAGCAGTTAATTTTTTTCCGTTGATTAGTGTATCATCCCATCTTTTGGGAAATGGAGTCATACCTGTCATTTGCTCGGTATGTCCGGGCTCACAAAGTTGTTGCCAGCATATACCCCATTCACCATCCAGTGCAATTGTCTGATTGTTGAGATCGGTATTTCTCAGATCAATCAGTCCATTTTTTGCAACAGGCTTCTGTGCCTGCAAAAAGCCGGAACAACATAGGGATAAAAGAAGGATGAAAACCAGTTTATAACGGTTTTCGGATCTTGGATAAAGTTTCATCGACTTGCTTATGAAGGTGGCTGTGGGGGAATCAGCACTTCCGTTTTAAATTTACTCAAAACTTCTGCTAAATATCGAATTAATCAACCTGTTTTCATACAAAAGTTTTTTTCTTTCATTCCTGTAGTCATTCTGCCGGTCTCCTCCTGTTTCGACCACTGATCATCAACCACATTCTTATGTGGTTTCTGCACCGTATTCTTTATCACAGTTTTGTGTTCCATTCCATAAAAAACTACATATGAATCACGAAACACGTTACAATCCTTTTCACCAGATACACCAGGGGCTGCGCGCCATGCTGTATCATTGTTCCCTTGAGGTACAACACACCAATTTTTCGGATGATAACAGCGCTGCCACAACCATAGCTTCGCTAAAAGAACTTATCTGGCTTTTTGAAAGTCACGCACATACTGAAGACACAAAAGTTTTTAGTCTTATCCAGAAAATAGCGCCCGAAACAATTGATGATTTTGAAAAACAGCATGATAAAGACCATATGCTGGCCGCTCATTTACAGGGTTGTATTGAGCAATACGAGGAAGCGAGAAAGCCATCTGATAAAATTTTTGCGGGCCGGCAGCTTCAGTTTTCATTAGCCGAGTTCACCGCATTTAACCTGAGCCATATGAATATGGAAGAGGTCATCATAAAAGAACTTTTATGGCAGCACTTTACCGATGAACAACTGCATGCGCTTACTATGGAGATTGTTGCCAACCTGCCTCCTGAGAAAAATGCACGTTACAGTTACTGGATGCTGAAAGGACTGTCAACACATGAAATCGTTGACTGGTTTAAAGCCATCCAGGCAACAGCTCCTTCTTTTGTGTTGGATCAGATGTTGGAACTTGCTGCATCTGCATTACCTGCCTCACAATTCAATACCATTCAGGAAGCCATTAGCGTTGAGCTTGTATAAAATATCTACTTACCCATCTATATAAACAGGAAGCCCCCCATACTGGAGGGCTTCTTTGGTATATGGTCGGTTAGTAAGTAAGCCTTATTGAGGTTTTGTTTCCAGCAATTTGAAGAACTGGTCGAGCATGGGTTGAATCACAATTCTTGTTCTGCGATTGGCTGCTCTTCCATCAGCAGTTCCATTGTCTTTTAACGGAATGTACTGGCTTCTTCCTGCCGCAGTCATTCTTTTAGGATCAATACCATAAGTTTCCTGTAAAATGCGTACTACTGTTGTAGCTCTTCTCACACTCAGATCCCAGTTGTCCTGAATTATGGAAGTTTTAATAGGAAGTGAATCGGTATGTCCTTCCACTATAAATTCAATTTCAGGTTGTGCGTTCAACACTTTTGCTACTTTGCCCAACACTTCTTTGGCACGGTCGGTTACTTCATAGCTGGCACTTTTGAAAAGTAGTTTATCAGAAATATCAACATACACAACACCTTTATCTACCTTAATATTGATGTCTTCATCATTCAAATTGCCGATAGCACCTTTCAGGTTCATCACCAATGCCATATTCAGCGAATCTTTACGCGCAATAGAGCCTTGCAGATCCCTGATATAAAGATCCTTTGCGCCAATATTCTCCAGCGATTTTTTGATGCTTTCTGCCTGTGCTCCCGTTACTACCGACAGATCTTTTAACTGATTTAAAACAGTTGTATTGTTTTGTTTCAGGAACTCAATCTGTTTATTCAAATCTGCTATCTGTGCTTCCAGTGCCTGTTTGCGGGTATTGAGATCGCTGTTCTGCCCTTTTGATTTGGCAAGCTGGTTTTCCAGGTCTTTGATCTCATCCTGCAGTTCACGGTATTTACCCTGCATCTCCAGATAAGCGCCACTTAACTGTGTATATTTTGCTTCAGATTCTTTAAACTTTTTGGTACTTACACAGGAAAACAGCAGCACAGACGATGCCACAGCCACGATGAAACGATTGGTTCTCATGATTCTACATTTTTTATCCTGCTATACAACGAAAAACCATACCAGAATATTGTATGGTTTTAAAAACCGCTTCTCTCGTTCTCCCCTTCCCCCTGTTAATAGCGTCTGCCTAAAAGTAGGTCCCGAATTTGCTGGACTTTTTAAACAAGGAGAAGGGGAGAACGGGAGGATACGCTGAGAAGCTACTCAAAAACAATCATTTCGGTAGTACGATACCAGTCGGGATAACGTTCCCCGTATTGCAGATCAATATTTTTTCTTTTAATCTTAAGTGTTGGGGTGAGCAGTCCATTCACAATTGTCCATTCATCCCTGCAAATAATCATTTTTGCCAGTTGCTCATGGTGTTCAAGTTTACTATTCACGGTTTGCAATAACTCAGCTAATTCAGTTTTCACAACTACCGTATCCATATCTCTTGCCTGCTCCGTTAGAGTACAAAGTACCATGGCAGCCGGCTGACCCGATCCTACCACACAAACCTGTCCGAGAAATTGATGTGCCAGCAGCTGGTTTTCCATGGGTGCCGGCGTAATATATTTTCCCTTACCTGTTTTAAACTGGTCTTTGATTCGACCCGTGATGGTAAGAAATCCTTCTGCATCAATGGAGCCTTCATCTCCTGTTTTCAGGTAACCATCTTCAAAACATTGTGCTGATAATGCTGGTTCCTTATAATAACCCAGCATTGATGCATCGCTTTTTACCTGTACTTCGTTGTCTTTACCCAATCGTACCTGTACACCGGCGTAAGGTTGGCCCACGGTTCCAAATTTTGCATTCTCTTTTTTATTGACATGAGAGAGCGCCACATTTTCAGTCATACCATACGCTTCCTGTATAATTATTCCCAATTGTTTATACCATCTTAATAGAGCTGGATTGATGGGTGATGCGCCCGTAAAAATGTGTCTTGCTTTTGCCAGTCCTAATTTTTTACGGATCATTTTTTTAATCAGTACAGAAACCAATGGAATTTTTAAAAGACGATTGAGTTTTTGCTGCGGCATTTTTTTCAGTACGCCCTCCTGCATTTTTTCCCAGATACGCGGTACTGCCAGAAAAACCGTTGGTTGTGTATGTGCCAGGTTAGCTGCAAATGTATCCAGCGATTCTACAAAATAAACCGTGCTCCCTGTAAAAATGGTTCCACATTCCACCAGCATGCGTTCTGCTACATGACAGAGTGGTAAATACGAAAAGAATATTTCTTTTCGTATAGCGGGAAAATTTTTAAGGAATGCTTCTACTGCAAATGCCATCGCGTGGTAAGTGTGCATCACACCTTTTGATTGTCCTGTTGTGCCTGATGTATAAACAATACAGGCCAATGCCTGTGGATCAAGTTTCGGAATTTGCGTAAGTGGTGCGTGTTGTACAACCAATTCATCCCAATTCATACATCCGCTGTTGGGATAGAAAGGAAAACTGATCTGCGAAAGTGAATCAGGAACCCCTTTCCTGATTTGTTCGGGCTGATCAAGTTTACCGATAAATATAGCTTTGCTCTCGCTGTGTATGATGATCTCCTGCAAGGTATCGGCGGAGATATTCGGATACAATGGTACCGATACACAACCAGCCATACCAATCGCGAGATCTGCCATGATCCAGTGTGCACAGTTTTTACTGAGAATAGCAATCTTGTCATCTTTACCAAAGCCCATGGCATTCAAAGCCGCAGCCATGCTGCGTATTTGCTTACCCGCCTCTTGCCAGGTAAAGGTTTTATACACACCCTTTACAGGTTCCGCTAAAAAAAGTTTATCTGGTTGTGACTGCTCATACTGGCAGAATTTTTCAATGATATTCGGGTAGTACATAGGGGGGGTTTATATCAATGAATCGTTGTGTCGGTTAATAAATGTGCCAGCCCCTGATCAGGCTTCTTTCCCTGTACAGGGGCATAAAAAGAAATGATTTTTCTGAAATCAGCCGCTTCATCATCCGTTGTATAAAAAGGCTCGGCGAAATAAACTTCTTTCCTTTTAAAATCAAATGCCGTCATGATAATGGGTACACCTGCTTTTTTGGCGATATGATAAAATCCGGTTTTTAACCGGTCTACTTTTTTTCTGGTGCCTTCAGGGGAAAGAGCCAATACAAAACGATCATGTTGGTTAAAAAGTTCTACTACCTGATCAACCATACGGTGTTTGTTGGACCTGTCGACCGGATAACCGCCGAGTCGGCGAAAGAAAAAGCCAAAACGACCTTCAAATAATTCTGCTTTGCCTAAATATTTTACGTGCTGTAAGTGCAATACACTTCTCACTGCAAGTCCGATGACAAAATCCCAGGCGCTGGTATGTGGCGCAACGATGACTACACATTTAGGAATATGATAGGGGAAATTGGTTTGCACCTTCCATCCTGTTATCCAGAGGTAGATTTTCCAGAGTAGTCTCATGGGCAAGCTGTTGGAGACAAGATAATTTGAAAATTCGGGAATTTGAAAATTTGAAAATGATAAGAGGCCTTCGGCCTTCATTTTAGGCTCTTTTTAAGGTATGTTGTAAAGGAGATGCCAATTCCTCCATTGTCAAATTTTCAAATTTTCAAATTTCCTCTGCAAAGCAAACATCTCATCTCGTAAACGCGCGGCTTCGATAAAGTCGAGATCGCGGGCGGCTTTTTCCATTTGTTTTTTGGTTGATGCGATGGCTTTTTCTATTTGTGGGATGGTTTTATATTCTACCTGCTCCTCTGCCGCCACAGACACCAGCTGTTCATCTTTTTGCAGCGCGTAAGGGTTGGAAGGATCATATCCTTTAATATCGAGCACCGATGTTTGTGCAAACACCTGCTCTTTGCTTTTGATGACCGTTGTGGGTGTAATATTATGGGCAATATTGTATGCTATCTGTTTTTCTCTTCTTCTGCTTGTTTCATCAATCGTACGTTGCATGCTTTCTGTCATCTTATCTGCATAAAAGATAACCAGTCCATCTACATTTCTTGCTGCACGGCCTGCAGTCTGTGTGAGTGATCTTTCATTTCTCAAAAATCCTTCTTTGTCTGCATCCAGAATGGCCACCAACGAAACTTCGGGAAGATCGAGTCCTTCTCTTAACAAGTTTACACCTACCAACACATCAATAACACCCAAACGAAGGTCACGCAGAATTTCCACACGCTCAAGTGTATCTACATCACTGTGAATGTATTTCGATTTAATATTAATTCGTCCGAGATACTTATCCATCTCCTCAGCCATTCTTTTGGTAAGTGTTGTAACCAGTACCCGGTCTCCCTTCTTCACACGTTTATCAATTTCATCAAGCAAATCATCAATCTGGTTTACACTGGGTCTTATTTCAATCGGAGGATCGAGCAAACCAGTTGGACGAACCACCTGTTCCACCACTACACCTCCTGTTTTTTCCAGTTCATAATCGCCTGGGGTGGCACTTACAAAAACGGTTTGCCCCACAAGCGATTCAAACTCATGAAAATTCAGAGGGCGGTTATCCATGGCGCTGGGCAGGCGGAAACCATAATCAACCAATACCATTTTCCTGCTTCTGTCGCCTCCATACATACCTGCAACCTGTGGAATGGTCTGGTGACTCTCATCAATTACACAGAGAAAATCTTTGGGAAAATAATCCAGTAAACAGAAGGGACGGGTACCGGGTTTCCGGCGATCAAAAAAACGGGAATAGTTTTCAATACCATTACAATAACCCAGTTCGCGGATCATCTCCAGATCATATTCCACCCTTTCTTTTAAGCGTTGCGCTTCTATGAACTTCCCGGTATTTTTAAAATATTCTACCTGTGCCATCATTTCATCCTGTATCTCGTTCATTACCTGCTGAATCATGTCTTTGGGTGCGAGATAAAGATTGGCGGGGAAGATGGCTGCCGTATCCATTAAGCCAATCCGTTTATTGGTAGCTGTTTCAATGCTTTCGATTTCTTCAATTTCATCGCCAAAAAAACTGATACGATAGCCAAAGTCAACATAGGGTAAGTTAATATCTACTGTATCGCCCTTTACCCTGAATGTGCCTCTTTTAAATTCTTCCTGACTCCTGTTGTACAGGGCGTTTACCAACTGGTGCAGAAATCCCTGTCGCGACATCACCTGTCCTTTATGAATACGGATGATACCGTTTTCATATTCGGTGGGGTTACCCATACCATAGATACAACTCACACTTGCTACCACGATAATATCTCTTCTGCCACTTAACAATTGCGATGTGGCCTGTAAACGGAGTTTGTCAAGCTCTTCATTGATGCTGAGGTCTTTTTCAATATAGGTATCACTTACCGGCATATAAGCTTCGGGCTGGTAGTAGTCGTAGTAGCTTACAAAATAACCAACGGCATTTTCGGGAAAGAACTGTTTAAACTCGCCATACAACTGGGCCACCAGTGTTTTATTGTGTGTAAGTACCAGTGTGGGTCTTTGTACATTGTTGATCACATTGGCCATGGTAAATGTTTTACCACTTCCTGTTACGCCGAGTAATGTCTGGTATTGTTCGCCATCCAGTATACCATCGGTTAGTTGTGCGATGGCAGAGGGTTGATCACCTGCAGGTTGATAGGAGGAATGAAGCTTGAATGGCATAACTGTTCACTTAAACAAACGATAAAGTTACTGTGTAAATATTTTCTTCAATGCTAAAACTTGTGAAACAGCGAAAGCTTCCGTTTTGTATATTTATGATAGATTGACCCCTTCTAATAATATTTCTGGTTTATGCGCGCCGAATTTGATGAAAACGTGAAACCCCCGTCTTTCAATCTCGAACATTTTTTCGAACTGTCCGCCGACTTATTTTGTATTGCTGGTTACGATGGCTTTTTCAGAAAAACCAACAATGCTGTTTCAAAAACACTGGGATATACCCGGGAAGAATTGATGGCGGTTCCCATTGCCAACTTTATTCATCCGGATGACAGGGCCATCACAGCCCGATACAGGGATGAACTGCTCAACGGAGAGCCCCTTCTTCATTTTGAAAACCGTTATGTGACGAAAACAGGAGAAATTATATGGCTCTCCTGGACCTCGATGCCGGTTCCGGAAGAAGAACTGGTGTATGCCATCGCCAAAAACATTACCCATAAAAAATCGGAAGAGGCCGATCGTAATAAACTCATTACCGAACTGGGTAATCTCAATGCAGATCTCAAGCAATTATCGTATACCACATCGCATGATCTTCGATCACCCGTGAATAACCTACTGAGTGTTTTTAGCCTCCTCAATAAACATACTATTGAAGACGAAGAAGTTCACCGGTTTTTAGCCATCCTTAAATCAGGAACAGAAACACTAAAAGTAACGCTCAACGACTATGTTGATCTGTTAAGTAAAAACCAGCACCTCAAAATCGAAAAAGAAGAAGTTTCTTTTACTGATGTGTTTGAAACAGTTACCCGATCCATACAAACACTTATCAGCGATTCAAAAGTGAGCATTCACACCGACTTCGACTCACTACCCGCTGTTTATTTCAACCGCTCTTATCTCGAAAGTATTTTCCTGAACCTGATCACCAATGCCATTAAATATGCCTTCCCCGGAAGGCCCGCTGTTATTGAATTACATAGCTGGACAGAAAACGATGAGTTATTATTAAGTATTACAGATAACGGGCGGGGGTTTGATATGGAAAAAGTAAAGGACCGCATTTTTGGTATGCACCAGCGTTTTCATGAACACAACGACAGCAAGGGAATTGGTTTATACCTGGTACAACATCATGTTACGATTATGGATGGAACAATAACAGTAAACAGCGAGCCCGATAAAGGAACATCCTTTATCATCCGTTTTGCTAAAAAACCATTTTAATTATCTGCTGATTTTATGTTGCGCACAAAATATTTTTTTTTTCTCGTTTTCTTTTTTTCCGGATTATCTGGTATTACCCAAAACAGCAAAGAAGCATTTTTTGCCTTCCGTGAAGACTGGTCGCCTATTAATAATATTAACGCAGCCACCTATTTTATGCACCGGGTTAAAGAAAATGACACGACTTATGTTTGTCGCTTTTACCGGAACAAGGGTCCCATGGTAAAATGTGAGACATATAAAGATGAAAATCTTCAAATTCCACATGGTCGTTTTGCATGGTATAACCAGTCTGGCACGATCGATAGTATGGGCATGGTGAGCAATGGCAAAAAAGATGGTTATTGGGAATTCAGAAAACCCGATGGATCTATGGCCATAAGTATGTTCTTTGAGAACGGAAGCAGCATATGGACCAGAAACTTTGCGAGCAACATCACAACCTATGCCGATGGAAGAATCATAGACCTTAATTCAAAAGCGTATAAAGATTCAATGGCAGCTATTAATGCACAAAGAGACGGGCGTCCGGCTGAGTTTAAAGGCGGACTCGATGGCTGGACCAAATACCTCGAAAAAAACCTTCATACGCCGGGTCGTTTCAGAGATATTGTTGGTAGTGGCGGTAGGGGAAAAGTTATTGCCGTTTTTACCGTTGATAAAGAAGGAAAAGTATCTGACGCATATATTGATCATTCCATTGAATGGTCGGTTGATATAGAAACCTTAAGGGTATTAAAAGAAAGTCCCAAATGGACCCCCGCCTACCAGAACGGTCAGCCAGTTATTTATCGGCATAAACAAAGTGTTACACATAACGCATATTGATTGTAAATCAACGGTTTAGGTGTTTTTTAAAAAACTTAATATTAAGTAATTGTTACCATTTCGTAAATTCATGATGCTTTAAAGCACCTGAATTTGCTAAAAAATCTGTCTATATTATTCATCTCCACTGTGTTATACATTTCCACCGCGTATGCACAAAATGCCGTTTCCGGCAAGGATATGGTATTGGATTTTTATGGCGACTCACTGGTTTTAACGCAAGACGCTTCTATACAGGTTGAACTAAAAGAACCCATTTCAAAAGCCGGGATTACAGATTTTTATACCCGTCTGAAAACAAGCGCTTATCAACCCATCATTCAGCAACTGTTACAATATCGCGATCATAAAAAGCTGGACGACTGGTTTTATTACCAGCTCATCAGAACAACGGCAGAGAAACTAAGCCCGAAAGCAGCCAATTACCATCGTTATACATTGTACAAATGGTTTTTACTGAACGAATCGGGTTACAGTTCTACCTTAAGGTACAGGAACGATACGCTTTTATTATATGTAAGGAGCGAGGAAAATATTTATGATATTCCATTCTATATGGTAAACGACAAACAATATGTTTGTCTCAATTATCATGATTATAATAACAGGGTTGATGTTGATGCAAAATCCTTTACCACTGTTTCTCTTTACGATGGCGGTACCAACCGATTTTCGTATAAGGTTACACAACTGCCAGAGATCAAGAAGAATAATTATACTGTTAAGCAATTACAGTTTGATTATAAAAACAAAGAATATAAGTTCGATGTTTTACTGGACCAGCAGGTACAGAAAATTTTTACCAACTATCCGGTTGTTGATTATGCCGCACAGTTTGGTATTCCATTAAGCCAGACCACTTATAATTCACTGGTACCCTTATTACGCGATGCGGTAAAAAACATGAATCAGCAACAGGGTGTTGACTACCTGATGCATTTTACCCGTTCTGCATTTTTGTTTGAAACAGATACCAAAGCCTACGGAAAAGAGAAACGTTTATCAGCAGAGCAAACCCTGTTTTATGAATACAGTGATTGTGAAGATCGTTCTGCTTTTTTCTTTTTCCTGGTCAAAGAAATTTACAGACTTCCGATGATCGTTTTATCGTATCCCACACATATCACTGTTGCTGTTCAGTTTGATAAACCCGTGGGTACACCTATTGTTTATAATGGAGAGCCATACTGGGTTTGTGAGCCTACACCACAGAAAAAAGACCTGAAAATTGGTCAGTTACTCCCTTCGCTAAAAAAACAGGCTTATGAAGTAGTATACGCCTATAAGCCTTTCTGAGTATTTTCCATTCATCCTTTACCACGGTTTCGTGGAAAAACTTTTTTTATCTTTTTGTCTGATCCGTTTCCGGCTGTTCGTCACATTACTGTAAACAGTTCATTTCATCATTAAAAAACCTTTTATGAGCAATTTTATGTTCCTCTTCCGCGGAGGTCTTGACCCTTTCACCGCTTCTCCTGAAGCCATGCAGCAAAACATGGAAAAATGGTTTGCCTGGGTAGGCCAATTACAG
This sequence comes from Sediminibacterium sp. FW305-C-49, assembly GCF_058231085.1. Taxonomy (NCBI): domain Bacteria; kingdom Pseudomonadati; phylum Bacteroidota; class Chitinophagia; order Chitinophagales; family Chitinophagaceae; genus Sediminibacterium; species Sediminibacterium sp. FW305-C-49. Next base: position 1,125,062 of record NZ_JBIQXS010000001.1, read on the forward strand.
GCATCGGGTACTTATGTAGCTGGTGAAGCATTAATGCCTACAGGGAAAACCCTGCACAAAGGCAATGTAGTTACAGACGGACCCTATATGGAAAGCAAGGAAATGGTCGGCGGTTTTTTTGTAGTAAAAGCCGACAATCTTGAAGCCGCTCTGGAAATAGCCAAAGGCTGTCCCGATTTAGAAATCGGTGGATCTGTAGAAGTTCGTGACGTGGTTGTTTTTGAATGAGTGAAGCCACACAACATACAGAACAATTGATTGACCATCTTTTCCGGCACCAGTCGGGAAAGATGGTTGCTGTATTAAGCCATATTGCAGGTCTTAAGCAGATTCACTTAGTGGAAGATCTTGTACAGGATACTTTTATGAGTGCCCTGCAGCACTGGAAAATAAAAGGCGTTCCCGAAGACCCGTCTGCATGGCTCATGCGTGTTGCCAAAAACAAAGCTATTGACCTTATTCGCCGGTTGAACTATCATACACGATATGTTCAGTCAGAAACAACTCTTGTTACAACCTATAAACTTGATTCTTTTTTTCATGAACAGGAAATGAACGATAGTGAGCTGCGAATGATATTTGCCTGCTGTCACCCTTCCTTCTCAAAAGAAGACCAGGTAGCATTAACCTTAAAACTTGTGTTCTCTTTTTCTGTCAGCGAAATTGCCAGGGCCCTTGTGCTGTCAGATGCTGCCATCCAGAAAAGACTTATCCGAGCAAAAGAACAGTTGAAGACGGGTAATATCAAACTTGAAATTCCTTCAGGCAAACAATTACTGGAACGCCTGGCTATCGTAAGAACCATTTTGTATTTATTGTTCAACGAAGGATATCTGTCTCACAAAAAAGATGAGATCATCCGGCAGGATCTCTGTATGGAAGCCATTCGTTGTACAAAAATCATCACCGAACATCCAGCTACCAAAGATCCGATCAACGATGCCTTACTTGCATTACTCTGTTTACATGCGGCTCGTTTCGACAGCCGTGTGTCTGACTCAAACGAATTGATTTTATTAGAGGAACAGGATCGTGATTTATGGGATGTTGAACTGATGAAAGTGGGATATCGTTATCTGAATCGTGCATCAGAAGCGCCCGTCATCAGCCAATATCATATTGAAGCTGCCATTGCCGCTGAACATAGTATTGCTAAAAAATTTGCTTCTACTAACTGGGCGCGTATTCTTTCGCTTTACGACCTTTTGGCTGAAGCATGCCCCGCACCGGCAGTTTTTCTTAACAGAGCCATTGTATTATCTCAAATCGGTGAAACCGAAAAAGCGATCGCCCAGGTATTGTCAATCGGGGGTATTGAGCAATTAATCCGTACCGATCACCAATACGCTTCTGTATTAGGCTATCTGTACATGAAACTGAGCGACCGCATAAAGGCATTGTCATATCTGCAACAAGCAAAATCCTTAACACGCTCGCCGGCAGAACAAAAATTATTGCAGGCCCGTATCGACCTTGTTTCAAATAATTGATTCCTTTGCACAGCGTTTTTTATTTCGTCAGTTTAGCGACGATGGCTTTTACTTTACTATCTATTTGTCTATCTGTTAACTTTCTGCCCGATACTTCAGAAGTAGTCCAACCCTGCCAGATGGTTTTATCGGTATCAGCATCCATCAATGTCAGGGTTAAGGTTCCTTCTTTTGTTTTTTGTATGTCTTCATCATAACCCATGAATTGGGATGGATAAAATACCGGCACCCATCTACGGTTTCTTGGATTAAAGAACCAGCGTGTAAATGATTGTGAGTAAACTGGCGTAGTAACTGTTTTGTCTGCTTCTTCAATCATTACATCATACACCAGGTATACGTCGGGGTTTTTCTTTACTTCTCTCCAGCCTTTTTCTGCCAGGTTTTTATTGATGGACTGGCGGATTTTCCGGTTGGTGAGATCATCATTCCGTGTTGAGGTTGATGCAACCTCTTTATTTGCCTGTGTAGTTACCCAGCTATATGTTTTTATTTTGCTGAAATCAACATCAGCATCTTTCTGCACATACGCTGTTCGCCCACAACTTACCAGTACGATGGCGGTCATAATGGTGACAGCCACCCATTGTATCTTTTTCATACGATGTTGTTTTTATTAATCAGGATTGTTTACACTGATATATATATCCAACATCGTGCCTGCAATTGCAAAAAACAACCTAAATATTTGTCAAGTCTGCGTTAAAAATTTCTATTTCTTGGTTTTTTGAAGGTTTAAAATGAGGAGAAGTTTTTTAACCACAGGGTTGCACGGAGTTGAACACAGGGTGACACAGAGGTTCTATTGCCTTTTTTAAACACTCGTACAAACTGGTTACCCTCCGTGTTACTCTGTAGTTGAACTATATAACAAGTAAAGCCGCTTTAAAAAGCGGCTTTAGGATACACATGAGAACTATTACTGTCTGTAGAAACAGTTGGTAATGGAGTTATTTCAATGATTTTCTCAGATAGAGATTACCATAAGTTGATTTCAACGCATATGCGGGACCTTTACCAAGTGCCGTGGTAATCGATGTATAAAAATCTTTTTCTTCCTTGTCAGTAATATTCAGGGTAAGGTTTGAATAAATCTGTCCGTAATGTGTTGTTGCCGATAACTTACCGGTTGCAGCTTCATTAACGGAGGCATCAATACCCCCGTAAGTGGCGTCAACTTTTATAGGTGCATTATAATTAGCCAGTTCCACAATTCCGTATTTGGCTTTTACAAAAGTGGATAGTTGACTTTGCGGCACTTTAATTTCGATTGTTATTTCCAGATCAACACCTTCCGAATATGACCTGGCTCCTTTCATGCCAGCCGTCATTGTTTTAAAATCTTCTTTGGAAGTATAAACTGTTTTTTTGCCTTCATGAATAACCGTATATCTTTTGGGTAACTTGTCTATATCCTTGATGATATTCTTGATGGAAAGCGTGTTACCGTTGGTTGTTTCAATCAGTTGAAATGCATCGTTGCTTTCTCCGCTGTTGATACTAACACTTGCAGTAACTGATATTTCAGACTTATCCCAGGTGCTTAGTTTTACAATTCTGGGATAGTCGAAAGAAAACTCCAGTTCCTGACCGGGTTTAACCGGATAAGTTTTGGTAATAGTTTGCTGTGCCTGTAATGTGTATAATGAAATACAGCATAACAGGGTCAATATGATTGTTTTCATGACCGTTGATTGGGGGGTGATTAATTTGATTTACGGAGGTACACTTTTCCATAGCTCGATGTGAGTGTCATGTCTACACCCCCGCCGTTCAGTTTTCCTTTGATGTGGTTATCACTGTAGCTTACCATATCACCTGAACCTGATTTTTCAATATCAATCTTGAAATCTGAAGAAGCCAGTATTTCACCCCATGAGGTATTCATTTTGAGATTGGCTTTTGTTGCAGGCGACATTGATACATCCACATGACCATAAACCGATACCAGTGAAACAGGACCTTTGATGTTCTGACCAAACTTCACATCCACACCACCATATACTGCTTTGATGGTTAAGGGACCAGTAACATTTTCAAGATCAACTTTGTTATACTGAACAGAAACTTCAATTTCACCTTCAATATTTTTAAATGATGCGGTACTGTTTTCCATTACCTTGGAGAACGAGTAGGATACAGACATCCCCTTGGGTATTTTAATTTTCAGTTTATTACTGCTTTTACCCACAGGCGTTACTTCTACGGTAGCGCCTTTGTCTACTACATTAACACCCAAACCGGTATTATCCTGTAATCCTGAGGCATTGATGGGGCGAAGACCTTTGGCCCTTTCGTCTTCGTCACCAGATTTTTCACGACCGGTGAAAATAATCTCGTTACCATCATACCCTTCTACAGTTACACCGGGTGTAGTGATGATGATTTTACCTGTTGACTTTGCCAGTTTGTATTCCTGTGCAAACGATGTAGCTGTTACCAACAATGCTACGATTGTGCTGAATATGATTTTTTTCATTTTCTGTTTTTATTTTATGTTTTGAGATGGGGATTTCCGGAATAGTATCGTCATGCATGAACCGACAGGCTCCCGGATCTTTGTATGTTGATTGTTATGATCCTAATGTTAGTATGCTTGAATAGGCCCTGTCTTTTACCGCTTCACTGGTATTAACATCTTTTACCAGTTTTTCCAGTTCACTCAGGATACTTGTTTGTTTCATGGTGGTAAGAACATGAATAAGCTCCACCTGCACCATCGGGTCTTTTTGTTTTTTGAGTGAAGCGGTCAACTGTTTTTTTACATAAGGCTCGCGGCGAAACTTTGTCAGCGCTTCCAGTGCTGCGAGTCGGACATTGGTATTGGGGTCGCTGTTCATGGTATGTAATAATGCATCCACGATTTCTTTGTCTGCATTTTTCATATCATATGCTTTCATGGCAGCAGCTATTCTTGTGCTCGCCGATTCCATATTACCAAGACTTGCAAACAACAATTCCTTGCGCTGATCGGCTTTTGATACCGCAAAGACAGGTGTCTCCGACGGTTGTATTGTTGGCTCCCGTTCACTTGTTTGCTGTTCTTTCACCGCTTCGCCCTGTATGCCTGTTCCTTTGCTTTCCGGTTTAACACCTGCCAGCACTTGTTGTTCTGCCTGTTTTGTATCGATATTCATCCACCAGACACCTATTCCAGCTAAAACAATTACACATGCCGCAACCGCCCACCGAATGGCTTTAAAAGAAATGACGATTCCTTTTCTGGCTGGAGTGGCTGCTGTATGACCCATTCTTTGTTGAATGCGTGATAACACATCAGCACCTGGAACACGGTCATCAAAAGCTGACCTGTTGTCTTCTATAAATTTTTCCAGTTTCGTTTTCATGCTTCAGCTCCGTTTGTAAGGCTTTTCAATATTTTTTGTTTCGACCTGTGGTATTGTATCCGCACATTATTGTAAGAGATACCCAGCATGGTCGCAATTTCTTCCTGTGGTATATTTTCAAACAGGTAGAGTTGTACAATGGTTCTGTAAGAATCGGGTAGCTCTTCAATGGCTTTTTTCACTTCCTCTACTTTAAAACTGAACTGTGCTTCATCAATACTTTCTTCTTCTGCAACAACCGATTTTGTGTCATCGAGTTCTACCATTCTCAGTTTCTGTTTGCGGATCCAAGATATGGACTGGTTGATGGCAATTCTTTTGATCCAGGCCCTGAACCCACCCGTATTTTCAAATTTGTGTATGGCCTGAAAAGCCGACACAAATACTTCCTGTAACAGGTCTTCGGCTTCCCCGGTATGTGGTACCAGGCGGAAAATGGTATTATACACTTCCTTTGAATGTTGGTGGTACAACTGTGTGAAAGCAGACGTATCGCCTCTTTTACACCTTTCCACTACCTCATCGTGTTTTATTGTGAAAACCTGTTCCAAATCTGTTTGCCTGAGTACTTGTAGTTATCTAATCGCAGGATCTTTCTCTATGTTACACAAATTACCAGCATTTTTTTTGCCCATAAAAAAGGGCGGTCTGTAATGACCGCCCTTCTCATCCCTGCCCCGGATCTACATCCGGGGCAAAAGAAGATATTGCATGTTGGGTTAGTACTTTTTCTTCTCCCTGATTTCCAGCACTTCTTTCTTCAAAGGCGCAAGTTCATTGGGATCGAGGTGATTCCAGGAAGTATTGAATACCTGCTTATAATAATCCTGTAAAGCTTCAATCATAGGGTTGATAACACCCGGATCGCGGCTGAAACCAACATTATAGGTTCTTTCGAGGGTATTATATACGGGCGCGATATACACCTGTTTTTGTTTCAGCGGAATACTTTTTGCCCAGAGTTTCTCTTTGGTAAGGGGTTCTGCCGCTACCAGGTTTACCTTTCCAGAAAGGATAAAGAAGCCCGCATATTTATAGGCTGTTCTGTAAGTAGCATATCGTCCTTTACCCGAAATATACTCGGAGAAAGAGTTCCAGTTTACATTGGAACCATTGATATCAAAATCGATTTCCACCTGTAACAACAGATCGCTTTCTTTCTTATCGTTATACACTACCTGATCGTAATATTCAAAAGGTCCACGAACTGAATACCCTTTTGCGGTCAGTGATTCATTGTAATCTGCCGCCATGGCTTTTGAGAAGTCGCTGAAAATTTTGTAGTTGGAATACGCAAATTTCTCCTGGTAGGCCGGGTCTACAAGCAGGAACACGACCTGAGCAGATTTGGCAGGTGCTTTTTCAGGTGGTTCAAAATCGTAATTCGGCGCTTTAATGGTTGGAACAGGTGGTGCTTCGGCCTGTTTGGGGCCGGAGCTGGCGATATACAGTGCAGCATAAGCCACAATTACTAGTGATGCCAGCAGGTTTGTTTTGTTTCTCATATCAGTTCAGATTTATGTAGGATATATACGGTAAAAAATGCCAATTGATACATCACCAGGTCAATCCAGTCGCCCGTTCCCTGTAATATGCCCGTCCATTGCATCAGTTCGGTCAGCATAATCAACAGCCACAACAACCCTTTCCACAAAACCGGGATATTATTCCAGCCCTTCCACAGCCATACAAAGCATGACCAAAGCGAAACACACCATAAATAATCTGGTATCCATCCTGACCCGGGTAAAGAACTTGTTTCTTTGGTTTGATAGAACCAGGTTTCAAACAACACAGGATATTTTCTTCCTTTCAGATAGATCCATGTTCCAAGCATCAGTGGTACTATGATGAAGCCAACCCTTGTAAATGTTCTATTCTTCACGTTCAAGCTCCTCGGTATTGATGCGATCGTCAAACGAAACCACTACATAGTTTTCTGATTTCAGTTTAGCAATCAGGTCATTTTTATATTCAAGGATCTCTTCAAGCGATGCAAACAACCGTGGCGATTTCCAGGTCTGCGTCACTTTGTTTTTGAAATAACCCAGCTTTTCAAATTTGTTCCTGAAATGCCCAACCGAACGTGTTGCTACAGCACTATAAAAATCCTTTGCTTTATAAATGCCACTGATGATGGCAAATTTTTTATAGTGCGCGGAACCCTTTGGATTACATTCAATACAGGTGGTCGACAGGTACATATACCCATAACCCCCTGTTGTATCGGCAAACTTGTTGTCGGTCTGGACCTGCTTTGTGGTATCGGTTTCCTGTGCAAAAAGACCTGCGTTGCACAACGCAAATAGCATGATGAATAGAAATAAGCGCAGCCGAAATCCCCCTGTATGCATTATAGTAAAATTAGGCTACTGTTAACTTACAAAAAATACCTGAAAATGAGTAGTTTATGAAGATTTTTTTCTGGGAAACTTTGGAAACTTGCTAAGCAGCTATGAGACTTGAGCCACGAGCTGTGAGCCAGAAAATATTACCTATAGAAGTTGTTTCGGTTATTTTAATACATCCCCAAAAAACTCGAAGCCCATCGCTCAGGGCTCATAGCCTATTCCTCACTTCCTCCTGACATTATAAATAGCCACCGGCGGATCAAGATATTGGTTGCGGTCGTTTTGCATATATATTTTCCTGACTACGCTCATGCCTCTGATTACTTTCCCGAATGCAGCATAACCCAGCCTGTCTTCTACATTTTCACCTCCCTCGTCGAGCCCGGACTGGTTATCAATACAAATAAAAAATTCACAGTTGGCTGTTCCGGGTGCCAGTCTTGCTACCGATATAACACCATCTGTGTGTTTGATTCCCGTTGTTCCGGTACTTTCATGCGGAATTCCGGGAATACTTCTTGCCTTCTCATTTTTTGTACGCCATAGTCCACCCTGTAAAATTTCTGTTTTGGTTGCGTTGGATGGCTGGTTATTCATATTCAACACGCGGTAGAATGATGTGTTCTCATAAAATCCTGAATCTACATAGCTTAAAAATGCCCCTGCCGTTTTAGGTGCCTTATCAACATACAGTTCAATTTCTATCTCCCCATATTTTGTTTCTATCACCACAACAGGGTTTCCTTTGTTGCTGTTTTCTTTACAACTTAAAAAGCATAGACATACAAAAAATATCAGAAGAAACTGTTTCATGATTAATCGTTCACTTCAAATAAAAAGAGTTGTGTTTTTTCCAGTGCTGAAAAATTATTGTCGGCTATCATCCATAAAGTTCTTTTGCCGTTGGGCAGGGTTGGGCCAAAACTCATGCCCTCCACATTATCGGTATAAATACCGAGATCGTCTAAGTTCAGCAATAATTTTTTCTGCAATGGTTTAGCTGGTGGCTGCCGCTTTAGTGAATGACTCTCTTTTATATCCTGTGCATCCTTCAAATCAACACTGAATATTTTAATGGTGCAGGCTAGTCGCCCCGTTGAAAACGATCTTTCCATTACCAGTAGTTTATCTTTTCCTGCATACAAAATATCCGGAATACCATTTACCATAAAACTCCCTGCTGGATTAGGCGCATAAGCAACGGGATCTAGTTTGTAGGCATACTGTGCCGTGTTTTTTCCATCCTTTGTATTGAATGCATAAACACGTATCCAGGCATCATTGGGAATGAGTGCCGCCTGTGGACCATCTTCATATCTTGGCTCTTCGAGGCTCACGTATAATTTTTTATAGTCTGCCGAAAAAGACGCCCCTTCTAAAACACCGTTACGCCTCGGACCATTTTCTGTTCTTCGCATTTTCAGTTGGTCAGGTAATTGCAGCGTTCGGATATGACTACCATTTTTATTGACAAAATGAATAGCGGGGTCCTGTATTAAACTGTCTTTGGCGTTGATCAGTCTTTCTCCTTCACTTGTCCAGACAAGCTCTTTTGTTACAGGGTTGTAACGGATAGATTCGGGGTCGGGCGTTAAGGCGCCATTTTCTTTTATGGATGGATATGTTTTTCCATTAGGCTGTAATAAACTAACGGCCTCCTGAAAAATTACCGTGTCAATTTTTTTTGCGGAATAGGAAACAGTAAAACGATAATAGCGGGCCGGCTGCCGGTCAGATCTGTCATCGCTGATGGTATAAAAGGAATTTGACATTGCATCATAATCTATACCCGATAAGCCGCCAACAGTTGTTTCTTTAAATCGGAAGTCGTGTGAAATAGTGTACACGTCTATTAGTTGCAGCGATGTCGGAACATTTAACCGTCCTGTTTTTTTAATGGTATTACAGGCAAGTATTAGTAACAGTAAGGCTGGAATTAGAAATCGTTTCAAGATTTTAAGATTGTGATGATGCAATTTAAGCCACAGATTCACAGATTATAAAGGAATAATCTGTGAATCTGTGGCTTAAAAATTCAAATCGATCCAAGATCTATTTTTTCTTCAGCTTCTTTTTGTGCGAAAAAACCCAGGGTAATAATTTGGGTTCGGCAAAAGCATTGGTCCAGCTATCATGTCCCACGCCGGGATATTCAGAGTAGGTAATATCTGTTGCACCCGCTGTCATTAATGCTTTATATAATTCACGATTGGGTTCCGGTGATACAACAGGATCTTTTTCCCCGTGAAAAATCCACATGGGAACATCTTTTGCTTTTTGAACAAGCGTTGGAATATCGGCTACGCCGCAAATAGGAAAGGCGGCGGCAAAATATTCAGGATAACGAATCAGCATATCATAACTGCCAAATGCGCCCATTGATAAGCCCCCCAGGTAGATTTGTCTTTCGAGAATATGGCGGTTTAGCAACATGCTGTCCATCAGTGCTTTTACCAATTGTTGTTCAACCGGCGGCTCCGATTCTGAATCGCTGCCGGCGAACTTTCCATCAACACGTTTAAATTTCGACCAGGATTTGTTTGTCGGGCATTGCGGGAAGATGACAATGCTTTTAAAATATTTTCTGTTCTCTGGTTTCAGGAACAAAGCAGCTCCGTGTTTTAGCTGGGCTTCATTATCGTTGCCTCTTTCACCCGCGCCATGTAAAAACATGACCAAGGGATAGGCCCTGTTCTTTTTATATTTTTCGGGATAGAGAATACGGTAACGAAGCGTATCATTTCCTACAATAAACTGTTTCGATTCAAAGGCCGAGAGGTCCTGTGCTTTTACTTGTGACGAAAACAAGAGAACCAGCAGTAAATACAGGCTGTTTTTCATATGGAATCGTTTGACTAAATATACAAACATCCTGTTAGTTGTCATGAAATTTTACAACTGATGCTGTTGCGCATACAATACCATCATCGCCGTATTTTTCAGATCCAGCTTACGGAGTATATTTCGCCTGTGTGTGTCAACCGTATAGGTGCTGAGAAATAACTGATTCGCTATTTCATGGCTGGTTAATCCCTGTCTGATGAGCTGTATGATTTCTTTTTCCCTTTTACTCAGCACATCGGCCTGAGGTTTGGGTGCCGGTTTTTCGGCTGACCACATGAATACGGTTGATCCTGAGATGGCGTCTTCTACTGCAGACAATAATTCGTCTGATGAAAGGTTTTTAATGAGATATCCTTTTACACCAATCGTTTTACACTGGTAAATGATATCGTTATCATTCTCCATACTCAGCATCAGTATGATAGCGGATGGGTATTCTTTCAGTATTTCTTTGGCCACATCAACACCTTTTCCGTCGGGCAGGTGATAATCCAGTAATAGTACATCCGGGCGTTTTTCTCTGAATAACGATATCGCTTCTTTCGCTGTATATGCCTGTCCTACCCAGTTGAGCCAACCGATGTCTTTTGTAACACTTTGTATGCCTTCGGCAAATATTTTGTGATCGTCTGCTATAGCAATGCTAATTTTTTTCATGCGTTTTCTTTTTCCATGAATATTTCTATGATCACCGTGGTGCCCTTGTGGCTACTGTCGATGTTTATTTTACCTTCCATGTACTGCACCCTTTGTCTGATACTTTTCCATCCAATTCCTTCATCTTTTCCCGGTTCAAATCCTTTTCCATTGTCATCTACGAGTAAAGTAAGTCTTTGCGTTTTCTCTTCCTCCCAAATTTCAATATTTACTTCCGATGCAGCAGCATGTTTTTTGATATTGTGCATTAATTCCAACACAATCCTGTACAAGGCCGCTTCTGTTCGCAACGGGTACCTGTGTTGGATGGAACTGTTATAGTTTACATTTAGCTCTTCTCCCATATTCCATCTGGCCACCGCTTTTTCCAGGACCCTGTCGAGTCCCTGTTCCTGTAACTGCACCGGCATCAGGTCGTGTGCAATATTTCGGAGATCGGTTACGGCAAGATCCAGTTGTTCAGCTATCCATTCCTGTTCAGCAGGATAAGGTTTCAAACGATGATGTGCTCCCATCCTGATGCCACCCAATAAACCTCCTAAACCATCATGCAATTCTCTTGCCAGCCTGTTTCTCTCTTCTTCCTGTGTCTGTATAATTTTATCTGCTGCAGCTCTTTTCTCTTTTTCCAGCGCCTGCATGGCCTGTTCTTTTTCACTTTTATAAAAATTATAACGCTGTGTTAAACCAAATGAAAGAATGGTGCTCTCTCCCAAAAAGCCAACAGGCGAGCCATACATATTGGCATAAAACATCCAGTCGCCACCAATATTATACTGCGATAACAAAAGCAGCAAAATATACACAGCGAAAAAACAGAAAGCGACCAGGAAAAAAACAGATAATAATTTTTGCGTTTTATACCCTTTCCAGATAAACAGGATGATGATAACAAGTGCAACCATCCAGATAATATTCATTGTTGTAAGGTAACCGTATCGCAAGAGCGGACCACTCGTTGGAATATCCGTAAGCAATAATCCTACACTTGATATGAGTAGCAATATTTGTAATACACGGATGGTTTTGGTATAATGTCTTTGTGTATTGGGTATCGTAAAAAACCGTGCCGTTAGTTCCAGCAAAAACAGGTATGAGATATTTGAAAGAACGGGTCTCGACTTGCTGGTAAACGATGGCAGTTCGGGCCATAAATTTTTAAAACCAAGTCCCCATTGTGCTATGATCCAGAGCACAGCGAATGTTACATAGAGACTGTAAAAGAGATGAATTTTATCTTTTAAAGATGCCCATAGAAATAAGTTGAGTAATAAAAGTAAAATAATCCATCCCAGGAAAATGCCATGAAAGAAACTGCGGTCCGATAAATAAGGCGCAAGTGAACTTTCCTTAACAAGCCGTAAAGGAATATTGAGCGATTCCCCTTTTTTATCAATTCGTATCAGGTATGTATGTGAGGATGGCTCTATCGGATACCAGTAATCCGGGTCATCCAATAATCTTTGTTCGTATGGATAATAATCACCCGACTTATATACTTCTTCCCATTTGCCCCATTGCTGTTCATAGATGCGGATATCGTTGATGTGCGGGTTTGCAATCTGTAACCAGCTTTTTTCATTCGCTGCTGTTTTTACCATTACCCACCATGCATGCCTTGTAAAACCTGCGTTGAAAAATCCGTCTTCTATTTTTTCGTTTCTGGCGAGTAAAATTTGTTGAGCGGTTTCTGCTGTGCAAGCTGTTGAGTCTGGTGCTACGAGAAATACCGGTTTACTGTAATAGCGACTGAAATTGGTAAGCTGAAATGATCCCAATAACATGAAGAAAAAAAACAGGATCGATCCTATGATCAGGAATGATATTTTAGTATTGGATTTTAATAACATATCTGAGCACGCGTTCCAAGCGTAACAATACGAAAAAAGCCCGGATCACGGGCTTTTTGCTTCAAAGATTTCTATTTATATGCCGGTGGGTGCATTTCATCCCATCCTGTTTTATCCTGGTAATATTTTGCTGCCGCCAATATACTGGCCTCATCAAACAGTTTACCTATAAAAGAAATGCTGGTTGGTGTGTTGGTTCTTTTATCAAAACCCGTTGGTACACATACAACCGGGTGACCCGTGAGGTTCGTGATGGCAGACTGGTTACCACTTCCTCTTGTCGGACAAATAATCACATCATACTGACTGATGACTTCATTCATTTTTTGCATGAGTATAAACCGGTGTCTGTTCGCATTGATGTATTCTACTGCAGGTACCAGCCTCGATATGCGGAAAGTATTGGGCCAGTCGTTCAGCCCCTGACGTGTCATCAGATCATCTACATCATTTCGGGTGAAGTCGTCAAAAGCTGCGGCACATTCGGCGCTGATGACCACATCCATAATATTGAATGGATAGACCAGGCTGTCAGGAAAATCAACTGGTATCAGCTCTACGCCCATGGAGCGATATGTTTCGAGTACCTTCCATTCTGTTCTGCTGGTATCGGTTATCCGGTCGAAATAATTTTTTGCATAACCTATCCGCATTTTTTTGATGTCGGCATTGGGTTTATAATTGAATGGCTTGCTTACCGCACTCATGTCTTTTCCGTCTGTTCCGCGGATATAATTAAAAACAATGGCCGCATCTTCTGCGCTTCTGCAAATGGGTCCGATTTTGTCAAGACTCCAGCTTAATGTCATGGCGCCACTTCTGCTGATGGCACCAAAAGTGGGTCTTAAACCCGTGGCTCCACAGGTAGATGCGGGTGATATAATTGAGCCCCATGTTTCTGTTCCGATGGCAAACGGTACAAGTCCGGCAACGGTAGCAGATGCTGAACCGGCCGATGATCCCGATGAACCAAAACGGGTGTTCCATGGATTTTTTGTTCTGCCCCCATACCAATAATCGCCCATAGCCAACGCTCCAAGCGTGAACTTAGCCACCAATACGGCTCCGGCTTCTTTCAGCTTGCTATACACAAAAGCATCTTCATCAATTACCTGGTTTTTATATGGCTCGGCACCCCAGGTGGTTTTTGTTCCTTTTACGGCAAAGAGGTCTTTTAATCCATAGGGTATTCCATGTAAGGGGCCTTTGTATTTTCCTGCTGCTATTTCAGCATCCGCTTTTGCCGCTTCTTCCATAGCAATGCTTTCTGTAATCGAGATGACACACTGCAGACTGTCGCCATATTTTTTTATTCTATCAATAAAGAATTTCGCTAGTTCAACAGAACTGATTTTTTTGTTTTTCAGTAATGATGCCAGTTGTGAAACAGAATACCAGGCCAGTTCGTTTTTATCTGCTGGCAAGACAACATTTTTAGGGATGTTCCAATCTATTTTCTCCTGCTTTTCGTTAAAAACCATTCCGGGTAATATTGCACTATGTGAAAGTGTTGGTGCAATATTGTTTGCCAGCGTTTGTTTGTGCATGCGTTGGTATACGCCTACATTTTCTTTCACTCCAGCGTACATGCTATCTATTTCTTTCTGTGTGAAATTGAGGTCGAAGAGTCTTGCAGCAGCTGGAATATCTTTTTTAGACAGTGTATCCTGTGCCTGCGCAATAGTGCTCATCAGAAAAAAGCTGGCAGTAATAAAATTTCTCATAGTTAAGGTTGATATTTTTTTCTGTGAACCGTCTGCGTTCTTCATTCTGCTGCGGTGAACATATTAGAATATTCCCTGCAGAGAATAAGAGAAACGTGTGTTACGCAGAGTTCTTTTCAATAACAATTTTATTCCAATTCTGTTGAGGCAAATGTGTTTCCTTCTTTGATATCTCCGGTTTCAAAGCCTTTTTTAAACCAATACACCCTTTGTTTAGAAGTGCCATGGGTAAACGCATCTGGGTTTACGGTTCGTCCGGCAGACTGTTGCAAACGGTCATCGCCAATGGCATTAGCTGCACTTAGCGCCGATGCAATATCTCCTTCTTCCAAAATATTCTTTAATTTATGTGCATGGTGCGCCCATACACCTGCCAGGAAATCGGCCTGTAATTCCAGTTGCACAGAAAGTTTATTATAAGCCACTTCACTGACGCCCTGCCGCATTTGTTGCAGCTTGGTGGTGGTTCCCATCAATTGCTGGATATGATGACCCACTTCATGTGCAATTACATAGGCCATGGCAAATTCTCCTTCTACTTCAAATTTTTGCTGGAGTTCATCAAAAAAAGAAAGGTCTATATAAATACGTTTGTCGGGCGGACAGTAAAAGGGGCCAGATGCAGCACTCGCAAAACCGCATTCAGACGACGTTGATCCACTGAATAAAACAAGGCGTGGTTGTTCGTATCTATCGTTCATAGCCAAATAGATTGAATCCCACACATCTTCCGTATCGGCCAGGATCACTTTTGTAAATTCTGCGAGCTCCTGTTCTCGTGGACTAAATTTTGTTGTTTCGCTTGTTGGCTGCTGTGCTACCTGTTGCAGCACTTCATTGGGGTCGCCACCCATGATGAGGTAAAGTACCACCATTACGATGGCACCAAGACCTCCGCCTATTGCCAGTGGTGCTTTACTGCCCCTTCTGTCTTCTACATTATCGCTTTGTCTTCTGCCTTGCCAACGCATGGTATTTTTTATTTATTGTTTTACCGGTGAAGCATTTTTACCCAGAGGTATTCATCCATCAATTCATTGTTTTTAAATACTGCTTTTCTTTTAATGGCTTCCAGGTAGAATCCATTTTTTTGTAACACCCGCATGGATGCTTTGTTATGTTGAAACGTATTAGCCTCTATGCGCACCATGTCTTTCTGCTCCACAATATAATCGCATAAAAGTCGGCAGGCTTCTGTAGCTATTCCTTTTCCCCAATATGGTTCTCCAACATAATAGCCAACTTCAATATTTTTTCTATAAACGTCTTCTTTCAATATACAGCCGCAACCACCTACTATTTTCTGTTGCCATAATATGGCAAAATGCTGTACAGGATTATCGGCTGCGGTTTTTGTTATCCATTGTAATGCGTCTGAAACTGTATAAGGACTGGGAAAAAAGTCCCTCATATTATTCCAGATATTCCTGTTGTTAGCAATAGCCGCCAGTGCCTGTGCATCCTGCTTTTGCCAGGGACGTAATATGAGATCAGTCATCCTGTTTTTTAATTGTTCTGTTCAGGTAATCGCTGTAATCGGGTAATTGCGATTCATATTCCTGGTGCATAAAGGGTGATGTGATGAGAAAATCGGCTGTTGCCCTGTCGCACGCCATCGGAATATTCCACAACACACATAAACGCAGCAATGCTTTTACATCGCTGTCGTGGGGTTGTGCTTCCATGGGGTCCCAGAAGAAAAACATCATGTCAATTTCTCCGTTCGCTATCATGGCGCCAATCTGTTGATCGCCACCCATTGGACCACTCATGAGTTTTTTTACCGGGCGATCCATTTTTTCTTCAATCAGCTTTCCCGTTGTTCCTGTGGCAAACAATTCGTGTTTAGATAAAACTTCTCTGTTATGCGCCACCCACTCCATCAAATCCTTTTTTTTATGGTCGTGTGCCACCAGCGCAATTCGCTTTCTGATCCCTAATTTTTTTATTGAAGACATCTTTTTCTCTTAATACTTTTTACAACAGTAAGGTAACCGTTTTCTTTTCTTTATGATACTGTTTGTTGTTTTATTTTATTGTGTACGGCCGTCCATGCACTTAGTGGGTGAATGAGAATAACTGTGAGAATGATATAAAACGGCAGATGAACAAAAATCATCAAGGTCAATAATAATAACAGATACAGGGGATATGCGAGCAGCAAAACACCAAACAAAACAGAATCGTAAAACACCGTTTTTCTTGTTTTCGTTCTGACAAGGTTTTTAATTAGCCGATAAACCGGCATGTGCAAAAAATAACCGAGTAATGATAGTGGATGAAGAAAAACAGTTGATTTTCGTTGATATAGTTCCGGCAGTTTTATCATGCTGTTTAACCGGGTAAATATTTCCCGGTTAAAATCTTGCATATTGATCGCCTCCTGTTCGTTAGGCAACAGGTCTCTTGCAACCAGTGGTTTTGATAGCGCTACCCGAACTGATTTTCCGATTCGGGTAAAGCTGTTATAACTGATCGATACGGGCATTACTTGTAAGGGCAGGTTTTGATTGACAGCCGTAATGGCTATTCTGGCTGCACCTTTTTTAAATGGCTGTAATTCATGTGTATTCAGACAAATGCCCTCAATAAAAATCAACACTATTTTTTGCTGTGCCAATAGCTCCTGTGATTTTTTAAACGCGTGTTCGTTCAGGTGGAGGTTTTCTCTTCCCTCAGACAACCGGTAGACCGGAATCATATGAAGTAGACCAAGTAAAAAGCGGTGCCAGGGTTTCCGAAAAGCGTCTCCCCGGGCCAGGAAATAGACTGGCTCGCTGAAGCGGGAAGCAATAATGATGGCATCGAGGAATGAATTGGGGTGATTGGCCACCAGCAAAAGAGGACCTTTTTCGCTATGGAAATGGGGATTTACCAACTCAATGTCTACACAGAAAATACGCAGCGCAAGTCTAATTGGCAGTTTTAACAGCGTGTAGATCAATGGTTTTATTTTCCCTAAAATAAGGTATGTTGAAGAGAGTTGGTAGGCAATTTGCGTGATAATCAGTGGTTTATTTAGTTTATTTCTGTTTAATTATACAGCAACACTAAATAATGAAGATTGAACAAGGCATTTCAGTAAAAAACCGCTCCCTAGACAAGGAGCGGTTCATATTTACTAACCCATCTCAAAAAAACGTTTATGCTTCTGCGGCGGCTTTGGCTTCTGACAGTTTGGCTCTGATTTTTCCTTCGATCTCGGCCGACAGTTCGGGGTTATCGTGCAGCAGTTGTTTTACTGCATCACGGCCCTGACCCAGTTTATTGCTTTCGTAGCTGAACCAGGATCCGCTTTTCTGAACGATACCCAGTTCCACACCCATATCGATGATTTCACCCACTTTGCTGATACCACCTCCAAAGATGATATCGAATTCTGCAGCCCTGAATGGGGGAGCTACTTTATTTTTTACCACTTTTACTTTTACACGGTTACCCACCGCTTCGTCGCCATCTTTGATTTGTGACATACGACGAATATCCAGTCGGACAGATGCATAGAATTTCAGCGCATTACCTCCTGTTGTTGTTTCGGGGTTTCCGAACATTACGCCGATTTTTTCACGCAACTGGTTGATGAATATGCAAACCGTATTGGTTTTATTGATGGTAGCCGTTAATTTTCTCAATGCCTGGCTCATCAAACGAGCCTGCAGACCCATTTTGCTATCGCCCATTTCTCCTTCCAGTTCTCCCTTCGGCACCAATGCCGCAACCGAGTCAATCACCACCACATCCAGTGCACCAGATAAAATAAGACGGTCGGCTATTTCCAATGCCTGTTCACCATAATCGGGTTGTGATATCAGTAGATTATCTACATCTACGCCCAGTTTTTGTGCATAGGAGCTGTCGAATGCGTGTTCCGCATCTATAATAGCACACATGCCACCTTTCTTCTGCGCTTCAGCAATTACATGAATAGCAACCGTGGTTTTACCAGATGATTCAGGACCATAGATTTCGATGATTCTTCCTTTCGGTAAACCGCCTACGCCCAATGCCGTATCAAGACCAATAGAGCCGGTTGAAATTACTTCCATGGCATCCTGGCTTCTTTCATTCATCATCATCACACTGCCTTTTCCGAAATCCTTGTCGATCTTATCGATCGTCAGCTTGAGGGCCTTTAATTTTTCTGCGTTACTCATGGTATGCTGTTTTGAATTTTAATGGGACTGTAAAAATAGTTCCCGGAAATGAAATAAACTAATTTTTTTAGTATTTTTTTTACTAACGACTTTAGTTTGTCCTTATTGTGCTAAAGTAGGGGTTTGTTTTTTCCCGGGGTACCGTATTTATACCTGATTTGGGTGGGAGTTTTGCACATAGTTGGGGGAAGTCTGGAAGACCGAAAGTCGGAAAGTCCGAAAGTCCGTCTTCCATCAACAAAAACTCCGTGTGACTCTGTGCCGTACTCTGTGAAACTCCGTGGTTAACCACAGAGGTAAAGGAGTAAGGCACAGAGTTTCACGGAGGGCGATTTACTAAATCAACTCTCTTTCGGACTTTCCGACTTGCGGTCTTCCGGACTCCTGGACTCCGGCGCTAATAAGTATTCGTCATATCCTCATCCACACAAATAATAAAATCTGCCCGGCCGAGGTGTTCGGCGCTGAGTTTGTGGATGTCTTTTTGTGAGACGGTACTGATCGTTACAATTTTGAGCGCCGGGTTTTGTCTTTTGAGGTACCAGTTAAGCCCATCATAAAAATCAGAATGATAAGCGCCGTTATAATGAATGAGTAAAGATCCGGGCTGGTAATATTTCAACATAAAATGCGCCATCGTTGCGTCTTTGATGGCCTGTGCTTTGGGAAGATTTTCACCTCCGTGTCCGCCCATCATTTCAATCATTTTTTTATAGCCTGGTAATTCGGCATCATATGCAATGGGCAATGGTGCGATCCAGGCTTTCTCTTTTGCAGATAAAGTATCCAACACTGCAAATCCGCCGCGTGATACCATCGATGCATACCGGCGTGGTACATTGCTGGCAGCAAATGGTATTTTATTTTCTTTGGCGAAGTTTACCAGTGGTGCATAATCGGTCGGGTAGTTTTTCCAGAGTCTCGCCATCGAATCCAGTTGTTTTTGTTTGATGGTTCCGGCGAGATATAGATCAAGCGCTTCCTGGTTATCCTGTTCAAACATTTCTGCACCCAGTACCAGGTTACGTTTTTCTTTGAGGTCTTTGGTTACTTCTAACTGTAACCAGTGAGCGATGGCATTGTTATGAAACTCACCAAACAGCAGAATGTCTTTATCGGCAATTGTCTTCAGCATTTTTTCATAGCTGATTTTTTTTCCTTTTGCATTGTAAAGTACATACGGCTGTTTCTTTTGCGCAAGGACGGAGACTGTTGCAAATAATAAAAGGAACAGGATTGATTTTTTCATAACAGGCAATGTTAAGGAATTTTAGCTACAGGCTTCAAGCCGCAAGCTACAAGAATATTTCTCCCCCTTGTAGCTTGCGGCTTGAAGCTTGTCGCTTTATCTATTGTACTCACTCAACCAATGAAACTGTTTTTCTGCAAGACGAAACTGTTTATTGGTTCTTTTTAATCTTATAAACAGCGAGTCTCCTTTTACCGGACCTTTTAGTGTTATGGTTGTACTGTCGGGTATGCTGTATTGCAACGTAAACAGGCTATCCGACTTTGGACCAGCCCACCGGAATGTCATTTGTTGTTTGATGGTATCTACAAAGTATCCGAAATAAGCCCTTCCATATACACGTCTGAACATGGTATCGGCGCTCAGCATACTACCCGTTGTGCCGGGTTGAAAAATGAGCTGACTCCATCTGTGTGTAGAATCACCGATGATGGCGGGAATGGTATCATTGTTTACAACAAAATCCGCTACATCATACACACCGGAACGAATGGGTTTCTGATCGGAGGTGGATTGCATATCCTGGTAACGTTGATACGAATTATAAAAAGGAAGGATGATAATCAGTACAACAAACAGGCTTTTTAATACATAACGGGTTATGCGCTGCCATTTCTTTGTAAGCGTGAGTGCATACAAACTTCCTGCCGGTGCCTGCTGGTTTTGTAAAAAAAATGCAGTAAGGCGTTTGTGTTCCTGTACTACGAGAAACAATGACATCAGGGTTAAATGTGTGGAGAATAATTTTACCGGTATGTCGTATGCGAGGTTCATCACCATCACATTGGTAAATACTGCGAAAGCCATCAAAGCCCCGGCAGTGGCCGTTCTCCGATTGAATAACAGAAGTCCAACAATTACTTCGGCTACACCGGAAAATACCTGGTAGGGGGTGGAGTAACCAATAAATAACCAGGAAAAACGCATCGGCAAAAACTCTCCCAACGGTGTGGCCAGCTGGCTTAGCGATGGAAAATACATTTGCAGGGCAAACACTTTGATGATGCCATAACCAAATGCCGTCATGGCAACATTATATCGAACAATGGTTACCAGCAGGTAATTCCATTTGGGATAGGCGGGTTTATTTCTGTCGCTCACCGTCCAAACCATCGCCACAAACAAAGAGAACAGTGTAAAAAACCAGAGATGTGTCCATGCCCAGGAAGTGTCGCCGCTACCGTTGAGTGGAACCAGTTCTTTGTAGACTTTGAAGATATTCTTATTGGCAAACTCAACGATCAGGTTTTCGAGCCATTGCCAGGGTTGAATCAGATAACCGGCCCATTCCCATGGAAGGCTGCTAACCCATGTCCACGGGGCAATAGAGATCATGAAATAGACAAAGAAAAAACGAAAGAGGAATTTTTGGATGAAGCTCCATTGCGTGTTCGTGGTCATACAATGTTGGTTGTGGTTGGTCGTATGAATTTATTGAATTTTTAGATTCATATTATCCCGTTTTTATTTGTTTATCCTGCAGGGCGACCTCTTCCTTTGCTATTTCTTTTTCCCTTTGTTCCAGTAACAAGCTGTTGTATTGACTTATTTTCAAACCCCTCATTCAATAGTCCAACAAGTTGTTAGACTATTTCATTTTTGTAAACCCGATGTAATTTTTTTGCGTTAACTAAATTGCTTCGCGAAAATCTTTTTATATCAGGACGGGGTTCCTGCAATTCTTTAGCAACATGACGCCTTTCTTTATGGCCGTTTTATTTAAGAATCCTTTTTACGCATTCAAATGAAAACTATTGGAGGCCATTTAACCTCATCCTAAACTGGGTTATAGAGGAAATGCTAAAGTCTTTATGGATCATACTATGACAATTCGAACATAATAAAGCAAGATCCTCTAGCTTTGTTTCTTTTGATGATTCAAAATTGGAAAGTGGGATTAAATGGTGGCATTCAATAAAACCGTTGCCCAATTCGCCATACGTTTCTTTGAAGTCAAATCCACAGGCTTCGCATTTTAATGCTCCCGTTTCTTTCAACACTTTTTTCTTTTTTGCTGCAATAATTTTTCTTTCTCTTTCGCGCACTTTATGAAGCTTATATAATACCTGACCTTCTGTTACGGTATCGGTGGCCGTTTCTTCGTCATCTTCTATCTTTGAAACCTCTGCCGCTAATTCTGCGTTTTCTACCGTTTTTCTTATTTCTTGAGCAACGTATTTTAATCTGTCTAGATTTGTTTTAAATTCTTCAAAAACTTCTTTATCGAGCTTACTATACGCTTCCATTCCTTTCCCTGTATAATTTGGGTCTATTGCTTTAAAATTAGATAGTTTTAAGCTCACTCCATTGGGATTCCTAAATGTTTTTTTATCCGGTTTTAGTTGAAAGATCGGTAGCTTGTTTAATAATGTTGATAGTTCTACAATTTTGGGGTTTCTTGCATCAATCGGACCAAGATTTTTATCAAAATACAAATCGAGGGCTAAAATAATTTCGTCTCTATGCCATTTAGGATTTCTCATTTCTTGATAGCTATTTCACTAGTTACAAGATAGTACAGTTAGGCAATATAATTCGCCTGAGACGGAGTGTTTGTGGTGGCTTTTGTATCTTAATTAACCTATATACTTATTTTACTTCCTCTCCACCCACTCCAAAATATAATCCGCTACTTCTTCCCAGCCGTATTCCCCAACGGTATTATGGCTACGTCCCTCGAATATTTTTACATCGGCTTTGTCTTTATATGACCTTGCCAGTTTTTGTGTGAGCGTTGGAGGGAAGATATTGTCATTGGTTCCGCCAACAAAAAGCAAGGGCGCGTGGGGTTGGGTGAAATCTACTTTTGAGAATGATTGTAACAATGTATCTCTTGCTACTGTTCTGCTTTCCGGTACTGCGATTTCGTTGTATACTTTATCGCTCTCTGTGCGACTTAAATTATTTCCGAATGCATGATGAAACCAGTCTTTATTGGTGCGGAAGATTTTATCGCCCGCAAAAAAGTTCAGCACAGGAAACACTGTTTTAATGGTTTGCCAGGGCGCAAATACGTTCTTGGGTGGAGCTCCGTTAATACTTACTGCAGCGGCAGCTTTTCCCATTTCTACCAGCTTCATGGTGGTGAGTCCGCCCAGGGAGTGTCCGATAACGATGGGTTTTTCGGGCAGGGTATCAATAAAATCTGCCAGCTTTCTTACCAGCGTTTCAAAACGTTCTTTTCCCAGCGCAGGATTAATATTGTTTCTGAGGTCAGCGGGGTCTCCTTCGTGGTGTGGGTTGGCCGGAGCATATACGGTGTAACCTTTGCTTTCAAAATAGGCTTTCCACTGGTTCCAGCTTTTGTTGTTTACAAACAGTCCGTGTGTAAATAAGATGGTTTTTGAGTGTGTCATGATTTTGTGTTTTTGGTTTGTGTTTGATTTGATAACACAAAGCTCCAAACTGCTCATGACGATCTTCTTAACCCAGGTTAAAATCGATTCAACGCCCCGAAATTCTTTTTCTGATACGGCTTAGCGATGGGCCCTGTATGCCCAGGTAGGAGGAAATATGATAAAGCGGTACTTCATTAAAAATATCCGGGTGCTGGTTCAGCAAATCGAGGTATCGTTCTTCCGGAGTCTTGAATAAAAAGCCTTCTGTTTTTTCCATCGCAATGGTAAAAGCGGCTTGCGCCAGGAGTCGGCCAAACCTTTCCCAGGCATGGCTTTGCTGATAAAGTTCAAGCAGGTGATCAATACGTATGCGCAACATCGCCGCATCTGTCATAGCCTGTGTGTGATAATCGCAGGGTATCTGGTGCACAAAACTTTTGAATGTGGCTATAAATTGCTGTTGCGAATAAATAAAAACATTTTTTTCTTCTCCTGTTTTTCCATCAATAATATAAGAGCGGAAAATTCCGTCTGTTATAAATCCGAGCCATTTACAAACAGAGCGTTGCTCATTGTAGTATTCTCCTTTTGTATAGCTCTTTTCTTCCCAATATTCCAATGACAGATCAAACTCTTCTTCACCCAAAGCAGCAAACTGCTTTACGGCCATTCCCAGTTGTTCGATGGATGTCATACAATGATTTTTATTACTAAAAACTAGAAGCTAGTAGCTGGAAGCTCACAGCTTTTTTACCACCCAATACCATAATCCTCTCCATGATTGCTGCTGCCTCCCCAGAAACTGCCATGTTTCCAGTCGAACCAGATGGCGTTGATGGGGCCGCTGGTACGGTCTTCAAAACTTAGTGTGTAACCCATACTGCGCAGTTCTTTACGTACCCAATCAGGCGTATTACTATGGAGTAAAAGATTTCCCGCTTTCGGTGCCCGGTCTGCTGTTTTATTTCCTCCCAATGATAACCATAACTGGTTGGTATTGATGTTCGCGGCTTCACTTGCTTCCTGCACCGTCATACCAAATTCAACCATGTTCAAAAAAAACTGCAGCAGGTTCTGGTCCTGTGTGTCTCCTCCCTGAACGGCAAATGAGAGCCAGGGTTTTCCGTCTTTTAATGCCAGTGATGGTGTAAGCGTTACACGTGGTCTTTTTCCGGGTGCTACTACATTGAATGGATTGATGCTGGAGTCTAATACAAAACTCTGCATGCGCTGACTCATACCCACGCCCGTTTTACCAGCAATGCAGGCAGGTAACCAGCCACCACTGGGTGTAATAGACACGACCCATCCTTCTTTATCGGCCGCCTCTACCGATGTGGTGCCCATCCATAATGCATCCTTGTATTCGGCATCGCTAATAGATGCCATTTGTCGCTGATCGTGTGTTGGTGCAAAACCTCTTTTGCTGCTGGTATCTTTTACATCATAACCGCGACTCTTTAATAAGTTGATATAGGGATTTGTTTTTCCTTCAAAAGGATATGGGTCTCCCGGACCCGCATTGGCATCGTTTCTGTCCATACGAATCTGCGCCGCTCTTTGTTTTGCATAGGCTTTACTCAACAATCCTTTCATGGGTTCTTCCGGAGCAAAGTAAGAGTCGCCATAATAAAAATCACGATCCGCAAAACTCAGGTTCATGGCCTGGTAAACAGTGTGTATGTATTTGGCAGAATTATATCCCATGTTCTTGAGATCAAAATTCTCCAGTATGTTCAAGGCCTGTAATAAAACGGGACCCTGTGTCCACTGTTTCAGTTTGTACACATCAATGCCTTTGTAATTTGTTTGCATCGGCTCTTCTTCAATGGGTTTCCAGTTGGCAAGGTCTGCTTTGGTAATAAGACCACCCTGTTCCTGCGCACCTCTTACAAACTCATCAGCAATATCTCCTTTATAAAAACGATCGTATGCCGCGTAAATGGCTTCTTTTCTGTTCTTTCCGGCTTTCAATGCATTTTGTTCAGCCTCTACCATTTTGTTGAGTGTATTCAGTAAATCTTTCTGTACAAAAATTTCTCCTGCCTCCGGCGCTTCTCTTTTTTCTCCCTGGTGTGTTAAGAATACCTGTTTACTGTATGGCCATTGTTTAATCTGGTCCTTTCCTCTTTCTATACTATTGGCTGTTTGTGCTTCTATCGGATAACCCGCTGCCAGATCCATTGCCGGTGCCAATACTTCTTTCAAACTCATGGTTCCATATTCTGCCAGCATATAGCAGATGCCGCCGGGAGTACCCGGTGTTGTTGCAGCTAACGGACCATACTGCGGTGGAAAATTCATGCCCTTACTCTTAAAAAATTCCGGCGTTGCTCCGGTAGGCGCCACACCCATGGCATTGATGGCAATGACTTTTTTTGTTTTGGGATTATAAATGAGCGCCTGTGTTTCTCCTCCCCAACTCAACACATCCCACATGGTACAGGTTGCAGCCAGCATAGCGCAGGAAGCATCTACGGCATTGCCTCCTTTCTGAAATATCATTGAGCCTGCTGTGGCAGCCAATGGTTTACCTGTAATGGCCATCCAGTTCTTTCCATGTAATGGTGGCTTTTGTGTTTGTTGTGCGAATGTGAATGATGAAATAAACAGCGATGCAACGAGGAGTTTTTTCATTTCTATGGATTGTTGTGTAAATATAAGTCTGAAAGTCCGGAGTCTGGGAGACCGAAAGAAGATACTATTAATAACAAAACCTCCGTGTAACTCTGTGCCTTACTCCTTTACCTCTGTGTTTTTTACCACGGAGTTTCACAGAGTAAGGCACAGAGTTACACGGAGGTCTTAAATGAAAACAACCTTCTTTCGGAGACACTATTTTGTTCTCCAGTTTATCACGCCATTACAGCAAGCATAGAAAGCAGATGTTCTCCTGCTGGCTTGTTTCCTTGTACCCTAATTCCTGCTGCTTCTTTTGATATTCCTTTGGTGAATAAGCGCCAGGCAATTTCTCCATCAATACTTATCATATTTTCTCCTGGTTCTACATTTTCTACCTGCTTCCATTTATTTCCATTATGGTATAAATGCCAGATATCGCCAGCTTCTCCGGTAATTTCAAATGACAATACTTCGTCTTTCTTTCCAGGAAAATTTCTGTAGTGATATGGCAATGCCCGCATAGATGTTTCAAGATGCGGATGATACCATTCTCTTGTATACAATTCTTTTTCTTTTCCAACCGCCAGTCTGATCTGTTGCTGGTGATGCCATTTCTCTGTATACTCTCTCGCCCAGTGAAACCAGTTGGCCGATTGTTCTTCTCCTGCCCAGGCTACAGAAAATATTGCTGGTGCAAACGGATCTATGCTTTGCAGATAATCGGCAACTTCTTTGTTTGTTTTTCTTAATAATTCAATGACCAATTTCGGACTCATTCTTTTTGCCGCTTTAATCCAATCGGCATTAAGCTGGTTGAGATAAGCAAGTAAATCGTTGTAGCTATTTATGTTTTCAGGAGGTACACCAAAATAACCATCGCGTTGTATGGATAATGTTCTGATATTACCATCCAGTAAATGCAGTACTACATCTTCCACTTTCCATTTCGGTGCAATGGTTTGTTTTTTCCAGTCTTCAGGAGAAAGGGTTTCAAGTAATTCAATCAGCTTCTGATCAAGGGTAGGAATGCGATCGGTAATTAATATTGGTCCTGGAATATTCATTAATGGAAGATAATGAAACAGACGAACAGAGAAACAGAGGAATATCCAACTTCGAATGTCTAAATACTTGGAAGTTGGATATTCCTCTGTTCGTCTGTTTCCTAGCCTATCAACCCAGCAGCTTTACTGATTTCCAGCATTCTGTCCATGGGTTTTTTGGCGGCGAGACGGAGGGTTTCATCCATATGAATTTCGGGTTGTTCATACATCATACACAAATACAGTTTTTCCAGTGTATTCAGTTTCATGTGCGGACAATCATTACAGGCACAATTATTATTAGGTGGTGCGGGTATAAATGTTTTATTCGGGCTGGCCTGTTGCATCTGGTGAAGAATACCGGTTTCTGTTGCAACAATGTATTCTTTCGTACTATCTGTTTGTGAGTACTTTAATAACTGGGTAGTGCTGCCAATATAATCTGCCACCGCCAGTACTGCCTCTTCACACTCGGGATGTGCAATTACTTTAGCCTGTGGATGTCTTATTTTGAGTTTGGTAATTTTTTCGAGACTGAATATTTCATGCACCATACAGGCTCCGTTCCATAATACCATATCGCGGCCTGTTTTTTTAGCCAGGTAGGCACCCAGGTTTTTATCCGGTGCAAATATGATGGGTTGATCTTTTGGAACACTTTCAATAATCTTCTCTGCGTTACTGCTGGTACAGATAATGTCTGAGAGGGCTTTTATCTCTGCTGTGCAGTTGATATAGGAGATGACGATATGATCCGGGTGTTTTTCTCTGAAGGCCTTAAATGGACCCGCAGGGGCACTGTCGGCCAGCGAACAACCCGCTTTCAGATCGGGGAGTAATACTTTTTTGGTTGGATTAAGGATTTTGGCTGTTTCGGCCATGAAGTGTACGCCGGCAAATACGATAATGCTGGCATCGGTTTCGCGGGCTTTTTGGGCCAGCCCAAGACTATCTCCAATATAGTCTGCCACGTCCTGAATATCTGGTTCCTGGTAGTAGTGTGCGAGTATAACAGCATTTTTTTCTTTCTTAAGTCGCTCAATCTCGGCAAAAATATCCAGACGGGCATCTATTTCTATATCGAGGAATCCTTTTTCGTGTAATTTTCCTTTCGCTTCTGAAATGTTCATAATCACGGTAATAATATTTAATAATACTTATTTATATAAATCACTTATTACTATTAGGGCTGTGGATTTCGGGATAACTTACTTATCCCCAGAGAGCAAAGTTAACTTGTTGTGGTTTATCCACCCTAATTAACATGTTTTTCCACGGGTTAACATTCCGGTAATACAGGAAAAGTCTGATTAACCCACATAGGTTGATAAACCAATACACATATCCTGATTTTTGATATTCACGTTTATTTCACTGTGCGTTAACACGGGGCAAAATGGGAAAAATTGCTGATGTCGGATGTCAGATGTCGGATTTAGTGGTATTTGTTCGAGCAGTTTCCACATTTGAAACCTGAAAAAGCTCAGTTTTCCACCGAAAATGAAGGTTATAAACAAGGGGATGTGGATTTTTGGATCTCAGATGGCAGATGTCTGATTTGAAATATACATCAGACATCTGCCATCTGAGATCCAAAAATTAATTTTCAAATTTTCAAATTACCTCATTCCCCAATTCTGTATTCTCCTAACCATTGTCCTGTCTGCATTAAATTAGGTTTTCCACAATTTGTTCAAATGCTTTAATCCCCTATTTTTGCCTCCCGCCGATGTGGCGGCTTTATTTATTGTACCAATTAAACTGATTTATGTCTGTTATTCAAAGAATTCGTGACAAGGGTGCCTGGATCGTTTTTGCCATTATTGCATTGGCCCTGATTGCTTTTATCCTCCAGGATGGTGTGGGAAGAGGCGGAAGTGCTTTTTCCAATACTTCTGTTATTGGTAAAGTAAACGGAGAAAAAATTGAGCGACTTGATTTCGAATCAAAACTCGCCATGCAGGAACGTATGTATGGAGCACAGGGAGCACAACGCGATCAACTGATCGGTGCTTTATGGATGCAGGAAGTGGAAAGACTGGTGTTGACCCAGGAATATGCTAAACTTGGTTTACAGGTTTCCCCTAAAGAACTGAGCGATATTTTATTCGGACCCAACTCTCCTTTACGTCAGGAATTCACAGATCCTAATACCGGTGAATTTAAAGTGGCCGAAGCCAGACAGGCTTTCAACCAGTTAAAGAAAAGCACCAATAAAGAACAGGTAGAGATGGTGAACAAAGCCTATATAGAACCTACTGTTGAACAAACCTTGAGAAGTAAATACCTGGCTCTTTTACAACAGGCTTCTTATGTACCAAAATGGCTGGTAGAAAAACAGCAGGCAGATAATAATGCCATCGCTAACATCTCTTATGTATATATGCCTTATGCTGCTATTTCTGACAGCGCCGTGAAAGTAACTGATGCGGATATTGCTGCTTATGTAAAGAAGCATAGTAAAGAATACCAGAAAGAAGAAGAATCACGTTCTATCAATTATGTCTATTTCAATGCTTCTCCAAGCGGAGCTGATACGTTGAATACACTGAACCAGTTGATGAGTCTGAGAGAAGAATTTGCTACCACTTCTGATGTAAGTGCTTTCTTAACCAAAGCGGGTACGGAATTACCTTACTACGACAGCTATTTCAGCAAATCTAAAATGCAGCAGCCCAATAAAGATTCTATTACCAGAACACCGGTTGGTGCTTTATATGGTCCTTACCAGGATGGGGGTAATTTTACCATTGCAAAAATGGTGGGAATTAAGAACTGGCCAGATAGCGCAAGAGTACGTCATATCCTAGTTTCTACTTTTAACCCGCAAACCAACCAGGTAATCAGACCCGATACACTGGCTAAAAAATTGATCGATAGTATCGAAACAGCAATCAAGGGCGGTGCAGACTTTGTTGCATTGTGTGCTAAATATTCTGACGACGGAACCAAGAACACCGGTGGTGTATATGATTATTTTGAACAGGGAAAAATGGTTGGCACTTTCAATGATTTTTCTTTCGATAAACCAGTAGGATCAAAAGGTGTAGTGAAAACCGAATTTGGTTACCATTATATAGAAGTACTGGGTCAGAAAAATTTCAACCCTGCCTATAAAATTGCTTATTTATCAAAACCAATTTTATCAAGTGGTGAAACCATTAGTGCTGCCAGCACGGCTGCTGCACAGTTTGCTTCGGCGTCAAAAGGCAAAAAAGAATTTGATGCTGCCGCATTGAAATCTAATCTGACAGTGCTTACCGCCGCTGATATTAAACAGAATGATTTTAACGTGAATGGTATTGGACAGAGTCGCACACTTGTTCGTTGGGTGTATGAAAATAAAACAGGTGATGTATCGGAACCCATTGAAGTTGGAGACCGCTATGTGGTAGCCATTGTATCTGGTATTAATCCTGCCGGAACCATGTCACCTGCTGAAGCAAGACCATTGGTGGAGGGATTTGTACGCAATGAGAAAAAAGCAAAACAAATACTTGAGGGTAAATTCAAGGGTAATTCACTGGAAGCGATTTCTGCTGCTATTGGTTCTCCGGTGCTGCGCGCTGACAGTCTGAGTTTCTCTACGCCATTCCTCCCGAATGTGGGAAGCGAGCCTAAAATTGTAGGTGCTGCTTTCAATAAATCACTGCAGGGTAAAACAAGTGCACCGATTGCCGGTTTAACAGGTGTATTTGCTGTTAAAGTGGAAAGCAACAGCGCTCGTGCCGGAATGATGGATACAGAAACCATCAGACAAACACTGATGCAGGGCAACCGCGTTGCTGTTTTCCGTGGCGTGCAGGCTTTGAGAAGTGCAGCGGTTATTAAAGACAACCGATTCAAGTTTTATTAATCGTAACTGAAAACATATGTAAAGCCCCGGCAAGTGAGCCGGGGCTTTTTATTTCTCTACTTGTTGCCCCGGAATTAATTCCGGGGCAACAAGTAGAGAAGAGATGGGGTACAAGGTTTTCGTAAAGCGAAAACCGATATTGGCAGGATATCCTAATTTTATACTCAAATTGAGTGTATGGCAGATGTGATTGTTAATAAAGTGGCAGAAAGCGGACTGATCAGTTTCGACCTGGAAAAATATTATCCCGCATCACCCAGAAAAGTATTTGACCTTAAAGATCATTTGTTCATGGGTTTGATTTTAAAAGAAAAAGATTTCCGGGCCGCTCTTTTACAGATTGACTGGAACGACTATAAGGGTGCTGATGTGGCGATAACCTGTTCGGCGGATGCCATTATCCCCATGTGGGCCTATATGCTGGTAGCCAGTTATCTTGAACCAGTAGCGCATACCGTAATTGTTGGCACAGAGCAGGAACTGATTAATCAGGAATTACTAAAAAATATTGATGCGATTGATGCCAGCGAATTTGCAGATCAACGAATTGTAGTGAAAGGCTGTGGTGATATTGCCATTCCCGAAGCGGCTTATGTTGCCATCACCAAAAAGCTCCGCCCGGTTGCTAAAAGTATTATGTATGGAGAGCCTTGCAGTACGGTTCCAATTTTCAAGAAAAAATAAAAGTGAGTGTATAAATAAAAGAGCCGCTGAAATTTTCAGCGGCTCTTTTATTTCAATAAGCTATTTCTTTAAGAGCTTTTCATTAAAGAGTTTTAGTATTCTCTTGTATTCATCGGTCCAGCTACTGGGTTCTACAAAACCATGATCTTCCATCGGATACACGGCAAGCTCCCAATTGTCTTTTCCTATTTCAATCAGCTTTTGTGATAAACGTACCACATCCTGGAAATGAACATTCACATCGACCATACCATGACATATCAGCAAGTTGTTCTTCAGGCCATTCGCAAAATTGATAGGAGAAGATTTTGCATAGGCAATGCTGTCGTTGAATGGTTCGTTCAGGATATTCGATGTATAACCATGGTTGTAATGGGCCCAGTCTGTTACAGGTCTTAATGCAGCACCCGCTTTGAATACATCTGGTGTGGTGAACAGTCCCATCAGCGTAATAAAGCCACCATAACTTCCTCCATAGATTCCGATTTTCCCCGCATCGATGCCATATTTCTCTGTCAGCATTTTTGCTGCGTCTACATGGTCATCCAGGTCTTTTCCACCCATATGACGGTAGATACCGGTTCTCCAGTCGCGGCCATAACCGCTGCTCGCGCGGTAGTCAATATCAATAACAGTATAACCCTGATCTGCCAATAAATTATGGAACATGTATTCACGGAAATAAGAACTCCACCAATAGTGTACATTCTGCAGGTAACCGGCACCATGTACAAATATTACGGCTGCTTTATTCTTTTTCGCTTTCGCAGGCTCATATAATCTTGCATAGATCTGCTGGCCATCTCTGGCAGGAATGGTAATCATCTGCGGATCTCTCCAGGCGTATGATTTGAATTCATCGGAAACCGCTTTATTGGTTATTTGTGTTGACTGTTTGCCCGCGCTGTTTTCCTGTACAAATAACTCCCATGGTTTATTGCTGTAAGAATATCGGTAAGCAATCCATTTTTCATCGGGCGACATGCTTACTTCATAACCACCGGTTTTATCTGTAATTTTTTCTTTGCTGCTGCCATCTTTATTAATGCGGTACCAGTTTAATTTACCGGGATGTTCTTCATTGGTAAGCAGGTAGAAATATTGGTTATTATTGCTGAGCGACACAGACTGAACTTCGTATTTTCCGGAAGTCAGTGCTTTTTTCGTGTTACTCTTTACATCGTATACATATAAGTGTGAGTAGCCCGTGGCTTCACTTTGATAATAAAATTGTGCATCATCCATCCAGCCCAGCGTTGCGCCAAAGCCACTAACACCGGGTCCACCAATCCAGGCTTCATCGCGCTGGCGGTCGAGCAATTTCAGTTTTCCTGTTTCTGCATCGAGCTGCATAATCCAGCGGTCTTTATTATCCTGTGAGCGGATATCAACAATTGCAACAGACCCCGAATTGTTCCAGTATGGACCATTGATCATTACCCCACGAACAGGTGGACGGCGGTTACCAAATTGTTTGGGATAGTCTTTCACATAATCGGGCTGATCCATAATACCCGGAATAGAAGCTGAGTCGGCCACAACGGAAAGTAGTTTGTCCTTTGTTTTATCAAAAACAAAAAACTCATAACGACCCAGCGGAGCGCCCACTTTTGTACGCGCCGGAATATCGGTAGTAAAACCGGTTTCTGTAACATAATCGGGAACGATGGTGCTTTTACCAGAAGCAGGAGCGGTGTACAAACGATAGGTTACAAATCGTCCATCGGGACTGATCAATAAGTTCTGTAATTGTTTTTCACCAATGCCGATTAATTTGAGTGTATCGGTATCGCGATTGGCGCGGAGAAAATCAGCACGGGCATCTCTTCTTTCTTTTCTTTCTTTTAATACTTCAAAGATGTCCAGTTGCTGCTGACGCAACCAGGGTTCCTGAGTTTGGGTAAGCGTACCAGAACTTGCCGGTGTTGGTCTTGACTGACCAGCCCCACCGCCGCCAAAACCAGCACGACCTGCACCAGCCAATCCCGCAGATGGCACAACAGTTTCTGTTCCTCTTACAATATTTGTTAACTGAAGTGTTATGCCTGATTGGGTATTCCAGCCATACAAATTCTGGTTGCGGTTATAAACAACCCATTCATCATTCAGAATAAAACGGGGTGCAAACTCCTGTTCCTGGGTTTGGGTAATACGTGTTGTTTTTTTGGAAGCAATATCGACTATATACAAATCACCGCGTAAGGCGTACAGCATTTTTGTACGCTTGTCATTATATACCGCGTTGTTGGTGGCTTGTGCCAACTGAACTTCCTGTAAAGATGCTTTTACCGGAGCAGCAGCACCAAGTGTAAACACATACGTAGAGTCCGACATTTTTTTATCGGGGTTCCAACTGAAATAGATTTTTTTACTGTCGGCACTCCAGAAAGCATTGGAGGGAGAAGAGCCAATCCATTTCGGATCGCGCATGATTTTCTCAACAGTCAATTGAGCAGAAGCAGAGATGCCGGCCAGTAGCAAGCCGACGAGCAGCAGTTTATTTTTCATTCGTCTGGTTTATCGGATAAATCTATTGTATGAGAAGCGGATGAGAAAATGAATTTTATAGAAGGGTGAACTGGGATGGGTATGATTGGAGGAGAATAATCAAAGTCTATCCGGCCTATCCAAGTTTGTAGTAGTTGTTTCTCTCCATCTCTTCTCTCACTTTATCCGGCACCAAATAGCGGATCGATTTTCCTTCGCGGATATTGTTTCGGATAAGTGTGGCAGAAATGTCAAGCATTGGTGCATCGAGTATTTCTACTGAAGCATTCCATGTTTCAGTAATATCAAAGCCCGGACGTTTATATATAACAAAGGAGTATTCGCGAATCAGCAAATCGGCGTTCTTCCATTTAGGCAGGTTCTGAAAACCGTCGCTGCCCATGATAATGCTGAAACGGTGTTGCGGATATTTTTCACGCAGATAAGTAAGTGTATCGATGGTATAAGAGGGTCTTGGTAATTTGAATTCAACATCTGAAGCCCGGATACGTGTTTCATCATCGATGGCGAGGTTTACCAGGTGAAGCCGGTCATATTCATTGAGCAAGCCTGTAGCATTTTTAAAAGGATTTTGTGGGGAGACCACCAGCCATACCTGCTGAATATCGGTTTGGTTCACTACATGTGAGGCAATGATAAGGTGTCCGGTATGGACGGGATTAAAAGAGCCAAAATAGAGTCCGATATTCATCTAATTAATTGAATGTCAATTTGTTATGACTATTTCGCATCCTCCACAAATATACTTCTGGCTTCACTTAACCTGAGACTGAGGTGATAACCGGCTACTGAGATGGAGATGGGATCTCCCATAGGGGCCACTTGTTCTACCTGTACCAGTTCGCCGGGAACACAACCCATTTCCATGAGTTTGATAAAGATCTCGTCTTTTTCAAAAGAACTGATCACCGCTCTCTGTCCTGCTTCTAAATCTGACAATCGTTTCATCGCCTGGTTATAAATATTTTATAAAGGTAGGACGCTGTGATGCCTTTTTGTTACGAATTTTGGAGTATTAGAAGACAGGATTATGAACAGGATTATATTTCGTTACGCAGACCGGCAGTTGAGCCTACCACAGAAAACAGCTGTCCGTGCATTTGTTGAAACCCTGTTCCGGAAAGAGAAGAAAAAGATCGCCGGGATTAATTATGTTTTCTGCTCTGATGAATATCTCCTGAACATTAACCGTAGCTTTTTGCAGCACGATTATTATACCGATATTATCACATTTGGCTTATCGGAGCCCGGTGAGCCGATAGAGGCTGAAATCTATATCAGCACAGACCGCGTAAAGGATAATGCCCAACAGGTGGGTGTGTCCTTCCGTGATGAAATGTTGAGGGTCATCTTTCACGGCGCTTTGCATTTGTGTGGGTACAAGGATAAGAAAAGAGCGGATGTGCTCCTTATGAGAAAGAAAGAAGACGATTATCTCCGGGCATTCAGTTCTAAAAAGATATAGGAGCTGCTCGAAGCAAACAGAAGAACAGAGGAATATTGAATAGCCAATGTCGAAGTGCTTTTATTTTGGATGCTTCTCCGGTCTTCGGCAATAAGCAATGCTAAATAGTTTACACCCGTCGGTTTCACTCCTCTGCGTAAACCTTGTTTCTTCTCGTTCTCTTCGGAAAAAGACTACACGGGTTGGTTTTGCTGAGCGTATTGAAATTGAAGCAAATATTATTAATGGCTATAAAAACCAATCCCTTACGATTCCCGCGAATGTTCCACAAAACACAGTTTCGGGATGAAACATTAAAATGAGATTTGTTCCACGAATCCCAGTTTCATCCTGAAACATTACTTAGTTTTGAGGTATGGCAAGAAAAAGATGGACACCGCAGGAAGAAGTTACCGACTCTTTGCTTCGTTTCCGCGAAAAGAGAAAGTGGCAACTAGCGTATCGTCGATATGTAATAGAGGGCGCACCAAGCGAAGTATATGCCCCTTATTTTGGATTAGACGCCCAATCTCTTAGAAAATGGTTTGAAATACAATTCTCCGACGACCTTAACTGGGAAAACTTCGGAACCAGTTGGCAGTTTGATCATATTGTTCCGGCCACTTATTTCGACTATTCTATTGAAGAGGACCTAAAACTATGCTGGAGCTTTATAAATATCCGGGCCGAGAGAATAGAACAAAACAAGAATAGGGGAAACCGGGTTGACATTATTTCTGTACGTCCTTATTTTCAGGACCTATACAACAAGACCTCTTTCTCCCTCTGCCTCAAGATGTTAGAGAAAATAGCAACACTGGAAATATCCAACATTGAAAGCAATGCCTCAATTGAGCATTTTATAATAGAGAACAAAGACTGGCTGGAACAAATTGCCGATCTCTCGCCAGAAGAGTTTGGCCGGTATAATGCTGGAATGAAATTATCCGAAATCCTTCTTGAACGCGAAATCCTCAAAAAGTTCAGCTAATGCCTATGGCCTGAACTATCTTTGCAAACTATGTTTCCGCAATATGATGTAATTGTAGTGGGTGCCGGTCATGCTGGCTGTGAAGCGGCCGCCTCGGCTGCCAACCTGGGCAGTAAGGTATTATTGGTTACCATGAATATGCAAACCATCGCCCAGATGAGCTGTAACCCGGCCATGGGTGGTATTGCCAAAGGACAAATCGTTCGCGAAATAGATGCCCTCGGTGGTTATAGTGGTATCGTGTCTGACCTTAGCACCATACAGTTCCGTATGCTGAACAGGAGTAAGGGTCCGGCTATGTGGAGCCCGCGTACCCAGAACGACCGTATGCTCTTTGCTTCCAAGTGGAGGGAAATGTTGGAGAACACGCCCAATGTAGATTTCTACCAGGATATGGTCCGCTCCATCCTCATCAAAGACGGAAGAGCTTGTGGTGTGGTTACCGGTTTGGGACATGAGATACGATCCAAAACCGTGGTGGTTACCAGCGGCACTTTTTTAAATGGCATCATTCATATTGGCGAAAAACAATTTGGTGGCGGACGTGTGGCCGAGAAAGCCGCAACAGGTATCACCGAACAACTGGTTGAACAGGGTTTTGAAAGCGACCGCCTGAAAACAGGAACACCACCGCGTGTAGATGGACGTAGTCTTGATTACAGCAAGATGGAAGAGCAGAAGGGAGATGATGAAATTGTGGGCTTCTCTTATACTGATACACCAAGAATTAAAGCGGCCGACCAGCGCAGTTGTTATATCACTTATACCAACGAAAAAGTACACGATATTTTAAAAACCGGCTTCGACCGTAGCCCGATGTTTCAGGGAAGAATTGAAGGAACGGGCCCCAGATACTGTCCGAGTATTGAAGACAAAATCAACCGTTTTGCCGACCGTGAACGTCACCAGTTATTTGTGGAGCCCGAAGGATGGAATACGGTTGAAATTTATGTAAACGGATTCTCTACCTCATTACCGGAAGAGGTTCAATACGAAGCAATTCGTACTGTGCCGGGTTTTGAGAACTGCAGGATATTCAGACCGGGTTATGCCATCGAGTACGATTATTTTCCACCAACACAATTGCAATATTCACTCGAGACAAAACTGGTGGGTAATTTATTCTTTGCCGGACAAATCAACGGAACCACGGGTTACGAAGAAGCAGCCTGTCAGGGTTTGATGGCGGGTATCAATGCACACCAGCGTGCAAGAGAATTAGACCCTGTGATTTTACAAAGAAGTGAAGCATATATAGGTGTGTTGATTGATGACCTCATCAGCAAAGGAACCGATGAACCCTACAGGATGTTTACCAGCAGGGCAGAGTTCAGAACCTTGCTCAGACAGGACAATGCCGATCTGCGTTTAACAGAACTGAGTTATCGCCTGGGTCTGGCATCGCAGGACAGAATGGATAAAGTCATCAGCAAACGAAACAATGTTACGGCCGTTAAAAAAATATTGCAGGAACTGAATGTGGAGCCGGATCAGATCAATCCATACTTTGAAAAAATCGGATCGGCGCTGATTACCGAAAAACAAAAAGCATCAAAAATTATTCTTCGTCCCAATGTTGATCTTGGTTCGCTGGCACAATATATTCCTGCATTGAAAGAAGCGCTGTCATCTTTTGACCAGGACAGTCTCGAGCAGTCTGAAATACAAATCAAGTACGAACGCTATATTGAGAAAGAACAGGAGATTGCTACCCGTATGAGCCAGATGGAGAACACACAAATTCCTGATACATTTGATTATGATCGTGTGGCTGCCTTGTCGAACGAAGCGCTGCAGAAATTCAAACGTATTCGTCCGCGTACCCTCGGACAGGCCAGCAGAATCAGCGGAGTCAATCCGAGTGATGTGCAGATTTTGATGGTGTATATGGGGAGATGATTTCTGTGGGTGTTGATGAGCGACCAACCGGCTCTGATAAACATACTAGCGTATGAAAAGATACATCTTGCTTTTAACGCTGATTATATCATACACAATACTTGCAAAAGATCTAGACACAAGTTCTGTAAAAACAGAGCCAGGATATAGGCGGGATCTTTTATATCCTGAGATATTAACAGACACCAATCAGAAATACAGAAACGAACTGACCAATTTTACATTCGATCATTTCGACAGCACGACCTATTTTGACCAACTAAAAAGTCTTCGCCCTTTATCATACAAGAAAACAATTCCTTCAAGTTTTCCAAGGAAATGGATTGCATTATATCAACGGAAAGGGAAATTTTTTCTGTACAGGCCCTGTGATTGGGGGTATCATTTTCGTTTTGAAATAACCGATAGCACCACGATTAATTATACCATGGAAGGACCTGAGCCAAGCAGACTCGAAAAAATTTATTTTCCTTCAACAACAGATGCCATTATTGAAGGAACCAATTATTGGGAAGGCAGGCGCGTTGAAATAAAACAGCTTGACACAACGAAAGGAATATCGGTGATAAGTTTTGGTCCAACGAAATTCAGAAAAGGAGTGAGCTGCGTTTTAATGGTTGATGCAAGGAAGGCCCATTTATTTCCCGTCATTGTAAATGATTGTCCAACAAGCAAAGCCCTGGAGATGGATTTTGATAAAATTGATTTTGAACTGCTGCTTAAACAACGTGCGCCCGGAAAATAATCATAAAGAAAAGCCGCAGATTCGCAGATTATCTGTTTTTATAATCTGCGAATCTGTGGCTTATTATTTTCATCATTATAACAGCACTAAAACAAGACGTATCTTTAATAGCATACAATCAAAATGCTATGAGAATTCTCTTTTCTTTATTCATACTTTTTACACTCTTCTCCTGCCAGCAAAAGCAAACCACCTTTACAGCATATTTTGCAAATAAAGATTCCGGCGTACAGGTAGCCGGCATCAAAATGATTCCCATCACAACACCCGTTGGCACATTCAAAGTGTGGACCAAAACCATCGGCAACAACCCCCGCATCAAAGTATTGTTATTGCATGGCGGTCCGGCCATGACACATGAATACATGGAAGCATTTGAAAGTTTCTTTCCCAAAGAAGGTTTTGAAATGATTGAATACGACCAGCTCGGATCTTATTACAGCGATCAGCCAACAGACAGTTCTTTATGGACCACCGAAAGATTTGTAGAAGAAGTAGAACAGGTTCGTATTGCCCTGGGTTTGAACAAAGACAATTTTTATCTCCTGGGCAATTCATGGGGAGGCATACTCGGAATGGAATATGCGCTGAAATACCAGCAAAACCTGAAAGGCCTCATCATCTGTAATATGATGGCCAGTATTCCCGATTATGAAAAATACAACGGCCAGCTGCGTGCACAAATGCGTCCGGGATTGGTCGATACGCTTCAGTCATATGAATCAAAGGGCTTGTTTAAAGATCCGGTATATCAGCAACTGGTATTCGATGAATATTATACCAAACACCTCTGCCGTTTACCGGAATGGCCCGATCCGGTCAACCGCTGTTTTAAACACATTAACGAAACCGTTTATGTAATGATGCAGGGGCCCAGCGAGTTTAAAGTGGGTGGGCGCTTATTAACCTGGGACAGAAAAGCAGATCTTCCCAAAATCACCGTACCGACCTTAACGGTTGGCGCCAAATACGATACCATGGATCCGGCACATATGGAATGGATGAGCAAACAGGTGAAAAACGGGAAATACCTCTATTGTCCCAACGGAAGCCATTTGTCGATGTGGGACGATCAAAAAGTCTTTATGGAAGGGGTTATTAAATTCATCAAAGAAACCGATCAATCGAAATAAATCTTCCTATCCCAGCTCCGGACTTAAGTCCGGAGCTAAGATGGGAAAATACCTGCCCACCGATTTCATTTATCCATTCATCCTTAAAACAATAAATCCGTTTTTGCGGGCTCGCTTATTTCTGTAGCTTTAAAGTCTTCCTAAAACCAATCTAAACACTACCATGAGAAGACTAAAGCTCCTGTTTTCGGGGCTCCTGTTTGCATCTCTGCTACAGGCCCAGGAAACATTTCAGGTGAATGGTGTTGGCGACAAGCGCGACGGATGTTACGCGTTTACCAATGCCACCATTGTAAAAGATGCACAAACCACATTAACCAATGCCACACTCGTTATCCGTGATGGAAAAATTGTATCGGTAGGAAATGGCGTTGCCATTCCCAAAGATGCGGTTGTTGTTGACTGTAAGGATAAATATATCTATCCTTCTTTCATCGATATCTTCAGCGATTATGGTATGCCACAGGCTCAGCGCCAGCAGGCTGGCGGCGGCTTCAATTTTAATGCGCCAGCACAGCTAACTTCCAATCAGAAAGGAGCGTATGGCTGGAACCAGGCTTTAAAATCCGATGTTCAGGCCTACAAAATATTTACCGCCGATGAAGCGCGTGCCAAACCACTTCGTGACATGGGTTTTGGTACCGTACTTTCTCACCAGAAAGATGGAATTGCCCGCGGAACAGGAACAGTAGTAACGCTCGCCAACGAGGCTGATAATTTTTTAATTGTGAAAGACAAGGCTTCGGCACACCTTTCATTCAATAAAGGAACATCTGGTCAGTCATACCCCGGCTCATTAATGGGAACCATCGCATTATTGCGTCAGACTTATCTCGATGCAAAATGGTACAAAGAAAATCCGGCTGCGGCGGGTTTAAAAGGCGATGGTGTAAACATCAGTCTGAAATATTTCAACGACCAGCAAACGCTGCCACAGATTTTTGATCCGGCCGACAGGGCAGGCAATGATTTCTGGAACATCATCCGCGCCGACCGTGTGGGTGATGAATTTGGTGTTCAATATATCCTGAAAGCAACAGGTAAAGAATACCAGCGCATCAAAGAAGTGGCGGCCACCAAAGCGCCACTGATTGTTGGATTGAATTTCCCTGCTGCGATGGATGTGGAAGATCCAAATGATGCTCGCCTGGTTTCTCTTGCCGATATGAAAAACTGGGAGCTGGCACCCACCAACCCAGCTGCCATTGAAAAAGCAGGA
Organism: Sediminibacterium sp. FW305-C-49; assembly: GCF_058231085.1. Lineage (NCBI taxonomy): Bacteria > Pseudomonadati > Bacteroidota > Chitinophagia > Chitinophagales > Chitinophagaceae > Sediminibacterium > Sediminibacterium sp. FW305-C-49. The sequence continues at coordinate 1,166,210 of NZ_JBIQXS010000001.1, forward strand.
ATATCATTTGCACTTACTTCTGCTGATTTGCGTGATGCGCGCACATTCATGACCAATCTGAGAAAAGCCATGGAAAATGGCTTATCAGAAAAAGCGGCCATGGAAGCGCTTACCAAAACACCCGCTACCTGGTTGGGTATTTATGATAAAGTAGGTAGTCTCGATAATGGCAAACTGGCCAACTTTGTTATAACCAACGGACCTGTATTTGCTGAAAGAACCACACTGCTGCAAAACTGGGTGCAGGGTATAAAACATGCCGTGAACGAAAGTGCATGGACCAGCGTAACTGGTTTGTATACATTAACCACCAATGGACCCAAAGGAACCAATACCTATTCTGTTGATGTGAAAAGCAGCACGTCTGCAACTGTCATTGCAAAAGATACGGTTACCGCTACTTTCAGCTATGATGGAAAAGCGGTGAAGTTCAGCTTTGCGCCTGAAAGACGTTCACGCAACATCATCCGTTTCAGCGGATTTAACAATGGTGGCGACTGGAACGGTATGGCAGAAGATGCAGAAGGCAACAGGATGACCTGGACTGCCAAACTGAATTCAACCAAACCGGATACAGCTTCGGCACGTAACAGACCAACACCTCCAAACAGGATTGGAAAAACAACCTATCCGTTTACAGCATATGGCACAGATTCTACTCTGCCACAGCAGGGAACTTACCTGATTAAAAACGCTACCGTTTGGACCAGCGAAAAAGATGGTAAACTCGAAGGAACAGATGTATTGGTAAAAGGCGGAAAAATTGCACGTGTAGGTAAAAACCTGAGCGACGCTGCCGCAACCGTAATTGATGGTACAGGGAAACACCTTACTGCTGGTATCATAGATGAGCACTCTCATATTGCGTCTGCCTCTACGAATGAAGGTGCGCAGAGTGTTACTTCTGAAGTTCGTATGCAGGATAACCTTGACCCGGATGATATCAATATCTATCGCCAGTTAAGTGGTGGTGTAACAACATCACATATTCTGCATGGTTCTGCCAATACCATTGGTGGTCAGACGCAGCTCATCAAATTACGCTGGGGTGTGAATGATGAAGAACTGAAATTCAAAAACTGGGATCCCTTTATCAAATTCGCATTGGGCGAAAACGTAAAACGTACTTCTTCAACCAGCAATAACCGTTTCCCCGATACACGTATGGGTGTGGAGCAGGTGCTGACTGATGCCTTCAACAGAGCGGTGGCTTATGAGAAAGCGATGAAAGCCGATCCAAAAGGTACACGTCGCGACCTGGAGCTTGATGCTCTTGTAGAAATCATGAACAAACAGCGTTTTATCACCTGTCACTCTTATGTACAAAGTGAGATAACAGCCACCATGCGTGTCGCTGAGAAATTCGGATTCCGTATCAACACATTCACCCATATTCTCGAAGGATATAAAGTAGCCGATAAGATGAAAGCGCACGGTGCAGCCGCATCTACTTTCTCTGATTGGTGGGCTTATAAAGTAGAGGTAACAGATGCTATTCCTTACAATGCATACATCATGCACAAAGTAGGACTGAACGTAGCGATTAATTCTGATGATGCAGAAATGGCGCGCCGTCTGAACCAGGAAGCAGCAAAGAGTGTAAAATATGGTGGCATGAGCGAAGAAGAAGCGTTGAAAATGGTAACCATCAACCCTGCAAAAATGTTGCATGTTGATGACAGAGTGGGAAGTATCAAAGCGGGTAAAGACGCTGATCTTGTTTTATGGAGTGATCATCCCTTGAGTATTTATGCGAAAGCAGAAAAAACAATGGTAGATGGTACCATCTATTTCGATCGTGAAAAAGATGCGGCCATGCGTAAAACAGTGTTGGCAGAACGAACAAGACTCATCGGTAAAATGGTGGGTGAAAAACGCGGAGGCCGTCCAACCATGCCGGCAACACCGAGTTACAAATATGTACATACTTGTTTAGACCATTCTCATAAACTGGGTATGCTGGAAATTGAGGCGGAAGAAGAAACCCATGGCGATAACCAATAAAACACTGCAACATGAAAAAATCATTTTTATATATCAGTGTCCTGGCCCTCATGCTATCCAAAGCATCTGTAGCGCAGGATGATGTTTATCCTGCAGGCAAGCAGGCTAAAAAAACAGCCATTACCAATGCTACTGTGCATGTGGGTAATGGTAATGTAATAGAAAACGGAACCGTTGTTTTCGACAATGGAAAGATTACCTATGCCGGTGCAGCATCAGGAGCACCATCAGCCGAAACAACCATTGATGCAAAAGGCAAACACGTATATCCCGGTATCATTCTTCCGGCATCCAATATGGGGTTACAGGAAATTTCGGGTGTACGAGGTAGTACAGACGTGAATGAGATCGGAGAATTAAATCCATCTGTTCGCTCTATTGTTGCCTACAAAGCAGAATCCATTATTACCAATACCGTTCGCGCCAACGGCATCCTGTTTGCACAGGTTATTCCGGGTGGTCAGTTAATAGCGGGTCAGTCATCTGTTGTACAACTCGATGCCTGGAACTGGGAAGATGCCGCTTACAAAGCAGACAATGGCATGCATTTTTATATGCCCAGCTTATTGTCACGTCCGGGTGGTGGTCGCTTTGCTGCATTGTTGGCACTGCTTGGTCCCCAGCAACAGTCTGATCCTGTTAAAGCAGCGCTCGACAGAATTGAAGGGGTAAAAGCGTTTTTCAGGGAGGCCAAAGCTTACCACCAGAAAGATGCGGGTAAAGAAATCAACCTCAAGTTTGAAGCAACCAAAGCGTTGTTCGACAAGAAACAGAAATTCTATATCCACTGCTCACAGGTAAAACAAATGCTGGTAGCGATTGATTTTGTAAAAGAGTTTGGTTTTGATGTGGTGTTGGTAGGAGCCGGCGAAAGCTGGCAGGTGGCCGACCTCCTCAAACAAAACAATATCTCAGTCATCCTTACCCAGGAACATAACCTGCCTACACTGGATGATGATGATGTAGACCAGCCATACAAGTCAGCTACATTCTTACAGAAAGCAGGTGTATTGTATTGTCTGAACGACGATGATCCGCAGAACCGTGGCCGCAACCTGGTATTCAATGCCGGTACTGCCGCTGCCTATGGTTTAGGTAAAGAAGAAGCCCTGAAAGCCATTACATCAAATGCTGCCAAAATATTAGGCATTGATGATAAAACAGGAACGCTTGAAGTTGGTAAAGATGCCAATATCGTAATTAGCGAAGGAGATATCCTTGATATGAAAAGCAGCATTGTAACCAATGCCTTTATTCAGGGACGTGCCATCAGCTTACACAGCAAACACACACAGTTGTTTGAGCGATATAAGCACAAATACGGTATTAAATAAAAACAGTGCTTTTTTAATAAAGACCCCGGCAAATATGTCGGGGTTTTTTCTTGCCCTCATCTCATCTGCCCCGGATTTAAATCCGGGGCAGGGAAACATGGGGGAAAGGGGGGCTTAACAAAATATTTACAGCAGTATCCTTACTAATAACCACCCTTCTCCCTCATTTACCGCTCATCGTTCTTATCGCAGCATTAACAGCCCCCTGTCTGTAACGTTTCTACTTTTACTACGTTTAGTTTCGTATAAAAGGGTACCAGGGTGAATGTTTTGCCCTTTTTTGCAAATACTGATACGCTATAAACTGACTATATGAGAGCTTTATTAACTACGCTGGGCCTGCTAATATCATGCACCATGCTGTTTGCACAGCAAACAGAAAAAGTGGTGAAAAAAATTCCCGCTGTAAGAACGACGCAGAAGATCGTCATAGACGGAAACCTCAACGACTCAGCCTGGTTACAAGCACCCGTTGCCACCGATTTTATTGAGTGGAGACCCACATTTGGTAATAAGGAAGATGAAAAAAACAGAACCGAAATCCGGATTCTTTACGATAACAATGCCATTTATATAGCAGGTTATGCCCATGAAGCAAGCCCAGACAGCATTACCAAAGAGCTGGTGGGTCGCGATGTAGTGGGTGTTAACGATTTTGTAGGCGTTATATTCGATACCTACCACGATAAGATCAATGGTTTTGGCTATTATGTAACCGCACTGGGCGAACAGTTCGATGCCAAATACTCATCCAACGGAGAAGACGGAAGCTGGAACAGTGTATTTGAAAGCAATGCCAAGATACAGTCCGATGGCTGGACCTTTGAAATGAAAATTCCCTATGGGGCCATTCGTTTTGGAAATACCAAAATACAGGACTGGGGAATCAATATCACCAGAAGAAGAAGTAAGAGCGGAAAGCAGATGATGTGGAGTCCAACCGATCCTGCTATCGGGGGTAATTTCCTTGCGCAGTTTGGTTTGTGGACAGGTATACAGGATATTAAGCCGCCCCTTCGTCTTTCCTTCTCGCCGTATCTCTCCACCTACGCCAACCATTTTCCATACAACCAACCCGGCGTAAAAAATACCACTACATCTATCAATGGTGGTATGGATGTGAAATATGGTATTAACCAGGCATTTACATTAGACATGACCCTGGTACCGGATTTTGGACAGGTACAAAGTGATAACCAGGTATTAAACCTCACACCTTTTGAAGTGCAGTTCAACGAAAACAGAACCTTTTTTACTGAAGGAACAGAATTGTTTGGCAAAGGAAATCTTTTCTACAGCAGGCGTATAGGCGGAACACCAATGCATCTGGGTAAAGTAAGCAGCCAGTTGCAACCCGGGGAGACGATTGGAAAAAACCCGGTGGAAACAAGACTGCTTAATGCCAGTAAAATAAGCGGAAGAACGAGTAAAGGACTTGGTATCGGATTCTTTAATGCGGTTACCAAAGCACAGCATGCAAGTATAGAAGCGGGTGGAGAAGAGACCAGAAAATTTGAAACCAATCCGCTCACCAATTATAATATCCTGGTGTTTGATCAGACATTAAAAAACAACTCGAGTGTTTCACTTATCAATACCAATGTTACGAGAAGCGGTACCGATTATGATGCGAATGTAACTGCGGCATTATGGGATATTTATGACAAGAAAAATACCTGGAACGTAAACGGACAGGTTGGCGTGAGCCAGTTAATTGGATATGAAGCACCCGGAAAAACACTCATGGGCTACAATCATACCTTAGGGTTTGGTAAAACAAGTGGCCGTTTTAATTTTAATCTGTGGCAGGAGCTGGCAGATAATAAATACAACCATAATGATATGGGGTATTTTACCAACAACAACTATTTTAATAATGGTATATGGCTTGGATACAGGTGGTTAAAACCGAAGAAATGGTACAACCGCATCAATGCAAATGTGAACATGAATTATTCGATGCGCTATAAGCCCATGGATTATCAGCGGTTTAATTTTAACGCTAACCTGAATGGTCAGCTAAAAAATCTTTGGTGGGCAGGTTTTAATTTTAACCTGAATCCCGAGCAGAACGACTTTTTTGAACCAAGGGTAAATGGCAAAGTCTTCAAACGCCCCGGAAGCTGGATGACTGGTTTTTGGTTTGAAACGAACAATGCCAAAAAATATTCAGCCGTTGTAGAATTTTATAACAGAACGTTTAACAAGTTTGGTAGTAACGGTCAGGAAATTTTCTTCCGCAACAATTATCGCTTCAATAAAAAACTGACGATTACGACCAACACATTTCTGATGTTTTCACACAATAACCTCGGTTATGCAACCATGTTTAATAACGACAGTATCATTTTTGCACTTCGCAAAAGAAATACCGTTGAAAACGTGTTGAACGTCAAGTATAATTTCACGAATAAAATGGGATTGTCGTTTCGCGCCAGACACTATTGGAGTAAAGTGGCTAATAACGAGTTTTATAAACTCCGCAATGATGGTTATCTGAATCATATAGCCGGCGGAATTAACCGGAACGTTGATTTCAATGTAAACTATTTCAATATCGATATGGTGTACACCTGGCAGTTTGCATTGGGTAGCTTTATCAATATTGTATGGAAAGATGCCATCAGCACATTCAACCAGGATACCAGAACAACCTATTTCAAAAACTTTGGTAATACATTGAGTTCCGATCAGCAAAACAGTATTTCCATCAGGGTTATTTATTTCCTTGATGCGCTGACGCTGAAGAAGAAATCATAAATCCCATATCCCCAAAACCCAGAAAGCATCCCATCAATGATCGGATGCTTTTCTTTTTTGACGGAACAGTTCATTACCTTAGCTGAATGAGTAAGAAAGTATTTTTACTGGATGCCCTGGCACTGATATACCGCGCTTATTATGCGCTGATCCGAAACCCCCGCATAACTTCAAAAGGAAGAAACACCAATGCACAGTTCGGGTTTACCAATACTTTGTTTGATCTCATCAACAAAGAAAAGCCGACCCATCTTGCTGTTTGTTTCGACACCCATGCACCCACAGAGCGACATACAGATTTTACAGAATACAAAGCAAACAGACAGGAAGCTCCTGAAGACCTGCTTGATTCTATTCCAGATATACAGCGCATCATTCGCGCATTTAATATTCCTGTGGTAGAAATGGATGGTTATGAGGCAGATGATGTCATCGGTACCGTTGCCTGGCAGGCTGCAGATAAAGGATATGAAGTGTATATGGTAACGCCCGATAAAGACTATGGTCAGTTACTCATACACCCACATGTATATATTTATAAACCCGCATCATTTGGTAACCCCTCTGAAATATTGGATGCCGCCAAAATATGTGAACGCTGGGATATACAGAGAGTAGAACAGGTGGTAGATATGCTTGGTTTAATGGGCGATGCGGTTGATAATATTCCCGGCATTCCCGGTGTAGGCGAAAAAACAGCAGCCAAATTGCTGAAAGAATACGACACACTGGAGAACGTACTGGCCAATGCCGATAAAATAAAAGGAGCCCTGGGCGAAAAAGTAAGAAACGCTGTTGACCTCGCCATCATGAGTAAAAAACTGGCCACCATTATCACCAATGTGCCGGTTGAATTTCATGAAGAAGATTATCGCCTGAAAGAATGGAACAAAGAAGCGCTCACGGAAATATTTACAGAGTTAGAATTTAAAACCCTTGGCAAACGCATACTTGGCGACGACTTCAATGCATTTCATGCAGCACCGCAGGGTGTTCAGACCGATCTGTTTGGCAATGCGGTGGCAACACCAAAAGCACCAGCCAAATCAGTAAAACAAGCGGAAACAGAAAAACCGGTAAGTGGTCCCGAAACAGAACAACTCGGACTGGTGGCCGAAAAAAACATCAACAATACTGCACACAAATACGAACTGGTACAAGGCGCCGAAGCCATTCAACAACTGGTGGCTACACTCTTGCAGCAAAATGAAATTTGTTTTGATACAGAAACCACCGGCACTGATGCCAATAATGTAGAACTGGTTGGACTCAGCTTCTCTTATAAAGCCGGGGAAGGTTATTATGTACCATGCTCTGCTAACCAGGAAGAAGTAAAGAAAACCCTGCAATATTTTCTGCCATTGTTTGAAAAGGAGTCAATTACCTGGGTAGGACAAAATACCAAATACGACCTGCTCGTATTAAAATGGTATGGCATAGAATTAAAAGGACACTTATTCGATACCATGCTAGCCCATTACCTTATAGAGCCGGAAGGCAGAAGAAGCATGGACCTGTTGAGTGCGCAGTACCTCGGTTATGAACCTGTACATATTGAAGAACTGATAGGGAAGAAAGGAAAAAACCAGGGAAGCATGCGCGATGTGGAACTGGAAAAGATAAAAGAATATGCAGCAGAAGATGCAGACATTACTTTTCAACTAAAACAGGTTTTTGTTCCCTTGCTGAAAGAAAAAGAAGTACAGCCTGTTTTTGAAAACGTAGAAAACCCATTGGTGCGAGTGTTAACCGATATGGAATTTGAAGGCGTAAAGATTGATGTGGATTTTTTGAAACAATACAGCCGGGAACTGGAAACAGAAGCCAAACGATGTGAAGAGAGCGTGTATGCGCAGGCAGAAGTTCGTTTCAATCTTGCATCCCCCAAACAACTTGGTGAAGTGTTGTTTGAAAAACTAAAACTGGATCCCAAGGCCAAAAAAACAAAAACAGGTCAGTATGCAACCGGTGAAGATGTTTTATTGAAGCTCGCGAACCAGCATAAAATAGTAGATGATATTCTTGGTTTCCGGGAGTTGACCAAACTCAAATCAACTTATGTGGATGCCCTGCCCGAAATGATCAATCCGAAAACAGGTCGGGTGCATACCAGTTATGCGCAGGCGGTGGCTGTAACAGGAAGACTGAGCAGCAATAATCCCAACCTGCAGAATATTCCCATCAGAACAGCCAGAGGAAGAGAAATCAGGAAAGCGTTTATCCCAAGAGAAGAAGGACGCGTACTGCTCAGCGCGGATTATTCGCAGATTGAATTACGTATTGTGGCTGCCATCAGTGGCGATCCGAACATGTGTGAAGCATTCAGACAGCATAAAGATATTCATACTGCCACAGCATCAAAAGTATATGGTGTTCCTGAAAATGAAGTAACCAAAGAAATGCGTTACAAAGCCAAAAGCGTAAACTTTGGTATCATTTATGGTCAGGGTGCATTTGGTTTGGCAGATAATCTGGGTATCAGCAGAACAGAGGCGAAAGAGATCATTGATAATTATAAAAAGGAGTTTCCCAATATCCAGCGTTATATGGATGAGCAGGTAAACCTGGCCAAAGAGAATGGTTTTGTACAAACGCTGGCCGGAAGAAAACGCTGGTTGAAAGACATCAACAGCAGCAATTTCACAGTGCGTGGTTATGCGGAGCGAAATGCCATCAACTCACCCATACAGGGAACGGCTGCCGACATGATTAAGCTGGCAATGATCAAGATTCATAATGAAATGAAGACAGGCAACTGGCAGTCGAAAATGATTTTACAGGTACACGATGAATTGGTGTTTGATGCTGTAGCCAGTGAAGTGGATTTGTTGAAAGAACTCATCATCCGCTGTATGACCACCGCCATGCCACTACCCAACGATGTTCCTGTTGAAGCAGAAGTGGGCATGGGCACCAACTGGCTCGAAGCGCATTAAGAACAGACGAACAGAGAAATATCGAATATCCAATTTCGAAATTGGATATTCGATATTTATTATTCAAATATTTACCTCTCCACCATGAATACGAACGAGGCAACCATACATAAATTTTATACTGCTTTTCAGCAGCTTGATTATGCTACCATGCAATCCTGCTATCATCCCGAAGCGGTGTTCAGCGATCCGGTGTTTGGGTTGTTGGATGTACATGAAGTAAAAGCCATGTGGGAAATGCTCTGTACCAGGGCCAAAGAATTTTCGCTCACTTATGGTAATATCCAGTTGCTCGATGAAGAGTATGCTACCGTAGAATGGAAAGCGGTCTATATTTTTTCTCAAACAGGCCGGAAAGTAGAAAACCAGATCAAAGCGCATATGCGATTTAAAGATGGTCTGATCATTGAACATTCTGATGCTTTCTCTATTTACCGCTGGAGTAAACAGGCTTTTGGCCTAACCGGCTGGCTGCTCGGCTGGTCAGGGTATTTTCATAAAAAATTACAACTGAAAGCTAAAATCGGGTTGACGAGATTTATGGAGCAGTAGGAGGGAGACCGCCCTTCTTTCGTCAGGGTGACAAGTCGGAAAGTCCACAGAATATTACCCATCGTAGACGGCTGATAGTTATTCATTGCTCTTTATCTTTATACGGCACCATAAAGATGACAGGCGATGAACTGGAACGCATTCTTTCAAAACGCACAACTCATAGGCTCCAGGTATTTTTTGCTGGCACTGATGGGGTTTCTTTTATTTTATGTGCTGTTCAGAAATAAATGGTTGTACAAAAAAATTCAGCAACGTTTTCCAAAGAATAAGGATTATGCCAGAGAAATCATCTACTCTGTGGTAACCATGCTCATTTTCAGTCTGGTTTCCTCTGTTGTTTTTACACACCCGTCTATCAGACCACATACAACTATTTATAAAGAGGTCAGCGAGTTTGGCTGGATCTATTATTTCGCAGCATTTCCTTTGATGCTGTTTATACATGATACTTATTTCTATTTCATGCATCGGCTCATGCATCATAAAAAGCTATTCAACTATGTTCACCTGGTGCATCACCAGTCGACCAATCCATCACCCTGGGCGGCCTATTCTTTTCATCCGGTAGAAGCATTTATTGAAATAGGTATTCTCTTTGTTTTTGTATTCACCATCCCCATACACAAAACACATTTGCTCATTTTCTTTTTATTCATGATTGTGTACAATGTGTACGGTCACCTGGGTTACGAGCTCTATCCCAAAGGCTTTAATAAAACATGGATTGGTAAATGGATCAACACATCCATCAACCACAACCAGCACCATCAATACTTTAAAGGGAACTACGGATTGTACTTTCTGTTTTGGGATCGCCTGCTGGGCACCATCCGCGAAGATTATGATGCAAGGTTTGAGGAGGTGAAAACAAGACAGTCAGAATAAATATGTTTACTCTGCTGCTTTCAGTGGCAATTTATTTTGCCACAGAGGACACAGAATTACACAGAAGAAAATAAAAAAGCGGCGAGCATAATACTCACCGCTTTTGAATTTTTTTATTATTAAATCACTCACTACTGACTACTCACCACTCACTCCCTATCGATTCATCGAAGCCAGGAACTCTTCATTATCCTTCGTTCCTCTCATACGTTTCAGTAATTCGTTCATCGACTCCTCTGTGTTCATATCATTGATATACAGACGGAGAATATTCATTCTTTGTAATACTTCTTTATCCAACAACAAATCATCGCGACGGGTTGAAGAACCAACCAGGTCAATGGCCGGGAAAATACGCTTGTTGGCCAAACGACGATCAAGCAGTAACTCCATGTTACCGGTACCCTTGAATTCTTCAAAGATTACTTCATCCATTTTACTACCGGTTTCAATCAGCGCAGTAGCCAGGATGGTAAGAGAACCACCGTGCTCAATTTTACGGGCAGCACCAAAGAACTGTTTAGGTTTCTGCATGGCATTGGCTTCCACACCACCACTCAATACTTTACCACTGGCAGGTGCAACGGTGTTGTGTGCACGGGCCAAACGTGTAATGGAATCCAGCAGGATCACCACATCATGACCACACTCAACCAGTCTTTTTGCTTTTTGTAAAGCAATGGTAGACACTTTTACGTGTTTTTCTGCAGGCTCATCAAAAGTAGAAGCAATGACTTCTGCCTTAACGCTGCGCTCCATATCGGTAACCTCTTCCGGACGCTCATCAATCAACACCACCATCAGGTAACACTCCGGGTGATTGGCGGCGATGGCATTGGCCACTTCTTTCAGCAACATGGTTTTACCCACTTTGGGTTGTGCCACAATCAATCCACGCTGTCCCTTACCTATTGGTGTGAACAGGTCCATGATACGTGTGCTGTAATTATTGGAAGTGGTAAACAGGTTGAGTTTCTCGTAAGGGAAAAGCGGTGTGAGGTAATCGAATGGAACACGGTCGCGAACTTCATCCGGACGTTTATTGTTGATATGATCCACTTTCAGTAAGGCGAAATATTTTTCTCCCTCTTTTGGCGGACGAACAGCACCCTGAACAGTATCACCGGTTTTCAGACCAAATAATTTGATCTGTGATGGAGATACATAAACATCATCGGGTGATGATAAATAGTTGTAATCAGAAGAACGCAGGAAGCCATAACCATCAGGCATCATTTCAAGTACGCCTTCACCGAGGATTACGCCTTCAAATTCAATATTAAAATTGGGTTCTTTTTTGTGTTGACGCTGGGGCTGTTGAGCGGGTGCTTCCTGTGGAAGTCCGGTTTCCGGTGCCTGTGCTGTTTCGTTGGCACTGTTTTCATTGCCCTGTGGTGCTGTTTCTTCTGCAGGAGCAGGCTCAGCTCTTTCGTTGCGGGCTTTTTTAACCGGTCCGCGTTTGGGAGCCGCTTTTTCAGGGGCATCTTCCATTACTTCGGCCTCTTCGGTACCATTGGCGGTTTTAACCGTAACTGGTTTGCGGGCACGTGCTGTTTTTTTCTTGGGATCGTCTTTCGACTCACTCGCCTGAACAGCCTGGTTATCGAGGATCTTGTAAATAAGGCCCTGCTTATCAAGCTTTTTGGCGCCTGAAATCTTTAGCTGCTCAGCTATATCAAGCAGCTCGGGCAATAACATGTCGTTTAATTGCAAAATATCGTACATAAACTCTATTGATGGGAAAAATTCAAATTGTCATCGTTCAAAATCCAGTCTAAGGGAATTGCAGGCTCAGATCGGAAAAACTTGGGTATTGTTAATTGATTGGAAGAGGGTAAACTGATGCGTCAAGAGCGAAAGAAGGACTAAATCAGCTTGATTTCCGATGCAATGTTAAGCGAAAAAAATCAAAAACAAAACAAAAAATTCATTTCGAATGCTTTTAGGTAGCGATGATTTTGGCCACAGATTCACAGATTAAGATCCAATAATCTGTGAATCTGTGGCCAAAAAATCATGTCGAAAGCCGCTGTCTATTTTGTTATACACCAGGATTAATCAGCCTTCTTTTCATCCCCAAACTGTGTCTTATCAACGATTTTACTGATAATCTGGTCGAGTTCCAGCGCACTCATTCTCAAATACTGTAATATTTGATCGTTCTCCTCCACCGTTTTCAGTTTAAAATCCATCAGGTCGGTTAACCCGATAATATTGGCCACTGGTCGGCGTATTTCGTGCGATTGTATTTTGGCGATCTCTTTCAGCGTATCCACATGTTGCTGGATCTGCAATTCCTGCTCTTTACGGTTGGTAATATTAATAGAAGCAATAACTACTCCCGACAAATCTCCGTTTTCATCAAAAACACCATAATACCGGCGCAGGAACCAGCATTTTTCGCCATCCGGATATTCTACCAAATGTTCGTGTGTGATAGTGGCTTTTTTTTCCTTGAGCATACGCCCATGTTCCATGCCAATGGTTTTGTATTCCTCCTCATAATAATTGGTGAGTTTGTCTCCTATTTCGAAGGGTTTACCAAACATTTTAACCGCATGCTGCTGGGCTCTTTTATTGGCATATTTGATGCGAAAATCCTTGCTGATATAAATAAGCACATTATCGGAACTGTTGATAATAGACTGCAGGTTTTTTTCAGAAGCCGCAATCTGGTCGCGCTTATGTTTCAGCTCGGTAATATCTTTTGAAATACCCACTACATGTGTAATGTTGCCATTATCATCTTTAATGGGAAAAAGCTCACTCAGACTGGCCGTCTGGTCCTCAAAATCTTCCTCAAAGCTAATGCTGTGGCCCTTTTCAACACATTCAATAAAACGTAAACGGATGGCATCAATAATGCTGGTACGGAGCATCTCCTTAAACTCCTTGCCTACTACAGAGGCTTCAGTAACAGCAAATTTTTTGAGATAGGCGGGGTTAACATATTCCATCACAAACTCTTTTCCGCCGGCCCGTACCTGTACAATAAACACGGCTTCGGTAGTGAGTTCAATCAATGACTGGAACAATGATGGATGAATCATTCGGTATTGGATATGGATCAGTTAAAAGCGGTTAAAAATATACAATTTAAAGTTGAAAAAGGAAGAAATGTATAGGCAGGCTGCAAGCTGCAAGCCACAAGCTACAAGTACAATTCTGCCTCTGGCTTGTAGCTTGTGGCTTGCAGCTTGCAGCTTCTCCCATCTCCCCTATCTTTGCCCTCAAATCAAGCAACAGCAAGCAATGTTTAACAACAGAACAAGGATCAAAGACCTGCTGAGTAGCGGGCAGACCGGGCAAGACATTATCGTGATGGGTTGGGTACGCACTTTTCGTAACAACCAGTTTATTGCATTGAATGACGGCAGTACCAATAATAACTTACAAATTGTAACAGAACTGGGTTTATTAGATGATGCTACACTCAAACGCATCACTACCGGTGCGTCTTTAAAAATAACAGGAACCGTTGTACCATCGCTTGGGAAAGGCCAGACCGTAGAGCTGAAAGCCAAAACAGTAGAAATACTGGGCGACAGCGACGCAGAAAAATATCCGCTTCAACCCAAAAAACACAGCCTGGAGTTTTTGCGTGAGATAGCACATCTCCGATTCCGCACGAATACATTCGGGGCTGTGTTCCGCATCAGACACGCACTGGCATTTGCGGTACATAAATTTTTCAATGAAAAAGGTTTTGTGTACCTGCATACACCCATTATTACCTCTAGTGATGCAGAAGGTGCAGGTGAAATGTTTAGGGTAACCACATTGCCTTTTGATCATCCGCCACGCAAAGAAGATGGCAGCATCGATTTTGCAGAAGACTTTTTTGGCAAGAGTACCAATCTTACGGTGAGCGGACAATTAGAAGGCGAATTGGGTGCTATGGCATTCAGTGAGATCTATACATTTGGTCCCACCTTCCGGGCAGAGAACTCGAATACAACACGCCACCTGGCAGAGTTCTGGATGATTGAACCCGAAATGGCTTTTCATGATATTGAAGACAATATGAACCTGGCCGAAGAGTTCATTCAATACCTCATTAAATATGTCATGGAACACAATGCCGAAGACCTGGCATTTCTCGACCAGCGACTGGCAGAAGAAGAAAAACAAAAACCACAGAACGAGCGCCAGGAACTTGGCCTGCTGGAGAAACTGAAATTTGTGGTCGACAATCAATTTGAACGTATTACCTATACAGAAGCTATTCAGATATTACTCGATTCACCCGCTTACAAGAAAAAGAAATTCAAGTACGAAGTGAAATGGGGTATTGATATGCAGAGCGAACATGAGCGTTACCTGGTAGAAAAGCATTTCAAAAAACCAGTGATTGTAACGGGTTATCCAGCCGCCATCAAAGCGTTTTATATGCGACTGAATGATGGATGTGAACCGGGCAAAGAAACGGTAGCTGCCATGGATATACTGGCACCCGGTATTGGTGAAATTGTAGGTGGTTCGCAAAGAGAAGAACGCCTCGATAAATTAGAAGCCCGTATGCAGGCCATGCATATACCATTGGAAGAAATGAGCTGGTACCTCGATACCCGCCGTTTCGGAACCGTACCCCATGCCGGCTTTGGTTTGGGCTTTGAGCGAATGGTATTATTTGTAACCGGCATGACCAATATCCGCGATGTCATTGCCTTTGCAAGAACGCCGAAGAATTGTGAGTTTTAATATAGCTGCTAGCTACTAGCTTCTAGCTGCGAGTGAGATGTCTTTAAACTCGCAGCTAGAAGCTAGTAGCTAGCAGCTTTACTACAACTTCATTGCCTTATAAATCTTAACCAGCCCGTCATTCTCGCTGCTTACTACCAGCAGACTTTGTTGAATGGGGCTTTTGGAGGCGGGGATGAATAGCATACCTTCTGGGGCATCTCCTGTTTTAATCATTTTCAGAAATACAGGTGCTGTCGGATTGCTTACATCATAAATAGCAATGGCATCTGCTCTTTCGAGACCTACAAAAGCAATTTGTTTGCTGCCTACTTTGCCGATTGTAATGGCTTCGGGCTCCACTGATTTATCATCGCTTCTTCCATCATCGTAAACAGAAAGATCTTTTGCTTTTACATCGAGTTCGTTTTTGCTGTCGAAAACCAGTGAACCATTCGATGCATCCCAAACACTAAAAGAACGGGCACCCATGCTGTAGATGGCATCATAATCGCCATCGTTATCGGTATCGCCATCGGTGGTAAGTATATTGAGACGACCCAACTGTGCATCGGTTTTTAAAGTGGTGGCATTTGGAAATGCGGTTGCATCGAGGTTAACGGTAGAAAGACGTTTAAAATCTGTAAAGGCTGTGTACTCCCTCGAATCTCCTTCATTGGCGGTAAACAAATAGGTTTTGCCATTATAAGAAAGATTGGCAATGGCATCGGGCATATAAATACCAAAGATTTTCCAGGGAGCAAAAGCAATGGCATTGTCGCGGTCAGACACATCTGTAGCGGTTGCTGTCTGGTTAAAATCTTTATAACCCAATGGCATAATACCGGTAATGGTTTTTGAAACTAGGCTAATGGTTGCAATGGCATTGGCTTCCTGTAAGGTAACCCAGGCTGTTTTAGAATCGGAAGAAACGGTGATGTATTCAGGTTCTATATCATTCAGAAAGTTTTTATTCAGTCCGCTGATGCGAAAACCTTTTGCTGTTAATGCAGCCTGCTGGCTGGCAAAAGCAGCAAAATTAATCGTGGTAACAGCGTAATTATCTGCTATGCTGATAATAGAAATGGATCCTTCGGGGTCGGCGCTGTAAGCGGCATTGGGTTCGCCTTCATTGGCGGTGAGTATAAATTTTCCATCGGGGCTAAACACAACCATATCGGGCAGGGCACCTACGGTTATTGTTTTTTCTTCGGCATAAGTGCTGGTATTAAAAACCACCACTTTACCATTTTCCTGTTTGTTGACCGATTCGATGGCGGCCGCCAGTTTACCATTGCTCACATCTACACTGTTAACATAACCACCATAAGGCGCCATGCTGATACTGTGAATGACGGTGATATTGGCCGGGTCAGCCATATTGATCACATCAATTTTATTGGTGGTACCATTATTAACGGCAAAAAGCCTTTTGGTGGCGGGGTCATAAGTGGTAATTTCTGCTGCACCTGCACCGCCGAGGTTGAGGGAGGCTATTTCTGCATAGGAAGCAGGGTCTTCATTCACGATTAATTCAGCGGGTGCTGTTTCATCTTTTTTGCAGGCAACAAAAACAAGTAGGCAGAGTGCCATGCTGGTTATTCTGATCATAGATTCGGTTTTGCTGCAAAACTGTACACTGTAGATGATGGAATTATTATGTACCTGTTACCGAATTGTTATTGACCCTCAATAAAATAGGCAAAAAAACGGGCGATAATGTGGATTATATGTGAAAACCCCCTATTTTTGCTGCCCCGAAACAGGGAGAAAAGCTTCAAGCTGCAGGCTACAAGCCACAAGCAAAACCTGGTATCTTGATTCTTCTCTTTCACCGATGGTGCGGTAGCTCAGTCGGTAGAGCAAAGGACTGAAAATCCTTGTGTCGCCGGTTCGATCCCGGCCCACACCACTTCGAAAAGATAAAACCCACGCTGGTCGTGGGTTTTTCTATTTGGTGCGATAACCCTAAACAAACATTTAAAAAACAACATAAAAAAAGCCCGGCTCTGTGAACCGGGCACTCGGCATCTTTAACCTTATCGTGCTTTTTTCTTTGGATCAGCTTTCTTCTGGGCAGAGCTTTTCTTTTTAGTAGGCTTATTCTTTTTAGGGTGAGCTGTCTTTTTTGACATAGATTTAAATTTAAGGTTAGTGAATTATTTACTAATAGCTGCAGTGTACTTCTTCCTTTTCTTACTTAGTGTTCTTTCAGAAGCGGCAACAGTACAGCCGGTGCTGTAAGTAAACAAAGATATGCCTATAAGCGTAAATCGAAATTTAATCAGGGAGATAAGCGTTTTGTGATGGTCTTCCAACAGACGGCCAACACAGGAAGACCCTGACAGAGATGATGGACTTTTTGTTTGTGGTAAGGAGATTTACAAGAACAGGCGGCACTAACTTTTGGAAAGTTTCGGAACTTTCCAAAAGTTCACTCGCCACGAAACATTTTACTTCGATAAAGGCTCTCCTAAAACCTGGTGAATGCTGATGCTCAATTCAGAAAATGCATATCCGTTCTGAAACTAAACCTTGCAGCTCAAAAAAGCAATCCGTACCTTCAGACCTTAACAGGATATATTTAGTAACAGATGAAAAAAGCAACCATTTTTTTAACAATATTACTGGCCGTTGTAATCAGTTATGGACAACAACATCATGTAGTGGTGGTAAAGTATACAGAAAAAAATAAAGGGGTTGGTTGCAGAGACGGAATGATGTCACCTGCCAGTTTTGCCACAGCAAAGGAAGCGTCAGCTCACGCGAGTAGGGCTTTTACAGAAAACAAATCCAAAGACATAGGCGTTTATAAGGTTTCAGATAAACAGGTGGGTATTATATATGAATGGAAAGTAACCAGCGGAAATTATACCTGCACCCATATTGCCGTAGTGGACGCGGCAGACCAATCTTCAGCCATGAGGATCTTAGAAAAACACCGCCTCAAAAAAAAGGGAGTTACAATTATTGGCTTCCTGAATGTGGCAGATAAGGATGGTAAAACACTCATGGACAATTTTATCAAAACAGGTTTTTAGTAAAACACCTGCATCAACATACATGAGAGCCTGTTCATTGTATGTAATGCACTATTCTATTGCAGAGCCACCCGAGTAAGATGGACCTTGCAATAAAATAAATGCAATTAATTATTTCTTTTTACTTCCGCGGGGATAGATAAAAAAACTAAAGCTAAGATTGGAAAATTTATATTTCTCCTGTGTTGTACCATTTAAGCCATGCGAATCGCTGGTATTGGGTTTATAAGTAATTAGTCCACCACCATCATCGCCACTATAGCTGCTGGTATTATAATATAGCCCCAACCCAATACCCGCTTTGGGCAGTACATAATTCAATCCGAGAGAATAGGTACTCATTGCCGGACCTGATGATGCATATTTAAAAGAAGCGTCGCTGTCGTAATCGAAATTAGACGAAAGTATTTTTTCGCTGAGCGTAAAACCAATATCATAACTATATAAACCCGAAATCACCAGGTTGCGTAATGGAATATTTAATCCACCCGACATACCCACGGTGCCCCCGCTTTGCTGAACACGCATGGTTGGAGCAATGATATTTCCGGTACGTAAATTTTTAACCCTGTACTCAACAGTGGGAGAAACCATATAGCCAAACCGCACACCAAAACTTATCATCGTGCGGTGACCGAGAATGCCTACTGTAGTGAGGCTCGGACTTTGGTTATTTTGGTTGAGGATATCTTTATAGGAAGCAGCCAGTCCTGCATAACGAAACTCTACTAAAAGATGTCTTGTCTTCTTTTTCGGGTCAATTGTTTCAATGGCATTGCCAATACCTTCTCCTAATTTATTAATGCCCTGCGCCAACACAAAATAGGCGGCAATACCATCCATTTTTTGTTTAACCCTTTCAGAAGGATATAATGTATAAGCCTCTTTGTATTTGGCATAAGCACTCTGTGCAAATGCGGAACCCAATTTCTCCAGCCGGTCTCCTTCAGCTTCCAGGTCCATAGACCGCACACGATCAATTTCAACCTGTCGTTTCCACTTATCGGGGTCTTCTGCTTTTTTGGCTGTACCTGAATTGGAGGAAGACTCATCCTTTTTTTCATCCTTCGAAGTAACGGTGAGGCCCAGGCTGCCCCCCGAAGAACTATTATTCCTGAATCGTTTAGCATAATCATTTAACATGCCTGTTGTATAATCGGGAATAATAAGGGAGGATAGTTTAGAAACCTGTTCTACTTCTGCCTTTTTTAACGACTCATCGAAATAGGTTGAAAAATTGGTTTGTAAAATGGTATATCCTCTTCTCCTGAAATCAGCCATTACTTTTTCGCGCACCTGTTCCATGTAGCTGGTGGTACTGGAAATAACATTGTATAAATCATAAGGTCCTCTGGCGCTGGTATTGTCGAAATAACCCCATTGTTCTTTGGGGTAGTCTAGATGAATACTGCTGTATGCATAACCAGTCGTTTCATCTGACATGATTTTTTCACATTTTTTATAAAAAGCATTACTAAGTGCTGTTCTGAATTGAGAACTCCCTAAAATGCCTGAGGGTGAACTATAACCAAACCGCATAGGCGCGCGGTAGAGATAGCTGCTAAAAATAACCACCTTATAATTGCCTTCACCAGGCAGGGAGGCTTCTGTATAAAAAAAACAGATATCCCTTTCATTCACGGGCACGGGCTCTCTTACTACCTGTGACAGGGCTTTATTTTGTAAGAGTGTAAAAAAGAAAAAACAGGAAAAGGCAAAACACAGGTTGGATGGCTTCATAGTATTGAAATAGGAGTAAAAAAGTGTTGCTTTAGAAGACTGTATTTATAGCAGTTGCTTGTAAGGCAAAAGGCAATATACATTCAACATCAATCAATTAACTGAACCGCGCAATAAATACTCATATATGAGTATATGAAATGATTCTGGTTACTCAAATAAACAACCCCTCTTGTATTGATGATATCCTTAAGTCTGCTCATGTTATCTGGGAGTCCAGACCCCTAAAGTGAACTTTTTCATTGCTGGTCCTTCACATTAGATTTTTTACCTTTATTCTTGTTTCGATGCAACATTTTTAGAGAAACTGTTTATCTTTCTAAAATGCATATGAGAAAAATAATCATAGTAATGATCAGCTCTTTGCTCATCATTACTTCCTACGCACAAGACACCGCAGCCATCTACCTCAAACTGCAGGAGATTGCCATCATAGATCAGAAAGTAATGATGCCCATGCGCGATGGTATCAGACTGGCCACCGATATCTACCGCCCCAAAGGCAACCAGAAAGTGCCCATCGTTTTTTCGAAAACACCATACCAGTTTAATACCTGGGTAGATGGTAAAATGACTACCCGCACCATGGAAGAAGCCTACAATGCGGTTTCGCGTGGTTATGCCTATGTGGTACAGAATGAAAGAGGTCGCTATTTCTCAGAAGGTGAATGGGATATTCTCGGACCACCCATTACCGATGGTTACGATGCTTTTACCTGGATGAGCAAACAACCCTGGAGCAATGGAAAAATTGGTGTGATCGGTTGTTCCTCTACTGCGGAGTGGCAGATGGCTGTAGCTTCACAAAACCATCCGGCCCTGGCGGCCATGGTGGCACAGGGTTTTGGCGCAGGCGTGGGCCGCGTAGGTAAATTCATGGAGCAGGGTAACTGGTATCGTGGTGGCGCACAGCAAATGTTATTTACCGCCTGGCTCTATGGTACACAAAACGATAAATTCAAACCAACCTTCCCTAAAAATATACAACAGAAAGACCTGCAGCGTTTGCAACGCTTTTATGATATGTCGACCGAAATGCCCCGTGTAGACTGGTCGGTAGGACTGCGTCACCTGCCCGTGCAGGATATCATTAAAAATGTAAAGGGATCGGAAGGGGTATATGAAGATATGATACGCCGTAAACCCAATGATCCCAAATGGTTCAAAGGAGGTTTGTATCATGATAATATGCCGCTGAATGTACCGGCCTACTGGTTTGTATCCTGGTACGATGTATCCTCTGCTCCCAATATTGCATTGTTTAACCATGCACGCAAAGCAGCCAAAGACAAGGCCACGGCCGACAACCAATACCTCGTGATTGCACCGGTATTACACTGCTCATATAAACGTGCAACTGAAAATACGGTTGTGGGTGAAAGAAGTGTGGGCGATGCAAGATTAAACTACGATGAACTTACCTGGGGCTGGTTTGATATGCTCTTGAAAGGAGAGAAAAACGATTTTAAAGAAAAACAACCAAGGGTTCGCTATTATACCATGGGCAGCAACAAATGGCAGCAGTCTGAAACATTTCCACCGGCTAATGCAGCAATGCAGTCTTTCTATTTAACCAGCGGAGGAAAAGCCAATACCAGAAATGGAGATGGACAATTGAGCAGCGCTGCTCCAAAGGAAGATAAGCCCGATGCATTTATGTACGATCCCATGAACCCTGTTCCATCTTATGGTGGTAATGTGTGTTGTACAGGTAATGCGGTGGTGGGTGGTTCATTCGACCAGTCTAAAATGGAACTGCGTGATGATATCCTCGTATATACTTCTGATGAACTGAAAGAAGGGATAGAAGTAACCGGTTTTATTGAATCTACCTTATTTGTATCATCAACAGGTCCGGATACAGATATCACGATTAAGTTGATAGATGTGCATCCTGATGGCAAAGCATACAATCTCGATGAAACCATCCAGCGTTTGCGTTACAGAGAAGGCTATGATAAGGAGGTGTTCATGGAAAAAGGTAAAGTATATAAAGTAGACCTCACGCCCATGGTAACAAGTAATTTTTTTGCAGCAGGTCATCGCATCCGCATAGAAGTAAGCAGCAGTAATTTCCCCCGCTTCGACAGAAACATGAATACCGGCGGAAAAAATTACGATGAATCAACAGGCATTAAAGTAGAAAATAAAATTCATCACTCGGCGCAATATCCTTCTGTAATTAAGTTGCCGGTGGTGAGGAAGTGAGGGGAAGCGGGTGAATGGGTAATGGTGAATGGGCAATGGTGAATCGTCAATGGTGAATAAAGGGCGGTTACGCTGTATAAAACGAGGCTTTTCTTAAACTGTTATAATTACAGTGTTACATAGCATATGTACAAACTTTATCATTACCAATTCACCATTCACCATTGACCATTCACGATTCCGCCCCCCCCTTTCGCAAAAAAAAGCAGGTAAGAATACCCGCTCGCGTTTTATTAGAACTGATGTATGAGAGAAATGTCCGCCACAATATTATGACAGCATCAATCCTTTCAAAAATCTAAAATACTGAAAGGAAATTAATGATAACTGAGGCGTGAATGGTGAATGGTCAATCGTCAATCGGTAATCATGAATAAAGGGCAGATACGCTGCGGAGCGTTTTCTTACAACTTTTAAATTACAATACTAGACGGCATGATGTACAAACCCTGTCATTCACTATTCACCATTGACCATTAACGATTCCCCTCCCCCTCAATCCTCCATTTCCCCCCTTCAGTTGTTAAAAATTGAACTTGGGTTTTTAACATCGTCTCGCATGCGCTATTCGCGGAAGTTTTATTGTCTACGCACAACAATAAACTCGAAATATCATGCGAAAATTTGTACTTCTCTGCTGCTCCTTTTTAATAGGACTGGCAGCTCTCGCTCAAAACAGGACCATCACCGGAAGGGTGGTCGACCGGGATAATAATAAAGTCCCGAATGCAAGTGTGCTTGTAAAAGGCACCAATGTGGGTACTTCCGCTAATGCAGACGGACAATTCTCTCTCACGGTTTCTGCAACGGCTAAAACACTGGTTATTTCGGCCGTTGGTTATACCGACCGTGAATTGAACCTCACTGCCAACACGAATTATACCGTACAGATTGATCCGGCCGATAAAAGTCTGGATGAAGTGGTGGTGGTAGGATACCAGAGTATCAAGAAACGCGACCTCAACGGAAGTATATCTGTTATCGATAACAAAGAGATTGCACAGAAACCTATTTCTAACTTCACCCAATTATTACAGGGTAAATCTGCAGGTCTGCAGGTGATAGGACAGAGTGGTCAGCCCGGACAAAGCGGCTATCTGCGTGTACGTGGTACCGGTTCAATCAACGCATCATCTGAGCCATTGATTATGGTAGATGGAATTGCAGTGACTGCTACTGCATTTGGATTGATCAATCCAAACGATATTGAAAATGTATCTGTCTTAAAAGATGCATCTGCGGCTGCTATATATGGCGCGCGTGCAGGTAATGGTGTTATTGTGGTTACCACCAAAAGAGGTAAATCCGGAAAACCAGAATTGCGTTATTCTTACCAGCATGGTTTTGTAGGATTGCAGCCATTGAACAATGTAACGTTGATGAATGCCAGACAAAAACTGAAATATGAATTTGATGCGGGTGTGGTAAATGCCATTGCAGATTCAATGATCAGGAACAGGATTACGTCGGGTGCTTTGCCTGCTGGTTCTACACTGTTTAATATTACTGCACAACAACGCGAAGACCTCTGGAACCTGATGGAATCAAGAGGTGCGGGCGACTGGGGTAAGTATTATTTACAGGATGCCTATACCGATCAGCACGAAGTAGCATTAACAGGTTCTTCCGATAAGATCCGTTATTATCTCTCGCTGAATAAATTCAATGAGAAAGGATTGATGTACATGTCGCAACGCGATCGTACCGGTGGCCGTTTCAATATTGAATACCAGGCATACGACTGGCTGAAAACAGGTGTCAACCTGGGTGTAACCCATTCGAACGAATACCAGAACAGGGAACTGAATAATGTGCAGAGTCCATGGAGAGCCTATTTCACGACCAATCCATATGAACCACTGTACATGCCAAATGGTACGTATAATCTAACATTCCAGGGCTTCTCGGCACTTGAGGGACAGGAGAAAAACACTTTCTTCCTCGATCGTATCGCCACATTCGCCACATTGTATGCAGAGGCGAAACCAATTAAAACGCTGACATTAAAAACACAGTTGGCGATGAACTACAATACGGCCAAAACAGAAAGCTACCTGCAACCAGGTTCTAACCTGGCCGCTATTCTGGGTTATAGCCAGAAGTCGGATGGTGGTAACCAGGATTTCCAGTATGTAGCTACCAATACCGCCAACTGGAATAAAAGTATCAATGGTGAACATAATATTGATGTACTGGCCGGTCAGGAATTTACCAAACGTAATTTCTATTCTTATTTGCTCGCAGGTAACAGTATGCCAACATCAACTGTAACCACGATTGAAAATGCGGCACAGGTACAAACAGCTACCACTTCACGTTCACAGTTTTCCATCATCTCTTATTTTGCTTCGGCAGGATACGACTGGAAAAAAACCTATGGTGTAAAACTGAGTGCCAGAACAGATGGTTCTTCAAGATTTGGTACCAATAACCGCTTCTCTAATTTCTGGGCTGCCAGTGCATGGTGGAATATCAAGAAGGAAGCGTTTATGGATAAGCTCTCTTATATCAGCGATCTGCGTTTGAGAAGTTCTGTAGGAACTTCAGGAAATGTTCCCAACCAGTTTTATGGATCGTTGGGTACTTACGCACTGAGCTCAAGTTATAACCAGTTACCCGCTGCAGTACCCAGCCAGCTGGCCAATCCAGATCTTACCTGGGAGAAAAACTTTAACTACGATATCGGACTGGAGTTTGGTTTATTCAGCAACCGCATCACCGGTACATTTGATTATTACCACAGAACAACAAAAGACCTGCTCTTCCCTAAAAACGTGAGCCAGGCTACAGGATTCACCAGCGTATTAAGTAATGTAGGTTCCGTAGTGAACAAAGGATTTGAGATTAGTTTAAGTGGTGATGTAATCCGTAAGAAAGACCTCAACTGGAATATTTCATTCAACTATTCTCAGAACGATAATAAAGTAACACAACTCGTATCACCAGATCTTCCCTCAACTACCAATACAAGGTTAACGGTGGGTCAGGAATTGAATACCTATTTCCTGGTGAGATGGGCAGGCATTAATCCGGCCAACGGAAGAAACCGTTATTATCGTGCAGATGGTTCCATCACAGAAACCTATTCACTCAACGATCAGGTATTGCTGGAAGGAAAATCGCCGCTGGCTAAATTCTTCGGTAGTGTGAATTCAAACCTGCGTTATAAAAACCTTGACCTGAGTTTACAGTTCTATTACAATGGTGGAAACTATATCTATAACCAGATGTACAGAAATGCAGTAGGTGATGGTGGTAATGCATCGAGCCTCGCTATTAACCAGTTTACAGATGCCCTGAACTACTGGACCAAACCTGGTGATGTGGTGGCCAATCCATCTATTACGGATGCATCACAAAAAGTAAACCTTGTAAGTGATAAGTTTTTAGAGAAAGGTGATTATATCACACTGCGTGATGTGGTGATTGGTTATACACTACCATCATCTATCACCAGCAAACTGCGCATCAACAGTTTCCGCTTTTTTGTACAGGGAACCAATTTATGGACTGGTACCAAATTCAGGGGAACACCTGAAGTGGGTTTTCCTAACCGTGAATCAGGTGCTGCTACATTCTCACAGCCAGGTCAGTTAAGTCTATATGGTTATCCGCCTGCGAGAACCATTACTGTTGGTTTGGATATCAAGTTCTAATTCAAAAAAAAGAAGCATGAAAAAATTCATATTCACGATAGCAACCATAGCCACACTGGCAGGTTGTAAAAAAAGCGAACTCGATCTGGGTCCATTCGACCAGATTGAAACCGGAAAAGCATTTACTACACAGGCCGATGTAACACTGGCGGTAAATGGTATGTATGCCGGATTAAGAGGTGTTTACGCCAACTCTACCTGGAATATCATGGCCGATGCATTGGCCGATAACCTGGTGTTGAGTACATCGGGCCGACAGACCCTTACCAATTTCAGCGAATGGCGTTATAATGGTAATACAACGATTACATTTCTTACCAACGCGTATGGTGTAATCAGAAGAGCAAATGCCATTCTGGAAAACATCGATAAGTTTCCTGCAGGTGCGTTTAAAGACAATGCAAAAGCAGAAGCATTGGCCGTAAGAGCCTGGCAGTATTTTGATATTGCACGTTACCATGCTAAAACTTATGTGAATGCCGCCAATACCGATTCGGTAGCACCATATGTAACCAGTACTGCGTCTGATATTATGCCCAGCAAAGAGCCGGTAAGACAGTTCTATGATAAAATTGCTGCTGACCTGGTTGCCGCAGAACCGATGATCGCTGTAAACAACGGAGCGGGCAGAATAAGCAGGGCCGCTGTTCAGGGTTTGCTTTCACGTCTGTATCTCTACATGGGTGATTATGCAAAAACCATTACATCGGCAAATGCTGCACTGGGTACCACACCTGTTTTACCTGCGCTCGCAGATGTGGCCAGGGTATGGAGAGATGAAACAACCAATGGTGTTTTATTCAAAGTATTAAACACTACGTTGGATAATATCAATACACCGGGTGTAAACTATTACCAGATTACTTCAGGCAATATTCGTTCAGAATATGTAGTAGAATACAACCTGCGTCAGGCATTTACACCTACCGATGTAAGGTCTGCAGCTTATATTACTACCAGCCCGTACAATGGCGTACAACAAAATCATGTGATCAAATATGCCGGACGTACCGGCGGTATACTGGGTGTGCTCGATATTAAATTATTACGCACAGCAGAAGTATTACTGAACAGGGCCGAAGCCTATTTACGCAGTGGTAATGCCACTGCAGCATTGGCCGACCTTAACCTGTTGCGTTCACAGCGTTATACAGATTATCAACCACTGGTTGGATTAACCAATGACCAGGTGCTGACAGAAATATTGAGACAACGCAGACTGGAGCTGGCATTTGAAGGAGATCGTTTCTTTGATCTGAAAAGATTGAACCTGCCCATCAACCGCGATGGTACAAGGGGCGATCGTGCCGATGGAACAGGAACAACTTACCTGTTCCTGAATATGGCAAATACCGATCACCGTTTTCAATTGCCTTATCCAAGTGCGGAAACAAATTTCAATACCAACTTTAAACAGAACCCGGGTTATTAAATAACGGGTTGGTGGAATAGATACACAAAATTTTAAGCTGCAAGCCACAAGCTTCAAGCTACAAGAAATCATTCTCCTTGTAGCTTGAAGCTTGTGGCTTGCAGCTTTTTTGTCAATCAATACCTTGTTTGTAACCGCATTGTCATATATGTAAAAATGGTACAATTTATAAACGGCATAATACCTAAACAAACGGAACCATTCTCTATGAAAATAGTAGGAATTTTATAGGAGAGAACAACAGAGAGATTTCGATAACTGTGAGTAAAGAATTGGATGCAGGATACAAAATCAATGCAGTGATGTAAGGAAGATGAAGGATGTGATGCTGTGTTTATCGAATGGTGAAAAGGACCAGATATTGAACTTGCTTATACTGCTTAATCATACAGCTTTTGTAACGGATCCTTTTTGTTGTAAACAAATCCGTTTCAGCTCAGCTACCTAAACTGCACCAGTTCTGTTCAACAACAGCTTTCCGTTTGTTTGTATAGACAATGGCGGCTACTGTTATAAAGAACAAAGAGGAATGCTTTTATACAAAACTGTAAAATTCGGACAAGATGAAAGGAGCTTATTTATCGGTTGTACCCGGCGAAATGTACGGGTCAGTAGAAAGAGATATGTTTAGTGCTTATGCCATGCCTTATGCACAGATGTCGGCCACACAACCAGAACCCAAAAGAACACGTGTCATTGTTCGTTTGGGAACAGAATACTTTGTGTTACCTGCTTTACAGGTAATGATGTTTTATACAGTCAATAAAATTGTATTCTGCATCACCAACACAGGAAAGAAATATGTAGTAGAAGGAACCAACCTCAACCAGTTGATGGAAGAACTACCCCCGCAATTATTTTTTCGTGCCAACAGACAGGTCATCATCAACATACATTTTATACAGTCTTTTAAACCCATCGGTAACGGCCGCATTCAGATCAATATGCAGCTCGATATTTTTCAACCCATACAGGTAAGCCAGGAAAATGCATCGGAGTTCAGACGTTGGGTAGGGCAGTTGTAACGGAAGAAGGGGAAATAAGGAATAAGAAATATGAAATAAGAAACAGAGAAAGTACAAGCAAACACTTTCTCATTCCTTATTTCATATTTCTTATTTCTCTGTTCTTCTCTTTATCTTGGGCCTCAAAACCGGGGGTTTGGAAAAGCAAAAGCACCAACAATTTTTTACACACCAGTACCCGTTGTGGTTATTGAAGCACCCCCGGTGGATACATTTTGTTTATACGCTTAATTACCTGCTGCAACTCAGAAAATGGCATATTACAGCAAGACTCAACAAGCTGCTCTCTTCAACCCACACACCCTTTTATTTACTGGATGCGGGATCGGGTGAGGGGCAGTTCCTTTTTCCTTATGCAAACAAATACCGCAGATCTCATTTCAAAGGCATCGACCGCGAGAAAGCCAATATTGGTTTTTGTAACAGGTATATAGAAGACCGGGGCTTTACACATGTTTCTTTTGAAGAGATGGAAATGGAACAACTCCAGGAAAAAGATGTGTATGATATTGTTTTATGTATTTCAGTATTACCCTATAGTAAAAACGACCGGCAGGCATTAAGCTGTTTATACCATGCTATGAAAACCGGAGCCGAACTCTTACTCTATGTGCCGGTGAATAACAGCATCATACTCCCCTTTTACAAAAAAATAGTACAGCGATATGATAACTATGAAACCATTCAGCAAAACCAACGGGTGTATACCAGTTCAGGCGTGAAAAGTCTTTTAGAGGAGTGTAATTTTACAGTCGTTGAAACAAAAAACACCTATGGATTCTTTGGGAAACTAAGTAATGAACTGCTTAATAGTCACCTTATTCTTTTTAATGCTTATACCCTCCCCTTGAAAATGGTATTATCCCTATCACTGCTGGTCTTCTACCCGCTCATTCTAATCTGTATGCTGTTAGATTATGTTATACCCGTTCGCTCCGGTAACGGCTTAATGATATTGGCCAGGAAGGGATTGTAACAGAGAAATAAGGAATGAGAAAGTGAAGACAAGAGAATAACTACTTTGGACATTCCTTATTTCTTATTCCTCTGTTCTTCTGTTCTTTCTTTATCTTCATTATTCAAACTTGCACATATGAAACAAAGCATCACCCGATCATTATTGTTCGTATTTCTTGCTGCAGTACTGGTTACCATAACAGCATTCACCAACAAAAAAACAGCGGCAGCAGATCAGGATATTATTGGCCGCTGGGATCTTACCGTAAACATGGGCGACCGTATAGCGCCATCATGGCTTGAAGTTAAGCTATCGGGTATACAAACACTGGTTGGACAATTTGTAGCCGATGGCGGCAGTGCCCGACCTATTGCACAGGTAAAAGTGAAGGAAGGAAAAATTCATTTCTCTATACCCGCACAGTGGGAACGTACCGATAAAGAAATGGTATTTGAAGCCACGCTCGAAAACGATCAGTTAAAAGGAACCATTTATGCCAGCAATGGCAGAACCTATACGTTTACCGGTGAGCGCGCGCCACTGTTAAAAAGAACGACACCGGTAGGCTGGGGCAAACCCATTCACCTGCTGAACAAAACCAACCTCGATGGCTGGGTGGCACAGGGAAAAAATAACCAGTGGCAAAATATCAATGGTATTCTCACCAGTCCTAAATCGGGCAGCAACCTGATGACAGCAGAGAAGTTTACCGATTTTAAACTGCATGTAGAATTCCGCTATCCTGCCGGAAGCAATAGTGGTGTGTACCTGCGTGGCCGCTATGAAGTACAGGTAGAAGACAATGCAGGAAAAGAACCATCTTCTACTTATTTCGGTGGCATCTATGGATTTCTTACCCCCAACGAAATGGCTGCTAAACCAGCAGGCGAATGGCAGAGTTTTGATATTACGCTGATCGGCAGAAGAGTAACCGTTGTGGCAAATGGTAAAGCCATTATTGTAGATCAGATAATACCAGGTATCACCGGAGGCGCCATCGACAGCAAAGAAGGAGAACCGGGCCCCATCTTATTACAGGGCGATCATGGACCGGTTGAATACAGAAATATCATCATCACACCGGCAAAATAAAATGACGTCATCTACTTTTCAGTATTCGTTATCTACTGAAAAGATGGCTTTATCGAACGAATTTTATCAGCCAATCCGATACTTCTATTTTCACCGTAATCAACGCCGGATGAAAAAAGAGATTCGGGAAGTCAGGGTGCGATAAAGAAAGTCCGGGGGGATTATTATCTATTTGCCCTTGAACCCCCCTGAATACAATCCAGACCCGCTTTTTATGAAGCGGGTCTTTTTGTTGGTGCGGAGTCCGGAAGTCCGAAAGATGATGAATTCTGTTTTAATCCCTCTGTGTAACTCTGTGCCTTACTCCTTTACCTCTGTGGTTAACCACGGAGTTTCACAGAGTAGGACACAGAGTTACACGGAGGGTGGCTTAGTAAATCAAACCTCTTCGGACTTTCGGACTTCCGGACTTTCCGACTTATATTTAAATACCCAACAATACTGCCATGAATAAGAAACTTGCCTTATGGTCCATCACCGTAGGTTTGGGTGGACTTTTATTTGGATTGGATGTAGCTGTTATTTCCGGAGCAGAACAAGCCATTCAAAGTTTATGGAACCTCAGCGACTGGATGCATGGAACGGCCATTGCGATGGCATTGTATGGAACTGTAGTGGGTGCAGCAATGGGCAATATTCCCGCCAATAAAATCGGCAGAAAGAAAACCTTATTCTGGATTGGCATTCTCTTTCTGATTACCTCTATCGGTGCAGCGCTCGCTGCAGATGTATATAGTTTTATGTTCTTTCGTTTTGTGAGTGGGTTGAGTATTGGCGCATCATCGGTAGTGGCACCTGTTTATATTTCAGAGATAGCACCACCCAAATACAGGGGACGAATGGTTATTTCATTTCAGTTGAATGTGGTAGCAGGTATATTGCTGGCTTATTTTTCCAATTATCTCTTACAGGGCACAGGTGGCGCAGAAGACTGGCGGTGGATGCTGGGTGTGGTGGCCATACCCTCTTTGTTGTTTTCTGTGTTAATGTTGTTTACACCCGAATCGCCACGTTGGTTGGTATTGTATAAAAATGATGCGGTGGCAGCGAAAAAGGTTTTATCACTCACGGGCGAAGCCACGGATGAAATGATTGATACCATTCGAAAATCTGTAACTGGTGTAAAAGAAAAACTATTCTCTAAAAAATTTGCAAGACCCTTGATGCTTGCTTTCCTGATTGCATTTTTTAACCAGCTATCTGGTATCAACGCCATTATCTATTTCGCACCAAAAGTATTTGAAATGGCAGGTATCGAAAGAAACGGTGCTTTGCTGTCGAGTGTTGGAATCGGTGCGGTGAATTTTATTTTCACCCTCACCGGCTGGTACCTGATTGACCGGTTTGGTAGAAAAGCATTGATGTACCTGGGATCTGTCGGGTATATTGTTTCGCTCTCCCTGATTGCATTCGCATTCAACAGCGGCAACAGTTCTATGATTGTTTATTATGTGTTCCTGTTTATTGCTGCACATGCTGTGGGTCAGGGTGCTGTGATCTGGGTGTTCTTATCGGAACTGTTTCCCAATGCGGTAAGGGCTAGCGGAACATCTTTTGGTTGTTTAACACACTGGGTTTTTGCAGCGCTGGTGGCACAGGTCTTTCCTTTCTTTGCAACCAACGTAGCCGGTACTTATATTTTTGGCTTTTTTGCGTTTATGATGGTGCTGCAACTCTTGTTTGTCTGGAAAATGATGCCCGAAACAAAAGGGGTAGCTTTGGAAGATATGGAACAGAATATTGTTTTACACTGATGTAGCGAACAAGAAGCTTGTTTTGTTGTTTATTACCACAGAAAAACAGGCAATATGTTCAACAGACTGATACAAACCTTTCTTTTTTCTTGTTCGCTGCTTATGCTGGCTAATGCGCAAACCAGTAAACAAGGGTCGCTCACAGGTACTATTCTCGACAAAAACTCGCAAAGACCTGTTACAGACGCAACTGTTTTGTTAAACCCATCGGCACAAACGGTTTTATCAGACTCGGCAGGCGTATTTCGTTTCAATGAAATTTTACCGGGAACCTATAATATTAGCATCAGTAGCCTGGGTTATAAAACAGTGCTGCTCAACAACCTGCTCGTCACCAATGGTAATATTAATGTGGTATCTGTTGAAATGGAACCCCTGAGTGCAGTTTTATCTGATGTAACGGTAACAGGCAGAAGAAATACCGCCCGTGCTGCCAGTATTGAAACACCATTGAGTGTGCAGCGAATGACCATTGAAGAAATCAAAAGAAATCCCGGTGGTAATTTTGATGTAAGCAAAGTAATACAATCGCTGCCAGGCGTAGGTGGTGGTGTGGGTGGCGGTGGTTTCAGAAATGATATCATCATCCGCGGCGGTGCACCCAATGAAAACGTGTATTATCTCGATGGAATAGAAATACCACTGATCAATCACTTCGGTACACAGGGCAGTGGCGGTGGCCCACAAGGTATTCTCAATGCTAATTTTATTGAAGAGGTAAAACTCAGCTCCAGTGCATTTGATGCGCGCTACGATAATGCACTGAGCAGTGTATTACAATTCAAACAGAAAACAGGAAATGATAAACGTACACAGGGTAATGTAATATTAAGCGCAACGGAGCTTGCCTTAACAGCAGATGGTCCGCTGAGTAATAAAACCACTTATCTGGCATCCGTAAGAAGAAGTTACCTGCAGCTATTGTTCCAGGCTATTGACCTGCCCATCAGACCCAATTACTGGGACCTGCAGTTTAAAACCACCACAAAAATTAATCCAACCACCACACTGAGTTTCTTAGGACTGGGTGCCATTGATGAATTTCGGTTTGCTGCACCCAAAAAAGCAACACCCGAAAAATTATATGTCATCAATAGTAACCCAAGTATCAACCAATGGAACTATACCATTGGTGCCAGTATAAAGAAGCTGACTGCAAAAGGATTCTGGAACCTGGCCCTGAGCAGGAATACACTGAATAATTCGGTGGAAAAATTTGAAGACAATGAAAATCCAACGCCTGCCACACAAACATTATTTACCGACAGCCGCGAAACAGAAAACAAATTGCGTTTTGATGTAACCAGCAATACTGGCGGATGGAAAATAAGTTATGGGGCTGTATTGCAGTATGTTGATTTCATGAACCGTTTTGAAAATCTCTATAGAAAAGAACTGCGCGATCAGAATGGTAATATTATACAACCCGAAGTGCGCATCAATGCCAACAGCAATATTGACTTTTTGCGGTACGGCGCTTTTTTGCAGGCAGGTAAAAAAATACTGAAAGACCGTGTTGCTTTCAGCGCAGGTATCAGGATGGATGCGAATACACTATCGAACAGTGAATCAAATCCATTGCAGCAATTGTCGCCACGGGTATCTGTGAGTTATGCGCTGGCACCCAAATGGAACATCAATGCCAGTTTAGGTTCTTATTATAAACTTCCTTCTTACACACAACTGGCTTTTATACGTTCAGGCATAAAAAATTCGGGCAACTATATTCAAAGCACACATTATACAGGGGGTATTGAATACCTGCCGTCCGGCAGCTTCCGTTTAACGGTAGAAGGTTTTTATAAAGCATACAGCAGCTATCCGGTGAGTGTTACCGAAGGCATCAGCCTGGCCAATAAAGGAACAGAGTTTGGCAGTATTGGTAATGAAGCCGTTGTTCAAAATGGAAAAGGGAGGGCTTATGGAATGGAAATTTTTATGCAAAAAAAATTAACCAAACGGTTTTTCGGCTTACTGAGTTATACCTTGTACAAATCTGAATTTACCAATAGCACGGGAAATTATTTACCGGCGGGTTGGGATAATGGTCAGCTCCTCAGCATAACCATGGGGTATAAATTACCACGCAACTGGGAGCTTGGTTTGAAATTCCGTTACCAGGGGTCGGCTCCGTTAACGCCTTTTGATCTGGCAGCTTCACAATTGAATTACCTGAGTCTTGGTACAGGGGTGTTGGATTATGCAAAGTACAATGCCAACCGACTGCCTTCGTTTCATGCCAGCGATATTCGTATCGAAAAAAAATGGAACTATAAAAAAACAACACTGAATCTCTTTATTGATATCACCAACTGGTATGGTGCTACTGTTAGCGGGATGCCACAATATACTTTTCAGCGAACGGCTGATAACAAAGCATTCCTCACCACCAATGGTCAACCCATTGCCGCCAATGGAAGCAATGCGATACCTTTGATTTTATCCAATGCAGAAGTGCAGGTAACACCAACATTCGGTTTAATTGTAGAATTCTAACGCTGTGTAAAGCCCCATTCTCCCCTTCTCCCTGCTAATTGCCTCCGTGCATTAGTTGACTAAAATTTTTCAAAACCTTTTTAACAAAGAGAAGGGGGAACGGGAGGAAAAACATATTTTAGTTAAACTACTTGAGGGAAATACCGTCAAATGGTTTTAATTCATATGAGAAACCTCCTGTTCATCATCGCGGGCGTACTTTGTATGTCATCCTGTAAAAAAGCAGTAACACCAGTTCCTGATACGAATACTGCTTCATTGTATTTTCCATCATCAACATCATCAAGCTGGGAAGCAGTAACGCCAGCCAGTCTTGGCTGGAATGAAGCGGGTTTGAATGATATGTACACCTACCTGCAACAGAAAGGCACCAAAGCCTTTATCATCCTCAAGAAAGGAAAAATTGTTGCTGAAAAATACTTCGGAACATTTACAGCAGACAGTAACTGGTATTGGGCATCTGCCGGTAAAACCATGACCGCTTTTTTAGTGGGTATAGCGCAGGAACAGGGAAAACTCAACATCAATCACAAAACATCGCAGTATCTCGGAACAGGATGGACCTCGCTGCCACTCGAAAAAGAAAACCTGATTACCATTAAACACCAGCTTAGCATGACATCGGGTTTGAATGATGGGGTTGTGGATGTAGATTGTACACTGCCCTCTTGTCTGCAGTACAAAGCAGATGCCGGTTCAAGATGGGCTTACCATAATGCGGCGTATACATTACTGGATAAAGTGGTGGAGAATGCCACCAACACAAGTTATAATACCTATTTCCAGCAAAAAATCAGGGATCGGATTGGTATGAATGGTTTATGGGTGAGGGTTGGTTATAATAATGTATACTTCAGCACAGCCAGAAGTATGGCTCGTTTTGGTTTGTTAATGTTGTCCAAAGGGAAATGGGATGAGATAACGGTACTGGCTGATACCAATTATATAAACACCCAGATTAACAGTACTCAAAGTCTGAACCCTTCTTATGGCTACCTTACCTGGCTCAATGGAAAAGGATTTTATATGTTGCCCACCGTACAGTTTTTGTTTACAGGCAACCTTGTTCCCAATGCACCGGCAGATACCTATGCAGCTTTGGGTAAAGACGATCAGAAAATTTATGTGGTTCCATCACAGCAGTTGGTCATCATCAGAATGGGCGAATCAGCTGGTCAGACACAGCTGGCAGTATCAAGTTTTGATAATGAACTGTGGGGGAAACTAAAAGCGGCGGCTGTATTTTAATTTTTAAAAGCTACCCAAACCAGGTCGCCTTTCTGTATACCTGGAATAGCTGTATGAATCATCAATGATTGTTCGCCATTGCTAACCGTTACCGACCAGTAAGCACCACAATACAGCACCTGTGTTACTACACAATCCACAGCGCTTTCATGTGAATCGGTAAGTACCAGCTGTTCAGGTCTGATGAATAAAAATGGTTGCTGGTTCTTCAATCCCCATTTTGTTTTGAAAGGATGATAGATGCCTTTTAAAATACTGTATGCTCCAAACAAGCCTGCTACATATTCATCGGCAGGTTGCTGGTAAATATGTTGAGGTGTATCGTGTTGAATCAGGTGGCCATTTCTGAACACCATGATTTCATCGGCCCAGCTCAGTGTATCAACAGGGTCGTGCGATACCATGATACAGGTTATTTTTAACTGGCTGCTGATAGCATGTAAAACGGCATTGATGTTTTTTTTCTGGGGAAGATCCAAATTCGAGAAAGGCTCATCCAGCAATAAAAGTTCGGGAACACCTACCAACAGTTTGGCCAATGCAATTCTTTGTCGTTCACCTCCTGAGAGCTCATCATTTTTTCTGTTCATCAGGTGTTCAACCTTACAAACATGGTATAACTGTGCAGCCGATTCGGGCGACAACAGGTTTTTGTAATTTAATAGTTCGTGAACTTTATAATTATTACGCAGTTCAAAATCCTGGGAGAGATAAGCAATGCCCGGATGGCCCGGTAACAAAGTAACAGGAGGGCTCCATACCCTTTTGTTTTTAAAGAAAATGCTGCCTGCATCGGGTGCAATATGTCCGGCAATCATGCGAAGCAATGTACTCTTACCCGATCCTGTTTCACCCACAATCGCCAGTTTTTTCCCGGACGATAATTGAAAGCTGGTAGGATGTACGATAAGATTGCCTGCTTCTGATTTACTCACCGCATCTACCTTCAATAAAATTTCTGTATGCTTATTCATGCTAGCTTGCTCCATGACCGGCGTGAAAGTAAATAAAAATCAGTGATACGGTCCCTTAAGTCTTGTTTCTTGTCTCTTGTTTGTTCAGGCATGCGTGGCCCGCTGTAAACGATCGTTGATGGATCTTCCCAAACCCTTATCCGGGAAACGTTCGGTAATAATGATATCGAGTTGTTGCTGATCGAGCCGGTGCATGGCTGCGTATAAATTGGATGCTGCTTCCTCAAGAGAACCGGATGGCGATAAAATTTCCTGGGCAACAATATGATCTGCTTTGCTGGAATGACTGAACAACAGGAGGCCTATTTTTTTACCTGCATGTTCTCTTACTGTTTTTTCAATATCATCACTGAGTATGGTGCTGGTGGAGGGTGCATAATGTCTTAACAGCATACCCGGCGCATCCGGTGTTTCTTCGTCGCGTATGTATTCCTGAACGGGGCCGGTAATTTCTTCAATGTCTTCAATGGCCAGTGAACCGTAGCGATATACAATAGCACCATCTTCATTAAAACCAATGATGGTAGATTCAATACCACTGCTGCAGGGTCCGCCATCGAGTATATAAGGAAATTCATCTTTAAAATAATTG
Source organism: Sediminibacterium sp. FW305-C-49 (assembly GCF_058231085.1). Lineage (NCBI taxonomy): Bacteria > Pseudomonadati > Bacteroidota > Chitinophagia > Chitinophagales > Chitinophagaceae > Sediminibacterium > Sediminibacterium sp. FW305-C-49. Next base: position 1,203,580 of record NZ_JBIQXS010000001.1, read on the forward strand.
GCCACATGTTCGGCGGTGGTTGGACTGATACTACCAAATGGATTGGCACTTGGTGCTGCCAAAGGAAAAGAAAGCTGCTCTAACAAAGACAAAGTAAGCGCGTGATTGGGTACACGAACCGCAACCGTTGGCTTACCCGCAGTGATGAGATCAGGAACCGTATCTTTTTTGGGTAACAATAATGTAAGAGGTCCCGGCCAGAACTTGTCGGCCAGTGCTTTTGCCATTGCAGGTATTTCTTTTGCCACATCACGCAGCGCATCTGCATTCGGCAGGTGCACGATCAGCGGATTGAATAAGGGTCTTTGTTTGATCCTGAAAATACTCCGAATAGCTTTCTCACTATAAATATTACCCGCCAGTCCATACACGGTTTCGGTAGGAATAGCGGCCACTTCTTCCTTAGAAAGACTATCGGCTACCAGCTTAATATCAGTGGTAATAAGGGACATTTTTAGCTACAAGCTTCAAGCAGCAAGCTACAAGTAATTTTATTAAGGTTCAAGGAATAAGCTGCAAGCTGCAAGCGTCAAGCTTCAAGAGATGCTGATATAATTATCTTACACCCAAACAACTTGTAGCTTGTAGCTTGCGGCTTGAAGCCTAACTCCCATGGTACTATAAACTAAGAACACTATTACTGCTTCCAAAACTATTTTCTACCTCTCCATCTGCTTCTGGTTCGTTGAGCCATTCAGACTGGTTGAGGAGATAACGGAATTCGTGTTGTGATGATTTGGGTAATTGTAATTCAGCGGTAAAACTGCCGTCTTTTTTCTTTTTCATAGGAACAGGGTTGCTCCAGTCGCCGTTTAATCCGAGGATGGAGGCAGTTTCAGTATTCTGTATATCGAGGTTGAATTTTACTTTACAGTAGTCTTTGGTTTTGTAGATGGTTTTCTGAATCATGGTTGGTTGTTTGCTTGCCCTTAATACCAGATGCTGGCAATGGTAACCCAACAGACCCTATTATATTATTAACAGTTGGAAATAGCTGGCGAGGACACTTGGGAAAAAATCAAGTATAAATAGCATAAACGCCAATAGCAAAACATCACCATGCTTTATAGGCAATAACCAGTGCCAGCGAGACCAGTGTGATAATTACGTGTACCACCAGCCATATTTTCTGATATAATGGCCTTTTCCCAAAAGGTATTTTTGCATCAAAAGGATCAAAAATGGGGGCAAGACCAAAAAATAAAAGCGCATTTCCGTAGTCTTTTCTCATGAGAAAGTAGATACCGGCTAACAGAAAAACACCATAAGCGACTCTTTGAAACCTGGTGTTTTGTGCATTTGTTTTTGCAGAAGTTTCCATCATTTCTTTTTTTAGTTAGTGGCCCTTCCTTGAAAAAAATTACGAGCTTATGTTTTTTCTTTCAGGTCGTCGATATTTCTTTTTAATGTCTCCAGGTGTCTGCCAAAAGCCCGATGGCTCATGTATTTGGCAAGATAATAAGCGCATGGAACAAGAACGGCGGTCACGATAAATAGTGCTATCCACATTACCGGCTTTGCCATAATCTCATCTACAGATTTACCTGCACCAATTGCGCCACCTAACATAAAGCCTCCTGCAGCACTGATGGGATAGATAAGGATACCTGTTTTTTGCTGCATTTTTATCCAATTGCTGATATTGGTGTAATGTCTTTCCATTTCTTCCAGCAAAGGACTCCCGGGAGAGCTGGTTTGAATGTTTCTGTATTCTTTTAATGTTACGTAAGCAGCCCAACCGGTAAACAGGAACAGAAAACCAATAATGAGCCTTGTTTGCCAGAAAGGAAAATAAATAATAACCAATAGGTAGCCGATGGCAATGAGCATGGCCCAGATACTATTGATCAGCATATTTTTTTTGATGGTAGCCAGAGGATTTTTTGATTGCAGACGCTCAATCACCAATGGTTTAAGCAATGCAGCCAGCGCTTCATCAGATTGCTCATCTATATCTTTCCAGGTTTTTTCTATGCTCATCTGTTATTGCTTTAAAAGATTAGCCAATTGTTGTTTGCATCTATGCAGTTTAACGGCCACATGATTTACGGTGATACCCAGCACATCTGCAATCTCAGCATTCTCATATCCATCGAGGTGCATGGAAACAATGGCACGATCGGTTTCGGAAAGAGAGCGGATGGCCCGTCGCAGCCTTTCTATTTCCTCTTTTTTATGATTGGTCGTATCAGTCACCAGGTGCTCAACCGGTTCAAGCGATTCGATATAATCAATACGGGTTACTTTTCTTTTCTGGGTAAGAATAGTGTTCAGACATATCCGGTATAGCCAGGTGCTGAACTTGGCATCTCCCCGGAATGAGGGCCAGGCTTTCCACGACTGTAATAATACTTCCTGGTAAAGGTCTTTACGTTCTTCTGCATCATTGGCATAGAGTCCAACGAGCTTATAAATAATGCCCTGGCTGTTTTTAACCGCTTCCAGAAATGCTGCTTCGCTCAAATGATGATGGTTTCCTGAAGGTTAGTTGCAATAGTAAGAGGGAAATTACAGAAAGGAGGGAAAAAGCTGCGAGCTACGAGCCGCTAGCTTCTAGCTTCTAGCTTCTAGCTTCTAGCTGATGCTCTTGGGGAGGCAAGTTCAACAATCTATGGTGAAATCCTCCATTTACGAGTATTAGCTAGCAGCTAGCGGCTCGAAGCTCGCAGCCTCCTCTTCACTCCCCCTTATACAACCCTTTCTCACAGGCATAAGCCACCAGGCCTGCGATACTTTTTACGCGCATTTTTTGCATGATACGGGTACGATGACCCTCAACCGTGCGCTGGCTGATGTATAAACTCCGGGCCACATCTTTACTGGTGCCGCCTTCACAGATGAGTTGTATGATGTCTTTCTCTCTTTCTGTAAATACCACTAGGTGGTTGCGGTAACCGGTATGGTATTTTTCAATAAGATCGGTTACCTGTCTGCTGCTTTCCTGGCAGAAGTAGGGTCGGTTTTCATACACCGCTTCAATGGCTTCGAGGATTTCTTTTTTTCCAACACCTTTGGTGAGATAGCCGATGGCACCTGCTTCCAGCATCTCCATGATATGGGTTTCGTGACTGAAAACCGAAAGGGCAATGATGCGTCTGGTTAACTGGCGCTTGCAAAGTTCTTTAACAGCCATCACCCCATCCATAACAGGCATGGATACATCTACCAGTATTACATCGGGTCTTAACTGATGTGCCAGGGTAAGTAGTTCAACCCCGTTGGAGGCTTCTCCGATAATCTGAAGGAAACGTACATCTTCCAGAATTTTTTTTAAACCCTTCCGGAAAATCACATGATCATCGGCAATCATGAGTTTAATTTTTTTGTATTCCATACAGGCTTTATTCATACCTGTGTGAAATAAGTAAAGCGCATCGTTTCTGCTAATGTGGAAAATACTCTATTTGAGGTGGTAAATACTCTTTTTTTAGCAGGCGCATCAGATTTTCCAGCTTATTTAAGCGACCGGAAAAGTGCAGCCTGTTCTTCGGCAGACAGTTCAAGCCCCTTGAAAATGGCTACCATGGTAGTAAGGGCAATATCTACTTTTCCCTTCTCAATACGTTGTAAATGACTGTATTCCATATCGCAATCAATAGCAAGCTGATGAATACTCAGCCCCCTTTCTTTCCTGACTTTCGTCAGATACCTGCCAAAACTTGCTTTTACGGAATCCTTGTCCATGCGGGAACAAGGTCATGTGAAACAGGAAAACGATTGGCGTATGAGCATATGCCGGTTGATTTTCTTCCTAATTTTAGTCTTGAATCATTTATATGTATAAACCCGTATCATCTTCCGGTATTGAACTGATCACCGTATCGCAGAAAGTACGGCACAAAATTCTGTATGCCCTGGCCCGGTCAGTAGCAATGGAACAACTGGCAAAGCGTAAAACCCGTCAACACGCAGAACAGAAAAAGAAAGCCGTTAAAAAAACAGTCATCGGGTCATAAATCGGCCCCAACTTATTCACGACCGCATCTCATACACGCTCAACTGATTAACTTGCGCCCATGCAAGAGTACCTGAATGGATTGAATGAACCCCAGCGCGAAGCAGTAACGCATATCAAGGGACCATTGATGATTGTGGCCGGCGCCGGCAGTGGCAAAACAAAAGTATTAACCACCCGCATTGCACACCTGATGAATAATGGGGTGGATGCTTTTAATATACTTGCCCTCACTTTTACCAATAAGGCCGCCGCTGAAATGAAAGAGCGTATTGAGCGGATACTCGGTAACGCAGAAGCACGTAATTTATACATCGGTACATTCCACAGTGTATTTGCCCGCATACTCAGGGCCGAAGCACACCGTATTGGTTATCCCAACAGCTTTACCATTTATGATACCGACGACAGCCGTTCGGTTATTAAAACCGTGGTGAACGAACTGAACCTCGACGATAAACACTATAAACCCAATGTAGTAGGCAACCGTATTTCATCAGCCAAAAATGCATTGGTGGGTCCGGCAGAATATGCTACTGACTATTATATACAGCAGGAAGATATGCGGGCCAATCGTCCGGCCATTGCACAGATCTATGCAGCTTATGCCAACCGTTGTTTTAAAAACGGTGCCATGGATTTTGATGACCTGCTCCTTAAAATGTATGAGCTGCTCAAAAATTTTCCTGAAGTATTACACAAGTACCAGCATAAGTTTAAATACATTCTGATTGATGAGTACCAGGATACCAACCCTGTTCAGTACCAGATTACCAAGCTGCTGGCAGCAGTACATGAAAATATTTGTGTGGTGGGCGATGATGCACAGAGTATCTACAGCTTCCGTGGTGCCACCATTGAAAATATTTTACAGTTCCAGAAAGATTATGATGATGTAAAAGTGGTGAAACTGGAACAGAATTACCGCAGCAGCCAGAACATTATTCATGTGGCCAATGAAGTCATTAAAAACAACAAAGGACAAATTCCTAAAAACCTCTGGACCGAAAACAAGGAAGGCGATAAGATTGTACTGGTTCGCACCATGACCGATAATGATGAAGGACGTTTTGTGGCCGACTGTATACAGGAACAAAAACTACGCTACCATTTTTACAATAAAAATTTTGCCATTCTCTACCGCACCAATGCGCAGAGCCGTTCATTTGAAGAGAGCCTGCGCAGAATGGGGATTGCTTACCGCATTTATGGTGGTGTGAGTTTCTACCAGCGTAAAGAAGTAAAAGATTTTCTGGCTTACCTGCGTGTAATTGCCAATACCAGGGATGAAGAAGCACTAAAGCGAATCATTAATTACCCTGTTCGCGGTATTGGTAAAACCACCATTGAAAAATGTGTGATTGCTGCCAATGAACAGAATATTTCGATGTATGAAGTGGTGTCGCGGGCTGCAGAATTTGGTTTCAAAGCGGGTACACTGGAAGCCCTGCAGAACTTTCATACCATGATCCGCTATTTCCAGAGTATGCTTACCAGCACCAATGCATACGATGTGGCGGTACAGGTAGGTAAACATACCAACCTGGTAAAAGAACTCTTTAACGATAAAACAACAGAAGGCCTTGCCCGTTACGAAAACATACAGGAATTGCTGAACTCCATCAAAGAGTGGACCGAAAGCCCCAGCAATGAAGATGGTGAACTGGGCGATAAATCGCTGGGCTCTTACCTGCAACAGATTACTTTATTGACCGATGCAGATGACGACAAAGGCGAACAGGATGCAGTAAAAATGATGACCATTCACGCTGCCAAGGGACTTGAATTTGAATGTGTGTTTGTGGGAGGAGTAGAAGAAACATTGTTCCCCAGTGGTATGTCGATCAATACCCGCGAAGAACTGGAAGAAGAACGTCGCTTATTTTATGTGGCAGTAACCAGGGCCAAGCAGAAATTATGGCTCACGTATGCCAATGCCCGTTATCGTTTTGGTCAGTTGGTACAGAATGACCCCAGTCGGTTTATCGAAGAAATGCCGGAACAGTATATCGATAAAACCTATGCAGGTGGCGGCGCCCGCAACAATGCGGGAAGCGATATGGGCAGTGCTTTTGAGCGTATGCAACGCGGATTTGGTTTTGGCGGAAGCAGTAATGCCGCCGCAGCCGAAAGAAAATATGGTCCGCCACCCAGCCGCAAATCATCGGCCAAACCAGAATACCTGCCGGTTCAACCCGTGGCGCCCAAAGTGGTAGCCCATGTGCCATCTGCCGATTTTGTGGCAAGTGATACCTCACAGTTACAGGCCGGACAAAAAGTAGAGCACCAGAAATTTGGTTTTGGCACCGTTACCAGTATAGAAGGATCGGCACACAACCCGGTGGCCACGATTCTGTTTGAGAAAAATGGAGAGAAAAAAATTATGCTGAATTATGCGAAACTGCGCATTGTATAAACAGACGAATGTTCAATATCCGAAATGAAATAAAAGTTTACTTCGAGATTAGATAAATATAGGTCAGCAACCCTGACTTTGATGAGGACCGCTAGATCGACTGAAAGCATATGTGTTGATTTAGTTCACCTTTAAAGTGATGGTTTCTGCCTCTTACAGTTACTTTTTTTATAATTTTAAACAGATTTTAAATGAAGGCAGAACTGCTTAGTTTCATTTAGTAATAGAACTGTTCTTATGAGAAATATTTTTTTTATTCTTACCCTTATAATGAGTTATCCTAAAATAACTTTCGCTCAGAGTAATTGTAGCTACCCTTATAATGGTGAATTTTGGATGTACTCTCGCAGTAGCGGCATTAATTCCAAATGCATAATAAGAGGAGATAGTAGTATTGAGTACAACCTCCTTACTGGAGATTCAAGTATTTTTAAAATCAAACGAATAAGTGATTGTTCTTTTTCGTTAAAATATGTTTCAGGAAATAATAAAATTTCTCAAAAAGAGTTGAAAATTTTAAAAGAACATGAGTTTGTCTACGAAATTATCAACTCGACAAGTGATTATTTAGTTTATAAAAGCTATATCGATCAAATTAACAAATTAAAATCGGAGTATCGACACTTAGATGTTGATACAATATGGTATAAGCAACAAGTAGGTAGACTCCCGTTTAAAGTATTTGAGGATGTAAAAGAAAAGCCAGCTTATTTAAAAAAACATTTCAACGACACAAGCTCATATGCTCTTCTTTATTTGTACAGATCACCTCGTTTTGTAGCAGGTGGTAATGAATACTATGTTTATGGCGACAATAGATTAGTGTATTGGGCGCTTAATAACTCTGCAACCGTATTAAAAGTTAGAAAAGAAGGAGATTTGGAACTGTATGCAAAATCTGGTAATACTGAAACTAAAATTGTTGTAAATATTAAGTTTGGTAAAAAATATTATGTGCAGTGTTTCATGCATCATAAAGTCATCCGCGTAGCGCCTGAATTAAAGTTAGTTCCTTCTGAGGTTGCAGCACTCGAATTCGATCAAATTGCTGCTTCGCAAACAAACAAATAAGGGTCTATCTCGAAGGAGATTCATAGAAAATTTTAAACAAAGTAAGTTAGAAAATATTGTGATGAATTTCTTGTGATCTTCATTTTCTTATTCATATTCCTTTGTTTATATAATATTAGCATATGAAAAAACCTTTGCCTCTCTTTATCCTGTTTTTCTTTTTGCTTGTCCAGTCTGCGTATGCACAAAAACCTTCTGTGCAAAAACTAAACAATACAAACCTCTCTTATGTGTTGAACAATATCAGGTCAACGCATAAAGCGGAGACAGCGGGGTTTGCTGTAACAGTATATGTGGTTTCCAATAAAAGTGGCAGCGCAAAACTGCCGGAGACAGATGAGGTGACGGATAATATTTATATCGCTGTTTCAGAATTTGATGAACAGCCCAAACAGTCTTTGTTTGTTTTAAAAAACCTCTATAGTCCATCAGGTTTCCAGCTTACTAAACAACCCGATCAAACGATTAAAATCTTCTTTTCATATCTGAAAGGAAAAGATAAAAAAACCTTTTCGGCCATTGTAAAACCGGATGCGGTTGTTACAGAAGACCGGGAAACAGCGGAATAGGGAATAAGAAACATAAAATTGGAAGGATAACAGTTTCTTATTCCTTATTTCTCTGTTTCTTATTCCCCTGTTTTTCTATCTTCACTCCATGACCGGCAGCAAATACCTCAAATACCTCAACCCATTAACGCTGTTCGATACCAAACGTACACGCGATATCTTTCATGTAAACCCTACGGTGATACCTGAAAGGGTAGAAGCCAGCGAGATAAAAGTGAAAGTGTATGATTATGATGCGACTGAATTTGTTGAAACACAACTGAACTGTATCCAGGACTGTTTTACTTATCGTGATAACAAACATATTTCCTGGATCAATGTAGACGGTATCCGTAAAGCCGATGTGGAATCGGTTTGTAACCATTTTGGTATTCACTACCTCATTGTAGAAGATATTATGAGTGTGAGCCAGCGACCCAAGATGGATGAAATGGATAATGTACTGTTCTGTCTGCTGAACATGTTGTATTTCAACGAACAGACAGGCGCAGTTGAAACGGAGCAGATCAGTATTGTGCTGGGGAAAGGTTTTGTTCTCTCCTTCCAGGAAGATGCGGGCAGGGATGTATTCAACCCTATTCGCGACAAGCTGAAACTAGCCGGTAGTAAACTCAGGGTGAGTGGTGCCGATTATCTTTGTTATGCCATGCTCGATATGATTGTAGATAATTACTACATCGTGATGGAAAAACTGGGCGACAGAATTGAACAACTGGAAGAGCGCATTATACGAGGCAGTAATACCCGCACACTGGCCGTCATCAACAGTCTTCGCAAAGAGCTGATTGTATTAAAGCGGAATGTGAACCCGGTAAGAGAACTCATCAACGGTTTTATACGCAGTGAAAGTGAATTACTGGAAGAAAGAACCACCAAGTATTTTAAAGATGTATACGATCATATTCTACAGGCCAATGACCATGTAGAGAACTATCGTGATATGATGATGAACTTACAGGATCTCTACCTGAGTAATGTAAACCTCAAGACCAATGAGGTCATGAAAGTAATGGCCATTGTAACCTGTCTGCTGGCACCCGCCACGGTAATAGGTGGCATCTTTGGCATGAACTTCGATCGTATTCCCTATCTCCATCATCAATACGGCTTCTTCATCGCTGTAGGCCTTATGCTGATAGTACCGGTGTGGATGCTGGTGCTGTTTAAAAGAAGAGGGTGGTTTTAGAACAGAAGAACAGAGAAATGTCGAATATCGAAATTCATGATTGGGTATTCAATATTCCCCTGTTTACTAAACCGTTGTTATGAAAAAAGCCGGTATGCTGCTCTTGATGGCAGTGATAGGTATGGTACAGGTTGGGGCACAGACAAATGAGTCTGGCAATGCGGTCAGGGTGAGCGGCTACCTGGAAACTTATTATGGTTACGACGGCGGAAGCAGCACAACAAACAACAGACCTTCTTTCCTGTATTCATTTAACAGAAGAAATGAATTTACCCTCAACCTTGCGATGCTGAAAACGGTTTATCAGGAAAATGGCATCAGAGCAAATCTTGCATTGGCTGCGGGAACATATATGAACAGTAATCTTGCCGCCGAACCCGGTGTTCTCAAAAACATATTTGAAGCCAACGCAGGAGTAAAACTTTCCACCCGTTCAAACCTGTGGATGGATGCTGGTATTTTCCCTTCACATATTGGTTTTGAAAGTGCTATTGGAAAAGATTGCTGGAACCTTACAAGAAGTATGCTGGCAGACAATTCACCCTATTATGAGTCGGGCATAAAACTTTCTTATACATCAACCAATGAAAAATGGTTCATCAGTGCTTTATTGCTCAATGGCTGGCAACGTATACAACGTGTGCCGGGTAACAATACCATTGGTATAGGCCACCAGCTAACCTATAAACCCGATAGCAGCATTACACTGAACAGTAGTTCATTTATTGGAAACGATAAACCCGACAGCATAAAGCAGATGCGTTATTTCCATAATTTGTATGGCATTTTTCAATTGAGTGAACTGTTCGCCTTAACAGCCGGATTAGATATAGGTGCAGAACAAAAAGCTAAAAACAGTAAAGAGTATCATTGCTGGTATTCACCGGTATTGATAGGTCGGTTACAACTCAGCACGAGGTCAAAACTTGCCGGAAGGGTAGAATACTATAGCGACAAAAATGGAGTGATTATTTCAACCGGCACAGCTAACGGATTTAAAACCTGGGGCTATTCTATCAATTACGATCTTTCTTTTCACAGGAATGCAGTGTGGCGGATAGAAGCAAGAAACCTTCGTTCAAAAGACAATATTTTTGAAACAGGTAATAGCCCTGTCAGGAATCGGTTTTTATTCACCACATCGCTTGCTGTTTCATTTTAAAAAAGAATGTCGAATACCCAATGTCAGGACCAGATCTCCTTTCGACATTGAATATTCGACATTGCTCTGTTCAATATTCTCCTAGACTTTCACCAGTTTCCACTTTCCTCTCTTGAACAAAATCACACTGGTAATGCTGATACAGGTTTCGGTCACTACAATGGCGATGAATACGCCGGTGGTACCAAAATCGAGCACATGTGAGAGCAAGAGTGCAAAGGGAATCTGGAAAATCCAGAACCAGAATAAATGTATCCAGGTGGGCGTGCGGCTGTCGCCGGCACCGTTAAAGGCATTGATCATAACCATACCCACACCATAGAAAATATAACCCAGGCTCACGATACGTAAGGCAGATGTGGCCGTACCACTCACCTTGGGGTCCTGTGTAATCAAACCCACAAAAAATTCAGCACCTACCACAAAGAGCACAGACACAAAAGCCATGAAAACAGCGTTGTACCGTGCTGTTTTCCAGACCGACTGTTCTGCACGATCGGGTTTTTGTGCGCCGAGGTTTTGTCCGACCAGTGTGGCTGCTGCATTACTCAAACCCCATGCGGGCATGAGGAAGAAGATGAGCAGTCGGATGGCGATGGTATAACCCGCTACTGCATCGCTGCCAAAACCGGTAACAATACGGGCCATCACAATCCAGCTGGCAGAGGCAATGATAAACTGCAGTGTACCTGTTGAGGCAATATTGGCAATGGATTTTAAGATGACTGCATTCGGAACAAAATGCGATTTCAGGATACGGATCATATTTTTTCCATTGAACAGATGGTATAACTGGTACAATACACCAATACCCCTGCCTGTGGTGGTGGCAATGGCCGCACCGGTTAAACCAAACTGGTTGATGAGTATGGGACAGAGAATGATATTACAGATATTGGCGAGCCATAAACTTTTCATGGCCATGGCTGCATCACCTGCACCGCGGAAGATACCGTTGATGAGGAACAGCAACATGATGACCAGGTTACCGATGAGCATGATACGTGTATAGTTGGTACCCATTTTTATTACACCCTCACCGGCGCCCATGAGTTGCAACACATCACCGGCAAAGAAAATACCTACGATGCTGATGAGTACGGAAACACCAAAACCCAGTAACAGGGCCTGTGCTCCGGCATGTGCGGCTTCATCGGGATTTTTCTCACCCACCCTTCGGGCCACCATGGCTGTGGCTGCCATACTCAAACCGATGGCGATGGAATAGATAAGGGTAAGAAAGGATTCGGTAAGACCTACCGTAGCGGCGGCATCGGCGCCGAGTTTGCTCACAAAGAAAATGTCTACCACGGCAAACACCGATTCCATGCACATTTCAAGTATCATAGGAATGGCCAGCATGAAAACGGCTTTACGGATACTGCCTTGTGTAAAATCCTGGTGCTCGCTGTTCAATGCTTCGCGGAAATAACTGAAGAAGCCCTTTTTGGGCGTATTGGTTGGTTGAAAATTCGTCATTGTTGGAATAAATTAAATAGAAAATGATTACGCCAAAGGCGTAAGTAATAAGGGTTGCGAAGAAAATTGGGTAGCAGAAAGATGTTTGCGTACCCTGCTTAGTTGTTCATAAAACCAGTATTGGTGGACATATCCCCAGGCCATCATCTCGCCTGAGGCGGAACAAAAATATCTTTTTTACCCGCATACCAACTGAAAAAAAGTGGATGAGCGGCGAAAAGAAGGGGTATAGAAAACAGGCGTGGTTTACAAATCATTGTAAACCAACAAGTAATGTACAAGCTCCATTATACAAACAGTATTTGTTTGTCGGCAGCAGCTTTATCAGGTCGCGGCGGGCTGGTGTTGACAGATTCTTTAGGTATGGATGAGGGTTAACTTATGGTTGGGTTCATTTTTTTTACCTGTTTAAAAACGATAGAAGCTATATATAAAACAGATATAAAAGCGTTCTCTAAAGGGGTGGCTTATATCAGGCTTGTATCCGGCTTATATCCGGCTTATATCTGGTTTAAACAGGACTTACAAAACAAGGTAAACTGAATGGATACCCTGCCAGGTACGGAGGGGCGTTGAGGCTGTAATTGTTGGATATAGAGGGCGAAAGGGTTGTAACGGGAGGTATAAAAAAATAGTCATGTTCAAATCGGCATCTGATTTTCAATGATATCGGATAATGGCTATATTGAACCTGCTTAATAATTAACCCGATAGTTGGTTCACCTAAACCAAACCCTGAGCAAATGCCCCGACCGCAGCGTCGGGGTTTTGTATGCTTAAAATAATTGCAGCGTGTGGCATACCATGGGCTGTCTTTTAACGTATATATAATCTGAGAGGGTTCAACAGTTAAATGATTGAATATCAAAATTATATATCTTTAAATCAAAGTTCAATATCCCCCCGATGAGCTGTTTGAGGAAGATCATATCCAATATTGACGGGCCTGTGCGTGGAGTGCGGGGGGGGAGGGTATTTCACAAACCTGTTTTATTCTATTTACTTCTATTTGTTTTTATTCCTGCAATTACTTTAGCCCAGTTAACCGGAGGAACAATATCTACAACAAAGTGCCAAGTTTGGGATGCGGCTCATACAATTCTTCAATCTTCTGCTATATCTGGTGAAAATCAATTAGAGTCAATTAATTATAGTTGGGAGAGATCTCAAGATATTACATTTACTAGTGGTGTTGTAAACCTTCCACAAACAACGCTTGGAATAACAGATAATTCTGATTTAACCGGAACTTGGTATTACAGAAGAAGGGTTGATAATGATGGTAGTTTTGCATACAGTAACATCGTTCAAATTGTGATGATGCCCAGTGTAAGCATCACTGGTACATTAACCGTTTGTGAAAATGCCGCCAACCCTACATTAACGATTACAGCAGTAGGAGGCATTGCTCCTTATACAATTACCTATAATCTGAATGGCGTTGCTCAATCAGCCATCGCTACCACAACAGGTGCGGGTACCATGACGGGTACCGTTACTATTTCAGTTCCAACAAATGTTGCAGGAACATTTACGTATAGTCTTACATCCGTTGTAGATGCCAACTCACTGTCGGAAACCTGTACTAACTCAAGTGTGAGTAGCGGAGCCACCATTACTGTTTCAGCTTTACCAACAGCTACTATTTCAGCAAATACTTTAACGGCTTGCGTAAACAATACAGCTCCGGTTGTTACAATAACCGGTTTGGGCGGTACAGCACCTTATACTTTCACATACAGGGAAATTACCAACGGCACGCCGGGATCTAATCAAACTATTGTATCCAATTTAGCAGGGGTAGCTACATTTTCTTCAACAGTAACATCAGCAGCAACGCGCAACTATGAATTAGTATCGGTCCAGGAAAGTAGTGCTACAGCTTGTATAAATGCACAGACAGCATCTGTAACGATTGTTACAAACTCAAATCCCGATGCGACTGGCGTTAACCCGATTCTTCCAGCTATTTGTTCTGGTACACCTAACTTTAGTGTAACATTTTCGGGCGTAAGTGGTGGGCCTGATCAGTACAGGATTATATGGGACGGAACGGCAACTGCTGCAGGTTTTACAAACGATGGTTTTCAAACGTATAATACAGGAACAAATACAATAACTGTCAATGTACCGGGAACCGCGTCTGCAAGTACAACTTATAATGGAACACTACGACTTTTAAATTCATCCACAGGGTGTTTTTTGGAAAATTCAAGTTCAGTAACAGTAAATCCATTACCGACAGCATCAATTAGCAGATCAGCGGCATCAGTATGTGTAAATGGAACTATTCCTACTGTTACCATCACAGCGGCAGGGGCTACGGCTCCATATTCAGTAACGTATCGTGTGGTAACAAATGGTGTTGCAGGATCGAACCAGGTAATAGTAACAAATGGTGCAGGTGTAGCAACTATTAATGTACCAGTGACAACAGCCGCCGAGCTAACATATGAGTTGGTGTCGGTACAGGAGAGTAGTTCAACATCTTGTGTTAATGCACAGACATCATCGACAACGGTTACAGTTAATGCCTTACCCGATGTAACGGTAACGTTAACCGGATCAAATACTTTTTGTGCGGGAGGATCAGCTACGTTAAGTGTACCGAATGTAGCGGGCTCAAGTTATCTGTGGACAGGAGGAGGAACGAGTTTTAATCGAGTAGTTACAACGGCAGGTGGATATACGGTAACGGTAACCAATACAGCGGGCTGTACAGCAACATCAGGCGTAACAAATATTACCGTTAATTCCTTACCCGATGTAACGGTAACATTAACCGGATCAAATACTTTTTGTGCGGGAGGATCAGCTACGTTGAGTGTACCGAATGTAGCGGGCTCAAGTTATCTGTGGACAGGAGGAGGAACAAATTTTGATCGAGTAGTTACAACGGCAGGTGGATATACGGTAACGGTAACCAATACAGCGGGCTGTACCGCAACATCAGGCGTAACAAATATTACCGTTAATTCCTTACCCGATGTAACGGTAACGTTAACCGGATCAAATACTTTTTGTGCGGGAGGATCAGCTACATTAAGTGTACCAAATGTAGCGGGCTCAAGTTATCTGTGGACAGGAGGAGGAACGAGTTTTAATCGAGTAGTTACAACGGCAGGTGGATATACGGTAACGGTAACCAATACAGCGGGCTGTAGCGCAACATCAGGCGTAACAAATATTACCGTTAATTCCTTACCCGATGTAACGGTAACGTTAACCGGATCAAATACTTTTTGTGCGGGAGGATCAGCTACGTTGAGTGTACCGAATGTAGCGGGCTCAAGTTATCTGTGGACAGGAGGAGGAATAAATTTTGATCGAGTAGTTACAACGGCAGGTGGATATACGGTAACGGTAACCAATACAGCGGGCTGTACCGCAACATCAGGCGTAACAAATATTACCGTTAATTCCTTACCCGATGTAACAGTAACGTTAACCGGATCAAATACTTTTTGTGCGGGAGGGTCGGCTACGTTGAGTGTACCGAATGTAGCGGGCTCAAGTTATTTATGGACAGGAGGAGGAACGAGTTTTAATCGAGTGGTAACAACGGCGGGTGGATATACAGTAACAGTAACCAATACAGCGGGCTGTAGCGCAACATCAGGCGTAACAAATATTACCGTTAATTCCTTGCCCGATGTAACAGTAACGTTAACCGGATCAAATACTTTTTGTGCGGGAGGGTCGGCTACGTTGAGTGTACCGAATGTAGCGGGCTCAAGTTATTTATGGACAGGAGGAGGAACAAATTTTGATCGAGTAGTTACAACGGCAGGTGGATATACAGTAACTGTAACCAATACAGCGGGCTGTAGCGCAACATCAGGCGTAACAAATATTACCGTTAATTCCTTACCCGATGTAACAGTAACGTTAACCGGATCAAATACTTTTTGTGCGGGAGGATCAGCTACGTTGAGTGTACCGAATGTAGCGGGCTCAAGTTATCTGTGGACAGGAGGAGGAACGAGTTTTGATCGAGTGGTAACAACGGCAGGTGGATATACAGTAACTGTAACCAATACAGCGGGCTGTAGCGCAACATCAGGCGTAACAAATATTACCGTTAATTCCTTACCCGATGTAACAGTAACGTTAACCGGATCAAATACTTTTTGTGCGGGAGGATCAGCTACGTTGAGTGTACCGAATGTAGCGGGCTCAAGTTATCTGTGGACAGGAGGAGGAACGAGTTTTAATCGAGTAGTTACAACGGCAGGTGGATATACGGTAACGGTAACCAATACAGCGGGCTGTACCGCAACGTCATCTGCAACAAATATCACAGTAAACGCACTACCTGTCCCAGTAATCAATACAAGCGGCCCTTTAACTTTTTGTGCAGGCGGCTCAGTTAATTTAACAGCAAGTGGTGGTAATGCATACGCATGGACTAATGGAATAAATACAGCAATAACAAATATTACCACATCCGGCACCTACAGTGTTACAGTTACAAATGCAGCGGGTTGCAGTGCTACTACATCAAGAACAGTAACGGTGAATGCATTACCAACGGCAACCATCACCCCATCCGGTCCTCTCACCTTCTGTGCAGGTAATTCCGTAAACCTCACAGCAAGTGGTGGAACAGGTTATGTATGGAGTAACGCATCAACCAATACATCCATCACCAATATCACCACATCGGGTACCTATACGGTAACAGTCAGAGATGCCAATAACTGTTCTGCAACATCAGCACCGGTAACCATTACGGTGAACGCCAATCCAACAGTAGCCATTACCAACCCCGCTGCTGTATGTTCACCCGGTACGGTTGATCTTACTGCAGCAGCTGTTACAACAGGCAGTACGGCCGGATTAAATTATACTTACTGGTCCAATGCTACGGGTACCACATCACTCAGTACGCCGTTTGCCATCGGTACTGCAGGCACTTATTATATACGGGGTACGAATACAACAACCAACTGTTCTGCCATACAACCGGTGCTGGTAAGTATTAATCCGCAGGCAGTCATGCAGATCAATACACCTGCTGCTGTTTGTTCGCCACAAACAATCGATCTCACCGCATCGGCCATTACCAATGGCAGCGCGGCAGGACTCAGCTACACTTATTTTACCAATGCTGCTGCCACCAATACACTTACCAATGCCAATGCAGTAAATGCATCTGGTGTATACTATATAAAAGGTACACCGGCTTCGGGTTGCAGCGCGGTGGTGCCGGTAACGGTTACCATTAACCCATTACCCACACTGGTGATCAATAATCCGTCGGCAGTTTGTTCGCCACAAACCATCAACCTTACCACTCCTGCCATCACAGCCGGTAGTAGTGCAGGATTGAGTTATGCGTATTTCTCCAATGCAGCATTAACCACACCTGTGAGCAATGCACAGGCCATCAACAACTCGGGTATCTTTTATATCAGGGCTACTGATGCTACAACGGGTTGTGCCAGATCGGGTGCTGTAACGATCCAGGTGAATGCGGCACCACAGGGTGTATTACAAACACCCGCCACTAATATTATCTGTGAAAACGGTTCATTAACACTCAATGCTTCGGGAGGCAACAGTTATCAATGGTTATTCAACCAGCAGCCCATCAGCGGAGCGAATACATCTTCCTATAATGCCACTGCTGCGGGTGATTATGCTGTTCGTTTTATTTCGGCACAGGGTTGCGAAACAGTATCGGCCAATACCATCAATCTTCAGTTACTGAATAAACCTGTTGTTCAGTTTACACTCACCAATGCCTGTGCGGGT
The DNA here is from genome assembly GCF_058231085.1 of Sediminibacterium sp. FW305-C-49. Lineage (NCBI taxonomy): Bacteria > Pseudomonadati > Bacteroidota > Chitinophagia > Chitinophagales > Chitinophagaceae > Sediminibacterium > Sediminibacterium sp. FW305-C-49. Next base: position 1,221,175 of record NZ_JBIQXS010000001.1, read on the forward strand.
GTGTCAACCAGTTTCAACAACACATCTGTAACCAGTGCCAGTGGTGGCATCAACTGGTTATGGGATTTTGGTGACGGCAGCAGCTCCAACCAGTTTTCACCCACACATATTTACAACAGTTCCGGTACCTATGCCGTTCGTTTAACGGCTACCAGTCCGGTTTGTACAGGCTTTAATGAAACATCGCTGGTAACTTATCGCGTACAGTCGGCATTACCTGCGGTGCGTTATAAAGACGTGGATGTATTAAAAGATATTCCTGCTACCATCACTGCCCGCGCCATTGGTACACGATTCCTGTGGCAGCCGGCAGCCGGGGTAAGTAATATTAATATAGCATCACCCAGTATACGAGTTAGTACCACAACAGAATATACGGTAGCAATTACCAATGATATCGGCTGTACCACGACCGATACTGTTTTGGTGAAAGTGATTCCGGGTGTAGATATTTATGTACCACAGGGTTTCACACCGAATAACGACGGACAGAACGATCGCCTATACCCCATACTGGTGGGTATGCGGCAACTGAATTATTTCAGGGTGTTCAACCGATGGGGTAATATGATTTTCAGCACAAAAGAAAGCAGCGCACAGGCAGGCTGGAATGGTCTCTACCTGGGTGTGATGCAACCAATGGGATCCTATACCTGGATAGCAGAAGCAGTGGATCTGCAGGGTAATCTGGTGCGGAAAACAGGAACCGTGTTGTTGTTGCAATAAGAAAGGTGAATGGTGAATGGTCAATCGTGAATGGTCAATAATTAATAAAATTCGGAGCACTATCTATTCACCATTCACGATTCACCATTCACGATCAATCATAAGAAGTTATGAGAAAATATACCATTTGTATTTTACTACTCCTCTGCTGCAGCATACTGTCTGCACAGGATCCGTATTTTTCTCAATACTATAGTTCACCACTCACATTTAATCCGGCATTAACGGGTTATTTTAATGGAGCACATCGGCTTGCTGTTAATTATAGAAACCAGTGGGCCAATATCAGTTCACCCTATCAAACCGGTGCTGTTTCTTTTGATACCCGTATCATGCAAAATAAAATTGCGGCCAACGATAAATGGGGTTTGGGTATACAGGCATTATATGACCAGGCGGGTGCCGGTGTTTACAAGAACAGTTATATAGCCCTGTCAACAGGTTTCAACAAAGGACTGGATGCAGATGGTAACCAGTCGATCGGCATTGGCGTGCAGGCAGCGTATGCAAGACATGTGGTCGATTTCAGCAAAGTAAGTTTTGCCAATCAGTTTACCAGTAGTGGTTTTGATTTATCGGTACCCAGCGGAGAAACCATCAATAACCGTTCGGTGGGATATACCGATCTGAATATTGGCGTATTGTATAATTATGGAGATGATGATGGTAATAATTTTAATGCCGGTGCTTCGGTATATCATTTACTGACTCCCTCCCTGAGTTTTTTCAGTGCACAAAACAGCAGACTGGCCAGGCGTTATGCCATTCATGCCAGCGGACTTTTACAGGTGAACGAAAGAGATCATCTTTTCTTCAGCACCAATTTTATGCAGCAGGCAAGAAATAACCAGACGGTGGTAGGCATGGCTTATGGATTTGGGGTGGGAGATACGGATGCTCATTTTTATGCAGGTGCCTGGTTAAGGATGAAAGATGCAACCTATCCGTATATCGGACTAAGAACCAGTAATTACCAGATAGGTATCAGTTACGACATCAACCACTCCGATCTGAAAAAAGCCAATGGTTTTACCGGCAGCAGCGAATTGTCTTTTATCTATTTCTTTAACCAGAAAGATAAACGCAATAGTATTCCTTGTTTCTTTTAAGGAGACCGGAAGTCCGGAAGTCCGGAAGAAGATTAATTTCCTAAACCACCCTCCGTGGAACTCCGTGTCTTACTCCGTGAAACGCTGTGGTAAAATTTAAAAACTTTTTTACCACAGCGTTTCACAGAGCGGAACACAGAGTTGCACGGAGTTTAGCTCTCAGCACTCACGCTTTTTCAAGACTAATACACTTACTCTTACATCATCTTCCAACACAAATTCTTCCTGCATGATTTGAAAAGGGATCCATTTTTCAATAAAAGATTTTGCCATGATGCGCTGTGGAGTGCTTAAGATGATCAGTGCGTTTTGTTCAAGAAAAAAAGAAATGAGTTGATCAAGTGCTTCAAATGATGACGGATCATAATTGATATCGCTTAAGAGCAGTACATCTGTTAAGAGGTCTGCCGGAAGATGATGCCAGTCTATGATCCTGGTTTCAATATTGCTTAGGTTGTTTTCTGTTGCTGATTTTTTTATAAACAACAAGGGTTCGTTGAGGTAATCGCTGCAGACCACTTCTTTTGCATAAGTAGCTGCTACAAGAGAAGGTAAGCCTAATCCGGCTGCCAGTTCTAATACTTTTTTATCATGAACAAATGCGGGGTTCTTTGCAATAAATGCAGATAATGCAATAGCTGCGGGCCAGCATTTACCCCAATAGGGGAAATGTTGTAAACCACCACTGTTCCAAACAGCCTGTAAATCTTTTGCTTCCGGTGTATAGAGTTGGTATTTGATACCTTCAAAAGAATAGCTGATAAATGCGCCTTTCAACATAAATAATTTGAACTGGTACAAACATAGGCTGTTTCATCAAAGCATCATCTCTATTCCCATCTTAGCCCGGGATTTAAATCCCGGGCTAAGATGGGAATAGGGTATTTTATTGAACGGGGATATTCAGTGTAATCTGCGTGCCTTCACCAGGCTTTGATTGTATTTGTATTCTTCCTTTTAATGATGCAGCACGTTTATACATATTGCCTAACCCATTACCATCGGCCTTATCAATATCAAACCCAATACCATTATCCTTGATAATCATCAATAAGCGTTTATGGTGAACGGTAAGATGAACAGAGGCGTGTGATGCTTTCGAATATTTGGCAATATTATTAATGGCTTCTTTGAATAAGAGAAAGAAATCGCGACGGGCTTCCATGTTCATTTTTACTTCTTCTATGGAATCATCGGTGCGGAACTGTAAGTCAATATCTTTTGCTTCAAGTACACTGGTAGCAATTTCGCGCATACGGGCTGTGATCTTCTGCATGGAATCGTTCATGGGTTTGATGCTCCATACAATATCATCCATGGCTTCCATCATGCGCTGACTGTTGTCGCTGATTTTACCGAGGTATTCGCTGGCTCTTACATTATCGGTATTGAGCTTGCTTTTGGCCATCGTACTCAATATATTGATGGTGCTGAGTGTGGAACCCATGTCATCGTGCAGATCGCGCGCCACCCTGTTTCTTAAATTTTCCACAGCCAATATCCGGTTGATGCGTAAGCGGTGGATGAAATAAAGCAGTCCGCCAAAAGCCAATACCACTAAGCTGAGGAACCACCATCTTCTCCAGAAAGGTGGCCTGATATAAATGGAAAAGCTGGTGATGTTTTTTGAACGAACCCCATCAATATTTTCACAATACACCTGGAAGGTATAATGCCCCGGCGGGAGTAGAGAGAAGTTAACGAGTTTCTGACGATCGGCACGTATCCACTGGTCATCAATGCCATCCATTTTATAATAGTAAATCAGTTTATCACGATTCACATAACTCAATGAAGAGAAATAAATACTGAAAGAATTCTGGTCATAATTCACCGACAGTTCCGATTGTGCCGTGAGTGAATCAATCGGAAGGAATTCGTTATTGAGTTTGAAATCTGTGATGCTTACATCGGGCGGCTGCTGGTTGCTGGCAAATACTTCGGGTTGAAAAAACATGAGGGTATTGCTTCCTGCAAACATCACAAAACCTTCACTGCATAAATAATCGGCCGCTACTGTTTTTTCGCCTAATACAACACCGTCTCTTTTGTTATAAGGTGTGATATTGTCGTTAAAAGGGTTATACCTGCAAAGACCATTATTGGTAACGATCCATAAATAGCCTACCCTGTCAATACGCAAACGCTGAACAGAGTTGGAAGGAAGTCCCTGTGCATAATCAATGATGCGAACCTTACCTGTTTTTTTATTTACGAGGTTGAGTGCTCCTGCACCATAAGCGATGATACTGTCGTTCAATTGATCAATATCGCTGCCCATGGCATTAAACAGGCTGTTGTCTGCATTGCCTTTTACATATTGCTGGATGATGCGACCGCTTTCTGCTTCCAGTGCAAACAAACCGGTACCCTGCACGCCAACCCAGATCCATCCGTCTTTGTCAAAGAAAATTTTTGGAATAACAGCGGCACCAAAATCTTTGATCACGGTAAACACATTGTTTTCAAAACGAATAACCCTTCCTCTCTGTGTACAGAACCAGATACGCCCTTTTTTATCTTCTGTGATATATCGCACCGTTGCATTCTGAAACTCGGGCGGATTGTAAAACCGTGTTTTATTCGTTGCTGGATTGAAACGCGTAATCAAACCGCCGTTGGAACCAATCCATACATCGCGCGTGGCTTTTTCTTCGTGCATGCACCAGGTAAGCTCTGCACCCAGTCTTTGAGCAATATTCCAGTTGGCGGGAAAATTTTTGAAAATATGGTACTTCTTAGGCCGGAAATATTTGTCCATGGTAAGTACACCCTCTCCCCAGTTGGTAAGCCAGTAGTCGCCATTACTGAGTTCTATGATATCTGTAAACTCTTTACTTTTTTTGGTTTCAGAAAAGATCATGTTCTGTACACCATTGCCATCTTTACCCGGAGAGGTAAAATAAATACCTTCACTGGTGGCAACCCAAACACCACCTTCGCGGTCCTCAATTACCTGGTGGGCAATTTCATAATGAATGGCAATACTGCTGAGCGGATCGTTTTTATAATAATTAAAGCGGTTGGTTTTCCTGTTGTAACTAAACAAGGTATTCAATCCAAAAACCCAGATACCGCTTTGTGGCAGGTCGATCATGTTACGATACTCGCGGTACTTACCATTGCTCAACGTGAGACCGGTTGTATCATTCACATAACGAGAACCTGTTGAGTCGAGACAATGTAACACCTGTCCGCCACCGCCCCACACCGGCCAGTTGTATAACCAGTAACGTTGCTGCCTGTCAATATAAATATTACTCAGCCCTTCCTGAACGCGCCAGTTATTTAGTAAGGGTATTTTTTTGGGATTGTATAAGCGTGTATAGGTTTCTCCTGTTTTTTCGTCATAAGCAGCCAGACCGTTATCGGAACAGGAGAGCCAGAGTAAACCATTTTTTTTGTCTTCGGCAGAAGCAATACCAAAGCCCCAGTTTTTAGGAATCCGGAAAGGAGTGGAAGCGGTAAACGCAATTTCCTTTTCATCGAATTTTAAAATGCCGATGGGTTGAATAGTAAGGTAGATATTGCCTTTACTGTCGTTCCATAATCTCGCATTGATGCGACCGGGAAAAGGTGTAGGAGGTTTGATGGCTACTTTTTTGTAGCTAAACTTAGCCGGATCGAAAATGCCTACTTCCCTTAATTCGGGAAAATACAACCAGAGCGTTCCATTTTTTCCCGGAACAATATATTCAAGTAAAGAAATGGGTAAGGGATCACTTCCTTTTTTATTGGCCATCGAAAACACGATGAACTTGGTACCGTCAAAACGTTGTAAACCATTGGCGCTGCCTATCCAGATAAAACCCTTGGCGTCCTGGTAAAGGGAACGAACATCATTGCTGGCCAATCCATCATCGGTATTGAGATGGGTAAATGTATAAGTCTCCTGTGCGGAAGAGAGGGTCGCACAGAATACAAAAAGAATAAAAAAGCTGTATAAACGAAGCCGCACGGTACAAATCTACTGATAGAGAGGGGCATAAAAAACAGCATATTCATGTGAGGGGAGAGGAGAGTCCGGAAGTCCGAAAGATGATTCATGTGATGAAGTAACCTCCGTGTAACTCTGTGCCGTACTCCTTTACCTCTGTGGTTTTTTACCACGGAGTTACACAGTGTACGGCACAGAGTTACACGGAGGTTTTACTACTAAAACTATTGTCTCCCTGACTTTCGGTCTCCCTCACTCCTCCAGCTTCTGCAACCCATCAAACAACCTGAAAGCCACACTATCTTTTGTATAAGCGCCGAATACCACATTATCTACAGCCGTAACCGGGATGATGCGTTTGGTGGAACTGGATATAAAGGCTTCTCTGGCATTACGGATATCTTCCAGTGTAACAGTTCGTTCTTCTACTGTAAGCAGTTTATTGGCAACTGATAAAATATTGCTCCTGGTTATTCCTTTGAGCATTCCGGTAGCAGGCGTAACCAGTGTATTGTTTTGTGTAACGATAAAAAAATTAGCGCGTGGACATTCTGTTACACTCCCTTCCCAACAATACAATACATCCTGTGCCCCCTGTTCTTTGATCCAGGGTTGTAACCAGATGGCCATCAGGTAATCAGTGGTTTTAACTTCCGGCATCTGGCGGCGGTAAGTATGTGTTACTAATTTGTATTCGCCTGTTGGTAATTCGGTGGCTGGTGCAGCAATGGGTTGTTGTACAATGATGATGTGTGGCTCAACAGGTGTGTATCCATCGGGAGATGCACCACCGGTAACAGTAATACGGATTCCGGAATGATCAGATGGATTCTTGCTGATTAATTCTTTGATGATAGCAATAAGCGCCTCTTTTGAATAGCTGAGTGGTAAACGCATCAATTCAAGCGAACGGAATAGCCGGTCTATATGTGCATCCAGAAAAAAGGGTTGGGTTTTCTTTACCCTTAAAAAATCAAATACGCCATAGCCCCGCTGTAAACCTAAATCGCTCACAGGTACAACTGCATGCTGCTGTTCAACAAATGCTCCATTTACAAAACTGATCATGTACTTGGTTTATAACTCCGTGTAACTCTGTGCCGTACTTTGTGTCCACTGTGGTTTAACCACGGAGTTACACAGAGTACGGCACAGAGTTACACGGAGGGTTCTTAATGATTAGGCTGGTCACAAAAGAGTAAGCCTTTTTTCCCCTTGCCAAAACAAGATAAACAAATCCCTCATTAACCGATTTTCCTATTCATTCATCAAACTCTGTGAAAATCTTGCCTGTTCTTTCCTAAATTACCGGTTCATTAAATACTGTTATGAGAAAACTATCACTTGCACTGCTATCATTGGTTGCCTATGTGCAGCTCAATGCGCAAAGCGATCCGAACTGGATGCGTTATTCGGCCATCTCTCCCGATGGTAAAACCATTGCTTTCACCTACAAGGGTGATATTTATAAAGTACCCAGCTCCGGCGGAGCAGCCACCCCTCTTACGTTTCATGAGGCCAACGATTTAATGCCCATCTGGAGCAAAGACGGTAAACAGATAGCTTTTGCCAGCGATCGTTTTGGTGATTTTGATGTACTTGTGATACCTGCAGAAGGAGGCGAAGCCAAAAGAATTACCTGGCATTCGGCCCCCGAATACCCCTATAGTTTTACGGCAGATAATAAGTCGGTGATATTTGGCTCCACCCGTATGGATATGGCCAGCAACCGCACATTCCCCACCGGCTCACAACCTGAATTGTATAAAGTGGGTCTGAATGGCGGACGTGCAGAGCAGGTATTGTCTACTCCGGCCGAATGGGTGAACCTCAGCAATAATGGACAGTACATGCTGTACCAGGATAAAAAAGGCGGAGAAAACCAGTGGCGCAAGCACCATACCTCTTCTATTGCAAGAGATATCTGGATCTATGATAACAACGCCAAAACACATAAAAAAATTACCAGTTTTAATGGAGAAGACCGTAACCCGGTTTTCACTGATAGCGATAAGGCTTTTTATTATTTAAGTGAAGAAAGCGGGTCCTTCAACGTACATAAAATGGCGGTTGATGGTGGTAAATCGCAACAGCTTACCAGCTTTAAAAAACACCCTGTACGTTTTTTAAGTCTGGCCAATGATGGCACACTTTGTTTTGGTTATGATGGTGAGCTCTATACCATGAAAGGCAATGGCCGTCCACAAAAAGTGAATGTGAGTATTGTAGCCGATGCACGTACCAACAATACCAGAATTGTTCCGGTGAGTGGTGGTGTAAGAGATATGGCCGTATCTCCCAATGGAAAAGAAGTGGCGTATATTTTCCGTGGTGAAGTATTTGTAAGCAGTGTAGATGGTGGTGTAACCAAACGTATTACCAACACACCTGAACAGGAAAGACTGGTTAGTTTTTCGCCCGATGGAAAAACATTACTCTATACCTCAGAAAGAGGTAATAGCTGGAAAATATTCGAAACAAAAAAACAGCGTTCAGAAGAACCTTATTTCTATGCATCTACCGTGTTGAATGAAACAGCCGTCATCAGCAACAGCAACGAAAACTACCAGCCCTCTTATTCTCCCGACGGAAAAGAAATTGCGTATGTAGAAAACAGGATGACATTGAAAGTGTACAATGTGGCCAGCAAACAGTCTCGTACCATTCTTACCGATAAGGAAATATTCTCGATGGGAGATAATGACCAGTATTTTGAATGGAGTCCTGATGGAAAATGGTTCCTCTTCGATTATGCCGTACCCGGCATTTCTCCCGGTGAAGTAGGACTGGTTTCTGCAGATGGAAAAGGCAAAGTCATCAATCTTACTGAAAGCGGGTTCAACGACAGTCGTGCAAAATGGATCATGGGTGGCAAAGCCATGATGTGGTTCACCAACCGCGATGGTCTGAAATCTGTAGCACAAAGTGGCGGCGCACAATCCGATGTATATGCCATGTTCTTTACACAGGAAGCATTTGATAAATTCAAACTGAGTAAAGAAGATGCGGCACTGGCAAAAGAAATAGAAGACAATAAAGCAAAATCAGACAGCAGTAAAAAACCAACTGCTAAAAAAGACAGCGTGGTGTTTGACTGGGATGGATTGACCACACGTAAATCAAAACTCACTATTCACTCATCGCAAATGAGTGATGCATTGGTGAGTAAGGATGGAGAGAACCTGTATTACCTCACCCGTTTTGAAAGAGGTACCAATCTCTGGACCACCAACCTGCGTACCCGTGAAACCAAAATGCTGCTTCCTTTAAATGCAGCCGGTGGTAGTATGGTATGGGATAAAGACCAGAAAAACATATTCCTCTCTGCAGGTGGTAGCATTTCAAAAATTGATCCCAACAGCGGCAGAAGAGAAATGGTAAGCATTGGTGGTGAAATGACCCTGGATGTTGCAGCAGAGCGCCAGTTTATGTTTGAACATGTATGGCGCAGAACCAAAGAAACTTTCTATACCAAAACGATGCATGGTGTAAACTGGGATAGTTATAAACCAGATTACGAACGTCACCTTGCTCATATTGGTAATAACTATGAATTCGCAGAATTACTCAGTGAAATGCTGGGTGAGTTAAGTGTGAGCCATAGCGGAGCTTCTTATAATTCTTTTGTTGCCGGTGGCGATGCAACCGCTGCACTTGGCGCATTCTACAACCAGAACTATAAAGGTGTTGGTTATAAAATTGAAGAAGTCATCAAAGATGGCCCGCTTGATAAAGCCGGTCTCAACATCAAAGCAGGAATGATTATTGAAGCGATTGATGGAGAAACCATTGATGCAGATACTGATTTGCCAAAATACCTGAACAGAAAAGCTGGTAAGAACACTTTATTACTCATTGCCGATGGTGCTACCAAACGTGAAATCATTGTAAAGCCTGTTTCAACCGGTGAAGAAAATGGATTGCTGTACAGAAGATGGATTAAAAAGAACCAGGATGAAGTAGATCGTTTGAGTAATGGTCAGTTGGGTTATGTACATATACCCGGCATGAATGATGGTTCATACAGAACTACCTATGAAGAGATCATGGGTAAATATGTAAACAGAAAAGGTATTGTGGTAGATACCCGTTTCAATGGTGGTGGCGATCTGGTAGCAGATCTGGCCATGTTCCTGAGTGGTAAAAAATTCATGGACTATACCACCGATACCAGAAGCAGTGGTTTTGAACCCAATTTCCGCTGGACCAAACCAAGTATCTCCATTGCCAATGAAGCCAACTACAGTGATGGCCATTGTTACGCTTATGCCTATAAAGAACTGGGTATTGGTAAGCTGGTAGGTATGCCTGTGCCTGGTACCTGTACTTTTGCAGGCTGGGAATCTTTACAGGATAACAGCATTCGCTGGGGTGTTCCGCCATTGGGTGTAAAAGGACTGAAAAATCAGTACCTGGAGAACTACCAGACCGATCCTGATATTAAACTCATGAATGAATACGATATCGTGATCAAAGGCCGTGACCAGCAGTTGGAAGCGGCGGTGAATGAACTCCTGAAGGAGATTAATAAATAAGGAACAGAGGAATAAGAAATAAGGAATAAGAAAGGGAGACCTCCTGTTGGGGGGTCTCTCTTTTTATTTGGGAGCAGTCACTGTTGGTCAGCGACCAAAGAGGTGGAGAAAAAATCAATCTACCTATAATAGTTTATCCTTCGTCGCAGATAATAATCTGCGGTTATTAATGCTCCTCAGGATGACTACTTACACTTAAGAAAATAGCGGTTATGATTGGCTTTGCCAATCATAACCGCTATTTCACTCCCCTCCTCGAGTGTCATCCTGAGAAGCATTCTGATCGCAGATCAGAAATTGCGACGAAGGATACACTTCAGCTTATAACTACGCCATGTTCGTAGTACGTGATAATAGTTTTGTAGTAAACTTATTTTATGTACAAGCCCGGATTAGTTTACATACTAACCAATGCCTCTAAAACCATGTTATATGTAGGTGTTACTTCAAACCTGCCACAGCGAATATGGCAGCATAAACATAAAATCTACTCCAACAGTTTTACTGCCAAATTTAATATTCATGTGCTGATTTATTATGAGGTCTATACCTGCATTGAAGATGCAATTAAAAGAGAAAAGGAAATAAAAGGGTGGAAGCGAAGTAAAAAGGATGCATTGATAAAGACCAAAAAACCGAAGTGGGAGGCTTTATGATATGTGTTTAGGTGCATTTGATTGCCGACCTACATAAATAAGCAAACACTATGATCAAAAATAATGACGTGATTTCTTTTTTGTATTAAAGCTTTTGAAGAACTTGTAAATACTTTCATTTTTTTCGAACCCCGCACAATGACCATCGATATCATTACCACCACTCCCGACACTGAAATCACCAGCACCAGAATTTTTAATGTCTCGCGTGAATTACTTTTTCGTGCATGGGCCGAACCGGCGCATTTGAAAAACTGGTGGGGACCGGAGGGCTTTACCAATACTTTTCATGAATTCGATTTTCGGGTAGGTGGCAGATGGCGCTTTACCATGCATGGACCAGAGAAAGGAAATTACCAGAATGAGTGTGAGTTTATTAAAATAGATAAACCCTCCATGATTGCATGGAAACGCCATTCGCAACCGCTGTTCCAGGTAGTGGCAGTTTTTGAGGAACTGGCAGCAGATAAAACAAAACTTGTTTTTAAAATGCTGTTTCATACGGCTGAAGAGTGTAAAAAATTAAGACCTTATGTAGTGGATAAAAACGAAGAGAATTTTGATAAGCTGGAGAAGGAGTTGAATAATATGCTTTAATCTAACTATTAATTGAAAAACCTCAGTGTTACTCCGTGTTCTACTCTGTGTAACTCTGTGGTTCATAGCATATTTTTTTAACCACAGCGTTACACGGAGTAGGTAGGGCACGGAGTAACACTGAGGTGTGATGAGTAGTTTGTTACTTAATACAGTAAGGGTATTTGGGAAAATCTTATGGTTAAATCGGTCGCAAATGACAAAGACATTCAGAACCTGTAAACAGGGGCATCAGTATTACAAAACCAGCGATTGTCCAACCTGTCCGCAATGTGAGCAATTGAAAAAACCTGCCGATGGTTTTTTATCGGCACTGGCTTCACCAGCGAGAAGGGCTTTATTGTTTCATGGAATAGACACGCTGAAGAAATTATCAAATCATACAGAGAAAGAAATTTTATCTTTTCATGGTATGGGTCCTAAATCAATGCCGATACTCAGAAAGTTATTGAGCGAAGCCAAACTGAATTTTGAAAAGAAGAGCAAACAGCACCCCCCAAAGCGTTAATGAAACGATTGCTAACACTAATTTTCACCTTTTTAATAGCAAAAACCTTTGCCTGTTCTTGTGTAACAGAACCCTTTGCTCAGCAGTATCAAAGATCAGACTTTATAGCTGTCGCAAAAATCATTAGAATAGATGCTGGTGAATCAAACACTCATTATAGTGATATTGAAATCGATATCATTACTTTATATAAAGGAAATGCGGTAACAAAGTTGAAAATGGAAAGCCTTTTAAAGAGTGGTTGTGGAGTGAATGCCACGCTAAATTCTGTATGGCTGATATATGCGGGTAAAACCGGGGATGGTAGCCTCGCTTTTGGCTATTGTTCGAATCCTATTCGACTTGATCAGCCAGAGGTTGTTATCGATAATGACAAAGACAAAATCCGGCGTCAACAATTTTTGACCAGAACATTTAAAGTACTTGATTTCTTAAAAGACGTAAACCTCACGCTTGATGAAGAAACCAGTGGTTATGTGCGACTTGTTCGCGACACTGCAAATTTGTTAAAAGGGTTTGAAGAGCCTGCCTATAATTTCAGTGCCTTTGAACTGAAATTTGATAGGGAGTTGGAATTAGAAGAGATAAGAGTGTTGAAAGAGTTTAATAACACGACGCTTGCGGAACAGTTAAAAGAACAACTTTTACAAGCGACAATAAAATATAATGGTAACCCTCCACTTGAAAAAAGGGAAAGACGTTTTCTGGTACTCTTTTTTTCTACCCACCAGAGGAACAATACCAGAGTTTTGTGAGCCGTTACTTTTTATGAGAGAAGACAGTTTGAGTACAGTAAGAAAAAACACTTTCTCATTCGATATTCATTATTTCTCTGTTTATTTCTCTTCTCCCGGATGATATGTCTTCACTTTATTCTTCAACACATCTTCTTTATAAAAGAAAATGTCCTTGAATTTTCCATTCACAAACCCATCAGCCTGGTCGGTGAAGTTGGGTGAATTCGGGTCGGTGCTTTGTCCGCCGGTGAGAATGGTTTTGGCTTTCAGTTTTTTACCGAATTCAACAGCCGCAATAAAACTGTTACCCGAAGTACCATAACGTTTAGTAAAGCCATTACCTGATCTGCTTTCAAAAGCAGGTAATGAACCCCAGCGCGATGAACTCAGCGGAACAGCAATACTGGGTTTACTGTCATCAAAACGCTGTCCATCTGCCACACGCTGGTAGCGGTTGATATCACCCCAGGGCTGTCGCCAGTTACCATAGGTTTTGGTAAGATCATCCAATACTTTTTTGAGCGACTCCATTTTTTGTTGTGGCGTGCTGTTAGCCATGTCTTCAAAACGTTTTACCGAATTGGTGCCTTCTTCCATGGTTTCTGCTCTTGGCGCAAACTGGCTGAGCTGGTTGGCCCAGTCGATGGCAATAGTAGTGGCCACAGAGTTAAGCGCAGCCGTTTTATCCCAGGCACCTAATACATCAACCGCTTCTTTCAGTTCGGCTTTTAATGGTCCATTGTATGCGTTGTAATCTTTCACCAGTGCCGGTATCAGGAAATCAAAAGCAGCGAGATAACGGTTATAACCAATCTCTATCATTTTATCTAAAGTCAGGTTATTGGCTTTTTCCAATAAACGTGCTGCATTAATACCGCGGGCGTTTTGTCCGTCGGGCGCCATATAAGCTGGGTATTTATTTTTATCCGGACTGTCTTTACCCGATGCAGTAAATGGTGTTGAATTACAGTTCTGAATCCAGCCTACAGATGGGTTATGCACCTGTACAATTTCTTCCAGTTGATGCGCTCCCTGCCATTCAGTGGCTTTGATACTGCCATCAACAGGGCGGGTATAATCGTAAGCGGGATTGCGTTTCGGAACAAAATCGCCATGCCAGTAAGCAATATTGCCTTTGTCATCGGCATACACGGTATTGTTGGTGGTATTGGATAACAAACGCATGGCTTCCTTAAATTCATCGAGGTTATTGGCTTTGGTACTTACCCATGATTGTATCAATGCACTCAATGAACGATTGAATTCTTTTAATGCCAGCCATTTGCCATTTCGGTTACCCATTACCGGTCCGTGATGTGTATAGTAACCGGTGAAGGGTACTGCTACCTGTTTACCATCTTTCAGGTAACTTACGGTGATGGGTTTTGTATTGATGCGTTTCATTTCCTTCTCATATTCATACAACCAGTTGTCATTTAGTTTGGTCACTTTTTCTTCATAGAGGTCAGCTACATCAGCATAACCTGTTGTGTGCATCCATCCGCAATGCTCATTGAAACCCTGGTACACAAACATCTGACCCCAGGTAACGGCACCATAGGCATTCAACCCTTCTTCACTCACCATATGCATTTCTGGTCTGAAATAAAAGGGTACGTGCGGATTGATATACAGAATGGCATTTCCATTACTGGTGAGTTTGGGCGCAATGGCAAAACCATTGGAACCACTTAGCTCCACATCTTTATTGATAACAGGCTGATAAGCTGTTGCATTTTTATTGCCACTGTAAAAACTCCTTACCTCATCTAACGCAATACCACCTGTTCTGGTGGCAGATACACTGCCATCGGTAAACATCAGGTGAAACCAGGGTTCAAAACGGGTAAGCACTTTGGGTTTTGTTGCCGGATGTGTATAGAGATAATAATTGATGCCATCTGCAAAGGCATTGAGTAATTTTTTAAACCATGCCGGACTGTTGTTATAGTCTTTGATGGCGGCGGCGCTGTCTACAATTAAACGCATTTGCAGATCGGCATATAACATACGTTCGCCATCGGCTTCGGCCTGGCGTCCCAATACTTCGAGGTAGTTTCTTTCAACACGACTAAAATTTTCTTCGCATTGTGCATAGAGTAAACCAAAAACCGCATCAGCATCTGTTTTACCATAAATATGTGGAATACCCCATTTGTCTTTAATGATGGTAACCGTTTTAGCCTGCGCTTCCCAGCGTTTTATGTCGGTTGGTGTAAATGATTGTGCAATAGAAGCGGAAGAAAACAACAAACAGTAAAGCAGTAATCGCATGGTATTGGTTTTGAGGAATACCAAATATAGAAAAGCTTTCGCAACCGAGCACGGGACTTAAGTCCAGTGCTGGGAATGAGCATAATGATATAGCAAAAACTTGCAGCTTGCAACTTGAAGCCTGCCTCCCTAATACCCCCACTGTTTCATCACTGCCAGATCCTGTTTCACACATTCAATGGGGTCAATACCCTGGTAGGCTTCCTGTTCAATGATAAAGTGTAATGTGCCACCTTTTGTTTTACAGAGATCAGTTATGGCTTTGGTATTGGCTACTCCTTTTCCGAGGATGGTACTTTCGAAGGATTTGCCATCAGCCGTTTTGGTTTCATCTTTTACATGTACAGAAACAAAGCGGCCGGGATAATTATTTACGATCTCCAGTGCATTTACACCGGTATGATAAAGATTACCCATATCGAGCTGTTGTACGACTAAATTGGGATCGGTATTTTTTAAGATGATATCGTATACTTTCTGTCCATTAAGCGTGGCTGTAAATTCAAAGTCGTGGTTATGGTAACCGAAACGCATGCCTGCAGCTTTACACAGTTCGCCGCTTTTGTTAAACACTTCCATGTACGCTAACATTTCGTCGTAGGTCTTGCGCAGATCGGCATCCAGCCATGGGCTGATTACCAGTTCCTGTCCCATTTCTGCTGCATCTTCAACGGTATATTTCCAGAGATCGGTGAATTGTTTTTTAGTAGCATCCCAATGAGCTTTACCCATTACGGTATGTCCGCTGGGCATTTGCATGCCGAGGTCATTGAGTATTTTCTTAAATTCTTTGGCGGTATAACCATAGAACTTCCTGTTTACATAATTGGCATGTTCTACATATTTATAACCCATTTCGGCCAATGCTTTCAATGTACCCAATGGGTCCTTGCTCATGGCGGCGCGAACGGAATACAATTGCACTCCCGTCAGCATTTTGGCATTGCTTTGCGCAAATAAATCACTGGGTAATAAAGCCGTAGCGGCTATGGCAAGACTACTGTTCTTTAAAAAGGATCTTCTGGATGAATGCATGGCTTACAATTGAGGAATAAATATAAGACTTCTGCATTTCTTATCCCTGCCCCGGACTTAAGTCCGGGGCAGGGATGGGGTTATTTCTTTTTGAAAACAGCGAAGAATATCTCTGTACTTATTTCAAATCCCAGCTTTTTGTATAAACCAATAGCGGCTTCATTGTCCTGTCTTACATGCAGGAAAGGAATTTTACCAGCATCAATAATCAGTGAGCAAATATGTGAGCTAAGTATTTTGGCATAAGACCTACCCAAATAAGCTGGATCGGTACAAATGGCACTCACTTCGGTATGCGTATGGGTCTGCATTCTTTGTCCGGCCATGGAAACCAGTTTGTCTCCATCGAAAATGCCATGGTAATTTCCAAACTCCATGGTGCGCTGGTAAAAAGGACCGGGTTTGGTTCGTTCGGTGAGCGATAACATTTGTGGTACATGTGCTTCGGTAAGAGGAACAATTGGCGCTGCTGCGTTTTCAACAGATTTAAAATCATTACAGATCATCTGGTACAACGGAATGGCAAACAATACTTCAAAAGGATCGGGGAAATGAATCTCTTTAAAAAAAGGTACAGAGAAAGTTCTGTTATTCGGCAAATCAGATCTAAGTAAAGCGAAATCTTTTTCATCCCAGTTTTGTAATCCCACAAAAGGACAAATATCAGCGGGGTAATATTTTAATGCATCATCTCCCCGGTTCAGGTACGACTGATGTGTAGATAGTGCAGCCCATACAGGATTGGCAAGAATGGCGTTCATACTGTAAAATTAAAAACAGAACACGTATATTAGGTATATAATATATGGGTATATGAAATTCAAGCTGAGCATTCTCGTGCTGTTTTGTATTTGTGTAAATGTATCATTCGCACAAAAAACCAGTATCTATTACAATGGAAGATGGGAACCTTGTGAACCAGCTAAAGCCATTTATTTTAGTGATCTGGAAAAAACAGAGAAAGGATGGTATCGGGTAGACTATTCAGTTGTATCGGAAAAATTACTGAAACATGGTTTTTATAAAGACTCGTTATGCACCACCAGACAGGGCGTGTTTGAATCTTTTTTTGGAAACGGCTCCGTAAGCGGTAGAAAATACTATGAAGCCAATGAAAAAACCGGTCTTGATTTTCTTGTGTACCCCAATGGATTTTTAAGCGACTCATTCTGTTTTAAAAAAGATATACCTTATGGTATTTGTGTGAGCTGGTATCCGGATGGTAGCCCGAGAACAGAAATGCAGTTAGATACTATGGGTACTGGTTCAGGACTTGTTATTGGTTTTTTTCCCGACGGAGTAGTTTCGTTTAAGGGGAAGCTCGCACCGGGATTAAGGAAAACCGGTAACTGGTTTTATTATCACTCCAATGGACAGCGCGCTGCTGTTTTGCAATACCCATTAATAGAAGATTCATGGAATGGGCTTACAGCAAACATAAAACAAGATACCTTTGAATTTGCTTATTATGATTCAACCATTAAGTATACAAGCGCCATCTGTTACGACACAAATGGCATACAACAGCCGGCTTGTAAAATAGAGAATAGCATGCCTGAATATCCAAAAGGAATAACTGCATGGACGAACTATTTAACAAATATTATGAGTGGGGTAATGCAAAAACATGGTAATCTTGCGAAGCCTGCATCTTATATTGCTCATTTTACTGTAACAACAACAGGAGACCCGTTAGAAATAATGCTTGATAATACATACAACCAGAGCCTTGATGCCGATGTGTTGAGTATTTTTCGAAAATCGAAAAAATGGATTCCTGCCCGTCACAACAACAGGGTTATACCATTTACGCACAGACAATCTTTAACATTAGGAGCCCGTTATTAGCATCCCGAATAAATACCTTTGTCTTATAAAGCATAAAGTATGTTTAAGTCAACCTTTTTTAAGTTTACTATCGCATCTGTTTTATTGATGACCGTACAAACACTGTCGGCACAAACCAACGAAACCGCATGGACCCCCGAACAGCAGGCAGAATTATTCGGCTACTGCGAAAAGCCATTCCTCATCAAGCAACTGAAAATATCGGAAGCCAATGTTGATAAAATAGGGCAGATCAATAACTGGGCAAGACTCACCAAAATAAAAATACAGGCCAATGCCAGCGATACATTTGCTACCGATGGTGAGGTAGAAGAAGCTGTGATCAAAAAATACAAGGCGTTGGGTTTGTCGGGCGATCAGTTAAAAACGCTGACTGACAGAAGAAAACAAAGTCTGAGTGAGCCATGTGCGCTCATTACATTAACGGTTAACAAAACATACGATACCATCGCCAAGCCACAATTGCAGTTATTATTCAGAACAAAGTTTCGTAAAACATTGATGGATAAACTGGAAGTAAACGGTAAACAGGCCGATATGCTGATAGAAGCCGAAGTGTGGAAACAGAAAGAAGCCATTGAGATCGCCAAAATCCCCGAAACAGATTTCAACCGTATCCGTAAAACAGTTGCCATGTATACCGATCTGGAAAGAAAATATGGTTTTATCGGAATAACAGAGCAACAGAAAGAGGGTGCCAAAGCCATTTTTAAAGCAGCCGATTAAAGGATCAAGTGTATTCCGATAGCCGCAGATTTGCAGATTTTTTATCTGTACATCTGCGGTTTTCTTTTTCCCTATTCGTTCAGCCTACCTTAAAAATCGATTATATCTAACAGAGAATCATTGTATTATGTCCTAAATTCCTATTTTGTATATGCTTTACCAAACTAACCCCGTACATGCAACCCTGCCGCATACTCATAATTGAGGATGAATCGCTCGTGGCGATGGATATGGAACGAATGCTCACTGATCTTGGCTATGAGTTAATACCCAATGTAAACAGTTATGCAGCAGCCGTTGAAACACTCGACAAAACAAAACCAGATCTTGTTTTACTGGATATTACATTGAATGATACCAAAACAGGTATTGATCTCTCTCATTTATTGCAACAACAGTATAAGGTTCCATTCATTTATGTAACCTCTCATTCCGATAAAAAAACCATCGACCAGGCCCTGGTTACCAAACCCAATGGTTACCTGTTAAAGCCTTTTGATACCAATGACCTTTACACCGCCATTGAAGTGGCTTTGAGTAATTTTTCAGGTCAACCTGCCAATGGACAGGAAGAGGGTGCGTTGATGTGTAAGGATGCACTATTCATTAAAAACGATAAAAACTTTGTGCGCGTTGATATTGATGATATTCAGTGGATAGAATCGGAACACAATTATCTCTATATCATTTCACAAAAGGGAAAACATATTATCCGCTCCAATTTCAGGGATTTTCAGCAACATGTTCCGGCAGCCAGATTTATACAGGTGCATAAGTCGTACATGGTTAACCTCAATAAAGTAGATGCTTTTTCTCATACTGATATTACAATCAATGGAAAGGAAATTCCATTGAGCCGAATGTACAAGGATGATTTTTTTGCCTGTATGAAAAGGGTATTATAGCCTTCCTGTTTACCGTGGTACCCTATTGATGTGTTTTGGTACCTATTTTTTGTCAACTCATCTTATTTGCAGCATATTTACAAGACTACATGTTGCGTGGTAACACGATACTGAAACGGAGCGGGGCTTTTTTATGGCCGCTGCTTTGCTGTTTTGTATTCTTTCTGGAATCAACGGCACAATACAATTATGTGGATACCGATCTGGTACGCCGGCAAATCAATGCAGCCAAAAGCGACAGTACCAGAAGCCGGTTGTATGGAATACTGGCCTGGGAAATGCGTTTCTCCCATCAACAGAAAGCGGTTGAACTGGCAGATAGTATGTTACTGATATCGTCTCCTGCAAAAGAGTATATCCGACTGGCTGAAGCATACCGTATCAAAGGTTTTGTAAAAGTGGTGAACCAGGATATTGACGGTTGTCTTAAAATGTATGAGCAGGGTATTCACTATGCTAAAAAAGCGAAAAGTAAATATTATGAATCCTCTTTTCTCAACCTCATCGGTGGGATGTACCAGGATAAAGGTGATTTTGATAAATCGATTCAGTTTTTTCTGGAAGCAGTAAAAGCAGCGGAAGAAAGTAAAAGTTCTGAAATGATTGCTTTTAGTGCCAATTGTATTGCAGAAGCCTATTCCGATGCAGGAAGACCCATCAGTTTTACGAGACCATATTATGAGAAAGCATTACAGGAAGTATTACCAAGAAAAAACTGGCAGTATGCTGGTATGATTCATTCCAATATGGCCAAGGAATACATGATGGCTGGACAAACAGATTCAGCTATGATTGAAACAGAGGCTTCTGTTGGTTACCTGAATAGGGTAAAGATGAAGGGCTATGTGTATGCAACATGTGCCACAGATATTGGAGAAATGCTTACTACACTCAAAGCGTATAAAGAAGCTGAACAATACCTGCTCGAGGCTTATCATATACTCGACAGTCTTAAAACAAAAGACAATAAGCTGATCGTGCTGTCTGCATTGTCTAATCTTTATGTTGAAAGTGGTCAGTACAACAAAGCGGTTGAAAGGGGGAGAGTGCTTTTATACCTGGCAGGTTTGTATAAATCAAAAGTATTTATGCGTAACGCATATAAAGTGTTATCAGAAACCGCAGAGAAAAAAGGGCAGATGGATAGTGCTTTGCTGTACTATAAAGCGTATAAGCACTGGAATGACAGCATCTTCAATGAAAACAAAGAGAGAACCATTGCCAATGCGGAGAGTAGAATGAAGCAGACCTTGCAGGCAAAAGAAAATGAACAGCTAAAATCGTCCAATACCAGGTTGCGCAATAACAGTCTGCTGGCAGCAGCTGTGGCCTGTATATTATTATTGGCGGCTTTGATTATTATATTGGCCAACAGAAAAATAAAACAAAAAAGTCAGGTGCTTGAATCGCAGAAGCAGTTGATCGAAAAACAATCTGCCGAAAAAGATATTCTATTGAGAGAAATACATCACCGTGTAAAAAATAACCTGCAGGTCGTTTCAAGCCTGTTGAATTTGCAGGCAGCGAGTATAACAGATGTAAAAGCTATTGATGCATTAATGGCCAGTCAGAAAAGAGTAAAAGCCATTTCACTGATACACCAGAACCTGTATGCATTTGAGGACCTGAGTACCATTTCATTTACTTCTTATATCCAGGAATTGTACAACGACCTGCGTCAGTTATACAATAAAGGGAATATTGAACTCATTTGCACAGCGGCTACTGAGCAACTGGAATTTGATATTGAACGATCAGTACCCTTGGGTTTGATATTAAATGAAGTGATCACCAATGCCTTGAAATATGCTTTCCAGGGTCGTGAGCAGGGTACCATTACCATCTCCTGTACATCGGATGCCGACAAATTGCTTACCATCATCGTTGCCGACAATGGTATAGGGTTACCTGTGGCTTTTGAAGACCATGTTTCCGGTTCACTCGGATTCAGAATTATCCGTGAGCTCACACGTCAATTGAAAGGAACTGTTACCTGTGAGGTGAACCCGGGAACCACGTTTGTTTTTAAGATTCCGCAAAACAGATCAAAGGCATAGCCACTCATTTGCAATTTCATACCCATTGTTTTGCATTTGGTACCATTTTGTGGCATAGCCCGAAACCCCTTGTTAATTTTCTGTTTCAATTACAGGGCAATATCCTCTTCCGGAGGCTAATGCCCTGTTGATTCAATATCCCCAATGTCCATTATAGCTGTATTTCCCTATATAGCTATAAGAAATCCGCCAAAACTAACCAAGATGCAAACTAACTGTACACGTCTGGCAGGCGCGTTATTGTGCCTTATGCTATTGTCATGGAGCCCCAAACTTATTACCGCTCCTCTATTCCAAACAAATGAGTTGACTGTTTCGGCAGAAGAATGGACCCTCGCTACTGAGAAAAACGGGGTGAAAGCCTATTACCGTATCACCACCTGTGGTGAGGACCAGGTTATATACCTGCGTTTTGTGAACAGCAATGCAGGTGCAGTGCAGGTAAGCTGGAAAGGTGAAATACAGTTTACGGGAGAAGCTGTACCAAGAAGCATCAAAGAAGATAATTCAACCCTTACCGTTCAGAATGGAGAGGTATCGGGAACAAGCTGTACCAATCCGGCGATTGTCGAGCTGGTGGTAAAACCGCTGCTGGCACCTGTTGTAAACATGGAAGCCTATTTCTTTCAGCAACTCACCATTACACAGAACTAATTAACCTGCGATCATGAGAAACACTACTATATCTTTTTCAGCGGCCTTTAAAAAATGCATCATGCTGGTCGTGATAGCAGTTACTGCTATTTTCCAGTTAGAGGCACAAACCTATTCATTTACCACCTGTGGTGCAACCGGTGCAACCGGTCCAACACAAACACAGGTAAACCTTGCTTATGCTTCTTCCAGCATTACAGGTGTTGTTAGTAATAATGGCATACAGGAATGGACGGTACCTGCTACCGGTCTGTACTCCTTAAAAGTAGCGGGCGCCAAAGGTGGCGGAGCCGGTGGTGGTAATGGGGCTGTATTATCGGGAGAGTTTATGTTGACCCAGGGTCAGGTAATACAAATTGCAGTAGGCCAGCGCGGTACCGGTGGTTTTGGTCAGCTCGGAAGTGTTAACAGCGGCGGTGGCGGTGGCGGTTCTTTTGTGGTGAACAAAACAACCAATACGATTCTACTGATTGCCGGTGGTGGTGGTGGCGGTAATGGAGACTATGGTTCTCCTTATATCAATGTGGCTGGAAATCCTGCCAACACAGGTACTTCTGGTAATAGCACCTACCAGGGTGGTGGTGGAACCAATGGAAATGGTGGGAAAAATGGTGTAACAAATGACCCTGCAGCAGGCGGCGGCGGTTACCTCACCAATGGAGAAAACTCTACAGGTACAACATTTGCAACAGGCGGTGCTGCATTTGTTAATGGAGCAACCGGTGGTTCCGGAAGAACAGGAACTTATTTTGGTGGTAACGGCGGATTTGGTGGCGGTGGTGGAGGTGTCTCAAATATATTGGTAAGAGGCGGCGGCGGCGGCGGTTATTCAGGAGGACAAGGCGCGTCTTATTCAATTGTGCAACCGACGATTTATACTTCTCTGCCAGACGCAGGTTATGGTGGCGGAGGTGGATCTATTAATAACGGAACCAACCAGCTTACCTATGCAACCAATGCTGCTGCAGGTTATGTTACTGTTACAACACTTACAATTCCTGCAGGTGCTTTGAAGTTTGATCCAAGTTTGCCAGCAGGTGATAATAGCAGATTGAACTATGTTAATATAGCCAATCCTTTCAGGGCTTTTCAAAAAGAAATAACAGTAGAATTCTGGATGTATGTACCCAATGCCAATTTACCTTTTGGGTCGGTAATGGGCCAGGGACCTACAAATCTTGACCAGAATTATTCATGGTTAATGCATCCGAATACGAATGGAACCATGACTTTCTATGTGAATGATGGCGGCACTTTGCGGGCAACCAATTGTAATATTATAGCAGGTTCATGGCATCATTATGCGGCAACGTCAAGTGCAACAAGTACAAAATTTTATGTTGATGGTGTTCTTGTACATACTGGTCCGGGTGTTTCAGGTAATATTATAAATGATGCAGCTTCTGTTATTCATATCGGGAAAGATGTACGGTATGCAACCCGTAATCTTCCAAATAATGATCCCACGAACAGGTATGCAACGATGACCATTGATGAAGTGCGTATATGGAGCCGCGAACTTTGTGGCGATGAAATTAACAACAATAAAAACTGCCAGCTCCTGAACCCGGCTACACAAAATGGGCTTGAGGAATATTATACTTTCAACCAGGGAAATGCAGATGCCAATAATACCGGAGTGACTACACTGACTGATTTTAGTGGTAAGAACAGGAGTGGTACCCTTAATAATTTTACGTTAAGTGGCACAAGTTCTAACTGGACAACTTCAGGTTCTACCAATACGGGTACTTGTGCAGCTTATGCAGCCACCATTCCAACAATAACAGCCAGTGGCCCAACCGATTTATGTTCGGGGTCTTCTGTAACATTAACAGCTTCGGCCGGTAGTAGTTACCTGTGGAGCAATGGAGCAACCACACCATCAATAACAGTAAGTCAGGCAGGTAACTATAGTGTAACGGTTGTTTCAGCAGGAGGCTGTAAGGCAAGTTCTGCAGCAAAAACGGTAACTGTTACAACCATCAATAACCAGGCTGTAGCAGCATCAGCAACCAATCTTTGCGGAACAGGCTCCTCAACCATAACACTCGCCTCATCGCAGGTGGGTATTAAATATACTTTACGCAACAATGCCAATAATGCAATTGTGGCAGGTCCGGTTGCAGGAACAGGAGCAGCTATCAGTTTCAATACAGGAACCATTTCATCTAACACAACTTATAATGTATTGGCAGAATCGGGACCAACCGGTGCACTCAACTTCAATGGTACAACTTATGTAACCATGCCGCACAATAATAGTTTGAATGTGAGTGCGGGTGGACAATTAACCATGGAAGCATGGGTAAACCCTGCAGTATCGAATCAATGGAGAAATATCCTGATGAAGGGTGCTTATGGTTATGGTATGGCCATTGATGCATCGAACCGGTTATATTTCTGGGATCAGGGTGCTGGAAATGCTTACGATACATGGTCTAATGTAACTGTACCTACTAATACATGGAGTCATGTAGCTGTTACTGTTCAGGATAACGGATCATCTTTATCAGTTAATCTTTACCTGAATGGCGTGAATGTAGGTAACAAAACATCTCCGATTGCACAGATCAATGATAATACAGAAAGCCTCATCATCGGTCGCCAGGGTACGGGTTGTGGCTGTAACTATTTCAATGGTAAACTGGATGATGTTCGTATCTGGAATACTGTTCGTTCGGCTTCAGCAATTGCTGCCAGCATGAATAATTGCCTGGCCGGATCAGAAGCAGGACTCGTGGCATTGTATAAAATGGATGATGGTAGCGGTACAACAGTACTCGATTCGAAATCGGCTAATAACGGAACAGTAGTAGGTACTGCGTCTTGGACTACAGGCAATGTCTTATGTGGTGCTGTGTGTAGTCAGCAGATGACCGAAACACCAACCATCACAGTAAAACCTTTACCTACCGTAAATCCGGTTACCAATATCGAAGTATGTCATAACAGCGGTGCAGTGCCTGCCATCAATTTTACAGGTGCAGTAGAAGGAACTATGTATAGCTGGACAAACGATAACCCATCGATTGGTTTGGCGGCCAATGGCACAGGAAATATTGCTTCATTTACTGCTTTAAATCCAGGTACTGTACCAGTTTACGCAAATATTACGGTTACGCCTTCGTTTACAGAAGGTGAAAATACCTGTACGGGAACACCTATCAGTTTTGTGATTCGTGTAAACCCGATTCCTGTTTTCAACGCTATTGCAAACCAATCATTGTGTATAGGATCTTCTTCAACAGCCATCAACTTAAACAGTGCTGTTGCAGGTACTACATTCAACTGGCTGAATACTACAGCATCAGTAAACATTGGTTTACCCAATGGAAACGGAGCGATCATTCCTTCGTTTACTGCTGTAAATAACACAAATGCACCTGTTACGGCTACCTATATGGTATTGTCATACTATCAGGGAGCAACCATGGGTTGTGGTACATCAAGACAATTCACTTATACAGTGAATCCAATACCGCAGGCTGTCATTACAGCAAGTGGACCAACTGCCATCTGCAATAACGGATCTGTTACACTCACGGCTTCAGTCGGTGTATCTTATTTGTGGAGCAATGGCGCAACAAGTGCTTCCATCACTGTATCACAGGCTGGAAATTATTCCGTAACCGTAACCGGTGCAGGCGGATGTACAGCCACATCAGCACCTGTTAGTGTTACCACTTATGCCCTGCCAACCATCAGTTGCCCATCAAATATCAGTGTTGTAAGTGCAGCTAACCAGTGTGGCGCTAATGTTACTTATCCAAATGCGGTAGTAACATCAGGTCCTGCCAACCCAACCATCACTTATTCTCATCCTTCAGGTTCATTCTTCCCTGTGGGTAATACAACGGTAACTGCAACAGTAACAGACGCCTGTGGCAATACAGCAAGCTGCACGTTTGTGGTAACGGTGCAGGATATAACACCGCCGGTATTGGCATGCAGCAATCAAACATCTTCTACACCGGTTAACTTCATGAGAGGAACAAGTGTGGGTGGAACTGCTGCTATTGTTTCATGGACAGGAATAAATGGCGCTTCTCAATATGCAAGTCCATCTCTGGGATCGAGCTGTAGTGAATCATGGAGGCCTTTTGGTACGCTGTGCGACGAAACGCCGAATACCAACAGCATGACCACCAGTACCAAGTCGAATCCAAACTCTGGTATTACATTCAATACCGGAGGCGTAAACAGTACGGGTGTATTTGTAGTTGACCTTGGTGCTACACAAACATTTAATCTGGCACAGGTTTACCAGATGTTCTCTGATGGAAAAACGACGCATGTAAGAGGATTCTATCATCCATCTGCATCAGCTACAGCTCCATCTATAACAGATGCGGGCTGGGTAGAAATGTTCCCTGAAACACTGGTAGGTCCGGGAGCCATCAGCGGAAGCAATGTTACCCTGCCAACCGAAATAACCTTTGGTGCTACCTCTGCACGTTATGTAAGATTCTATGTACGTAACGATGGCCGTTATGGTAGTGGTACCTGGATCGAAACAAGAAGTATTAAACTCTTTAGTACAGCACCGGCTGTAAACAATGTAGTTGTTACAGCAGCAGATGGTCAGTGTAATGCAGTGGCTACCTACAATGTACAGGCAATCGATAATTGTCCGGGTACTGTAGTTACTTATTCTATTCCAAGCGGTTCAAGCTTCCCGATCGGAACAACACCGGTTGAGGTAACAGCAACAGATGCTTCGGGTAATACAACTACCTGCTCATTCTCTGTTATTGTAAATGCACCTGAAATTAATGTAACAGGCAACTCAAATAATATCACAAGCGGAACAACTACCACAAGTGCCGCTAACAATACAAACCTTGGTGGAACATTACCGAATACACCTGTCAGCAAAACTTTTGTGATACAGAATACCGGAACTGCTGCTTTAAATATCAGCGCTATCAGCCTGTCTGGCATAGATGCTGCTGCATTCAGTATTAACGGTATTACATTGCCTGCCACTGTGGCGCCCAATGCTTCAGCGAATTTCAATGTAGTATTCAACAGCAATACACCGGGTATTAAAGAAGCAACCGTAACCATTCATAATGGCGACTGTAACGAAACAGTTTACCAGTTTGCAGTTAGCGGAGAAGTAACCTGTACACATCCTGTGTTCATCAATCAAAATCCACAGGTACAGGCCAATACAACTGAAACTACTTGTAACGCAGTGGTGAACTATCCATTGGCCGTGAATGGCATACCTGCACCGGGTCTCAGCTACACATTCAGTGGTGCTACTACTGGTAGCGGTAGTGGAACCGGCAGCGGACAAACATTCAACAAAGGAACTACACATGTAATTGTTACGGCAACAAATGCATGCAGTACGGTAATCAATGAGTTTGATGTAATTGTAACAGATAATGTAAACCCAATTGCCATCGCTCAAAATATTACGGTGAACCTGAATGCAGGTGGAACAGCAACCATCACCGCTTCACAAATCAATAACGGATCAACAGATAATTGTGCTGTTGTTTCAATTAATATCGATAAAACAAACTTCGACTGCAGCAATACCGGCGCCAATACAGTAACACTTACAGTAACAGATGCAAGTGGTAACAGCGCAACGGCAACAGCAACAGTAACTGTGGTTGACAATATTTTACCAACCATAACAGCCCCTGCTGGTATTACAGTAAATACAACTGTAAACTGTACAGCAACGGGCGTAGTATTAGGTACACCGGTAACTGCAGACAATTGCGCGGTACAATCTGTAACCAATAATGCACCGGCGGTATTCCCGATAGGTAATACAACTGTTACCTGGACGGTAACAGATGCTTCGGGCAATCTGGCAACGGCTTCGCAAATAGTAACCGTGAAAGATGTTACAGCACCTGTACCTGTAATCGGCAGTTTGCCAACGATTACCGCAGAGTGTAATGTTACCGTAACAACTATTCCAAAAGCAACAGACAACTGTTCTGGTATGATTAATGCAACCACTACAAGTCCGTTGTCGTACAATAACCAGGGTACTTATACCATTACCTGGAAGTACACCGATGCAGCAGGTAACAGCAGCACACAAACACAAACAGTAATTGTAAAAGATATAACACCACCTGTAGTAAGCTGTCCTCCACCTATTACTACAACTGCTCCGGCTAACCAGTGTGGTGCAACAGTTACATTCCCACAGCCAATGGTAACCGATAATTGTTCATCAGGAACAACCGGCGTGCATACACTTACCAGAGGAGCGCAGTTCTTCGATCATGCAAATAATGTAAATGAAGCTCAATTTAGTCCGGGACTGCCCATGAGTTTCTTCCCAACCGATGGTCAGAAGCTGGCCGTATTCCTGGTGAGCTGTGGCGCTACGCATTATATGTACCAGAATATTACATTACCTGCAAGTGGTCCGATCACCTTAGGTATGGATATGAAGTACACCAACCATTATGCAGCAGGGTTCAGTGCCAACCAGTTTATTGCAGTAGAGTTAAGAAACCCAACAACCAATGCGTTGATAGCCACCTTGTTCAAAACAAATCCTGGGGCACCGCAATCAACACCGATGACGCATTATAATTTCGATCTGTCTGCCTATGCAGGTCAGCAAGTGCGTTTGCAGATGATTGATGCAACGATCAACAACTACTACCTCGATGTAGAGCTCGATAACATCACGATACCAGGCAGCAGCCTTGTAAACGGAAGTTTTGAAACAGGTAATTACAATGGCTGGACAATCGGCAGTGCAAGTTCAACCTGTGGAACATTTGGTATTGGCTCAGGTCCATCAGTAACGATTGCACAAACAGCAGGATTACCATCTGGTTCAATCTTCCCGATTGGAACCACCACCAATACATTTGAAGTAACCGATCTGGCAGGTAATAAAACCACTTGCAGCTTTAATGTAACGGTGAATGCACCTGAGATCAGTATCAGTGGAAACGGAACAACCATAGTAAGTGGTGATAATACACCATCAACAACAGATCATACAGATCTTGGAGGAACCATACCGGGTAACAGTATCAGCAAGACATTTGTTATTGCGAATAATGGTACATCGGCACTTACTGTTTCATCTATTAATATCAGTAATGCAGCGTTTATAAGAAGCGGTATCAGTTTACCGGCAACCATACAGCCGGGTCAAACAGCCAGCTTTACAGTGAGCTTTGCTTCAACAGCGCTTGGTGTGCAGACTGCAGTGGTAACCGTTAACAACAACGATTGCAATGAAGCTGCTTACAGCTTTACTGTGAAAGCAGAAGTAACCTGTACCAACCCTGTGTTTGTAAACTTTAATGCACAGGTACTGGCCAACACCACAGCAACAACATGTAATGCGGTGGTAAATTATCCGCTCGCCGTAACAGGTATTCCTGCACCGGGTCTCAGCTATACATTCAGTGGTGCTACTACTGGTAGCGGAAGCGGAACAGGTAGCGGACAAACATTCAATAAAGGAACAACACATGTAGTGGTAACAGCGGTGAACCCATGTAATACTGTACTTGCTGAGTTTGATGTAATTGTAACAGATGTTACGCCACCAATAGCCATTGCACAAAACCTGACTGTTTACCTGGATGCAAGTGGTGTAGCAAGTATAACAGCAGCGCAGATCAACAACGGATCAAGTGATAACTGTGGTATTGCATCAATCAGTGTAAGCAAAACAGGTTTTGATTGCAGCAATGTGGGTGTAAATAATGTGATACTTACTGTTACAGATGTAAATGGAAATGTATCAACAGCACCTGCGGTAGTAACGGTGATCGATAATATTGCACCATCTATCACTGCTCCGGCCATGGTAAGCGTGGTGAATACACCGGGCTCCTGTATGGCCAGCGTAAACCTGGGTACACCGCAAACGAGCGATAATTGTGGAGTGGCTACTATAACCAATAATGCACCAGCATTATTCCCTGTAGGTACTACCATTGTTCGCTGGACGGTTACAGATATCCATGGTAATGTAACAGATACGGCTACACAGGAAGTAGTGGTCATCGATAACGAAAACCCAAGCATCAGTGTAACCAATATCAGTGTCAACAACGATGCAGGTAAATGTGCGGCAACTGTTGCCATCAGTCTGCCTGAAACAGCAGATAATTGCGGAGTAGCCACCGTAATGGGTGAACGCAGCGATGCTAAACTGTTAACAGAAGAGTATCCTGTTGGCACCACTACCATTACCTGGACGGTGAGAGATATTCATGGTAATATCAAAACAGCCGTTCAAACAATTGTAGTAACAGACAATGAAAAACCAACCATTACCGCACCTGCCATGGTAAGTGTGGTAAATATACCGGGCTCATGTATGGCCAGTGTAAACCTGGGTACACCGGTAACCAGCGATAATTGTGGCGTAGCTACTGTAACCAATAATGCACCTGCCTTATTCCCTGTAGGTACAACTATTGTAAGATGGATTGTTACCGACATTCATGGTAACGTAACCGATACAGCTACACAGGAAGTGGTGGTGATAGATAATGAGAACCCAACCATCAGTGTAACCAATATCAGTGTCAACAACGATGCGGGTAAATGTGGAGCTGCTATTCAGATCAGCCTGCCTGAAACAGCAGATAATTGCGGAGTAGCAAGCGTTATGGGTGTACGCAGCGATAACAAACTGCTCACAGAAGATTATCCTGTTGGAACCACCACTATCACATGGACGGTACGCGATGTGAACGGTAATATCAAAACAGCCACACAAACAATAGTGGTAACCGATAACGAAAAACCAGTTATTGCTTGTGCAGCCAACCAGGTGTTCTGTGCCAATACAGGTGGAAACACACAATACAGTATTCCAGTACTGAACCAGTCTGATAACTGTGGTATTGCAAGCACAACGTACAGCATTACAGGTGCCACCAACAGAACCGGTACCGGTACCAATGCCAGCGGAAGTTTTGCCATCGGCACATCAACCGTAACATTCACCGTAACTGATATACATGGTAATGTAAGCACCTGCAGCTTCACGGTAACCATTAATCCATTACCGGTGGCCAGTATCAGTGCAGCATCACCAGATGCATTGTGTAACCAGTTTACATTAACAGCTAACAGCACGTTAAGTGGTCCATTTACTTACCAGTGGTTGTATAACAACAATACAAGAGCAACCACACAGCAGTTAAGTCTTGGCTTAACAGATGCAGATGGTGTTTACAGTGTGTACAGCACAGATGTAAATGGTTGCAGAAGCGAGCTGGCTGCTAGTTACAACTACCAGAAACAAAACCTGGTAAGCAGTTATACGATACTGGGTATGAAAGAAGTAAAACTGGGTCAGTATAACAAAGTAGAAACCGGAAGCGTTGGTGTTATGAGCAGCAGAGGTGAAGCTGAGTTCGATAAATACAGTGCAGTAACAGGTGCAGGAAGTTTTGTAAAAGCACCAAGAATTGATACTGATAAAGGTGTAACCATCAACAGTAAAATCTATGGTGTTGCCAGCGTAACACTGCCAACCATGCAGTACAACACCAGCAACACAAGATACCTGCAGGATAAAACCATCAATGCAAATGTTACCACAACGGTAAGCGGTAATTACGATGAAGTAACACTGAAGAAAGGATCGAATGTAACCTTAACCGGAACAGTCTTTGGTAAGATTAAACTGGAAGAAGGAGCAAGCGTACGCTTTACATCAACTACCATCGATGTAGAAGAAATACAGATTGAAAAAGGACCGAAGAGCGGAGGTTACAGCTACATCAGATTTGCGCCTAACACGAGCATCAGGGTGAGCAAGAAAGTAACCATCGGCAGCGATGTAATCGTGAACCCAGAAGCTTACCAGGTAACCTTCTACATGGCCGATAACAGAAGAGATGAAGAGAAGTTCCATGTGAAAGGAGATGATACCAGGATCACCGCCAACATCATCTTACCGGATGGTAAACTGAAAGTAACCGGTGGTAATTATGGAGATGACAGATGTGATCACAGACCACATAGTTCCAGCAGTTGCCGTCACAGAGGACATGGTCACCACGACTGCGACCACAGAGGTCATGGCGACAGAGATTGCAGAGACGATGTATTCATGACGGGTCTGTTTATTGCCGAAGAAGTAGAAAGTGAAGGCAAGAATATCATCTGGAACAGTTACAACTGTGCGGCACCATCGGCACCGGTAACAGCGCTTACTTCTAATAACAACAAAGCAAGTGTTACGGAGGAAGTGGCTGCAAGCGGCAAGCTGCAGGCGGCAAGTAAGACTGAAGAAGAGTTGAAAGTAACGGTGATGCCGAACCCAAGCAGAACTTACTTCACGCTGAAACTGGAAAGCAAATACGATGCGCCGGTAACATTACGTGTGGTAGATGCAGCAGGCAGGGTGGTAGACAGCCGTGCAAAAATTGGATCGAACAGCACCATTCAGATTGGACATCATTATCATGCAGGTAACTACTTTGCCGAACTGGTACAGGGTAACCGCAGAAAAACCATTCAGTTGATCAAAGTGCAATAAGTACATAGTCCGGGGGGATTACTACCGAATCGCACTTTGACCCCCCTGCTGAATACAACCCAGACCCGCTTTCTTGTAAAGCGGGTCTTTTTTTGGAACAGAGGAATAAGGAATAAGAAATAAGGAATGTTCAAAGTAGGAGGATGTTTATTGGCCTTCGAAAAAAAGCGTTAAGAAATTTACGTAGTGAAGCGTTAAGCAATGGATGATGCTGGGTTTTGAGCTGATGCTGAAGCACAGACACATTCAATCAAAGAACTAAATGCCAGGCTTTAGACTTCATCCATTGTAGCTGAACGAAGTAAATTTTAGCTTTTTTTCGACAGCCTTGATTTTTTTTGTTACTTTTTTTCATCAAGGAAAAAAAGTAAACGGAGAGAAAGCCTTTAATAAAGCTGTTTTGATATGAAAACACCAAAGCAATAAGAGTTATTAAAAAACAGAACATGAGTTTTATCATACTACATACAACGCAGTTAACCTACCTTGCCCACTTAATTGAAACAGTATGAAGCTCGAAGAAATTTTACAGAACCGTGCCGGGAATGCCTGCGAACTATGTAGATCGAATGACAAATTGCAATTGTATAAAGTACCGCCGCAGGATCATGCCTATCCCGAGAACAGTATTATGATCTGTAGTAAATGTGAAACACAGATAGAGAAAAAAGAACCACTGGATGATGCACATTGGAAAGCACTCACCGAAACCATGTGGAGCGAAGTGCCGGGTGTACAGGTTATGGCCTGGCGTATGCTGAACCGTTTGCGTAAAGAAAGCTGGGCAGTAGACCAGCTAGACATGTTATACCTTACCGATGAAAACCTGGCCTGGGCCAAAGCCACCGGCGATCATGAGTTTGATGGCGAAGCCCAGCTACATACCGATGCCAATGGCAATTTTTTACAGGAAGGTGATACCGTGATACTGGTAAAAAACCTCGATGTAAAAGGCACCAGTTTTACCGCCAGACAGGGCACTATTGTAAAAAACATCCGTCTGGTAAGAGACAATACCGAACAGATTGAGGGAAAAATAGAGAACCAGATGATTGTGATATTGACTAAATACGTGAGGAAGCAAAGTTAGCTGTGAGCTATGAGCCGTGAGCTTCGAGTCGGAGAGATTGCTCCAAAGGTTATTTCTCGAGGAGGTACCAAAACGCTCATAGCTCACAGCTCAAGGCTCATAGCCCATAAACTCCAATTTGCTTTCAAAAATTAACCGTAATTCATTATTTTTGCCGCCCAAGAGCAATCTGAAAAGGTTACTCCGGGCCTATAGCTTCCGCCCGAGGCGGAGTAAGAGCACCTTTAGGGTGTTTTTTGTTAGGTAAAACTTTTTTGAAAACAGCATTAGTTGTTTTCGGGCCTATAGCTTCCGCCTGAGGCGGAGTAAGAGCACCTGTTTGGGTGTTTGCTGTAGGAAACTTTTAGGGAACAACGATTGTTGTTTTCGGGCCTATAGCTCAGTTGGTTAGAGCACCTGACTCATAATCAGGGGGTCCCAGGATCATGCCCTGGTGGGCCCACAAAGCGAAGATGAACATCTTCGCTTTTTTATTTCAAAGCGCTCAGTTGCACGCCCGCCTAAGGAGGGGTTAGTGCATCCCGACTAAAGTCGGGAGGGTCCCTGGATCATGTCCCGATTTAATCGGGATGCCCGCTTAACAATCAACCCGATACAATCTAAAATGCATAACTGCCTATCTTTATTACCAGTAAAACAGGAACATGAAATTCAAAACATTTTTTTTGCTGGTCCTCTTATTCGTAACCTGTATGGAATCGTATTCGCAGCGAACACGAATTCGTAATAACCTCAATGCTGTCATACAGCGCCTCAACGACAGCCTGAAAAAATACGATGAAATGGGGCGCAACGTTCAGTTGTTGTCTGATTCTGTTTTTGCAGTAAAGAATGGAAACAGTAACTTAATAAAAGTGAATGTGCTGAAACTGAATGCATCAAAAAACGATTCTTTTAATCGAGGAGGCATCGGGTTTGTGCCCATCAATTATCAAACACATGTTCCTGCCAACTGGATCTATTTTCATCAGCCCGGTCAAACCAACCGTCTGAAACTTGAAAAAGCAACGGAGGCTGAAGCCCGGCGATTGTATCATTTATTCTTAGACATGAGACGATACATGCTGGCGCTTAGAAGATGAAGTGATATGCTCACCACACAAGAATAAATATAAGCCGGGGTTCATAAGATCATGTCCCGATTATAATCTGTATAGTTCTACAAAGCGAAGATGAAAGTCTTCGCTTTTTTGTGGGTAACAACCCTCTTTAGCCGCATCAAAAAAGTAGAGAAATCGTTAACTTCCTGATAAAACCTGAGCCCTATGGATTTCGAACGAATTATCGGCGGAATAGAAAAATTATTGTACCGTATTATTATTGAAATAATTCTCTTACCCATCACCATAAAACGGTTATTCAGGAATACGAAAAACTGTTACAGCATTGTAGAACAGGAAGAAAATATTCCCCAGGAAGACGCCCGGTACCTGAACATCACTTCTCCGGTAAAACTGGCCATCATTATTGCCATTGTATCATTGTATGCATTGCAGCAGATGACCAGCATCGATGAAACACTGGGTGAGGCAACCATTACGGCTGTTGAAGATTCGGTGGCAACAGCAACCAACCCGGCCATGGCAACCGTTGATACAACCCAGACAGATACAAGTGCTGTTTCAGATACGGAACAGGTTATTGAAAACGAAGCGGAGCGGGCCAGTTACCTGGTAGAATCTATAACCGAATCGCTGAGCAAACTTAATTTGGTGGAGCAATCGCTGCTCATTTTTCTGGTAGCCAATTTCGATGCCATATTGCTGGCCCTGGTATTGGGGCGAATGCGAAAACAGCCATTTCCCGGCGATGTTTTCCGACGGTCTTTTTTCTCGATGATCTATGCAAAGAGTTATACAACGGTGCCTACCCTGCTGATGATGCTCTGTGCCATTTTTATTCCAACAGCGGCTAATAATACAGACGAAATGCCACTGTTAACCTCAGAAATACTATTATTCATCGGGCTGCTGTTGTACCTCTGGGGTATTTACCTGTTTGTGCGAGCCACATACCATATTCTGCAGCAATATATTGGTGAGAAAAAATGGTGGTTTAAATCATTGCTCCTGCTCTGTTTGCTTGTATTGGGTTATGGGTGGATTGTTTTTGCGGTTTGAGTTATTTGCTTGGAGAAGGGTTACTCGTGCCTCAGAGATCCTTCGACTAACTTTAAAATGTATACTCTGCGGAAAAAGAAACATTTACTACATTGTTGAAATTTACATTTTCAGAACAGTAATAAATTCACCAATTACGTTCATTCCGTCGGCTTGTTCTCTGTTAAGAACGATATCGGTATATGTCTTGTCGAATGAATTCGGTTTTAATACAATTTCATCGTGCCCCCAAGTTTCTTCATTTATTGATTTTTGACTCGAAAAAACTTTAACTGTAAACTGTGCTTCAAAATCAGGATCTTGTATAACTCTATTTTCAACCAATACTATTTTCCCATCTCGAGAACCTCCGCTATATTTTTTGAATATACAAATTGCTCCATTGGGTATCCTTCTATTCATAGACTCTCCAACTACTTTAATTGCAAAGTAGTCATCACTTTTGGCGTACTGTTCATCAACTTCAATTTGAGAAAAAGTATTTTTATATTGTAACTCACTAAAACTTCCAGCAGCAGCATACAAATCATAAAAAGGAATTGTAAATTTTGGCTGAACCTTAGTTGCTTCTGATATCGTTTCTTCTTGACTACTATCTGAGTTGTCCTTCTTTTTCGAGTAAACTTCCGTTATGTATTTATATAAATTATCTGGTACAGGCTGCTGTAATTTAAATTTAAAGTGAACGACAGGTTTATCGGATTGCGGCATTAACGCCTGTTCTACAGAATCTTTAATAATTGAAACATCTCCCATATAGTAAAAATCAGTTCCTTCGGCATCCTCCTTTTTAACGAAAAGTAAAATACGCTTTGACCTAATTACATTTTGTATTTCCTGATTTTCGACCTTCCTGCCAGACCTTGACTCCCATGCAAATACTGATGGGGAAATAAAATGGTCGTTATAGTTGATAGAATCGACGATTTCAATTGATTTATGATAAGTTACAAAACAAGGCGTTGTTTTATTTCTTGTTTTGTAGCCATAAACAGTACTACTAATATCACTATCCCAATTTAGTAATCTGCAAACATCTTTTCGACTATATTTATTATAAAGCACAAGGCCTTCTTTATAGTTTTCTTTAACAAACCCCTTTTTAAACGTGGCAATCGAATAGTTTATAGAGTCGATGAGGAACTCCTTAAAGATCGTGTCGTTTAGTATTTCAAGAAAATGAGTATGAAGCTTAAAAATGTCTTCTTCACGATAAATGATATTTTCATTTTTTCGAACGAACTTAAAGTTTAGATTTGAAATTAAAGAATCAACTGTTTCTAGACTCGGCTTGTAGCCATATTCTTCAAAGACCTGATCTCTGAAGTTTTTAATGCTAATCTTAGTGTTTGTCATTAGAACCTTTAGAATAAAACTCTCCTCGATTCTTTTGGCATTGTTTATCTCTTTAGAAAATAACTCCAATAAGTCAGATTGTTTTTTAGCCAGATTGATTTCAAAAGTAGCATCTGCTTTTTTTATAAAATTATAATAGGATTTAGCATACTCAACAAATAAAAATGGGTCTCTTAATTCATGATTTAAAAAATCCATCATCATAGGAATACGTCCTAATCTAGATTTCAAGAGTTGATAATCTTTTTTTAGATCTAAAAAAATAGTCATGTTTGCGGAATCTATTGATTCGTATATTCTCTCCTTGGTAATCTCGTCAAAGTTAATTGTAGATGAACCCGGCAACATTTTACTACCTTCCGAAATCAGTCTTCGTAAAGTGTCCTTATTGTAGGAAGTGTCCCCGTATAGCGCTATTGGAATTAAATAATTGTTCTTGTGATTTCCAATAAAGTCAACAACTGTTAGATAATCTTTTCCTTCGGCTTTCCGCAACCCTCTTCCTAATTGCTGCACAAAAACGATGGCAGAATCAGTAGGTCTAATCATTAGAATTTGGTTCACTTTCGGAATATCTATCCCTTCATTGAAAATATCAACTGTAAATATATAGTCGAGTCTTTCGTGATTATTGCTAGATTCTAATCTTGCAATAGCATCGCTCCTTTGTGCCTCAGAGCTTTCGCCTGACAACGCAACTGTTTTAAATCCAAAATCATTGAACTTTTGCGATAGAAAAGATGATTCTGTATTTGTAGAACAAAAGGCTAGTCCTCTAGTAATACCATTGTCACTGCTATAAAGTTTGGCATTTTGTATGATTTTCTCAACTCTTTCATCACTAGTCAAACGAGTAAAATAACGAGTATCATCAACTACCTCATTATTTACGATTAAGTCAACAACACCGTAGTAATGAAATTCACTCAACATTCCTTCTTCCATTGCTTTGTTCAACCTGATCTCATACCCAATATTATGGTCAAAGAGACTGAAGATATCATTGCCATCTGTTCGTTCCGGTGTAGCCGTCATCCCCAATAAGAATTTAGGTCGAAAATATTCTACCAGTCTTCGGTATGAGTCTGCACCTGCGCGATGTGATTCATCAATTATAATGTAATCGAATGCTTCTTTTTCAAATAAATTTAGATTTTCTTCCTTCGAGATAGTTTGAACGGTCGAAAAAATAAAGTCTTTCTCTAGTTCTTTTTTGTCCCCAGAGTAAATGCCGAATGTCCTCTCATTTTTAAATAGTAATTTAAACGTTTCAAGTGCATGTTGTGCAATATTTAAACGGTGGACAACAAATAGTAATTTTTTAGGGCTAAAGCTCTTAACATCAAATGCCGATAAGTATGTTTTACCTGTCCCTGTGGCAGAAATAATAAGAGCTTTAGTTTTATTTGCTAGCCGTAATTTCTTTAAGTTTTCCAATGCAGCTAGTTGCATGGAATTTGGCTCGATTTCTTTTTCAAGAAAATTAGGCTTTTCAAATTTCAGTTGTTGATTGAACAATCTGCCCTTATCATATTCGATTTGATAAGCAGTAATGAACTCGTCGGTGACTAAAGTTGCCTTCTCAAAATCGTTATTAAATTCTGATAAAAAGTCATTAACAATACCACTAGAGCCTAATCCTGAAACCTTTAAATTCCATTCCTTATTTACAGTTAAAGCCTGTGAAGTTAAGTTGCTACTTCCAACTATTATATTATAGTGTTCTTTTTTCTTAAAGATATAGCCCTTACAATGAGAATTGTTTGTTGTAGATATTTTGAGCTGTATATTCTTAAAAATCTTTAACCTTTTTAGCGCTTCAGGTTGTGTGAAATTTAAATATTGAGAAACTAATATCTTTCCTTTAATATTTCTTTTCTCTAAAACAAGCAAACTATTTAATAACACTGCGATACCACTAGTTGTAACGAACGCAACTGAAATTAGAAATTCGTCACAAGTGTCAAACTCTTGCAGAAGAGTAGACAAAACTTTTTCTTTGGGGATTGTTTTATTGGTTAAAAGTTGAGGCCGATATGCTAATTCGGATTCAATTGTTTTATTAACAAATCCTGTTTGTAGGCTTTTATGAAAATTTTCATTAAATAGACCATCCATCTTGTAGCAGCTTTTTTACAATAGGTATATCGGCAGCAGCCCAATCAAGATTTATTAGCTCCGATCGTTTTAACCATTTTGATGAAATATGTTCAGTTAATACAATTTGTTTTGTATCTGTATTGCATAAGAAACTATGCATAGTTAATTCAAAGTCAGGATACTGATGAATAACGGTGAGGTATAGCTGGTTTATTTTAGGGTTAATATTCAACTCTTCGTTTAATTCTCTTTTTAATGCATCTTGTTTAGTCTCGCCCGGTTCAATTTTTCCTCCAGGGAACTCAAATTTTTTTGAGATATACTCGAATTTACTTTCAGCCCTTTGCGCACAAAGAATTTCATTTTCATGTATTAATATCGCAGCTACAACTTCTATTTTCTTCATATAATGTAATAATACTTAATTTTCGATATATGAAATTGCCCCAACTTTAAACGCTCATGTATTAAGGTTTGTTTCGATTCTCAAAACTGATCGTAAACGATTGATTTTTTTTTAGAGTGTACCCAAAGTTCAAAATCTCCGAAACCTGCATATCAGTAAGATTATTTCTTTTTAACCACATATCATTAAGCAATTTTCGAAACCCCCAACTATCCCAATACCCAATCATTCCCCAATCCTTCCATACATCAACGCCGTATCATCATCGTACCAGCTTCGGGTTTTTCCGAAGCCGCTTCGGTATTGCTTCGGGAAATCCCGAAGAACACCCGAAGCAAATCCGAAGGAAGTACGAAGGAAATACGGCAGAATCCGAAGAAAAACAGCCATTTCCCGAAGCATTCCCGAAGACTGCCACCCTTTTGACTGGTATTTAGGTTGGGGGGAAATTATTTTTTGGTTCATATGAACTCATTTACAAACGGTTAGCAGGGGTGGCACCACCCCCGCCACCCCAAGGCTCTGTTATTGTGCTGTAAGTTTATGCTCTAATAAACGGTGCTGATGACCGAATACGATCCAATAACAGCATGCGTCATTTTTAAGTATAGAAAACAGTGCGCAGCATGTAAGCACTTGCAGTCTGCCAACGGAACTGTAGTAAATGGTTCACACCATATGCCAGCTAATAGAAAATATTCCAACCTGCACCGCCGGGCTTCCCTGAACCGGGTATTCATTCAATTTTCGTTAACTTACCCCAACTAAACCAACTAATCATATGAAAAAAGCATGGGTCATTATTGTTTTAGTTTTGTTGTATATCAACAACGCCCATGCACAATCCGATAGTAAACCCGATACCGTAAAAACGGGCATTTATATCACCAGCATACACGATATAGATTTCAAACAAAAAGAATACGCCATCAATCTCTGGTTATGGCTACGCTATAAAAATAAAGAGTTCAATTTCGAGAAATACCTGGAACTGCCGCAGGCCAAAAACTTCACTAAATTATACAGCACAGTCGACAGTACAGAAGATGGCATCTATATGCTCATGAAGTTGCAATGCGTGATGAAAGATTCCTGGACCATCAAAAATTTCCCCTTCGATAAACAGCGCCTATGGTTCTCCATCGAAAATTCGCAATACGATGCCAGCTCATTAATATTTGTAGCCGACACAGTGGGTAAAAATTTCGATCCGCGTTTCGTATTGAGGGGCTGGCAGATCGATAGCTTTACATTGTCAACAGCGGTTAAAGGATATGAAACCGGTTTTGGCGACCCTGAACTCGAAACCCCTCATATGGATTACAGTTCTTTCCGGGTAAAAGTGAGTCTGCACAGAGATGCCACCGAGCTTTTCTGGAAAATGTTTCTCGGTATGTACGCTGCATTCCTTATTTCCTTTATCTGCTTTTTTATTCATGCCGATAATATCGACTCCCGTTTTGGTTTAAGTGTGGGTGCTTTATTTGCCGTGATCGGTAATAAATATGTAGTAGAATCTTCTATGCCCGAAGCCACTTCTTTTACGCTCGTGGATGCGCTGCATGGTATAACATTACTCTTTATTTTTCTGGTGGTAACCACATCTGTGTACTCACTTAAACTGGCCAAAGCCAATAAGTTAAAACAGGCAAACCGGTTCGATTTTATAGCGGCGATTATTTTTTTATTGGTCTATATACTGATTAATACCTATTTAATCAGTAATGCAAAGAATGGATAAAACGATAACAGTCTTAACTGATTCTGTTTATCCAAACGGATCATCTTCCGCCTTATACAAAGCAATCAAGTGCTGAAAAGCTTTTTTGAATTTATCAAAATCACTTTGCTGTGCCATCAGGAAAAAGAAAAGCACATCATTCACCGTCTGGTTGCGGCCATAAAACGCTTCCGGACATCCGCTGATTTTTTCCTTCACCAGGTCCTTTTTCACAAATGAAAGCACGAGGTAACGGATATTGTTGTGTCCATAAGATTTCAGCACAATGTCTTTTACATAAATGGGATCGAAATCATAAGAACGCTCCGGACATTTATCATACCCTCCCCAGGAATGTTCGTTGTAAGCATTGAAAGCAAATTTGCTGGTACCGGATGCTGTGTACGAAAAACGAAGACCAGTAGACGTTTCAGTTAAAGCAATACGGTCAACAGTGCTACCCCGGTTGTATTCAAGCCCCACTGTCTTCTGCAATAATTTATTGATATAGTTGATGGTTTCACCTTTTGTTAAGGTAATGTCCTGCGCAAAAGAAAATGCGGTGAAGACCAGGAGTAAAAAAGTAAAGAATAGCTTCCTCATAATTGATTGCATTATACGTTGCAAGGTAAACATTTATGATGGATAGATTCAATAGCATTGGGCAATCAGTTACCAAACGGATCGTCTTCAGCATTTAATAAAGCCTGCAGATGAAGTAAAGCTTTTTTTATTTTATTGAAATTGGTATCGTCTGCCTTGAAATAGGTAAATAACACTTCATTGGTTGTTTTACGCTCGCTTCCAACTTCCCGGAACGAAGTGCATTGCCCGTTAAACTGACCGGCATTGGCGTTGAATTTGTCGTTAACGGTAGTGGCAACAAAATTGTATTGTGCAGATGCTGCCTTCAGTGTAATCTTAATCATACCCACCGTCTGCCCGGAAATGGAAGTTGTTTCCAGGTCAATCGACTTTATTTGCATCGGGTTAAAAGAAATGGTATGTGTTTGTTCTATATAGGTACAGGGATAAATGTAACGGTATCCCACATTGGGTACATATGCCCGATACCCGATGGTCTTATTTACAGAAGTGCCTCTTTCGGTGAAGAGGGTAAGTTTATTGCCATCTAAATTAACGCTGGCATTATAGTAATAATAATTAGTGGTACTGTTTTGATAAGGAACAAGTCGCTGATAGCCGAGTACTTCCTTTATCTTTTTATCGAGATACGAAACCGTTTCGCCTTTTGTTAAAGTAGCTTGTGATTTTCCTTCTGTAGCGAAGCATACAATAAAGAGAACGGTAGCTGTCTGTATTAATTTCCTCATAACCGATTATTATTTTCAATGTACTGGCATAATTTTTTTTCAGCAATACCTAATTATGAGTATTGTTTTAATCCCGGTAGTATATATGCACTACATAAAACAATAAACCTGAAATTTTGTTTCAGGTTATCGATATGAAAAATGCTGTTTATCTTCATATTGCTATATATTTCAGGCTGCATTTTATCATGCATACCACGGTTGTGTTTGTTAAATATTTACAGCAAATAATTACATGGGTAAACCTGAAAAAATAAGTTTAAAAAACAGGGTTGATAAAAGAGAATGTTTCGACATGATCATGAATAAAACCGGACGAGGTCTCTGATGAATTATTATTCTGATTGATGTATTTTCTAATTTCCTAAATCATACTATAAATCTTTCGCATGCAAAAGTTTCGGATCAAAAATAACAGGGCGGGTCATTTTA
Organism: Sediminibacterium sp. FW305-C-49; assembly: GCF_058231085.1. NCBI lineage: Bacteria > Pseudomonadati > Bacteroidota > Chitinophagia > Chitinophagales > Chitinophagaceae > Sediminibacterium > Sediminibacterium sp. FW305-C-49. Next base: position 1,264,547 of record NZ_JBIQXS010000001.1, read on the forward strand.
TCGTAATCCTGGCTGTATTGTTACTGATGTCGATAGCAGCCTGGGCCTTTTTTTTCAAAGAAGAATCTATAGCACTGGATGCTACAGCCATCACCATTTTAACGATTATAGGCTCCATTGGCTCCGTTTGTATTTTCATGGCCCTGAAAATGATCATTATAAATCCTGATGTTTTAAGGATGGACGAAAAAGGGTTTGAGTACAACCCGGGTGGCGTGTCTTCCGGATTTATGCACTGGACCAATGTAGCCGAAATAAAATTTGTGGATGTTCGCACTACCCAGGGCCAGTTAAATGGTCCCGTCTGGGAACGTGCACTCACGATTAAACTGAAAGATCCTTCTTTGTACCGGAATCAGTTCAATCCACTCCTGAGAGGCTTGATGGGATTAAATAAAAAGATGTATGATGGCGACATATTTTTCCGGTTGAGCAGTTTCGGAGAACAAGCTGAAGAAGTACATACATTGATGATGAAATACTGGAATGAAAGTAAAACAGCACAATAGCATGACAGTAAAAGCAAGGTATCGAAGTTTTTGTTTCGCTGTTATTTCGTTTTTTATCTCACAGACTGTGTATGCTCAGCAGCGCGATGATGATTTTAAAGCAGCTGTCGCCGCCATCAAAAAAAATATACAATGCTGTTCGGCAGTATTTACAGGAAACCATTCTTTTAAAGCAACGGCGGCCACCATTTTCAGCGGCGGGGCCATAACCATTGTTTATAATAACGGCCATATCCCTTTTTCATTCAATCTTTTCGAGTTACACAAAGATATACGGGCTCCCCTGGGCATATATTATAAAACAGGCAGCAAAACAGTTGAATTCAAAATAAATGAATCGGGCTCACAAGCCATCCGCTTTCATTCGGCAGCAAAGGCAAAAGATACTTACGAACAGATTCGCCGGATCATAGAAACAGATCACCAGAACTATAAACCAGGGTTTAAGTTAACAATCAGTCAAACAATTGACTCCATTAATGCCTTGCTGCGTATTGCTGATAACGACAGAGCAGCAATCACTTTGCTAAATGACAGTGTATTCAAGACTACTCAAATGCCATCTATCCGATACGATATTCATGTTGCTAAACTACAGAATGCAGACCGGGATGCTGTTTTTCAGGTAAAAGGCATCGCTTTCATACCATATGTAAAAGATGGGTTTGGTGCAGGAGCGCGTATTGTTTTTCAGAATGGTCAACAACAAATGGGACTGCTGCAATTCACTTCTGCAGATACAGACACACAAACAATGGTCTATCGTTTGCTGATTCACTTAAGTGACCTGATGCGAAACAGAAAGTAAATTTCTGCCGCATAGCCGACAGATTGATATCATTTAAAATGAGGAAAGAAGAAAATATAGTTCAGTTTTCATCGTTTTCCGGACGAATTGTTTTCCCTGTCTTTTACAGTTTAATGGCCACATTGCTGATACCCGCCACACTATGGTATATTTTAACATCAACAGATATCTATGACATGGCCGGTGGAATAATATTTTTTGTTTTACTCGCTGTTATATGGATTGTATTTGTTTGGGGGGAATTACGCTTAAAGGCCATTCGTATTGTGTTCATGAAAAATGCGATAGAAACTGTTTCTTTTTTAGGGCTGGGAAGAAAGCTAAGCTTTAATAATAATGGGATAACCGGATACAAATTAATGTTAGAGCCGGCATGGCCTTTACCAAATGAGTGTATTATACTATTCAGTAATGAAAAAGAAGTATTACGGATTTCTCGGTTTTACTTTCGTAATTATGAATTGATGAAAGCCCGCATTACAGGTGCATATAAAGATTTGGGAAGAGAAAAATTCAGCACGATAAAAGCCTTGACAGCTATTTTCAAAAACTGATACCATATAAGCTGAACCAAAACAGCAGAGTGGTCAGCCAGTAACAGTGATCAATACTTGATTATAGTAATATCATTTCTGTTTAGCGTTCGATTAGACACTTCTGCACAACTTATGGAAGAATAACATAGATAATAGACATTATCATACCTAAAACTCGGTAATCATTTCTTTTTGAATCGATTACCAGTATACTACTTTATGTTTGTATAAGCCAGTTTAACCAGCGGCGCATATAAACCGAGTAAACATTATAAATCACCTGTTATGAAAAACCTGTTAAGATTGCGTCACCTGTTCATTTTTCTTTTGGCTGCAATAGCAATACAAACGTCTGCTCAAACTTCAGGGAATACAAATTCAGTTGCCTTGATAGACAGTTATATATTCCAGAATGCACAACTGGGCATAAAAAAATTGCTGGACCTGCAAAACAACCTGAATGTAGAATTTAAACCGAGACAGGAAGAAGTAGAATCAATGAGTAAAAAGTACAATGAACTAAAAAAGCGCATTGAACAAAATACAAACGATAATGCGGCAAGACAAAAATTAGTTGATGAAGCAATAGCTTTAGAAAGTACGATCAGACGTAAGTCGGAGGATTATGACGGGCAATTAAAAAAACGATATCAGGCAGTTATGTCGCCGCTGCAGGAACAGATAGGCTCCCATTTAAAAACCTGGTGCAGAAAAAAAGGCTTTATAGGACTGATTGATGTAGCTAAAGACAATAACGGACTGATTATGTGGATGGACGGTCTCTCTGTAGAAGCGTTGACTTTAGAATTGATAAAGTACCTCAACACTGTTTTATAATCATCACTAAAATTGGCTATTCAATAGTATCAGTGATAGCGAATTTTTATGCAGACCAAAATAATAGTTTAATCAGGTGAAATATGTAGTTCATAGACATAAACCTGCAAATGTTATCATACTGCTATCTCTTCTTCTCTATTCACACACGCCGCACATGATCTTCAACTAAATTTGTTTCATACCTGTTCAAAAGCGAATAAGCTTATTGTTCGCTATACAAGTATCTCAATACAATACTGACTGCTTAATGGCTGCAATGGTATATCACTTTTGTAACCAGTAAACTTTTTAATGTATTAAATAGAGCGGTATGAACAACAAAATCCAATCCACAACCGGCAGTCTTTTTATCGCGCTACTCATCGCCACAGCTGCCTGTAACCCTGTAAAACAGGTAAACAGAAAAGCATCGAAACAAGAGGTTAAAAACTTATACCCACAGGTTTCGTTTGATAGTAGTTTAGCCAAAGCTGCATTGGCTTATGGCGATATTACTATTGAAGGGGTTGCATTTACAAAGCCTAAAAACATGTATGGATTCAAAGCGCCATTATCGAAACGCATTTATGCTGTTAATACCACGATCCTGCTTTTTCCGGTAACAGCTTATTTCGAAGCCTGGTATAAGTTGAGAGAAGAGAAAGAAGACAAGCTCACAAAGGTATATATGAGTGAGGAAGCCTTCAAATACCGGATAGCTGAAAAAACAGATGGTTATGGAAGGTTTAAATTTGAAAAAATGAAACCCGGCAGGTATTTTATACAATGTATTGTAAGCTGGAGCGAAGGTAGAAGCAGAGATGTGTACAGAGGAAGCTCATACGGAAGTTTTGGCGCATCGGCCGATCACTACTCACGTGAGTATTATGCTGTAAGTAAGGCAGACAGGCTCGAGGAGTTCATTACTATTCAGCCGGGACAAAAAAAGTTAGAACTTACTTTAAAATAAGAGAAGGGGGTTGTATAGTTTTAGTATACAACCCCCTTCTCTTATGTTGTGAATCTACCAGCTACAAACAGTTATTTCAACTCAAATTTTTGGCTTTTTACCTTCTGTGAATCAGTTCCTATCATCACTTCAAACTCACCAGGCTCACTCACCCATTTCAAATCTGCGTTATAAAATTTCAGATCTTCATTGCTGATGGTAAATGAAACGGTTTTGCTCTCTCCTTTCTTTAAAAATATTTTCCGGAACGATTTCAATTCCTTCACTGGTCTTGTAACACTGCCCACCATATCCCTGATATACAACTGCACCGTTTCCTCCCCATCATAATTACCACTATTGGTTACGGTGATGGTGGCTGTAATTTTTTCACCAGCGCGCATACTGTTACTGCTGAGTGAAAGATCGCTGTAGCTGAAAGTGGTATAACTCAATCCAAAACCAAAAGGAAACAGCGGCTCATTTTCTACATCTAAGTAATTCGATTTGAATTTGGCAAAAGGCTCGTGGTTAAAAGGTCGGCCTGTGTTTTTATGCGCGTAATACAAAGGAACCTGTCCCACATTTTTCGGGAAAGTCATGCTGAGTTTACCGGATGGATTATAATTACCAAACAATACATCGGCCACGGCATTTCCTGTTTCTGTTCCGCCAAACCAGATATCGAGTAAGGCATCTGCATTGGCCGCCTCCCATTCAAGTGTTAACGGACGACCGTTCAGTAATACGATTATCAGAGGCTTGCCGGTTTTTTTCAATGCACGCAACAAAGCTTTCTGGCTCTCCGGAATACCAATATTGGAACGGCTTGATGCTTCACCACTCATATCGGCTGCTTCGCCCACAACCGCAACAATAATATCTGATTTAGCTGCTACACTCACTGCTTCACTGATCATGTCTTCCGGTTTGCGTTTGTCTTTTTCTATTTCAACACCCAATGCATTGGAACGGGCCACTTCAAAAGAATCGCTGCTGATATCGGCACCTTTGGCATACGCAACAGCACCATTGTTACCCATAGCAGCTTTTATGCCTTCCAGTATAGAAACAGATTCTTTCCAGTCGCCTGAAACCGACCAGGTACCCAGCATATTTCTTTTGTTATCTGCCAACGGACCTACCAATGCAATCGAACTGTTCTTTTTCAATGGCAGTGTCTGTGCATTGTTTTTCAACAATACAAAAGAACGGGTGGCTGCTTCTCGCGCCTGTTTTCTGGTAGTGGCAGTCATGATTTCTGCACTGGTACGCGCTTCACTTGTATTACGATACGGTGATGTAAAAAGCCCCAGTTTATATTTTGCTTCCAGTATTCTTCTGCAGGCTGCATCAATTTGCTGGATCGTGATCTTGCCTTCTGTTAATGATTTTTTGAGTGTGGTGAGAAAACCTTCACCCACCATATCCATATCAAGACCGGCGCGGAGCGATAATGCAGAAACCGCCTGGAGATCGCCCATACCATGATTAATCATTTCATTCACCGAAGTATAATCAGATACCACAAAACCTTTGAAGCCCCATTCTTTGCGCAGCAGGTCTGTAAGCAACCATTTATTTCCAGTTGCTGGTACGCCATCAATTTCATTGAATGAACTCATTACACTGGCGGCACCGGCATTAATGGCTGCACGGTAAGGAGGCAGGTATTCCTGGTACATTCTAAGGCGGCTCATATCAACGGTATTGTAATCGCGCCCGGCTTCAGAAGCGCCATAGAGTGCAAAATGTTTTACACAGGAAAGCACTGCATCTTCTTTGCTGAGGTCATTACCCTGGTAACCTTTCACCATGGCGGCAGCAATCAATGAACCGAGAAATGGATCTTCACCAGAACCTTCTGAAACACGTCCCCAGCGTGGATCGCGGGCAATATCAACCATAGGAGAAAATACCCAGTTTAGTCCATCGGCAGAAGCTTCTCGTGCAGCAGTGCGTGCGAGATTTCTGATGAGGCTGGTATCCCAACTGCAAGACAATGCAAGCGGAATAGGGAAAGTTGTTTTATGACCATGGATCACATCAGAACCCATCAACAAAGGAATACCCAGTCTTGAACTTTTTAAAGCCAACTCCTGTGCCTTACGTACTTTATCCTGTCCTACCACACCAAATAAACCACCTACTTTACCTTCTTTTATTTTCTGTTCTACATCTTTACTTACCACTGCACCTGTTGCCACACCACCTCCTGGTGTAAGCAGGTTCAACTGACCAATTTTTTCATCGATGGTCATTTTTTTCATCAGTTGATCCACAAACTGGTTCATGTTGGTTGGTGTGTTTTGCGCCACTACCGGTTGCGTTAAGCCAATCAAGGCGGCCGCTACAATTTTCTTAAGCATATTCCTACGTATTTAGCAAGCGGAAAGTTAGTTTGAAATAATGGTTCCTTGTTTATTTATTGGTTAAAATAAACAAATGAAAACCGGTATTATGTAACTAAACAGCCCGGTGTCTTACCGGGCTGTCAACCAAACTGTCATCCTTCTATGATTACTTAAGGGAAGAAAATTTTAGTCTTAAACTATTACTTACCACACTTACACTACTTAATGCCATGGCAGCACCAGCAATCATAGGATTCAATAAAAATCCATTCACAGGATAAAGAAGACCAGCAGCAACAGGAATGCCAATCAGGTTATAGATAAAGGCCCAGAACAAATTTTGTTTAATAGTAGCTACTGTTGCTTTCGACAGTCGAATAGCTTTTGGAATACTTGTGAGATCAGATGTAATAAGGGTCATTTTTGCTACATCCATAGCAATATCGCTTCCTTTACCCATAGCAATACTAACATCGGCCAGCGCAAGGGCGTGGCTGTCATTAATACCATCACCCACCATGGCAACCGTTTTGCCGGCTTTTTGTAAACTTTCAATAAATGCAGCTTTCTCCGATGGTAAAACCTCTGCTTTAAATGTTTTTATACCAACTTCTTCCGCAATGGCTTTGGCCGTTTGCTGATTATCGCCCGTAAGCATATACACATCAATGCCAAGCATATTCAGTTCATCAATGGCCTGTTTGGAGCTTGGTTTTATTTTATCGGTAATGGCAATGATGGCTTTGGCCGTTTTATCTTCCGAAAAAAGAATAACAGTCTTAGCCTGCTGTTGTAACATATGTAACTTACCCTGTAAAAAATCATTGATTTCTACCTTGTTTTCTTTCATCATCGATGGACTACCCACAGTATATACATGATCTTCATAAACTGCTACGATACCTTTTCCGGTAATACTTTCAACCTGATCAACAGTAACCTTGTCGATATTTTCTTTGTCAAGATAACGTACCACAGCTTCAGCCAAAGGGTGCTCAGACTGAAGTTCGATGGCAAGTAGTATACTTTGTAATTTTTGTGTGTTTGTCCATTCTGAAAACAGCATATCACTTACTTCTGGTTTTCCCTCGGTGATGGTACCTGTTTTATCTAATACAATGGCATTGACTTTATGCGCCAGCTCGAGACTTTCAGCATCTTTTATGAGCATATTGTTTTCTGCGCCTTTACCAATACCAACCATAATAGCAGTAGGTGTTGCCAACCCAAGAGCACAAGGACAGGCTATAACTAATACAGTAACCGCATTCAGGAGTGCTTGTGTGAAAGCATTTTCAACACCCGATAAAGCCCAAATGACAAAAGTGAGTATCGATATAACGATAACAATCGGAACAAATATTCCTGCAATTTTATCTACCAGTTTTTGTACAGGCGCTTTACTACCCTGCGCCTGTTCTACCATTCTGATGATTTGAGCCAAAAAGGTTTCAGACCCAATTTTTTCAGCCCTGAACCTAAAACTACCTTTTTGGTTAATGGTTCCGGTAAACACTTTATCACCGGCTTTTTTCTCTACCGGTAGCGGTTCTCCGGTAATCATACTTTCATCTATAAAAGAACTACCAGTGATGACAGAGCCGTCAACCGGAATTTTTTCACCAGGTTTTACGAGGATAACTGCATTTTTCTGGACGGAAGCAACCGGCGCTTCAACGGTTTCATCATTGTCCAGTACCAGCGTAACCGTTTTCGGCTGAAGCCCGATTAACTTTTTTATGGCAGAGGATGTATTTGATTTTGCTCTTTCTTCCAGTAGTTTACCTAGTGAGATAAAAGCTACAATTACAGCCGCAGCTTCAAAATACACGTGCGCATGAAGTCCGCGCTCATGCCAGAAAGAAGCAAAAAATGTATTGAAACAACTGAAAAGCCAGGCAATACCGGTACTCAAAGCAACCAGCGTATCCATATTGGCTTTCCGGTGTCTGGCCTGTTTCCACGCAGTTATAAAAAACTGCTTACCAAAATAAAATACAACAGGTGTCGATAAAACCAGCATTATATAATTAGCATATGGCATATCCATAAAAAACATGCCTATGATAACTATGGGCACCGATAAGATAGATGACCAGATGGTTCGCTGCCTGATCATTTTATAATGCTTTAACTGAGCTTCTTCTTTGACCTGTTGTTGATTAGCTTCTGTAATAACAATATCATAACTAATGGAACGAATAGCAGTTTGAAATTCTTCAGGTCCAGTAATAGCAGTATCATATATGACCCATGCATCCTGATTGGCAAAATTCACAGCGGCATCCTGCACCCCCTCTATGGATTTTAAAGTTGACTCTACGCTAACTGCACAGGCAGCACAGGTCATTTCAAGAATAGGAAATGTTTTTCTTGTAATAATCGGATTAGCTTTAGTTGGCCGATCTGTTTTCATGATGATCAATTTTTAGCAAAACTATTTTGACCATCAAACACGGCTATTATATAATTCAGCAATAGTTGTATATAATTTGCCGAAGATGAAATGTGATTAGTAGAAGATAGCTAAAGCCTTTAGCTAAAAGAAACTGAGCATTTTTAAGTAATGTGTTCTGTTTCTTTCCGGCATTTCTTTAGTAAAAAAGTATAATAATTTGTTTAATAGGGAAAACCATAGCAGTGTGCAGCATATCAGAATATGGGTATCTTTGATCAACCATGTCGAAACTCCTTCATATTAAAAATATGGTTTGCGACCGTTGCATAATGGTGGTAAAAGATGTGTTTCTAAATGCAGGAATTGCTATTACCGGTATCCAACTTGGCCAGGTGGCGCTGAATGAGGAGCCAGATCAGCATCAGATTGAAACGCTTAGGGCTAAATTAGAAGAACTTGGATTTGAGTTACTGGATGATAAAAAATCGAAACTGGTCGACCGTATTAAAACCGTTATCGTATCTCTCATACATGGCAACGCTGCTGAAGAGTTCAATCTTAAACTCTCGGCTTTACTCGAGGAGAAGCTTGAGGTAGACTATCATTATCTCAGCACATTGTTTTCCTCTGTAGAAGGAATTACCATAGAACGCTATGCCATTTTACAACGCATTGAAAAAGTAAAAGAATGGCTGATGTACGACGAAAAAAGCCTCAGCGAAATTGCTTACGAAATGGGTTATAGCAGTGTGCAGCATTTATCGCAACAGTTTAAAAAAACCACAGGTCTTACCCCTTCTCAGTTCAAGTTGCTTAAAGAAAACAAAAGAAAACCCCTGGATAAAATCACCGACTGATACTAGCCATCTCGAAATTATATACATCCCTTACCGGATTATATAACAAATTAAGTATCTCTTCATTCTAATTTTACATCATTAATCAGACGGGATATTCCGCTGGGATTATTAAATGTAGAAAAATGGAAGTTTTAAAATTTAAAACAACGATTAAGTGTATGGGCTGTGTAAGTAATGTTACACCCGCTCTTAACAAAGTTGCCGGTGAAAATAACTGGCAGGTAGATATTCAGCACCCTGAAAAAATTCTTCAGGTTGACGCAGAACAAGGTATCCAGGCTACTGATATTATTAAAGCAGTTCAGGAAGCCGGATATAAAGCAGAACCTGTTCAATAACAGGTTCTTTTATTTCGTAACCAACCTTCACCGATATGAAACAACTACTCTTTTTTGTCTTATTGTGTACCACACAAATTGTCATAGCACAAACAAACACCATGAATTCAGTATTGAAAAATTACCTGGACATTAAAAATGAACTGGTTGCGGGCAATACAGCCAACAGTAAAAATGCGGCTGTTACCATGAAACAAACAGTGGATGCCATCACCAGCAAAAGCATTTCGGCAGATGAATGGAAGGCTTTCAGCCTCGCAAAAGCAAAACTGGTGGATAACCTGGCTGTTTTTATTGCTGCAAAAGATATCAGTAAGCAAAGAGAGGTTTTCTCGGCACTATCTGATCAAATGATACAATTGGCAAAAGCCACTTCACTCAGTGCAACAGAATTGTACGTGGATTACTGCCCTATGAAAAAAGTATTCTGGCTGAGTACTGAAAAGGACATCAGAAACCCTTATTATGGAAGTATGATGTTATCCTGCGGAAATATAAAAGAAACCATTAAACACTAAGGCATGCGACGGATCTGTCTTCTTTTAATGTTGATAATCATTGTTACAGCTATACAAGCGCAGCATATGTCTGCTGACATACATAATACCAGGATGCCTTTTCTGACAAGAAGCGGCAGCAAAATAACGTATCATTTATATGTAACAGATACTACAGTAAACTATACAGGTAAAAAAGCAAACGGGGTTGCTATAAATGGCAGTATTCCGGCGCCTACACTGTATTTTAAAGAAGGAGACAGTGCGGAAATTCATGTGCATAACCTTATGCATATGGAAACATCTATTCATTGGCATGGGTTAATACTTCCTAATGAACAGGATGGGGTTCCTTATTTAACAACCGCACCCATCAAGGCTCACAGCACACATATATTCAGGTTTCCGATTGTTCAACAGGGAACCTACTGGTATCATTCACATACTATGTTGCAGGAGCAGAGCGGTATGTATGGCGCAATCGTTATACACCCCAAACAGCAAACGGATATCAAGGAAGAAGTGGTATTGTTGAGCGACTGGACCAATGAAAACCCTGATCAGGTTGAGCGGTCATTGCATTATGCCACAGACTGGTATGCGATTAAGAAAGGGGCCACACAGGATTACCTGCAGGCCATCAAAGAAAAAAAACTGGGAGTGAAACTAGGCAACGAGTGGAAACGTATGATGGCCATGGATGTAAGTGATGTTTATTATGATGCCTTATTTACCAATGGAAAGATAGAAGACATACAAAAGAATTACAAGCCAGGTGACAAGATAAGGCTACGAATTATTAACGGAAGCTCATCCACTTATTTCTGGGTTGGTTTTGGCGGAGGTAAAATGTCTGTGGTAGCCAATGATGGTGCAGAAGTAGAACCGGTAGAGATAGACCGGATGATTGTTGGTGTATCTGAAACCTACGATGTAATAGTTACCCTGCCAGATACGGGCAGTTATGAATTGCGGGCCACAGCAGAAGACAGAACAAGGGCCACTTCATTATGGCTGGGAGAAGGGAGAAAGCTTCACGCACCCGTTTTACCCAGGCTCAAATATTTTGAAGGAATGAAAATGATGAATGGCATGATGAATATGGATGGCAGCATGAATGATATGGGTATGAAAATGAGCCTGCAGCAAATGGACATGAATATGGTGATGTATCCTGAGATTGTTGATAGCAATCAACAAATCAAAACACTGAATTATGCAATGCTGAAAGCACCGAAAAAAACCAGTTTGCCGCAGGGTCCTTACCGCGAGTTGAAATTTGAATTAACAGGTAATATGAACAGGTATGTATGGACACTCAACAATAAAACCATTTCTGAATCCGATAAAATTCTGATCAAACAGGGAGAGAATATCAGGATTGTATTAACCAATAATTCAATGATGCGTCATCCCATGCATTTGCATGGTCATTTTTTCAGGACATTAAATGGGCAGGGGGAATATGCCCCTTTGAAAACGGTGCTCGATATTATGCCCATGGAAACCGATACAATTGAGTTTCATGCATCAGAAAAATATGGTGACTGGTACTTTCATTGTCATATCCTGTACCATATGATGAGCGGAATGGGAAGAATCTTTTCTTATGAAAACACACCGCCCAATCCACAAATTCCTGATCCTAAAAAAGCGCTGCGTAAAGTATATCGCGACGACCGGCGGTTTTACCTGGGTGCACAAATCGGTCTGGAAACAAATGGTTCCGATGGTGAAATCATGTATTCCAATACCCGTTGGATGATACAGAATGAATGGCGTTTGGGAACCAACCGTGAACAGGGGTATGAAAATGAATTTCATATTGGCAGGCTGATTGGAAGAAACCAGTGGTTTATGCCCTATATCGGATTCGACTGGCGTTACCGAAACCATAGTGAAGTTGAAAAAAATCTTTTTGGGCAGGTAAACACCAAAAACCAGCGTGGGGTTGTGTGTTTTGGATTTCAATATACAATGCCAATGTTGATCAGGGCAGATGCACGTATTGATACTGATGGGAAAATAAGGGTACAGTTGGGAAGGGAAGACATGCCCATAAGCAGCAGGCTGCGGTTAAATTTTATGTGGAATACAGATAAAGAATACATGACCGGGTTCAGGTATATCTTAAACAAATACATGTCTGTCTCTTCTCATTACGACAGCGATATGGGTTTCGGTGCTGGCATTGCTATTACCTATTAGGACGGTCATGTGAAAGCTTCGGGCGGTTTTGCATTCGTAAAAAACAACTATAACAGTTTATTAATATATTTTAATTGTTATATTTATGGTATCAAAAACTGCTTTTGCGAACAGTTCACCCAGGCATTATTATTACTATTATAGTATTGGTGTGTATTACCAGTTCTTCACTTCATGCACAAAAAGCAGGTATAAAAGGCGTGGTTACTGATAGTACTGGTAAAGGATATCTTAACTACGCAGTTATTGCACTGATCAATAAAACAGATTCAACACTCACTACTTCTTCCCGGAGTAAAGCCGAAGGTAAATTTCAGTTGGATAAAATTAGTCCTGGTAATTATACGGTGCTCATTACCTATCCCGATATGGCCGACTTCTTAATTGACGTGAGTCTGGCCGACACGGGTATAATTGATATAGGAAAGATTATCATGAATTCCCGTTACCATCTTTTGCAGGAAGTGATTGTTCGATCGGGAAAAGCGATTCGCATGAAGGGTGATACACTTGAATTCAGGGCAGATAGTTTTTATTTACCTGCAGGAGCCAATGTAGAAGAATTATTACGCAGACTACCGGGTATTCAAATTGGACCAGACGGAAAAATAAAAGCACAGGGAAAAGAAGTAACCAGTGTTTTAGTAGACGGGGATGAATTTTTTAATGATGATCCAACCCTGGTGACCCAGTACCTGAAATCAGCATCGGTAGATAAAGTACAGATATATGACAGCAAAAGTGCACAGACGCAACTTACCGGTATTGATGATGGGGTTCGTAATAAAACCATGAACATCAAATTAAAGGAGAATAGCAAGAATGGGATGTTTGGTAAAGCGTCACTCGGCACCAATGCAAACGGCCTGTATAGTCATGAGGGTATGTTGAATGTATTCAGGGGGAAAGAAAAAATAGCAGCATTTGGCATAGGCTCTAATACCGTTAACACTGGTATTTCTTATCAGGACCGATCAAAGTTTTTTACAGAAATCAATGCAGGTATTGAAGATGAGACAGGCACACTGATCGGTAATGATTTTGATATATCAGACAATTATTATGAAGGAGGTCTTCCTTCTACTATCACAGCAGGAGCACAGTATGCCAATAAGTGGAAGGAAAATAAAATAAGTACCAATCTTAATTACCGCTTTAATCAGACCCGAACCATTGGCTGGCAGAGAAATAATGAAACACAGTTATTGCCGGACAATAGTATAAGATCAAGCAGCAGCAACAGTAATTCTTCATCCTATCAGCAAAAACATTCCGGAGGGGGGTATTACGAAACCAGGATTGATTCTTTTTCTACAATAAAAGTTATGATTGATGCACAAAAACAACATAGCCTCAGTCTTAACAACAGTTATAGTGCTTCGCGTAATGATAAAGGTGAATTTTTAAATCAGAGTGAACAACTTAACTCAACCGAGGGTAACAAGTCAGGCTTTAACAGTACGGTTCAGTTACAAAAACGATTCAGAAAGCTGGGTCGTATGGCTTCTTTTACATTTATCCAGAACCACAACAATGTATCATCTACCCGCCTGGCAGAAACCCTGAGTTTTTATTATACCGGTAACAATACCAATCCACCGGGCGACAGCCTGAACCAGATGCAGTTTAATAAGAACGATGTTAATTCAATAGCGGCACGTATTACTTATACTGAACCTATATCGAAAAAAATATTTCTCAGTACTGAATATAGCTGGAGGCGTACTTCCAGCAACAGGGATCGGGATGTTTTAGGCAAGGGAGTAAACGGCAAATATGACACACCCGTTGATTCACTCAGCAATCATTATACGTTCAATATTCAGTCGCATATGCCCGGCATGCTCCTGCAGTTCAATGAAAACAAATTCAGGTTTTCAACCGGAGGAAAAATCAATTATACAACACTTTCCCAAACCGACAGGGATCTCAGAACCACCGGTACACGTAGTTTTATCAATCTTTTTCCGCAGGCACGTATTGAATATGAGCTTCCCAAACAACGTAGAATAAGTGTTGATTATCATGGCAGAACCAGTCAGCCTTCTATTGAGCAATTACAACCCCTGCGCGATAATAGCAACCCACTGTATGTACGTATTGGCAACCCCAATCTGCGGCCTTCTTTTTCGCATCGCTTTAATATAAGTTATTCATCTTTCAATTTCTCTGGCAGCAGTATAAACATAAATCTCAACTGGAGCCAGACACTGAACAGTATCATCAGTACAGAGCGTATTGATCAGTTCAATAAAACCACCACCCAATTTATAAACCGGAATGCCTTTCCTTTTCTTGGACTTTTCATAAACATGTTCCGTCAGCTCGGAAAACCAAGTATAAAGGGAAACGGAACCATTGGATTCAATCTCAATATTAACAGGAATGCCTATCAGCGTATTTTGAATAATAATGAAGTTATAACCCGGCAAACAGGGTTTTCAGCCGGCCCCAACATCGCTTTTTACAGGAACAAGGTTTTTAATATAAATTACTCAGCGCATTTGAGTTATAATATAAGCAATGCAAGTATTGGAAACATTGGCTCAAATGTACTCTTCTCTCATCATCACAATGCGCATGTTGTAGTATTCCTGCCATGGAAGCTTGAACTTTTATCTGATGCAGATATGCATTTTCAGCCTTCTAATTCATCATTTAATACGAGCAGGAACATTATTAAATGGAATGCATCCGTAGTAAAAAAACTCATGAAAAATGATCAGGCACAGTTAAGGTTGTCGGTAAACGATATACTCAATCAGAATACGGGTTTTGACAGAGGAATCAGCGGGAATTCATTTTATGAAAGTGCCAGTAATTTTATACCCCGTTATGGTATTCTTTCTTTTGTATGGAATTTTAGCACCAAACTGTAAAGACATGAAGTGTTTACGATATCTTTTTTTTATTAGCCTGTTATTTTTTTTCAGTGCAAAAACTTTTGCACAGGACTTTGTAACAAGGGCAAAGATTGAATTTCAGAAAAAGGAGAATATGCAGCGCATCATGGCCAAAATGAATTTGCCTGATGATCTCGGGGATGAGCTGATAGAAGACCATATTAGTTATTATGACCTTGTTTTTTCAGGCGACAGGGCTATTTATTCAGCCGGAAGAGAATTGCCTAAAATCAGTGGCAGCGGACAATCATTTATCAGCTTTGGAAAAAACAAGAATGTGCTTTTCAGTAATTACAGTAATCAGCAAAAAGTAAGAAAAGTAATGTTAATGGATGAGGAGTATATAATGGAAGATAGTTTACCCCCTATAGATTGGAAGATTGGTCAGGAAATACGAACCATAGCAGGGTATTCCTGCCGAAAGGCTGTAGGCCGTATTTATGATTCAGTATATGTAGTTGCTTTCTATGCAGAAGAGTTTGTAGTGAAGGGCGGACCCGAAGGGTTTCATGGATTGCCGGGTATGATTTTGCAATTAGCCATACCCCGGTATAATACAGTTTGGATGGCTACCAAAGTTGAATTGGCTGCGGTGGATGAATCTGTTATTACTCCACCCACCATCAAAGGGAAAAAATTATCAAGGGAAGAAATCAAACAGCGACTTGAAAAAAAAGCAAAAAGTCTTGGTATTACCGAGATACCGAAATTTGTCAGCAGTTTTTTTAACAGGAATTATTTTTTGTGACCTTTTTTCAAAGACGATTTCCTGATCAACAACTCCGATCTTACCACAATGGTTTGTGTATGCTTGAGATTGGAAATACCTTTTAAATGATTAATGAGGTTACGGGCAGCGATTTCTCCCACATCAATGCCTGGATAGTGTACAGTAGAAAGTTGTGGTTCAACGATCTTACTGATGGCATCATTGTTAAAACCAACGATCGCAATATCTTCCGGAATACGGATACCATTTTCTTTCAGGGTTTTCATACACACGGCTGCAGAAAAATCATTGGTAATAAAAGCCCCATCGGGTAAGGGTTTCATTTTTAATATTTCCATCGCAGCTTCACGTCCGCCCTGTTCACTCAGGTCTTTGATGAGTACAAGGTGTTTGTCGAATGGTATATTGTTATCGCGTAATGCATCCGTATACCCCTTGTGTCTTTGCGCATAAACATTTCGCTGGAGACTTGCTGTAACAAGCACAATTCTTTTACAACCCTGTTCAATCAGGTGCTGGGTGGCTTCGTAACCACATTTGTGGTTATCGATAATGACTTTGGTGTTTTCACTTTTCTCTTCCACACGGTCGAAGAATACAACAGGTATGCCTTTTTCATTAAAAGGCTCAAAATGCTCAAGGTTTTTGGTATTGAAAGAAAGAGAGGCAATCAGTCCGTCGACCCGTTTATGGAAAAGGTTGAGTGCGTTGGCAGCTTCTTTTTCAAAACTTTCGGAGGAGTGGGCGATGATGATATCGTAACCGGCTTCGGTGGTTATTTTTTCAATACCCGCCAGAACCGATGACATGAAGTTACTGTTGAGTTCATGCATCATGATACCAATGGTATTGGTTTTCTGTTTACGAAGGTTGCTGGCAAAATTATTATGTCGGTAGCCCAGTTCTTTGGCGGCGGCCTGTATTTTCTTCTTGGTATTCTTATTGATGGCCGGATGATCCTGTAATCCGCGACTTATGGTTGCTGAGGAGAGGTTTAAATGAGCGGCAATATCATAAATCGTGGTCTCTTTTTTGGGCTTCATTTGCAATCGGTTGCGATGGAAATTGATATCATATACAAGGTACAAAGTTTTCAGGTAAATAAATGAAGACCTGTTACTGTAAAGCCGGTTGGGATGAGTGAAACGGGCAGGTTATTGCTTTTACCAGACACCAATTTCAGTTGCGAAGAGATACGATAAAAGTAAAAATGAAGAGAATGGAGTGTGAAAACACTGCATTTGGTTATTATATGTGGAAGTTGGGTTAAGTTTTGTTCAGCAGCCCAGGTTAAGTTGACCTTGTAGAATAATTAAAGGTTAGGGGCAATGGTTTGGCCTGTCAGCGTATGGTGCAGGTTGCCGAACCCCATAAACAGGCGTTGAAAGGCTGGCCAGGATGTTTTTTCCCATTGAAAATCAAATAAATACTACCAGAACGGGGGTTTTTTTTGAATTTTATGCAAGCGATTGCATTTTTTTCAAAAATTTGTTTACATTAGTCGAACGAAAATCAAAAGCAAGACCTGGAAAAAGCATAAAATAACTTGTATTGCCTTGGTTGAGATTGTGTTTCGAGCTTTAAACGAAAGGGATTTAGTTCATTTGAAACCAATCAGCAACCGGAGAGACGAAAAAGGCCCATCAAGACGAACAGTTTGTTTTTTGTTTTTGCAACGGATTGCATAAAAACTTTGTCAAACAAAGTTCTACGACCAATTGCTGCTATATGAAGAATAGAATGAACTTGCCACTTTCTCTTCCATACATCGTGCGCTCTCGTATGCACGGTGGTCCGGCAGTTCTGTTTCCTCAACCTTTTCTATTACACACTACCAGCGCTTTATTGGTGCTGATCACCTGTTTATTCTCCATCAGAGACAGACATCCTTTTAAGTTCAACATACGCGACGGTTAGTCAACTGCTATCTATAACACTACAGTGAATATCTAATTATGTATACTTCTCAAAGCGATAAATAAATATGAAAAAGCCTCTAAACAAAACAAATCAAATCTTACAGAGCTTGTTTCGCTTGAAAGCATGGGTGCTGACGGGAGTGATTTTGTTGGGACTGCTTACAATAACAGACAATGCTTTAGCACAGACGACTACTGTGCGCGGCCGTGTAACCAATAGCACAGGAGAGCCTGTCGTTGGTGCATCGGTACAGGTTAAGGGTACACAAACGGGTACCACCACCGACAACGCAGGTAATTTTACCATTTCGGCTGCACGTGGTGCAGTATTGGTAGTATCAAGTGTTAACTATGCTACATCTGAAATCAGTGTTGGTAATAACACTACGGTAAATGTTAGCCTGGCTGCTTCAACAGATGAACTGAATGAAGTGGTGGTAATTGGTTATGGTACACAAAAGAAAAGAGATGTAACCGGATCAACCATCACCATCAAAAGCGAAACGCTGAATGAAATTAAGGCACCGAACATTTTCAACCAGTTACAAGGTCGTGCTGCAGGTGTTGATATTGTAAGCAACAGCTCACAGATAGGTGCCGGAGGAGAAATACGAATCCGTGGTAATCGTTCTATTACCGGTAATAACAACCCATTGATTGTGGTTGATGGAATGGTATATGGTGGTAGTGTAAACGATCTGAACCCTGAAAATATTACTACGGTTGATATCTTAAAAGATGCCTCGGCAACAGCTATCTATGGTTCACGTGGTGCAAATGGTGTAATCATTGTTACCACAAAACGTGGTACTTCAACACAAAAACCCGTTACTACCTATAGTGGTTTTGTAGGTATTGTAAGTGCTTTAGGTACCTACAGGCTTTTTAATGGTGCAGAATATGCAAAGTTTAAAGCAGATGCTGCTGTTGGTAATTCAACCGCTCCGAATGCCAGTTTATATGCACTTCGCCCCATCGAACAAGCAAACCTGGCTGCTGGTGTAAGTACAGACTGGCAGAAATTGTTGCTTACTACCGGATTAAGAACCAGTCATGACTTAGGTGTTCGTGGCGGTAACGAAAGAACACAGTACTTTTTTGGCCTGGGTTACTATAATGAAACAGGTATCATTCATGATCAGAAGTTAGAACGTTATTCGTTTAATGTAAATATTGATCATAAAGTATCTGATCGTATCAAAGTTGGTTTTACCAGCTTCAGTACCTTATCAAGATCAAACAGGCTGGGAACAAATGCCTATGGTGCAGCTACCCGTTTGGGTCCTCTGTTCAAGCCCTATAACGACGATGGTAGCATTAACTTTAAACCAGCCAGTACACAGGGTGTTGATGATGCACAGATTAGTCCGCTTACTTCTATCGGTAACAATGATCTGATCAAAGCATTCCAGCGCAGGTACCAGGTTCAGCATAATTTCTATGCTGAAGTGGGTATTATCAAAGACCTGAAATTCAAATCAACTTTTGGTTTTGGATGGTCTCAAACATTTAACAGTAATTATACGGGACCCAACACCGTATTTAATATCAATACCAATGTAGCTAATTCAGGTTTGAGTACTGCCAATTCAGAAGGATGGCAGTACACATTGAATAACTCATTAGAGTATAATAAAAACATCGGTACCAAACATAAATTACAGGTGCTGGCCCTTCAGGAAGTGCAGAAAAACCATTTCCGTGCACAGCAGTTTAATGGCGTAGGTGTACCGGCCGATTTTATGCAGGATTATAACTGGCAGCAGGTAAATACAGTTACACCACAGGGTGGAAACTTTAGCGAGTCTGCTGTAGTAGGTTATATGGGCCGTGCCATTTATACTTTCGATAATAAATATAGTATCACTGCAACCGTAAGAACAGATGGTGCTTCTGTACTGTCGCCCGGTAACCAGTGGGTTACTTATCCGGCGGTTTCTGCAGGCTGGAACATGGATCGTGAGAAATTCATGGAGAATGTAAAATTTGTTTCAAGTCTGAAATTAAGAGCTGGTTATGGTATCAGTTCAAATGCAGGTATCAATCCTTACACTACACTGGGTAGTTTAGGAACCAGCTTCTATAATTATGGTCAGGGAACAACGGTGGGTACCAATTGGGTAAATGGTTATACCATTAATACAAGCCCCAACCCGAACCTTACCTGGGAAAAAACAGCAGGTCTGAATATTGGTGTTGACTTTTCTTTATTCAAAAACCGACTTTCCGGTACCATTGAATATTACAGCACTAAAACAACAGATATCCTGTTACAACGTCAATTACCACGTAGTAATGGTACCAACTCAATCCTTACCAACGTAGGTGCAACATCATCTTATGGTATGGAGTTTACACTGAGCAGTGTGAATGTGAGAAACAAAAGAGGTTTTACCTGGACTTCAGACCTGAACCTGTTCTTTAACAGAGAGCGTATTGATGCTTTACAGAATAATCTTTCACAGGATTTAGGTAATGGCTGGTTTGTAGGTCAGCCTGTAACAACCATCTACGATTACAAAAAACTAGGTATCTGGCAAACCAGTGAAGCTACTCAGGCTGCAGTATATGGTGCCAAACCAGGTGATATTAAAGTGGAAGACCTCGATAAGAACAATTCAATTACAGCATCAGACAGACAAATCATAGGTAATTTCCAGCCAACACTGGTGGCTGGTTTAAGCAACCGTTTCGAGTATAAAAACTTCGATCTGAATATCGTAATGTTTGGTCGCTTTGGTCAGACAGTAGTAGCTGGTTACCTCGCAGCAGATGGTGGTGGAAATGGCTATCCATTCTTTATGAACAGTCGTGTAAACCAACAGAAAGTAAACTACTGGACGCCAACCAATCCAACGAATGAATTCCCTGAGCCTGATGCAGGTGTAGATGGTCTTCCATTTACTTCAACACTTACTTACAGAGATGGTTCTTTTATTAAGATCAGAACGATTGATCTGGGTTATACATTCTCAGCCAAGTTCCTGGGTAAAACTGGTATCAATTCGCTGAGAGCTTATGTATCAGCACAGAATCCATTCATCTTATGGTCACCATTGGTAAGAGATGGATTGGGTATTGACCCTGAAGGAAACCAATCCAATACTCCTGTAGTTGGAACGCAGGGTGGCGGTGCCGCTTCTGTACCACAACGTGCAGTTACAGTGGGTATGGGTGTTCCTCCAACACGTCAGATCATTTTTGGAATTAATGTGAGATTTTAATTATTAAAACCTATTTCAATGAGACATAAAATTTTAAAATACAGCCTTTTCCTTGGCATCATACTTTTTACAGCCAGTGGTTGTAAAAAGTTACTGGAGGAGCAGCCCAGAACAGGTTTTACGCCTTCATTTTTTACCACAAATGATGGTATTCAGGGTGCGATATCTGGTATTTATTCCAGCTTCAGAGGGCAATGGGCCACGCAGATATGGACCCAGTTATTCAACAGTGGTACAGATGAAAGCCTCCGTGGAGGTTCGGTAGATAACGGAGCTGTACACTGGTTTGTGTACAATAACCCGGTTATCAGAAGTAATACCAATAACTACGAAGGTTTCTGGAACACTTTGTTTATTGATATCAATACAGCCAATGGAGTACTGCAATATGGTGTTGATGCAAATATTCCGGCCGCAACAAAAACACAGTTACTGGCACAGGCAAAATTCCTGCGTGGTTTCTGTTATTTCTACCTGGTAACTACATTCGGACAAGTGCCATTGCACACAACGTTTAGTTCAACAGCATCTGCTGCCGATGCACCGGCACCTTTGGCTGATTTGTATGCACAAATCATCAAAGATTTTACAGAAGCAGCAGCCGACTTACCTAATACACCGGCAGCAGGAACAGGTAAACCTGCCACTAAATCAACTGCTTTATTCCTCCTGGCAAAAACCTATCTCTGGAGAGGTTGGTCAACTGCTGCACAGACAAACGATTACCAGCAGGCATATACCATTTCTAAAAGCATTATTGACAATAAAGCAACATATGGATTAGACCTCCTGCCTTATTTTGGTAATGTATTCAGAGAAGGAAATGAATATGGACCAGAAGTATTAATGGTGATTGATCATACCAAAGACCTGAAATTTGGTCAGAACTCTGCCGTTGGAGCAGGGGCAACCAATGGTAGTGAGAACAAATCAAATTTCTTCTGGAAACCTAACTATCCAACTATTCCGGCGAACTGGCCAACCAACTCGGGTGCCAACGTAACCGTGCGTGATACCAGAAATGGACGTCCTTTCGTTCGTCTCAGACCCAATACGAAATATGTAATGGATGTAGCATTTGCGAACAGGGCAACCGATTCACGTTACGATGGAACTTTCCAGACCGTATGGTTATCAAACAGTGTTGCAGAATCTGCAGCAGGTACAACAGGTGCTACTACACCAAGAGGAACACTGATTAATGGTGTGGATACAGCTATCTGGATGGCTGACAGAGTTGTTACATCAACAGAAAGAGCAAGGTTCAAGGGTATTATTTTCGAACCGGATCATCTGCCTGCTGCAACGGTGAAATACACAGCAGCCTATTTCCCCAGTGTTCGCAAATTCGATGACTCTACCAGGGGTCATATGAATGACTACTCAGACAGACCTTATATACTTTTCCGTTTTGCTGAAGTATACCTCATTGCAGCAGAAGCAGCCTTAAGAGGCGGCGCCACATTACAGGATGCAGCTAACATGATTAATGTGCTCAGAACAAGAGCCGCACTGAAAATCGGGCAAACACCTGCAGAATATGCAGCAGCTGTTGTAGCACAACAAATTACCGCAGCACAGGTTACGCTCGACTTCCTGCTGGATGAGAGAACCCGTGAACTGTATGCAGAAGACTGTCGCTGGTGGGATCTTTCACGAACCAAGAAACTCGTGGAAAGAGTACAATTACATAATGCCGAAGCGGCGGCGGGTGTACAACCATTTAATATGCTAAGACCTATACCACAGTCGCAAATTGACCTGGTGACGGAAGGGCCTAAGTATCCGCAGAACACAGGATATTAGAATTTTCATATGTAAGCAAAAATGAAAACCGGTGTGATGCAAATCCCCGGTTTTCTTTTTATAAAAAGCCGTACAATATGAACGAATGATTTCATCAAAGGATTATTGTTTATTGATGAATGAATTAGTACCTTTTATCAAGCATAACAGCAGTACAAATTGAAATCAGGATACTGACTGATTATTATACAGGAACATGATATGAAGAACGCTTTCAAAATTTTATTCTTATTCTTTTTTTTAATAGGCTGCAATACAAATAAGCAGGAACTGGATGAGCCTTTGGGTGAAAATAACCTGGCATATAAATGGGGTCGTATTGCGCTGGAAGCAACAGCCAACGATACCGAAAAATTCAGACCACGCCCAACCGTAACAGCAAGGATGCTGGCGTTGGTTCAGACAGCCATTTTTGATGCATGGTCGCGATACGACAATACTGCCATTCCTGTTTACCTGCAAAAAGTTGAACGTGTTCCGGAAAAAGAAAGAACACTGCAGAATAAAGAAAAAGCCATTAGTTATGCGGCATACCGAACAATGCTTACCTATTTTTTCTCCGACTCACTGATGCTGACTAACAAAATGAAAGAACTGGGTTTCGATCCGGAAAACAAATCCTTAGATCCAACTACTCCGGAAGGTATTGGCAACCTTGCTGCCAAAACAATTGTAGAAGCCAGACTACAAGACGGCTCTAATCAGTCGGGAACAATGTCGGGTTTAAATGGTAAAACATATGCTGATTATACAGGGTACCAGCCAGTAAACAGCGCCGATAATTTGCGCGATATCAAACGCTGGCAACCCAAATATTTTGCAGATGGTAAAGGAGGAAAATTTGCACCAGCCTGTTTAACACCGCACTGGGGTAAAGTAAAACCATTACTACTCGATTCAGGTAGTCAGTTTAGAAGCCCTGCACCACCGGCTATAGGCTCTGCACAACTCGAAAAAGAAATCAAAGAAGTGGTGGAACTACAGGCCACTTTAACAGACAGCCAAAAAGCATTGGTGGAATTTATGCGCGACGGACCAAAATCTGTTCAACAGGCAGGACATTGGCTCATGTTTGCGCAGAATGTGTCGGTAAGAGATCAACATACCCTTGATCAGGATGTAAAAATGTATTTTGCTATCGAAGCCGCTGCTATGGATGGTTTTATTGCCTGTTGGGATACCAAAATGGTTTTTGACTTTGCCAGACCTTATACATTGGTTCACTACTATTATAAAGACAAAAAAATAAAAGGATGGGGCGGTCCCGGAAAAGGAATGATTGACATGCTGGGACAGGAATGGAGACCTTATTCTCCGGAAACCTTTTTATGTCCGCCCTTTCCCAGTTATGTATCGGGCCATAGTACCATCAGTGCTGCCTGTGCCGAAATATTGCGTTTGTTTACCGGTAGCGATACATTCGGTATAGAAGTAAAACGAATACCAGGTGAAATGACAGAACCTGGTCATGTTGGCCCTGAAGTAACACTTCGTTTCCCCACTTTTACTGCAACAGCAGAAATGGCGGGTATATCAAGGGTATTGGGAGGCTATCATATACAATGCGAGAATATTGAAGGACTGAAATTGGGAAGAAATGTAGCAGGAGCTGTCTGGAAAAAATACCTGTATCATACCAGTGGAAAATCTGAGTAGTAAAAATAAATCTATGTCAAAAAGAATTGCATTAGCACTTTCATTCACAGCTATCAGCCTGTTGTTATTCATTGCCATACCAGGCTGTAAAAGTAGTGCCACTAAAACAGAAGACCCGGTATTTAAAAAACGGGCATCATCAGAAACGGGTATCAGCTTCTCCAATAGGGTAGATGAAAATTACCAGAAAAATTATTTCGACACATTCGCCTATGTGTATAATGGCGCAGGCGTTGCTACCGGAGATTTTAATAATGATGGCCTGATGGATATCTATTTCACAGGGAATGAAGTAGCCAATAAACTCTACCTCAATAAAGGAGGGATGAAGTTTTCCGATATCAGTCAGTCTGCAGGTGTGGGAGGAACCACAGGTTGGGATAATGGTGTTACACTGGTAGATATTAATAATGATGGCTGGCTTGATATATACATATGTAAAGGAGGGAGTACAAAAGAAACAGAAGCTGAAAGAAGCAATCTTTTATACATCAATCAGGGAAATCTCACATTTAAAGAAGAAGCAAAACAATACGGCTTAAATGATAAGGGGTATTCCATTCATGCCGCATTCTTCGATATGGATAACGACAACGACCTGGATATGTACCTGACGAACCGCCCACAGGATTTTTATCTAGGGCTTTCGCAAATGGTGGCAGGAAAGAGGAATCCACCCGATAATATGCGTGACAAACTGTTTCGCAACGACAATGGAAAATTTACAGAGATTGGCAAACAGGCGGGCATCAATCACAACTTCGGATATGCTTTGTCGGTGGTTACATCTGATCTGAACAACGACGGCTACACAGATATTTTTGTATCCAACGATTATGCCGACAATGATTATATCTACATCAACCAGAAAAACGGCACATTTAAAGATGAAGTAAAAACCATGACCAATCACCTGTCATTATTCTCCATGGGCGCAGACATTGCCGATATCAATAATGATGGGCTGGAAGACATTCTGGTAATGGAAATGTTACCCGAAAACTATAAGCGTTCAAAAGTATCTATGCCGCGTATGGATGTGGAAGGTTTCTGGGCCATTGTAGACAGTGGTTTCCATAAACAGTATATGCACAATGCCCTGCACCTGAATCATGGAAATGGATTTTTTAGCGATGTATCGCAGATGGCGGGTATTTCGAAAACAGAATGGAGCTGGTCTACCCTTGCCGCCGATTTTGATAACGATGGCAACCGCGACATTTTCGTGGCCAACGGTTACAGAAGAGATCTTTTTGATGGCGATTTACAGCAGAAACAAGATATGTATATACAGGCTAATGCACATAAGTATTCATCATCAGAGGAAATGTTTGAAAAAGGATTCAAGGAATACATGGACATCTATAGTCCGATAAAAGCAAGAAATTATCTGTTTAAAAATAAAGGGGATCTGCAGTTTGAAAATGTTGCAGAAGCCTGGGGTTTCAAAGACAGTACATTCTCCAATGGAGCAGCTGTAGCCGACTTTGATAATGATGGTGATCTTGATTTGGTCATCAATAACCTCGATGGCGAATCGGATCTCTACGAAAACGTAGTCAATAATAAAAACAATTATATCAGAATTAAACTGGAAGGCCCGCAAAAAAACATAGACGGAATCGGTGCAAAACTGGCACTTTATTATGATGGAAAAATGCAGCAATTCTTTCAGCAGAAACTGGTGAGGGGCTATCTTTCAACCAACGAACCAGCTGTGCATTTTGGATTGGGTAAAACAACCAAAGCAGATAGTATTGTGGTAATATGGCCCGATGGCAAATCAAATACCATTAAAAACGTAACGGCCAACCAGGTGCTGAAAGTAAATTATAAAGAAGCGGTAACAGGTATCAATCACAATGCCGTTTACGATCCACTGTTTGCAGAAACAACCGATCAATTACTGGCTGTTCCGTTTCTGCATAAAGAAAATAAATACGATGAATATGTTGATCAGGTATTGCTTCCACATGAATTTAGCAGAAGTGGCCCTTTTATAACTACAGGCGATATCAATGGCGATGGTCTGGATGATTTCTATGTGGGTGGCGCAAAAGACCAGCCGGGAGCTTTGTATATACAGGAGAAGGGAAAATTTGTACCCAGATCTATTCCCGTATTTGAAGCAGATAAAAAATATGAAGACATGGGTGCTGTATTTTTTGATACAGATAAAGACGGAGATAAAGATTTATATGTAGTGAGTGGCGGCAGCGAGTTTAACGAAGGATCGCCCATGTATCAGGATAGGTTATACCTGAACGATGGAAAAGGAAATTTTTCGAAAGCCAACCAGTCTGTTCCGGTAACAGCCAGTAGCGGATCATGTATAACAGTATTTGATATAGATGGGGATGGTGACCTTGATATTTTCAGGGGCGGTGAAGTAATGCCACATAAATATCCATATGCGCCACAGAGTTATATACTGGTAAATGAAAAAGGCACATTTGTAGACCGGACCAGTGATATTGCTCCTGAATTAAGCAGAATCGGAATGGTAAAATCTGCACTTTGGTCAGACCTTGACGGCGATAAAAAACAAGAACTGGTAGTAACAGGCGAATGGATGCCCATCAAAGTATTTGCGTATAAAAATGGCAAATTGAAAGACCTCTCCGTAAGTTATGGTTTTGGTGAAACAGAAGGCTGGTGGAATAAGCTGGTAGCTGATGATATTGATGGAGATGGTGATATGGATTTGCTGGCCGGCAATCTCGGAGAGAATTATAAATTCAAAGCCTCTACACAAAAGCCATTTGAAGTGTGGGCCAAAGATTTTGATGCCAATGGTACCAATGATATTTTCCTGGCACGCCACCTCAGCGACAATACCATTGTACCCATACGTGGCCGTGAATGTACCTCACAACAATGTCCAATGATTGCACAAAAATTCCCAACCTATTTGTCATTTGCCGAAAGCGATCTTATGGGCATATTGGGAGAAGAAGAAATGAAAACGGCCCTGCATCATAAAACACACCTATTTTCAACGGTCATCTTTGTAAATGAAAAAGGAAAATTTACGGCAAAGCGATTACCGATGGAGGCACAGCTTTCAACAGTGAACGGTATGATTGTAAAAGACTTTGATGGAGATGGAAAGAAAGATATACTACTGGCCGGAAATAAGTTTGATGTGGAAGTTGAAACCACACCCGCAGACGCATCACCAGGTCTGTTCCTGAAAGGATTGGGTGATATGAACTTCAAGGCACAAAAACCATTGGAGAGTGGCTTTTTTGCTCCATATAATGTAAAAGATATTCAACCGGTTAAACTGGCCAATGGCATGGGTATACTGGTAACTGCCAATAATGATCGTCTAAGAGTTTTTTCAAAAAGGAGATAAATGCATGAATAAAAGGGTTGAGAAATGGAAAACAGTACTCAGTAGCAGCGTACTTGCCCTGTTTATTTTGTCGGCTTGTTCGGGTCTTACCGGAAACAAAAACAGACTTCAATATGCTTCAAGCCCATACCTGCAGCAACATGCCGATAACCCAGTTGATTGGTATGAATGGGGTGATGAAGCACTCAATAAAGCCAAAAAAGAAAATAAACCCCTGCTCATCAGTATTGGATATTCCTCCTGTCACTGGTGTCATGTAATGGAGCGCGAATCATTTATGGATACCGCAGTAGCGAGGATCATGAATGAGAAGTTTGTATGTATAAAAGTTGATCGCGAAGAAAGACCTGATATAGATAATATCTACATGAATGCTTTACAATTAATTTCGGGTAATGCAGGCTGGCCCTTGAATGCATTCGCTTTGCCAGATGGGAAGCCTTTTTTTGCAGGCACTTATTATACCAATAAAAGCTGGAAGAGCTTGCTGCAAAGCATCAGCAATACTTATAACACAAAACAACAGTTGGTGGTTACGCAGGCAAATGCCTTGTTAAATGGCATGAAGACAGATGAGTTTCGGTTAATAGATACTTCTTCCATTACCGCAACCAGAATGAAGAAGAGCGAATATGTTCAGGTTTTCGATAGTATTTATGCCTCACTTGATTTACGCAATGGCGGATTGAGCGGTACACAAAAATTCCCTATACCGGTTTTGGCAGAATTTTTATTACAGCATTTTTATATTACCGGTGAACAGAAAGCGCTGGATGCAGCAAGAACCATGTTGAATAAAATGGCCATGGGAGGTATATATGATCAGATTGGAGGAGGCTTTGCCCGATATACAACTGATAGTTTATGGCGTATTCCTCACTTTGAGAAAATGTTATACGACAATGGCCAGTTAATCAGTCTCTATGCACATGCATCCCAACTTATTAATGATCCACTTTATAAAGAGATAATAGCAGAAACAATTGCTTTTATTGAAAAAACCTTTCTGGCTGCTGGAGGCGCTTATTACAGTTCCATCAATGCCGACTCAGAAAAAGAAGAAGGGGCTTATTACGTATGGACTACCGATGAATTGAAATCGATATTGGGAGCAGACTACCAGTTATTATTCGAATATTATAATATTAGTGAAAAAGGTAACTGGCAGGATCAAAAAAATATTCTTTATACAAGTTTATCGCCATCTGCATTTGCACTTCGGAAAAATATGATGATAGAGGATTTTAACAGGTATCTCTCCAATGCCAAAAGAAAACTCCTCAACGCAAGAGCCAACAGAAAAAAGCCAGTGGTAGATACTAAAATCATCACAGCGTGGAATGCCATTTTAATAAAGGGATATGCAGATGCATATGCTTCAACCGGCGAACAAGAATACCTTAAGAAAGCCGTCACCTGTGCGGTTTTTATTGAAAAAAACATGCTCGGTCAGAATGGTTCCCTCAAACGTATCTATAAAGAGGGCAAAGTATCCATCGAAGGGTTTCTGGATGATTACGCCTGGACAGCTGCGGCATTTATACGGCTGTATGAGGTGAGCCTGGAACATAAATGGTTAGAGACTGCAAAAAGAATCACGGAATACGGTGTAACCCATTTACGTAATCCTCAAAACGATTTCTTTCATTACGCTGCTACCGGTAAAACCAATCTGGTGATGCAGAAAACACCGATTACAGATGATGATCTTCCGTCAGCAAATGCAGTAATGGCCAAAGTGTTGTACACCATTGGCACAGTATACGATATACCGACATATGTTGAACAAAGTTCCCGGATGTCTGCTGCTGTTTTTCAAAGGGTAAAGCAAATGCCGAAATACCATTTACAATGGGCTATCTTGAATGGTTTTTTTGCGGCCAATAGTTATGAAGTGGCTATTGTTGGCAACAACGCACAGATTCAGAATCAGTTATTACAGAAATATTATTTACCCACCACTATTACTATTGGAAGTGTTAGCGATGAAACCTTGCCTTTATTGCAGCAAAAACAAGTTCCCGGTAAAACACTGATTTACGTTTGTACCAACAAAGTCTGTAAGCGACCCGAAGAAGAAGTGCCAAAGGCAATAGATCAGATAAAACCCAATAACTAGTGTTGATACATGAAAAAATTGATCCTTATAATTGGTTTATTGTACACCTCATTTTTTTCTGTAAATGCGCAGGAAGTCATTGAAATATATCCCGGATTAATACCTGGTGCTACATCTGTTCATAAAACAGAAACCAAAAATGCAGGTATGTATCGCAATGTAACAAAGCCTGCACTTGAAATGTATTTACCTGTAAAAGAAGAAGCCACTGGCACAGCAGTGATTATTTGTCCCGGTGGAAGTTATAGTGTGCTTGTGTATGATGGAGAAGGTATTTCAATGGCAAAAGCATTACAGCAGAAAGGTGTCGCTGCGTTTGTATTGAAGTATCGTTTACCCGATGATTCATTAATGGTCGATAAATCAAGCGGGCCACTTCAGGATGCACAACAGGCAATAAAAACAGTAAGAGACAATGCAGTTAAATGGGGTATAGATCCAGCTAAAATTGGCATCATTGGCTTTTCAGCTGGAGGACATCTGGCATCTACTGTTGCCACCCATTTCGATAGACCACTACCTGGTAATACATCCAATACCAGCTTGCGTCCAGATTTTCAGGTACTTGTTTATCCGGTAATAAGCATGCAGGATGGATTAACACATTCTGATTCGCGTAAAAATTTGTTGGGAACAAATAGTTCAGCAGAATTAAAAAATACATTCTCTAATGAATTACAGGTAACAAAGGAAACGCCACCTGCTTATATAACTCATGCATCAGATGATAAACTGGTAGTTGTACAGAATAGTATACGGTATTACGAAGCTATACTGCAAAAAGGAGTACCAGTTGAAATGCATCTTTACCAGAAAGGAGGGCATGGATTTATTTTCAGACAGAAAGAATGGGTAGAACCATTGTTTCAATGGATGAGAAATAATAACTGGATCAAAAAATAACATATACCCAAACAAAAGCAACCATCATGAAACCGATTTTTTTTATTGCTTTATTAGTGATTAGCTTGAATGGGCTGTCACAAGGCATCATTAAACCTGCAACGGCAGGTTTTGACCTGGCAAAAGAAAATATTGCCCATGGGAAAATTGACTCTATAACCTATCCCTCTAAAACTGTAGGTACAGACAGAAAACTACTGGTGTACACCCCTCCGGGCTATACAAAGAATAAAAAGTATCCTGTGCTGTATTTATTACATGGTATCGGCGGAGATGAGAAAGAATGGTTTACAGGTGGCAAACCACATATTATACTGGATAACCTTTATGCAGAAGGTAAGATTGAACCCATGATAGTAGTGCTTCCTAACGGAAGGGCTATGAAGGATGACAGAGCAACCGGAAATATTATGGCACCAGATAAGGTGCAGGCATTTGCCACTTTTGAAAAAGACCTGCTGAACGATTTGATCCCTTTTATCGAAACCAACTATTCAGCACTAACAGACAGAGAGCACCGTGCGATTGCAGGGTTGTCTATGGGTGGTGGACAATCACTGAATTTTGGTTTGGGAAACCTCGACAAGTTTGCATGGATCGGTGGATTTTCTTCAGCCCCTAACACCAAAGCACCGGAAGAGTTGCTACCAGATATGGCTGCCGCAAAACAAAAAATCAAACTACTGTATATGTCTTGTGGTGCCAGCGATGGATTAATCAGGTTTAGTACTCGCCTGCATGAATATGCAAAGAAAAATGCACTACCACATATCTATTTTATTGAGCCGGGTGTACATGATTTTAAAGTATGGAAAAACGGCCTCTATATGTTTTCTCAATTATTATTTAAACCTGTGGATACCAGTACATTTTCTAAATATCCGGTAGCAGGTGCACCGGCAGCCAGCAATGTAAGAAATGCGGCCTATCCACAGATATTACCCGACAACCGGGTGATATTCAGTGTGAAAGCACCCGATGCCAAAAAAGTACAGGTTGACCTGGGAAAGAAATACGATATGGTAAAAGACGAAGAAGGCAACTGGAAGGCAACAACTGATTCTATTGGAGAAGGTTTTCACTATTACTCTTTGATCATTGATGGCTTAGCTGTAGCTGATCCGGGAAGCCAGACATTTTATGGAATGAGCCGCATGGCCAGCGGTATTGAAATACCTTTCACCGGAGGCGATTATTATTCTTTAAAAAATGTACCTCATGGCGATATACGCATCAACAGGTATTTTTCAAGGGTGACAAATTCATGGAGACAGATGTATGTATATACTCCTCCCGGATATGATTCAAGCCTGCAGGATCAATATCCTGTTTTATACATTTTGCATGGAGGCGGTGAGGATCAGACAGGATGGGCTAACCAGGGTAAAACAGATTTGATTATAGACAATCTCATCGCAGCCAAAAAAGCAAAACCCATGCTGGTTGTAATGATGGATGGTAATTTGAGCAGCGGAGGTATTGGTGGTTTTGGTGAACAGGCTTTGAAAAATTTTGAAAACGAGCTCAGGCAGTCTGTGATTCCATTCGTAGAAAAAAAATACCGTACACTCAACACAAGTGATAGCAGGGCGCTCGCCGGCTTATCAATGGGAGGATTACAAACCTTGTATGCAGGCGTTAGAAACTCAGCCATGTTTTCGCATCTGGGTGTATTTAGTTCAGGATGGTGGAGCAATCAACCAGCTTTATCTAATCCCCAATACGATTTCATGAAAGAAAATGCAGCAACCATCAATAAGAATCTAAAATCATTCTGGATAGCCATGGGAGGGAAAGAAGATATTGCTTACAATAATTGTAAAATTATGTTGGGCAAATTTGATGAAATGGGTATTAAGTATACCTATAGTGAATATCCCGGTGGTCATACATGGCCTGTGTGGCGAAACAATCTGTACAATTTTGCACAACTGCTATTTAGGTAGCATATTTTTTTGACTTACACAATAAACGTCATGCAGACACTTAAGAGGTGTTTCCGGATAGAATCTTTCAATAATAATGTGGCCAGGAGAGGCTTTCGTTATATGTGTATCATTTTGTCTGCGATTATCAATCTTAATGCGTCTGCGCAGCACCCTGGCTTAAAACTTTGGTACACCCGGCCATCTGGTGAAACCTGGGAAAATGCATTGCCTATTGGCAATGGAAGACTGGGGGGCATGATATATGGAAATGTAACGCGTGAAACCATTCAGGTAAATGAACATACATTATGGAGTGGCAGCCCCAACAGAAATGATAACCCGATGGCACTTGATTCTTTGGGATTGCTGCGACAATTGATTTTCGATGACAACTATAAAGAAGCTGAACGGCTGGCTAATAAAACAATCATCACTAAAAAATCGCATGGGCAGATGTTTCAGCCAATTGGCGATCTGCAGCTTGTTTTCGGAGGCCACGAACAATACACAGATTATTACCGTGAACTGGATATTGAAAAGGCTGTTACAAGAACAACCTATAAAGTAAACGGAACCAGTTACCAGCGGGAAGCAATGGCTTCGTTTACAGATCGCGTAATTGTTATGCGTTTAACAGCCAGTAAAAAAGCAAACATTTCGTTTACTGCTTTTTTCAAAACGCCACAACCCCAAACAAATATATCTACAACCGGTAACCAGGAGCTGGTAATTACAGGTACTACAATGGATCATGAAATGGTCAAGGGTTTATTGAAGTTTAAGGGCATTGTGCGTATTAAAACAGAGGGAGGAATCATTACCCGAAACGACACATCCCTTCACATAAACAAAGCCGATGCTGCTACCATTTATATTTCTGTAGCAACCGGGTTTAATGACTATAAGGATATAAGCGGTAATGAACATAAGCGGGCAGCAGACTATATGGCAAAAGCATATGCGAAACCATATAATACCATGCTTGCTTCACATATAAAATTTTATCGGCAATACTTTAACAGGGTAAAACTAAACCTTGGCAATACTGAAGCAGCAAAGCTTCCTACAGACGAGCGATTAAAGAATTTCAATCGGGTAAATGATCCGCAACTGGTAACTCTATATTATCAGTACGGGCGCTACCTGCTGATCAGTTCATCGCAACCTGGTGGACAACCCGCTAATCTGCAGGGTATCTGGAATAATAAAATCAAACCACCTTGGGACAGTAAATACACCATCAATATCAATGCAGAAATGAACTATTGGCCCGCAGAGAAAACCAATCTGTCTGAGCTGCATGAACCTTTTTTAAAGATGGTAGAAGAATTGTCTGAAACAGGTAAACAAACAGCCAGGGTAATGTATGGTGCAAGAGGCTGGGTGGCACACCATAACACTGATATATGGCGCACCAATGGTGCGGTTGATGGTGCATTGTGGGGCGTATGGAATGCAGCAGGTGGCTGGATGAGCCAGCATTTATGGGAGCATTATCTCTATAGTGGCGACAAGAAGTTTCTTGCAACTGCTTACCCTGTTTTAAAATCGGCAGCAACATTTTATGTAGATTTTTTGGTAAAGCATCCGAAAAAGCAATGGTTGGTGATTAATCCGGACATGTCGCCCGAAAATTCTCCTGCCGGACACCAGGGAGCTTCCATTGATGCCGGTACTACCATGACCAACCAGATCGTATTTGATATTTTCAATACCACCATTCGGGCTGCAAGCATTTTACAAAGAGACCAAAATTTTGCAGATACCCTTACTGCATTAAGGAAACAGTTGCCTCCTATGCAAATAGGAAAACATGGTCAGTTACAGGAATGGTTAGATGACCTGGACGATCCAAATGATAAACACAGGCATATCTCACACTTATATGGTTTGTTTCCATCGAACCAGATATCACCCTACCGCACGCCTGCATTATATAGTGCAGCAAAGAATACATTGATACAAAGAGGAGATGTATCCACCGGTTGGAGTATGGGATGGAAAGTAAACTGGTGGGCCAGAATGCTCGACGGCAATCATGCATATAAACTCATTCAGGCACAGTTAACACCAGTAGGTACCAATGAAGGTGGAGGCGGTACCTATAATAATTTATTTGATGCGCATCCACCATTTCAGATCGATGGCAATTTTGGTTGTACCTCAGGCATTACAGAAATGCTCATGCAAAGTGCTGATGGTGCTGTTCATCTGCTTCCGGCATTGCCCGATGTATGGCAGAAAGAAGGAAGTGTCGGTGGATTAAGAACAATCGGTGGCTTTGAAATTATGTCGATGGAATGGAAGGATGGGAAATTAATCAACCTTACCATTCGGTCAACAGTAGGTGGAAACCTTCGGTTAAGAATACCCAATGAAATAAAGATGAAAAATAAGAGGGAACTACAAAAAGCAAAAGGGGAAAATAAAAACCCTTTTTTCCATGTAGACGCAATAACAAACCCTATTGTTTCACCTACAACACATATTCAAAAATTTGAATTAAAACAGACATGGCTATACGATGTTGCCACTCAAAAAGATGGCATATACAAGTTTGTAGCCAGGTAATATAAAATCAAAACCAGATTGGTCATTAAAACATTACCGCATGAAAAAGAGTAGCTTAACTTTTATCACCTTACTGATCGGGGTTGTATCGTTTTCACAAAACCCCATCATTAAACACATTTTTACGGCTGATCCATCGCCGATTGTTTTCAAAGACACACTCTTTCTTTATACAGGTCATGATACAGCGTCGGTTACAGCTACGAATTATAAAATGCCGGATTGGCATGTGTTTTCAACAACCGATATGGTGAATTGGAAAGACCATGGTTCTTTACTTTCACCAGCCACATTTTCATGGGCTACAGGCGATGCATATGCAGCTCAGTGTATTGAAAGAAATGGCAAGTTCTACTGGTTCGTGTCTACTTTTCATAAAAAAGACAGTAATAGTAATGGAGGGGCTGCTATTGGGGTTGCGGTTTCTGATAGACCAACAGGTCCTTTCAAAGATGCCATTGGTAAAGCATTAATCACTAATGAAATGACCAAAGACAAGCCACATGCCTGGGATGATATAGACCCAACGGTATTTATTGATGACGATAAACAGGCATACCTGTATTGGGGTAATGGTAGTTGTAAATGGGTAAAACTGAAAGAAAACATGATTGAAACGGAAGGTCCTATTTCAGTGGTGGAGGTGAAAAATTTTATTGAGGGTCCATGGTTATATAAACGCAAAGGATTGTATTACCTGGTATATGCAGGCAGGGGAACCAAACCTGAAATGATTGAATATGCAACGGCAACAAGTCCGACAGGCCCCTGGAATTATCAGGGTATTATTCAGGAAAATGTGCCCAATAGTTTTACTACGCACCCGGGTATAATCGATTACAAAGGCAAATCTTATTTCTTCTATCACAATGGAACCCTGCCAACGGGAGGAAGTTATAGACGATCTGTTTGTGTAGACTATATGTATTACAATGAAGACGGTACCATTCAAAAAATTATTCAGACGAAAGAGGGCGTTAAACCTGTTACAAAATAAAGCGTAGATCATGCAAATACAATTCTCTAAAACACGTAACACATTACTACTTCTGATACTAATGGTATTGTGCTGTATAAACCAATTATCCGCACAATCCAATAAAGCAACCAACCCCATCATTCACGCTGATGTGCCCGATGCTGCCATGATTCGTGTAGGGAATGCATATTACATGAGTAGTACTACCATGCATATGAGTCCCGGGGTACCCATCATGAAATCAACCGATCTGGTAAACTGGAAAACGATAGGATATGCTTATGATACATTGGCCAGTATGGATGAATTAAACCTCAGCAATGGTAAAAGCACTTATGGCCGGGGCTCATGGGCCAGCAGCATACGTTATCACAAAGGTGTTTTTTATGTCACCACTTTTGCGCAGACCACAGGTAAAACGCATATCTATTCCACCAAAAATATTGAAAAGGGGCCCTGGAAATCATGGTCATTTAAACCCAGTCTGCACGATCATTCACTGTTCTTTGATGATGACGGTAAGGTATATATGCTTTACAGCAACCGTAAACTAATACTCGTTGAATTGAAAGATGATCTTACCGGGATAAAAGAAGGAGGGATTAATCAGGTAGTCATTGAAGATGTAACAGCACCGAGTCAATCAAAAGGGAATAGTGGCTTGGGAGAAGGTTCTCAACTCTTTAAAGTAAATGGTAAATATTATCTTTTCAATATTACCTGGCCACGCGGAGGAATGCGTACTGTGGTCATTCATAGAGCAGATAAATTAACTGGTCCATGGGAAGGAAAACTGGCTTTGCAGGATTTAGGCGTGGCACAGGGTGGATTGATTGATATGCCTGATGGAAGATGGTTTTCTTATTTATTCCGCGATTATGGTGCAGTTGGACGTATTCCCTATTTAGTACCCGTTGAATGGAAAGATGGATGGCCTGTATTAGGTGTTGACGGAAAAGTACCTCAAACCCTTGATCTTCCTGCAAGTAAAGGATTTATTCCAGGTATTATTTCTTCCGATGAATTCACACGTAAGAAAGGAGAACCGGCTTTACCGTTAGCGTGGCAATGGAACCATAATCCAGACAATAGTTTATGGTCAGTCACAGAAAGAAAAGGATACCTGCGTTTGAAAACGGGTAGAATTGATACCAGTTTTTTATTGGCAAGAAATTCACTTACACAAAGAACCATCGGGCCGGTTTGTACAGGCACAACGTTACTGGATGTAAGCAATATGAAAGATGGTGATTTTGCAGGGCTGGGTTTGTTGCAAAAAAACTTTGGTCAATTAGGCGTAAGAATCACCGGTACAGAAAAAGAATTAGTCATGATCAATGCCAGTTCCGGAAAACCGGAAGAAGTGGCAAAACTGCCCTTAACGCAATCGACGGTTTATCTTAAAGCCGAATGTGATTTCACCAATAGAAAAGACACTGCACACTTCTATTATAGTTTGGATGGTAAAACATGGAATGCGATCGGTACGCAACTTAAAATGGCCTATACCATCCCGCAGTTTATCGGCTATCGATTCACGCTATTCAACTATGCTACCAAAACAACAGGAGGTGCTGCTGATTTTGATTTCTTCCGCATTACTGACAGCATTTCAGAAAAAAAATAATTCCATACCATGAAAAAATTTTCTTATAAAACTACTATTTACTGCATAAAATCTTTTGCAGTGATTTTATTTGTAGCCTGTATCTGTCAGTCAGCCAGGTCACAAAACCCTATCGTTAGAAACCAGTTCTCTGCTGACCCAACTGCACGGGTTTTTGGCGATAGGGTTTATGTATATCCATCACATGATATTTTTGCTCAGCCCGGCAAAGGAAGGGTTGGTTGGTTTTGTATGGAAGACTATCATGTATTCTCTTCCACGAATCTTACCGACTGGACCGATCATGGTATGATTGTAAGTCAGACTACCGTGCCATGGGCCAATCCAACGGGGTATAGTATGTGGGCGCCTGATTGTGTGAAACGCAATGGAAAATATTATTTCTACTTCCCCACATTGCCCAAAGACACTGCTGTATATGGTAGAAGTTTTGGAATAGGAGTGGCTGTATCAGATAAACCAACAGGTCCTTTTGTGCCTGAGCCAACACCGATTAAAGGTGTGAGAGGTATTGATCCAAATGTATTTATTGATAAGGATGGACAGGCATATCTCTACTGGTCGCAGGGAAATATTTATGTAGCAAAGCTCAAAGAGAACATGGTTGAACTGGCATCTGAAGTGGTTACCATTCCTAATTTACCAACAAAGGGTTTGAAAGAGGGTCCTTTTGTTTTTGAAAGAAATGGACTTTACTACCTGACTTTCCCACATGTAGAAAATAAAACAGAGCGACTGGAATATGCGATTGGCGATAATCCGATGGGGCCTTTTAAGATGACGGGCGTTATCATGGATGAATCTCCCAGTGGTTGTTGGACAAACCATCATTCCATTATCCAATATAAAAAGCAGTGGTATCTTTTTTATCATCACAACGATTACTCACCCAAATTTGATAAAGCAAGATCAATCAGGCTCGATAGTTTGTCTTTTAATGAAGATGGTACCATTCAAAAAGTGATACCTACTTTAAGAGGGGCGGGATTAACGAATGCTAAGAGTGAAATACAAATAGACAGATATAGTAAACTCAATGCAGCAAATACAGAGATCAGTTTTTTGGATACTACAAATACATTCCTGGGATGGAAAACAACTTTTAAAAATCCTGGCGCCTGGGTGCAATACAATGCTGTTGATTTTGGTAAACAGACAGGAAAGAAAATTATTTTAAAAACAAAAGCAGGAGAGAATAGCAAAGTAGAAATAAGGACTGGCGGAATAAATGGCACTTTGATTGGAACAGCTACTGTGTTAAAAGACAATGCCTGGATGGTTATTGGAGCCGATGTTCAAAAAAAGACAACAGGTATACAGGATTTAGTGTTGGTATTAAAAGAGGGTTCTGCACTTGAAATAGATTGGATAAAATTTGAGTAACTTTTTAGTAACCACCGGCTCATTGATGAGTGATACGAGTGCAAACAAAAAGCAGTTCCTGTCTGTACTGTTTTAACATACACTTTGGGTTTTCCTGAGGGTGGTTTACCTCGCGAACAAACTAATATATGTACATTCATAACAAATCTGCACAGTTTATGAAAAGCACAGGTGTTATTATTGGTTGTTTGGCCATATTGTTTTTTATAACGGCCATACCGCAGTCTGTAAATGCTCAAGACCCGCCAGAAAAATACTTACAACAAATGGTAGATAGTGTAAATCAGTTACTGAAGACCGGCCCGGATCGAAACATGCAATTGAAATTATCTGTTTCGCTCAACGGGAATGCTTCATTACTGGATTCAGACCAATCGGGTTTCAGGTTTAATCTTTTTAAGTTGAAAAGAGGAGCGGTCAAAGACAATGATGCAGGCATTGAGTTTATACCGGAAGCGATTGGAAGTATAACAACCAACAAATGGATTACTTTTAATACAGCGGAGAATGATCGGGTTGCCAACATCAAGTTTACGGCAACAGATGAGGCGATGGTTAAAAAAATACATGCTATACTATTACGCATAAGGGCATATGTGTTTGAGATGGCGCGTTAATAATCGGT
This sequence comes from Sediminibacterium sp. FW305-C-49, assembly GCF_058231085.1. Classification (NCBI taxonomy): domain Bacteria; kingdom Pseudomonadati; phylum Bacteroidota; class Chitinophagia; order Chitinophagales; family Chitinophagaceae; genus Sediminibacterium; species Sediminibacterium sp. FW305-C-49. The sequence continues at coordinate 1,304,554 of NZ_JBIQXS010000001.1, forward strand.
AATCTTCCACCTGGTATCCTGTTCCCTGAAATAGTTTTATGTTTATGTACGATCTCTGTTGCATAGGCCATATTACCCACGATAAAATTGTAACCCCCGGTCATACCGTGCATATGGCGGGTGGTACTTCTTTTTATTTTTCACATGCAGTTAAAAACCTGCCATTACATTATCACCTCGTAACGGCACTGGCTCCGGAAGATGCTGTATTTACAGATGAACTGAAAGCATCAGCCATTGATACAACCATATTGCCCAGCAGATATACCGTTTATTTTGAAAATATTTATTCTGATGACAGTGATGACCGGGAACAAAATGTATTGAAAGAAGCAGATCCTTTTTCAGTAGCAAATCTGTTAACTGTTCAGTCAACTTATTTTCACTTGGGTCCACTACTAGCGCATGATATACCTGTTGAACTGATCATCGATCTGTCCACAAGAGCTAAAGTATCGCTCGATGTACAGGGCTACCTCAGGACAGTCATCAATCAAAAAGTCGTAGCGATTGACTGGGAAGACAAACAAAAAGCCTTACCCCATATTGCTGTTTTGAAAGCCAGCGAAACCGAAGCAAGAACATTAACCGGTTATACAAACATGGAAACGGCAGCCAGACAATTATTCGACTGGGGTGTAAAAGAAGTAGTCATTACATCGGGTAGTAAAGGATCATTGGTTTACGATGGGAAAGAGTTCCATATCATTCCTGCCTATCAACCAACTGTCATCAAAGATGCCACAGGCTGTGGCGATACTTATATGGCAGGTTATCTCTATCAACGTATCAAAGGAGCAGATATACACGATGCAGGTACTTTCGGCGCAGCCATGGCTACCATAAAAATTGCCGCTTCAGGACCATTCAATGATACAGAAGCGGCAGTTGTAAAACTAATAGCAACAGGTGCTGTTATTTAATAATAGAATCAATCAAACTGGTTCCTGTTAACTTAATCTGATAAGGCCATTGTTCTTCCGGAACGGGAGCTGTATTTGGCGCAGGGTTTCTTGGTCTGCCGGGTATGGGCCAATGTTCTGTTGGAGCACCCATTACTGTTAACCAAAGAAACTCTGTGTCTTTGGGTATTGTAAACTTCAATGTGCCATTCGCTTCTTTTCCAACTTCACCATATACACGTTTGCCGTTTTTCTGATAAGCAACAAACCCGTAACGCCATCCTGCCTTATCTGTCTTAACAGCACTGTATCCTGTACTACCTGCCAATCCTTTAAAATCGAGCGTAACAGTGGTGCCTGCTTGCGGAACTTTTAATTGAATGCCATTGTATCCGTAATTCTGCGGACAAACACTACTATCGATCCTGAACCAGCCATCTGCTGCTGTTCTCATTACTGTGAAATGCTGATTGGCATAAGGCTTGGCCACCTGCTCAATACGTTTCATATCCCAGGTAATGAAGCGGCGTGATGCATCAAACATTTCATCATTAAACTGTTCCTGTGAAAGATTGGTAATACGTTTATACGTTGTTACAGGATCTTCACCATTTAAAGTGGCGCGTGAAAATTCACCAAAAAATTCAATGCCACGGTTGTTCGACCAGTATTCAAAAACATAAGGTGAATGATACATGTTGGTAGGATGCAAAAAAGCAAAATGCGTTTTCTTCATGAAATCTTTGAGGTGATAATTTTCGAAAGTCATCCACTCAGGATATACCTGCCATAACATGTACTGAGCCGACATTTCAGAAATAGGTCCACCGGGCCCGCGTCCATTATCTGCACGAATCATGTATTGAAAAGAATGTCCGAGCTCATGTGCCAGTGCGCCATAAGGTGCTTTGCTCATACGCGCTGCCGGTGTCCATAATAAACCGATTTTATTTTCAGTACCACCACCAAATGCGGTGGCACCGCTGCCACCAATGACATAGAGAATCATTTTATACTGATCGGTAAATGATTTCCCTTTTACCACCAGCTTTAATTTATTGACATAGAAATCATAAAAACGTTCCAGCTCTTTTACGGCATCCTGCACATTGAAACGTTTTGTTTCAACAGGATTGGTCATCGGGTCCTGACCAAATTCTTTCGACCAGAAAACCACAATATTTTTTGATTCCACCATTCTCGAATAACTGAACTCACTGGTATCGCTGTTGTAATTGTTGCCATCCGGAATACGAAATACTTTACCGGGTATATACAATTCTTTCTCACCCGGTTTTTTGATGCGTGCAAAAGGTTCAGGAGGAGCTGCGTTGTTTCCACCCTGGGCCCATACACAGGCGGGTAATAATAAGAGATAAAATGTTTTCAGTAATTGCTTGCTTAACATGGTTGGCTTTTTTGAAAGTGAACAGTAGCAATGAATTTACTGTTTAAGACTTTTGGGTTTTCTGAAACAAGCTTCTTGGTTAAAATATGTATGAACTTGGTTAATTGACTTGAAGAAAACTGACACTTAAAAAACCTGTGGTAGCTTTGTAACATGAGCAGCATCAAAAATATTCTCTTCGATCTCGGTGGTGTTTTTCTTGATATCAATTACCAGTTGACAGAAAAAGCATTTATTGATTTGGGCATCACCGATTTTGAGCAGCGATTTAACCAGCAATTCTCGAATACACTTTTTGAAGACCTGGAAACGGGAAAAATCACCCCTGAACTTTTTTATCACCGTTTCAGGGAAGAAACAGGAACGGCACTAACCGATGCAGCCATTGAAACAGCCTGGAACGCTCTGTTGCTCGATTTCCCGGCAGAAAGACTGGAATGGCTGGAAGAAATGGGCAAAAAATACCCGGTTTATCTCTACTCAAACACTAATTTGATTCATTATCAATGTTTTATGAAGATGTTTGAAGAGAAATTCAAAGGAAAAACATTCAATGAGTATTTCCGTACCGCCTATTATTCGCATGAACTGGGTCTGAGAAAACCCTATCCGGCATCTTACAGCAAAATCATGGAACTGGAAAAATTACGCCCGTCAGAAACGCTCTTTATCGATGATACCCAGAAAAATATAAAAGGAGCACAGGAAGCTGGTCTGCAAACCCGCTGGTTGCAGCCGGGGATGAGTTTGTTGCAACTGGGGTTATAGCGGTGGGGATGAATGGTGAATGGTCAATCGTGAATAACCGTATGCTGTATTCACGATTGACCATTCACCATTCATCCCCACTACTTTATCTCCTCAAAATCAATATAATCCGCGTCCTTCTTGATTTCTGTGGCTTTTTGGGCCTGTTGTTGGTATTGTTGCTGTTGTTCAAATTGCTTTTTTGCTTCTTCTTGCTGCTGCTGCATTTCACGCACTTTATCTTTCATCTGAGAAGCTACTTTACTGGCGGGAACAACGATCTTGAAAATAAGGTTGTACAGAAAATAGATCAGTAAACCCCATAGAATAATCTTCATCACACAAAAATAAAACATTCTCCTTTCCCTGCCCCGCAGGATTGAAGTCTGGCGCTAGGATTTTTGATTTGTCTTGTGCGGACATGAAAGGCTATAATGACCACCTAATTTTTATATCAGATATATTTCTACCCCAATCCCTGCCCCGGACTTCAGTCCGGGGCAGGGATTGGGGGTAAATTTGGAGTATAAGCCCTTTTTACCTTACATTTGCATTCGGAAAAGAACAACAGAAGGGAACGGAAGCGTTCCCTTCTTCTATTTAGATATGTCAACAGAAACACAAATTACAAGGATCGAAGGGCTGATTACAGAAATGCTGGCAGAAGAAACCGCCTATTTTCTGGTATCTATACGCATCAAACCCACCAATAACATCAAAGTGTTTTTAGATGGAGATGAAGGGTTGTCTATTGAGAAATGTGTATCCTTCAACCGTAAACTGTACAAGCTCATTGAAGAAACAGGCATGTATCCTGAAGGTGAATTTTCACTGGAAGTTTCATCACCAGGTCTGGATGAGCCATTGAAATTACACCGGCAGTATAAAAAGAATATCGGCCGTTTTATTGAAGTACTGTTTCTGGATGGCACAAAAAAAGAAGGAAAACTGCTCGAAGTAGCGGAAGCCGATATTATCATAGAACATACAGAAGGCAAAGGCAAAAAAGCAGTAACACAACAATTGGTTATACCATTCAATCATATTAAATCAACAACAGTTCAAATCAAATTCTAATTCTGTAAGACTTGTAGCTGAAAGCTTGTGGCTTGAAGCTTGTCTTCCGGATCTCTAAAACTTAAGACATGGCTAGTATCAACCTCATTGAAGCGTTCCAGGAGTTTAAAGACGCAGAAAATATCGATCGTCCCACGATGATGAAAGTGGTGGAAGACGTATTCAAAACCCTGCTCCGTAAAAAATATGGCAGCGACGAAAATTTCGACGTAATCGTAAACGCAGAGAAAGGTGACCTGGAAATCATTCGCCGCAGGATGATCGTAGAAGATGGTGAAGTAATTGATCCACTGGCAGAAGTAGGTTATACAGATGCAGTTAAGATTGAACCCGACTTTGAAGTAGGGGAAGAACTCTATGAAGAGGTTGATATGATTGACTTTGGCCGTCGTGCCATCCTGGCTGCCAAACAAACACTGGCAAGCCGTATCAGCGACCTGAAAAAGAATGTACTGATTAAAAAATATGGTGACCGTATTGGTGAAATCATCAGCGCAGAGGTATACCAGGTATGGAAAAAAGAAGTGTTGTTATTAGATGAGGAGGGCAATGAACTCATCCTCCCCAAATCTGAACAGATACCACAGGATTATTTCAAAAAAGGAGAAAATATCCGTGCAGTAGTGGAGCGTGTAGACCTGAAAAACAATACACCGGTCATCATTCTTTCAAGAACCAGTGGAACCTTCCTGGCCAAATTACTGGAGATTGAAGTACCAGAAATTTTTGATGGTCTTATTGCCATCAAGAAAATTGTACGCGATCCGGGAGAACGTGCTAAAGTGGCGGTTGAATCTTACGATGACCGTATTGATCCGGTAGGTGCCTGTGTGGGTATGAAAGGAAGCCGCATTCATGGTATCGTTCGCGAACTGAAAAATGAAAATATTGATGTCATCAATTTCACGACCAATATCCAGTTGCTGATCCAGCGTTCATTAACGCCTGCAAAAATCAGCTATATGGAACTGGATAATGATAAAAAACATGCGGAAGTATACCTCAAAGCCGACCAGGTTTCACTGGCCATCGGACGTCGTGGGGTAAACATCAAACTGGCATGTGAACTCACCGGTTATGAAATTGATGTGTTCAGGGAAGATGAAGAAGTGGTGGATGAATTTGATATCGATCTGGATGAATTCAGTGACGAGATTGAGCCATGGGTAATTGATGAATTCAAACGCATCGGTTGCGATACCGCCCGCAGCATCCTGAACCTGACCGCTGAAGAACTGGAAAGAAGAACCGATCTGGAGAAAGAAACCATCGAAGAAGTAAGAAGAATCTTACAGGAAGAATTCGACAGAGAGGAATAAGCAGCTATTAACAAGCTATATTTGTCGGGTAACTAGAACATTGCCCGGTCAGATTGTAGCCGTATAAATTAGTCCATGGACAATCGTCCATAGTCCATGGGCCATCGACTATGGACCATGGACAAAAAAACTTTGAATGTCAGAACTGAAATTACCAAGACTGTTAGCAGCCGCCAAAGAGTTTAATATTGGTCAGGATACCCTGATTGACTTTTTGGTGAAGAAAGGATTTACGAAAGATGACCTGAAGCCTACCGCCAAGCTTACGGAAGACCAGTACTATGCCCTCCAGGCAGAGTTCCAGGGCGATAAGGTAGCAAAGAATAAGGCCGACCAGGTAGAAATACCCAAAGCAGCACAGGCAGAGGCGAAAAAGAAAAAAGACGAGGAAGAAATTTCCTTTGTAAAGAAAGAAGAGAAAAAAGCTGCCCCCAAAGAAGAGCCCAAGCCTGAGGCAAAAGCAGAGCCCGTAGTAGAGGCCAAACCTGTAGAAGTGGCGCCGGTAGTAGAAGCAAAAGCCGAAGTACCAGAAGTGGTGAAAGCAGAAGCACCGGAAATTGAAGCACCAAAAGTCATCAACAAGATCGACCTGTCTGCTATTGATTCATCTACGCGTCCTAAAAAAGCGTCAAAGAAAAAAGAAGAAACACCTGCAGAACCAGCACCTGCTCCTGCTCCAAAAGCAAAGAAAGCAGAACCTGCCCCTGTAGTGGCTCCTGAACCAGCAGCACCAGTTATGCCCGCTACTCCGGAAGAAGCAGAAGCACCACCTGTTATTGAAAATATCAGGGCAGAAAAACTGGAAGGACCTAAGATCCTTGGTAAAATTGAATTACCCGTAAATAGCGATACCCGACCTAAACCTGCGGCAAGAGACGAAAAGCGCAAGCGCAAACGTATTCCTGTTGACAGAAAAGAAGGCGGAGCACCACCACCCCCGCAAGTGGGTCCGGATGGCCGTCCGTTAACTGGTCCCAATCGTCCGATCGTTCCTGCCAATAACAGGAATAGCCAGCAAGGTGGCGGCGGCGGTGGGTTCAACCGTAACCAGGGAGGAGGAAACAGAACCGGCGGCGGTGGTAACCGTGATAGAAACAGAAGAGGTGGCGGAGCTGCTGAAGAAAAAGAAATAGACCAGAAAGCAATCCAGGAAAAAATCCGTGAAACACAGGCCAAACTGGCCGGAACAGGTGGTCGCGGAAAAAGCCTGAAAGCCAAATACAGAAGGGCCAAGCGTGATGAAGCGGCTGAAGCCATGGGTAATGAAATGAGCGACGACAATAAACTGCAGGTAACAGAATTTGTTACCGTGAGTGAATTGGCCAACCTCATGGATGTAAGCTTTGCCGATGTAATCGGTAAATGTATGAACCTTGGTATCATGGTATCCATCAACCAGCGTCTCGATGCTGAAGTGATTGAACTGGTAGCCAGTGAGTACGGATTTGAAGTGGAGTTTATCGGTGTAGATGAAACAGATGAGTTTGATGATGAACAGGATGAAGACAGTGAAGAAGACCTGGTTCCAAGACCACCGATTGTAACCATCATGGGTCACGTAGACCATGGTAAAACATCCTTGCTCGATTATATCCGTAATGCCAATGTGGTAGCGGGTGAAGCAGGAGGTATTACACAGCACATTGGTGCATATGAAGTAACACTGCCTAATGGAAAAGCCATCACCTTCCTCGATACACCGGGTCACGAAGCCTTTACGGCCATGCGTGCACGTGGTGCGAAAGTGACGGATATCTCCATCATTGTAGTAGCTGCAGACGATGCAGTGATGCCACAAACAAGAGAGGCCATCAGCCACTCACAGGCGGCCAATGTACCGATGATCTTTGCTGTAAACAAGATCGATAAAGACGGAGCCAATCCGCAGAAAATATACGAGCAGTTATCGCAGATGAATATCCTGGTAGAAGCATGGGGCGGAAAGTTCCAGAACCAGGAACTCTCGGCAAAACAGGGTCTGAATGTAGACCTGCTGCTGGAGAAAGTATTGCTGGAAGCCGAATTGCTCGACCTGAAAGCCAACCCTGAAAGGGAAGCGGCAGGTACTATTATCGAAGCATCGCTTGATAAAGGCCGTGGTTATGTGGCCACCATCCTTGTACAGAACGGAACCTTACGCCAGGGCGACCTGATCGTATCCGGTCAGCACTACGGACGTGTAAAAGCCATGTTCAATGAACGTAATCAAAGGATCGAAGAAGCACCGCCATCTACACCAGTCGTGATACTGGGTCTGAATGGTGCGCCACAGGCCGGTGAGAAATTCAAAGTGTTTGAAGACGAAGCCGAAGCAAAAGAAACAGCTACCAAACGTGCACAGATATTGCGTGAGCAGGGTCTGCGTGCGAGAAAACATATTACACTCGATGAAATTGGTCGCCGACTGGCACTGGGTAACTTTAAAGAACTCAATATCATCATCAAAGGTGATGTGGATGGTTCGGTAGAAGCCCTGAGCGATTCATTACAGAAATTATCTACTGAAGAGATTGCGGTAAGAGTGGTGCACAAGGGTGTAGGTCAGATATCTGAAAGCGATGTATTGCTGGCAACTGCATCAGATGCCATCATCATCGGCTTTAACGTACGACCATCCATGCAGGCCAACAGGTTGTCTGAAACAGAGGGCGTGGAAATCAAACTGTACTCTATCATCTATACCGCCATCGATGAAATCAAGAGCGCGATGGAAGGGATGCTGGAGCCGAAAATACAAGAGAAAATTACGGCCAACGTGGAAGTACGCGAAGTGTACAAATTCGATAAAGCCACTGTTGCAGGATGTTTTGTACTGGAAGGTAAAATCAGCCGTAACAGTAAAATACGTATTATCCGCGATGGTATCGTTGAGTATCCGAAAGGGGAAGGACAGGCAGCAGAACTGGGCAGCCTGAAACGTTTCAAAGACGATGTAAAAGATGTTGCATCGAATATGGAATGTGGTCTGACCATCAAAAACTTCAACGACCTCAAAGTAGGCGATATCGTGGAAGCATTTGAGGAAGAGGAAGTGAAGAGAACTTTATAAGGAAGGCTTCTAGCGTTTAGCTACTAGCTTCTAGCTGATGCAAAAAGGGAATGGATGCTATTACACCCATAATGGTTATTCACTCCCTTTTATCATAAATAACTAGCAGCTAGTAGCTAAAAGCTAGAGGCTTTTTGTTTTGTTAAAACCAATCCCCGATCGGGTAAAGAAGCCCCGATTGATTAAATTTGACGTTCATAGAAAGAATATGAAAAAGGTATTGCTGATAGTTGTTATGCTGTGTACCGCAATGGTATCGGTGATGGCGCAGACCAAAAAAGTAGTGGCCGATAAAATTGTAGGTCAGGTTGGAGACAGAATCATTCTCCGTTCCGATATCCTGAATGCGATCTCCGATATGAAACGCCAGTACCAGGGACAGGAAAATGTAATCATCCCAACTGAGTGTCAGGTGCTGGAAGGACAACTGATTCAAAAAGCGCTGGTATTGCAGGCAGAAAAAGATTCGCTGAGTGTAACCGAAGAGGAAATTGATGCAACCATCGACAACCGTATCCGTGCAGCCATTCAGCAATATGGATCCAAAGATGTACTGGAAGAAATTGCAGGCAAAACCATTTATCAGCTCAAGGAAGATTTCAGGGTCACTTTCCGCGAACAGAAGATGGCCGAACAAATGCAAAGCAAAATCATTGAAACGGTAAAGATTACACCAACAGAAGTAAAAGCGTTCTATAATAAAATACCCAAAGACAGTTTACCCTTTTACGAGAGTGAAGTGGAGCTGAGTCAGATCGTCATCATACCCAAAGCCAACCGTGATGTAGAAGAATACGTTTCAAAACAGATGTATGACTACAAACGCCAGATTGAAAGTGGTGCACAGAAATTTGAAGCGCTGGTGAAATTGTATTCAGAAGATCCGGGAAGTAAAGATGCGGGTGGACAATACAACCTCAACAGGAACGACCGTAACTGGGATCCCGCTTTTCTCTCCGCATCATTCCGTTTGAAAGAAAACCAGGTATCGCAGGTCATCAAGTCAAAATTTGGTTTACATATTATACAGTTGATGTCGCGCTCAGGTGATGAAGCTGTGGTACGTCATATTTTACGTATACCACCGGTAACAGAAGATGAGATCAAAGAAGCTGTTACCAAACTCGATTCAGTACGTAAACAATTGAAAGCCGGAACCATCAGTTTTGGTGAAGCAGTGAGCAAGTTCAGCGAAGATGAAAACAGTAAGTTCAATGCAGGTGCCATTACTTCCGGACAGGATGGTAATATCTTCCTGAGTATTGATATGCTGGACAAGGATATGGTAGTGGCCCTGAAAGATTTGAAGCCAGGTGAATTCTCAGCACCACAGGTATACACCGATGAGCGTAACCGTAAAGCCGTTCGTTTAATTTACCTGAAACGCAGAACTGAACCACATCGCGAAAACCTGATGGATGATTATAACCGTATTGCTCAGCGTGCCATGGAAAGCAAAAAGAATGAAGCATTAGAGAAATGGTTCAAAGAACATATCCCTACCTACTTCGTATCAATCGATAAAGACTTCACAGGCTGCGAAAGCATCAAAGACTGGAAAGCTGCTGCAGACAAAGCAGATAAAGCGAGGAAAAACTGATCAGAACAAAGAAATATCGAATATAGATATCGGATTTCCAGATAGTACACTCAGTCTCAAATCCCAGCGCCGGACTTTAGTCCGGCGAGAAAAAGAAAGCAGAAAAAACATAGTGGTTAATAGTAAAAGCATGCATATCATCATTGATCTGCATGCTTTTTTTATAGGTACATGTATTTCCTCGCCTATTTTAATCTTTATAACTAATTGATTATTAGTTATTTCAGGAAAAGGAAAATAAAATTTGGAAATTACATGTACATACATGTATATTTGCATGGTGAAACTGGAACAAGCCATACAAAGTACAAAATTCAAAAGCGAAGTGCAGAAGGCAGGATTGAATATACTGTACACAGCCTGGTGGCTGAAGACAGTAATGAGCAGGGAACTGAAAGAGTTTGGATTAACACATGAGCAGTACAATGTGCTACGCATATTAAAGGGCAAACACCCCGAACTGATGTGTGTAAAAGACATAGCCTGCCGGATGATTGAAAAAAGCTCTAATGTGCCGAGGATCATTGACAGACTGGAGATCAAAAAACTTGTAAAGCGTGCTACATCGGAGGCAGATAAAAGAGAAACAGTGATTTCACTTACCCAGAGTGGTATTGCAGTACTGCAGGCCAGTACAAATGCACTCAATGCCATTTACGATGAAATCATGACAATCAGCGAAGAAGATGCTTCCAGCATCAATGAACTGCTCGAAAAAGTAAGAGAAAAGGAAAGTTGATTTTTTTTATACCAATACATGTATGTACATGTATTCAAAATGAAAAAAGCATATGAAAACAATATTACATAAAGCAGCCACCAGAGGACATGCCAACCATGGCTGGCTCAACAGTTACCACACATTCAGTTTTGGTCATTATTACCATCCCGATCGTGTTCATTTTGGGGCATTAAGGGTATTGAATGACGATACTGTAAAAGGTGGCATGGGTTTCTCCAAACACCCGCACGATAATATGGAGATCGTATCTATTCCATTGTCTGGCGACTTACACCACCAGGACACCACCGGCAGAGATGAAATCATTCGTCAGCACGACGTACAGATCATGAGTGCCGGCAGTGGTATCGCGCACAGCGAAACCAACGCCAACAGCGATAAGGAAGTAAAATTTTTACAGATATGGGTATTCCCCAAAGAACAGAATATTGAACCACGCTATCAGCAAAAATCATTCAAACCTGAAAACCGTTTGAACCAGGTACTTACAGTAGTAGCACCCGATGATGACAATGCAGTATGGATTAACCAGGATGCCTGGTTTTCTCTGGCCAACCTGGAAGCAGGTGTTGAAAAAACATACGAAGTAAAAAGAAAAGAAAACGGCGTCTATGTTTTTGTCATCAATGGAAAAGTAACCATCAACGGACAGGAACTGGATACCAGAGATGGTTTGGGAATCAGTGAAACAGACAAACTGGATATTAAAGCCGATAGCGCAGCAGAAATATTATTGATAGATGTACCGATGAAAATACAGGAGGCATAAGATGAAAACAAACAGAACAATCAAAAGTATATTATACGCAACGCCAATGGATATGGGCGGCATGCCCATCAGGCAGCCCTTCCCCTCTCAAAAAGCAGAAAGCATAGACCCCTTTCTCTTGTTGCACCATGCCGATATTAAAGTACCCACACATATCGATGTAAAACATGCAGGCGTAGGTCCGCATCCACACCGTGGTTTTTCTCCCGTGAGTTTTATTTTCAAAGGAGGTGTACATCACCGCGACAGCAGGGGGAATGATAACGTGGTATATGCTGGTGGAACACAATGGATGAATGCGGGTATGGGTGTAATTCACAGCGAAAGACCACCGAAAGATATCCATGAAATAGGTGGTCGCCAGGAACTCATTCAGCTTTGGGTGAATACACCGGCCAAACATAAAATGGATGCACCGGTTTATCAACCACTTACTGCTGAAGACACACCTGTTGTAAAAAGCGAAGATGGTCTGGTACAGGTAAACATCATAGCCGGTGAATTGAATACCGTGAAAGGTCCCATCAATACCTTATCAGCAGTAAACACATTTACGGCAACATTTACAAAAGGAGGAAAATTCTTTTTCAATATTCCCGCTACACACAATGCATTTATATATGTGCTGCAAGGAAAACTGAATGTAACCGGTGACGGAGAAGTCGATGGGAAATATGTAGCTGTATTTAACAACGACGGAACAGGATTTGAACTAGAAGCGCTGGAAGACAGCATTGTATTCATCGGAACCGGAGAACCACTCAACGAACCCGTAGCATCGCATGGCCCCTTTGTCATGAACAACCAGACTGAACTCATGGAAGCTTTCCGCGATTATCAGTTGGGAAAGATGGGGGTGTTGATAGAGGAGTAGTGAGGAGAGTGAGTAGTGAGTAGTCAGCAGTGAGTAAAAACTATACTCACTATGCACTACTGACTACTCACTAAAAAAGCAAACAACAAATTAAAACAAACACCATGGTCTATCGACTATGGACCATCAACTAAAAAATAAAAACTCAAACACAATGGCAACTTACAAAATCGACGCAGCACACAGTGAAATTACCTTCAAGGTAAAACACTTAATGATCACCAACGTAACCGGAAGTTTTACACAGTTCGACGCAACCATGGAAAGTGAAGCCGCTGATTTCAGCGATGCAAAAATTTCTTTTGAAGCAGACGTAAACAGTGTAAGCACCAATAACGAACAGCGTGATGGTCACTTGAAAAGTGATGATTTCTTTGCTGCAGAAAAATTCCCTAAACTTACATTCGTATCAAAAAGCTTTACCAAAAAATCGGATGACGAATACACCCTCACCGGCGATTTAACCATTCGTGATGTAACGAAAACAGTAGACCTGGCAGTTGAATTCGGTGGTAATATGGTAGACCCCTGGGGTCAGGCAAAAGCCGGTTTCGAAATCAACGGAAAAATCAACCGTAAAGAATTTGGTCTGGGCTGGGGAGCGGTAACAGAAGCAGGTGGTGTTGTGGTAAGTGATGAAGTGAAGCTTCATTTAGGCGTTCAGATGATTAAGCAGGCATAATTCCTGAATGGTGAATGGTCAATGGTGAATAGGAGAACTTTTGTTGGTCACTCGCCAACAAAAGTTTACAGTAATACATTGAAAAATAGTAAGTCAAAAAATAAACCATTCATTCACGATTCACCATTGACCATTCACCTAAATCAATCAGTATGACAAAGGCCAGCATTGCAACAACAAAATACCGGGTACAACTGGATAACGGAAGGCATTTATTTGGTGCGGATGAACCGGTGGAACAGGGCGGACAGGATACAGCTCCGGCACCCGATGAATTGTTGGAAGCATCGCTGGCCAGTTGTACTGCCATCACACTGCGGATGTATGCCGACAGAAAACAGTGGAACCTGGAAGAGATAGATGTAGCGGTAAACCTCGAAAGAGTAGAAGGCAAAACAGTCTTCACCAGAAACATCACACTTAAGGGTAACCTTGATGCGGAACAAAAAGAAAGGCTTTTACAAATCGCCAAACTCTGCCCCGTTTCCAAAACCCTGGCGGGTAGCATCGACATCAATACAGCAGTAACTGCCTAACCTTTCTGCTATGAGGCGTTTTCGATAAAGGGAAGAATCTCCCGAGGCAGCACTGTATTGCGCCTTGGCTAAATATAGAATAGTAGCTTGCAAACTGAACTGAAGAGAAAGAATATTGTTATTAGTGCTTAGACTATGGACCATAAACAATGGACCATGGACTGATCCTCCCCAAACTTGCAAAAAATGAACATAGAAATAATCGCTGGAAGTCCCAGAACAAATAGTGTAACCCACAGGCTGGCCTTGTTCTTACAAAAACACCTGACGGCCACCACACAACACCAGGTAAATATTATCGACGTGCGCGACTGGAAACTGCCCTTACTCGAAAAGGTATTTTCATCGGTAGAAGCTACACCCGACCAGTTTAAACCACTGGCAGAAAGAATGTTTGCGGCTGATGCCTTTATACTGGTAACACCCGAATACAACGGCAGTTATTCGCCGGCATTGCAGAACCTGATGGATCATTTCCCGAAACAGGCACATAAACCTTTCGGTCTGGTAACGGCGTCAACCGGGGCTATGGGGGGCATGAGGGCCAGCCAGCAATTATTGCTGCTGATACCTGCTCTCTTTGGTATTGCATCACCTTACATGCTGGTAACACCCTTTGTTGACAAAAAATTCAATGAAGAGGGCGAATTGATAGATGGTTCTTTTAGCAAGTCTATCGACCTGTTTACCAATGAGTTCCTTTGGCTGGCCGAAACCCTGAGACCGGAATTGAGTACGGCATACAATTAACTTTATAAAACGTGGCGGAGTTGTTAACTTCGCCACTTCTTTTTAAAATATATCATGAGCGACGAGATCAAACACGAATGTGGGCTCGCCTATATTCGACTCCGGAAACCATTCTCTTATTATCAGCAAAAACACGGAACGGTAACCTACGGCCTCAACAAGCTGTACCTGCTGATGGAAAAACAGCACAACCGCGGGCAGGATGGCGCCGGAATAGCCGCCGTGAAATTGAATACAGAGCCTGGAAACCCCTTTCTCTATCGCTTAAGAAGCAGTGCCCCACAACCCATCGCCGATATTTTCTTCAAAATAGGACAGGAAATACAGGAACTGGAGAAATACCAGCCCGATATTAAACAACATCCCGGACTCATGAAGGGCCACCTGCCATTTATGGGTGAGTTATTGCTGGGACACCTGCGTTATGGTACACAGGGTAAGAACAATGTAGAATTCTGTCACCCCTTTATCAAACGCGATCTCATGCCGGGCAAAAACCTGGCACTGGCAGGTAACTTTAACCTGGTAAATACCGATGAACTCTTTGATCTGATCAATATGAGTCCCGGCGATTTCCAGAAACAGAGCGATCTCGCGGCTATGATGGAAGTGATTCATCATTTCCTCACGAAAGAAGATGAGCTCAGTCCCAATGCAGCCGAAGTAAAAAAAGTACTGGAGAAAGCCACACCTTTATTTGATGGTGGTTATACCATTGGCGGTTTACTGGGTAACGGATCGAGTTTTGTAATGAGAGATGCACATGGCATACGTCCTGCTTATTATTATATCAATGATGAAGTCATTGTAGCCGCCAGTGAACGTGCAGCCATCAGAACCACATTTAATGTAGGTGAGAATGAAGTGATGGAACTGATGCCGGGTAATGCCATCATTGTAGATGAGAAAGGCAATTATTCGATTGAACAAATTCTCGAACCCAAAGAAAGAAGGGCCTGTAGTTTTGAACGCATTTATTTTTCACGCGGTAGCGATGAAAAAATTTACAGGGAAAGAATTGCACTGGGTCATCACCTGAGCCAGACCGTACTCGAGCGCATCAATAACGATTTAAAGAATACCATATTCTCTTATATACCCAATACTGCCGAAGTAGCTTTTTACGGACTGGTAAAAGGTATGGAGCAATACCTTAATAAAATAAAGGTAGAACGCATACTCAGTTGGGGCAACGATTTTACGCCGGAGAAATTAGAAGAAATGGTGACCCGTAAAATCCGCCAGGAAAAAATTGCCATCAAAGACGTAAAACTCCGCACATTCATTACCGAAGATGCCAACCGCAATGAAATGGTGCAACACGTGTACGATATTACTTATGGTACCGTACGTGCAGGAGAAGATACATTGGTGGTGATTGACGATAGTATTGTACGCGGCACTACGCTGAAAGAAAGTATTGTGCGTATGCTGGCGAGGCTGAAACCTAAAAAAATCATCGTGGTATCGTCTGCCCCGCAGATACGTTACCCCGATTGTTATGGTATTGATATGAGCAAGCTGGGCGATTTTATTGCCTTCCGTGCCGCTATAGCATTACTGAAAGAAAGAAATATGGAACATGTACTCACCGAAGTACATGAAAAAATAAAAGAACTCACCCTAACCGGGCAGTTGCATACGGAGAATGTGGTAAGGCAGATCTATAAACCATTTACCACAGAAGAAATCTCACAAAAAATTGCGCAGCTCATTACCCCGTCTGAAATAGATACACCGGTAGAAGTGATTTACCAGACCATTGAAGACCTGCACGACAGTTGCCCCACCAATACCGGCGACTGGTATTTTACCGGAAACTATCCCACGCCGGGTGGTAATAAAGTGGTGAATAAGGCATTCCTGAATTTTATTGAAGGGAAGAATGTGAGGGGGTATTGACGATATACTTTACTTGAAATTCAAAAGCACGCTATCGAATAGCGTGCTTTTGAATTTCAAGTAACTCAGTATTTTAATAATTCATTGAATTTCAATAATATAATTTTGTTATATGATTATACGGAGTTGCGTATATTTATAAATTAGCTTTATGGTAGCTAAGTATTTAAATTTTAAAAATGAAAGAATTAGATTTTTGGATAAATTTTTCGGCAAACTTACTTACTATTCTAGCGTCCGGTATTGCTATTTATATATTTCTATTTAATGGAGAAAAAATTAGCAACGCAATTGATTTTATTCTAAACTACTCAACACAATTAACTTTAACTGATTTGAAGCTTAAAATCGAAAGGCTGAATGATTTTAATGCCAATGATGCCGAACAAAAATCAGAAGTTTTAAATATTTTACATGAAATTGAAGGACAAATACTCGGTAGCGCCTTGCTTAAAGAAAAGTTGAGTTCGCAACTACAAAAACTTGAAACTTTCACGAAAAATCCTAAGAGTATTTCTGAGCCTAAAAAAAGAAGTATAGTAAGCGAACTCCGTGAAAGCATTCGAAATATGGATGTAACTAATTATGCAATTTTAAATAAAAACTAAAGATGAAAATAGTTCAAGTTATAAATGCGATGATATCTAATCCTGAAAAGATAGAGAATGTATTATTCAATAATAATGAGTATTTCTTTCTTTACGATAAAAAGCATAAATGGTCAATAAGTAAGAAGGACGAGGAGTATATATTATTTTTTTATCCGACAAGTATAATGTCAATTGAGGAGTTGGCTAACTTTAGTGATTGGAGTCAATTTAATCAAATGATTACATATAAAACAGAAGACATAAAAACTCGAGAAGCTTCAGAAAGTTTTAGCGAACTTTATCAAATAGTTTCAGGAAAGTTGTATGGACTTGACGATATTTTTGATCAAATTATTCAAACTGGTAAATAATGATATTTGTTAATGCTTTCTTTTCTAGGTAGTTTTTTACATTAACGATATTCTACAAAAAATATCCCAATAATGAAATATCTATGAAGTAGATTTTTTTTATTCTTTGCAAAGTTTTCATAAAGCACTTGTATTCAATGTCTCTCGCGGTGCGAAAAAGGCTGTCGTTTTACCTAGCCAGAATGTAGTATTTACTTCGTAGTCTAATAATTCTTTATTGAGGAATTAAGAACGGTAATAAATAATTAATTTTCCAATGCCGGCATGGACGTATGATTACCATTTTTTGCCATCGTTGATAAAGTGAGACAGTGCTGAAAACTTTCTTGAAACTAAATGTTGAGGAGCAGTAATTAAGTTTCGGTAAATGCCTTTAGTTAAATTTCAATTACGCTAAAAATGACAGAGCCAGTAAGATTATATGAATCGCTGTTTATTTTATATAAGTGCAATTTAAACATTAGTAATTTATTAAAATTAATAGTAGATAAAATACACCAAAAGAACACTAATGAAGAAGAAGCAATGCTCCTTGCTCAGTATTTGCAAATGGAATCAGTCTCTTTTCTAGTTGAATTTAAAGAAAATTTATACCAGTACTCGGAAAATGACTTTAAGCAAAGAGTCGGTGACATTCAGAAAATAACAAAACCAATTGTGAACAGAATAAATAAATGGAAGGATCTTAATAAGTATAGAAATAATATTATAGCTCATCCTTGGCGCGATTCGGGAAAATTTGTTGTACCTGATAGTCAGAAATATAGCGTCCCGAGTAGTTGGTTAGAAATAACTGTTTTAGGCCATTATATTAAATATATATGGGCAATGATCAGAGCCGAATTTAATAATGAAATCATAGGTAGTCTAAATTACATCAGCAAGACTTATCCTAATAATGACCCAGTAAAAGTTGATTTTTCAAACTTAAATAAGGATCAAGTTAATATGGCTATTGAAGTAGACTCAATTCGAAAGGAACTTGGGCGAAATTATTATTTAAAGGTGATGCAATTCGAATTTTCTGGATAATTACTTTTTACTAGTTGGTAATCTCTGGAAATGAAAGTCAAAGAAGTTTAAACTATAAATGTAGATTTTAAATAACAACCAATTCCTCCAATCCCACCTCCAATGCCTTCGCAATTTCATAAAGCGAAAAAATAGTAGGGTTCACTTTTCCATTCTCAATAATCTCAATGGCTTGCCTGTCTTTATTACAAGCCCTGGCCAGGTCGGCCTGTGTCCAGCCCTTCTCTTCGCGTAATGCGATGATACGTTGCCCAATCTTTTTCTGAAGCTGTTCTTTTTTCACTTGTACAAAGTCCAGAAAAAAATCAAAAATAATGTCATATTTTAATTGACAATCTGATTTAACTGATTATATTTGTCATGTTAAAGTATGACAATGAAAAAGGCCATTAGAAAAATGACGATATCCTATACACACCAGGAAACACAGTATAAAACTGAAACCATACCCTATATTAGAATAAAGGGCAAGTGGTTAGAAAAACTGGGTTTTAAAAAAGGTCAGAAAATAAACATACAGGCATCAGATAAAAAATTAACCATTACTACTGATGATGGCTTGCTTTCGGCCGGTTAAACCACTGCACAGAGCCATGCTGCACCCATAGAACCCCATAGCTATTTTTCTACACCCGCTAGCAGCCAACACCGAGCACCAACCAAAAACAGCTTCCCGCAAGCCTGCAACCCCATATTGCAGTTTTATACAGTTTAGATTGCTGTTTGCTTGCTGTTATAATATGTTGTAAAACAAATCATTAGCCTATTAAATGCTGAATAAAAACCTATTAAACACCATTTTCTAAAGGATGGACGTTAATAGCTCTTTGATAGGGATATGATAGGGCTTTAATAGGGCTTTGAGTGAAGAGAATCATTTGCATAACAGGAAGGAAACCTGCTTGTCATTACTTCATTTGTAATGCTTTCACAGTAAGAAAGGTCTATGCCCGAACCTTGCCCGGGGCAGGAAGGTTGGTAAGCCTTCTTTACATGATAGCAGCGTTTGCACAACCAGCGTGCAACATCTGTTGTGAACTTTACTAAAGCATTGATGAATATTTGACTGCAATAATCTACTGAGTATCAATAAAATATTTTTTACATATATTATGGGAAGGGTTCTGTATATTTAACTACCAGCTTTCTACCTAAACCATATCCTTTGAATGCTTACCAGGAACATAGTAATAAAAACATGAGCCGGTCTGTTGCTGAAGACAGATCTGTTGGTACTACGCATAGAAATCTACAGGAATTCATTGAAAATAGTCCCCGGGTAAAGCAACTGAATGCGTATCAAAAAATGGCTGATGCCTATTCCTCCAGACAGCAAAATCCGGTTCAGCAAAAACAAATCGATGATGAACTGAATGATCGTTTAGCCGAAAGAAAAGAAATGCCGGCAGCGGGTTTTTCTGCCTATACAAAGACGAACGAGGGTTCTTCCGAAACAATCCATACTACCAATTCGGTCGTACAAAAAGCCAAGCACACGCCTAAAAAGAAAGCTGCAGGTAAAACAGCTACCGGTAAAAAGAAAACTACTCCTAAAAAGAATAAGCTGAAAACTAAAAAAATGAAAAAGGTATTGCCAGCTAAAAAGCAAACCATGACGGTGAGAAATAAAACGGATGTGTATACTTCTGGTATGATCAACCAGGTATCCCTGCCTAGGGGGGTAGATGCCGGGCCCCAAAAGGAGGCACAAAAAGTGGCAGGCTTTCTTGGCGGAAGCTGGGTTGGTGGGCACATGGTGAATGATCAATTAGGAGGTTCAGGAGGTTTTTCCAATATTGTTCCAATTACTTCTTCCATGAATGGAAAACATAAGACCATTGAAAACAGGGCAAATAATGAACTTAGCAATGGTCATGGTACTACTGTTGAATATAAGATGAATATTAATAGAAGAGAAACCAGGATCAATGGACTAAAGACGGTTAAAAATTTGCCCGTAGAATTTAAGCAAACGCTCGATGTTTACCCTGCTAATGCTGCTCCGTACACGGTTAATGGTAATGTACTTACGCATCCATAATATATTGTGCGATAACTTGTGAAAGCGCATACCTTATAAAAAAGATACCAGCGTAATAAACATACAATCAAAAAATGGAAAACAGAGACTTTTCAACCTTAACCGACCAGGAACTACTAGCCGAAGCCAAAAAAATGAAATCATCTTTTATTACCAATGCTTTCTTTGTCGGATTCTTAATTGGTATTATATGCTATAGTATTATTAAAAGCAGTTGGGGAATGCTGACGCTCATTCCATTATACCTTATTTACAGGATAGTAAATGATCCAAAAAAGAAAAAAATAAAAGAACTGGAGCAGCTTTTACAGCAGCGGAAGCTGCAATAAGCTTATATGCGTATGGATAAAATGAGGGCAATTACTCAACTCTGCGATTTCGTGCCTAATATAGTTAATTCAAAATCCACTTTGTATCTTTAAACAGCTGCTTGTTTTAGATGGATAAACTGCTGTTGATTTGATGTTTTTAGTAAAACGCAGCAAAATTAATATCATAAATAACCCGCTTTAACTAAACCTGAATGCGAACCATTAGCCTGTTCTGTATTGCTCTTTGTTTATTTTCCTGCAAAGAATCAAAAGAAGATGAAATACAGCAATCATTATCCGATAATTATGTTCTGGACAGCAGCTGGAACCGGCAAGCCAATCAGTATATAGTTAGCCAGCCTACAGGTATTGGTGTCGACAAAAACAACCACATTTTTATATTTCAGCGAACCGGCCGCAGGTGGACAGACCCTTTTCCTGATTCTTTAATTTCCCTGCCAACTATTGCAGAACTTGACCCCATAACGGGTAAAGCGCTGAATACATGGGGTGCTGGCTATTTCATTATGCCACATGGATTGTTAGTAGACAAAGACGATAATATATGGGTAACTGATGTGGCTCTTCACCAGATATTTAAGTTCAGTCATGATGGTAAACTGCTGATGACATTAGGGGAGGCCAAAAAGCCAGGAAATGATTCTTCACATTTTAATAGGCCTACTGATATTGCAGTAAGCCATAAGGGTGATGTTTACATTAGTGACGGCTATCTAAACAGCAGGGTTGTGCAATTTTCTGCTGAGGGTAAATTTATTCGAGAATGGGGAACCTATGGTAAAAAAGAAGGTGAGTTTATTATACCACATGGAATTACCATAGACCAAAACAACAGCATTTTTGTTGCCGACAGACAAAACAACCGTATTCAGGTATTTGATACATCGGGAAAGTTTATCAAAGTCATTAACAATAATGAAAAAGTAGAGCAGTTACCTTCTGTGACAACAGATCTGCAAAACAAATTGTATGCTATTGACTATGATCCCAGGAAAAAACCAGACAGTTCTGTACAAGGGTCCACTTTTATTTCGTTTGACTCAACTTATAAAATTACTGCACATACCGGTTCAACAGGAGCTGCTGACCGCAGCACCTGTTGGTTTCATGATATTGCCGTAGATAGCGAAGGAAGTATTTATGTAGGTGATATAATAGGTTTGAAAGTGCTTAAATATAAACGGGTCAGAAACTAAGATCAAAATTGTATCATTGATAGCTTTTACAAACATCTAACTATCACCAAGTATAATATCCTGATATAACTACATAATACATAATTAGGTAAGATGAAATTTCTCCTGCTGTTTTTTGGTATTTGCATCGCACAACTGTCATTCACACAGGGCTATATTGATCTGACTAAAGAAAAAGCCAGAAAGAAACTCGAGAAAACAAAAGCGCATAACTCAAATATAAATATCCTCCTGCAGGAGTCAGATACCACACTCAGTTACCTGGTGCGCGATTCTTCTGTTCAAAACTTCGATCTCCTTCTTTTTTTCGATAACAAAAACAGGTGTTACAAAGAAAAAAAGATACTGACCTGTGATAGTTGTTACCAGCAATTCCTGGAAAATATTCTATCAGATAAATATTACCGCTGGACAAAAATCAATGCAACCACTTATTTTTCAAGATTCCCCTACAGAATTATCCTGGAGACCAGCCTGGCGAAAGAATTTACACTGGAACTAAAGCGCAGCGATCTCGCCGGAGCTGAGTATAGAAGAGCGGTTAGAAAAGGAGAATAAGTGTATTCGAAAAAAGCAGAAAATTCTGTGTACATCTGTGCCTTCTGTGGCAATTAAATGCCACTGAGAACACAGAAATACACAGAGAATTTTATGATCCAGCTTCTAGATTCCGCAAGTTTCGGGTTGTATGAGGGGTAACAAATCCTGAAATTAGCATTCTATATTACTTTACATGAACGAACAACAACAACTGAACTATAACCGCATTGCAGCCGCCATTGAATACATCAATACCCATTTCAGGCAGCAACCCAGCCTCGAAGAACTGGCAGCGCAGGTTCATATAAGCCCTTTTCATTTCCAAAGGCTGTTCAGTGAATGGGCCGGCACTACGCCTAAAAAATTCCTGCAATACATCAGTACTGAACATGCCAAAAAATTACTGAAAGAACAGCGGGCCACGCTTGTTGATACCGCCATGGAAATAGGATTGTCGGGTACGGGCAGACTCCATGATCTCTTTATCAATATCGAAGGCATGACACCTGCAGAATACAAAAACGGTGGCGCCGCACTTCATATTCATTTCAGTTATGCGGAGAGTCCGTTTGGTAACCTTATCATAGCATCCACATCCAAAGGTATATGCTATATGGCATTTGAAGAAGATGAAACAGATGCATTGAATAACCTGAAAGAAAAATTTCCCAATGCCACTTACCAGCAAAAATTAGACATCATACAACAAAATGCTTTGTTCATTTTTCAGCATGACTGGTCAAAATTATCCAACATAAAACTACATTTAAAAGGTACTGAATTTCAACTCAAGGTTTGGGAGTCATTATTAAAAATACCGATGGGAAAACTTTCCACTTACGGAGATATTGCTGAACAGATAGGCAATACCAATGCCTCAAGAGCTGTTGGTACCGCTATTGGCAGTAATCCTGTTGCTTATTTGATTCCCTGTCACCGTGTGATACAGTCAACCGGACAGATTGGTGGATATATGTGGGGCCCCACACGCAAGACTGCTATTATTGGCTGGGAAAGTGCAAGAGCAGAACAGTCTGCAACATAGCAAGTTTCGGGTTGTATACAATTGTAAGCATCTTCATCTTCGCAGTACAATAAGATGCAAACAATGAAAACATTTATTCTCGTACATGGTTCCTGGCACAGCGCCTGGAACTGGCATAAAGTCATTCCTATCCTTGAAAAACAAGGTCATAAAGCAATGGCCATTGATCTGCCGGGTATGGGCAGAGATAAAACCCCGATCAATGAAGTAACGCTGCAAATGTCTGTAGACAAATTATGCAAACTGATAGATGAAGCAGCTGATAAAGTGATATTGTTAGGACATAGCAAAAACGGTATCGTTATTTCACAGGCCGCAGAATACCGGCCGCATAAAATTGAAAAACTGATTTACCTGGCAGCGTATCTTATCCCCAATGGAAAAACACAGGCGGAATATTCAGCACTGGATGTTGAAGGTGTACTAAAGCCATATGTAACGCGTTATCCGGAAACAGGCTCACATACTTTGCAAACAGCAATTTATAAAGAAGGCTTGTATCATGATTGTGCTGATGATATCACAGAATTGGCGAAACTACTGCTGAGTCATGAAAGCGTTGCTACAGGTATTACCCCTTTGCAGTTGACTGAAGAAAACTATGGTTCTGTTCGCCGCTTTTTTATTGAATGCACAGAAGACAGGGCTGTAACTCCTTTTATCCAGCAGAAAATGTACACCGAAACGAAATGTGAAAAAGTGTACCGGATGCCCAGCAGTCATTCACCCTTTTTCAGCAGGCCAAAAGAACTCTGCGATATTTTGCTGGATATAGCTGCACAATGATGACCGCTTTTGAGAATTATTTATCTTCGGTACTTACTGAAGATAGATCATAACAGCAATGCCACTTCTCAAGCGTTTATGGAAACCCACTAAATCCATTTTTTTGTATGCCGCATTGATGGCCCTGCTCGTTTTTGCTTTAAAGTGGATGCAATGGAAATACCTGGTCACCGACCATTCAATCGATATTTATGTAGGATTGATCGCTGTATTTTTTACTTTATTGGGCATCTGGGTGGCATCACAACTCAGCAAACCCAGGGTTGAAACCGTTGTGGTAGAAAAGCAGGTGTATATAACCCCACCCGAAGAATTTGTGTTGAATGAAGTCGAGCTCAAAAAACTCAACCTCACTACACGGGAATACGAAGTATTGCAACAATTATCGAAGGGATTGAGTAATGCAGAAATAGCAGAGCAGTTATTTCTCTCACTGAGTACGGTAAAAACACATGTATCGAACCTCTTCTTTAAAATGGATGTGAAAAACCGTACCCAGGCCATTGAAAAAGCCAAACGATTAAAACTTACCCCTTAATTTTTTATACATGCCTCCCGCTTTCCCTTCCCTGCCCCGGATTTAAATCCGGGGCAGGGAAGGGAAAGCGGGAGCATCATACTTTGGTATGAAATATACCGAATGAATCCATTTTGGTACTTTAGTATGAGACCGGCTCTTGTGTGTACGGATAGATTTGCGTAAAATTATACACGATGAAAAAGAACGTTCTCATTTTTGGTCTTATCCTGGGTACCATTCTCGTAGGTCATATGATCTATATGGTAAACCTGCTCTACACCAAACCCGATCTGCAGACCAATGATATTGTAGGGTATGCAGCCATGATTGTGGTGTTTTCGCTTACTTTCTTCGGCATCAGAAATTACCGCAACAAAGAACTGGGCGGGGTTATTTCATTGGGAAAGGCATTCAAGACCGGGGCATTGATTGCATTGCTGGGGTCAACCATGTATGTTGGGGTATGGCTGTTTTATTATTACCTGTTTGTACCCGATTTTATAGATGTATACGCTTCGCATGTCATTAATACCTGTACGAGAAACGGCGATTCAGCCACAGTGGTTGCTGAAAAAACGGAAGAGATGAAACAGTTCAAAGAAATGTACAAGAGCCCCTTTTTTGTGGTGCTGATTACTTATTTTGAGGTACTACCCATTGGACTGGCAGTTGCATTCATCAGTTCACTGGTATTAAAAAGAAAGGTAAAACCCAACACTCAACCCTGATACATGCATAAAGACACCCAACAATACCACAAAGCACTCTTGCCGGAGGACAAAGCCATTTGCGATTTATTATATGAAGTGATCATGGAAAATTTGCCCGATGCCGAACATAAAATATGGCATGCACACCCTGTATGGTTTCTCGAAGGCAATCCAATCGTTGGTTATGATAAACTGAAAAACTGCGTACGCTTATTGTTCTGGAGCGGTGAAAGTTTTGAAGAGCCCGGACTTCCAAAAGAGGGTGGTTTTAAGTCGGCAGGGATTCGTTATACATCCATGGACCAGATCAATAAAAAAGATTTAAAACGGTGGCTCAAAAAGTCACGTGATATACAATGGGATTATAAAAATATTGTAAAACGAAAAGGGGTGTTAGAGAGATTGAAATAATTTCTTCTTTCCCTCCTTGCCCCGGATTTAAATCCGGGGCAAGGAGGGAAAGAAGAAAGCTTTACTTTTAAACTGAATATGAAGTCGGATCAGCTAACGTCCATTTTGCCAGTATTTTTCAGATGGCTGCTCATATGCTTTGTTGTTGGACTATCAGCCGGCACTGCTTCGGCTTTTTTTCTGCAAACCCTCGATTGGGTTACCCATTTCCGCGAAACGCATATATGGATCATTGTTTTTTTACCCATAGGTGGGTTGCTGATCGGCTTATTGTATCATTATTATGGTAAAGAGGTTGTAGCAGGAAATAATCTGCTGATTGATACCATTCATGCGCCTAAACAAATCATCCCATTCCGCATGGCGCCCTTTGTGTATATCGGTACCATGCTAACACATGTACTCGGAGGCTCGGCAGGAAGAGAAGGAACGGCATTGCAGATGTCGGGTGCCATGGCTGATCAGTTGAGTAAACCTTTTCGGTTATCGGATGAAGAAAGAAAAATACTGATCATCGCTGCTATTGCAGCCGGTTTTGGATCGGTATTCGGAACGCCGTTTGCAGGTATTGTTTTTAGTCTTGAATTATTGCGTATCGGTAAACTGAAATACAAGGCATTTATTCCGGCCGCTGCTGCTTCATTACTGGCCGATCAGGTTACCCGCTTGTGGCAAACACCGCATGTGGATTATCATATTTCATCTATACCTGGTATCACAGGCACCAGCTTGTTGTACACAGCACTTGGAGGTATTGCATTTGGACTTTGTGCTATGGTTTTTTGTAAAGGAATGAAATGGAGCAGCGATCTTTTTAACAGCACTATTCCATATCCTCCATTACGACCAGTGATCGGAGGAATCATTATTGCTGCTGCCATATGGTTGATGGGCACCACAAAATATATCGGGTTAGGTATTCCCGCTATTGTTGAATCATTTGAAAGTCCGCAACCTGCTTATGATTTTGCACTCAAAATATTGTTCACGATTGTAACACTGTCTGCAGGGTTTAAAGGCGGTGAAGTAACGCCCTTGTTTTTTATCGGAGCCTTACTCGGCAATGCTTTGTCGCTTCTTATCCCTGTACCCTTGTCACTTCTTGCTGGTATAGGCTTTGTAGCCGTATTTGCGGGTGCTACCAACACACCTATAGCCTGTACCATTATGGCGGTTGAATTGTTTGGGTTTGATATTGCTGTATATGCAGCCATCGCCTGTATAATGGCTTATCTTATTTCAGGGAACCATAGTATTTATGAAAAGCAGTTGAGCGGTGAGTCTAAATACAATAGATGGAAAACTTATTTCAACTTCGATAAATTATGACCATCCCTCAGCTCCGGATTTAAATCAGGAACTGAGAAGAATGTACGAAAACGATTAAATAGCTATTTAACCAGTTAACCAGATTTATGAAATTGTTCAAACCTGTTGATGATACTTTCAGTTATTAAAATGAAACGCAGTATGCTGAAAATAAGTACATCGGTAGTAGCATTTTTTCTTTGTCTTAATTGTTCCGCTCAGGAAGCCCAAATGTTTGAGCCGGGTGTGATATCAGACGGCGGTGTATTTGGTCTGACCATTTCACCCGATGGTAAAACGGCATTATGGGTAAAATCGAATGGCAAAAGAGATACACTGGTGATACTCCAGTCCGATAAAATAAATGGCGGTTGGACAAAACCCACGGTTGCCTCTTTTTCAACAGCGGATGCCCAATGGAAAGATATAGATCCGATATTCGGTCCGGATGGTAAAACTGTTTTGTTTCAATCTACACGTCCCGTACCAGATCGTCCCAACAGAACTGGTTTTGATATCTGGGCGGTTGATAAAACCAGCAATGGCTGGACGGCTGCTTATCATTTAGGTAATATAATCAACACCGACGCTTCAGAATCATACGCATCAGCTACCAAAGAGGGACATATTTATTTTATGAAAGAAAACCCTGCGAAAGCGGGTAATGCTGATATTTATGTTTCAAGGAAAATTAATGGATCATATCAGACACCGGAAAATATCGGACTGCCTGTAAACACGGAACGATTCAGGGAATCAAATCCATTTGTGTCTCCTGATGAAGATTATATCCTCTATTTCTCATCAGACTCAACAGGTTTGGGTGAAGTGGATTTGTATATCAGTTTTAAAAAGAATGGTAGATGGATGCAACCAAAAAATCTGGGGCCCACCATAAATTCTTCACTCGCAGAATTCTGCCCCTTTTACCATGAAAAAGAAAAGCGTCTGTATTTTTCCAGACAAAAGAGGGCTGAAGGGAGAATGTATGAGGATATTTTTTTTATAGAGATCGACCTGAAAAGATTCGATAAGTAATATGTTGAATAATGCTTATTATTAGCTGTTGTTAATATAAAACTGATTGTATGTATACATCCATTGCTTTTGGAAATGATGTTTTTGCCAGTAGAAAGTTGAAGATCATTTTTCTACTGACTGTCATATCATTGGTGGCCCTGGCCATGCTGCAGGATTTATTGCTCTCTTTAAGAAATAACAACAGCTATTACTGGACGGAATCCTTTTTGTTTAATACTTTTTGGCTCTGGTTTATTCCTGTTATCTATTATGTATGGAAAAAAGGAGAATATAAGCCGGACTCAACCCGTGGTAGAATCTTTCTTCAATCAACGCTCATTGTTGTATCCGCATTTACTGTTCATGCTTTATTATATGCCTCAACAGTAACGGCAGGTTCTTATCTCCTGTTCGATCATACGTATGGCTTACAGAAAGTAGTTACCTATACTATTGCCAACGACTTGTATAAATACCTGCTCATTTACGGGACTGTATCTTTTTTGAGTTACAGGCGTGATCTTTTTTATAAAAATGCCCCGGCTCCAGTACCGGTACAGACCAAAAAGCATATTTCAGAACTGGTAATTGAGCAGGGGAAAAATCATGTTGTAGTGGCTACTGAGGATATTGTGATGATCTGTTCAGCCAGCCCGTATGTAGCGATCTACACCGAAAAGAAAAAATACCTCTATGTCACAACGCTTCGAGCTATTGCGGAACAACTCGACGGGAAAGTATTTGTGCGGGTACATAAATCTACCATCATCAATACCCGTTATATAGCTTCTTACCGGTCGAGGCTGAACGGCGATTATGATATCCTGTTACAGAATGAACAGGAAACCAGGTTAAGCAGGAATTATGTGCAGGCTTTTAGACAAACCATGACCGGCAGGTCATCGGGTTAACCTATTTTTTCATCAGGATAGCGTATCTGGTTTTTTACAGGAGTTGCATAACAGGAATTTTGTCAAAAATTTATTGTTATGTATCTGTCAAAACATCGTTTATTGGTCGTTTGTTTTATTTTCTTCCTCGTCAATTCCTGTACGGGTCAGCAGGCAAATAATAACCCGGAGCGTAACAACAGTTCAAAAAGGGTGGGCGGAAATTGTGAAGATTGCGATATCATGTATGCAGCCATGCCGGTTGTAATGAATCACATAGATACAAGTGCCGGCTGGTATACGGGCGGACAAAAATTACTTATAACAGGAACGGTTTTTCAACAGGATGGAAAAACCCCCGCCGCCAATGTCATTCTTTACTATTGGCAAACCAATACCAGGGGTTATTATGCTGGTACGGCCGGACTCGATAAAAGAGCCAAAAGACATGGGAGCATTCGAGGTTGGGTGAAAACAAATGAAAACGGGCAATATGCTATTTACAGCATCCGGCCTGCCCCATACCCGAATGATATTTTTCCTGCGCATATTCACTTCCTCGTGAAAGAACCCGATCTGTTGAATGAATATTATATTGATGACCTGGTTTTTGATGATGATCAGTTACTCATTCCTTTTAAAAAGAAATATCCCCTTGAAAACAGGGGGGGTAGTGGAGTTGTAAGAATACTCGTAAAAGGAGATGTGCAAGTAGCCGAACATGATATCATACTCGGATTGAATATTCCTGATTATCCGAAAAAAAAGAAAGAAACGGTATCATCCGGCTTGCCTGTTGGTTATGACCAGCCTTCATTTATACCTTATCATGCGTATGGTCCCGATAAAGGATCCCGTACCTGTCCGGTTTGTAAGTATGGACGATACCATGGTATTGTATTTTTTGTTGGCAATAAACCAGATTGGCCAGCGGTCAAGGAATGGTTGAGTTTCCTGGAAGAGGAAAGTATAAAACGTAAACAATACCTGAAAGCCTATTTTGTGTATGGCAATGAAAATGGATATAACAGGAAAAATAGGGAACAAGAACTGGCAAAAATTGGGGCGGAACTTCAGATAAAGCAGGTGGCACTTTGTTTTGTACCTTCTTTTACAGATGAAGAAACAGAAGCACATCTCAACAAGATTAACCCATCAGCCGAAAATACATTTATTATATACAAGCACAGGCGCATTATTGATAAAAAAGTGAACCTGAAACCATCGGCTCATAACTTTCAGCAACTGTCAGCTATTCTTGATAAAACCCGTGGAGATTATTTTGGCTTACCGGGTCTGCCTCACAACTAGCAATGCTCCTCCCTGGTTCTTGATTCTTGAACCATCTTCCTTATACCCTGTAACAAACCGCATTAATGTTCATGCCTGCACCTACCGATGCAAACATCACGATATCGCCGCTTTGTAAGGAATGATCATCCAGCACACCGCGTTTAACCAGATCGTATAAAGTAGGAATGGTGGCTACGGAACTGTTACCCAGTTTATGGATACTCATGGGCATAATATGTGGCGGTACTTCTTTGAGGCCATAGAGTTTATACAATACTTTGATAAAACCTTCATCCATTTTTTCATTGGCCTGGTGCAGGAAGAATTTTTTTACCTCGGTTACATGCACGTCACATTTATCGAGGCAGTCTTTCATGGCTGCGGGTACATTCTTGATGGCATACTCATATACTTTTCTGCCTTTCATTTTTATATAACGTACACATGGATCTGAATCCGGCAAATTCGATTTGCCCATGTAGAGATAATAGGCTTCATCTATACAATGACTTTGCACACTGGCAGCAAGTATACCGCTATCGCCTTCCTTTTCTTCAATAATACAAGCACCGGCGCCATCGCTGAAAATCATACTGTCGCGGTCGTAATGATCCAATACACGGCTTAGTGTTTCTGTTCCGATAACAAGACATTTTTTAGCGATGCCTGCTTTGATATATGCATCGGCCTGAATTACACCCTGTATCCAGCCCGGACAACCAAACAAAATATCATAGGCCACACAGGATGGATTACGAATCTGCAATGCCTGTTTTACACGGGAAGCAAGAGCCGGTAATACATCGGTTTGAATGGTATGTTTTACTACGTTTCCGAAATTATGTGCAACGATAATCTGGTCAAGTGTTTCGGGATCAATACCGGCATCTTCAATGGCGTGCTTGGCAGCAATAACAGCCATATCTGAAGCATTGAATTCATTTCCTACATACCTTCTCTCTTCAATACCGGTAATATCACGAAATTTTTCAATGATATCATTCGGGGCGGCTACAATGCGTTCATGGTCTTCTGTATAAAAATCCTGGGCAGTAAAATCACTGTTGGTTTTAATGTGGGGAGGAATATAACTTCCGGTTCCGGTGATAACTGTTTTCTTTTCTGGCATTGCTATTAGAATGGGGTAATGCCAAATCTACTGATTATGAGGGAACTTCAGTGAAATTGTGGAAGGTTTCTGCAGAAGAAATTTAAGCCACAGATTCACAGATTTAGGTCTCAATAATCTGTGAATCTGTGGCTTAAAATTTATTATAAATATTTATCGCCTTTGTTTCTTTTTACTTCAGCCACATATTCTTTGATCGACTGCTCTTTTTCTTTTTTACAGATGAGCAACACATCTTTTGAGTCTACCACGATAAAATCGTCTAACCCTTGTAATACCAGTAATTTTTCTTTGGGTGCCGATACCATACACTTGGTGGCATCAATTACAATCACATTATCACTGGCCACGGCATTACCCAGATAATCTTTTTCTAGGTTATCATAAGCACTGTTCCAGGTACCCAGATCGCTCCAGCCAAATGAAGAAGGGATGACATATACATTTTCCGCTTTTTCCATAATGGCTACATCGATGGAAATATTGGTACACAAAGGATATATGCGGTCGATCGCCGCCTTTTCTTCTCCGGTATTGTAAGCCTCTTTAATACCTTCGAATAGTTCAAACATTTCAGGCTGGTGTTGTTCAAATGCTTTGATGACATTTTTTACCTGCCACACAAAAATGCCCGCGTTCCACAGAAAATCGCCACTGCTGATGAATGTTTTGGCCAATTCCAGATTTGGTTTTTCGGTGAAGGTCTTTACTTTGTAAATGCCTTCTGCAACAGTCATGCTATCGTGCTGAATATAGCCATAGCCGGTATTGGGATGAGTAGGCGTAATACCCAGTGTTACCAATGATTTGATATGGCTTACAAAATCGAGTGCTTTAAGCGTAACGGCCCTGAAAGCTTCATTGTCTAAAATCATATGATCGCTGGGTGCTACAATCAATGAAGCTTCCGGATCTTTTTGGAGGAGCTTGAATGAAATATAAGCAATACAGGGCGCTGTATTCTTACGGCTGGGCTCGGCCACAATATTTTCAAAGGGTAAATGTTTCAGTTGTTTCTGTACAATGGGTACATATTCTTCTGATGTAACAATAAAAATATTTTCGTTCGGGATAAAACTGGCATACCGTTCATAGGTCCACTGTAACAACGATTTGCCGGTATGTAAAATATCAAGAAACTGTTTTGGATAAGCTGTTCTGCTCATGGGCCAGAATCGACTGCCAATTCCACCGGCCATGATGGCAACATAATGATGTTTGTTCATTCCTAATTAATTTGATCCCCTGTTCAGACCTGCAATATTACAGGCTTATGCTGCAGCGAAATAAAAATAGTTTAATCCTTGTCTCGTACTTTCTTATTTGATGTTGCTTATTCTTTATTCCTTATTTATATAATCCCTTCTCTTACCAGATCGTGTATGTGAATTATGCCAATGTACTGTCCGTTTTCGGCAACAATGAGCTGACTGATATTATTTTCTCTCAACACTTCCAATGCTTCAACAGCAAGCATAGCCGGGTCAACTGTTTTCGGATTTGGAGAAAAAATATCGGTGGCGGTAATGGCGCTCAAATCGTTTGTTTTTTCAAGCATTCTTCTCAGATCGCCATCTGTAATGATACCAAGTACCATGTTCTTATCATCTACAACGGCAGTAACACCCAGTCTTTTTTCAGTGATCTCTACAATCACCTGTTTTAAATTGGTGTTGGGTAATACTTTGGGCGCTTCATTGTTTTTATACAGATCGGCTACACGCAGGTACAAACGTTTACCCAGATTACCTCCGGGATGATATCGCGCAAAGTCATGATCGGAAAAACCATTTAACTGCATCAGGCATACCGCCAGTACATCGCCCATCACCATTTGTGCAGTGGTGCTGCTGGTAGGTGCCAGGTTATTGGGACAGGCTTCCTGGCTAACAGTGGTATTTAAAACAATATCGGATGATTTTGCGAGGAAGCTGTCGGTATTACCCACCATACCAATAAGCTCGTTACCGAAATTTTTAATGAGCGGAACCAATACTTTTATTTCGGGGCTCTCTCCGCTTTTGCTGATGAGTAATACAATATCATCCTGTTGAACCATGCCCAGATCGCCGTGAATGGCATCGGCAGCATGCATAAAAAGTGCAGGTGTTCCGGTAGAGTTTAAGGTGGCCACAATTTTTTGTGCAACGATGGCACTTTTGCCTACCCCGCTGATGACAATCCTGCCTTTGCAAAGGGCTATTTGCTGAATGGCTTTATCAAAATCATCACCAATAAAAGCAGAAAGACCAGCAATGGATGCTGCTTCCAACTCAATGGTTTCTAAAGCCGTCTGTACAATCGTTTTTTTCATGTGTTCACTTCTGTTGTCATTGGTCACATGGAATTCGCTAATAAATATTTCCGTTGGTATAAAATTTTGATATGGCTCATTTCATGCGGCACAAAGGTAAACTTTAACAGCAAACTCTATGTAATCAGCCTATTCTTCGTTAACTTCGCCATCCTTTTGAAAAAAGCAGGCTGCTTCCTCAGAAGGGCCACCATGCACCGGTTCCGCCGGAAACACTTCCTCTTAGGCCAATTGGCAAATATTAAGTGAAAATTCCGGTAAAATCATTAACTTATATGGTTATAAAGGGTTCCGCCGGTGCGGTAAACTGATTGTATATACATGGCAACAAGCACAAAGAAAGCCCCGGTAAAAAGGGGTACAACACCCAAATCTGCCGCCGCAGGCAAAAAGAATACCACAACAAAGCTGGCAGATGCCGCTTTTGATATTCATGGGGCACTGGAAACCTATTTTGGCTTCAGAGAGTTTAAGGGTACACAGGAAAAATCGATCCGCAGCTTATTAAGCGGTAAAGATACATTTGTCATCATGCCAACCGGTGGCGGTAAAAGCCTTTGCTACCAGTTACCGGCCATGATACTCGATGGTTGCGCCATCATTGTTTCGCCCCTTATTGCCCTCATGAAAAACCAGGTCGACCTGGTTCGCGGATATAGTGAGAAAGACGATGTGGCACATTTCCTCAATTCCTCCCTCAATAAAGGACAGATAAAAGCGGTGAAAGAAGACCTCGACAGCGGTAAAACCAAACTGCTGTATGTGGCACCCGAAACCCTGACCAAACAGGAAAACCTCGAATATTTTGCGGATCTCAAGATCTCTTTTTTCGCAGTAGATGAAGCGCATTGTATTTCAGAATGGGGTCACGATTTCAGACCCGAATACCGCAGGTTAAGAGAAATGATGGACATCATTAACCCCGATGTACCCGTTATTGCCTTAACCGCCACTGCCACACCCAAGGTGCAAAGCGATATTGTGAAGAACCTGGGTTTGCGTGAACCGAATATTTTTATTTCTTCTTTTAACCGTACCAATCTCTATTATGAGATTCAGCCCAAAATAAAAAAGGACCAGACGGTTAAGCATATTGTAAAGTTCATCAGCCAGCACAAAGGCAAAAGCGGTATCATATATACCCTCAACCGCAAAACAACAGAAGAGCTGGCCGAACTGCTGGTAGCCAATAATATTAAAGCAGTGGCTTACCATGCGGGTCTCGATCAGAAATTACGTGCCGACAGACAGGACCAGTTTCTGAATGAAGATGTACAGGTAATTGTAGCCACCATTGCATTCGGAATGGGTATTGATAAACCCGATATCCGTTTTGTGATTCATTTCAACATTCCCAAATCCATCGAAAACTATTACCAGGAAACAGGCAGAGCGGGGCGTGATGGACTGGAAGGTATTTGTGTATTGTATTATTCGCACAAAGACGTGGCCAAACTGGAGCATCTCATGCGCGATAAACCACTGAGTGAAAGAGAAGTGGGTGGTCAACTGATCGATGAAACAGTGGCTTATGCAGAAAGTGCTGTATGCCGCAGAAAAATACTGTTGCATTATTTCGGGGAAGACTGGGGCGAAAAGAATTGTGGCAATTGCGATAACTGTCGCAACCCGAAAGAAAAAATAGAGGTAAAAGAAGAAGTGCTGCAGGTGCTGAAAACAATTAAAGCCCTGGATGAAAGATTTGTGGCAGATTATGTGATCAGTGTACTCATCGGCAGACTTACCCCGCAGATCAGTATGTTCCGTCACGATCAACTCGAAGTATTTGGGATTGGGAAGGATAAAGAAATTCATTTGTGGAACAGCCTTGTTCGGCAGATGATGTTGGAAAACCTGATCAGGAAAGACATTGAAGAATATGGTTTACTGAAGCTCACCGAAAAAGGAGAGAAGTTCCTGAAGAAACCTGCGTCTTTTAAAATAGTATTGAATAACCTGTTTGAAGATGCCAATGCCGATGATGAAGAAGGAGAAGGCGGCACGCAGGCCGGTGCTGCGGCTGATGACAAATTGTTTGAAATGCTCAAAGAATTACGTCAGAAAGAAGCCAAGCGTAAAAACCTGCCCCCCTTTGTTATTTTCCTCGAAACTTCTTTGCAGGATATGGCCACACTGTATCCTACTACTTTACAGGAACTGGAAAAATGCCAGGGTGTAAGCAAGGGTAAGGCATTAAAGTATGGTAAACCATTTGTAGAAATGGTGGCCAAATACGTGGAAGAAAATGAGATAGAGAAACCCGATGATTTTGTAATGAAGAGTGTGGCCAATAAAGCCAACAACAAAATCTATATCATCCAGAATGTAGATAAGAAAATTCCACTGGAAACCATTGCACGCAATAAAAACCTGCGACTCGATGAACTGCTGGAAGAAATGGAAACCATCGCCGCCAGTGGCACTAAACTCAACCTCGACTATGCCATCGACGAATGGCTGGATGAATACGACCAGGAAGAAATTATTGAGTATTTCAAAAACTGCGAAACTTCGTCCTTACAAATTGCACAGCAGGAGTTGAGTGAAAATGAGTATACCTGGGAGCAGTTGAAAATTATGCGCATTAAGTTTTTGAGTGTGTACGGGAATTAGTGTTTTCTCGCTTTTAGTGAGGTTGGAAAGTCGGAAAGTCCGGAAGACCGAAAGTATCATACGGTATATTATTCTGTGTATTTCTGTGTCTTCAGTGGCATTTATGTATTGCCACTGAATACACAGAAATACACAGAAATAATTTTACCACCTCTGTGAAACTCCGTGCCATACTCCGTGTAACCCCGTGGTTAAAAAAGCATGCTAATAAATGCGAACATCTTTTTTAATTCTTCTCTCATTCATTTTACTCTCCTTTTCTCCCAAAGAACCCATACGCCTACTCAGCTACAATATCCGTAATGCCAAAGGCATGGATAATATTACCGACTACAAACGCATCGCCAATATAATTACAGCATCAAAAGCCTCCATTGTTGCTTTACAGGAACTCGATAGTGTTACACAAAGAAGTAAAGGTATAGATGTGTTGAAAGAGCTCGCAGCAACAACAGGTATGTATGCAAGTTATGGTGTTGCTATAGCTTTTCAGGGAGGTAAGTATGGAGTGGGTGTTTTATCGAAAGAAAAACCATTAACCCAGACCACAATTCCATTGCCCGGAACGGAAGAAGCAAGGGTATTACTGATCGTGGAGTTTAAAGATTATGTGGTTTTCTGTTCGCATTTCTCACTCACTGAAAAAGACAGGATCAGTTCAGTAAAACTGATAGAGGAACAATTGAAAGGGTATCAAAAACCTGTTTTATTGGCGGGCGATTTAAATGATACACCGGGCAGCACCATGATGCAAATGCTGCAACAATCATTTCAATTGGTAAGCGCAAATGAGTTGAGTTTTCCATCCAATGAACCTGATCGTTGTATTGATTATATCCTTGTTCGTCATACACAAAAAGTACAGGTACTTCAATCCGAAGTATTGAACGAGCCGGTAGCGTCGGATCACAGACCGGTGATGGTTGAATTAAAATGGCAATAGCTTGTATGGAATACTGCTATAAAATCATCTCATTCAAAACGACTGGTTATGGCAGAGATGCAAACACCCGAAAGCAGGAACCGTAAAGGACTGCACCGCAACAAAAAATTATCAACCCGGGTAGATCTTACACCCATGGTAGACCTGGGTTTTCTACTCATTACATTTTTCATCTTCACCACTGCATTGAGCGAGCCGGCCAGTATTGTAATGCCCTTGCCCGATGAAAAAGAAACGGATAACCCGACAGTTACAGGCGAACGAAAAACCATTTCTTTATTACTTGATGGCCATAATATCATTCGCTATTATGAAGGCAGTAATGACAAAGCCATTCAGCAAACAGATTACAGTAGTAAAGGATTAAGAGCCGTTTTACTGGCCAAAATTAAACAGGTAAAAACCGAATTTGGTATTGATGCAGAACCCGTTGTACTCATCAGACCATTAGAGGCATCGAGTTATGGTAACTTAGTAAATGTGCTCGATGAAATGATGATTAATGGGGTGAAGAAGTATATGTTGCTGGGGGAGGATAAATAGTATTTCATCGACTCTGTCAAAAAAGCACTTTGTAAATGCTGCTTCCTCTTGTTCTCTGCGGTAAATGACGCTTTAACTTCGCCGCATAGTACCGTTGATTTTTACAGGGAATTCACTAAATCTTCACCATTTTATGCAGCACTGGCACCATATTTGGTGTCAATATTATACATCCCCCTGAGCCATTATTATGTAACCGAACAAAAGGAGGGTTTATGTATATCCAGCATTTACAGCCAAATATCATCCACGAAGACAGCTATTTAACCATCATGTCTGAACGTGCAGGTAACCTGATACTGAAAGTATTGGATGTAGACGGACATATGGCCAAAACCATTGTGGAAGATGTGAGCGAGGGGTTGCAGCAACTGGTTATTAACCTCGGCGACCTTGCCAGTGGTAATTATATCCTCAATGCATTTAATGGCGATGTATTCATTAAAGCCATCCGTTTCAGCAAACAATAATATCAAACCCTGCACCGGATTTAAATCCGGTACAAGGAAAAATGCAGGGTTATTTTCTTTTGTAGGCGTTCACTCTCTCTTTTACATTTTCACGCACACTCAGGTAGTAGAGATTATAATCGCCAATATGGTAGTTTTTGGTGGTAAAGAAAATATTACCAAAGAAACGGGGCTTGTGGGTCCAGATAACATCTCTGGCATTATGGGCAGCAGCCACTTTTTTTACCAGTTGGTTAAAATTGGTCACCACACCGCCTTTGTTTTTCTTTCTGGTGGCAACAGTATCGGTACTGCTCCAGGTAAGTGGATTGGTAACAATGGCTTTCTCTTTTTCATTCAGCACATAACCTGGTTTATAACCTGCTTTAAAAGTACGCCAGCTTAAAACACAACCTGTTTGTGCTGCAGTAGAGCAGGTTTTAATATTTGTAAACCAGGTTTCTTCCACCGGAATACCTACGAGGTAGGCGGCTACTAATTTTTGTTCTAACGGAGTGCCATCAAAAAATTCTTTCACCAGTCTTTTACCATGCGTGGTGCCCTGGCTATGTGTGGCAATGATGATGGGTCTGTTTTGATGATAGTGTTGAAGGTAATAAGTGAAAGCTGCTTTTACATCTGCATAAGCCAGTTCAAAAGCGGCTAATGCGGCAATGGTATCTGCTGCTGTTACCGGAAAATAAGAACCCAGGCTGGCCTGCCGGTACCTCGGAGCAAAAATTCTGCCTGCTTCATTAAAAATACTGGCCTGGTAGAGAATGGTGCTGTAATCGGTTTTAGCCGCCAGCTCAGCATTATAAATAGGTGCGTTCCATCCGAAAGGGCGGGCATCGTCGGTATAGGTGGTTGGATGAATAAAAAACACATCAACGGTGGTATCGGGCTGATAATTTTTACGCAATGGTTTGGGAATACTGTCTGAAGGATCTTTTTTATAAGGATGTGCCGCCCAGTAATCCATATTGCTGTAATCAGGTGCAATAACAGTTTCAGACAAGCTGTAACTTGATACATATTTATGATAGCCGTTATTACACGCAAATAAGAAAGCGATGCATAAGCATACTACAGCCGGGTGTTTCATTCCTTAAAGTTGATAAAAATACCTGAAACAAAGGCTTTGTCTACATACTACCATAAATCCAACTAGTTTTGTAATTTTCCAGACGGTTGAAAAACCGGTTCTTTATTATTCACACAAAAACGAGTGTTATGGCCATTCCCGTAGTAGACCTGGCAGAATTTTTAAGTGGCGATCCCCAACGCAAAGCGGCTTTTGTACAGGAGCTGGGTAAAGCGTACGAAGAAGTAGGTTTTGTTGCTGTTAAAAACCATGGTATTCCAGATGAGCTCATTGCTCACCAGTACGAATATGTTCAGCAGTTTTTTGCCCTCCCGCTGGAGAAAAAACTGCAATACGAAATACCCGGTCTGGCCGGTCAGCGTGGTTATACCAGCTTTGGTCGTGAACATGCCAAAGGCAGTGAAGCACCAGATCTGAAAGAATTTTTTCAGTACGGACAAACCGTTGAAAACAATGACCCCATTAAAAGCGAGTACCCCGATAATGTATCAGTAAAAGAAGTGGAGCCATTGAACAAAACACTGTTTAATGCTTACCGGAATTTTGAAAAAAGCGGGCGTTCCCTATTACAGGCTATTGCCTTGTATTTAGGCCTCGATGAAAATTATTTTGATGCTCATATTGTGAATGGGAATTCTATCCTGCGTTGTATTCATTATCCACCCATTACAAATGAACCCAAAAGTGCCATTCGCGCCGAGCAGCATGAAGATATTAACCTGATCACCTTACTGGTAGGTGCATCTGCAGATGGCTTGCAGATACTGACCAAACAGGGTGAATGGGTAAATGTAACTTCCTTACCAGAACAGATTGTGGTGAATGTGGGCGATATGTTACAGCGTTTAACCAACAATAAACTACGCAGTACCACGCACCGTGTGGTAAATCCGCCAAGAGAACACTGGCATACCAGCAGGTTCTCCATGCCCTTTTTCCTGCATCCGAGAAGTGAAATGAGTTTGGCCTGTCTGGATAGCTGTATTGATGCCTCACATCCAAAAGCTTACCCGGATGCAACCGCAGGCGAATACCTGGATGAAAGACTGAGGGAGATCGGGCTCAAAAAATAAGGAATAAGAAACAAGAAACAGTGAAGAAGCGATCAGGAAGTAGGAAGACCTAATACTGACTACTCACTATTCACTACTCACTTAATTAATAGAACGCAGATTGTGATGACAATCTGCGTTTTTGTTTGCTGTGTCAAATAAAAACACTCAGTACTCACTGCTGACAACTCACTGGTCACTAAAATCCCCCAAAATGAGTAACATGCAGTTTTCCGGGATTTCACTAATTTTCAGTTTCATTAATCCCCCGTTTATTCCTTGATACTTTTACGCCATATTCCTTTTCTGCGTGCTGTATTATGGCATAGCCTCACAGCTTTTGGCGGACCACAAGGACATATGGGTATGATGATGAAGACCTTTGTGCATCAGCGAAGGGATGTATCGGAAACAGAACTGATGGAGTATAATGCTTTCTGCCAGTTATTACCCGGTGCTTCATCTACCCAAACGCTTACACTGATTGGTTATAAGAGAGGAGGCGTTCCACTGGCGGTTCTTACTTTACTGATCTGGATTACACCAGCCTGTGTATTGATGGGTGGACTTTCTTTCCTGCTGCAATATTTCAACAGTAAATCAATTCACCCCGATTTCTTTGTATTTATTCAGCCCATGGCCATTGGTTTTATTGCCTATTCTACCTATCGCATTTTTGGGTTGGCTGTTCACAATACCATTACAAGGGTCATCATGGCAGTGGCGTCACTGGCCACTTTTATACTGTTTAAAACACCCTGGATATTTCCAGCCTTGATAGTGGCTGCCGGTATTGCCACCAATTTCAGTGATAAAAGAATTCCGGAGAAAGACCAGCCCCGGAAAAAAATTAAATGGGGTAATATCCTCATCTTCTTTATACTCTTTGGT
This sequence comes from Sediminibacterium sp. FW305-C-49, assembly GCF_058231085.1. Lineage (NCBI taxonomy): Bacteria > Pseudomonadati > Bacteroidota > Chitinophagia > Chitinophagales > Chitinophagaceae > Sediminibacterium > Sediminibacterium sp. FW305-C-49. Next base: position 1,346,035 of record NZ_JBIQXS010000001.1, read on the forward strand.
ATTGCCGGTTATATATCAGAAACAGCGACAAGACAAAACTGGGAAAACAGGAAAGCCATTAATCTGTTTGAAAATGCCTATCGTTTTGGCAGTCTTGTATTTGGCGGTGGCGATGTAATGATGCCACTGATGTATGAGCAATATGTAACCCGCCCCGAATCGAAACGTATACAGGAAACGGGTAGAGAAGTACTGAAGATGTCGAAAGAAGATTTCCTCACCGGTTCGGGCATGGTTAGAGCCATACCGGGTCCGGTTTTTTCCATAGGCGCTTTTACCGGTGGAATGGTATTGAGAGAGGAGGGAGCCTGGTGGCAATTGATGGGTTGTTTTATTGGAGCCATTGCTATTTTTCTGCCCAGTGCCCTGCTGGTACTCTTCTTCTTCCCGGTATGGCATAACCTGAAACGATATGTTGTTATTTTCCGGTCACTGGAAGGTATCAATGCAGCAGTGGTGGGCATTATGGCCGGTGCTACTTTTTACCTGATGAAGGATACATTCCTGATTGCCCTTTTTGAGGGCCGATATATAGCCATTCTCGATATCCTGATTATTGCTATTACTTTTTTCCTCCTCCAGCTAAAGCGTATACCCGCGCCGCTTATTGTATTGGGGTGTTTGGTATTGGGGTATTTGGTGCATTAGGAGAGAAGCTGCGAGCTATGAGCTGTGAGCCACGAGCCACGAGCTTCTAGCTTCTAGCTTCTAGCTTCTAGCTGCTAGACAAAAAAGGATAGTAAGATAGATGATAGTTGGTTAATCCTATAATTATGCTTTATTGCAGTAGCTAGTAGCCAGCAGCTGGCAGCTCGTGGCTCGTAGCTCATGGCTCAAGGCAAGCCATCGGCTTTCTAAAAAAACCGTATATTAGAGCATGGTCACATTAGCAATCTACAATCTCAAAGGTGGAGTGGGTAAAACTGCCGCATCCATTAATCTGGCATATTTATTTGCCAAAGAAGGATATAAGACATTGGTATGGGATCTTGATCCACAGGGTTCCTCCTCTTTTTACCTGGGTGCCAGTGCCACAGTAAAAAATGAATCCCGTAAACTGCTTAACAGCGAGATGGAGCTGGCCGATGCTATTCAGTCAACCGGGTATGAAAACCTGGATATCATTCCGGCAGACATCTCAGCCAGACATGCAGATATTCTGCTGAATGAAATGAAACAGTCGCGCCGGAAACTACTCACGCTGTTAGCACCCCTGAAAAAAGACTATGATATCGTAATACTGGATAGTCCGCCCGGTATATCTGTTTTGCATGAAGCTGTTTTTGTGGCGGCAGACTGGGTACTCATGCCCAATATACCTACTACCTTATCTATTCGTTCCTATGAAACAGTGGATAGTTATTTTAAAGAAAACGATCTCGACCGTAGTAAGATCAAATGTTTCTTCAGCATGGTGGATCATAGGAAAAACCTGCACCATGAAGTGATGAATGAGTTTTACAAAGACAAATTTTTCCTGAAAAGTTATATTCCATACCTGAGCGATGTAGAGAAAATGGGTGTACATGCCGCACCGCTCGAAACCTTTGCTGCCAGTAGTTATGCAGCACAGTGTTACCGTGATTTGTGGAAAGAAATCAGGAAAACCTGTATTGAATAATATCTCTGTGCAACTTGATCCCGAGCCGGAATCAAGTTGCATAGCGTTTTACTTACTAAGTTAACCTGTGGATTATGGAAAGACATTTGTCATCGTGGTATAGTCCTGCCCTCGGAAAAGAAATGCCCATAGCCTCTTATGGACATTATGGTTTTGCACTTTTGCTGATACCAACAGCAGCAGCCGATTACCTGGAATATGAAAGATTTCAGTTGATTGATGCGCTCTCTCCATACATCAACAGCGGCAAACTCCGTGTATTCAGCATCGACAGTATGAACAAAGAAAGCTGGATGAACAATGAGATGGAGCCCTCACATAAAGCCATCCGTCATAACCAGTTCAACGAATATGTTTTTAATGAAGTGATTCCCTTTATCCGTACCAATACGAGTAGTGAAACCATGATCTATACATGCGGCGCATCATTTGGTGCTTTGCATGCCATGAACCTGTTTTTGAAACGTCCTGATATCATTAACGGAGCCATCAGTATGAGCGGTGTATACGATTTGTCGGAATACACCAAAGGTTTCTGGGATGAGCAGGTATTTTATAACAGTCCCGAACATTATATACCTACGCTGAATGATCCATGGTACTTAGATAAGATAAAAGCCAGTCATCATATTCATATTTATACGGGTAGTGGTTCTTATGAAGATCCGAATGCATCGAAACGCTTTGCCGGCATACTCTATAATAAAGGCATCTGGTACGATCTGGATGTATGGGGTGCCGATATCAACCACGACTGGCCCACCTGGCGAACGATGTTGCCTTATATTATTGATGTAAAGTTTTGAGGTTGGACCATGCCCGCCCCTGCAAAAACCTCGTTAATTCCCTGCAAATTTGAGGCGGTCTGAGAATCCTGCTTTAATATTACAGCTCAATTAAAGGGTTTGAAAAAAAAGCTACTCATTTTTCTTTGTTGTTTTTCCGCATGCATGTTTTGGAGTAGCAGGGATTTGTATGCACAGTTTGTTACCATTTCAGGAAATGTATACGATATCAGTGCAAGGCGACCGCTGGAAGCTGTTGCTGTATTGAGCACATCGGGCAGGGGCACCATCACCGATTCACTGGGGCGTTACCTGATTATTGTTCCCAGAACAGATTCCATCTGGTTTTCAATGATTGGTAAGTCAACCATGAAATACCCGGTTGATACCATCATCAATGTCGATAATTTCAATGTAATGATTCATGTTCGTGCTGCCGATTTACCGGAAGTAAAAGTGCGTAACAATTATTACAAACTCGATTCCATCCAGAACCGGCGCGATTATGCCAAAGTATTTGATTTCAAAAAACCAACACTTCGGTTGAGTAATAACCCCAATTATAATCCCGGTGGACTAACAGTAGGCTTCGATCTGGTAGAACTCATTAATATGTTCAGAACCAGGCGTAACAGGAACCTTGAATTTTTACAGAACAGGCTGTTACAACAGGAACAGGATAAATACACTGACAGGCGATTCAGTAAAAAATTTGTTCGTGAAATCACCTTGCTGAATCCGCCGGAAATAGATACTTTCATGAAAAGATACCGACCCGATTATGAACTGCTGACACAGATGAATGATCTTGAGCTGGGGTATTATATCGGTAAATGTTATGAGCAGTTTAAATCGATGAGGTATAACTGGAGAGGGGGATTACGCAGGAGAGAAGATGAATAGTTTATTATTATTCAACCAACTATATGCGGGTCTTATACATTTTTATTTTACTCGTTTTTTTAATCACAAGCAGTACGGCACAGGATAAAACAGGTGTATGGAGAGGTATAGTAGTGTTTGGTGGCACAGTTCCTTATTTCAATGTGGGAACATTGCCCAGTATTGGTAATGAAACGAGGTTGGGTCGTATTAATCCGAATAGCCCTGCTATGGCTATACATGTGAATGGGAGTCCTGAATTTGTTACAAAGGCAAAGCTGGAAATGATTGAAGCAGATGAAAGAATGCTGGCACAGCTAACTTCCTATGGCCCTGATAATAAACTGGTAACCATGTACCAGTTTTATGTAAGACCCACACCCAAAGAATCATATAAATATCACTTACAGGCAAAATCAGTACTGGTAAATGAAACCATCAAAAAAGCCGATCTTTTTGATTTGAGGGGAAGTTTTCTAAACACCGATTCTGGTTTTGTTTTTCAGGGTGTGTGGGAAGATCCATACGGGAAAAGAAAATTTGGCAATTTTGCCTTTGTCCCATCCAATGAGATGATAACCATCAATCCTGAACTATGGCATGGTTTCCTGAAGAAAAACCGGATTGACGAATCCTCTTTAGCACCTGATCGCCAGTTTAAACCTTTTCCACTGTTTGATACGATTACTACTAATGCACCAGCCATATATGGGAACTTAATAGATAACGGATTGGTTGACCAGGATACACTCAGTATATGGCTAAACGGGCGCTTAATTGAAGATGATATTGTGCCGGGTAAAAAACCATTTTATTTCAGGATTAATCTGGGCGAAGAAGAGTGGAATCATTTCACCATCAGGTGTAAAAGTGAAGGCAAAGAAAAAGGTACAGGTGTTCACCTGAATTTACAATTGATGGATACACAGTTAAAATATAACCTCGCACTGTACCAATACCACCAGGCAGAATGGGTCATCAGGAGAAAAGATTCGGTGAAAAGCAAATAATTCCCGGCGTAATTGGAGCTATGCGCTTTGAGCCTTGAGCTGCGGGCATTTCGCAGAATATTTATTGTATTGAATAGCCTCTGTAATACAGCATAAAATGCTCATGGCTCATAGCTCGCAGCTCACAACTCAAAAACAAATACCCTTCATTAATTACAGCCCGGCCATTCATCCCATGAAGTAACAACAGAGCCTATTTAGCTTTATCTTTAGACGCTATAAATTTTACGCCTTGAAAAGAATGTATCCATTGCTGCTTGCTAGTGTATTTGTGATTTCCTGCAAGAGCAAAAAAGAAGAACCACGTCAACAGAATAATGGTCCACAGGCAGTGATTGTAGATGTTATCATCGCCGGCAAAAACAATATCTCCAATATTGTGGAAGTAAACGGATCGGTAGTAGCCAACGAAGCTACCAACCTGCAACCCGAAGTAAGCGGCCGATTAACCTACCTCAATTTACCCGAAGGTGCTAAAGTATCGCAAGGCACAGTACTGGCGCGCATTAATGATGCCGACTTACAGGCAAGTACAAAAAAAATACAGGTGCAACTGGATCTCGCACAAAAAAATGAAGAACGTTTAAGAAAATTATTATCCATCGGCGGTATCAACCAGGCTGATTATGATGCTGTACTGAATCAGGTAAATACATTAAAAGCTGATCTTGACATCCTGAAAGCACAGATTGATAAAACAATTTTAAAAGCACCTTTTACCGGCGTACTTGGTTTAAGAATGGTTAGTCCGGGAGCATATGTTACTCCTGCCACCATTCTTGCTACTTTACAACAGATAGACAAGGTTAAAATAGATTTCACTATTCCCGAGGCTTACACAACGCTTATTGCAAAAGGTAAAACAGTGAATATTAAAACCAATGGCCGGGAAGGAACAAAAAAAGCAGTCATCATTGCTACAGAACCACAGATAGATGCTACTACCCGTAACCTGAAAGTAAGAGCAGAGCTGGCCGGTGCCGATATCAATCCCGGTGGTTTTGTAAAAGTATTGATTGAAACAGGCGGTAAGAACAACAGTATCCTTGTTCCAACCAATGCCATCATTCCCGATGCAAAAGCAAAGAAAGTAGTGGTGGTAAAAGATGGCAAGGGTAAACTTACTGATATCGAGACAGGTCTTCGTGTAAATGGTATGGCAGAAGTATTGAGCGGATTGAAAGTCGGCGACAGTATTGCTGTATCAGGCGTATTATTTGTTCGACCCAACTCACAACTAAAAGTGAGAAGTGTAAAACAAATTGAAGAATTCGCGGGCAATCAGCAGTAATGGCCTTCGTATATGCTTTTATCTTTTTACTTCTTTAACGTGGCTACACCATGAATATTTCAGAACTATCATTAAAGCGACCCATCCTGGCAACGGTGATGAATATTCTCATCGTATTATTTGGGGTGGTTGGATATACATTTCTATCCGTACGTGAATATCCGGCGATTGATCCGCCCATTGTGAATGTGCGAACGGCTTATGCAGGTGCCAACTCAGATATTGTAGAGAGCCAGATTACAGAGCCACTCGAAAAATCAATTAACGGTATACCAGGTATCAGAACCATTACTTCATCCAGTTCAAATGGGTCAAGTAATATCACTGTAGAATTCAACATCAATGAAGACCTAGAAGCGGCTGCCAATGATGTGCGGGATAAAGTGAGCCAGGCAGCCAGAAATCTGCCACAGGATATTGATGCACCACCCGTAGTAAGCAAGGCCGATGCCAACAGTGACTTCATTGTAATGATGGCTGTACAAAGCCGCACCAAAGGATTACTTGAGCTGAGCGATTACGCCGAGAATGTACTGGTAGAAAGATTACAGACCATACCTGAAGTAAGCGCCATCAATATATTCGGACAAAAACGTCCAGCTATGCGCATCTGGATTGATCCGGATAAACTAAATGCGTATAATATTTCTTTTTCCGATATCCGCACCGCGCTCAACAGGGAGAACGTGGAAATTCCTTCCGGTAAAATTTATGGCGAGAATACGGAGATGACCATCCGTGCATTGGGTCGCCTGCAAACAGAAAAAGATTTTCGTGACCTCATCATCTTTGAAGATGCAAGAGGTATCATTCGTTTAAGTGATCTGGCCAAAGTAGAAATTGGTCCCGAATCGGAAGAGTTTAGCTGGCGATTGAATGGAGTGAATGCGGTGGGTCTTGCCATCATTCCACAACCCGGAGCTAACTATATTAAAATAGCAGATGAATTTTACAAGAGAATAGACGCCATTAAGAAAAGTCAGAAAGGCGATTTTGAAATGACTACGCTGATTGACCAGACCAAAAATGTACGTCGGTCAATCAAAGAAGTAGAAGAAACTTTATTGATTTCATTTAGCCTTGTGGTATTGGTCATCTTTTTCTTCTTCCGCAACTGGCTCATCGCCATCCGTCCTTTGATTGATATTCCGATCTCACTGGTGGCCACATTCTTTATCATGTACATCGCCGGATTCTCTGTGAATGTATTAACACTGTTGGGTATTGTACTGGCAACGGGTCTGGTGGTGGATGATGGTATTGTGGTAACCGAAAATATTTTCCGGAAACTGGAGGGTGGATTGCCCATACGCAAAGCAGCATTGGAAGGCAGTAAAGAAATTTTCTTTGCCGTTATTTCAACTTCTATCACACTCGCCGTGGTATTCTTGCCGGTAATCTTCCTTGAAGGTTTTGTGGGTAGCCTGTTCCGTGAGTTTGGTATTACAGTGGCAGCAGCGGTATTGGTGTCGGCCTTTGTATCGTTAACCATTACACCAGTACTGAATGTGTACCTGAATAAAAAAGATGGCGGTCATGGTAAGTTTTATGAAATGACCGAACCCTTTTTCCGTGGTATGGAGAACGGATACAAAAGAATGCTCACAGCTTTCCTGCGTGTACGCTGGATGGCATGGGTAATTGTAGTAGCCTGTTTGGGTGGTATTTTTTTGGTAGGAAGCAATCTGCAAAGTGAGCTTGCACCACTGGAAGACAGAAGCAGTGTACGTTTCCAGATGTCGGGCCCCGAGGGTGCGAGTTATAGTTATATGGTTGATGTGGGAAATAAACTGATCGACTATTTATCTGATTCCATTCCCGAAAAAGATTTTGTGTTTGCAGCCGTTCCGGGTTTTGGTGGTGGTGGCGGTGTAAACAGTGGTACGGCAAGGATTGCTTTTGTGGATCCTGATAAAAGAAAAAGAAGCCAGAGTGAAATAGCAAGAGCCATCAGTAAAAAATTACCACAGTTTAATAATGCGCGGATATTTCCTGTAGAAGAACAGACCATATCGGTAGGTCTGGGTTCAAGAGGATCATTACCTGTTCAGTTCATCTTGCAGAACCTCGATTTTGAAAAGATCAAAGAAGTGATCCCTAAATTCCTGGATGAGGCAAGAAAAGATAAAACCTTTGCCAACGTAGATGTAAACCTCAAATTCAATAAACCCGAATTACAGCTTACCATCGATCGTATCAAAGCCAAAGACCTGGGATTGTCTATTTCTGATGTAGCCGATGTAGTATCAAGCGCATTCAGCGGAAGAAGGCTGGCCTATTTTATCATGAATGGTAAACAATACCAGGTAATCTCACAGGTTGAACTGAAAGACCGAAAAGAGCCGGGTGATATTTCAAATCTCTATGTAAGAAACAGCAGGGGAGAAAATATTCCGCTTACCTCAGTGGTAAAACTGGAAGAAAATTCAAACCCACCAACACTCTATCATTACAATCGTTTTAAAGCAGCAACCATTTCTGCATCGCTGGCAGAAGGTAAAACAATAGGTGATGGTGTAAAAGCCATGCAGGCCATTGGTGATAAATTACTGGATGAAAGTTTCCAGACAGCACTGAGTGGTGCTTCAAGAGATTATGCAGAGAGTTCATCGAACACCACATTTGCATTCGGACTGGCACTGGTACTCATTTATCTGGTACTTGCGGCACAGTTCGAAAGTTTTAAAGATCCGTTTACCATCATGCTAACGGTGCCATTGGCATTGGCGGGAGCGCTGTTGAGTCTTTGGTTATTTGATCAGACATTGAATATCTTCTCTCAGATTGGTATGATCATGCTCATCGGACTTGTAACGAAAAACGGTATCCTGATCGTGGAATTTGCGAACCAGAAACGAGAGTTTGGTTTGCAGAAAAGGGATGCGGTGATTGAAGCATCGGCTCAACGTTTGCGTCCGATCCTGATGACCAGCCTGGCTACCGCATTGGGTGCATTGCCCATTGCCCTGAGTATTGGCGCCGCAGCCACCAGCCGTATGCCATTGGGTATTGTAATTGTGGGCGGTATTCTTTTCTCACTCATACTTACCTTATTTGTTATTCCGGCGGTGTACACGTTTATCTCGGGTAAACACGAAGCCAAAAAAATTGATATAGCAGACTAATAGGGAACTACCTGCTGCGAAAAGGATGAAAGCGAAAGTTTTCATCCTTTTTTATTGATCTGTATGCTGATGGACTATCGTATTTTTGCAGCAGAATCAACAGACCATGAAAAGTTCCATTGCAGATATCAGAAAAGATTATAAACAGCATTCACTGAACGAAGCAGATGTTGCTGCAGATCCCTATGCACAATTCGATCGTTGGTGGAATGAGGCCCTGGCCGCAGAAGTAGATGAAGTAAATGCCATGACACTGGCAACGGCAAGCAAAACCGGCATACCATCGGCCCGCATTGTTTTATTGAAAGGATATGATAAGAATGGCTTTGTATTCTTTACGAATTACGAAAGCAGCAAAGGAAAAGAACTACAGGATAACCCATACGCAGCACTGGTTTTTTTCTGGAAGGAACTGGAAAGACAAGTAAGGATTGAAGGAAGAGTAGAGAAAGTAAGTGCAGCAGAAAGCGATGAATATTTTCATTCGCGCCCGGAAGGCAGCAGGATTGGTGCATGGTCATCGCCACAGAGTGCAGTCATTGCCAGCAGGAAAATTATTGAGACCAATGTAGAGCAGTACACCAGGCGTTTTACGGGTCATGATATTCCAAGACCTGAACATTGGGGCGGTTACAGGGTCATACCTACTGTTTTTGAATTCTGGCAAGGAAGGAGCAGCCGTTTGCACGACCGGTTTCATTATACTCAATTGAATGAAAGCTGGAAAGTAGAAAGACTGGCGCCTTGATTTATCGTTTTATTATATAAATCTGCTTGATGAGCTTAGTTTCCGGATGAAACATTAGCTCTATATAAAAATTATTCTTTTTATATAGAATCGAAGGAATCTTATACCCGGGTAAATAAGGGCGCATACCAATACTAAGTACGCTCTGTTTATCTAAAACTTGTAAAATTTGTTCCATCGATGTAGCACTATCTATAATAATATTACCATCCCTGTATACGTTAGGATAGGTAATCAGGTTGTCTTTCTCGGGATTTCTATTACTTGATTTCATGAATAGTGTAACACTATAAATAGTTTTTTCTTTAGCATAGTATTCAATCCATATTCCTGATTCGGTAAAGCGATAAGCATGCCTTTTTTCCTTATCCTTTTCGCCTGTAGCGGGCGTGTATGAACTTAAAACATAAGTATAACGGCTTTTTGTTCCGATCAGAGAATCCAGTATTATTTTATTGAGATGTTGTGTAATAGGAGATTTGTTCACGATAATTTCTTTTTCTTCCAGTGAAAGTTTTACCTGGCTATAAACAGTTATTTGCAAACCTGTAAAAAGTAGTATAAGTAAATACTTCGTCATCAATATAAAATTCGAAAAATTAAATATACTCAAACTCCCCTTCTCCCTGTTAATAACAGCCTAAGTAAATTCTTAATTTACTTTTTGTAAGGACATTAACAAAGAGAAGGGGAGAAGGGGAGTTTGAGTTGGGGGAATAAAAAAAGAGCGTTCACGAACGCTCTTTCCTTGTATAAAATAGATCCTTTATTTTCTGCTCATCGCTTTCTCAGCCGCAGCAACAATAAATGGTGTATCCAGTCCGTATTTGGCCAGCAGTTCATTGGGTTTACCGCTTTCACCAAAAGTATCGTTGGTGCCGATGTATTCAATAGGCACCGGACAGTTTCTCGCAGCTACCTGTGCAACAGCATCACCCAGTCCGCCAATAATATTGTGTTCTTCTACCGTAACAGCACATTTTGTTTTGCTGATAGAAGCAATAATGGCAGCTTCATCCAGTGGCTTGATGGTATGTATGTTGATCAGCTCTACACTGATACCCTTTTCTTCCAGTATTCTTCCGGCTTCAATGGCTTTCCATACCATATGACCACAGGCAAAAATGGAAATATCGGTTCCTTCACTCATTTTCTGTGCTTTGCCAATCACAAAATCGCTGCCATCTTCTTTGGTGAAGTTGGGCCATTTGGGTCGGCCAAAACGCAGGTATACCGGACCATGCAGGTCGGCAATGGCTTTGGTGGCGGCTTTGGTCTGGTTAAAATCGCATGGCACTACAACAGTCATGCCTGGCAACATTTTCATCAGCCCAATATCTTCCAGTATCTGGTGCGTAGCCCCATCTTCACCCAGTGTTAAACCGGCATGAGAGGCACAGATTTTTACATTCTTATCGCTGTATGCTACACTCTGGCGAATCTGGTCATATACACGACCTGTGCTGAAGTTGGCAAAAGTAGTGGTGTAAGGAATTTTGCCGCCAATGGTTAAACCGGCAGCAATACCAATCATATTGGCTTCTGCAATACCACACTGTATAAAACGATTCGGGAAATCTTTGATATAGGGTCCGAGCTTGAAAGAACCTGCGAGGTCGGCTGTTAATACTACCACATTTTCGTTCTCTTTTGCTAATTCATGGATACCCTCACCAAAACCACCACGGGTTTCTTTTTCATTGAGTACCTGGATGTCTTTAAGTTTCATGTGTTTATATTTATTGATTTTGGTCACATGGAATTCGCCAATAAACATTCCAGTTTGTATCAAACTTTGTTATGGCTCATTTCATACTTCTGTATTGTTTTGAAAGTCCTTGCAAAGAAAGGGGATATTAAGCAATTAGTAAATGGTGAATGGTCAATGGTGAATGGTCAATTTATGATCCATTTATTGACCATTCACCATTCACGAAACTATCCCTCAAACGTACTATAGAAATAAGGTGTTTTAGCTGCAAACTCGGCGCTGCAGGTATCTACCATTTTATAAACACGGGTAATACCTAATGCTTTTCTTTTTTCATACACCTGCTCATCGTTACAGTCGCCATGAAGTATATGCGCAATCTGTGCATCAGAAAAACCATTTTTCTTGACTTCTTTTAATAAGTCTTCCGGAATGGTGTCGATGCTGTATTTCGCAATTTCTTTTTCCATCACACAAATCTGCTGTATCTGGTAAATAAACCAGCGGTCAATACCTGTTGCCTGCGAAATGGATTTTACCGTAGAACCCTGCATCAAAGCATCTTTGATACGGAAAATACGATCCCATTTCGGGGTCTTGATATATTCTACCAGTTCCTCACTTTTCATCAGGCTCTTACCATAATAACCCAATCCAACTGCTTCATTTTCCAGGCTCTGACAGGCTTTCTGAATGGCTTCGGTAAAGCTGCGTCCAATGGCCATCACTTCACCTACACTTTTCATCTGTAAACCAAGTGTATCGTTGGCGCCCTTGAATTTATCGAAGTTCCAGCGTGGTACTTTTACAATTACATAATCCAGTGCAGGTTCAAAATACGCAGAAGTGGTTCCGGTGATCTGGTTTTGCAGTTCATCCAAACTATAACCAATGGCCAGTTTAGCAGCAATTTTCGCAATAGGATATCCGGTGGCTTTTGAAGCCAGTGCAGATGAGCGGCTTACACGTGGATTGATTTCTACAGCAATGAGTTCTTCTGTTGCAGGATTCAAGGCAAACTGCACATTACATCCGCCGGCGAAATTACCGAGTGAACGCATCATCAGCATGGCTTTGTTACGCATTTCCTGGAAAGCGGTGTCGCTGAGTGTCATGGCAGGTGCCACAGTGATAGAATCTCCTGTGTGTACACCCATCGGATCGAGGTTCTCCACTGTACAGATGATCACCACATTATCATTCATATCACGCAAGAGCTCCAGTTCATATTCTTTCCAACCCAATACAGCTTTCTCTACCAGTACTTCGTGTATAGGGGAAGCTTTTAAACCACGTTCGAGTGCTGCATCCAGATCGTCTTTACTATGCACAAATCCACCACCAGTACCACCCAGCGTAAATGAAGGGCGAATAACCAGGGGGAAACCTATTTCCTGTGCAAATTCTTTTCCTTCCAGGAAACTGTTGGCTACCCTGCTGGGTGCAACAGCCATTCCGATTTTTACCATCAGTTGACGGAATTTCTCCCGATCCTCTGCGGTATCAATAGCAGCCACATCCACACCAATCATACGCACGCCATATTTCTCCCAAACGCCCAGTTCATCTGCTTCTTTACAGAGGTTCAATGCGGTTTGTCCACCCATGGTCGGCAATACTGCATCGATCTGGTTTTCTTCTAATATCTGTTCAATACTTTCAACAGTCAGTGGAAGCAGGTACACTTTATCGGCCATCATCGGGTCGGTCATGATGGTGGCGGGATTGCTGTTGATCAGAATAACTTTAATGCCTTCTTCACGTAGGCTTCGGGCCGCCTGGGAACCTGAATAATCGAATTCGCAGGCCTGTCCGATAATAATGGGGCCTGAACCTACAATGAGAACGGATTTGATGGATTGGTCTTTGGGCATGGGGACAAAAAAATAAATTGTGCAAATGTAAGGAAGGAAGGGTTATGGGGGGATTATTTTTTGAAGATACTAATGGGTGTTAGTGATAGGCAACAAGCTGCAGGCTTCAAGCTACAAGTTGCAAGCAGAGAGAAGAAAGTATACAATTTATAAAAACTTGCCGCTTGTAGCTTGTGGCTTGCAGCTCCGTCTCCGTACCTTTGCGCAAAATTTGAGCGATGGCATTACCAGCGGAAGGGAAAAAAGCACCGGTTTTTAAAGGGGTTGATCAGAATGGAGAGAAAATCGCTTTGACGGATTTCAAAGGACAGAAAATTGTACTTTATTTCTATCCGCACGACAACACACCCACCTGCACCGATCAGGCCTGTAACCTGAGGGATAATTTTGCTTTATTGAAACAACATGGTTTCCAGGTAATTGGCGTGAGCAGTGATGATATCAAATCGCACAAAAAATTTGAAACCAAATACAAGTTGCCCTTTCCATTGATAGCAGATGAAAAACTAAAAATTCATGAGCAATACGGCGTGTGGCAACTCAAAAAATTCATGGGCCGCGAATTCATGGGTACCATCAGAACTACTTTTCTGATTGATGAAAAAGGAAAGATCAGGAAGATCATCCAGAAACCTGTTTCTAAAAAGCATGCCGAAGAGGTATTAGCTGCATGGGGTGAAGAATAATTTTTCTTCCTTCTTCTTTTCCCTACCCCGGATTTAAATCCGGGGTAGGGAAAAGAGAAAGATGTTTTTTTCTATCTTGTTGCATCAATATCCCTTTATGCAACGCCTACTGCTTATATGTCTGCTTTCCATCTGTCTTCAGTCAGTGGCTCAGAAGACTGATAAAAAATTACAGCAACAAATCTCACAACTCATACAAGGGTTCAATGGCGATATAGGTATTTATGCTCATGACCTTAAAAAAAATAAAATCGTTGCCATTAATGCCGACAGCATTTTCCCCACTGCCAGTATGGTAAAAGTGCCGATACTGGTAGGCATTATGGATAAAATAGGTAAAGCTGAATTGGATTATCACCAGACACTGACTTATAAAGATTCTTTATTGTATGCAGGTGTCGATATACTGGGTTCTTTTAAAAATGAGGAGAAGATTGAACTCAGCAAAGTGCTGATGCTGATGCTTACTACCAGCGATAATACAGCCAGTTTATGGTTACAAAGTCTGGCAGGAACGGGTTCACGTATCAACGAGATCATGGATAGCCTGGGTTTTAAAGATACCAGGGTCAATAGCAGAACACCCGGTCGTGAAGCAAACAGGAATCAATATGGCTGGGGACAAACCACACCCAGAGAAATGGCGCAATTGTTTGAACGCATTGCCGCCAGACAAATACTCAGCGATACTGCGAGTGAAAAAATGCTGAAACTATTGGGAAGAAATTATTGGGATGAAGAGGGTTTATCCTCCATACCTGCCGGCATTTTTGTAGCCAGTAAAAATGGAGCAGTAAATGCAAGCAGGAGTGAAGTAATGTATGTAAATGGAGACAAGGCCCGGTATGTATTTTGTATTTGTACTAAAAACAACAAGGACCAGAGCTGGGGAAAACATAATGAAGCATGGATGCTGACCAGAAAATTGTCGGGGTTGCTCTGGGAATATTACAAGTAAATTAATCAGAAAACGACTCCCCTTCTTTCTCTTTGTTAACATGGTATTATAAATAGATAACCCCTTTTTTGTAAAACTTTTTTCACAAAGAGAAAGGGAGAAGGGGAGTTAACGCTGCAGTTAGTTGAAAACTATGTAAGTAATCCAGCTCATGGCATAGGCCAGAACGGTCATATAAACAAGTTGGAATATGGGCCATTTCCAGGTTTTGGTTTCGCGTTTTACTACAGCAAGCGTACTCATACACTGCATGGCCAGTACATAAAACACCATCAATGAAAGAGCTGCTGCGAGGGTATATACTTTAGACCCGTCTGCATGTTTGGCCGACTGTAATTTCTCACGCAAAGAACTGTCATCACTTTCCTCAACACTGTATAGTGTGGCCATGGTGCCTACAAATACTTCTCTTGCCGCAAATGATGTAATCAGGGCAATACCTATTTTCCAGTCGTAACCCAAAGGTTCGATCGCTGGTTCAATCCATTTACCAAGGATACCTGCATAGGAATTTTGTAATTTTTCGGTAGAAGCCAGTCTTTTAAGTGAATCTGTTTTTTCAGGCGATTGCTGAATCAGTGTAGCATATTTGGTTTCTGTTTGTTCAATACGATCTCCGGGTCCATAACTGCTCATGAACCAGAGCAATAAACTGATGACCATGATTACTTTACCGGCATCGGTAACAAAAATCCGGGCTTTCTCCACCATGGTGATACCTACATTTTTCCAGCGGGGTGCGCGGTAAATGGGTAATTCAAGAATAAAGAAACTTTTCTCGCTGATTTTGATGAACCATTTCATCACATAACTTACAATAAGCGCCATAACCGTTCCGAGTAAATAGAGGGCCATCATCACCAAACCCTGTAAGCTAAGGAAACCTAAATAATAGGTATCATCAATCACGAGTGAAATCAAAATGGTGAATACGGGTAAGCGGGCACTGCAGCTCATTAAAGGTGTTACCAATATGGTGAGTAATCGCTCTTTCCGGTTTTCAATATTTCTTGCACTCATGATGGCTGGTACCGCACAGGCAAAGCCACTCACCATGGGCATTACGCTTTTTCCATTCAACCCTACTTTACGCATCAGCCGGTCGCTCAGAAAACTGATACGGGCCATGTAACCGGTGTCTTCCAGTATGGTAATGAGTCCAAACAGAATCATGATCTGCGGCACAAACACAAGTATGCCACTTAAACCGGCCACGAGTCCGTTAATAATAAGATCACTCCACCAGGCTTCTGGTAAATGGGTACTCAACCAGCCACTTACTTCTGCAAACCCCCATTCAATACCATCCATCGGGAAAACAGCCAGCCAGAAAATACTCTGGAAGAGGAGGAACAATACAGATAACAGGATCACATATCCCCAAACATGATGGAGTAAAAGGTTATCGAGTTTGTCGGTAAACAATTTTTTCTCCAATGGTCCGGGTTCGAGTACATTCTGTTGCATGAGCTGCCTGATACGGGTGTATCGCAGCATGATCTCTTCAGCCTGGGTTTTGGTAGGATTGAACTGGTGTTCTTTCTCTATCTGTTCCATCTTATCCTGTACAGTATGACTGAGCGGGAAATGTTCGTGGTTAATGAGAAAGTGAATCGCGGCATAATCACTCAACTGGTTATCCAGTTCCTGAACAGCAGGAATGGCTTGTGGTGCCAGCTTTTTATTCTCAATAAAATCGCGTGATGCAGTATTGTTTCCCAATCTCGCTACCTGTGCTAGCACTTTTTTCAGTTCACCCAAACCTTTGTTCTTGCGCGGGTTTACTGCTACAACCGGAATACCGAGATCGGCTTCCAGACCACTGATATCTATTTTAATATCTTTTCTGGCCGCAATATCATTCATGGTGAGTGCCATCACCACCGGTATTTTCAGGTCGATGATCTGGCTACAGAACAGGAGATTGCGTTTCAGGTTACTGGCATCGGCTACAAGTAATACAACATCGGCTTTCAGGTCTGCATCAGCGCCCATCAATACTTTATACGCCACCCATTCGTCTGCGCGACGAGGATAGAGACTATATGTTCCGGGTAAATCGATCAGTTCTGCGTTGGTGCGGTCATCCAGTGAAATAGTGCCCGTTTTTTTGTCGACGGTAACACCCGGAAAATTACCCACTTTCTGGTTCAGTCCGGTAAGACTGTTAAACAGAGAGCTTTTTCCGCTATTGGGATTACCTACAAGGGCAATATGGATATTCTTATGACTCAAATGATTGACTGCAAAAGTAGTGGCAAAGGATAGTGAGTAGTTACGAGATCGGGAACAGAATGTTGATGTATAAAAGCAACAGTAACCTAAAATTAAACATTATTTATAAAACAGCTTGTTATACTCCTGTTACGCAACGTACTTTTGCCTCAGCTAAGCTGATATTATGAAGAAACTATTGTTTTTGCTGTTGATGGTGCCTGTTCTTTCCTGGTCGCAGAGTAAACGTAAAAAGAGAATGGCGGAAGAAAAAGCCAATGCTCTGTTGGTAACCAACCTGAAAACCCATGTAAATTATCTGGCCGATGATCAGTTAGAAGGCCGTTTAACGGGGAGTAAAGGAGAAGAACTCGCGGCTCAATACATCATCAAACAATATGAACAATTAGGTATTACACCCAAGGGTACAAATGGGTATGAACAATTATTCGAAATCAATGAAGGCAAACAGATTGATGCTGCAACCAGTCTGGTGATTGATGATAAAACACTGACTATCCGTAAAGATTATTTCCCGCTACCTTATAGTCCGAATAAAAAACTCAAAGGAAAGCCGGCCATGATATTGAGTGAGAAAGGCCAGCCCTGGTTTTATGATGTAAAAGAAATACTGGAAGAACAAAAAAACAATCCTCATTTCGATCTGGAAGCGGCGGTTAAAAAACAGGTAGAAACAGTAGTGGCAAAAGGAGCCACTGCTTTGTTTGTTTATAATAGTTCCACTCTGACAGATAATATTCAGTTTAATAAAAACGATCGTTCAGCTTTATTGTCTGTTCCGGTCATTTATATTACGAAAGAAGGATGGAAAAAATACTTCTCCGATGAAGAAGCGAGCATGGATATTAATTTGAATGTATCACTTTCTGAAAAGAAAAGAAAAGGCAGAAATATCATCGCGTTTATTGATAACAAGGCAGCCAACACCATAATAATTGGCGCTCACTACGATCACCTGGGTTATGGAGAAGATAAAACAGCGTTGGATACTTTTCATGCTATTCATAACGGTGCAGATGACAATGCCAGTGGAACAGCGGCTTTGCTGGAACTGGCGCGCCTGTTGAAAGAAAAATCACCAGTTAATAATAATTATCTGCTTATGCACTTCTCTGGTGAAGAGTTGGGTTTGTTGGGGAGCAAATACTGGCTTGAAAACCCTACTGTGAAAGTTACACCCAATTACATGATCAATATGGATATGGTGGGCAGATATGATACCGCACATAAACTAACGGTAGGTGGATATGGAACTTCACCTGTTTGGGGCGATGTATGGAAGAATATAAAGGCCGGACTGATCACTAAATTCGACAGTACCGGCAGTGGTCCCAGCGATCATGCAAGTTTTTACCGGGCTAATATACCGGTTCAGTTTTTCTTTACGGGTAGTCATGCAGACTATCATAAAGTAAGTGACGATGCAGATAAGATCAACTATACAGCACAGCGCGATATTGTAAAACTGATTTACGAACTGATCGCACAAACCGATACAAAAGGCAAGCTCAGTTTTACAAAAACAAGTGAACCTCAAATGGGACAAACACGCCGGTTCACAGTATCGCTTGGTGTAATGCCCGATTATGGTTATACTGGAACAGGAATGCGTATTGATGGTGTAACGCCTGGTAAACTAGGTGAGAAAATAGGTTTACAGGCTGGAGACGTGCTGATACAACTTGGCACATTTAAATTTATAGATGTAAAAAGTTATTCGGAAGCTTTGAGTAGCTTTAAAGCAGGTGATAAAACCAAACTGCGTATCAAAAGAGGAACTGAAGAAAAGGAATACGATATTCAATTTTAAAAGAGCGTCCGTAGTCCATAGTCCATAGCCCATGGACCATAGACTATGGATTATGGACTACCACCATGGCCACAACCAAATTAAGACTGAACATTGAAGAGCTCAACGAAGACTTCTTTGATGATACCCGGCTGCTGGGTATCACGGCACCGGTAAAAAATTACCAGTTCTGTTTACAGTTGAACAATTTGTTGGGCTACCAGTTCAGGCTCAATCCCGGACTGGAAATACATCTTCGCCGAAAAGAAAGGAGTTATTATTTCAGTATTTATGAATCCAAGGAGCCCAATAGTTTTTTGGTACATTATCTCTACCATAACCAGTTCGATGGTGAATATTTATTGCCTGAATTTAAACACATGGATTTTTTATGGCTCATGAAAGGTGACCTGGTTGATGATCACAAGTGCAACTGGATTAAACAATCAGTAAAAAATCTTGCAGGTGTGCAATTAGTAGCTGAACTTACCAATGAGCAGATTAAGAACAAAGGGAATATGGTGTTTTAAAAACAGAGGAACAGAGGAACAGAGGAACAGAGGAATGTCCGATTTCGAAATTCGATATTCCTCAATTCATTATTCATTATTTAAATGATGTTTTATGTGGACAGAAGAGAATAATAAACTTTACCGGAAATTTCAGTTTGCTAATTTTTCTGAAGCTTTTGCTTTTATGACGCGAGTGGCTATTGAAGCTGAGAAAATGAATCATCATCCCTACTGGAGTAATGTATGGAACACGGTTGAAATATGGCTGAGTACGCATGATGCCGGAGATATAGTAACAGATCTCGATCATCAACTTGCAAAAAGAATTGATAAACTGTTATAGCATGACAACTCTACCCACAACAGTCATGCTCATTAAGCCCCATGCAAAAATGGGAAAACCCATTGTAAGGGCATTCCAATCTCTGTACAACATATTGGAAGAACTAGGCATAGAAATGCTCTTGTTTAACCAGTCTGCCGATAGTACAGTGGGAGCTTTGTACCCCGCCTGCTGGCTTACTACTTTACCGGATGGGGTAGTACTGGTATTACCTATACACAGAAGAGAAAGAAGAGAGGAAAAAAGAGATGATATACTGGAAGCACTTCAGAAAAGATATTTATTGAAAGATGTGGAAGACTGGAGTGAATATGAAGTGGAAGGATTTTTTCTGGAAGGCACCGCCAGTATGGTAATGGATCACAAACACAAACTGATTTATTCGGCGCTTTCTCCGAGAACACATCCTGCTATTCTCGAAAAATTTTCGGCAGCACATAAATACAAAGCCATAACCTTCAGTGCCAGAGATGCATCCGGTAAAATACCATTACATACCAATATGCTGATGCATTTTGGAGAAGACTTTGTACTGCTTTGTGAAGAAGCTTTTACGGATGATATGGATCTGATCGCAGTAAAGCAATTATTATTATCAACCGGCTATAGAATTATTCCTTTCAGTCTCGATCAGTTGACCCTATTTATGGGGAATAGCTTTTCCTGTAAAAACAAAAAAGGAAAGTCTTTATTACTCATGGGGGAAGCTGCTGCAGGATCTTTAACCAAAGAGCAAAAAAAGCAGATTGGCAAGCAGGTGCAAATTATTCCATTACCACTTGAATCTATTGAAGCTGCTGGAGACGCGGGATTGAATGCCATGCTGGCACCTGTATGGTTACAGGCTAAATAACCCCCTTTCAGGCATTTACCATCACCACTTTATCTGTTTTCGTTATTATTTTCCCAATCGGCTCAAGAAAATGCCGGAGCTGATGTTGTTCCAGCACCGACTGAACAATAGGTACAGCATCGGGCGCAACTGCTATCAACAATCCTCCGTTGGTTTGTGGGTCGGGCAATACATTAAAAGCCTCCATTACATTCACACCTGTTCCAAAACCTGTCTTGCTGCTATAACTGTTCCAGTTGCGATAAGTAGCATCGGGTACAATACGTTGTGCGAGATAGGTTTTTGCTGCTTCAATAATCGGCAGCTTTGAATAATAAATTTCAGCAGATAGATCACTGCCTTCTGCCATTTCTATCAGGTGACCGAGTAAGCCAAAACCGGTAACATCGGTCATGGCATGCACTCCATCTATTTTTCCCAGTGCTGCACCTACTTTGTTCAGTTGCATCAATTGCTGCAATAACAAAGTAGCATGTTCTTCTTCCAGCACATTTCTCTTTTGCGCTGTTGATAAAATGCCTACACCCAAAGGCTTGGTAAGAAAAAGAAGATCGCCTTCTCTTGCCTTGTTGTTTTGTTTGAGTTGTTCTTTAGTCGTCAGTCCGTTTACCGATAAACCAAAAATAGGTTCGGGTGAATCAATACTATGTCCGCCAGCCAGTGGAATTCCTGCTTCTTCACAAATGGATCTTGCACCTTCAATAACCTGTTGTGCCAGTTCGGGGGAGAGTTTATCAACGGGCCATCCTAAAATGGCAATGGCCATAATCGGTGTACCACCCATGGCGTATACATCGCTGATGGCATTGGCACCTGCAATTTTTCCGAAGGCAAAAGCATCATCTACAATCGGCATAAAAAAATCGGTGGTACTAATGAGTACCTGCCCATTGCCTAAATCGTAAGCAGCCGCATCATCTTTGCTGGCATTGCCTACCAGCAGTTGTGGAAATGCCTTTGAAGGCTGATTTGTTTTCAGGATCGTATCAAGTACTGCTGGTGCAATTTTACAACCGCAACCGGCACCATGCGAAAATTGTGTGAGTTTAACAGGTTCCATACCAATGCAAGATAATGTTACGCAATGATCCAACTGACTTCACCAAACTGAAAGCGATCTGAAGGACCATTTTCAACCAGTAATTCCCCCTGTTCATTTACACCTGATAAGGTACAGGAAAAACGACTGTTCTCTTTTTTTAGGTGAATGATCTCGCCTTTTCGGAATAAATGTTCATTATAAGCAGTAAGCAATACTTCAAAAGAATCATTTTGTAATTGGGAAAGCCTTGTATCCAGGTATGAACATAGTTCCTTAGCCAACCGAATGGTGTCAAAACTTTTTCCGGTGATTTGTTTCAGCGAAACAGGATTTACCAGTGCAGCATCAAACAATACCTGGTTGATATTGATACCTATTCCCGCTACAGCCCACTGCCAATTCTGACCACGTAACTGGTTTTCAATCAAAATCCCCCCTGCCTTTCTGTCACGCCAGTAAATATCATTGGGCCATTTAATAGCCGTCTCCTCTCCGGCATAGCAACTGAAAAAATCGTAACAGGCAAGTGCCACAGCAACACTTAACCGGAACTGTTGTCCCAGGATCAGTGGTTTTGGATCAATAACAGCCGACATAATGATGTTTTGTGCAGCTTCAGTAACCCAGTTTTTCCCATGTTGACCCTTTCCGGCCCATTGCCGATGCGCAAAAAAAACCGAACCATGTGTTGCCATATTGTGTTGAATATGGGTCATGGCATAGATGTTGGTACTATCAGTTTCAGATAATTCCACAAACGGCTGTCCAATTGGTTGTTTAACGTTCTCTGATGCCAAAGAATTACTATTTTTGACGAAGTTACCAACGAGACCGTTAAACACCCGATGTTTATTAGGGATATGGGTGCCCGGAGTCATTATTAAAAATTAAATCATATCTATTATTGGAACCGCTTTCTGTTTTACAAAGCCGTACTAAAAGCTCGGTAACGAGACTTACACGCAACTCGAAAATTTTCAAGGCCATTATTAAAGCTGTTCAGGATAAAAAAGCAGAACATATTATAAGTCTTGACCTGAGGAAAATACCGGAAGCAGCAGCCGATTTTTTTGTGGTTTGTCAGGCATCCAGTACCACCCAGATCAGGGCCATTTGCGATGCTGTGGAAGACGAAGTGAAAAAAACCTGTGAAGAGGCTCCGTATAAACACGAAGGCCGCCAGGCGTTACAATGGGTGTTGATTGACTATGTAAACATTGTGGTACATGTAATGCATCCGGACGCGCGCAAATTTTATAAACTGGAAGAAATGTGGAGCGATGCAGCTTCACAAATACACGAATAAAGAAAAAATTACAGGATCACTGAATATACAGCATCCTGAAACGTCAATATACTGAGAGGAATATGTCACAGGAAAACAAGCAATCGAAATCAAACATGGAAAAAGGAGACGGGCAACGTAAAGGCCCCAAATTCAATATTTACTGGATATACGGTATTATCATCATCGTACTGATATCTGCTCAGGTATTCAATTTTGCCCCTGAATTAAAAGCCATCACTGAAAAACAGTTCAGGGATAATATTCTTGTTCAGGGCGATGTACAAAAACTGGATCTTGTTAAAAACAAAGAACAGGTACATGTGTACATTAAAAAAGATATGCTGGGCAAAGACTTTTATGTAAAACAATTCAAAGGAAAACTCGATCCCAAAAAAGTCGGTACAGCCCCGCTCTTTTCTTTTGAAGTGGTAGACTGGAAAGCATTTGAAGAAAGACTCGATGAATTTTGCAAAGCCAATAATATTGCCGAAGTAGACATGCGTGTGGTAAAAGCACCCGAGTGGTTTGGCCCATTGTTGAATACGGTATTTACTTTACTGATCATCATTGTAGCATGGGTATTGCTCATGCGTAAAATGGGTGGCCCATCCAGTGGTGGCGGTCCGGGCGGTATTTTCAATATCGGCAAATCAAAAGCAACCTTATTCGATAAAGGTGCCAAAGTAAATATCACATTTGCGGATGTTGCCGGATTGGATGAAGCCAAAGTGGAAGTGATGGAGATTGTAGACTTCCTCAAGAATCCTAAAAAATATACTTCACTCGGTGGTAAAATTCCCAAAGGTGCTTTGCTCGTGGGTCCTCCAGGTACAGGTAAAACATTATTGGCCAAAGCCATGGCAGGTGAGGCACAGGTGCCGTTCTTTAGCCTCAGTGGTAGCGATTTCGTGGAAATGTTTGTAGGTGTAGGTGCCAGCCGTGTACGTGACCTGTTTAAGCAGGCAAGAGAAAAAGCACCCTGTATCATTTTTATTGATGAGATAGATGCCATAGGTCGCGCCCGTGGTAGAAATGCCATCATGAGTAATGATGAAAGAGAAAATACATTGAACCAGCTACTGGTAGAAATGGATGGCTTTGGTGGCGATACCGGTATCATTATCCTCGCCGCCACCAACAGACCCGATGTATTGGATAGTGCTTTGTTACGTCCGGGTCGTTTCGACAGACAGATTTCGATTGATCGTCCGGATGTGAAAGGTCGTGAAGCGATTTTCAAAGTACACCTCATGCCGATCAAAATTTCTGAAACACTCGATCTGCATAAACTGGCTGAACAAACACCCGGATTTGCCGGTGCCGATATTGCCAATGTATGTAATGAAGCAGCACTGATTGCAGCACGTAAAGGGAAAGAAGCAGTAGATATGAGCGATTTCCAGGATGCCATTGATCGGGTGATTGGTGGTCTGGAGAAGAAAAATAAAATCATCGCCCCACACGAAAAAGCAGTAATTGCTTATCACGAAGCCGGTCATGCTGTTTGTGGATGGTTCCTTGAACATGCTTATCCTTTGCTGAAAGTAACGATCGTGCCAAGAGGTACAGCAGCCCTGGGTTATGCGCAGTACACGCCAACAGAACAATACCTGTACAATACCGATCAGTTAATGGATCAGATTTGTATGACACTGGGTGGTCGTGCGGCAGAGCAGATTTTCTTCGGTAAAATATCAACCGGTGCTGCAAATGATCTACAACAGATTACCCGAATTGCTTACAGCATGGTAACGGCATACGGTATGAACAGTAAAGTGGGTAATGTGAGTTTTTATGATCCTACACAGGAAAATACATTTACCAAACCATTCAGTGAAGAAACAGGGAAGATTATTGACGAGGAAGTAAGAGGTATTATTGATGAAGCCTACCAGCGCACCATCAAATTACTTACAGAGAAAAAAGAAGAAGTAGAGAAACTCGCAAAAGAATTACTGGATAAAGAAGTATTACATAAAAGCGATGTGGAAGAGTTGATAGGAAAACGTCCGTTTGAAGAGAAAAAAATACTGGAAGTTGAAGCCGAAACGGCAACAGAACCAGTAGCAGAAACCGCTCCTTCTTCAACCGGAAATGCAGAGAATAACGACACACAAACAGATTCAACTGTTATTGCATAATGTCACAAAACGCAAGAGAAAATATCCTGAAAAAAATAAAACAGGCACTGGTTCAACCAGTGCCTGTTCCCTTTCCTGAAAGAGTAAAGGAAACAGGATCGGTATTTCAGCCTGCTACAGATGATCTGGAAATACTGTTTGCGCAAAATTTTACCCAATTACAGGGTCGTTTTGCATTTTGTGAGAATGAAAAAGAGCTGGCATCACAATTGAACATGTTATTCATCAAGCGTGAATGGCGAGCATTGTATTGCAGGGAGGAAGAGTTGAAAGAAAACCTGCAGCAGGCCGGCTTTAAAGCCATGACAGCACCAGATCTGGAAAGTTGTGATGCTTCTATCACCGGTTGCGAATACCTGGTGGCAAGAACAGGAAGCATGCTGATGTCGAGCGCACAGGAAAGTGGCAGAACCGTAAGTGTGTATGCGCCGGTTCATATTTGTATTGCCTATACCGATCAGTTGGTGTACGATGTGGAAGAAGCATTGTTGTCGTTAAAAGAAGAATACGGTGAACAATTACCATCCATGATTACACTGGCAACAGGCCCGAGCAGAACGGCCGATATTGAAAAAACACTGGTGGTTGGTGTACATGGACCCAAAGAAGTATTTTGTTTTTTAGTACAACGAAACGGATGACCAGCATATGCCCATTGAAATTCTACCCTTATTTGTATATGGCTCGCTGAGAAGTGGTTTTCAGCATCCTGCCTATGCCTATATCAGCCGCTATTTTGATTTGATGGGAACAGCTACTGTTCGTGGTGAATTATATGATATGGGAGAATATCCAGCTGCTATTCCGTCAACTGAAGAAAAATGGATTACAGGAGAATTATACGCCATTCAAAAAGAAGAAGAATTTTCCTGGGCCATTGGTCAGTTAGATGATTATGAAGGAATTAATGGGGAACCCGATGAACCACAATTATACCGGAGAGATAAAACAACGGTTTTGCTAAACGGACAATCCATAGAAGCATGGATATACTGGTTTAATGGATCAGTGGAAGGAAAACAGAAGATTGATTGCGGTGATCTTTTACTTTATATGCAGCAACAAAAAAAATCATAACCCTTTTTATACCGCGGATGCAACTGATTACGCCCCAAAAGAAAATATATTTTTTGTCAGATTTTCATCTGGGCGCACCCGATTATGCAAGCAGTCTGGTACGTGAAAAAAAAGTAGTGGCTTTTCTTGACCAGATCAAACAGGATGCAGCCATGGTATTTATCGTAGGCGATATTTTTGATTTCTGGTACGAATACAAAAAAGTGGTACCCAAAGGTTATGTGCGTTTGCTGGGAAAACTGGCGGAGTTAACAGATAGCGGTATTGATATTCGTGTATTCATTGGTAACCACGATATGTGGATGAGTGGGTATTTTGAACAGGAACTGAATATCCCTGTATACCATCAACCTAAAGTATTTGAGTGGAACGGTAAACGATTTTATATTGGTCATGGTGATGGATTGGGTCCGGGTGATCATGGTTATAAATTTTTGAAAAAAATATTCAGAAACCCTTTGTGTCAGTGGTTGTTCGGTCAGTTACACCCAACATGGGGTATTGGCCTCGCTAATTATTTCAGCCGTAAAAGCAGGGAGAAAACTGGAACGGCAGATGAACATTTTTTAGGGGAAGACAAGGAATGGCTGATTATTTATTGCAAAGAATTATTGCAGAAAGAGCGGTACGACTATATGGTATTTGGCCATCGCCATTACCCGATTGATTTTGCACTAACTTCGCAAAGTCGTTATATTAATCTGGGCGACTGGATTCGAAACTATACCTATGCCAGCTTTGATGGTACCAATATGCAGTTGCATAAATGGGAGCAGTAACGCTTCTTAAATGATAATTATGGATCGTTTCTTACAACAGAAAGTATTTGATAATACGGTTGAGTCCTATCTCTATGTACTGGGCACTATTTTGCTGATGTTATTACTGAAGCGGCTCATCTCAAAATACCTGGCACAGCAGTTGTTTAAAATGATTGCCAATAAAAAGAACCAGACAGCCAGGAAATCATTTCTAGATCTGGTGGTACAGCCGCTTGGCTGGTTTTTGTTACTCTCTATCTCCATCATTGCGATTGATAAGTTAAGATTTCCGGGTGTGTTGGATTTTAAAATTTACCGTATCACATCAAAAGACCTGATAGATTCTATTGCCAACGCAGTAATGGTAATTGTTTTTATCAGACTCTGTTTGCGGGTGATTGATTTTATAGCAACTATTCTGGAAGAGAAGGCCAATCTTACAAAAGACCAGACTGATAACCAGCTCATCATTTTCTTCAAGGATTTTTTTAAAGTGATCCTCGTCATCATTGGTATACTACTAATGATGAAGTTTTCTTTTAATAAAAGTATTGGTAACCTGCTTACAGGTCTGAGTATCGTGGGTGCGGCCATTGCATTGGCCACAAGGGAAAGTATGGAGAACCTGATTGCTTCATTTATTATTTTCTTTGATAAACCCTTTGCAGTAGGCGATCTGGTAAAAGTAAACGGCTTTACAGGCAATATCGAAAAAATAGGATTGCGAAGTACAAGAATCAGAACTACGGAGAAAACATATATATCTGTTCCTAACAAACAGATGGTAGACAGCATTGTAGATAATATGAGTTTACGCACACAGCGCAAAGCTGAACTCAGACTGGAAATAGACCTTGCAGCTACAGCCGCACAACTTCAGGCTTTAACCGATGCCATCAAACAAATACTCACGGTACCCGAAATTGAAAACAAAGCGGTGTTTTTAGGTGAAACAGGGAAGAATGCGCATATCATCACGGTAGAATTTTTTACCAGCGCCGAACAGCCCATAGAATCATTTAACCAGTTGCGTCAGGAAACAAACCTGCAGATCATTAACTGGATGGAACAACATAATGTTGCACTTGCAGCATCCAATACATCTGTTACAGTAAAACAGGTATAATGATCTCTTTCTTTTCCTTGCCCCAGATTTAAATCCGGGGCAAGGAAAAGAAAAGAAGGTTAATTACCCAGTCCGGCTTTCAATTCCAGTAAAAAAGATTTGAATTTGGTAAGCGATTGCACCAGTTGTAATTGTACATCGGCCTGACCTTTGTTTTGTTTGAGGTAATTGCGGGCCCCCTCAATGGAAAATTTACGCTGGCGCAGGAGAAAATAAATAAGCTGGAGATTTTTAATGTCTTCCACACGGAATAGCCTGTCGCCTTTTCGTGTTTTACGTGGCTGCAGCACATCAAATTCATTTTCCCAGTAGCGCAGCAAAGAAGTATTTACTTTAAACCATCCAGCCACTTCGCTGATGGAATAATATAATTTCTGTTTCAGTGTTTCTTCATCTGGTATTTCAATCAGATCAACCTCCGTATCAATTTCACGGAACGATTTTCGACCACGTTTACCGGGCTGGCGAGTTGCGTTGTTTTCTGCCATCACAACCGGCTCTTCGGGTATAGGTTTTTCAATTGCTACAACTGGTTCAGGTGTTTTTGCTTTAATCTTCACCACAATTCGTTCATCTGCAAATACCACCGGGTCTGTTACAGGAGCCAGTTTTTCAATAACAGGTGTTGGTAAAGGTTCGGGCTCTGGTGCTGTTTCAACAACAACAGGCAGGGTCTCAACGGTTTTTTCCTTTACTACCGGCTTTTTCTTAGCAGGCGGAGAAACCGGCTCAACGGGCATACCAAACAAATCGAGTTGCTGAAGAGGTTTTTGCATGGTATAAAAGTAATACATCTGTAAAGCAGTAACTTATGTGGGTTAGTTAAAGTGGAAAAGATGTAAGTATCTTGCATCCATCTTAAGAATGAGCCATATGAATAAGATTCAATCCATCTGTGTTTGCGGAGCGGGAACCATGGGAAGTGGCATTGCACAAGTATCGGCACAGGCAGGTTTTCAGACCATACAATTCGATCTGAACCCCGATATGGTTGAAAAAAGCAAACTGTCCATCCAATCAGGTTTGGGTAAAATGGTGGAGAAGGGAAGGTTAACTGCTGCTGAGCAGGAAGCCATCATGAACCGGATATTGTTTACAACAGATGTACAGAACTGTAAGGCCGATATGATCATTGAAGCGATCATCGAAAAAAAAGAAGCCAAGATCAGCCTGTTTCAGCGGTTGTCGGATATCAATACCAGCGAAACCATACTGGCTACCAATACATCTTCTATTTCAGTTACTGAAATTGCCGAAGCACTTCCTCATCCTGAAAGGGTGGTGGGTATGCATTTTTTCAATCCGGCACCATTGATGAAACTGGTGGAAGTGATTAAAACAGCTAACAGTTCAGCTATTGTCATTGAACAAACCATTGCAGTAACTAAGCAAATGCAGAAAACACCTGTACTTTGTAAAGATGCACCTGGTTTTATTGTAAACAGAGTGGCAAGGCATTACTATCTTGAAGCCATGCGTTTTGTAGAGAAAGAACAAGCCGATATAGAAACCATCGACCAACTCATGGAAGCCAGCGGATTTAAAATGGGCCCCTTTAAACTGATGGATCTGATTGGCATGGATATTAATTATAGCGTAAGCAATATTGTATGGGAGGCTCTGGGTAAGCCAGATCGATTAACACCCTCACCTGTACAACGCGCAAAAGTGGAGGCTGGAGAGTTGGGAAGAAAAACAGGGAAAGGGTTTTATAGGTATTAGTCCATAGTCTTGTAGTCTATAGACCATGGTCCATTGACTATAGACTATCGTCTTGTTCTCAAAATCAATTTGTATGAAATATTTTTTTCTTGGATTGGGTTTTCTCCTGCTGTTATCAGCCTGCCAGTTAAGTAACAGTAATGTTACAGGTGAAGACAATAAAGAACTGGCTGTGTTTGTAGACAGCTACTATGAGGAGCGATTAAAGTTTTATCCTATTGAAGCAACCATTAATGGAGATGAAAGGTATAACGATCGTTTGCTGATTGACTTTACAGATGAACATCGCTCAGCACTGAAAAAATTTTATAAGGAGCAACTAACTTATCTCAGCAAATTCGATCGTGAACACCTCAATACCAACGACCAATTGAGTTATGATCTGTTGAAGCGAGATCTCGAAGTGAATATTGAAGCATTGGGCTTCAAAGATCATTATATGCCGTTGAACCAGTTCTCCAGCACACACCTGGTATTTATGCAAATGGGCAGCGGACAGGTGTATCAACCCTTCAAAACAGTGCAGGACTATGATAACTGGTTAAAACGTGCGGCCATTTTTCCTGCTTACCTCGATAGTGCCATTGTGTACTTTAAGAAGGGTATGGCTTCTGGGCATGTGTTGCCTAAAATACTGGTAGAACGGATGATTCCACAGTTTCGATCTGTTGTAACAGATACGGCTGCTGCCAGTTTGTTTTACGGTCCTATTAACCTGCTGCCTGTTGCATTTGAGATTGCAGATAAAAAAAGGCTGGCAGAAGCGTTCATTACGCTGATCAATCAGCAATTAACGCCTGCATGCAGAAAAATGGCCGACTTTCTGCAGCATGAATATTTGCCGGTGGCGAGAACATCTACTGGTATTGCCGCTATTCCGGATGGAGAAAAATATTATCGCTTCCTTATAAAACAACAAACCACCACCAGATTCACACCCGATGAAATTTATGAAACAGGGTTGGCAGAAGTGAAACGCATTCGTGCTGAAATGGAAAAGACAAAAGAGGCCGTAGGGTTTAAAGGCGATCTGAAAGCATTCTTTAGTTATATCAATACCGATAAAAAATTCACACCGTATAAATCGGCAACAGAAGTAATTGAAGCTTTTCAGTCGATACAACAACTCATACAACCTAATCTGGATAAATTTTTCAGCAAAACACCCAAAACGGCATTTGAAATCAGACAAACCGAAGCTTTCCGCGCAGCGAGTGCCAGTGCAGAATACCAGCAGGGTACGGCTGATGGAAGCAGACCGGGTGTATTTTATGTACCTATTCTAGATGCCGGTACATTCAACATTACCAGTGGTATGCAGAGTTTGTTTTTACATGAAGCCATACCGGGGCATCATTACCAGATCAGTCTGCAGCAGGAAAATACAAAGCTGCCCAAATTCAGACGTTTTGGTGGTAACAATGCATACGCAGAAGGCTGGGCCTTGTATTGTGAGAGTCTGGGACATGAATTAGGATTGTATAAAGATCCTTATCAGTACATCGGTGCATTGGGCGACGAAATGCACAGAGCCATCAGGTTAGTGGTAGATGTAGGCATGCATGCAAAAGGAATGACAAGAGAAGAAGCCATTCAATATATGATGGAAAATGAACAGATCAGCGAAGCGGGTGCTGTGGCTGAAATTGAAAGATATATGTCCATACCCGCACAGGCACTGGGTTATAAAATAGGAGCTTTAAAAATCAGGGCATTGAGAACAAAGTATGAAAAGCAGTTAGGTGACAAATTTAAAGTGAATGCTTTTCATGATGCCGTTCTGCAAGATGGAGCATTACCACTGGAGGTGCTGGAAAAGAAAATGGATTTGTGGGCAACTAAACAATAATTTTTTTCCCTGCCCCCGGATTTAAATCCGGGGGCAGGGAAAAAAATTATTGCCAGGTACTCAGCGCAGTAGTGTAACCTTTTACCGTAAAGCTATGTCTGAACCTGTCTTTATTACGAAATTCACCACGTTTGGTATAAATGGCAATAGCGCCTGCAGAGCCCGATAATGGAGAAAGCATGGCGGGTGGTCTGTACACTTTCACCATGGCTACATCAGAAGGAGAAACTACCCAGATATCCTGCGTAGAAACTTTGAACTCATCTAAATAAATTTCTACCGGTTCACCTCTCCACCTGGCCAGTTCAGTCATGGTTTCCTGGTCTTTTTCTATGATAAGTCCCGGTACTTTTCCTTCCAGAAAACGCAGAATACTCATGGAGCGTGATATGGTTTCATCTTCAATGCCATCAAATATCAAGGCTTCTGGTCTTTGAAACAGGCCACTGGAGTAGAATTCATTGTACTGATCAATTTTTTTCTTGTACTTGCCAACTACAGTAACACCGGGTAAGAGATCGGTACCTGAAGTGGTTTCCATATTGAATACATAACCGGAAGAATCGTTTTTATTAATACGTGCAGTTGTATTACCTACTGTGATCCATGTCCTCTTTTCCATCACAGGTATAAAGGAAGAATCAAGCGGTGTTTCAATACCAATGTGCAAAGTGTTTTTTTCGTTCTTCTTTACCGGTGTAAAAACAAAATAGGCAGAGTCTTCAAACAAAGTGCTTTTGAGTCTGAACTGACCATCAGGGTTGAGTGAAATGGTTTCAAAATAAGTCCGCTTGTTTTTGGGCACCATCATGTAATTGATCTGTTTCTCAGCTTTCAGGTGATTTTTTACTTCACCCGTCATCCTGAAATATCCTTTCTGCACCAGAAAATTAATGGCATAATGTCCGTTTGGAATTTCTTTTCCTACCACAATAGCTGCCTGCGCCTCACCATTGATAAACGGGTAACGGAATTTCCATCTTGTTCCGGTAGTAATATTATCGATCCATACATGAAGCGAAGATGCATTGAGTTTCTGTTGCTCAAAATTGGGGATGATGCAACTGAAATCGATGGTATCTCCTTTTTTGAAACTGGTTTTGTTGATATCTACCATCAGCGAATCGGATGCGAGGCTGAGGGTGGAGCTGCCAAGACAGATAAAGAAAAGTAGGAGTATTCGCATAGATGAATACAATAATATATAAAAATGAAACAGTTGTCAAGCCGAACAACTATTTTAACAATTAATGCAGCTAATTTTGCCCCCACATGCGCATCGCCATCAACGCCATATTTCTGCAGAACAATCCAATGGAAGGGTATGGCCATTATACGGCTGAAGTTATTCAACGAATAATCGCATCACATCCTGCAGATGAATTTTTATTGTTGTACGACAGACCCTGGGATAATGATTTTATCAATCAACCCAATGTTACTCATCTGCAGGTAACACCCGCCGCCCGCCATCCATTGAGTTTTAAATACTGGTACGATATAAAAGCCACCGCCGCAGTAAAAAAATGGAAGGCAGATGTATGGTTTCAACCCTATGGTTTTTGTAGCCTTACCAGCAGTGTACCACAGGTATTAATGATACATGACCTGGCTTTCAAACATTACCCACAGTATATAAGCTGGCACCAGCGTTTGTATTATCGCTGGTTTACGCCTGCATTTATACGTAAAGCAAAAAAACTCATCACCGTTTCAGCGTTTTCAAAAAATGATATTATCAAAACCTACAGGGCTGCTGGCAATAAAACAATTATTATTGCGGGTGCAGCCAGAACTGGTTTTGTTCCGCTTGACTGGGAAGAAAAGCAGGCGGTGAAAGATGGTTATGCCGATGGAAGGGAATATTTTTTATTTGTGGGGGGTATTCATCCGCGTAAAAACCTGTTGAACCTGCTCAAAGCATTTTCGCATTTCAAAAAATGGCAGCACAGTAATATGAAATTACTGGTAGCAGGCAGAATGGCCTGGCAGTATGATGACCTGCTTGAAAAAATGAAAACATACAAGTATCGGGAAGATGTGGTATTACTGGGTTACCTGCCAGAAACCCAATTACAAAGAGTGGTTGGGGGAGCTTATGCATTGGTTTATCCATCCTGGTTCGAAGGATTTGGACTACCCATACTAGAAGCCATGCAGACGGGTGTACCCGTTATCTGTTCCAACACCAGCAGCATGCCTGAAGTAGCAGGTGATGCGGCATTACTGATAGACCCGGCCAACCCTGATGCAATTGGTAAAGAAATGCTGGCATTGTATCGTAGCGAAGGCATCCGTAACGCATTTATTGAAAAGGGCTTGCAAAGAGCGCAATCGTTTAGCTGGGATTCCACTGCTGATGCCATTTATCAGGAGCTGCAACAGGCTGTTTTGTCTCTATAGTAAAGTCATAGCGCTTATATCTCTCCGATTAATCCTATTTTTGCGCCTCATTTATATATTGAGAATTATGCACCAGTCAACAATAAGCATCGACGTACATTTAGATGAGCATAAAGTGCCACAGAATATTGAGTGGAAGGCCACAGACAGTACTGCCGACATGGCACAACAGGCCAGGGCTATGATGGTGGCTTTTTGGGATGCAGCCGATAAATCGGCCCTGCGTATCGACCTCTGGACCAAGGACATGATGGTAGATGAAATGGCAGATTTCTATTACCAGACCCTGATGGGTATGGCAGATACTTATATGCGTGCCACCCAGCAAACAGAGTTGGTAGAGGATATGAAAAAATTTGCCAAAGACTTTTACAAAAAATTCCGTGATAGCCAGCTAAAAGAAAATCAATAAAACTTACCGATATGAGCTTAGAAGAAAAAGTAATGGCGGGTATGAAAGAAGCCATGAAGTCGAAAGATGAAGCATTATTGCGCGGTCTTCGTGCCATCAAAGCAGAAATCATCAAAGCCAAAACAGAACCTGGCGCCAATGGACAGATTTCGGAAGATGGTGAACTGAAGCTTCTGCAGAAACTGGTGAAACAAAGAAAAGATTCACTCGAAATATTCCAGCAGCAAAACCGTACTGATCTGGCACAGAAAGAACAGGAAGAAATTGCTGTCATCGAAAAATTTCTGCCTAAACAATTAGATGCAGCAGAACTCAAAAAGATGGTGGCTGAAATTATTGCTACTGTTGGTGCTACAGGCCCACAGGATATGGGCAAAGTAATGGGTACAGCCAGTAAGCAACTCGCCGGACAAGCCGATGGAAAAGCTATTTCGGCGGTGGTAAAGGAATTATTAGCAGGGAGCTAAAACCTGAATGGTGAATGGTCAATAATGAAATATATTCTCCATTGACCATTCACCATTCCTCATTGACATACTATGCTTATCGACATCCTCTTCATCATCTGTATGGTTATCGCTCTTTTCAAGGGTTACCGTAATGGATTAATTGTGGCGGTGTTTTCATTGCTGGCCATTATTGTTGGATTGGCTGCTGCCATGAAATTGTCGGTATATGTAGCGAAGCAGTTGGGTGAACATACATCGGTATCGCAATCATGGTTGCCTTTTATATCGTTTGCGTTGGTAATGATTGCAGTAGTGATATTGGTAAGGCTGGGTGCAAGTGCCTTGCAAAAAATGGCAG
Organism: Sediminibacterium sp. FW305-C-49; assembly: GCF_058231085.1. Taxonomy (NCBI): domain Bacteria; kingdom Pseudomonadati; phylum Bacteroidota; class Chitinophagia; order Chitinophagales; family Chitinophagaceae; genus Sediminibacterium; species Sediminibacterium sp. FW305-C-49. Next base: position 1,381,086 of record NZ_JBIQXS010000001.1, read on the forward strand.
AACTGGTGATGTTGGGGTGGTTGAATAAACTGGCAGGCATTGTATTATATGCAGTATTGTATATGCTTGTTTTAAGTGTATTGTTGTTTTTTGCTGAAAAACTCCATCTGATCGATCAAAATAGCATTGCTACATCCAAAATATATGGCTTTATACAGCCCTGGGGACCCAAAACAATTGATGGAATCGGTAAACTTATTCCTTTATTTAGCGATATGTTCGAAAGCCTGACCGGCTTTTTTGAAAGTGTAGGCAAGACACAGAATGCGGCACATTGATATCTGCAAGTATTTAAACATTCGTTTTTGCCGTTAAATCAGTATTTTAGCGAAGAAGGAAAACAATCTGACACCCTGTTTAAACGTTACTGTATTTGTAAATGGTTTTTCTTTTATTTGTACCGGTCATATTGCTTGCATAAGAAACTAACCTAATGAATTACGAGATTAAACATCAGGATAAATTTAAGTTCATCGAAGAGGGAGAAGGAGAGCCTTTGTTATTGCTGCATGGGTTATTCGGGGCACTGAGTAATTTCAGGGATCTGATTGAACATTTCAGACACAGATACAAAGTAGTGGTACCCATGTTACCACTGTTTGACCTCGATATTTTTCACACTTCAGTTGGTGGATTGGAAAAACACGTACAGAAATTTATTGAAGCACGTGGTTATACAGGTATTCATTTACTGGGAAATTCATTGGGGGGTCATGTGGCACTGGTACATATTCTAAAGCATCCCGAAAAGATCAAATCATTAATTCTTACCGGAAGCAGTGGTTTGTTTGAGAATGGTATGGGTGATAGTTATCCCAAACGTGGTGACTATGAATACATCAAAAAGAAAACACAGCTTACTTTTTATGATCCCAATACCGCTACCAAAGAACTGGTAGATGAAGTGTTTGAAATTACCAACAACCGTATTAAAGTCATTAAAATTATTGCACTGGCAAAAAGTGCCATTCGAAATAACCTGGGAGAAGAACTGAACCAGATTAAACAACCCACTTTACTCATCTGGGGTAATAATGATACCATTACACCACCATTTGTGGGTAAGGAATTCAATCGGTTAATTCCTAACAGCGAATTACATTTTGTAGATAAATGTGGTCATGCGCCCATGATGGAAGTACCACATGAGTTTAACGAGATACTGGATGGTTTTTTGAATAAATTAAGTGTTGCCCCGCAACCTTAGTAAGCATTGAAGCGTATATTTAGTAAGAGGAGGATTTGTTATGCTAGCATCGCAGTTGATCAACACTGGTTTCCCTGCCGTTAATCTTTTTGATAAGGTTTCTTTTGCCCTCCAGTTAATGGAAGATTACGACCTGCTACACCTGCCTGTACTCAGCGAAGAAAAATTTGCCGGCGTTGTTGAAAAAGATGACCTGCTTGATGCCGATGAAGACAGCCTGCTGGCATCGCTTGAACAAGCGCTCAAAAAAATCTTTGTAAAAGGGGAAGAACATTTTCTTGTAGCTGTAAAACAAGTGGCAGAAAATGAGTTAACCATGTTACCCGTTATCAATGAACACCAGGAGTTACAGGGTATTATTCCTGCTAAATCTTTATTTACGCTTGTATCGCATTTTTTAGGGAATGATGAAAAAGGTGGTGTGATCGTACTTGAAACAGATAAAAGACATTTTTCTTTTGGCGAAATCAGCCGGCTGGTAGAAACCAATGATGCTTATATTACCCAGTTAAACACTTACCCGGAAAGCGATACAGGTCTGGTTATTGTAACCATCAAGATCAATAAAATTGAAGTGTCAGATATTGTAGCCACTTTCCAGCGTTACGATTATATTGTACGGTACTATTTTGGTGAAGAACAGTACGCCAATGAATTAAAGGAAAATTACAATCATTTGCTGTCCTATCTGAACATGTAAATTCACCAGCCTTACATCTCTTTTCATTAGGGTAAGATTTAATAATCTTCGATCAATATCCTGCACAAAGTATTACTTATCTTCTGCTAACTTGATTTCTCCAATCACCTTATTATGAAAAGAAGAGCTTTTATCAACCTGTCTGTTGTCACAGCCGGTACAGGGGCTGTAGTCGGTTTAAATGCCTGTTCAACAGCATCATCCGGCAATGAAGATCCAGCTAAGCTGTTGGATAACTTGTTGCCCATGACTAAGGATGTGCAGCCCATCACATTGGAGGAGCGACAGTCGAGGATAAAAAAAGCACAGCAGCTACTCGTAGAAAATAATATGAAGGCCTTGATACTTGATGCGGGCACAGCCATGGTTTATTTTACTGGTATCCGTTGGGGTAGAAGCGAAAGAACAATGGTAGCAGTTATTCCGGCAGCCGGAGAAGTGTTTTATATATGTCCCGGCTTTGAAGAGAACCGTTTGCGCGAACTCATTAGAATTGGCAAACAGGTTCACGCATGGCAGGAAGATGAAAGCCCCTATCAGTTAATCATACAATCACTAGGATCAGCAGGCATTACAGGCGGCGCATTGGCAGTGGAAGAATCAATTCGCTTTTTTATCATGGATGGAATTCGTAAACTGGCACCCCAGTTCAGTTTTGTGAGTGGAGATCCTGTTACAATTCCATGCAGGATCATTAAATCGCCTGCTGAAATTGCGCTGATGCAGAAAGCAACAGATATAACCATTGCGGCCATGAAAATTGGTATCAGTAGTTTACGTGAAGGCATGTCGCCCAAAGAATTTTCAGAGATCGTTACGGAAGCACAAAACAAATTTGGCGGCAGCAGCGATTTCGCCATGGTGAATTTTGCGGAAGCTTCCGCTTTTCCGCATGGCAGTACACAACCGCAAAAACTGAAAAAAGGAGATATAGTATTGATGGATTGTGGCTGCAGAGTAGAAGGTTATTCGTCCGATATCAGCAGAACCATTGTATTCGGAGCAGCACCCACCCCTCGCCAGCAGGAAATATGGAATCTGGAGAAAGCTGCACAAACTGCAGGGTATAAAGCTGCGCAGATTGGTGTGCCTTGTGAAAAGGTAGATGCTGCAGCACGTAAAGTAATTACAGATGCCGGTTTTGGACCCGGTTACCAGTTACCGGGTTTGCCACACCGCACCGGACATGGTATCGGTATGGATGGACATGAATGGGGTAATATGGTAAAAGGAAATCAATTGTTGTTACAGGCAGGCATGTGTTTTAGTATAGAGCCGAATATTTCAATTGTTGGTGAATTCGGGGTACGTCATGAAGACTGCGTATACATGACAGAAAGCGGCCCTACATGGTTCTCTCAGCCGGCGCCCTCCATTGACCAGCCATTTGTATAACCGAGGAATAAAAGACCCTTACTCTCACAGCCCAAGGCTCACAGCTCATAGCTATACCTATAATGAACATAATTTTAAACAAACTCTAAGAAGTGATTCCCCTATTTTTACAAATTCTGATTGTAACAACCGGGGAAGCGCATGAGGTTATTTTTCTTTTATTGCTTATTACTACTATCCGGTTCGCTATTGGCGCAGGATCAGGATTCTGCAGTTTCAACTGAAAAAAGTCTTTCAGAACTGGTTGCCTCAAAAAGTATCTATCAACTGGTTGGAGACGTGAAAGTGAATGGTAATAAAAAAACCAAAGAATACATCATACTGCGGGAAGTGCCCTTTAAAAAAGGTGACAGGCTTTCTGCCGGCGACTTGGAAAAAATATTGACACTGGCCAAACAGCAGGTAATGAATACCCTGCTTTTTGTAGATGTAAATGTTTATGTGGCTGCCAAAAAAGGAAATGTGCTGGTGATTAATGTGGATGTAAAAGAACGTTGGTATTTTTTCCCGCTTCCATATTTCAGACTGGTAGACCGGAATTTTAACCAGTGGTGGGTAGAACAGAAGCGCAGTCTTGACCGGGTAAATTATGGATTGAAGTTTATACAAAATAATGTGAGCGGACGAAATGATAACTTGGATATCTGGTTCATCAATGGATATACACAGCAGTTTACAGTTAGGTATGACAGACCTTTCTTCGATAAAAAACTGAAACAGGGGTTCAATATTGGTTTCATACGTGCCACACAGAAAGAGCTGAATTATGCAACAGGAGATAATAAACAGTTATTTAGCCGGCAGGATTATATCGTGAGAAAATTTACCCGGGCAGATTTTACCTACTCCTATCGCCCCGATGTTCGTAACAGGCATTATCTGCGGATCGCATATAACAATGAGCAGTTGGCAGATACCATTCTGAAACTCAATCCCGGTTATTTCCCCGGAGGTACTTCACGGTTTGAATATGTAGATTTTAATTACCAGTACAAGTACTACAATGTTGATTATATTCCATACCCTTCAAAAGGCTTCCAACTGGAAGCCAGTTTGTATAAGCGGGGGATTAATAAAAACACCAATTTGTGGCTTACCAGTGCAAGAGCAGTATATGCAAAGCCTCTTTCAAAAAATAGTTTTTTGCATATGGAAGGGCTTGGTATTTTAAAATTACCTTTTAATAATGTTTATTTTAATCAGCGATTGATTGGTTATGGTTTTAACCAGATGCGGGGGCTGGAATATAATGTAGTTGATGGTGTAGCAGCAGGTATAATAAAAACCAGCATACACAAAAAAATATTCGGGTTTATTCTCCGTAACCCATTCCCCAGTAAAACACATGATAAAATTCCCATCCGGTTCTTTTTAAAAGCATATGGCGACCTGGGTTATGGGTATCACACGAATCCACTTCCGTCCAATACGCTGAACAATAAACTCTTGCGTACCTGGGGACTTGGGCTTGATATTGTTTCCATTTATGACTTTGTGTTTAAAATTGAATACAGCTTTAATCAACTGGGCCGCAATGGCTTATATTTACAGAGCAGGAACGATTTTTAAAACTGGTATAGCGGGCTTATCATGCGCGTGTGAAAAGAGGATGAGATATGCTTCAGTTTAAATGAATAAGACATGAAAATTGCCATTTATAGCCGCGGGCTTGATGCCGATATGGGCAATCCTTTATTGGTATTGCTGGAAGAACTCGCACGTTATGAAACCCAGGTATATATTTATCAGCCCTTGATTGCAGCCATGCAGGTGCCTTTGCCCCAGGCCGAAAAAATGATACCTTTTTATAGTTCGGCTGATTTGAATGATGAAATAGACTGCCTGATTAGCCTTGGAGGTGACGGCACCATACTCGATGCAGTTACACTGGTTCGTGATACCGGCATCCCTATCTTGGGTATTAATTTTGGCAGGCTGGGTTTCCTGGCCAGCATCAGTCCGGAAGAACTGGGCAGTGCTGTTGATGCATTAATCAACCGGACTTTTGTTGTAGATAAAAGAACCCTTATTCATCTCGATTCCAACCAGCCACTATTTGGCGATGCGCCATTTGCACTGAATGAATTTGCCATTCATAAACGGGATATTTCACCCATGATTAAAATTCATACTTACCTGAATGGCGAATTCCTGAACAGTTATTGGGCCGATGGCCTGATCGTTTCTACGCCAACCGGTTCCAGTGGATATAATCTGAGTTGTAACGGCCCCATCCTTTTTCCTGAATCGGCCAGTTTTGTAATTACGCCTGTGGCACCTCATAACCTGAATGTTCGACCCATTATTGTACCTGATAATAACGTGATCTCCTTTGAAGTAGAAGGAAGGGCCGATCAGTTTATCTGCGCCCTTGATGCAAGAAGAGAAATAGTTGATAAAACAGTACAATTAGCGGTGCGAAGGGAAAAATTCACGGTAAACCTGGTAAGACTGAATGAAAACAGTTTTCTGTCTACATTACGCAGTAAACTTACCTGGGGACTAGATAAAAGAAACTGATAGCCGGAGGAAGGTTTAAAAGCGCTGAGCCTTGTGCTACGAGCTGCGAGTCGATTTGTGAATACTAAACTATTCGCTGATCTACCTCCTAAACCTTATAAACAAACTTATGGCTCAGCGCTCACGACTATCAGCCAAATTTACTGTTCAGGTTCAGGCATCATTAACTGTGGTTTATCGATCTTTACAGTAAGAAGAAGGGATATTTTAAGAATTCTGAGTCGATTTCGGTGATTTGGCCGGCTCTTTGTAGTAATATCTTTCATTGAAATAGAGAGAAATTAACTTTTATAGTAACATTTTTTGATGCTATTTTACAGGGATGTAAGCACCCGATAGTTCTATGTTTAAAAAAGCAATTGTTACCGCAGCATTATTCCTGGGTTTGCATGAAGCAAATGCACAGCTTATGGAAAGCTTTGTTCACCAGGGTGAAATAGGTATTTCTGTGGGGGCCGCTCATTATTTTGGTGACCTCAATCCCAATATCAAAGTAAACCGCCCTAAGATAGCCGCAGGATTGTTTTTTCGTAAACAGATCAGCAACTATATTGGTGTAAGGGTATCGGCTGATTATGCCATGCTGGGGTATTCGGATGTATATAGCGACAATGCATCGCAACGCAGACGTAACCTGAGTTTCAACAGCAATGTATGGGAACTTTCGGTTGCCGGTGATTTCAATTTCTTTCGTTTTCAGCCTGGTTTTAAAGGGTATCATTATACACCCTACGTAGGGATTGGTTTGGGCGTTTTCTCACACGACCCCTATGCTTATCTGAATGGAGAAAAAGTACAGCTTCGTCCATTAGGCACAGAGGGGCAGGGCAGTTCCCTGTATCCTGACTTAAAGCCATACAATCCTATTGCTATCAGTATTCCTTTTACTGTAGGCTTTAAATATGCGCTCAATGAGCAGATGAATGTATTTGGTGAGCTGACTTATCGCTTTACCAATACCGATTACCTCGACGATGTAAGCGGCTTATATGCACCGGACGCTTTCCCTCCCTTACCGGACGGATCTCCCTCACCTGCCTTCCTGCTACAAGACAGAAGTTATGAAACAGGCAGTTCTATTGGTATCAAAGGCCGTCAGCGGGGCAATAGCCCTCAAAAAGACGCTTTTGCCACTTTTAAAGTAGGGGTATCTTTCAGCCTGCAATCGTATAAATGTCCTACTGCTACCACCCGTTAAACATTTTTTAGGCTGTAAAAGGGGGAAAGGGCTATATTTCCACCAATTAAATCCCTCCAACCCGTTGATTTTGTTAATTTCGCAGCCTTAATACCGTCCGGAACGACCATGGAGTCAGCACTGATTGCACAAATTGATAAAGACCGCCTGCCCAAACATATTGCCATTATCATGGATGGTAATGGCCGTTGGGCAGAAGAAAAAGGCCAGGAAAGGTTATACGGCCATTTTCATGGCGTAGAAAGTGTACGTAATATCGTAGAAGGCTGTGCCGAACTGGGTATCGGTTATCTCACACTTTATGCTTTCAGCACCGAAAACTGGGACCGCCCCGTGCAGGAAGTGGAAGGACTGATGGCACTGCTGGTAGATACCATCCGCAAGGAAGTACCTACTTTAAACAAGAACAATATTCGCTTACATGTGATCGGCGATATGCAGATGTTGCCTGAATTTGCCCGTAATGAACTGAATGAGGCGTTAGAGATGACATCAACCAATACCGGACTGAACCTTGTGATGGCATTGAGTTACAGCAGCCGCTGGGAGTTGGTGAATGCCGTAAAACAGATAGGAATAGATGTGAAAGCCGGAAAGATTGATCCCGAAACTATTAACCAGGATACCCTGCAGCAATACCTGTCGACCAGTCAGTTACCCGACCCTGAACTGATGATACGTACCAGTGGGGAATACAGAATCAGTAATTTTCTTTTATATCAACTGGCATATGCCGAACTCTATTTTACCAATACACGCTGGCCTGATTTCAGAAAAGAGCATTTATATGAGGCCATTCTCGATTTCCAGATGAGGGAACGCAGGTTTGGAAAAACAGGTCAGCAGGTACAGAATGAAACCACAGTGGCATGATAAAAGTCTTAAATCCCTTCTAATACTAAAATAAGGTGGTTGATTTAACAAAGACTTTTAATAATTCCCGTTAATTTGCCCCGCTTAGATAACCCAAAACCATTGCAGAGACTGCTGTAACAAGAGACCAGCCAGTTGAAGAACAAACAGAATCCGGATGCAGAAAGTGTACAAATTTTTCGTGTTGGCTTTAGTATCATCACTGGTAAGTAACCTTGCTTATTCACAAACGACTAGTAAGGATACCGTTATCACATCTGTGGATGCAGAGCTCCTCAATATTTTTAACCAGCGAACACCCAAAAAATACAAAGTATCGGCTGTAAAGGTTACAGGAAATAAGTTCTTCGATGAGAACCTTCTGATCTCTATTGCTAATATTAATGTAGGGGATGAAATTACTATTCCGGGTGGTGATGCGTTTTCAAAAGCCATTACTAAACTTTGGAATGAAAAATATTTTAGTGATGTAGAGATTTTCATCACCAAACTGGTTGACAAAGAAATTGAAATTGAAATAGCCGTAACAGAACGCCCGAGGTTATCAAACTTTGTTTTTAAAGGGGTGCGTAAAGGAGAATCTGAAGACCTTACAGGAAAAACCGGTCTTGTACGTAATCGAGTGATCACAGAAAACATGAAAATTTCTGCGATTGAAGCCATCAAAAAATTCTACGGTGAAAAAGGATATCAAAATGCATCTGTAAGAATTGATGAAAGAGTTGATACTACTTTTGACAATACATTGATTCTTGAATTTGTGGTGAATAAAGGTGCTAAAGTAAAAATCAATAATATCAACTTTGGAGGTAATACAGTAGAAGCTACAAAACTGAAAAAACAGCTAAAGGGCACCAAAGAGAAATCAAGGTTAACACTTAATCCGACTTTTGATAGTGGTCAGATTGTAACCGTAAAACGCTACGGTTTTGAACAATACCTGAAAGAAAGAGGATTCCTTACACTCAGCAAAACCAAAAAAGTACTCGATCCATATGCACGTTTTAAATTGTCATCTGCAAAATTCGATCGGGTAAAATTCAGTGAAGACAAAGAAAGTCTTCTGTCTTATTATAACTCTCTGGGTTATCGTGATGCGGTAATTGAAAAAGATACTGTTTACTTTAATAAAGCCGGAAACCTGAATATCGATCTGAAAGTAAACGAAGGCCGTCGTTACTATTTTGGTAATATTAGCTGGAGAGGTAATACCAAATATTCTGATTCTATCCTTACTGCTATATTGGGTATCCGGAAAGGGGATATTTATAACCTCGATGTACTCAATAAAAAATTAGGGAAATCGGCTTCACCGGATGGAGGCGATATCAGTGGCATCTACCAGGATGATGGTTATCTGTTTTTCCGAACGGATCCTGTAGAAACGGCGGTGTACAATGATACCATCGATTTTGAAATCAGGATTATTGAAGGTCCGCAGGCCACTATTAAAAATATCCGCATCAGCGGTAACGACAGAACAAAGGAACACGTAATACGTCGTGAACTGAGAACCATTCCGGGTGAAAAATTCAGTCGTACCGACCTGATACGTTCACAGCGTGAGATAGCTCAGTTGAACTATTTCAACCAGGAAAAAATCGGTATCAACCCTATTCCCAATCCGGAAGATGGAACAGTAGATATTAACTACAGTGTGGAAGAAAAATCAAGTGACCAGTTAGAACTGAGTGCAGGGTGGGGTGGTATGATTGGTCTGACCGGAACATTGGGTGTGTCATTCAATAACTTCTCCATCAGAAATATCTGGAAAAAATCTGCATGGGATCCATTGCCAATGGGGGATGGGCAAAAACTGAGTTTACGTGTGCAGAGTAATGGTAAAGCATTCCGGTCGTATAACTTCTCGTTCACCGAACCCTGGTTAGGTGGTAAGAAAAGAAATGCACTTACTTTCAGTATTTATAATACCCGTTTCGGACAAACATTTGATCCAAACACAGGTCTGTTCGATCCTAGCTATTCAAACAAAAGTTTTATATCTACTACCGGAGCTACCGTAAGTCTGGCCAAACAATTAAAATGGCCGGATGACTTTTTCTCCCTGTCACTGGGTTTAAACTTTACCAGGTATAAACTGAGTAATTATGCCATCGATCCTATTAACCTGCCCGGGTTTGACAATGGTAATGTACACAACTTCAACTTCAGGATAGCATTACAGCGTTCATCTGTAGATCAGCCATTGTTCCCACGTTCGGGTTCCAACTTTATGCTGAGTCTTGCGATTACACCACCTTACTCGCTGATCAATAAAAATATAGTTACTGCCACCAATCCCTATCGTTGGGTAGAATACCATAAATGGCGTTTTAATGGGGAATGGTTTGTTCCGTTGGGTCGACCACATGGTGAAGACAGGAATAAACAATTTGTATTGCGGGCATCGGCAAAATTTGGTTTCCTGGGTAAGTTTAATAAGAACCTGCAGATTTCACCATTTGAACGTTTTCAGGTCGGTGATGCGGGCTTGAGTAACCAGTTTGCATTATTGGGTTATGATATCATTGCACACCGTGGTTATCCTGTTTATGATAACTCAAACCCTAAAGTGAACCCCGATCAGCAGAGTGCCAGGCAATATTTTACAATTTTTAACAAATACACCATGGAGCTCAGGTATCCATTGAGCCTGAATCCAAGCAGTACCATTTATGGGCTTGCATTCTATGAGGCTGCGAATGGCTGGTTCAATATCAAAGATTATAATCCATTCAAGCTCCGCAGGTCTGTTGGACTGGGTATGCGCTTCTTCCTGCCTATGTTTGGACTACTCGGATTTGATTATGGCATAGGATTGGATAGGTTTTCACCAAATGGTTCAATGAAAGATGCAGCAAGGTTTACCTTTATGCTGGGCTTTGAACCTGAATAAACCTGAACCCTAAAAAAAAGTTTATGAAAAAAACCTTACTCATTGCACTGGTATTGGTATGTACGGCCTTCGGAACACAAGCACAACAGCGTTATGCCATCATCGACACAAAGTATATCCTGGAACGTATTCCGGAATATCGTGATGCCGATAAAAAACTACAGCAGGTAGGTGAGCAATGGCAAAAAGAAATTGATGATAAACAGGTGCAGCTCGATAAAATGTATAAGAACTATGAAGCTGAACAGTTTATGCTGACTGAAGCATTGAGAAAGAAACGGGAAGATGAACTTTTTGTTAGGGAAAAGGAGATCCGCGACCTTCAGAAAAAACGTTTTGGCTATGAGGGCGACCTTTTTAAAGAGCGCCAGCGTCTTATAAAGCCGGTACAAGACAGGGTGTACAATGCTGTTCAGAAAATGGCCCTGGCCCGTTCTTACGATTTTGTACTCGATAAAAGTGAAGGAATTACCGTTATATTTGCCGACCCCAAACTGGATAAAAGCGATGATATCCTGAAAGAACTGGGGATTAAATAAAGAACAAGAACTAAAACCAAATTTTCACAAACCCTCTCTACAATGAAGAAATTATTACTTGTGTGTGTGACTGTAGCGGCCAGCTTACTGTTCTCCAACAATGCTCAATCTCAGGTTAAGATCGGTTATTTCGATGAGCAAACCCTGTTGAGTCTTTTTCCCGGTATCGAAAAGGTTGATACGCTGATGAATTCTTACGTAAGAGATTCATTGAATGTAGAATACCAATATTCTGTGGTTGAATACCAGCGCAGAGACAGTCTCTTCAAAAAAGATTCTGCCACCATGCCTGCTAAAGCAAGGGAAATGGCCATCAGCGAGCTGAACAAATTATATTATAAGATTGCTAACTGGCAGCAATATTCCCAGGAAATGCAGCAGGATAAAATGGATCGTTTGTTGATGCCTTATCGCCAGCAGATGATGGCTGCCTTACAACAGGTTGTTGCAGAAAACAAATACACACTTGTTTTAAAAGCAGAAGCGATCTCGCCATATGTTGATCCAACCCTGAGCATCCTCGATAACCTGACCATCCGTACGGCAATCAAGCTTAAAATGGAATTGCCACAGCAATGGATAGATGCCTGGAAAGCAGCAGGAGGTACAATACCTGGTACGGGAACAAAACCCGCAACACCAGCACCTAAAAAGAATTAATTCGGCAACACAGAAAATGATATACAAGTCCCGCTAACTAGCGGGACTTTTTTGTTATGATACGGATAAATAAAACCAGAAAAATGCATTAAATGAAACTAAAAACCGAAAGCAGAACTTGAAAAACCCACGCAATAGATGCATTAACTTTGGTGAATGATAACAACAAAACCCATCGGGGTTTTTGACAGCGGTTATGGCGGACTTACGGTTTTAAAAGAAATTGTAAAGACATTGCCTCAATACGATTATCTCTATCTCGGAGATAATGCGCGTGCACCCTATGGGCCACGTTCCTTTGATACAGTTTACCAATACACCCTGCAGTGCGTAAAATGGTTTTTTGAACAAGGCTGCGAGCTGGTTATATTGGCCTGTAATACTGCATCTGCCAAAGCCCTGAGAACCATCCAGCAAAACGACCTTCCGGGTATTGATCCGAAAAAAAGGGTATTGGGTGTAATAAGACCTACCACTGAAGTAATTGGTGAGTATAGTAAAACCGGCTCGGTAGGAGTGTTAGGTACTGCAGGAACAGTATTGAGCGAAAGCTACCCCATCGAAATAGCCAAATTCTATCCTTCTCTTAAAGTATACCAGGAAGCATGTCCCATGTGGGTGCCATTGGTCGAAAACAACGAATACGATAAACCGGGAGCAGATTATTTTATCCGCCAGCACCTGCAGCAGTTGTTCAACCGTTCTGCAGACATCGATACGCTTTTGCTGGCCTGCACCCATTATCCGTTGCTGATGGATAAAATCAAAACATTTGCACCGGCAGGAACCACCATCTTATCGCAGGGAGACATTGTTGCCCGGAGTCTGAAAGATTACCTTGAACGACATCCAGCCATAGCAGATATGATCAGTCAACAGGGTCAACGCAGGTTTTATACCACGGATGCTGTGACAGATTTTGATAATCATGCCAGTATATTTTTTGGGGAACCGGTGTCTTCTGAACATGTAGAACTTTCCGTATAAGCCATTTTTATGCTGATAATCAATCATTTAAAAAATCAAAACGGTTTTTTTCGATATTTTTCGTTGCTTTTCCTTAGTTTTGCCGTCCTTTCACAGACAGCAGTATGGTGACTGCCGTAATGAAATGAAACAAGATTATTGGGTTAGCTAAAAAAACGTAATTATGAAACGTACATTTCAACCGCATAAACGCCGCCGTAAAACCGTTCACGGTTTCCGCAAGCGTATGCAAACTGCCAACGGTCGTAAAGTATTGGCCAGCCGCAGAGCGAAAGGTCGCAAGAAACTGACTGTTTCCAGCGAGAAAGGATTAAAATAAACCATTTCCACCTCGCCCGCCATTGGCGTAACGAGGATGAAGAAAAATATAAAGTCCCGCTTTACGCGGGACTTTTTTAGTTTAGTGTCTGTTCATGAAACCATTTAGTTACAACAAAAAGGAAAAGCTCAAAAGCAGAACACAACTTGAAGCCATTTTTGCTTCCGGAAAAAGTTTTTCGGTATTTCCTGTGAAGGTATTTTTTATAGAAACAGATGCTTCACAAAAAGAAAGTGTAAAAGCGGGTGTAGGTGTAAGTGCCAGACATTTCAAGAAAGCTGTTCAGCGAAACAGGATCAAAAGATTATTAAGAGAAGCTTACCGGTTAGAAAAACAAAACCTTTTCCAGCATCTTACGGAGCAGCAAAAACAGATAGCTGTTTTCTTTCTTTACATTGACAAAGAAATGCCGGCATTTGAGGTGATAAGAGAAAAAATGAAAGACTGTCTGGCAAAACTTCAAACCAAATTCCCACCTGCCATATAACACTACTCACTATTCAGTATACATGAAATTCCTGTTACAAATACTCAGCTTCCCATTCATACTGTTGATTCGTTTTTATCAATACGTGATTTCACCGGCGATGGGTCCCAAATGCAGGTTCACACCTACCTGTTCGGAGTATGCAGTAACAGCTTTACAAAAACATGGATTATTCAGGGGAGGATGGCTGGCCATCAAACGCATCAGTAAATGCAGACCAGGCGGCGGGCATGGATATGATCCGGTACCATGAGAAACAGAGGAATGTCGAATGTCCAATTAAGAAGTAGTTGGACATTCGACATTCCTCTGTTCCTTATTCTTCTGTTTTCTTCCCTCCCGTCATCCCTTCCAGTCTGTCAATGGTTTCGCGGATTTCTTTGATGCTGTAGAAACGATATACTTCAGGAGCTTTTCCGTTTTTACTTTCTGCAGAACGCATCTTATGAAATGGGCCTACAATGATGGCATCGAAATTATCGGTGATATGAGCCGCTGAATTGGGCAGGATATAAAAATTACGATTAGCCTTACCTACATTTTTATTGTTCACCAGATTGTGTAATGAATCGATCTTAAAGCGTAAGGCTTCCTGGGTAATTACCTGGTTGCTGAGTTGTGGGTCGGTGTAATTTACCTGGCTACCGATGATGGTATCGTTTTTTACATTCACGATATAGTAACCACTTTCGGTAAGCGTAACTTTTGCTTCACCTGAAGGCGTATTGAGTGTGAGCTCTACATTCTTTCCTGAAAAATTAACGGTTTTGTCTTCATGTCCTGTACCATCAGATGCTTTAATGGTTTTGGTATCGGTATTTACCTCAACAGAACCTTTACTAAATACCACCACTCTCTTCTGATCTGAAGAGCAGGATGCGAGCAGGAGAATAGTGGTTAAACAAGAGAGAATGAGTTTCATAAGTAAGGTTTATAAGTAAATATAAGCAACAAGCGACAAGCTGCAAGCTACAAGAAAGGATGTTTTCACTTGTGGCTTGCAGCTTGTCGCTTGTTGCTTATAGCTTGCGGTTTATGCGCCAAAACGTTCCGCTACTTTATTCCAGTTTACCACATTCCAGAAAGCGGCCAGGTAATCTGCACGGCGATTTTGGTATTTGAGGTAGTATGCATGTTCCCAAACATCGGCACCCAGTATTGGTGTTCCTTTTACATCGGCTACATCCATTAAAGGGTTATCCTGGTTAGGGGTGGAACTAACTTCCAGTTTGCCATCTTTTACAATCAACCAAGCCCAGCCACTACCGAAACGGGTCATGCCTGCATTGGCAAATTTTTCTTTGAATACATCAAAAGAACCAAAGGCGCTGTTAATGGCATCGGCCAATGCTCCGGTTGGAGCGCCACCTGCATTGGGTGCCAGGCTTTCCCAGAAAAATGTGTGGTTCCAGTGGCCGCCACCGTTGTTACGAACAGCCGGACTGATAGACCCTGCTGCAGCAACCAGTTGTTCGAGGTTTTTGCCTTCGTGTTCTGTTCCTGCAATGGCTTTGTTCAGGTTATCTACATAAGCCTGGTGGTGTTTACCATGGTGAATCTGCATGGTAGTAGTATCAATATGTGGTTCTAATGCATCATGTGCATAGGGTAAGGGTGCTAATGTAAATGCCATAAGTATATTTTTAAATGATTAAAGTGTAGTCAACAAATTTACTACGCTTCGGTTGAATGGAGATGAATTGTTTCTTAAATCGAAAGAAAGTACAGGGACGTAAGCTGCAAGCCGCAAGCTACAAGCTACAAGTTGAAATAACCCATTGCTTGAAGCTTGTAGCTTGCGGCTTGCAGCTTACCACTCAGCGTTTCTGCTGAAAAAAATTCTTCATCAGCCAGGCACATTCATCCTGTAAAATGCCGCTGATGATCTCTGTTTTGGGGTGAAAAGGAGATTGTTTTTCCCTGATATGTTTTCTGAAGCCATTCTTTTCATCACTTGCACCGAATACAATACAACCAATTTTGCCCCAGTATAAAGCGCCGCAACACATTAAACAGGGTTCAAGTGTTACATAAAGTGTGGCATCGGGCAGGTATTTGGCTCCTAGGCTACTGTAGGCAGAAGTTAGTGCAAGTATTTCTGCATGTGCAGTGGAATCGTTTAATAATTCAACCTGGTTATGTCCGCGGGAAATAATCTTATTATTCATCACCACAACAGCTCCTACAGGCACTTCATCTGCATCAAAAGCCAGTTGCGCTTCTTTCAATGCCTGTTGCATGTAATATTCGTGTGTTTCGGGGAGCATAGAAGTCAAAAATCAAAAAATGAGATAGAAAAATCAAAGATCAGCAAATCAAACATAAAATCCCACATCTGCGATCAGACATCTGCCATCTACCTGTATTTCCAGTTCCTGTCTTTTCCTTCTTCCAGCCATTCTAACATGCTGGCGATGCGTTTTGCCCGTGTGGGTTCTGTTTTGGCTTCGGTAATCCATTCCACATATTCTTTTTTATGCGAGTAAGGAAAGGCTTCGAAAACGCTTTTTGCTTTTTTATTTTTCTTCAGTGCGGTGGTAATATAAGCCGGAATATCCAGTGTTTTAGGATCAGCCTTGGGTTTGGATGGTAATTTGATGCCGGCTTCGTTGAGTGCCACGGCTTCTTTTATATAGGCCATCATGATTTTATCTGAAGGAAGATCTTTAATACTGGTAATCCGATCAAAATGACCCATGGCACCCCTGTCTTTTATCTGTAAAATTTTATTGGGATCCTTCATGATAGATGCTTTCCAAAAACCGAAAGCACAATGTTGTTTGAAAGATGCCATACTGCAAACCACACCCTTGTATTCAAAATGCGGGAAACTCCATTTCATGGTTTCAGTAATATCCGGGCAGGCTTTGTGAACCAGTTTGCGAATGTGCAGCAGTATGGGTCTGGCAAAAACCTCAGCTTTATTAATGTATGCATCTATGCGTGGATCGGTGGTGGGCATGGGCTAATGTAGAGAGAAAATATGAGACGTGAAAGGAGAGACATGAAAAGTGAAAAGAGAAAAGTGAAAAGGGCTTTTATTAAACCCTGCGCCGGATTTTAATCCGGTGGGGATGTTATAAATATTTACTGATCCATCTTCTGCAAGCGATAAAAGTGGTTTGACGCTCCTTGCTATGACCTAAGGTATCATGGTATTCCTGCATGGCTTTTTTAATCTGTGTTTTTGATCTGCCAGCAAAATTGATTCTGGAACTATTATCACCATCATACTTTACATGATCTTTGTGTACATGCCAGTCTTCTCCTGTACCTGCTTCATAGTTGATGCCTTTTTTCTGCACAACGCGGCGCGTCATTAATTGATAAGCATGTAATTGAGCCACTTGTGCACTACGATTGGCTAAGCCTTGCAACTTGTTTTGTTGTTTGGCTGTTTGTCGATTATCTGTAGCAGCTATGGCCTGGTTCTTTTTTTCAGACTCTTCCTGCGTAGATGCTGTTTTTGGTGTTTGAGCCCCTGATTTATTTGCATAAGCATTCATAAATCATTGTTTAACATGAATAAAATGTGAGATTCAGTTTTATGGGGGGAAGGGTGTATAAATATATCATTATTCTCAAATTCTTACAACACCCGCCTGGGTATTTTATCTGTCAACCCGATTATGTAGCAACAGGCGAATGCACTAAAATATAAAGCCGCTTCGTGAAAGAAGCGGCTTAGTAAAAATCTAAATCCCTGATTCTTGTGGCTTGCAGCTTGTAACCTGAAGCTTTCCTCCGCACTACAGTTTCTTCACCACAATATTCCTGTACCAGACATGATCACCGTGATCCTGTAAGGCAATATGACCTTTGAAGTTTTTACCGAATGCGGGCATTGATTTGAATTTACTTCCGGCAATCAGTTGGTTCCATTGCTCATCACCATAAGTAGTGGCAAGAATGGATGCTCCATTGAGTTTAAACTCCAGTTTACCACGATTGCTGATGATCTCAGCGGTATTCCATTCGCCAACAGGTTTGGTAAGACCTTCTTTGCTGGCTACCAGGTCATACAAATTGCCAGCCCGATGTTTATTAATTTTTGCATCTGCATGACCATCATTATCCAATACCTGCATTTCAGGACCGGTATACCAAACATATTTGTATTTGGATGGATCATTCTGTGCCCAGAAAATAACACCACTGTTACCATTTTTCGCGATTTTCCAATCCAGCTTCAGGTGAAAATTTTCGAGTTCCAGCTCATGAATAATATCACCACGACCTGTTTTATCAGATGCATCCAGGTGTAAGGTACCGTCTTCTACTTTCCAGCAACTGCCCAATGTGTCTTTGCCATAGGTCGTCCAACCTTTGGTTGTTTTACCATCAAACAAAGCAATCCAGCCACGTTTTTGCGGCGTATTTTTAATGGATACCGTTGAACTTGTTTCCGGTACAGTATTACTCAATACAAGTACACCTAAAAGTGCTGAGGTTAACCAGTTTTGCAACATCTTTATTTCTTTAAAAGGAAAATATATTTTACCATGGCTTTGGCATCATCTTCTGTAATAGCAGGGTGTGCAGTCATAGGAATAGAACCCCAAACACCCTGTCCACCTTTGATAATCTTTCCTGCCAGCATTGTTACATTCTCTTCTGTATTCTCATATTTTTCTGCTACTTCTTTATAAGATGGTCCAATGAGTTTGTCACCTACTTTATGACAGGTGAGACAGTCTGATTTGCCAATCAACTCCAATCCTTTTGTATAATCAGGATTGCTGCTGAGGTCATCAGATGCAGTAGTTGCAGCGGGTGCTGCTGCGGTGTCTTTTTTTTCTTCACTACCTCCGCATGCTGCCATCAGGGCCAGCAGGGAAAGGGATACTAGGTACTTTTTCACGGTTTTATTGTTTTGGTGGTTTGGATGATTCGTGAATGGTGAATCGTGAATGTCAAATAAATTATTCACGATTCACCATTCACGAATGACGCTAAGTTATTCATTGATTCCCAGAATACGACGATTGAAATTTTCATCTGAACCGGTTCCGGCGAAATCATCAAATGCTTTGTCGGTGACTTTGATGATATGTTTTTTAATAAATGGTGCACCTTCTGCTGCACCTACTTCCGGATGTTTAATGGCACATTCCCATTCCATCACCGCCCAGCCTTTGTAATTATACGCTGCGAGTTTACTGAAGATGGCACCAAAATCAACCTGCCCGTCGCCCAGTGAACGGAAACGTCCTGCACGGTTGATCCAGCTTTGATAACCTCCATAAACACCCTGTTTGCCACTTGGATTAAACTCAGCATCTTTTACATGAAACATGCGGATACGTTCGTGGTAATGGTCAATATAACTGAGGTAATCGAGGCACTGCAAAACAAAATGCGATGGATCGAATAATAAACAGGCACGCGGATGGTTGTTGACTTTCTCCAGAAACATTTCATAACTGATACCATCATGCAGGTCTTCACCGGGATGTATTTCATAACAAAGGTCTACACCATTGGCATCAAACACATCCAATATCGGTTTCCACCTGTTGGCGAGTTCTGTGAAACCTGTTTCTACCAGTCCGGCCGGTCTTTGCGGCCATGGATACACGGTATGCCATAACAATGCACCACTGAATGTGGCGTGTGCATTCAATCCGAGATTGGCGGATGCTTTAGCTGCATATGCTAATTGCTGAACGGCCCATGCTGTGCGGGCTTTGGCATTGCCTCTTACATTTTCTGGGGCAAATCCATCAAACATTACATCATAGGCTGGATGTACTGCTACAAGCTGTCCCTGCAAATGTGTAGACAGTTCAGTGATTTGTAAACCTGCGGCTTCTACGATGCCTTTTATTTCATCGGCGTAGGTTTTACTTTCCGCCGCTTTTTTCAGATCAATACAACGGGCATCCCATGTTGGTATTTGAACACCGGTAAACCCCAGTGAGGCAGCCCATTTACAAATACTTTCCAACGAATTAAATGGCGCAGCATCTCCCATGAATTGTGCAAGAAAAATACCGGGACCTTTGATGGTGGTCATGTTGCAAAAATTTTTATGATTCGTGAGTAATCAAATAGTGAGTAGTGAGTAGTCAATAGTGAGTTACATTCTGCCTTACTCACTGCTGACTACTCACTACTCACTTATATTTTATATTCCGTCCACTTTACATCTGATGCTGCAGAAGCTACCACATTATCAATAAATGCCATTCCCCTCAAACCGTCATTGGTATCGGGGAAGTCGAGCATTTCTGCAGTTGGTGTAGTACCGTCGATGCGGGCAGATAATGTTAAAGCGAAATTGCGGTAGATATTGGCAAATGCTTCCAGGTATCCTTCGGGGTGTCCGCCCGGTGTTCTGCAATTATGTGTGGCAAAAGAACTAAGTCTGTCGCCGTAATTACCACCGGCACGTAAAATCTGTGTTGGCTGATCGAGCCATTTTACCAGTAAAGTATTGGGTTCATGTTGCGCCCATTCTAACCCGCCTTTTTCTCCATATACACGAATCTTGAGTGCATTTTCCTCACCTGCTGCTACCTGTGATGCCATCAGTACACCACGTGCCCCATTACTCATGCGGAGTAATACATTACCATCGTCATCGAGTAACCTGCCTTCAACGAGGGCATTCAGATCGGCACATAAATGGGTGATTTCTGCTCCGGTAATATATTCTGCCAAATGAGCGGCATGTGTTCCGATATCGCCCATGGCACCGGCTTTACCCGATTTTTTGGGGTCTGTTCTCCAGGCGGCCTGTGCATTACCTTCTCTTTCAGATAATTTGCTCAGCCATCCCTGCGGATATTCCACCCATACTTTCCTGATCTTACCCAATACACCTGCTGCCACCATGGCACGGGCCTGTTTAACCATCGGGTATCCCGAATAGGTATGCGTTAAACAAAGGGTTAATCCTGTTTCCTGAACTTTCTGGTGAAGCTGTCGGGCTTCATCGAGGGTAAAAGCAATTGGTTTTTCTATGACCACATGAAACCCATGATCCAGAGCCATCATGGCCGGTGCAAAGTGCGCAAAATTGGGGGTAACGATGGTTACAAAATCCATACGCTTATCGGCGGGTAACTGGCTTTCCTTTGTAATCATTTCTTCATAGTTCAGGTAAATCCTGTCTTCGGGAAGAAACAGTGAGCGGCCTGAGTCTTTTGCGATATCGGGGTTAATGCTCAATGCGCCACAACATACTTCAATCAAACCATCCATATTGGCTGCCAGTCGGTGAATGGCGCCGATGAATGCATCTTTACCCCCACCCACCATACCCATCCTGAGTTTTCGGTTCATGTGATTTTATTTTATTGGTTCAGGTTATTACTGAAATGATTTCAGGGATGTAAGGTTATTAAAAAAATGGAAGCCAGAGAAATTTTGATGCTTGAAAACCTGAAATGATAAAATGAACAACTGTTCGTATTGACAGATTTACACCTGTTGTATGGGAATTTTTTCGAAGGTTGTTTAAAAATAAAAAATTACATTTAATGGCTTATTTCAACCAACAACTTAAAACGATATGCAAGCCACTCCCCAACGCAAACAATTGTTTGTTGCCAGTTGCCTGGCATTATTGGTCACTTCTCTCTCATTTGGTATTCGTGCAGGTATTTTAGGACGTCTCGGTGTAGAATTTGAATTAAATGCCGCTCAGTTAGGAACCATTGCCGCTACCGCTTTCTGGGGTTTCCCGCTTGCTGTAGTGATTGGTGGTTTTGTGGTGGATGTGATTGGAATGAAAAAACTACTCATCATTGCCTTCCTTTTTCATTTAGCCGGTATTGCACTCACCATTTTTGCAGGTGGTTACTGGACGCTTTTTATATCAACCCTTTGTGTAGGTATCGCTAATGGAACAGTGGAAGCAGCTTGTAATCCATTGGTAGCTACGATCTATTCTGATAATAAAACAACCAAACTCAACCATTTCCATTTATGGTTCCCCGGCGGAATTGTAATTGGTACACTGATTGTTTATTTCCTTGATAAAGCGGGTATTGGCTGGCAGGTTCAGGTTGGATTAATGCTTATCCCTACTATCATCTATGGATACCTGTTCAGTAAACTCAGCTTTCCGGTTACAGAGAGAGTAGCAAGTGGGGTATCAACAGCAGACATGTATAAATCGCTGCTGAATCCTTTGTTTATTTTTATGATTATACTCATGTTTGGTACGGCTATTACAGAACTCTTTACTGGTCAGTGGATTGATGTACTGCTCAAAAATGTTTCTGATAATGCCATCCTCTTACTGACTATAGAAACAGGTATCATGGTCTTGGGTCGTGCATTTGCAGAACCTGTGGTACATCGTTTTTCTCCGGCAGGCGTGTTGTTGATATCTGCTATTTTATCTGCAGTGGGTTTATACCTGATGGGGCATACCACCGGTAACATGCTTTTTGTTGGGGCCATTGTATTTGGTATGGGTGTTTGTTATTTCTGGCCTACGATGCTGGGCTTTGTATCAGAAAACCTGCCAAAAACAGGTGCGGTTGGACTAAACCTGATGGGTGGTGCGGGTATGTTTGCTGTTTCTGTTTATATGATTTTCATGAGTGATTATTATGACAGCCTTCTGGTAACAAAACTTCCCGCAGGCGCTAATCTTGCCGATTATTCCAATGCCGCAGCAGGAACAGAAATGGCTACTGTACTGGGAGAAGCAAAAAAACTGGCTGGCCCGGAAATACTGAATACAACCATGATTATACCCATCATATTGTCCGTAGCTTTTGCTGCACTGTTATTATATATGCGTAATAAAAACAAAGCAAATGCTGCTTAGGCAAACGTTGGTTAAACATTAATGCTTACATTTAAAACCTGCGAACCCATCAATATGGCAACAGATTCAAACAGAAGAAAAACGATCAAACAATTGTTGGCAGGATCGGCACTACTGGCTACCGGAACCGGTATCTCCTCTTTTACACCTGATCAATCAACCAACACATCTCCTATGGCATTAAAGGGAAATATCAATCATTCCGTTTGTCGCTGGTGTTACGACTATATACCCCTAGATGAACTTTGTGGTATTGTGAAACAAATGGGTTTGGTGGGAATAGACCTGGTGGGTCCTAAAGACTGGGGTACATTAAAAAAGCATAACCTTATTTCTACCATGTGTAATGGTGCGGAAATCGGTCTGGTTAAAGGCTGGAACGACCCGCAATACCATTCAACGCTTATAAAAAATTATACGGATCATATAGAGCTGGTATCAAAAGCAGGTTATACCAATCTTATCTGTTTTAGTGGTAACAGGAATGGTATGGACGAAGAAGCCGGTTTAAAAAACTGTGTGGAAGGACTGAAACAGATCATGTCGCTGGCAGAAAAAAAAGGGGTGGTGATTCAGATGGAACTCTTTAACAGTAAAGTAGATCATAAAGACTATATGTGCGATAGTTCTGCCTGGGGTGTTGAACTGTGTAAAAGACTGGGTTCACCCAATTTCAAACTGTTGTACGATATATACCATATGCAGATCAATGAGGGAGATATCATCAGAACCATTAAAAAAGATCACCAGTATTTCGGGCATTATCATACAGCAGGTGTTCCGGGTCGTCATGAAATAGACGAGTCGCAGGAACTCTATTATCCTGCCATTATGAAAGCCATTGTAGAAACTGGATTTAAACAATATGTAGCACAAGAATTTATTCCGATAGGTACTGACAAATTAGCGTCGCTTCGGAAAGCGATTCAGATATGTGATGTGTAAGAAGCTAATAGCTAGTTGCTAATAGCTTATTGTTATAAGATATTAGCAACTAGCTATGAACCATAAGCAGCTAAACATTCAAACCACAAACAATCATAAACAAACAGACCATGGCCGATCAAAATTATGATGCAATCGTTGTAGGCTCGGGAATCAGTGGCGGATGGGCCGCCAAAGAGCTTACCGAAAAGGGGCTTAAAGTGCTCCTGCTCGAACGTGGGCGAAACATTGAACACATTAAAGACTATGTGAACGCCAACAAAGAAGCATGGGATTATCCCCATCGCGGCAGAAGAACCCAACAGATGATCAACGATTATCCGGTGCTGAAACGCGATTATCCCCTCAATGAAACCAACCTTGATTATTGGGTAAATGAAAAAGAAAGCCCTTACACGGAAGTAAAACGTTTCGACTGGTTCCGTGGTTATCATGTAGGCGGTCGTTCATTGATGTGGGGCAGACAAAGCTACCGCTGGAGTGATCTTGATTTTGAAGCCAATGCAAAAGATGGTGTTGCTGTTGACTGGCCGGTACGTTATAAAGACATTGAAAAATGGTACACGTATGTTGAAAGATTTGCGGGTATCAGTGGTAGTAAAGAAGGATTACCACATCTGCCAGACAGCGATTTTCTGCCACCGATGGAGCTTAACTGCGTGGAGAAAGATCTGGCAAAACGCATCAAAGAATACTATAAGAACCAGCGCCACATGATTATTGGTCGTGTAGCCAACCTTACACAGGAACATGAAGGGCGTACCAATTGCCAGTACCGGAACAAATGCTGGCTGGGATGTCCGTTTGGTGCTTATTTCAGTACACAGTCTTCCACTTTACCTGCGGCTATGAAAACGGGTAACCTCACCTTACGTCCATGGTCTATTGTAACAAGGGTACTGTACGATAAGGATAAAAAACGTGCAACCGGTGTAGAAATCATCGACGCGGAAACCAACAAAACATATACTTACAATGCCAAGATTGTATTCCTGAATGCTTCTGCTTTGAATACTTCATGGATACTGATGAACTCTGCAACCGATGTATGGCCCGATGGTTTGGGTAGCAGCAGCGGAGAACTGGGTCATAATATCATGGATCACCATTTAGGCGTAGGTGCAGGAGGCCGTGTGGAAGGTTATGAAGATAAATACTATTTCGGTCGCCGTGCCAATGGTATCTACATACCACGTTTCCAGAATATCAATGGCGATAAGCGAGATTATTTACGCGGTTTTGGTTACCAGGGAAGTGCCTCACGCCAGGGATGGGGACGTGATGTGGCAGAATTGAGTATTGGAGCTGATTTTAAAGATGCGCTCACAGAACCAGGTGGGTGGACCTTTGGTATGATGGGTTTTGGTGAAGTATTGCCAGATCACAACAACAAAATCACCCTTGATAAAAATGTAAAAGATAAATGGGGGCTGCCTGTATTGTCGTTTGATTGCGAACTGAAAGAGAACGAAATCAAAATGAGAAAAGACATGCAGAAGGACGCCATTGAAATACTCACCAACGCAGGTGTAAAAGATGTAAATGGGTATGAGGGTAATGGCTTCCTCGGTCGTGGTATTCATGAAATGGGTACAGCACGTATGGGTCATGATCCAAAAACATCAGTGGTGAATAAGTTCAACCAGGTTTGGGATGCACCCAACGTGTACATTACCGATGGCGCATTTATGACTTCATCAGCTTGCGTAAACCCATCACTTACTTACATGGCCTTTACTGCCCGCGCAGCAGACCATGCTGTGACTGAATTGAAAAAACAAAATTTATAAGAGAAGGTGAATAGTCAATGGTGAATGGTCAATAAGAACCACGATTCACCATTCAACATTCACCATTCACGAACACTCAAAACACATCACCATGAATAGAAGAGAAGCCCTTTCCAGCGTGGCATTGCTGCTTGGGGGAACAATCATCGGTTCTACCGCTTTTCTTACAGGTTGTAAAACCAGTGGTACAGATAGTGGTATCAGTTTTTCTCCTGAGGAAGTCAGTTTCCTGAATGAAGTAGGAGAAACCATTTTACCAGCCACCAGCACACCCGGTGCCAAAGAAGCCAAAGTGGGTGAATTTATGTCGGTATATGTAAAGGATTGTTACGAAGCCAAAGACCAGGTAATCTTCAAAGAAGGTTTCAAAAAACTGGATGAGGCAAGTAAAAAGAAAAACAATAAGAACTTCCTTGAAAGTACTCCGGAACAAAGACATGCTTTGTTGGTCGATATAGACAAAGAAGCGAAGGAATACCAGAAGAATAAAAAAGCGGAAGACCCTAACCATTATTTCAGGATGTTCAAAGAACTTACCTTGTTCGGCTTCTTTACATCAGAAGTAGGAGCTACCAAAGCGCTGCGTTATGTAGCTGTGCCAGGAAAATACGAAGGTTGTATCCCTTATAATAAAGGTGATAAAGCCTGGGGGTAATAAAGTAAAAATGTAAAAGTCAAAATTCAAAATAAGGGCGGGTCATTTACCAGCCCGGTATATTTTTTGAATTTTGACTTTTTACTTTTGAATTTTTCTTTTTAAATCTTTAATCTCATTAACCATGTCAATCAATCGTAGAGATTTTCTTCGGAATACTGGATTTGCTGCAGCGGCATTGTCACTTCCTTTAGCCGGTAAATCATCTGTTCTGGATGAGCTGGCGTATAAGCCAATTGGTTCATTTGGTATACAGTTATGGACGGTGAAAGAAGCCATGTTTGCAGATGCAAAAGATACGCTTACCAAACTAGCTTCCTATGGTTATAAACAAATAGAAAGCTTTGAAGGCCCCAAAGGTTTTTTCTGGGGTATGAAAAATACCGAGTTCAAAAAACTGATGGACGACCTGGGGATGAAAATCATATCATCACACTGCAACAATACCGTTGAGTTTGAACGCAAGTCGGCAGAAGCAGCCGAGATAGGTATGTCGTACCTGATCTGCCCATGGAAAGGACCCCAAAAATCGATCGATGATTTCAAAAGATTCAATGATGAATTCAATAAGTCGGGAGAAATAGCCAAAAAGAACGGAATACGTTTTGCCTATCATAACCACGATTATTCATTCAAAGTACTGGATGGACAGGTACCACAGGTTGTAATGATGGAAGGAACAGATAAAAACCTGGTAGATTTTGAAATGGATATTTACTGGGTAGTGGCAGCTGGTGAAGATCCGAAAGCATGGTTTAAAAAATATCCGAACCGTTTCAGGTTATGTCATGTAAAAGACCTTACCAAAACAGCAAAAGGCAATGAATCATGCCAGATTGGTAAAGGTTCTATTGATTTCAAATCAATTTTAGGTGAAGGCTCTAAATACGGGTTGAAAAACTTTATCATAGAACAGGAAGCGTTTACCGGCACCAATCCCATGGAAAGTGCACAGGCGAATGCAGGGTATATGGGGAAGTTTCAGATCTAGCCGAAGGCAATATTGAATATCGAACAGCAGAATGTCGAATGATGAAGTAAGGATTCTTATACTTTATCATTCGACATTCTGCTGTTCATTATTTTTCTGTTCTCACACGCCCAGGCTCCAGCCTTCTCTGTACTGGCGTTTTACAAACTGGTTGGCTTCGTCGAAATTGGTGATTTTCATGTTCGGGCCATCCCATACCAGCCTGATATTTCTACCGGGGTAAGTAATACGTCCACCATCCATTTTCTTCTGTAAATCATAGCTACGGATGGCGAGGTTACCCATCAGTACACTTTCTGTAAGCGGGCCTGCCACATCGAAATTAGAGCTGAGTGTTTTAGCTGCTTCGGAACCATAACCGGCAATAGCAGCTTCTACCCATGCGGCATAGTGACCATTATCGCCATTCGGAACACGTTTAATGCTTTGTGGAACCTGTGTTGTTTTGGTACGACTGGTTGGTAACAGGTTTGGAATGGCACCATAAGTACCACACATCATCTTTCCTTTTGTACCAATGAAAATGGTTCCATTACCACCATCGCCCATCATTTCATTCGGACCCAGTTCTTCCGGACGTTCTGGTTGAATACCTCCATCCATCCAATGCATGGTAAGATCGGGTTTACCATTCTGTCCTTTAAACTTGAGGATGATATGTGAAGCCAGTGGACCACATTCCGGTGCATAAACGGCATTCCAGTTTCTTTCGTAACGCTTGGCAACGCTGCATTCAGCAGAAGCAGGATAACCAAGACCCAATACGGCAAATGCAGGTGCCATTATATGACAAGCCATATCGCCGAGGGCACCGGTACCATAATCCCACCAGCCACGCCAGTTAAAAGGAACAAGATTGTCTACATAATCTTTATAAGGGGCGGTACCCAGCCATAAATCCCAGTTTAATTCTTTCGGAACCGGTAATGCATTTTTTGACCATTGAATACCTTGAGGCCAAACCGGGCGATCGGTGTAACAATAAACGGTATGAACATCTCCAATCAGACCGGCATTGTACCAGTCGACCAGTTGGCGTACACCATCACCGGAAGCACCCTGGTTACCCATCTGCGTAACTACTTTATAACGATGGGCTGCTTCTGTCATTACACGGGCCTCATAAATATCGTGTGAAAGTGGTTTTTGGACATATACGTGTTTGCCCAATTGCATAGCAGCCATGGCCTGAACGGCATGCATATGATCGGGTGTAGATACAGATACGGCATCAATATTCTTATGTTCCTTATCCAGCATTTCGCGGTAATCTTCATACACTTTTGCCTTGGGATAACGCTCACGGCTTTTGGCTGACTGACGAGAATCAACATCACATAAAAAGGCAATATCGGCTTTACCACTCATGAAGAAACTATACAAATCACTTTCGCCTTTTCCGCCTGCACCTATACCTGCAACACGAAGTTTATCACTTGGTGCAACATAACCGCGGCCCAATACATGGCGGGGTACAATATAAAACCCTGCAAGGGCCGTCATACTGTTCCGGAGAAATTTTCTTCTGGAATCGTCGTTGAAATTTGTTTCCTGTTTCTTGTTCAGGTCTTTCTTTTTCATAGCAATCAGTTGGTTATTGGTTGGATAAGCAATGGAGCTATGAATTTATTTAATTATTTCGATTGAAGGGCGTAAAATTTAGTTGACAGGCCATAGATAGAGTGATAAAGCCGCAGATTCGCAGATTAGGTTAATGAATCTGCGAATCTGCGGCTTAAGTTGATCAGGGATATTACAAATTCGGTGGCCTCCTGTTCTCTACATACAGATTAAGACCTGCATATTTGCCATTGATTTTTTTGAGTTCACTGGTATCTATGTAACCATATTTTTTCTGCAACCTGAGTGAGTCATCCTGCATATAAGTAACCATGATCCATCGATCGGTGTCCAACGCAAGTGGATACTTTTTACAGATGGTACCATTATTGGCATTTACTTGAATAGCATAAGAACCTTTGGGAAACCTACGAACAGGCACATGCTGTAACCCTGGTTTTAATGAATAGCGGATCTCTTCTTTTGTTTTCCCATTTTCCTGGTCGCTGATGACCAATTGCATGGAAATCTGTTCATTACTTTCATTGTTAACGATAACATGTGCCGACTGTTTGGCAATTGTACAGGCTGTAAAGCCTATCATGGCAACTGCTACATAGATAAATTGCTTGCTTATATGCATAAAAATATTGGTTTTATGGGCATATATAGAAGAAGAATACCTGTTTCGCGTAAACAGTGAGGGGGTTGGTGTGCTGACACCTGCAGAATGAAAATCGTTGCCTTTAAATATTATTTTTTTTGATAAGTCTTTTACTGGTTTAAGGTGCTATCTGGCAGGATGGCAAAACTGCCGGGAAGGATATCAAAGAAAGTGATATCTGTAAGGTCCTGGTTAGAGCGCAAACCCTTGGCATAACGCCCTTTTTGTTTATAAGGATAGTTTTGAACCAGTGTAACTGGGGTATTGGTGTAGAATTGTCCTAAAGACTGGTCCCAGATCAGTTCATTACTATATAAAGTATCACCCTTGGTATTGAAAATGATCACACTGTCTCTCAAAAAAACCTTACTCTCATTTTGAAGATAACGGCCATATTTAGCAAATAACTGACTCTCAACGCGCATGGAAGAATCAAAAAAATCAACATGAAGTGTGTTGGGAAATTCTGCCTTACGCAGGCTGTCGCCCTGATAGCGTAAGAGCAAAGGAGCCGTGAGTTTGGCGGTTATGCGACCATTCTGGCTGATATAACTCTCAATACTTTTTCCCTCTTCAATACCCGGTGCCCTTCTGCCAAGTTCTTTTACATCATTTACATCATTCTCACAACCCCACATAAAAAAGCAGCCCACTAAACAGGCTGCCAATATATTTTTTATGGGTAAAGAAGGTTTAATCATACCTGCGTTTTTGGAACCAAACATCCGTTAAACTGATACCCAGTGTAAACTGCACATAACTTTCTGTGATATTGTTTACGCCAGAACCTCTTTTGCCAAACTGTAATGCGGTATTCAAAATAGTAAACTGGCGATCATAGTTGTTCCATTTTCTAATAGGTAAACCTGCACCAATGGAGAAACCTACATTTTTTAAACCATTGCCATCCACATCTACATAATCTTTTCCAATAAAAGCCCCAACACGATAGTTTACATTACTCCAATAGCTGCGTCCGGTTAATGGGTCAGGACAAAGCTGTGCGCCAACTTTCAACTGCCAACTGTTAACCACCTGGTCTGCCTGGTTATAAAAGCGATACTTACTCCATTGTGTAGCGGTATACTCTGCGCCAATTGACCACATTTCAAAAGTACCCCGGTTATTGCTTGCTGTTTTATGAAAAGTAATACCTGCAGCATAAGTAGAAGGCATCTGTATATTGCCTTTTATATCATTTACAAATGATACGCTGTCAATAGTAATATCACCCGCTTGCGACTCAGTATAGGTTTCTCTTTTCTGATCCTGTGATGCAGACAGGCTTTGTGAAAGTGTGGCAGAACCTCCCAAACGTACCAGATAGTTGCTGGTTGTTTTGGTTTGTTCATTTATTTTTTTGCCTACAGAAAATTCATATTGAAAACCTGGGTTGAAGAAAAGGCCATTAAAATTAGTAATGGTAGATGAATTAGACTGGTAGTAAAAAGTAGAATCGTTGATAAAAATCTTTTTAGTCGCGATTTCTCTTCTGCCAAAATTGTAGCCGGTATTAAAACCCACACTGAGGTTTTTCCATTTTTTTCCAATCCCCACATAAGCCTGATTCAATCCACCCGAACCTTCATAAATCGTAGCAAGGCTATCACCCGCCACTCTTTCACGGTTTACTACCGAATAGCTGATGCGGCTTAATGGTCTTAGTCCAAATGCCATACCCAATCCTTTTGTCTTGTTGAGAGGAACACCAACGCCGAGATATGAAGGGTAGAAATAATTGGACCTGAATTTACCGGAAGGATTTTCACTTCTTAAGTTTCTGGTATCGATTGTAAGCCCCAAATCATACGATACCATAAAGAAATTGCTATAAGTGGCAGGATTCATGAAATTGATGGCCTGTCCCACATTATTATTGGTTCCATCGGAATAGGCAACACCTAAACCACCCATGGCACGACTGATGGCATGACTACCATTAAAAAAATCGCCCAAGCCATAACGGGTAAATGGAGAATTTTCCTGTGCGTTAGCATTAAGCAGGGTAAATCCGGTAACCAGAAAACACAGACTAAGTCTGACTAGTGTTGTACTCACAGATCGCATACAGGCCTTTAAATATTAAGTAAGGGTCGGCAAATATCCTGTTTTTTAGATGTGGCACAAAAAAAGCCATATCACCCCCGGTTAATAGCACGTTAAAGTTATTGAATTTCAAGGCGTAAGCGTCGATAATTCCATCAATTTCCTTAGCCATTCCCATGATTACCCCGCTTTGGAGGTTGGTTTTGGTGTCGTAACCGATTAGTGGAAAGTAATGATCGGGTTCCACCATGGGCAATAAAGCCGTTTGTTCATGCATAGCCCTGAAGCGCATAGTCATACCCGGAGAAATACTACCGCCCAGGAATTCATGTGCCTTATTGATGTAATTGTAGGTAATACAGGTACCCAGGCCAATCGCCAGATTATGCTGGTTGGGAAACAGGTCAACCGAAGCTGCACAAATGGCCAGTCGGTCGGCACCAATGGTTTCAGGCTTGCCTACCGGTGTGGTAAAAGGCAATTTGCTGGTATGGCTCAGCTTATGGAACATGGTTTTTTTGGCCAGAAGCACTTCCATGTCCGGGTTATGACTGATCACAGAAGACAGAATCGATTTATCGGGTTGATATTGATTGAGCAGATCCGTAATCGTGGCATCACTGTCATCATCCAGTACCACTACCTCTTTTAGGTTGCGTCCCGAAAAAACGGCACATTTCATACGGGTATTACCAAAATCAAAACATAAGCTGGTTTGCATACTTGTGGTTATACATTAAAGTTAAAGCCTTTCAGTTCCCTGAAATGACCATTCAGTTGAATCTTTTCTTTCAGCGATTCTATACCCGATGCAACGGGAAGTATTTTGGCAAGATGCCTTTTCAGGTATTCGAGCCTTTGCAATTCATGCATCAGACCCAGGAATTCATATTCTTCCTCTAAAGAAAGTCCCGCATGATGTGCCAGGTCGTAACTGCAAAGACTATGATCTGGTTTTTTAAAATCTTTGGAAACGCCAATGAGCTGGTGTAATTCGCGGATACCTGTAATAACTTTCAGTAGGAGCAGTGGTTGCTGCCTTTCATCGTTATCAGGATAATGAACAATGGCGCCACTGTATAATTTATCCGGGATGGATGTTACCAGTTCAAGTACCCGGAAAATTTTTTCACCGCGGATACGGATATCCATTTTGCCATCTGGGTGCACAGCTACAATCTCTGTAACCTGTACCAGGGTGCCCAGCTCTGCAACGGCATTGTTTAAAACAATGGGAATGCCTAATGCTTTCTTAGCAACATAAGAATCATTGATGAGTTGTTTATACCGGGGTTCGAAAATGTGCAGGTTAACATGTTCACCCGGGAAGACTGCGATACCTAACGGAAAAACCGGAATAAAATTGGTCATAGAAATAACAATACAACTACGAAGTAAATAAAAGCAGAGAACAAATTAACAATAGAAAAGTGGAATGGTTGCCTGTTATGCTTTTTCATGTTTACTTTGTCTGATGAAAATATCAGGGTTTACCATCATCAAAAATGCGGTGATCAACGATTACCCCATCGTTGAAGCCATCAGGTCGATACTTCCGGTGGTGGATGAAATGATTATACTCATAGGTGATTCTGATGACGATACGCTTGGGTTAATGCAATCAATCAATGATCCCAAGATTAAAATTCATCATTCTGTATGGGACTCTTCCCTGAGAACGGGCGGATCGGTACTGGCAGTGGAAACCAATAAAGCTTTTCAATTGATTGATCCTGAAAGCGACTGGGCATTTTATATCCAGGGTGATGAAGCCGTTCATGAACAATATCACCAAACCATCAGAGATGCCTGTTTACAGTATAAAGACGATAAAAGGGTGCAGGGGCTTGTATTCAAATACCTTCATTTTTATGGCACTTATGATTATATAGGCGACAGTCGCAAATGGTATGATCATGAAGTGAGGATCATCAGGAACGATAAAAAAATCTCCTCTTATAAAGACGCACAGGGTTTCAGGGTAGGAAAAAAGCAACTAAAAGTAAAACCTGTAGATGCATATGTTTACCACTATGGTTGGGTAAAAAGCCCGGAGCAGATGATGAAAAAAATGAAAAACTTTAGCAAATTCTGGCATTCTGATCAGGCATTGGAAGAAATGATGAAAGCGCCTGATTTCTGGAACTATGATGAATTTGATTCATTACAAAAATTTACCGGAACCCATCCTGCTGTCATGCATGAACGTATAGCCCGGCAAAACTGGAAAACAGAACTGGACATCACAAAAAAGAAATTCTCCTTAAAAGATAAGCTACTGTACTATTTCGAAAAAAGTACTGGAATAAGGTTGTTTGATTTCAGGAACTATAAGATAATTTGACCCTTCCTTCGTCAGGGTGACGATTATACATATCAAGTCCTGACAGTGGATAATAGTTTGTCACCCTGACGAAGGAAGGGCCAAATTACAATCCAGCAGTGCAACCAAACCCCATACTGATATCCAAGATTGGTTTCTACTAAGCAGGAAACTGCAATAGCAAAGGTCCAGCAAACGGCTGCTATATTTTTTTGACGTAAACCCAGGTAGGCAGGGAATAATAACCAGATGGTATATAATAACATACCCCACCAGCCGCTTCCCATCCACCAGAATAACCATTGATTGAATGGCCAGCCAAAACCAGTTGTATACGCCGGGAATAATTGTTTGAAATGATCCTGAAGTATTGTTGGAACATTGGCCCATCCAATATTCTGATCACCTGATTGAATGGCATGCCAGGCGGCTTTATTGATGGCATATCGCGCATTGTCTGATAGAGTGGGATCATATTTTCCCGGCGTGTATTGATGCCAGTCGTACAAGCTATAACCTATTTTATGTTGTACGGTCGGGAAAAGAAACCAGGCCATAAAACAAATAACAAGTAAGCAGGCGATCATAAAAATCCCTTTTTTTAGACCCTGTTGACTAAAGGCGGTATAAATGGATAAAATAAAGCCCATCACTAAAACAATCATCCAGCCTGTACGGGCAGCTAAAAAGATAATGCTGATCAGTAAAAAAATACAGGCAGGTAATAACCATTTATGTGAATGTCTGTTCAGCCAGGCAAGTAAAGCTGCTGCGCACAAAAAAATAGAAAACCGAACATGGTCATTATCCATAAAAACCGGAAGCGTTTGACCGCTGCTGTATTTTTCATGTGCAGCAGTACTATTCAATATGTACCAACCCAATGGGTATAACAGGGAAACTAATGCCGCAATGATCCAGCAATAACTCAGTGTGCGGAATAAACGAGTGTCTATTGATGCAATACTTACTACGCTCAATGCTACAACCGGGTACGTGGCCAAAGTAAGTAGATGATCCCACCCCACACCTTCACACGGCGACTGCCATACACCGAGCAACCCTAGCATAACGGGTGCCAATCCCCACAATAATAAAGGATTATTTCGCCAGCCATTAACCCAGCTACGAAAATGAAAAAGAGAAAAAATAAGCCATCCACCCATCGACATTGATAAAATAGCCCTGCTCCACAGCAATCCTGCAAGTGAAATAATAAACAAACCCGAAATGAACCATACTTTTTTCATGATATCATGGTTAATCTGTCATTCTCTCGCTTCAATTACTTTCTTTTGTAAGAACAAGAATTAAATTTACGCCTAGCATCGCATTATGTGGCAGCAATTATTAACAGGTATACAGAAACAGGATCAAAGAGCACTGGCTCGCAGTATTTCATGCGTTGAAAATGAAGTGCCTGGCTTTGAGAATTTCCTGTCACAGTTGCCAGCAGGGCATGCATCGGTAACGGGTATTACCGGCCCTCCAGGGGCAGGTAAAAGCACATTGGTAGATGCGCTGATTGCCGAATGGGTATCAAAGGGAAAAAAAATTGGCGTGCTTTGCGTAGACCCATCTTCTCCGTTCAATCTTGGGGCGGTACTGGGTGACAGGATACGAATGAGTGAATGGTACAATCACCCCAATGTATTTATCCGTTCACTGGCTACCCGTGGTGCATTGGGGGGCTTACATCCCCATATCATCGATATTACAGCGGTAATGCAGGCTGCTGGGTTTGATCATATTATCGTGGAAACAGTTGGGGTTGGACAAAGTGAAATTGAAATAGCAGGTCTTGCAGACACAACAGTGGTAGTAGTAGTACCCGAAGCAGGTGATGAAGTGCAGACCATGAAAGCAGGCCTGATGGAGATTGCAGATATCTTCGTTGTGAACAAAAGCGACAGACCAGAAGCAGATTTATTTGTAAAAAATTTACGGATGATGTTAGCCCCTGCTTTTCAACATTCGGCAATAGAAATACCGGTTATTAAAACAGTAGCAACAACCAAAACAGGATTAACCGAATTGACAAATGCCATTGAGCAGCATCATACAAATATTCATCATTCAGACAGGAAAGACTGGCTGCTCACAGAAAGAGCCTGGAAACTGATTCAGCAAAAAAGAATGAAGGACCTTAATAAGCAAACACTTAAGGAAAAAATTGCGCTATTGCGCAAAGAAAAAGACTTTAATCTTTTTGGTTTTGTTCAAACCTATATTAATCCTTAACACTGCTGTATGTTATTAGCTCAGCCTGATATTTCAGTAGTGATTGCCACATACAATGGCGAACGATAC
The DNA here is from genome assembly GCF_058231085.1 of Sediminibacterium sp. FW305-C-49. Lineage (NCBI taxonomy): Bacteria > Pseudomonadati > Bacteroidota > Chitinophagia > Chitinophagales > Chitinophagaceae > Sediminibacterium > Sediminibacterium sp. FW305-C-49. Next base: position 1,416,936 of record NZ_JBIQXS010000001.1, read on the forward strand.
CTGGAAACACAACTGGAAAGTATTTTGGCGCAAACCATCCAGCCCATCGAAATAATAGTGGTAGACGATGCTTCGACGGATAATACAGTCGCCATACTGAAATCGTACATGGCAAATGATACACGTATTCGATTGCTGATCAATGAACAGAATACCGGGTATATCAGGAGTTTTGAAAAAGGAATGTTGCATGCAACCTGTTCACTTATTGCTTTAAGTGACCAGGATGATATTTGGATGACTCATAAACTGGAAACCTTATGTAAAAATATGGGCAACAGTATTGCTGTGTACAGCGATTCAATACTAGTTGATGAGAATGGAACTTCAACCGGTAAGAAAATGTCTGATATAAAAAACCAGCTTACGTACAGCAACTGTCTTATGTATACCATTGGCGCATGGGCGCCCGGTCATACCATGCTGTTCAGAAAAGAGCTTGTTGAAAACTGTAAACCTTTCCCCGGTATTGTAACACACGATTTCTGGCTTGGTTTTGTGGCGGCTTGTAATGGTGGCATTGCTTATGTAAATGAGGCTCTGGTTCAGTACAGGCAGCATACAGCCAATGCCATCGGTGCCAATACACAGGGAACCAGAAAACAAAAACCATCTGTTGAGGAAAGAATAAAAATAGCCAGACAAAGAATGCAGTTACTATATGAAAAATGCCCGACCACGCTAAAAGAACAAAAACAGGTATTCGAAATACTTGCTGTTACCTATCAAAAAAATGACCTCGCCAGCCGATGGAAACGAATGATCACTTTTCTTCAATACAGAAATATTATCCTTGCTTACAAAAAGAAATCGGCATTTATGCGGATACTGTTTTGTGTGAAAATGTTCTTTAAGATAGACGCTTAACCGTGCTGTACCAGCGCATTCCAGCAACGTTTGAAAACATTTTTTAAGCGGACTGTTAAAGGGATATCCTGCTGAACAAGTGGGCCATCGAATTTATCTCCTCTTCTTAAATAGTATTTTGATAAAGTACCTGAAGTCATACCCCATTTTCCAATAAAAGTATAATACCCCTTATTGCGTTTTACTCTTTTGACTGAAACAGATCCGAAATGATAAACACGGCTTTGCTCCAGCCCTTTGAATAAGCGTACACCCAGTTGCCAGAGTTTCATGGAAAAATCGGGATCAGAATACATGCCCGGACTAAATTCAATACTGTAACCACCTGCCAGATCCCAGATATCTTTATGCACCACATTGGGAGGCCATGTTGCACCCTGCCAGTCATGAAACGGAATGGTGGAAAATTCATTGATTAATTTTTCTTCCTTGAATGCATCAATCGAATTGCCAAAACTTTTTTCAATAGAGCAACTACTCTGTGCTTTTATTTCAATAGCAGTAGACGAGAGGAAAAAATAGTTATGCCCAATTTTTTTTATTTCATTCAATATTGGCATATCCCAGTCAGGACAAACATACATATCGTCATTCATATATAGCAAGTAGTCGGTTTGTGCCAGTGTTCTGCAACTATTGAGGGCATAGCAAACACCAATATTTTCAGTACTGTAAGAATAACTGATATCTGGCTGCGATTTTACCCACTCCAGCGAACCATCTCTCCCCTCATTGATATGTACAATGATTTCGTGCAGAAAAGCAGAATGTTTGCGGATACTATTGATACACAATTGTAAATAAGCTAAATTATTCCAACTGGGTATCATGATAGAAAATACCGCGTCAGGATGAGTGTTGCCCTTATGTTTTTCTATATTTACAGCCATGCGATGCGATAAAAATAAAAAGAGTTCATGACACTGCCTATTTCAGTTGTTTTATGTAGTTATAACGGGGCTCGTTTTATTAAAGAGCAGGTGCAGTCTGTACTGGCACAAACCTACCCCATACAGGAGCTTATTGTAGTAGACGATGCATCCTCCGATCATACCTGTGCCATAATTGAAGCACTTGCAAAAAAAGACGAACGTATCAGGTTATATCGCAACCCTGTTAACCTCGGTTTTTCAGCCAATTTTGAAAAGGGGCTATTATTGACTAAAGCTGCTATTATTGCTATTGCTGATCAGGATGACTACTGGCATCCGGAGAAACTGGAAAAACTGCTGCTGCAGTGGCGTGAAGAAGTACCGTTGATTTATTGTGATTCTGTACGTTTTACCGGGCAAATTCCAACCAACCCGGTTCCGAATAAAAAAAACCGAAAGCTGGAAGGGGATGATCCGAAATGCATAGCCATGTTCAATACCATCAGCGGGCATGCCATGCTTATCAGGAAGTCGCTGCTGGCAAAAGCATTGCCAATACCGGTCAATGTATATTACGACTGGTGGCTGGCCATGGTAGCCATGTGTAACGGGTCGGTACAATTTGTGCCCGAAATACTGGTTTACCAACGCGCACACGATCAAAACGTAACCATTCAGTCATTATCTGAAAAAGCATTGCGTAAACAGTTCAGAGAAATGCTCGTAAAACACCTTGAAGTGTTTTCAACTGTGAAAGGCATGAAACAGAGTGACGTAAAATTTTTTCAGCAACTGGAGTATTACTGGAAGCAGTTGTTACAGCGTGGCTGGAGCATGAGATTATTCTTTTTTCTGATGAAACACCGAAGTATATTGTTTTCGTATAAAAAAAGAAAACTGCCTTTTATATCACAACTGAAACATAGTTTTCTTTTTGCTTTCGGCAGATAGCGTTTATTTTGTTAATCACTGAACAACATCGAATGGCATCCCGATTTAAACCACTGATCAAAGCTTTTGGTCTTGCAGATGGACTAAAGTTTTACATACACCTGCTGTTTAAAAAATATGGCAGCTTTTATTCGGGCCGTTATAAGACTACTTTTCATTTAAGAAAAAATTTTTCTGATAAGTATACATTCAAACAGGTATTCCTGGATGATCAGTATAATATCAGTTTGCCATTCCATCCACAAACCATACTTGATGGCGGAGCTAATATAGGACTAGCCGCTGCTTATTTTGCACATCGTTACCCAAACGCTTCAATTGTAGCGATAGAGCCCAGCAAAAATAATTTTGCAATGGTAGAAAAGAATACAGCCACGTTCCCTCAGGTTAAAAAAATATGTGCCGGTATCTGGAATAAAAATGCACACTTGGTCATTATCAATAAAGGTGATCATGATAATGCATTTATGGTCGAAGAAAGTTACCCTGAAAATCCAGAAGCCATACCAGCCGTATCTATCGAATCGGTCATGAAAGAACAGGGTTGGTCAACCATCGATATTTTAAAACTGGATATTGAAGGTTCCGAAAAAGAAGTATTTGAAGAAGGGTATGAATATTGGTTACCCAGGACAAAAGCCATTTTCGTAGAAGTGCATGATCATATGCGAAAGGGTGCTGGTAATGCCATTTTTAAAGCCATTACCAAGTATCATTTCTCTTTTGCTATGCAACATGAGAACCTGATTTTTATTAATCAAGACTTGCTTTGAGAATAACTACTTTGTTTCTTTTTCGTGAGTGGTTACTTCCTTCTCCTTTTTCCACCACCTCCATCCAATATAACCCATAATGGCCAGTGGTGCGCCTGCGAGGTAAATGATGGCAGAATTCAATGCTTTGGCAGGCCCTTCGCCGAGTTGTGAAGCCGTTTTTGTACAAATAGAACACTGAGCATCTGCCAACTGGCTTATCAGCAGTAAAACAACCGCACAAATCATCATTTTGCATACCTGCTTCATACCCGGAAATTTATGCAAAGATAGGAGTATAAAACAGAGAAATAAGAAACATGCAATAAGGAATCAGGAAGGGAATATTTCACTTTCTCATTCCTTATTTCTCTGTTCCTCTGTTTTCCTTATCTTTCTTGTTCAACTTCTATTTATGCAACAACGCAGACAGTTTCTTCAGCGGATGGGATTGCTGGCAGGGGCATTTTCCGCAAACAGTCTTTTTCAACAGGCGCATGCCGCTGAATGGGAAGCAGCGCATAACAGGGTAGCATCCCTTTCACCTGATCAGATAGCCACAGATGAAGATTACTGGAGCGTCATTCAACAGGGTTATACGGTTAACCCGAGCTTGATTAACCTCAACAATGGGGGTGTGAGTCCGGCGCCCAGGATTGTTCAGGAAGCTGTGGAACGATTTAACAGGATGTCGAATGAAGGTCCTTCCTATTATATGTGGCGTATTCTCGACCAGGGCCGTGAACCACTGAGGTATAAACTCGCTACATTGGCTGGCTGTTCACCCGAGGAAATCGCAGTAAACAGAAATGCAACCGAAGCGCTGAATACGGTGATCTTTGGTTTAGACCTGAAAGCCGGGGATGAAGTGATTGGCACCAAACAGGATTATCCGAATATGATACAGGCCTGGCGCCAAAGAGCATTAAGGGAAGGTATTGTATATACACAGATCAGTTTCGATTTTCCCATAGAAAACGATGATACGATTGTAGCAGCATTTGAAAAAGCCATTACCCCGAAAACGAAAATTTTACACCTCACGCATATCATCAACTGGATTGGACAAATATTACCGGTGAAAAAGATCGCCCAGATGGCTCACAAAAGAGGTATTGAAGTGATTGTCGATGGGGCGCACTCTTTTGGCCTGCTCGATTTTAAAATTCCTGATCTCGAATGTGATTATTTTGGTACCAGCCTGCACAAATTTTTAAGCGCCCCAATCGGAAGCGGCATGTTATGGATCAAAAAAGAAAAAATTGAAAAAATATGGCCGTTGGTATGTAATGATAAACCCAGGAGTAATGATATCAGAAAGTTTGAAACCATTGGTACCAGAAGCTTTCCGATAGAACAGGGGATAGGTGAAGCATTGAATTTTCACAATGCCATCGGCGCCAGCCGAAAAGAGGAGCGTATACGGTATCTTAAAAATTATTGGGCAGGCAAAGCGAAAGAAATACCCGGTGTAAAAATTCATACATCTTTCAAACCCGAATATGCCTGTGCTATTTGTGGTGTATCGGTCGATGGACTGACACCCGCACAACTCGACCAGGCATTATTCAATACCTATAAAATACATACGGTAGGAATTGTATGGGAAAATATCAGTTGTGTACGTGTAACACCACATGTATACACCAAACTCCAGGATTTGGATAAGCTGGTATTTGCGCTGGAGGAAATCTCGAAGAAGAAAATGTAGGCGAGTCAATGTAGGATGTCAGATCTCAGATGTCGGATTTGTTTATACTTCCTACATCTGAGATCCGACATCTGACATGACTATGATGCTTTCGCAGCAGCTTTCTTTGCTTTTACAGCAGTTGCTTTCGCGTTAGCGGGGCGGCTTTTGCCAAATGAACCCTTGAATCTTTTACCTTTTGCGGTTTTTTTATCGCCTCTACCCATGGTACAGTTATTTTTAAATGAACAATAGTGAGGGGCAAAAATAGAAAAACCCCGCGAAAGCGGGGTTCAATTCTTTTTTACGCCCAGATTAGATCTTAGCGCTCAGTTCTTTACCAGCTTTGAAGCGGGCAACTTTTTTAGCTTTGATTTTGATAGTCTCGCCAGTCTGAGGATTACGACCTGTACGAGCAGCACGCTTAGATACAGAGAAAGTACCGAAACCTACCAGGGTAACTTTGTCGCCTTTTTTCAGGGTTTTGGTTACAGTATCAACAAAAGAATCCAGCGCAGCGTTAGCTTGCGTTTTTGTAATACCTGCATCTTCTGCGAGTTGTGCGATTAATTCGGCTTTGTTCATAGATGTGTTTTTAGATGTGTTTAAATAAGAGAAACAAATTTATTCGCTTTTGGCAAACAGCAAAATATTTTTCAAACTTTACCTTGATTTTGTGAACTCATAAAACCCTGCCCCGTAAAGGATTTCAGCGGATTGCGATAAAATGAAAGGACGATGTTTCAACGGTGTAATTCGCTAAAACCCTTTATTATCAACACTTTCAGAAGATATTCGCTGGAAATCAATCCCGTAGCGGGTTTCAGAGCAATATAGCGAAGTTTTGTCATTACCAAAATGAATTTGCAAAACTATCCACACTCAATTCACAACCTGCATGAGTGAGCGAAAACCAGCAAACCGATCGCCCCACTGATTAAATGCATCTTGCCGGAGTGCTGCAGCAAACTGGCTGATATAACGATCATAATCCTCCCTGTTTGCCGCCATGTATTGCGTAGCATAAGTAGGCCCATCGGTTTCATCTACTTCCAAAACCCTTACAAACCTGAAATCAGAAAAACAGCCAGTTTGCATTACTTCAGGTATATGCTTGGTTTTCATCCACTCCACCCAATTGTCATGAATAGACCATGCAAGCTGAATGGTAACATTATAGATATACATGTTTGTAAAATTTATTAGGCATAATCAGGATAACTGCATATAAATAGGACAATGATCGCTGTGTTTAATATCAGGATAGATTTCAGCAGCTTTAAGGCGGTCGTTCAGGGTGTCCGTAATACTGATATAATCAATACGCCAGCCTTTATTCTGTAATCTTACCGACGGGAATCGCTGGCTCCACCAGGAATATGCTCCCTTAGCCTCAGGGTTCAAGTGCCTGAATGTATCGGTCCATTTATTGGACAGAAACTTGTCCATCCATGCCCTTTCTTCCGGTAAAAAACCCGACGATTTTTTATTGCCTTTAGGGTCGTGAATATCTATTTCGGTATGTGCGATATTGTAATCGCCCGTGACGATCAGTTTTTTCCGTGTTTTACGAAGCTGTTGTACGTAGTCGAAAAATTCATCCAGCCACTGGTATTTATAAGTCTGTCTTTCATCGCCACTTGTACCCGATGGAAAATAGGCGTTGATCAGTGTAATATCCCCAAAATCGGCACGTATTACCCTGCCTTCAAAATCGCTTTGTTCAATACCATTTCCGTATAAAACATTATCGGGTTTGATTCTGGTAAAAATAGCCACACCACTATATCCTTTTTTCTGTGCAGAAAACCAGAAAGTGTCGTATCCGAGTTTTTCAATGGCCGCCACATCTGCATCATCTTTAGTGGCTTTGGTTTCCTGTAGACAAATAATATCGGCAGGATTGGTGGAAAGCCAGTCGGTAAATCCCTTTTTCATCGCGGCACGAATACCGTTAACATTATAGGATATGATACGCATGGTATATTGTTTGTTATTGTAAAAATTTGGAAAAAGCAATCATCAGTAACTGGTTCAGCTTTTCTGTATCTAAAGATGCATCAAAAACTGCAATTCGTTCGGGTAAATAAATGCCTTTAGCTATCGCAACTTCTTTATCATTCAAACGAATCTCTTTTAAACTGTTTCTGTCGGCGCAACGAATAACAAAAGGTTCTTCCCCGATTAAACCATTTATCTCGTACTCAAAAAGAACATTCCTGGGCACAGATGAACCCGCAATGGTTACCGTCGAACTACTGTCGTAGCCATTGCTCACTTTGTTTAAAAAAATTTTCTTATCCGGTATGCCTATATTTTTACGGATGGTAAAACGTGCAACTGTATCATTGTCTTTTAATAACACATGTATGAGCCCCGGCAGGAACTGAGTGAAAACGTCGGCCTGAGAAATAAAACTGAAATTGGGATTTATTTCAGTGACCAGTTTTAAACTATAATTTTTATCACGAAGAACATCCCGGCATTCCTGTCTTAGCTGAACAAAATCAGAACTATTTTGGTTGCCTGTAGCATTGATGGCATTTGCTATTTCAGAATTATCTGGAATATTTTTCTTTTTCCCTTTTGCGATCAGCTCTTCATAAAAAGTATCACCCAGTCTGATCATTTCCGATTCGCCATTTCGTTGATAGGCAAAAATATCTTTTTGTGATTTTGTTTGTAAAACCGGGTGTTTGCTGATTTCCGGTAAAATAAAATTGTCTGCATAAAAAGCAGGTGGAGCTTTAATCTCAATCATATCGGTATTGTTCTGCTCATCCAACAAACGGCCAATGCCCAGATTGAGTATATCCGTAAACCCTTTTGGGGTTACTGCCAGGGTGGTAGGTATAATTCCAAAGCCATTACTGCTGCCCGGACTTATACAAATGGTAAGCACATCATTTGAAATAATAGTTTTTTGATGATTCACAAATAATACAGCCAATTGAAAAACAGATTTTGTTCGTCTGAATAAAAGCGAATCCTGGAGATATTGTGGCTGATTATAGTAAAATGTATTGGGTTCGTATTCATACAGGTCGATGTACAAATGATGTGTACTGGTATCGGCCTCGGTGAATGGTGCGTTCGTGTTGTTAAACTGTTTCAAATTATCAAGTGTAACAATGCGTAAGCTGGTATCGTTGATGCGTGCATTTTTTTTCGATAGTAATTGCTCGTTCAACTGTTTGAGAAATACCGATCGGGCATCGGGTAATGAAAAATAATGCATAACAGGGCCAAGCATGGAGAAAGTGCGTACCTGTTCCAGTATAATATTTCTTTGTGCATTTGCAAAAAAAGAACAGGCAAGGAATACAATGAGCAGGTTGATTTTTCTCATAAAACTGTTAACTATGGTTGACTATTCATTATGACAGCAAATTTTGTGCTAATTTGAATTTTTATCAATATAGGACGAAATGGAGAAAACAGAAAGATTCATTCCTGCAAAGGAATCAGTGTATTTAGATGGACCCAAACCGAGGATCAATGAACTGGCTTTTGCCTGGCAGATTTTCCGGCAATTCATCAAAGGCTTCAGAACCCTGCATTTTGTGGGACCTTGCATCACGGTATTTGGTTCTGCAAGATTTAAGGAAGACCATCGCTATTACAAAGCGGCTGTAGACTTTGGGAAACGAATTGCAGCTCTGGGTTTTACTACCATGACCGGTGGTGGCCCGGGCATTATGGAGGCGGCTAATAAAGGTGCTTTTGAAAACGGAGGTCAGTCGGTGGGTTGTAATATTAAACTTCCTTTTGAACAATACCCGAATCCATATATGCACAAATGGATCACTTTTGATTATTTCTTTATCAGGAAAGTGTTGCTGGTAAAATATTCTTATGCATTTGTGATTTTACCGGGTGGATTTGGCACCATGGATGAGTTTTTTGAAACACTTACGCTGGCCCAAACCAAAGTCATCAACGATTTTCCGATTGTACTGTATGGGAAAGATTATTTCCAGCCACTTTTAAACAGTATTGATGAAATGGCCCAACATGGAACCATTTCACCAGAAGATAAAAAGCTGATCTTCCTGACCGATGATATCGATGAGGCCATGGATTATATACAGACCTATGTCCGTAAAAATTATACGGTAAAACCAAGGAAGAGGTTGTGGTGGTTGTTTGAGAAAAGGTAGGGAACAGGGAAAGGAACAGAGGAATAAGAAATATGAAATAAGGAATCAGAAAGTGAAATACTGCCTTACTTTCTGATTCCTTATTTCATATTTCTTATTCCTTATTTTTTACTCCAACACCGGACTCAGCCATCTTTCAGCTTCTGGCAGGGGCATATTTTTTCTGCTGGCATAATCTTCTAACTGGTCTCGCTGTATTTTTCCCACACCATAGTATTGGCTTTGTGGATGTGAAAAATACCAGCCGCAGACAGAAGAGGCAGGGTACATGGCCAGACTCTCGGTAAGTTCAATACCAATGGTTTCTGTGGCCTGTAAGAGTGCAAAGAGTTTATATTTTTCTGTATGATCGGGGCATGCCGGATAACCGGGCGCTGGACGAATGCCCATATATTTTTCTTTGATCAACTCTTCATTGCTAAGGTTTTCGCTTTGATCATATCCCCAGTATTCTTTTCTTGTTTTCAAGTGCAGGTATTCGGCAAAAGCTTCTGCGAGTCTGTCGGCTAAAGCCTGTAACATGATTTTGTTATAATCATCATGATTCGCTTCAAAGTTCTTGATATGGGTATCGATACCATGTATGGTTACAGCAAAAGAACCTATATAATCTTTTTTACCACTTGTTTCGGGTGCAATAAAATCGGCTAATGACAAATTAGGTTGTCCCGGTGCTTTTTTGATCTGTTGACGCAGGAATGATAAAGTAGTGGTAACACCTTCATGTTTCACTGTTACATCATCATCATGGCTGGCAGCTTCCCAGAAGCCGATAGTTCCTTTGGCTGTGAGCCATTTTTCGGTTATGATTTTATCAAGCAACGCGTTGGCATCGTGGTAAAGCTTGGTAGCTTCTTTGCCAACTATTGTATCACTCAATATTTCAGGGAAATTGCCATGCATTTCCCATGCAATGAAAAATGGTTTCCAGTCAATAAATGGTCTGAGTTCATTCAGGTCAACATCAGCAAATACTTTGGTGCCGGTGAACTGTGGAGTGGTGGCATTGAAATTTGCCCAATCAATATTCGCTTTGTGTTGTAAAGCCTCCTGGTAAGAAAGGTATTGTTTGATACTTTTCTTGTTGTCAAACCCTTCTTTGAGTTTTATATATTCTTCCAGGGTTGATTGCAGGAAAGGTTGTTTTTGTTCTTTGCTTAATAAAGAGCCGGCAACAGTAACACTCCTGGAAGCATCGAGCACATGTACCACGCCATTTTGATATTCAGGAGCAATTTTAACGGCTGTATGCATACGTGATGTAGTAGCGCCGCCAATTAGCAATGGCTGCGTCATATTCCTACGCTTCATTTCTTTGGCAATATGAACCATTTCATCAAGAGAGGGCGTGATGAGTCCGCTCAGACCAATGATAGCTGCATTTTCTTTTTGTGCAGCATCTAAAATTTTGTCGGCAGGTACCATTACACCTAAATCCACTATGTCATAACCATTACAACCCAATACTACACCTACAATGTTCTTTCCAATATCGTGCACATCACCTTTTACGGTAGCCAGTAAAATTTTTGCAGCACCTGCTGTTTCTGTATTAGCTGTACCGGCTGCGAGATGTGCCAGTCTTTTTTGTTCTTTTTCGGCTTCAATATATGGTGTGAGCACAGCAACACTTTTCTTCATAACACGCGCACTCTTTACCACCTGGGGAAGAAACATTTTACCAGCACCGAACAGGTCACCAACAATATTCATTCCATCCATTAATGGGCCCTCAATTACATCGAGTGGCTTGGGGTATTTTAAGCGGGCTTCTTCTGTATCGGCTTCAATATAATCAGTAATACCATTGATGAGTGAATGTGAAAGCCTTTTTTCAACAGGCTCATTGCGCCATGCTTCATCTTTTACTTCTACTTTACCTTTGGCCTTAACGGTTTCTGCAAAAGCAATCAGCTTCTCTGTTGCTTCGTTGTTGTCATTATTTTTATTCAGCAACACATCTTCACAAAGGTCACGCAAGGTGGGTTCTATTTCATCATACACGACGAGCTGACCGGCATTTACAATGCCCATGTCCATACCCGCTTTAATAGCATGTAATAAAAATACAGAGTGAATGGCTTCTCTTACATGATCATTACCACGGAAAGAGAAAGATACATTCGACACGCCACCACTTACTTTGGTAAGCGGCATTAATCTTTTGATTTCCCTTGTTGCTTCAATAAAATCTACTGCATAATTATTATGCTCTTCAATACCAGTGGCTACAGCAAAGATGTTGGGATCAAAAATGATATCCTGTGGTGGGAATCCTACTTTTTCTGTGAGAATTTTATAAGCACGATGGCAGATTTCAATTTTTCTTTCTTTGGTATCCGCCTGTCCTACTTCATCAAAAGCCATTACGATAACGGCAGCACCAAAAGCCTTACAGATAAATGCCTGTTCGATAAATTTCTCTTCTCCTTCTTTCATAGAGATAGAGTTTACAATGCATTTACCCTGTACACATTTTAATCCAGCTTCAATGATCTCGAATTTTGAACTATCGATCATGATCGGAATACGTGCAATATCTGGTTCACTCTGTAGCAGGTTGAGGAAAGTGGTCATGGCTTTAACGCCATCGAGCAGGGCGTCGTCCATGTTTACATCAAGTACCTGGGCTCCACTTTCAACTTGTTGACGAGCTACGGATAATGCTTCCTCGTATTTATTTTCGCGGATAAGGCGGGCAAATTTTTTGGAGCCCGTTACGTTGGTACGTTCACCCACATTTACAAAATTGGTTTCGGGTCGAACAACCAATGGTTCCAGTCCGGATAACCTGAGATAAGGCTTGATAGTGACGGTATCGCTCATGTAATAAGTCTTGAATTAAGCCAATGAAGTTTCTACAACAGGAAGTGATCTTGGTGTAATTGTTTTAACGTGATCGGCAATATGTTTAATATGGTCGGGTGTTGTTCCGCAACAGCCACCTACAATATTTACGAACCCCTGCTGGGCCCATTCTTCAATGAAATGAGCAGTCTCATGTGGTGCTTCATCATATTCACCCATGGCGTTTGGTAATCCGGCATTGGGATAAGCAGAAGTATAACAGGAGGCAATCTGACTCAGTTCCTCAATATGCGCACGCATTTCAGCGGCTCCCAAAGCACAGTTCAGTCCTACGCTTAAAGGATCTGCGTGCATGACAGAAGTATAAAAAGCTTCGAGTGTTTGACCGCTCAATGTTCTGCCCGATGCATCGGTAATAGTACCGCTGATCATAATGGGTAATTCTGGTGTACCTGTTTCGCGAAAAAATTGTTTGGCAGCAAAAATGGCTCCCTTGGCATTGAGGGTATCAAAAATGGTTTCAATCAGCAGTATATCCACACCCCCATCTACCAAACCTTTGATCTGTTCTTTATAGGCTGTTACCACTTCATCGAAAGTAACGGCCCTGAAACCAGGGTTATTTACATCGGGTGAAAGACTGAGTGTTTTATTGAGTGGTCCGATGGCTCCCGCTACATATTTTGGATTGGTACCAGGGTTTTCAGCCATGAATTCTGTGACGGCATCTTTGGCACATTTGGCAGCAGCTACATTCAGTTCATATGCAAGCGTCTGCATGTCATAATCGGCCATGGCAATAGTAGTGCTGCTGAAAGTATTGGTTTCAATAATATCGGCACCAGCAGCCAGGTATTGTTTATGAATACCTTTGATGATATCGGGTTGTGTAATGCATAAAAGATCATTATTACCCTTTACATCGCAATGCCAGTCCTTAAATCTTGCGCCACGATAATCCTCTTCGGTAAGTTTGTGTCGCTGGATCATGGTACCCATGGCCCCGTCGATCACCAAAATCCTTTTTTCCAGTTCTTTGCGAATGCTCATACTACTTTCATTTAGACAATACAAGTTGTCAATTACAGGTTGTTACCGGACTAAAAACGTAGTGAGAATAGTTGAGATGTCTCTTGTACGTTTATTAGTTCGATTTTGTCCCGATATAACCGGGATGCCAGGCCGAACAATAAACAAATCCGCCTGTGCAGAACGCAAAGATAGATAAAAACCAATAAAAAACCCCGGCAATGCTGCCGGGGTTTTTTATCATAAAATAGTCTTTTATTTTTTCTTGCCGCCTAAGGTAAAAATGCGGGAAATATTGAAGCCATACCTGATATCACCTTTACCCCATGAACCAAAGGTTTCATGAATAAATGTATGTTCATTCATGCCAATGGAGTTGGTAAAATGGAGCTGGAACACATGTCCTCCGGTTTGAATATCAACACCGATGGACAAGGGGTTGTAAGTTCCATCAAAACGTTGTGTTTGAACGAAGTACTCAGCATTGATACTTACCCGTTTGCTGATTTTTTGTCTGGCCAGAAAACCAATAGAGAAGAGATCCTGTGAACCTCCGGTTAGAAAGATTTTCCTGTTATAGCGGGTATAAGTGGGAGATACCTGTAAAGAAGTATGTTCATTAAATTTACGGGCAATCATTACCTGCGCCGTATAATACATCCTGTCTTTTGTTTTTACATTCAGTGTTGGATCAGCATAGCGAACACCGCGATAAGCCATGGCTCCGAGTAATGAAATGGTCACCGGTACATTTTTTTCACCAGCCTGCTGGCGTAATACACGGTATTTTAAAAAGGCGTCGCCTTCTTTGTTGGTTCCTGTTCTGCCGATACCAATCATCAGGTTATCTGATAAACCAAAATCGAAGCCAATACGGGCAGATACAAAATCCAATCCGAAAAGGTTGTAAAACCCCTGGTTTAATGGTGCGAAGCGGTGGTTGATGCGGAAATCCATGCTTCCCTTACCGGTAATTTCAACGGTTTGTGTGGTCACCAGTCTGGTAGAATAGAATGTGTTTAATGTGCGTTCGGATTTGTTTTTATCTTCTACGGCACTGGCGCTGTCCTGCATTTTAAACAGGTCTACTTGCTGTGCGGTAGAAAAAATAGTGGTACAGGTCAGGCAAAATAATGCCACTGACCTTTTTAACAGGGTCTTCATACAGGTGTTTTATATTGATGAAATGATTACTGGTACTGGCAGCTTACCTCAACATCCACTTTTTCGGTTACAGATGAAGCGTCGATCTTATAGTCTTTGAGGTTAATCGTAAATGAACCACGAGCAACCGGTTTACCTGCTTTAATCTCTACGATGCCATTAACGGTTACATTTTTTGTTACACCATGCATGGTGAGATCGCCTTTTATACTCACTTTATAGCTACCGTCTTTTGTAAAATTCACCTCTTTCAGGTTCACAATATTTCCTTTGAAATCGGCACGTGGAAATTTCGTGCTTTCGGCATACTGGTCGTTGAAATGTTCCTGCATTTCTGCCAGTTTGAATTTAAAACCTTTCATTAACAAGCTGAAAGTAAGCTGGCCATTATCGGCTATCCTGCTGGTTACTTCATTGTTTACGGCTTTTACATCACCATCTGTTGGAGATTCGAATGTGATTCTTCCATTACGTGTGCCGAATATTTTTTGCGCCTCTGCCTGGTATCCAACGAATAAAAATGTTGCGAGGACTGCTAAAATCTTAATCTGCTTCATAGTTATTATCCTTTCTTATTTTACTAATACGCCTTCATTAATTACCACATTTGCATCAGGTATATAACCTGTACAAATGCCTTTAAAAGTTATGCTCTCTCCGGCTTTTAAAGCGCCAGGATTGCTTTTAAATGTGCAATTGATCACAAAAAACGGATCATTGGTTTTAAAATCTACGACAATATTACCTTCCTGGTTTGTTGATACGTTTACTACTTCCCCGGTAATTTCAATGGCTTTATCAAGATATAAAGTATTGGCCTTTGCTTCATCTGTTGCAAATGCTTCAAATAACTGCTGCGCAGTTACCTGAATTCCTTTCTCACTGCTTACATCTCTGTGTTCTCTTGCATACACAAAATACATTGTGAGAGCAGCCGAAAGTATAATACCAATCAAGCCCAGCCATAAAAGATTTTTCGCTTTGGAAAAATTAGCCAGTATATACACCAGTAAACCCAAAAATGGAAAGAGCAAAATAGCAATCAGCCACAGGACTTTTGTATTACTCTCAAGGTCTGTTCGCCTGAACACCTGTATTAATGCCAAGATCAAAATGATTACCCAAATGATGCCTGTGCAAATCAATCCAGCAATAATACCCGCAAATTCAAATTCCATAGTATTTCTTTTAGATGGATGAATAAAACCTCGTCCTTGTCTTACACTTTATAAAGGTAGTAAATGGACAGGGTCATATTCAATGTTTAAACTGCAATTTAAACATTCCCCGCATACCAACAATTACGGATAAGTGCTTCAAAGGTTGCTTAATCTTTAAAATTCTGTTATTTCACGTACTGCTGAACGGGCAAACGGTTGGCAATACTCCTTGCAAGGGTCATTTCATCGGCATATTCCAGCTCTCCGCCAAAAGCAATGCCCCTGGCAATAGTGGTTACCCGGCAGGAGAGGTGGGATAGTTTTTTCTGGATATAGTAAATGGTAGTATCGCCCTGTATATTGGGATTGAGGGCAAATACCAGCTCTTCAGTTTCTTCTTTTTCTATTCTTAACACCAATGATTCAATACTCAACTGATCCGGACCAATACCATCGAGCGGAGAAATGATGCCTCCGAGTACATGATAGGCGCCATTGAATTGCTGCGTACTTTCAATGGCGATCACATCTCTGATATTCTCTACTACACAAATGAGTTTCTGGTTACGCATCGAGTTGGCACAGATGGAACAGATATCGCCATCACTGATATTGTGACAACGTTGACAGAATTTAATATCCCTCCGCATTCTTGCAATGGTTTCACCAAAATGCTGCACCTCATTCACATCCTGTTTGAGTAAATGCAAAACCAGTCGTAAAGCTGTTTTCTTGCCAATACCAGGTAATTTGGCAAACTGCGACACTGCATTTTCAAGTAAGGAGGAGGGAAGCTGCATGGGGCAAAGGTAGCAATACGGAGGGAGTTTTTAGCTACTAGCCGCTAGCTTCTGGCTGCGAGGGATGACCTGCGAATAAATAATTTGAACAGTAGCTCGAAGCTAATGGCTAGTAGCTAATAGCTATCTTCCTACTGCAAAGCAATCGTAACCTCATTATCCCAGTTGGCACGTATACTGAGTGTTCGGGAGATGCTGACTACGCGTTCGGGTTGTTGTTTTTTACCCGAAGAGAAATGACCGGTATCCCATTTACCGTTTTTATTGCTGTCGTACAATATTCTCACATCATAAGCGCCGGGCTTGAATCTTTTGATGGTAAAATCATTGATGCTGATGGGAAAGGAGCCAGTAATTTCATCATTCTTTACCAGTTGAATAATGGGATGTCTGGAAGTATCAAGGTTGGTAAATCGAAAACGAATGGTTCCGTATTCTGTTTCTTTACGGGAAGTAATGGTTAATGTATCTGTCTTTGGTAAGGTAACCGCATTGCTGTCTGCCAATGCTTCTTTCTGCAGAATCAGTTTGTAAACAGTATTTTCTTTCCAGGGGTAATCAATGATTATTTTTTTGCGGCTTGTATCAAGCTGAACAGTGTAACCATTGATGGCCCTGTAGTTAGTATCGAGTAACTGTATTTTCGTGGTATCAACAGCAAATAATTTACGGTTAAAGAATAAAGGCAGGTTACTCAAGAGGTCCTGCTGACCATTATCCAGAACAGGCAAATAGCGTAAACGCCTGTCGTCGCGCATGGATGGTGGTAGTGCTGCACCAGCATCATTGCTTGTTTTTACAGGCTTGGGAGATTGTATGAAGGCATACAATGTATCGCCTGTTGCATTTCCGTTGATAGCTAAAGGTCCATTCCTGAATGCAAACAATTCGGTGCTATCGAATATTTTATTGTAACTACCCTTATTCACCACATACGCAGCAAAAGCACCGGCAGGAAGATTCTTAAAACTAAATTCTCCTTTGCCATTCAGCCTCGTATAAAATCGTGGTTGAAGTTTTTGAATCGACGAATCAGATAAGTCGCGGTGAAGCACCACCCATAGTGTACTGTCCACTTTGCCCGTTTCGGCAACCATTACTTTTCCTGAGTAACTATTATCGTCTATGCTTGGTCCGGTGGAGAAGACATAACGGAAATTCCGTGCAATATTATTTTCGTTTACATCTTGTATAGAATTACCAAAATCGATGGAATATGTGGTATTGGGTTCCAGTGAATCGCGGAAGCGTATGGTAACATTACGTAATTTATAATCGGCCGATGGCATTGTTTTGAGTACGGGCGAATAGATAATATTTTCGATGGCATTGTCTAATGTTACAAACTCATCGAAAGTAAGGGTGATGTTTTTCGTTTTTACATTTACAGCAGAATCCTTTGGTAAAGCCATTACCAGTCGGGGAGGTAAACTGTCTCTGTCACCACCACTGGGTGGAACAATATTGGCACAGGAGCTTGCCAGTGTGATCACCGATACAAGTATCACCAGTAACTGAATGTATACTATAAACTGCTGCTTTGCTTTCATGAATGCTGCAAACTTACAGGCTTTCCGCGGAGTGAATAGCTGTTCTTCTTAAAAATCCTGTTAATCATGTTCTTCTTCATCAGGTTCGTGTAATGCAACTGCCATTTCATTGGTTTTTACAAACCGGCACCAACGACAGTCTTCTTTGCCGCAACCGGTATAAAATTCCCTGGCCTGTATCTTGCTCCAAACGGTTTCTATCTGATGGGTAACTGTAGTGATATCACTTTCAGTAATTACCCTTTTTTCTTTTAAGTATCCTTTCTTTTTATCCGGTTCAATAAAATCGAATTCAGCACTTACAGCCTGCCAGCTTTTTGACGGGTAGTGATCAACCAGTATTTTATAGAAAACGGCCTGTCTCCAGTAATCGCCACCATTGGGTTCCTTGTCATTGGGCGGGTTTAATTTTTTGATCCCCTTCTCTGCATCACCGGTTTTATAGTCTACTACGTTCACCTGTCTGCCATCAAACTCCAGTTTATCCAGTTTGCCTTTTAATGGAATGCCTTTGATGATTACATTGCGGATATTGGTTTCGATGGCCACAATTTTGTTCCATTCATTGATATAGCGATGATAGTATTCCACTAGTACTTGCTCACCCTGTTCCACCCTGCGTGCAAACTGTTCTTTGGTAAAGTTTTCACGATGACGGTTCATATACCATTTAAAATCAGCCATAAATTCCTGTGTATCCGGGAAAACCTGTTCACGCTGCTGCATTTTCTGGAATAGTGATTGTAACGCATGGTGAACTGCAGAACCAAACTCAGTGGCTTCCGATTTACCCGATGGAACACGAACAAGATTATTGAAATAAAACTGTAATGGACACTTCAGGTAATTGTTTAATGCTGTAACATTCATCACAAATTTGTCGAGTATCTGTGTAATGAAATCAGCTTCAATTCTTTCAATCTCGGGCCTTTGTTCTTTTTCAAGTGAAAGAATACTGAATTCGGCAATGGTGTTTTCATCAAGACTGATGGCTGAATAAGGTAGCTGGTGTTCTTCTCTTATTTCTGCGACAAACATGGACGGCTCAATTTCTTTCCCATCTTTATTTTTACTGGCATAAGAAACAGATAACTGTCTGGCAGCCCTTGTGATGGCTACATAAAACAATCTTCGTAACTCCTCTTCTTCATTGTGAGCAGGCTGGGAAGAAAAAATGGTGTCGGGCATACTGTAACCACCACCGGGTTTTCTTTTCTTTTCCCAGTTGACTGAATTACAACCGGCGACAAATACATATTCGTATTCCAGTCCTTTTGAACCATGTGCGGTCAAAAGATTTACGGCCTGATCGGTACCGCCCACTCTTACCAGTGGCAGCGCCAGACCTTCTTTTTCCATCAGATCAAAAATATTGATGAGCTGCTGCAGACTGAGTAATGGATTGCGGTGTGTTTCTTCTTTGATGAAATCGAACAAACCGGTCAGCAATTGTAGAAGCCAGTGTTTATCCGGATTCTGCATGATGTATGTTAAAACACCTGCTTCACGAATCATGTTTTCGAATAATTGCTGAAGAGTAACATTGGGCACATCTTTTATGAGTTGCTCTATTGCAGATTGCGCTTTTTTAAGCCCCGGAATTTCCTGGCTAAATAAATCCGGTAATGGTCCCTGTAGTTTTTCAGCGATGAGTTGACGGAGTGAAGTTTTTTTATCACCAAATCTTCTGTCGGCTACTTCAGCGGTCAGTTTGGCGATTTCAATAGGAGGGATGGAAAACCAGTTGTAATGCAATATTTCAAACAACATTTCATCGCCACCAAAGGGAATATCATGTTCGGCAGCCAGGTACCTCAATACTTCTACAAGCTGTTTACCCAGTGGCTCCTGGAGAATATTCACGTTACGCTTGCTATAAACAGGAATTTTTTTCTGCTGAAAATAACGTGCCAGTTCCTCTCCGTATTTATTCTCCCGGTAAATAATACTGATATGCCCGGGTTGTACACCCTGTTTAATCAAAGATTCTACCTGCAAGGTTATATGAATCATTTCCTGTCGGGGATTTTCATATTCAATAACCTGTGGCAAATCTTTTAACTGATTGAGTTGAGGATTTGCGGCAATCAATTCTTTATTTAAGCCATCCAGTTTTTTTACCAACCGCTCATTGTTTCTTTCAATCAACGTTTTAGCAACATTAAGTATGGGTTGAGTTGAACGGTAATTATTGGTTAGAATAACAGTATATAGTGACTGGCTGAACTGTTGGGCAAATGCTTCCATATTCTCCACATTGGCACCCTGGAAGCGATAGATACTCTGGTCATCATCACCTACGACGAATACATTGGGTGTTTCCCAGTAATTGATGAGTAGTTTAATCAATTCATTTTGTGTACCACTGGTATCCTGGAACTCATCTACTAAAATATACTGATACTGTTCCTGGTAACGGGCCAACAGGTTTTTATTATTGTTGAATGCGTCGAGTACCCAATTAATCATATCATCAAAATCGTAGCGATTTCTTTGACGCATCATCTGCTGAAAACGGGAAAATTCATCTACTGCAGCACGCAGTTTTTCCATTTTCTCTGTTTCTTCTGCAATCTTGTTTTGTTTAGGGTCTCCTTTTTTATTGGGGCCACTTGTTCGTTGGTAAATAAAATCTGGGCGGGTAGGTAATTCTGTCAGGTAAATATCAATTCGTGATCTGATGTGTTCAGCGGTCCATCCTTCTCTTTTCATGGTGCTGAACAACTGCTGCAGGTTATTGATTTCATAATACACATCACCTCTGTATCTTTTAAGGGGATGGTTTTTGGGGAAACCATCGATCAGCTCTTTCATCAGCGCTATTCTTTCAAGATCCGAAATGGGATCCATGGATGTTTTTTCAAACAGGGAAAGATTATCCTGTATCACATCATTACAAAATGCATGGAAAGTGCAGATATTTACTTTGTAGGCATCTGGACCAATAAAACCCAATAACCTTTTGCGCATGGCCACAACACCGGCATCGGTATAGGTAAGACAAAGAATATTTTCGGGCTGTGTATCTGTCTCCAGTCTCAGTTTACCAATCCTCGCTCCCAAAATTTGGGTTTTGCCGGTACCCGGACCGGCAATAACCATAACAGGACCTTCGAGTGTATCAACTGCTTTTTGTTGCTGTTCGTTGAGCCCTTCATATATCTTTTTGAATTGCGCCAGTTGTTGTTCACGGGTAATCATGGAATAAAGATAGAGGAAACAGCAGAACAGCAGGATGTCGAACATTTTAGTTGATATGCTGTTATTAGCTAAAACTGCACCATGTCGAAAGTCTATTCTTTACAAACTGTTCAGCGAATACCCATTTCATTGGCCGATGCATGGGACTTTTTCAGCAGCCCCGAAAACCTGAAAGAAATTACACCAACCAACCTTGGTTTTAATATCATCAGTAAACACCATGGCAGTCGTATGTACCAGGGACAGATAATTGAATATAAAGTAAGCCCGTTGCTGGGTATCCCGTTGTACTGGATGACGGAGATTACACATGTATCCGATCAGCAGTTTTTTGTGGATGAACAGCGTTTTGGCCCATACAGCCTCTGGCACCACCAGCATCATTTCAAAGCCATTGAAGGAGGGGTTGAAATGACAGATATTGTGCATTATAAATTACCGCTCTGGATATTAGGGGATATAGCAAATACACTGATGGTTCGCCGACAGCTTGAACAGATTTTTGCATTCCGTTTTACTGCTGTTGAACAACGTTTTGGCAAATGGCCGTTTGAGCAGGATAAAAAAATCAAATTCGGTTAATCAGTATAACAGTCTCAGCGGGCTCACGTTATTGTCTGCATCTACTGAGGCTACGAGTATTTTTTTCCCTTTGGCTTCCGGATGTTTATTGAGATCAACCATAGCAGTTTTATCGCCTACAATAAATTCAATCAACTGGCTGTTGCCAAAATCCGGATCAGCTTTTCCTTCATTCATGAACACAGCAAAACCCTTAATCCTTTCCTCACCTTTATACACCAATCTGAAAGTATGTTCATTGGTTTTTTCTACCAACGGCTGCGGAGGAATGCTGTTGTCGAGCCAGAACATAGGTGGTACCAATGCGGGATAACGATAATAATTCTGTTGTAAACTGTCGTTCCAACCATTGGGATTTTTGTTGAATACACTGCTGTTGTAATAAATACTGCCTTGTGTATTCTCATAGCTTCTCAATGCCTTTATCTGTTCAGGTATTTCGTTCCTGTTCTTCCAGGCAGTATTCGATCCGGCCCTGTAAATGCCATGTCCAATGTATAAATGTCTTCCATAACTATGGTCATTCCACCAGCGTAATAAAATATCGTAGCTGGCCAGCGGATGTCCTCTTTCCCAGTAGAGTTGCGGTGCTATATAATCTATCCATCCTTTCTGTAACCAAAGTAATACGTCGGCATACAATTCATCGTAGTTTGTAGGTCCTGAGCGGGTTTCACTGCCCATAGGGTCCTGGCTCTTATTACGCCATACGCCAAAAGGACTGATACCAAATTTTACTTTTGGGTTTGCTTTTCTGATGGTTTGCTGGAGCAATACGATGATACTGTCGCAGTTGCTTCTTCTCCATTCATCTTTTGCCATTCCTTTTCCAAGCTGTAAAAAAGTTGCCTGGTCGGGAAAATCGCGACCGGGGATTTTGTAAGGATAAAAATAGTCGTCCATATGAATGGCATCTATCCTGTACCTCATTACAATATCTTTTACCACATCGGCCACATGTTTACGCACGTCTGTTAATCCGGGATTGAAATACTTTTTGTCGCCATAAGTGACAAACCATTCCGGGTGTTGTTTGGTAATATGATTGGGGGCCACGGATGAACGAAGAATATTGAATACGGCACGATAAGGATTAAGCCATGCATGAAATTCCATACCACGTTTATGCGTTTCGCTGATCATAAACTCGAGCGGATCGTAATAGGGTGTAGGGGGAAGTCCCTGTTTACCTGTGAGGTATTCGCTCCAGGGTTCAAGTGTAGAAGGGTAGAAAGCATCTGCTGACGGGCGTATCTGGACAATCAGTGCATTCATGCCATTGCGACGATGCATCTCAGCCATGCGAATAAATTCGGCCTGCTGCTCTGCTACCGAAAGCGTTCTTTTGCTGGGCCAGTCAATATTTTCTACTGTTGCTACCCAGGCGGCACGGAACTCATAATTGGGTGAATGCTGGGCAGAAGAAGTAATAACAGACAGAACCAGTACAAGACAAAATGGGAGCAATACTTTCATACCTCAAAGATAAACCAGCAGGTATGGTAAAGGCATTGATGTGGAAGAATTGGGAAAACCGCTACAGAAATTAACAATTAGGTAGTCTCTTCACGCATTTTATCGAGCAACTTGTTTAAGGTGGCGGCTTCAGTTTCAGAAAGTCCCTGTATTAGCTGGTCTATTTCTGCACTTTTCTTATCAAGTTTTTCGAGTAGGGCTAATCCTTTTTTGGAAATGCTCACGTCTACCAGGCGCTTATCGGCTGAACACACTTTTTTTTCTACCAATCCCTTTTTTAATAATCGTTCAACAATCCGACTGGTATCGCTCATTTTATCAAGCATGCGTGAGCGGATCTGTAAGGTACTCATCGGTTGCTGGCAACCTCTGAGGATACGGAGAATATTATACTGCTGGGGTGTAATATCATCCGGATCAAGCATGGTTTTGATTTTTTCATTCAACCAGTTGGCAGAATAAATGATATTCACAGAAGCCTTCTGGTATTCATTCCTGAAACGCTGTTGTTGTATATCTTTTTCAATACCCATAGTTGTAAATGTAGGAAAAATGTGAGAAGGGAAATGAAAACTATTGGGTGAATTGTGGGGGGGCGAATGATCAATGGTGAATGGTCAATATTGAAAAATATCATTCATCATTGACCATTCACCATTCACACCTCATAGCTGTTAATCCTGCCACACACTCAATCCCTCACTGCAATTTGCGCAGATATCAATATTTTTTCGACTGGTCATGAGTTCTTTTCTGAATTGCCGGTAATTCTCATTAGTCCATATCTGCCTGAAACTTTGGTTCTTCAGGTTGCCGAGCTGGTGCATGGCATCTTTGTCGAAACAGCAGGGTACAACCAGTCCATCCCAAGTGATTACATTGGCATGCCACAGTTTCCAGCATCGATTGGTTAAACCACTCTTCACCTGCATCTTTCCATTGCGGTCTTTTTTATACCGGCTGTATTTATTGCTTTCGGGAATCAGGTTATGCGGGTCATTTTCATAATCGTACACTTGTGCCGTTTTAAAACGAACCTGGTCAACGCCAATTTCAGCACCCAGTTTTTTTACCTCTTCAATCTGGTGTTCATTGGGTTTTACCACTAAAAACTGAAAAAAGATAAATGGTGTTTTGCTCTTTAGTTCTTTTTTCCATTTTACAATATTGCGGGCACCTTCCAGTACTTTGTCGAGCTTGCCACCCACACGGTATTGCTGGTAAACATCCTGTGTGGTTCCATCAATGGAAATAATCAACCTGTCTAACCCGCTTTCTACTGTTTTTTTTGCTTTTTCATCTGTTAGGTAGTGTGCGTTGGTGGAGGTGGCAGTATAAATACCCTTGTCGTGTGCATATTTCACCATCTCCAGAAAATCGGGATTCAGGTAGGGTTCGCCCTGAAAATAAAAAATGAGGTATAACAGGTCTTTATGAATATCATCAATGGTTTCCCTGAAGAAATCTTTTTGCAACATGCCTGTAGGTCTTGTGAAAGCTCGAAGTCCACTCGGACATTCAGGGCAACGTAAATTGCAAGATGTGGTGGGTTCAAAGGAAATGGAGATTGGAAACCCCCATTGAACAGGCTTTTTACGCAAGCGGCTGATCTGATAGCTCCCATATACTTTTAAAGCATTCCATACCCTTCTTGCCGTGAGTTTACCCAGAAAATTGACACTGTCGTTCCAGTTAAAATAACCCATTGTGTAAAATTAGTAAAAAGCAGGATGGAAAAGCTGCTAAAACTATGTTGTATTGGAAGTTACAATACTGTTTTCCCCGATTTTTGTAGAGATATGTCAAGAAAGAGATCTAAACGGTTAAGCAGGGAGCAGAAATTATGGTTGATATTGCTGGTGGGTGGCTTTGCGCTGATTCTTTATTTCACTTTACTGAACAAGTGGCAAGAACAGCAGGAAGATACGATCTCGTCTGTAAAGTATGAGGCATTTGGCATACAGCTTCCTCTTGGTTATACCATTCATGGCATTGATGTAAGTGTACACCAGGGACCTGTTCACTGGCCATCTGTGTATGGCATGAAAGAAGAAAAAACAAGGATGGGCTTTGTGTTTATGAAAGCTACGGAGGGATTAAATGACACTGATAAACGCTTTCGAAAAAACTGGAACGATGCAAAAGAAGCGGGCATGGTAAGAGGCGCTTATCATTTTTTTCTGGCAACAAAAAGCGGGAAAAAACAGGCATTGCAATTTATTCAACAGGTAACGCTCAAAAAGGGGGACCTGCCACCGGTGGTAGATATCGAAAAGTTATATGGAGTGAAGCCGGCTTTGATGCGGGAGCGATTAAAAGAATGGTTAAGAGAAGTTGAATCATATTACCGGGTAAAACCTATTATTTATACCTATGCCGATTTTTATGAACGTCATCTTGGCGATGAATTTAAACAGTATCCTCTCTGGGTAGCACATTATTTTCAACCGGATAAACCCAGAATCAATCGTTCATGGCAATTCTGGCAACATAGCGAACAAGGAAGTATCAATGGTATCAGATCAAAAGTAGATTGTAATGTGTTCAATGGGGATTCACTGAAATTTAAACAAATGTTGCTTCCTTAACCAGTTTAGTATCTTTTAATGATTATCAGTGGTCAAATAACTTAATTTTGTACCTCAAACCTTTAGATGCAATCTCAACACGACTACTCTACCTGTCAGTCCTGTGCGCAGCGATTCAACTCTGTTTTTTGTAAAGCAAGGGAAGAGTATGTCAATGCCATCAATGAACAAAAAATATGTAACACATTTAAAAAGGGGCAACTTCTTTTTAATGAAGGTGCTTATCCTTTCGGCGTTTACTGTATCAATGAAGGAAAAGTAAAACTATCGCACCAGGGAGATGATGGGAAAGAGCAGATCATTCGACTGCTGAAAGCCGGTGATGTACTAGGTTACAGGGCACTGTTAAGTGGCGACAGATATGGAGCTTCTGCTGTAGCGTTGGAAGACACAAAAGTTTGCTTTATTCCCAAAGACATATTTGTAACCGTTTTGAAGAATGATACAGGTCTTGCCTTTGAGATGATGAAATTGCTGAGTGATGAGTTGCATAAGGCAGAAGTAAAGCTTACCCATCTGGCACAAAAACCTATCAGGGAACGTCTTGCAGAAACATTACTTTTTATCAAAGAAACCTATGGTTTTGAAGAAGATGGTATTACGTTGAATGTTCGTTTGTCTAGAGAAGAAATTGCCAATCTAGTGGGTACTGCTACAGAATCTACCATCCGTTTGCTGTCTGATTTCAAAAAAGATGGTATGGTGGAACTCGACGGCAAAAAAATAAAAATCCTCCAGCATAAATTACTGCTGCGAACTGCCAATCTCCAGGATTAAACATGATAAAAATCATGTTTGCGGTTGAGTATCATCATAGTTGAGCCTTTAGTACCACGCTACCTTGCAATCAAATTACTCGTATCATGTTGTTGCAGGCAGGTGGCCATCTATTTCCGGGTTCGGGTTCAATCGGAGAAATCTGCAGAACCATTCCTTCTACTTACCATACACCGATCCTCGATTCCTGTGTCAGGATACGTGTGTACCTGAACCAGCATGCATCCATTGCAGAATTACCCGAATCAGTTTCCGAAATTGTACAATTGGTCTTTCAGAAAATTGAAGATGAGCTAACCCATTCGTTCAGAAAAGAAACCGGTATTCTTTTTCCATATCTACAGCAGCAAATGGGGGGAGAGAAAATTTTACTTCAACCCAAAGTGGTGGATGCCATGCTGCATACACACCAGGTACTAATTGAGTTATTGCAGAAACTTAGGCAGTTGATGCACCATTATGTAACACATCCAGGCTGGCCCGATACGCTCAAAACCTGTATCAATGAAATGTTCCTGTTGGAAACATATGTGCTGAGATGGATTCATTTTGAACAGAGCACATTATACCCTTTGTTGAATCAGCATCTTACAACAAAAACAACATGAATAAAAACATGTCGGTACCATCAACTGAAATAGCCTGCTATCATTGCGGTGAAACCTGCAGGGATACAGATATCCAGGCACATGACAAACATTTTTGTTGTGAAGGCTGTAAAATGGTCTATGAAATACTGAATGAACATGGCATGTGTACTTATTACGACCTCAACCAGAGCCCGGGACAGTCGCAAAAAATAATTGTCCGTTCAGACAAGTTTGCTTTCCTCGAAGATGTCTCTATACAGCAGTCGCTCATCAGTTTTAAAGATGACGAACATACACATGTTAGTTTTTATCTCCCGCAAATGCATTGCAGCAGTTGTTTATGGCTGCTGGAGCAGTTACATAAACTCAATGATGGCGTTGTTAGTTGTAAAGTAAATTTTGAAAGAAAGGAAGCTGATATTGTTTTTGATCATCGTGTCATGGGTCTGCGCCAACTGGCTGAACTGTTGACAGGAATAGGTTATGAGCCCTATATCAGTTATCATGATCTGGGTAAGAAAAAACCTGTAACAGACCGAAAAAAAATATTCCGGCTGGGCGTGGCAGGTTTTTGTTTTGCGAATATCATGCTCATGAGTTTTCCTGAGTACCTGGGTATTGATGACAAAGAAGGTCAGTTACTTATTTTTTTCCGTTACCTAAACCTTGTTTTGAGTTTACCGGTCTTCTTTTACAGTGCAGGAGAATTTTATACCAGCGCCTGGAATGCACTCAAACAAAAATTCCTGAATATCGATGCACCAATTGTATTGGCCATCTGGGTAACATTTGCGCGCAGCCTGTATGAAGTTTTTACCGGTACAGGTAGTGGTTATTTTGATTCGATGACGGGGATCGTTTTTTTTATGCTCGCTGGCCGTGTATTACAGGACAGAACACACCGGCAACTAAATTTTGATCGTGATTATACCTCATATTTTCCTGTTGCGGTAACCAGAATTCAGGATGAATTATCATCTACTGTAACCTTGCCCGATATACGATTGAATGACACCCTGCTCATTCACCACCAGGAACTGATTCCTGCTGATGGTATTATAACACGTGGCCGCGCATTGATCGATTATAGTTTTGTTACCGGGGAAAGTTTACCCGTGGCCAAAGAAATGGGAGAAATTGTATACGCTGGCGGTAAACAGGTAGGAGGAAATATTGAAGTGTTGGTGATTAAGGAAGTTGCACAAAGTTATCTTACCAGGCTATGGAATAAAGATGTATTCAAGAGTGAAACAAACAATGAGAATTCTTTTGTTCACGGATTGAGCCGCTGGTTTACCTGGGTAGTGTTTGCTGTGGCTATTGCAGCCGGTGCATACTGGTTTTGGCAGGATGAAAGCAGGAGCTGGAATGCTATTACGGCGGTACTCATTATTGCTTGCCCTTGTGCCTTGTTATTGAGTAATACATTCACCAACGGAAATATTCTGCGTATCCTTTCACGAAATCATTTTTACCTGCGTCATGCTACTGTCATTGAAAAACTGGCCGATATCGATACCATTGTTTTCGATAAAACAGGAACACTCACTGCGGGTACAGAAATGGAAGTGGTGTACGATGGAAAACCCATTACGCCGCAGATCCGAAAAAAAATAGCTACACTGGCGGCACAATCAACACATCCTTTAAGCAAAGGTATTGCTGCCTGGGCCGGGCAGCCATTAAAAGATCCTTTTCTGGCTTTTGAAGAGTTCCCGGGAAAAGGAATTGAGGGGATGGTGGATGGCGACCTGATAGCATTGGGCTCAGCTCTTTTCATCATCGGTAAAACACAAAACGATGAGGCTTCGGTAGTGTACCTGTCGGTAGAAGGAAAATTACTCGGCAGATTCCGCTTCAGAAATCATTACCGGCAATCGGTCCCTATGTTATTACGACAACTGCAATCACGTTTTCATGTTGCAGTGGTAAGTGGCGATAACGATGGCGAATTGCCTTATCTGCGAAAATTATTGGGCCAGCGTTCGGAACTGTATTTTAATCAGCAACCGGAAGACAAACTGGAAGTACTGAAGTCGATGCAGCAGGAAGGGAAAAAAGTGATGATGATTGGCGATGGATTAAATGACTCCGGTGCTTTGAAACAGGCTGATGTGGGGGTGGCCATTACAGACAACAGTAACAATTTTACACCGGCCAGCGATGCCATCATTGAAGCAGGAAGCCTGCCACAGTTGTACCAGTTAATCAGGATGTGCAAATTCAACCGCACCATTGTAATGGCTGCATTTGTTATATCTATACTCTACAATATTACCGGGTTATATTTTGCCATTCAGGGTACATTATCACCCATGATCGCTGCCATATTAATGCCTTGCAGCAGCATCAGCATCCTGCTGATCACATTTGGGTTGAGTAACCTCGCTTCCAGACGTTTACAACTCATCTGACCAAAACATGACTAAAATCATGTGTTCCCTTGAGTAATATCATAGGCTACCCCATACACTGAAAATACTTTTACAGTGTTTATTCAACAGCTATGAGTGTAATCATTCTTCTTTTAATCACAAGTATCAGTGTGGCAGGTTTATTCCTGGGTGCTTTTATCTGGAGTGTGAAAACGGGGCAATATGATGATGAGGAATCTCCTTCTGTTCGGATGCTTTTCGATCAACAGCCCAATAAAAAATAGTTACTAACTCTCTTCTATAAAACGACCATTCATGCAATCAGAACAATTTTATTACGACAACAAAACGGTAAAGCTTTTTGCATACGCCACCATATTATGGGGTGTGGTAGGTATGCTGGTAGGGTTGCTTGCTGCTGTTCAGATTTATTTACCGGCGGCTAACTTTAATCTGCCTATCACTACATTCGGAAGGGTAAGACCACTGCATACCAATGCGGTGATTTTTGCTTTTGTGGGTAATGGTATTTTCATGGGGGTATATTATTCACTACAACGTTTGTGTAAGGCACGTACGTTTAGTGATACACTCAGTAAAATACATTTCTGGGGATGGCAGTTGATCATTGTGGCGGCAGCAGTAACACTGCTGGCGGGTTATACCACCGGTAAAGAGTATGCAGAACTGGAATGGCCCATCGATATCGCCATTACATTGATCTGGGTGGTATTTGGTATCAATATGTTTGGTACAATCCTCAAACGCAGAGAAAGCCATTTATATGTAGCCATCTGGTTTTATATCGCTACCTGGGTTACAGTGGCGATGCTGCATATTGTAAATTCATTTGAAATACCTGTTACTTTCCTTAAAAGTTATAGCTGGTATGCAGGTGTGCAAGATGCACTGGTACAATGGTGGTATGGTCACAATGCCGTGGCATTCTTTCTTACCACACCTTACCTGGGTATCATGTATTATTTTCTTCCGAAAGCTGCTAACAGACCAGTATATAGTTATCGACTGTCGATTATTCACTTCTGGGCGCTGATCTTTATTTATATATGGGCAGGTCCGCACCACTTATTATATACGGCTTTACCCGACTGGGCACAGAGTCTCGGTGTGGTATTTAGTGTGATGTTGATTGCACCATCATGGGGTGGTATGCTAAACGGTTTGTTTACACTGAGAGGTGCATGGGATAAAGTGCGTGAAGATCCTATCCTGAAATTTATGGTAGTGGCCATCACCTGTTATGGTATGGCTACTTTCGAAGGACCACTGTTGAGTTTGAAAAATGTAAATGCAATTTCTCACTTTACCGACTGGACCATTGCACACGTTCACGTAGGTGCATTGGGCTGGAATGGATTCCTCACTTTCGGCATTCTCTATTGGATCATTCCTAAAATTTTCAATACCCCGCTGTATTCAACCAAACTGGCGAGCACACATTTCTGGATTGGTACCATTGGTATTGTACTTTATGCCATTCCCATGTACTGGGCTGGTTTTACACAGGCCATGATGTGGAAACAGTTTACCGAAGATGGCACACTCAAGTTCCAGTTCCTGGAAACAGTTACCCATATCATCCCATTATATGTGGCTAGAAGTATTGGTGGTCTGTTATACCTCGTAGGT
Organism: Sediminibacterium sp. FW305-C-49; assembly: GCF_058231085.1. NCBI lineage: Bacteria > Pseudomonadati > Bacteroidota > Chitinophagia > Chitinophagales > Chitinophagaceae > Sediminibacterium > Sediminibacterium sp. FW305-C-49. The sequence goes on from NZ_JBIQXS010000001.1 coordinate 1,447,978, forward strand.
GTATTCATCATGGTGTATAATATTGTGAAAACAGTAAAAGCCGGTAAACTGGTAGCCAATGAAGCTGCCGAAGCACCGCCATTGCCAGCAAAAATTGTTACACATGGTAAGCAATACTGGCACCGCTGGATTGAAGCAAGACCTATCCAGATGCTGGTACTTAGCCTGGTTGCAGTAGCCATTGGTGGTATACTTGAAATCGTTCCTACATTCCTGGTGAAGAGCAATGTACCTACCATCGCGGCAGTAAAACCTTATACGCCACTTGAATTACATGGTCGTGATATTTATATACGTGAAGGCTGTTATACCTGTCACTCACAAATGATCCGCCCTTTCCGCGATGAAGTGGCCCGTTATGGAGAGTATAGCAAAGCCGGAGAGTTTGTTTACGATCATCCATTCCAGTGGGGCAGTAAACGTACAGGGCCCGACCTGGCACGTATTGGTGGAAAATATCCCGATAGCTGGCATTACAACCATATGCTCGAACCACAGAGTATGAGTCCGGGTTCTATCATGCCATCCTATCCATGGTTATTGGATGATGCCATTGATACGGCTACAACCGCTTCAAGAATAAGAGCCATGCAGACACTTGGTGTGCCTTATGAAAAAGGATACGATCAGATAGCCAACAAAGAACTGATGACACAGGCAGAAAAAATCAGTAAAAACCTGAAAGCTGATAAAATAGAAACCTCTGCTAATAAGGAAATCATTGCAATGATTGCCTATCTGCAAAGAATTGGGGTAGATATTAAAGGGTCACAACCAATAGCCCAAAAACAATAAAAGCAACAGACATGAAATTCATTAACTACCTGGAAAAGATTATTGGTGTAGATATCTATGCGCTCAGTTCTTTTTCCATCTTCTTTACTTTCTTTCTGCTGATGACCCTCTGGGCCTGGAAAGCAGATAAAAAGATGATAGAAGAAATCAGTCATTTACCCTTAGACAACTAACCTTCTGACTAATAAACGAATCGCAATGCAACAGCGTAATTTTCAACGGATCAAATACATGAGTGTATGGATGATCGGCCTTTTTTGTACACTGGTTCCATCTAGCGTATGGGCCGAAGGTCCACCCAAACCCTCTGCCATGGCCAACCCGCTTGCACAAGTATTGGTGGTGGTTATTGCAGCTTTATTACTGGCTATTGCTTTACTGGCACATGTGGTATTAGGAGCGGCAGAAATGAAGATGAAAGAATTCCGGGCAAAAAAAATAGCTGCCACACAACAGAAAATACTCAGCGTAATTGCTTTTTTACTGTTCAGTTCAGCAGTATTTGCAGCAGACGAGCCGATAGCTGCAGCAGTGGATCAAACAATCAGTGGACTATCACCCACTGCATTTTATTCACTGATTACTGTGGTGGGTGTTGAACTGCTTGTTTTATTATGGCTGTTGTATCACTTAAAAAGTTTGTTGGCGAAAGAAACGGAAACAGTAGCAGCCGAAACCGAAGAAGTAAAAGAATCGCTGTTGGCAAAATGGTGGACTAAAGCCAATAATTTCAAACCCGTTCAGGAAGAAGCGAATATTGACCTCGGACACGATTATGATGGTATCCGTGAACTGGATAACCGTTTACCGCCATGGTGGTTATATGGGTTTTATATCTGTATTATTTTTTCCGGTATTTATCTCTGGCGTTACCATGTAACACATACGGCTCCTTCAAGTCTTGAGGAATTAGCGGCAGTCATGAAAAAGGCGGAAGCAGAAAAAGAAGATTACCTGAAAAAGGCTGCCAATAATGTGAATGAAAATACAGTAACCTATCTCAGTGATGCTTCTGCACTCGATGCGGGTAAGAAAATATTTGTAACCGCCTGCGCCGCCTGTCATGCTGCAGATGGTGGCGGAACGGTAGGTCCTAACCTGGTAGACGAATACTGGTTACATGGAGGAAGCATGGCCGATGTTTTCAAATCAATCAAATACGGTTGGCCGGAAAAGGGAATGAAGAGCTGGAAAGACGATTATTCACCGGTACAAATAGCACAACTGGCCAGTTATATCAAATCAATCAAAGGGAAAAAACCAGCTACGGCAAAAGAACCTCAGGGTGAAATTTATCAGGAACAGGTTATTGTTGATTCTGCTAAACCAGCCACTCCCACAACCAAAGCAGGATTGAATTAATACGATGAGTGAAATAAAACATAGCAATGTAATTGAAACCGATGCTTTCCGCGACAGGATTGCAACAGTGGATGAGTCTGGTAAACGGAAATGGATTTATGCATATAAACCCAAAGGACGTTTTTATAACATACGTACAGTATTAAGCGTGTTTTATTTTATCATTTTCTTTGGCTTACCTTTTATTGAGATTGATGGGAGACCACTTTTTCTCTTTAATATACCGGAAGCCAAGTTCATTTTATTTGGTAAGATATTCTGGCCACAGGATTTTTTCATTTTTGGTCTTACCATGGTCACATTTGTCTTCTTTATTATTCTTTTTACTGCTGCCTTCGGAAGGTTGTTTTGCGGATGGGCTTGTCCGCAGACCAATTTCATGGAAATGATGTTCAGGAAAGTAGAGTATTGGGTATTGGGAGATGCACCTGCACAGAAACAATTGAAAGCTGCTCCATGGACAGCTAAGAAGATAGCTAAAGTGGCATTAAAACATGTGCTCTTTTTTCTGCTGTCTTTTATCATTGCCAATTTTTTTCTTGCATACATTATTGGTATAAAAGAACTCGAAAAAATCATTACAGAACCTGTTACAGAACATGTGGTGGGTTTTGCCTCCATACTTGTATTCAGTGCGGTGTTTTATGGCGTGTATGCATTCTTTAGGGAACAGGCCTGTACCGTAGTTTGTCCATACGGACGTTTGCAAAGCGTATTGCTCGATAAAAATTCTATGATCGTAGCATACGATTATAAAAGAGGTGAGCCAAGGGGTAATTTCAAAAAACAGGCAATAGCGCCTTTAGGTGATTGTATCGATTGCCATCTGTGTGTGAAAGTTTGTCCAACCGGTATTGATATCCGGAACGGCGTACAGATGGAATGTGTGGGTTGTACGGCTTGTATAGATGCCTGTGACCATGTAATGGATAGTATTGGAAAATCCAAAGGCTTAATCAGGTATGCTTCAGAGAATAGCATAGCGAACGGAGAACCCTTGCGTTATACGGTGCGGATGAAATTGTACACGGGTTTATGTTTCTTATTACTTGCCATCCTCACTGTGATTTTGATGACCAGAAAAGATATTGATGCAACAGTGATTAGAACGGCTGGAATGTTGTACCAAGAAAAGGGGGCAGACAGTTTATCGAACCTGTATAATATTAAACTGATCAACAAAACCACAAAAGATCTTTCTATAAAAATTGTACTACAGGATGAACAGGGAAAAATTCAAATGGCGGGGAAACCGGTAATCGATATCAAGAAAGAAGGACAGGCGGCAGGTACTTTTTTTATCATATTACCTAAATCGGCCATCAAAGAAAGAAAAACCTTGCTGAAATTGTCACTTTATAATAACGGCAAAGAATTGGTAACTGCAAAAACAAGTTTTCTGGGACCAGCCTTATAAAGGAAACGTAAATGGAATTTTAGATCATTAAAATAATTGTATGAATTGGGGAAACAAATTGATACTCGTATTCATTGGATTTGCAGGTCTGATGGCAACACTGGTTTACAAAGCGGTAAATACACGTTTCGAATTAGTGAGTAAAGAATATTACCAGGATGAACTTCGTTACCAGGATAAAATTGATGGCAGGGCAAACGTAGCCAACATTGGTATGATTACTGTTACGGCAACAAATGAAAACCTGGTGTTGCAAATGCCAAAAGAAATGAATGGACTTACTGTAAAAGGAGAAATATGGTTTTATTGTAAAACAGCAGCAGCTAAGGACCTGCGTTTACCACTTAATATTGACGCAGAAGGCAAACAGATCATCGCAAGAGACAAACTTGTTGCAGATAAATATCTGATGAAATTAAGTTGGGAAGCGGCTGATAAAAAATATTACCTCGAAAAAGAAATAGAACCTGCTGTTCAATGAGTGTTGCAATTTTTATATCGGCCTTATTGTTAGGACTGGCCAGCAGCCTGCATTGTATTGGCATGTGTGGCCCGCTGGTAATGAGTGTTCCTGTTCAACATTTACCACAGCATAAAAAATTACTGGGCATTTTATTGTATCAGTTTGGCCGGATAGTTACTTATATGATATTGGGTGTTTTGGCTGGCTTAATTGGCTGGCGTATTGGCGTGGCCGGCTGGCAACAGATATTTTCAATAAGTATAGGAATAGTGATGCTGTTCTTTCTGGTGAGCAGGTTATTTTTAAAAAAAATGGAGGGATGGAAATGGCTTAACCAAAAAGTCATCGGGCTTATTTCATGGTCCATGCAGCGTCATGGTTTTTCCGGCATGTATTTAATGGGGGCAGCCAATGGTTTGCTGCCCTGTGGCATGGTGTATATAGCTATTAGTGGGGCTATGGCCACGGGTACCATTCTACACGCAGTATTTTTTATGCTTTTTTTCGGTTTGGGAACCTTGCCCGCCTTGTTTTCATTCGCTTTCTGGGGTAGCCGTTTAAGTTGGCAAAACAGACAAGCCATGCGCAAGCTGGTGCCATATGTTGTAGGACTTACAGCCATTTTACTGATAATCAGGGGATTAAATCTTAATATTCCTTACCTGAGTCCATTTATCTCCGAACGTAGTGCAGATACGGTATCCTGTCACTAATCCTTTAACAAATCATTGTTAAACCATTGACATTTATTTCTGTCTTTACTATAGAACTTTGCAACAGGCAACAGTGAAAGAAAAACAGGTATCTGTTAAAAAGAAAACAGCATTTGTTTAGAAAGGATTAACAAATCCGAATAATCTTTTGGCACTGAATTTGCGTTAATATAAATATAAGCAAGTAGTCAATTTTCTCATAAGCAGTTAGTTTTGGTTGCGTCCCCCGTTTCCACGGGGGACAATTTTTTTTATAACTGCTGATCATCAATAATTTAGGCGGTAGTAGCAATTTTTCGCAAAAACAATGTTTGTGATAACGCCAATGCTCCGAGGGCTCCTACAGCATCCGCTAATATATCGGCTTCTTCAAATGAACGCCCCGCTACCAGCTCACGTTGAACAAACTCCATGGCTGTTCCATACAGAATACATCCGATGCTGATGAACCAGAACCAACGTTGACGCCCTTTATTCTCCAGATTGCTTTTCCACGCGGGGAAATGAAATAAAAAACAGAGCAAGCCAAACATGCCTATATGCACCAGTTTATCAAACTGGGGTATTTTTCTGAACAACCAGCCGGCAGGAAATGCGGCATTGCCGGGCAAACACAATAAGTAGATGCTGATGGCAAGAAAAATAAATGCCGGAATGAATCGTATCAGTTTCAATATGTTTGTTTTATAGGTAAGATGAGCACAAATGTATTGATGAACTACCCATTGCCTGTTTTTAATTGGTTAAAATTCCGGTAGTATGTACCCAGTTCGTATGATTTTATACGCCTTATGAGTCTTTTGGTAGACCATGCGCTCATTACTGCGGTATTGCTATTATCTTGGTTGTATTACTCTTTGTACTAAATGTACATCAAACAAGATACTGACCAGCCAACATGAAAAATTTCATACAGAAAATACAGCAATTGTATTTTGGCTACCTGTTTGTTACCCTCCTACTTTTAGCTTTTCTCGCTTTCTGGAAAACTTATTTTTCCGGATTGCTGACGAATCATAATTCCTTTCATTTCTACTTTCATTTCCATGTAGTTGCTGCTGTCTGCTGGCTGGTGTTGCTCATTGTACAGCCCATTCTTTTTCGGCAAAAAAAGCTGGCACTACACAGGAAACTGGGCAAACTTTCTTATTTGTTTTTCCCCTTATTGATTGTATCTATTGTGCTGTTAGCGCATGACCGATACCTCACTACAACAGCTCCGGACCCTGTTCAATTGCTTATTCCATTTAAAGATATCATCATTGCCATATATGGTTTTTCAATCGCATTGTATTATAAAAAAAGGGTCTTGTTACATGCAAGGGGTATGCTGTTAACTGGTCTGGTTTTCCTGGAACCCGTGCTGGTACGCATTTTTTCAAACTATTTATTACCATGGCCCTATGCAATGTATATGGTGATGGGCGTTATTTACAGCATTTTTATTCTCATTATGGTAAGTGAAAGAAAAACCAAAGAGGGTAGATGGATTTTGCCACCCGTTTTTGTTTTCTATATCATGGTACACCTGGCAATATTGAATAACTGGAACATTCCTTTCTTTCATGCTTTTGCCAGCTGGTTTTCACATTTCGATCTGACATAAAAATACCGATCGATTTTTCCTGAACGATAAGCCAGTCTGTTATACACTAATCAATAACGTTGCATAGCTATAGAGTTGTCTGTAGCTGTTTTGTCGTTTTTAATAGATAAATGCAATATGATTCAACGCTAAAAATTATTTTGGTGTTTATAAATTCCAACCATATGCAACAGTTCAACAGTCGTTTTCTTATTGTACTCCATTCATTCCGTGTAGTATTGTCTTTATTGCTGATTATTCACGGGGTGGTTAGACTGGTCATTGGCGGAGTACCCCATTTCGGTGCTTATTTAAACAGTGAAGGTATTCCTGCTGGTACAGTTATAGCGTATGCCCTTACTTTTTTTGAAATTATTGGGGGATGCCTTTTGGCACTGAGAATATTCAGTAAATGGATTATTCCTGTTTTCCTCGTTGAAATTATCATTGGTCTTATCATGGTTCATGCAAAAGAAGGGTGGTTTGTGGTTGGATATGGAAGAAACGGATCAGAATACAGTATACTCATTATCGTTTCACTTGTTTTAGTATGGTTTAGCGAAGATGTATTTGCGAAAAAAATATCCTGATATTCATCAAAATGCTGCACTCATAGACCTTAAACCGTTGTTTGTAGACAATTACCAGATTCTTTTCAGGGCATATACAAAAACGTATTTTTACAATAAATACTTTTTGATGCGCAAGAATGGCTTTTATGTATTACTATGGATCGTATATTATCTTGTAGTAGTATTTGTAGAAGCTGAATGGTTGCGCCGGGGTTCTCCAGAAATGCCATTATTGGCTGTTTATAAAAAAACGGCAATGGCGAGTGCTGTTTTTATCAGCGTACAAATACTTTTTTTTTATTACCTGATTTTTTTCTGGCTCGAAAAAGTGATTGACTCAAACAGACTAAAGGGTGAAAAGATAATTGAGCTGGTTGTTTTTTTCACCCTGACGGTTTTTGTAAAAAGGCTGCTATCCGTTTTTGTAACCCAACCCATTATTTACGAATCCGGGCCACCTGTAATTGCCAATATTTTTGATATCAGGCTATTGTTTACCAGCATGCTTTTTCTCACTTTCCCGATCGGTGTTAGTATTGCTGTTGAATTCCTGAGTTTCAGAATATATAACCTGCAAAGAGAAAAGGAATTGGTAAGAGATAAGCTTACGACTGAACTATCTCTGTTAAGAAACAGACTGCATCCACATTTTCTGTTTAATACACTGAATAATATCTATTCGCTTTCACGAAAGAAATCTGAATTCACTTCCGATGCCATACTCAAACTGTCTGAATTACTTAGTTTTATGTTGTATGAATCGGGTAAAGGAAGAATTACTGTAAAACAGGAAATGGCTTTTATCAATGATTATATTACGCTGGAAAGGTTGCGGTATGGCACGAGACTGGATTTTCAGTTTGATACTGAGATTGACAATCAGGAGCAGTTGGTATCACCATTATTATTGCTACCGCTGATCGAAAATGCATTCAAGCACGGCTCAGCACAGGCTTTAAATGATTCGTCCATTTATATTTATATAAAACTATCGAATGGGCTGCTCGATTTTATTATCAGGAATAGCTGCGACGTTCAGGTGACAGGAAAAAATGAAGGTATCGGTCTGAAAACCCTTAAACGTCAGCTCGAATTGTTGTATCCCCATCATCAGCTGGTTACAGAAAAAACACAAAACAGATTTACGGCAAATCTTTCTATCAATTTAAATCATTATGCAGAAATATAAATGCCTCATCATTGAAGATGAACCACTTGCTGCCGAAATCATTAATGAATATATTCAGCAGTTACCTCATCTGGAGCTTACGGCCGTTTGCACTAATGCCATTGATGGATTGCAGCTATTAAAAGCTGAAACCATTGATATTCTGTTTCTCGATATAAATCTTCCACGTTTGAGTGGTATTGATTTTTTGCGGTCATTGGTCAAAAAACCATCGGTAATTTTCATTACTGCGCACAGGGAGTATGCCATTGAAGGATACGAGTTAGATATTGTAGATTATTTACTGAAACCCGTTTCATTCAGCCGCTTTCTCATGGCGGTCAATAAAATTACAGAACGCAATTACCTGACTGCTTCGGGCGATCAGGTACAACAACCCCGGGACCACTTGTTTGTAAATGTTAGCAGGAAGCGGCAAAAAATACAGTTCGATGAAATCATTTACTTTGAAAGTAAGCGTGAGTATGTAAATATTGTTACACAACAGGACTCTTATCTCACAAAGATTCAACTCAGCGAATTAGAGAAACAATTGGATAAAGCTGTGTTCATACGTATTCACCGATCCTTTATTGTGTCGAAAAAAAGAATCAAAGCATACAATTCAACGGAGGTAGATCTGGCAGCAATCCAGATACCTATTGGCAGAAATTATAAAGAGCAAGTGCTTTTTCAGCTCAATCAAGCATAATGCATCGATATTTTTAATACCGATACAGTGTCTTTTGTATACCATCACCTGTTATTGGTAGAGTGATAGATGTAATAATGATGACTACGGGTTAGTTTGGATTCAGGTTTGTGTACATTTCTCAATGTCCATTTGTGTTGAAGTGATGCGGGATATTTTTTATATCCCGCATTTTCATTAAACCCTGTTGTTTGTATTCTAACGCTGGTATTCCATCGACAGTTCTTCTTTCTGGTAAGCTTGTACAATTAATTTTCGATACTGTTTATACAATCTGTAAAACAGTTTATCAATCAATTTAACACGTTTATGAAAAAGAAAACCTTGCTTTTAATGTACATGCTTGTATCGGTTGTGTGGGTGTACGCACAAACAAAAACTGTTACTGGTAAGGTACAGGATGAGAGTGGAACACCATTAAGTAATGTAAGTGTACAGGTAAAAGGAACAAAACAGGGAACAATTAGTTCTGGCACGGGTGAGTTTTCACTCACTGTTCCGTCTAATGCAACAACGCTTGTTTTTTATTTGCTGAATTACAAAACACAGGAACTGTCTGTGGGCACTTCTCCGATGCTGGTAAAACTGGTATCATCTGTAGATAATCTGTCCGACGTGGTTGTAGTGGCTTATGGTACTACCCGAAAACCGGAAGTAACCGGTTCAATGAGTATAGTAAAGGCAAATGACCTGGAGAATAAACCATTTACCTCAGTAGACCGTGCTTTGCAGGGTGCTGTTGCCGGATTACAATCTGTAGCCAGTTCTGGAACACCGGGAGCCAGCCAGCAAATCAGGATACGCGGAATCGGCTCAATCAACGCTAGTTCAGAACCATTATGGATACTGGATGGGATCATTGTTAATACGGGAGATGCTTCAAGATTAACAACTACAGCCAACCTGTTGAGTACACTTAATCCAAATGACATTGAAAGTATTACGGTATTAAAAGACGCGTCGGCATCTTCTCTGTACGGATCGAGAGCTGCTAACGGAGTAATTCTGGTAACCACAAAAAAGGGTAAATCCGGCAAAACCAAATTTCGTTTTGATACAGAAGTAGGGTATAGTGACAATGCTTATTTTAATGAGGATTATCGCCCCCTGAATGCAAGTGAATATTTTGAACTTACACGGGAAGGGCTGGTAAATGCCGGCGCTTCACCTGCAGCGGTTACTTCTACACTTACATCGCTGGGTTTTGGTAATAATGTCAATTATAACTGGCTCGATGCGGTAACTAAAAAAGGTACTCAGCGTCAATATAACCTCAGTGCATCGGGGGGTAATGAGCGAACTACTTACAATTTATCGGGCGGATATTTCAGACAGGAAGGTGTAACACTGCAAAGTGATTTTCAGCGATGGAATGGGAATATGGGCATTACATCCAAAGCTACTGACCGGCTTACGATCAGTACAACAATAAATACCGGCTTTGTTCAACAAAATGCTCCATTGGCCGGAGGCTCTTTTGGAAATCCTATACTAAGTTCTTACTTCTTACTACCGTCAAGGGCAGCAAGAAACCCCAACGGATCATTGAATATATCGGCTCCCGATTTCGGACCAGGAAATCTGCATAATACAGTTGCAACAGCAGAAATGGATAAACGTTTCCTGAAACAGCTGAGTGCGAGAGGAGGCCTGACTGCTGAATATAAAATACTAGATAATCTGAAGTTTACCAGCAGGTATGGTATTGACTATAATGTGCTCGAAGAGGAGCAATATAATAACCCTTTTCATGGCGACGGACAATCAGTAGGAGGCAGAGCTTTTGTATTTTATACACGATTGTTTAATTATACCTGGACCAATTTGCTCGATTATAAATTCTCCTTTGGTAAATCAAAGGATTTTACGACTGTTGTTCAGGTAGGTTATGAGGCGCAGGATTCAAGGACTTTAAGCAGCAATATCGGTGCAACCGGTTTTCCGGCTACTACACAACTCACTTATCCTGTAGTGGCTGCAACACCTACACAAGCAACAGCCACTGGTTCTGACTTTTCATTTCTTTCTGCTTTTTCTTCTGCTTCCATCAACTATAAAAATAAATATGTACTTACCGGGAGTTTGAGAAGAGATGGGTCAAGTCGTTTTGGTAATCAAAACCGCTATGGTAATTTCTGGTCAGTTGGTGGTACATGGAACTTAGATCAGGAATCTTTTATGAAGGATATAAAGCTTATCAGTCAATTAAAACTGAGGGCTTCATATGGTGTTAATGGTAACGCAGGCATCGGTAATTACGACTGGCAGCCCACCTATTCCTACGGGTCTAACTATAACCAGCAACCGGGTAGCGGGCCAAATAATATAGGTAACACATTTCTTACCTGGGAAATCAATAAGCCATTCAATGTGGGATTGGATGTATCTCTGATGAATAATGTAATTACATTAACAGCCGATTATTATGTACGTAAAACATCAAGTCTGCTGTTGGATGCACCCGTATCAAGAACCAGTGGGTTTTCAACTATTCGAGACAATATCGGCAGTATGGAAAACAAAGGTTTTGAGTTGAGCCTGAATGCAATACCTGTTACCGCCAAAAATTTCCAATGGTCAGTGAATATCAATTATGCCAATAACAGAAATAAGATATTGTCACTCGTGAATAACCAGGATATTATAACAGGAATTTTTGTTCGCCGTATAGGACAAGACTTTCAGTCGTTTTATGCACCAAGATGGGCAGGTATAGATCCAGCCAATGGTGATCCACTGTGGTATAAAACTTTCACAGGAAAAGAAACTACTAATAATTTTAATGAAGCACAAAGAACAATATTAGGCTCTGCTTCTCCACGTTATTTTGGGAGCATTACAAATACCCTCAAATACAAAGGGTTCTCACTTGAGGCGCAACTTTATTTTAGCGGAGGTAATCTTACGCAGGATGCATGGGCAGCTTTTTATATGGGTAGCGGAAATGGCCCCACTTTTAATAAGGTATTGCGCCAATTTACTGAGCGTTGGAAAGCACCAGGCGATAACAACGCAACTCTGCCACGATATGTGTATGGCGGAAACAAGCTGGCACAAAACCCATCTAACCTGTATTTATATAAAGGCGATTATGGCAGGATCAGAGATTTAACCCTTAGCTATCAGCTATCAGAGGAGTTAATTAAAAAACTTAAACTCAGTTCTGCTGTATTTTATGTACGTGGCACAAACCTGTTTACACTGGTGCGTGATAAAAAACTTCCATGGGATCCGGAGCAGGGTGTGTCCAGTCAGACCAACCTGAATGTTTTTATCCCTAAAACAATAACAGCCGGTATCAATATTGGTTTCTAATCAAAAATTATTTAATCATGAAAATGAAATATTATTTTATAGGTTGTTTCTTCTTCCTGATGTCTTGTTCAAAAGATTTTCTGGAGAAAAAACCATACAATGCTCTTCCGGTAGAAAATGCTTTACAATCGGAAGCTGATATACAGGTTGCTTTAAGGGGTGCTTATGCCAGTTTACGTAATGTTGATTTATACGGCAGAACAATTCCTGTTTTAGGCGACCTGATGGCAGATGTTATTTACCAGTCAGTGAGTAATTCGAACCGATACACATTTTATAATCAATACGGAACACCGGTGGTAGATGGGAATGCACTTGGAATGTGGACAGCGGGTTATCATACAATTCTAAGGGTAAATAATATACTTAGTTCAAGCATCGATGGTACAGCTACTGCACGACAGTACCGCGGGGAAGCACATGCTATAAGAGCTTTGATGTATTTTGAACTGGTTCGTTTTTTCGCAAAACCTTTTACAGATAATCCTTCCGATGTTGGCGTACCGATCATAACTAAGTTCGACATCGGTGTAAAACCGAAGAGAAACACGATTGCGGAAGTATATGCTTTGATTTTAGATGATTTATCAAAAGCGTATAACCTGATGACACAAACCACGAATTCATCACAGTTTAGTAAATATGCGGCAAAGGCCCTGGAAGCAAAAGTACACCTGGCGAAAGGAGATATGGCCAATGCCCGTACTGCAGCACTTGATGTAATCAATAATGGCGGCTTTGCATTGGTAGGATCAAACAATTATGTTTCTTACTGGCAAAACCCAGCACCATTAAGTAACAAACTGGAAACTTTATTTGAAGTATCTTCTGATGGTGTAGCAAATCTTGGTTTCGATGCATTGGGTTATATCTATTCTCAAAATGGCTATGGCGATATGATTTGTGCATCAGACCTGTACAGCTTATATAGTGCCAATGATGTAAGAAGATTGCTGTTAACACCAGGAGCGCGTTCTGGTCCGGCCGTATTTGTAAATAAATACACCAATATTGTTACCGACAGAGACGATACCAAAGTATTGCGTTTAAGTGATGTATACCTGATAGCAGCAGAAGCCAGCTTAGGTACCAATGAAGCAGATGCAAGAAACTACTTGAATGCCGTAGCTACCCGTCGCGATGCATCATTTGCAGGTTTTACTTCAACAGGTACTGCATTATTGGAAGACATACTTACGGAGCGTAGAAAAGAACTGGCATTTGAAGGGCATCGTTTTCATGACCTTAACAGGCTGAAACGTACCATTAACAGAAGTACCGATTATCCCGCTGCGGCCAGAACTATTCCATATCCGTTCAACAGACGTTTATTGCCTATTCCACAGGCTGAAATGGATGCCAATCCGAATATGGTACAGAATCCGGGGTATTAGTTAGTAGTATAGATTGTTCATTTTTGTTGTTCGCCAGGGGTACTTTTATTAGTGCCCCTGGTTTTTTAAATATAACAGAGATGCGAGTTTTGGTTTTTTATGTTTTTTTTCTGGTTATTTTACTGCTGTATTGCGGCCATCCAACAAGCCTCAGCCAGCTAAAATCTCCCTCGATGAACAAACCCCTTTCCGATCATTCCTATCAATTGGTTTTTGCCGATGAATTCAATACAGGTTCATTGGATACTAATAAATGGTTTCCCTTTTATTTACCGCAGTGGAGTTCCAGAAAACAGTCGAAGCCCAATTATCATTTTAATAGCGACTGTTTATATCTTGACATCACAGAAGACCAGGAACCATGGTGCCTTGAGTTTAATGGAAAGGTAAAATGTTCTTCCATTCAGACCGGGGTGTTTTCAGGTCCAGAGGGCAGCAAGATTGGGCAACACCGTTTTTTTCATCCCGCACCCATTGTTCGTGAGGCGCAGGATCCGCAGCATACCTATTTAATGCAGTATGGCTATATTGAAATACGTGCCAAAGCCATACGGTCACCATCGAATGTAGTAGCCTTATGGATGATTGGTTATGAAGATGAGCCGCAACGGTCAGCAGAGTTATGTATAGTGGAAATCAAGGGATGGCAGGCGAAGGAGCAGGAAGCACTAATCGGATATGGTATTCATAGGTTCAACGACCCCGCACTCAAGGAAGCATTTTATGAAGATCCACATGCCATCGATGTAACAGATTTTCATGTATACGGAGCTGATTGGAAAAAAGACAGGGTTGATTTTTATATTGATGGAGAAAAAGTAAGAACCATTCTTCAGTCGCCGGCATATCCTATGCAGCTTATGTTAGGCGTTTATGAAATTCCGGATCAACAAAAGGAGGAGCCAAAAAACAAAACCACAGCTTCTTTTTGTATTGATTATGTAAGATGTTATGAAAGAAAAAAGGAAATATAGTTTAGCCTGCTACATTTCCAATTACCTGTAACTGCTGGAGGTTAGGTGTTGGACTTCCACCACGTTTTTCCAGTGTGATGGCAAAGGCGGAAGCATTGCTGATGTTTTTCATTTTGCACAAAGCATTACAACCATCAATCATTCCGGCATCAACAGGTTTACCATCCACAATGGCCCATAACTGGTATTGTGTATCGGTAGTTGTTTGAGGTAAGCGATTTGCAAGCAGGTATACTTCATTCTTTTTCTTATCCCAGAAAACGGTGGCCAGCTTATTTTCTTCCGCTTTTATACCAGGCATAGAAACTTTGGTAAAAGCAGGGTCACTCATAATCTGAATAGCATTGAACAGGTCAAGTCCTTTTGCCTGAAGGGCATCATTCTGGGCGAGTAAACTTCTTTTTTCAATGAGCAGAGCCTGATACTGACTGGATGCTTCGCGGAATTGCTGGTAGAAATAAACATTGGTGGCAGCACTCACTACCAGTAAGATAACAGAAGCTGCAGCTACATAACGCAACCATCCGGTTTTTACAACAGGCATGGTTACTATTTTGGCTTCTGCAACAGGTTTGAATTCATTTTCAAGTGTGGCGAGTAAGGCAGACTTTACATGTGGTGCAGGAGCCACGGCATTGGCCATAGCATGCTGCTCGAGCGATAACTCAAAAGCCTCAACGGCAGCCCTTATTTCGGGATACTGTTGGCTTAATCGTTCCAGCTCGGCCCGCTCTAGGTCATCAGCCATGCCTAAGACATAGCTTTCGATGATCCCACTTTCTATGTAAGCCTGTATATTCATTTATGGTTGAATAATGCCTCTTAATTGAATTAATGCTGTTCTTAATCTTGTTTTCACAGTTCCCAAAGGTATATCCAGCATTTTGGAAATTTCATCCTGGGTAAAACCCTGAAAATAAGACAGGTCAATCAGTACACGGTATTCCTCTTTTAACTGATGAACCAGTTTGCGTAAGCCTATCTGGTCGATATTCAGTTGTGAAGCACCCGCTGCACTATATACGTTTTCTGATAATTCCTGGTTTTTCTGGCTATTCTGGAAACTTTTGCTTCGTATGGTATCAATCGATGCATTACGGGCAATATTAAGCATCCAGGTAAATAGCCTGCCTTTGCTACTATCATAGCTTTCAACCTGGCGCCAGATTTTTACAAATACCTCTTGTAATACATCATTGGCCAGTTCTTCATCCTTAACAATATTGCAGATAATGGATAATAAAGCACCTGAATAGTTATCGTACAGGTAGCTGAATACAGATGCTGCCCGCTGTTGCAGGAGGTGTACCAGTTCGGACTCACTGTATTTTTTAGCTACTTCCAAAAGCAGGTTGAATGTTTTTGTACAAGGTTAGGTAACCAATGTACGGAGAAATTGTTCGGATGGTTTTAAAAAACTATCCAACCAAGGCCGCATAGGCCTCACTACTCATAAGGGCTTCTACATCGGCCACATTGGTAACGGTCATTTTAACCATCCAGCCATCACCATAGGGGTCGGTATTAACGAGTTCAGGCTGTTTTTCAAGCAGGCTGTTTACTTCCAGAATGGTGCCGGCAACAGGTAAAAACAGGTCGCTAACGGTTTTAACCGCTTCTACTGTACCAAATACTTCTTCTGCCGCCAGGGTTTTACCGGTGGTACTGATATCTACATAAACAATATCACCCAGCTCATGTTGAGCAAAATCGGTGATACCGATTGTAGCAGTATTACCTTCTAATTTAATCCATTCATGGTCTTTGGTGTAGCGTAATTCGGCTGGGAAGTTCATATAGGTGTTTTTTTGATTTTTTAGCCCATGGTCCATCGTCTAAAGACCCTGGACTATTTCTGCTGCAAATATTGATTAATTCCGGAACATGAAAAATTTATTCCTGTGCCTGTTCTGTTTGCTGGAAATAGAGCAAAACATGATCCTTGATAAAATTCTCCTGTTCAGGTAATGGCATGGGCGGTAATTCTTTTACCTGCTTAAAATGGGGCCACCCTTCACCGTCTTTCCCTTCGAGTATATAATAACCACTTTGCGACAGTACGGTACATACGGCTACATGCATCAGGTCCTGCTTCTGTTCTTTGGATACTTTTTCACGGATAAACCCGGTTTCCTGTAAACCAATCAGAAAAAGAACGGCTTCCAGATCGGGTTTTTTTCCAAAACGTTCTACCAGTTGCGCTTCCAGAGCCCACCAGCGTTGTTGCAGATCATCACTTACATATTGCATATGGCAAAGGTAAACCCTCAAAGCCTTTCTTCATCAGCCTTTAGCCGTTATCTTTGCCGCAAATAGATTTCTTATGTTACAAGTGAGTGTTCTGAGAGCGAATCCGGAAGAAGTAAAGAAAAGACTGGCGGTAAAACATTTTAAACAGCCAGAGCTGGTAGATACGATTATCAGCCTGGATGACGAACGTAAAAAACTGCAACTCGATTTTGATACAACACAGGGCAAACTGAATGCGGCATCCAAAGAAATCGGAAAACTCATGGCACAGGGAAATAAAGAAGCAGCCGAAACCATGAAAGCAGAAGTGTCCGGACTTAAAACCAGCCTTGAACCTATTAAAGAACAAATGGCGGTGGTGGAGCAAGCCCTGCTCGATACCTTATTGCAATTGCCCAACCTGCCTACAGCAGAAGTACCTGTGGGACGTACCCCGGAAGAAAATGTAGTGGTGAGAGAAGGGGGTAATAAACCTGCTTTACATGAAACTGCCCAGCCTCACTGGGACCTCACTAAAAAATACAACCTGATCGATTTTGAACTGGGTAATAAAATTACCGGTAGCGGATTTCCCGTATATATTGGTAAAGGTGCTAAACTGCAAAGGGCGCTGATACAGTATTTTCTTGATTTCAATACGGCTGCAGGGTATACTGAATACCTGCCACCATTTATGGTGAATGCCGCATCTGCCATGGGAACTGGCCAGTTACCGGATAAAGAAGGCCAGATGTATTATATGCCGGAAGATGATTTTTACATGATTCCTACGGCTGAAGTACCTGTTACCAATGTATACCGCGATGTTATTTTAAAGGAAGAAGATTTTCCGGTGAAAATGACCGCTTATTCTCCCTGTTTCAGAAGAGAAGCAGGTAGTTATGGAAAGGATGTGCGCGGACTCAACCGACTACATCAGTTTGAGAAAGTAGAAATCATCCAGATCGTAGAGCCGGAGAAAAGTCATGCTACACTGGAAGAAATGGTATTGCATGTAGAGAAGCTCCTGAATACACTCGAATTACCTTATCGAATTTTAAGATTATGTGGCGGCGACATGGGTTTTGCCAGTGCCATCACTTATGATTTCGAAGTATTCAGTGCCGCACAGGAACGCTGGCTGGAAGTAAGCAGTGTAAGTAATTTTGAAAATTACCAGACCAACCGTTTGAAATGCCGTTACAAAGATGGCAATGGCAAAATGCAATTAGCTCATTCACTTAATGGGAGCTCATTGGCCTTGCCAAGAATATTGGCTTGTTTACTGGAAAATCACCAGACTGCCGAAGGCATACAGTTGCCTGCTGCCATACAGCCATATTTCGGATCAGCAGTCATTAACTGAACCTATTAAACAGATTGGTTATGTTAACTAAATGGCTTAAAAGAATTGGGTACACCCTGCTGGTACTATTCCTGCTGGTAAATATTATTGCTGCATTCCATGCGTATAAATTCACCCATTTTTACAGCAATGCTGCACCGGTAAAGAAACCGGAACAAATGAGCGGAGGTGAAAAATTCAAAGCTATTTTCTTTGGTATCCGTTATCCCAAAACCAAAGTGGTTGACTCATTAGGACTGCCGCATGATACCGTTTTGCTGAAAACCGCCGACAGTCTTCAACTCGAAAGCTGGTATGCAAAACACGATTCGGCCAAAGGAACCATACTCATGTTTCATGGTCATGGTAGCAGTAAAAGCGGCATTATTGCTGAAGCACGTAAATTATATGAAATGGGTTACCATGTAATGCTCACCGATTTCAGGGCGCATGGTAACAGCGAAGGCAATACCACATCTATCGGCATTTATGAATCAAGAGATGTAAAAGCAGTATATGATTATGTGAAAGCAAAAGGAGAAACGAATATCATTATCTGGGGCATATCTATGGGGGCAGCCACCGCACTCAAAGCCATTGATGAATTTGGTATCAAACCCAATAAACTCATTCTCGAAATGCCATTTGGGTCATTACATAGTGCCGTTCAGGGTCGTATGAAAACCATGGGACTGCCTGCCGAACCCCTGAGCACCTTACTCACTTTCTGGGGAGGGTTAGAAATCGGCTCCTGGGCTTTTAGCCATCGGCCTGATCTCTATGCCAAAAAAGTAAACTGTCCTGTTTTGCTCCAGTGGGGAGCAGGCGATAAACGTGTTACCGAAGACGAAACCAACACTTTATTCAGCAATATTTCAAGTCACGAGAAAGTGATGATCAAATATTTGCAAAGCGGACATGAGAGCCTTTTTAAGAAAGAAACGGGCAAATGGGGATCCGTAATGAGTTTTTTTCTAAATAAGTAAACTGATTTTCTAAAAAAAGGCAAAATTCAAAAGCAGGTCATTTTTGAATTTTGCCTTTTGAATGTTGATTTCATTTCCTGATCGTAATCTTCGTGCCAACGGGCAGTACATCAAAAATTTCTTCCACATACCTGTTCTTGGTACTGATGCATCCTTCTGTCCAGTTTTGTAATCCATCTACAGCATAATCTTCGTTGGGCCAGGTCCCATGGATACCGATACTTCCACCAATCTGTGCATCGGCAGGGATGAGTCCGGCAGCTTTTCGCTGGTTAAATTTGGCTACACTTTCTGCATTGGGGTAATCGATCAGCAGAAAACGGCTCCATTTTTCATGTTTTCTTTTAAAGCATATTTTAAAAGTTCCTTCAGGCGTACGTCGGTCGCCCTGCATCATTTTATCGCCCATGTCTTTATTGCCAAATACTACCGGATAGGTTGCCAGGCATTCGCCGGTAGAATCGTATACTTTCATTTCATACTTCGTTTTTACAACGAGAATGTAGTAAGTGTTCTTGGTAGCATGTTCAGTGTTGAGGTGATGGGTGCTTCTGAAAGAAGTGCCGCCAATAAGAATGGCCAGCAGGCAGGGAGCATAGAGGAGGGGTTTCATACAAATAGGTTTTTGGTTTGAACCCGAAACTAAAATTCCGCTGCATGAGCTGGTGTTGTGCTCTGGTTAATTGACAAAAGTTTTGGTTAACAAACGTTATGTTAAGACAGGAGTAAGGAGGAGGCTGCAAGCGACAAGGGAAAGGCAGGATACAAGTAAAAAAACAAGGCACAAGATTCAAGAAAAAAAGCTTGAACCTCGTGCCTCTTGCGGCTTGTAGCTTGTTGCTTGCAGCTCATAACTCTCCTGCTACCACCTGCTAAACCTGATACCTACTGCATAAGGAAACTGCTCAAGCCTTGTAATGTCTTTGTGTAATTTATTGATACTGTAACTTCCGTATAAACGAACCGGACCTAAACCTACTTCACCAATAGCTGCTACACGGAAAGGTTCGAGGTTGAAATCGCCGGGCGATTTTTGTTTGCCGCGTTCACTGCTTTTCTGTTTGTTCCTGCTGCTGATGAGATAACCTGCACTCATACCCGCACTGATGCTGAAACCTCTTCTGTTATTGGGTGTAGTGTTAATGTTGATCATAAAAGGAACAGTAAGATAACCTGCATACAGTTTATTTTTCGAGAAGCTGATCGAATCATTGTATACATAAGGATTAGTAGCATCCTTGCGATAACTGATACGAGAATCGTAACGGAAATTATACATCTCCAGACCGAGACCATATTTCAGGTTCACCACATGTTTTATTACGTTCACCTTCTGCATAAAGAACCAGATATTCACGTTGGTTGATTTACCTGTGTTCAGTTTAAAACTGTTTTGGTTTACTGCACCGTCGGCCGGACGAAAAGTTCTGAAATAACTACCAGCCTGTGCATTGGTATAATTGGTCTGGTCGCGGAAATTGGTAAAGCCAAGGTCCATGATCCACCAGTTAGTACTCACGTTTCTGTTCGTTCTGTTCCTGCGTTCAATCTTGATATCAAAATTGCGGTCCCAGTCCTTCCAGATACTCTTGTTATCTGAACTGTTGTTACCGTCTTTGTTTTTCTTGATGATAATAAAATTTCCCACTTTCACAGTATCCGAATTGTTGTTGGTACTGTCTGTCTGGGCAAACAGCGATCCTGAAAGCAGGAATGCTGCTGTTACAATGGCTAAACGTTTCATACAATGTTGCTTTACTCTTTTATTTTAACGATCGGGTAGGGCTTACGCCTGAAGTTTCGGCTTCTTCCGTTTTTTTACTCCTGAAAATACTGGTGGCTTTCCGGAAGAAACCACGAAGTTTATCTTTATTAATTTCAACTGAACCAATCAATAAACTTTTATTGTTACTGTCGGCTTCGGTATCTAATTCTTTATATACTACCTGCTGGGCCAATGCTGTTTTTCCGGTTGCCTCTTCGGGATCAGGACTCACAGCGGTTTTAATCAGGTCATTTTCATTGATGGCTGCATTGGCTGTAATACCAGCATATGTTTTTGTACCTAGTGTAGATTTTACCGGCTCTTCTGAGCTGATGGTTTGCTGTCTTTCAATGATCAGTTCAGGCGCTGTTTTTAATTCTTCACGGGTGTTCATTGTTGGAATATTTACAGCGACTGATTGTTGTAAAGCTGAAACAGCAGCTTGCTCATCTATCACATTTGCCTCATTCGTCCGAATGTTGTGCTCTTTAGCTGTCGCACCCGGTACTTCAACGAAAGAAGGGTTGTTGGTATTATCGGGGGTCACAGTTTTTTTATCGGTAACAGCAGCGAGCTGTTTATTGTCGGTTGTATTTGAACTGGTATCGCCGGTAATATTCCAGAGAAAAAATCCAAAACCAATGATAGCGGCGGCCGCCACCATTCTCACCCAGCGCATATATACCACAGGTCTTTTCTCAGACTCGGTTCTGTATAAACTGTTTTTATCAGGGAAGGGAACCTCGTCGGCAGGCAATTTTGTTTGTTTGAACTGTACAAATTCTTCCTGTAAGGCAGGATGCTGTAATACAAATGTTTCAACAGCTTCACGTTCAGTAACAGAGAGTTCATCATCCATATACAATAAAAACTGCTCGGTATGATTGTGTAAGCCAATACCCTTCCCTGCACTACGGTATAACATTGATTTGTCGACGAGCATATGCTCATCATTGGGCAATGTGGTTTGCTGGAGGGCTAAAAAATCATCTGACAGATCTGGATTCTCCTGAACAAACTGTTCAACAGCCATTCTATCGGCAGGAGAAAGCTCCCTGTCTGTATAGAGCAGGAAAAACTCCTCGTAATTATGTCTGTTGATGTTGATCATTTTATTCTAATGAATGATTATAAAACATTTTCAGGGCTTACTAAATAATTCCGCAGGGTAAGTCGGGCTCGATGAAGATACACTTTCACCTGGCTCTCGTTCAGTCCCATGATCTGTCCTATTTCTTCGTAACTATATCCTTCGTAATCTTTCAGCATTACCAGGCTGCGCTGTGTTTCATTCAACCTGTTCAGTGCTTCCATCAGTATCTTTTTCACATTGCTTTTATGGTTGCCGATCTGTTCCGATCTGCCATCTTCCTGGAACTCATCTTTCAACTGAATTCTTTTCACTTTCCTGATATGGTCAATCATCTGGTTATAGGCCACCGTAAAAAGATAAGATTTCGATTTGCTGTTTTCAACAGCTTCCCGGTTACGCCAGAGCTTTTCAAAAGCAGTCTGAACAATATCGCGGGCATCTTCTTCATGGCGAAGATTCTTCACAATGAAGCGGTATACGTTGTCGGCGTATTGGTTCACACAGTTATTGTACTCTTGCTCGGTCATAAACAGCAGCGATAATTCAAATGATTGCCTTGTATAGAGGTTATACGGCTGGCAGGGCCTTTTGTTACAGTACAAAGAAAAAAAATCCTGCGTTTATGGCGCAGGATCAATGATTATCGGAAAGTTGAGACAATTAAACGGTTTAATCCGCCATAATGTATTTCGTCCGGACTGCTACCCTGGGGCTTGGTCAACTGTTTTTTCTGCTTTAATGGACAGTTTTTAGAAGTCTCACAGATCTTTTTATTGCTGTAGTTCTCTGTAATATACCCGACTGCAAATAATACAACAGTGGCTGCCACTGGAAGAAAAAGGTATCTTTTTTTCATAAGCCGGGTTTAAGGAATACTAAAGATATATACAAGAATCTTAAACAGAAAAGGATTTAACGTTAAATGAAGTTAAAAACGGGAATGATCAATGGTGAATCGTGAATAGGGGTACCTAAAAATTCACGATTCACCATTGACCATTCACCCTCTTAATAATCAATCACCTGCTCCTGTATACTTTCCGGAATATCCCTCCAGTTATACTGCTGGCCGCGTAACTGGGGTTCGAAACCGGCTTCACGGATGGCATCCTGCATGGTTTTATAGGTAAAACGGTGGGGGGCACCGGCTGCACTCACCACATTTTCCTCAATCATAATAGAGCCAAAATCGTTGGCGCCGGCATGCAGACAAATCTGGGCCGTCTGTTTACCCACGGTAAGCCAGCTTGCCTGTATATTTTTCACATTGGGGAGCATGATACGGCTGATGGCAATCATCCTGATATATTCATCGGTGGTGGTAAGGTTATGTACCCCCCTGATACGGGTAAGCAGGGTATCCACATCCTGAAAGGTCCAGGGAATAAAAGCGAGGAACCCTTTAGCTTCTTCTGGCTTGCGGCTCTGTACTTCCCTGATAAGGGTTAAATGGATAAAACGCTCTTCCAGGGTTTCCACATGGCCAAACATCATGGTGGCACTGGTGGTAATATTCAATTTATGGGCCTCATGCATGATATCAAGCCATTCATCGGCACCACATTTACCTTTCGAAATAAGTCTGCGAACCCTGTCAACCAGGATCTCGGCACCAGCACCGGGTAAAGAGTCCAAACCAGCTTCCTGTAAGGCTTTCAGCACATCATGGTGACTCATTTTCTCCAGTTTACAGATATGTGCCACTTCTGGAGGTCCGAGTGCATGCAGTTTCAGGTGTGGGTATTCCTGCTTAATCTGTCTGAAGGTATTGGTATAAAAATCGAGCCCTAATTCGGGGTGATGACCACCTTGTAATAACAACTGATCGCCTCCGTATTTCAAAGTCTCTTCAATTTTTGTACGGTAAGTGGGCATATCGGTTATATAGGCTTCTGCATGACCAGGTATCCGGTAAAAATTGCAGAACTTACAATTGGCAATACAAACGTTGGTGGTATTTACATTACGGTCGATCTGCCAGGTAACTTTACCATGTGGAACCTGTTTTTTTCTCAGCTCATCGGCCACATGCATCAGTTCAGAGAGAGGAGCCTGTTCAAAGAGGAACATACCTTCTTCTATACTCAAAAACTCAAAACTCAGTGCCCGTTGGTACAAATCTGCTAACTGCATGTAGAGGAAATTTCTTATAAACAACAAAGGTAGGATGATAAGGTTGATTATTGCTGCATCAAAAACAGCGGTTCCGTTGTCATGTTAGGGGCCAATGATCATTCCTGACCGGAAATAGTAAAAAACGGAGGTAATGGACAAATGGGCTAATTTTCAATCTGCATGAAACGTTTAACGATTGCCATCCTCCTGACTGGGCTGTTTTATGCCCTTCCTCCTGCTCATGCCCAGGAAGAATTCATCATGCCCGAAGCAAAACTGCTCACCCGTTTTCCCTTTTCACAGTTAAGTGGAGGTATTGTTATTATAAAAGCACAGGTAGATGATCACCCAGATACGCTCAACTTCGTTTTTGATACCGGCAGCGGTGGAATTTCACTCGATTCACTCACTGTTCAATACCTCGGACTTAAAAAACAACTAAGCGATAAAACGATTAGGGGTATTGCCGGTATTAAACTGGTAGAATTTGCTTACAACCATACACTTAAATTACCCGGGCTTGAAGTAGATAAACTTGATTTTCATATCAACGATTATGAGTTGCTTACAAGTGTATACGGAATAAAGATTGATGGGATTATAGGGTTTAGTTTTTTAAGAAGGTATATTGTGAACCTCGATTATGATAAGCAGGTGATGGAAGTGTACACGCCCGGTCGGTTCAGGTATCCCAAGGGCGGGCATCTGTTACATCCCGATTTTTCTACCCTGCCTTTGCAAAGCGCAACAATAGAAGATGAAAGAACCATCAATGCGAGATTTATTTTCGATACTGGTGCCGGTCTGACTTTTCTTTTATCAAAAGAATTTGTATCAGACAGCATGTTCTTTAAACGCAAACGGAAATTTTATCCGACACAGGCAGAAGGCCTGGGCGGTAAGAAGATGATGGATATTACGGTAGCCAAAGAAGTAAAGCTGGGCCCCTATAAATTCAGAAATGTACCGGTACATATTTTCGATGATGAATACAATGTAACATCCTATCCTCTGCTTGGCGGATTAATTGGTAATGATGTAATGCGGCGGTTCAATGTTATTCTGAACTACCCCGATCGTTGTATTTATATAAAACCCAATAATCATTTTCCGGAAAGCTTCGATTATTCCTATACAGGTTTGGGTATATACCTGATTGATGGGGAGATAAGGGTTATTGATATTATCAAAGGTTCTCCTGGCGACAAAGCCGGTTTTCAGCCGGGAGATATCATCTTTTCGGTAGAAAATAATTACACCAAAAATATCCAGACATACAAAACACTTTTCCAGAACTCTATTGGTAGGGTTCGTGTAATTATTTTCAGGGAACAGAAACCACTGGTCTTAACTATGGTCATAAAAGACATCAGACGTAACCGTTAAGAAACTTGCGTTTTTGGGAAATGTATATGATTGGCCTGGCTGACAATAGGTACAAAACGATACACTACCTGCTTTTCACTTAATTTCGCTGCTTCAATTCTTTCTATGATAGTATTTGACAGATTTGTGCTCGATAATGGCCTCAGGGTTTTGGTACATGAAGATCATTCAACACCCATGGCCGTGGTGAATGTGTTGTACGATGTGGGCGCACGTGATGAAAACCCCGACAAAACAGGGTTTGCTCACCTGTTCGAACACCTCATGTTTGGCGGCAGCATCAACATACCCGATTATGATGAACCCCTGCAGCGTGCGGGCGGAGAGAATAATGCGTACACAACCAACGACCTTACCAACTATTATTGTCAGGTGCCAGCCGAAAATATTGAAACGGCATTCTGGCTTGAGAGCGATCGCATGTTGAGCCTGGCATTCAGTAAAAAAAGTCTCGACGTACAGCGAAAAGTAGTGTGTGAAGAATTCAAGGAACATTACCTGAATAAACCTTATGGCGATGTATGGCATAAAATGCGTGAACTCGCTTATACTTCGCACCCTTATCGCTGGATGACCATTGGTAAGGAACTGAGCCATGTAGAGAATGCGCATATTGATGATGTAAAACAATTCTTTTTCAAACATTACCGGCCCGTGAATGCTATTCTCGCCGTAACAGGTCATGTTACTACCGAACAGGTAAAACAGCTTGCCAATAAATGGTTTGCCGACATACCCATGGGCGATCCATACAAACGCCATTTACCACAGGAACCAATACAAACCAAAGCCCGTAAACTAGAAGTACATGCCGCAGTACCACTTGATGCCTATGTAAAAACATGGCATATGGATTCCAGACTTGAAAAAGGATATTATGCGGCAGATATGATTACTGAAATTCTTGGGGGAGGCGGTTCATCAAGATTATACCAGTCATTGGTAAAAGAAAAACAATTGTTCTCCAACCTCGATTGTTATCATTTCGGAAGTATCGATGCAGGATTGCTGACTGTTGAAGGAAAACTGGTAAAAGGGGTAAAAATGGAAGATGCAGCCGCAGCAGTAGATGCTGAAATCAGTAAACTACAGTCAACAATTATCAACGACCAGGAATTGCAGAAAGTAAAGAATAAAACAGAAAGTGTAATTGCATTTGAAGACATGAGTATCATGAGCAGGGCCAACAGTCTTGCATTGTATGAATTACTGGGCGATGCCGACATGATGAACACTGAGCTGCAGAAATACCAGGAGATTACGGTAGAAGATATCCAGGCATATTGTAAAAAAATATTCCGGGAAGAAAACAGCAATACATTATTCTATCATGCCAATTAATATATGGCTGCGGTAAAAACCACAGCTATTGAACAGTGAGATATTATTTATGATCAACAGAACCACAGCTCCTCCAATAATCGATGCAGTCTCTTTTAATCTGTCATTGAAACCCTGCGACCGATATACACTAGATAACCAGACACCTGTTTATGCCATTCATGCCGGCGCTCAGGATGTAGTAATGATAGAGTGGGTATTTTATGCAGGTAACTGGTATGAGTCTAAAAATATTGTAGCAGGTACCACCAATTTTTTACTGAAAAATGGAACAGCCAGCAGAAATGCCTATTCCATTAATGAGTATTTTGAATTTTATGGTGCTTACCTCAACCGCAGTTGTTACAATGAAACTGCAACGATTACTTTACACTGTTTAAGCAAACACCTTCATGAGTTATTGCCGGTCGTAGCGGAAATATTAACCGAGAGTATTTTTCCCGAGGAAGAATTGGCTATCTGTAAACAGAACCAGAAACAAAGATTGCAGGTAAACCTCAAGAAATGCGATTTCGTAGCGAATCGTTTGATTGATGAATATGTATTTGGTTTTCATCATCCTTACGGAAAATATACCTCAACCATCGACTACGATGCTTTACAAAGAGAGGAGTTGGTGGCATTTTATGAGCAGTTTTATAAAAACGGCTCCTGTATGGTATTTGCTGCAGGAAAATTACCTAGTGATTTAGATCAGCAACTGAACAAAGTCTTTGGTAAACTTCCACTCAATAGCAGCACAATACCGACCATCGAATATCCACTTGCACCAGCCACTGAAAAAAAATACAGAATCATTAACGATGCAGAAGGGGTGCAGGGTGCCATCAGAATGGCGCAACCTTTTTTCAATCGCCATCATCCCGATTTTCCGAAAGTGCAGGTGTTGAATAATATTTTCGGTGGCTTTTTCGGATCAAGGCTCATGAGTAATATCCGTGAAGACAAAGGTTATACTTATGGCATACATAGCTACCTGCAAAATCATATTCACCACAGTGCCTGGATGATCAGTACAGAAGCGGGAAGAGATGTTTGTGAAGCAACCATTACAGAAGTGCATAACGAAATGGAACGGTTGAGAAATGAACCTGTGGAAAAAGAAGAACTGGATCTGGTTCGTAACTATATGATTGGCTCATTACTTGGCGATCTTGATGGTCCCTTCCAGATCATCAGCCGCTGGAAAACATATATATTGAATGGACTTGACGAACAATATTTCTACAATAGCATAGAAACCATTCGACATGTAACCAGTGAAGAACTGCAGGTCCTTGCGCAGACACATCTTCAGCCTGATCATTTCTACGAGTTGGTAGTTGTATAATATTGACGCTGTATTTTCTGCTTCGGATTTCAATCAGGAGCAGAGAATATGAGCTGTTAAAATTTTGATTACCGCTGATAATCAGAAAATAAATGCTAATTTGAAACGTATCTAATTATATGGGACGTTTCTTTACAAAAACAGTAGCAAGTACGCTTGCCATTTTACTGGCCGCATATATTCTCAGGGGTATTGATGTAAAAGACCCGCTGACAGCTTTGATAGTGGCATTGGTATTGGGATTGCTGAATAGTTTTATCAAACCCATACTCATACTGCTGACAATTCCCATTACCATTTTTACCTTAGGACTTTTTCTTTTTGTCATCAATATCATCATTGTAAAATGGGCGGCATCTATTGTGCCAGGGTTTACGGTGGATGGATGGGTGGCTGCTTTGTTCTTCAGTTTGCTGGTATCATTTGTTACATCCATCATTGAAGCTATTCTTGGAAAAGGTGGGGAACAACAGGAAAAATAAATACCCTGCGTAAACTCTCGTTCTCCTCTTCTCTTTGTTAATGCAGTCTTGCAAATTGTAAGCTATTATTTACTAAACTTCTTTAACAGGGAGAAGGGGAGAACGGGAGCTTGCGCAGAGATTGGAAATTATAATGATGAAATCAGTCCTTTTACTTTTTCGCTGATCAGATCCCTGATTTTATTAAACTCCTCCGGTTCCATATGTTTGGGATCGGGTATCTGCCAGTCGATGAATTGTTTGGCGGGCATCCACGGACAGGCATCACCACAACCCATGGTTACCACTGCATCAAAAGGGGCATCGGCTTCTACTTCCTGTAAGGACTTACTGTCGTGGGAACTAAGATCATAGCCCAATTCTTTCATGGCAGCAATGGCTTTCGGATTTACGATACCACTGGGTTTACTACCGGCACTGAAAGCTTCTACGTTTTCACCTCCATGTATGATGGCAAAAGCCTGGCTCATCTGGCTGCGGTTACTGTTTTCTACACAAACAAAAAGGAGTTTCTTTTTCATAGGTATCGATTTAATTGCAGCAGCCTGGTGCGCAACAGGCTTTTTCTTCTGTTACAGGTTTTTCTGCATACACTGTTATACTGTAAATACCGGCATCACTGTTGCGGAATGATTGTATTTCTTCCGCAGAAAAATAATTACGGAGAATATCATCCGGCAACAGAATGCTTTTTTCTTTTTGTACGGTTATATTTTTAAACCCGGTAGACTGAATCAGTTCCAGGTAAACATTTTTTTGTATAGCACCCGATACGCAACCAGCATACATTTCGGCGGCTTCACGAAGTTTAGAGGGAAGTTCACCTTCCAGCACAATATCGGAGATACTGAAATGACCACCGGGCTTTAATACACGATATACTTCTTTTAGTACATTGAATTTGTTGGGCACGAGGTTTAATACACAGTTGCTTACCACTACATCGGCCACATTTTCTGAAACCGGCATTTGTTCGATATCGCCAAAACGAAACTCAACATTGTTAAAACCAAGTTTCTCTGCATTGGCTCTTGCTTTCTCTACCATTCGTTCAGTAAAATCAATACCAATTACTTTTCCGCCTTCCCCTGTAAGCGCTCTGGCAATAAAACAATCATTACCTGCACCGCTGCCCAGGTCAATAACAGTGTCGCCTTTATTGATCTTTGCAAATTCTGTTGGTAACCCGCAACCCAAACCAAGATCTGCATCGGGATTGTATCCTGCCAGACGGGTATAATCGTCGGCCATAATATTATATACATCTGTACTGCAGCCGCCGGCACCACAGCAGGAAGCTGCATTATCGGCGCGTGACTGATCGGCGATTTCGCCATACTTTTCTTTAACCAATGCCTTTAAGGCTGTTTCTGTTTGCATTCTTTTTGTTTTTATGATGATAAAAACTGTTCGTGGTCACTATTGTCTGCGATCCATGGCCCGCATACAGTGATGATCACTAACAGCATGATTTCGCCTGTTGATCTTTGAGTTTGTGGAAAAGGGAAGAAAATTCTGCATTGAATTTTTCAAATGCTTTCCAGTTAATGCAGTAGCAGCTCCTTGGTCCATCTACATTGCCATCAATTAAACCTGCTTCTTTTAATTCTTTCAGGTGTTGCGATACGGTAGACTGGGCCAGAGGCAATACTTCAACAATCTCACCACATATACATTCATTGTTTTGTGCGAGTACTTTCAATATTGCAATACGGGCAGGATGTGCCAGTGCTTTTGCAAATGCTGCGAGGTCCTGTTCTTTTTTTGAAAACGCTTCTGTTTTTGGTGTTGCCATCTTTTATCGTTTTTATACGATAAGACAAAGTAAATGACTTTTTTTCTTTTATCGTATAAAAACGATAAATATTTTTTTTGACCAAAATCTGATTATTTAGAGGCCCATGTAAAGAATCGCCGTTTCTCACGAAATAGCACCATTCATCCCATTTCACAAAACTCGATTTTTATTAACTCTTTGATTATCAAATAATTAAGTTTTACCAGTTATTAAGTTCTGCCCATTACCTAAAAAAACTTGGTACTATGTGTTGCATAGTACCAAAAAACTCCCCATCTTTGTGTTATGAAAGGAAAGGGAAATAACCCGAACCCTTCAGAAAAGAAAAAATTAAAAACACTATTAAATAAAGAGTCATGAAAACGCAAAACACAAACTTCTTTCAGCAACTGGGCCAGGATCACCTGAACAACCTCGTAAAGGAAGTAAAAGAAACTATTGCGACAGGTATCCACATCAACAACAAAAACGCATTTGGTGCCGTTGATTACTGGAACATGCAACGCAACCGCAAAACAAGAATCGTAAGAAGATACCTTGTTGCTTAATCAAACCGTACAGAAACAATCATTATAAACCATTGTTCTGCTTACCCCCCGAAACGTAAGGGAACAATCAAAAACTCCGGCTATGGACATTCAGAACACACAAAGTCAGATGCGAAAGGGTGTATTGGAGTTTTGCATTTTATCCATCATCAGGCAGGGTGAGGTTTACCCCAGTGATATCGTGGACCGAATGAAAGCTGCTAATCTGCACATCCTGGAAGGTACTTTATACCCGCTTTTGACACGCTTGAAAAACGCAGGTTTACTGACCTACCGTTGGGTGGAAAGTAACAGTGGACCGCCCCGTAAATATTTCGTGATGACCGACAAAGGTTTAGAGTTCTACAATGAACTCGAAAGAACCTGGCAGGAACTGGCCGATGCCGTACAGGCACTCACACAACCACCAGTCGGATCGGTACACGAAGAAAACCCAACCCAACCTTAACCAACAAAACTGAACAGAAAATGAAAAAGGTAATCAATATAAACTTTCAGGGCAGGGTAATACCCATCGAGGAGTCTGCCTACGACATGCTGAAGCAGTATGTAGAAAGTTTGAGAAAGTTCTTTGCCAACGAGGAGGGACGTGACGAGATCATCAATGATATCGAAGGACGTATAGCCGAACTGTTTGGCGACAGTCTCAAAAAAGGCGCTACCTGCATTACTGATGATACGGTAAACGAAATCATCAACAGCATGGGACGCCCCGAAGATTTCGAAGGTGAGGAATCGAATGTGCATTCACAATTGGGTGGAGAAGAAAAAGAACAAAAATTCAACAACGCCACTACTGCTGAAACAACAGCCCGTGGCAGGTTGTACCGCGATGACAATGAAAAAATACTGGGCGGTGTGTGCGGTGGTTTAGCCAACTATCTCCGTATCGATCCAACCATTGTTCGTCTGGTATTTGCTTTGATCACTTTTATGGGTGGTTCAGGTATCCTCCTGTATATTTTATTGTGGATCATTCTACCTTCCAGACCACTGGAAGGAATTTCATCCACCAAAAGATTATACCGTAATCCGGATGAAAGAGTCATTGCCGGTGTAGCCAGTGGTATCGCATCTTATTTCGATATCGCAGTATGGGTACCCCGTCTGATCTTTGCTTTCCCACTTGTGCTGGGTATTATCACCTCCATATTCAGAGGTGCATTTTGGATGGACGTTGATCCGTTCCCCGGCATCATCTTCGGCTCATTTGGTGGTACTTTATTTGTGGTGTATGCAGTATTGTGGGCCGTTATTCCTGAAGCCAAAAGCGCTTCTGAAAAATTGGAAATGCGCGGTGAAAAAGTAGACCTGAATACCATTAAAAATACCATCCAGGAAGATCTCGAAGGCTTTAAAAGCCGCGCAGAAAAATGGGGTGGTGAATTCAAAGATAAAGCACAACAATTCGGACAGGAATTTGGTCAGACTGTAGGACAAAAAGGCCAGCAGTTTAGTGCAGAATCAGGTTCAGCCATCAAAAGAGGTGGAAGAAGACTTGGCGGCATCATTGCCATCCTGTTCAAAGCATTCTTCCTGTTCATTGCTGGTATTCTTGCTTTCGCCTTATTGGTAACACTGCTTGCCTTTATGGTGGCAGGTGTGGGCGTATTTCCGCTGAAAAATTTCTTCCTGGAAGGATTCAGCCAGAACTTCCTCGCATGGGCTACACTTTTATTGTTCCTCGGCGTACCTGTGGTAGCATTCATCACCTGGCTTATCCGCCGCATCATGGGTGTAAAATCGGGTAACCGTTATCTCGGATTCACTTTTGCTGGTTTGTGGTTTATAGGACTGGTTTGCGGTGGTATACTTACCTATTCTATTGTCCGCAATTTCGATGCAACAGCAAGAGAGAAACACGAGTACAGCATTGTACAGCCTTCTACCGGAAAACTGATTGTAAAAGTACCCGATAGCAAAGTGAAAGTATATGGTCGCTGGTTCAAGATGGATGGAATTGTGAGCATGAACGACGACAGCCTTTTCCTGAATAATGTACGTCTGCGTATTGTAAAAAGTCCAGATTCTGCTTACCACATCTACTCACATAAATTCAGCAGTGGAAGAGATGAAGGAGCAGCAGTAAGAAATATTCATGAAATATCCTACAATATCAATCAGTCAGACAGTACTGTATGGTTGGATCGGGGGTTCTCACTGAAAAAAGGAACAAAATTCCGTAACCAGGGGGTACAGTTAACCATCCAGGTGCCGGTTGGAAAAAGAATCCTCATCGACAGAACCGTATCCCGCAGACTCAACTGGTTCCATGTAGGTAATGGTTACGACTGGGAGTGGGATGAAGAATGGAACAGTAATAATGAAGACTGGAATTCTAATGTGGAATACATCATGACACCCGGTGGACTGGAGAGAATAAAAACAAAAGAAGATATAGAAGAGGAGAAGAGAAGAAAGAGTGAGTCAGAGTCAGAAACAGGGTCGGATAATGATGCAGTAGAACAGTATAAAAAAAGTAAGGAAGAATTACAGAAAGAATATGAGCGTAAGCAGCGTGAGGCAGAAGAACTGAAAAAAGAATTAGATAAACCTGTTGATACTACCCGTTACCGTTACAAAAAAGCAACCGCCATGAATGATGCGGAAATAAAACCAGTAACAGAGGAACGCACAGAAAACCGGATACCTTTTGAGGCTTCCAGGTTACTGATGATGCAAATGGTTTATTAAAGATGGTTGAAGTTGGGAAAAAAGAACCCCGTCCTGTTCTCACGAGGGGGTTCTTCCCTTCTCTTTTCAAAAAACTAAAACTACCTTATGAAAATGAAATACACTGTTGCTATTGCTATCTGCATTATGTTATTAACAGGATGTGTTCGTTATCATTCTGAGCGAATCAGAGAAGGAAATATTTCCATTACTGTAAAAGAAAGTGATCATCGATACAGGGTGGATGCAAAATTCAGTCGCGCAAAAACAAGAGAAGTAGCAAGGGTAATTGACCAGATGCTAGATGCCGATAATAGTCTTGAAACAAAAGACCTGAATGGTACCATTTCTCTCGAAGATGATTCAAGGGTATATGTAAGACTTCGTTCGGGCCGCCTTCGGATCAGATTCAACAAAGATGAAAACAGTGAAACCGCTTACGACAGGATCAGAGATCTTACCGATAAAATCAAGGCCACCATACACACCAGTCAGGCACAGCTCCATTAGATAATTTATTGACAGCTTTCGGATGATGCACCCACTTGCAACCGGTTCTTAACCCGGTGGGATGGTGGAGGGATAAACCTATGCCCTGCAAACATGTCACCACAAATCATCTGTATGAAAAAATTATTCCTTCGTTCTGTTTTTGTGATCGTACTGATTCTGTCTATCATCTACCTGATGGCATGGAAATCGCCGAAATATTATATCCCGCAAACAGCCTATCAGCTAACAGACAGTATCGTGCCATTTTTACAATACACAGGTGAACACGAACGCCCCTACATTATAGAAACAAAAAACGCGTTGATTTTTGGAGCCACCCATACCAAACACAATAAGGATCCACAGATGGTGCAAATGGACAATCGCTGGACCGAATTTAAACCTACCATAGCATTGGTGGAGGGCAGGCTGGGCTTTCTGCTGCCTCCTTTTATGGATCCTGTAAAAGAACTAGGCGAAGGTGGTATGTTAAAAGCACTGGCACACAGGGATGGTGTGAAAATCATGAACTGGGATCTTTCCAAAAAAGCATTAGCCGACTCTTTACAACATTATTTTACACGCGAACAAATTGCTTTACAGCAAATACTCAATCCTTATTTTGGTAATCTTCGTTTTGGGAAACCATCATCACCCGATGATTTCATCAAAGAATACCTCAAACGCGCAGCTCATGTGGGTTTGGAAGACAGTATTAAAACTGTAGCTGATGTAGACCGTATCTGGAAAAAATATTTTCCCGCAGGTCCGGATTGGAGAATAACTTCCGACGAGTATGAATTACCGGGTTATCTGGCAACATTAATGGCCACATCAAACGATATCCGTAACCGGCAGTTGGTGGCAGCAGTAAAAGAACTCAGCAAAAAAGGTGAAAGGGTATTTGTTGTTTGCGGCTCCAGCCATGCGTATTGTATTGCCCCCTCCTTCAAATAAGCTCCGTGCAACCTCCCTTTCTCCCCTTCTCTTTGTAAATAGCTTCTAGCAAATGATACATTAACTTTTTGCTGAACTTTTGATACAAAAAGAAGCGGAGAAAGGGAGGCTACGCGGGGTTGTTGACTATCTGGCAGCAAAGAATTGATTTTAAAACATTTTATCCTCCCATCATCCTTTCGCTTATTTTTGCGCCACGATAAAATACGCATATGAAAAATACGCCCTTCACAGAGAAACATATTGCATTAGGTGCAAAAATGGCCGAGTTTGCCGGTTACAATATGCCCATCAGTTATTCAGGTATCAACGATGAGCATGCTGCCGTTCGAAAAAATGCCGGTGTATTCGATGTAAGTCATATGGGAGAATTTATCCTGAAAGGCGAAAAGGCGCTTGACCTGATTCAGCGTGTTACTTCCAACGATGCATCTAAACTTACGAATGGGAAGGCCCAGTACAGTTGTTTACCCAATGAGCTGGGTGGTATTGTAGACGACCTGATTGTGTATTGTATTGAGGAGAATAAAGTGTACATGCTTGTGGTAAATGCATCGAATATTGAAAAGGACTGGAACTGGATCAGCCGTTTCAATACTGAAAATGTGGAGATGCACAATATCAGCGATAAAACCTGTCTGCTGGCCATACAGGGTCCAAATGCCACCAAGATGCTGCAGCCACTTACCGATATGGATATCATGAACCTCAAATATTACACTTTTACCAAAGGAACATTTGCAGGTGTGGAGAATGTGCTGGTAAGTGCCACTGGTTATACAGGAGCAGGCGGAGTAGAAATTTATTTTGAAGACAGCAATGGAGCTGCAGATAAAATATGGAATGCCATCTTTGAAATTGGCGGACCTCAAGGATTAAAGCCAATTGGTTTAGGTGCGAGAGATACCCTGCGTTTGGAAATGGGTTATTGCTTATATGGAAATGATATTGATGATACCACATCACCACTAGAAGGCGGATTAGGCTGGATCACCAAATTCACCAAAGACTTTACGGCGAGGGCCATCATCGAGAAACAAAAAACAGAAGGCGTAACACGTAAACTGGTAGGTTTTGAAATGATTGATCGCGGTATTCCCAGGCATGATTACCTGATAAAAGATGCGGCAGGAAATACCATCGGTAAAGTAACATCGGGCACACAGGTGCCGTCGCTCAATAAAGCAGTAGGGCTCGGTTATGTAAACACAGCATTCACAGCAGTAGATACAGATATTTATATTGATATCAGAAATACACTGGTAAAAGCAAAAGTGTCGAAGTTTCCTTTTGCATAATCATCTGCTATCGATCAAAAAGCCGTCGTGCCTTAGGCGCGACGGCTTTTTGATAGTAAATAATCTCCCTTTCTTCCCTTCTCCCTGCAAAAAAATCTTGTAAAAGTTAATGTTAGAATTTATGAGAAGCTATTAACAGAGAGAAGGGGAGAAGGAGAGACGCCCAGAGCTACATTGCAGACTAAACCGTATTTTTAGAACCCAATGTTAACTGCAACCCGATATGGTCTTGTGTTACTCATGCTGTTTGTATTTGCATGCAAACCGCAGCAACATACTGCACCAGGTATACACGATATTGGATCTATTGGTACTGAAGTAGGACAGGCTATTATGTTGCCAGATCAACTACAGGGTTTTCCCACAGCCAATGGCGATCGATACGATAGTTCCAGATTTACTGGTGCGCATAAGAAACTGAAATTCGGAACAAAAGTGGTGGTAACCAATACGGTAACAGGAGCCACTGTTACCGTAAAAATTATAGACCGTGGTCCGATTGGGGTTGGGCATGTTATAGGGTTGAGTAAAGCCGCGATGAAAAAATTGGATACAAGCCGTAATACCCTCATCCCCGTTCGTATTCGGTATAAGGAATAAGCTGGATTTCTGTTTTGCCTGCCACGCGTGTAATCAGTAATTCTTCATTAAACAATTCGCTGTAAGCATGATCGTAACAGCAGAAATATGTTTTACCATCAACGGTATGATAAGTGTGTGTAAAAAAATCGAACTGAAAACCCTTTGCGGATAAGGCTTTACGCATAATGGTGGCAGAAGGATGAGTGCCTTTTAAAAAATATTCAAGTATCCGCCTGTTCTTCATCAATAAGTAATTAACCCGGCGAATCAGCCCTCTGTCCGACAAGTATTTTTTATTATTAAAGGCGCTCCTGCAGTAATCATCACAAAATTTTTTATCGACGCGTCCCTTTACAATGCGTTCGCAGGTGAGACATTTTCTTTGTTCATTCGGCATGGTCAAAAATTTCTTCCTCATGAAAATAACCGGAATCATGGGTCATCGTATGTATATGCTATATGCTTTTTGAAAAATGAAGTAATTGTAACAGTCATTTACTCGTATTTCTACCTGATCCTTTACAAAATCTGCACCACATGTATCGCTTGAGACGCACTATGAGATAAACGATTTTAATCGGAAGTAAACGGATAAGTTCCGGCTAAAGGGAAGAGCTGATCAGATATTCGTAGCAGATTAATCATACCTAAATCATGCAATATGACTATGATGAAAAACAAAGTCCAGTTGATAGGTCACCTTGGACAATCACCCGAAATAAAAGTATTTGACGCGGGTAAAAAAAAGGCCAATATTAGTCTTGCGACCAATGAAGACTATAAAGATGCAAATGGCCTCAAAGTAAGTGAAACCCAGTGGCACACATTAATTGCCTGGGGTAAAATGGCAGATTTTGCAGAGAAATACCTGGCCAAAGGCATACAGGTGGCTGTGGATGGAAAACTGGTAAACCGAACGTACACCGATAAAACAGGTGTCAAAAGAAATGTCACCGAAATACATGTAAACGAAATACTGATTATTACCCCAAAGAAATAAATAGTAGCCTTTCTTTCATAACGGCCGGCTTGTCTAGGCTGGCCCTGTTTTACTGTTACAAGGTTTAAGATTGACCGTATATTTGCAATCCATGAGTGCAAAACCTACTTTGTATACCATTCTTTCTCCGAGGCTGCTCGATATATATGATGTGTCAGACAGCGTAGTTGTCATCATCGATGTTTTCAGGGCAACATCCACCATTGCAACAGCATTGTATAATGGTGCCCAAAGAGTAATTCCTGTTGATGCAGTTGATAAGTGTATCGAAATTGGGTTGCAGACAGGGGGTATTACTGCCGGTGAAAGAGACGGTAAAATTATTCCAGGGCTGGCACACGGTAATTCCCCTGCGGAATACCCGCGTTCCTTTATTGAAGGTAAAACACTGGTACTCACCACTACCAATGGTACCAAACTTCTGCATATGGCCATTAATAAAGGTGCGGCAGAAGTAGTAACAGGGTCATTTCCCAATATATCTGCCGTTTGCAACTACCTGATAAAACAAAATAAAAACGTAATTCTGGGCTGCTCAGCCTGGAAAGACCGCTTCAATCTCGAAGATGCCATGTTTGCAGGTGCAGTCATTCATCGGGTACAGGAACATTTTACCATTCATTGCGACAGTAGTCTGATGGCGGCCGATATGTACGGACTGCATCAAAATGATATGCACCAGTTTATCCGCAGAACCACCCATTGGCACAGGCTTGCATCTTACGGCCTTGAATCTGATCTTGAATATTGTGTAACTCCCGATGTAGCCAATGTGCTGCCGATATACAGGAATGGGGATCTGGTTTGTGGGTAAGTAGTCCATGATCCATCGTCGATAGACCGTAGTAAATGACCAAAAATCTATTCCTGTCAACATAAAGCTGTTTTACGATGAACTATCGACGAGGGTCTATTGTCCATCGTCCATTGACTCCATCAGCCCTATCTTAACAAACATTTCATCCACATTCTTCCCATTTCTCTTCTTAAACTCAGTTGCTTTCCTTTACTTTTGCAAATTGCCCTTTTCGAAGTGGCAAAAATTGTTTTCAAGGGTAAACAGAGTGTAGTTTGGCCAATCGCCTGCTCGTTTGTTTACTACTAACAACTGATTGATGTATGGCGCTTCCTTATCTGGTTAAACATATTTATAACAGCGGCACTGAAGAAGTGATTCGCCGGGGAAAAAAAATTCATGCACTGGGCAATGTCGAGCTGGTAGAGTATGATGAATTAATGGCCAATGTTGTCTTCCGCGTAAAAGATGACGGTTATTCCACTTTTTACAAAGTTCATATCAACCAGTTTAAAGACCCGAAAACATTATCGCTCCGTTGTTCCTGTCCCTATAATCTTTCAGAAATCTGCCGCCACAAAGCTGGTGCGCTCTTTCATTTACAGGATTTGCTCGATCGCAACCAGTTAGGTGAAAAAGAAACCAGCTACGATCAGAAACATACAGTTGTAAAAATGAAACAACTCGATCTGAAGCTGATCAAAATGTTATCCTCGCAAGAAAATGTTGAAAAAGCAGAAGATTTCTTAAGAAGCAGCCGATCCAATATCCTTGAAGCAAAAGATGAACGGGTATTGGCAGAACTGGAATACCAGGGAGACATATACAAAGTACTTCTGCAAAAAAACGAAGAAAGAAATTTTGATACCAGTTGTACCTGTTCTTCAGATACCGATCATCCATTATGCATACATAAGGATATTGTATTGTTACAGTTACTGCATAATTATGGTCCTCTGTATTTCGATAGTATTCGTAATTGGGATAAAGAAAAAAACAAACTACTTGCTTTATATGGATATTCTTTAAGTGATGACCTGAAAGGAAAATTTGAATTTACCTATACGGATGGTAAGCCCTTTTTGCGCGTACTTGATACAAGTATTAAAAGAGTTTCCCTGAATCCTGCCGCAGACCTTAAACCTAAAGAGGAAGAGGTAAAAACAACAACACTGGTAGAAGAGCCGGAAGAACGTGAAAAAGAAATACTGAAACTGGGTGTTGTGGTAACTTTTAATGAACAACAATATCCTTATGTTCAGTTAGAAGCGGTACAGGGTGAAGCAGACGAGCAGCGTACAACCTATATAGGAAAAGTAACCAAACTCGATTTATCAAGATTTATCAATACAGAGGTCTTTGATGAAGACGATAAAGGCACACTTCAGCAGTTAAGAAAGCTCATGCCATCAGAAGTGAGCCGTTACCTCGATCGTAATTCTCCTTTCAGCGGTATCTGGGAAAATATTATTCAGCAGCACAACGATGAACTGCCTGAAGAAACCAGGCACCTGATGAATGAATACCTGCACCCCAAGATCAAAAAATTATTTACGGATCTCTCAGAAAGCAGGTTTGTATTCAGTTTGCCTGAGCGTAAGCCCTTTACAACCGCCAATCTTCAGCCTGTAGAACTCGTTACAACATTTATCAGCCCGGAGTTTGAAGTGAGTTACCAGAAAGGACAGTATGAAATTAACTGTCGCGTAAAACTGCCATTGGCCGATCTTAATATTGCAGAAAACGAAAGTAATTCATCACTTTTCTTTAAATACCATAACCAGTTTTTTACCTGGCAGCGAACAGAAGATATACTGGTGTTAGAGAAGTTTCTGCCCAGTGGCAAAATAATCATTGCTGCTGAAGACTGGTCTGCACAGTTGCAGCAGTTCATTCTGCCATTGTCTAAAGAGTTCAATGTACATTTCGGTAACGTACAGAAAGAAGAAGTAAAAGACATAAAGCCGGAAGTAAAAGTATTACTGAAAGAAAAAGGCGAATACCTGTTGTTTCAGCCTGTATTCAACTATAAAGGATATGATGTCCGTTCTATTGATAAAGAAAAAATCATCATTCCCGTTGAAGATAAATTATTGGTGATCCAGCGAAACCTGGAAGCCGAGAGAGAATTTGTGCAGAAAATTGAATCACTTCATTCACAATTTATAAGACCAGCAGAAGGTGATGTATTGGCACTAAAAGGAACAGAAGTACTACGAAACAACTGGTTCTTTTTATTTGTGGATGCGGTAAAAGAAATGAATATCCCGGTATATGGTTTTGAAGCGCTGAAAAATTTCCGTTTCAATACAGCAAAACCATCCACCAAAATATATATCAGCAGTAATACAGACTGGTTTGATGCCAAAGTGGAAATTCATTTCGGTGAACAGAAAGTAACGGTTGATGAAGTAAAAAAAGCTTTGAGTAACAAACAGCAGTTTGTTCAGTTGGGTGATGGTACATTGGGTATTCTGCCCGAAGAGTGGATCAAAAAATATTCATTGCTATTCAGGGTAGGTGAAGGTAAGTCGGGTTCCATGAAACTCAGTAAATACCATTTCAGTGTGGTAGAAGAGTTGTACATGCAACGCGATGAGGAAGAGCTTTTCTTTCAACTCGAAGAAAAATATGACCGGCTCAAAGAAAATCATTCTATTAAAGAAATATCGGCACCGGAGCATTTAAAATCTATTCTGCGTCCATACCAGGAAAGCGGATTCCAGTGGCTCAACTATTTGCGCGAAGTGCAGTGGGGTGGTATCCTGGCCGATGACATGGGTCTTGGTAAAACCATACAGGCACTGAGTTTTCTCTATCACCTCAAACAGGAAAACGGGTCATTAAAAGCATTGGTGGTTTGTCCGACCACACTGATGTTCAACTGGCAGAATGAAATCAAAAAGTTCACGCCGGAAGTAAGCTTTTATGTGCATCATGGCGGACAAAGAACCCGTGAAAGTCTGGCAGCA
This sequence comes from Sediminibacterium sp. FW305-C-49, assembly GCF_058231085.1. Classification (NCBI taxonomy): domain Bacteria; kingdom Pseudomonadati; phylum Bacteroidota; class Chitinophagia; order Chitinophagales; family Chitinophagaceae; genus Sediminibacterium; species Sediminibacterium sp. FW305-C-49. Next base: position 1,489,636 of record NZ_JBIQXS010000001.1, read on the forward strand.
ACTGGTGCAGATATCATCATTACCACCTATGGTACTTTGAGAAGCGATATCAAACAGTTTGTGGAAGTGGCTTTTGATTATGTGGTACTCGATGAAAGTCAGGCCATTAAAAATCCTTCGAGTAAAGTAACCAAAGCGGCAGGTCTTATTAAAGCAAAGAACAGACTGTGCTTAAGTGGTACGCCATTGCAGAACAATACATTTGATATCTATGCACAAATGAATTTCCTGAACCCGGGTATGCTGGGTAGCATAGAATTTTTTAAACAGGAATTCTCTATTCCGATTGATAAATTCGGAGAGAAAGAACAAAAAGATCACCTGCGAAAATTATTATTCCCCTTTATTCTTCGCCGTACAAAAGAACAGGTAGCCAAAGATCTTCCGGAAAAACAGGAAATGGTATTATTCTGCGAAATGGGAGATGAGCAGCGTCGTATTTATGATGCATTCAGAAACGATTACCGCGATAAAATTTTGGGAGTTGTAGATAACCAGGGCATACAAAAATCACAACTTACCATCTTACAGGGTTTGATGAAGCTGAGACAGATATGCGATAGTCCTGCCATCATCAAAGACGAAGAAAAATTTCCGAATGCATCTGTCAAGCTGGAAGAGATCGGAAGAGAGATCACAGAAAATATCAGTAACCATAAAGCCCTCATCTTCTCTCAGTTTCTGGGCATGCTGGCGTTGATTAAAGAGAAAATGAAAGAACTGGGAGTGGAATATGAATACTTTGATGGCAGTAGTACAGTGATGGAAAGAGAAAGAGCCATTCAGCGTTTCCAGAATGATGATAGCTGTCGGGTATTCCTGATTTCATTAAAAGCGGGTGGTGTGGGTTTGAATCTTACTGCAGCAGATTATGTATACATCGTAGATCCCTGGTGGAACCCGGCAGTGGAACAACAGGCCATCGACAGAACACATCGTATTGGTCAGACAAAAAATATTTTTGCTTACCGCATGATTTGTACAGATACAGTGGAAGATAAAATTTTGAAATTGCAGGACAGAAAGAGAAGTCTGGCCCGTGAACTGATTACTGACGATGAAGGCTTTGTGAAGAACCTCACGAGGGAAGATGTAGAATATCTTTTCAGCTAATTTTAATCTGTTTAATCTCATATATGTTCGGGTAAATCGTTGTATTGGCCGAGCGACCTATACAGGCTTGTGCTTCACCGATTTTAACAGTAGGCTTTCCAATCATCATTATAGCTTTCCGTTAATCTTTTTGTGATGTGGGCAGTCAAACACACGCAATAGATTCGTAATTCATAATAAACTTGAGCATGACCAAAATTCTAACCGCTATTGTATTCCTTTTTATTGCCTTTACGGCAACGGCACAAACCAGTGCTACACTAAAGGGTAAACTGGTGGATTCAGTCGGTAAACAATCATTAAAAGACGCTTCTGTAACCATATTGGATGCCAAAGACTCTACTTTGGATGTTTTCGGTCTTACCAAAGCAGATGGCAGTTTCCTTATCAGTAACATCACATTCGGGGAAATGATTGTTGATATCAAGTTTCAGGGTTATGAACCTTTTTCTCAAAAAATAGTATTCTCAAAAACAAATAGTACGGTAGACCTGGGTAATATCTACCTGAAAATAGCAGCCAATGATCTGGGTAATGTAACCGTAACCCAGTCGGTGATTAGGATGAAAAACGATACAATGGAAGTATCGGCTTCTGCATTTAAAACAAAACCCAATGCAGTTGCAGAAGATCTGCTCAAAAAAGTACCAGGTATTCAGGTAGATAAGAATGGTAATATCACAGCACAGGGCGAACAGGTACAAAGAATATTGGTGGATGGAAAAAGATTTTTCGGTGATGACCCACGTATGGCCACCAGAAACCTGCCTCCAGATGTGATCGACAAAATCCAGGTATTCGACCAGGCCAGCGATCAGAGTGCATTCACTGGTTTCGACGATGGTAACCGTGTGCGTACCATCAACATCACCACCAGAAAAGACAGACGTAAAGGATATTTTGGCCGTGGTACTTTAGGTTTTGGAGCCAATGCCGATGAAGGTTTATACGATAACAGTTTTAGTCTCAGCCGTTTTAATGGCGATCGTCAGATTACATTTACCGGTCAGGCCAACAATGTAAACAAACAGAATTTCTCTGTGCAGGACATGTTGGGTTCACTGGGTGGTGGCAACTTTGGCGGTGGTGGCGGAAACAGAGGAGGTGCTGCTATTCAGGGTTTAACTGGGAGTGGTAGTGGCGGTGGATTGGTAAATACATGGGCCGGTGGTATCAACTACCGTGACACATGGAGCCCCAAAACACAGTTCTCCGGAAGTTATTTTTATAACGACCAGAAAACGTACCGTGATCAGAAAAGTTTTGTACAGAACCTGATTCCGGGTGCACCCGATTCATCTATTTTCAATGACCAGACACAATCATCAAAAACATACAATAAAAATCATCGGATCAATTTTAATATTGAACACAATTTCGATTCGGCGAATTCACTGATTATCCGTCCTAATATCAGCTTCCAGGATACCTGGTCGCAGTCATTACAACAAACATCTTCTACGAAAGGAAAAGTTACGGCACTGAATAGTTCGAATGCAGAATCAATCCGTAAAAACAATGGCTTTAATGGAAGTATCGACGCTACATTCCGTCACCGTTTCCCTAAAAGAGGGCGTACTTATTCCATCAATATCAATACCGGTGGAAGTGCCAATGATGGAACAGGCACCAACTATTCACGTAACCAGTATAGTCGCCCTGCATATATTGATACGATTGATCAGGTGTACACCACCAATCGCGATACAAGAAATATCAGTACTACGCTTTCGTATACAGAGCCTATTGCCAAAAACCAGCAGCTCGAATTCAACTATAACTATTCTTATAACCTGAATAATTCAGGACGCGAAACAATGGAAATGAATTCAGGTTCAGGAAAATATGATATACCGGTTGTAAATCTGACCAACACATTCGAAAACACATTCAGTTCAAACAGGATGACGGTGAACTATCGTCTGCAAAATGCGAAATACAATTTCAGCATCGGATCAGGCGTACAGGTAGGAGATCTTACCAGTAACAATGTGACCAAAAACACAGTGATCAAACAACATTTTGTAAACCTGTTTCCTGCGGCTAATTTCCGCTATGAGTTTACGAAAACAAAGAGCCTGCGTATATTTTACAATGGACGTACTTCACAGCCAAGTGCAGAGCAGTTACAGCCTGTAGCCGATAACAGTAATCCGCTGAACATCAGAACTGGTAACCCTAACCTGAAACAGCAGTTTACACACAGCGTACGTTTCCTGTATAATTCATTTGATGTGTTTACACAGAAACTGATTTTTGCCACCATCAATGCCAACTTTATACAGAACGATATCCAGAATGCAACTACGTTCCAACCCAATGGTGCGCAGTTAACCATGCCGGTGAATCTGGGTGGTACCTACAGCATTAATGGTGTGTTTAACTATGGGTTCCCGTTGAAAAGACCAAAGAGCAACCTGAACCTCATTGCGAATGTATCACGTAACCAGTCGCAGACATTGATCAACAATGCCAGCAACTATACAAGAAACACTACATTAGGTGGAACTGTTTCATGGACCACCAACCTGAAAGAAGGGTTTGATATGAACTTCTCATCCAACTCGTCATTCAGTATGGCACGTTATACTTTACAGCCACAACAGAATGGCGACTTCTTTACACAAACGGTGTCTACGGAAGCTACAGCCTATTCAAAAAGTGGCTGGGTATTCTCTATTGATTTCGATTATATCTATAATGGTGGAAGAAGCAGTGGTTATAATACCAGCATTCCTTTGTTGAATGCAAGCTTGTCAAAACAGATGCTGAAAAATAAAGCCGGTGAACTGAAGTTTTACATGTTCGACTTATTGAACCAGAACGTGAGCATTACAAGAAATATTACCGGTAATACCATTCAGGACGTTCAAACAAGGGTATTGACCCGTTATTTCATGGTGAGCTTTACCTATAACCTGCGTCGTTTTGGTGCTAACCAGCAGCAGCAACAGCGCGGCGGAAATATGATGATGCCGGGTGGTAACATGCAGCAGATGATGAGGATGAGAGGCGGAGGTATGTAGCAATAAAAAATCTATAAAATCAAAAAAAGTCGTTTGTTTTAGACAGACGGCTTTTTTTATGCTTTTATGTAAACAAAAATTATTTAACAAACAATATTAATAATTTAATGTATATTAACGCAGGTTTTAGCTAACCGGGAATACTGTATTTCTAACCAGGTTGCTATCGAAATATCCCCCCCTTATTCCGGTACAACAATTAATATAAATATTAATTGTATGATTACCATAGGGTTGATTGATGACCATGATTTGTTTCGTTCTTCATTAAGTGCATTACTTTCTGCCCAGCACGAATTTTCTGTTTCTGTAGAAGCAGATAGCGGTCAGGTTTTTTTTAATAAAATGGTTGTAGAGGGAATTGTACCAGATATTGTCATTACCGACTATCAGATGCCAAAAATGAATGGCAAAGCTGTTGTTGAAAAACTAAAAGTAGAATACCCTTCTGTTAAAACCATTGTGTTGTCTGTATTTGAGCATGAGCACCTGATACAGGATGTAATAAGATCGGGTGCTTACGGCTTTTTAACAAAAAGTATGAAGTCGAATTCTATTTTTCAGGCTATCCATGACGTACTACAAGGTAAAATTGTAGTTTCCAATGGTAATAAACTACAGCCGCTGACTATTACAGAAAAAAATGAGTTTCAATCAAATTTTTCTCCGCTTACACATCGGCAGATTGAATTTTTGAAACTGTGTTCCTTGCCAGATCTTACGTATAAAGAAATAGCGGATTATATGAACATTAGCCCTAAAACAGCAGATAGATATAGGGATGAGTTATTTAAAAAATTAAACGTGAATAGCAGAGCAGGCTTGCTATTGTATGCGGTTGAAACGGGATTGTGTAAGGTTAATCAGTGAAATTGGGGTTTTCTCTCACTCATGATTACCATGCAAAGTGACATATTTAAATTTCGTAAGATCAAATAAAAGCAGTTTATTTTTAAATCACGAAATGAAATTCCAGTGACCAATTGATTCCGATGTAGCCTGACCTACATCATCCGGTTAAAACTGCTCCATCTTACCCACTCCAAATTGACACATTTTATTTCTTGGTTGTAATAGATTCTATCACTTAGAAAACTCAATAACCGTGGTCATTGAATGATCTCTTGATCAATTATATAGTATTTGCAGGTATAGCTGCACATTTTACTTTATTATTTACTTCATTTCGAAAACCAGCAAAATAATTAACAATGGGGTTTTTCCCCCAAGTTTGATTGGTTGGGTAAATTTTGAAATTACTTTGAGTTAAAATCAGTTCTCAAAAAACTCAGTAGAGATAAACACATTTAAGAATTTCAATAGTTACTAACGCGGGTAGTTTTTTATTGTAATAAAGAATCTATGGTAGCTATTATATTTAATTTTTTAAATGTGCTATATCTCCAAGTCAAAGCACTTACGCTAAGTTTCATCACCAAAACCACTTATATGCTCAAAAAAACCTTCCAACTATTGATTGTTTGTATGTTAATTACAACCATTTCATTTGCTGCCAAAACGGGTCCAGCATTTCCTGAACAAAAATCCTCTAATACAGTTCAACCTTTGTCTGGTTGTGAAACATTTTCATTTACACCAAGTTGCAGAACTACGCCAGGTTCAATCACGGTTTGTGGTGCTACCAATTTATGGGAAACTTTTTGGGCCCTTGTGGGGGCTGCCATGGAGACAGAGGCTGCCGCTTGCCCCCCTGAAGACATGGATCCTTTTGGCAACCCCATGGGTCACATGTATTGGTAAAATGGGGCTACTGTTCCTTCGGTAATTGCCGTAAGAATTCATTAGTATAAACCAATGTATTGTAGGGGGATTTGGGTACATTTATTGTAGCCAAATCCCTTTTTTAATAAATAACAAATCGATGTATAAACTAAGTAAAGTAACGCTCTTGTTGTTGGTTATCATAGTAGGGACAATTAACAGTTTTTGCCAGGAAAAATTTACAGAACTAGCCACTTATAAAGTTTCCTACAAATTTTCTTTTGCATTTGATACTACTGATATCAGCAAGCATTACACTGAAGAAATGTCTTTATATACAGGTACAAAATACAGCGTCTTTAGAAATGCACAGTATGAAGTTTATGAAGCGCAAATGGAAAAATTGAAGAGACAGGTAATGGAAAAACTGGTTAGTGGAAATAGTGGGGGAAATGTCACAGGGTTTTCTAGTACAATTCCATCCACGGAAGTTTTCCGGAACATACTTACAAATACTATTTATAAAAAAGAAGTGCTTGCGGGAAGAGATTACCTGATTCAGGACAACCTTGACCCAATTAAATGGACTATTGAAGCCGAAGTAAAAATGCTGGGTGATATCCGTTGTCAGAAGGCAAGGGGATCTTTTCGCGGTCGCAATTATGTTGTGTGGTTTGCTCCATCAATTCCGGTTCGCGGTGGACCATGGAAATTGGGAGGCTTGCCGGGGCTCATACTTCAGGCAGCTGATCAAACTCAGGAGGTTGTATTTACTTTCGTCGGCCTACAGCGATTAGATAAATCTCCTAACACTACGATCAGTCTACCACAGCAATATGTTAAAACTAGTGCAAAGGATTTTGAAAAATTACGAAATGCCTATCTCGATGACCCTGCAGCCTTTACAGCGAACCGAAATGCAGCTAACGGTATTACAGTAAGCGTAAACGGTATTGACAGTCGACCGGGGAGCCAAAAGAAAAAATCAACCAAATCTCCTATGAATAATGCACTGGAGCTCACAAAAGATTAGCAGTAGTATTTGCCTGTCTCGATCAAAATAAGATATGATGCGAAATTGGTGCGATAGTCTCGTTTGTTTACGTTTGGGTATAGTTTTGATAGCTTTATTGATTTGTTCGTTTTGCGGTTATACGCAATTGATTGTCTCGGGAAAGCTGATAGATAGTACGCGTAAACCTGTTGCAGGCGCTACCCTGAGTCTTTTAAAGAAGGATAATAATATTATAATAGGCTATGATATTACAACTGAAAACGGGGACTTTCGCATCGAATTAGACAAAAAACCAACTGGCTTACTACAGCTTTCTATAGTAGCTATCGGTTTTCATCCAAAAACAGTCAATATCGATGATAAAAGTTCCGGGTTGACTATAATTTTAGAATGGCAGTCGCCGACCCTTCCCAATATTACTGTTAAGAGCAGGAAAACTTTCCTGAATATGAAACCGGATACCACGAGTTATATAACGGATGATCTGGTTCAGCAGCAGGATCGCACCATAGAGAACGTCATCAAAAGGATTCCTGGTATCGATATTGATGCCTCGGGTAAAATATCGTTTAACGGTAAATCGGTATCCAATTTCTACATTGATGGTGATGACCTAGTCACCGACAGGTACGGAATTGCTACGCGATCGGTGAGACCTGAAATGGTGCAGTCGATACAGATAATTAATAACCATAATCCTTTGAAAGTATTAGAGTCTGCTATGGTAAGTGACGCTGTTGCCATCAACTTAAACTTAAAGGATAGTGCCCGGATAAAATTGATGGGTGATATCGGTGCAGCAGCAGGTACGCTGCAAACTTATAAAGGTCTACTAAATTTATTAACCTTTAAAAAGCAGTACAAGGCAATCAACTACATTAAAACAAACAATGCTGGGGTGGACCTATCAATGGAAATACGCCAGCAAAATCTTTCTGATATACTTAAAATGTTGGAAAATCATCAACCTAAATCTATGTTGTCGATTGGAGGCAGTGTAACACCCGGCATTGGTCAACATAGATTGTTGTTCAACAGATCTACCCTTGTATCGGTTAACAATAGTTTTCGTAACCGGCGCGATCAGCAGGTTAAGCTGAATATAAACTACTTGAATGATCAGCAAAGTCGGTTGGCAACTCTCCAATCTTTGTATATTCTCCCTACTAGCTCAGTTTCATACAACGAGCAAAAAATGCAGTCAATTGGTTTTAGATACTTACATGGGGAGATGTCGATCACAGAGAACAAAAAAAACCACTACTATAAAAACACATTATTGGCAGAACTTACATCATCGCCTATACAAGAATCTATCTTGATCAATGGTGCCGGACTCCAACAACAATACAAAGCTAAACCGGTAAACATATCTAATGAATTGATCATGGTAAAGAAGAGGAACTCGGCTACAATAACGGAACTAAATTCTTACATACAGTACCGATCCCTTCAAGAAAGGCTACAGATCAATCCAGGTCTTAATGATAGTTTTTTCAATAAGGGCCAACCTTACACACAGCTTGAACAGCAGACAAATATTCCCGGCCTTTTCCAGCATCAGAGTTTCAGTGTAAGAAAAGTTGGAACTCCCCTGCTACAGCGTTATAAGTCTGGGGTAATCGGTCAGTGGCAGCGATTGGAAAGCCAGATAAATATTACTGAACCGAACATGAACCAGTATTCCCTTAATGACTCATTTATCAATCGCATCGGTTGGAACCATCTTAAAATCTATGTACGAGCTGAATACGATTATATAAGCGACAGAAGCCAAGTTTCACTAAGCTTACCCTTGAGCCTTTATTATATTGGGAAAACGTTCTCGCTGAAGAGGGAACAATTAAATCGTTTTATCTTCTCACCTATGTTGCGATGGAGGTATTACATCGGCAAAGAGAGTACAGTACAAATAAATTACCAGTACAACGAAATACCTGTTACTATACAAGAGAGTTATGATGGGTTTGTCCTCACAAATTACCTTAATCTGCTCCGTTGGAGTCTACCACTTGTAACAAACCGGATGCATAGCATGAACGCTGGTTGGACGGGCGCTAAAACACCAAAGATGATAAGCGCTTTTGTTAATGTTGGGTATTCAGCAGGCACAACACCTTTTGTACCGCAGTACCTATTTTTTAACACCCTACAGGTACAGATTATGAAAGAAGGTATATACCATACCAATAACCGTTACTTTACTGCTGGCGTATCTAAATACTTGTTCAGTCTGCGCACAACGGTATCTGGCAAAATACAGGTGCACCAAAACAGGTATAATCAGGTACAGCAGTCTATTCCGGCCAAGTTATTGGATATTCAGGAAAACTACTCTGGAAAGATACAGTCTAAGATATCAAAGACCTTTACAATCGCATGGAACTTTTCCTATCTCAACAACAACAGTAGCAATATGACCCAGCCGGATCTTCCTAAACAGGGCACAAATCAATGGATGCAACAAGCTGAACTAAATTTTTTCCCGGGAAACAATTTTCACTTTCGGATAGCTTGTGAGCAATATCGATTAAAACAAAACGGTCAACTGGTCAATAAAGCCTTCTTTGGTGATATGCAACTAAGATGGAGCATACCACGATACAGGGCAGAATTGGTTTTCGAGTGTCAAAATTTAACAAATCAGCAAATCTTTTCAACTGCATCCGTAAACGGATATAACCTTCAACAAACAACTTATCCGTTGAGACCGCGGATTTTGCTGTTTAGTACCCAGATTCGTTTTTAAAAGCAATCTGGAAATGAAAAATAACCTAATAGAATGTAGTGTCTCGCGATTCTCACAAGCTTCAAACGGTTAGCAAGTACATAAAAATCATTATGTGGGATTTATGATCAGCCATTGACTAAAGATATAATGGGTAATTATGTAGTAATAAGTCATGATAAGCAGAATATTGCGTTCTTTGGCATTTGAAGCAAAATAAATTGTAGTAAAAAGCTGAAAAGCTAAAACGAAGTTATATGATCGCTATAGGTAGTATTCATGGTATAATACTGACCCTCATTTACATTTTCATGCGCAAAATGAACCCTTTTACATAAGTGTAGAGCTGTCTGTAAAGTTTAAAAACTTCCTTTGTTTGTTAAAAAAACAGGTGGTTTGAGCGGGCGAGCATCAAATTTTCTTTCTGTGGATGTTTTTATAGCAAATCTTATCAGATATAAGTAGCTGGTAAAATAAATTTAATCTACCCTCAAAATCAGAAAGAATAAGTTAGTTTTTACTAACAACCGTAAGTTTTTAAAATTTATTTAATATTCCTTTCGTGAAATTTTTGACCCCGATATCTTAAACTGTTATACTTTTACATCCTCAAAGAATAATTACCTATCAAAGTGAAGCAGATACTGACCAATTATTTATCTCTCTTATTGAATACACCCCGTCAGGTGTTTTCAATGGAAGCTGCTTTTAACTTTCTCCCGCGACCCCGACGTGGTTGCTGATAGGACGAGCAACTGGCACTTGCCCCTATCAGTGGAAAAATCCCCGGAATTGTTTTTCTGACAGATAGCTGTCGTTCCCATTACATTTATTTAATTTTTTCAAGTTGGAACAAAATATCATTGTTCGTGTAGCCAATAGTGGCGACACCCGATATGCACAAACCATCACTGATGAAATGGAATCATCAGCCAAAGCACGTGGTACAGGTATTGCCAAACGCAGTCCGGACTATGTGGCCAAAAAAATGGAAGAAGGCAAAGCCGTCATCGCTTTATTGCCCGATGGAACATGGGTGGGCTTCTGCTATATTGAAGCATGGGGTCATGACTCTTTTGTGGCCAATAGCGGATTGATTGTATCGCCCCCTTTCAGAAAAAGTGGTGTAGCCAAACTTATCAAACAAACCATCTTTAACCTGTCGAGAGTAAAATATCCTACTTCAAAAATTTTCGGATTGACTACCGGACTGGCTGTTATGAAAATTAACAGCGATCTGGGTTATGAGCCGGTAACGTATAGTGAACTCACCGATGATGAAGAATTCTGGGCAGGTTGTAAAAGCTGTGTGAACTATGAAGTATTAATGAGTAAAGACAGAAAGAACTGCTTCTGTACTGCTATGTTATATGATCCTGCCGATCATTATGAGCCCGAGGAGACATCCTCTGATTTCAAAACGAAATCAAAAATATATGAGCGGTTCATGAAACTCAAGCAACATAAGCTGTTGCGGATGTTTCGTAAAAAAGAAAACGGCGGAGCAAGCATCAAACCAAAATCATTTTTTCATCACCTGTTTAATCTCTGATTTTTCGGGTTATCGTAATAAGCAAAGCAAAGAATCGTATGAGCAACTTACCTACATCACTTCCTGCCGGCACCAAAGTAGTATTGGGCTTTAGCGGCGGATTGGACACTTCTTATTGTGTAAAATACCTGACTGATGAAAGAGGCTATGAAGTACACAGTGTCATTGTAAACACCGGAGGTTTTACCGCAACAGAACTGGAGCAGATAGAAGCACATGCGTATAAACTGGGTGTGAAATCGCATACGACTGTTGATGCGGTGAAAACCTATTACGACAACATCATTCGTTTCCTCATTTATGGGAATGTACTGAAGAATAATACTTATCCATTAAGCGTAAGTGCGGAAAGATTAAGCCAGGCATTGCATATAGCCGAACATACCAAAAAACTGGGCGCAAAAGCAGTGGTACATGGCAGTACAGGAGCAGGTAACGACCAGGTGCGTTTCGATATGGTATTTCATATCATGATACCAGGTGTGGAAATCATCACCCCTATCCGCGACATGAAACTAAGCCGCGAAGAAGAAATCAGTTACCTGAAATCGAAGGGTGTGGATATGAACTTTGAAAAAGCGGCTTACTCTATCAATAAAGGATTATGGGGAACCAGTGTAGGTGGTAAAGAAACATTGCACTCAAAAGGCATGTTACCAGAAGAAGCATGGCCCACACAGGTAACCAAATCACAGGCAGAAGAAATAAAACTGGGTTTTGAAAAAGGAGAACTGAAGCGTGTCAATGACCAGCATTTTGCACATCCTTCCGAAGCCATTCAGTATGTGCAGTCTATTGCTGGTCCATTTGGAATTGGAAGAGATATACATGTGGGCGATACCATTATCGGTATCAAAGGCCGTGTAGGTTTTGAAGCGGCAGCACCGATGGTCATTCTCAAAGCACACCACGCACTGGAAAAACATGTACTCACCAAATGGCAGTTAAGCTGGAAAGACCAGTTGGCACAATTCTATGGTAACTGGTTACACGAAGGACAGATACTCGATCCGGTGATGAGAGATATTGAAGCCTTCCTGCAGCATTCACAAGAACAGGTAACGGGTGATGTGTTTGTACAACTCATGCCATATCGTTTCACTGTAATCGGTATAGAGTCGCCGAATGATCTCATGAGCAGCAAGTTTGGAAAATATGGTGAGATGAACAGCGGATGGACAGGTGAAGATGTAAGAGGTTTCTCTAAAATATTTGGTAACCAGACGGCTATTTACCATAGCATTAAAGCCGATCAGCCATGAAAAAAATAAAAGTAGCCATTACTGGTGCAGCAGGTTATACTGGTGGAGAGTTGATTAGACTTTTATTGAATCATCCGCAGGCAGAACTGGTAAACATACACAGTACCAGTAACGCAGGAAAACCCGTATATGCTGTTCATGCAGACCTTCTGGGAGAGACCGATCTGTTATTTAGTGATAAACCATTCACCGAGGCTGATGTATTATTTCTCTGTGTGGGGCATGGCGATGCAAGAATTTTTTTAGATCAACATACCATTCCATCCACAACAAAAATTATTGATCTCTCACAGGATTTTCGTTTAACCGCAACGGCTGTTCATGGTGAAAGAACTTTTGTATATGGTTTACCTGAGTTGAATAAAGAAGTAATTGTTAAAGCTCACAATATCGCCAACCCAGGTTGCTTTGCAACGGCCATACAACTCGCTCTGTTACCACTCGCCAAAGCAGGCGTATTAAGTGATGTTTATACAACAGGCATCACAGGGTCAACAGGAGCCGGTCAATCGCTCAGTAATACCTCTCATTTTAGCTGGCGTGCCAATAATATACAGGCATATAAATCATTAAGCCATCAGCATATCAAAGAAATCACGGCTTCATTAAACCAGTTACAAACCGATTCACCGCTTTCTGAAAGTGGGGAAGGTCCGGGTGTACATTTTGTTCCCTGGAGGGGCGATTTTACCAGAGGTATTTATACCAGCTCAGTTATTGATTGCAGTTTTCCATTGGAAGAAGTGAAAAATATCTATCGTGCATATTATGCAAATGCAGCATTCACCCACTATAGTGAACAGATGATCGATCTGAAACAGGTGGTAAATACCAATAAATGCCTGGTACATCTAGAGAAGCAGGGAAACAAGCTGGTTGTGCACAGTGCCATCGATAATTTATTGAAAGGTGCCAGCGGACAAGCTGTACAGAATATGAATCTGTTATTTGGTATGGACGAAAAAACAGGCCTCCAACTAAAGGCCAATTATTTTTAAATCAAGCGTAGTAGAATAAACTTTCGATCTATGAAACTATTTGATGTATATCCACTGAACAATATCAGCATCGAAAAAGCAAGTGGTTCATATGTATGGGACGACAAAGGAACTCGCTATCTTGATATGTATGGTGGACATGCGGTTATCAGCATTGGACATACACATCCGCATTGGGTAAAAAGAATAGAGGAGCAGTTGAATAAGATTGCTTTTTACTCCAATTCGGTAATCATACAGATCCAGCAAGAACTGGCCGATAAACTGGCGGCAGTAAGTGGCAAAACAGATTATCAGCTATTTCTTTGCAACAGTGGTGCCGAAGCAAATGAAAATGCATTGAAACTGGCTTCCTTTCATACCGGCAGAAAAAAGATTGTAGCGTTTAAAAAAGCATTTCATGGCCGTACTTCATTGGCAGTAGCAGCAACCGATAACCCATCAATTGTAGCACCTGTAAATGAAACAGACAATATCATCTTTCTCCCCTTCAACGATGTAAATGCCTTACATGAATGTTTTGTGGAGCAAGGCAATAGTATCGCTGCTGTAATAACAGAAGGTATACAGGGAGTAGGTGGCATTAATGTGGCATCAGAACTCTTTCTGCAAACCATTCGTTCACTTTGTAATCAGTATGGGGCTCTATATATAGCAGATAGTGTACAGTGTGGTTATGGCAGAACAGGTAAATTCTTTGCGCATGATCATGCCGGAGTAGACGCAGATATTTATTCCATGGCAAAAGGAATGGGTAATGGATTCCCGATAGGTGGTATTTTAATTGCGCCACATATTCAACCCAAACACGGGATGCTGGGCACCACATTTGGTGGCAATCACCTGGCTTGTGCCGCTGCACTGGCTGTATTGGAAGTAATAGAGCATGAAAAACTGATGAAGCTGACAGCTGAAAATGGCGCTTACCTCGTTGAGCAGCTAAAAGCAATCCCTGAACTGCAGAACGTAAGAGGAAGAGGTTTAATGATTGGTTTTGATGTGCCTGACAATATAAAGGACCTGAAAAAAGTATTGTTGCAGGAGTATAAAATTTTTACCGGAGAAGCTAAGCCCAATGTAATCAGACTCTTGCCATCATTGGCATTGGAAAGAAAACAGATCGATGAATTCCTGCAATCACTGAAACAGGCGATAATTTTTTTGAAATAAAACCTTTGCCCCGGGTTTAAATCCGGGGCAAGGCATGACAACCCACAAATCAACCATGAAGCAATTTATTTCCGTAACCGATGTAGTCGATATCAATGCACTCATCAAAAAAGCAATAGCGTGCAAAGCAGAACCACTGAAGTATCAGCAGGTGGGTGCGGGAAAACGTATTGGCCTATTGTTTCTCAATCCAAGTTTGAGAACAAGACTGAGCACACAGGTAGCAGCACGCAACCTGGGTATGGAAGCCATTGTATTCAATGTAGACAAAGAGGGTTGGGCACTTGAATTTGAAGAAGGGGCCATCATGAGTGGTAATACGGTAGAGCATATCAAAGATGCGGCACCGGTATTGGGACAATATTTCGATATTCTTTGTATCCGTACTTTCCCTTCATTGAAAAACAGAGATGATGATTACAGTGAGATGTTTATCCACCAGTTTATTAAATATGCAGGTGTTCCGGTTGTAAGTCTTGAAAGTGCCACATTGCATCCCTTACAGTCATTAACAGACCTGGTTACTATTTCGGAAGAACTCACTGCAAAACCATTGAACAGAAAACCAAAGATTGTTTTAACATGGGCGCCGCATATCAAACCTTTACCACAATGTGTGGCCAATAGTTTTGCAGAATGGGTAAATGCCTGGGGTGAAGCTGATTTTGTGATTACACACCCGCAGGATTATGAATTGTCTGAACAGTTTACAAAAGCAGCTACCATTACACAGGATCAGGATGCTGCACTGGCAGGGGCGGATTTTGTATATGTAAAAAACTGGAGTACGTTTACGGATTATGGTAAAGTATATGAGAACGACCCTGCCTGGATGTTGACAGAAGAGAAAATGAAAACAACCAATCAGGCAAAAGTGATGCATTGTTTACCGGTGAGAAGAAATGTAGAATTGAGCGATGAAATTCTGGATAGCACACACAGTCTCGTAACCAGGCAGGCGGGTAACCGTGTATGGGCAGCACAGGCAGTATTGCATGAAATTCTTACTACAAAATAATTGATGTTGGAAACCCTCTATATCATAAAAATCAGTGGCAATATCATCGATGATGAGCAGCGGCTGGATGCTTTTCTGCAACAGTTCTCGCAGTTGCAGGGAAAGAAGATATTGGTACATGGCGGAGGTAAACTGGCTACCAAAATGGCGGATCAGTTGAATATTCCACAACAGATGATTGATGGGCGAAGGGTTACCGATGCAGATACATTACGCATTGTAACCATGGTATATGCCGGTTATATCAATAAAAATATTGTTGCCAAACTTCATTCAAATGGCACAAGTGCTATTGGTTTAACAGGTGCTGATGGCAACTGCATTCTGGCACACAAAAGACAACATGCGTCCATTGATTACGGTTATGTAGGAGATGTAGATACTGTAAACGCCATATTGTTACATCAACTGTTACAACAAAATACTGCATTGGTAGTGGCACCCATTACCCACGACGGAAAGGGGCAATTACTCAATACCAACGCCGATACCATTGCACAGGAAATAGCAAAAGCCTTGAGCAGTTTATACCAGACTATATTAATTTATTCCTTTGAGAAGAAGGGTGTGCTGCTGGATGTGAATGACGAGGCATCGGTAATTGCTTTAATGAACAAAGACAAGTACTTGATATTGAAAGCAGAAGGAAAAATATTTGCTGGCATGATTCCTAAACTCGATAATGCATTTGCTGCTATTGATGCCGGTGTAGGTAAAGTCATTATTGGACAGGCAGAAGAACTTGCTTTACTTGTAAATGCATCAAGCGGTACTACGATACAATAAATGGCATATTCAACAGATATATTATACAACGACAGCATCAGTTTACTCAAAAAACTGATTACTATTCCTTCATTCAGCAGGGAAGAATCGGCAACGGCTGATTGTATTGAACAGTTTTTACGGGCAAGGAAAATTCAATCTAACCGTTACCTGAACAATGTATGGGTCACTAATCAGTATTTTGATGAAACAAAACCTACTGTATTATTAAACTCACATCACGATACAGTAAAACCCAATAAAGCATATACACTCGATCCGTTTGCAGCAATAGAAAAAGAAGAAAAGCTTTTTGGTTTGGGGAGTAATGATGCAGGCGGTTCACTGGTGTCATTGCTGGCTGTGTTCCTGCATTATTATCCGCAGGAAAATCTGGCTTACAATATTGTTTATGCAGCAACAGCAGAAGAAGAAGTATCCGGAAAGAATGGAATAGAAGCACTATTACCTCAATTACCCGCTATTGAGTATGGTATTGTAGGTGAACCTACACAAATGCAGATGGCAGTAGCCGAACGCGGACTCCTGGTACTTGATGCCGTTGCAACCGGTAAGCCTGGTCATGCCGCACGTAATGAAGGTGATAATGCTTTATACAAAGCCCTGAATGATATCCAGTGGATTGAAAATTACCAGTTCGACAAAGTATCCGACCTGCTGGGTCCGGTAAAGATGACAGTTACTGTTATTGAAACAGAGAACAAAGCGCATAATGTGGTTCCGGCATCCTGTAATTTTGTGATCGATGTTCGGGTGAATGAATGTTATGGATTTGAAGAAATCATTAATGCCATTCAGTCAAACCTTCAGTCTGCTGTTCGGCCAAGAAGCCTTCGGATGAAATCGAGTGCTATACCATTAGATCATCCACTGGTATTGGCAGGAAAGAAGCTTGGCAGAAGCTGGTATGGATCACCTACCACTTCCGATAAGGCGTTGATGCCCTTTCTTACGTTGAAAATGGGACCCGGAGATTCGGCCAGAAGCCACAGTGCAGATGAATTTATTTACCTGAACGAGATCAAAGAAGGAATAGAACTCTATATCGCGATATTGGATCAGCTCATACTAAAGCAATCGACATGAAATGGCCATTCCATGTGACCAAAATCAATAAACATTAACGCATGAAACTCTGGCAAAAGAATACCACCGTATCAGGTGATGTAGAAACATTTACGGTAGGAAAGGATCGTGAAATGGACCTGCTCCTGGCCCCCTTTGATGTATTAGGCTCCATTGCCCATGTAACCATGCTGGCAGAAGTGGGTCTGTTAACAAAAGAAGAAGCTGTATTGGTAAACAAAGAACTTAGAAACATTTATTCCGGCATTCACGATTCACCATTCACCATTCACGAAGGAGTGGAAGACATCCATTCACAGATAGAATTCATGCTCACGGAAAAAATAGGGGAGGCGGGTAAAAAAATTCACAGTGCCAGAAGCAGGAACGACCAGGTATTGGTAGATATCAAACTTTTTCTGCGAAATGAAATCAACTTATTGGCTAAAGAAACAGAAAACCTGTTTAACTTATTACAGCAGCAAAGTGAAAAATATAAGGATCATCTTTTACCTGGCTACACACACTTGCAGCTTGCTATGCCATCTTCTTTTGGGTTATGGTTCGGTGCTTATGCAGAGAGTCTGGTAGATGATATGATTTCATTGCAGGCGGCCTATAAAATAGTCAATAAAAATCCGCTGGGGTCTGCAGCAGGCTATGGTTCCTCTTTTCCCATCAACCGAACATTAACTACCCGGCTATTAGGTTTCGATGAACTGAATTATAATGTGGTATACGCACAAATGGGCCGTGGCAAAGCAGAAAGAGTAACCGCTATGGCCATGGTCAATATTGCCGACACATTGAGCCGTATGAGTATGGACATGTGTTTATACCTGAACCAGAATTTTGATTTTGTGAGTTTTCCTCCTGAATTAACAACGGGTTCAAGCATCATGCCCCATAAAAAAAATCCCGATGTATTTGAACTAATCCGCTCACATGGTAACCGTATCAAAGCCTTACCGAATGAGATCATGATGATGACGACCAATTTACCATCGGGTTATCATCGCGACCTGCAATTATTAAAGGAGCATTTATTTCCTGCGTTAACGACCCTCAGAAATTGTTTACAGATGGCGCAGTTAATGTTATCATCTATCGAAATAAAAACAGGTATTATGCAAGATGCCAGATACCTCTACGCCTTCAGTGTTGAAGAAGTAAATAAGCTGGTGTTGCAGGGTGTTCCGTTCCGGGATGCCTATAAACAGGTAGGTATGCAGATAGAAGAGGGGGCATTTAAGGCAGATGCTGGTCAGGTACAACATACACACGAAGGCAGTATCGGGAACCTGTGTAATGAACAGATTCATACCATGATGAAGCAAGCCATTGTAGGTTTCCATTTTGAAAAAGCGGAAAAAGCGATTCAAATGTTGCTGGAACATTAAAGTTGCTGCATACAACCTTTCTTTCTTGGTGTAGTCCCTAAAATATTGTTGTTTTGATGCTCTTAAACCATAAATGATGCGAATTATTTTTTCTTGTACAATCGGGTTGCTTATTGCGGGTACCGGTTATGGTCAGACAAAAACAACAAAACCAACAACCCCTAAAGCAGGAGCCCCGGGCGCTGTAAAAGCAATGCCTAATCCACTGAAAAATGGTAAAGACTCAGCCAGTTATGCATTGGGTGTGAGAATAGCACAAAACCTGGAAAGCCAGGGATTGGGCAAATTAAATGTGGCTATTCTGCAAAGAGCACTGGCGGATCAGCTGGGCAAAAAGAAAATCATCATACCGGAAGCTTCTCTGAATGGCTGTATCGAAGATTTTGTAGCAGAAGCCAATCAGGAAAAAATAGCCATGGCAAAAGTGGCGGCCGAGCAAACCAAAAAACAGGCAAAAGTATTTCTCGATGCCAATGCAAAACGACCAGGTGTTATAACCCTTCCAAGCGGTTTACAATATGAAGTGATCAAAAATAATCCCGATGGTGTCAAACCTGTAGCATCTGACCAGGTAAAATGTCATTACCATGGTACCTTGATTGACGGAACCGTTTTCGATAGTTCAGTAGAACGCGGCGAACCCATTGTTTTTTCAGTAGGTGGTGTTATCCGCGGCTGGCAGGAAGCATTACAGTTAATGACAGTAGGTAGCAAATGGAAACTCTATGTTCCGGCTGAACTAGCGTATGGTGATGCTTCAGCGGGTCCTAAAATTGGCCCGGGGTCTACGCTTATTTTTGAAGTAGAACTGATTTCAATCGAAAAATAATCGTTATCATCTTATTACTTAGCCCTCTGTGAACAGACAGAGGTTTTTTTATTCTATTAACCTTCATTAACCTTTCCCCAAAGTTCATTAACCGCTTTTGGAAAACAGCAACACTACTTTTGATGCATTAAAACCAAAAGTAATGTTGAAATACATCGCTACACTGCTGATCATTGTTCTGCTTCCCGCCTTTTCACAGGCACAAAATACAGGAACCGTAAAGGGACATGTATTTGATACAGCTACCCAACGCGGACTGGCATATGCAACCGTTTCTATTGTCAATACAAAAGATTCTACCCTGGTTACTTTTACAAGGGCCGACTCAACAGGTAAATTCAATATCAAGTCACTTGAAAAAGGCAGTTATTTAATTTCTGCTTCTTATGTTGGTTATGTTCCGGTATGGAAATCTATTGATATACAAGCGGGTCAGGAACTCAATCTTGGTCAGTTGATACTTACCGATGTATTAAAGAGTGGCGATGTAACTGTTACTGCACGTCGTGCGCCGGTGACCATTAATGGTGATACGGTGGAATTCAATACTGAAAATTTTAAAACACAACCCAATGCTGTGGTCGAAGATCTTTTAAAGAGATTACCGGGCGTAACCGTAGACAACGATGGAACCATCAGGGTAAATGGTCAGCGTGTGAACCGTGTATTGGTGAATGGGAAAGAGTTTTTTACCGGCGACCCTAAAATAGCCACAAAAAACCTCGATGCAGATGCGGTAGACAAAGTTCAGGTATTCGATAAAAAAAGTGATCGCGCAGAGTTTACAGGAATAGACGATGGTAATTCTGAAAAAGCCATCAACCTTAAACTCAAAAAAGACAGAAATAAATCCACTTTTGGAAGAATTGCAGGAGGAGTAGGTGGCGATGATGGTCGCTATGACGCACAGACCAATGTTAATCGTTTTAATGGCGATCAGCAACTGTCGCTTCTGGGTATGGCGAACAATGTCAATAAACAGGGTTTTAGTCTGAATGATATCATGAATTTTTCGGGTGATCTGGCAAGAGGTATGCGCAATGGGGGCGGGGGTGTAAGTATTAGTATTGGTGGTCCTGGCGGAGATAACGGATTACCTGTTACAGGGCTTGGACAGAATCAGCAAGGTGTGGCTAACACTTATGCGGGTGGAGTGAACTATAATGACCTCTGGAATAAAAAATCGAATGTCAATACCAGTGGTATGTTCAGCGATATCGATCTGCTCACCAACCGTACCACCAGCCGTCAGAACCTGTTACCTGGTAATTCATTTGATTATATCAGTAACAGTAATGCGGCGAGGAAAGTACAGCAACAGAGATGGAACGGAAGTATTGATCATAAATTCGACAGTTTGATTTCACTGAAAGTTACTCCTCAGGTTTCAGCTCAACAGAATAGCACTAATACATATAGTAGTTATAGTTCAACCAATAAAAATGGTCAGAAAATAAACGATGGTTTCAGCGACAGCAAAACCAGATCCGAAGCCCTGAATCTTTCTGCAACAGCATTATACCGTCAGCGTTTAAAGAAAAAGGGAAGAACCATATCAGGAAACTTTACATTGAATTATAACGACAGTAAACAAACCGGCGATCTCTTAACACGCAATACTTTTTATGCAGCAGGTGTGCCATTGAGAGATTCTATTACCAATCAGAAGAATACCCGCAATGCCATTACCCGGAATTTCGGAGGAACGATTACTTATACTGAGCCAATAGGTCGCAGGTCATTGCTGGAGATATCATCTTTCTATAATACCAATAGCGGACAAAGCGATCGCAAAACCTTCGATTATAACAGTGGGTCTGGTAAATACGATCAGTATAATACCATCCTGAGTAACGATTTTACCAGTAGTTATAATTATGGTGGTGGTACATTGAACTTCAGATCGAATATGAATAAAGTGGTATTAACTGTAGGATCATCATTCCAGGCAGCAACATTGAGAAGTACCAATAACAGCAATGGAAACATCATTGAACAGCGCTTTTCAGACCTGTTACCCAGTGCCAATATTCAGTACAGGTTAACATCAAGTAAAACACTGTCACTGAACCTGAATACATCTACCACACAACCATCAACAGCACAATTACAGCCTATAGCTGATGTAAGTGACCCCTTGAATACGTCGACTGGTAACCCTAACCTGAAACGTAGTTATATGCAGTCGCTGAACCTTAGCTTCTTTTCAACCAATATATACACACAAAAGAACTTGTTTGCATTTATCTCAGCCACCAAAACCAACAATGCCATCGTTAACTCAGATGCGATACAGCCCAATGGTTCCCGTTTATCAATGCCGGTAAATGCAGATGGACAGTATTTTATTTTTGGTAGTGTAAATGCCGGTTTCCCCATTAAGAAAATAAAATCAAGGGTTGATATCGGAATCAGTACCAACTACATGCGCAATATCGCTTTCCTGAATGGAGCAAGAAATAATATAGCAAACCTGGGTGTGGGACCATCACTTACTTATAGTTTTGCCCAGGACGGGTTAATGGATATCAACGCAACAGCAAGATTAAATATCAGCAAAGCCACTTATTCATTGCAACCCATGCTGAATACCAATTATCTGCAGCAGACATATAATATTGAAATGAATAATTACCTGCCATTGGGGTTAGTCATGAACAACAGCTTCAATTATACAGTGAATTCAGGACGCGCAGATGGTTTTAATACCAAAATACCTTACTGGAATGCATCACTCGCCAAAGCTTTTATGAAAAATAAAAGAGGTGAACTGAAGCTGAATGTGTTTGACTTGTTGAATAAAAACGTCGGTATCAACAGGTCGGCCAACCAGAACTATATAGAAGATACCCGTTATAATGTGTTACAGCGTTATTTCCTGTTGACCTTTACCTACAGGTTGAATAAAGCAGCTACCGGAGGAGGAGCACGCATCATCACCAGAACTTTCTAAGCACAGTATTCTCTTTTCTCATATTTATCAGTCATCCCCTTCTTTCCAGAAGGGGATTTTTATGCAATATATCATCCGCTGATTCGTCTTAAGGGTAGAAATTCATTACACATGATCCTTATTGGCGGTATAGTAATATTTTTTGTACTGATTATTTATGTTTTTGTAAGAACTAAACCTTTTGGTAGTCTTCCCGGCGGAAAAAGAAAAGAGCGGATAGAGAAATCACCCAATTACCGGGAGGGGCGTTTCCAGAACCTGCATCCTACACCTGATCTGGCAGAAGATGCCAGCTATTATAGTGTATTGATGGAATTTTTCTTCCGCAAAAAAGAAAGACCCAAACCATCGACTCCAATTCCTTCTCAAACAACTTCTCTTAAAGCATTGGCATCGGAGGAACAGGTATTGGTTTGGATGGGACATTCATCTTATTTTATTCAAATAGACGGGAAAAAGATATTGGTAGACCCTGTATTGAGTGGTGCTGCATCGCCTCTATCCTTTACCACCAAAGCATTTCCGGGCACAGATATTTACAAAGTGGAAGACCTGCCCGATATTGATTACCTGTTTATCTCACACGATCATTGGGATCATCTGGATTACACAACAATACGTTCTTTAAAAAACAAAGTAGGAAAACTCATCACAGGTTTAGGTACAGGTGCTCATTTTGAAAGATGGGGATACCGTGAGGAGCAAATCGTTGAACTGGACTGGCATGAAAAAGCAGTATTATCAGCCGATATTGAAGTAACAGCATTGCCTGCTCGACATTTTTCAGGCAGGGGTTTTAAACGTAACCAGAGTTTATGGGTATCATTTGCATTGCAAATGCCATCCATGAAATTATACCTGGGTGGTGATAGTGGTTACGATGACCATTTTGCACGAATAGGGGAAGCGCATGGTCCCTTTGATCTGGCAATACTTGAGTGCGGGCAGTATGATAATAACTGGCGCTATATTCATATGCTACCTAACCAGATCATGCCGGCGGCACGCGCATTAAAAGCAAAACAGCTGTTGCCGGTACACTGGTCTAAGTTTACACTCGCCAATCATGCATGGGACGAGCCTGTAACTGAACTGTTGAAGTCCGTTAAAGAAAACGATCCGCAGGTATTTACACCTATGATTGGGCAAAAGCTTGATCTGATTCATCCATCTGGTCTTTCACCGTGGTGGTTACAGATACAATAAATAAAGAGGCTGTATCTTTTTCGACACAGCCTCTTTATTTATCAATATAGTGATGTGATTAAACTAAATAACCCAGCTCCAGATGTTAATTTGGAGAGAATTGGATGGATTATCCACCAATGCGGAAATTTCCACCACCACCTTGTATCTGTTGCTGCATCATATCCATACGCATTTTATTAAATTCAGCAGCTGTAACAGTTTTTCCTTTCTTAGGTTCTTTCAGTAACTTCTGATCTACTTCTTTTTTAATTTCCAGTGCAGTAAAAACAGTTGCTCCATTGTCGCTGTCCAGTTGCAGAATTACACCGGGTAACTGACCATAGCTATCAGGTCCAACGGGACTGATGATATCCTGGGCATACCAGGCTACCAATTCAATTTCACGTGGTTGGGGGCGAGCGGAAGTGGTATCTCTTGTAGGGCTCGCACTTCCTCCACTAAATACCATCATTCTGGGTGCAGCCACTTGTACGGTAATTTTACGGGTTGCTTTTAAACAGGTATAGCCAAGTATCTGTTTGGTTTCATTGGTTAATTTCCAGGGCTGCTGAACAATAGAGTCAACAATAAGATAATTTTTACCGGCGAGTTCGGAACTCAAAATCGATTTTGACTGTGTGAAATTTTTAAATAGTTCTCCTCCATCAGAACCGCCGATAGAGAAATTCATTACCCTCATTCCACCACCACCGCCGGCAAATGGATCCGGCGCCTCGTTTTCGGGAATTACTTTATATAAAGAGATGCTATCACTAAACATCAGAATATGCTTGCTGATGCGAAATTCAGGTATCATGGCCTTCATTTGCTCATTCGCAATAGTACGATGTGAATTGATTTTACGTTCATAAACAATGGTACCCTGTTTAATCTGTGCCTTAATTGAACCCAAACTAAAGACAATGGAAACCAGTAAAAATGCTTTCTTCATGTAGTATAATTTATATTAATAACTTGTAATGGCCCCTGGCCTGAATAACAAACTCAAAGCTAATGGCAGCCTTTGTTAAGCATTCTTGCTCAAAGGTTAATTTAGGTTAATGAAAAACCTTCATAGCATTGTGAAGCCTTTACCTTTGTATTGAGATCATACAACATGAAAAAATTACAGCTTTCACTCTTGTTCATGACAGCTACAGTGCTGCTGCTGGCAGCATTCGAAGGCTACTGGCTGCATAAGCTGTATAAAGACGAGCACGCAGGGTTAAAAAAAGAAGTGGATGTAAGCTTCCGCGAAACCATGAATAAACTGCAATTGTCCCGTTTTGAAAAAGACACTTCACTCATTACGCAAACGATCATATTGCCAACTCCGAAAACGGGGGGTACAACAACCATTGCACATCGTTCGAAACCGGATACAGACAAAAAAAGCAAAACAGCGAATGTTGTTTACAGAACCATTAACAGTCCGGTAGCATTACAAAATATTCCGGCAGACTCTATTCAGTCTGTTTCTGTATTTAAATCTGGTTTTAGTTTTAAAGGAGCCCCTAATCCTGCATTGATTGAAATGATCATGAAACAGGCGAAGGGACAGATGGATTCAGCCACCAGATTTGTATTCAGTCTGGACTCAAATTATAAAGAAGAAATCGGTGATAGGGTGAATGCACGGTCATCTGGCTTTACCATCACCATTAACACAAAAGACAGTGGCTTTCCGGCATTCACGAAAGATAGTCTCAAAAGAGAAATGGTTCGGATAAGAGAGCATCCCATGCTCAGGGCCGCCAAATCATTGCAAGACAGGATGCGAAGAACGGATAGTCTGAAAAAACTGACTGTTCAGCCTGCAGATAAAGTGTTGTTTGCTCAAAATATTCCACGTTCGGGAGGATCAGCTTCTCCCATCATCCGTTTTCTGTCGAATAATAAAACGATAAATGATTCTATACCGGTTAAAGAAGTAGACTCAGCATACAGAGCCGAACTGGGGAAGACCAATAAAAAATTACAGTTTGCCATTCTTTTTGAATCATTTAAAGACAGTGTACCCGGAAAATGGAATTTTAAAAGAGATAGTTCCGACCTGGTTATCACGGATAAAGTATTTGTAGGATACAATACACCTTACGCATACCAGGCAAAATTTGAAGGAACAGGGATGTATGTGCTGGGAAAAATGCAGATGCAGATAGGGGGCTCCATACTATTGCTTTTGCTGGTGGCAGGATCATTTATCATTCTGTACCGTAACCTCCTCGCTCAACAAAGACTCGCTGAAATAAAGAATGATTTTATCAGCAATATCACACATGAATTAAAAACACCAATAGCAACGGTTGGTGTAGCCATCGAAGCACTGAGAAATTTCAATGCCATACAAAGCCCTGAAAGAACCAAGGAATACCTTGATATTTCGGCCGCAGAGTTACAACGATTGAGTTTACTGGTCGATAAAGTGCTGAAACTATCTATGTTCGAGAAACAGCAGATTGAACTTAACAAAGAACCATTCGACCTGAAAGAGCTTATCGAAGAAAACCTTCGGATCATGAAGTTACAGTTCGATAAGCACAGGGCAACCATTAATTTTACTGCATCTGATAACAGTTATATGATAGAGGCAGATAAATTACACATGACAAGTGTTATTTATAATCTCCTGGATAATGCACTAAAATATGGTGGCAACAGGCCAGATATACAGATTGTAATGACCATGCCCGATACAGAGAAAATCATGCTGCGAATTACAGACAATGGTATTGGTATAGCCCCCCAGCACCAGACAAAAATTTTCGATAAGTTCTTCCGCGTCCCCACCGGTAACAAACACAATATAAAAGGATATGGACTTGGGTTAAGCTATGTGGCAGAAGTGGTAAAAAGCCATAAAGGAATCATCCGGGTGGAGAGTGAACCGGAGAAAGGCAGTACATTTATCGTAGAACTTCCAGTAAGAGACCAATAAAAGCTTAGTAGCCATGCCCATCAAAGTGTTATATGTAGAAGATGAATTATTTCTTGGCAAGATTGTGAAAGAAACGCTTGAGACAAGAGGCTTTGAAGTAATCATGGAATCCGATGGTGCCGATGTCATCCGTTCATTTGAAGATGAACAACCCGATATCTGTATACTTGATGTGATGCTACCCAACAGAAGCGGGTTTGAATTGGCAGAAGACATCCGCAAACTCAATGATGATGTACCCGTTATTTTCCTGACAGCGAAAACCCAAACCGAAGATGTGGTACAGGGTTTTAAAATTGGCGGTAACGACTATATCCGCAAACCCTTTAGCATGGAAGAACTGATTGTTCGTATCGAAAATGCATTAAGGGTGCGAAAAGAAGATATGCCTGCCGATATGGGCGACAGTATTGTAATGGGCAAATACCATTTTCAGCTCAACAAACAGGTATTGAGCATTGGCTCAGGAGAACGAAAACTGTCATACCGGGAAGCAGAACTCATCAAATACCTCTATCAAAACCGCAATGCAGTCATAGATCGTCGTGAACTACTCAACCATATCTGGGGAAACGACTCTTTTTTTAACAGTCGAAACCTCGATGTCTATATCACCAAAATCCGTGGCTACCTGAAAGAAGACCCCAGCCTGGAAATTATCACCATAAAAGGGGTAGGGTATCGGTTTGTGGTCTGAGAAATAATGAGCAGCAGAACAGAGGAATGTCCAATTTTCAATACTTAAAGTGCATTACTTTAAAATTGGACATTCCTCTGTTCTGCTGTTCTACATTCTGCTATCTTTGCTCTCCATAATCGCCAAGCCATGAATGATAAATTTGTTGCCCGGATCGGGGCAGAACTGCAGGAGATAGAAGCAGCGGGTCTTTTTAAAAAAGAGCGCGTCATTACCAGTGAACAGGGTCCTGAAATTGTAGTAAATGGGAAATCGGTACTGAATTTTTGCGCCAACAATTACCTCGGTCTTTCTTCTCATCCAAAAGTGATAGAAGCTGCACATAGAGCCATCGATACACATGGGTATGGTATGAGCAGTGTTCGTTTTATTTGTGGTACACAGGATATTCATAAAGAACTCGAAAAAAAGATTGCAGACTTTCTGGGTACAGAAGATACCATTTTATATGCCGCTGCTTTTGATGCCAATGGGGGCGTATTTGAGCCCTTGTTTAATGAACAGGATGCCATTATCAGTGATGCCTTGAACCATGCATCCATTATTGATGGTGTTCGCCTGTGTAAGGCGCAGCGTTTTCGTTATGAGCACAATAATATGGATGACCTGGAAGCCAAATTGAAAGAAAGCGCTGGCTGCCGCAGCAGGATCATTGTTACCGATGGATCATTCAGTATGGATGGTACCATTGCTCAGCTCGATAAAATCTGCGACCTGGCCGATCAATACGATGCCATTGTTATGATTGATGAATGCCATTCATCGGGCTTTCTTGGTAAAACCGGACGTGGTACACATGAGTACCGTGGCGTCATGGGTAGAATAGATATTATTACCGGCACACTGGGTAAAGCACTGGGAGGTGCAAGTGGTGGTTTTACATCGGGCAAAAAAGAAATCATTGAAATGTTGCGACAGCGCAGCCGTCCCTATCTTTTCTCTAATACAGTGGCACCTTCTATTGTAGGGGCATCTATTGCAGTGCTGGATATGCTTACCGAAACCACACAGTTAAGAGATCAGTTGGAACACAATACAAAATATTTCCGCACAAAAATGACCGAAGCCGGATTCGATATCAAGCCGGGCGATCATCCGATTGTACCTATCATGTTATATGAAGCAGTAGTGGCTCAAAACTTTGCCGCCAAATTACTCGAAGAAGGAGTGTATGTAATTGGATTCTTCTATCCGGTTGTAGCGAAGGGGCTTGCACGTATCCGTGTACAGTTGAGTGCCGCACATCAACAACACCATTTAGATAAAGCCATCGCTGCATTTACAAAAGTGGGTAAGGAACTGGGGGTTTTGAAAGGATAAGTAGAATAGCTATTATAAGGTCATTAAAATAAAACTATGTCATCAGTAAAAAATATTTTTTCACTCGGTTGTGTACTCAGTGTTTTATTAATTGCCTGTTCGCCAAACAATGTAACAGTGGAAGACAGCTTCAAAAAGTATTTCGATGAAAATAAAGTAACAGGTACGTTTGGTCTTTTTGACAACGGAACAGGACAATTTACCATCTATAACCTGTCACGCTTTAAAGACTCCTCATATCTGCCAGCTTCTACATTTAAAATTGTGAACTCGCTGATTGGTATTGAGACGGGTAGGGTACCCAATGAAAAAATGATAATCAAGTGGAACGGTAAAGTGAATGTATTTCCGGGTGGAGATACAGCACACGACTGGAACCGCGATCTGACTATGGAAGAAGCTTTTGCTGCTTCAGCATTACCCTATTACCAGGAAGTGGCACGCCGAATTGGTAAAGACACCATGCAAAGATGGATCGATAGCCTTCAGTATGGGAATAAGCAAATAGGTACTGCTATTGATTCATTCTGGATCAACAATACTTTAAAAGTTAGCGCCGATGAACAGATGGGGTTGGTTAAAAGATTGTATTTCGCGCAATTGCCTTTCCAGAAAAGAACGCAGGAGATCGTAAAGAAAATGATGATCAGGGAAAACAATGCCAACTATCAACTGGCATATAAAACCGGTCTTGGATTTAAGGAGAATGGAAACCTGATTGGCTGGATGGTTGGCTGGATTGAAGAAAATAAACACCCATATTTTTTTGTATTAAACACCGAAGGGCCCAACGATGCAAAAATGATAGAGGCACGGATGAATATCCTGAAAGCCATTTTAAAAGAACAGGGCTTTTTTGAAGGCAAGCGTTAATCCTCCCCGTATGAAAAAAAGGCAAGATTATATATCATGGGATGAATACTTTATGGGTGTTGCATTATTGTCGGCCAAACGCAGCAAAGACCCCAATACACAGGTAGGCGCCTGTATTGTAAATGAAAAGAATAAAATTGTAGGAGCAGGTTATAATGGATTACCCATTGGCTGCGATGATGATGAGTTTCCCTGGAGCAAACAGGGCGATTTTCTGGAAACCAAATACCCCTATGTCTGTCATGCAGAACTTAACGCCATTCTCAATAATATTGGCATGGACCTGAAAGGTTGTAAAATATACACCGCATTGTTTCCTTGCAACGAATGCACCAAAGCAATTATACAGGCAGGTATTTCAGAAGTTGTTTATTTATCCGATAAATATGATGGAACCGATGCATCAAAAGCATCAAAGCTGATGTTAGGAAGAGCCGGGGTACAATTCCGGAAAGTAAAAGCATCATTACCTGGTTTGTTGCTTTCTTTCAAAGAAGAAGATGTGTGATGGTTAACTGTTTTTTCTTTGAATAACCTGAAAAACATTTCCTTCCGGGTCCTGGCCCATAAACAGCAGGTAAGGGTAATTGGTAAAACTGGTAATGTCTTTAACTACTACTCCCTTCTTTAGCAATACTGCATGTAATTGGTAAATGTCTTCACCCGTTTCGAAAACAACTTTGGTATTGCTTTCTGTTGAACCTTTGTCTGCTACAACCGTATAATTATTCCCTGTTTTGTGTAAGCCAATTTTTGCAGTCCCGGCTGAAAAGAGAACCCATTCTGAAGGAATTTCTTCGAGGATACTAAATCCCAATACCTGCTGATAGAAATCTTTCATCAAATCAACATCGGCCACAAATAATATAATGCTGTCAAACTTTAAAGACATGGGATACCATTTACCATAAATATAATCAGTTCAGCGCCTTCCTGATAGCCGGGGCGATACTTGTGCCAAAAATTTCAATGGATTTCAGCAAATCTTTATGGGAAGGTCCTCCAACGTCCATATGTGCTGCAAAACGGGTAAAACCTAATGTTTCGTGCAACTGTAAAATTTTGTCAATGGCTTCATTGGCTTCTCCAATAATCAAAGCTCCTTCTTCACCTCTTCCAAACTCAAACTGATCTCTTGTATAAGGCGACCAGCCGCGTTCTTTTCCAATACGGTTCATCTGTGCTGCATAACGGGGAAAATACTGATCAGCAACTGTGTTGCTGTTATCACCAAAAAAAGCATGCATATGCACACCTGTTTTTAGTTGGTCAACCGGGTGTTTGAAATGCTCATATACTTTCCTGTAATAATCGAATAGTGGTTTGAATTGTCCCGGGCTGCCGCCAATGATGGCAAAAATAACCGGGAGTCCATACCTGCCGGCTCTCAGAACAGATTCGGGCGTGCCACCAACCGCAATCCACATATCAAGCAGTTTATGGAAAGCACGGGGAAGCACTTCCTGATTTACCAGTGGCGACCTGAACCCGCCTTTCCAGCTTACCTTCTGGTGCTGGTTGATCTGAAATAACAGGTCGAGTTTTTCTTCAAATAAAATATCGTAGTCAGACAGATTAAAGCCAAATAATGGGAATGATTCTGTAAAGCTGCCTCTTCCTACTACCAGTTCGGCCCTGCCGCCCGACAGCAAATCGATGCTGGCATATTGCTGGTATAGTCGAACAGGATCAGCAGAGCTTAACACCGAAACAGCACTTCCCAGCCTGATGTTTTTGGTTATAGGTGCTGCTGCAGCGAGTATAATCTCCGGGGTCGATACAGCATATTCATTGCGGTGATGTTCACCAATACCAAAAAAATCAAGCCCCAGTTCATCCATCAACTTAATTTCTTCCATCATTTCCCTTAATCGCTGTCCGGTTGGAATAGTTATTCCCTGCTCCGTTACGTGCAAATCGCCAAACATACCAATTCCCAGTTCCATTTGTTTTTTTTGCAAAAATACAATGCAAATCCGCTGAATCAGTATGTCTGAAAAACGGGATTCACTCAACGGATATATGTGAACTGTTCAGTTAATACATCTTCTTACACAATAAAAACTTAAACAAGTAATAACAAGATGTTAATTTATTTCTACATCGAGATAAAATCCGCAAACAGATCTTTTTAATCGATGAGTACATTTAACCATTGGTAAAAAATAATAAATGTCAAAAATACATTTATAGCTTACCAACTGAATTAGAGCGTTTTTTAGTAAACCAAGAAATCGATTCATATGCTACGTTGCCTTGTCGGCATTGTACCCTTGTACAGTGCATGCTACTCTTTTGTCTTCAATCGAAGCGTTGAATTCCTTTTACAAGATGGATAATGGTAAGGCTGTAAATACAGTCCATATAATATGATGTTTACACTGATCTTTTAATAACCAACTAACATTTCATTATCAACCCTACATTATGAGTAAAGCTACACGATTCATTATCCGGAAGCACTTATTCATGCTGATGCTGTTGTTTTTTACCTGTATAGCTGCACAGGCACAGGTAAAAATCACCGGTAAAATCCTGAATAAGAAAACAAATACAGCACTTGCTGGTGTTGCTGTTGTTGAAAAGGGGGGTACCAATGGTACTGAGTCTCTTGAGAACGGAACATTTTCCCTCAACGTTAAAAATGGTAACGCTACCCTTGTTATTTCTTCATTGGGTTTTACCACACAGGAAATAAAACTGGCTGGTAAAACAAATGTGGAAGTATCACTGGATGAAGACATAAAAGGAATTGATGATGTGGTCATCATCGGATACCAGAACTCAACACGCAGAACCACCTCTGCGGCCATAGCGAGTGTAAAAGGGAAAGACATTGAAAACACACCTTATCCTACATTCGATGCCATGCTGCAGGGCCGTGTAGCAGGGTTGAATGTATTATCCGTATCTGCTGAGCCTGGTTCGAGCGGTATTGTAAATATCAGAGGTAATAGTAGTGTGGCAGGATCAAATGGAGCGGGTACAGCAACAGGTGTTTCAGCTCCTTTATATGTTATTGATGGTGTGGTATTTGATGTAAGTGATTTGCGTACTGCTTATGGCAACAGTAACCCGCTTGCAGCCATCAACCCGAATGATATTGAATCAATTGATGTATTAAGAGATGCGTCTGCAGCAGCCATTTATGGAGCAAGAGCTGCCAATGGCGTAATCATTGTAAAAACAGTGCGTCCTAAAGGCGGTAAACCACAATTCAGACTTTCATCATATGTGGGTCTAACTACTAAACCCAGCATGAAACCGGTCATTATTGGTGCGGAGGAAAGAAGACTTAAGATGGATATCTTACGTGAACAGGCTACTTACCAGCAACAGGGTGTAATGTCGCAATTCCTGACAGACAGTCTGAACCCTGCTTTTAATAATGCTACAGATTTCCAGGACCTTTTTTTCCAGGATGCTTTGTTGCGTAACGTTGATTTCAGTGTTGCTGGTTCTTCACAAGGCATGCAATATCGTTTATCGCTGAATAGCTATCTGGAAAATGGTCTGCAACCCGGATTTAGTATTAAAAGGCTTGCACCAAGATTATTTGTGAGCATGAAACCAGCCAAAACAGTTGAAATTACTTCCGATACCTATATGGGTTTTGTAAAAGAACAGCGTGGTGATGGTACAGGTAACGTAACGCCTTATAATATACAAACCTTTCCGTCTTCATTCTGGCAAATAGATGATGTTACTCGTAATAACTATGCTGGGAAAAATGATAAGGTGAGAGACGATGCAAAAACAACAAGTGTTAATGGTAACCTGCGACTTACATGGAGACCTTTCGAGAATGTAACGTTTATCAGTTCTCTTTCTTATAACCTGGGTTTTGTAAGGAGAGATTACCTGCGCGACAGATCAGTAGTTACCAATAACCGTTCAGATGCCTTCCTTACAGAAAGTAATTCGAGTCGCTATGAAATTGAGAACTATGCTACCTGGAGCAAATCTTTTGGCAGTAGCCAGGATCATAGTGTGAGTGTGTTGATTGGACAGGGTGCGGAGGAACAGGTGGTAAAAAGTACATCGGCCAATGCCAATGGTATTCCTTTTGATGCCATCCGAATTATTGCAGGTGTACCTACAGGTCCGAACCTGAACGTTTCAACCAACTATGAAGATCGCTCACGTGTTTCTTATTTTACCAGGGCCAGTTATAACTATAAGGGCAAATATGGTGTTGATGTAAGCTTCAGGAGAGATGCATCATCACGTTATGCACCTACCAGCCGCTGGGGTACCTTCCCTGCCTTTTCTGCAAGATGGAATATATCTGACGAACCTTTCTTCAAAAAGTTTAGTAAGGTTATTTCATTTGCAAAAGTACGGTTTAGCTACGGTGTTACAGGTCGCGACCCTGGCGGATATTATGCACAGTATCGCCAGTTAAGTACCAATATGAGCTATCCAACATCTTCTTTAGGTTTTGGTGCAGCAGGTAATATTATTACTTATGGCGGGGTTACTGCAGTAACGCCTAACTATGCGGGCGCGGCACCAGCTACCAATATTACATGGGAAAAAGCACCACAAACCAACCTCGGTATCGATATGAATTTCCTTAGAGATCGTATCAGCCTGAGTGTTGATCTTTATCACAAGGAAAGCAAGGATCTGATCTTCAATATTCCTGTACCCGTAACAACTGGTTATACTACTGCCACCAATAATTTTGTGGATATAGCCAACCGCGGTATCGAAATTTCTTTAAATACCAATAACCTTTCCGACCGTAGTCCATTGAAATGGCAAACCAGTTTAAACGTAGCATTCAATGATAACTACGTTACAAAACTGCCGGATGGTAATCGTGACTTTACGTATGGTCCGGTGTTCTTGTCGAGAAAACTAACCATTGGAAAACCATTGTATGGCTTCCAGGTATTCAGAATCAATGGGGTGTATCCAACTACTGCTGATGTGCCTGTAGATCCTTTGACTGGTTTGCGCACAAGAATTTATAGTGGTGCACAATTCATCGGTGGTGATAATGCCAAACAGGATATCAATGGCGACTATAATGTGGATGATAATGATATGATCGTACAAGGTGATCCCAATACCAAAATTTATGGTGGTTTCATCAATACCTTAACCTATAAAGGATTTTCTGTACAGATACTGTCAACATTTATTCTAGGCAGAAGTGTATGGAATGGTTATCTCTCAGATAAACTGGCATCTGCAAGTAATAACCCACCTAACTTTTTTGGAACGAGGTCAGGTCCTGCTGCAGAGTTTAATGGCTTGAATCTCTGGAGAAGACCAGGTGATGTTGCAACACTCGGCAGCCTGTTTAGTACGAACGACCCATGGACTATTCGTTCATCCATGTTCGTAGAAGATGCAAGTTTCTTCCGCATTAAAACTGTGAACCTTTCTTATAGCTTCCCGGTAAGCGAACGCTTGAAAAAGCTGGGTATCCGCATGATCCGTTTATATGGTGTTGCAGATAACCTGAAAGTATTCTATGGTGCAAACCTGCCCGATCCGGAATCAATTGGTATTGACGGGTTCACAACGGCAAACGGTTATCCTGTGCCTAAGAAGTTTACACTGGGTCTGGATATTCAGTTTTAATCTCAAAAAACGAAATCATGAAATTCAAACATTCATATCATAAATACTTACTTGCGCTGGTTACACTGACGATGATAACAGTGTCGTGCAGTAAAAAATTCTCAGAACGAGTTCCTATCAATGCACCCACTGATGCCAACTTCTGGAAAAATGAAACAGAAGCTGTCAGTGCAGTAGCTGGCTCATATGGCACATTACGCGTGGCCCTGAATGAAATGGGAATGGGACATTATTATTACGGTGATACCCAAACCGATCAGTTTGTAGCAAGAACCAATGGGGAAGATTATCCAGCCATTACACAAATTCAATGGCAAACTTTTGTGGCACCCTCTCAAACATTTCGTGCGCTGATTAAACTGCGTCGCTGGGATAATTTTTATCGTGCCGTTGACCAGATGAACAGGTGTATTAAATACATAGAACCCATTCCACTTGCTAATTTTACTTCGGTAGACAAACAGGGAGCCAAGAATACACTTATTGGCGAAAACTATTTCCTGCGTGCTTTTACTTATTTCTACATGTCGAGAATATGGGGTGATGTTCCACTGGTAATTGAAACAGCAGAAGATGCAGCAGCTGCACCCAACCTGCCAAGGGCAAAACAGGTTGATGTGCTCAACCAGTGTATTAAAGACCTGCAGGAAGCCATTAAGCTATTGCCTTATGTAGCAGCCCCTACCGTTAACCGTCCTATTCGTGCCAACAAAGGAACCTGTTATGCGCTGCTGGCACATATCTATGCATGGAGAGGGGAATACGACAAAGTGGTACCTGCGGCTGATTCTGTTATTATCAGTGGTGGGTATTCACATGTAAGTCGTGCTACCAGAGCATCGTATACAGCAATGTTTAAAGGAAATTCTCCTGAAGGCATTTTTGAAATATCTCAGAATGCTACCAATGAAGGTTCATTAATTACAACTGCTTATGGCGATATTAACAACAGTATTGCTGCACGAACGTTGAAATCACCATACCTGCTTACGCAACTGGGTAACTCTTTGTTTACGCTCGATGCAGGTACCTTAAATGTTTTGTTTCCCAATAATGCAGATAGTATTGATTTAAGAAGGAGAAATGGCTTTGATTTCTGGGGTACAACAGATCCTATCTGTACCAAATATGCCAATATTGTTTATACCGGCCCGAATAATACATCGCCACTCAGTCAAAACAATATTTTGGTATTCAGGCTGGCTGATATCAAGCTGCTCAAAGCAGAAGCATTGGCCGCATTGAATAATCCATCAGGCGCAAGAACCATCGTAAATGAAATCCGGGCACTGGCCGGACTTGGTGCCACTTCAGCAACAGATGCCAATATGTTTGAAGAAGTCATCCAGGAAAGAGGACGTGAACTCTTTATTGAAGGCCATCGTTTTTACGACCTTGTTCGCCTGGCTCGTAAAACAGGCATTATCCGATTCAATGGAACAGGCACCATATCACGCATGACAATAACCGATTTCAATCTGGGTAAATATTACTGGCCCATTGATCCTATCCTGATTTCGCTGAACCCATTACTGACCCAAACGCCATTCTGGGCGGATAAAATGTAAGCCATGAACACAAAACAATTTATGATGTCTTATAAATCAATTATTGCTGCATTCATCGTGATCTGCGTGTTTGGTTCCTGTAAAAAGGATTACCTCACTGGTGGAAGCCTGCACCAGGCTATCACACCACTGAATAACGTGGATTATATGAAGGCCAACTCTTTTCAATTGTTTGATACGGCTGTTGTACTCATTGAAAGACTTGGAATGACGGCTCAGGTAAACAACGCCAAAACCTTTTTTGCCTTTACCGATTATTCTATTCTGAATATGATTAACCTCAAACTACAACAAAGGCAACAGGTAAATCCACTGGCAGTGTATACACTCGACAGCCTCGTAAGAGATATCAATGAAGATTCAGTAAGACAATATATTCTAAATGAAACCATTGAATTAAAAACTGCCCCCGAACTCATTCCTGCTACTTATACCAGTGCAGGTAATACAACAATGGGTGTATTGAAGCAACTGCAAACCGGTGCAGCCTACCTGGAAAGAACGCAGGCACCCACTTATCTGCTTTTTTATGTAAAAGTAAGAGGAGCCTTAGATCAACCGGGAGTAACACCACCGGCAAACCAAAACGACATCACAGTGCAGTGCCAGACAACAGGCATAAAAACATCGAACGGAACCACTACCATGCACGTGCTGGCTAACACACACACATTTGTAAGATTCTGATCCCTCAAAAAAAAAGACTATGAAACCTGTTTATAAATCTATTTGTGCACTACTAACCATTATGGTTGTAGGTTATGCATGCTCTAAAAAACCATCAGAAGGTTTTTTGGGAAATAAATTTTATTATTTGTCTAATCCATTTGTTGGTATTAAAGGAAGGATAACAACATCTGTACCGATACAGGCAGATGGGTCCACCAATCCTTTATATGTAAAACTACTGCAGGTTCGTACCCGTGCAGGACAGGTAACAGACGCATTGACCAAAGAGTATGAAATTCCTATTTATAAAGGAGAAGTAACACCACAGGACTCAACCCCACAATTGCTGGCTGCAAAACTCGGTACAGCAATGTATAAACCTTTTAACATCAACTCTATTGGTGGTCGACTGGAATTAACCCCAGCCAGCGCTATGGTTGATACAGGTTTGTATGATTTTGATATTGAAGTGAGTAATATCCGTGGATCGAAACAGATCAATAGTGTAGCGAAAGTGCAAATTACCCCCGCTGTACCTTCTCAACTCATCAGACAGTTTGCGAATAGTTCTGCAGTCAATCAGGAATCTGTATTTACTACACAGTCAAATTTCAGCACCACACTGGAAAGACGTGCAGGCCCTAACCAGATCATCATCCGCTTTCTTGATCAGAATGGAGTGGCATTTAATCCAAAACAAGGTCAGGTATTACCAAGGGTAGGAACTGTTGCAGCACCCAGGTTTGTATTTAAACAGTATGCACCTTATTTTCCGGAAGTCATCAATGACACCGCATTCATTTATCAGTATCCTGAGAAAGTACCCACTTTCCCATTGTACCTGTTAAATAATGCCTACCTGAGTTCTTACAGAATACCTGCAGCAGCAAACACACTTAACCAGAATATTAACCCCGAGTTTGCATTCCGATTGTTTCCGACAGATGGCGTAACATCGGTATCAGGCACCTGGGTAATTACCAATCGTATTGGTTTTGCCGCCAAAAGATAGTTTCTTTAGCAGGCGTTGATTTTAGCAAGAAAGAAAAAGTCACCTTCAGGTGGCTTTTTCAATTTTAAACACCGATGAAATATGAAAAACTACCTGATTGTATTACTCTTACTCAGTGTCTATTCGGAAGTGCATGCGCAAAAAAACACGCAATTGTATAGTCCAGACCGCAAATTGAAAGTATCTGTATTCCTGAATACAAAGGGCGAGTTATTTTATGACGTGTACCATAAAGACTCATTAGTCATAAAAGATTCACGCTTGGGTATTCAAAGAACAGATGCTGATTTTACTACTGCATTAAAAATGGTATCAGTGTCTCCGGTTACCACCATCGCAGAAACATACAGCCTTCTGCATGGCAAGAAAAAACAGGTAAACTACCGGGCTCAACAGCAAAAATTTTCTTTTTCATCGGCATCAGCAAAATCAATGGAAGTCGTTTTCAGGGTATCGAACAATGGCCTTGCTTTCCGGTATGTATTCGATGATAAAAAAGACAGGGATAGACAATATCGCATCACCAAAGAATTAACGGCTTTTCATTTCAAGCCAAACAGCATTGCTTTCCTGCAACCGAATATGAACTCGAAATCGGGATGGAACAAAACCCAGCCTTCTTATGAAGAACAATACCAGAACGGCATAGCTGTTGGTACTGCTGCACCCGAAAAAGCAGGATGGGTATTGCCTGCATTATTCAGATCGGGATCCTATTGGATCAATATTACAGAAGCAGCAGTTGATACCAATTATTGCGCATCAAGACTGGATCAGTATTCGCCTGATGGTAACTATAGCATTGCTTTCCCACAAGACACAGAAGGCATTGGAACCGATGCTGTATATCCACAGTCAACATTACCCTGGTACACACCATGGCGTGTTATTACATTGTCTGATCAGTTAAGTGTACTGGCAGAATCAACACTCGGAACTGATCTTGCCCTACCCGCTAAATACGATGTATCTGCCTGGCTCAAACCAGGTAAGGCTTCCTGGAGTTGGATCATGTATAAAGATGGATCCATCAATTATGCCGTACAGAAACGATATATTGATTTTGCGGCATCCATGAAATGGCAATATTGTTTAATTGATGTGAACTGGGACCGGCGTATTGGCTACGAACGCATGGATACATTGGCCAAATACGCGGCAACAAAAAATGTAAAGCTGATACTTTGGTATAACTCAGCAGGCGACTGGAACACGGTGAACTTTTATACGCCACGAAATAAATTGCTTACACATGTGTCCCGAACAGCAGAATTCGCAAAGCTGAAAGAAATGGGTATTGCGGGTATCAAAGTAGATTTCTTTCCCGGCGATGGACAGTCAGCCATGAAATACTATATCGATATTCTGAAAGATGCTGCAGCATATGGCATCGCGGTAAATTTTCACGGTTCCACTTATCCGCGGGGCTGGTCTCGTACCTATCCCAATCTGGTAACCATGGAAGCCATTAAAGGACAGGAATTCATTACATTCAACCAGCAGGATGCGAACATGCAACCTGTTCATTGTACCACCATACCTTTTACCAGAAACCTTTTTGATCCCATGGATTTTACACCCGTGAATTTATCGGGTATTCCGGGTATCAAAAGAAAAACCACCAAAGCTTTTGAGCTGTCATTATCAGTGTTGTTTTTATCAGGTATTCAGCACTATGGCGAATCGGATAGCGGGATGATAAAACAAAAAGATTTTGTGCAGGAATATATGCGCAACCTACCCGACAGTTGGGATGATGTGAAATTTATTGATGGTTACCCGGGTAAGTATGTAATATTGGCGAGGCGGGCAGGTAAGCACTGGTATATTACAGGCATTAATGGCGAAAATAAAGAAAGCAGTTTCCAGCTCAACCTTTCATTTCTTGGAACAAGATATAAAAAAGGGCTACTTATTAGTGATGATTCAACAGCAAAAGATCTTATTCAGGAACAGGTTGATATAACAGGTGTATATAATATTCTCATGCAGCCATATGGCGGCTTTATTATAAAGACTACAGCAGAATAAGGCAGACATTCAGCACAAAAAAAGAGTGACACATAAACAGTGTCACTCTTTTTTGTATCCGTTATAAGATCAGATCAGTTTAAAAACGATCGAGGTTCATCACTTTATTCCATGCTGCCACAAAGTCTTTAACGAACTTCTCTTTACCATCTGCACAGGCATATACTTCGGCAATGGCGCGGAGTTCTGAATTAGAACCAAAAACCAGATCAGCACGTGTAGCGGTCCATCTAACTTCGCCATTCTTACGATTGCGGCCTTCAAATTCCTGCTGATGACTGTCTGCAGTGGCAGACCAGGTAGTACTAAAATCGAGCAGGTTTACAAAGAAGTCGTTGGTAAGCACACCAGGCTTATCAGTAAGAATACCGTGTTTAGACTGGTTGTAATTAGTATTCAACACACGCATACCACCAACCAATGCTGTCATCTCCGGTGCAGTTAATGTGAGCAGTTGCGCTTTGTCAATTAACAATGCTTCTGCAGTGGCCATTTGTTTTGGTTTCAGGTAATTGCGGAAACCATCGGCATTGGGTTCAAGTACAGCAAATGATTCAACATCTGTCTGCTCCTGCGAAGCATCGGTACGACCGGGTGTGAAAGGAACAGTGATATTATGTCCTGCATCTTTAGCAGCTTTTTCAATAGCGGTACATCCACCCAGTACAATCAGGTCGGCCAATGATACCTGCTTCTTACCTGCGCTGGCATTGAATGCTTTTTGGATACTTTCCAAAGCATCCAGCACTTTTGACAATTGTGATGGATTGTTTACTTCCCAGAATTTCTGCGGAGCCAGACGAATACGTGCCCCATTGGCACCACCACGTTTATCTGATCCACGGAAAGTAGATGCAGAAGCCCATGCAGTAGAAACCAGTTCCGATACAGATAAGCCGGCAGACAGTATCTTGTTTTTTAATGTTGCTATATCTGATGCATCAATCAGTTCATGTGTAACAGCCGGAATAGGATCCTGCCAGATCAGTTCTTCTTTGGGCACTTCTTTACCAAGGTAACGGGCACGTGGTCCCATATCGCGGTGTGTAAGTTTAAACCAGGCACGTGCAAATGCATCTGCAAACTGATCAGGATGTTCGAGAAAACGTCTGGATATTTTTTCATAAGCCGGATCAAAACGTAAAGACAAGTCTGTGGTCAGCATAAATGGAGCATGACGTTTGCTGCCATCGTGTGCATCCGGAACCAGTCCAGCACCTGCGCCATTTTTGGGTTGCCACTGGTGAGCACCTGCAGGGCTCTTGGTGAGCTCCCACTCATACCCAAACAGGTTTTCAAAAAAGTTATTGCTCCATTGAGTAGGGGTAGTGGTCCATGCACCTTCCAGTCCGCTGGTAATGGTATCGGCACCTTTACCAGATCCGTAACTATTTGTCCAGCCCATGCCCTGTTCTTCAATACCGGCAGCAGCGGGTTCTTTGCCCACATATTTACCCGGATCTGCAGCACCATGTGTTTTACCAAAACTATGTCCACCTGCAATCAATGCAACGGTTTCTTCATCATTCATCGCCATGCGACCAAAAGTTTCGCGGATGGCTTTTGCGGCGAGAATCGGATCAGGATTTTTATTAGGTCCTTCAGGGTTTACATAAATCAATCCCATTTCTGTGGCGCCGAGAGCTGCTTCGAGGCTTTCAGGATTTCTGTGTTGAGCTACCCATTCTTTTTCACTGCCCCAGTATACATCTTCATCGGGTTCCCATACATCGGCACGACCACCGGCAAAACCGAATGTTTTGAAGCCCATCGATTCCAGTGCCACATTACCCGCGAGGATCATTAGATCGGCCCAGGAAATTTTATTGCCATATTTCTGTTTGATGGGCCATAATAATAAACGGGCTTTATCGAGATTGGTATTATCGGGCCAGCTGTTCAATGGTGCAAAACGTTGCATACCTGCACCTGCACCGCCACGACCATCATAGGTACGGTAAGTACCTGCACTGTGCCAGGCCATACGAATAAAGAATGGACCATAATGCCCATAATCTGCCGGCCACCAGTCCTGAGAGTCGGTCATCAAAGCAGTCAGGTCTTTTTTCAGTGCGTCATAATCCAGTGACTGAAATGCTGCTGCATAATCAAAATCAGGATCCATCGGGTCAGACAGACTGGAATGTTGTCTCAGTACATTCAGGTTTAACTGGTTGGGCCACCAGTCGCGGTTGCGTGTACCACCGCCGGCAACCTGTTTCAGGCTGCCATTGTGAAAGGGACATTTACTGATGTCGCCATTGGTATTATTTTCCATGTTGATGTTTTTTAAAAGTTGATTGGATAAAAGCAGATGTTGTTCGAGCGACAAGATTACACTTAATTAACCGATAGTTCAAATTGATTATCTTTATGATAATATAGATTTAATCTATGACACTAACACAATTAGAATATATGGTAGCGGTAGATACTTACCGCCACTTTGTACTGGCAGCAGAAAAATGTTTTGTAACCCAGCCTACCCTGAGTATGCAATTACAGAAACTGGAAGATGAGTTGGGTGTGAAGATTTTCGATCGTACCAAACAGCCTGTGATACCAACCGAAATAGGTGCAAGAATCATTGCACAGGCAAGGGTGGTATTGCGTGAATCGGGCATGATCAAACAATTGATTCACGATGAAAAAGATGTGATGACGGGTGAATTGCGCATTGGCATCATTCCTACACTGGCACCTTATCTTTTGCCGACACTCTTTAAGCAGGTGCGTGAAAAATACCCTCAACTGGAACTGGTGATCAGGGAAACGATTACAGAAGAAGTGATACACGAATTAAAAAACAACCGTCTTGATTGTGGTTTGGTGGTTACTCCTTTAAAAGACGCGTCTATCAGGGAAGATGTATTGTTTTATGAAGAGTTATTTGTGTATGTGTCGAGAAAGAATGCTTTGTACGACAAAAAATATGTGCTGGCCGATGATATAGACCCCAATGAACTCTGGTTGCTCGAAGAAGGGCATTGCTTTCGTTCGCAGGTATTGAATTTATGTGAACTGCGTAAAAGCGGCGATCTGCATTTCAAATATGCCACCGGTAATATTGAAACATTAAAAAGAATGGTAGATAAAAGCAATGGCCTCACCATTCTCCCCGAACTGGCGGTGATGGAATTTAATAAGACACAAATGAAACTTGTGAAGCGTTTAAAAGATCCGAGTCCGGCCAGAGAAGTGAGCCTGGTTACCCACCGCGATCATATCAAAACCAAACTTATCCAGACATTAAAAGAGGAAGTATTACAAATGGTACCCAAAGCCATGCAGCAGTTGAGGAATAAGAAAGTGGTGGAGATCAGTGAGTGATTCTGCCTATCAGGAAAATAAATTTCCCTGTATAATTAAGGAGATATTCAATGCCCTCTGTTTGGCAAGTAAAGCATTTTTTCCGCTGAAAAGTTCATCTACAACTTCAATAAATAGCATATTCCACTGCTGAAAATGCAACTGATTTAATGGCATTATTTTGTG
Organism: Sediminibacterium sp. FW305-C-49; assembly: GCF_058231085.1. Classification (NCBI taxonomy): domain Bacteria; kingdom Pseudomonadati; phylum Bacteroidota; class Chitinophagia; order Chitinophagales; family Chitinophagaceae; genus Sediminibacterium; species Sediminibacterium sp. FW305-C-49. Next base: position 1,533,659 of record NZ_JBIQXS010000001.1, read on the forward strand.
AAGGTGTTGATGAAGGTTTACCGGGTTGCCACTATAACTTCCACTGAAAAACAAAGCATTCTCCCAAAAATCGCACATGGTTGGAATATGCCTGTCCCAGTTGATCTTTTTAGGTCCGTCGAATATTGGCCCCAATAAAGGATCGGCAACTACTTTCTTATAAAAGAGTATTACCATTTTCTCTATGTCGGCTCTTGTAGCAATATCTTTTTTCATATAGAAGAATTTAAAGCAGCAACCTGAACTGTTCCAATAATGGAGCAGGACAATATTGTTCTAATAACGGGAACAGAACCCTTTCTTCTTTGCGGATATGTGTATTTAATAGTTGACCGAGTGAGTGCAACTGTTCGCTGCTAACAGTGGCTGGTACTAATTCATGGAATAAACGGATTAGTGTTGTATGTTCTGCGATGATTTCCTCTATGAGGATATCTATATCCTGCAGGAGGCCTTTACTCTGGTTAAAAATGGTTTCTTCTTTTTCAAAATGCCTCACTAATGTTTCCTGGAAAATTTTTGTGGCGTAAATAGCCTTCTCCCGGTTGCCTGAAGGTAATCCTGCATAATCCGGTACATCATTACGAAGTAACTGGGCCAGCAGCAAAGCGTCATGATGTTCCCGTGAAAGTGGTTGTAATGCAATATGTCTTTTCATGGTTAAAGGTCTTTATGGTTAAACCTGCGAATGGAAAGCCAGACAGGTACAAATATCCAGAGCAGTAAAACAGAAAGAGAAATCAACTGCCCCCATACGGTTCCAAAAAACTGCTGAAATACTGCACCGGTATAACCCATTAATGCAGAGATATCCATTTTTAAAAGAATCATGATCCGGCCAAGATCAATAGGGTTCAGTGCACTGATCAATATCATGGGTTTCTCCATCGGATAATCTGCAAACTGGAATAAAAGAAAGAGTACAATACCATCAAACAACAGCGAAAAATACAACCATAGCAATATGGCAACGCCTATGCCTCTTGCTTTGTCGCGTGTTTTAACCGAAGCCAGCATGGCAATAGCAACAAAAATTACCGAAAGCAGAAAACCAATGATGACCATCATCAAACCAGTACTGCTGGGTACAAATAATAATACCGGGATGCCTATGCCGATCATAAAAGCAAGTGAAAGAGAAAAAGCAATGCCTGTAAACAGACTAAACCATATGCTGATGCGTTTAAGCGGTTGGCTTACCAGGAGTTCGATGAATTCGGTACTGTTATAGATATAAATGGTAGAAAAGACGATGCTCACCATAGGAACGATGATGAGTAATACATTCAGTAAACCCAATAATCCTTTTGTGGTATTGTCTTCCAGACCAAATAACATCAAGGAAAGCAAGAGCAGGAACAATGTATAGGCCAGCATGATTTTATTCCGCAAAATATCTATGATAACGTATTTAATAATCTTTCTCATGGTACTAACTTGTTTTGGGTCATGATGCTGGCAATTACTTTACTTAACCGGGTCTGTCCGGTTGTTTTCTGCAACTCACCCACTGATTGCTGGAAACAAAGTTTTCCGTCTTGTATATAGATGATCTGTGTAACCATATCATCCAATTCGCTGAGAATATGTGATGTAATTAGAATAAGTTTACCCTTTTCTTTTTCCCGTATAATTTTTTCTTTCAGTACTTCTGCTGAAACGGGATCAAGGCCGGCAGTGGGTTCATCAAGAATGATTACCTGAGGGTTAAAAAGAAAAGCGAGAACGGCACTTACTTTTTGCCGGGTTCCACCCGAAAGCGTGCGCATTCTTTTGTCAAGTAATTTGTCTAAACCAAAGGCATATAGCAGTTCTTCATCAATACCTGCTTTCTTGTCTACCCGTATATCTTTCATCATGGTTAACAACTGACCAATGCTCATATTGTCTGGATACCTGCCAATCTGAGGCATATAGCCCACTTCATTCCGGTAAAGCCAGTTGTTTTTTATGTTATGACCATTGAATGTAATGAAACCGCTGTCGCAGATGACCATACCCAGAATTGCTTTGATGAAAGTAGTTTTGCCACTTCCATTTGGACCAATCAGGGCAATACATTCTCCTTTATTACAGGTAACAGAAAGATTGTCGAGTACTTTTAATTTGCCAAATTGTTTGGATACATTGGTAGCGATGATCATAATTTCAAAGGTTTCATTAGGGGAAAATCATCTTTCAAATTTTCCGGTGTTAACGATGGTATCAGTTTCTCTGTTTTATCAAACAGTGCGGTCATAAAACTGCGGAACAGGATCATGGCGGTGGGATTTCTCTCTACAATAACGGCATACATACTTACGGGCCGGTAGGGAATATCACCTTTGTTGTTTTTGTCGAGATCATAGCCTTCATATTTATCCCAATAATTTTGGCTGAACTTATTGAGCATCAGACTTCCATTGGTGCCTACATCGAATGTGTTCGACTGGAAATTATTGCCAGTAACAGTTATATCCATACAACTGGCCTGAATCTTCATAGCCCAGCCATTACTTTTAAAACTGTTTTTCTGCACATCAATCCTGTTGGCTCCTTCAAGGAATATGGCAACGGTATTTTCAAGGAACTGATTTTTTTCAATCCTGCTGTCGCTGATTTCTTTTAGTAGTATGCCATAAGCAGCATCTCCCCAGTTTTGTGTAAACAGGTTGTTCAGCATGGTTACATGATGTGAGAACATAACAGCAACACCTGAACCATTATTGCGAAACTGGTTATGCAGATAACTGTCGTGGTTCGAAAACATAAAGTGTAAACCATAGCGCAGATTTTTTTCAGATTTGTTCTGGGTGATGGTGGAATGGGTTACAAACTCAAAATAAATTCCATCTCTGTGTCCGCTGATACGGTTATTCTTTATCTGCATACTGTCACTTTTCCAGCAATGAATACCGTTACCGCTTTGCTGCTCATTCTTAGCAGTACCCAACAGTACATTATTTTCAATGATGCAGTTCGATCCTAACTGTGCATAGATGCCAAAGAAAGTGTTCAGCAGAATATTGTTTCGGATAATTACTTTTCTGCTGTTATAAATCTTGATACCCGCAAAGTCGTCCATACTTGATACACCTGAATTCACAACTTTAAAACCTTCTATTACTACTGCGTCAGCTTTAACAGCAATAATTTCATATTTGTGTTCGCCATCAATCACGGGATACTGAATGCCTTGCAGTACCACTCTTTTTCTTATCAGCAGTCCCTTTTCCCGGTACAAGCCTTCTGTTACTTTTATTGTATCGCCATCTTTTGCAAGTTCCAATGCTGTTTGTATAGTCTTCACAGCAGACTGTCTGCCCACTATAATGGTGTTGGACAGCACATGCTTAGAAAGCAGCAATACAAGTATGCTGAGTAATATTTTTTTCATGGCCGGATAAATTCATTCCAACTGATGATTCTGCCATTGTTTTTTAATGCTGCGTCAATGCTGTCTTTGTGAGGGAAAGCTGCAATATTACCACCCATCGGTCCCCTGATCAGCTTACTTTCTACCATAACGGCACTGTTTACTTCAATCAAATGGTTATTGCCACTGAACTGGGTCAGGTACAGTTTTTTTACGGGAATATTTTTTTCCTGTGCTAAGTAATTTTTCAGGCAGATGACATCATCGAATTTGTAAACCTTTCCTTTGGCTGTAACCAGTTCTGCTCCGAAATGCGGATCGGTAACGCGCATTTTACAGGCGCTACAATGATCGGCACCAATCACAATTTGCTCCGGACCACTGTTACAGGATACCATACCCGACAGAAAACATACTAGCATGATGCTTTTTAATACAGGGTTTGTTTTTTTTCTCCACTCAATAATCACCAGGGCGAAAGTGATAAGACCTGCCAGTATAAATATCCATCCACCTATATCGGGAAATGAATAGGCACCGAAGTTAAGTAGCTGTTTGAACCCGATTAATGGGGGCTGGTACGACATGCCCGGCACAACAATAGCAGCATCAGGTTGCAGATCGTGACCATAATTGTATTCCCATCTCCAGAAATCGTACATCGATAAAATACCAAAACAAATGAACAAAAGGAAGAGCAGGTACAGGTATTTTCGCTGACCCAGTAAAGCCGTCACAACAAATGCAAGTGCGAAGAACCCAACCAGATAGGGTAGTACACTGAACTCCACAAAATCTTTTGTATGAAGTGTCTTCATGCCTATATAATGGTTAAGGCCATTGATGATGTCAACATCACCAGCCAGTTGATGGGTATAAATCAACAGCCGCAAACCTTCGGGGTACTGTGGGGCAACAAGATCGATCCTCCATAAGGGAAGAAACAGAACGGCAATCAGTGAAAGTCCACACATGATTAGAAGGATCTTCGAAACCGGCTTTAATAACATATTGTTCATGGATCATTGCTTTACTGAGAAGTAAAAAGGGAGCAGGCTGCAATCCTGCTCCCCCAACTATAAAAAACCAACTCATACAACTCACTTAGTAACCGGAGCAGTCTTACCAGTGCTGAAACGTAAGGGGACACTTGATCCCTTTGGAGATACACGCAGGTATCCAGACATTTCCTGGTGCAGGGCACTACAGAAATCGGTACAATAGAAAGGATAAATACCAACCCTGTCGGCCACCCATTTTAATGTCTGTGTTTCACCAGGCATAATCAGCAACTCTGCGTTATTGGCCCCTTTAATGGCAAAGCCATGTGGTACATCCCAGTCCTGCTCAAGATTGGTGATGTGGAAATACACTTCATCACCCTGTTGAATACCTTCTATATTATCAGGAGCCAGGTGAGAGCGAATGGTGGTCATATACACATGCACTTTTCCGCCTTCTCTCACCACTTTGGTAGCACTTTCACCCTTGGCGACATATGGATGCTGGTTCTCATCAATTTTAAAAATCTTCAATGACTTATCTTTGATAAGATCGGCTCTAACAGCCTGAGCATAGTGAGGTTCGCCAATGGTAGGGAAGTCTAGAATAAGCTGCATCTTATCACCACTGATATCAAATAGCTGAGCACTCTGCGATAATTCCGGACCGGTAGGCAGGTACCTGTCTTTAGTAATTTTGTTATAGGCAATCAGGTATTTTGGATCGGGTTTTTTGCTGTCGCCACCGGGAATGGTGAGGTGACCAATAGAATAATAAGTAGCGGCACGATCCAATACTTTCAGGTCCTTGATATTCCATTTTACTACTTCAGAAGAAACAAAGAAAGAAGTATAGGCATTGCCCTTGCCATCGAATTCAGTGTGTAATGGTCCCAAACCTGGTTTTTGCAACTCACCATGTAAAGCAGATTCGTATTTGATAACAGGAATACCATCATAATCGCCGATAAAATCTTTGGCAGCAATGGCTTTCTGTATTTTATCGAAACTGAATACGGGAACCAGCGCAGCCAGTTTACCACTACCTACAATGTATTCACCTGTAGGATCTACATCGCAGCCATGCGGTGATTTTGGACAGGGTATAAAATAACAGATGTCTTTAAAGTCTTTCACATCCAATACCAATACTTCTGTTTTTATCTGTGAAGTAGCGGTATGAGTTTTTTCGTCGTAGCGGTTGCTGGCATATTTAACAGACTGTTTTCTGCCTTTACCTGCTTTAATGTATTCTTCTGCTTTTTTCCAGTTAACAGCCATGATAAAATCTTTATCGCGCTGTGAAGCATTTACTTCAAGCAGGGTACTGGCTTTTTCTGTGTTATAACAGGAGAAGAAGAACCAGCCATTCGATTTTCCTTTCCCGGCATGACTCAGATCGAAGTTTACACCTGGACACTGTAACTGAAAGGCAATATCCATTTTACCGTCGGTTTTATCTACACTGATAAAACTGATGGTGCCTTTGAAATTATCTTTATAAGTATCGATGGCTACATCACCATTGGCATCATCGGGGGGTACGCTAAAGCGGGTACCGGCCACTACATATTCAGTATTCTCGGTGATGAAAGGTGAGCTGTGATTCCCTGCACTGTTGGGGAGCTCAATAATTTCCGCAGTACGGAAAGTGGTGAGATCAATACGAGCTACCCTTGGTGTATTATTAGCGTTACCGAATACCCAGCGACCATCAATTTCTCCATTGGTTTGAGAGAGTTCGGTGTGGTGCAGGTCATCCCATGGTACCATACCATGTGAGGTATTTAGCATGGCTTTGGTTTCTTCACTGTAACCCCATCCTTTCTCCGGATCAACAGAGAAAACAGGAATTACACGGAGCAAACGCCCGGAAGGTAATCCATAAACACTCATCTGACCGCTGAATCCACCAGATACAAAATTATAGAATTGGTCAAATTGTCCGGGTGCAACATACGCTTTAGCAGCGGCATCTGCACCCACGGCACTGCCTGTATTTTTGGGTTTACAGGCGAACATACTGAGGCTTAAACAACCTATCAGTAATGCCCATTGTTTACATGAAAACTGTGTCATTATTATCAGTTTAGTTTGTGAGAGATCAATTATTATTTAACGCCATCATTCTTACGCATGAACTCATAGAGTGAAAGCGCTTCTTTATCGGTAAGACTCTGGTTCGGCATTCTAACCAGACATATTTCCAGTTGCGCCTGTGCTTTTGGATCTATATTCAGCATGGCATCGGTATTGGTAATGAAGTTGAGTATCCAGGCAGCCTGATTGCGGGAGGTAACACCTTTCCATCCGGGCCCAACCAGTTTCTCCTCAGAGAGTTTATGGCAACTGCCACATTTTACATTGTACACTTTCTCTCCTTCACCAGCAAGTGCCATATCGAGTTTGGGATTTATCTGTACGTCTTTGAATTTACCTTCCCCTCTGTTAGGATCATAAGAAGGATTTCCACTGGCAGCAGAGTTGCTTTCCGTACTTGCTGCAGTTGTTGCTGGTGCGTGCGAATTACCGCCGCCGCAAGCTCCAACAATGGAAGCAATGGCCAGCATGAAGATGATTTTTTTCATAGTTGATGTTTTAAGGAGTAAGTCAATAATTGAGTACAAGATTACCTGTGAATCGTTCCAATTTTTATGCGTTCAATCATATTGCCCGTAAAGCCATTGAACCGAAAAGTGTAACTCGTTCATTTACAGCTTGCTTAAAATTGAAACATGATATATATCATATTTCACCCTGTGCAAAATCATACCCTGAACTGTTTTAGCTGTATAGTTTTACTGAAATGAATGTTTATGGTTATAGATATCAATACACTGCTGGCCTGGGGCGCAGTGTATAAAAAAGTAAATGCCGGTGATTTCATTTTTCAGGAAGGCAGTTCAGCCGTTTTTTATCACCAATTGGTGAGTGGAAGCGTTCGCTGGGTGAATATTAACGATGAAGGGAGAGAATTTTTACAGGTAATGATTGAACCAGGCGAATCATTTGGTGAACTGCCACTGTTCGATGGTCAGCCTTATGCAGCAAGCGCTATAGCCAACGAAGACAGTATAGTGATACGATTACAAAAAGAAGTATTTCTTTCATTGCTGAAAGAAAACTCTGATGCGCATATTGCTTTTACTAAACTGATGATAGAACGTGTTCGGTTCAAATTTTATGTAATTAAAGAACTGGCACAACATGATCCAGAGAACTGTATATCGAAGCTTTTTGCCTACATGAAACAGCGTAAGAAAAATATTTGTCCCGACTGTAACCGTATCAAACTCACACGACAACAAATAGCAGATATGACGGGCATGCGGGTAGAGACTGTCATAAGAACCATCCGTAACCTGCACAAAAAGGGACAGTTGATGATCGACAAAGGCAAAGTATACTGTTAATATGATCTGAATCATAAGAAACCTTTTATTGCCCTGTTAATTTGCACCCAAAATCAGGCGCATGAAAAATGCTTACCACAAATGGGTGCGGATCGCCATTTTTAATCTTTTGCTGGTAGCATTACTGGGTTTTGTGATGCGTTACAAAATTGTGTTTCCTTTATCATGGATAGATCAGAAACATGTATTACATGCACATTCTCATTTTGCTTTTTCCGGATGGATCACACAATTGCTCATGGTATTCCTCATATCATCTTTACAGGAAAAGGATGGAGCATTACGTCGATATAAGCCGATACTGAAAGCCAATCTGGTAACAGCTTATGGTATGTTGCTGAGTTTTCCGTTTCAGGGGTATGGATGGATTTCCATCAGTTTCTCTACAGCCTCTATTTTTGTATCATATTGGTTTGCGTGGATGTTTTGGAAGGATATCAACCGGCAGTTGCTGCCCGCGGCCAACTGGTTTAAAGCGGCATTATTTTTCCTGGTAATCTCATCATTTGGTGCATTTGGATTATCGGTCATGATGGCCAATCAATGGATCAACCAGCAATGGTACCTGGCAGCTGTATATTTCTTTCTTCATTTTCAATATAATGGCTGGTTCTTTTTTGCCTGTATGGGGTTATTGTTTACCATGCTGAGCCAGCATTTTCCAACATTGAAATACCAACAAAGAATTTTCAGATTTTTTGTATTATCCTGTATACCAGCTTATTGTTTATCTGTGCTTTGGCTTTCGTTATCATTATGGGTGTATATATTTATTGCAATAGCTGCCATAGCCCAAGTGGCTGGTTGTTTTTATTTGTGGAAAATGATTGTTGCGCAAAAACAATATTTTAAAAGAGAATGGCCCCGGATGGCACAACGAACAGGTTTATTAGCGTTTTTGGCACTGGCGATAAAACTATTGTTGCAACTTTTTTCAACCATTCCATCGCTTAGCGATCTGGCTTTTGGTTTCAGACCCATTGTCATTGGTTACCTGCACCTGGTATTACTGGGCATCATCAGTTTGTTTTTACTAACTGTATTACTGGTATTTACAAAGCAGCATCCATTACCATTGATGCGAAAAGGGATCACTGTTTTTGTGAGCAGTATTTTACTGAATGAAATAATACTGATGATGCAAGGTGTTTGTGCCATGGCTTATATATCTGTGCCAGGCATACAGGAATTATTAGTACTTGTTGCTCTGGGGTTGGTTGCCGGAGCTGCGATGATTTTTTTTGGCTATCGAAAACCTGTTTATGCGTAGACGCATAATTAGTGTATGAGCGATGCTGGACATTTGTATCAAACCTTTTGATATGAATTATACATCTCAAACACTCGCTTCTATAGTAAGCGATCATTACCAGACAGCGGCTTTATTTGAAAAATTTCACCTCGATTTTTGCTGCAAAGGACAACAAACTCTTGCATCGGCCTGCGAACAAAAAGGACTGGATTTGAATACTGTAGTACAGGAACTGGAAGAAGTGGTGAATGGTGAACAACAGAAAAATATTCCTTTTGCGGATATGAAAGCAGAACAACTGATTCAATATATCCTGATTCACCATCATTTCTTTATCAAACAAACAGCACCACAGATTTTAGGTTACCTCGAAAAAATCAATACTAAACATGGCGACAGGTTTCCGCAAATGGTAAGGGTATTAAACCTGTTCAGGGAATTGTCGTTTGAACTGTTGTCGCATATGGAGAAAGAGGAGCAGATATTGTTTCCTGCCATCATTGCACTTGAAAAAAAACAGGCGGCGCTGATTTCATTTAAACCTGTGATTGAACAAATGCTGGCAGAGCACCATGAAGCAGGTGATCTGATGGACCAGATCAGGGTACTCACGCTTGATTACAGCCCCCCCGAAAACACCTGCACCACTTTTCATTTAACACTTACTATGTTAAAAGATTTTGAAGCCAATTTGCACAAGCATGTTCATTTGGAGAATAACCATTTATTTCCGATGGCAGACAGGCTACTTTCAAAACAACCAGAGGATAGAGCAGAATTATTCAACTGATACTAATACCCCCTGATTCTTTTTTATACATCATGAGCCGGCACTACCCGGCTCATGATGTATATGCACTTTTCATCAATGCTGTTTACAACACAAAGCAAATACTTATTTTTATCCTATGTGTTTACCTCTCAGGAAGTTCATCTGTCTCTTGTTGTTATTGAGCAATACTGCTTTATTATATGCACAGGAAGAACTACGTCTGGTAACCGAAGAAGATATTTTTACCAATGCTCCCTTCAAATCTTGTCATGCAGCAACCATTTGTACCCTGAATAATGGAACACTCATGACAGCATGGTTTGGTGGTAATTATGAAGGTGATACATCGGTGGCTATCTGGGCTGCTATCCGTAATAAAGATGGATGGACGCCTCCCCAAAAAATAGCAACAGGCACCCTCAATGGGAAAACCTATGCCTGCTGGAATCCCGTTCTCTTTACAGATAAAAAAGGGATACTCTACCTGCATTATAAAGCAGGTCCCAATCCGCGTCAGTGGAAAGCATTTTATAAAATCTCAACAGATGTTGGCCGTAATTGGTCTGATGCTATACAATTACCAGATAGTTTATTGGGCCCCATCAGAAACAAGCCATTACAATTATCAAATGGAGATATCCTCTATCCCTCCAGCCGCGAAAGCGAAGATGAAAAAAGCTGGACGGCACATATGGAGAAATCAACAGCCGATTTGTTGAACTGGAAAACTCTTGCAGTACCGCCAACCGATTTTGGTATCATTCAACCCACATTACTGCAATACACAGACAAACGCATACAGGCACTTTTTCGCAGCAGGCAGCATGTTATTGTACAGAGCTGGTCAACCGATGAAGGAGAACACTGGAGTGTACCAACAGCTACCAATTTACCCAACCCTAATTCGGGTATCGACGCAGTGAGTATGCGTAACGGAACACAGTTGCTGGTGTACAATCCGCTGAAAGCTGGTGCCAACTGGTGGGAGGGAAGAAGTGTATTGAAAATTGCTTCATCCACCGATGGTATTCACTGGAAAGATGTGTACACACTGGAGGACCATCAGGAAGGCGAATACAGTTACCCTGCTATCATTGTAGATGATGCTGACAATATACATGTGGTGTACACGGCAAAGAGGGCCGTTATCAGGTATGTGCAGTTAAGGCTGCAATGATGGTTCAAATATCCTTCGTCACAATTTCCGATCTGCGACCGGAATGTTCCTCAGGATGACGGGAAAACGACAAGTAAAGCGGAGGGATTGATTGGCAAAGCCAATCAATCCCTCTCTAATAGCCTACAATGAATCGTCATCCTGAGAAGCATTAATAACCAAAGGTTATTATCTGCGACGAAGGATATTTCAGAAGTTGACTGTGAATTTCTACTGGAACCCCACATTACTAACAGAAATATTATACTACGCCATTTTTCAATTAATTACCCTCTATACTTTATTGTCAAACGATAAACGTAATAATGACAATTATTTGCCGATAAACCTTATTTTTATCATCAACCACAACTATTCCATTCACTAAACGCCACAAACAATGAACCATCATGAAAGAAAAAAAACCAGTCATGAAAATCAGCAAGCTGATTTTGTCATGTATGGCGATGCTCCTGCTGGCCCAAAGCGGAATACAGGCGCAGAAAAATGAAACATCAAACAGTAAAGTAAACCAGCGCTTTGTTCACAGGGGCATGGGCAATCCCTACCTGCCCTTATGGGAACATTTACCCGATGGCGAACCCAGGGTGTTTGAAGACCCTGATAAGCCCGGTAAATACCGCGCTTATATTATTGGCTCTCACGATTTACGGTTTACCAGTTATTGTGGTCCAGATATTCGTATATGGTCGGCACCGGTAGAAGATTTATCTAGCTGGCGCGATGAAGGTGCTGTATTCACCTACCAGTCTGAAGACAAATGGGATGTGATGTATGCACCCGATCTCGTAGAAGTAAAAAGGAAAAACGGGAAGAAAGAATATTATCTCTATCCGCATAGCCGTGGCCCCAACCGCGAACCATTGGTGGCAAAATCGAATCGCCCTGACGGACCATTCACACCCATCAATCTTACAGAAGATGGTAAACGTACCGTACCCGGCAGTATTTTAGGATTCGATCCTGCCATCTATATTGAATATGTAACCGATCCCAAAGATCCTGATTTCGAAATTGGGTTCCGTGCTTATGCTTACTGGGGCTTTCAGCGATCACTCGCAGCGCAGTTAGACCAGAACACGATGTACTCACTCAGACCCGGCACCAAAATCATCGATCGTTTTTTACCCGCCAGTTCAAGGTATGGAATGCTTCGTGATCCGCAGGGTACCGTGTATCCGCAGATTTATCCGGGTGAAGATCTGGGTACTTTCAACTTTTTTGAAGCTTCTTCCATCCGTAAAGTGGGTAATAAATTTGTATCCATCTATAGTGGTTATTCCGGACCGGAATATGGTATAGGTAGTTCTAACTCAACCCTGCGTTATGTGGTGGGCGATTCTCCATTGGGGCCATGGAAGAGTGGCGGGGTACTGGTAGATTCCCGCGCTCCGGTATTAAACAAAGATGGTTCTGCTATTCAAACAACCAATGCCGGACATAACACACATGGCAGTATACAGGAAATCAATGGTCAATGGTATGTATTCTATCACAGACCTCCACGTGGTTTCGGTTTTGCCCGTCAGGCAATGGTTGCACCCATTACTGTTACATGGGATGCAAAGCCAGTAGCGGAAGGAGGTATGGTATACATGCGCGCATTTGATCCGTATGCGAAAGATAAAATACATGTGGTAAAAGACAGCCAGGGTAAAGAATACAAAGGCGCAGAAGTAACTTCTGAAGGCTTTCATTTTTATGGATTAGATCCCTATCGTTATTATTCTGCCGGTTATGCCTGCTATCTGTCTGATAACAGTATACAGCAGGACTCATGGGATATATGGGACAACCATATGCCCATTACCAAAGTGAAAAACGGACATGTCATCGGCTATAAATATTTTGGTTTTGGTGGTCATGCCAAAACGGAGAAAGGCTTACCTGCTTTTGAAGGAACGAAGAAGGGAAACAAAACCGCATTTAATCTTTTCCTTACGCCCAAAACAACAAAGTCGTTTAAGGTGCAGGTATGGTTAGATGGTCCTTATGATACGGAAGCATGGAAAGGAAAAAAGATCGGTGAGATTGTTGTTCCTGCAAATGCCAGACAGGAAGCCACGCAGTTCACTGCCGATGTTTCAGCTATGGTAGACGGACTCGGTAAAAAACATGCGATATACCTGGTAGCAGAAGGTGCAGAAGGCGAATTGCTTTTTGATTTGCAGGGACTGGGTTTCAGTTCTGTAAAGAAGAAGATTGTACGGCCCGTTCCACCTGTTGTAAGCATCAACGTAAACGGTATTGCAGTAGCTCTGCCGGAAATACCCGTGCGTTCCAACAATACCAATGGACTGGTTACCTACGATCAGTATGAAACCAGCTATACATTGCCTGCAGGTACAACAGGTATTCCGAAAGTAAGCGCCAGTGCCAGCAACCCCGCCGTAAAAATCACCATCACCCAACCCGAATCCTTAACTGGAAAAGCAGTGGTGAAATGTGATTATAAGGGAGTGGTGAAGACATATAATGTGCTGTTCACTACGTTATGATTATTTGTTTCCAGACAAGCTGTAAAAAAAATCCGCAAGGTTTCCTGTTTCATATGGAGACCTTGCGGAAAATAAATAGCATGGGGATTACTAATGGAGCCCGGCCGGTATCACAGATGTCTGATATAAGTTTATTATAGTGTATTGTTCATCTGAATCCTAAGGCTAGTAAAGCATTCATGATCTTGAGCGGTAATAATTTTATACAAGAGCAGCCTGCATTATTTTTAAACTGCGCTGGTAGTTATTGATATTATTTGAAATGGTTTTGAGTGAGAGCAGTCCGATGAGTTCGAAAATCTCCTTTTTTGAAAATCCGTTTAGTTCGAGTGCCTGTACATAGCCGGCATATCCTTCACGATTGGCATAAAAAAGGGCTTCTGTTCCTTTGAGTAGTCTGTTCAGTGCAGCATCTGAAGTAGCCTTTCTTTCTATAATAGCCCTGATATCTTCTTCCTGCAAACCTGCTTTTTTTAAAAGATAGGAATGCCCTTTTACACAGGATTCGCAGGCATTCAGTGAAGAGATGAGTAACTCAATGGCATTGATTTCAGTGGCCGTAAAACCGGCAGCGTCCATGGTAATTACCCCTTCGGTATATAATGCCGCAACGGGTACACTGTATTCGGCGATCTCTTTGATCATAGGTGGAACGATGCCAAAACTTTGTTCGGCAGACTGGTACACTTGTTCTTTGGTTAATGTTTGTTTCATGGTAAATAATTTTATGAAACAAAACTACCAGAGGGGTATGGGATGGGTTTTGACTTAAATCACAAAGTTGATTTAGCCGAGCGGCTTCTGATTCTGCTGAGTGTTTCTCTTCTCATGCCTAAATAAGAGGCAATGTATTGTAAGGGTATTTGCTGTATGATTTGTGGTGCTTTTTTCAGCAGAAAATGGTAACGTTCTTCCGGGCTGTAAATGGTATAGATTTCTTTCCAGTCGGCATCGTCGGCCAGCATATGTTCCAGTATAACCCTTCCGATGCCTTCAATTTCAGGTGCCTGTTTATAAAGCGCTATTAAAGCTTCTTTATTCATTTTCACCACGATGGCGTCTTCGAGTGTCTGTATAAAAACGGTGGAAGGCTGCAGGGTAGTAAGGCTTTTCATGTTGGTCATACAAATGCCTTCTGTAAACAAACCGGTAGTTACTTCTTCATTTTCTTTGAGGTACAGAAAACGGAATGAGCCTTTGTAAATAAAATAGATATGCCTGCAAACGGCTCCTTCTTCCAGTAATAATTCACCTTTGCGTGATGAAGTGATCTGCATGGCATTGGTCATGAGTAACCATAAATGATCGGCCACAGGCGTCATACTTTGTATATGCGCTCTGAAGGCTGCAAATATGGCGATATCATCGAAATGCTCTTTCAGGAAAAAGTTTTGTACAGGAAAGATAAACAAAAAGGGCTATCGGAATGATAGCCCCTTGATGCGTATAACCTGCTCTTAAACCCTCAGGTGATCGGCCTTCCAGCTTTTTAAACTTTTTTTGATCTGGACGGGGGAAAGACCGGGCAGATCGGTCCTTGCCGTGAGCTGAAGAAAATCTTCATCATGTGCAAACCTTAAGGACACAAGCTGCGCCAGCGAAAGCTGTTCTTCTATGGTGCTGAAATCTTTACCGGTAAGCATAAAATAGCGCAACCTTATTTCAGATCGTATGATCCTGTCCTGGTTTTGTTTTGCATAGGTTCTGGTGATGAATAAAGTCAGGTACAGGCATACAAATGCCATACACAGCAGTAAACCAGACCAGGTAAATGTTTGGGTTAACAACAACAAACAAAGGATAGATAATAACAACGACAATGGCGCCACAAAAAAATGGAACAGGGGATGAAAACGTTGATGATTACTAAAATGCTGCTCTTTCATGTTTTAAATAATTGTGTTTGATGCAATAATTGAATAAGATGACAAAATTGAAACGACCCAGCTTTTCTTTTTGTGACTTAAATCAAAAAGCAGGAGGGAGGGCTGGAATAGTTTTGCCATTGTATCAACATCATCCATTAAATAGTACACATATGACAATTAAAGCAAACAAAACATTGGTCAGTGAATTTATCAGACAGGTATGGAACGAAAGAAAACTGGAATTGCTTGACCGTTTTATTCATGCCGATTACCAGGATCATTCTTTTATTCCGACGGTACCCGGTAATAAAGAAGGGCTGGTGCAATGGATTGGCGCGGTATCGGCTTCTTTCGATCACCAGACTGTTATAGAATCGCTCGTGGCAGAGAATGATATGGTGGCAGCGCATATTTTATTCAGGGTAAAACAGGTAGGCAGGTGGAGAAATGTAGAACCATCGGGTAAAGAAGCCGAGGTAAAAGGGTTTCGTCATTTCAGGATGAAAGACGGAAAGATAGTGGAGCACTGGGCCCTGCTCGATGGGGAAGCGCTACAAACCGCACTCACCAATACCACACACGGCTGTACCGTAGTACAATAATATTTACACAACCGTAAAACAAACCGTATGATCAAAGTAAGTATACTTTACAGCAACGATGCTGCCAAATATTTTAACGACAGTTATTACCTGGAAGTGCATATACCCTTGTCGGTGCAATTACAGGGTACTTATCTTAAAGCCGTGCAGGTAGAAACCGCATTAGCGCATGCACCGGAAGAAGTAAAACCATTGTATGTGGCCATCTGTCATTTTTATTATGAAACACCCGACGATTTTTTCGCAGCTTTTCTTCCGCACCGCGAAACACTGGAGAATGATATGCAGCATTATACCAACATCAAACCCCTGATACAGATGAGTGATGTGCGATTTGATTCTTTACAGGGTATTACAGCAAAAGACAGGTATCATTAAATACGATGAAATAAAATTTTGTGTGTAGTATGCTTTTTGATTTAAGTCACAACACATGGAAATACGTGCGGGTAGTTTTGCTGCAGAAAAAAATAAACAATGAAAACAATTACAGTAACCATGCTGGCCCTCATCCTGTTCAGTGTAACAGCTTACAGCCAGCCCAATCCTTTCACAACACTAAAAAAAGATCTTATGGAAACAAAAAAAGCAGTTGAGTCGATGATTACCAGCCTGCAAAATGGCTGGAACCATGCAGACGGAAATGAATTTGTAAAACCCTTTGCCGATACCATTGAGTTTGTAGACATCAGGGGTACCTTACACAGCCAGTCAACACGTGAATATGTAGCCGCGGCACATAACGGCTTATGGAAGAGTATTTACAAAGACAGTAAAATAGTGTATGAGCTCTTGCAAACTGTATCTCTCAACGATCATACCCTGCTGGTAAACCTGAAAGCAACACTCGAAGCACCTGTGGGTCCGCTGGCGGGTACATCAGTTTCAACCATCAGTATGGTGCTGGTACAAACAGGTGGGCAATGGAAACTGAGGGGCTTTCATAATACCTTAGTGGCAAAATAATAAGTATGGGTTGGAAAATGAAAATCAAATCCTTCATCCCAGCCCATCCTTTTATCCCTCCCTATCCCAGTTCAGGTGTACTTTCAATATTTTCCCCGCCCCCGTATGTTTATTCGTTTTCACTAATTCATTGGTAATGGGTGTGCCGAAATTTACGGAGATGGCCACCATGAATGCATCATGCGGCTGAATAGCTGCTGTATGTTGCATAGCGAGTTCAATGGTTTGCGCAGGCACATGGGTGCCGGTATAATACCAGGGAGTTTCAAAATTATTACCCTGTTGAAAATGATGTTCATCAAAACCCTTATCGGAAACGTCATAACCGGAAGGAAAGCAGTGCATATCGGGCAGGGTGCCCATGCTGATGCAGATACGAAAAGCGGGTAGGTTAACCGGCTGAATAAAACTGATCGCTGGTACCAGTTCGGGCAGGTGAATAATGGCTTTGGCAGCTGACCGCATAAACTGTACATCTACATTTGCTCTGATAACAGATTCAAACGTGTTTTTACGGTTGAGCTGAAACCCATCGAGTAAATGTGCATGACGGGAAAACAGCACAGACCTTTTTCCGTGTTCATGTTCACTGTCGCGTACCTGTATGTTTTTAACGATGGCAACAAGGGCGGCAGAGGTATTAAAATCGGCCACCAGTTGTTGCATTACCAGCAGGTTACGTATCAAAGCACCGGCTTTGGCACATCCGCTCCATTCGGTATTGAGCTCTCTGGTACGTTGAAAGTTTTTGTGTTTTTTAATCTTATCCTTAGAAGCCCCGCCTTTAGTGCGAAGAAAAGTTTTGTCGCTGTCGCAACGTTTGTAGGCACTCATATTACCAATGCTTCCCTGAAACTCCGTAAGGTTTTTAAGTACAGCCATAGTAAAACATTTATAGGTTACTAAAATGATTGCTTAAGGACTGGTTGGGGGGAGATTCGTACTATAAATATATATAAAAAATATTTTAATTAAATAAAAAACATATATAAGCCCCTCCTTTAAAGGGCGGGCTTGTATCGGGCTTATAACCGGCTTATATCCGGTTTATATCTGGGTTATAGTACTGGTAAACTTTGTTGATTGCACTATATGTTATGGAGCTGGTGGAACTATAGCTTTGTTTTACACAGCGTGTACCATTTGCTATAGGTTTAGCAATTCGGAAAAGAAATTTTAAGTGGAATAATGAATGAATAACTTATTTATGCGTGAATGGTGCTAAGTTCTCTGCTTGAGATATCTGCGAGGAAAGTTCAAGAAAAGAAAATCGTGCGGAGAATAAATAAAGAACACTTTTTAAGAAGGAAAATGGTTATCTATGGCTTATCGAAATGAAAACGGCCTTTAGGGATTATTTTATCTTTTTACTTGTTAAGTATTTATAAAAACGGAGGTAATTAGATTAGCGGGGCAATTTTTTGTAAATTTATTAGTTATCGGCAACCTTAAGAAGACACACCATAAACAATGACTGACAAAATAAAAAAGGAACTATTAAGACTTGAACTTCAACACGACATCAAAATTTTATATGCAGTTGAAAGTGGTAGTCGTGCTTGGGGCTTTGCTTCGACTGACAGTGACTGGGACGTAAGATATATCTACATTCATAGACTTGACTGGTATTTAAAAATTGACGAAAAGAAAGACAATCAAGAAGAGATTTTGCCTAACGACATTGACCTTGCTGGTTGGGAGTTAAAAAAAGCGTTACGACTTTTTAGAAAGTCAAACCCACCTATGTTGGAGTGGTTAAGAAGTCCTATCATTTACTTACAACAATTTTCTACTGCAGACAAATTACGTGACTTAGCAACGGAGTTTTTCAATCCTAAATCTTGTATTCATCATTATCTTCATATGGCAGAAGGTAATTACAAAGCGTATTTGCAAAATGACAATGTAAGAGTTAAAAAGTACTTCTATGTATTGCGACCAATACTTGCTTGCGACTGGATTAGACAGACAAACACAATGGCTCCAATGGAATTTCTTAAACTACTTGACAGCCAAGTGACAGAACAAAGTGTTAAGACAGAAATTCAAAACTTACTGACAAGAAAAATGGCAGGCGAAGAACTTAAGGAAGAACCGAAAATTCAAATTCTTAACAACTTCCTTGAACAAAAAATCGAGTTTTATAACGACTACGTTAAAGCTTTAGGACAAATCGTACAACCAGACACAACAAGTCTTGACGAACTATTTAAACAAACAATATATGAAGCGTGGGATAAGAATGATAGCCGCTAAATGGGGTTTGCAATAGCGCAGGGCATCCCTAGCAGACACATTTTTTTTTACACAACGTGTAGTTAATCAAAAGAAGTTTATCACAGAATCTGCGGGGAACGTGCAAATAAAGTAGACCCTGCGGAGAAGAAAATAAACTACTCATAACAGCGGTTTGGCGTTATGCTGCTAGACGATAAATTATTAAAAGCGGTACAACGCCAAGCCGCCAACCGTTATATACCATTTTATGAAACAATATTTCCTGGTACTTTTTTACTTCCGTTATGTTCATCTGGACAGTCCAAACTCGACTCCATTTTCTCAAAACAGGTATGTGAATGCCTAGATAGTCAGAATGCCTTCTTAGTAAGTGAGGATGTATTCGGCAATTGTATAATGCAGTCTATGGAAAAAGACAGCGCGTTATTTATTGATGAATGCAAGCGCTTATATGGTGATACAAGTGAAGCAATGGGATACAAATTCGGAAAAGAATTTATCGAAAAGATGACTATTAAAATGGTCAAAGATTGTAAACCATATTTTCACATGATGGATTCATTGAGGTATCAGGACTACAAAAATCTCAATATGGATTCTTTAAAATATGAATTAGTAAAATTGAATACACAAGATGAATCGAAAAGAGATGACAATTTTTATTTCCTCAGAGCTGATTTAAATTTTAAATTAAAGAATTATTCTGCTGCTTTGCCCGATATTGAACGGATAACAAAAACAGATGAAGTAAACCCTATGTATTTATATCTCAAAGCATGGCTAAATGAGATTGGTAAAAACTATGACGAGGCAATTCGGCTGTATGAAAAGATTGCCATTAAAACAAATTCTAAAAGTTTTTACATCTTTTCTGAAGTTGCAAAACGAAAGAGAAATGGCATATAACCAGAGGCTTTTTTTCTACGCAGCGTGTATTTAATCAAAAGAACTTTGTTGCATATGTCTCCTGAGGAACGAAGGGACTCTGGGCGTTACACATCCAACAGGTACCGTTTACTTACTCCACCAGTTTATCACATAAAAAAGCCCGCCTCATTAAGAAGCAGGCTTTGTAGTCCCGACAGGAATCGAACCTGTATCTAAAGTTTAGGAAACTTCTATTCTATCCATTGAACTACGGGACCGGGAGAAATGATGAACAGAGGAATATCGAATATCCAATGTCCAGGTTTCTTTATGGTATTTAATATACCTGTTTATGTATAAGAACTTGTTATCAAAGTTTAGTCCCAACAGTACTGTTGGGATATTCTATCCATTGAACTACGGGACCGGAGGGAATGATGAACAGAGGAACAGAGAAATATCCAATGTCCAAAATTCGGGTTCAATATTCCCGGGTATTCAAAGCTAATGGCTAATAGCTAACAGCTCCCCCCACGGGACGGCAAAAATAGGGGATTCGGGATTTTTGGAGGCAGGAAATGGACTATTTTAGTAAATCAAGAAAGCTACATGCGTAAAACCCTTTTATCAACCATCCTGCTGGGCATCAGCCTCTGTACCATGGCACAAGACAATACACCCCGGATTCAGCTCAACCATATTGCCCTCTATGTTACCAACTTACAGCAGTCGGCCAGTTTCTACCGGGATGTGATGGGACTCGACACCCTGCCCGAACCTTTTAAACTGGGTAAACATGCCTGGTTTAAAATTGGTCCGGCCATGGCCCTGCATGTGATTGCAGGGGCACCGGAGAAAAAAGAATATTATAAGAATAACCATATCTGTTTCAGTGTTTCCAGTATCGATCAGTTTATCGGCAAACTCACCCAGAGGGGCATCGTATACGAAGATGTAAATGGCAAAACCGGCGCCATCACCACCCGGGTTGACGGCGTTCACCAGATCTGGTTCCGCGATCCGGATGGGTATTGGATTGAGGTGAATGATGCGAGGGAGTAGTGAATCGGCAATGGTGAATGGTGAATCGTGAATGGGGAATTTCTTCATTCACGATTCACCATTCACCATTCACTCTTCCTATATTTGCCGTCTATGAAATTTTACAATATTATCATCAAATACCGTTTCTGGCTCAGCCTGGTATTGATTGGGGGTGGGGTGGCACTGAATATGACGGGTACCGGTTTCTGGCCCACATTTCCCATTTATTTTATTGCACTCATCGGTTTACTCAGTCATTTTTTTATTGGTCCGCTGCGCCTGATACAGGAGCCCATGGAGTCGGGTAATATAGAAGAAGTAGAAAGAATTCTCAATGGTATCTGGTTTCCCGGTCTGTTGTATAAACCGGTACGTTCAACCTATTATACCATCAAGGGAAACCTGGCCATGATGAAACAGGATTTCGACTCGGCCGAAAAACACCTGAAGAAAAGTACCGACCTCGGCTCACCCATGCCCGAAGCAGAAGGCGCCAATAAATTACAACTGGGTATGATGGCCATGCAGAAGGGCGATCTGAAACAGGGCGAAAGCTATATACGTGCCGCCATTCGTGCCGGTATTCCCGATAAAGAAAGTGAAGCCGTGGCCTATCTTACCATGTGCCAGATTTTCATGAACAAAAGAGAGTTCCGCGCCGCCAAAGATTTCTTCCGCAAAGCCAAAGCCTGCAAACCCACCACTAAACAGGTGGTTGACCAGATTAAGGAAGTGGAGAAATATATTTCACGCGTGCCGGGATAGGTAGAATGTAGGATGTCAGATGGCAGATGTCAGATTTGGCACAATGCTACATCAGACATCTGCCATCTGACATCAAAAAATGTATCGCATGCTACGCATCATGAAAATACTACCTGGGTCTGCCGCACTGGAAACCGTGCGGCAACTTTTTTTGGAGTATGCAGCAGAACTGCAGGAAGACCTTTGCTTCCAGAGTTTTGAAGCAGAAGTTAAAGACCCGCTCAAAAAATATGGTCCACCTGCCGGTGTTATTTTTCTGGCTTACTGGAATGATGAACCAGCCGGTTGTATTGCATTACAACCTTTATCGGGAGAAGGGGTGTGTGAAATGAAAAGACTCTATGTAAAACCTGCATTCAGAAAATATGGTATCGGCCGTGCACTGGTTGAACATTTACTGGAAGCTTCTGAGAGCCTGGGTTATACCAGTATGCGACTCGATACACTCGACCGCCTGCAACCCGCCATCCGTTTATATGAACAGTATGGTTTTGAAGTAATCAATGCGTATTATGAGAACCCGCTTCCGGGTGTGGTGTATATGGAAAGAAAAAAATAAATCTTTTGTTTCCTTGTCAAATAAAAAGTCCATCAGCAATTTTTACTGATGGACTTTTTTATTGAATAAGATAAATGCTATCTGATTTGTCCTCTTACAATACCATTGGGTCTGTTAGTTGAATGCACATTTACATACAATGCATCTGTTTTAATAGCCGTTAAAATAGCCGTAGCAGGTGTAAATATTTTCGTTACACCAAAATCTGCTGAACTGGCACACAAACCAATTAATACACCACCATTGGTACCTGCAGCGCCTGTGTGAATATGACCAGCCGTTAATGCATCACCAGCTTCTACATTGGTTACAGTGATTTTGCTGTATAATTTATTGTCAGCTGTAATTCTGAGTAAGGCAGTACCTGTAGCAGTAGTGGTTACAGCAGGAACTTCATTTGCACCCGTTAATGTTACACTCGATGCAAAAGTTACGCCATTGAAAACCTGTCCGCGAATAATACCTGATGGTGCCTGTGATGAGTGAAAGTTCAGGTAAATATCAGCAGTACCATTCATCAGTGTATCCAGGAAACTCGTACGTAAATTGGTGAGCTTTGATTTAATGGTACTTCCGGTAATGGTTGGATTAAGATCAACCACTACACCACCATTGGTTACAGGATCACCTACGTGAAAGTGGCCTGCAGTTATATTGTCTCCTGATGCAAGACTATTAACAGTTACATCAACAGTGACAGAATTATCACTAAAAATTTTCACCGATGCAGAACCGGTTTCTGTTCTGCCTGCAGGCTGTGGATTTTCATTGGCAGCAGACAATGCTACCGTAATTTCTTTTACCATGGTAGGCGCAGGCGCCTGGTTGTCTTTTTTACAGGAAACGGCAAGTAATGCAATAGCAAAACAGCCAGATACAATTATCTTTTTCATTTTCAAGGTTGTTATGGTGATTGATTCGGTTTACAACCTATATACGGGAGTTCTTTAAGTATAGTTGTCTGAGCGAGAATTTTTTTAGCATCAACAGCATTTGTTGATGTTTGGCGATGCATTGTACTGCAGATGCTCCACAAGAAAGCCTCTTGATTGATAGTATTGAAAAGAGAAGAGGAGCTATAGCCCATAATTCATAGCTATAACTCCTCTTCATATATAATATCAGATATCAAATCTGCGATCTGACATCTAACATCAAAAAATCCTCCTAGTATTTCGCCGGTGTACCAGGCTTAGGAATGCTCTTCTTGATAAACTTCCTCAAATTATCATTGCTTTTCTCCAGGTCTTCTTTACGCAGGTACATCATGTGTCCGCTGCGGTAACCTTCCCAGCTCATGCGGTCTTTGAGGCGACCACTGGGGTCCATCTGCCATAAATTGTATTGTGCATTGAAATAATCGCAGGCACCATCGTAATAACCAGACTGTACCAGTACATGCAGAAATGGATTTTCTGCCATAGCGGTGCGCAGGTTATCACCTGTTCTGTCGTTGGTACGATCCCAGGGGTTTACCGGTCCGAATACATAATAGCGGTTATCGGTTTTGTATTTCAGTTCTTCACGTAAATACATATTGATGGCGGGAGTGAAGGAATGTTCCCATGAGAGTAACTCTGAATTATAATCGGGCGATTCACCTGCATCTTTTTTATCGATGCCTTTGTAACGTGAATCCAAACGTCCAACTGTGAAACCCTGTTCACGTAATAATTCTTTCCAGAATAAATTGGTAGCCACATCAAGGTTATTCTGCAGGATCACTTTTTCACTGATGCCTGAGTAACGGGCCATCTTAGCAGCAATCTCTTTGCGTTTGGCATCATCGAGCAACCATCCTTTGTTGATGGCAGGTACCAGTTCATTCATGGTAAATGCTTCCACTTCGGGTAACATATCGGTCAGGTCTTTTTTCTGCAGATCGGCTGGTAATTTCTTATGGTACCAGGCTGTTGCTGCATAATATGGTAAACGCAGTGCAGCGGCTTCTCTCGGACTTCTTTCAATACCCAGTGTGGTGGGTGAAACAAGAATTACACCGTTGAGGAACATCCAGTGTGCGTTCTGCAGTTCGAGTGCCAGACCTGACACACGTGTGGTACCATAGCTTTCACCAATGAGGTATTTGGGAGATGCCCAGCGGTTCATACGGGTAACAAAAGTGTTGATCCATTCTGCGAGGTACTGCACATCGGCACGTACACCAAAGAAGCGGGTGGTGGGAATGTCTTTGCTGATGGGGCGCGAGAAACCGGTGTTAACGGGGTCTACATACACTACATCGGCAATATCTAAAATAGAATGCGGGTTGTCTTTCATGCCATAAGGCTGCACTGGATAACCTTCATCATCAACATTGAGTATACGTGGTCCTGTATAACCAATCTGCATCCATAAAGCGGCCGTACCGGGTCCACCATTGAAAGAGATGAGCAGTGGACGTGTGGTTTTGTCTTTTACATCGGTGCGTTCATAATAGGTAAAAAATACACCGGCTTCAATTTTGCCATCCTTATCCCAAACGGGCATGGTGCCTACTGTGGCTTTATAGGGAACACGCACCCCTTTAATGGTAGCTTCATGTTCCGTTACAACGGTGGCATCGGGATTGAATGGAATATTGAAGGAAGCTAATTTCGGATCACTGGAACCGGAAGAGGAAGCTGTAGTAGGAGGAGCTCCACCGCCAGGGTTTCCACCAGTGGGGCGTTGAGCAAAGAGCCCTGTTGCTATACAAAGCGCAACACAGCCAAGCATGAGTTTTTTCATAATAAGCAGATAATTGGTGTGATGAATAAGGTCGAATATAAAAGTAAGCGCTGAATTATGTGCAAAAAATAGGTGTTTGGCTGAGCAGAAAGGTGAAAAGGTGATGTTTTACCACAGAGTTACACGGAGGGTTTAAAATAAATTAGGCTATTGGTTTGTAGTTATACCTCTGTGTAACTCCGTGTCTGACTCCGAGTAACTCTGTGGTTAAAAAATACCACGTGACAAAAGTCATATTAATAATGCCCGGGCAATCATACCTTGTACCTATAATTTAAATCTTTCTATATGAAAACAAACATGGGAAATGCCGACAGGGTAATCAGGGTGATACTGGCACTTGTATTTGCCACCCTTTATTTTACCGGAACAGTAACAGGTACCTGGGGAACAGTTTTAGTGGTGCTGGGAGGTGTGTTTATGGCCACTTCTGTTATTGGTTTTTGTCCACTGTACACCCTGGTGGGGTTGAATACCTGTGGGAATAAGAAATAAGGAATAAGAAACATGAAATAAGAAAGTAAAGGAGTATTCCACTTCCTGATTTCTTATTTCATGTTCCTTATTAAATAGTCGTTTTCCGTATTACAATGTAAAAAACCGTCAAGTCGTAGAGACTCAAAAGCCCCCGTCAACCTGTCATCTACCATATATCATGGATTAGGTACTGTAATCTATCTTCTGCTCCTGTAACTTTTTTATTGAAGGATATTTGTTTTACTACTTTACCGTTTAATAAAAGAGAAAATCTACATGCAGGTTACAAGGAAAAAAACGATCGTTTTACTGGTTGGTCTTCTAATGGCTTCCACCTCTTTGCTGGCGCAGCAATACAATATCATCGTAAAAGTATCCGACGAAAAACAGTTGCCCATTGAAGGCGCTGTGGTGGAACTGTTTGAAAAAGATAAGAAAAACGGTACGGCTGTGAGTAAGAAAAATGGGGAAGCTGTTATTGGCAATGTAAAAGCGGGTACCTACGAAATTGCCACTTCCTTTACCGGGTATGAACCACAACGAATTAAAAATGTAGTGGTGAACAATGCAGATACTTACCTTGATGTTAAACTAAAAGCTGTTGTTACAGAACTCGCACAGGTTACCGTACAGTCTTCCAAACCCTTTATTCAGCGTGAACAGGGTAAGCTGATTGTAAATCCGGATGCATCACCCACCAATAACGGAACTACTGTGGTGGAACTGCTGGAAAAATCGCCGGGTGTAATGATAGACCGTAACAATGGTATCAGTTTAAGAAATAAATCGGGAGTGCTGGTATTGATTGATGATAAGCCTACTTACCTGCAGGGAGCCGATTTAATCAGTCTGCTCAGTTCCATGAATACTTCGCAGGTTGAAAAAATAGAATTGATCACAAGTCCGTCTGCCAAATACGATGCAGCCGGTAATTCAGGTATCATCAATATCAAAACAAAGAAGATAAAACAGATCGGGTTTAATGGTAACCTTACCATGGCTGCGGCAATGGGGATGCATCCGCGTACCAATAATTCTCTTTTACTCAACTACAGAAAAAATAAATGGAGTCATTATTTCTCCTATGGTATCAACTATGCCAAAACAAGAATGCCCATCTATGCACTGCGCACTTATTTTGATGCAGCGAGATCACCTGTCGCCATTCTTGAACAGCCTACTTTTTTCAATAACTCGAACCTGAATAATACCATTAAATACGGAACTGAATTTGCGGCAACCGATAAACTCAGTTTTGTATTCTCCTTCTCAGGTTCACTCATCAACCGTAAAGCCCGTAATACAGCTACTGCTGACTGGTTATCGCCATCCAGAACCATCGATTCTTCTATATATACGTCTTCTAATTCGGAGAACAGGTTTACGACCGGTGCCATTAGTATCGGCTCGCGACATAAACTTTCCAAAACACAACAACTGACCATCGATGCCGATGCGGCACGATACGATTTAAACAACGAACAATATTTCCAGAGCGACCGGCCCGGTGCACAGGGTTATACCATTGGCACATTGGGTAATATTCCTTCCTTCATCAAAATATTTTCTGTGAACAGTAATTATACACAGGATATGGGAAAAAACGGGAAGCTGGAAGCAGGTGTTAAAACTTCGAAGATCGATACCGACAATGATGCCGGTTATGCAGTGAGCATTAACAACGGTTTATGGCGACCAGACTATGCGAAGAGTAACCATTTTGTGTATGGTGAAAAAATACATGCTGCATTTGGCATGTATGAACAAAAGTTTAAGAGGCTCACATTACAGGCAGGCCTACGTTATGAATACACACATTACGACGCACAGCAACTGGGTAATATTGTGGTAAAGGATTCTTCGTTCAGCAGAAATTATGATGGGTTCTTTCCATCGGGTTTTGTTACCTGGGAAACAGACTCAATACATACATTTTCATTCTCTGTAAGCCGCCGTATTGACCGTCCCAATTTTCAGCGACTCAATCCATTTGTAAACATTATCAATAAATACACACTCGAAAGAGGCAATCCTTTTTTCAGACCACAGTTTACCTGGAACTTTGAATTATCGCACCAGTATAAACAGTTGCTGCATACAACGTTCTCTTATTCACTTATCAAAGACTATTTCTCGCAGTTGTTCCTGACCGATCCTGATGGTACGCTGGTATACACACAGGGTAATGTAGGGCGTATGCACAACTATACTTTTTCAACCATGCTTACCATTAAACCCGCCAAATGGTGGTCGTTGAATACAGAAGCTATTTATACCTATAAAAAACTGATTGGTTATGTGTGGAATAATTATCGCTCCAATGTTTCACAACTTACACTGAACATGAACAACCAGTTTCGCATCAGTAAAAAAATAACTGGTGAAATCTCGGGTTCATATACAGGTCGATCACGTAACGATTTACAGGAACTGTTATACCCATTTGGTCAATTAAATGCCGGCTTATCGATGCCGGTAATGAAAAACAATGGCACACTGCGCTTTTCTGCCCGCGATATTTTTAAAACAAACTGGATGGAAGGGCTGACTGATTTTAAAGATGCAGAAGAATACTTTATTGTAAGACGAGACAGCCGTGTGTTCACATTATCCTTCTCCTATCGCTTCGGCAAAAACAGCAAAACAACCCGCCAGAAATCCGCTACAGAAGAAATGCGAAGAGTGGAACTGTAGGAATAAGAAATAAGGAATATGAAATAAGAAATCAGGAAGTGGAATACTCCTTTACTTCCTGATTTCTTATTTCATATTCCTTATTTCTTATTTCCTCTCCTCCTATCCCCAGACATCCGGATGCTTTGCAAAATAGGGGAGTGCAAAACATCCGGAAATGCCGGTGATGATTTCGATGCCCAGGGTGAGTCCTCTGGCGCTGGCCGGCATAGGATCGCCTGTGGGCATCATATTAGGACCGAGGGGAATAAATGCTACAATGGTGATAAGACATAAACAAAGCAAGGTATAGAGTATCGCTCCTTTTTTGAGGTACTCCACCATGGCGGCATATACAATACCTGCCGCAATTAATGTAGGAATGGTGAAATAAATAATGGAATTGATATTTACCCATTCGGCAAATTCATATCCGGTGATCTTTCGGTATACAAGATCAAAAGCAAGGTTAATTACTGTGGTGCCGATGCCCACAAATAATCCACCCAATATGCCACGTGTGGCCATACTGTACTGGTAAGGGGAAGTTCCGGTTTCCATATCGAAAGGTTTTAATGTTGTAAAAACGGTAATACCTCATGCGATCGGAAAAAGCCTGGCGATGATAAGACCTGTTGTTCTATAAATTTCGGAAGAATAATTGGTATTTGCAATGCCTTTTACAACAGCATCCCGATCCGTTTTATTTTCCGGATCGGGATGCATGGTAAATCAATCATTTAGGCCGCTCAGAACTGGAAATAAATAAATGATCCGCTGCTTTCCTGGCTCAATATCAACAGGATCAGCATACCCGACCATATGATGCCCAGTAACCAGGCGGGCATTTTGGCAATAGCCTGTAAAACGCTTGTATTTCGCATCCGCCAATGAAATAATACCATAAGCATAATCACGCTGCTTACGGCAATCATATCAAGAGAAGACAAT
Organism: Sediminibacterium sp. FW305-C-49; assembly: GCF_058231085.1. Lineage (NCBI taxonomy): Bacteria > Pseudomonadati > Bacteroidota > Chitinophagia > Chitinophagales > Chitinophagaceae > Sediminibacterium > Sediminibacterium sp. FW305-C-49. Next base: position 1,562,867 of record NZ_JBIQXS010000001.1, read on the forward strand.
ACAACCATACTGTCTTTTACGGTAGAGAACATGGATACCAGCATGCGCCATGCTCCTGTAAAATCCGGTGCTCTGAAGAACACCCATGTTACATTGATGAGAAAAAATACCAACATGGCTTTTACAAACCCAAGCGGCATCATTGTCTGGCTGTTTACTATGGGAGCAGCTACCATTTCAGGATGTCTTTTTTTCGCCATATCCTGTATCAGTTTCTCGATACATAAGTATAAACCATGAAGGGCACCCCAAACTACAAACGTCCAGTTGGCGCCGTGCCACAGTCCTCCCAGTAACATGGTGATCATGAGGTTGATATAAGTACGTACCGGGCCTTTTCTGTTTCCTCCCAGCGGAATATAGAGATAGTCTCTGAGCCAGGCCGATAGGGTAATATGCCATCTTCGCCAGAAATCAGAAAAGCCGGTAGCTGCATATGGGTATTTAAAATTTTCGGGCAGGCTAAAACCCATACAGGCGGCTACACCAATGGCGCAAGTAGAGTATCCCGCAAAATCGAAAAATATCTGTCCGGAAAATGCAAGAACGCCGAGCCATGCATCAATGGTCTGCAATGATTGCTGTGCACCGAAAACCCTGTCAGCCGGTGATGCCAGCATGCCATCTGCCAGTACCACTTTCATGAATAGTCCCAGCGATAACAGAAAGAGTCCCTGGTAAATCTGAAGAGTCGTTGCTTTTTTAGGAGATTCGAATTGTGGAACAAGTTGCGGTGGTCTTACAATGGGTCCCGCAACCAGGTGCGGAAAAAAAGTAACAAACAGAGAGAAATCCAACAGCGATTTCACGGGTTTACTTTCTTTCTTATACATGTCGATGGTATAACAAAGTGTGGTAAACGTATAAAAAGAAATACCTGCGGGAAGAATGATATTAGGTTTGGCGGGATGATACTCAAAGCCTAATGCATTTACAGCCAGTACAAAATTATCCAACAGAAATCCTCCATACTTGAAGAAGCAAAGCATGCCCAGATTTCCGATCAGGCTTACTACCAGCAGTAATTTCTTTTTGGCTTTATTTTCCTGTGTGTATAAAGCGCGTCCAACAAAAAAATCAACGACGGTTGATAACCAGAGTAATAAAATAAATGGCGGGTTCCAGGCAGCATAAAAAAGATAACTGCCCAGCAATAAAATAACTTTTCTCGATTTCCAGGAAACGGGCAGATTGTAAAGACCCATCATCACCAGAAAGAATACGATAAATGTATATGAGTTGAAAACCATACAGTTTTTGTTAAGGGGTTATAATTTAGTTGAGCGGGCTGTTCCTGTTTTTATACGGGAAGCTCCAGCCTTTTTCTGTTTCGAGCACTTTCACCAGGTTCCTGGTATAGATGATGGCATCTTCAGGTGACAGGTGCGAATCTTCAGGACAGATTAATTGTTGCTCTTTATAGTCCATGAAATGAATGCCTGGTGCACCAGTCATTTGAAGTATCCTGTTCCAGAATTGTTCTCTGGGAAATACCTGTTGTTCTATCTGAAGAAAAGTTCCACTGGAGGGTGTTCTTACAAATAGCACTTTACCACCCCTGGCTGTAATTTTTTGTACATCCTGTTGAATAACGGTGAAGATGGAATCGATTGATTTTTTGGTAGGTGGTGGTTGCGCTGCAGCGATTCTGCTGTAAAAGGCCCAGATATTTTTTACACTGTCCTGTATCTTCCTTTCCTTCAAAAATTTAGCAGACATTCTGTTTTGCCGGTTAAAATCTATCCTGCCAAAGTCAATGGGAAAATAGGGTTCAGTCATGATACCTTTTCTTTCAGTAAGAGGTATTCTTTTGAGCAGTGCTTTGAGAGAAAAATAATCACGTTCCAGAAAAACCAGTTGCGATTCGAGCACTCTGTTTACCTGGAAGCTGAATTTTTGGGCGGGGGTAATGTCTTTGTAATAGCTGAGTGCCTTTTTTGCCAATCCCATTTCATCGCCATTGGGAGAGAACATCAGCATTTCTGTTACATCAATGATCAGTTTGCCTTTGAAGAGACTGTCCTGGGCAAGATGATCAAGTGTAGGCATGGGCGAAGTGCCTTCAAATGCAAGCTGGATGGCTTTTTCACCTGTGAGCGATTCCCAGGTGGCAATATCCAGATCATACTTATTCCGGGAAGAGCCGATGAATACAGTGGCACGGTCCTGTGGTAAATTGGTCATGGAACGTTTGTCTGACCAAAGCTCTGGGCCATCATCATAAGAAATGCCGATACCGGTTGATCGTAAATAAACTTCCCAGGAAATAAGAAAAAGAAGAACAATGGCGCATGCCAATAGCAAGGCATTACGCATGGGCGTGTGTTTCATGTTGCAGTTAGTGGGTTATAGTTGAACATCTAGTTGAATCAGATGATTCTTCCGGATGTTGTAATCAAAAATGATCCAGTTTATTATGCACGCCTCTGTTCAGCACAACAAAATAACCTGAATATCTGATACTTGCAAATGGCAGAATAGATTATAATAAAGAAGCTGATGGGTTAAGCTTTGCTGTTTAGAACAGTTTTTTCGACGATGCCGGGGAAGTGATGATGTTCCAGTTTGTGAATCTTTTGTGCAAGGGTATCGGGAGTATCTTCTGCTGTAACAGTACAGCGGACCTGGAAAATTGGTTCACCCTCATCAAATTTTTCATTTACATAATGAATGGTAATACCACTTTCTTTTTCTCCGGCAGCAATAACAGCTTCATGAACATGCATACCGTACATGCCTTTACCGCCGTATTTGGGTAAGAGGGCCGGGTGAATATTGATGATGCGGTTGGGATAGGCATCTATCAGTGCCACAGGAACTTTCCAGAGAAAACCAGCCAATACAATAAAATCGATACCGCTGCGGTATTTAATTTCATCTACATAGGCATTGCCGCGGAAGAACCGCTCTTTTTCAGTCATTAATACCGGAACATTATGAGAAGCCGCAACCTGAATGACACCGGCCCCCGGTTTATTGCAAACCACCAAGGCAACCTGGATGGAGGAATGATTTTTTAGATGGAGTATGATCTTTTCTGCATTGGAGCCGGCACCAGAAGCGAAAAGGGCTATTTTGATTTGGGGATGTCGGATGTCGGATGTTGGATTGGGGGGCAGTCCATGGTCCATGGTCGATGGTCCATGGACTGTTTTCTCGTTTTTTCCATCTTCCCTTTCATCATTGACCATTGACGATTGACCATTCACCCTCCGCCACATTTTCGCCAGATAATTCCGGAAAAAAGGGAACTGCCCCATGGGAATGCTCACCAGCAAAACACAAGCGGGCCAGATAATGGTTACCAGTAGTATATATATAAGATAATAAAGAACTCCTTTTTCAAGGGAACTGAGTCCCATCAGGCGTTTGCCTGTGTAGCCACAGAGACTGCCGCCAAGGGCAAAAGTGGTAAAAACCAGGGTAAACCGGGGCCAGTTTAAGCCCCATTTCTCTTTCAGGCGACGAAACATGGCTCAAAAATGCGATAAAAAGGGCAGGAAAATAGCGATAGCTGATTTTTTAGCCACAGATTCACAGATTTCTTTTTTAATCTGTGAATCTGTGGCTTGTTTATAACATTGTCTGCTTGCATGAAGATCAATTTTATGATTTTGAAGTTCATTCAATGAATTTGTTTAAAAGTATGACATTAGTCATGTCATATATGTGCCAATCCGCTGAAACTCAAGCCTGGTAAGGATAAAAAAAATTCCACAAGGTTTGGTTTTTGTCAGCATCGTGTCATATTTTTGCAGCCGTTCACGGATATTTTTCCACACCAAGAACCACGTTTGTGAATATGATATCTTTTAGACGCATAACCAAGACCTGCCTGCTTAGTGCACTCCTTTTCTTGGGTTTTTCAACAGTGAATACAGTATCGGCACAAGATGGTAAAGCCCTCTTTACAACGAATTGTGCATCCTGTCATAATGTACATAAGGAATCAACAGGTCCAGCCCTTGCCGGTGTGGAAGACCGTTGGCCCAATAAAGCCAATCTCTATTCCTGGATCAGGAACAGTGCCGGTTTCCTGAAAACAGGCGACAAATACGCAAACGATCTGTACGTTAAATACAATAAGGTTGCGATGAACCAGTTTCCCAGTCTGACTGATGAGGAAATCGGTGCCATCCTTACTTATATCAATTCAGTACCTGCTCCAGGTGCTGCCGGAGCTGCTGGTGCTGCTGGTGATCCAAATGCTGCAGCCGCTTCTGAAAGCGACAATACCTTATTATTTGGTATCCTCACCCTGATCCTGGCTGTGGTAGCCCTGATTCTGTTGCAGGTGAATGCCAATCTGAAGAAACTGGCCGATGAGCGTGAAGGTCACTCTCCTGTTGAGCCGGTTCCTTTCTGGAGAAACAAGAGTTATATCGCCATGATCACGGTTATCCTGTTTGTGGTAGGTGGTTACCTTACTTCAAAAGGCGCTATGGCATTGGGTCGTAGTAAAGACTACCAGCCTGAACAGCCTATTTATTATTCGCATAAAGTGCATGCGGGTATCAACCAGATCAACTGTCAGTATTGCCATACCGGTGTTTACCAGGGCAAACAGGCTACCATTCCTTCTGTGAATGTGTGTATGAACTGTCACATGTCGATCAATGAGTATGCTGGTGAAAAAATCTACAATGAAGCCGGCGAAGAAGTGAATGGTACTGCTGAAATCCAGAAATTATACAAATATGCAGGCTTTGAACCCGGTAAACCCTGGGATCCTTCCAAAGCAAAACCAATTGAGTGGGTTCGTATTCATAACCTGCCCGACCACGTATACTTTAACCACGCACAACACGTAAAAGCAGGTAAAGTAGAATGTCAGACCTGTCATGGTGAGATCCAGAAAATGGGTGAAGTGAAACAGTTCAGTGACCTGAGCATGGGCTGGTGTATCAACTGTCACCGCGAAACACAGGTACAGTTTAAAGACAATGGTTTCTATAGCATTTACGAGAAATATCACCAGGACCTGAAGAGCGGAAAAATGGATAGTACCAAAGGTGTTACCGTAGAAGCGATTGGCGGAACTGAGTGTCAGAAATGCCATTATTAATTTGAAAATTTGAGAATTTGAAAATTTGAAAATGAAACAGGTTCAGATTTTCAAAACCTTCGGTTTTTAAAATAATAATCATTAAGTAAGCAGTGAAAAATGAAGATTGTGGGTTGAAAATTTGAAAATTTTCAAATCCTCAAATTTTCAAATTGACATATTGAAATTGTAACGAAAGAAAATTTGTTTAAGCGGAAATAATCCATTTCCAAATTTTCAAATTTTCAAATTTTCAAATTAACAAGATGGAAAAAAAGTACTGGCAAAGTTTTGGAGAGCTGAATCAGTCTGAGGCTTACAATAAAGAGGTAAAAGACGAGTTTAAGGAAGAATTGCCTTTTGTAGCCGATGAAAGCAAGAGTTTCATGGAAACTGCTGCGCCCCGCAGAGACTTCCTGAAATACCTGGGTTTCAGCACGGCTGCTGCTGCGGTAGCGGCTAGTTGTGAAATGCCGGTAAAGAAAGCCATTCCTTTTGCCAATAAACCGGAAGATATTGTTCCCGGTATCTCCAATTACTATGCTACCACTTATGTTCAGGATGGTGATGTAGTAAGCATACTGGCTAAAGTTCGTGATGGTCGTCCCATTAAAATTGAAGGTAACGACATGAGTCCTGTAACAAAAGGTGGTACATCTGCCCGCGTTCAGGCTGCTGTGTTGGATTTATATGATACTGCCCGTTTACGTTTCCCTACCATCGATGGAAAGGAAGTAACCTTTGAAGCAGTTGACAAAGCAGTTGCTGCTGGTATCGGTGGTACGGTGGTAATTCTTACCAGTACCATTACTTCTCCATCTACCAAAGCAGTAATAGCTGAATTTCTTGCCAAATATCCTGGTAGCCGCCATGTAACGTATGATGCTGTTTCTTACAGCGCTATGATTCAGGCCAATGAAGCTACTTATGGTGTTCGTGGTATTCCTTCCTATCATTTCGAAAATGCAAAAGCAATCGTGAGTCTGGGTGCCGATTTCCTCGGAACCTGGCTGAGCCCGGTTGAATTTGCCAAACAATACGCTACCGGTAAAAAAATCGACGAGAAGAATCCAACTATGAGTAAGCATATTCATTTTGAATCTGTTGCTTCTCTCACTGGTTCCAACGCCGATGAAAAATATTTACACCGTCCATCTGAAACAGGTGCTATTGCTGCTGCTTTATTGAGTGCGGTAAATGGTCAGGGTGTAGCTGGTATCAGCGATGCCAAACTGAAAGCTGGTATTGAAAAAGCTGCCAAAGCATTGAATGAAAACAAAGGTGCTGCATTGGTAGTAGCCGGCAGCAATGATGTAAATGTTCAGATCATTGTAAACGCCATCAATAATGCCATCGGTGCAGGTGGTTCTACCATTAACTGGGGTGTACTCGATCACCAGCGTGCTGGTGTGGATGCTGATTTTGTAAAGCTGGTTGAAGACATGAATGCAGGTGCGGTAAATACCCTACTGGTTTATGGTGCCAACCCTGCTTATACCTGGTATGATGCGGAGAAATTCAAAGCCGGACTTAAAAAAGTAAAAACAACGGTTTCATTTGCTGCTAAAGTGGATGAAACGGCTGAACTGTGTAAGATTGTAGCGCCTGATCATCATTTCCTCGAAAGCTGGGGTGATGCAGAAGCAAAAACAGGTCATTTCTCTTTTATTCAGCCTACTATCTATCCTTTATTCAAAACCCGTCAGTGGCAAGACAGCCTGCTGAAATGGAGTGGTAATACATCTGATTATCTCGCTTACCTGAAAAATTTCTGGAGCGCTAAACTGGGCGGACAGTCTGGTTGGGATAAAGCCCTGCAGGATGGTGTCATCAGCATCGGTGAATCAGCTACCAAGCCTGGAACCTTTAATGGTGCTTCGGTAACTGCTGCTGTAACTGCTGCCACTTCCGGTAAGAAAGGTGGTAAATATGAACTGGTACTCTACGAAAAAGTAGGTATCGGTGCTGGTCAGGGTGCATCGAATCCATGGTTACAGGAATTACCTGATCCGGTTACACGTGCTACCTGGGATAACTATGTAATTGTTTCGCCTGCACTGGCAAGAGCGATTCTGGATATTGACCTGAACAATGGCGGTCAGGCGGATGCTTATGAAGTAAATCCTCCTAAAAAAGTAGTAAAAGTTACGGCAGGTGGTAAAGAAATTTCATTGCCTGTATTGATTATACCCGGTACACATCCTGATACCATTGGTATCGCCGTAGGATATGGCCGTAGCAATAATATTGGTAAAGCTGCAGCAGGTGTTGGTAAGAATGCTTTCCCGCTGGCATCACTCAGCAATGGTGTGGTAAGCTATAGCAACACTAGTGTTGAAGTAACTGTAACAGGAGAGAAATATCCTGTAGCCTTAACACAAACACATAATCGTTACGATACCACTCAGGGTAACCGTACCGAGGTAATGAAAGAACTCACACTGGCCGATTATAAAAAACATCCAACCGAAATCCGCGAAGAGCGTGACCATGAATTAAAACCATGGGGCGGACTGGAGAAATTTGAAAGCCAGGGCACCATTTATCCTGTGTACGACAGACCAGGGATCAAATGGGGGATGAGTGTTGACCTGAATACCTGTAATGGTTGTGGTGCCTGCGTTGTAGCATGTAATGCAGAGAACAACGTTTCAGTGGTAGGTAAACCGGAAGTATTACGTGGCCATGAAATGCATTGGTTACGTATTGATAAATATTTCAGTGGCGATATGGATAACCCGAATGTGGTGTTCCAGCCATTGATGTGTCAGCATTGCGACAATGCTCCCTGTGAGAACGTTTGTCCGGTAGCTGCAACCAACCACAGTTCAGAAGGTATTAACCAGATGACTTATAACCGTTGTATCGGTACAAGATATTGTGCGAACAACTGTCCATATAAAGTACGTCGTTTTAACTGGGCTGATTATACCGGATCAGATAGTTTCGGTAATAACCAGGTTGGTGAAGTAAATGATGTGGTGCTGAATATGAATGATGACCTCACCCGCATGGTATTGAATCCGGATGTAACCGTTCGTTCACGTGGTGTGATTGAAAAATGTTCATTCTGTGTACAGCGTTTACAGGAAAGCAAACTGAAAGCGAAGAAAGACAGCAGACCATTGGTAGACAGCGATATCAAAGTAGCATGTCAGCAGGCATGTCCAACCAACGCTATCACATTTGGTAATGCGAATGATAAACACAGCGCCATTACCATGGTGAGAACCGAGAATCCGAACCGTCAGTTTTATGTGCTGGAGCAACTGCACGTATTACCAGGTGTTACTTACTTAGCCAAAGTGCGTAATACAGAATCGGCTCATGGTGGTGAAGGAAAGCATGAAGCTAAGAAAGAAGCGGAACACGCATAGCGTGAATGGTCAATGGTGAATGGTCAATGTATATTCACCATTCACCACTCACCATTGACAAAAGTTACAATAAACGCATGAGCCACTAACCCTGGCCCATGGACCAAAAAAAGACCAGATGCATTTAAAGTACGAATCACAGCTCAGGGAACCGTTGGTGTACGGTGACAAAAATTACCACCAGGTAACCGAAGACATCGTAAGGCCAATTGAAGCCAAGCCGACCAAATTGTGGTATATCGGCTTCTATATTTCTGTTGCCCTATTGTTGTTTGGTGTGTATAGTGTGTACCGTGAGGTTACTTATGGTATTGGACAGTGGAACCTGAACAAAACCATCGGCTGGGGTTGGGATATCACCAACTTCGTATGGTGGGTAGGTATTGGTCACGCAGGTACCCTGATTTCTGCGATCCTGTTGCTGTTCCGTCAGGGATGGAGAACAGGGGTGAACCGTGCTGCTGAAGCCATGACCATCTTTGCGGTAATGTGTGCGGGTCAGTTCCCCATCTTCCACATGGGTCGTGTTTGGATGGCTTTCTTCGTACTTCCTTATCCTAACACACGTGGTCCTTTATGGGTAAACTTTAACTCACCACTGTTGTGGGACGTATTTGCGATCTCAACTTATTTTACCGTATCTCTTTTATTCTGGTACTCTGGTCTGATTCCTGACTTTGCAACCGTTCGTGACCGTGCTTTTACCAAGTTACGTAAGCGTTTATATGGTATTGCATCTTTCGGCTGGACTGGTTCTACCAAACACTGGCAGCGTCATGAGAGTCTTTCGCTGGTACTGGCCGGTTTGAGTACACCACTGGTACTTTCGGTACACACGATTGTATCATTCGACTTCGCCACATCAGTTATTCCCGGATGGCATACGACCATCTTCCCGCCATACTTCGTTGCGGGTGCCATCTTCTCCGGTTTTGCGATGGTACAAACACTGATGGTAATCGTACGTAAGGTATTCCAGATGGAAGACTATGTTACGATTGGTCACATTGAGGCGATGAATAAAGTAATTGTATTAACAGGTTCTATAGTAGGTGTGGCCTATCTCACGGAGTTATTCATGGGATGGTACAGCCAGAACAAATATGAAGGATATACCTTCTGGTACAGCCGTGCTTACCTGTTCAGTCCTTATGGCTGGAGCTACTGGGGTATGATGGCCTGTAACGTGTTGAGTCCACAGATTTTCTGGTTCCGTAAAATGAGAAGAAACCTGTTTGTTACTTTCTTCATGAGTATCATCGTGAACATTGGTATGTGGTTCGAGCGTTTTGTAATCATCGTTACTTCATTGTATCGCGATTACCTCCCATCAAGCTGGTCTGTGTATTACAGTCCTACCATCTGGGAAATTGGTTTCTATGCAGGAACATTCGGTTTATTCTTTACCTGCTTCTTCCTCTTCGCAAAATACTTCCCTGTAATTGCGATAGCAGAGATTAAGTATGTACTGAAAACAACTGGTGAAGGATATAAAAACAAAATGGGCAATATTGAAGAGCAGAAGCTCGAAGATTTTGTTCACGATCAGGCGCACCACTAGCCCCCAACCCCCTCAAGGGGGTGTAGGGTAGTAAAATAATTGTAAACCAAAATTTCCCCTTTAGGGGATCAAGGGGTATGGCAAAAAAGAAATTCGTAGTAGGCTGTTTTGATGATGAAGCAGTATTGTTTCCTGCGGTGAAGAAAGTTCGCACGTCGGGTTACAAGATTCATGATGTGTACACACCATTTGCGGTACACGGACTTGATCATGCACTGGGAATGAGAGAAACCAGTTTGCATACTGCAGGTTTTATCTATGGTATCACCGGTACCACTACAGCCCTGAGTTGCATCAGTTGGATTTTTACACTCGACTGGCCGCTGAATATTGGTGGTAAACCACATTTTGCTTTACCAGCCTGGGTACCCATCATATTCGAGTTAACGGTATTGTTTGCCGCCGTAGGTATGGTGCTTACATTCTGTTATCTCTGCCAGCTCGCTCCTTTTGTAAAAAAACACCATTTCCATGCCCGCGCAACAGATGACCTGTTTGTGATGGTAATTGAATGTACTGATAAGACCAATGTAGATGACCTGAAAGCATTCCTGAGTAGCAATGGTGCTGTTGAAACAGATGTTCAGGTGGCGGAAGAAGGCTGGTGGTTAGGTCGTTACGACAAAGAAGAAATGATGTTTGAAAACAAAGAAATCGTTGCTGCTTAATTTTTGAATACTAAGAAGATGAAGAAATTACTGATCATAGCTGTTGCTGCCACTGCTACAACGATTGTAGCCTGTAGCGATGTAAAGCGTACACCGGGTACTATTTATATGCCCGATATGGCATACAGCCGCGCGTATGAAACTTATGCAGATCATAGCAATCTGGCAGAGAAAGGAATCCATTATACAGCAATGCCTGTTGAAGGAACCATGCCAAGAGGTGCTGAAATGCCTTTTCATATTGCCAAAGATGCACCGGGTGATACCACCAATTATTATGCATCACGTCAGGTGCCTAACCCGGTTGATTCTATGAGTGAAACAGAAACCAAAGAAGCTGAACGTTTGTATCAGATCAATTGCGGTATCTGTCATGGTAATAAACTGGATGGTAATGGCCCATTGTATAAAGGTGGCGACGGTCCTTATGCAGCAAAACCTGCTACATTGGTTGGCGATGCCAAATATGAATCAATGCCTGATGGACAAATGTTTTATTCAGTGGCGTATGGTAAAAACATGATGGGTTCTTATGCCTCTCAGTTAAGCCGTCAGCAACGCTGGATGGTAATTAAATACATCAAGAACAAACAAAAAGAAGCAAAAGCAGCGGCTACATCTGCTCCTGCAGCAACAAAATAAATAGTATTAAATCCTAGCTCCGGATGTTAATCCGGAGAGATTAAAAGAATAAAAATGGCATCTATCAAAACGCAATTTGAGATACCCGGCAAAATGAAAACATGGTCCTATGCCTTGATTGGAGTAGGATTGGTGGCACTGATCGCAGGTCTGGTCATCAAAGGTTTCAGCGCCGATGAACATGAGCAGACTCAGTTCTGGGGTACACTGATGTATAATACCATTTTCTGGACCCTGATTTGTAATGCCAGCATGTTCTTTATCTGCGTTACCACCATGGCGATGGGCGGATGGCAGCAGTCGTTCCGTCGTATTCCTGAAGCTATATCAACCATGGTACCCATCTTCGGTGCCATTACATTTGCAGTATTGATTTATGTTGTACTTGGTCATAAACACCATATCTACCATTGGTTAGACAGTGAAGCAGTGGCCAATGATCCTATCCTGAAAGGGAAAGCTGGTTTCCTTAATCCTGTATTCTTTATCATCTGGACAACCCTCACCATTGGTTTGTGGAGTTTGTTGGGCTGGAGAATGCGTCAACTGAGCAGCGAAGCAGATGAAGCTCCCATGGATGCGGAGAAAGGTGCAAGTTTTATCTGGAGAAATACCATCCGCGCTGCTCTCTTCGTAGTATGGTTTGCCTTAACCGTAGGTTCTACCATTCCATGGTTATGGATGATGAGTATCGATGCACACTGGTATTCTACCATGTATAGCTGGTACACATTTGCAAGTTCATTTGTTTCTGGTATGTCGCTCGTCGCGTTATGGGTAATTTACCTGAAAAATAAAGGTTACCTGGAACTTACTTCACAGGAACACCTGCACGATATTGGTAAGTTCATGTTTGCGTTCTCTATCTTCTGGACCTATCTATGGTTCTCACAGTACATGCTGATCTGGTACGCCAATATTCCGGAAGAAACCGTATACTTCAAACACAGGGTACAGGGGCCATATAAAGGCATTTTCTTCCTGAACCTGATCATCAATTTCTTATGTCCTTTGTTGATCCTGATGAAGCGTTCAGCTAAAAGAAATTACACATTGATCACTTTTATGGCAGTATTAATCATCTTTGGTCACTGGATTGATTTCTACCAGATGGTGATGGGTAGCCTGTCGAAAGAACATGTAACCCTGGGTTGGTTCGACTTTGGTATCCTGAGTTTATTTGTGGGTATGATGATCCTGGGTGTAGGTAAAGCTTTGACAAAAAAACCACTGGTGCCGAAATATCATCCTTTCCTGAAAGAGAGCGTGATTCACCAGGTATAGAATTTGAAAATTTGAAAATTTGGAAATTTGGAAATGTTGTGCCTTTGAAAAATAAGAGAATGATAGCTGATTATCATTTTCAAATTTTCAAATTAGCACATTTTCAAATTGATTAAATACTGATAGCATTATGACAATGTTTTTAACCATAGCCGTAATTGTACTGATTTTTGTAGTGATATTTCAAATCGCCAAGGCGAGTGAATATGTATCGGTACTGAAAGGAGAAGAAGTAAGCCGTAAGCAAAACAATAAGATCAATGGTTTCCTGATGATTGGATTCCTGGTACTGGGTCTTATCGGCGTATGGTATTGTAATGAACTGTATTATGGAAAAACACTGCTGGTGCAGGATGCAGCCAGTGTGGAAGGTGCGCGTGTTGACTCCATGTTATGGGTTACACTGGCAGTAACCGGTATTGTATTTGTGATTACACAGATCATCCTTTTCTGGTTTGCTTACAAATACCAGGAAAGCGATAAACGTAAAGTATTTTACTTCCCACATAACAACACACTGGAAATTGTATGGACCGTTATTCCGGCACTTACATTAACCGTATTGGTAGTGATCGGTTTACGTAACTGGTTCCTGTTTACAGGTGAAGCTCCCAAAAATGCAATGGTAGTGGAAGTAACAGGTAAACAATTCGGATGGATTTACCGTTACCCGGGAAAAGATGGCTCTTTCGGTAAGAAATATTACAAGAACATTGATAATGCTACCAATAGTCTGGGTCTGATCTGGGAAGATAAACTGTCTCATGATGACCTGGTGATGGAACAAACCATGTACCTCGTAAAAGGGAAACCCGTTAAATTGATTATTGGCTCAAGAGACGTTATTCATGATGTAGGTCTGTCTCATTTCCGTATGAAAATGGATGCGGTACCCGGCATTCCAACAACCATGTGGTTTACGCCTAAGTATACCACCAAAGAGATGAAGGAAATGACCAACAATCCTGATTTCCAGTATGAGATCAGTTGCGACCAGATGTGTGGTAATGGTCACTATTCTATGAAAGGTGTGATTGAAGTAGTAGAGCAGGAAGAATACGATGCATGGATGGTGAAACAGAAACCTTATTATGTTCAGCAGTTTCCTGAGAAGGATCCATCAGCGCCGAAAACTGTAGCCGATACCGCTAAAACAGCTGCTGTTAAACCTGTTGAAGCAGCAAAGAAAACAGTAGCCAAATTGTAAAACATTGTGCAACCGGAATACGAAACGGTTGTTATCATTGATAGAAATTTATAAAAGAAGATTATGAGTAACGAAGCAGTAGTGCATGCACATGAAGCAGTGGCCTCTCACGAAGGACATGGCGATCATCATCATGAGCATCACCATCATGAGACCTTCATCAGCAAGTATGTGTTTAGCCAGGATCATAAAATGATCGCGAAACAGTTCCTGATCACAGGTATGGTTTGGGCCATATTGGGTGGTTTGATGAGCGTACTGTTCCGTTTACAACTCGGTTATCCGGATGCAACCTTCCCATGGCTGGAAGACATACTGGGTAAATGGGCCAAAGGTGGTCGTATAACACCCGACGCTTATTATGCATTGGTTACCACACACGGTACCGTACTCGTATTCTTTGTATTAACAGCAGGTTTGAGCGGTACTTTCGCCAACTTCCTCATTCCATTACAGGTAGGTGCACGTGATATGGCATCTCCTTTTATGAATATGCTGAGTTACTGGTTCTTCTTTGCAGCCAGTATTGTAATGCTGTCATCTATGTTTGTGGAAACTGGCCCCTTCAGTGGTGGCTGGACAGCTTATCCTCCTTTAAGTGCATTGGGTGATGCTTCACCCGGGTCGAAAACAGGTATGGATTTATGGCTTATTTCAATGGCCCTCTTTGTGGTGTCGTCATTGTTAGGTGGTCTGAACTATATTGCTACCATCCTGAACATGCGTACCAAGGGAATGAGCATGACCCGTTTGCCATTAACCATCTGGGCATTGTTCTTTACAGCGGTATTGGGTGTATTATCATTCCCTGTATTGTTTTCCGGTTTTATTCTTTTAATCTTCGACAGAAACTTCGGAACAAGTTTCTACCTGTCAGATATTTTTATCAATGGAGTAGGTGCATTGCCTAATGAAGGCGGTAGTGCCATCCTTTACCAGCACTTGTTCTGGTTCTTAGGACACCCTGAAGTATACATCATTCTGCTGCCTGCCATGGGTATGGCATCGGAGATATTATCCGTGAACTCACGTAAACCAATTTTCGGTTACATGGCCATGATTGGTTCATTGTTCGCGATCGCTATTCTTGCCTTCCTGGTATGGGCGCACCATATGTTCGTAACCGGATTGAATCCATTCCTTGGTTCCATTTTCGTGTTGCTTACCTTGTTGATCGCCGTTCCATCAGCCATCAAAGTATTTAACTGGTTAACCACTTTATGGAGAGGTAATATCAGGTTTACACCGGGTATGATGTTCGCCATTGGATTTGTGAGTTTATTTATATCAGGTGGTTTAACAGGTATCTGGCTGGGTAACTCAGCACTGGATATTCACCTGCACGATACTTATTTCGTTATTGCACACTTCCATATTGTAATGGGTGTGGCATCTATGTTCGGTATGTTCGCAGGTGTGTACCACTGGTATCCTAAAATGTATGGTCGTTACCTGAATAATACACTGGGTTATATCCACTTCTGGGTAACCCTGGCAGGAGCTTACCTCATTTTCTGGCCTATGCACTATGAAGGGTTAGCCGGTATGCCACGTCGTTATTATGATTACAGCATCTGGGAAAGCTTCAAACAGTTTGTTGAACTGAACAGGTTTATCAGTACAGTAGCCATGATTGTATTTGCGGTACAGTTCCTGTTCCTGTTTAACTTCTTCTATTCTATTTTCAAAGGAAGAAAAGTAACTACTCTGAATCCATGGGGTTCTACCACACTGGAGTGGACTACACCTATTCATCCTGGTCATGGTAACTGGGTAGGTGAAATTCCGGAAGTATACCGTTGGGCATATGACTACGGTAAAGATGGTAAGGAATTTATTCCGCAAACAACACCGGTGGGAGCAGATGAAAGTGATCATCATTAATTGATTAACTATCCTGTACAACTGGTAACAGTTACAGGATTTGAATAATGTCAATGCTCCCGAACAGATCGGGAGCATTGTTTTTAGACTTGGAAAGCTGGGAAGAATAAGAAATAAGGAATAGGGAATAAGAAACACGGAAAAAGAAGGGTATTTATTCCTGCGTTGGGGGTTGGATATTGTGAAGACTAATAAGATTACATGACAGCAGATACAAAGGATTCCGCATCGTATTCGGTAGCAGCCAAAGTGAAAGACTATTTTCAACTCATCAAATTCACGTTGAGTTTTACAGTGGTTTTTTCATGTGTGGTTTGTTATCTGCTGGCACCCAAAGTGGTGGAGTATGACCTGGGGATGATTGTAGTTCTTTTTATTGCGGGTATGTTGGTAACAGGAAGTGCCAATGCCATTAACCAGGCGGTTGAAAAAGATACCGATGCCATGATGAAACGCACCGGTAAAAGACCGGTGGCCAATGGCAGGATGAAACAACAGGAAGCCTATCTGTTTGCTTTGATTGCAGGCTTACTGGGTGTAATCATGATGTGGTATTTCTTTAACCTCTCATCGGCATTGTTATCGGCCTTCAGTTTGTTTCTCTATGCATATATCTATACACCGTTGAAAAAAATCAATTCAATCGCTGTATTGGTAGGTGCATTTCCGGGGGCATTGCCTTGTTTAATTGGCTGGGTGGCAGGTAATGATGATTTCAGTGCAGGCGGCTGGATATTGTTTGGTATACAGTTTCTCTGGCAGTTCCCACATTTCTGGGCCATTGCCTGGGTGGCACACAGCGATTACAGCAAAGCAGGATTTAAACTGCTGCCATCGGATCTTGGACCAACAAAATTCACCGCATTGCAGGCAGTGATGTACTCTGTGCTGATGATACCGGTAGGCATATTGCCGTATTATTTTGGACTGACTGGAGAAACAAGTATGTGGATACTGATCGCGGCCAATATTGCCATGGTGATACAAAGCCTGCGTTTATACCGCGATATGGATGTAAAAGCAGCAAGAAGGGTAATGTTCAGCAGCTATATCTATTTACCGATCGTGTTGCTTGCATTACTGGCAGATAAGATCAGGTAATTTGGAAATTTGTGAATTTGAAAATGATGATTGGTGATGGCAGTGTGCAGTTTTACTCACTACTAACTATTCACTACTCACTAAATAAAATGCGATGATGACAAGTGTGCAGACCAATGAACCCAAACGCATTCACCCCCACAAGTTTACCATGTGGGTGGCGATGGGAAGTATTGTGATGGCATTCGCTGGATTAACGAGTGCTTATATTGTGAAAAAGAACCAGAGTAGCTGGCTGGAATTTGACCTGCCAATGGTATTCTGGTATTCTACTGTAGTAATACTGATCAGTAGTGTAACCATGCATCTGTCTGCAAAAGCTTTCAAAGCCAGAGAGATGGGGCGTTACCGTAGTCTTATTACGCTTACAGCGGCATTGGGCGTACTGTTCATTGTACTGCAATACCTTGGTTTTGTAAACCTGGAAGCCAACAATATTGCACTGGTGGGCCCCAAAAGCAATTCAGCAG
Organism: Sediminibacterium sp. FW305-C-49; assembly: GCF_058231085.1. Classification (NCBI taxonomy): domain Bacteria; kingdom Pseudomonadati; phylum Bacteroidota; class Chitinophagia; order Chitinophagales; family Chitinophagaceae; genus Sediminibacterium; species Sediminibacterium sp. FW305-C-49. Next base: position 1,580,105 of record NZ_JBIQXS010000001.1, read on the forward strand.
CATCATTCCTGCTCGTTATTACGGGCTTACATATGTTGCACGTTCTTGGAGGTGTAATCGCATTGCTGGTGATGTTTATACGTGCATACAGCAGCAAAACAAAGACATACAGCAGTGTTCCGGTAGAAGTAGTGGGCACATACTGGCACTTTGTAGATGTGCTCTGGATTTATCTTTTCATCTTTTATAACTGGATCGGATAGTTGAAGAAAAAGTTAGGTTTTATGCTGCTTTTTTGAACAACAGCCAATATTTTTGTAACGAAATTTTTAGAACGATCATGGCAACGACAACAACTGCAACAACAACCAAATTGTGGGGTGGCGGAAAGAGTCCCTTCAATGTAGAGTACGGCAAATTAATGATGTGGTACTTCCTCATGAGTGATGCCTTCACATTTGGTGCATTCCTGATCTCATACGGTACCATCCGTTTTTCAACCAATGGATGGCCTGACCCTAACGAAGTTTTTAAAAGCTTCCCTTTTGCACCCGAAGGAATGAATGCACCACTGGTTTTCGTTAGTATCATGACGTTCATCCTCATCATCAGTTCTGTAACCATGGTACTGGCCGTACATGCCGGACATAACATGGATAAGAAAGGAGTGGTTAAAAACCTGGTCTGGACCATTATCGGCGGTATTGCCTTCCTGGGTTGCCAGGCATGGGAGTGGAACCACTTACACCATGAAGGTGCATGGTGGGGTAGTAACCCTTTCCTGAATGCTGACGGAACCGCTTCATCAACCAACTTTACCAATTACTTCTTTACCATCACAGGTTTCCATGGTTTCCACGTATTCTCTGGTGTAATCATCAATATAGTGATGCTGATCATGACACTGATGGATAAGTTTGAACAGCGCGGACATTACCTGATGATCGAAAAAGCTGGGTTATACTGGCACTTTGTAGATCTGGTATGGGTATTTGTATTCACCTGTTTTTACCTGGTTTAATCAACATTCATTCATTTAATTAAGATATTGATATGTCACATACAGTAGGTCACGAAGAAACACACGGCGGTGGTACCAGCGAAATCAAAAAAGTAACCATCATCCTCTCTGTATTAACCATCATAGAACTGGTACTCGGTTTCTGGATGATTGGTATGGAAAGCGAAGGTTTACGTCTTGCCATCAAAGGAGCCATCATTATTCTGATGCTGGCAAAAGCATTTTACATTGTAGGTTATTTCATGCACCTGAAACATGAAATCAAAAACCTTATCATGACCATCGTAGTGCCATTGGCATTATTCATCTGGTTCATCATTGCTTTCCTTGCAGATGGTAACTCATTCAGAAACCTGCGTAATACCTACGATCCTTATTTCAAGGAGCAGAGCACTATTAAGGTAGAGAAGAAAGAACATGGTGCGCATGGTGCTGCTACCGGTACGCATACCGATACAACACATGAGACCAAAGAAGCGGTGGAGAACAAACACTAATTATAAGTACTGTTTAACATATTAACCGGAAACCATCGCTTATGTGGCGATGGTTTTTTTATACTCTCCGAATATGAATAAGAAAGCGATACTGGGTTTAATGGTGGCCGTATTCATTCCGGTGTTTTGCTACCTCGTACTCAAATTTTCCAGCGAACATGCAGTAGATATGCCACGCAAATACCTGCTCGATACCGTAGTTACACGGGTAGAGAAAGGTAAAATGGTAACAGACAGTATATGGCACAAAACAGCCAATATTACCTTACAGAACCAGTTGGGAGACACCGTGAGCCTCTATGATAAACAGGGGAAAATCATGGTTGTCGATTTCTTCTTTACCAGTTGCAGAAGTATATGTCCCGGACTAACACGCAATATGGCGAAACTTCAGCAGTCATTTCTGAAAGGAGGTGATATCAGAAAGAAGGTCGACACATCCATTGTACAGTTTGTTTCTTTTACTGTTGATCCGGAACATGACTCTGTGAATATCATTAAAGATTATGCAGATCGCTTCGGTGTAAACCATGACAACTGGTGGATGCTTACGGGTAACAAAGATTCTATCTACCGCTTTGCGTTTGAAGAGTTGAAAGTAGACAAGTTCAGCGAAGAACCCATGAGTCCCGATTTTGTGCATACAACCCGCTTTGTATTACTTGACAAGGATCGTTATGTAAGAGGATATTACAATGGTCTCGATTCTTCCTCATTGTCAAAACTCGCCCGCGATATTGGCTTACTGATGCTGGAGAAAGATGAAAAGAAGAAAAGCACGGTATTCATGCAGATCATTGATCTGAGCTGGTTATGGCTTATCATCGTTATGCTTGTTATCTTCTTTGTATTATACATGCGTAAGCGAAGAAAAATAAATGGATAGTATATCAACTTTTCTGTGAACTTCTGTGTTTTCAGTGGCAATAAATGATAATAAACATGCTCGAACCCTCACTCCCCAAAAACGACAAACAGGCCCGTTGGCTCATCGGTATTTTTTCAGTAGTGGTATTCACCGCAGTGGTAGCACTCGGGAAAATAAAACTCGATATAGACCTGAATTTTGATGTACATATTTTCGCAAAGATCAATGCAGTTATTAATGCAGTGATAGCCGTGTTGCTCGTTGCGGCATTGGTAGCGGTAAAACAAAAAAAATACAGACAGCATAAACGCATTATGATGGCAGCGCTATTGTTATCAGTTGCGTTTCTTGTGTCCTATATTCTTCATCATTTACTGGCCGGAGAAGCAAAGTTTGGTGACACAGACTATGATGGAATAGTAACCGAAGCAGAAAAGCTTGCTGCAGGTGGAATAAGAATAGTGTATTTCATTATCCTCATTACCCATATCTTTCTGGCAGCCATCATCTTGCCTTTTATTTTATTTACTGCTTATCGTGGACTTACCGGCGAATATGCACAACACCGGAAAATTGCCAAAATAACCTGGCCATTATGGTTTTATGTGGCTGTAACAGGCCCGATTGTGTATCTCATGATCAGCCCTTATTATAGTTAATTTGAAAATTTGAAAATGTGCAAATTTAAAAATTTAATTCCCCTTTTATTTCCAAATTAGCACATTTTCAAATTTCCAAATTCTCTCCGGGGTCCCAGAATTTTTTATCGAAGTCTACCACCTGGTCATCCTTTACTTTTATTTTTTCTTTAGCGAGTAATTCCTCCATCATGGTAGGTGTGGCAAAATGTGCTTTGCCGCTGAGCATGCCGTTTCTGTTCACCACGCGATGTGCAGGTACTTTTGGTTTTACATGAAAAGACCCATTCATGGCCCAGCCTACCATGCGTGCACTCATTTTTGTACCGAGATATGCAGCAATGGCACCATAAGAACTAACACGTCCTTTTGGTATCAGTCGTACCACATCATATACCTGTTCAAAAAAAGAAATATCTTTGCCACCACCGGGTAAAACAGTGCGTGGTTTTTCTGTGATTTTTTTGGGAGGCACCTGTAAAAATTTTATACAGGCAATTTACGATTTTGCTGCGGCAGCTTTTTGTTTCTTTTCAACCAACTCCGACCTGCGGGGCTCAGGAACAGATTCATAATCGAATGGACAATGCCGGCAGCCATGTCCACAGCAATACCCTTTGGCAATATGGTAAGCTTCTGTAAACACCACATAGCCATGCTCGTCATAATAAAAATCTTTGCCCTCAATCAATGGATGGTTCACGGAGGCTTTGTTTAAGAATTTCATCGGTTTCAACCGGCAAATTTTTGTTTAGTCTGAAACAGAGATAATGGATGCGGTTACTTTGTGCAATATCCAATCCCTCATAATGTGTTTTAATGAGCAATTCAGGTTTAATAGATGCCTGTAAATGTATATTATCTGATTGTTCAACAAGCTCCAATCCGTAAAGTTCGATTACCTGTAATGTAAAATGATACAGATCGGGACTGTCGGTTTTTAAATGTACCAGTCCGTCTTTTGAGAGAATCTGTTGGTAGAGACGAAGAAATTTTGGATGTGTAAGTCTTTTCTTAGCGCGGGAAATTCGTAGTTGCGGATCGGGGAAAGTGATCCATATTTCTGATACCTCTCCAGGGGCAAAATAGTTGGTGATTTTATCCATATGCGACCGTATAAAAGCCACATGGGTTAAACCTTCATCCAAAGCTGTTTTGGCCCCACGCCATATCCTGTTGCCTTTGATATCAATTCCAATAAAATTACGGTTACTGTACATGCGTCCGAGACCTACCGCATATTCTCCTTTACCACAGGCCAGCTCAAGCGTTAACGGATTTTCATTTTTAAAAAAATCCTTCCATTTGCCCTGCATGTTTTCAGGATATTCCAGCACATTGTCGAATCCTCTAATGGCCTCAAACCGTATTAATTTTTTCTGTCCCATCTGAGGGCAAAGATAAGAAACAGAGAAACAGAGAAATGTCGAATATCCAATGTCGAGAGGAAACTTATTTCAACATTGGATATTCGACATTTCTCTGTTGGTTATTACAACAACCCTTTTCCCGCAACCGCTTTCAACACTTTTGTTTCCGGTTCAGTGGCCAATAGCGGGGTGGCTTGCGACATTAGTTCTTTACAGCCATCGAGTGTTTGGGATATGGCATGACTTTCGGGCGAATCCCATAATTCGGTAACTAAAATATGATTGGTATTCTCCGTATCCTGGTTAATCAGGTAAAGATGACAGCCATGCGCGTAGGCAATCTTATTGTAAATGTTGGTGAGCACATTTAATAATTTATTGCCTTCCGATTCCTGGCTAACAAAGCGTGTCTGTAGAGTGTAGTGATGCATGGTAAAATGTTTAGCTTATATACAGACACGCAAGAATAAGGCCATGTAGACCCTGGATTGTGAAAAATTCTATAAAAAGGGGAAAATACTAGTCATGACGAACGCGTAAATTGATGATTATCACCCTTTTAGTGAATCAGGTCAAATTGCAGGCTTCTCAATAAAAAAGCTGAACAGGCTTGGTTAGTACAGAAAAGACCCCGCTTCAGGTGCAGGGCCTTTAGATGTATTAGGATTATTTATATCACTCAAATTCCTATGTATTTATTTGGAAGCCGCCAGTAAGCGGTCAACTTCTGCATTGAAATTTTTAATGAATGCATCATAATGTTCACCGGTTGCAGGACCTGAAAATCCGGTATGAATTTTTGACACTTTGCCATTCCTATCAATAAAAATGGTTGTAGGGAATGAGATAAAATTCTGCAAAGCAGGTAATGATGCTGTTACAACCTCTTTGTCGGCGGTACCACCTACCAGAAGTGTATATTTCAATCCATATTGTTTTTTAAATCGATCAAATGTTTTTTTGATATATGGGGCATCGGTTTGTCTTTCATATTGCAATGCAATGACTTCTATGCCACGGTCTTTGTTCTTTTCGTACCAGGGTCCCAGGAAGTTGGCTTCATCCATACAATTGGGGCACCATGTTCCACCAATGGTTACAATTAATGGTTTACCAATAAACCTGCTATCTGTGGTGTTGATCATTTTACCATCGGCATCGGGGAAACTAAAACTGAAACTGGAGCCTGTTTCTTTGAGTTTGGTAAGCGAATATGCATCTGGTAAAGCTGCGTCAGGATTCAGCGAAGCCAGAAATGGAACCGCAGCTCTTGCATTTACATTCTCTCCTTTTAAACTGCCATCAGCCTGAATGGTTGCTTTATAATAGGAAGGAGAAGAGCCAATAAAGGAAGACAGTTGTACCTGGTTGTCTTCAATAGTTCCCTCCAGGAAACGGGAATCACCTGTGATCCGCAGAAAAGTAGCTGTAACCCTATTTCCTTTCTGCTGAAAAATGCCTACAGCTTTTTCTTTTTTAGTTTCTTCACTGCCAAACACTACATCATACTTACCGCTGATATCTTTTACTGGAGAGGATCCTGTTTCATAGAAACGATCTGTGATACCTTTTTCTGCTTTAACCGGTGTTGTGTTACCTTTTAAGTTCTGTTTTCGTAAAACACCTTTTAAGAGATTGCCCTCATAACTCAATGCCAGTTCATTTTCAAATAGCGGGAAAGGGATAAACAGTGAATCATCAGTTATTTTGAAACTACCTGCAGGAAATTTTTCTTCTCCGTTTAATAAATAAACAGCTCCACCAGGCTCTACCTCAAAATGAAAAGGAATATCGACTCCCGGTCGAATACTAAAAACACCCCGCCATTTACCTGTAATAATTTCAGGATATAATTTATTCACAGCAGCAGTGTCTTTATTGCCAACAGGATAATAAAGCGGTGTAACTGTTGCAAAGCTTATTCCGGGAACCACTACCATCAATACAAAGAAACCTACAATGCCAGCTATAATCTTTTTCATACAATAAAGTCTACTAATTTGGTAGACAAATATAAATAACTATCTTTGATCCTGAAAAAAATCTTGTTAAAAGAAAAACGAACTACTAAATAGTCACGTGGCCGAGTGGATAGGTCAGGGTCTGCAAAACCTCTTACGATGGTTCGAATCCATCCGTGACGTCGGTTGATAACAAGAACGAGTGTGGTAAAACAAAAAATCCTCCGTCTGTTGACAGGAGGATTTTTTATAGGGTTGGAAGAGATATGCGTACGCTTTTATTGATCCGAGACCAGCAAAAGCTTAGTTCCCGCCACCCACGCGGCTCTGCTCTTCCTGAGAGCCGCTGGTTCTGCGACGGGGTTGTGAACCGGGGGTATTTTTTCCAAAGCGATAAGCAAAAGTTACCGTAACCTGTCTGGCATCGGGTATGGCAAGAGTTTTTACATCAACATCACTATATTTTGTGGTGGCCCTGAATTTTTGCCATGCAAAAGGGTCACGAATATTCATTCGGAGCGTGCCCTTTCCCTGCATCACCTGTTTTTGCAATCCGATACTCATTAAATATACCGGATTAAAAACAGCCAGTTGGTCAACGGTTTTATGGCGGTAGAAACCACTGAGTTCTGCATTCCATCCTTTGGCTTTGCTCAGCACAAAACTGTTGGTAATATTCATGTTGAAAGAGGTAAACGAAATATCGATCGGATCGTTATTGTAAACCCCTTTATAATGATTATTGAAAACAGTGGCAAAGAAATTGGCATTCCACCATGCACTAAACCTGGCGGGTGCAGTAATGGAAAGACTTACGTTGTCGAATTTGGCAATGTTTTCAGAAGTATTATAGGTAATCTTATCCGTTGAACTCTGTCGCAATATCTGCGAAATCACATTATTTGTGGTATTAACAGCCAGTGTAAAAATGAATTTCGATTTGAATGCATAACTCAGCTCTGCATTATGTGTAAACTGTGGTAACAGGTAAGGATTACCCACCCTGTAGGTTAATGAATCGAGAAAGAATGTAAACGGATTCAGGTCCTGGTAATTAGGTCTTGTTATACGTCTGCTGTAAGAAGCGGTAACCTGGTTTTGTTTATTAAATGCATAACTGATAAATACACTTGGAAACAGGTTGGTGAAATTTCTTTTAAAGCTTGAATCATTTGAAACCTGGCGTCCCTTCGCAATGGTATTTTCCAGTCGCAACCCCGTTTGAATACTCCATTTACCCCATTGCTTATTGGCATTTACATATATGGCATTGATGTTTTCCCGGTAAATAAAATGATTGGAACGATTATCTGCTATCCAGCTTTTGTCGGGTAACTGGCGCGTGTAATTCACTTCATTATCATTCTCAACAATACTACTCTTTACGCCCGCTTCAAAACGACCGTTTTTGTAAGGCTGTACATAATCTGATTTGAATGACCAGATATTGATAGCGGAAGGAAGATGTCCGTTTAACAGAATGCTTGATCCAACGGGACTACCATTGCTGTTGTACACATCAGTAGTCAGCAACAGATCGGATGTATTGTTGTACACTACATAGTCTATATCTGTTGTTAATTCTTTGCCGGTAGAATCGAAATTGTGTTTCCAGTTAAGGTTGCCGGTAAAATTTTTGAAACTGGAAATATTTTTAGTGTTCGATAAAAGTGTAGATAGTATGTTGCCGTTATTGTCTTTGATAACAGATGAACTGGTAGGGGTAGGTCGTCCTTCAAAAGCAAAGCCACTCATAACAACACCAAAAATATTTTTCTTATTCGGTTGATAATCTAATCCCAAACGCAGGGTCTGATTAAAATTCCCCAAACGAAAACGGGTAACCAGATCAGAAGAGCCATCTTTATTACCCATGGCATCATAAAAATTGCGTTCAATGCTAAGGGTTTGCCGGCCACGGAAAAAATTGGGCAGGTAACTGCCAAAGAAATTGATCTTATTGTGTTTGTAATTGAAGTTAAAACTGTTCTGTGATTTGGGAATTACATACAATGCATTTTCAGGTTTGAACAAAGAAGCTGTTGCACCAAGTGTAAGGGTGCCGTTGAAACCATTACTGCGCCCTTTTTTGGTTTTAATATTGATGATGCCCGAATTGCCGGCTGCATCATAGCGGGCTGAAGGGTTGGTCATAATTTCAACCACATCCAGCTCTGTCGCAGGCATATTACGTAACAGGTTAGCAAGGTCGCTAGCCGACATATAAGTGGGTTTACCATCGAGCATCACAATAACACCAGCTTTACCACGCAGACTTATATTGCCTTCATTACTTACACTCACACCTGGTGATTTTTCCAGTATTTCCAATGCACTCGAACCAGCACTGGTAGGCGAAGCTTCTACATTGATAACGGTTCTGTCGATTTTTGTTTCTACAAATGGTTTACGCGCTGTAACAGTAACCTCATTCATATTACGAGCCGAGGGTTGGAGGGAGATAGCCGGAACGGTAACGGCTTCTGTATTCACAACAAATGAGGAAGACCATTTTTTACCATACCCTACGAGTACCACCGATAAAAGGTACCTGCCGGGTTTGATGTTTACAAATTCGTACTGGCCATTTTCATTGCTCACGGCCAGTTTTACCAGTGAGGAATCTTTTTGCTGTAATAAGGAAATGGTGGCAGAAGCTATATTTTTTCCCTGCTCATCCTGTATGGTACCAGCAACAGCAGTACCGGATTGAGAATAACTGTGCATGCACAGGCAGAAAAATAAGATAAAGAGTATAGATCTTTCTTTCATTGGGTTCAGTTTTAGTAACCTAAAGATTTGACATAGCTCCGATAGAAAAATGTGAATAAGGACAGGGGCGAAAATCAGCGTGTGCAAAGGGTGAATAGGGCTTGTTTGTTGAATTTCGATTGTCAGTTTGTTACATGAGTATCTGCACTCGTCTGACATTTTTTGACAGCAACAGTATTTTGCTATCTTTTTTTGTACGTTTATTATACATTTATCCAATGCGTTGTATGAAAAAAATAATCTGTTTGGGTTTATTAATGTATGGTCAATTGACTGCTAAAGCAAATCAGCAACAGGATCCTGCTCCATTTATGAATTTGGTTACCAGCAAAGCTTTAAAAGAAAAATTATCAGTGATTGCAGGTGCCGAAATGGAAGGCAGGAGAACAGGTTTGGCCGGTCAGAAAAAGGCAGCCGCTTATATAGAATCCAAATTTAAAGCAGCGGGTTTGCAGCCCGGTATGGGAAAAAGCTTCCAGCAAAAATTTAATATTTTTCAGCACAAAGTAACCGATAAGACGCTCACGGTAAACGGTAAAAATTTTCAATGGGATACCGATTATAAATTCTATGCATCCTCATTGGGTAATGGAAGCTTTTATTATGGCGAGTTTATTTTTTTGGGTTATGGAACGCTGGATGATTACAAGGGTTTTGATGTAAAGGGTAAAACGGTCATCATACTCGAAAAAGCAGAAAGCGACAACAGCAAAAAAAGCGGAATAACTGAACAGCAGGACATCGCTTTTCTTCAGGGTGTTACAGGTCTGCTAACCGTAAAACAACCCGGACTTAAAAGAACCGAAATTTCGGAAACAGGGGAGTTAACTTTTAATCCCCGTCCAAGAGATAGTACTTCCTATATGGTAGGCTTTATTTCGGAGGCACTGGCATCGGCATTACTGGGTAGTAATACGGTGCTCGATTTTGCAGCTTTAAGCAGGTTGCAGAAAGGTATATACCGAGCCGGAATGCATGTAAAGTTTAAAAAAGAAACGGTAAACCTGGTAAGCAGCAATGTAATAGGCATGCTTCCCGGAACCGATAAAAAAAATGAGTACATCATTCTTTCGGCACATTACGATCATATGGGAATGGCGGGTAATGATATTTACTATGGAGCCGATGACGATGGTTCGGGTACCGTATCTGTTATACAGCTGGCAGAGGCATTTGCAGCTGCAGCTAAAAAAGGCATAAGACCCAGAAGAACTTTGGTATTTATAGCATTTAGCGGCGAAGAGGAAGGTTTACTGGGCTCCGAAGTATTTGCCCTGAACCCCACTGTGCCACTCGATAAGGTATCGGCCAACCTGAATATTGATATGATAGGAAGGGTTGATACAGAAAGAACCACACCCGATACCCTCAATTATGTATACGTAATCGGGCGCAATAAAATGAGTTCTGAGCTTCCGCTGATTTGTGCAGAAGCCAATGAGCAGTCTGAAAAATTAGTGCTTGACAGTGCATATGACAACCCTAACGACCCCGAGCAGATTTTTTACCGGAGCGATCATTATAATTTTGCCAAAAACGGGGTGCCGGTATTGTTTTTTTTCGATGGTATGATGAAAGCCGATTACCACAAAACCACCGATACGGTTGATAAAATAAATTTTAATCTGCTGGCAAAACGGAGCCGTTTTATTTTTCGTACCACATGGCATATTGCCAACCGAAACAGTATGCTGAAACGCGATATACCATTACCGGCTTCGGAATAATTTTTATAGTGTTATTCCTCAAAACTAAACAGCCCGTTTTTTAATGAATAAATGGCCACACCTGCTGATGTTTTAACCTGCATTTTTTTATAAATCTGTGCACGGTTGTTTTCAATGGTTCTTCTGCTGAGACATAAAGTTTTTGCAATTTCTTCATTTGTTTTCTCGAGGCAAATCATGTGAATGATTTTTAATTCCTGGTCAGAAAAAATAATGGATTGCTCGTGTTTGTATGGGTTAAAATGACTGCGCCCCAACAGCCTGATCATTTTGGTATTGGTGGTTCTGCAGTAGTAAGGATAGCCTTTACAAACCTGCTCAAGAGCGGTAAACAATTCCGATTTAGGCATGTTTTTCGTGATGTAGCCTATGGCTCCCGCCTCTAAGGCCTCAATAATGGAAACATCGTTTTCGTAATTGGTTAGCACCACGCATTTGACAGAAGGCTTCCATTGTATTATTTTTTCGATAGCGAGAGAACCCTCGAGTAGTGGCATTCGGAGATCGGTTAGTATAACATGGGGGTCAAGTGTTTTTGCTTTCCTTACCAACTCTTCTCCGTTTGATGCTTCTCCTACAATATGATACACTTCGTTCTTCATGAAAAACCCTTTAATGCCTTCCAGGTAAAGTTCATGATCGTCAGCAATCAATATACGTATCTGGCTATTCATCATCCTGTTGATTTAAAAGTGATTCGAGCGGTATATAAATTTCATAACTGGTACCTTTGCTATAGCTACTGGAAACAGCTATGGTTGCCCGTAAAAGTCGGGCTCTTGAATAAATGTGTGATAAACCAGCTCCTTTACTCATCCGGTTTTTGTTTTCAGTATTAAAACCTGTACCGTTATCGCTAATTGAAAGAACAAGAGTTTTTTGCTGTATTTGCATACTACAGCTAATAGAAGTACATGAAGCATGCTTAAGTGTGTTGGTTAAAATTTCCTTTATAATTCTGTATATATGAATTGTTTTTTGAGGAATAAAGTTTCGGTCATCGAATTCCAGGGTTGATTTTACCTTTATTTTGTGAATGGCATTTATTTCAACCAGTAATTCAATAAGTGTTGTTTTTAAGCCAAGTGTATCGAGGGAAGGGGGAATACAGTTGTATGCAATCTCTCTTATTTTTGATCGCATGTTCTGTACCTGCTTCAACACTTTTTTGTGGGTACTGCTATCATGAACTGTTTGCTGCTGAACCAGTATACTGATGGAGGCAAGGCCAGCACCAATTTCATCATGCAGATCAATGTGTATTCTTTTTCTTTCACTATCAATAAGCTCAACTTCACGGGTCAACTGCCAGTCATATTCTTTAAGACGAAAGCGGTATTGACGAAATAATGCGAACATAAACATCGCCAAAAGAATCGTAAGAAAGATCAGACTAGCTAAGAGTACGGTATAGTTGGTTGTTGTTTGGGTATCCATAAAATAGTGATACAAAGTGAAATATTAACAAGGATGTTTAATACACATAAAATAATCCAGAGATGGATTTGAAAGGCAGGCGTATGACCAATCGAAAATTGTTTGAAAATATGTATAAAGCCCCTGAATGTAAAATAGGCTAATAGCGAAAAGCAAAGTAGTAGATCAGATCTCTTAAACTTATCTGTGGCGCCGTTAAAAGTTAATTGTGATAATTTATCAATACTAAACCAAATGATTACAACCGAAGCCATTATCCTGAATAATGAATTACTGGTTGTTAAGCTATGTAATACTAAATTATCGGTAATCCATATAAATGTACCCCCAGATAATCCTGTGATAACAAAGATTCTTGACTGGTAACTGATTTTATAGAACAACCAGAAGTATAAAAGGTATTCAATTAGTGTATACATATTTGCATTAATCAGATTCGACTGATGCCATCTGATCATTGCAAAACTTAAACACTCATTTAAGAAACCTGTAAAGAGTAATACAAGGAGAGGTAAATAACGACCGTTTGAGAGCTGTTTATAGCGATACAGCCCTGTTATGCATGGCAATGCAATAGACAGAGCTGATATCATTGTAAATAAAAAATAGTTCATTCCTATCCATTTAAAGGAGAGGGCGGTGGACAGATTGGGGGACATTGGAACGCATCTTCAAGAATTATTCCTTCTTCATCCGTCAATAATGCAGGGTTATTTATGGGGAGAATATCCTGCCCGTTTTCATCTACAGCAACTAGTATGCTACAGATACGGTTATCCGCTTTTCTTCCCAAATATATACGAAAAGAATGACATCCGTCTTGCTCTAGTAATACTTTTACTGAGCTCGCTAAATAGGTCTCCGAGTAAGGCATATCCTCACCAGGATTTTCACGGAAACGGGTGGTGTAATTAATGGCCTGGGCCAGCGTAATTTGATGCTGAATCATAGTTTTTGGTTTTGAATGCAAACTATGGTTGATGGTGGCTACTGGAAAGGTGGGAAATACTTGATTTCCGGTGGTAAATACTCTATTTCAAGCACACTAAGTGGGTAGCGTTTCACTTCAGGGTAGTTTTAGTTTATTGGTTTATGCTGGTTACATTAAACTATCGTCGAATTGAGCTAACCTCAGAAGTGCCTGCCGGATGGGAACTTGTTCGCATCAAGGGTAGTACTATTGCCACATGGGAGGGAAAAGCTGGCATTATTCTGATAGAACATATTTCGATAAATACTTTTTTCATAATACTAGTCCGAATATTTCTTCAATCGGCTGAAAGAATAGAATTGCGTGTTCATAAAACTCAGTATTGTTTTTCTTATTGCATAGAAGGACAATGGCAGATAATTGATCGATTACATCCCGTAGTTTTAAAGGCCAACCAATACCATCTCTTGTTTTCAGATAGTTTACAATTCATTCCTTTACAGGTACCAGGAAAAATGAACCAGTTGTTGATGATTACAAAAGATAATCATACTCTTTCCTTGCCAACAGAGCAATTACAGCAGCCATTAATAGCTTCTGCTTTAATGATGGACCTTGTTTTACAGTTAACACAAACATCTTATTTCCCACAACCAAGGCCATTTCATGAAAAATTGATTCGAAGTATATTTAAAATAACGGAAGAGGAGATTACTAAAAATAACTTTTTATCGGAACGATTTAGAAATAATGAACTGGAGATCTTGTATAAAGTGAGTGTATTGATCGAAAGCGATTTAAAGCAACATCATAGCATTGAAGCCTTGGCTGTTTATAGTGGAATGAATAGACAAAAGTTGACCACAGGTTTTAAATCTTTATTCGGTCAAACTATTTATAGCTATTATTTGAGCAGGCGAATGGAACTAGCCAAAACACTATTGATAACCAGTGATTTACCATTGAAACTGATTGCTAAAAAGACCGGTTATAGAAGCACCACTAATTTCTCCATCGCCTTCAAAAAGTTTTACAACCAGACACCCGCTCAGATGCGCCGGGGGAAACCCGACTGATAGTTGCATACAACTTACTGCAACACTCATACTCTAGCAGAAGTAGTTTGGTTCCATGAAAGCCAAGGTCTATTCCCTGTTTTGTTTTTTGCTGATTCTATTATTTACATATACAGCCTTTAGTAAATGGCTTAATATGGAATCGCATCTCTATGCTATGCGCAACCAACCCTTCTCAAGAACTGTGAATGATTTCCTGGCCTATACATTGCCTGCGGCAGAAATGATTACCGTTATCTTATTGGTAATCAATACCACCCGTTTACCGGGTTTATACTTCTCATTGTTATTAATGGTTTTATTCACTGGTTATGTACTGGCCGTGTTACTCGGCCTGTTTGGCCGTATTCCCTGTTCCTGCGGAGGCGTCATTGAATTATTGGGTTGGAAGGAGCATCTGGTATTTAATGTTTTTTTTCTGTTGGTCAGTATTGCAGCCATACGTCTGCACAAACATATTCATGCATGAACAGGGAAAGCCGAAAACCTGTATAAACGAGTAGGCAATCATTTAATCATTTTAATACAAGATTTATGAAAAAGATCTCAGTTTTTCTGATGGCAGCACTCCTGGTAGGAGTGGCCAGCGCTTTTACCACTGTTAAACCTGTAAAACAACAGGTGGCTTATGGTTTTGACGGGGTACAATGGCACGAGGTGAATGTGGAAGATATTGGCCGCACCTTTAGATGTGATCCCGGAGGTACTTACTGTTTGTATGATGCGCCAAATGGTAACCCTTTACCTGGCTTATCTCCCGATGAAGAATTCAGTAAAATTATGGAGTAAATAAAAGAGAGGGGCCGATGCCCCTCTCTTTTATTTCTTAGCTTCTAAAATATTTTGCACCAGTATATCAACTTCTTCAAGGCTATTTGGTATATGTGGATTGGCAGTTGCCAGTTTATTGTTTTTACCGATGATAATAAGTCGAGGATAAGCAGTTATACTATAGCGTTTAATTAAAGGGTGATCCATTCCATCACCACCGGTATAAGTATTGATAAAATCGGCATGGGTATATTTTTCTTCCGATACACTTTTTAGCCAGGTATTTTTATCCTTATCTATGGAAACACTTATGAAAACAATATCAGTATCATCTGCCAAACGTTTCTTGGCCATTTTTAAAGAATGAGCCAATATCATACAACCTCTGCAACCAGTGAACCAAAAATCAAGTACTACAACTTTATCCTTATAATCGCTGATACTGATGACTTCGTTATTCTTACCTGTTAAGAAGAATGGTGCTACTGACTGTCCTCTGGTATAAAGCTGTTTAAAATCCTGTATCAAAGCTTTTAAAGCTGGCTTTCTCACCAGGGTATCTAAAGCAGGAAATATTTCCCAGGTATCTTTTATACTAACAGTGTAAGTATATGTGACCGCCATTAATCCTGTTATAACGAATTCTCTCAATGGGGTAGTCCATAACAGCAGTGCATCTAAGTATTTTACACTACTGATCATTTTTTCTCCGCTATGTTCAATTCTCGTATCTATCAATATTTTACGAACAGCCATATCTGCAAAATCAGGTGAAATGGTAGCATAATCATAGTTTTGCATCAGTTTGTTTACCAAGGGTATTACTGTTTCTTTATAATCCGTTTGAAGTTGCTGCAAAGCGGTAGTTGATGCTTCCTTGCCAGTATATTTTTCATACAAGTGGCTATACACGTTTAGTAACCCGGTGATATTACGAATTTCCAGGTCACGCAATAAATGTGCTTTGGTTGTATTAGGTATTGAAAAATGGTTTGCAGTTTGCAGGCTATCCCAATACTGTTTGTATCGCTCACCATTTTTTTGTAGAACAGGCAGTGCTTCTCTTAGATTTGTATATTTATTTATAATACTTACGGCCAGACCTGATATTTTAAATCTTCGATAGGCAAAATTAAAAATATCAAGCAGCTGGTTTTTATCAGCATTATGTCCGGTTATGCTAAACAATGGCTCATTTGGGGTTTTGTCATTTTCAATGGTTTGTATATTGCTGGTAATCATCAGACTATCACCGGGTTCAAGTAAATGATCATCGAGTAATATACCACGTTCTTTAACCGATCCAATAGAAAAGTAGTATGGATGCTCCATGTTTGCTATTTCAAGCCGGAAACTACCATCATTGTTTGCATGCTTTGTTACGATACCGCCTACTTGTGTATTTCCAAATTTGTAAGGGTAATAAGTAATGATCAGGGTATCATTGGGTGAAACCAAAATCTTACCGGTAATAACGGCTTTTTTGCTCGAATATGTTTTTTGAGCACCACAAAAACTGCTTACTGAAAGCGCTATGATGATTAATTGTATTGTTTTCATTTGTATTGTTTATCTGGGGTTTTGAATAATGCCACTCAGCGAAATCTCGTCTTGTGGAATGGGGAAAATGTATTTATTACTGCCAGGTTCAAGTACGTAGTTGTCTGTACCAAGTATTCTTTGTAACCGAAGATTGGCACCCTGCTTATTGAATCGCTTCAAATCCTGCCAGCGTAAGCCTCTCCATACCAGTTCTTTTCTCCTTTCGGCGATGATTTTATTCAGCGCATCTGCTGCATTCAGCGCAATGACGGGTGTGAAAGTTCCGGTTCGCCATCTTTTTTGCAAAAGTGTATTCAGATCAGTTAATGCAGCATTGGTTTGTCCCAGTCTGGCCAACGACTCAGCTCGAATTAAATAAATTTCATCTGTTGCCAAACCGGTAAAAGCTAAAGTGGTTCCACTATAACCTCTTTTAAAACCCATATTTGATCCACTGATCGTGCGAAAGAAAATAGCTCTTCTTAAATCATTGTTGACATATGAACGATACAAATTGGTATCGGCAAATACCGTTGTAGAAGTGGTTTGTAAAATACTGTACTGAGTTATCGCCTGACAGTAATACAGTATCTCCGGCTGCGAACGGTCGAAAGGTGTTACAGCAG
Organism: Sediminibacterium sp. FW305-C-49; assembly: GCF_058231085.1. Taxonomy (NCBI): domain Bacteria; kingdom Pseudomonadati; phylum Bacteroidota; class Chitinophagia; order Chitinophagales; family Chitinophagaceae; genus Sediminibacterium; species Sediminibacterium sp. FW305-C-49. Next base: position 1,597,282 of record NZ_JBIQXS010000001.1, read on the forward strand.
TTGTACTGATATTGTTATAATCTGTCAGGTGAGTATACAGTTGTAACGAACTGTCTGCATAATTTTTTGCTTTTTCGTACTGCCCGGTAAACAATGCATTTCTGGCAAGTAATGCGTAAGCAGCAGGTTTACTGGGTCGGTTTTTCATTACAGCGGGTACGATAGGGGATAAGAGTTGACTAGCTTCCACTAAATCAGTAAAAATCTGATCATAACATGCTTTGATGCTGTTTCTTGGCTGATAAGATTTTACATCTGTAGTGAGACGGATAGGAATACCCATTGCTGTGTTCATCGTGCTGCTGTCGAAAGCGGCGGAAAAATGTTGAACCAAACTGCTCATAGCCAATGCTCTTTTAAACAGAGCCGATCCCTTAATATCATCCCATTCACGTACTTCAGACCCGGCTGGTTTTATTTTTTGTAATTGCTCCAGCACAATATTGGCATACAATATCTGTTGATAAGGAAGTGACCAGTCGGCAACAGACAATTGATTGCTGTATAGGTCAGGCTCCCATGTATAACTGTTTCTTTCAACCACCGATGCGATGGCCTGCCAGTTAACAGGTAGCAGGTAATAATCATCGGCAGCCATTTCTCCCAAACCCGGAGAGAAGGTAAAGACCTGTGTATAATCTAACATAGCTCTCAATTCTGCCAGCGTTGTAGGAATGATAATGGATGAATTGTGTTTTTTATCAAGAAACTCATTTTTTGAGCAGCCCATCAATAAGAACAGGCTGTAATAAAAAAAGAGTTTTAGAATAGATGTTTTCATGTTTATTGAATGAGTGTTTAAAAATCTATTTGCATACCTACCGCATAACTGCGTGCTGTTGGGAACCCTGTAACCTGATCAGGATCAATACCAGCATTATTGGCCCTCCAGATAATACCGATATTGTTTACATACGCGTAAAATCTGCAGGCCTGTATGGATAAGCGGTTTCTTTTTTTCAATGGAGCATCCCAACTTATTCTTACATCATTGAAACGGATATGATCGCCTTTTTCAATCAGCATAGTTGAATATTGATAGAACTCATCGCGCGCCGGAACAGCGGGATATACAATGGATGGAATATTGCTCAATAATTCATCGCCCGGGTTACGCCACCTGAGTTGATAATCTGAATGCATAACAGGAATGCCAGACATGGATGCATTAAATGCATTGTTATAATGGATTGAATTTCTTCTGAAATAATATCCTGCAGCGAATGCCATGTTTACAGATAATGACCAGCTTTTATAGTTGAAATCATTTCTCCATCCACCAAAAAAAGTAGGACGACCCGATCCGAAATATTTTAATTCACTAATATCTGCAGGCGTAACGAGACGTGTATAGTTACTGCTTGAAGAGCCAGATAACCAACCCAATGGGTTACCATTGCTGGGATCAAGTCCGCCAAATGGATAAGCAAATACCGCCGACCATGGCTTTCCTTCCAGCGGGTTTGATGTGATATTGGTGATATAGGCTTTGGTCTGACCCGGACGAACCAGGTAACGTTTTATCTCATCTTTATTATAGTTGAACAACAACTGTGTATTCCATTTCAGTAAACTATGGAGTATGGTTGCATTCAGTGTTACATCCAGACCTGTGGTACTCAGGTCGGCAATATTTTGTCTGAACTGGCTGATACCACTCTGTGGTGCAACAGGACTGGCGCCAATCAGGTTACGTCCATTTTTATGATAGTACTCAATGCTACCGGAAAAACGATTTTTTAATACAGCGAAATCGACGCCCAGGTTCAGCATATAAATTTTCTCCCAGGCCAGTTCAGGATTGGGTGGGTTAATTAAAAAAGCGGTAGGCTGAGAGAATACACTCGAAATGCCAATACCTGCGGTAGTAAATGCTGTAGCAGATTTATCAATATTACCACTCACACCATAGGTGGCCCTGACTTTTAATGCATTGATCCATGCTAATTTAAACCAGGGCTCTTTGTGAAGCTGCCAGTTGGTTCCTGCGGACCATAATGGTACAGTTTGCTGATTGGCATTTACACCAAATAAATTGGAAGCATCTTTTCTGGCACTAATTGTAAACTGGTATCTTTCTTTATAACTGTAACCGAGGTTACTGAACAGAGAAAGATACCTGTCGATTGTCTGGTTCTGAGCATTGTTTAGTGGTATTCTGGTAGAAAAATTGAATGGAAGAGAAGGAAAATTGCCCAATGGGTTGATGTCAATATCAGTTGCATTTTCTTCATTCACACCATATTTTCTGTAAGTTTCCCTGCGGGTCGAAATCTGCCTGATTTCAGTACCGGCAAATACATCGAGTCTGTGATGATTCTTCCATCTTGTTTGATACATGACTTGAGTACGGCCGTTATGACTTGTTAGGCGTTGCTCAGTTCTGTCGAGAATATCTCCAAACGGAATGGCATACGACGGCACTCCTGTAACATAATTCGGTTGAGTATACCGGTTAATTAAATCTCTTGTAAAAAAACTCTCCATTCCCTGCAGGTTGCGTGTTTCTGCTGAACCTGTTTCAACCTGATAACTGATTTGTAGATTCAATCCGTTTCTGATGCGCCATAATAAAGAACTGAGAAATCTTGTATCAAATCTTGTTGTTTTGTTATTTGTATTTCTGATATCATCATAAGGTTTATTATGCCATGGCAGCAATTGACCCTGGCCAATTGTATCAAGCCATGATTTGCGATAGTCTTTATAAATAGGCAAAGCATCTCCATTATCATCTACAAGTCGTTGGTAAACCGGGTAACTATTCAGGTAAGCGGTGGAAGCTGCGTTGTTATGAGACATTACTATATTCATGTCTGCTGTAAAATCTAGCTTGTTTGGAACCAGTTGTAATTGTGTTTTACTTCTCAGTGTAACCCTGTTGATATCATTTTGCAGTTGCGAGAGTTGCTGGTTATCCCAACCTGCCGAGAAGTAATATTGAGCTCTTTCACTGCCTCCTGATATATTCAGGGCATATTGCTGTGCAACTGATGGTCGATAGAAATAACGGGTAAGCTCTGCACGGTTATCTGTTTGTAAAAGTTGTTGAATTTGTGCGGCAGAATCTGTAGCGGTTATTCTTCCCGCTCTTCTGTCATCAAAAATGGTAACAGCCGGCGAAAGACCGGGAAAACGCTGATTGATGCGGTTATTGTAATATCCACGTTCAAACAGAAAAGATTCCATTTCAACAAGTGAAGCAGCATCTGCTGTTTGCTGGTAATAAAGATCAGGTTTTTCTCCAATGGTAATATTACTATTGAAGCGTATCTTAGGAGCAGGAGATTGTTTTGCTTTTTTGGTAGTAATCACAATTACGCCATTACCTGCCCTTACACCCCAAATAGAAGCTGCCGCTGCATCTTTCAATAAAGTGATTGATTCTATGTCGTTGGGGTTGAGTTGGTTGATATCACCTTCAAAAGGAAAATTATCAACCACAATTAAAGGTTCGGTATTGGCGAGAATGGTACTGCGGCCTCGTATTTGTATGGCCGACTCATTGGCATTGGCTGTTCGGTTACGGTTAAAAATTAAACCGGAAGCAATGCCATCCAGTCGATCGAGAACAGAAGAACCTACTTTCCTATTGAAGAGTTCAGTATTGATTTTGGTGAATGATCCTGTTGCTCTTTCGGCAGGGATGGATTGATAACCCGTTTGCACTTCAACTTCCGCCAGCAGATCTGTGGAAGATTCTAAACGGATATCAAGAAAAGATGCATTGATGATACTGATGCGACGGGTAATAAATCCTGTGTGGCTGATTACAAGTGTATCAGGAAATGATGGGATCGACAATTGGAAATGTCCTTCTTTATCAGAGAGAATACGGGTACCTTTTGAAACCAGGGACACTACTGCATCGGCAATTTTTTCGTTATTGCCCGCAGACCTGATCTGCCCTTTTAGCAGGGTGGTATTTTGTGCAAAGCTGAGCCATGGGCAAAGCAATGCCAGTAAGCAAAATGTTCGCATTTTTTGCAGTTGAGAATAGTGAGATAATAGAGGTTACAATAAGAGAGGGGATAGAAACTATACGGGGTTTTTCGGCTTTTTGGCATACTGGGTCTGCAATAAACACCAGGCGGAGCCAAGAGGATGAATGTGTGTGAGCTGGTTTTTCATATTAAAGGAATGCCATGGGTCAGGATGTCCGAATCGCAGGTGAAAAAACCGGGGGGTGTTTTTGTAATGACAAACCCTGTTCAGAAGCAGATAACGCAGAACGGTAGCCAGCGTTTCTTTCGAAACAACGGGTATCCTTATTCCTAAATCTGTTCTTGTTTGCAGGATCTGCATGTTTTGTTATTGATGATTGAATGCTGAGAGTTGTACAGGTATTGCGTTTCAAAGCTTTTCACTGCATAACTCAGAACAAATATTTAATGATGCGCTATTCACCAGTATAGTAAAAAGCCTATTCAAATATAACAAATTTTCTTAGTCATGACTAAGTGGACAGGTTTTTTTCTTTCCCGTCTTTGCAGATATAATGGTGAGTAAGAATTTAAAAAATAAAGTAGACTGGTTTGTGATCAACAAAATCAAGGAGATCAGAAATGAACTGGGTATTTCCCAGGTTGATATTGCTGTGCATCTCGACGTGTCTTCAGGCTTTATTGGACAGGTAGAGAGCCCTAATTTCCGCACCAAATACAAAACATCGCACCTGAATGAAATTGCAAAGTTGTTTAATTGTTCTCCCAAAGACTTCTGGCCAGAGAAACCACTTTAGATATTGCATATAAAAGACTCCACCAGAGACGTAGTGAAATAATAAGATATTTCATCACACATACAAAAGAAGTAAAATCATTTTCCTGACAGTTAAGTGACAAATACAGGTAGTTATTTCTGATTGCGTAAATCGAATTCCTCATTTAGATACACAACTGCATACTGCACAAATAGTTTTGCGGCCTCAAAACAATTTGTATGCAGAAAATTTTATCAATATTAATCGGTCTGTTTGCGTTCACTTTTGTGTTTGCAAGCGAACTGCCCGAAGGAAACAGTGTGATTAAAGGAAAGGTTACTACTACTGATGGAAAAGCAGCAGTAGATGTAAGCATTCAGTTAAAAGGCTTAACCAAGGGAGCCATCACCAACGAAAATGGTGAATTTATAATCAGAGGATTGAACGCTGGCAATTATGAATTGCAGATTTCACTGATCGGTTACAAAGAAGTAAACAGAAAACTTACACTTACAGCCAATCAAACCAATACCGTTTCCATTCAGTTGGAACTTACGGAACAGCAACTTACGGAAGTCATTATCAGAAGCGGCATTCGTTCTTACAAAGCAGGAACTGTTTCATCTTCACTTCGTGTTCAAACACCTTTACTCGAAATGCCACAGAATATACAAGTGGTAACGGCTAAAGCACTGTCAGATCAGCAAGTCATCAGCATGAGTGATGGGGCCATTCGCAATGTAAGTGGTGCTGTAAGAATGGAACATTGGGCCGATATGTACACCAATATCACCGCACGCGGCTCACAGATACAGGCATTTCGCAACGGCATCAATATGGTAAACTCCTTCTGGGGTCCTTTAACTGAAGACATGAGCTTTGTAGATCATATTGAATTTGTAAAAGGTCCGGCAGGTTTTATGTTAGGGAATGGAGACCCGAGTGGCTTGTATAATGTGGTGACCAAAAAGCCAAGCGGACATACCAAAGGCGAAGCATCCTTCACCATGGGAAGTTTTGACCTCTATCGTGCTACGCTGGATCTTGACGGGAAGTTAAATAAGGATGGAAAATTCTTATACCGTTTGAATATTGCGGGTCAACAAAAAAAATCGCATAGGGCCAATGAATATAATGACAGGTATTCATTGGCACCAGTGATAGCTTATCGTTTCAACGATAAAACAACACTCACCGCAGAATATACCTGGCAAAACGCCCGAATGAGCGATGTGGGTTCCTATTATGTATTCTCAAGAGATGGTTTTGCTACTTTACCTGTTGGAGCAACTTTCTTACCCGCTGGTTTGCCAGGTACCAATATCAACGACCATACCATTTTACTAAACCTGCAGCACCACTTCAATTCCGTCTGGAAGCTGACGGCACAAACCAGTTACAATGCTTACAAACAGCAGGGTAGTTCCATGTGGCCTGCTGCTGTAAACAGCAATGGTACCATTCAGCGTGCTGTAAGTAGTTGGGATGCTAAAAGTAGCATTACTGCAGCACAGGTATTTTTAAATGGGAATATGACTACCGGCCAGGTACAACACAGAATACTGGGTGGCGTTGATGTATCGAACAGAGAATATTTTGCCGACTGGGGTCAGTATCACTTACTAGATACAGGCAATGCTTTGTTTGATACAAGAAACCCTAATCTTGGCAGACCTTCTAATGGTTATCCTCAATTCGATTTCAGTACACCACTTGAGCAAAGAGCAGTTGCCGCAGGTGGTACCATGGATATGCGCAATACAGGGATTTATCTGCAGGATGAACTTGGATTTTTTAACAATAAACTCCGCTTAACCATTGCAGGTCGTTATACCACTATTTCACAATCTGAATGGGGAGCTGCACCAAAAACAGCCGATCGCTTTACACCCAGAATAGGAGTAAGTGTTTCTCTCGACAAACAAACTACTGTTTACGGTTTATTCGATCAGGCATTTATTCCACAGGCAGGTAAGCTGGCAGGTGGAGGTTCGGCAAAGCCCATCACAGGTAGTAATATGGAGTTCGGGTTCAAGCGCGACTGGGCAGGTGGAAGATGGAACACGGGTGTAACATTCTATCGCATATTGAAAGAAAATGAACTAACGGCTGATCCGTTTAGTCCACCCGCTTCAGGACTGAGTATTGTAATGGGACAAAAAAGAGCACAAGGTATTGAGTTCGATCTGAAGGGGCGTATTGCAGAGGGACTTGACCTTGTTGCCAACTATGCACTCACCGATTCGAAAATTACCAAAGTAGCCACTGGTGTTACTTCCATGAAAGTAGGTGATGTAGTACCTGGTTACGCGAAGCATACAGCAAATATCTGGCTCACTTACCGTTTGCAGGATGGTGTATTGAAAGGACTTGGGTTCTCTGGTGGATTGAGTTTTCTGGATGGGCGTAATACGTATTGGGATATTTCACCAGACCCCACCAAAGTGTTACCGACTTACACCAAACTTGATGCCGGCATTTCTTATGAAAAAGACATGCTGCGTTTGAACCTGAATGTATTCAATGTATTGAATCAGTATTTGTACAACGGATCATACTATCAGTGGCTCACCGCCTACAACTGGCAAACAGAAGCACCACGTAATGTACGTTTCAGTATTGCTTATCGGTTCTAAACAAGATTATACTATATGCGATTTAAAAAATGGATCGGTAAAATACACCTATGGCTCGGACTCTCGTCCGGGCTTGTGGTTGTATTTCTGGGTATCACTGGTTGTATACTGGCTTTTCAACAGGAAATAGAATCTGTTACGCAGCCCTATCAATATGTAAAAGAGCGAAACGAAAAAATATTACTGCCATCGGTTATCAAACCTATTGCCGAAAAACAGGTGCCGGGTAAACATCCACATAGTGTATTGTATGAAAAAGGTAAAGCAGCTAAAGTGATTTTCTATGGAGATGATTACTACAATCTGGTGTATGTTGACCCCTATGATGGAAAAGTGCTGAAGACGAAAGATATGAATCTTGATTTTTTCAGGATCGTCATCATCGGTCATTACCAGTTATGGTTACCCGTTGCAATTGGCCAGCCCATTGTTGCAAGTGCCACACTTATTTTCCTGGTATTGATGATTACAGGAATCATTTTATGGTGGCCAAAAAACAAGGCGGCCCGAAAACAACGTTTTAAAATTAAATGGAACGTTCGCTGGAGAAGAAAAAACTATGACCTGCATAATGTACTCGGCTTTTATATGAGCTGGGTAGCCATTTTTATCGCTATTACAGGATTGGTGATGGGTTTTCAATGGTTTGCCAAATCGTTCTATACTGTTACTTCGGGTGGTGAAACGATGAAAGCCTATTATGAGCCGGTATCAAAAAAACAGTTGACAAACGACCCGTCATTTTCGGCTGTTGATGAATTGTACAAAACAGCAGCAGCAACTTACACAGACGGACAAACGATAGAAGTGCATTATCCTGAAACGGATAGTTCAGCAGTGGCACTCGCTATTAATCCACTTCCCGGAACCTATTGGAAAGTGGATTACACCTATTATAACCAGTACAGTTTGGAAGAAATGGAAGTAGATCATCCTTTTGGACGGTTTGCAAATACATCCACCGCCGATAAAATTTACCGCATGAACTACGATGTACATGTTGGCGCAATAGGAGGTCTGCCAACCAAGTTGCTGGCTTTTTTTGCCAGTCTGATTGCTGCCAGCTTACCAATTACCGGCTTTATGATCTGGTGGGGAAGAAGAAAAAAACAAGCGCAACAATAATCAGTCATTCAATTCATATAAAGAGCAGTTGATAAGGAATTCCGCAATTCATATCAACTGCTCTTTCAAATACAGCGTAGTCTTTAATGATATTATGCCCCATCCTATCGGGTTCTTTTGAAAATTACTTTTTTTATCCTGTCGGCATCCAGTGATATGTTATCCTGATGATCCATCTGAAATGTATAATTCCCTGCAAGCATTTTAGTGGGTGTTACGAGAAGACCTTTATAGTTTTTGCCGCCTGATTTGATATTGTACTCGTACTGCTTTACATGTTCAATCTCTAATTGAACATCGGTTTCGGTGTTGAAGAAATAGCCGGTCCATACTTTCTCATTAAACCCTGCCCATGAAACAGAAGGCCGGATGAGGCTGTAAGGTGCATGACTGGTATAATAAGCAGTCACTTTCATTTCACCTTTATCATTCACTTCAAAAACCTGTTTAAAGGCGGGATCATTTTTCTGATGAAAAATATTGTCAGCCTCCCTCTCAAGTGCAATATCATTCCTGCCTGATCTTTTCAGGTACAATACATGATTGATCAAAACAAACTGAAAACTGAAATTATTTTCAGTCAGATAGGTTCCGGTGATTTGATCTTCGCTTATATATTTTCCGATGTTTGCAGGTTGTGTAACAAAAGTTGGTTTATTGTCTGCAATGTCTAATAGTCGATCGGCCATTTGCCTCGACTGCATGGAGGGGATCGCTTTACCTGTATTGGTTAAAGTAATGATGGATAATTTTTTTTCAGGAAACCGCATTACAGTGGCTTTCCAGGCACCTGTAGCCCCTTCATGAAATGTATAGTGAAACCCTTTGTAATTCCCGAATTCCAGCCCAAAACCATATTGAGAAGTAAGTGTTGAGTTTACAAGTTGCTGGCTTTGTGCAATCAACTCTTTTTTTATACCGGCAGGTATTTTACCCTGTACAAGCTGTTCCCATCTTGCCTGATCGCCGAGTGTTGTAAATAAATTTCCATCACCACAAATATTCCATATCCATTTATAAGTGGTCCAGGTGTTGAAGTTAAAATAAGCTCTTGCAATGGGACCTTTAATCATAGTATAGTCATCTTCAAAAGAAGTATGAAGCATACCCAGTTTTTTAAATAATGCTGATGTTACAGTGTTGAATGAACTGCCGGAAACTTTTTCTATCAGTAACGCGAGCAGGATATAATTGGAATTACTGTATAGATATTGTGACCCGGGTGTAAAATTCAGTGCCAGTTGTTTTTTAAGCATGGCTAATGCATCCTGGTTGCCCAAAGAATGATTCCACCATGTTAATCCCTTTAATGACCATAAATCATATACATCACGGATACCACTGGTATGGGTTAATAGATGTTCAATGGTAAGCGGGGAACTGATACTGGTAAATAAATCGGGAAAATACTTTCTGATATCATCTTTCAATGAAAACTTTCTGCGATCAGCAAGGTCCAGTATGACGAGTGCGGTAAATTGTTTGGCATTTGAGGCGATATTAAAACGTGTATGTGAACTGATAATAGAGCTGTCGGTAAAATCGGCATAACCTGCATATTTTTCATATACCAGCTCGCCGTTACGGATAATGGCAGTGGCGATACCTGGGGCTTTGGGTGGAACATCCTGTAAGGCAATGCTATCGAGTTGTTTGGTAAGTAGGGGTGAAAGACCCGTTTGGGCCAGCGTTTTAATCATAAAAAAACAGGACACAAACAGAGAGCAAAAAAATAACCGATGAAGTATGCGCATAATTTTTATTTGTACGAAAATCGGATGCGACTGTTGTTGAAGGGTTTCAAATCATGATTTGAAACCAGTTTTATCCATTTTTTCCATGTATTCTTTAGGTGTCAGAGATTTTAGCCGTTTAAATGCCCGGTTAAACGTTGATTTGGAATTAAAACCCGCATCATAGGCTATTCCGAGTAAGGTTTGTGAATCGGCTTCTCCGGCATCCATCTTTTTGATGACTTCCTCAATCCGGTAGGTATTCACGAAATCATTAAAGTTCATCCCAAAACCCTGGTTAACCACTTGAGATATTTTTTTGCTATGGGTATCGAGTTGGTTGGCGAGGTCGCCAATCGTGAGTAAGGGATTTTCATAAAGCCGTTGCTCATTCATCAATACAGCTATTTTGTCTTTCCACTCAGCTATATCGGGCAGTACTTCATGATCTGCCTGAGATGGAATATTTTTTGTTTCCACTGTTTGATGAAGCGTTAAGGTTTGTTTTTCCCTGTCGGGATGATTAAATACAAGAAAGGGGGTAGCAGAAAGAATCGAATTCACATAACCACTGATGGAAACATAATAGAACAGTGCGGAGAAGCATAAATAGTACCAGAATTTTCTGCCAAATGCCGCCCATTCGGGGTTTAGAAGGAAGAAGAGTGCCCGCAGACCAATTAATAAGATAAAGGCGATCAGGAATCGTTGAGCCCATTTAAACAAAACAGAATCGGCAAAACTAAGTATCGCATAACTCAATGACCGGTATTTTCTGTATACACCCAGACTCGCGAAAAGATATAATGTTAGTGAAACAAAGCCTGCTACCTGGTACCAGGGTGCAAAATCCTTGTCTTTTCCATCGGCATAAAAATAAGCACTGTCCATTACCCATTGATCTGCTATAAATAGGACAATGCTGTATACATTGTATATAAAAGCAGGAATAAAATGAATCAGGTGTTTCTGCTGAAACCTAAACGATTGATCCAATAGGCTTCTTATATAAAAGAATAAAACGGGAGGTAAAAGCAATAGTTGTTGAAAGGGTATATAAAACAGGATATTCCGGTAAATACCTCCGGAATACCATCCCGCATAGCCAAGCATAAAGGGGGTAATGTATAAAGTGGAAATAAATGTAAATGCGCTTAGCCATTTATTTGCACTGTTGTTTTGCTGAAATCCCTTAACCAGTAAAAGAAGGGTAAAGACCAATCCATGAAAGAAAAAAATCAGCAGAAAGGAACTCTTTAAAGAAAAGTCGAAAAGCATGATTGTATGCGTTCAGTGTACATTTCGATGAAAATACGAACAACTTATTGCTAAAATGAATAAATGGTTTTTTGAGGAAGGATTATCTGCAGCCAGTAAAGGAAAATTAAACAATTCCTTCCTTATCCCATTAACGGGTAGCTGAATCAGCATGCAAATAAAAAAGCAAAAAAGCCACCCGGATCGGAGTGGCTTTTTTTATTGCTGTAGGGGGAGGGATCGAACCTCCACGAGGCAGTTAGCTATAGCGCAAAGTTCAGTGGTCGACCCTGGTCGCACCAACGTTGCCGTTGGAACGGCTCTACACTACGTTTGTCCTGTTATCCTCACCCCCGAGACAAGAGGGCATGTCTGCCAAAAATTTCATCACCCCACAGTATATAAGAACTACTTCTTTGTTTGATAACACAAAATTAAGGCAAATGGCTTATTTATTACAAATAATTCAATAATTATTTTGAAAATATAAATATTATTCAATAATATTGTTTATTAATTGAATTTTATCAAAAAATACCACTGAAAATGTCTGCCAAATTAAATCTTGACAAACTGGATTACCAGATCATCCAGGAAATGATGGAAAATGCAGAGATATCTTATGCCGACCTGGGCAAGAAACTCTTTGTTTCCGGCGGTACCATCCATGTACGGATCAAAAAACTTGAAGAGCTACATGTAGTGAAAGGTAAAAAACTATCTGTTGATCTCAAAGCCCTGGGTTATGATGTGATTGCTTTTATTGGCGTGTACCTCGAAAAAAGCTCATTATATGATACCGTTGCTAAAGAACTGAAAAAGATTCCGCAGATCGTCAGACTAAACTATACTACGGGTAACTACAGTATGTTCGCTGAAATCGTTTGTAAGGATATCCAGGAACTGCGTTATGTATTACACGATGAACTGCAAAAAATAAAAGGTATCGAAAGAACGGAAACTTTTATCTCACTCGAAGAAAGCCTCGACAGAAATGTAGTGGTACTCTCCGAAAACAGCTAAAAGATCCATCATTTAATTGTATTTTCATCAGGCATGAATCATTCATCATTCAATATGGCTGAAACAGCAGGTCTGATACAAAGTAGCTGGAAAAGAATTCTACTATTTACCATTCTCTCTGCACTTGTAGCAACCATTACTGTTTTTTTGATGCCCAAACAGTATCGGTCTACTGCAAAACTTATATCAGCCAATCCACAACTGGCAGACAAGTCGCGTTTGTTTAATGAAAACATACAGGGATTGTATTCTTATTTTGGATCAGGTGACGATCTCGATCGTATAATAGGCATCGCAGATCTTGATACTACTTATAAACAACTGGTAGATCAATATAAGCTGGTTGAATATTATCAGTTCGTGGATGATTCATTACAGATACGAAGGCGAAAAGCGGTTTTAAAACTTCGTGATAACCTCTCACTGCAAAGGACAGAGCAGGGACAGCTAAAAATTATTTGCTGGACCAGAGACAGAGAGCTTTCTGCTTCCATCATCAATACACTAATCAGTGTTGTAAAAAAGCAACTGGAACTAATATGGCAATCCAATTACCAGGCAACACAGCATCAACTGAATCATTCCATTACTCAAACAGAACAACAGTTCAGACAATTGAATGATAGTTTGTTAAATACATCTCAAGCCCAGGGAATACTGCTGCAAAAACATATGGAAACCTTGCTGGAACAATTGACCCAGTTCAGGAAAACTGCCGCCACACTTAAATTGATGGGTGAAACGGCTCCATCTGCATTGTATGTACTGGAACCTGCAGTACCTGCCGCTAAAGCAGAGCGTCCTGATAAAGCTGCTATTATTCTTGCTGCAACCATCGCAGGATTTATTTTTTCTTTATTGCTTTTATTGTTGGGTAATCGCAAACAATCTTAACAATGCATTCCTTATTTGTAGCATACAAGCGAAAGGAAATAGTCTCTTTGTTATTGTTTTTAAGCGCTTCAGTAATTGCTATCACACAACAGCAGTGGCAATGGATGATCATTCCTTTTGCATGGATGATGCTCCCGGCTATTTTTCAGGTATCGACACAGCATACCGAAAAATTATTCTGGCTCTTAGTATGCATGTTGCCATTGTCAACTGAGTTGAATATTACACCTCAACTCGGGCTCGACTTTCCAGATGAAATACTAATGTTGTTACTCACAGGTGTAGCCCTGCTCTACTGGTGGCATCAACCCAAACAGTTTCCATTCATGGTATGGAAGCATCCTGTATTTTTTTTACTGATCATTCATGTATGTTGGATCATCATCACTACTGTTTATGCTGTTGAACCAGTACCCGCAGTGAAGTTTCTGCTGGCTAAAATCTGGTACATTGTACCTTTTGTTATTTTACCCGCTGTATGGCTCAACAGTATTTCAGCGATACAGAAACTTGCCGCCTGTTTGTTATGGCCCATGGCTTTTGTAATAGCCATTACCTTTTTTCGTCATGGTACAGATGGGTTTAGTTTTGAAAGTATTAACAGACACCTGTTTCCTTTCTTCCGCAATCATGTAAACTATGCATCCATGCTGGTTTGCCTGCTGGCTGTTTTATTTTGTGTGTATCATCTTACCCCCAAACAAACAGTGCAACGAAAATGGTTATTCATTGCGTTGTTGATAGGCTTAGCTGCTTTAATACTCGCTTATTCACGCGGTGCGTGGCTTGCACTGATGGCTGCTGCTTTTTCTGTTTTTGTCATCAGGAAAAAGCAGATGGGTGCATTAATCGTATTGGCCATTACGGCAGTATTGATTTCTACAGTCTGGTTGATAACCGATAAACGTTATTTCCGTTTTGCACCCGATCATGACAAAACCATTTTTCATACCGATTTTTCACAACACCTGTCAGCTACCGTAGAACTGAAAGATGTTTCTAACGCAGAGCGTTTCTACAGGTGGGTAGCGGGAGCAAGGATGCTGGCTGATAAACCACTAACCGGTTTCGGACCATCATCTTTCTACCTTCATTATCGTCCATACACCGTGCAACGTTTTGAAACATGGGTGAGTAATAATCCTGAACATTCTACTGTACACAATTATTTTTTGCTAACAGCATTGGAGCAGGGTATTATTGGCCTCCTTATTTTTTGTGGACTTTATTTTTACATGCTGCTGCGACTGCAAAAAATTTATCACGCATTGCATAGTTATTTCTACAGGGCCGTAACCATGACGGTAATTGTAGTACTTGTAATGATTGGCACCATCAATTTTATCAGCGACATGATTGAAACAGATAAAATTGGCAGCCTCTTCTGGCTATGTATGGGAATGGTGATGGTGCTTGATGGTAAACTTCTGGAAGAAAAAGAAAGTCTGGCAGCGAACGGGAACAGGCGAGCAGCGGAATGTTGAATATCGAATGTTCAGACTAGTAGAAGAGGGTACAACCAGAATTTTTATCTCTCACCCCTCACATTCAAAGCATCTCTCAGTCCATTCCCTAATAAATTAAAAGCCAATACCAATAACATAATGGCAATACCAGGCGCAAGGGCAAGCATCGGATTATTGGTGATGATGAAATTATAGTTCTCCTTGATCATCAAACCCCAACTGGGCTGGGGAGGTTGTACACCCACACCCAAAAAACTCAGACCAGCTTCTATAACAATAGCCGACGCAAAATTACTGGCAGCTATTACCATAACAGGGCCGAGAATATTGGGTAGAATATGCTTAAGGATGGTACGCATATGCGAATAGCCGAGTACCCTTGTTGCTTCAACATATTCCAGTTCACGAATGCCCATTACCTGTCCACGAACCAGACGGGCTACATTCACCCACATGGTGAGTCCAACGGCAATAAATACCTGCCAGAACCCTTTACCAAGTACCAACGTAATGGCAAAAACAAGTAAAAGTGTAGGTATACTCCAGATCACATTCAGCAACCACATAATGATATCATCTGTTCTACCCCTGAAATAACCTGCCAAAGCGCCGAGAATAATACCAATGCTTAATGAAATGAACACGGCAATAATACCAACAGCAAGACTTACCCTGACACCAATAATCAAACGACTTAAAATATCTCTTCCGAATTTATCGCTGCCCAGATAAAATGTTGCGTGAACGATGGGTTCAGGAGCAGCCGCGGAACGCCATACCGATTTTCTTTCCGTAATCTGTTCATCTACAATACGTTGATAAATGATGCTGTCTTTTTGTATCAGGTATGATTCAATAGGAATGTATTGCCATTGATCTTCAGCTCCATTCAGCAGTTTCGAAAGAAAAGAAGCCGGTTTGCCCGTTTTTTCGCGATGAATACGAAGCAGTTGTACCTCATACCCCGGTTTTTTACTCCCTATCTCAGGAATCATACGGTTGGCATTGGGTGAAGAGTCGGGTGCCAGAAAATACCCAAATACCGCAAGCAGCAAACTGAGTATGATCAGGATCAATCCAAATGTAGCTCCTTTGTTGTGGAGCAACTTTTTGAAGATAGATGACGTATTAGAGAGGGTAGTCACTGCGGGAAATTACTGATTTATATGAATCGCCGATTAGAAATGAATATTTGCCGAAAAGCGATCATATAATATAAACGTTTTAACCGTATTGGTATCATTTATGTATAATATTATTTATGTGGAATTTCTTTAAATATTGTTTTCTTCTGGTTGGTTTGGTAGTGATGATCCTGTATTCATGGTGGCCTGAAAGGGGTGAATCAAAAATTTAGCTGACATCTTCATCTAGTGTACTTTTCTCCCTTTCCACCGGTAGGTTCCAAATTTACCTAGCCATCCTGCAACTACTGTGTAAAACAGGTGTAGGGGTTGCATCAAGGGAAAATATAAAAGAACATCCTGCTGCTGATAAAAACGAGCCACTGGGCGCATGAAAGAAAGCTCTACCACGGTTTTAATCAGTATTAATGTAAGCCAGTGTGCTATTTCGCCCGTTACAAACAGATTTACGGGTAATAAAATCAACAATAAAAAATTTACGGCATAGACAAGGGCGAGGATGCGAAACACACTTTTGTCATCATAACGATCGGCCTTACTTGCCCAGCGGATGCGCTGGTTGATAAATGATGACCAGTTGTGCATGGGTTCGGTAGTAACAATTGCCCCTGGATTAAAAAGATAAGCCAGTTTGCCCGGATACTTTTTTTTCATTTTGTACATCAAAAGCATATCATCACCACTGGCCAGTTCATCAATACCTTTAAATTGTCCTACTTCATAAAAAGTATCTTTTCTGTATGCCAGGTTAGCACCATTGCACATGGTATGATACCCTGCAGATACCGCAGCAGCAGTTATACCCTGCAAACTCATAAAATCGAGTAATTGAAACAACGATAAAATACCTTTTGTATGGGTAAACATTACCGGGGCAGCTACAAATACCGGTTTATGCTGCTGTATATATGCATCGTATAACCGTAGCCATTGAGCTGGTGCATTACAATCTGCATCAGTGGTAATGATCCAATCACCTTTGCTTTTGCTGATCGCTATTTCAATGGCTTTCTTTTTATACGCATTCACAGGGTTGCCATCGAGATACGCTGAAAGATGAAGGAGCTTCAGATTGGGATATTCCAACTGAAGTCGCTCAACGATTTCGGCTGTGGCATCGGTTGAATGATCATTCACCACAATTAACTCTGTAAGTGCTGGCGGATATTTATTGTTGAGTATACTTCTGATACAATGTTCTATTCCGTTTTCCTCGTTACGCGCAGGTATGATGATAGAAAAAGAAGTAAGCCCCGTAATACCCGGATCAGGATTGAAAATTTGTAAACGGCGGAACCATTTCCTGTATTGAAGTATCAGCCAGCAATAAGCCAATACCAGTACTGTTGTAAGAATAAATCCTGCAGTATACATGCAGCAAAGAAACTTATTTATGTTTAAATAGAAGTGAGTGTTGAAGTTGTAAGTCCGAAAGACCGGAGGTCGCAAAGATGGAAAGTCTGGAAGCAGGTTAGGAGGTGATCATCTTTTGCAGGGTTACTTTGTATTTTTCCTGTAGGAGCTGATGGCGTGCTTCGAGTTCTGCTACGCTGATCAGGTGCTCCAATCCTCTCTGTAATCGAAAACCATGTTTTGATAGAATGACACGATCATATTTTCCGAATAATACATGAACCTGTACCCGGTGGGTATGGATGACTGTTCTAAGCCGGTTGACAACAGTGCGAAATCTTCGCATCGTGGTCCATCTTTGATACAGTTTTTGTCTTTCATCTGCATCATCGAGATAATGGTGTGCAAACCTGCTGATACTTTTATTGAAAAGCCCAAGTTTTGTCGTTAATCCCATCATGGCAAACATCCATCCGGGGTATTGCATGGTCAACCTGAATAACTGGTTGCCCAGCCAGGTTTGTGTGGCCAGTTTTTGCCAGGGGTTTTTATGTAATCCGTCAGGTGCCACCAATACCAGGCGGCTGATTTGTTCTGGATACATTTCGAGTAAACGCAAACAAACCCTCCCACCCATGCTATAACCCATTAACTGAATCTTGACTCCTGGCGGTACGATCTGCCTGATGATGTACATTAAAACAGCCGGTTCCAGCAAAAGCTCACCTTTCCAGTCTGTTTTACCATGAAAAGGCAGGTCAATGGCAATTATCGTATGTGTTTGGGACAACGTTTCTTTCAGGAACAGGAACTTTTCGCCTTCTTCACCATAGCCATGAAAACAAATCAGCCACTGGTCTCCATAGCCAAACCGGTGGTAATGCAGCCTTGACCCCTGGTATTCTATAAAAAGCGGTGCTGACAATGGAATTTTAAGGTTTTATTCTTGGCAATATCAAAGAAACGAATTTACTTTGAAATTAGTTGCATAACTAACTATATGCCAAACAACCAATTTAAAAGAGGAGAATTATACAGTGTCATCAATGGGATGGCTTCAACAGCCGTTGCCAGAAGATTACAGAAAAATTTCAGACAAGCAGGCCTTGAAATTACCATTGAGCAATGGAGTGTACTGTACCATTTATGGAAAGAAGATTGTTTGAGTCAGCAGGAATTATGTAACCGTACTTTTCGCGACAAACCTAGTATTACCCGTTTGATTGATAACCTAGAAAAACAGAAACTGGTAAAACGTACCGCATCAAAAGAAGACAGAAGAATTAACCTGGTTTGTTTAACGGAAACAGCAAAGGGATTACAGGATCTTACGATCGACCTGGCCAATCAAACCATGAGCGAAGCATTGGTAGGTGTTAATAAAGATGAGATTGAAACAGTGAAATCAGTATTTCAGCGGGTATACGATAATTTGACTTAGCAGATTAGTCCATAGTCTATGGTCCATTGACCATGGACTAAAACAATAACCAATAAAACTTTCTTCCATGGAAACAACAAAACAGGCGAAAGCCCTTCAGGGTGGTGAGTGGCTCATTAAAGAGAGCAATCCGTTTGAAACTTTTATCCCGGAAGATTTCAACGAAGAGCAGCGTATGGTGATGGACATGTGTACCCAGTTTCTGGATGCAGAAGTGTTACCCATCATTGATCGTATCGATAAACTGGAAACAGGTCTTATGCCATCTCTGTTAGAGAAAGCTGGTGAACAGGGCTTATTGTCAACCTCTTTCCCCGAACAGTATGGCGGACTCGGAAAAGATTTTATTACTTCTACCATTGTAAACGAAGGTTTAGGTGGCGGACATTCTTTTTCAGTAGCAGTAGCTGCACATACAGGTATTGGCTCATTACCCATTCTGTATTTCGGTACTGAGGAACAGAAACAAAAATATATTCCTAAGCTGGCCAGTGGTGAATGGAAAGGTGCTTATGGTTTAACGGAGCCTAACAGTGGTAGTGATGCCTTGGGTGCGAAAACCACTGCCAAACTGAGTGATGACGGAAAATATTATATCCTGAACGGACAAAAATGCTGGATTACCAATGGTGGTTTTGCAGACGTATATACAGTGTTCGCAAAGATTGATGGTGACAAGTTCACCGGTTTTATTGTAGAGCGTGGATTTGAAGGATTTACACAAGGTCCGGAAGAACATAAAATGGGTATCAAAGGATCTTCTACGGTTCAGTTATATTTCCAGGACTGTAAAGTACCGGTAGAGAATGTGTTAGGTGAAATTGGTCGCGGACATGTAATCGCGTTTAATATCCTGAATATTGGTCGTTTGAAATTATGTGCAGCAGCATTGGGTGGTTCTAAACGTGCGGCTACTATTTCTATTCAGTACGCCATTACCCGCGAACAGTTTAAAATATCTATTGCCAAGTTTGGTGCTATTAAACATAAGATGGCCGAAATGGCTATTCGCATGTGGGTTTGTGAAAGTGCCCTTTATCGTGCATCGAAATGGATTGATGATAAAGAACATGAACTGATGGCCAGCGGTAAAACTTTTGCAGAAGCTTTACTGGGGGCAGCAGAAGAATATGCTATTGAATGTGCCATGCTGAAAGTATATGGAAGTGAAGTGTTGGATTATGTGGTGGACGAAGGTGTTCAGATACATGGTGGTAATGGATTCAGTGATGAATACATGATTTCAAAAGCTTACCGCGACAGCCGTATCAACCGTATTTATGAAGGAACGAATGAGATCAACAGGTTATTGACAGTAGATATGGTGCTGAAACGTGCTATGAAAGGTAAACTCGACCTGATGGGTCCTGCGATGGCTGTTCAGAAAGAATTAATGAGCATTCCCGATTTTGGATCAGAAGAAGAAGGCGCATTTAGTAAGGAACTGAAATATATCGCCAATTTCAAAAAAGCCATCCTGATGGTGGCAGGTGCTGCCGTACAGAAACTGATGATGCAGTTGGAGAAAGAACAGGAAGTGCTGATGAATATTGCCGATATGGCCATTGAAACCTATAATGCAGAAAGTGCTCTTCTGCGTGTGATGAAACTCACAGAGCAGAAAGGTGCCGCTGCTACCCAGTTGCAGAGCGATATCATGCGTACATATCTCTACGATGCGGCAGACCGTATCAACAAATCGGGTAAAGATGCACTCAATAGCTTTGCAGACGGCGATGAACTAAGAATGATGCATATTGGCCTGAAACGTTTCACCAAAGTAGAGCCCTTTAATACCAAAGATGCCCGCCGCCGTATCTGTGAAAAACTGGTATCGGATAACGGCTATCATTTATAAGAAAAAAAGAGGCAAAAAAATTACCGGGTTTCACAAAGATTTCACATATTTGGTCTTTGTTTTACGGTTGCTTGCTCAAACAGAGGTCTCATTGTTTCAAAACAGTGAGGCCTTTTTGTTTGTATTTATGCTAATTTGAACGTATGAAATCTGTACTCGTTTTTATTTGTTTTGCCTTTGTTATGGCCACAAATGCCCAGACTAGTTTTTATACACCCTGGATCGGTCGTTCTACCGGAAAACTGCCAGCACTGGCTTATGGTCTGGGTGAAGACAGGCTTGGCGGCGCCAAGCTGGGTTATATTGATTCGAATATCGCATTACGTGTAATGGATACTATTAAAGGCATGTACCTTGTTCAGTTATCCAAATTTCACCAGGCATTTATAGAACAACAATATGTCCGGGCGGATAGTATCAATAAGCTTAAACCCTGGTATGTAACAGGTTCTATTAGTGCCAAAGGCGATTCTGCTACTGATAATATCGGGGTTATCATGGAAGAGAAATTACCCTATAAAAGCTGGATGGAAATCAATCCGTCCAGAATCATCGTTGATATTTATGGCGTGCAGAGCAATACCAACTGGATCACCCAACTGCAAACACTAAAAGAAGTAAAGAATGTATACTATCAACAGGTGGAAGATGATGTATACAGATTAACGATAGAACTCAAACACCAGCAACACTGGGGCTACAGTATTGGTTATATGGGCAAATCGCTGGTGGTAAAAGTTCGCCGCCAACCCCAAAAAACAGATGTACGCAATTTGCGTATTGCAATTGATGCCGGACATGGTGGAACCAATACGGGTGCTTCCGGTATCAAAGCAAAAGCTTCTGAAAAAATATATACACTCCGCTTTGCGAAAGCACTTCAAAAGCAGTTGAAACTGAAAGGGGTTAAAAATATCATCATGACAAGAACAGAGGATACCACATTTGATAATAAAGACCGGATATTATGGTTGCAGGAACAGAAACCAGATGTATTGATCAGTTTACATTTAAACTCCAGTGCCAATACCAATGCGAGCGGTACGAGTACTTATTATAAACACATTGGTTTCAGACCGCTGACCGCTGCGGTGTTGAAACGAATGCTCGAGCTGAAACTGAATGAATTTGGCAATATTGGTAGTTTTAATTTTGCACTTAATTCACCTACCGATTTTCCGAATGTATTGGTAGAGATAGCATTCTTGAGCAATGAAGCAGATGAGAAAAAAATCATCAGCACAAAATTTCATGCTGATGTTGCTGCAAAAATTCATCTTGGATTGGTAGACTGGTTAAAAACAGTAAAATAAATTTTCTCAGCCCGGAATTTATGTTCCAGGCTGAGAAAAATGCAGATTAGTGTTTAATGAAACGATCAAAAAATTCAATGGTTCTTAGCATCTGATCAATGCGCTGCCTGTTATTACCACTTCTGGTGAGTTCATGTGTACCACCCGGGTGACGTACATATTCCACTGTTCTTCCCAATACTTTCAGACTCTTGAATAACATTTCACTCTGTATTACACCTGTTCTGAGATCATTCTCTCCGTGAAAAATGATAAAAGGCGTTTTGATTTTATCAACATAATTAATCGGCGATTCGCGAGCCAAAATGGGTTTTACTTTTTCTTCCCATGGATAACCACCAAAATAGTTGGGCACCAGGCGCCATGCATTTCCTTCGCCAAAGAAAGTACCCAGCTCATATACACCACGTTGCGCACAGGCAGCTTTAAAACGTTGATCATGTGCAATAATCCAGGCAACAAGATAACCAGCATAAGACCCGCCGGTAACAGCCAGTCTTGAAGTATCTATAAAACCAGCACCTGCTGCTTTGGTTAAGTAAGTCAATACATCAGAAGTTGGTCCGGCTCCCCAGTCATTCACATTGCCTCTTAAAAAATCTACACCATAGCCGCCCGACCCTCTGGGATTACCATATACCACTACATAGCCCTTAGCAGCATAATACTGAAACTCATGCCACATAGAGTTTTCACCCGGCCCCCACATGGCAGAAGGTCCGCCATGAATATTAAGGATGGTCGGATATTTTTTACCTGCTTCATAATTGGCAGGTTTCATCACCCAATATTCAACCGTTAATCCTTTTTCGTTTACAAAGGATGCTTTTTCTGGAAAGCTCAGTTTCTTTTGTTGTAACCAGTTGTGATTAAAAGCGGTGAGTCTTTTTTCACTTTGCATGGTTGTATTGTTGCTGTACAATTCTGATGGATTACTCACCTGTGTTTTACTATATACTACCAGGTCATTATAAATGTCGAAACTGTTAATGCCGCCTTCATAATCAGATAATTGTTTTACCTGTTTTGTTTTCACATCGGCCTTGTATAAAGGCGCGCCGCCATTGCTTTGCGCAGTGAAATAAATAAACTGTTCATCTTTACTCCAGGTAAGTCCGCCTTTATTTCTGTCGAAAGGAATGGTAACCATATCTATTGCTTTACCATTTAAAGGCATAATAGCCAGAGACGGGACACTTACAAATGAAGTGCCTCCAAACTGAAAAGCCATCCATTTACCACTGGGAGATACAACAGGATTATTATAACTCTTTCCTTTTTCTCCCAATACTTTTCGCATATTACTACCATCTGTATTGGCGAAATAAATTTCGTTTTCCAGCACACGATCCGGATGTTCAGTAAGATTTGAATTTCCTGTTATAATGAGTTGCTGTCCATCGGGTGTAAAATCAACACCTGAAAAACGATTAAAACCATGGGTGATGGCTTTGGGTGTTGAATTGCCATCAGCATCGATCAAATAAAAATGCGTAAAACTCAGTTCTCCGGAAGTAGTCGTTTCCTGTTGGAAGTTAAGCTTGTTGATTACTTTTGCTTTCTGTGCAGTAGCATTGAGGTTCAGGTAAGCCCTTATTTCTTCGGTATTGCCATCGGGATCAGGTTTGGCATTATTCAGTAAAAATTCATTGCCTGGGAACCCGGGTTTTTCCAGTGACCAGGCTGGTGGTTTTTTTCCGGGATTCAGTTCCTCGTCATTCAATAACTGGTCAAGGCGAAGGCTAACGGAAAAAATGATTTTCTTTCCATCGGGACTCCAGCGCGGGCTGCCTGCACCATGTTTAAAACGGGTTAGTTGAATAGGCTCGCCACCGTCTAACGATAGCAGGAATAATTGTGGTCTGCCATCTGCCGGGCGAACAAAAACCAGTTGCCTGCTGTCTGGGCTCCAGGCAGGTTGACCGGCCGATTCTCTTCCTCCCGTAATGGCTTTCGCCACCCCGGAACCATCATTGTTAAGGAGGTATAACCTGTTTACATAACGATATTCCCATTTGGTATCGCCTTCGGGTTCGATAGTGGTAACAGAAAATAAGGTTTTGCTGCCATCGGGACTGATACTGATATTACCCACCTGGCTTATTTTAAGCATATCGGTTACTTTGATGGTCTCCTTGCCGTTCTGGGCCATCAAAAACTGGGTCAGACAAAGGCTGATCCATAGAAATAACTGCTTCATGATGTTGGTTTAGGGATTTAAAGTACAAATAAATGACATGCCCAGTCACAGGCTTTTGTATTTTTACAGGCTAAAAAACTGAAATATGGGCAAACTGGTAGAAGAATTCAATTCGTATCGTGAGAAAATGAACGAAGTGATCCTGAGCAAGAATAATCTGGTCATGAAACGCCTCTGGAACCTTGATACCAATACCTATGATGAAGGCGCACTTGATAAAAAAACCAAGGAAATGCTCGGCCTGGTAGCCAGTATGGTATTACGTTGCGATGATTGTATTAAATACCATCTGGGTAAATGCCACGAACTGGGTGTAAATACCGATGAAATGTATGAGATATTTGCAGTGGCCAATATTGTAGGTGGAACCATTGTGATACCCCATACACGCAGGGCCGCTGAATATTGGGAAGAATTAACAGGAACCCATGCTTCATAAATCTTTTTTCGGAACTTTACAGGAACATCCTGTACGATCATTTTAATTATTGATAAGTATGTCAGCAACAACTACAAGTGCGCCGGTATTAACAGCCAAAGATTTTGCCACCGACCAGGAAGTACGCTGGTGTCCGGGCTGTGGTGATTATTCTATACTTGCACAGGTGCAAAAGATTATGCCTGGTATTGGTGTGCCCAAAGAAAATATTGTCATCATCAGTGGTATTGGTTGTAGCAGTCGTTTCCCTTATTATATGAATACTTATGGGATGCATTCCATTCACGGCAGGGCAACAGCTATTGCGAGCGGATTAAAAGCTACACGTCCCGAATTAAGTGTGTGGATTGTTACAGGTGATGGTGATAGTTTGAGTATTGGTGGAAACCATACCATTCATTTGTTGAGAAGAAATTTTGATGTAAACATCCTGCTCTTTAATAACCAGATATATGGTTTAACAAAAGGGCAGTATTCGCCAACATCAGAAGAAAATAAAGTAACCAAGAGTACGCCATACGGCAGTATCGATCATCCTTTCAACCCATTGGCACTGGCTATGGGAGCTGATGCCAGCTTTATTGCAAGGAGTATGGATCGTGACCCTAAACATTTACAGACGATGCTAACACGCTCTCACCAACATAAGGGAGCGTCGATGCTGGAGATATACCAGAACTGCAACATCTTTAATGATGGGGCTTTTGAAATTTTCACAGAGAAAGGCTCTAAGCCTGATGAAGCATTGTTTCTTGAGCAGGGTAAACCACTGATTTTTGGTGCCAGCCAGCAGAAGGGAATTAAAATGGACGGAATGAAACCGGTGGTGGTTGATTTGTCTGATGGCTCTACCAGTACAGATGATCTCTGGATACACGATGAAAGAGATTTTTATAAAGCCCAGGCACTGATTCGCATGTTTGATGACCCCAATCAACAAGGTGGTCATTTCCCAAGACCATTTGGTGTGTTTTACGAGACAGACAGAGCCTGTTATGAAGACGTAATGGCCATGCAACTGGAAGAAATTATTGCCACCAAAGGAAAAGGTGATCTTGACAAATTGTTACGTGGTAAGGAAGTGTGGGAGATTGTTTAATTGATCAACAAATCATTCATGAAAAGTCCCGGCTTGCTGACCGGGACTTTTTTTATTCAACAAAATCGATCGAAGAGAGACAAAAATTATAATCTGGCAATATCATGTTTGATGGCAAAAAGTGCAAGTCCAACCCTTGTGGCGGTTTGCAATTTTTGAAAAAGTGTATCTCTTGTTTCATCCACATTACGTAAGCTGGTACCCATGAGTTCAGCGATTTCGCGATAAGATTTATCGGTACAGGCCCAACCCAGAAATTCTTTTTCCTGGTCGGTGAGTTCTGTGAATTTTTGAATATCGGCATCTTCTTCAGGAGAAGTTTTCATGGTGTGCATGATATTATCGCACATCAGCTTATTCAGGTACACACCTTTGGTAACAATGCCATCCAGTGCGGCTTTGAGTTCCTGGGGTTTACTATCTTTCAGTAAATAGCCTTTAGCCCCATTTTTAAACATACGGATGATGGAACGTTCATCATTCAGCATGGTGAGTGCCAGTATTTTTACCTGCGGATAATGTGTAGTGAGCCATAAAGCAGTTTCATAACCGTTCATATCGGGCATAGTAATATCCAGCAGTACTACATCAGGTAAATTATTGGGGTCCAATAATTCAATCATGTGTTTGCCGCTGCTGGCTTCAAACAATACTTTGTATCCACTAAAAGAGTTAACTAGTGAGGCAAGCCCGTTTCTTAACAATACATGGTCGTCGACCAGGGCAATCTGAATCATATCAAAACAATTAACAACAATACAAAACTTGTATCTTATGGGGCTGATACAGATTTGGAAGGTAAATTACATTTTTTTATGCTGCAAATCTCTGTTTTCTGCTGAATTTATCTTTGATGTTTTCACCGAATTATGACCAGTGAAAACACCCTATTAATTTGGGTGTTTTCAACGTTGGATTTTTTTGCGTACTGCACTACATTTACGGTGGGTAGAGAAAAAGCAGCAGAAATGCCTGTAATTTTTCTCGTATTCAGTTTTCATTAGGGGTTACAAGTGAAAAAGGCGGCACAAGGCCGCCTTTTTCTATTTCTTTTTGCAGGGTTTAATATGTTTCTTTCCGAAGCTCTTTTTCAGCATATTCGAATATTTTTTTCTTCTTCCAGTTATACCAGGGATGCGGTATGGTTTTTTTCATCAGTGTGTCGATATTACGCATGCCAAACAAATTCCATACACCATTGAGTTTGCCGCCAACTGATGACTGCATAGCCCTTAAACTCATAGCAAATCCACTGTCGAGGTATTCCATATGATGCCAGTATCCTGCCGGCATATACAATGTATCACCATGCTCAAGTGTAATATCATAACCATTAGCCAGTTTTAATGCAGGGAATTGCGTGTAATCCGGAGAACCATTTAGGTGATGATAATGACTGAAATCTGCAAGACTCAATACTTCAAAAGGCTTTCGATAAAGCTTGTATTGTTCTTCAAACGGAAACAGTAGAACTTTTTTCCTGCCTGCGAATTGGGTATGCAGTATATGACTCATGTCGATATCGAAATGCATATGTGTAATGCTGGTAGCGCCACCCACAAACAGCATGGGGTATCTTTTTACAAACCCGTTCATGAATTCATCGGGCCAGGTAAAATCTTTTGTGAGTTGTGGGGCATGTTCAAAAATATTGAACAGGAAAATCCGCCAGGCAGCAGGACCTGTTCTGATCATATCAATGTATTCACCAAAAGTTTTGTAGTCATCTGCTGTATTGATAGGCGTATAGGCGTCGCTTTTGATATTATTGTAAAGGCCTACCTTCTTATCGCCTACCAGTGTTTTAAAATAGTCCCAGTTCCATTTATCGTAAGCCGACCAGTCTTTGGCCATGTCACGGATGACCAGCGGTTTTTTGGGCAGGTAATAATGCTTTTTAAAATCTGCAGGGCTGATTTTGTCAACGATATCAACTGCCTGTAAACGCATGGTTGAAGTTTTTGCAAAAATAAGAGGAACTCATTGTTAATAAAAGCATAATCAGTACAATTGTAATTATGTAAACTGTTTTAGTTAAGGAATTTCAGCCATCGATACTCAAATAGTTGTGTGTGTAAGGAGCCAGCAATTTTATCTTCTGTCATTTTAGCTTATATTTATTTATGCTGCTGGAAGTTCACCCTGACAATCCTAACCCCAGACATCTGCGTATGATTGCAGAATGCCTGCTTTCGGGTGGTGTTATTATTTATCCAACCGATACAATTTATGGACTGGGCTGCGATATTTTTCAGCACAAAGCAGTAGAAAGAATTGCAAGAATTAAACAGGTAGACCCCAATAAGGCACAACTGAGCTTCGTTTGTTACGATCTCAGCGATTTGAGCCAGTACACAAAAAGTATTTCTACCCCTTTGTACCGGTTACTAAAAAGCTATTTACCTGGTCCCTATACCTTTATTTTGCCTGCTAGTAAGGAAGTGCCTAAAATTTTACAGAGTAAAAAAAGCACTATTGGTTTAAGGGTGCCTGATAATAATATTGCCCGCCAGATTGTACATGAACTTCGTCACCCTATTTTATCGGCCTCGCTTCCAGGCGAGATGGTGGAAGAATACACCGATCCTGCTATTATGTATGAAAAATTTGAAAAGCTGGTTGATATTGTGGTGGATGGTGGTAATGGAGGTATGATACCTTCTACCGTGATCGACTGTACCAAAGACAGCTATGAAGTAATTCGCGAAGGAGCCGGAGAATGGAATGAATAATACTCAGATGGGGAGGCTTAATTGTTGTGGCATAATATTGAAACTTTTTCTGTGATGCTCACACAGGCCATGCACCTCAATGGCTTTGCGATGTTCAGCGGTTCCATATCCTTTGTTGTTGTTCCATCCGTATTGCGGGTACTGCTCATGTAATTGTATCATGTAATCATCGCGATGGGTTTTAGCCAGAATACTGGCGGCAGCAATACTGCTGTACTTGCCATCACCTTTCACAATACAATGATGCGGTGTGTTCTGATAAGGGATAAACCTGTTTCCGTCAATCAATAACAAAGCTGGCTTGGTGTTAAGTTGTGCGATGGCCAGGTGCATGGCTTTAAAAGAAGCTTTCAGAATATTGATCTGGTCTATTTCTTCATTTCCAACCGAAACCACGGCCCAACTGATGGCTTCCTGCTCTATAATAGTCCTGAGCATATGTCTTTGTTTGGCATTTACCTGTTTACTATCGTTGAGTAAGGGATGTTGAAAATCTTTTGGCAGGATTACGGCAGCGGCGAAAACAGGTCCTGCATAACAGCCACGTCCCGCTTCATCGCAGCCTGCTTCGGTCAATTTTTCCTGGTAAAAGGGTAGGAGCATGGCTATAAAATTCCAGAAACTTGATGAAATGAGTACTTTTTTTTTGTTTTAGTACACATCTCTACGAAAACTCCCCTTCTCCCTTTCTCTTTGTTGAAAAGGACATCACATATTTTCCAGACAGAATTAACAAAGAGAAAGGGAGAAGGGGAGTGAAGGCAAGAGAAATAAAAATCAGTCAAACAAAATGGCTGATGCTTTTAATAACCCAATAACTTTGCCATAACCAAGAAAATATATATGGAGCAGGTGAATGACAGGTCCTCAAAGCTGGTTGCAAGATGGTTGTTGTTAGGGGTATTGATGACCATTATACAGATAGCATTGGGAGGGATTACCCGTTTAACGGGCAGTGGCTTATCGATTACAGAATGGGATGTCATAACCGGAACATTGCCTCCATTAAATGAACAGGCCTGGCTCGCTGAATTTGAAAAATATAAAGCCACACCTCAATTTCAACTGCTCAATTTTGAATTTGGTTTGTCGGACTTTAAATTCATTTTCTTCTGGGAATGGTTTCATCGTTTGTGGGCGAGATTAATAGGGCTTGTATTTGCTGGTGGTTTTATCTGGTTTATCGTGCGCAAGCATTTTAAAAAAGATATGGTTCGTCCGTTGGTGGTTTTATTTCTGCTGGGCGCATTACAGGGAGCCGTGGGTTGGATCATGGTGGCGAGTGGACTTACAGGTGATGCCGTATATGTAAAACCTACCAGACTGGCACTGCATTTTATTTTTGCATTGGGTTTACTTTGTTACACATGCTGGTTTGCATTGAAATTGTTGGTCAATGAGCAGCAAAGGACCGTTAATCCTTTATTGCGAAAAACCAATCTATGGTTAATTGGGTTATTGGTACTGCAATTGGTATATGGAGCATTGATGGCAGGTCATAAAGCGGCCAATGTAGCTGCGAGCTGGCCAAAGATCAACGGAGACTGGGTTCCGGCATCTTTGTTCTCTCATAAACCCTTCCTGCTGAATTTTATTGATAATAAAATACTGATTCATTTTATTCATCGTGGCCTCGCTTATATTATTCTGGTATGGATGATTGTATGGACTATTCAGTTGGCTAAACATAAAGGATCCTTGCTTTTTGAAAACATAAAAAGGGTTCCGCTATACCTTACCTTTTTACAGGTCTTACTGGGAATTTTAACTATCTTAACCAGTACAGGAATCATACCGGGTAAATGGGGTACATTTGAATGGATGGCACAGATACACCAGTTAACCGGTATGTGTTTACTGTTATCACTGGTGGCAATGCTGTTTCTATTGCGTAAGCGCAGTACGAGTAATTAAACCCGGCGAAACAAAGATTGAACGCATCCGTTTTCAATCGCAATGCTGTATGAAATGGACAAACTGAAACAATATTTATCGGGTTTCTGGTTTTCATTACCTGTTCAGTTATTCTTGCTTCATTTTCGCAGGTACCAGGTGTTCCTGCTGTTTTGGTATATCCTGTTCTCTACCGTGGCTGGTGGGTTTATGCGCACGTATGGCGCCGATTCGCTGTTCCTCGCCCCGGAATATTTCGGTAAAATCAATGTGCTCAGTACTGCCATTGTTGGATTTGCGCTCGGCATTTTTATCATGAGCTGGAACATCACCACTTTTATTTTATTCAGCAAGTATTTCCGTTTTCTGGCTACTACAGCCCAGCCTTTCTTAAAGTATTGTATCAATAATGCAGTGCTACCACTGATTTTCCTGGTATTCTATTTTATAAAAGCCGTGGCTTATGCACGTTACCAGGAATTGTTTGGAACAATTGATATTATCTGGATGGTAGTGGGTTTTGCAGCAGGTATCATCTTATCTATACTCATTGCTTTTGCTTATTTTTTTGGTGCCGATAAAACCATTTACAGAAGTATGGCTTCTGTAATTGATACAGCCAATGTTCAGTATGCACTTGCGTCTAAAAATAATCCTCTCCCAAAAGAGCGAACAGAAATGCGGATCGATTGGTTTTTCAGTGCAAAATTATCATTACGAAAACCAAGAGATATAAGACATTACAGCCTTGCTTTTCTGGATGCTGTTTTTAAGCGACACCATTTTGCTGCAGTTATTGCTATTACTATCGCTTTCTTTTTTCTGATTGGCATTGGTTATATTTCTGACGCCAGATTATTTCAGTTACCTGCTGCTGCCAGTATTACTGTTTTCTTCGCCATCCTGATTGCAGCATCGGGAGCTATCTCTACATTTTTGCATAGCTGGAGTATTCCTGTAGTGGTAGTATTGTATTTGCTGGTGAATTTTTTATATCAAAAAGACATCATCGACCTGCGTAATAAAGCATATGGTGTGAATTATGCCGATACAACCGGAAGACCTGTTTATTCAAGAGAATCGGTGATGCAGTTGGCAAATGATGCAGATGTCGAAGCAGATAAACAAGTATATATCCGTATGCTTGATCGATGGAAAGCAAAACAGGGTAGCGATAAACCCGTTATGTTTCTCATAAACACCAGCGGCGGTGGTATCAGAAGCGCCACTTTTACCATGAACGCCTTGCAACAACTCGACAGCATGTTTGGTGGTGAACTGATGAAACGTACTTTTCTGATCAGTGGTGCATCGGGTGGCATGTTGGGTGCTGCTTATTTCAGGGAACTGTATCACCGAAAACAAAATGGCACAAATATTAATCTGCAGGATAAGCAGTATGTAGAAGATATTTCCAATGATTTGCTGAGCCCCTTATTTTCATCCTTTGTTACGCGTGATCTGATGGGGCCGGCCAAACCATTTATGAAACATGGTTACAGGTACACCAAAGACAGGGGATATGCTTTTGAACAGAGGTTCAATGAAAATACCCGTGGGTATCTCGATAAAACCTTGGATGATTACAAAGCGCCTGAACAAAAAGCAGAGATACCGCTGATCTTTTTTAATGCCGTGATTACACGTGATGGACGAAAACTCGTTATAGCCACACATCCGGCACGTTTCATGATGCGACCTATTACCGATTCGGTTAACATACATGCTTTTGATGCGGATGCCATCGACTTTCAGAGTTTCTTCCACCAACAAAATGCGGGGAATATCGGAATCCTGTCAGCCCTTCGCATGAATGCCACTTTCCCTTATGTATTACCCAATGTATGGTTGCCCACCAATCCGGTAATTGATGTGATGGATGCGGGACTGCGTGATAATTTTGGTCAGGAAACATCACTGCGTTTTATAGAAGTATTTCATGACTGGCTGAAAGAAAATACCAGTAAAGTTGTGCTGCTTCAATTGCGGGACAGAAGTCTTAGCGATTGGGATCGCCCTTTGGAAGGCACCAGCCTCATCGGTACTTTTACCAAACCTTTTTTATTGCTCCAGAATAACTGGTACAAGTTGCAGGACTATTACCAGCACGACCAGCTTGAATATAGTTTTGAAGCCTATGGTCCGCAATTTCACCGGATTTGTTTTCAGTATGTTCCTTCAAGAAAAGAAGCGCCGGCTAGTCTGAGTTTTCATATTACAGCTGCAGAAAGGCGTGATATAGCCATGGCATTGGGCGCAGAGGACAATCAAAAAGAATTCAGACGATTACGAACGTTGATGAAATAGTTTAGTCGGGCTGTATCAGTGAAAAATGATCTTTCATGATATGCACTGAAAATTCATCTGCTGTTTCTCTGGGCTCACCATCAATATGAAGAGGGGCATGTTTTAAGTTTCGTATGGTGATCTGTGATGTCTGGAAATAGAGAATATTTTTCCTGGTCATATCTTCTACCAGTTGCTGTAATTTATTATTACCTCTTATCTGACGTAGAATGGCAAAAGGTAATTTGGCTTTATTCATTTTCTGCACAATCACAATATCCAGCATACCATCATGCAGACTTGCCTGTGGAGCAATTTTGAAATTGTTGCCAAACTGGTTACTATTAGCAATGCTGATGAAAAATGCATCTGAAAAGAAAGAAAAGTTATCAAGTTTAATCTCAAACTGGTAAGGAGTAGCCTTGAAATAATTGATGATACTTTGTTGTGTATAGGTAAGTAACCCACGGGAAGCTTTGCTGGCAAAATCATGCGCTACCTGTGCATCGAAACCTATGCCACTCAGCATACAGGAATAATGCTCATTCACCATAAAAGCATCAATAGGCCGGGAAGTTCCATTGAAAATTAAGGATAATGCGAGTTCTGGCTTGGTAGGAATACGTGCAGCCAATGCGAGGCCATTTCCGGAACCTACCGGGATGATACCAAATTGAACAGTTAATCCATGTAAAGCCTGGGTAACCTGGTTAACGGTACCGTCGCCGCCAATAATGACCACATCAGTGATATGTTCAGCGCGAATTTTTTCCCTGAGTAACTGGTAGTGCCCACCGGCATTGGTATGCATGATTTCAAAAGGAATTCCTTTGGCAGTTGTTTCCTTCTCAATCAGTTTTTTGATCCCGTCTTTTTTTGAAGTACCTGAAATAGGGTTTACCAGGTATACAATTTTTCTTTCCATCAGCTCCGTCATTAAAATAAATATTGCCTTGCTACAGGATCAGTCGATTCGAAGCCTGCAATATTGCATTTTCTTTCTGTAAAATCCTGTTAAACTCGGTAGTTATTTACCACTTCATCAATGCGCTGGCCCAGGTAAAGCCACTGCCAAATGCAGCCAGACAAACAAGATCGCCGTCTTTAATCAATCCTTTTTCCCATGCTTCGCACAAGGCAATGGGAACCGATGCGGCAGTTGTATTTCCATACGATTGGATATTATTATACACCTGTGTGTCCTTTAATCCTAATTTCTGTTGTACAAACTGGCTGATCCTCAGATTAGCCTGGTGGGGGATGAGCATATTGATATCGGATGACTGGTATCCATTTTGCTGCAAGGCTTCCATGATAACTTCCGGAAACTTCACTACTGCTTTTTTAAATACAGTCGGGCCATCCATGTTGGGAAAATTCTGGGCATTGTTGATCATGTTATGACTCATAAACATCTGACCAATTTCTGCATCATCAAAATCTGCATAGTTTTTATCGGCCCAGTAGTTGGCATGTGTACCGGGATTGTACATGGCCAATATTTCAGCAGCTTCCCCATCGCTGTGTAAATGTGTACTTAAAATGCCTCGCCCCTTTTCTTCAGTAGGCTGTAATACAACAGCGCCTGCACCATCTCCAAAAATGACAGATACATTTCTGCCACGGGTAGAAAAATCGAGTCCGAAGGAATGTTTCTCACTACCCACTACGAGAATGTTTTTATACATACCCGTTTTAATAAACTGATCTGCCACACTCAATGCATATACAAAACCACTGCATTGATTACGTACATCTAACGCACCTACTTCACCCATTTGCAGGGCCCTTTGCAGTAGCACACCACAACCCGGGAAATAATAATCTGGCGATAGAGTAGCAAATACGATAAAGTCAATTTCTTTGGCAGTGGTGCCTGCTCTTTCCATGGCAATACGGGCAGCTTCAACAGCCATGGTAGTAGTGGTTTCCTGGGTACGGTGAGCATACCTTCTTTCTTTGATACCTGTTCTTTCCTGGATCCATTCATCACTGGTATCCATGTATTTCGTGAGGTCCTGGTTGGTAACAACGTTTTTGGGTACGTACATACCAATTCCAGCAATTTTACTGCTTGGCATAGGCAATCGTTTGTTTCTGACAGGCTAAGATAGGGAATAGCTGATAAGTCAATGGTGAATGGTTAATCGCGAATTTTGGGTGTAAGCTAAAATATTAACACCGCTCAATCCAAGCTATTCACCATTCACTATTGACCATTCACCTTTATCACCTCCCTCAAAAATGCAGCCGCTTCTTTTTCCACCGTAACAATATCTTTCGACTGTATCGGAGAACCCAAGACATGACTTCCTGCATTTGGAATGGCAACCATTCTTTTTAAACCTGCAGGGGTACTTATTGCTTCAAACATTTTTTTCATCTCCGATACTTTTACAACAGGGTCCTGCTCTTTTTCATTTTTGTAATAATATAGTGTGAGTAGTGGTTGATGAATTTTCTGAAAACTGTTTTTCGTCATCGATGTTTCCAATAATTCCTGTAATTCAGTTACGGCTTCCAGTCGATAAGTCTGGTTCCAGTATTTTTTGTATTCATCTGTTTTATTGGGAATGATATTCATTTTACCACCTTTTACCAACCGGGCAATCTGCAAACCCCAGGGATTGTTGGTGAGCCATGCATTGGGATCGTTGATAGCAATATTGGGCGACAATAAAATCAATCCTGCAATGTCAGGATAAGCTGCTGCGAGTTGTAGCGCCAGGGTTCCACCTGTAGAAGTACCCATCAATATCACTTTATCTCCCAACTGCTTTCCGATGGCATATGCTTCTTTGGCTGTTTCCCATAAACTGGTGGCGGTCATGTGTAATAAGGCATCGGATGTATCAATACCATGACCAGATAAACGGGAGAGATACAAATTGGCGCCTAACTGTTTGGCCAGGTTTCGATGAACAGGGTTACCTTCTTCCTGGCTGGCACTGAAGCCATGTAAATACACAATGGCATATGTTGTTTTAGCATGTACAGAGTCGTTGGCCCATACTATTCTCGCCTCATTATCGGGTTTTATTTTATGCCTTGCCTCGATGGAGGCCACATAATCAACAACACTGTCTGTTGACGGAATACGAGGTAGTTCAGTTGAATAATCAGGTGTTTTTGGGTTAGGTCCCAGGAAATAGACCAGTAGAAGAATAGCCAGCAATACCATCAGTTTTTTAAGCAGTCGCATAGCAAGGAATGTTTTCAGGAAGATAAGGATAGTTCTGTAAAGCCGGTTTTTAACAGATATCTTCTAATACGGTTTGTGTTTCTCTTTGAATTTCATGCAGTTATAGCATATTTAGCCTGTATTGGAGCAGCTTCCCGTTAAGTTTGTGTTCAGGCTTTGCCCTCCGGCCTTAAAGCCGTACCTTTGCAGCCTTAAAATTTTACATGGAAATAAGAAACATTGCCATTATTGCACACGTTGACCATGGCAAAACAACGCTGGTAGACAGGATTCTACATGCTACCAAAGTGTTCAGGGATAACCAGGAAACTGGTGAATTGATCATGGATAGTAATGACCTCGAAAAAGAAAGAGGTATTACCATCTTTAGTAAAAATGCAGCGGTTACCTACAATGGTATCAAGATAAATGTGATTGATACACCGGGTCACAGTGACTTTGGTGGTGAAGTGGAACGCGTATTGAAAATGGCAGATGGTGTAATATTGCTGGTGGATGCTTTTGAAGGTCCAATGCCACAAACGCGTTTTGTACTGCAAAAAGCTTTACAACTGAACCTGCATCCGATCGTGGTAATTAACAAGGTTGACAAGCCGAATTGCCGTCCTGATGAAGTGCATGATGCAGTATTTGAATTATTCTTTAACCTAGATGCAACCGAAGAGCAGTTGAACTTCCCTACTTTCTACGGTAGTGGTAAGAATGGCTGGTTCAATGATAGCTTAACACCAACAGAAGATATTCTTCCGCTGATGGATGGTATCATTAAATATGTACCAGCACCCAAAGTAAATGAGGGTACTTTACAATTGCAGATTACATCTTTAGATTATTCTTCTTTCCTCGGTCGTATTGCCATCGGTAAAGTAACCCGTGGTTCTATCAAAGAAAACCAACAGATCGCATTGGTGCAGGCGGATGGTACTATTAAAAAAGTACGTGTAAAAGAATTGTATGTGTTTGAAGGAATGGGTAAGCGTAAGGTAACCGAAGTATTGTCTGGTGACCTTTGTGCGGTTGTTGGTCTGGAAGATTTTAACATTGGTGATACCATTGCTGATGCAGAGAATCCTGAAGCATTGCCGATTATTAGTGTGGATGAGCCAACCATGAGCATGACTTTCAGCATCAATAACTCACCTTTCTTTGGTCGTGATGGTAAATTTGTTACGTCACGTCACCTGCGTGACCGTTTGATGAAAGAAACTGAAAAGAACCTGGCGCTGAGAGTAGAAGATACAGACAGTGCAGATAGTTTTCTGGTATATGGTCGTGGTATTCTTCACCTGGGTGTATTGGTAGAAACCATGCGTCGTGAGGGATATGAGCTGACTGTAGGTAATCCTCAGGTACTGGTGAAACATATAGATGGCAAGAAACATGAGCCATATGAGATTCTGGTAGTAGATGTTCCCAGTGAATTCAGCGGTAAAGTAATCGACCTGGTAACACAGCGTAAAGGTGAAATGCTGGTAATGGAAAGCAAGGGTGAAATGCAACACCTTGAGTTTGATATTCCATCAAGAGGGTTGATTGGTCTGCGTTCACAGATGTTGACGAATACAGCGGGTGAAGCTGTAATGGCACACCGCTTTAACGAATATAAACCATGGAAAGGCCCGATCCCCGGAAGAAATAACGGTGTGTTGATTGCCAAATTCCAGGGTGTTACCACTGCTTACTCTATAGATAAGTTACAGGATAGGGGTAGCTTCTTTATCGATCCAGGAGAAGAAGTATATGTGGGTCAGATTATTGCCGAGCATATTAAACCAGGCGATCTGAACGTAAATGCAGTGGAAGCCAAAAAGCTTACCAACCACCGTGCAAGCGGTAGCGATGACAGTGTACGTATTACACCGAAACTGCAGTTTACTTTGGAAGAGTGTATGGAATATATTCAGCAGGATGAGTGTATTGAAGTAACACCTAAAAACATTCGTATGCGTAAAACCGTATTGAATGAAGAAGACAGAAAGAAAGTAGCGAGAAGTATGCAGTCGGAAGCGGCTGGATAGTAATTGCTATCAAATAATAAAAGCCATCCCGCTAAACCGGGGTGGCTTTTTTATTTGCCCAGCTTTTTCTGAAAGCAAACACTGTTTTCAATACCTGCGTATTGTCCGTAATTTGGGATAATCTGGTAACCATTCTTTTTGTACAATGCAATGGCTTCAGGTTGTCGTTTACCGGTTTCGAGAAGAGCAATGGAGTAGTTCTCTTCCCGCGCCCATGCTTCCAATGCTTCCAGTATGCGCGATGCATGGCCTTTTGAACGCTGTTGAGGTAAAGTATACATGCGCTTTATTTCAACAGTGTCTGTTTCTATTACTTTGAAAGCCCCGCAGGCAACAGGCGTATTGCCATCATATAAAACCACAACATGATCAAGCTGCTGTATGCCATTAAACTGGTGATAAAAAGCATGCTCATCACCATCCCTTGCAGCAAGCTCAGCATCTAACTGTTGAACCAGTAGAATAAAATCAGGGTTTGATGAATTGGTTTTATTGATGCGATACATTTTCGCTGGTATGTGTATGATGGGTAGTTTGTGTTACTGCCAGTAACTGGTTGGTAGTACAGTTGTCGCCATCGCAACAGGGCAGGGCATTGGTGGTACAAACGGGGCACTGGTAATGTCCATGCACATGTACCAGTTGTACCAGGTGTCCGCAGAAAAGACATTGTTGTGGTTGCATACCTGAAAATAATACGCAAAGCCTTACCAACTTCCGATAATTTGTCAACATGCGTGAAAAAGAAAGACCGGTAAGCATTTCAGCTCACCGGTCCCACACAATTCTCATGTATCCATTCTCTTGTATCTTGTTCCCTGCTTCTTGTTTCTTTCTTCTTAGTTTCTTTTCACCACCACATCAGAAACCTCACGGGTAGTTACATTGA
Organism: Sediminibacterium sp. FW305-C-49; assembly: GCF_058231085.1. Lineage (NCBI taxonomy): Bacteria > Pseudomonadati > Bacteroidota > Chitinophagia > Chitinophagales > Chitinophagaceae > Sediminibacterium > Sediminibacterium sp. FW305-C-49. The sequence goes on from NZ_JBIQXS010000001.1 coordinate 1,635,986, forward strand.
TGTCGAAGCTTTCTTTGTACACTTCTTTACCTGATTGAAACAGGAAAGTGAGTTTGTACACATCAGCATCTTTCAGCAACACAAATTTCTTTTCGAATTTTTTGTCGGAGAAATTGCTTTTGAAAAGGTTCTCACCATCTTCATTGATAACGGTCAGTGTAACATTGTTACCACTGGGGTTGTCGAATCTTACATTGAAGGACAGGTCGTTGTTGAAGAAACCTGTGTAATTCACTTCAATTTTTGCTTTGTTGGCATCTGTTTTTTCATTGTTACGGGCGTCAACTGCGGTAAATAAAACAACAGACAATAAACCGGTAATGATTGCTTTTTTCATGTTCATATTCTTTTTGCGTGATTAATTAATGATTAGCGCTCCTGTTTGCACAGGTTTTCGTATCGCAATGAATATTTCGTAAAAGCAAAAACGTAGTAATTCAATAAAGCAAGAGTCGTGTAGAGGTCAATACCTAGCTAAAAGCTTAAAAGCTCTTAGCTAGGTAGGAAAAAATTATTGTTGAGCGGTTACTTTTCTGGCTTCAGTTTCGCTCTGGAACAGGTTGATGTTCTGATCGAAGCTCTGGTTACCACTCTGGATACGGAAAGTTAATTTTTCTGCATCTTCTTTCGCCAATACAAATCTTTTCGCAAAGTCTTTTGAAGCGTAACTTTCTTTGAAGAACAGATCACCTTTTGCATCCAAGACCAGCAGGGTGAATTTTTCACCGGTTGGGTTGTTGAATTTGATGTTGAATGATGCCAGCTCTTTTGAAGAACCAGCAAATTTGAATTCAGCAGAAGCTTTTGCAGCTACGGCTTCGCCAGAATTGTTGGCACTTGCCTGGATAAATGTACCGGCAGTTAAAATACCACTCAGGATGATTCCTTTTACGATGGCTTGTACAGATTGCTTTTTCATGTTGTCTTTTTTAAACTTTTAATAAAATGATGGCTAATCCCCTGTCTGAGCAGAAGATTTTCGTAGTGCAAGTAAAAGTTTCGTAAAAGCGAGCCGGCAGAAGCGAAGAAGTCAGGATTCGTAATAATCCCGGATGTACATCAAAAAATGCTTGTGTACATCCTTAATACCTGCAAGATAAGAAAGGTAACCCGCCCCAAAAATGATTTTTGGGTGAACGGTGTTAACATATAAATAAATGGAATATCTTAACGATTGTTAGTTTTCTGCAACAGGCTTATTTAAAGTTTCCCATAGCAGATCCTTTAAAGCAGTTAAACCGGTTTGTGTAACAGAGGAAATAAATAGATGCGGAATACCTTTTGGCAACTCTTTACTGATGGCTTCTTTCAACTCATCATCCAGCATATCACTTTTGCTGATGGCAATGATAAAATCTTTTTGCAACATCTCCGGATTGTATTGTTCCAGCTCATTTCTGAGGATCTCGAATTCTTTTCTATGATCTGCACTGTCTGCCGGAATCAGGAATAATAAAACAGCATTCCGTTCAATGTGACGGAGGAAACGATGACCCAATCCTTTTCCTTCTGCAGCACCTTCAATAATACCTGGTAAGTCTGCAATACAGAATGATTTAGAATCACGATAAGCCACCATACCCAATTGCGGTGTTAAAGTAGTAAACGCATAATTGGCAATTTTGGGTTTAGCGGCAGTGATCACCGATAGCAGTGTTGATTTTCCTGCATTCGGAAAACCTACCAGACCAACATCGGCTAATACTTTCAGTTCAATATTTTTCCATCCCTCTACACCGGGCTCACCTGGCTGTGCATGTTCAGGCACCTGGTTGGTTGGAGTGGCAAAATTGCTGTTACCCAGACCACCACGGCCACCTTTCATCCAGATGATTTCCTGTCCGTCTTCGAGTATTTCGGCTTCTATATTCCCTGTTTCTTCATCACGGGCTACGGTGCCGAGTGGCACTTCGAGAATGATGTCTTTTCCATCATGACCGGTACAATTATTCTTACTGCCACCTTCACCGTTCTCAGCCAGTACATTTTTAAAGTAACGAAGGTGTAATAAGGTCCACATCTGCGAGTTACCACGCAGGATGATATGTCCGCCACGACCACCATCACCGCCATCTGGCCCACCTTTGGCAGTGAGTTTATTTCGCATAAAATGTTTGGCGCCGGCACCACCATGTCCACTGCGGCAGAAGATGCGGATATAATCGATGAAGTTATTTTTCTCAGACACTATTCAATCAAAACTTTGGTGGAAGGCAAAGGTACGAAAATGTAGGCGGTATCAGGATTTCCGCTCCTCATTCCAGGTTTTATAGACAGGAGGGTTATTTTCTACTGGTGCTGAATGATGACCGGGAATATGATGGAGTGGCTCGCAAATTTTCCAATGGGCATGCATTTCTGCCGGCAATTGCTGGTATAATTCAGTTCCTTTTGTTTTCCAGGCGATCATCTCATCACTCACTTCTTTTATTTTTTTGGCTGGATTGCCAACAATGAGGCTTCGGGCTTCAAACTGCTCATCGGCTTTTATCATACTCAATGCCCCAACAATACATTCATCACCCAATACCACACGATCCATGATTACACTGTTCATTCCAACAAGACAGTTTCTGCCAATGGTGGCGCCATGTATTATGGCACCATGGCCAATATGGGCAGACTCTTTCAAATAAACCGTAACACCCGGAAACATATGAATGGTACAGTTTTCCTGCACATTACATCCGTCTTCAATAATGATCTGTCCCCAGTCGCCACGAATAGCGGCACCCGGCCCTACATATACATGTTTACCAATGATCACATTACCGGTAACCACAGCCTGGGGATGAATAAATGCAGTTTCATGAATAACGGGAATATGTTCTTTGAACTGACAGATCATATCAATGTTTTACCGGTTCTGAAACAGGTGCCTTTAAAATGGGCTACCGGTTCATTTTTTTGATTGTGGATGGTAATATGGTACAAACCCGTACTTCTTCCGTTATGGATTTCTTTTGCTTCAGCAGTTAACTGATCACCCACATTCACGGCTTTGGTGAAGTTGATGGAAGTATCGAGTGCAACAGAAAGATTGTTGCGATTATTACAGGCAAAGGCAAAAGCACTATCGGCCAGTGAAAAAGCAATACCACCATGCACAATGCCAAAACCATTGATCATTTCTGCACGAACAGTCATACAGATGCGGCTGTAGCCTTCCTGTACATCCAGCACTTCAATACCCAACCATTGAGAAAACAGATCATGCACCATCATATGATCTACCACTTGTCTGAACGGATTGCTCATAGTATTGTTTTATATGCCTTTGAATACCGGATTTCTTTTTTCAAGAAAAGCCTGTACACCTTCTTTGAAATCAGCCGTTGCAGCAGCTTTCTGCTGGTAATCGTCTTCGAGTGATAACTGTGTTTCAAGATCGTTGCTGCCAGAATGATTGAGTGCATGTTTAATATATGCCAATGCTTTCGTGGGCATTACTGCAATGGTTGATACAATTTGTTTAGCAGCTTCCATGAATTGATCATCTTCATAACATTGATAAATCATACCCAGTCTTTCGGCTTCGGTTGCATTTATTTTATCTCCAAGCATCATCAGGGCACTTGCTTTTTGCCAGCCGATGAGTCTTGGTAAAGTATAAGTGCCGCCACTATCTGGTATCAATCCTATTTTTGAAAATGCCTGTATAAAAGAAGCAGATTTCGCCGCTACTACAATATCGCAGGCCAGTGCAATATTGGCGCCTGCACCTGCCGCCACACCGTTTACTGCTGCAATAACTGGTTTGGGGATATGACGTAAACGGGTGATGATCGGATTGTAATGTTCACTCAAAATACGCTGCATACCCGGGCCGTTTGGATCAACAACTTCAGCAAGATCCTGTCCAGCACAAAAACCTTTACCGGCACCGGTAAGATAAACGGCCCTTACTTCATGCAGTGAAGCGCATTCATCCAGTTTAGACTGAAGCAGTAATGCCATTTCTCTGTTAAAGGAATTGAGTTTATCCGGGCGGTTTAATGTGATGTAGGCGATACCATCTTCAATATGAAAAAGTATACTGGACATGTGCTGCTGGTTTAGTCAAATTTACAATCTTCTCGTTGGTAAATCACATACAAGATGTAGAAGGACCTATCAATGACATTTAAAATAATCAAAAGGCTCTTTACAATCTTCACATTTATATAAAGCTTTACAGGCTGTGCTGCCAAACTGAGAAATCAGTGTTGTGTGCCAGGAATTGCATTGCGGACACTGGATAGATTCTTCCTGCTGAAAAGCATCCGGTGTGCAAACCGCCTGTTTATATTGTGGCGGAGCAATACCATAAGCTTTCAGTTTGTCTTTTCCTTCAGCACTCATCCATTCGGTAGTCCATGCAGGTGATAAAACCTGTTTGATCTCTATTTCTTTAAAACCTGCCTGTAATAAAACCATCCGGATACTCATGCTGATGACATCCATTGCCGGGCAGCCACTATAGGTAGGTGTGATGGTGATGACAGGTTTGAAATGATGTTCATCAATCTGTTCTACCGTTACTTTTCGAATAATACCAAGATCAAGAACCGATAATACCGGTACTTCCGGATCAGTTACGGTGGCCAGTAATGACCAGATTTTTTTTTCTGTTTCGTTGGTATGGTTAGGTAGTACAGTCATTTTATTACCATTCAGCGCCCGGGTAAGCTCTTTGCAGGAACTGCATTTCTGCCAAAATATAACCCAGATGTTCAGTGTGTATTCCTTCTTTTCCTCCCAACTGCGCAAAACTTTTTTCCGGGATAGCGATGGTTGCTTCTGCAAAAACATCAGATACTTTTTGTTGCCATAACGGTTGTATCACCGAAAGATCAACAGCTACACCTTTTGTAGCCAGTTCCTTTTCATAAGAAGCTGGTATAAATAATTCACCCGTATAGTTCCAGATTTCTGCAACAGCTTTTACCATTCTTTCATGACTCTCCGCTGTACCATCACCCAAACGTATTACCCATTCGCTGCTCCAGCGCAAATGATAGGTTACTTCTTTTAATGATTTCTCCGCTATCGCCGCCAGTTGCTGATCGGCTGATTTTTCCAGTTCCTGGTAAAAATAATATTGGTAGGTACTGAATAAGAATTGGCGTAAAGTAGTCTGGGCCCAGTCGCCGTTCGGCAGTTCTGTAATAAGCAGATTTTTATAATCAATCACATCCCGCAGGTATGCCAGTGAATCTTCAGTAGCACTGTTGCCAGTTAGTAAAGCGGCATATTGGTAAAAATTACGTGCCTGCCCGATACCATCCAATGCAATATTTGAAATGGCAATATCCTGTTCGAGTATGGGGCCATGTCCACACCATTCACTGTTACGATGGCCGATGATCAATGCATTATCTGCAAGGTGTAAGGTATAATTAATGAGGGATGCGTTCATGATGATTCCAATAACCCGTTTAAATATGTGTTAACTCGTCTGGTAAATCATAAAATGTAGGATGACGATAAGCTTTGTCATTTGCAGGATCATATAATGCACCTGCATCATCGGGATTACTGGCATGAATGTATTTGCTTTCTACTACCCATATGCTGATGCCTTCCATTCTGCGGGTGTACACATCGCGGGCATTTTCAACAGCCATTTGTGCATCGGCAGCATGCAGACTTCCTACATGTTTATGATCGAGACCCTGTTTACTGCGTATGAAAACTTCCCACAAGGGCCATTCATGCTGTGTTTTTCCAGACGCAGAAATATCGGCAGCACCGTTTTTTCCTTCTCCGTAATCGCCGTAGTAGTATTTGTTGATGTACTGTTTCATTTTTTGCTGTGAGCTATGAGCAATGAGCTGCGGGCTTTTGCTACTAGCTGTAAATTTTTATTTGTAATAATGAAATAAACTTTACTTGCTGCTACTTATCCAATTAAGCCCTTTTCTCTGCGAGCCGTTGCGCCCGCTTTGAAGCATGTGCCGATGCGGCTTCTCTTACCCAGGCACCTTCTTCCCATGCTTTTTTTCTGGCATCGAGACGTTGTTTGTTGCAAGGACCATTACCGGCAATTACCTGCCAGAATTCGTCCCAGTTAATGGTGCCAAAATCATAATGACCTCTTTCTTCATTCCATTTTAAATCAGGGTCTGGAATGCTAAGGTTTAATATTTTTATCTGTTCTGCACAGATGTCTACAAATTTTTGGCGGAGCTCATCATTGGTAAATCTTTTGATTTTCCATTTCATACTCTGTATGGTGTTTGGACTCTCATCATCTTTCGGACCAAACATCATGATACTGGGCCACCACCATCGATTAATAGAGTCCTGCGCCATACGGCGTTGTGCTTCTGTTCCGCGACTAAGGGTGAGTAATATTTCAAACCCCTGGCGCTGGTGAAAACTTTCTTCCTTGCAAACACGAACCATGGCACGGGCATAAGGACCATAACTTGTTCTGCATAACGGAACCTGGTTCATGATAGCAGCACCATCAACCAACCAGCCGATGGCACCCATATCGGCCCAGCTTAGGGTGGGGTAGTTGAAGATGGAAGAATATTTTGCCTTGCCACTATGTAGTTGCTCATACATTTCGTCGCGGCTGATACCGAGTGTTTCTGCGGCGGAATAGAGGTACAAACCATGACCTGCTTCATCCTGTACTTTAGCGAGCAGGATGGCTTTTCTTCGGAGATTGGGGGCGCGTGTAATCCAGTTGCCTTCCGGTAACATGCCCACAATTTCACTATGTGCATGCTGACTGATCTGGCGAATCAAAGTCTGCCTGTATTTTTCCGGCATCCAGTCCTTTGGTTCAATACGGATCTCTTTATCGATCTTCTCTTGGAACAATTGCTCCATGTCTTTTTCCATACCCATTGTTTGAAGCGTAAAAATACAAAAAGAAATCATTGGTGCTAACGAATGTTAGTATCCGAATTATATATTTTTTAATGTTTCGTTAGTTTTTGTCGATGATTTTAGTGCATCCTGGGTTATTCTGCTGAACAGCGCTTTATCTTTCCGCTATGAAAAAGGGATTTTTATTGTTTTTATGGATGGTCCTGGCAAATATTGTATTTGCTCAAACGGTACTGCCTTTTCGAAAAGAGATTGATGCTTTTTTAAAAGCCGATAGTGCAGTCATGCCTGCAAAAAAGCAGTTATTATTTGTAGGTAGTTCTTCTTTTGCTTTCTGGAAAGACATCAAAGATTATTTTCCGGCTTACCCCATCATCAACCGTGGTTTTGGCGGCTCTTCTTTGACTGACCTGATCAGGTATGCCAATGAAATCATCATTCCTTATGCGCCTAAACAAGTTATCATTTATTGTGGGGAAAATGATATAGCAGATGCTTGGGATAAAAGCAGGATTACTCCTGATACTGTTTTACTTCGCTTTAAAACCCTGATGTCCATCATACGAAAGAAACTGGGTAAAGTACCAGTCGTCTTTGTATCCATCAAACCCAGTCCAAGCAGGTGGAAGATGGAAGCTGATTTTGTAAGAGCCAATCAATTGATTAAAGATTATCTGCGTCGCGACAGGAAGGCATTGTATGTAAATGTGCATGACGCCATGTTATTACCGGATGGTTCAGTAAATCCCGAGTTATTTGTTAAAGACAACCTGCACATGAATGCAAAGGGTTATGCCATCTGGCAAAAAATCATTGAGCCGGTATTGAAAAAATGAGAGGCGTTTTTTTCTTTATTCCTTATACATAAACATAGCCCGGGATTTAAATCCCGGGCTATGTTTATGTATGGGAAAAGATTATTTCACATCAAAATCAACCACCACTTTTTCTGAGCGTGGATGTGATTGGCAGGTGAGAATAAAACCCTGTTCAATTTCTTCAGGTTCGAGGCCGTAGTTCACATCCATATCTACTTCACCTTCAACCAGTTTGGCGCGGCAGGTGCAACAAACGCCTCCTTTACAGGCATAGGGAAGATCGGCTCCCTGTTGTAAAGCAGCGTCTAAAATAGCAGTACCTTTTTTTGCCAGGTCAAAATCGAAACTGATGCCATCCAGTTTTACCGTGATCCTGCTTTTGGGTTGGTTATCTGTTGCGGTGGTTTTTACTGTTTTATTTTTTTGTTCCTGACCGGGTGTGGTAAAGAGTTCGAAATGAATTTTCTTTTTATCGACTCCCTTTTCTTCCAGAACTGCTTTTACAGAAAAGATCATTTCTTCCGGGCCACATAAAAAGAACTCATCTGTTTGTGAAATATCGATGGACTTATCAAACAGTGAATGGCATTTTTCAGCATCAATTCTGCCAGCATTTAAAATGGTATCTGTTTTTTCTCTGGAGAGAATATGAATGATCCGGAAGCGGTTCATGTATTTATTCTTCAAAGCTTCCAGTGCTTCCCTGAAAATGATGGAATGTCTGTTACGGTTGCCGTATACCAGTGTAAAACTGCTGTTGGCTTCGGTTTGCAAAGTAGTGCTGATGATGGACAGCAGAGGCGTAATACCGCTACCTGCCGCAAAGCCTACATAGTTTTTTTGCTGTTCTTTTTGTAAAGGGGTGAAAAATTTTCCCATGGGGGGCATAACGTCTAACCGATCTCCGGTTTTCAATTGCTCGTTTGCATAAGTAGAAAAAAGTCCTTGCGGCACTTTTTTTACGGCTACGCGTAATTCCTTCTCCAGCGGGCTGCTGCAAATAGAGTAGGAGCGACGAACATCTTCACCATTAATCATGGTGCGAAGGGTAATATGTTGCCCCTGTATAAACCTGAACTGTTCCTGTAATTGAACGGGTATGTCAAAAGCAATGGAAACACAATCATCTGTTTCTTTTCTTATCTCTTTAACCCTGAGTTGCTCAAAATGTATCGACATGCTGCTATCGCTTATTGAGTTAATCCGCCCACTAAAATGGTCACCATATTTTCTTCGAGTTCAGCTGCGCTGATCTTCTGTGTAGACCTGTGCCAGCTTTCAATACCACTGATGGCGTGCAGTATGATGAGTACAGCAGTTGGTGCATCAATTTTTTTTACTTCATTGTTCCGGATACCAGATTCAATGATGGCTGCAAAACGTTTGCGATAGATGCGGCGTTGGTTCTGAAAATTAGACAGGTATGGATCGGCCAAGTGTTTCCATTCGCGGTCGCTCACATATACTTCTTCATAATGGTGAATCATTTCGTTGATATGAAAACGAAGTAATTTTTCCACTTTTTCAATCGAAGAAATTTTTTCCGCTTCCACTTCATCAATCTTTTGCAGAAAACGATTGGCTACACTGAAACAGAGTTCATGTAATAGCTCTGTTTTCGATTTTATGTGGTTATACAGGCTGGCAGCTTCCACACCTACTGCTTCAGCAAGGTCGCGCATACTGGCTGCCTTAAAACCCTTCTCTCTGAAAAGGGATGCAGCTTTGGTTACAATCACGTCTTTGCGTGAAATGTTTTTATCAGTCTTGATTCTGGCCATAATACGAAGATAAACAGCTAACGTGTGTTAGCCAAAAAATCATTTTATATATTATATTTTGTTAGTTTTTGTATCAGTAAATACAAGCCAAAGCCCTGATCATCAAACTATGTGTGGGGATGCTAGTATTTACCCCTTAAATACGCTAGTTTCGCACCCCGATAACAAAAATTAATCTATGTCTTTAGTCGTTGTCGGATCCATGGCTTTTGATGCCATCGAAACTCCGTTTGGAAAGAGTGATAAAATCATTGGCGGTGCAGGTACTTATATAGCCTGGTGCGCTTCCAATTTTACCCCTGTAAAACAAATTTCTGTTGTAGGTGGCGATTTCCCCCAGGAAGAGCTGGACCAGTTAACGGCACGTGGCGTTGATTTGTCGGGTGTACAGATAAAAAAAGACGAGAAGACTTTTTTCTGGAGTGGACGCTATCATATGGATATGAATTCGCGTGATACACTCGAAACCCAGTTAAATGTACTGGAGAATTTTGAGCCTGTGGTTCCTGAAAGTTTTCAGGACTGCGAGTTCCTGATGTTGGGCAACCTGGTGCCTGCAGTACAACGCAGTGTAATTGAACAACTGAAAACACGCCCTAAGCTCATCGTGATGGATACCATGAATTTCTGGATGGAAATCATGATGGATGAACTGAAGAAAACGTTGGCCATGGTCGATCTGCTGATGGTGAACGACAGTGAAGCTCGTCAGTTGAGCGGTGAATATTCACTGGTAAAAGCGGCGGCTGCCATCATGAAAATGGGCCCCAAATACCTCATCATTAAAAAAGGGGAGCACGGTGCATTACTGTTTCATGAGAATAAAGTATTCTTTGCACCGGCATTGCCGTTAGAAGAAGTATTTGATCCAACAGGTGCTGGCGATACATTTGCAGGGGGCTTTATTGGTCATATTGCGCGTACCAAAGACATTTCTTTCGAGAATATGAAAACTGCTATCATTGTAGGTAGTGCCATGGCTTCTTATTGTGTTGAGAAGTTCGGAACCCAGCGGTTGAGAGAAATCAGCAAAGAAGATATCAGCAACCGTATCGATGAGTTTGTACAGTTGGTGAATTTTGATATTGATCTGGTGGGATAGGATAGCAGATGGCTAATAGCTAACGCCTGTCAGTAAAAATCTTTTGGCTAAAAAACAAAACGCATCTATTTTCGCAACGTAATGATGACAATGAAACATACAAAACGTATTAAGAAACCTCTCTGACCGGGAAGTGCCTGAACGTTTGTGTATGATCGAACAATATACTCAGAGGCCTTCCCGAAACGGAGGGCCTTTTTGTTAGTAGCAACAACCATAACTGAACAAACATTAAAACAAAACAAACAAAACCATGAAAGTAGCAGTCGTAGGTGCCACGGGTCTGGTAGGTACCAAAATGTTGGAAGTGCTCGCAGAGCGTAATTTTCCTGTTACGGAACTTGTTCCGGTAGCTTCTGAAAGATCTGTAGGTAAGGAAGTAAGCTTTAAAGGAAAACAGTACAAGATCGTGAGCATGACAGATGCTATTGCAGCCAAACCTGCTGTTGCTATTTTCTCAGCCGGTGGTAGTACATCATTGGAGTGGGCACCCAAATTTGCAGAGGCCGGAATCCGTGTCATTGATAATTCCTCTGCATGGCGCATGGATCCCAGCAAAAAACTGGTAGTACCTGAAGTAAATGCGGATGTATTGACCAAAGATGATTTTGTCATTGCCAATCCCAACTGCTCTACCATTCAGATGGTAGTAGCATTACAGCCACTACACAAACGTTATGGAATTAAGCGTGTGGTGGTAAGTACTTACCAGAGTGTAACCGGTACCGGCAAAAAAGCGGTTGACCAGTTATTCAACGAAAGAAAAGGGGTGGAAGGGGAGATGGCCTACAAATATCAGATCGACCTGAACGTTATTCCCCAGATTGATGTGTTTCTCGACAATGGTTATACCAAAGAAGAGATGAAAATGGTGAATGAAACCAAGAAAATTATGCAGGACGACAGTATTCGTGTAACCGCAACAACGGTGAGGATACCTGTAGTTGGCGGGCATAGCGAAAGCGTGAACATAGAATTTGCCAATGATTTTGACCTGGCCGAACTGAGAAATATTTTAGCTGCAGCACCTGGTGTAATTGTACAGGATGATATTGCCAACCAGCAATACCCTATGCCACTCTGGGCACATGAAAAAGATGAAGTATTTGTTGGTCGTTTGAGAAGAGATGAAACGCAACCCAATACACTCAATATGTGGATTGTTAGCGACAACCTTCGTAAAGGGGCTGCTACCAATGCTGTGCAGATTGCGGAGTATTTGTCGGGTAAAGGATTGTTGTAGTTTTTTAAGCCGCAGATTCGCAGATTGATAGGAACGTAATCTGCGAATCTGCGGCTTAAATTTATTCCTCTATACCACTGTTTAGGAACATAATCAATGGCTGTAGCGTTTCAAATGCAGTTACAATATCCTTAGCCAATGTGCTGGATGTAAGTTGTATATCTGTAAATGGAGTAGTGGCAACCCAGCTTTTTAGTTTAATGTATTCAATAGCGGGATTGTCTTTTTCATATCCCTTTGGCTCCCTGCTCAAAGCCATACCTTCTTCTCGTTGTAGTGCCTTATAAGTGGAAACAAATTTCTTGTTTTGAATAATCTTGCTGAACTCCTCCCAGTTATAATCAATCTCCTGCCTTACTTTTTTTATTACATCAGCTTCAGGCATCCATAAACCACCTGCTGCAAAACTTTTGCCACCTGGTTCCAGATGGAAATAATAACCGGAGAAAAGTGATTTCTTTCCACCCCTGCTGAGGTACATACCCATATTGGTTTTATACGGATCCTTGTTTTTGCTGAAACGAACATCCCGATTGATTCGAAAAATGCATTCTTTGGCGGTGAGAGAAGCGATAGACGCATCTTTCTTTCCCAGTCCCTTTATCACTTCACTTACCAGATTGGCATAATCCGCTTTGGCAGCTTCATATACTTTTCTGTTTCCATCAAACCAGGCTTTGTGGTTATTTTTCTTCAGGTCTTTCAGAAATTTGAGTGTACTGTTCTGTAACATAGTTCTATTGTGTTGCAATCAACTCCAGGAATTCAGCTTCCGTGATGATTTTAATGGTATTTATTTTTTTTGCTTTCTCCAGTTTACTGCCTGCATCTTCACCCACAACGAGGTAATTAAGATTCTTGCTTACACCACTAACAATTTGTCCGCCATGTTGTTCTGCCAGTGCCTCGGCTTCGCTTCTTTTCATCTGGTTTAAAGTGCCGGTAAAGAGGAAAGTCTGCCCCTGTAAACTACCACTTTCCCCAATTTCTTTCTTTTTGTTTTTAAGCTCAAGTCCAAGTTGTTCCAGATGTTCCAGCATATGGATGTTTTGTTCGTTGCTGAAAAACTGGTGAATACTTTTAGCCACTTTAATACCAACATCTTCCAATTGTTGTAGATCTTCTTCAGTTTTGTTTTTAAAATCGAGGAGGTGCTCAACGGCATTGGCCAGTGTTTTGGCTGTTGTTTCACCTACAAAACGAATACCGAGCCCATATATCAAACGATGTAAAGGTTGTTGTTTAGAAGCTTCAATAGCGGCTGTAAGGTTATCGAGACTTTTCTTTCCAAAACCTTCCAGTTGACCAATTTTTGCAAAGTCAAGGGTATAAATGCCAGGGATGTCTTTTAATAAACCCATTTCATAAAACTTCCGCACATTGGCTTCACCAAAACTTTTGATGTCCATGGCATCTTTGCTCACAAAATGAATCATCTTCTCTACCACCTGCGCCTCACATTCTATATTGATGCAACGCCATACCGCTTCGCCGTCTTCCTTGAATAATTCACTGTTACAAACGGGACATTGTTTTGGAAAAAGAATAGTTTGTTCAGACCCGTCTCTTAATTCGCTTTGTGATTTAACAATCTGGGGAATGACATCTCCTGCTCTTTCGATCAACACAGTATCGCCAATTTTCAGATCCTTTTCTTTGATATACTCTTCATTATGAATGGAAATACTACTTACGGTAACACCACCCAGGTAAACGGGGTCGAGCTTGGCCACGGGAGTAACTGCACCTGTTCTTCCAACCTGGAACTCTACGCTGCGCAGTTTTGTAGTGGCCTGTCTGGCTTTGAATTTAAACGCAATGGCCCAGCGTGGGTGATGTGAAGTCATGCCCATTTGTTCCTGTAAATGAAGATCATTCACTTTTACTACCATGCCGTCTATTTCATAGGGAAGATCATCTCTTCCTGCTTCAAAAGACAGACAATAATCAATCACCCCCTGGATACCTTTCACCACTTTTTTTTCTTTCTCCGGAGAACGAAACCCAAGCTGCCACAACAGGGAAAGATTGCCGCTATGTGTTGCCAATAATTCTTCAGACTTCCGGGCTTCCGGACTTCCGGACGCTTTTGTGTAAAAACTGATATGGTATAAAAAAGCATCTAATCCCCTCTCTGCCACATCTTTTGGATCTTTCATGCGTAAACTGCCGGAAGCAGCATTACGTGGATTGGCTAAAGGAGACAGGCTTCTGCTAGCCAGTAGTTCATTGTATTTATTGAAAGAGTGCTTGCTCATGATTACCTCACCTCTTATTTCCACCTGCTGAATACCTGCTGATGAAAATTGAGCAGACAGTGGTATGGAACGTATCTGCCGGATATTATTGGTGATTTCTTCCCCTTCCACACCGTCACCTCTGGTAGCCGCACGAACCAACTGGTCGTTTTCATAGATCAAAGAAATACTGGCCCCGTCGAATTTGGGCTCTATACAGTATTCTATCTCATCCAAACCAGTTAATTCCCTTGCTTTCCGGTCAAAATCAATCAGGTCCTCTGCATTATAGCTGTTGTCTAAACTCAGCATTGGGACCAGGTGACTTACTGTTACAAACTGGCTGTTAAGGCTGTTGCCTACACGTTGGGTGGGGGAATCGGGTGTTACCAGTTCAGGTTGATCTTTCTCCGCTTTTTCCAGCTTTTTATACAACAGATCATATTCCTGATCGGCAATCAAGGGGTCGTTCAATACATAATAGCGATACTCATGAAACTGTAAAACCTGTTTTAATTGACTCATATGCTCAGCTAAAACAGGTGACCCGGGAAGACTCAATTCTTTTAATAGATCAGTAGTAAGATTTTGTAACTGACGTGTTAAGTCGGAAGAATACATAGCGCTATTTTACAAGATAAAGTTAATTGCTAATCGGATAAAAGGGTTTGATTTGTTGACCGATACAGCTTATTTGTAAACTTTGTATCTTGCCCCACCCTTAGAAAGGCGACTGGGACGCCGAAAATTGAAGAGCACTCCAATGAAGAAAACAAGCGCTGCCGTGGCCCCGACAAACCATATGGTAAAAGATGCAGTTCAACTGGTACAAACATATCCTAAAGTACCGCTGACTGTTGACTGTGTGATTTTTGGGTTTGAAGAAAACAAGCTGAAGGTACTCCTGATTAAAAGTGATCTTGAAATTTATAATGGCCAATACTCCTTACTCGGCGATATAGTGCAGGATAATGAAGACCTGAATGAAGCTGCATATCGTATACTGAAACAAAGAACCGGAATGAGTGATGTTTTTCTGGAGCAGGTAAAAGTTTTTGGTGGACCAGGACGTCACCCTGGAGGAAGAGTCGTTACCATTGCTTACTGTTCACTCTTAAATATTAACCATCACGAATTAATAATACACGACAACGACCTTGACTGGTATAATGTAAACACCATTAAGGAAATGGCATTCGATCATAAATTGATTGTGGATGAATGTCATACATGGTTACAGAAAAGAATACAGGAACATCCACTGGGGTTTAACCTGTTGCCAGAAAAATTTTCTTTACGTGAATTGCAAAACTTATACGAAGCCATATTGGGTGTAAGCTTAGACCGGAGAAACTTCCGTAAAAAATTTGCCTCCATGGATCTGTTGATCGATATCAATGAAATGGAACAGGATGTACCACACAGACCCGGCAAGCTCTATAAATTCAATTTTGAAAAATACGCTAAGAGTAAGCGTAAATGGGTAGGTATTGATTTTTAACGGCTTAATCGTTTTTTCGATACCAAATCTTGTCAATAAATAATTGTTTAATTTTCCTCTGATTCAATTTTCTCCTCAAGAGAAGCTGTGTGGGCTCTCCTGCTCAGTTTTCATCCATTTCAACTACTTTTACCATCCAACAGAATGACTATGCTATATTCAATGACAGGTTATGGAAGATCGGAACAAACCATTGGCGATAAAACCTACCTGGTAGAAGCTCGTTCCTTAAATGGCAAACAGTTTGATTTGCGTTTGAATATTCCTGCACTTTTAAAACCATTTGAGTTTGAAATCAGGAACCTGTTGAACGAAGGATTACAAAGAGGAAGTGTAGAATGTGTTATTACCATTAAACAAAACGGAGCCAGCAAACCTGTTTCTATTAATAAAGAACTCGCAAAAGCCTATTACCAGCCTGTTGCAGAACTGGCAGATGAGTTACAACTACAAAAAGGAGATATCCTCAGTACGATTCTGAAATTACCGGATGTGATCACTCCGTCAACAGAAATGTTGAGTAATGAAGAATGGAAGGGGTTTGAAGCAGTTTTGAAAGCAGCCATCAATGAGTTGAATGAACACAGAAAAGATGAAGGCCGTTCACTTGAATCAGATCTGTTATTGCGTTTAGGTAATATTGAAGCACATCAAAAAACGATTGCCGAACTGGAACCATTACGCAGAACAAAGATTAAAGAAGGTATCGTAAAAATATTGGAAGAGAATGTAGGTAAAGAAAATTACGATCCCAACCGTATGGAGCAGGAACTGATTTATTACATTGAAAAAATAGATATCAGTGAAGAACAGGTGCGTTTAAAAAATCACTGCGATTATTTCCGCTCTATCCTTGCAGATAAAGAAGCGGGTAAAGGGAAAAAACTCTCTTTTATCTTGCAGGAATTTGGACGTGAAATCAATACCATGGGTTCAAAAGCCTATGATTCACAGATACAGCAAACAGTCATCCTGATGAAAGATGAACTTGAAAAAGCCAAAGAGCAGATATTAAATGTGTTGTAATAAACACTCGTCACCAGTATTAATCAAGTTTTAATCTTAACAAGTGAAGCCGGCATATTATATACTATTATTTCTAAGTATTTTTCTGGTAGCCTGTGGAACCAATAATGTGTTTGAAAGAGCAGAAAGATTTGCAAGTCATGAATGGCCTGTAACCCGGGAGCCATTGATAAAATTCGACATATCTGATACCAGCTCCTTCTACAATATTTATGTAGTGATCAGACATACAGATGCTTACCGTTATAATAATATCTGGTTAAATATCACAACGCAGTCACCCAACGATACACCCAAAACCCAGTTGCTGGATATTAGTCTGGCCGATAACACCAAAGGTTGGCTGGGGACTGGTATGGATGATATATTCGACAGAAGAGCCCGTATTACCCAGGCCCCCATTCGTTTAAAAAAAGGTACATATACCTTTAAACTGCAACAGGCGATGCGGGAAGACCCATTGGGTTATGTATTGAGTGCAGGTATTCGTGTAGAAAAAGTACAACCATGAATGCAAAAACCAGTAAAAAGCTTACTGTTGTAACAGTAGTTTATTGGATACTACTGTCATATATAGTTGCCGCATTAATCTGGTGGTTTATTGCACTTGAAAAGCAGAACAGTAATATTACCAACGTACGTTTACTTGAACTCGTTAAAGATGATCCTCTATATGTTGAGAAAGTTGCACAGATAGAAGCGGCAAAAAAAAGAAAAACTGCTCAGTACATAGGAGAAGGTGTTACATTTCTTGCACTGATATTGGTAGGTGCTGTATTTGTTTTCAGGGCCACACGCAGACAGTTGTTGCTGTCGCAGCAACAACAGAATTTCATGATGGCGGTAACACATGAATTGAAGACACCGATAGCCATTACAAGACTCAATCTTGAAACCCTGCAAAAAAGAAAACTGGAAGAAGACAAACAGCAAAAATTGATAGCCAACACATTGCAGGAAGCCAACAGACTGAATATGTTGTGTAATAATATTCTGTTGGCTGCACAATTGGAAGCGGGTGCATATGCAACCAATAAAGAAGAGATTAATTTCTCAGATCTGGTGGAAGGATGTATTGATGATTTCAGAAATCGCTTCCCGCAAAGAGCAATTGAGGAAAATATAACAGAAGGCCTTTACCTGAATGGAGAGCAATTATTATTGCAAATGTTGGTGAATAACCTATTGGAAAATGCCATGAAATATTCACCCAAAGAAAGTCTGATTAAAATCGGATTGCGGGCAGACGGAAAGGAACTACAGTTAACTGTAACAGATGAGGGTATTGGTATTGCTGAAGAAGAAAAAAGAAAAATTTTTGACAAATTTTACCGGATAGGCAATGAAAATACACGCAGCGCAAAAGGCACTGGTTTGGGGCTTTATCTCTGCAGCCGGATCGTAAAAAGCCATAATGGCTACATTTCTGTGACAGATAATCAGCCACAGGGTAGTAATTTTGTGGTCACATTAGAACAGGTATGACAAATTCCAAGGCAACAATATTACTGGTAGAAGACGAGGAGAATCTTCATGAGGCGTTAAAGCTAAATCTCGAAATGGAGGGCTATGAGGTGAGTTCGGCATTTAATGGGACTGAAGCGCTGAAAAAAGTAGCAAACGAATATTTTGACCTCATTGTACTGGATATTATGCTGCCTGAAGTAGATGGAATAGCTGTAACAGAAAGCATCCGCGTAAATAATAATGAAGTGCCCATTCTTATTTTAAGTGCAAAGAACAGTAGTACCGATCGTGTACTCGGACTTAAAAAAGGGGCAGATGATTACCTGACCAAGCCCTTTAACCTGGAAGAACTGTTGTTGCGGGTAGAAAAACTGATTGAGAAGAACAAGAAAATGCTGGAAAAAGAAACCGTAGGTGACAGCTATGAATTTGGTGAGAATAAAATTGATTTTAAGGCACAGGATGCCATTAGCTGGAATGGGCAGCATATAGAATTGAGTAAGAAAGAAGCCATGTTGCTAAAACTACTCATCGAGAATAAAGGGGATGTGGTAACCCGAGAAAAAATTCTACAGGTAGTTTGGGGTTATAACGTGTATCCCACTACAAGAACCATTGATAATTTCATCCTGAGTTTCCGGAAATATTTTGAAGAAGACAGTCGTAACCCCCGTTATTTTCATTCAGTACGAGGTGTAGGTTATAAATACACCGACTAGCCTACTTTCGGACTTCCTGACTTCCAGTCTTTTTGACTTTTCTCGAACACAATTTTCAGTGCTAATTAACGTTATTGCTCTGAAAAAACTACGCATGTCGCTACAAACGATTATAGATTTTCTGGAGCCGGTGAATATTGCTCAATTGTCCAATGATGAAGGCTTTAAAGACACCCAACTAGGTAAACATATTGCAGTGTATGATGAAGCCTTTCCCGATATTGATCATGCAGACTTGGTATTGGTAGGTTGCGGCGAAATGCGGGGAGCCGGTATACAATTCGTGAATACCGATGGTCCTGATGCAGTTCGCTCTGAATTTTATAAATTATATCACTGGCATACAGAAGTGGCTGTAGCCGACCTGGGTAATGTAAAATGCGGCGCTACCATGCAGGATAGCTATGCGGCATTGAGAATGGTGGTACACGAGTTATTGCTGTTGGGAAAAAAAGTACTGATTCTCGGAGGCTCGCATGATGTAACCACGGCTCAATACCAGGCACATACCATTGATGGAAAAATTATTGACGCTGTCTGTGTGGATGCAAGGATTGATATGGATATGGATAGTGTGTTACCAGCCGATAATTTCCTTGTAGACATGTTTACCGGAATGCCTAATCACCTGAAACATTATAACCATATCGGTTTTCAAAGCTATTTTATGCACCCGCAAATGCTGGAGACCATTGATAAACTCCGTTTTGATTGTTACCGTGTAGGAAAAGTAAAAGAAGATATAAGCGAAATGGAACCCGCAATCAGAAATAGTGAATTATTTAGTTTCGATATTGCAGGCATTCAAAATGCACATGCACCTGCCAATCATATTACTCCCAATGGATTTAATGGCGAAGAAGCCTGTACGCTCATGCAATATGCCGGAATGAGCAGTACCTGTTCAACCATTGGTATTTACGGCTATATTCCACAACAGGATGTACATGCGCTAACAGCCAAACAGATATCCCATATGATCTGGTACATCATGGATGGTATCCAGAAAGGAAAACTGGAAGCATCATTGGAAGATCGAAATTCGTTTAATGAGTTTACCATGGCTTTTGCAGAAGTGGAGACCGTTTTTCTTCAAAGTAAGAAAACCGGGCGCTGGTGGATGCAGTTGCACGATGGTAAATATGTAGCTTGTAGTTACCGCGACTACCATATAGCTTCCAACAATGATATTCCAGAACGATGGTTAAGAGCAGCGGAAAGAATTTAATGGAGTATCATTTAATTTGTACTTTTCCTATTCAGTAAGATTTCGTTCTTTATCGCGACATATTTAGAAATAGCTTAATTTTAAATATGTCATTCTCTAACCTGCCTATCAACACTGAGGGTTTACCGGAAGTGCAGACTATACCCTTTAAACCCATTCATCCTGATTACCTGAAAGTATTAAGGATCAGTTGGCTCCTCCTGTTTGTGATCGTATTGGGAATTCTTATAACCATTTTTGTATTGAGTAAAAAACTGCAAAACCCCATCGCTATTTCAATTGCATCAGGCATTTACTTATTGCTTTTGCTGGCTACTGTAATAATTGGTACAGGCTCATTTAAAAGAAAGCAATATGCGGTAAGGGAAAAAGATATTCTGTATAAAACAGGGTGGATATTTCAAAACCTGCATATGGTGCCCTTTAATCGCTTACAGCACTGTGTTGTAAACATGGGACCAATCGAAAGAAAGTTCGGACTGGCAACACTTAGTCTGTACACGGCCGCCTCAGAAGGGAAAGATATAACTATACAGGGTTTACCGCAAACTGAAGCCGAACAGTTAAAAGAACTCGTTATTCAACAAATTCAGGCGTTACGTACCAATGAAAACATTTGAAACACCACAGCGACAATCACCGCTGGCATTGGTGATGATGTTTTTTAAAATCTTTCGTACGGTTATTACAGTAATATGGCCTGCATTGATTGCGTTGCTTTTAGGAGGAAAAAAAGGGAGCCCGGGATTGAAATGGTTAATCGCAGGTGGTGCTATACTGCTGTTTGTATTGATACGTACAGTGCTGGATTATCTCTATTTCAGGTTTAGTATTAAAGATAGACAACTGATTGTACGAAAAGGGTTTTTTTACAAAACAGCTATTACTGTTCCCCTTGAAAGAATTCAGGCCGTGCATCTTGAACAGAGTTTCTTGCATTCGGTAACACTAACGCATAAGCTTATAATTGATACTGCCGGGAAAGAAGGAGCAGAAGTAACTATTTACGCTATACCCAGTTCTGATGCAATAGCCTTGCGGACACTAATATTGAACCAGGTAGATGAAAGCGAAGCAGTAACAGAAACGGAAACAAAGCCTGCTACAAAATTGATAAGCAGGTTAGACTTGCTGGGACTTCTGAAACTCAGCTTATCTGCCAATCATATTGAAACAATAGCTGTTGTACTGGCTTTTCTTGTTGGCAGATATGAAGACGTAAAACCATTATTGGAAAATACACCGCTGTTAAATAATGTGGTTTCTTATGGGGAAACAATGAAGTACACCTGGCAATTGCTGACTACTTTATTTATTATAGTAACGGTAATAACTATCATTATTTCCTGTATCCGGATGTTTCTTCGGTTTTATGATTATACCGTTCGAATGGACCGGAAGGGTTATTATATCCGATGGGGATTATTGCAGGTACGACAAAAAATGATTCCATTCAGAAGGATACAGATGATCAGGTGGAGAAGTAATTTTATTCGCAGGCTGATTGGTCTTGCATTATTAAACCTTAAAGTCGCAGGCACGGATGAAACAAAGAAAAAAGTACTGATTGAATTACCGATAACAGATGTTGACCAGATCAGGCAAATTGTTCCTGTATATCAGCCATTATTACCAGCAGAAACTGGAGCTGTTGGACAGAAAATACATCGCTCATATGCATATCGGAAAACATTGTTTATTACGTTACCTATTTTAATTGTTGTAGCAGGATGTTTAGCGTTGGTTTGGCAATGGTATGCATTACTGGTGTTTATCTGGTTGCCCTATAGCCTGGGGTTACAGTTATTGTATTGCCGGAATTTTCGTTTTTGGGCTACAACCGAAGGGTTACAACAGTATAAAAGTACATGGGGAAAAGGAGAAGCTGTATTGAACTGGAAGAACATTCAGTATATACAGATCAGGAGGTCTATCTATCAACGTAAAAAAGGATTGGCTACTTTATTCCTGCATACCGCCGGGGGGCAATTCGAAATACCTTATATATCATACGAGCAAGCACTCGATATCAGTAACTACGCTTTATTCAGAACAGAATCAACACAGGAAACCTGGATGTAACTATTTACCAAACATCCTGTCAAGATAATCTTCTTTAAATTCCAGGTAAGTAGGAGCGCCGTTGGGTGTAACATTTGAAGAAGTACAGGCGAAAAGTTCATCAATCAAAACCAGCATCTCTTTTTGCGAAAGTGGTTGTCCGGCTTTAATAGCCTGCTGACGGGCCATACAGCGAACCAGCTTTTCTCTTTTACTGAATTTAATATCGGTGCTGAAATGTTTGAACTGCTCGATGAGTAGTTCAATGGCATGTTTCTCATTCCCTGCGGTAATGTCGGCTGGAATACCCTGGATCACAAAACTATTATTACCAAAAGGCTCAACCTGGTAGCCAATACTACTAAGATCTGGTAAAAGATCGGTCAGTAAAGCAGCATCTGCAGCAGGTAATTCCAGCGTTACAGGGAAAAGACTTTTCTGTGTAGGCATTTGCTGACCATGTGCTGCTACACTGTATTTGTCGTAGAGTATTCTTTCGTGTGCCAGTTGTTGATGCACCAATATAAAACCGCTATTGGTTGATGCTATGATATAGGTATGATGAAGCTGTAATAATGTAGTATCAGGCAATACTTGTATCGTTTGCATACGCGCAATTGGTGTATGCAACAATGAACCTGTATATTCTTCGACTGTTTTTGCAGGAACAGATCCTTCTTGCTGGGTTTCAAAAAAACTTTTCCAGTGCTTTAATTCACCTTTATTTTCCCGTTCAATAAAATGAGCCTGATTTTTTTGGGTAAAAGTCTGGTACAGGCTGGAAGAGGCAACAGCATCTTTCTTGTCGGTCGTAAAAGGTTTTGAAACTGCATCAAGTCCCTGTATATCGGCATTCAGTGTAAAATCCAATGAAGGTGCTATGCTGAATTGAGCAAGCGCATGTTTTACTGCTGCCTGTACAAATGCATAAATGATTTTCTCATCTTCAAATTTAATTTCCTGTTTGGTAGGATGTACGTTGATGTCTACCTGCGAAGGGTCGAGATCAATAAACAAAACATACCCCGGAAAACTATCTTTCGGAATCATCTCATCAAAAGCAGCATTCACTGCATGATTCAGGTAGGCGCTTTTAATGAAACGGCTGTTTACAAAAAAATACTGATCGCCCCTGGTCTTGCGGGCTGTTTCGGGTTTGCCTACAAAACCATAAATATTCATGTAGTCGGTTTTCTCCGCTACATGTACCAGTTTGGCATTGTAATTATTTCCCAGTATCTGAACAATCCTTTGTTTGAGGGTGCCCGGTTCGAGATGAAATACTTCCTGCCCGTTACTGGTCAATGAAAAGAAAATATCAGGGAAAGCCATCGATACACGAATAAACTCGTCCATGATATGCCTGAGTTCGGCCGCATTGCTTTTCAGAAAATTGCGTCTGGCAGGCACATTGAAAAACAGGTTTTTCATACTGATGCTGGTACCGACAGGAGAGGAGCAGGCTTCCTGTTTAACAACTTTACTGTTTTCAATTTCAATATAGGTACCCAGCTCATCATCGGCCCTCCGGGTCTTCATTTCTACCTGAGCTACTGCAGCTACCGAAGCAAGTGCTTCTCCGCGAAAGCCCATGGTTTTTATGCGGAATAAATCTTCAATCTGCCTGATTTTGCTGGTGGCATGCCGTTCGAAAGCCATACGGGCATCGGTATCGCTCATGCCTTTACCATTATCAATCACCTGTACCATCGCCTTACCGGCATCTGAAACGATCAGTTTAATCTCGGTAGCACCGGCATCTACCGCATTTTCCAATAATTCCTTTACAGCACTGGCGGGTCGTTGAATCACTTCACCCGCTGCTATCTGGTTGGCAATATTATCAGGTAATAATTGTATGATATCGTTCACAAAAAGTTCCTTTCGTTGAGTCTGCAAAAATACGATAAATGCCCCGCCCCTGAACTTTTGGAAAGTTTTAAAGCTTTCAAGAAGTTTTGCAGGTACTTTTGCCCTGTAAAAATCAATGTATATGACTTTAAGTGCGGATATCAAAAAGCTGGAACGTCGGTTTCTTCCAAAGGATTTTGTAGTGACCACCTGGGATTTGCTCGAGCCTTTTTTTAAAAACCTGCTGGATCGTTCCATTGACAGCAAAGAAAACCTGGAACAATGGCTGAAAGATATGAGTGAAATAGAAGCCGTTATAAGTGAAGACGCCAGCTGGCGACAGATACGTATGACCTGTGATACCACTGATCCAAAACTGGAAGAAGCGTTCACCTATTTCTGTATGGAAATACAGCCCAAATTACAGCCATATGCCGATCAATTGAACCGTAAATTGGTTGATAGCCCTTATACAACGTCGTTGGACCAAACCAAATATTTCACTTACCTGCGTAGTGTAAAAAAGAATATTGATTTGTTTCGTGAAGCCAATATTCCCCTGCAGGCTGAGCTGAGTGTTATGCAGCAACAATACGGGGCTATCGCAGGAAAAATGACGGTAGAAGTGGACGGACAGGAATATACCCTTCAACAGGCAGCTAAATTTCTTGAAAGTCATGATCGCTCGCTGCGTGAGCAAGTGTACCGGAAAATACAGGAGCGAAGACTACAGGACAAAGACGCCATGCATGAACTCTTTAGCAAGCTGATTGAAAAAAGACACCAGGTAGCAAAGAATGCGGGCTTTGAAAATTATCGCGATTATAAGTTTGTGGAACTAGGGAGGTTTGATTATAGCAAAGAAGATTGCTACCAGTTTCACGAAGCCGTAAAACTGCACGTATTACCATTGATTGAAAAAATCTATCAACGCAAAAAACAAAAATTACAACTCGATACACTTCGCCCATGGGATACTGAAGCAGAGCCGGCAGGAATTGAACCGCTTAAGCCTTTCAGCAACGGAAAAGATTTATATGAAAAATCGGTGACTTGTTTTGAACAACTGAATCCCTTCTTTGCAGATTGTTTGCGCAAGATGAATGACCTTGGTCATTTTGATCTGGAGAGCAGGAAAGGTAAAGCACCAGGTGGATATAATTGCCCGCTTACAGAAAGTGGGGCACCTTTTATTTTTATGAATGCAGCCGGACAAATGAGCGATGTAACCACCATGGTACATGAAGGCGGACATGCCATTCATTCCTTTCTGGCACATGAATTAGAGTTGAGTGCTTTTAAAGAATATCCCATGGAAATTGCAGAAGTGGCAAGCATGGCTATGGAATTGTTTAGCATGAACCACTGGCAGGCGTTTTTTGATAATGAAGAGGATTTGAAAAGAGCGAAAGAACATCAACTTGAAAGAACCATTACCATTTTTCCCTGGATTGCTATTATAGATAAGTTTCAGCACTGGGTTTATGAAAATCCATCACATACTGTAGCCGATCGAACTGCTAAGTGGATGGAAATATTGCAGGAGTTTTCTACGAACAGTATTGATTATACGGGCTTGGATATGTTCCGCGAAATAGGTTGGCAAAGACAGTTACACCTCTTTGAAGTGCCCTTCTATTATATTGAATATGGAATTGCGCAGTTAGGTGCCATTGGTTTGTGGATGCAATACCAGGAAAACCCGCAACAGGCACTCAATAATTATATTAATGCGTTGTCTTTGGGCGGAACCCGTACACTTCCTGAACTATATGCTGCAGCTGGACTGAAATTTGATCTTTCACCGTCACATATAAAAACGCTGATGGAGTTTACGGCAAAAGAAATGGCACAACTTTATTAACTGAAAGTAGATAAAAGCAAAAAGCTACCAATATCAGGTAGCTTTTTGCTTTTATTTAGGAAGAGATTTTACTCCTGAGGTTTGTTTCCTTGTTCACCAGCTTGTTCTCTATTTCCCTGTGGTCTGTTTCCCTGAGCTGGTCTATTTCCCTGCGGTCTGTTATTTCCTTGAGGTCTTTGTCCTTGTGGCCTCTGACCCTGATTTCTGGGCCCTTGCTGCTGTGATGGCCTGCCACCTGATTGGTCTTTGTTTCCCTGGGGTCTTTGACCCGGTGGGTGCTGTGGTCTGTTTCCCTGCGGTCTATTGCTCTGATCAGCCCCACCTCTTCTCTCATTACGCTGCTGATCCTTTCTTCTTTTATCATTACGTTCCAGACTACGCAGACTAATTTGCCCAACAACATCTACAAAAGCAGGCTCCACTTCTTTAGGTTTACTGCTGGTTACTTCAACCGGCTGAAGCTCGTCAACTTTTTGTCCCTGCTGATTTAATCTTTTTATTTCTTTTACTCGCTGTATGGTAAGAGGGTAATGTTTAGTGTTATTCGGTAACACATACCACATCAGGTTTTTGAAAATATCTTTTTTAATGAGGTAGGCGGTTCCCATAGCCGTGTCTAATTGATCGGCATAATCAGGAAAATGCTGAAGTGCATCAAGATAAGTGTCTAGCTCATAATTTAAACAACATTTCAAACGACCACACTGGCCACTTAATTTGGTCTGGTTGATGGATAAGTTCTGGTAACGTGCCGCAGTGGTATTCACACTTTTGAAGTCGTGTAACCATGTGCTGCAACAGAGTTCGCGCCCACAACTACCTATACCACCAACTTTCGCAGCTTCCTGGCGAATACCAATCTGACGCATTTCTACTTTTACTTTAAAATCGGAAGCATATTGTTTGATGAGTTCACGAAAATCAACGCGGTCATCGGCAGTATAAAAGAAGGTAGCTTTTTTACCATCAGCCTGTACTTCCACTTCACTCAGTTTCATCTGGAGGTTCATTACACGGGCCATCGCACGGCTACGGGCCAGCATTTCTTTTTCGCGCGCTTTACTGATGTTAAAACTTTCAATATCTCTTTCCGTACTGCGGCGTAAGATTTTCTTCATTTCCGGATTGCCTTCATCAACACCCTTTTTCTTCATCTGAATACGGACCAGTTCGCCGGTAAGACTAATTTCACCTACATCGAAACCGCTTACGCCTTCAACAGTTACATAATCGCCTTTTTCAAAAAACTGAAGGGTGGTATTCCGGAAAAATTCTTTTCGACTACCCTGTTTAAAGCTTACTTCTACCACTTTACAGGAACTCTCAGGATCGCTGAAAGGCAGGTTTAGCAGCCAGTCGTGTACATTCAGCCTGTTACAGCCACCTGTGCTGCAACCGCCATTACTTTTACATCCGTTCGGTTTACCCGTGCCACAAGATCCACATCCCATATCGTTAATACATTATCAGGTTAATAACTAAAACAGGGAAAGATTATTGTGTACAGGCTGTAGTATTGCTATGTGGCTATGGTTGTGTCACTCACTTCAACGTTCCGATCGCTGATGATCAGTGTGTTACGATGATGTATTTTGGTAACGAAACATGAGCCTTGCCATAAGTATAATGAATAGCACTAAGCAATAACAAATCAACCCCACATACCTTACCCCTCATTTTTCTCTAATCCCGCCTCAGGTGGAACTATCCGTTCAAAATTAGGGTTTTGTTCTGAATGATGTGGTAGAGTTTCAAAGTAAGGGCCTGGAACAACATTTTGGCATTGGCATTCCGTTCAATATAATAGGCGGCCCTGTCCAATTCTTCAATAATGGCCTGTTGCTGACTAACAGAAGCTATTTTGTTGAGTCTCACCGCAAAATCGCGTTCCTGGTCGCCGGCATGCACCCTGTCAGAACCCAAAACCCTGATCCTGACGCTGGTTTCCAGCAGGTGGTTGAAATAGCGAAGAAATTGCTTTTGCTTTTCCCTACCCAGATCACTGATTTCCGCCGTGAACTTGATTTGGGCCAATGGTCCGCCCTTTAAAGTGGCATTCAGCCATTCACGCAACAGGCTTTGCCAGTCTTCTTCAGCATGTTGTAATAACTGAAGTGCTTCCCGGTAATTACCCTCAGCAATGGCAGCTATCTGACGGGCTGTTTCCGGACTGGCTTTGGCCCTGTTAACCAGCGCCTCTTCAATTTCTTTATCATCAGGCACCGGAATCTTCACCAGTTGACAGCGACTGAGGATGGTAGGAAGAATCTGCTCATCATTTTCGGCCACCAATATAAAAAGTGTATTAGGAGGAGGTTCTTCAATCAGTTTAAGCAGTTTATTGCCTTCCTTACCCAGGTATTCCGGCATCCATAGCACCAGTACTTTATACTCACTCTCAAAACTCTTCAGACTTAGTTTATGAATGATATCATTACACTCATGTGCGGTTATATTACCCTGCTTGTTTTCCGCTCCGATAAACTGTAACCAGTCATACACATTACCGTAAGGGTATTGCTGAATAAATTCACGCCATTCACTGATGTAATCGGTGCTGATGGGTTTATCTCCGGCCTTACGCGGAATCACGGGGTACGAAAAATGCAGATCAGGATGAATGAGTTGTTCAGCTCTTCCGAATGAAGCTTGTGTACTGATTTCCTCAGGTGCAATATAGGCGGGCCCGGATTGCATGGGTGTGAACCCTCCGAACAAATCGGCCACAGGTGCTGAGGCAGCGGGCTGACAAACCACCAGCTGTGCAAAAGCCAGTGCCAAAGGCAAAGCGCCACTGCCTTCCTTGCCCAAAAAAAGCAATGCATGGCTCAAACGGTTTTGCTGAACCATTTCTGCCAGGTGCTGCTTAACAGCCTCTTGTCCTATAATGTCTTTAAACTGCATGGAGAAAACGAAAGTAAGGTAACTGTGTCAATAAAATGGAAAGATCGATAGGGTAAGGAAATGAGTTTTTAACAATAATCTGTAAAAGGAGTGTGCATTAATATTTCCATGTATTGAGTTGCAGAAAATTATCCTGATCGTAAAATACACAAGTGACTATTGTTTAATGATTAAGAAAAGTATTTGAATATGAAAAAAAATCAATACAACGAAGCGGTGTTTTTAAACTGATTTACTTTATTTTACAATTAAACATTTTTTTCATTTATGCTAAGAAGGATTATATTTTTTTTGTTACTGGTTAGTTCAGTGAGTTATGCCCAGGATGTAGATGCTATTATCGCATTGTTGAACCAAAACAAACGCGAAGAGACAAAATCGAAACTGGAGGCGATGATCAAGTCGAAGAATAATGAGGGGCAGGCTGAATTGTTGTACACCATCATGGAACTGAGTAATGAGCACTATGATGAAGCACTTCAGCACTTTGACCGTTTCTTCAAAAATGCACCGCAACCTTATCCTTATGTTTATGCACTATGGAATACAGGGTTGTTTAATGTGTATAACCAAACGTCTATGGCGCTGCGTAATAAAATAATGCAGTACATGGTAGACGACCCAAAAGCACCATTGTCGATAAAAGCAATGGCTACAGACAATATGGCACAAACAGCAGCCTATCGTCAGGATTTTTCTACGGCCAAAAAAAAGTACAGCAGTTTCGCAGATATACGTAACTGGACAAGTGTGGGAAGTTTCGATAATACTTCAGCCAGTGGTTTTAATAAAGATTATGGTGCACTCAGTCATCCTGAGTTAACCTATGAGTTTAAAAATAATACAGGTGCACCGGTATATTGGTTCAATATTCCCGATGCACGTAACGACAGGTGGTTGGATCTGATCTATCACTTTGATGTAACCAATGCTGTCATTTATTCACAAAGCTTTATTCAGAGTGATAAAGATCAGGAAGTGAAAATGTTATTAGGGGTATCCGGATCGGTAAAAGTATGGATCAATGATTATCTGGTGGTAAGTGAGGAAGAAGAAAGAAATACTGATTTAGATGTGTATGCGGCAGGCGTGAAGCTGCAAAAAGGAACCAATCGTATTCTGGTGCAAATTGGTGCAAGTGAAATTAGCAGCGCCAACTTTATGTTGCGCTTTGCAGATATGAATGATCAGTTGATCACAAATCTTTCAGGAAGCCATCAACCGATGCCCTATAATAAGGCTGCGCCATATTCAGTTACCCGGTATCCCTTTTTTGCAGAAACTTTTTTCGAACAAAAACAGCAACAGGGAAAATTAAGTTTTACTGATCAGCTTATGCTGGCGTATATATATAAACATAACGATAAACGTTACGAGTCTACACAGATCGCAAAAGAACTGAAACAACAATTTCCTCAGAGTACGATTGTGTCGGAATTATTGACGAATAATTATAACAGAGATAATAATAATACTGATTTTACACGGGAGATAGAATCCATCAAAGCAAATGATCCTGAAAGTTTATACGGACTTCAATTATTCTACTCAGAAGCTTTTGAAAAAGAGGAATATGATAAGGCGAGGCAATACCTCCAGAAAAGAATTGATCTCTATGGCGCCAATGCAAACACGTATTATAAAACCGTAGAAATACTGATCAAAAAAAATGACCTGGAAGCTGTGTTGAAGACACTGGAGAAAGCATATCAACTATATCCGGATAATGCTGATTTTGTTAATTGGAAATATAATGTCCTGGTTAATGTACAGAAGAATAAAGCAGCTGCTGATTCTCTATTGGCGTCTTTTCTCACCGATCATTATAACGAATCACTTTATGAAACACTTATCAATGATAAAATGCAACTAGGGGAGAAAGAGGAAGCGATTCGGTTAATTAAGTCATTGATCGATAAAAAACCATTCAGTATAAGGTTATATGTAAAAATGGCTGAGAAATATTACGAGATGCAGGATTATGTAAAGGCCAGAGAATGGCAGGAAAAAGCTATTAAACTAGCCCCCTATGTAGGTGGATTCTATAATACATTAGGAATGATTGAGAATGCAGCCGGTAAAAATCAGGTAGCTATCAGTGCATTTCGTAAATCAATCAGTTATGAGCCTAGTAACTACACTTCACGCCGTAAACTGGTTGAACTGGAAGGGAAAAAAGATCCATTTGTATATTTTAAAGAAAGAGATATCCAGGCGCTGTATAAAACATCGCCAGGCGCCACTGATTATCCTTCTGCTAACAGTATTTATTTACTGAAAGAATTACAGGAAGTAATATATCCCGAGAACGGTGCTTCTGAAGAGCGTCATCAATACCTGATCAAAGTATTGAATCAGTCGGGCATAGATAGCTGGAAAGAACTCACATTATCGTATAATAGTTATAGCCAGAGGCTGATTTTTCAGTATGCAGACATTTTAAAAAAGGATGGCAGTCGGGTACAGGCAGATAGAAATGGTGATCAGATTGTATTCTCTTCTCTTGAAATTGGTGATGCCATATATATTAGTTATAAACTGGAGAATGCAGTAACGGGAAAATTAGCTGAACATTTCTGGCAGGATTTCAGCATGAATACCTGGTATCCTGTTCTCATATCTTCATTTAGCATGATTATACCGGATAGTAAGAAATTTAACTATAAAGCAGTGAACAGCAGTCTTAAACCCCTTATTACTGCGGTAGAACCCGGCTACAAAATGTATCAGTGGGAAAAAAACAACAATCCTGCTATTGAGTCTGAGTCGAATATGCCCGCATTTTACGATATCGCTGAACGTATTGTGGTGAGCTCTATTCCTGACTGGTCTTATATTAATAATTGGTATTATGACCTTAGTACTATTAAAACCAAGGCTGATTATGCAATCATGGAAAAGGTAAAAGAACTACTCAAAGGGAAAGAAAAAGCAGACGAATTAACAAAGGCAAAGATTTTTTACGAATTCATTGAAAAGAATTTTAATTATAGTGATGTTCCCTTTCTGCATAGTGCACTTACTCCTCAAAGAGCAAGTACAACCCTTAACAGTCGCTTGGGCGATTGCAAAGACCTGGCAGTATTGTTTATGAGTATGTGTCGTGAAGCAGGACTGAACGCAAACCTGGTATTGGTAGATACGCGTGATGAGGGAGACAACAAACTCGTTTTACCCACTATTGGTTTTAACCATTGTATCGCTCAACTCAATATTAATGGTAAAATGTACCTGATAGAACTAACCGATAATCACCTGCCATTCGGAAGTATGTCGAATAATATTGTTAACGCCAATGCACTTTATATTCTGAAGGGAAATGAATCTAAAAGTGAACTGGTTAAACTCAATACGGCAAATCGAACAGGTAATACGATTGACAGGATTGCTACTATTCAGTTTAAAGATGGTACTGCTCTGGTAAAACGTGTTTATAAAATTGCAGGTGCAGAGTCTTCTTATACAAGAGGTAATTATAGAGATATGAGTAAAACTGACAGCGATAAACAGTTTACGGAACGTCTTAGTAATGAATTCGGGAAAAATGTAAAACTTTTAGATGTGAATATGACCAATCTGGATAACCTGAAAGATACCATCGAAATGTCTTATCAGTTTAGCATTGAAAAACTTACTTCAGAAGTTGCTGGAATGCTGATCCTGAAATTTCCATGGGTAGATGCTTATTCATCGGCGGCAGTAGTAGCAGCTGAAAAAAGAATATTTCCTCTTAATTTGTGGAGCTTCAGTGCTACACCTTATGATAAGGAAGTTATTACCCTTACCCTTCCGGCTGGAAAAAAATTAGTGGAAACACCCAAAAATCTAGCCTATAAATGCGATGCATTAAGTTATACGTTAAGTTTTGAAATAAAAGGAGATAAGATTATAGCAACGCGTGAAGTCAGGTATTTAAAAGAGCAGGTATCTGTAAATGAATATGCTCAATTTAGAGAAGTTGTAAATAATATGCTTGAAGCAGACAAGTTACAAATTGCTTTTAAGTAGAACGCTATCTGGTACATTCTATAAAAAAAGATTCCGGCTGTATTATAGCCGGAATCTTTTTTTTATTTAGGCGACTTATTTTACAAATTTCAAAATATCCTCGCTGTCAGGTTTCACCTTACTTTCAAAATAAGCAATCATTTTACCATTTTCATCTAACAGAAACTTATTAAAGTTCCATTTGATTTCTGCGTCCAGCACACCATTTTTTGCTTTACTGGTCAGCCACTGATAAATAGGAGCCATGTCTTCGCCTTTAACGCTCACTTTACTCGCCAGCGGAAATTTCACACCAAAACGTGCTTTGCAGAATTCCTGGATATCGCCATCACTGCCAGGCTCCTGTCCACCAAAATTATTGGCGGGGAAACCTACGATGACTAATTTGTCTTTATACTCGTCGTATACTTTTTGGAGTGCTTCGTATTGAGGAGTGTAACCACATTTTGAAGCGGTATTCACGATCAATATCTTCTTGCCTTTGAATTTAGAAAAATCGATGGTCCCACCTTCAATTGATTTTACTTTAAAGGAGTGGATGCTGCCATTGTCGGGTAAACTAAAAGACGAAAGTAGCACAACTGCTAGAAGTGTTAAAAGGGATTTCATTGGTTCAGTTTTTTCAAATTAACAGATAATTCAGCAAATTGTTCCGCATTTTAGGTGAACAGGCCAGCTTAAATGGTATAAGCCGCAGCGGCAATACTAAGCCTTGTTCCCGGAACTGCCAGAATATACGAACCGCAGGCTTCAAGGGTTGCCCCGGTGGTAACTACATCGTCTACCAATAAAATATGTTTGTTGACCAGATGCTCCGGATGCCTGACTTCAAAAACCCCTTCCATATTTAACCAGCGGGCTAGGCGGTTTTGGGAAGTCTGGCTTTCGGTAAACTGTTTTCTGACTACTGTATTGGTTAACAAAGGGAAACCACATACTTCATTAATACCATAACAGATCAGTTCGGCCTGATTATAACCTCTTTTAAATTGTTTTTTGGGGTTCAGGGGCAAAGGAATAAGGAAATCGATATCTGTGAATCGGCCCGAATTACGAAGGGAGTGCCCGATCATCCGGCCTAAAAAAAGGCCTGCATCCCGGTTACCACGGTATTTCAGTTGTACCATCAACTTCTGAACTAGCGAATTTTTGGTAAAATAATAGAGCGCAGCCGCCTGTTCCAGCCTTATTCTGCCATAAAAAACCTTTTCCACAGGGTTATTGCCCCGTTCAAAAAAGCCGGTTTCGGGTAATTGATGGATGCACCGGCTGCATAATAAGTGGTTTAAACGCAAAAAATCGCTCCCGCAACCCAGACATTGATGCGGATAAAAAAGCTGTAATAATGATTGTATCATACCGCCCACAAGGCGAAACTAAATGCAGATGCCTGCGTATTTCCCGCAAATTTTATGAAATCAGTCAATCGTTAATGGTCAATCGTGAATCGTCGTTTTATGCTGTGCCCTGATTATTACGATTGACGATTGACCATTCACCATTCACATTCTACCACTGCATACTATTAAAAAAGCTGCTGATACACTTCATCAACCCTGCTTAACGCAAGCACCTGTATCTTGTAAGCTTGCGGATTAAAACTTTTCTTGTTGTATTTGGAGACAAAGATTTTTTCGAAACCAAGTTTCTCTGCTTCTGCAATACGCTGTTCAATTTTGTTGACGGCCCTGATCTCACCATTCAATCCTACTTCGCCGGCAAAGCAAACATGTGGTGGAAGGGGAATATCTTCATAAGAAGAAAGTAAAGCACAAATCACAGCAAGATCAATAGACGGGTCTTCTACTTTTATGCCACCCGCTATATTTACAAACACATCTTTCATACCGAACTGAAAACCGCCACGTTTTTCGAGCACGGCTAGCAGGAGTTGTAAACGTCTTAGATCAAAACCAGTTACAGTACGCTGCGGAGTTCCATATACACTTTGTGTAACCAATGCCTGCACTTCAATCAATAGCGGACGCATACCTTCGAGTGTGGCAGCAATGGCACTACCACTTAACTGTTCCTCTCTTTGCGCAATCAGAATTTCTGACGGATTTGATACGATGCGCATACCATCACCCGTCATTTCATAAATACCCAATTCTGCTGTACTGCCAAAACGATTTTTGAGTGTGCGGAGAATTCGGTAAGCATAATGCCGATCGCCCTCAAACTGCAAAACCGTGTCTACCATGTGTTCCAGCACTTTGGGCCCTGCAATGGCTCCGTCTTTGGTAATATGACCAATGAGGAAAACAGGCGTGTTGGTTTCTTTGGCAAAGCGCTGAAATTCTGCAGCACATTCGCGGATCTGGGAAACAGTTCCGGCAGAAGAATCGATGATATTCGACTGAAGTGTCTGGATCGAATCAACGATCACCAGTTGTGGTTTCAGTTTTTTAATTTCCTGGAAAATGGTTTGTGTGGAAGTTTCAGTGAGCAGGTAAAAATTTTCGTTTTGAATCTTCAAACGGTCGGCGCGCATTTTTATCTGTTGCTCACTTTCTTCACCGCTGATGTACAAAACGGTGAGCTGTTTCATCAGTAAACCATTTTGCAGGAAAAGTGTACTCTTACCAATACCGGGTTCACCTGCTACAAGAATAATACTACCCGGAACAATACCTCCACCCAGCACCCGATCGAGTTCAGTATCCTGGCTCCTGATTCTTTTTTCTTCGGTGGTAATTACTTCATTGAGTGAAATTGTTCTTGCAGTTCTTTTCTCCTGTTTATAATCATCCCATTTTTCTGCTGTTTTATTTCCTTTGTCCAACACTTCTTCTGTGAAAGTATTCCATTGAGAACAGGAAGGACATTTTCCGATCCATTTTGCACTTTCATATCCACAGTTGCTACAGAAAAAAGCAGTTTTTATTTTACTCATTTGCTAAAGATAATGTTGATTTGATGAGTTCTTTTCATGAAAAAAATCATGTGCTTACGCAACAAAAAATAAAGCGTGAAAACATCCTTTTTAAGGGGAAAGAAAAGCCGTAAATAAAAAAGGGAAAATCGCTGAAATGCAATACTGGCGGGCATGTAAAAGGGTCAACATTGCTGTTGACCCCGTTTACTTACTAACCCATTAAATTCTAGCACTAAGTTACAAAACCGGGCCACATGGCAAAATAAATTTTGCATCTGTGCATAATTATTTAATATACGATTGTCTTCGTAAAACGCTTTAACATATTGTTAATCATAGCCATTCGACCCATTGGTACCGGGATGGGAATTTTGTCATAAAAAGGGGGTCTTTTTGGCAGAAAATAGCTGCCCGGGGTAGGGAAATTGTCATTTTTAGGTTTGGTAGGCTATTTGCAGCTTTTTCCTAAAATATAACTATGGATATGTCGATCATTTTAGTGTCTTTGATTTTTCTGGGTATCAGCTTCCTGGTATCCTCCAGGTTAAAGGCCAAATTCACCCATTATAGCCAGTTGCCCATTTCGAACGGTTTGAGCGGTAAGGAAATTGCCGAAAAAATGCTCCACGACAACGGAATATATGATGTAAAAGTTATATCTGTTGACGGTTTTCTGTCCGACCACTATAACCCAGCCAATAAAACAGTCAATTTAAGTCCGGAAGTCTACAGCGGCACCAGCATCGCTTCGGCAGCGGTGGCGGCCCATGAATGTGGTCACGCAGTTCAACATGCCACAGCATACAACTGGTTAATGATGCGTAGTCGCCTGGTACCTTTTGTTCAGTTCAGTAGTTCCATTGTACAATGGGTATTATTAGCGGGCGTCATATTAGTGAATACATTTCCTATGCTGTTATTGGGTGGTATTATCTTATTTGGACTCACCACTTTATTTTCTGTGATTACCTTACCGGTAGAATTTGATGCGAGCAACCGTGCCCTGGTCTGGTTAAGTAACAGAAATGTTCTGGTGCAACGTGAACAGGAAGGTGCAAAGGACGCACTTAAATGGGCAGCTATGACCTATGTAGTAGCTGCACTGGCATCAGTAGCTACACTTATTCAATATGTATTGATCTTTTTAAACGGATCATCAAGAAATGATGATTAAGGAAGAACGTGAATGGTTAATGGTGAATGATCAATAGTATATTCACCATTGACCATTCACTATTCACGTTTAAAATTTTATTTCCTCTTCTCTCTCATCAAAGAATTTGAATTCTGTGAGATGGTAATTGGTGTTGGCCTGTGCCTTCAGTTTTACTTTATGCTTCTTTTTCCACTTTTTAATGATGGATGAGAAAAGACCTTTGGTGAGATAAGAGTGAACGATGGGGTGTACAACAATCGTCAGGTTCTTGTGAGAGTGGCTAACGAGGTAATGTAATTTCTTTTCAATTTCATCTTCAAGCAACAGTGTTGATGTGATCTTCCCGGTACCATTACAGGCCGGACAACTTTCTGCCGTGTTGATATTTACTTCCGGACGCATCCGCTGACGTGTAATCTGCAGCAATCCGAATTTTGAAATAGGTAATACAGAATGTTTTGCACGATCGGCTTTCATGAATTGCTCCATGGCTTCCTGCACCTTACGTTTGTTATCGGGCAGTTTCATGTCGATAAAATCTACCACGATAATTCCACCGATATCACGCAGCCTTAATTGACGTGCAATTTCTTCTGCCGCTTCGAGATTGGTTTCAAGCGCATTGTCTTCCTGGTTATTGCTTACGCTCTTATAACCGCTGTTCACATC
The DNA here is from genome assembly GCF_058231085.1 of Sediminibacterium sp. FW305-C-49. Lineage (NCBI taxonomy): Bacteria > Pseudomonadati > Bacteroidota > Chitinophagia > Chitinophagales > Chitinophagaceae > Sediminibacterium > Sediminibacterium sp. FW305-C-49. Next base: position 1,673,321 of record NZ_JBIQXS010000001.1, read on the forward strand.
CACTACATGCAATGCTTCAGTGTGCTCAATAATAAGATAAGCACCGCTGGGAAGATTTACAGTTTTGCCAAAAGAAGATTTTACCTGTTTGGTTACGCCAAACTGATCGAAGATGGGAAGGCCGTTGTGATAAAGTGAAACAATATCTGTTTTATCCGGAGCAATTCTTTGAATGTACGATTGCGTAACCTGGAACAGGTTTTTGTCATTCACGACGATGCGATTGAAATCGGCACTCAGTAAATCACGCAGGATACTGGTGGTTTTGGTTTCTTCACTCATGATCCTTACAGGCGCCACAGCACCTTTGAGGTTATGCTGAATGGTTTTCCATGTTTCTACCAGCGATAACATATCCTGGTGTAGTTCGGCTGTACTCTTTCCTTCGGCAGCAGTACGAACAATTACACCAAAATTCTTCGGGCGTATCGCTTCTACAATTTTATGTAAACGCTTGCGCTCTTCTGAAGAATGAATTTTTTTGGATACGGCAACAATCTCGTTAAATGGGGTGACCACTACAAATCTTCCGGGTAAAGAAAGTTCGCAACTAAGTCTTGGTCCTTTTGCAGCGATGGGTTCTTTTAAAATCTGAACAAGTACATGTGGTTTACCATTCAGTACTTCATTGATTTTCCCTGTCTTTACAATTTCAGGTTCAGACTGAAACCGAGCAAAGTCGAAAGCCTGTTCACCTTTATCGCTCATGGCAATTTGGGTAAACTTAATGATGGAACGGGCATACGGACTCAGATCCGTGTAATGCAGGAACGCATCTTTTTCGAAGCCTACATCTACAAATGCAGCGTTGAGACCGGGGATCAGTTTTTTTACTTTACCCAGATACAGATCGCCCACTGCAAAGTTGGCATCGGTTTTTTCATTGTGCAGCTCCACCAGTTTCTTGTCTTCCAATAAGGCTATTTCCACGCCTGTTGGAGCGGCATTAATAATCAGTTCTTTGTTCACAAAGTGCAACTTTTAAATACAAAATCACCTACCGGTATTCGGTATATCAGCATCCACAACATCTGATGGAGCAGCCAAAGGAAGGAAAAGGTAAAGTTGCTGTTCGGAAGGTAAGGCTGCTTCCAGATAAGTGTTAAACGGGTCTGGAACTGCGCATAGCCAGACCAGACCCGTTTTCTATTAAGGTCGATAGAAGGAACTATTTGTTCTTCTTCTTATGACGATTCTTTCTCAGACGCTTTTTACGTTTGTGTGTAGCGATCTTATGACGCTTTCTCTTCTTACCACAAGGCATACCAAAGTAATTTTATACAGTTAAAAAATAAATTTATCGTTTCAATTCAGCTATTCTTTTAGACAGTGCTTCTTTTGCTGCTGGTACCGGAACTTTCTCTCTGGCTATTTCATACCATTTAATGGCATTGGCTTTCTCGTTATGGATGTCATAACATTCTGCCAGATTGAAAATAGCATCCAGGTTTTCCGGATCCTTCTTAAGTACAATCAAAAAGCGTTCGATGGCTTTATCATATTGTCCGCTTTTCTTTCCGCCCAAACCCAGCATCATCTGACCAAAGATGTTATCAGGATTTTTTTCTACTACCGATCTGATACTCATAATACCCTCCATCGGGTTATCTGAAATATTGCCAAACAGGTAGCAGGCACCCAAACCAACTTTGCTTGAATCGTTTGCCGGATTCAGTACAAGGGCCTTATCAAAAAGAACTTTTGCTTGTGTTGCCAGCCAGTTTTGCATGGCGGGCTCACCTTCTGTCATCAGATTATTTAAAAACAGATGGGCGGCAAAGGTGAGGCTTTTTTCAGAATTTTCCAACTTGGCAGCTTCGCCGGTGTACCAGGCATAGGGTTCGAAGATGCGTGCCGAATCGGCCCAGAACCTGGCCAACTGGTGGTAAACATGTATTTGTTGCTCTTTTATATCGCCTCTTACCACCGCATTTTCGAGGGCACTGATGCGGACAACCTGCTCAGGACTGATCTTTTCTTTGGCTTTTACAAGCAGGTCTTCAAACTTAATAGGTTGATTTTCATGTGTATGTGAAGTATCACCTTCGGCATGAACATGTTTTTTATCAGGGGCTACAGTAGGACTTACAAAATAGAGTAAAATAAATAAGACTAAACCGCCGCCGGTTAACAATAATTGCTGTTTTTTCACAAGTCGGAAAATTTCGGCGAAGTTAGTCCGACTTCCGCTTGCTTTTTACTTCACTGACAAATTCTTTTGCCGGCTTGAACGCAGGGATATAATGTTCTGGTATTTCTACAGCAATATTCTTCTTGATATTACGCCCGATTTTGGCTGCACGTTTTTTGGTAATAAAGCTGCCAAAGCCACGGATATAAATGTTCTGGCCATTCGAAAGGCTCTCTTTTACCTCTTTAAACATGGTTTCTAAGGTAACCAGCACATCCACTTTCGGTATACCCGTTTTATCGGAAATCTGGTTGATGAGGTCTGACTTTCTCATTGGAAATAGAATTGTTTAATGAATCAGACTTAAAATAAGATAAAAAAACTGGTATTTGCAAGAAAGATTGTTTAATTTTTATAGACGTTACTGATTGATAGATAAATGATTCAAAAATGTAATTCCCAGAACCAGTAGTACACATATAAATTAAATGTATCATTTAATAACTTTATTTTCAGCCAAACGCTCTTTTCAGAATCTTTGTTACCTACATGAATAGACAGTTTACCAGAAAATTACTACAGTGGAACCGTAGTGAAAACAACCGCGAAATGCCCTGGAAAGGGGAGAAAAACCCTTATCGTATCTGGTTAAGTGAAATAATACTGCAACAAACAAGGGTTGAGCAGGGCTGGAATTATTATAAGCGATTCATTAAAAAATATCCTACTGTGTTTAAACTGGCCACAGCACCCGACCAGGAAGTGTTTAAATTATGGGAAGGACTGGGTTATTATAATAGATGCCGGAATCTGTTAATTACCGCCCGGGAAATTGTACAAAAATATAAAGGTGTTTTTCCGGAGGAGTACGATGATATTATACAATTAAAGGGTGTTGGTCCTTATACAGCAGCGGCTATTGCTTCTTTTGCCTACAATCTACCTTATGCCGTTGTAGACGGTAATGTGTTTCGCGTGCTTTCCCGTTTTTACGGAATCGACACGCCTATCGATAGTACAGCAGGTAAACAGGTATTTTCAGCACTGGCTCAACAGGTGCTGGATAAAAAGGCACCGGGTGAGTATAACCAGGCGATTATGGATTTCGGTGCTACCGTTTGTAAACCAGCCGTACCGGCTTGTTCGCATTGTCCGCTGCAGACAAATTGCTCGGCCTTTCAGACCGGCATGGTAAACCGGCTACCTGTAAAGGAAAAAGTGCTGACAAGAAGAAACAGGCATTTCAGTTATTTTATTTTTGAGTTTGAAGGGAAAACCTGGGTACGTCAGAGAACGGGTAAAGATATATGGCAGGGACTTTTTGAATTTTACCTGGTAGAAACAGATAAATCCCAGCAATGGACACCTGCTTTGGTAACAGACTGGTTAAAAGAGCAACTGGCCATTCGGCAATTAACTGTGCTGGAAATTTCTCCCTCTCTGGTTCAGCAGTTGACACATCAACAGATCAGCGGGTGTTTTATCAGGATAGTATTGAAGAAAGTTCCGGCCCCGCTTCTATCAACCGGCGAATGGCAAACCCCGAAAGGACTATCCGGGTTGGCTTTCCCACGTTTTATTACCCAATACCAGTCTGGCAGGGCTAAATCTTAAATTTTTGAACCTCGTTCTTTTGTTGCTTAAAAAAAGTTATTTTTAAGAGTGATTAATCTGCGACGAACAAAAAAACAATTGTATGAGAGGTGTAAACAGAGTAATGCTGATTGGTAATCTCGGAAAAGACCCTGATGTCCAACACCTGGAAGGCAATATTGCCGTAGCCAAATTTCCGCTGGCTACTACAGAAACGTATAAAGACAGATCAGGGAAACTGGTTTCTCAAACAGAATGGCATACGGTGGTATTGTGGAGAGGTCTGGCAGAACTGGCACAGAAATACCTGCACAAAGGGAGTCTTATTTATGTGGAGGGTCGTTTACGTACCCGTAGCTGGGAAGATAAGGAAGGCAATAAAAAATTTGCAACCGAAGTAGTGGGTGATAACCTGATTATGCTCGATAAACGTGGTGATGGTCATGTACCCAATGGCGGAGCTGAGGGTCTGGAAGGCTATACCGGCGATGATGCTCCTCCACTTGCAGATCCCGGAGAATCACTTCCATTTTGATTGTATGGAATTGATATTTTTGCGATGAAGTAAAGAGCAGCTCCGGCTGCTGATTGTAAACTTAAACCACCCGCTTTGGATCACCATCCGGCATTCATCAATTTACTGAATACTTATTTCTTGTCGGCACTTCATCCGGAAGGCACAACAGTGCTGGTGATGATTTTACTGGTATTGCTATTTCTTTCTTTTGTACTCTCGGGCTCCGAAGTTGCTTTTTTTTCACTTACCTATAAAGATATCAACCTGCTGAAATCGAAACAGCAGCCCGCATATAAACGAATTGTAGACCTGCTGGAAGAACCAAAAACATTACTGGCCTCTTTACTTATTGCCAATAGTTTTATCAATATATCCATCATTATCATATCGAACCTGCTGATCGATAATATGTTCAATTTTGAACAGTTCAATGCAGGTTGGGTAGAATTTTTAATCAAAGTGCTCGCAGTGAGTTTCCTGCTGGTATTGTTCGGAGAAGTAATGCCTAAAGTACTGGCCACACAAAACAATATTCGTTTTGCAAAAGATTTTGGTGGCGTGGTACAAGGGGTCGCTTATACGTTCGCAGGGTTGAGTAAAAGACTGGTAAAATACTCCGATATTATTGAGAAAAAACTCACCAATAAATCTGGTAGCTCTTATAGCCTGGAAGAACTTGATCATGCCATTGACCTTACTACCAATGAAACTGCCTCAGAGAATGAAAAGAATATTTTAAAAGGTATTGTCAAGTTCAGTAATATCTCTGTAAAACAGATCATGAAAACAAGGATGGATGTAAGTGGAATTGAATACAACACTTCATTTAATGAACTTATTGAAACCATCAGAGAATTAAATTACAGCAGGTTTCCGGTATATAAAGAAGACCTCGATGAAGTAGTGGGTATGATTCATACAAAAGATCTCCTGCCTTACATCAATGAAAATGATGCATTCAAATGGCATAGTTTATTACGTCCACCTTATTTTGTTCATGAACAAAAACCGATAGAAGATCTTTTACAGGAGTTTCAGCAAAAGAGAATACATTTTGCCGTTGTGGTAGATGAATTTGGCGGAACCAGTGGAATTGTAACACTTGAAGATATTCTTGAAGAAGTAATCGGGGAAATAAAAGACGAATTCGATGAAGAAGACAGCGGGTATAAAAAAATTGATGATAACAACTACATCTTCGAAGGTAGAACCATGATTCATGATGTTTGTAAAGTAATGGATATACCAGGCGATACGTTCGATGAAGTAAAAGGGGAAAGTGACTCACTGGCTGGCTTGGTACTCGAAATAGCAGGTGATATTCCCAAACCCGCACAGGTGGTCGTTACAGGCGATTTTGAGTTCACGGTACTGGAAGTAGAAAAGAACAGGATACAGAAAATTAAGGTTTCTATAAAACCCCGGTAAGCTGCTAAGGTGTAGCTTTGAATTATGAGAAGAGACAGCAGAATAACCATGGACCATGGTCTATGGTCTATGGTCCACGGTTTTTTTGCCCTGGCATTTTTATTACAATCCTGCAACAGTAGTTTCACTCCCAAACCCAAAGGATATTACAAGATTTATTTTCCCGAAAAAAAATACCAGCTATTCGATCAGCCGGGTTATCCATATTCATTTGAGTACCCGCAATATGCCCAGATTGTAAAAGACAGTACTTTTTTTGGTGAAACAACAGAGAATCCCTGGTGGATCAATGTTGAGTTCCCTGAGTTTAAAGGAAGAATATATATCAGTTACAAAGCCATTGGCAAAAGCCGTTTTGATACACTAGTGAAACATGCATTTGTTCTCACGGGTAAACATTCTGCTAAAGCCTATTCTATAGATGATTCACTGATGGTGACACCCAATGGTATCAGCGGGATGTTTTTTGCCGTTGGCGGAGATGTGGCCACGGCCAACCAGTTTTACCTTACCGACTCCAGCAAACATTTTCTTCGGGGAGCCATGTATTTTGACGCTACACCCAATGCCGACTCACTCGGTATTGTGAACCGTTTTATTCTACAGGACATGAAACACCTGATCAATACCTTCAGGTGGAAACAATAATATAGCCGCCCAGGAATGGGCGGCTCTCAGGCAAACACTGAACTACCCTTCGGTAACCAGTATACTATACTTACGCAGCATGCGGCATTTTGTTACGCAAAAGGCCGTTAATTCTATGAAAATCTTTGTACGCACAACCTGCGAACGAGCCGTCAAATCTGATTATCTTCGTTGCCATGATAGCGATTGACAATAAACTCATCAGCGATGAAGTCATAGAAGAGCAGTTTGTGTGCGATCTTACCAGGTGTAAGGGTGGCTGCTGTGAAGATGGCGATGCAGGCGCACCTATGGAAAAATGGGAGCTGGAGAAACTGAAAGAACATTATGAGACCATTAAACCTTATATGACGAAGGAGGGTATTGCAGAAATCGACAGACAGGGTTTATTTATCTACGATAAAGAGTTTGGCTGGGTAACACCCACCATTAACGGCGCCATCTGTGCCTATGGATACAGGGATCAACAAGGCATCATTAAATGCGGTATCGAACAGGCGTATAATGATGGCAAGGTTGACTGGAAAAAGCCTTTGAGTTGTCACCTGTTTCCCATCAAAACAAAAAAAAGCAGAAGAGACCCCGATATTGAATATGTGAATTATGAACCAAGGGAAGATCTTTGTCAGGCAGCCTGTTCGCTCGGAAAAAAATTAAAAGTACCTGTGTATGTTTTCCTGAAAGAATCGCTGATCAGGAAATACGGAGAAGAATTTTATGAGGCCTTGGCTGCAACTGCAGAACACATGAAAAATAACAAAGAAGATTAATCAGCTATGACAGATACTGCCGCATCATTTATTGCCAAAAGCACCGTTAAAGCTGCCGACCTGGAGCACAGACGCAAAATCAATTTTAATATTGGCAAGTACAATGCGGTTGTTCCAGTCGGGAAACAACAGTTTACAGATGTAATGCAGGTAAGGGAAAGAGCTAAAAATAGTAAATGGGAAGCTATTGAACACCTCGATCAATATTTACTCGAGTTTGAAAAAAAGATTACAGCAAGGGGTGCTAAAGTCATCTGGGCGGAAAACAGTGAGCAGGCATTGGATACAATAGGAGCCATTTGTAAAGAAAGAAACTGCAAAACACTGGTGAAGAGTAAGAGTATGGTGACGGAAGAGATTCACCTGAATGATTACCTCGAGAAAAATGGAATTGAAAGTGTTGAAACCGATCTCGGAGAATATATCCAGCAATTAGACGGAGAGCCACCATATCATATTGTAACACCCGCCATGCATAAAAGCAAGGAGGATGTGGCCAAATTATTTGCCAGCAAATTGGGTACGAGACCCGACCTCACACCCGAAGAGCTTACATTGGTAGCGCGTCAGAAATTGCGCGAAAAATATACAGAAGCTGAGGTGGGTGTAACTGGAGCTAATTTTATCGTTGCAGATATTGGCGGTATTGCAGTAACAGAAAATGAAGGCAATGCACGATTGAGTTGTGCCTGGCCCAAAACACATATTGTCATTGTAGGAATTGAAAAAGTGATTCCCTCCATTACAGATCTGGCTACTTTCTGGCCCCTTCTCTCCACTTTTGGAACAGGACAAAAAGTAACTGTTTATAATACTATCATCAGTGGCCCCAGGCAGGCATCGGAAACCGATGGCCCAGAAGAAATGTTTGTGATCTTACTCGATAATGGTAGAACCAATCTGCTTGCCAGTACAACCAGCAGAGAAGCTTTGTACTGTATTCGCTGCGGGGCCTGTTTGAATGCATGCCCTGTCTATAAAAATATTGGTGGTCATGCGTATGAAACAACATACAGTGGTCCTATCGGAAAAGTCATCACGCCACATTTGCGTGGTGTGGATGATTATAAACACCTGAGTTATGCATCATCCTTATGTGGTAACTGTACAGAAGTTTGTCCCGTAAGAATCAATCTCCATGAATTGTTACTGGATAATCGTCATGAAGCAGTGGTGCAGGGATCGAGTACCATAGCAGAAAGGGTGGCCTGGAAAGCGTGGAAAATGGCGAGTCTCAACCGCATGATGATGAATATGGGTAATGGGAAAATGAAAAACTGGGTTGTGAACAAAGTTTTTAAAGGCTGGTCCATGCACCGTTCTCAACTCGACTTCAGCCAGAAAACTTTTAATGAACTGTGGAAGGAAAAGCAAAAACAATCATCTTAAACAGTGGGCCGCGTGCTGACTATTTTTTCACCACATATCAGTCCGCGTCTCCAGTATATTGTTGCTGTATTATTCAAAGAATCTGCTGTTCTTACAGATCATACCGAAGCGTATTTATCAGCAGAAGGCCCTTGTATCAACTATTCTGATCAATCAATCGATAAAGGCATACAGATTATTCCTGCCGCATTATTACAGGAAACAAGTATCAGGGAGCAGGATATAAGAATGCATAACTGGCAGAACTTACCTGTTTTCTTTGCTGGCTCCGGACAACTGTCTTTTGATATTTTTGCAGCATCATTTTACCTGCTCTCCCGTTACGAAGAATACCTGGATCATGAAAAGGACCAATATGGTCGATATGATCATCGTAACAGCATTGCTTTCAGACATGGTTTTCTTGATATTCCACTGATCGATTGCTGGATGCTTGCATTTGAAAGGGAAATGCAGAAAACATATCCAGCATATCATTTACCGGCCCGCCAATTGGTAGTTCAGCCAACCTATGATATTGATATAGCTTATCGATTTCGGCATGCATCACCTTTTAAAAATATCAAAGGCTATTTTACTGATCTTCTCACAGGCAGGTTTGATGCGCTGATGGAGCGCTCTGCGATATACAGCGGTAAACAAAGGGACAGTTATGATATTTATGACTGGCTGGATGAACTGCATCAAGAGTACGCATTACAGCCGTATTATTTTTTCCTCGTAGCCGAAAAGCAAAAAGGGTATGATAAAAACGTAGACCCTTATACCAGTGGTATGCGCGATTTAATAGTCAGGCATGCAAAAAAATACAGGGTTGGTATTCACCCATCTCTTCAAAGTTATATGGATGAAGATTGTTTGGAAAGGGAGATTAAATTATTGTCTTATCATACACATCATCCGATTCGTTATTCAAGGCAGCATTATTTAAAATTACAATTGCCGGAAACATATCGACGGCTTATTGCAACCGGTATTCAGCAGGATCATTCTATGGGATATGGTGCACTAAATGGCTTCAGGGCATCGACCAGCCATCCTTTTTATTGGTATGATCTCGCAAAGGAACAGACTACCTCACTTCAGGTTATTCCCTTCTGCTATATGGATAGCACCGCCATTTTTTATGAAAGACTGAATGCGGAAATGGCACTGGAACGAATGAATTATTTGTTGAAAACAGTTAAAAAAGTGAACGGGGTGTTTAGTTATGTGATGCACAATCATTTTTTAACTGAACAAAAAGAGTGGGTGATGTGGCGTAATATGTATGAAGCTTTCTTAAAAACAATTTCCGGATAATTCTTTCTGTGTTCTTCTGTGTATTCAGTGGCGTTTAATATTGCCACTGAATACACAGAAGAACACAGAGGGTTAGCCCACATCTGCCAAAGCCTGTTCTCTTTGTTTTTTTAAGCTCCTGTTTACGAGGAATACTCCAATCAGTGTAATGGCTGAGCCAATTAAAATATCGATGGTAAGTTTTTCATTCATCAACACAGAGCCGGTAAGAATGGCTACAATTGGATTGATATAGGCATACAATGCAGCAATAGCGGGCTCCAGGTGTTTCATGGTATAAATGAATGCCACAAAAGCCACGATAGAACTTACAAATACCAAATAAGCAATTGCCAGCCAGGTGCTGGCAGGAATAGCTGTAATGGGTATGGTATTGCCAGACGCCAGCGTCATTATCATCAACAGAAATGATCCGAGTAACATTTGCCAGCCCGTAGCATTGTAGGCATTGATCTTTACTTTATTTCTTGCAATGATGATAGTACCTATACTCCAGCTCAGCATCGCAATCAGCGAAAGAATGAGACCCAATACATAACCTTCGGGCTGGCTATGAAAAGCATTATCATAAAATACAATGCCTATACCTGTAATACCTAATAAAAGCCCCACAAAAGTAACCCAGGTGATTTTTGTGTTGCGGAAGAAGATTCGTTCAATGATTACTACCGATAATGGATATAGTGCGGCAATTAATGCTGCCAGTCCACTAGGTATATAGCGCAGGGCAACTGTAGCAAACCCATTGGCAATAACAAATAACAAAGTGCCCATACCTGCCAGCCATAACATCTGTCTCGCGGTGGGTAATTTTTCGCCCCTGATCAGAAAAAATCCAACAAACAAAACACCACCCATAAACTGGCGGATAGCAGCTACTTCCAAACCCGGCACATTTCCTTTTACAGCAATCTTGCTGGCCACCCAACTGGTTCCCCAGATAATACTGGTGGCTACTAAACCGATATATGCTTTTTGTTTGGTGGTCATTGTATTAATGACGGAAATGACGCATGCCGGTCATCACCATCGCTAATTTTTTTTCTGTACAATATTCAATACTGTCTTTATCACGAACAGAACCTCCGGGTTGAATAAATGCTTCCATACCGGCTTCATGTGCAATCTGAACGCAATCATTGAATGGAAAGAAAGCATCGGATGCCAATACAGCCCCCTTCAGATCAAATTTAAACTGGTGGGCTTTTTCAATGGCATGTCTGAGCGCGTCAATACGGCTGGTTTGTCCACAACCTTTGCCTACCAGTTGTTTATTTTTTACCAGTGCAATGGCATTGCTTTTTAAATGTTTGCATACAAGATTGGCAAAAGCGAGGTCTTCTTTTTCAGCAGCACTGGTTTCTCTTCCCCCTACTTCCTCCCATTTACTGAAATTGCCTTCGTCGCTGCCTTGTTCAAGCACACCGTTCAGAATAGATTTTGATGGTTGTTTCAAAGCAGGTCTTTCAGCTTTCAGTTGTAGCAATATTCTGTTCTTTTTGCTTTTCAATACTTCAAGCGCATCTGCATCAAATGAAGGAGCTATGAGAACTTCAAAGAAAATTTCATTGATGGCATCTGCGGTAGCTTTGTCGATACTTCCATTGCTTACCAGTACACCGCCAAAAGCGCTTTCGGGATCACCCGCAAGTGCAGCATCCCAGCTATCTTTCACGGTAGGTCTTGCAGCAATGCCACAAACATTAGTATGTTTAATAATGGCAAAAGTTGTTTCGTTGAATTCGCCAATCAGTTGTACAGCCGCATCAACATCGACCAGGTTATTATAAGAAAGTTCTTTTCCGTTCAGTTGCTCAAATAGTTCAGTCAGGTTACCATGAAATATTGCTTGCTGGTGCGGGTTTTCACCATAACGTAAAGATTGCTGATGACCCGGGTTGAAATAATTGCTGATGGCAATATCATACTGCATTACTACTTCAAAAGCTTTTGCGGCAAAAGCTTTTCGCTGTTCAATATGGGTACTGCCTTTCTGTGCAGTTAATATTTGTTCCAGTTTGCTATAATCATCTTTCGCTGCTATCACTACTACATCTTTAAAATTTTTGGCAGCCGCACGTATCATGGAAGGTCCGCCAATATCAATTTTTTCGATGATGAGTTTTTCTTCACTGGTATTTTTCAATGTTTCCTCAAAAGGGTAGAGGTCAACAATCACTAAATCGATTTCAGGAATACCATATTGTTTCATTTCCTGCAGATCCTGCTCTTCGTACCTGCGACCCAGTATGCCACCAAATACCACGGGGTGTAAAGTTTTTACACGTCCGCCCAGAATAGAAGGGTAAGTGGTTAAACTTTCGACCGCCACACATGCAATACCCAATCCTTCGAGGAACTGTTGTGTACCACCAGTTGAATAAATGGTAATGCCTTCTGCCTGTAAACGGCGGGCCAGGGGTTCCAGACCATCTTTGTAAAAAACGGAAATAAGGGCAGACTGAATTTTCTTTTGCATAAAAAATGAAATATATGCCACCTTATTATGGCGGCTGATTGGTGAATAGTAGCTGCAATCGTCAGAAATCCATCACAAAAGCACCCTGTTCGGGTACAGAATGGTGGCGCAAATGTAGGCTGTCTGCTTCTTTTTTCCATTTCCGGATTTTCCACAAGGGATTATTGCTGTCCCATACATACAAATCGACCATAAATAACTGCTGTAACCCGGCAATGGTAACGGCTGGATTGTTTTGCAGGATCAATATATCTGCCTTTAAAAGGGGGGCGCCAGCTTTTAATAAAGGAATCTTATTCACCCATACGGTGGTGAGTCCGTTTACGGACAATACAAGGCCTTTTTCGGGCGAAAGAACAGCCATTCGCTTATATCCACCCATCCATGTTTGCGTGGGTAATCGCATAGCAAGGGTTGCATCAAGCTCTTTTTGTCTGGCAATGCTGATATATTTTCCTGCCCCGAATATTTCTGTAACAGTATTTCCGGAGAATTGGTAAATCACCAACCGGTTTTTTTGCCTGATCTGTACATGTCTGTATGTATAAAAAGAACAACCTATGCAAATGCACGCAAGTGTACAAAACAGATAACGTGATTTTTGCAGCATAATCCATCTGCATAAAAACAGTATTAACAAAAAGTAACAGACTATTTGCGCTGGGTTTATTTGTATATGCTCTGTTACTGCAAAAGATAATTGTTCAGCATAACTAATGAAACGATTCATCAACCGCAATATCATGTGCAGTATTTCCCCGAGATAATAGGCGATAACTGAAACAGGTGATATTACCAGCAACAGTATACATCCATATAAAACTAGGCCGCTCAATGGAACAACAACGAGGTTGGTGATCATAAAAAGGTTGGGAAACTGGTGGAAATGATACAGTACAATGGGTATCGTAAAAACCTGGGCACTACAGGTAACTATCAGTAATTGCCAGCCATAACGGAGAATTTTGTTGGAAATATACCAATAACGATAAACAGGCCGGGTAAAAATAATAATGCCTGCAACGGCCGCATACGAAAGCTGGAAACCCAGATCCCAAAGATAAAACGGTTTAAAACAAAGCAGGCAGAACATAGAAGCAGCCAGATTGTTATATGGATTATTCTTTCGTTGTAACCATTCTCCCAATAGTATACATGTAAAGATGACAGCGGCTCTTAACACTGAAGCGCCTGCGCCAACCAACAAGCTAAAAATCCATAATGCGGCCAATATTAAAACAGGTCTTATCCATTTTATATAGCGCAGTTTTTTTAAAGGAGAAGTCAGTAATAATAAAAGTCCGTACACCAAACCGAGGTGCATGCCACTGATGGCAATTACATGAATAACACCTGTTCTGCTATAGGCCTGTAATAGCTCATCTTCAAGATCGAAAGTGTAACCAATGAGTAAGGCTTCTGCAATGGCCTGCTCCTGTTTTCCACGGATATATTTTCGAAGAATGGATAAAACTGTATGCGTTACTTGTACACTCCATGATAACTGACCTGTATCTACAAATTGATACTGGCTGCCTCGAAGAAAAATCCGATGGTAAATATTGTTTCTGGTCAGGTAAGCAGCATAATCAAAAGCGCCGGGATTGGTATTTGCATCAACAGCCTGTAAAGATTGACTGATCAGCAAACGATCGCCTTGTTTCAATAACCGGTTTTTTTCTTCTTTGCTGAAGTATACAAGCAGTTTCCCTTTTACCTGTACCCATTTTCTATTTTCAAACCTGCTGTCTATTGTAGCTGTTGTTTTGAATGATTTCTTTCTTTCAACGGGTGTTTCAAGTAATCGTATGAGGAGGGGCTTATGATCATTTTTATGACGTCCAATCCAGTTTTTATCATGTGTAATGGTATTGATACGTGCAATAACAGAACCAAGACAAATCAGTATTATATAAATGCCAAGGCCAACAAAAACTGTAAACCTGTATTTCTGTTGGATGGATAAAAACCGTAGTAAAAAAATGCATAACAGTAATGTGGCTATTGCGATCAGCTCTATACCGATATCATGGGGGAAATGATACTGGACCAATATCCCCGAAATCAAACCGGGTAATAATCGTAGAAACGGGGCCTGTTTCAAATATGCAGGTGTACTGGAGCGCATCCCTAAACCTAACAGAAAAGGCTGCGTATCCTTACGCAGCCTTTTCTTTCAAGTATTAATACACCGTATTTTCCGAAGATTACCTCGAAAGATTCATACTTCTTTCTTTGTAGAGTGTTCTGAAATAAGGATCCCTCAGGTCTTTGATGAAACGGATGGCTTCACCGGTACTCTTCATTTCAGGTCCGAGTTCTTTATTGACACCTGGGAATTTATCAAAACTGAAAACAGGTTCTTTGATGGCATAACCTTCCAGCTTTTTCTCCATGGTAAACTCTGTGAGTTTGGCGGCACCCAGCATTACTTTGGTAGCAATATTCAGGTAAGGAATCTGGTAGGCTTTCGCAATAAAGGGTGTGGTGCGTGAAGCCCTTGGATTTGCTTCAATTACAAACACTTTACCATCTTTAATGGCAAACTGAATATTGATGAGTCCTTTAATATTGAGTGCTCTTGCGATTTTCTCACTGTAATATTCCATGGTTTCCACAATCAGTGGTGTGAGGTTGAAAGCAGGAAGCACTGCATTACTGTCGCCACTATGAATACCTGCAGGTTCAATATGTTCCATTACACCCATGATATGGAAGTTTTCGCCATCGAAAATGGCATCAACTTCTGCTTCCTGACAACGATCCAGGAAATGGTCGATCAGAATGGTGTTACCGGGAATATGTTTTAATAAACTGATTACCGCTTTCTCTACTTCCTCATCATTAATCACAATACGCATACGCTGGCCACCCAAAACATAGCTCGGGCGAACCAAAACAGGATAACCCACTTTATTGGCTACATCAATGGCTTCTTCTGCTGTATAAGCTGTACCATATTCCGGATAAGGAATATTGAGTTCTTTCAACAAATCACTGAAACGACCACGATCTTCGGCAATATCCATACTGTCGAAAGAAGTACCGATGATACGAATACCTTTCTGGTGCAGTCTTTTCGCCAGTTTGAGTGCAGTCTGGCCACCAAGCTGAACGATTACGCCTTCCGGTTTTTCGAGTTCAATGATTTCCCAGAGATGTTCCCAGAAAACGGGTTCGAAATAAAGTTTATCGGCCATATCGAAATCGGTCGATACGGTTTCGGGGTTACAGTTCACCATAATGGCTTCGTAACCACATTCTTTAATGGCCAACAGACCATGTACACAACAATAGTCAAACTCAATGCCCTGACCGATCCGGTTGGGACCACTTCCCAGGACAACAATTTTTTTCTTTTTAGATGGAACTGACTCGTTTGATGATAAGGTAGGATAGTTCATTAGCGACAAATTGCGCAAAAATAAGGGTATGAAAGAATTTAGCCCTGTTATTTTTGAAATAAATCGAAAATGACGGTAAAGCGAGACGGCTAATCGGCCAGTTCTTCACATTCAAAACCTGCATTCTGCAGTAATTGCTCTACCTGACGGGGGCAGACCAGTGGGTCGGCTTCAATGCGTAATATATTATCAGTATCGTGCAGATCAACATTCCAGCGGTGAATACCGGACATAGGATTTAATAAGCGGCCTGCATTGTGTACCAACCCCATATCTTCCAGATTGGTTTTAAAGACCAGGATATGCATGCTAACAGTTGTTTGGTTCTTGGAAATATTATTGAGAGGGGGTATCTG
Source organism: Sediminibacterium sp. FW305-C-49 (assembly GCF_058231085.1). NCBI lineage: Bacteria > Pseudomonadati > Bacteroidota > Chitinophagia > Chitinophagales > Chitinophagaceae > Sediminibacterium > Sediminibacterium sp. FW305-C-49. The sequence continues at coordinate 1,689,338 of NZ_JBIQXS010000001.1, forward strand.
TATTGACAGTATTTCTCTTCCACATGTTGCACCGGTGCTTCCATTCTTCTTTGATCTTTTCTCTTTCTTCCTCACTCATACCGGACAATTTTTGTTCCATTTTTTCTTTCCAGCGTTTTTTATAGTCGCCCCCCTTACCACGGAAACCACCAAATAATATCTTACTTAAGATTAATAATCCGAGCGCCTGCCAATAGGTTACCGTAGAAACCTGTACCACTTCGGCCAACACTCCATTCCAGAGCAGCATTACTACCCAGGCCAGTAGTGCAAGGCAGGCAATGGCAATCATGGTAAATCCAATGATTTTTTTGATCCAGAATTTTTTGTGCATGGTATAAAAATTTAAGATTGATTCAATAATTCGTCTCTCAGGCTGCCCAGTCGTTCACGCAGGTGTAATACTGCGTATCGTTTGCGGCTGATTAAGGTATTTACGGTTTCACCGGTTTGTTCTGCAATATCTTTAAACGGAATGCCTTCAATTTCATTCAATACAAAAGCTTCACGTTGTGGTGTGGGTAACTCATTGAGCGCTGCATATAAAGCATCCCAGAAAATGGACCGGATATAATCGGTTTCAGGATTGTTCTTGTCGTCGAAAAACAGGTCAGACCATTCAAAACCTTCGTCTCCGTTAGTCTGGTAAATATCTTCCAGTAGTTCAGGTTTCTTTTTTCTTTGCTTGTCGGTGATTTTGTTGCGGGTAACGGTAAATAACCAACTGGTGAGCTGTTCAATGGGTTTGGTATTACCCATGAACTGGTAGAATACATCCTGCAATATATCTTCAGCATCGGCTTCGCTGTTTACACGCTTGCGGATAAAGCCCATCAGCCTTTTGCTATAGGTATTAATGACCTCCGTGATATGCTTGCCGCGTGAGTCGCTCATAGTAGCCTGTATCTGCCATGCCTGATCCATACAAGAAAGATTGACGAACAAGGCATTTGAATATTGTACAATAGCCATTATTTTTTGGCCGGATGTATCCAGTTTGTCGTAGTAAAGGCATTTTTATTTCAACTCTCCTGCTTTTTCATGGTCATCATAATGATCCCTGAGTCGTAATAACTCCTTTTTCATATTTGCCAGTACAGCGGTGTATTGTTTATTTCCGATCAAATTTTTCTGTTCAGTCGGGTCATTTTTCAGATCGTATAACTGCCATTCGTTCACGGTATAGAAATAAATAAGCTTATAACGCTCTGTCCGTACACCCAAATGCTCCAATACCGTATGATCGGCATTGTATTCATAAAAATGATAGTATAAACTGTTTCTTGAAACCTTGGCCCTTGTATCTTTCAATATCGGTTTCAGGCTAATTCCCTGCATAGAGGAAGGGATGCCGATGCCTGCCACATCTAAAAATGTGGGGGCGTAATCAATATTCTGAACCATTGTATGATTGGTTGTTCCGGGTTTAATATGACCGGGCCACCTGGCTAACAGAGGTGTGCGCATCGATACATCATACATCCATCTTTTATCAAACCAGCCATTCTGACCCAGGTAAAAACCCTGATCGGAAGTATACACAATCAAAGTGTTTTGTGAAAGTCCACTGTTGTCGAGGTAGTCTAATAGTTTTCCTACACCCTCATCTACTGAGGCAGCAGTGGCGAGATAATCCTGCATGTACCACTGGTATTTAAGTTTCAGTAAAGCATTACCCTGAGGCCGCTGTTCCTGTAGTATTTTTCCTCTGGTGGCATAAATATCTTTAATTTTCTGTCTGTCGGCAACCGGTATACGATTGAAAATGCTATTGTAATAAGCTACTTCTGCAGAATCGGGTTTAAGCCAGGGGATATCCATCAGGTAAACAGGATCTACTTTCAGATCACTCGATAATTTCATATCGTGCAGTATGCTCATCGTCTGGAGTTTCCATGCAGTACCCCGGCCTGTAGTGTCGGCATATAAAGTGGCAGGTTCCGGAAATGTTTTGTCTTTAAATGCTTCAATGTTTTTTGGAGAAGGAAAAAAATAACGATGTGGTGCTTTATGATGCAGTAATAAAAGAAAGGGTTTGTCCTGCTCTCTTTTATGTTGTAACCAGTTGATGGCTTCATCGGTAATGACTTCTGTAGCATAACCGGGATACGTGCTGGTATCGCCATTCATTTGTATGAGTCTTGGTTGGTAATAGAGCCCCTGTCCGGGTAATATTTTCCAATAATCAAAACCGGTTGGATAAGTATGCAAATGCCATTTACCTATAATGGCTGTTTGATATCCCTGTTGCTGAAACAGTTTAGGCATGGTTAACTGGCTGCCATCGAAACGGGTGCGGTTGTCTTTCATACCGTTCTTATGCGAATGCTGTCCGGTGAGTAAAGTGGCACGAGCCGGTCCGCAAATGGAATTGCCTACAAATGCGCGCTGAAATAGCATCCCTTCTTTAGCAATACGGTCTATATGAGGTGTTTGAATAAGCTTCGATCCATATGCGCTGATGGCATCTGCATCATGATCATCGCTCATGATATAAATGATATTGGGTTTTGATTGCGCCATGCCAAGAAAGGGAAAGAGCAGGCAGATGAACAGCATTTTTTTCATGAGGTGCTTACATTAACGGTCAACAATTGCAGTACAAACCTGTTAGCTTTGTGTACAAAGTCATGCTATGGAATTTGGCCGTGTACCCGCAGCAGAATTGAATACGATTGATTTTTCACTTCCTGCAGAACCCGTATTCAATCAACAGGTGTTGAAAGGTAAGAAACAAAATGAACCTAAGCTCTACCTCGGTTGTGCAAAATGGGGGAGAACTGAATGGGTAGGGAAAATATATCCACCTAAAACAAAAGAGAAAGATTTCCTGGAGCATTATGTAAAGCATTACAACAGTATAGAGTTAAATGCCACACATTATAAAGTATATGGTGCAACGGGAATAGCCAGATGGGCAGAAAAAGCAAAGGGGAGAGATTTTAAGTTCTGTCCGAAAATGTACCAGGGGGTTACACATCGGGGCAGTCTGAAAGGGAAGGATTTTATTACCACCGAATTTCTGCGGGGTATTGTTGCATTTGAAGAACACCTGGGTCCTGTGTTTGTACAGGTAAGCGACGCATTCACTCCTAAACGAAAAGAAGAATTATTTGATTTTCTTCGTTCATTGCCCACCGATATGCAGTTTTTTCTGGAAGTACGTCATCCTGACTGGTTTGGTAAACCCGATATTCAGCAGGAATTATTCAGCACACTCAGGGAAATAAATATGGGAGCTGTGATAACAGATACCAGTGGCCGGAGAGATTGTGCACACATGCATCTTACGGTTCCTAAAACATTCATCAGGTATGTAGGAAACAGTTTACATCCTACCGATTATAAAAGGGTAGATGAATGGATCGGCAGGATGAAATACTGGATTGACCAGGGAATAGAAGAGCTCTATTTTTTCATGCACATGCACGATGAAGCTTTTTCACCGGAATTAACGGTATACATGGTGGACAAATTAAACAAAGCATGCGGACTGTCTTTACAAAAACCAGCATTCGTTCATCAGCAGACATTGTTCTAGCAGGCATGACGAATGTCAGCTTTTGTCACATATTGGTTTTGTAATTTTATACAAAGCATTTTTATGAAAAAGCTGATCCTATTATTGTTCACCGCCTTTTTATTTACACATTGTTCCTCTGTCCGGGTATTTAATACAGAATCGGCTACTGATGCAGAGCCTGCGAAGTATAAAACATTCGGCTTTTATGAGGTGAAAGCATCCGGCGATACCATTCCCCGCACATTTGATGAACGTTTGGCCATACTGAAGAAAGCCATTCAAACCGAAATGGAAAAGAAAGGATATCGTTTTGCCAATTTAAATCCCGACCTGCTTATCAATATTGGCATTGTGGTGAAACAGGAAATACAGACCAGACAAACCAACTGGCAGAATGATGGACGTTTTACCTATATGGGTCAGCGTAATTATAGCTGGAAAAGCGAAGAAATAGAAGTGGGTCGTTATCGTGAAGGTACACTTACCCTGCACATGATTGAATCGGCCAGACATAAGATGATCTGGAAAGGTTCTATCGAAGGGGTAGTGCCCGAAAAAATTGATCCCAGCGGAAAAACTGCGGGAGCGGCTTTACAGAAATTATTTCTGCAATACCCGTTTACGGCGAACTGATTATTTCACTATGCATAATTCATCCCACCGGGTGGTATAACGGGGGCTGCGTAACTCCTGTCGCATTTTCCAGTTGCGTGTGGTGCCGGAGGAGGCGAATTTGAGTACATCATCGCGCATGGCAAAATTTACATTGTCGATGGTGTCCATTAGTAAACGATGATTGTTTTCTTCCGGTTTTTTAAAAAGATTACCCTGTACAGAAGTATCGGGTACAATACCACTTAACATGACCCCCGCTTTTTTGTAGATACGTCCTTTTTCATACAACCGTTCTGTTAATTCAAGTGCAGGTTTAATGAGTTCCTGTGTAAAGGAAGTGGCCACGGGCAATTTTATATAACTGCTAATGGTAGGCCCATGTCTGAAATAAGTACTGTGTGAATCTTCTTTCGGTACCACAAATACACTGATGATATTGGCAGCACTGTATTGTCTTCTTAGTTTTTCTGCGGCTCTTGAAGTATAAGTGGCCACCGCTTCCTTGATATCTTTTAAATCGGTAACGGGCGAACCAAACATGCGGGTAGTGGCAATCATTTTTTTTCTGAGTCTTTCGTCTTCCATATCAGAACTAACCATCCCTTTCAATTCTCTCACGAGCCGAACACCTGTTACACCACCTAATTGTTTTTGTGCCCAGCCAATATCTTTAATACTGAGGTCATAAGCAGTGTGGATGTGTAGTTTTTTTAATTTTTCTGCATATTGATAGCCTACTCCCCAGATATCCTCTACCGGTGTTTTATGTAATGCCTGTTCAATTTTTCGTTTACTGTCGAGTACCAGCACACAATTGGTAACCAGCTTGTTTTTTTTCGCCAGCCGGTTAGCTACTTTACTCAACACTTTGGTGGGTGCCACACCAATAGATACGGCGATACCTGTCCACTGTTCTACCGTCTGGCGGATCTGTTGTGAAAATGCAATGAGTTCCTGCGGAGGAATATGGTCGAGATTTAAAAAAGCCTCATCAACTGAATACACTTCAACACAATTGGGTGGAAGTAATACGCGTAATGTTTCCATTACCCGCCAGCTAAGGTCGCCATAGAGATTGTAGTTGGAAGAAAAAGTAGCAACATTGTATTTTTCAATCAAAGGTTTTGCCTTGAAATAAGGTCCGGCCATTTCTACCCCCAGTGTCTTAGCTTCATCGCTGCGCGATATGATACAGCCATCGTTATTACTCAATACCACTACGGGCTGATACAAGAGTTCCGGCCTGAACAGTCGCTCACAGGAACAATAAAAACTATTACAGTCAACGATGGCACGCATATTTCCCCCCCTGCCCCCTAAAGGGGATTGTTTTTTAAGTGTTCATTAATCGTATTGATAACCTGTTTTGTTTGATGTAATATCTCGTCATTGGTAAACCGAAGAACAGTTAGTCCTAATGATCGTAGTGCAGCTTCACGTTCCTGATCATTTATAAGTATATCGGCCTTGTTATGAATTGATCCATCTGCTTCAATAACTAATTTTTTTGCATGGCAATAAAAGTCAACGATATAATTACTTATTGGATGCTGCCTTCTGAATTTATATCCCAATGGGTGCATTCTTAAATGCTCCCATAACTTTTGCTCTGCGGCTGTAGGATGACTTCTTAATTCTTTAGCCCGCTGAAATATGATCGGACCCGCTTCATAAAACATGCTTGTTGCCATATAAAAAATTTTAAAGATTAAACATGCAATCCCCCTTCAGGGGGCTAGGGGGCTAAACTGCATGAATGCAATACAGTACCACACCCCAGATCGAAAACCCGGCATAAGGATCCACTTCAATATCTCCGAATTTCTTGTTCTCGGCAATCAGTCTTTTTTTGTTGAACCCATCTGCCAAACGACGCACCAGTAATTCACCGTTGAGAATGGCTACAATGACACGACCATTTGCCTGTCTGATGCTACGGTCCACAATCAGCACATCACCCGGATAAATACCTGCATCGGTCATGGCTTCGCTGTTCATGCGGAAAAAGAAAGTAGCCGGTTTGTTACGAATCAGTTGTTCGTTCAAATCGATACCCCTTTCCATATAATCGTCTGCTGCGGCACCGAAACCTGTTGCATTGGCCATGGGAACTTCCCACTGGTTAAACTGTTTGGAACCTTTATAGGCGGCTCCGTACCACTGTTCCCCATCCATATAAATAAAATTTTGTTTAGCTAAAAATTTTAGTAAATTTATGCTAAAATAATTATCCGATTAAATTTTGTTTATGGAAATACCCACCATCATGGCACATACATCAGCAGGTATAGCGGTTAATACGCTGAACCGTTATCGTTTAATGGCTTATCCGGATATGGAAACAGAACTGTTGATAAGGGCCGAACAACAATATATACAGCGAAAATACCGTACAGCCGTACCGGTTCAACCAACAGGTATTGTGGTGGCCGAATTCATGGCCCGGGAAGATATGGAAGCCACGCTGATCCGTTGGATGCACCGGATCATCAGCACGCAATCCAGTTTCAGCATCAGTATACAGGGTTTTGGTGCTTTGTCGTCCAGGCAATTGTATCTAAGGGTACAGGAGCAGCAGCCCTTTCAACAACTGGCAGGTGCCATGCAGGTAGTAGATCAGTATATCAGGAGTTATGATTGTCCGCCAGCCAAAAGATTCACACACCCATGTCTGCCTTTAACAGAAGCAGTACCCGATCAGGAATTCGACAAAGTGGTACATGAATATGCAGAAAGAAAAATCAATTTGTCTTTTGAAGTAAAAGAACTAATGCTGATTCGTAACAGACAGGAAAGAGAAACAGGAAAACAGATTAACCTGTTTCGCCTGCAACCAGGAAAAATATAATGTTTCCCCGCGCCGGAGTTTAATCCGGGACAAAAAGAAAAAACCATGAGCATTTTTTCCAGTGAACACCAGGTTGCAGAATACCTGTTGGTGCTTGAACCGCACGAGGTATTGAAACAGACCATCCAGTCGGTGAAGCAGCATTTTGCGGATAACTATGATTGTCCGGCAGCGGTGTATAGTAAACCCCATATTACATTATTGAGGTGTATGCAATTCAGTATGGCTGAAACCCGCTGGATACCAAGATTGCAAAGGATGATAGAAGCAGCAGCACCCTTTATGGTAGAGCTGGAAAACTTCGGAAGTTTCCCTACGCATACAATTTATATACAGGTAAAAACAAAAAACCAGATTGTTGAACTGGTAAAATCATTGAAAGAAATTCAGTCACTGATTAAACTGGATAAAGAACATAAACCACATTTTATTACAGAGCCACATCTTACCATCGCCCGTCAGTTACAACACTGGCAGTATGAACAGGGCTGGAATGAATATGGCAACAGCGAGTTCAGCGGCAGGTTTATGGCCGATCATGTGTTATTGATGCGGAAGCGGACAGAAGAGAAAAAATATGAGGTGATTGGAAGATTTTCCATGCTGGGTGTGAAACAAACGGTGGAACAGATGCAGCTTTTCAACTCACCCTGATCCTCTCTGCTTCGTAAAAAGGGAATTTTAATCTCTATTGAGTAATAGATCAACTTAAAAATAAACACTTTCCCCTCTCTGCAAAGTAGAGTGGGCTGGAGTGAGTAGTTATGGAAGATGAAGAACAATACCTGAAAGGACGTGGCGCGCAATTCAATCCACGTAACCGATTCCTCAAAAACGAACGGATCAGGGAACATATTGAAGCCATTGATGACTGGACCGAACCCAATACAGCCACCGTGTACCTGGAAGACCAGGCAAAAAGCATTGTGAATAAAGTGGATAGTCCGGATGTAGGTATGTGGTACAGTATGAACCCCTACCAGGGATGCGAACATGGCTGTATTTACTGTTATGCCCGTAATGCACATGAATACTGGGGTTATAGTGCTGGTCTTGATTTTGAAAGAAAGATCATTGTGAAAAAAAATGCACCGCAGTTGCTGCGTAAATTTCTGATGAATAAAAACTGGGAGCCGGTACCGATCAGCCTGAGTGGAAATACAGATTGTTATCAGCCTGCGGAAAAAAAATTCATGCTCACGCGGCAGTTGCTGGAAGTATGTAATGAGTTCAACCAGCCAGTAGGAATGATTACCAAAAATGCAGGCATCCTGCGCGATAAAGATATATTACAGGAAATGGCCAAAAAGAATCTGGTAAGTATTCTGGTAAGTATTACATCTTTCGATGAAGACCTGCGAAGAACAATGGAGCCAAGAACCACAACTGCCAAACAACGATTGCGTGTCATCAAAGAACTGAGTGATGCCGGCGTCCGGATGGGTGTAATGTTGGGCCCCATGATACCCGGACTGAATGAACATGAAATGCAAAGAATCATGAAAGCAGCCAGTGAAAATGGCGCAGTGTTCAGTGCGTATACTTTTATCCGTTTAAATGGCGCCATCAAACTGATCTTTCATGACTGGCTCTATAAAAATTTTCCGGATCGTGCCGATAAAGTATGGCACCTGATACAGCATGGTCATGGCGGACAGGTAAATGATAGTCGTTATGGTGTACGTATGAGAGGGGAGGGGCCGATTGCCGAACTGGTACAGCAACAGTTTGTGAAATACAACAAACTCTATAAACTAAACGCCGAACGCTGGCAGTTGGATAGTACAAAATTCAGGAGACCCGGTGAGCAGGGGAAGTTGTTTTAGTTGATACCAGTGAACTTGTTTCTTGTTCCTTATCACTTATCTTTAAACATGCCCGCTCTCCTCCGCCAGCTTAACCGGAATACTGCTATTGCCATCGTAGTAGGTGGCGTTATTGGCTCAGGTATTTTTATGAAGCCTTCTTTGATGGCTGCACAATTACAATCTCCTTATTTATTATTAGCAGTATGGATTGTTGCAGGTATTGTTACTTTATTTGGAGCTTTATCTAATGCAGAAGTGGCGGCTATGTTCCCGGAAACAGGAGGGCAATATGTATTCTTTCAGAAAATGTATGGTGAAGGATTTGCTTTCTTGTATGGCTGGGCGGCATTTGCTGTATTCAATACCGCTGGTAATGCTTCTATTGCCTATGTGTTTTCGCAGTATACCAATTATCTTGTTGAACTGCCAAGACTGCATGAGTCTGTAGAACAATCCTGGACATTGCATATTCCTTTTGTAGGTAGTTTTTATCCATTGCAGCAGATAGGCGTAAAGTTATTGACGGTGCTGGTGGTATTACTGTTAACTTATATCAGTTACAGAAGTGTTCAGTATGGAGGCAGGTTACAACGTTTGTTAACTGCATTAAAAGCATTGGCCATACTGGTTTTAATTGGGAGTATTTTTTTCTCTGGTAAAGGTTCATGGAATCATTTTGCTGAAACACCGACAACAACTGCTGCGGGATGGGAAAGTATCATGCTGTTTATGGCTGCCTTATCAGGCGCTTTCTGGGCCTATGATGGCTGGAACAATATTTCATTTGTGGCTGGGGAAATAAAAGAACCGCAGAAAAATATTCCACTGAGTCTGCTCCTGGGTCTTGGTTTTTGTATCCTTGTTTATTTGCTTCTGAACCTTGCTTTTATTTACCTCATGCCGATTCATGAATTGGCATCATCCTCTTTTGTGGCATCTGATGCTGCAACCATTGCATGGGGAGCTGCAGGTGGCATAGCTATTACCATTATGGTAATGTTATTTGTATTGGGTACCACCAATGCCAATATACTGGCCACAGCAAGGGTAACTTATGCGATGGGTACCCATAACAGGTTGCTGGCATGGGCAGGTAAAGTGCAACCTCAATACCATACGCCCGGAAATGCGTTGTGGTTAAATGCTATATGGACCATCATCCTCATTTTCAGTGGCTCATTTGATATGCTCACAGATATGCTCATTTTTGTCACCTGGTTCTTTTATGGCATGAGTGCATTGGGGGTTTTTATTTTAAGAAAGAAAATGAAAAATACACACCGGGCATACAAAGTATGGGGCTATCCATTTGTACCCTCGGTTTTTGTTTTGTTTACAGGATTCTTTCTGGTTTCAACTTTATACAACGATATCAGTAATTATCTTAACGGCCGTAGTGCTGTGATCAATTCGGTATTAGGCACACTTATTACTCTCGCTGGTTTGCCTTTGTACTATTTATCAAGAAGAAAACAGCGTATAGCTGATAGGCCATAGTTTATAGTCAATAATCAATAAATCATAAACCATGGTCTAATAGCGATGGTCTATTGACTATTCCCCACTTAGTTCTATTTTCGCCACAAATCAGCATGAACATGGAAGCCGTAATACAAGGCATTGGTGAACTTTTTTCTTCTGTGCAGCAAAGAACTGCAGACCGTATTGAAAAACTGCCACAGAGTGGAAGCGACAGGATTTATTTCAGGCTATATGCAGGTAAGGATACTTTTATAGCAACCTATAATCTTAACCAGAAAGAAACCAACACATTTATCCAGTTCAGCCGGCATTTTAAGAAAGCCGGGTTGCCTGTACCAGAAATATTGGGCGTAAATGATGATAACACCATTTATATACAGGAGGACCTTGGAACAGAATCTTTATTGAATCAACTGGAAAAGCATGGTCATACTGATCAGCCTTATCAACTTTTTCAAAAAAGTTTAGCGGCACTGGCGCGCATACAAATATTGGGGGATAAGGGATTGGATTATAATCTCTGTCTTACAGCAAAAGAATTTGGTAAACAGGCCATCTTAAGTGATCTCTTGTATTTTAAATATTATTTTCTCGATACCCTTCAACTACCATATGATAAACAGGCGATGCTCGATGATTTTGAAGCAGTGAGTACCTATCTGACCCATACACAATACAAATATTTTATGTTCCGCGATTTCCAGAGCAGGAATATTATTGTGAAAAAAGAAGAAGTAAGCTTCATCGATTTCCAGGGTGGAATGAAAGGAGCTTTACAATATGATGTGGCTTCTTTATTATGGCAGGCAAAAGCAGAATTGAGTGAAGAGTGGAAAGACAGCCTGCTGGAATATTATATGGATCAGATTGATGAGTTGCTGAAAGAGCCGGTTGATCGTATCACATTCGTGAGTCAATATAATGGTTATGTACTGATTCGCCTGTTACAGGTAATGGGTGCTTATGGTTTCAGGGGTTTGTTTGAACGGAAGGCGCATTTTCTGGCGAGCATTCCACTCGCATTACGTAACCTGAAATTTTTTATTGAACATAAGCGTATTGGTATCATCACTCCCGAGTTTGACCGTGTATTAAAACTCGTGGTAACCGATGAAATGATTCATCGGTTTGAGCCGCAACAAGCCAATGAACAAACGCCGCTCGTTATTCATATCAATAGCTTCAGTTACAAAAAAGGAATACCCTCCGATGAAAGCGAAAACGGTGGAGGCTTTGTTTTTGACATGAGGGGTATATTGAATCCGGGCAGGTTCGATGAATACAAAAAACAAAGCGGACAGGATAAACCTGTGCAGGATTTTCTGGAGCAACGAACAAAGATGAATGAGTTTCTGAATAGTGTGTGGGATTTGATTGATATTACAGTTGAAGAGTATCTCAAACGAGGATTCAGTAACCTGATGATTAATTTTGGTTGTACAGGTGGTCAGCACAGAAGTGTGTATGCTGCAGAACAGACTGCCCGTCACTTACGCAATAAATACAAAGTGAAAACGGTATTACATCATACCAATAAAGAGAACTGGGTAAAATAAGCGATCATGAAAGCAATGATACTGGCAGCAGGTTTGGGTACCAGGCTAAAACCCTGGACCGATCACCATCCCAAAGCACTGGCATTGGTAAATGGAAAATCTTTGCTGCAAAGAAATATCGTATACCTGCAACAATTTGGTATTACCGAAGTATTGGTGAATGTGCATCATTTTGCTGATCAGATTATTCAAGCTCTTGAAAAGAACAAGGGCTGGGGTAGTAAAATTGCTATTTCTGATGAGACAGATGAAGTATTAGAAACAGGGGGTGGATTAAAAAAAGCAGCAGCTTATTTTGACGGCGAAGAAGACTTTGTAATGATGAATGCAGATATCCTTACCAAACTCAACCTGGCTGATATGATTGAGCAACATCAGCAAAATAAACCCCTGGCTACGTTGGCTGTCTCTGAAAGGAATACATCAAGGTATTTTTTGTTTGACGAAACAGGTTGTTTGAAAGGCTGGCGAAATGTAAATACCGGTGAAGAAAAGCCTGCGCAAGTGTCAGCAAGTTTACCAGGATTGAAACAAATGGCATTCAGTGGTATTCATGTGATCCATTCATCTTTACTCAGCCTGATGAACCGCCAGGGAAAATTTTCGATGGTCGATGTATACCTCGATTTATGTGCTGATTACCAGATAAAAAGTTATGATCATACAGGAGCCGTATTGGTAGATGTTGGCAAACCTGAAAGTATTCTCAAAGCAGAACAAATTTTTACCTGATATGCAAAAGATCAGGTATATACTGGTAGGCTGTGGTCAAGTTGCAAAACGTCATCTGGACATAATCACTGAATCTGGTCAACTTGTAGCCATTTGTGATACAAATGAAGCATCCGTAAAAACAATTGCTTTACAATACGAAGTTCCTTTTTATACATCTTTGGATCAGCTCGCTGCGCATGTATCGGCAGATGTTGCAGTTGTGTGTACGCCAAATGGTTGGCATGCAGATCATACCATTTTTTTACTTGAAAATGGATTTCATGTACTGGTTGAAAAACCGATGGCACTCTCAGTCAAAGAAGCAGAAAGAATGATTGATACTGCAAAGAAATATGAGCGACAATTATTTACCGTTTTGCAAAACAGATTTAATCCTGCTGTTCAGGCTGTTTATCATGCTATTCAGCGGAATGATCTGGGTAAGTTATTCAGTGTGCAGGTAAATTGCTTTTGGAACCGCGAGAAGCGCTACTATGAAAACCATCTCTGGCATGGGAAGGCTTCAATGGACGGTGGCGTGCTGTTTACACAATTCAGTCATTTTATTGATCTCTTACTCTGGTATTGTGGCCACGTAAGGCAAGTGACTGCTATTTCGCATAATGTAAATCACGAATACACTGAATTGGGTGCCGATGAAGGTGCTGTTTTGTTACAGTTTGAAAATGAAACAATCGGTACACTGCAATTCTCTATTAACAGCTTTAGAAAAAATATGGAAGGGTCTCTTACTTTGCTGGCAGAGAAAGGGACTATAAAAATTGGTGGTACATATTTGGATGCCATTACATACCAGGAAACAGAAAAACCTTTACAGGTTGAGAGTGAAGGGGTAGTTTCCTCTCTGCAATATGTATATCAATCAATGATTCGTACCTTACAACACGGGGAGCCTTTCTATACAAATCCCGAAGAAAGCCTGAAAACAATACAACTAATTGAACAGATTCACGCCATTGCGAAACGCAAATAAAACAATGTCTTCATTCAACGCGATACAATCAACCATCAGGGATGTTCAGTTTGGACAAAATGTTAAACTGGTAGAACCTTGTAATTTGTATGAATGTAAAATTGGTGATGACAGTTTTATTGGGCCGTTCGTAGAAATTCAGAAAGATGTTGTTATCGGAAACCGTTGTAAAATACAATCACACAGTTTTATTTGTTCTTTAGTAACCATCGGTAATGATTGTTTTATTGGTCATGGTGTGATGTTTGTAAATGATGGCTTTAGTTCCGGGTCGCCGGCAGGTGGCGATACTACACAATGGAAATCCACAACAATAGAAGACCATGTAAGCATAGGCAGTAATGCTACCATTTTGCCGGTACATATTTGCAGTCATACCGTAATTGGTGCAGGTGCAGTTGTAACAAAAGATATTTCAGAACCCGGCGTTTATGCGGGTAATCCGGCTGTATTGCTTAGAAAGCTTTGATAATGGTGTATAGTCCATAGTCAATAGACCATGGACCATGGTGGGCTACTACACTTTCACATATATTTTCTTCTTATCCATCCAATACACAATCAACCAGTAAAAGGCAATCATGACCAAAGCATAAAGCAGTGATCCATTTCTGAGATCATCCGAAATGGGTTTACAGATATGATTCCAGAACCAGGAGAGTGGACTGGTAAGATCTTCTCCGTCTTTAAAACGAATCAATGCAAGTAACCTGGGAAGAAAGCCACTCAGTACGAATATGAATAATGGATTTTTGCCAAATACATCAAAAAACCGGCTCCATGCTCCCTTGATGCCCCTGAATTCAATAAGATAGATCAATAAGCTGATGGTTAGCATGGCCAGACCGGTGGTATAAAGTACATAACTGCTGGTCCATATTTTTTTGTTAATGGGGAAAACCATATCCCAACAGAACCCTGCGAAGATTAATACGAGCCCGGCAATCATCAGATTAGCCAGCATTTCATAGTTTTTTCCTTTCTGCTGTATATACTGACCGGCAAGAAAACCAAAAACAACCTGAACGATGGCAGCCATAGTGCTGCTGATACCTTCCGGATCAAAAGCTATGCCCTCGCCCTTGTACATATGTTCTTCACCCAGTATGGCTTTGTCAATACCAGTTCCAAAATAGCCTTGCAGACTGAATGGGTCGCCGGCTTTGCCTAACCACACAGTAATAAACCAATACATGAGTAAGAGTATTCCGCTAATAACAAATGCGCCTTTTGTTTTTCCATAATACACAATTATGGACGCAAAGAAGTAGCAGAGGGCAATTCTTTGCAATACGCCGAATATGCGAAGATTGTCGAGGCCTTTAGCGACCAGCGAATCGCCATCCCATCTTACAAACGGACTCCAGTGTAAAAGAAGACCTATTAAAAAAATAAGCAAAGTTCTTTTAATGATTTTTTTCCAGAAAACTCCATCACCTGCTGCCTCAAAACGTGGCATTACAAAAGCCATAGCATTGCCTACTGCAAACAGAAAGAAAGGGAACACGAGATCGGTGGGTGTACAGCCGTGCCAGATGGCATGTTTAAGGGGGCTATAAATATTTCCCCAGCTTCCCGGATTGTTCACCAGTATCATAAGGGCAACCGTGGCACCCCTGAATACGTCAAGTGAATAATAACGTTGGTTCATAGCAGTCGTTTGTGGCTGAAAGATAATAAATAGGATATATTATCATTGACTAAACTCTTAAGATAGCGGCAGAAGGCGAAATTTCTGTTAAGCATGATCAACGGGTATCTGTCTATATGCCTTCATTTGCTTATTTTGCAGCATTTCCAGCGATTTTTATATGAGTAAAAAGATATTAATTACAGGAGGGGCGGGTTTTATTGGCTCACATGTGGTGCGTTTATTTGTGAATCAATATCCTGATTATACTATCGTCAATCTTGATGCCTTAACTTATGCAGGCAATCTCGAAAACCTGAAAGATATAGAAGCAAAACCCAACTACCGGTTTGTCCGGGCCGACATCCTTAAAACAGATGAACTCGAAAAGGTATTCATGGAATATGCCATAACAGATGTAATTCATCTGGCGGCAGAATCGCATGTAGACCGTTCCATCGTTTCTCCACTCGACTTTGTGTATACCAATATTATAGGTACTGTCAATCTGTTGAATACTGCCAAGAAGTATTGGTCGAAGGATTCTAGTAAACACCTTTTCTATCATATATCAACCGATGAAGTATTCGGAAGTTTGGGCGATACAGGTTTTTTTACAGAAACCACAGCCTATGATCCCCGATCACCCTACTCGGCCAGTAAGGCATCGTCAGATCATTTTGTAAGAGCCTATCATGAAACATATCACCTTCAAACCATAGTTTCCAATTGCTCAAACAATTATGGCCCTAATCATTTTCCAGAAAAACTGATCCCACTATTTATTCATAATATCATCGAAAAGAAACCTTTACCTGTATATGGTGATGGTTTGTATACACGCGATTGGCTCTATGTAAAGGATCATGCAAGAGCCATTGACCAGATTTTCCATAAGGGTAAACCAGGAGGAACTTATAATATCGGCGGATTCAATGAGTGGAAAAATATTGATCTCGTGAAACTATTGTGCAAACTGATGGATGAGAAATTGGGAAGACAAACCGGCGAGAGTGAAGAATTGATTACTTATGTGAAAGACAGGCCTGGCCATGACCGCCGTTATGCCATTGATGCCAGTAAGATTAAAGAAGAGCTGGGATGGGAGCCAAGTGTAACTTTCGAACAGGGGTTATCTGAAACCATCGACTGGTACCTGGCCAATAAAGAATGGTTACAACATGTAACATCAGGGGCCTACCAACATTATTACGAATCCATGTATGCCAATCGCTGATCATGAAAATCGAAAAAACAAAACTAGAAGGTTGTTATATTGTTCATGACACCGTACATGGTGACAATAGAGGCTATTTCTTTGAGAGCTTTCATAAGAAACGATTTTATGAACAGACAGGATTTAATATCGATTTTGTGCAGGACAATCAGTCTAGGTCACAACGGGGTGTTTTAAGAGGTTTGCATTTCCAGGAGGGAGAATATGCCCAGGCAAAACTTGTTCGTGTGTTAGAAGGTAAGGTATTAGATATCGCAGTAGACCTTCGCAAGAACTCTGCTACGTTCGGAGAACATGTTGCAGTAGAACTAAGTGAAGACAGTCGCACCCAGTTTTTTGTCCCTCGTGGCTTCGCACATGGCTTTGTGGTATTGAGTGAAGCAGCCGTTTTCTTTTATAAATGTGATAATTTTTATCATAAGGAATCGGAAGGCGGAATTATTTACAATGATCCGTATCTGAATATTGACTGGCAGCTTTCCGATGCTGAAATACTTTTATCTGATAAAGACAAATTGTTGCCCACTTTGCAGGAAGCGAAAGTCGATCTAAACTTTTAAACATGAAAGGAATCATATTAGCTGGTGGATCAGGCACACGATTGTACCCAATTACAAAAGGAATCAGTAAACAACTGATGCCTATTTATGATAAACCAATGATCTATTATCCCTTATCAATCCTGATGTTGGCAGGTATCCGGGAAATATTGATTATTACTACACCCGAAGACAATGCTCAGTTTAAAAGATTATTAGGAGACGGATCGGTAGTGGGCTGCAGGTTTGAATATGCGGTACAGGAAGTACCCAACGGACTTGCACAGGCTTTTGTTATCGGTGAATCTTTTATTGGAAATGATAAAGTAGCCCTGATTCTGGGAGATAATATCTTTTATGGTTCCGGGTTTAGTCAGCTTGTTCAGTCTTTTAATAATATTGATGGAGCGGCTGTTTTTGCTTATGAAGTCAACGATCCTGAGCGGTACGGTGTGGTTGAGTTCGATACAAATAAGCAGGCAATATCTATCGAAGAAAAACCCAGCACACCTAAATCTAATTATGCAGTGCCGGGTCTGTATTTCTATGATAATAGTGTTGTAGAAATCGCTAAATCTATTAAACCTTCTGCGCGTGGGGAGTATGAAATTACTACAGTCAATAATGAATACCTGCAACAGGGTAAACTGAAAGTAGGTATCATGAACCGGGGAACAGCCTGGTTAGATACGGGTACTTTTGATTCTCTGAGCGATGCCAGTGAGTTTGTACGGGTAATTGAGAAAAGGCAAAGCCAGAAAATTGGTTGTATTGAAGAAGTGGCCTGGCGTATGGGTTATATAAGTCACCAGCAACTGCTTGATTTAGCCAAACTATATGCCAAAAGTGGTTATGGCGAGTACCTGGCAAGGTTAAAATAAGCTGGTAAACCTTATCGGTAAAGCTGCTGTATCTCCTCGCATCACCCATATTTCAACGAATTTTGAGCCCGGGCATTGAACAAAAGCGTAAAATACTTGTTATACCTGCATGGACGCTTTTACCATTAAAGATCTGGAGAACCTGACCGGTATTAAAGCCCACACGATCAGGATATGGGAGCAACGTTATGGATTTCTGAATCCGCAGCGTACGGAAACAAATATCCGCTACTATAGTAATGCGGAAGTAAAAATGGCACTTAACGTTGCACTACTGAATAAATATGGGTATAAAATTTCTCATATCGACCGTATGTCACCGGTTGATATCAATGAAAAAATACTCTCTCTTACACACCCCGAAGCACTCCAGGAAAGAACAGTGAATAACCTCATCCAGTGTATGATTGACATGGATATTGAGGAATTTGAACATGTGTTGAATCGCTGTATTTTTTCAAACGGAGTCGAAAAAACCATCCTTCAGATTGTATTCCCCTTTCTGGAAAGAGTAGGTATGTTATGGCTCACCAATCATATTAACCCGGCCCAGGAACACCTGGTAACAAATATTATCCGGCAAAAATTAATCATAGGAATAGAAACAATAAAGAGCCGCATTACATCCGGTAAAACAAGTATTTTGTTTTTGCCGGAAGGTGAACACCATGAACTGGGATTATTGTTTATGTACTTTCTCATGAAAAGCCGGGGTATAAAAGTACTTTACCTTGGAGCAGATGTGCCTGTTAAGGATATGGTATATGTAGTAGATCGAAAAAAACCAGATTTTGTATATACCCACCTTACTGCTGTAGCGGGTAATTTTTCTTTGGAAAAATTACTGTTGAATCTATATAACAGAATGCCCGATATACCCGTTGTAGTATCTGGCCAAATTACACAGGACTATAAAAAGACCATTCCAGCGAACATAAATCTTCGGCAATCACTTTCAGCCGTCATGGAATATATCAACAGCATTTCTTACGCGGAACAGTCCAGTTCAACGAATTAAACCCAGAAAAATCGACTTTAGCCCCTTTTTTGGGGATTTATACATGTATAACACACTGAATCAGTTTGTTTTATCTTTTATGTAAAAAAATTAAACAAAATCATTTTGCGGGCTCATCATTTTGTTTAACTTTACATCATAAACAATTAAACAAACAAATTATGTCAGTGCTTGAGTTTAACCAGATGTTGCTAAACAACACAGAGTTTTTAAAACCTTTTGCTGTTACCCTGACACGTGATACAGAAGCTGCAAAAGACCTGGTACAGGAAACGATGTACAGGGCATTGGCCAATAAAGACAAATACAATGTAGGTACCAATATAAAAGCATGGTTATATACTATCATGCGTAATATTTTTATCAATAACTACCGCAGGAAAAGCAAACAGTCAACCATTTTCGACAGTACACCCAATGAATTCTTACTCAACATTAACCAGGGGGCTGTTGCCAATGACGCGATAGCCAATATCAATTTAAAAGAGGTAAAAGAAGCGATACACAACCTACCAGACATTTTCAGGAATCCATTCTTATTATACTTCGACGGGTTCAAATACCATGAAATTGCCGAAATGCTTGGTGAGCCGCTGGGTACCATAAAGAGTCGCATACATTTCGCACGGAAACTGCTCAAAAACCAGTTGCAACGGTATTAAGTTTTTTATCTAATTTTCTGACGAGTGAGCAAATCTGTTATCATAATAGGAAGCGGTTTCGCCGGTCTTTCTGCTGCCTCTTTTATGGCTAGAGCAGGGTGGAAAGTAACGGTTGTGGAAAAGCATGCCACACCCGGTGGCAGAGCACGCCAGTTTGTTGAAGCAGGTTTTACTTTCGATATGGGTCCTAGTTGGTACTGGATGCCTGATGTGTTTGAAAGGTATTTTAAACAGTTTGGAAAATCTGTTGCTGATTATTACCAGTTAAAAAGACTTGACCCTTCTTATCGTGTGTACTGGCCAGATGGTCCGGTAGATATTCCGGCTTCTTATGAAGCAATACAATCATTGTTTAATAGCATCGAAGCGGGCAGTGGTGAGAAACTGGATAAGTTCTTAAAAGAGGCGGCGTATAAATATGATGTAGGTATTCATAAACTGGTGCATAAACCAGGACAATCTTTCACTGAGTTTCTGGATTGGGAACTGATCACAGGTGTATTCAAACTTGATGTTTTTAACTCTATCAAATCGCATGTAGCCAGGTATTTTTCACACCCCAAGCTCCGTGAACTCATGGAGTTCCCTGTGTTGTTCTTAGGGGCATTGCCTGAAAATACGCCCGCATTGTACAGCCTGATGAACTATGCCGATATTAAGGGTGGTACATGGTATCCGGAAGGAGGCATGTACCAGGTTGTTCAGGCCATGTATGATCTGGCTATTGAGTTAGGCGTTACATTTGAATTCAACCAGAATGTTCAGGAAATTCGTATCCAGCAAAATGCTGCCAAACAGGTCATCACGCAGGATCGTGTATTTGAAGCAGCAGTCATTATTGGTGGCGCTGATTATCATCATATTGAAATGAACCTGCTGCCTGAAGCATTCCGTACCTATACACCGGCGTATTGGAATAAACGCGTTATGGCCCCCAGTTGTTTATTGTATTATGTTGGACTGAACAAGCGACTCAATAATATACAGCACCATAGTTTATTTTTTGATACCTCTTTTGAAGTACATGGGAAAGAAATTTATACAACAAAAGAGTGGCCATCAGATCCGCTGTTTTATATGTGTGCCACATCGGTAACAGATAATTCAGTAGCCCCCGAAGGATGTGAAAACCTGTTTCTACTTATACCGGTTGCAACAGGATTAAGTGATGACTCCCCCGAAAGAAGGCAGTTTTATTTTGATAAGGTGATCAAAAGACTGGAACAACATACAGGTCAGACGGTTAAAGATGCCATTGTATACCAGAAATCCTTCGCCCATAGCGATTTCGTATCTGAATACAATGCTTTTCGTGGAAATGCGTATGGTTTAGCGAACACTTTGAGGCAAACTGCTGTTTTAAAACCAGGATGCAGGAGTAAAAAAGTAAATAATCTTTTTTATACCGGTCAGCTAACAGTTCCCGGACCGGGCGTGCCACCCAGTCTGATAAGTGGAGAAGTGGTTGCCGGAGAAGTTTTAAAAATATTTGGATAAATTAATTACCTATAACACAGACCAAATCTGTGAACAAACCAACAACACATGATCACACTGTTTCATGAAGTAAGTCAGGACTGCAGCAGGATCACAACGGAGAAATACAGTACGAGTTTTTCGTCTGCCATCCGGTTGTTGCATAAAGACTTGCGTACACCCATATTCAATATTTATGGGTTTGTCCGTTTTGCGGATGAAATTGTAGACAGTTTTCATGATTATGATAAAGCATCATTATTAAATGAATTTAAAAATGCCACCTATGATGCTATAGGAAAAGGGATCAGCATGAACCCCATTCTTCATAGTTTTCAACTAACAGTTAACCAGTTTCAGATAGACAAAGAGCTGATAGACGCTTTTTTGTACAGCATGGAGCTTGATTTAAACCAGCGTAAATACGATCGTGCAGGATACGAACAATATATATATGGAAGCGCAGAAGTGGTAGGATTGATGTGTCTTTTTGTTTTTTGTGACGGTAACCGGCAGATGTATGAGCAGTTGAAACCGTATGCCAGAAGCCTGGGTGCCGCTTTTCAGAAAGTAAATTTCCTGCGCGATTTGAAGGCAGATTATGAAGGCCTTGAAAGGGTATATTTTCCGGGGTGTGATTTCAGGAATTTTACTTTAGCAGATAAACAGGCAATTGAGGAAGATATCCAGCGCGATTTTAATCATGCATATGAAGGTATTCTCCTTTTGCCCATGAAATCTCGTTTCGGTGTGTATGTAGCGTATAAATATTACCTCTCTCTTTTTAAGAAGATAAAAAAAGTAAGACCACAGAAAATAATGGAAGAAAGGATAAGGATACCCGACTATGGGAAAATATTTATCCTGGCTAAAGCAGGTATTCGCAGTCATTTTAATTTACTCTAAGCTCAGTAAGAGAAAACTTATTTTTATGGTATGGAACAAGTGATATTGGTGAACGAACAGGATGAAGTACTGGGCGTAATGGAAAAAATGGAAGCACACGAAAAAGCGATCTTACATCGTGCCTTCAGTGTGTTTGTTTTTAATGATAGAGATGAGCTTTTACTACAGAAAAGAGCCATCACCAAATATCATAGCGGAGGCCTATGGACCAATACATGCTGTAGTCATCCACGTCCGGGTGAGCCAATCGAAAAAGCAGCCATACGAAGGCTTAATGAAGAAATGGGATTTGTGACAGATTTGTCAAAGGCCTTTTCTTTTATTTACAATGCCTCATTTTCCAATGGATTAACTGAGCATGAGTTTGATCATGTATTTACAGGTGTTTACAACGGAGCCATCCATATCAACCGGGAAGAAGTAGAAACTTATGCTTTCCGGTCATTACAGGAAATTGCATCTTTGCTTGAACAGGAGCCTGAATCATTTACTGCCTGGTTTCGTATAGCTTTTCCAAAGGTTCGGGACTGGTACATCGCGAATCATAAATCATAACTGATGCATGCAAAACCTTCGGCCATAATCATAGGTGCTGGTGTAGCTGGTCTTGCTGCGGCTATCAGGCTTGCTGTACAGGGTTTTGAAGTAAAAGTATTTGAGCAGGCCGATGGCCCAGGCGGTAAACTGGGTTATTTCGAAACCCAAGGTTATCATTTCGATACTGGTCCCAGCCTGTTTACGCAACCAACTAATATTGAAGAATTATTTGCACTGGCCGGAGAACCGGTTGAAGATTATTTCCACTACAGGAAAATGTCAGACTCCTGTTTTTATTTCTATGAAGACGGAACGGTCATCCATGCTTCAGCCGAACCTGAAAGATTTGCTGATGAATTGTATCGAAAAACGGGCGAGCTGCCTGAACAGGTAAAGAAGTACCTGCTAACATCTGAAAAACTGTATGAAAATGTAGCCAATATTTTTCTTAACCATTCACTGCACAAAAAATCTACTCTATGGAAAGCTCCTATCGGTAAGGCCTTAAGAACGGTTAAGCCTTCACATATGTTTAGTAGCCTGCACCGGATAAATACCAGTCATTTTAAACAGCAGAAAGTAGTGCAGTTATTCAATCGCTATGCAACTTATAACGGCAGTAATCCGTATAAGGCACCGGGTATGTTGAGCCTTATTCCTCACCTCGAACATAATGAAGGAACTTATTATCCGGAAGGTGGAATGATCAGTATTATTAAAGCCCTTTATAAACTGGCAGAAAAAAAAGGAGTACAATTTTATTTCAATCAGCCCGTAGAAAGAATCATCCGGTATAGTCAACAGATTGGTGGAGTGGTAGTGAATGGTAAAAATGTACCGGCTTCTCTTGTAATAAGCAATGTAGATGTTTATTTTACCTATCTGCGTTTACTAAATGATCAGGTAACGGCTAAAAAAATAATTAAACAGGAACGCAGCAGTAGTGCATTAATTTTTTACTGGGGAATAAAAAAAGAATTTCCTCAATTAGGATTGCACAATATTTTTTTCAGTGAACAGTATGAAAAAGAATTTGATCATATTTTCCGGTTGAAGAAGGTTTTTTCAGATCCAACAGTCTACATCAACATTACTTCTAAGTGTGAGCCAGGTAAACATGCACCGGTTGGAAAAGAAAACTGGTTTGTGATGATCAATGTTCCGGCAAATGTTGGGCAGGACTGGGAAAAAATGAAAGAGACCTGTCGATCACTTGTTATCGACAAACTCAGCCGTATGCTGAAAACAGATATTGCTTCACTGATTGAAACAGAAAACATACTGGATCCGGTTTTAATTGAATCAAAAACCGGATCTTACCAGGGCTCCCTGTATGGAACCAGTTCTAATTCAAGAATGGCAGCTTTTATGAGACATCCCAATTTTTCCCGTCAGATCAGCGGATTATATTTTGTTGGAGGGAGTGTGCATCCCGGAGGCGGGATACCTTTGTGTTTGAAAAGTGCCGCTATTATGGCCAGACTGGTACAAGATGAACAGCAGAAAAAGCCTCAGCATTGAACCGTTATAAATTACATATATCAGTATTCATCGCCATCCTCTTTCATGTAAGTGGACTGATAGGTATGCTTTTTACGACACATAAAGAATGGTTTGTCGCCAACACAGCACTTAACTTACTGCTGATGTTTCTGCTTTTGCTATGGAACCAGCCTAAGCCCAATCGATTTTTCTTACTTTTTGTACTGGCTGCATTTTTAACCGGCATGGGTGCAGAAATGATTGGTGTAAATACGGGTAAACTTTTTGGTTGTTATAGTTATGGGGCTGTATTAGGTCCGCACCTAAACGGCGTTCCCTGGCTCATTGGAGTTAACTGGTTTGTGGTGGTGTATTCGTCTGGTGTCATCATGCACTTAGTGCATGAATGGATCAGGAACAAATATGAGGTATCGGGCACACATCTTTCCAAAAAACTGATTACATGCTCAATGGTGCTGGATGGGGCTTTACTCACTGTTTTTTTTGATTGGATCATGGAGCCGGTGGCTGTTCAATTGGGTTTTTGGCAATGGGAGGGGGGAGAAATACCTTTCTATAATTATCTCTGCTGGTTTCTGATCAGCGCAGCATTATTATGCTTGTTCAGGTATTTGCGGTTTGAAAAGGCCAACCATTTTGCGGTACATTTGTTTATCATTCAACTATTATTTTTTTTAATCTTAAGATTGTATTCATAATATGTTGACTTATATCCTCATAACACTCGCCACTTTTTGTATCATGGAAGGTATAACCTGGCTTACACACAGATTTGTGATGCATGGCTTTTTATGGTATCTGCATGAGGATCACCACCAGAAGGGGCCAGGTTTTTTCGAAAAGAACGATGCTTTTTTTATCATTTTCGCCATTCCCAGTTGGTTATGTATTATGTTGGGTAGCATGAACCAGGTATATTGGGTAGTAAGTATTGGAGCAGGTATTGCATTGTATGGGTTTGCTTATTTCCTGGTACATGAAATTATTATTCATCAAAGAGTAAAACTGTTTACAAGAAGTAATAACCGTTATATCAAAGCTATCAGATGGGCGCATAAAATGCACCATAAGCACCTGGATAAAAACGAAGGAGAAAGTTTTGGGATGCTGATCGTCGCCAAAAAATATTGGGATAAAGTGCGGAAAGATGAACTAGTTCAAAAAAAATATTGATCATACTCATTGCTGACTATTCAACACTCACCATTCACCATTGACCATACAAGCCCACTACGACTATATCATCTCCGGCTCAGGTTGCGCAGGTTTAAGTTTATTGATGCGCATGATGAAGGATCCTTTTTTTGATGACAAGAAAATACTGGTGGTAGACAAAGCGCCTAAAACAGCCAACGACAGAACCTGGTGTTTTTGGGAGCAGGGAGAAGGGTTATTCGAATCATTGGTTCATCGTCAATGGAAGGAGATTGATTTCTACTCAAAATATTTTTCTGCCAGCTTGCGTTTATCTCCTTATAAGTATAAGATGATTAGGGGGATAGATTTTTATCAGCATGTGCAGGAGCTCGCAAACCAAAGAACCAATATCCGTTTTTTATATGAGCCAGTTTTAGCAACAGGTACTTCAGGTGATACCGCGTTTGTGAAGGTTCAATCGGATACTTATTCGGCATCGTATGTATTCAATAGTATTTTATTTGAGCAACCTGTTATCAGGAAAGGGGAATATATGTTGTTGCAACATTTTAAAGGATGGGTAATTGAAACCGAAGCACCTGTTTTTGATCCTGCCAGAGCCAGCTTTATGGATTTCAGGGTATCACAGCAACATGGCACTACGTTTATGTATGTATTACCCATATCTGAAACGGCAGCTTTGGTAGAATATACTTTGTTTACAGAACAATTATTGTTGAAAGAAGAATATACAGAAGCATTAGAAGCTTATCTGGAGCAATACCTCGGTATCAAGGAATATAAAATAGAACATGAGGAGTTTGGTATTATTCCTATGACAAATCATGTGTTTCCTTCATCAAAAGGCAGGGTCATTTACATGGGTATTGCGGGTGGACAGGCAAAAGGCAGTAGTGGTTATGCTTTTCAGTTTATCCAGAAGAGAACAGCGGCTATTGTAGAAAGGTTGGTTCAGCATCGTTTTCCAGCACAACGAATGAGTTTTACGGAAAAGAAATTCAGGTTCTATGATTCAGTGCTGCTGAATGTACTGCATCACAGAAAATTAAATGGCGATGAGGTATTTGCCTCCATTTTTCAAAAAAACCCGCCCGCAAGGGTATTCCGGTTCCTCGACAATGAAAGTAGTATATGGGACGATCTGCAGATCATGAATAGTGTACCTACGGGTGTTTTTATTAAAGCAGCGATGCAAGAGTTATTCTGCTAGTTTAATTCCTTTCTATTATTTTTGCTGCGTTTTATTGAATAGTCTTGTTGTATCCGCCTGAGGCGGAGAAAGTATAAGAGTAACCTTTTATATTAAAAAGGGTAGTTTGTTGAAATATTGGCCTCGTAGTACAATGGATAGTATAAGAGTTTCCGAAGCTCCAGATTCAGGTTCGATTCCTGACGAGGCCACAAAGAATAAGAAATAAGAAATAAGGAATAAGAAACAGTAAGCAGGCGTTTGTTCTGCTTTTTTTGTGCAATGGATAGTATAATTCCCACAATACTGTGGGGACGAAGCTCCAGATTCAGGTTCTCCGCCGCGGCGGATG
Source organism: Sediminibacterium sp. FW305-C-49 (assembly GCF_058231085.1). Taxonomy (NCBI): domain Bacteria; kingdom Pseudomonadati; phylum Bacteroidota; class Chitinophagia; order Chitinophagales; family Chitinophagaceae; genus Sediminibacterium; species Sediminibacterium sp. FW305-C-49. Next base: position 1,715,966 of record NZ_JBIQXS010000001.1, read on the forward strand.
ACGAGGCCACAAGCAACAAGGATCAAGTTAAAAGGAAGCAGGACTCAGGGTCCTGTTTTTTATTTTATAGAAATTTCCAAGGCAGGCTGTATGATGCTTACATAAACCTGAACTTCTCTTCTTCAATATCAAGCTGGTGTAAATACTTGCGGATAATATCTTCATCAAAATGAGGGTCGGATTGATTCTTTTGTAACAACCAGCGTCTTTGCTCTTCCAGCAGATCAAGGTAAATGGTTTTCACTTCTGCAGACATGACAGGGCTGAGGTTGTAAAGGTTTTTTAGTCTACATTTCTCTGCAATCTGCTGTACGGCTTCATTTGTACTTAATTGATCTTCATATTTACGCAACAGATGTGCTAATGAATGTTGTGCCAATGCTGTTTTGATGAAATCATTTGCTTCATGCTCAGGCATATGATCGTTGTAGCCTGCTATCTGTAATTTTTTGATGAGGAAAGGCAAAGTGAGACCCTGTAACAATAAAGTAGTTAGTATAACAATGAAAGTAATAAAGAGAATCAGGTTACGTTGCGGAAATGCAACGCCGTCTGATAATTGAACCGGTATTGATAAAGCTGCAGCAAGCGATACCACTCCGCGCATACCCGTCCACCCTAATAAAAGAGGTCCCTTGAAACCAGGGTTTCTTTCTGCTACATTAATAAAATTTCGCATCACCAATGTGGTAAGTACAGCACCGAATGCAGCTAAGATCCGTACAATAATCAAAATAGCAGTCACCAATAATCCATACCAGATAGCGTCGCTAAAACTTATTCCATCTTGTTTTAGTCCTGCAGTAATTTCCGGAAGGTCTAGTCCGATTAACATAAAAACAAGACCATTTAGTACAAAAACAAAACTCTCCCATACATTCACTCCTTTTACACGGGAAGAACTGTTTAAAAAATGATGTCTCCTGTTCGAGAGTAATAAACCTGCACTTACTACTGCGAGGATACCGGAGCTGTGTATTTCTTCCGCAAAGATGTAAATGGTATACGGAGTGATGATGGTAAGTATGATATCCATACTGGCATCAGTAGGCAGGTATTTGTGAATAAGCATGAATAACCAGCCGATCAGCAGACCAATACCTATTCCGCCCACCAGCATCCATGTAAAACTCAAAGATGCATCCAGCCAGATAAACTGACCCGTAGCAACCGCAATCATCGCAAAACGAAATATGATGAGAGAGGAAGCATCATTCAACAAACTTTCTCCTTCAAGAATAGATGACATTCTTTTAGGGACACGAACAAATTTTAAAATGGCGTTGGCACTTACTGCATCAGGGGGTGATACAATACCGCCAAGTAAAAAACCAAGTGCCAAGGAGAACCCCGGGATAAAATAATTGGCTACAAAAGCCACAGACATGGCAGTTAAAAAAACAACTATGAATGCAAAGCTGGTAATGATACGCCGCCACCGCCACAATTCTTTCCATGATATGGTCCATGCTGCTTCATATAAAAGTGGTGGCAGGAAAATGATAAAAATAAGTTCAGGGTCAATTTTAGTCACCGGAACACCCGGTATAATACTAATCAGCAGTCCGGCAATAACGAGCAATATCGGATAGGCCACTTTTATTTTATTGGCCAGCATAATCAATAAAACAATCGATAAAATAAGCAAGAGGTAAAATGGGAAATGCTCCAGCATGTACATCACATTTATAGTGAACGCAAAACATAAGTATGAGAGACAGTATTCATTGGTAAACTAGTAGCTAGCAGCTAATAGCTCTCTCTTTACCCCATCGAATGTACCATCGCTAAACTTTCTCTTGCCATCTGGCTATTGTATTCAAAACAGAGTTGTTTGTGGTTAATGGTATCTACAATGGTTCCAATAAAACAAAGTCCGGCAGTTAAAAGATAAAGTAAGCCCATTCCGTTTTGCCTTACCATAAAACGCTGAACGCCGGCTACAAGCACAAATCCGAGGATACAGCCAAGTAGTATCTGGTCGGTCTTTCTTCTTTTACCGTTGTAAACGGCAATAAAATTATACAGACGCTCGTCTGATAAACCTGCCGTAAGGTTTTGAATGAATACAAGTTCTTCGCCTTCAAGCGCGGGAATGAGGTTGTACAGATTGGGTCTCATGTGGTGTAAGGGTATTGGTGATGAGTTGCTTTATCCGTATAAATATAATGATAACTGCAAAGATTCCCATCGGATGATGACGAAAAGAAGCAGTTAATCGTAAGTGAAGTGCGTCGTGAATGGCATGACCGATGCCGCAGCCGGGACATTTACCTAATCCGAGTAGGGTAGACACACATAATGACTGTCCTTCTGTATAACCGGGCAAAAAGAACAGCAAGATCAAAGCAGTGATCCAGAAAACCGGTTCGCTATGTTTAAATAGTTTTTTGATGGGTATTTATTTTCCAAATGCAGCAATATTACTGCTGAAAATTTTAACGGCGATGGCCAGCAGTATCACACCAAAGAATTTACGTACCGCCAGTAAGCCAGCGGGTCCAAGTGCTTTCTCTACTACCCGAAGTGATTTCAACACTATATATACTACAATCAGGTTAATGAGAATCCCACTCAGGATATATACTTCTTCGAAATTGGCTTTTAAAGACATAACGGTAGTAAGTGTACCGCTACCAGCGATAATGGGGAAGGCGATGGGAACTACAGAACCTGATTTGGCATCTTTATCTCCCTTGAAAATTTCATGACCCAGCACCATTTCCAGACCCAGTAAAAAGATGACTACTGAGCCGCCTACTGCAAAAGAGCGAATATCGAGACCCAGTATTTTGAGGAAAGCTTCACCGGCAAACAGGAAAAGAATCATCAGTAAACCGGAAATAAGTGTGGCCTGTGTAGACCTGATGCCACCCATTTTATCCTTTAGTGAAATGAGCAGGGGAATAGAGCCAACAATATCAATCACCGCAAACAGTGTAAACGTAGTAGTAAGCAGATGATCCAATTGGAAGGTCATGGTGAGCGGTTTGAATGGTAAGATAAGAAAAAGTGAATGGTGAATCGTCAATCGTGAATGAATTTTTATTATTCACGATTGACGATTCACCATTCACAAAAGAACAAAGTACTTGTTCTTCAAAACCTGAATACATGGTTCCTCACCAGCTTGTATTCAAACTGCAGGGCCTCCAGACAGTTTCTGCAAAGGCAGTCGGTGTACTTACTTTCTATATACACGCGCTCTTCATGACTCAGTTTGGGACCGCTGCACTGGCAGGCGGCGATATTACCCACTTTACACTCAAATGGTTTGCTGCATCGCGGGCAATGTTTTATTTCATGTTTGTGTGTCATGATAAATTGTCAAATGTGAAATAGTGAGTAGTGATTAGTCAGTAGTGAGTAATCTATAGTCGATAATTTTCACTGACTACTCACTACTGACTAATCACCATTTACTCTTCTCACCAGTTAAAAGTAACGCCTGCATTAAAGAGGAATGGAATAGCATTAAATCCCCTGGCATCAAAGAATTTTTTGCCGGTGATATTCTGTGCGTCTGCAAAAAAACGTACCTGGGTATTCAATACATAATCAGCGGAAGCGCCTACAATAAAATAAGAGGGCAATGAAATATCTGCGCGACGATATCCGCCGATATCAAAACGACTACTTACATATTTTCCGGTAAGGGCTACATTCAATCCTTTACACAGATCAAGATTAGCCGCCAGGTTGATATGGTGTTTGGGGCGACGTAAAAGATATTCATACGTAACGGTATCCTTTGTGGTGAGACGGTTCTGAGTTATTTCTTCACTCATCAGCAAAGTATAGTTCGCGCTGAAACCTGCTTTACCAACTTTTGCAGCCAGCTCCCATTCGAGACCATTCACTACCTGTTTTACATAGTTGAAATAGTTGAAAGTAATATAGTTGTAATCGATACCATTACTGATCTTCCTGTTAAAATAGACCAGTCTTGTGCTGAACTGTTTTTGCTGGAAGCTAAGACCCGCTTCATAGTTCACCGATTTTTCAGCATCAAGTTTACTGTTCAGGCTTAACTGGTATAACGACGGTGCTTTAAAACCGCTTGAAATACTACCAAACACACGGAACTGATCATTGAAACTATAAGACGGGTTGAAGGTATAAGTACTGTTAGTACCATAACGTGAATGATCATTGTATCGGCCTCCTAATTCAACATTGAATTTTTTATTGGGACTATTGAAGATGACAGATGCATATAAAGCTGTCTGAGACAGTGAAGTGTCTCTGAACTGGCTCCTGAAAGGTCCGAATGAACTAATGGAGAGATAATTTTGGTTATAAGAATTGTAGCGATAGTCGGCACCTGCCAATAAAGTGAATCCTTTGCCCAGTTTGGTGCTCGCATACAATTCCACAAACTGCGATTTGCCGAAATAGGTATTGTCTTCAAACCAGGTACTGGTTTTATGCAAACTATCATTTCTGTAATTACGGGTGAGTTCACTGTACTGATAATTACCGGTGAGAGCCAGCTTGCCTTTTCTGAACTGGAAGCCGGTACCTGTTATCAATGATTTGTTGTTGATATTGTAATCGCGGTCATCATTGAATACACCTGCATCAATTCCTGCCTTATACTGGCTGTACATCAGGAAGGCCTTGAAAGCAAGATGATTGGTAGCCTGGTAAAATAACTGACCACTGGTTACCGAACCATCGTATCTGTCTTTATCATAATTTTTGGTGCCTGTACTATCATAAGCCGAAGAAAAACCATTGGTAAACAAACGTGCATAACGGGCAGTATAAGTGAGTTTATTTAGTTTTCCGTATACCTGTACATTGTTTCTTGAAGTACCAAGATTACCCTGACTCAGTGTGGCTTTGATATTGAATGGTTTGTTGCTGTCTTTTTTTACGGTAATGATATTAATCACCCCTGCAATCGCATCGCTGCCGTACAGCGTAGATTGAGGGCCTTTACATACTTCAATTCTTTCCACATCATTGACAGAAAAAAAGTTGAGATCAAAATCGGTGGTGATCGTAGAAGGGTCGTTCAATGGAATGCCGTCCATTAGTATGAGGGTGCGCCCGGGAGAAGCACCGCGGGTATACACTGTTTGAACGCTGCCGGCATTGTTGAAAGCGCCATTGATGGTGATGCCTGCCTGTTCATTTAATAATTGTGCAACAGTTTTACCGCCACTTTTTTCAATTTGCTGTTTAGTGATAACGGTGATCACTTTACCTGTTGTACTTTGTTTTTGTTCGAGTTTGTTGGCCGTTACCACTACTTCATCGAGTGTAACGGTGTCTTTTTGTGCCAGCAGGGAAGTACCTGTAAGCATGCATGCGAGGAGCGTAATTGTTTTGCTCATTGTTATTGGTTAAATAGTTGAACAATGAGCTTTCAGGAAACATAAAAAACGGAGAAACATAAATTGCCGCTGCAGACAGCATTTACATTCCATGCTTTTCACCCGAAAGCCGTGAATGGATCGTCTGTAAGTGGCAGGTCTTCTGGCTTGCTCTCTGATGTTGAACCTTCCCATCCCAATTGTATCGGGACAGTGGTTAGTAGAAACATCAGTGATTTCAGTGAATGGGGAATCGGGAATGATGAATTAAGCATTTGCTGCTTATAATTCACCATTGACCTTTGACCATTCACCATCAGAGCTTACAGCTACGGGGATAGCGCCGGATTTACACCGGACTTCCCTTTTAATTCCGCTAGGCGGAAACCAAATACAGCGCAAATGTAACCAGCAGCAGGTTATCCTGAAATTAAGTTTTACACGTATATGGGGAAAAGATGTCGGATGTCGGATGTCGGATGTCGGATGTCGGATGTCGGATGTCGGATGTCGGATGTCGGATGTCGGATGT
>NZ_JBIQXS010000002.1:0-1124081 GCF_058231085.1 Sediminibacterium sp. FW305-C-49
CGGATGTCGGATGTCGGATGTCGGATGTCGGATGTCGGATGTCGGATGTCGGATGTCGGATGTCGGATGTCGGATGTTTTGGATTTGCAAGTTATAGTTCTTTTCAAATCAGACATCCGACATCAGAGATCAGCCATCTTTTCTTACATTTAACACCATATCATTAAATTTTTATGCAGGGAAATCAAAAACTGAATCTTTTTAGCTTCACCATGATCGTTGTAGGTCTGGTGATTGGAATGGGTATTTTTAGAACAGCCGCCACCAGTGCCAAAGATGCCATTGAACCATCTGTTTATTTTACGGCATGGATACTGGGTGGTTTTGTGGCCCTGTGTGGAGCACTTACCTATGCGGAGATCGGCAGCCGCTACCCGGTAACCGGTGGTTATTACAAAGTGTTTTCTTATGCTTATCACCCGAGTATTGCATTTGCCATCAACTGTATCATCCTGATCAGTAATGCGGCCAGTTTAAGTGCAGTGGCGTTGATTGGTAGCGGGTATATCACAAAATTATTTCCGGGCGTTGAATGGACAGATATTCATAAAGCGCTGATTAGTTGTGCCGCCATCATCTTTTTTTATGGGATCAACCTCATGGGATTGAAAATGAGTTCCCGTGCGCAAAATATCCTGATGCTGATAAAAATTGGCATGATCGTGGTGCTGATTCTTGCCTTGTTTTTTCCACATGATCAGGCCGCAGTTGTGGCAACCAGCTCCACACCTGTTGCAGATGTAGCATCGATGAGCTGGATCCAGAGCCTGGGTATCAGCCTGATTGCCGTATCATTTACGTATGGCGGGTATCAGCAAACCATCAATTTCGGTAACGAAGTAAACCAGCCGGCTAAAAATATTCCGAGAGGCATTTTTATTGGTATTGCCATTATCATTGTATTATATCTCCTGGTAAACCTGAGTTATTATACCATCGTAGGGTTTGATCAGATGAAAGGAGAAAAAGAAATTGCCTATGTAGTCATGGAACGAACATTTGGTGCAAAAGGCGCCGATATTTTTTCCTTCTTTTTATTCTTTGGGGTACTCGCTTATGTAAATGCACTGCTCATGAGTAATCCGAGGGTTATGTATGCCATGAGCGAAGAAAAAACATTGCCATCGTTCTTTGCCAGACAAAACCCGAAAAACCAGGTCTTTACCATTTCACTTACGGTGTTTGCAGCCATGTGTATTGTGATTTTATTTTTCGCACAAACATTCGATAAGATTCTCAACTTTACCATTTTCCTCGATTGTTTTGGAATGGTAGCATCCAGCGCCACCATTTTCATTCTGCGCAAAAGAACCAAACACCTCGATGGTACCGGCATTTTTAAAATGAAATTATTTCCATTGATGCCACTCATTTTTATGAGCGCATATTTATTCGTTGGTATCAGCATCGCCATGCAAACACCCGATACTGCTTTTGTTGGTTTCTGTGTGTTACTCGGATTTATGCTCATCTATTTCATCAGTACCAAATTCAGGAAACCCAATACTGAAAACCCGCAATAGAATACTATGGACCTTTCTTATATATTGAATGAGCTGGCAGAAGACAGGGATGAATATTTCAGGGCAGTGTCGCCACCCATTGTGCAGACCAGCAATTTCGCCTTTAAAAAAGTAGACGATCTCCGTAAGTCGTTTGAAGATGAATATTCAACCTGGTTGTATAGCCGTGGACTTAACCCGACAGTAGAAATTTTGCGGAAGAAATTAGCAGCACTGGATGGGGCAGAAGATTGCCTGGTATTCAATAGTGGAGCGGCAGCCATTTTTGCAGCCGTACTGGCCAATGTGAAAAGCGGTGATCATATTGTAAGTGTAAAAGACCCCTATACCTGGGCAAGGAAAATGTTTGATGAAATATTACCTCGTTTTCAGGTAACGGTTAGTTATATCGATGGGAGATCGATTGAAAATTTTGAGAAAGCCATTCAACCCAATACAACCGTTATTTATCTTGAATCGCCCAATAGCTGGCTCTTTGATTTGCAGGACCTGTCTGCCGTGGCTCAACTGGCCCGGTCAAAAAACATCGTGACCATCTGCGATAATAGTTTCTGTACACCCTTATACCAGAAACCATATGAAATAGGGATTGACCTGACCTTACAATCCGCCACCAAATATATCAGTGGTCATAGTGATGTGATTGCCGGGGTTTTAAGCGGTAGCAGTAAACAGATTACCCGTATCTTTAACAGTGAATACAATAATATAGGGTCCGGTATCCAGCCCTTTAACGCATGGTTGTTGATCAGAGGTCTTCGAACATTACCGGCACGTCTGGAGCGCATTACCCGCACTACCCAAGCTGTAATAACATTTTTGAAGTCTCACCCACAGGTGGAAAGGGTTATTTTTCCTTTGGATCCCTCATTTCCCCAATATGAGTTGGCCTGTAGGCAGATGAAAGGGGCATGTGGTTTGCTGACATTTATCCTGAAGACCCAATCCTGTGAAGCCATAGAAAATTTCTGTAATGGACTGAAACACATATTGATGGCGGTGAGTTGGGGCGGACATGAATCCCTGATCATCCCCAAATGTGCGGGAATGCCGCGCGACCAGTTCAACCCGGCGCTTGAGTTACACCGTAGCCTGCGCCTGTACGTTGGATTAGAGGAGCCTGACTATATCATTAACGACCTGTCTCAGGCACTGGATGTAATAAAGGACCATTCATAACGACTTATGAAGGGTTTCAGATAAAGCTAGTCCGCCTATCAGAAAATTATCTATCTGGTTGGGAAACTGTTATTTTTGTTATATATGAAGAAGTTAATTGCCCTTTTGGGTTGTGCCATTCTGGTACAGGTGCAGGCCCAGACTACCAATGAGAAATGGGATCTGCGGAAATGTATTGACTATGCTACACAGAATAATATTTCTGTGAAGCAGGCCGATGTACAGGCCAGGATCAGCGCATTGCTGGCAAAACAGGCAAAACTGAATCAGTACCCATCATTGAATATGAGCTCAGGAACAGGTGTGCGTTTTGGTAGATCTATTGATCCCACCACCAACCAGTTCTCTACCAGCCAGTTTTTATACCAGAATTTCGGACTGAATGCTGGTATCCAGTTATACAATGGGGGAGCAATAAAAAATAATATCAAGGCAGCGGCCTTCAGTGCACAGGCTGCTCTTGCAGATGTAGAGAGAACGGCCAACGATATTTCACTGAATGTGGCTAATTTCTATTTGCAGATACTGGCATCCAGAGAACAAGTGAAAATTACACAGGTACAAATTGCACAATCACAAACACAACTGGAGATTACGCGAAAAAGAGTAGAAGCAGGTGTATTGCCTGAATTGAATCTTGCAGAAATTGAAGCACAACTCGCCAACGACAGCAGTAATTATGTAGCGGCTGTTACAGGGTACGAACTGAATATTTTAAACCTCAAAGGTCTGCTAAACCTTGATCCGGCGATTGCTTTTGAACTTGAGGCACCTCCGGTAGAAAGTATACCTATTGAAAGTTTTGGTGATTTACAACCAGAGCTGGTGTACCAGTTGGCACTTACTTCGCAGCCATTGCAAAAAGCAAATGATTTCAGGATCAAAGCAGCACAAAAATCAGTATTAGCCACCAAAGGGCAGATGTATCCCACCATTACTTTCGGAGGCAACCTTTCATCGAACTTCTCCAATTCATTCAAAAAAACAACCGGGTTTACTTTTCTGGGTTATAGTCCGGTTACAGGTGCAGAACCTAAAGTAACCATCAGCAATGTGGATTACTATGTACAAAGTCCACTCTATCGTTTTTCGCAAAGCAGCAGAGGTTTTGGTGGATTATGGGAAGGATGGACCGATCAGATTACCAATAACTTTGGTCAGAATGTGGGTCTTAATTTCTCCATTCCCATTTTCAACAATGGTCAGGCAAAAACTGCTTACCAGCGTTCTAAACTGGACCTGAGAAATGTGGAACTTCAAAAAACACAGGCCGACCTGAAACTGAAACAGGATATCTATACCGCATATAATAATGCAACAGCCGCATTGCAGAAATTCAATGCAGGTAAGAAAACAATTGAGAGTACACAAAAAGCATATGACTTTGCATTGAAACGTTATGAAGTGGGTTTATTGGGTTCACTTGATCTCATCACCAACCAGAATAACCTGCTTCGTGCCAAAGTACAGCAGCTGGCCAATCAATACGACTATGTATTTAAAATGAAAGTGCTGGAATTTTACAAAGGACAGGGATTGAAACTCTAATAACGGGTTGAACAAAACAGAAATACAATATCTATGAATAAGAAATTACTTTGGACTATTATCGGACTGGTTGTTGTAGTGGGAGGCTTTATCGGACTAAAGAAAAGTGGTGTCATCGGCAAAGATGAAGGGTTGAAAGTATCTGCTGAGAAAGCAGCTACCAGAACCATCATCGAAACTGTGAATGCCAGCGGTAAAGTATACCCCGAGATAGAAGTAAAAGTAAGTCCGGATGTGAGTGGTGAAATAGTGGAGTTAAATGTAAACGAAGGAGACAGTGTACGTAAAGGCCAGGTACTGGCAAGAATTTATGCTGATATTTATTCCACGCAAAGAGACCAGGTGGCCGCAGGTGTGGATCAGGCAAAAGCGCAGCTCTCGAATTCTACTGCCAGTTTACCCGGATTAAAAGCTACACTCGATAATGCCAAAGCTGCTTTTGAAAGACAAAGAAAACTATACACTGAAAAAGTAACATCTCGTCAGGAATACGATCAGGCAGAGCAGGCATTCCGCACGGCAGAAGCCAATTACAATGCAGCAAGAGAAGGATTGAAAGGCACAGAAGCATCGATCATGGGTGCAGAAGCGCAACTGGCACGTGCCAATAAAGATCTTTCCAGAACCACATTGGTAGCACCCATGGATGGAGTAATCAGTTTACTCGCAGTAAAAAAAGGTGAACGTGTAGTAGGAACCGCACAGATGGCCGGTACTGAAATGATGCGTGTAGCCGATATGCGTAGCATTGAGATCAGGGTAGATGTAGGTGAAAACGATATACCCAAAGTAAAACTGGGCGACACAGCCCTTGTGGAAGTAGACGCTTATACCAATCGTAAATTCAAAGGACTGGTGTACAAAATTGCCAACCCGAATACACAGGCAACTGCTACCACTACTTCAACCGAAGTAACCAATTACAAAGTACATATTCGTCTTATTCCCGATAGTTATAAAGACATGGTGGTGCCAGGAAGAGCATTTCCTTTCCGCCCGGGTATGACCGCCAGTGCAGATATTCAAACCAATACCAAAGAAAATGTATTATCTGTTCCGCTGAATGCAGTAACCACCCGTGAAAAAGGATCTGGTGAAGGCAACAAAAAAGAAAAAACAGATGATGGCCCGCCAAGCGGTGATCCGGCCGATGACGAAGCGGTGGAAGAAGTGGTATTTGTAATAGGAAAAGATAAAAAAGTTAAAAAGGTTAAAGTAAAAACAGCTATCCAGGACCTTAACTATATTGAAATTGTAGAAGGATTAAATGAAGGCGACCAGGTAGTAACAGGACCATATAATACGGTAAGTAAAATCCTCAAAGACGGCAATCTGGTAGAAGTGGTGGCGAAGGATAAATTATTTGAAGAGAAGAAGAAGGAATAAGCAGAGCGTCCGAAAGACCGAAAGTCTGGAAGTCCGAAGAGGGGGGTATAATATTTTTGAAGCGTTATTGCTGTTAAGCAGTAACGCTTCTTTTTTTTATGAATGGCTCTTCTATACTCCCGTTCTCGTCTTCTCCCTGTGAAAAAACATTCAGTGGATGCTATACCTAATTATTGTTTTGACGCTATTAGCAGGGAGAAGGGGAGAACGGGAGTTGGATAGTTTATGCCATGAAACCTCTTCCGGTGTTTCCGACCCCGGACTTTCGGCCCACTCTCCGTATGTTTGCAATTGAATAATGCTAGATACATGCAGTATGGAATAATTGGTAGTGGCAGTTGGGCTACAGCTTTGGCGAAAATCCTTACAGATAATGGGCACACTATTTACTGGTGGGTAAGGAATGCTGAAACCATTGCGTATATGGAGAAAAGAAAGCATAACCCACATTATCTCAGTGCTGCTTATTTCAATCCACCACAATTGCGCTTAAGCAGCGATATACATGCAGTAGTTGCAGCTTCCGATGCTTTGGTTATTGCTGTACCATCGGCTTATGCAGAGCAGGTATTCGAAGAACTGAAACCGGAGGAACTGGCAGGGAAAAAAATAATTTCGGCCATCAAGGGAATCCTTCCCACCGATAACCGGTTACTGCATGAATATTTATTTACGCATTATCATGTGCCGATTGATATGTATTTCGCATTACTCGGACCCTGTCATGCAGAAGAAGTAGCATCAGAAAAATTATCTTATCTCACTTTCTCCGGAAAAGACCATGCAAGTGCAGAACAAATAGCCGGTGATTTTTCTACGGAATACATCAATACAGTTGTCAATGATGATGTAGTAGGTGTACAGTATGCAGCGGTATTGAAAAACATTTATGCACTAGGTGCCGGTATAGCACATGGACTTGAATATGGTGATAATTTCCTGAGTGTATATATTGCCAACAGTGCCAATGAGATGGTTGCTTTTTTGCGCAAACTCAGCGAAACAGAAACACAGCCTGCGGTACTTACACCCAATTATGCCGCCTCGGTTTACCTGGGCGATTTGCTGGTAACCTGTTATTCGCTGTACAGCCGAAACCGCACTTTTGGCAATATGATTGGGAAAGGTTACTCTGTAAAAGCGGCCCAACTGGAGCTGAATATGGTAGCCGAAGGGTATAATGCCGCCCGTTGCGTTTACCGTACAAACCAAACGGTAAATGCCACAATGCCCATAGCATCAACCATTTATGAGATTCTCTGGGAACACCGCCCTGCCGCTGATGGATTTAAGAAAATAGAAGGTTTTCTGGTATAGGAAAAGTGGTAACTTTATTCCATGCCAGTTTCATTTACCTTATTAAGCCCCATGGTACTCCTGATACTCCTCGGCGGAGTAATTGGTATCAACCTGCTGAGGAAACTGCTGCGTCATTCAGGGCATCATTGATAGAATGAACTTTACAGCTATGAGCTTTGAACCATGGGCTGTGAGTAAATTATCCCTTTATTTCCCTTTTTTATAATTGCAAGACAGACAACGTTCTTCAAAAAGACTTGAAGCTCACCGCCCATAGCTCACAGCTTAATTAAGCTGAAACAAATCCGCCGCAATACCATCAGCCAAAAACTTTCCTTTTTTAGTGAGAACAAGCCGATCGTCAGATAAACTGAGCGAAGCTTCTTTCAAATATTTTTGTGCGGCATTCAAAATGGCAGCTACATTTTTTTCACCCCATTTTTTTTCAATCAATGCCAGAGAACAACCTTCCATGGTACGTAAACTGGTCATGATGTATTCGTTCAGTTGTTGTTCTTTGGTAAGTTGCTCGGCTTCAGCAGGTACCAGACCCTGTTCAATGCTTTGCAGGTAAAGCGCATTATTTGACATATTCCACTGCCGGATAGTACCATTAAAAGAATGTGCCGAAGGGCCGAGTCCGAGATAAGATTTCCCCTGCCAGTAACTGCTGTTATGTCTGCTGCGGAAACCCGGCCGGGCGAAATTGGAGATTTCATAATGCTCAAAACCGACTGCTTCTAAACGGTTAGTGAGCAGGTTGAAATGCGTGGCCTGGCTTTGTTGATCAACATCGGCTTTGCTGCCTTTTTGTATCAGTTTATCCAGCGCCGTGTTGGGTTCAACTGTTAGTGCATAACAGGAGAGATGTGGTATGTTGAATGAAATAGCTGTTTCAATATTAGCCATCCATCTTTCATTGCTTAAACCCGGTGTGCCATAAATAAGATCGATGGTCAGGTTATGAAAACCAGCATCCTGCGCTAATCGTATGCATTGTTTGGCTTGTTCAGCATTATGTGCCCTGTTCATCCATTGCAGGTCTTCTTCAAAAAAAGATTGTATGCCAATACTCAGTCGGTTGATGCCTGCTTTTTTCCATTCCTGCAATTTGTCTGGTGAAATATCATCCGGGTTGGCTTCCAGTGTTATTTCAGCATCGGGTATAAGGGAAAAATGTGAGGAAAGCGTTTCCATCACCATCATCAGCTCCTCCAATGTTAAAAGTGAAGGTGTTCCTCCTCCAAAATAAATGGTAGATACGGGGTCTCTAATAAAATCTTTTCTGATGATCGCTTCTTTTGCTATGGCTGCCACCATAGCTGTTCTGGATTGTTGTGAGGTAGAGAAATGAAAATTGCAGTAGTGACAGGCTTTTCTGCAGAAAGGAATATGAATATAAATGCCCGACATATTTTGCGAAGATACAGGTAAGCTGGCAGGGGTTGATGACTAACAGATATTGTAAAAGCTTATTTTTGCGTTGATGAATTTGCTGAAGCGTTGTTTTTTGGTGCTCACAGGAATATTTTCCTTTTTTATTGGCATGGGCCAAACAGATACACCCGTCCGCAAAGCACCCATTATCCGGCAAAACGATAGCCTGGCTCCGGTTACCAGGCCGGAACAAAGTTTCGATACGGCAGTAAATATTACTGATTCACTTCAACAGCAAATAGACAGTCTTCGGTCAGATTCTCTCATCAAAGCGGCTATACCCACCGGACCACGCATAGACACCAGTACTTACAGAAAATATTATACACACCCTTTTTTGCCCCTTACACAAAAGCCCATGTTCATGATTTCCGATTTCAGGGAAAGAAGAACTCTGGATGATATGTTTTACCTGCTGATGGGTGTAGTGCTCCTGCTCGCATTTGTAAGAACAGCTTTTCCGAGGTACTTTAAAAACCTGTTTATACTCTTCCTGCAAACCTCATTAAGACAGAAACAAACAAAGGACCAGTTATTACAGGATAACCTTGGGTCTTTATTCGTGAATCTTCTTTTTATCATCAGTACCAGTATTTATGGAGCATTGGTCATCAGGAACAAAGAATGGCTCGATTACCCCTTCTGGCATATTGTATTCTTTGGAGCCGCCCTGCTGACCATGGTATATTTTGGGAAGTTTCTTTTTTTACGATTCTCGGGCTGGGTCTTTAATTCGAGAGAAGCGGCTGTAAACTATACGTTTACGGTATTCCTGGTGAACAAAGTAATGGGGGTTATATTGGTGCCTTTTCTCTTCCTCATGGCTTTTGCCAAACCCGGTTTTAAGGAAATTGCGCTCACTGTTTCGGTTGGTTTGATGGTTCTGCTGTTATTATACCGCTATATAGTATCCTTTGCCACAATAAGGAACACATTGAAAGTGAATGCCTTACATTTTTTTCTTTACCTTTGCGCCGTTGAAATACTTCCGCTGCTGTTATTATATAAGCTGATGGCGGATTATATCGGTGGAAGGTTTTAATTTTGCAAAATCTCAGAAAGCAAGCATGGTAAAGAACGGAGCAAAAAAAACGAGTACCCCTAAGACCTCGAAAAAGATCCTGATCTCTCAGCCCAGACCCGAAAGCGATAAATCGCCCTATTTCGATCTGGAGCGGAAGTATAAGGTAGAACTGGTTTTTCATCCTTTTATAAAACTGGATGGAATTCCTGCCAAAGAGTTTCGCAAACAGAAGATCGACATCATGCACTATTCCGCAGTGATCTTCACGAGCAGAAATGCCATCGATCATTTTTTCCGCACCTGTGAAGAAATGAAAGTCACCATCGGACAGGACACCAAATATTTCTGCATTACCGAAGCGGTGGCCCTCTACCTGCAAAAATTTATTCTCTACCGCAAAAGAAAAGTATTCTATGGTGCCGATGGTACCAATAAGAGTATGTTCGATGTGATCAATAAACACAAAGAGAACGAGAAGTTTCTGTATGTGTGCAGTGAGAACCAGCAGGACAATGAAATCGTTACCTGGCTCAAATCGAATAACTGCGAGTTCCAGCTGGCTTTTATGTATCGTACCATCAGCAACGATATTAAAGAAATAGTGGAAGGACAAGAGTACGATGTGATCTGTTTTTTCACCCCCAGCGGTGTAAAAAGCCTGTTCGACAATATGCCATCATTCAAACAGAACGGAACCGTTATCGGGGCATTTGGCAACAATACATCCAAAGCAGTGGAAGATGCAGGATTGAAACTGGAGATAAAAGTACCATCACCTCAAAAACCAAGTATGGTATCGGCACTCGATCAGTTTCTGGCTTCCACCCAAACCAAAAAATAAGTTCATCAACTCATTATAGATAAAACCCCTTGCTAATGCAGGGGGTTTTATTTTAGTGGTTAAATTCAGCGCATGTCATCCAGCACCCAACATACCAACAGGTTAATCCATGAAACAAGTCCTTATTTGTTGCAACATGCGCATAACCCGGTTAACTGGTATCCATGGGGTGAAGAAGCTTTGTCGCTGGCCAGAAAAGAAAACAAACCCATACTCGTCAGCATTGGTTATGCGGCCTGTCATTGGTGTCATGTAATGGAGCGGGAAAGTTTTGAGGATGAGGCAACGGCGACCATCATGAATGAACATTTCATCAATATTAAAATTGATCGTGAAGAAAGACCCGATATAGATCATATATATATGGATGCGGTACAGGCCATGACTGGTAGCGGTGGATGGCCACTGAATGTATTTCTTACACCCGATACCAAACCATTTTACGGAGGTACTTATTTCCCTCCTGTAAGGGCGCATAACAGGCCTTCATGGAAAGAAGTGCTGCTGGGATTACACAATGCCTTCACGGAAAAAAGAGAGGAGATTGATCAACAGGCGGAGAAATTAACACAACACCTGCAAACATCCAATGCATTTGGTCAGCAGGCCAATACAGCAGAATGGGTAATGGCCAATGAAACCATTGAAGATATAGCTGCCAATATCTTAAAACAGGCCGATACTGAATGGGGAGGTTTTGGTCATGCCCCCAAATTTCCGCAAACACAAAGCATCAGGTACCTGCTCAGGCATTTTCATTTTTTTCAGGATGAAGCTGCCAAAAAACAGGCATTGTTAAGTCTCGATAAAATGATTGATGGGGGTATCTACGACCAGTTGGGCGGTGGTTTTGCCCGATACAGTACCGATACAGAATGGCTGGCACCCCATTTCGAAAAAATGCTTTACGACAATGCCCTCATTGTAATAGCCATGTGTGAAGCATATGCAATAACCAAATCGGCAAAATATGCCAGGGCCATTCGCGAAACACTGCTATTTGTTGAAAGAGAACTCACACATACCGATGGAGGCTTTTACAGTGCGCTTGATGCAGATAGTGAGGGTGTAGAAGGGAAATTTTATACGTGGTCCAAACAGGAAGTCGAAGAAGTATTGGGTGAGGAAGCCAGCCTGTTTTGTGCCTATTATGATGTAACTGCAGAAGGTAACTGGGAAGAAACCAATATTCTCCGGGTAAAAGTGCAGCCGGCCGATTTTGCAGCGGCCCATGGCTATACAGAAACAGACTGGTTAGAAAAAATTGCAGCTGCAAAAGCAACACTCAAGCAGCGTCGCGACCAGCGGGTGCGTCCATCATTAGACGATAAGCATTTGCTGGGATGGAATGCTTTGATGAATACAGCCTATGGACAGGCTTACGCAGTACTGGGAGACCCCCATTATAAAGCGATAGCCGAAAAAAATATACAGTTTTTAGAACAGTCACTCAGTAAAACGGATGGCGACAGGTGGTTGCATACCTGTAAAGAAGGCAAAGCCAGTATTCCCGCTTTCCTGGACGATTATGCCTATTTAATACAGGCATATATACAGTTACAGGAAATTACAGGTAATGGCAACTACCTGATGAAGGCAAAAACCTTGCTGGAACTGGTAAACCGGTATTTTGGGGAAGAAAAAACAGGTTTTTACTTCTATACCATGGAGGGACAGTCTGATATCCTCGTGCGTAAGAAAGAAGTATATGATGGGGCTACCCCCAGCGGAAATGCGGTAATGGCAGCCAACCTGCAGTACATGGGAAGGGTCTTTGATCATAAAGGCTGGCTCGACAGGATGAACCAGATGCTGACAGGGCTGAGCCAGGCAATAGTGAAATACCCGACGTCTTTTGGGGCATGGGCGCTGGTAATGCAGGCAGAATTGGCGGGGTGGAAGGAAGTGGCCCTGGTGGGTTTGGGAGCCAAAACATACCTGCCGCAGGTATTGGAGCGCTATTCGCCCAATAAAATACTGCAGACGCAAGAAACTAAAGAAGGGGAATTCCCGTTATTAGCGGGGAAAATGAGGGAAGACGGGAAACTGGTGTTTTATGTGTGCCGGAATTTTACCTGTAGTGATTATACTACTGATAAAATAATTGATTTTTTAGCAAATGTGTAACAAGAATTACGGTAATTTGCTGTCTGACAGTGGCTTCGAGCCTATATCAGATAGTGAAAACAAAATCAGAACATTACTGACATCATCTTTACCCGCCTTGTGAAATTATTGGTTTTTCCATTTGAAAACTGTAGTTCGCTACAGTTCTAAACTTATATTTGTCACTGTCATAAATCACTTTGATCAGATGAAAGGTTATTTAACAACTATTACCCTGGCCGTATTCACGCTAAGCATGAGCTCATGTTTTCTGAATAAGGGCAAAAAGTCGAAGGGCTTGCCAGATGACGGTCAGTTACACGGAGTTGCGCCAACAGCCAGGCCAAGTATGGCAACACCCAGAAACATGGTATATGTGCCACCTGGAACCTTCCATATGGGACCAAGTGACGAGGATATCAGTTTCAACTACACCAACAGGAACAGATCAATGTCTATTCCCGGTTTCTGGATGGATGCAACCGAAATTACCAACGACCAGTATCGCCAGTTTGTAAACTGGGTTCGTGATTCTCTTACCTACAAAATTCTCTTTGGCGGTGGTATCAATAAAGAGGATGATACATCTGCAGTTAACTGGGTAAGGATGAGAACGGTTCGTTATGATAAAGCCACCATTGAAAAACTCAATGAACTGAACCTGGCGCCGGATAACCGCTTATTTGGCAGGAATGAAATTGATCCAGGCAAACTGAAATACAAAGTAGAATATTTCAACCTGGCTGAAGCTGCCAAGCGTGAAAATGCCGACAGGCCTCGTAAAGATTTCATCGTTAAATACGACGAAAAAGTATATCCCGACACACTGGTTTGGATAAGAGACTTCTCTTATTCATACAATGAACCCATGACCAAACGTTACTACGCACACCCTTCCTATGGTAATTATCCCGTAGTAGGTGTAACCTGGAAACAGGCGGTAGCATTTTGTCACTGGCGCACACATTACCAGAATAGCTGGTTAGAGAAAAAGAAATTTGCAGTAGACGGTGATTACCGTTTACCCAGTGAGGCAGAATGGGAATATGCGGCCCGTGGCGGAAGAACAAACTCCATGTATCCATGGGGTAACTATTACCTGAGAAACAAAAAAGGATGTTTACTTGCCAACTTCAAACCAGGTCGAGGTAACTATCCGGAAGATGGTGGTTTCTATACGGTGAAAGCCAATGCATACTGGGCCAATGAATATGGACTGTATAATATGTCTGGTAACGTAGCAGAATGGACAGGCTCCTATTTCTATGAAGGTTCCTACAATTTTATGTCAGACCTCAGTCCGGATGTAAGAATTGAAGCGGCCGATTCAGATTTACCCCGTATGAAACGTAAAGTGGTACGTGGTGGAAGCTGGAAAGACATTGCTTACTATTTACAGGTAAGTACCCGTAACTATGAGTACCAGGATACTGCTAAATCTTATATCGGATTCCGTTGTGTCATTGACCTTGCTCCAAAATCAAAAAGATAAAACCATTTCGCATTAAACGCGACCAATAACCTAACTATTAAAAACTAAACTTAACTATTATGGCCTCAGGTGTTTCTCCCGCTACTAACCGAATCGTTAACGTAATTGTATGTCTTGGTGCCTCTGTGGTAATTTTTGGTGCCATGGCAAAAATTCTTCACCTGTCATGGGCCGACTGGGCACTGAAGATTGGTCTTACTACAGAAGCTTTGATTTTCGTTGTATATGCCATTCTGCCTCCACCCGATATGGGAGCACCGGCTCCGGTAACTGCAGCGGGTAACCCTGCACTGAAAAGTCTGGACGATATGTTACAGCAGGCCGATATTACACCAGCCAACTTATCAAAACTGAGCGCCAATTTCCAGAAATTAGGAACTACCGTTGAGAATATGGGAGAGATCAGCAATGTCGTAAAATCAACTGGTGACTTTTCTGCTAAAACACAGGAAGCAACTGCTGCTTTATCTGCTGTTGCGGGTGCGGTAAATAGTGCCACACAGTCATTGTCTGGCTTTAACACAGCTTCTGAAGGAACCAAACAATTTCATGAGCAGGTGCAGGTATTAACCAAAAACCTGTCATCGCTGAATACCATTTATGAACTGGAATTACAGGAGAGTAATAATCACCTGAAAGCATTGAACCAGTTCTATGGTAAACTGGCACAGGCATCAGCCGCGATGTCTAGCAGTGCAGACGATGCTATGAAAGCAAAAGAACAGATTGCTGTACTGGCGAATAACCTGGGCAAACTGAACCAGGTATATGGTAATATGCTTACTGCTATGCAGGGTCGTGCATAAACCATCACCAAGAACCAAAACCTATTGTAAAACAGAATTAGAAAACTTAAGATAGATGTCATTACCAAAGGAACCGCGGCAGAAGATGATCAACATGATGTACCTGGTGCTAACTGCACTGCTGGCGCTGAATGTATCGTCTGAAATTCTGAACGCATTTAAAACGGTAGACAGGAGCCTGGTTACAGCGAGTGGTATTGTAGAGAAGAAAAACGACGAAGTATTCAGGTCATTCCAGGCAAAAATAGAAGATCCTAAAACCAGGGAAAAAGCCATGTTGTGGTTACCCAAAGCACAACAGGCAAAGAAATTGGCGGCCGATCTCTATGCCTACATGGAAGCACTGAAGAAAGAACTGAAAGAAGAATCAGGTCTTACCAAAGCCGAAGACGGAACAGAATCATATAAAGAAGATAACCTCGATGCAGCCACCCGTATGTTTATTTCTGCTCCACCCAATGGAAAAGGAAAAGGAAAGGAATTGTTTAACAGACTGAAGGATTTCAAGGATAAGCTACTTGCTATTGATCCCGATATGGCTAAAGAAATAGCAGCGGCATTGCCACTCGACCTTACTCCGCTGCCATCCAGCAGTGAAGCAGGTAAAGGCGACTGGGCCTATGGCTATTTTCATATGACACCAACTGTGGCTGCCATCACCATCCTGAGCAAGTTTCAGAATGATGTGAAAAACAGTGAGTCACAGGCCGTAGAATATTGTCACCGCCAGATCGGACAGGTAGAACTGATTTATGATGAATTCCAGGCATTTGCCGGAACCAATTCACAATACCTGATGCCAGGAGAAGAACTGGTTATAACAGCAGGTATTGGTGCATTCAGTAAAGCTGCCAGACCAAGCATTACAGTTGACGGCGCTGCCGTTCCACTGAATGCAGAAGGTGCAGCAGAATATAAAACAAGGGTAGGGAATTCAGGTCCGGCAGTAAAGAAAGTAAGGATATCATACCTCAAACCAGATGGCACATCTGCGGTAGTTGAAAAAGAAGTTCGTTATACCGTAGGGGTACCTTCCGGATTGGTGGTTTCTACCGATAAAACACGTGTATTCTACCAGGGTCTTGATAATGTGTTAAGTGTAACCGGTGGTGGAGGAGACGAGAAAGTAAAAGTGAATATTGAAGGCACCAATGTAAACATGCGTAAAGAAGGAGCAGGTCAGTACATTGTTGTTCCGCAACAATTGGGAACAGTAGTGGTGAATGCAACAGATGGAAAGAATACACAGCGTATCACCATCCCTGTAAAACGTGTACCAGATCCTATTGCCATTGTAGGTGGTAGTGCAGGTGGTACCATGAACGCCAATGTGTTCCGTGTACAGAAAGGGGTAATTGCTGATTTGCGTGATTTCGTATTTGAAGGGGTGAAATTTGAAGTATTGAATTATATGCTGATCTGTACAGGTAAAGGTTTTGATGAACCTGAATTTGCAGAAGTAAATGGTCCGTCATTCAGTGGCGATGCCATGAACCTGATCAGACGTTGTCAGCCAGGTACAACAGTAACCATCGGTGAAATCAAACTGAAACAACCGGGTGGCGGAACAAGAAAACTGGATCAGAACATAACATTCATCTTGCAATAAAGCAGTGATTATGAAAAAGACATTCTTATTGTGTGTAACGGTTTCATTGCTGGCAGGTACAACTGCCATGGCACAGGGTTTTGGTAACCTGCGTAACAACCGCAAGCCTGCAGACTCAACAGCCAATAAACCGGCTGCAACTACCGTCAACAGAGATACCATTAAGCCTGCGGCAAAACCTGCTGTAGATCCTGCTTCGGTTAAGCCAACTAAAACCATCGATACCACCACAGTTGGTGGTTTTGGAGAAGTCATTGCAAGAAGCCTGCGTAACGAAACAGCCGCAGACCGCAGCCAGACACGTGAAAAACGTCCGCTGGAGTACGAACACCTGCGTGAAGATGATCAGTTATTCAGTGAATTTATCTGGAGAGAAATAGATGCCCGCGAAAAAGTAAACCAGGCATTTATGTATCCGGGCAAAGATGATATGGGCGACCAGCGCTTTTTCTCGATCATGCTGAGTGCTATTAAAAACGACAGCGTAATGGCTTTCTCTGCAGAAGGCGGCGACGATCGTTTTACCAAACCACTGGCTTATGATGATATCATGAAAATGCTGAAAGGCCGTCTGGATACCCAATATGTTCAAAATGCTGATAACCCGAACGTAGTAGATACAGCGGTTATTTATGATACCAAGTTTGCACCCAATCCCGATTCTATCTATACATTCCGTATAAAAGAACAGTGGATATTCGACAAGGAAGCCAGCCGCTTATTTGTTCGTATCCTGGGTATTGCACCAGTGGCTAAACTGGTCATCAATGGAAAGTCAACACCAAGAACCCTTTTCTGGATCTACTATCCTGAAATGCGTAAAACACTGACAAAATTCAACGTATACAACCCGAAAAACTATGCCGGCCGTATGACCTGGGAGGAACTGTTTGAAAGCCGCTTTTTCGCCAGTTATATCGTAAAAACAAGCTCTAATAACCCCAGCGACCGTTTCCTGGCTGCTCTTATCAAAGATCCGCTGTTCCGCCTGCTGGAGGGTGAAAATATCAAGGAGCGCCTGTTTAATTATGAGCAGGACGTGTGGCAGTATTAACCCATAAAAATTTTTTTAATCAAAAAAGGAGCTGTAAAGCTCCTTTTTTGATTAAAAAAAGCTTATATTATATTTTTTGAACAAGGATTATTGGTTAATTCAGGGGAATCCTTAACTTTACTCCGGTTTTTCATAGGATATTGGATTTTAAAAACGGGGTTGGATTTCTATCCTGACCCCTTTTTTTATTTTAACCCTTTTCACTTTCTCCTGCGAAAAACGCCAACAGTAATTCGGCCTTCTTGTTGCCGATGATTTTAATCAGTGTTTCCTTATCTGCTTCCCTGATATTCTTTACCGACTTAAATGTTTTTAATAAACCGGCTATCGTTTGTGGTCCAATTCCGTTGATGCTTTCCAGCTCATTTTTAAAAGTTCCTTTCGATCGCTGATTGCGATGGAAAGTAATACCAAAGCGATGCACTTCATCACGAATACGACGAACCAGTTTTAAACTATCACTATCCCAGGGTAATTTGATAGACGCCGTATCTCCCGCAAAGAAAATTTCTTCTTCATTCTTGGCAAGTCCTACCAGTGTTAGTTGACCGGTAAGTCCCAGTTCATGAATGCTTTCCATGGCAGCACTTAACTGGCCTTTACCACCATCAATGATCACCAATTGGGGAAGAGGGGCTAATTCGGCCTGTAAACGCTTATATCTCCTGTACACCACTTCTTTCATCGTGGCAAAATCATTGATGCCCTGCACCGTTTTTACATTATAATGCCGGTAATCTTTCTTACTGGGTAAACCATCCCTGAAACAAACCATGGCCGAAACCGGGTACGCACCCTGGAAATTAGAGTTATCGAAACACTCTATATGCACAGGCACTTCCTGTAAGTGCAAATAGGATTGCAGTTCATACAATACTTTTTTCTTCTCGATATCGGAACTGCCTTCCAGGTGTAATGTTTTTTTTCTTCTCAGTTCCTCTTTGAAATAGTTCACATTCTTTAAAGCCAGGTCGAGCAGTTTCTTTTTATCACCTGCTTTCGGAATGGTCACAGTGATGGCTGAATCAGGGTACTCTATTGCAAAAGGTACAATGATCTCATTCGCCATACTGTTGAAATCGTTCCTGATACGGGTAACAGCAAAACTCAAGACTTCTTCTTCCGTTTCTTCCAGTTTGGGTTCAAGTGGTACGGTATGCGTTTGAACAATAGTGCCATTCGACACCATCAGGTAACTTACATAGGCCAGGTCATCGTCTTTCAGAATGGCAAATACATCCACACTGTTTAAATGTTTGCTTACAATAACTGAGCGCGACTGGTAGCTCTCCAGGTGCTCAATTTTTTTGCGCATCAGCTCAGCTTTCTCGAACTCGAGTTGTGCGGCGTGTTGCTGCATCTGTGCTTTAAAATGGGTAATAACAGAGCCCAGGTTGCCTTTGAGCATATTTCTTACCTGCTGCAGGCTCTCTGCATAAGCGGCTGCATCCTGTAAACCCTCGCAGGGCCCTTTGCAGTTACCAAGGTGATATTCGAGGCATACTTTAAACTTACCCTTCTGAATATTATGATCTGAAAGATTAAGCTTGCAGGTACGTAAGGGAATATACTGTCTGATAAACGCAATCAGCTCACGTACTTTTCCCGCAGAAGTAAAGGGGCCGAGGTATTCGGAGCCGTCATTTATTTTTTTCCGGGTGAGAAAAATACGGGGAAAGGGTTCTTTTTTGATGACAATATAAGGATAGGTTTTATCGTCTTTCAGGTTGATGTTAAAACGGGGCTGGTATTCTTTAATAAGTGAGTTCTCCAGTAAAAAAGCATCCTGTTCCGAATCTACAATGGTAAATTCAATTCTCCTGATACGCTGAACCAGTTCATGGGTTTTATACGTGGTAAAGGTTTTGGAGAAATAAGAAGATACCCTTTTGCGCAGGTCCTTGGCCTTGCCTACATATAATAATACATCTTCCGCATCAAAATATTTATAGATGCCGGGTTGATGTGGAATGGTATGAGCGCGTTGCTGAAATTCCTGTTGTGTCATGCTGTTTTATTCATCCGCTGAAGGGTTACTCCATGTTACATCGGTTCGTTCCTGTCGGCTATAACCACCGGGCGCTGAAAACGATCGGTTAATCTGAAAACCTTTAAATGCCCGCCAGTTATATTGTTCCTGAATACTGGTATCGCCCCGGCGGATAAATGACCGGATGAAAATACGTTTTACCTGGTTGGTTTGTTCATCCAGCAAAACATCTATTCCCTGAACGGGTACATCACGGGTTACTGCTGTATAGTTTAAGGTATAACTTTTTGTGCCTGCATCCTGAAATACGGTTTCGCGGTAATGTTTTTTATCTGTTGCGTTGCTGATGTCTTTTGCAATAAAAGCCTGTACCAATTGCATCAATTGCAGGCTGTCTAACAAAGCAGAATCCTGTTGGCCATTCATGTCATGATATACATGAACAGGTTTCCTCAACAGTAATACCTGTTTAACCTGCTCCTCAAAAAAACGACCGGTGGCAAAAAACTGCGTGCTGTCTGGTGAAGCCTGTAATTTTGTTTCGGGTGTTTTTGTTTCGCCACAGGATATGATAGTAATGATGAGCAAGGAAAAACAAGTCAACGGTATTTTCATGCTGTAAAATTATTCAAACAAGGTATAAAAGCCGGGTTAAAATTAAACTCCCGCTAAATCAGCTACATGTAATCGATGATCTAAAAACGCCAGCGTAAGAAATTAATAGCTCACAGCTAGTAGCTCATGGCTGTTGAAATACAAAAAAGCCACCTACTTTCGGCAGATGGCTTTCTCAAAAAAGCTAGTTTGGGTTTATTGTATAGCCTTGGTTAGGCCGATACGCATTCCATAGTCTAACAGGTATTCCTTAATGGGATACTTGTTAGAGAAAGTGGGCAGGTGTTGATAACGGACCTGCGGACCAAGCTGCCAGGTGGTTTTACCTGATGTATAGGTAAGGTTAAAACCAACATTGGTATTGATATTCCATTTTCTCACGAAATCATTTCCATCAGCATAATGCCTGTAATCGGTCGACAGTAGGTAAACATTTTTATTCAGGTTCAATGTGGGCTGAACAGAAGCCTCGGCATTCATACCCAGGTGGTTGCCTTTTAATACCTGCCACTGTAAACCAATGGGTACAGAAAGCTGGTACACTTTATTGGCCAGTTCGGTTTGTTTATATCCTACATTGTTATTGTAAGGAGAGTAGCGGGTAATATTTTCAATACCATTAAAGTTGATCAGTGAAATAGTGGCACGGTCATAAGTACTCGACTGGAAAGTTTCGATCTGGTAATGACGGATATTCAACTGTAATCCTGTTTTCAGTTTCAGACGGTCACTGATATTGTATAAAACAGCAAACCCCAGTTCCATACCCACAGCAGGGCGATGGCGTACGACTTCGTTTATATTCGCCGGCTGATTCAATGGTGCATTCACAGGTAAAGCGGCAGAAGCAGCAGGTTGAATGATGTCTTTTACTTTTTCATCAGACAGTCTGCGATAACTTGTTGATGGGGTGATATAAAACTGGAACCCGAATTTTGAGAGTCTTTTAGAAGACAATTTCTTCCTGGCTACACTATTGTGATTTTTGGGGTTTTCGCTGATCAAAGGATATTGTTCTTCTTTGAGTTCAGTTGCTTTCTCATTGGTATTTACCGATTCGTCTTTAGTAGGAACTATCAACTCGTTGTTGTTCGCTGCTGTTTCGGTAACAGCTATTGTGGAAAGATTTTCAATCGGTGTTGCGTTTAAGGCACGAACAGCATGTATGTCTTTGGTAGCAGCCATACTGCTTTTTGGCGCAGTTGTATTAACAATGGTTGCGCCAGGTGTTATATTATCAATGGTATTGGCCAGTAAATCATCATTGCTGGTTTCAAGCTCTGCAATGGTATGGGTATTGATAGATGATGGAGCCAGTGTATTAAAATATTGCCTGCTTTTTTCATGTGCTGCATTATTGGCAGCGAGGGCTTGCTGCTGACTTGTTACCACATTAGGTACCGATAATGGTTGCAGGTGTACATTCTGTTGTTGTGTACTTAAAACGGTACTGAGGGTAAGTGCAGTGATAATAAAAACAGAAATAAAAGTAAGTGCGGGCCAGGAGCGGTATCCATGCAACTCCGTACGTATATTATTCCATACATGATCCGATGGATACATACGGTGCTGTTTTACTTCATCTTGTAAAAACTGCTCAAACTCGTCGTCCTGGTACATCTTCTTATCCATATCAAACAATGGCTACGATTTATTAAACGCAGTAAGCCACTGAAAATCCTGTTTTGGTGCTTCGATGATCTTTTTACGGATCAATATCGTTTCAAGCATTGCTTTGGCACGGGTGTACTGGCTTCGGCTGGTACTTTCCTCGATGTCGAGCATGATGCCTATTTCTTTATGACTATACCCTTCCAATGCATAGAGGTTTAAAACCGTTCTGTAACCAACAGGTAATAAACGTATGCATTCAATGATCTGACGGGCCTGCATAATGGAGGGTACCGTTTCTTCTCTCACATGTACCGTGTTGGCATAACTGATATCAAGACTTTCATTGAACTTTTTATGTTTCTTCAGAAAGTTGATACAGGTATGAACAATGATACGCCTGATCCATCCTTCAAATGCGCCTTTGTTCTGAAATGTATGTATCTGGGTAAATACCTTAATGAACCCTTCCTGCAACATGTCTTCCGCATCTTCGCGGTTCGGTGCAAAACGGTAACACACACTCAGCATTTTAGGGCTGAACCGGTTATACAACTCGCGCTGAGCGGCAGCGTCGTTTTGTAAACAGCCTGCAATTATAGCCTGCTCCGTCATGAAGGGGTAAAATAGTTTACCCTAAATATAGACATATTTTACCTTCCGATGCTGCATTGCCACACCGAATTGTATCTGTATAAATATTAAGTGAGGATTAATTCGACCAATGGACGGATGAAAAACGGCTAAAAAACGATATTTTTCATCTAAGAAACTGATTCTCACTGTCCTATTTAAAACCTGCAGATGGAAGATATATCTACCCTGACAACAGTAAATCCAAAAGCTGTGGCATTGGAAGACATGCCACCACCCACAACGGGTCTTGCACCTTATACCGGTCCATGGACCGAGGCAGAAGTAATTCATCTCCTGAAACGAGCACTCTTCGGGGCCAAAAGAAGTGATATTGCCTATTTCCAGTCGCTCACCTGCGCACAGGCGGTAGATGCCCTGCTAACCATCGCTCCCGACGCACCTGCACCTCCTGTAAAAGAATATACCACACCGGCCAACGCCACTACACCCGATACCAATATTCTACAGGGCGATACCTGGGTAAACGACCCCAATAACGACGGAACAGTGGGCAGCCTGCGCAGAGCCTCTTTTAAAAAATGGTGGATGGGATTGATGATCAGACAGGAAAGAAACCTGCGCGAAAAAATGACCCTGTTCTGGCACAATCATTTTGCCACAGAAAGCACCGATATCAATGCCCAGTTTGTTTATAAACATCATGCACTGTTAAGAAGTTATGCAGTAGGAAATTTTAAGGCACTGGTAAAAGCTGTAACACTCGATCCTGCTATGCTGGTGTACCTGAATGGACAACTCAACCAGGCAGTAGCACCCGATGAAAATTATGGACGCGAATTACAGGAATTGTTCTGCTGTGGCAAGGGCCCCGGCTCACAATACACCGAAGAAGATGTGCAGGAATCGGCAAGGGTATTAACCGGATGGAGAAACAATGCCAATACCATCTCATCGTTTTACGACAATAACAGACACGATAAAAAAGACAAACAATTTTCTTCTTTTTACAACAACACGGTCATCACCGGTAAAAACGGACCCACCGCAGGTGAAGAAGAACTCGATGCCATGCTTGATATGATTTTTGCCACCAACGAAGTGGCAGAATACATGTGTCGCAGGTTTTATCGCTGGCTGGTGTATTATGATATCGATGATACCGTAGAGAATAATATCATCAAACCATTGGCAGTTATTTTCCGCAATGCCAACTATGAAGTGGCACCCGTATTACGCACCCTGCTGATGAGCGAACACTTTTTCGACATCCTTTCCCGTGGATGCCAGATTAAAAGTCCGGTTGATTTAGTAGTGGGTATCTGCCGTGAATTTGAGATTCCTTTTCAGCCCGATACAGATTATATTACCAATTACGGACACTGGAACTATCTCGTAAACCAGGCAAGCAATCTGCAACAGAATATCGGAGACCCACCCGATGTGAGTGGCTGGAAAGCCTATTACCAGGAACCACAGTTTTATGAAATGTGGATCAACAGCGATACACTTCCCAAACGCAACCAGTTTACCGATACCATGGTGGTGAATGGTTACACATTTGCCGGAACCAAAATGATGATTGACGGTGCGGAGCTGGCTAAAACATTCTCCAATCCCGGCGATCCCAATCAACTGATCAACGATTTCACCAAACTCATGTATCGGATTGATTTGTCTGACACATCAAAAGCGCAGATCAAAAAAGATATACTGCTGGGCGGACAGTCGCAGGATTATTACTGGACCAATGCATGGGATCAGTTTATCAATAATCCGGGTGATATGGCCAATGCCACCACGGTGAGAAATTATATCCGCGACCTGCTTAAATACTTAATGAATCTGGCCGAGTACCAACTCGCTTAAAACCAAATACTATGCAAAGACGGAATTTTTTACGCAATGCTGTGCCAGCGGGTGTGATGCTGCCTTCATTGATCAACGGCATGACGGTTAAAGCATTTGGTGCAGAGTCTTTACTCATGCAGGGTCTGTTTCCACCTACAACAGAAACAGATCATGTACTCGTGATTGTTCAGTTGAATGGAGGTAATGACGGATTGAATACAGTGATACCATTGGAATATTTTCCCAACTATATCCGCGCCCGTTCCAACATGTACATACCTCAACAGAAAGTATTGAACCTGGCCGGAACCGATAAAGTGGGTTTACATCCTTCCATGACGGGTATGCAGGCATTGTTTAATGATGGAAAGATGAGTGTGATTCATTCTGTTGGTTATCCGCAACCTAACTTTTCTCATTTCCGTGCCACCGATATCTGGATGAGCGCCAGTGATAGCAAGGAAGTAGTGAACAGCGGCTGGACGGGCAGGTATTTGAATTATGAGTATCCCAATTTCCCGAATGGTTATCCCAATAGTTCCATGCCCGATCCGCTGGCCATACAAATTGGTTCAACCACATCACTCGCTTTACAGGGTCCGGCAGTGAGCATGGGTATGAGCATATCGAACCCGAATAATTTTTATAACCTCATCAGTGGTGTGCAGGATCCGGCACCGAATACACCTGCGGGTAAAGAGCTTACTTATATCAGACAGGTGGCACAGCAAACAACTGAATATGCTACCAGTATCAAAGCAGCATCTGCAAAAGTTACACAGCAGGCCGAGTATCCGAATAATTCACTGGCATCGCAGTTAAAGATTGTAGCACGACTGATTGCAGGTGGATTGAAGACAAGAATTTATATGGTGAGTTATGGTGGATTCGATACACATTCTGCACAGGTAAATTCAACCGATACCACTACCGGTTCACACGCCAATCTCTTAAAAAATGTAAGCGATTCGATTAAAGCCTTCCAGGATGATTTGAAATTGCAGAAAGTAGAAGACCGTGTTATTGGTATGACTTTTTCTGAGTTCGGCAGAAGAATCAAAAGCAATGGTAGTATCGGAACCGATCATGGCTCTGCAGCGCCCATGTTTGTATTTGGAAAAAATGTAGATGCCAGTGTCATTGGCGATACACCCAATATACCTGTCACTGCCAACTTTAATGATAACCTGCCTTTTCAATACGATTTCAGAAGTGTGTATGCCACCCTGTTGAACAAATGGTTATGTGTAGATGCAAAGGACCTGGACCAGATCATGCTGAAAAACTTTCAAACACTTCCTATCATCAATTCACTGGCCTGTAATAAATCGGTGAACCTGTCGGGGGAGAGCTTTTTAACCAATTATCCGAATCCTTTTACCAATAGTACCAATATCAGTTTTAAAACTGCAGGCGGACATACCCTCATCCAGGTAATGGATACCATGGGCAGGGTAATTGCCAGTTTAACCGATCGGGAATATGAAGCTGGTAATTATAATGTAGTCTTCGACGGATCGAGGCTGCCGCCGGGTATTTATTATGCCCGTTACCAGAATATGACCATCCAGCAGGTACGTACCATGATTAAAGTGCGATAATAATCGGTGAATTTTTTGCAACAATGATGTAATTTTTGAATCTGAACTATATATTTGCAACATAGTAGCAAAAACATATAGTATGAACAGATCATTCAAATGCATCATGGTTTTGGCTTTTCTGTCAATGGGTATATGGGTTTCAGCCATGCCCGAAGCAGCGCCACCCAAAGGAAAACTCACAGGTAAAGTGGTAGACATCAAGGGTCAGCCATTACCGGGAGCGGCTATTTATCTTCATGAAGCCCGAACCGGAACAGTGGCAGGCATAGATGGACAGTTTAGCACGCCTGAAGTACCGGTAGGTAAATACCTTGTAGAAATATCATTCCAGGGTTATGCCAGCTTACTGGAAATAATGACCATTGCGGAGAATACTGCTTCTGCTGTTTTTACACTCAAAGAAACCTATGCAGAACACGATGCCGTAACCGTTACCGGTGTGGCTTCTGCTACCAAAGTAAAACAATCGGCACAGCCTGTATCCATCATCAAAAAAGGAGACATGCTCAGGTCTTCATCCACCAATATCATCGACGCATTGGGAAAACTGGTGCCTGGTGTTGCAGCACTATCAACAGGACCAGCCATCAGCAAACCTGTGATCAGGGGTCTGGGTTATAACCGTGTGGTAACCATACACGATGGTATTCGCCAGGAAGGACAACAGTGGGGCGATGAACATGGAATTGAAATTGATGAATACAGCCTGCAGCGTGCCGAAGTATTAAAAGGACCAGCTTCATTACTATATGGCAGCGATGCCATGGCAGGGGTGCTTCATCTCATCACCAATGTTCCGGTTGAACAGGGCACTGTAAAAGGTAACCTGCTTGGAGCATTCAATGATAACAATGGATTACGTGCGCTCAGTGCTAACCTGGCCGCACACGATCAATCTGGTTTCAACTGGAATGTGTATGGTACCAGTAAATCGGCTGCCGATTACAGGAATAAATACGATGGCCGCGTGTTCAACAGCCGCTTCAAAGAAAATAATTTCGGTGGTTACCTCGGTATCAATAAATCATGGGGGTACAGCCATTTACTCATCAGCAGTTTTAACCAGAAACTGGGTGTGGTAGAAGGGGCAAGAGATGTGGCTACAGGTGCATTCCTCATTTTTCCCGAATCTCCATCGGAGCGTGTAGCTACCAATGATGAGCTGAACAGCAGACAGTTTTATACACCCGGACAAAACATCCATCACTTTAAAATTGCAACGGATAATAATATTGCAGTGGGTACTGGCAGACTGGCATTGAACCTCGGTTTTCAGCGTAACCAGCGAAAAGAACTGGGCGATCCCGATGCACCAACTGTTCCTGAATTATATTTCGATCTGAAAACAGTGAATTATAATGTGCAGTACCATGCAGCAGAAAAAAATGGATGGAGAACAGCTTATGGTGTCAATGGTATGTTCCAGCAAAACAAAAACCTGGCAGAAGAAGTATTGATTCCTGAATACAACCAGTTTGATGCAGGCGCATTCATCTATACCAAAAAAACATTTCAGCAAAACCTCACGCTGAGTGGTGGTATACGCGGCGATTACAGACGTGTAACAGGTAAAGGCTTTATGGAAGGAACAGAAGTAAAGTTCACCGACTTCACTAAGAACTTCAGCAATTTCAGTGGTAGTGTGGGGCTGAGTTATAATGCCAATAAAGATGTTACACTCAAACTCAATGTGGCAAGGGGTTACAGGGCACCCACTGTTTCTGAGCTCGCCAGCAATGGTGTGCACGAAGGAACAGATCGTTATGAGTTTGGTGACACCAACCTGAAAACAGAAACCTCACTGCAGTTCGATGCAGGTGTAGAAATAAATTCCGAACACGTAAGCATCAACTTCAATGGGTTCTATAATAATATTCAGAACTATATTTTCTACAGTAAACTCACCGCAGCCGGTGGCGGCGATTCGCTGGTGAATGTGGATGGTACAGATGTAACCGCATTTAAATTCAGACAATCAGGTGCATCACTTGCCGGTTTTGAAATGAATGTTGACCTGCACCCGCATCCGCTCGACTGGTTACACTTCGAAAACAGTTTCTCACTGGTCATGGGTCAGTTTGGACAGCCGATAGATGGCAGTAACCGTTTACCTTTTATTCCCTCACCCCGTTTACAAAGTGAGCTGCGGGCCGATTTCAAAAAAGCTGGTAAAGGATTGGGTAATTTATACTTCAAGGCAGAGATGGATAATGTAAGCAGACAAAACCGAATCTTTACCGGTTACAATACCGAAACGGTAACAGATGGTTATACCTTGTTCAACATCGGTGCAGGAACCGATGTGCTGCACAAAGGAAAAACATTGTTCAGTCTGCACATTGGTTTGAATAATATTACCGATGTAGCTTACCAGAACCATTTAAGCAGACTCAAATACACAGATACCAACAATGCCACTGGCAGAACAGGTGTATTCAATATGGGCAGAAATTTCAGTTTGAAATTAAATGTGCCGATAGGGTTTAGGCTCTAGTTGACTGAAAGAAATAAAAGTCACAGATGCACAGATTAGGTAAAAAAATCTGTGCATCTGTGGCTTTTCCTTTTCATAACAACCCTAATTACCCGTCTCTTACTTCCTCATTCCTTATTTCTTATTTCATATTCCTTATTTTTAAGCATGGAGATCAACCTCAACACACCCGCCCTTTTATTTCCTGCCATCAGTCTGATCATGCTGGCCTATACCAATCGTTTCCTCTCTTTATCAAACAGGATACGCAACCTGCACGATAAATACCAGAGTCACGAACAGAAACATATTATTCATGGGCAGATAAAAAACCTCCGTTATCGTTTAAAACTCATCAAGAACATGCAGGCCCTGGGTGTTATTACTTTTCTGGGATGCATCATCTGTATGTACCTTATTTACACACAATACATGATGGCAGCGAATGTAGTGTTTGCCCTCACACTAATGAGTTTTGCAGCATCCTTATTTCTTTCACTCATCGAAATACAACTCAGTACCAAAGCCCTCGAACTCGAACTCAGCGATATGGAAGGACTGGAAGACCCATCAGTCATAGAATATTTTCGTAAGAAATTTGGACGGGACTGAGGGAACAGAGGAATAAGAAATAAGGAATAAGAAATAAGAAAGGGAAGAAAAATACTTTCTCGGTTCCTTATTTCTTATTCCTTATTTCTCTGTTTTTAAGCGCTAGCTGACAAAGTCTTCCTTTCTCCTATCTGCTGTCTCCACATCGCATAATACAATCCTTTTTCGTTGAGTAATGACTGGTGGTTGCCGGTTTCTACTACCTGGCCTTTTTCCAGTACATAAATGCGGTCGGCATGCATGATGGTGCTGAGGCGGTGGGCAATCATTACGGTAATCTGTTCTTTCTCGTCGGAGATATGGCGGATGGTATTGGTAATTTCTTCTTCGGTAATACTGTCCAATGCAGAAGTGGCTTCATCGAAAATAAGCAGGTGTGGGTGACGCAACAAAGCGCGTGCAATAGATAAACGTTGTTTTTCACCACCGCTTAATTTCAGTCCACCTTCACCAATCATGGTATCCAGTCCTTTTTCTGCTCTTGATAAAAGGTTGTCGCAACTGGCTTTGTGTAAGGCTTCCAGCAGGTCTGCTTCACTGGCATCGGGGTGAACGAAGCTCAGGTTCTCGCGAATGGTGCCGGCAAACAATTGGGTGTCCTGTGTTACAAAACCAATCTGGTTACGCAATTCATCGAAGTTCATATCGGCGCCATTTACTTTGTTATAGTAAATATGACCTTCCTGTGGACGGTACAAGCCTACCAGTAATTTTACCAGTGTACTCTTGCCCGAACCCGATGGACCTACAAAAGCAATGGTTTCACCTTTTTTTACATCGAAAGAAATGCCATCGAGGGCACGGTATTGAGCGGTCTGGTGTTTGAATACCACCTGGTTAAATTCGAGTTCTTCAATGAGTCCCACCTGTTTGGGCTGATCGGGGCGGGGCTCTACTTTTTTCTCCATCAGGTTATGGAAATTATTCAGCGATGCTTCGGCTTCACGATAACTCATGATGATGCTGCCAATTTCCTGTAGCGGACCGAAGATGAAGAAACTATAGAATTGAAGTGAAATCAATTGACCTACGGTTAATACATCGCGGTAAATAAGCCACATCAGTGTAAACGTGATTACCTGACGCAGAAAATTCACCATGGTACCCTGAATAAAACTGAGGGAGCGGATGCTCTTTACTTTTTTTAGTTCAAGTCCGAGAATCTTGTAGGTATTGGTGTTCAGACGTTTTACTTCCTGGTCGGTAAGTCCCAGGCTTTTTACCAGTTCAATATTGCGTAAGCTCTCAGTGGTAGAACCCGCCAGTGAAGTGGTTTCTTTCACAATGGTTTTCTGGATGATCTTTATTTTCTTGCTCAGCAGGTTGGTTACAAAGGCAATCATTACAGCACCACCGAGGAATATGGGGATGATAGACCAATGCAGTTTGGTAGCATAGATAGAAACAAAGACCACGCTTACAATAATGCCAAACAATACGTTGATGACATAACCAATGAATTTCTCCGTATCGGACCGCACTTTGGTTAGAATAGAGAGGGTTTCGCCGCTGCGCTGGTCCTCAAATTCCTGGTAGGGGAGGCGCATGGAATGTTTGAGTCCGTCGGTAAATATTTTAGCGCCGAATTTCTGGATGATCACATTTACGGTATAATCCTGGAATGCTTTGGCTATACGGCTCACCATGGCGGTACCCACCAGCAATAAGAGCATGGTCATTATGCCATTGATGAACTGACTTTCTGTACGAAAGCTGCCATCGGCATTGGTTTTTGGGTGATTGGCAAACTGGTCAATCAGTTTTCCAAAGATCATGGGATCGAAAAGGGAGAAAGTCTGGTTAACCGCTGCCAGCAGCAAAGCCAGTAAAACCAGCCATTTATAAGGTTTAAGGTAATGCAGAAGAATTTTCATGAAAACGTTTTGAGGGTTATTACCTGTCAATTTCCGTACAATTTTTGAAAAAGTGACAAATAAGCAGGGAGGAGGGAAGCTATGAGCTATGAGTTTCGAGCTGCAAGCCACAAGCTGCAAGCTACAAGTTCGAGGTAAAATTTATTCTTCTCTCCTTGCCATTCACCTCCGAAGGACTCCTTCGGACATTGACCATTCACCATTCACCATTCACCATTCCCGCCCCGGTTCTCCACAGCTGTGAACAATAAGAAATCATTAACCCGTTCGCAGAACCCCGATTAATCGGTAACTTACAAAAACCTTCCTCATATGCGTTGGAGAAAATTTAACGGCGAACAGATTCAGTTGCCCATTAAAGAAGCGGTGGCAGAAGCCATCAAACGCGAAACTTCACAGGGCATTAAACTCAAAGTATGTATTGGCACCGACAGCCAGGTAAAAGGCGATGATACCGAGTTTGCAACGGTCATCGTTTTTCTGCGTGAGCACAATGGCGGGTTCATGTACATACACAATGAGAAAACAAAACAGAAATACCACATCAAGGAAAGAATGCTGGTAGAAGTAGCCAAAAGTATTGAAATAGCGTACGAACTATGCGACCTGTTTATTGAACACCAGGTTGATATGGAAGTACATGCCGATATCAATACCAATCCACAGTTTAAAAGCAACGACGCTTTACGCGAAGCCATGGGTTATATACTCGGTATGGGCTTTGCGTTTAAAGCCAAGCCTGAAGCGTTTGCCAGTAGTTGCTGTGCAGATAAGGTAGTGAACTGAGGATAGTGAGTAGTGAGTAGTCAGTAGTGAGTGCTTGAGCCCTTACTCACCTCCGAAGGAGTCCTTCGGACATTCACCATTCAATTGGATGGCGATGAACTTTGTTTGATTTCAATGGCCTATTAGGAGTACCCGAAAATTCCAGGATAGGCCCATTTCTGCACCCCTGAAGTGTCTTAGTTTTTCCTCCAGATTCGCTGTATCAACTATGCAATTCTAACATAAGATGTTAGAATTGCATAGTTGATACAGCATTTTGTTCCCCGCAATGTCTCCCTCTATCACCGCAGGTGAAAGAATGGGGACGTTGCGGTGACTCTCGCATGAGTTGGCTATTTAGTAATCAGCATTCCCGAACTTTCGCTAACGAAATGATTGAACTCAAAGTAAATGGAGCAGGCTGGCTGTGTAACACGCAGAGTCCCTCGTGCCTCGGAGACTCTGCGGGGAATGAAGCCTGAAGCCTTTGCCAGTAGTTGCTGTGCAGATAAGGTAGTGAACTGAGGTATTTGTTAGTGAGTACTGAGCAGTCAGTAGTAAATACTGGGCTGTTGTAATCCTTATTCACTAATCACTGCTGACCACTTACACAGCGGGTGTACTGGTTACTTTTAGATTTACCAAGTCGTTACAGACGAATCGGGTATTTGAATTACTGATTAACTTTCTTATGTGTGAGCGTTCGCCGACTCATCATTTCAATGTATATGTATCATACCGATATTTAGGTATTGGGTGTGAATACATAGTTTCTTACTTTAATAATCTAACTATGATTATATGAACAACTTTTTCCGAGCGTGTATCCTCGCGATGACTATTATAATTTTTCTCCAGGGAAAAGCACAGGTAACACTAACAAAGGGCGAAACAATTGCCTATTTGAATAAAAAGATCAAAGAAATTGCGGGCTTCAAACATCCGAAGTTGCAACCGGCCTCATTTGCCTCGGAGTACCTGCAGGAAGTAAAACTTTCCGATAATAAGGTCGAAATCATTTTTACTTATATTGGTGATTCGCGTCCGCGTACTTATAAGTTTAACCCGCTTTTTATTACCCGAATTTCTTCATCAGAAGAGAAAAATGCAACTACAGGATTGGTGTATTTCGACTTTAACTCTATGACGGTTTTGCAGGATGAGATAAATATCAAGGGCCCCATTCAAAATAATTATGCAGTATTTCCTTATCTGATAGGTGACGGCAGCAACTTTGAAAAAATAAAAAAAGCATTTCTTCATCTGCAGGCGCTCTTAAAGGCTGAAGATGACCCGTTTCAATAAGTTATTGTACAAATAAAAACGACAATCTCAACCATTTGTTCTCCGCAATGTCTCCCTCTATCACCACAGGTGAAAGAATGGTGACGTTGCGGTGACTCTCGCATGAGTAAGCTATTTAGTAATCAACATTCCCGAACTTTCGCTA
Organism: Sediminibacterium sp. FW305-C-49; assembly: GCF_058231085.1. Lineage (NCBI taxonomy): Bacteria > Pseudomonadati > Bacteroidota > Chitinophagia > Chitinophagales > Chitinophagaceae > Sediminibacterium > Sediminibacterium sp. FW305-C-49. The sequence continues at coordinate 32,744 of NZ_JBIQXS010000002.1, forward strand.
ACGAAATGATTGAACTCAAAGTAAATGGAGCAGGCTGGCTGTGTAACATGCAGAGTCCCTCGTGCCTCGGAGACTCTGCTGGGAATGAACGACAATCTCAACCATTTTGATCTGCGCAATGTCTCCCTCTATCACCGCAGGTGAAAGAATGGGGACGTTGCGGTGACTCTCGCATGAGTTGGTTATTTAGTAATCAGCATTCCCGAACATTCGCTAATGAAATGATTGAACTCAAAGTAAATGGAGCAGGCCGGCTGTGTAACACGCAGAGTCCCTCGTGCCTCGGAGACTCTGCGGGAAACAAAGCATTGCTGTTTTGTCCATATTTCTTCCTGTTTTTTGGGGTAATGTATTGATATTAAATAGATTAATTTTATTGTATATGTGTGGCGGGTTGCGTATATTTATGAGTTAGCGGCAATTTTACATGCACACCCTGAGTATGAAAGAATTCTTAACCATTTTGATGTTTATAATCTTACTGGGACAAATTTCATGTAATGACAGCAAAAAGTCAATTCAAAGCGTCACTCTTGACTTTGCCTGTTTCAAATCACCTTACACTTCATTCACAGTAGACTTTAGTTCTAATACTTTAGTATGCAAGAATTATGGCTATGAACCCAAATTGAATGAGAAAACAAAAGAACCAATTTCTGTATATGAAAAAGATTACAAATTAAATTCGGAAGTTGCTAACGAATTAAGAGAAATGTTTAGCAAATATGTTCCAAACACAACAACACGGCGTGAAGAAGGTGATGCAACTGATGGTGGAGGTTTTCGGATTAGCTATGTGCGTTCACCCAAAGACACAGTAAATCTCACAGTTTTAATTCCGATTCATAATGACAAGCACAAAACAGACCTTCTGCAAATAGATAATTTCTTTAAAGTTGCATACATGGTTGTTAAGGATTCATTGGGAGTTAATACTCTTGATGAAACTTATGAAGTATATTTTTCAGGCCCGCCAATTCGTAAAGTATCTGAAGACCCATTAACTTATAAAATATGGGGGAATTTTAGCGGATGCAGGGAGGACAACAAAGAACTGGTAAATTTTCTTACCAGTCTATCAAAATATAACTGTGTAGCGGTTGAGGTAGGTGAACGTAAGTTAAGCTACTGTCTGACAGAAGTCATTGCAGAGTATAGCTTAAAAGGAAATATTCACTTTATAAGTAATGATGATTTACCGTGGCTTTGGACAGAACTTAACGATTTAAAAAAACAAGTGCTGGACGCAAAAAAGCAAAACAAGACCGTGGAAAAAACGTCAGATAATGCTGTTTTCTTGAGCGTTTATTTAGAAGACTCAGCAATACTTAACAAATGGCTGGACAGACCCAAAGAAGAATTATTCAAAACAAAAACAGAGATAAAAAAAATATGCCACTAACAAAAGGGTTTCCGCAAGGATGGTGGGTGGAACAACAATCGGCTGTAGTACTACTATAAGCTAATATTGGGCTTACCGATTTCTATTTGGCTTTTAGTTGTTAACTTCAACTTCAGTTTTCAATCAGCAGCGGTTCCGGGCTGAGCATTATAAAATAACAGCACAGCAGCAAGCTCTGGCCGTTAGCAATAATCAATGTATGAGAATAATATCTTTTGCTTTTTTTCTTTTTTCGTCTATGCACTTACATGTACAATCACAGAGTAGTGATTCAAGTGCAAGGGATAGAAAGTCAGAGGTTGCATCCGATAACATCGTTTTCATGAAGGCTCAAGTAATGCCAACTTTTAAAACTGGCTTAATTGATTTCGAAGACACTTTAACAAACGGGTTGAATAAGCGAATAAAAATTTCAAAAAAAACATATACAGCTATCTACTTTGTTCAAATACAAAAAGATGGAACTGTTGATCATGTCCAAAAGTTTGATGGTCAAAAAGCTCTCCCATTTGAAAAGGAATTAGAATCCACAATACTTTCCACTTCTGGTTTATGGGAACCTGGCAAACAAAATGACAAGCCAGTGAATGTGATGAAAGCAATAAGATTTACTATAAGTAATAGAAAAGTCAGTGTAGTTTACTAACACTGAGTACTGCCGCTAACATCGGTTTTACAAAATTTGGGCTGAAGAATATCGCCCATCTGCTGTGCGTTAACTTTTGGAAAGTTCCAAACCTTTACAAAAGTTTTGGATGAAGTCAGTCATCATTACTTAACTCATCCTCTCACTATTACACCCCTCAATAAACGCCAGCATTTCCTCTCTCCCCAACTTCTTCTCCGCACTCGTTACAAAATGTCTGGGTAGAAATTGCCAGGTGGTTCGGAGGGTATCGAAAAAAGCTTCGATATTTCTTTTTACTACGCCGGGTTTTTCTTTATCGGTTTTGGTAAATACCAGTGAGAACTGAACACCCCATTTATCGAGCTGGCTGATGAATTCAAGATCGTTTTTCTGCGGGCCATGCCGGCTGTCGATGAGTACAAAAATCTGGGTCAGGTTTTCGCGTTTACGGAAATAGCCTTCAATCATCTGTTCCCATCTTCTTCTGTCGGTCTGTGAGCGTTTGGCATAACCATAACCGGGTAAGTCAACAATATACCATTTGTGTCGAGGCCCTTTTTCGCCGGCACTGCTTTCTATCACAAAATGATTGATGAGCTGTGTTTTGCCCGGTGTGGCCGATGTTTTGGCCAGACTCCGCTGCCCCGTTAACATATTGATGAGCGAAGATTTGCCCACATTACTTCTCCCGATAAACGCATATTCAGGAACATCCGGTTTCGGACATTTATCGAAACTGGGGCTCGATATAAGGTACTCAGCTTTGCGTATCTGCATGCTGCAAAGTAACTAAAAGCCCGCTGATGAACGATCAGCGGGCTTAAAACAGATAGTCTATATACTCAGAATCCTGCTTTCAGGGAGATAGCAATATTTCTGCCCGGAGCCGAAATACCACTGGCAAAATAGCGGTAATTGCGGTCGGTGATGTTTTCCAGCACCAGCACTGCCTGTAATTGTTTGCTGAAAGAAAAACCTGTTCTCAGGTTCAGGGTTAACCAGGAAGGCATACCATCTGCCGTGGCATAGGGCAGATTGTCTTCGCCGTTCGGGTTATAATCTTTCAGTTTTTTCCATCCATTGAATAAGGCATAGAACTCAGCATTCCACCTGTTTTGCTGTGTTTTAATACCCATTTTTCCATACACGGGCGGAATATGGTCCAAGGGTATTTTAACCTTGTTCTGGTCGGTATAACGTCCGTAAGTGTAGGTTACAACAGCCTCCAGCGATGTTCCTTTGGCAATGGTAAGTGCACCGTTTAAGCTGAAACCGGTTACAAAAGCACTTGCTTTGTTCTGGTTGGCAAATACGGCACTTTTAACACCGGAATAAAAAATACTGTCCTGACCATTGAAGCGGTATTTATCCAATACCAGTGCATTCCTGAAAATGGTATAAAAAAAAGAACCACCCAGTGTATAGGCTTTGGTTTGTTTGGCAACACTCAGCTCACCATTGTAAGTATATTCGGGTTTGATATCCGTATTAGGCACTACTACAATACCCGTACGTGTATCGAAAACTTTAGAAAGATCATCTACATTCGGTGCCCTGAAACCACTGCTGAATACCAGTGCCATCCTGAAATTATCCTTTGTAGCATATACCAAACCAATATTGCCTGTTACAGCCACATTGTTTTGTCTGGCCCTATTGAAAGGAAAATGCATTAATGTGGTATCTGCAAACCGGGCATCCAGTTGAACGAGGTTAAAGCGGATACCATCATTTAAAGTCCATTCATCATTGATTTTGTATGTGTGTTGTGCATAGACTGCATTCGACGACATTTTAGTGGGGCCATCAGCATAGCGCGTGGTTATTCTGCTCAGAGCACCCGATACAATATTGCGTCGCTCGGCAGTGGAGCGAACAAAATTGGTATAGCTTTCTGCGCCCACATGTAACTCATGTTTACCACTATAATGTTTGGCATCGAAATTCAATCCGAAAACATTGATTCTTTCCCACCGGTAGTCTTTGTTGTTATTATTGAAACGTCGGGTGATGCGACTCTCTTCAATATCCTGGAAACTGGTCGTCAGTTTCAGGTCCTGGAAAAAGCCATTTTGTTTGCTGGCATTCAGGTGATAGGATACCAGGTTACGCATCTGCGGACCATAATACCATTCCGCATACACAGGCGCTGCAAGCGTGCCTTCACTTAAACGGTCGTAACGCGGCAGATCGCTGGTATTCGAAAACTGGAAGTTGAAAACATGTTCAATTTTGTCGCTGGCTTTGTACAGAAATTTCTGCAACACATCAATCTGATCGTATCCCGAAGGGCTTTGTTTATTGGGATCAGGATTGGGCACTGAAATATCGGTATTGCCATTTCGCTGCACTATAAATGGTTTGAGACCGAAATTGGGATACTTGCTGTTTCTGTTTTTTCCCTGTACCATATCGCCAAAAGAACCAAAAGTTACAGAAGTAAGCGAAGCCCATTTAGCACCTCCGATATTGAGAATGATATTGCCACGTTTCTCATTAATAGCACTTGCATACCTCAAAGTGCTGCTTCCCGAAACAGTTGTTTTACCATTGTTGGAAAGGGTAGGGTTTCTGGTGAACATACTCACCACACCACCCAGTGCATCGCTGCCATAGAGTGTAGAAGAGGGGCCATACAATACTTCCATCCTGTCGAGGATCATATTGTCGATGGTGATGACGTTCTGCAAATGACCGGCACGGTATACCGCATTGTTCATTCGGACACCATCAACGGATAATAATACCCTGCTGGCTTCAAAACCACGAATCACAGGACTACTGCCGCCCTGCTGGCTTTTCTGTACAAACAAAGTACCTGTGTTAATGAGTATATCGCCGGTATTGGGTTGCATGTTCAGGGTGTTTTTATCCCTGATGCTTTTTACGGTTTGTGCAATACGTCCCGATCTCTCGGCAAACTTATTGGCATAAACGGTAACGCCATTGAGTTCAACGGTTTCGTTCTGCTGGTTAGCACTGTCTTTATTTTGCTGAGCAAGTATAGTCTGGTTGAATAGCAGGCATGATGTTAAGCAACATGCCCATGCTATGTTTAAACGCATAATTTCTTTTTTGAATTTTTTTAGAAAAGATAGGATTGGGTTGATTCAGCCCTGAATAGTTTTTGTAGAAGGTTACCCTCCGTTTACTTTTTTTCCTTGATGAAAAAAAGTAACAAAAAAAATCAAGGCTGTCGAAAAAAAGCTAAAATTCATTTCATTGCGCTACAATGGATGAAGTCTAAAGCTGAGCTTTTGTCCATCGATAAAGCGAAACTGTGCTTCAGCAATAGAATAGAGCTAAGCATCATCCATTGCTTTACGCTTCATTACATGAATTTCTTAACGCTTTTTTTCTAAGGCCGGCATAGCAATACATTTTAGGTATATGCTGCCTAATCCTATTTAATAACTATAAGTACAGAAAACCTTTCGGCGGAGGCACAAGAATGCCGGGTTGAAATTGGGGAATTAGGGTTTCGAAATATGCTCCATGCATATTTGCTGGTAAGCTTGCATGCTGTAAAAGAGAAAAAGCAAAGTTCGACTGGTTGCTCACAAAACAGGATGCATATAAAACCAGCAAAGGCGATTTCTGGTTTTTCTCTGTGGTTTGATCCAGCAGTTGATGCAGTTTTTGTTCCTGGTGATCGTAGAGGCCTTTTACAATATAGGTTCCGTCGGGTTGCTTTGAAATGGTACTCACATCAAACAAAGTACCGTTTACAATGATCTCTTTGTCTTTCTTGTACCATTTCAATTGACGTACACGAACCGTACTCAGTTCTTTCGATTTGAATGCCTGTTTCATTTCGGCCCTGATGGTTTTTTGCTGGTAATGAAACAATACAAAACCCATCAGCGGGAATGCCACTAATAACAATAGAACAAAGGCGATACTTTTTCTTAGAACTGACAAATTAGTTTCTTTTTCTCACGAGGCTGTCGATCGGGTAATGTGCTTTCATGGTATCCATTACCGACTGTGCCCAGGTGGTAAGTGCCACACGCTCAGCGTCAGTAAGTTTTGCATCACGGTGTACCCATGTATAGGAATTGAGTGGCATTTCTTTTTCTTTTACCTGCTCTACCACTTCTTCCATTTTATGGTATTGTTTTCTGAGGCTGAAGGTCGTATACTCATCAAAGTTGAGGTGTTTTTTCCCTTCTTTGATATGATCATCCAGCCACCAGGTTACAGGCTGCACTTCCGCATACCAGGGGTAAATGGTATTGTTGGTATGACAGTCGTTACAGGCTTTGGTAAGAATGGTATTTACATCATCAGGAACTGCATAGAGCTTACTGATGTGTTTACTTTTATCGGTGGATTCATTTTTAGCCGGACGCACAAACTGTATGGCCAGCAATGCAATCAGTAAAATGAGCAGGATTCTTTTGAATATTTTCATGATTCAAGTGTTGTTTGGGCCATTAAATTAATACATTTCCCGTCATTTCTTTTGGAATAGGTAAACCCATGACAGTTAAAATGGTAGGTGCCAGATCGCCCAGCTTGCCCGGTTTTATGGTTCCTTTCCATTCTTTGTCGATGATAAAGAAGGGGACAAGGTTTAATGTATGGGCCGTATTCGGACTACCATCTTCATTGATCATAAAATCGGCATTACCATGATCGGCAGTAAGGAATATGGTATAACCATTTGCCAGTCCTGCAGTTACTACCCTGTTTACACAGGCATCAACCGTTTCGGCGGCTTTAATGGCAGCACTGAAAACACCGGTATGACCCACCATATCTGTATTGGCATAGTTGAGACAAACAAAGTCGGCGCTGCCTGCTTCAATTTCGGGTATGAGTTTGTCGGTGATTTCAACAGCACTCATTTCAGGCTGCAGATCATAAGTAGCCACTTTGGGTGATGGCACCATGATTCTTTTCTCACCACTATAAGGTTCTTCTCTGCCACCACTAAAGAAGAAAGTTACGTGCGGATATTTTTCTGTTTCTGCAATACGTATCTGTGTTTTGCCATTGGCTTCCAGTACTTCACCCAATGTGTTGGTGAGGTTATCGTTTTCAAAGATCACATGAACGTTTTTGAATTTGTGATCATAGAGTGTCATGGTGGTATAATGCAGGTTCAGCGGCGACATATCAAACTCAGGGAAAGCCTGCTGTGTTAATACTTCTGTGATTTCCCTGCAACGGTCGGTTCTGAAATTAAAACAGATCACTGCATCATCTTCTTTGATTGATGCAACAGGTTCACCACCTGCATTTGTGATGACGGTTGGTAAAATAAATTCATCGGTAGTGCCTGCTGCATAAGCATTTTCAATAGCACTGATGGCATCTGTTGCAACAGGGCCCTTTGCTTTCACCAAACAATCATAAGCCAGTTTAACCCTTTCCCAGCGTTTGTCTCTGTCCATGGCATAGTAACGACCGCTTACAGTGGCGATGGTACCTGCACTGTTTTTCAGGTGATCTTCTAATTCGCGTACAAAACCCAATCCGCTTTTCGGATCGGTATCGCGTCCATCGGTAAAAACATGGATAAAGAGTTTTGATAAGCCATGCTGTTTGCACAGATCGCAAATGGCTTTCAGGTGGTTGATATGCGAATGAACACCACCATCGCTCACCAGTCCGATCAGGTGTAAAGCTTTATTATTGTTTTTGGCATATGCAATGGATTGAAGAAACTGTGGGTTTGCAGCCAGCTCTCCTGTTTTAACAGCAACATTGATGCGTTGTAATTCCTGGTACACAATTCTTCCTGCACCCAGGTTGAGATGGCCTACTTCACTGTTGCCCATCTGTCCATCGGGTAAACCCACTTCTTCACCACAGGTTACAAGGGTGGTATTCGGGTATGCTTGATACAAAGAACTTACAAATGGAACTTTTGCCTGCTGAATGGCGTCTGCAGATGCTGTTTTACCAAGACCCCATCCATCCATGATGACTAAAATAACTTTCTTGCTCATATAGTAAAATGATATAGTGTGTTAATTGCTGATTAGGTATTAACTTTATGCTGATACCGGATAATCCCAAAGTTGGCATGTTTTTGGCACATATAAAGGAAGAAAGCAAAATAAAGTATATGAAATCATTTTTTTTAACCATCGGATTGGCATTGACCCTGATGTCGTTTACGTTACAGGGACCTACAGATGCGATCGTGCGTTCGCTGAAATCGGCGAGTGCAGAGCAGGTGGCATCACATTTTGATGATTTTGTAGATATGAAATTGCTGGAAAAAGACGAAGTAAAAAATATGGGTAAAAACCAGGCTACCATTGCATTGAAAAATTTCTTTGGAGATAAAGGCATCAAAGGGTTTGAGAAAATTTCAGAACGTGAAATCGGCAGCACCATGTATATGACAGGTAAACTCCTGAACAACGATAAAGGTTATAATATTACCGTGATGCTGAAACAGAAAGGCGGTCAATACCAGATCGTAACCGTCCGCATCAACTAACCCCGGTCTATCCTGGCCTTGTTTCTTGCCCCTTGAATCTTGTTTCTTGTATTCTTGTGTCTTCTTCCATTAGTTTTGTACCATGCATACATTCGATCAGCAATTACAACTATTGGTTCAATCGGCTTTACAGGAAGATATAGGTGATGGTGATCATTCTACACTGAGTTGTATTCCGCCCGGTAAAAAAGGGAAAGCCGTTCTGAAAATAAAACAGGATGGTATTTTGGCCGGATTGGCAGTTGCGGAAAAAATATTTCGCATGCAGGGCCCTGGTGCTGTTTTTCAATCTTTCAAACAGGATGGCGATGCCATGCAGGTGGGAGAAAAAGCATTTGAAGTAACCACATCTATCCATACCATACTTTCCTGTGAGCGTCTTGTACTCAATTGTATGCAACGAATGAGTGGTATAGCCACACTCACCAAACAATATACGGATCTGCTGAAAGGTTATCATACGCGCTTACTGGATACCCGTAAAACAACACCCAATTTCAGGTTGCTGGAAAAAGAAGCGGTGAGGATTGGCGGTGGTATCAATCATCGGTTTGGTTTATATGATATGATTATGCTGAAAGACAATCATATTGATTATGCAGGCGGAATATCGCAATCGATTGCGAAAGCGTATGATTACCTGCAAACGAACAGCTTATCATTAAAAATAGAAGTAGAAACACGTTCGCTGGAAGATGTAGAAACCGTTTGTGCTATTGGGCATGGAAAAGTATTTCGCATTATGCTCGATAATTTTTCACCTGCACAAGTTGCCGAAGCGGTGAAGCTGATTGACGGTCGATTTGAGACTGAAGCCAGTGGAGGTATTAACCTGCATACCATTCAATCTTATGCGGCAACAGGGGTTGATTTTGTTAGTGTGGGCGGACTAATTCACCAGGCGCAAAGTCTTGACCTGAGTCTGAAAGCTGTGTTGACAGATTAGTCTGTAATTATTGTTTTTATTACCCCTTTCCTTTATCTTGCTAACAACGCTGTAGCCCCCGCGTATTTGTTGGTATGAGAAAATTTATGCTTTTCGGTTGCTTCTTTTTGTTCATATATTCATCTATTGCACAAACAGCAAAAGCAGATTCATTGATTCGTTCGCTGGCATCAATGACAAAAGACACCCAGTATGTTCGCTTTCTCAACCTGATAGCAGAAGAATTATCTGATAAAAATGCTGACCGCTCACTCGAATTTGCTAAACAGGGTTTGGATCTTTCAATACAACTGAAGTTTACAAAGGGCAAAGGCATTTCATTGAATAATATTGGATGGGCCTATTACCGAAAAGGCGATTATTCAAAAGGATTTGATTATGCTTTACAGGCATTGCGTATCAATGATTCAATTGTTAATCTTCCGCAACTGGCTATATCATACCGGAATGTTGGGGCCATTTATAATTCACAGGCCAAATACAGAGAATCGATGGATTATTTCAGGAAGGAGATGCGCATTCATGAACAATTGAATGATCAGCATGGTATTGGCCGTAGCCTGAACAATATTGCTTTCTCTGCACACCGGGGTAAGTTGAGAGATTCTGCCCTTATTTATTGTCAGGCAGCCCTTGAACACAATGCAAAATTGGGTGATAAGTATAAGATGGCTTTTGGCCTGCGCACACTGGGTGATATTTATATGGAAGATGGTGCCATCAACAAAGCCATTGATTATTTCTCTGCTTCCGTTGCCGAAGCACGTTTGGCAAAAAGTAATTTTATTATTGAGACAGCTTTATATCGGTTAGGTAAAGCTTACCAGGAAAAAAAAGAATGGGAAACCTCGATCACCTATTTTGAAGAAGCTGTAAAAGTAGCGGAAGAACTGGGGGCGAAAGGAGAACAATCAACCATCTATAAATTATTATCCCAATCTTATATAGCACTTGGCGACTATAAAAATGCCTATCGAACACAGTCTGCGCATGTTACACTGAACGATACATTATTTGAAGAGCGAAGCCGGGCTCGCTTTGCCCAAATGCAGGTAGCTTTTGAAACAGAAAAGAAACAGGCAGAAATTAACCTGCTCAAAAAAGAAGATGAAAGCCAGAAAGAAAAAATAAGAGACCAGCGGGTATTTACTTTTCTGCTGTTGATTGTGGTGGGTCTGGTGATGGCACTCTGGCTGGTATCATGGAGAAGAAACGAGTTTAAACAATTGGTAAATAAACAACTTCGGGAGCAAAAAGAAGCACTTGAACAGGCATCGTTTCAAAAAGATAAAATATTTTCTATTCTGTCGCACGATCTTCGTATTCCGATTGCATCATTAAGTAGTGTATTACAATTGGTGGAAAAACAAAGTTTATCTGAAGAAGCATTTGCCAAGATCAGGCTGGCATTGAATAAACAAATCGGTTCGCTGAATACAACACTTGATAACCTGTTGTTATGGTCGAGGAACCAGATGGGTGGTGTGACTGATGTAAGACCAACAAAAGCACAGGTGTATGATATCATAGAAAATAACCGGCATCTTTTAATGGGTGCAGCCAACCAGAAAAAAATAGCCATTCATAATGAACTGCCTCTAACAGCAACAGTATATGCCGATGTTCATCATATGGATATTGTGATGCGTAACCTTTTACTGAATGCGTTGAAATTTACAGACGAGGGGGGTGAAGTAACTATACAATACACTGAAACTGCAGACACGGCTACCATTGCAGTTGCCGATACCGGTGTAGGAATGACGGAAGAACAATTGGGAAAACTGTTTAAAATCAATACCCATTTTACAACAACAGGTACCAGGAATGAGAAGGGGGCCGGACTTGGTTTGCTCCTCTGTAAAGAATTTGTGGAAGCCAATCATGGTACACTATCTGTAACCAGTGAGCCGGGAAATGGATCGGTGTTTTCCGTTACTTTGCCAAAAGAACAACATGGCTAAGAAAAATACCTCCGATAAAAATGGCTTTATTTTCAGCACCGACCCCAACTTCAGGTTTGAGCCGGAGGAAAACGAAATAACCGATACACTGGCACCTGCACAACAACCACTTCGCATTTTACTCGATAAAAAACAACGCGCCGGGAAAGCCGTTACACTTGTAACCGGTTTTGTGGGAAAGGAAGCTGACCTAGAAACCTTAGGCAAACAGCTCAAAAATTTCTGTGGTACCGGTGGCTCCGTTAAAGACGGCGAAGCCATCATCCAGGGCGATCAACGCGATAAAGTGCTGCAATGGCTGTTGAAGAATGGATATGCGAAAAGCAGGAAGGGGTAGGGAACAGAGGAATAAGAAATAGGAAATAAGAAATAAGAAAGGGGAAATCCTCCTTACTTTCTTATTTCTTATTTCCTATTTCATATTCTTATCTCTCCGTTTCAAACCCCACTTTCCTATGCGTTCCATCACAATACGGCTTGTTGGCCGATTGTCCGCAGCGGCAGAGGGCGGTAGTACCTTGTTTGGTTTCCTGGCTGCCATCGCCATGTGTAATCACACAATCGGTGGTAATCAATATGGGGCCATTCTTTTTGATCTCAATATTCAGGATACTGGCAGCTTCAGATTGGATGTCTTTTTGTACGGTTTGCTCTCCTTCGGCATTCAAATAATAACTCAATGCACCACTCGGACATTTTCTAACCTGTGCAATAATGGCTTCGGTGGATGCAGCTTCCATATTGACCCATGGTTTTTTAGCCGGGTCAAATACTTCTCTTAATTGTGTCCAGCAAATACGGCTATGAATACAGGTATCTGGTTTCCATACTACCGTTACTTCATTGTTTGTGTATTTGAATGTGGATTTAGGCATAAGGCAGGAGAATGATTTGATTAGTAAGTTACGAAGAAGGGGAATTCAAAATTTGGAAATTTGGAACAGATTCCGAAGTTAAGTAAGGTAGTATATATGCTTTGTTTGAAAGGCTTACAGGAGATTTTTTTAATTTTGAATTAATCAATAGTCAATCTCCAGTTTCAAGCGGTCTCTTAATTCTTTCACCAGCGGATACTGTTCTGCAATTCGTTCGAATTTTTGTTTACTGTTGAGTCGCATATGTACCGGTACTTCTTCTCTTTCGGTTGCTTCTACAAGGATATTAAAAACGATGGCCCTGTTATTGAAGGCGGTCTGTATATAATCGATCAGCATCATTCTTTCCTGCTCCACGAATTTCTGTGCGGTTAAAGCGGGAACAGTTACGGTAAAATGAATATCATCTTCTACCTGTAACAAAGCCATTTTAAAAGTGCCGGCCGATGAATGTTTCTGTTGCTGCTCCAGCTTTACGGCATATTCATTCCAGCACTGGGTCAGTTTTTCGATATTCAGTACTTCTGCTTCTTTTACTTCTTCAATGGCATACTGGTCGCCTACTTTTTCGCGTAATGCGTCAAGTAAACTTTTCTTTGGTCCGCTGGCTGTTGAGGGGAGAACAGGTTTGACCGTAGCGGCAGTGGCTGTTGGTGCTGGTTTCGGTGTTGTGGTAGTTGAAGCGGCAGCAACTGGTGCAGTATTCTTTTCTTCAATATATAATTTAGGCGATGCTGTTTCAGGAGCAGCTTTTACCTGGATGGAAGGAATAGCCCTGGTGCGAAAAGCTACCGGACCGTCAACTCGTTTTTTTTTTACAACCTGGCCATTGTCCATGGAAAGTTCGATAGCCTGTTGAAGGAAATTGAGTTTGATGATGGTCAGTTCTACATGTAAACGTTTGTTGCGTGCCATTTTGAACTGTATTTCAGCTTCGTTCAAAATGTTAAGCGCACTTACCAGGTACGACATACCTATGGATCCCGCAACCTGTATATATTTTTCCTGTAATCCTTCCACTACATCCAGTAATGCGGCAGATTTTGGGTCCTTACATACCAGCAGGTTGCGGATGAATTCTGCAAAACCATTTAATACCATATCGCCCTCAAAACCTTTCCGGTTGATTTCGTCAAACAGTAACATGGCCGATGCCATATCCTGCTGCTGTAATGAAGACAATAGCCTGAAATAATAATCCTCATCGAGGATGTTCAGGTGTTCGAGTGTATTTTGATAGGTAACAGTGCCGTTGGTAAAACTTACAATCTTATCGAGTATGCTCAATGAATCGCGCATACATCCTTCACTCTTTTGCGCAATCACCTGAAGTGCAGCTTTCTCAGCTTGTATGGCTTCTTTCACTACAATTTCCTGCAGGTGTTCTACCGTATCGTTATTGGTGATGCGTTTGAAATCAAAAATCTGGCATCGGCTCAGGATGGTAGGCAGTATTTTATGTTTTTCTGTAGTAGCTAAAATAAAAATAGCATAGGAGGGCGGTTCTTCCAGTGTTTTCAGAAAAGCATTAAAGGCACTGGTACTAAGCATGTGTACCTCATCTACAATATATACTTTGTATTTACCCGCCTGTGGTGCAAAACGTACCTGCTCCACCAGTGAACGGATATCTTCAACAGAGTTATTACTCGCCGCATCCAGCTCATGTATATTGAGCGAAGTACCGCTTTCAAAAGACACACAACTGTTACAGGTATTGCATGCTTCGCCTTCGGGGGTAGGATTGGTACAGTTGATTGTTTTGGCCAGGATACGGGCACAGGTTGTTTTACCCACCCCCCTCGGACCACAAAACAAAAATGCATGTGCCAGCTGGTTGTTTTTGATGGCATTTTTGAGTGTGGTAGTGATATGAGACTGCCCCACCACCGTATTAAAATTCTGTGGTCTGTACTTACGTGCCGAAACAATGAATTTATTATCCATATCAGTGGTGCAATATAAGGAGAAGCTTTTAGCTTCTAGCTACTGGCTGCTAGCTTCTAGGGGAATGTGTAAAAATATGGCTACTGGCTGCTAGCTTCTAGCCGCTAGCTTTTATTGGAATAAGTAAAAAACTTCTATAGCTAGCAGCTAGAAGCTAGTAGCTATAAGCTTATTTATACTCCATTTCCGGATGCCTTTCAAACGCTTTGCTTCTGTCGAATAGGTAGCGGAAAGTAATCATTCGACGACTTTGCACGCCGCCCAGACTTTTGTAGATATTCAGCATTTTGGGGTTCCAGTCGCCAGCCCAGCCCATTTCGTATTCATAATACCATCCACGGTTCTGGATCAGCAAGGCACATTCATTGATCATAAAACTATCAATACCCAAAGCCTGGTATTTTGGTACCACACCAAATGCCAACCCGGTCAGCCGTTTACAGGCACCTGTTTTTTTCATCCATAATAAATGCAGTTTCTGCCAGAGACCAAATTTGCCATTAAAATGTTTGAAGTACTGGTTGATATCTGGAATATTGATGAACATGGCAATCGGCTCTTCCTTATAATAAGCAAACCATACCACTCTTTCATCCATAATAGGTTTCATCGTGTTGAACAGTTTAACCACCTGTTCTTTGGTAATCTCTTTGTTCTCTCCATGTTGTGCCCATGCAGCATTGTAAACCGTGGCAAAATCGCCTGCATATTTTTCCAGTTCCGATAATTTGGCATGTCTTGCTTCATAACCGGGTTTGGCTTTGAACTTGGCATGTCGTTCCGCAAAACGTGGCGGCAGCGGATCATCCACTTTCATGGAATAATAGAACTGGTTATAATAATTCTGAAAACCATAGTTCACAAAAAGCTGTTCGTAATAGTCGGGATTGAATGACATGCCATACATGGGTTCTTTATCAAATCCTTCCACCATCAGTCCCCACCATTTATCGCGGTCGCCATAGTTGATGGGGCCATCCATGGCTTCCATTCCCTGTTCGGCGAGCCATTCTTTGGCAGTGTCGAATAAGAGGTTGGCAGTGGCCTGGTCGTTGATGCAATCAAAAAAGCCAATACCGCCGGTGGCAAAATCTGTTCCCTTGTTGATGTATTTGCTGCTGGTAAATGCAGCGATGCGGCCCACCGTTTCTCCTTCATCTGTTTCTACAATCCAGCGTTTGGCAGTACCATATTTAAACTGTTTGTTTTTTTCCGGGTTGAATACATCATTCACCTCATTGTCTAATGGACGTATATAAGCAGGATTGTGACGGTTGAGTGCCGCACTTACTTCCAAAAATGATTTTATCGTGGCGCTGTCAGAAACCTCAATCAAATGCATGGGCTAACTGTTTGTACAAATGTATGAAAGTCCGGGAGTTCAGGAGACCGGAAGACCGAAAGTCGGAAAGTCCGAAAGACTGGAAGAGCGTTATGAGTATTTAGGTTCTTCTTCCGGACTTTCCGACTTTCGGACATCGGACTTGCTAACTCCTATCTAAACAACTTCATTGCCATCTTTTCATCATGTTTATAAATATCTTTTCTGAAATTGAGTTGTCCGTCTTTATCAACCCATGCAGTGAAGTAAACGATGAAAACAGGTACGGATTTTTTCAGGGGTACCCATTTTTCCTTTTTGAGATGCATGGCACTGTCTATTTTTTCAGTGGTCCAGCTACTGTCCATCCTTAAAAGATATTGAGCCAGCTTTTTGGGTTCGCCAACACGGATACAGCCATGACTAAAACTTCTGCTGCTTTGTGAAAACAGGTTTCTGTTAGGGGTGTCGTGAAAATAAATATTGTAATTATTGGGGAATAGAAATTTTACAAGTCCGAGTGAATTGGCAGGCCCCGGATTTTGCCTGATAACAGGCACACTGGCTTCTTTCACAATTTCCATATTGTGTTTGGCCAGGTAATTCGAATTCTTTTTAATGCCGGGTAATATTTCACCACGAACAATGCTTTCCGGAACGTTCCAGTATGGACTGAACACAATGTATTGTAATCGGTCGTTGAAAATAACGGTACTATTGGCAGCCGTACCAACGATGACATTAACATTAAACTGAAGTCTGCCGCTATCGTACACATGCATCATGAATTCGGGGATATTTACCAGGATGTAGTTGGTATCTTTTTCAGGTGGCATCCAGCGAAGTCGTTCGAGGTTAATGAGTATCTGTCGCAGCCTTTGTTTCATAGGCACGTTTAGTTCTGCAATCATTTTATTCCCAATAACACCATCTTCAGTGAGACCCATTCTGCGCTGGTATTGTTTGGTGGCAATTACAAGGCTTGTATCAAAAATCGGAGATCCATCATTTTCCGGGAGATCACCCAGTAACTGTAAGTGTTTTTTTATCACTGTAACTATTTCTGAGGAATCTCCTTTTCGCAATGATTTTTTTAGAGAAGGAATAGAGTCGAAGCCATTTTCTTTACTGAGCCGGCTATAGGTTTGTACAAATTGTTGTAACCTTTTGTACTGGCTGTTTTGCGGTGCATAAGCATCTGCTGATTTATGCAAAAGCGTTGAATCGAGCAGGGCATGCAGGTCTATTTTTTTTCGTGGGATAAACCAGCCAAGTTCTGCGGCATCAATATCACTGCCTTTGTATACTTTGGCAGCATATTGAAAAAACTGACCGGTTAATAAAAGCTCTGTTTCAAGTAGCCGGGTGTTAGCTATTTTTTTCTTTGCATCATTTTGCTGCAAACTTTGTAATAAAGAATCGAGTAGGGGATTGTAAATACTGCTGTCAGAAAAACTGCTGATATAGTTTTGCTGAAGGTTGTTGAAGTTGAGTGCCTGTTCTGCTAAGCCAGCAGAATCGAACCAGGCATAAGCATAGTTTCGGTCTTTATAAAAATCGTTGAACTGTTCGGTGAAGCTTTTGTACTCCGGATGACTGCCTAAAAAATCAGACAGTTTGGAACTGTCCATGAAAAGATTATTGAAGGAGGTTGTTCTGGTAATGCTGGTGTCGCGGATAACAGGTTTTCTGCTTTTACCATTTTTGCAGGAATAACATAATAGTGCTAGAAATATAGAAGAAATGATCAGTGCTTTGCTCATATGATGAATATACGAAAGAGATGTGATAAATGTAATGGCCACTGAGGGCACAGAACGACACAGAAATATTCAGTGTTATTCTGTGCCCTCAGTGGCCATTTATTTTATCGAAAGAAGTGTAGCCCCTACAATACCCGCAGTCTCCGTTCTTAACCTGGTATTTCCAAGAGAAACAGGTAAGAAACCTTTGTTCAAAGCCTCCGTAATTTCCTGTGGTGTAAAATCGCCTTCCGGACCAATCAGCAGAACTGCGTTGTTGGCTGTTCTAATACCCGCTAATGATGTCTTCTGGTTTTCCTCGCAATGCGCAATCAGTTTTTGTGTCTGAGTGGCGGTTGCTATATAGGAAGCAAGTTTTGCCGGTTCATGTAAAATTGGTAACCAGCTCTGCTGGCTTTGTAACATGGCAGCTATCAATATCTGCTGCATACGGTCGAAACGAAAACGGGTATGTTCTGTACGTGAACAAATGAGTGGAATGATTTCAGTGATACCAATCTCGGTAGCTTTTTCTAAAAACCATTCAAAGCGGCTGGTATTTTTTAAAAGCGAAATGGCAATACTGATTTGTTTTTCAGGTGCGGGAACAATGGTTTCTTTTTCAAGCACTACTGTACAATGCCTTTTATCTTCCTGGGCAATACTCGCCGTATATAAACTACCTTTTCCATTGGTAAGTTCAAGCAGTTGACCCGATTTCATGCGCAATACCTGGATACAATGTTTACTTGTTTCCTCACTCAACTGAAAATGCGTGGAAGTAAATGCAACAGAGGGTTCAAAGAAATAAGGTAACGACATGGTTATGCAAATACTTTCTTATTACTGATTTCCCTTCGATAAACTCAGGGCAAGCTTATTTCTTATTGCTTATTTAAAAGGGCGCGTCATTGTCTGCGTCAAATCCTTCATCAAAATCGCCGCCATTCATTTTGCTGCCTTTTTGTATAAAGAGTTTGCCGGCATCGCCGCCTGCTGCCGATCCGCCGCTGGTGGGTAAAGTGCCTGGTGCAACAGGTTTCCAGTTGCCGCCGCCAAATCCGCCACCATCTGCTTCCCATTCTTCAAATTTCTGTATCTCCAGTTTGGCGCGCAGTTTTATGGTTTCGAGCGAACCATTACGGTGTTTGGCTATACGGATATGTGTTTCGCCATGCGTGCTTTCGCCCATTTCATTGTTCATTACCTCGTAGTATTCCGGACGATAAATGAACATGACCATATCGGCATCCTGTTCAATGGCACCCGATTCACGAAGGTCACTCAACTGAGGCATCTTGCTTTCCTTACGTGTTTCCACGGCACGACTCAACTGGCTTAGTGCAATGATGGGAATGCCCAGTTCCTTTGCAAGTGCTTTCAGGTTTCGGGAGATATTACTGATTTCCTGTTCACGGTTATTGTTACGGTCGCCACTACCACTCATCAACTGTAAGTAGTCAATAATGATGATGCCTACATTGTGTTTGTTTACCAGTCGGCGGGCTTTTGCACGAAACTCGAAAATATTTAATGCTGCTGTATCATCAATATAGATAGGAGCGGTTTCCAGTTTTTTAATACCCTTGCTGTGTAATTGCTGGTACTCATAATCTTCCAGTTTACCGCGGCTGATCTTTTCCATTTTAATCTCACTCTCTGCACTCAGAATACGCTGTACCAACTGTGCGGCGCTCATCTCCAGTGAGAAGAAACCAACCGGAATGGGTTTGGTAGGATGTAAGGCAGCATTACGTGCCAGGTTTAACGCGAATGCGGTTTTACCTACAGACGGACGTGCCGCCAGGATGATGAGATCGGTTGGCTGCCAGCCGTAGGTAATACGGTCTAATGTGGCAAAACCACTCGGCACACCCGATATATCTTCTGTTTTGGTACGCAGCTCATCAATACGGTTGATGGTTTTGGCGAGTACGTTTCCTATGTCTTCAAAATTCTTTTTGAGGTAGTTGTTGGTAATGTTGAACATTTTCGTTTCGCTGTCGTCGAGCAAATCAAAAACGTCGGTGCTGTCTTCATACGCATCTCCAATAATTTCACCACTGATGCGTATCAGTTCGCGCTGAATAAATTTCTGTAACACAATACGTGCGTGTGCATCAATATTGGCAGTAGATACAACGGAGTTAGTGAGTTTGGTAACATAGTAAGGGCCACCCACTACATCTAATTGTTCGCGCATTTTTAATTCCTCTACCACGGTGAGGATATCGATGGGCATACTTTTTTGTTGTAAGCCCTGCATGGCCCTGAAGATGAGCTGGTGTGCTTCTACATAAAAACATTCCGGTTTTACAATCTCGGTAACCGTATCAAATGCACTCTTCTCCAGCATGATGGCACCCAATACCGCTTCCTCCAGCTCTTTGGCCTGTGGCGGTACTTTGCCATATACCATGGTACTGAGGTCTATTGCGGGTTTTCTTCTTTTTCGGTCTTTATTCAGGCTGGTCAGGTCCATCTTCGTAGCGCTTCTTTTAATTGGTTGTTAGTAAGAAACCTATCCGTATCCTCAGTGGCGGTTCCATGTTACGGAATTGTTACCTCGGCAGTTAGGGGGAGCGAATATGGCGTAGAATTTTTTCATCTTAAAATTTTTCTTTGCCATTTTTCATCCACAGCTATTCACAGTTCCACGCAGGTTATTCACCGCTCTATTCACACAAATTACAAAGCTTATCCCCCAAAATCAAAAGTTTTCCGCCGCTCAGCACAGGTAATGCACAAACCGGTGTGCACAAAGATATTTTCGAAAAAGGGGGTTGGGGAGGAAGAAAAAACGTAACTGGAGAAAGCTGCCAGATGGATCTTTTTTTAAGATTAAATGCCTTCAGAATACAAGCAACATATCGTTAAATAACAGCTCGGAGCTGGTAGCTAGTGGCTGGCAGCCCAAAGCCAGCGGCTTTGCCGCTTATTATCCCTATTTTTACGCCCCGAAAAGAGCAACCGAATATGACCATTAGTTACAATTGGCTGAGTGAATATCTTCCCCGTACCATTGAACCAGAAGCTTTATCCAAAATCCTGACCGCAATTGGTCTGGAAGTAGAGAGCCTGGAAGCCTATGAAAGTATTAAAGGAGGACTGAAAGGATTGGTGATAGGTGAAGTACTTACCTGTGAGCCGCATCCCAATGCAGATAAATTAAAAGTGACGACCGTAAATATCGGCGGGGAAACACCCTTACAGGTGGTTTGTGGCGCGGCGAATGTAGCTGCCGGACAAAAAATAGTGCTGGCAACAGTGGGTACTACTATTTATCCAATTAATGGAGATCCACTGACCATGAAAGTGGCTAAAATTCGCGGGATAGAAAGTCATGGTATGATCTGCGCCGAAGATGAAATTGGCGTAGGCACCAGTCACGACGGTATCATGGTATTACCTGCCGATGCAGTACCCGGGCAACCCGCTGCTGATTTCTTTTCTCCTTATTCAGACTGGATTTATGAAATAGGTCTTACCCCCAACCGTATGGATGCGATGAGTCACCTGGGTGTGGCAAAAGATGTATGCGCCTATCTTACACATCACGAGCAGGAGACAAGACCCGTAACGCCTTTCAGTAATGCATTCTCAGTTGATAATCATAAGTTGCCCATCGCTGTAAAAGTGGAGAATACGGAAGCATGTCCACGTTATGCCGGTGTAAGTATCAGTGGGGTAACAGTGAAAGAATCGCCCGACTGGTTAAAAAATCGGTTGATGGCCATTGGACAGCGTCCCATCAATAATATTGTAGATATCACGAACTATATTTTACATGAAACAGGTCAGCCACTGCATGCTTTTAATGCAGATGCCATTACGGGTAGTGAGGTGATTGTCAAAAACATGGCTGAAGGCAGTTCCTTTATTACACTGGATGAAAAAGAAAGAAAATTATCGTCGGAAGACCTGATGATTTGCAATGCCAGTGAAGGGATGTGTTTGGCGGGTGTTTTTGGTGGTATCAAAAGCGGCGTGAATAGTGCCACAAAAAATATTTTCCTGGAAAGTGCCTGGTTTCATCCGGTATCTATCCGTAAAACTTCATTGCGTCATGGCTTGAGAACAGAAGCTGCAACCAGGTTTGAAAAGGGAGTAGATATTTCTAATTGTGTACAGGTATTGCAAAGAGCTGCATTGCTGATTAAAGAAGTGGCAGGTGGTGTTATTTCGAGTGAAGTAGTAGATGTGTATCCGCAGCCACAGCCTAAAAAAGAAGTAGCAGTAAAATATCACTACATTAAAAAACTGAGTGGTAAAAATTATCACCCCGAAAATGTAAAACGTATTCTCAAAGCACTGGGTTTTGAAATTGTGAAAGAAGACATTGATGAGTTAACAGTAGCAGTACCATACAGCAAACCCGATATCAGCATACCCGCAGATATTGTGGAAGAAATTATCAGGATCGACGGGTTGGATAATATTGATATACCTACTTCTATTACCATTAGTCCGGCAGTAGAACAACTGGGTATGAAGGAAGCGTTAAAAGACAAAATCGCCGGTTATCTTGTGGGACTGGGTTTTGTTGAAATACTCACCAACTCTATCACCAACAGTAAATATTTTTCTGAAGAAGTGTTGGGTGCTACGGTGAAGATGATCAATAACCTGAGTGCAGAACTCGATGTATTAAGACCTTCCATGCTCGAAACAGGTCTGGAAACCATTGCCTATAACCTGAACAGGAAAAACCAAAACCTGCAGTTGTTTGAATTTGGTAAAACCTATGCCACAACAGGTGCGGGTGAATATACAGAAGCAGAACATTTGTGTATTTATCTGACCGGACAGGCTCACGAAGCAGGCTGGAGAGAAAAGCCAGGTGCTTTCGATATTTATTTTGGGAAAGGAATTGCAAAAGCTGTGGTACAATTGGCAGGTATATCATCTGTTCAGTTACAGCCGTCGGAAAATAATGCGAATATTCTAACTCTATTCGCTGGTAAGCAACAGGTGGGAACAGTTACGGAGGTCGACAAAAAAACGGCTGCTGCATTTGATATCAAACAAACAGTTGTCTTTATTGATATTGATTACGCAGCACTTACAAAAGCAGTTCGCAAGCAAAAAATTGTGTACCAGGAAGTAAGCAAGTTTCCTGCCATGCAGCGAGACCTTGCCATGGTAGTAAACAATACCACTACTTATGCGGCTATTGAAAATGTAGTGCAGAAACTGAAACTCTCCCGTTTACAGGATATGCGTTTGTTTGATGTGTTTGAAAGCGATAAACTGGGAGCAGGGAAAAAATCGATGGCCATCAGTTTTACTTTTGTGGATGAAGATAAAACCCTCACCGATAAAGAAGCCGATGCCATGATGAGTAAGCTCATTCAGGGTCTGGAGAAGGAATTAGGGGCGGAGATAAGGAAATAGTCAATAGTCAATGGTCAATGGTCAATGGTCAATGGTCAATGGTCAATGGTCAATGGTCAATTATTTTTTTTGGGGCGTAAGATAGAGAACATATTCACGATTGACCATTCACCATTCACCCCGTGCATAACTCGTGCACTAAAAATGCAGTAACGCTTAAAAATGAAGTTAACTTAGAGAGATGGTAGATCTGGATCTGCACATAAAAGCCGTACAGGATAAGCTTCAGTTGTTGCTGAAGAGTCACCAGGTGCTGACCAGGGAGAACCAGCGATTACAGAAAGAGCTGGAGAAAAGCCAGCAACAGTTACAGCAACGTGATGAATATGTGCATGCGCTTCAGCAACAGGTCGACGCATTAAAACTGGGTACTTCAGCGCATTCTCCGGAAGAAAAACAGTTGCTCGAAAAACGCATCAACGGTTACCTGAAAGAAATTGATAAATGTCTGGCCTTATTAAATACCTGATCTTATGGCAGAATTGATACCTGTTAATATTGTCATTGCCGATCGCAGTTACAGACTGCGTATTGAAGCTGCCGATGAGGAGATGGTCCGTAAAACAGCCAATCTCATCAACGATAAGATTACCGAGTTCCGCAATAACCTGGCTGGTAAGGATATGCAGGACTATGTTGCGATGGTACTGCTTTGGTTTGCCACCGAACAAAATCAAAGTGGTATAGAACTCGTCAAATGGCAGGAAGCCGCCGATAAACTGGGTAACCTTAGCCGTCAGCTTGATAAGGCTATGGAAGGAGTGGGTAGTGAGTAGTCGGTAGTGCGTAAGGGTTAAACACTCACTACTGACTACTCACTACTCACTTTTCCCTATCCCTTACAGACTTTCCTCTTCTTAATTCGCGTTTCTTCTACACATTTAATTATCTTCGCTTCTATCCGTTTACCTATTATGGTAAATTGTGATGTGTAATTGTGAACCAATGATTTTGAATTTTTTAAAAATTGACCAACAAAATGGACATGATTGTCTCAATAATAACAGGAGCCGCAGCATTGATCGTGGGTTTAATAGCAGGTAAATTCATTTTTGCCAAAAACACCCAAAAACAGGTCGACGAAGCCCATTTACAGGCACAAAACATCCTCAAAGAAGCCGAACTCAGGGCCGAAACCCTTAAAAAAGAGAAACAGCTGGAGGCCAAAGAACGTTTTGTTCAACTGAAAGCTGAACATGAACGTGAGGTAAATGACCGTAACCGCAAAATCAGCGAGTCGGAAAACCGCGCCAAGCAGAAGGAAATGGCGATTAACCAGAAAGAAGCGGCTTTAGACAAACAGATCAAAGAAAATGAGGCGATCAAAGAAAACCTCAACCGCCAGATTGAAGTAGTTAACCTGAAGCGTACTGAACTGGAGAAGCACCAGGAAGAACATATACGCCGCCTGGAGAAAATTGCGGGTCTGAGTGCAGACGAAGCCCGTGCCCAATTGATTGAAAGCCTGCGTCAGGAAGCTCAAACAAGAGCGCTTTCCATGCAGCAGGAAATCATTGAAGATGCCAAGCAGAAAGCCAATAAGGAAGCACGTAAGATTGTTATTCAATCCATCCAGCGAACCGCTGCTGAGCAAACCATTGAAAATACGGTAACAGTTTTCAACCTGGAAACAGATGAAATAAAAGGTCAGATCATTGGCCGCGAAGGTCGTAATATCCGTGCCATCGAAGCTGCAACAGGTGTTGACCTGATTGTGGATGATACACCCGAAGCCATCATTCTTTCTTCATTCGATCCGTTGAGAAGAGAAATAGCCCGTCTGAGTTTACAAAGACTGGTAGCAGACGGACGTATTCACCCTGCTCGTATTGAAGAAGTGGTAGAGAAAACCCGTCGCCAGTTAGAAGAACAGGTGATGGAAATAGGTGAGCGTACCGTTATTGAAATGGGTATTCATGGTCTGCACAAAGAACTGATTCGTATTGTTGGTAAAATGCGTTTCCGTTCTTCTTACGGACAAAACCTGTTGATGCACAGCCGCGAAACAGCCAATCTCTGTGGCATCATGGCTGCTGAACTGGGTATGAACCCTAAGCTGGCTAAAAGAGCTGGCTTACTCCACGATATTGGTAAAGTGCCAGATGAAGAAACTGAACTGAGCCACGCTTTGCTGGGGGCTAAACTGGCTGAGAAATATGGTGAGAACCCAGCAGTGGTAAATGCTATTGGTGCCCACCACGATGAAATGGAAATGCAATATGTGATTTCTCCCATTGTTCAGGCTTGTGACGCTATCAGCGGTGCACGTCCGGGCGCACGTAGAGAAATCATGCAACAATATTTACAGCGAATCAAGGATCTCGAGAATCTGGCTTTGGCCTACCAGGGTGTTGAAAAAGCCTATGCCATCCAGGCGGGAAGAGAATTGCGCGTAATTGTAGAAGCAGAAAAAGTAACCGATGGTGAGAGCGATAAACTCAGCTTCGAAATAGCCCAGAAAATTCAAACTGAAATGACCTATCCCGGACAGATTAAAGTAACGGTAATCAGGGAGAAGAGGGCGGTGAATGTAGCCAGGTAGAAAGGAAAGCTACTTGCTATTAGCTGCTAGCTTCTAGCTTACGATATAATAGAGAGCCGCTTCGTTTGTATCGAAGTGGCTTTCTTTATTATTGTAGCTAAAAAGCATGATAAATTTTAAAAAACTCAAAGTCTGGCAATTAGGTTTTGATATTGCGAAAGAATGTTATGTTCTTGTATCTGTTTTTCCGAAGGAAGAAAAATATGCCCTAGTAAACCAGATTACAAGAGCAGCGGTTTCAATACCTGCCAATATTGCGGAGGGAAGTAGCAGGAAAAGTGCAAGAGAATATGCTCATTTTCTTGAAATATCACTTGGCTCCAGTTATGAGTTGGAAACGCATATATTACTGGCGGAAGCATTGTGTTACGGAGATATAAATATAAGTAAATCAATACTTTATAAACTATCAGAAGAGCAGAAGATGCTCCTGGCTTTTATCAATAAAATAAAATCTGATGGCTAGGAGCTAGTAGCTGATAGCTAACAGCTCAAAAACTTTTGGAGAATCCCCACTCCCTCCTTACCTTTGCCGTCCGCAAAAATTAAAAGTTATGAACGCAGCAGTTCAGTTTGTACACGAGCAGTTAACTGTAAAGAAGGAGCATCCTAAGTTTAAAGCAGGTGACAATGTCACTGTAAACTATAAGATTATTGAAGGTGGTAAAGAGCGTATCCAGAGCTTTCGTGGCGATGTGATCAAAATGCAGGGTAATGGCGCTACTGCTTCTTTTACCGTGCGTAAAATTTCTGATGGTGTAGGTGTTGAACGTTTGTTCCCTATCCTGTCGCCCAATATCGATTCTATCGTATTGAACAAAACTGGTAAAGTACGTCGTGCTAAATTGTATTACCTGCGTGAGCGTAGTGGTAAGAGTGCACGTATTAAAGAAAAACGTTTCTAAGCAAATCTGCTTAACCATATTAAAAGCGGAAGTTGGTGTAAACCGGCTTCCGCTTTTTTGTTGTCCTTATCAATTGTTTTTTAGTTTGGTAGCAAATTTGTTTTACTTTTGAAGTCTACAAAAATTACAAACAATGTTGTTGTCTACATTACTTTTTGGAATGCCCGGTGGAAGTGAATGGATTGTTATTGTATTGGCAGTATTGATCCTCTTCGGTGGCAGAAAAATCCCTGAATTTATGCGTGGTCTGGGTAAAGGTATCCGTGAGTTTAATGATGCCAAGAATAACGTGAAGAAAGAGATCGAAGACGGTATCAAGGAGAAAGACCAGGCTGCACAATAAGTATTCATTTCAAAAGCCTCTTAGCCTTTGTTTCGCTTCAGCACAATCAAAGACTATCATATCGCATTACAGAACGGCCAAACCACCTGTGTGGAGGCCGTTCGTTTTTATGTAGATACTATACGGCGTGATACGGAACTCAACGCCTGGCTTAGCGTTTATGAAGAGGAAGCACTTGCTCTTGCTGCACAACTCGATGCATCGCGCTCGGAAGGTAAACCCCTTACAGCCCTGCATGGTGTAGTAGTTGGTTTGAAAGATGTAATCTCCTATAAGGATCATCCTGTCTCTGCCGCTTCCCATATTTTAAAAGATTTTACCGCTATATACGACGCAACCGCAACGGCCCGCTTAAAAGAAGCCGGAGCCATCATCATTGGCCGTCAGAACTGCGATGAGTTTGCCATGGGTAGTACCAATGAGCATTCTGCCTATGGTGCAGTAAAAAATGCACTGGATACTACAAGGGTACCCGGTGGTTCTTCGGGTGGTTCTGCCGTAGCTGTTCAGGCCGGACATTGTATGATCAGCCTGGGAAGTGATACTGGAGGCTCTGTACGTCAGCCCGCAGATTTCTGTGGCATCATTGGTCTTAAACCCAGCTATGGCCGTATTTCGCGTTATGGGCTGATTGCCTATGCTTCTTCCTTTGACCAGATTGGTATTTTTGGGACCAGTGTAGAGGATGTGGCCATCACTTTACAGGTAATTGCAGGCGCAGATGATTTCGACAGTACCGTTTCCGATACAGCAGTACCCGATTATAGCAATGCATTAGCCGACAAGGCAGCTACGCCTAAAAGAATTGCCTATTTCAAGGAAGCACTGGAACACGCAGGACTCGATCCGGCCATCAGGGTAGCAACAGAAGCCTTTATCAAAAAATTAACAGAGCAGGGCTATATTGTAGAACCGGTTGATTTTGAATTGCTTGAATATGTAGTCCCAACATATTATATCCTCACTACCGCAGAAGCTTCCAGCAATCTTTCGAGGTTTGATGGGGTACGTTTTGGACATCGCTCAGACCTGCATTTTGAGGACCTGAATGCCTTGTATAAAAGCTCCCGCTCAGAAGGTTTTGGAAAAGAGGTGAAACGTCGAATCATGTTGGGCAGCTTTGTATTAAGTGCGGGATATTTCGACGCCTATTTCACTAAGGCTCAACAGGTTAGAACTATGTTGCATACCCGAACGCAGGCCATTTTTCAACAGTACGACGCCATTATTTCGCCTACTGTTCCTGCCCCCGCATTCAAGATAGGTGAGATGCAAAACGACCAGGTGGCGATGTTCCTGGGAGATATTTATACTGTATTTGCCAACCTCGTGGGCATACCGGCTATTTCGGTGCCATTGTTCAAACACCCCAACGGAATGCCCTTCGGGCTCCAGATTATGACTTCTCAGTTCGATGAGGTATCTTTGCTGCGTCTTTCGAAGCAGTTTATGGAACTGGCTTAGCCGTTCAAATTGCTTCCGGCAACCCTAACCCAACTGCAGGTTTTTCAACAATAAATAGATCATCAGTCAATGAAATGGTTTGGTATCAGTTTACAAAGTCATATAAGCATCAGCAAGACCCTGCTGATAGGCTTTGCTTTTGTAGCCGGTAGCCTTGGTATCATGTCATTTACCACTGATCCGGGAAATACTTCCCAATCCTTTTCGGATTCCTTAAACGATAAAACGTCTTTTAAAAGCCTTTTTGCCAACAATCGTTTTGATGCATCAAAGCCCTATGCCGGTCAGTTAAACCCTAGAGCAGTGGCTTTTGTACAGGAATATGTAAGAAAACATGGTGAACACCTGGAGAAAATGAAAAGCTGGGGCAAGCCTTATTTCGATCTCTACGATAATATTTTAACCGTTTACGGTTTACCCCGTGAAATGAAATACCTGAGCGTTATTGAAAGCTCACTCGGAGCCAACCTTGTTTCATGGGCGGGGGCAGCGGGCCCATGGCAGTTGATGCCTTATGAGGCCAAAAGATTTGGATTAAGGGTAGGTAATATTGACGACCGTACCGATTATTATAAAAGTACCCATGCAGCCGCTAAGCTGATGCGGGAACTCTATGCTGAATTCAATGACTGGTTACTCGTAGTAGCAGCCTATAATGCAGGTGCGGGTCGGGTAAAACAGGCCATCAGGAAGTCGGGTAGCAAAGATTTCTGGGACCTGCAATACCATTTGCCGGAAGAAACACGTAACCACGTAAAAAAATTCATCGGTACCCATTATGTATTTGAAGGAAGTGGGGGATGGACCACCATGACCGCAGCCGAAACAGAAATGAAAAAAGCGGCCATGCAAACCAGTGCCGAAGTGGTATTAAGTCAGGAAGAAATTAATAATAGCGCTGTGGTTGAAGTCAGCGGACGGTATAATTCCCTAGTGGTAACCAATTCATTATTGATGGATCTGAACCAGTTTAATCGCTGGAATCCAGGTTTTGATAAAACACTGGCGGAAGGAAAGAAATACTCCATGCGTATCCTGAAAGATAAGGAAGCCGTTTTCCTCGCTAAAAAGCAACAGTTACTGATGGAGTCGGTAAAAGCCTTGTTGGAAGGTACTGCCGTTTCAAAATAATCATTCTGCCTGCAGCACTTTTCTGATGGCTGCTGCTTTCAACAAACATTCTTCATATTCCTTTTCCGGATCACTGTAAAAAGTAATTCCGCCACCTACCTGGTAACCGAGATATGCATTATTTGCATTGTAGAGCATACTCCTGATGACCACATTGAAATCGAAATCGCCATTGGGGTCAATATAACCTACGGCTCCGGAATAGAGGCCCCGTCTTGTTTTTTCATATTGTTCAATCAGTTCCATCACCCTTTTTTTGGGTGCGCCGGTCATACTACCCATGGGGAAACAGGCTTTCAGTATGGAAGAGAATAGAACAGTTTCATCCAGTTCACCTTCTACGGTTGAGATCATTTGGTGCACTTGCGGAAAACTATAAATACCGAACAACTCACTTACATGCACAGATCCTTCTTTGCAAACCTTACTAAGATCGTTACGTACCAGATCAACCACCATCACATTTTCACTTTTATCTTTCTCACTTTTTTTGAGGTCTTTCAGCAGTTGAAGATCTGCTTCTTTGTTTTGCAGGTTTCGCTGGATGGTGCCTTTGATGGGTTGTGATATCAGTGTGCTTCCTTTTTTTTGTAAAAATCTTTCTGGACTGGCACAAAGCAGGTATTGGCTTTCGTGTTTATAATAACAGGCAAACGGGTTGGGAGAAATTGCTGTTAATTGCTGGTAAAGCGATAAAGGATCTATTTGTACATCCGTGGCATAAAATTCCTGGCAATAATTTATTTCATAACAATCGCCACGCAGTATATGTTGCCTGAGTTGTTGAATGATGTGTATGTATTCATTTCTGCTAAGACGCGACTGTATATTTAATGCAGGTGTTCTAACCGGCTTAAGAGGTACCACTGCCATTATTTCACTGTAAATATCTTCCGGGGTACGTTGATCGTAACAGGTAATCTCGAGTTGTTCATGCTGAAGTTTTAATATCACTGCCGGAACAAAAAAGAAAAGATCAGGAAACTGAATGGAATCGGGATGAGAGGAGCTAAGTGCCTCTACCTCGTTTTTATTATCATAAGATATATGGCCGAAAATCCATCGGCCTTTATGCTGTTGCAGAAATATATCGAGATCTGCAAAACGGGCATTTGCAGCAGTTCGTGTGATAGTGCCACAGGCTGCAAGACATTCAACAGTAGCATTATTTTGCTGGTACTGGTGGTTATCCAGAAAAGAACAAATGTTGAACCGGTTTGACCAGTTCAACATTTGTTCTTTACATTCTTTGCTATCTGTTATCGGAAAAGAATGAGTGATAGGCTGTTGGTTTAAGACGATCTAGAAATCATCGTCGTCATCATCATCAAATCCGCCGCTTTTATCGTTGAAGAGATCAAATTCTTTGAAGTCTTCATCCAATTTAAAATCGTCGTCATCTTCGTCGCCTTTTTTCTTGGCGCCGCCGGTTTTCTTGCCTTTACTTTTGGGAATATCAAATTCATCGAAGTCCGGATCCCATTCTTCGTCTTCTTCTGCTTTTTCCCAATCATCATCTCCTTCTTCTTCAACATCATCGTCATCATCGTCGTCATCTTTCGATTTTTTCGATGCAGATTTCGATGCAGATTTTTTAGCGGAAGGTTTTACATCCATTTCATCATCATCGTCATCCAAATCATCATCATCGTCTTCCATTTGCTTCTTGCTTTTTGAAGACGGTTTCTCGTCAGCATTTTTAGGTGCTGCTTTTTTAGGGGCTGAGGATTTTTTATCCTTATCAGATCTTTCTGCCATATTCCAATAAGATTAACTGCGTAAAATTTCAACGCAAATTCTTATTAACCAAAAAAATTTTTCTGTTACAAATGCGGTGCCACAAACTACAATCTTACAATCTGATCCCGGCCGGGGCCATTGGATACAAATTTAATAGGCGCACCCACATAATTATTAATAAAATCAATATAAGTTGACATTGTTTCAGGCAAAGCTGCTGCTTCTTTAATACCGGTTGTATCGATATTCCAGCCTGCGAAACTTTTCCAGACAGGTTGAATATCTATTCCCGACATCTGGAAAGGCACTTCAGTTGTTTGTTTGCCATCCATATTATATGCGGTGCAAACATTCAATTCGTTGAAACTGTCGAGTACATCTGCTTTGGTCATGATGATTTTAGATACACCATTGATCATACAAGCAAACTTGAGTGCAACCAGATCAATCCAGCCGCAACGGCGTGGACGGCCTGTAGTGGCACCAAACTCACTTCCAATCTTGCGCAATTCCTCGCCAGTGGCATCATGTAATTCGGTAGGGAAGGGTCCGCCACCTACACGGGTACAATAGGCTTTGGTTACACCCAATACTTCTTTAATCTGTCTGGGCGATACGCCTAAACCGGTACAAACACCTGCTGAAGTGGTATTGGAAGAAGTTACAAAGGGGAAAGTGCCGAAATCAATATCCAGCATACTTCCCTGTGCGCCTTCGGCCAATACTTTTTTGCCTTTGCTGATACTATCGTTGATGAAATATTCGCAATTAATTACATTCAATGTCTTCAGGAATTCCAATGCCTCAAAAAATTCCTCTTCAGAGGCTGAAATATCTTCGTTGAAATTGAAATTATTGAGTAAAACCTGGTGTTTGGTGCGCAGGTCATTGTATTGTTTGGAAAAATTAGGATGCAGAATATCTCCTACACGCAGGGCATTTCTGCCTGTTTTATCCATATAAGCCGGTCCGATACCTTTTAAGGTAGAACCGATTTTTGATTCACCCTTTTGTAATTCGGAAGCTTTGTCTAATGCACGGTGTGTGGGAACAATAATATTGGTTCTCTGCGAGATAAAAAGATTCTTGCGTACATCTACCCCATAAGCAGCTACTGCATCACATTCTCTTTTGAGGGTTACCGGGTCAAGTACCACACCATTTCCGATAATATTCACCGTATTCTGGTGGAAAATACCAGATGGTATCTGGTGAAGAACCATCTTTTTGCCCTCTACATATAAAGTGTGTCCGGCATTCGGACCACCCTGGAAACGGGCGATGATATCGTATTCCGGTGCGAAGTAATCAACAATCTTTCCTTTTCCTTCATCACCCCACTGTAACCCAAGTATAACGTCGACCATAGTATT
Organism: Sediminibacterium sp. FW305-C-49; assembly: GCF_058231085.1. Taxonomy (NCBI): domain Bacteria; kingdom Pseudomonadati; phylum Bacteroidota; class Chitinophagia; order Chitinophagales; family Chitinophagaceae; genus Sediminibacterium; species Sediminibacterium sp. FW305-C-49. The sequence goes on from NZ_JBIQXS010000002.1 coordinate 64,918, forward strand.
GCTTTGAATCGCGGCAAAAATAGGAGATAGTTTGGGCTTTGTTGTGTTTGGCTGGGATTATTTTTCGGGAGAAGCAGTATTGAAATTCAAAAGTCAAAATGAAAAAGTCAAAAGTCAAAAAAGCAGGATATGTTTTTGACTTTTGACTTTTTCATTTTGACTTATTTACCCTCCGTTTCTGCATCAAAACGATCAACTGTTTGTATACCATTCAGTGATTTGAGGCGTATTACCAGTTCTTCCAGTTCTTCTTTATCGTGAACGAATACTTTGATGGTGCCTTCAAACAAACCTTCTCTCGATTCAATGGTTAAACCTGCAATATTGATCCTGAGATCGCCGCTGATGACATTGGTAATTTTATTGATAACGCCCACATCATCCAATCCTACAATTTTCAAACCGGTGAGGAAAGAAATTTCCTTGTTCTTCGCCCACTTTGTTTTTACTACCCTGTGTCCATAATTGGCCAGTAACTGGGCGGCATTCGGACAACCGGTCCGGTGAATGATTAAGCCTTTACCTGTACTTACAAAACCAAATACATCATCACCCGGAATGGGGTTACAGCATTTGGCCAGTGAATACATGATTTTGTCGCTGCTCTCACCAAAAATGATCAGTTCCGAATCTTTTTTGCCATAGGTTTTCTGGGTAGCATCTACAGCAAGTTCCTGGATAACGGGTTTGGGTTTGGGTATTTCAACTTTATCGCCCAATACCTGGAAGTCTTTGAGTTCTTTCAGGTCAATGACTTTGGTGGCAATCTTATAATGCAGGTCGAGTGAGGAAGGAAGTTTATAAAACTGTACCAGCTCTTCAATATTATACTGACTGTATGCGGCGCCCATACTCTCCAGTTTGCGCTGTAACACATATTTGCCATCTTCTGCTACTTTTCTTTTTTCTTCTCTGAGCGCATCTTTGATTTTGTTCCGCGCTTTAGCCGTTACCACAAAACCCAACCAGTCTTCAGAAGGTTTTTGTTTGTTACTGGTAATAATTTCTATCTGGTCGCCGCTGCGTAATTTATGACTGATGGGCACCAGCTTATGATGCACTTTGGCACCAATACATTTGGAACCAATGGCCGAGTGAATAGAAAAGGCAAAATCCAGTGCCGTACTGCCTGTAGGCAACATTTTTACTTCACCTTTTGGTGTGTACACATAAATTTCTTCGGCGAGAAAAGATGTTTTGAAATCCTGCAGAAAATCAACCCCTTCAGTATCCTGTGTACTCAATACTTCACGTATCTGGCCAAACCATTTATCGAAGCGGTCCTCATCATTACTGCCTTCCTTGTATTTGTAATGGGCGGCCAGACCTTTCTCGGCAATTTCGTTCATTCGTTTGGTACGAATCTGTACTTCCACCCATTTACCCTGTGGGCCCATTACGGTGGTATGCAATGCTTCATAGCCATTGCTTTTGGGATTACTGAGCCAGTCGCGTAAACGTTCGGGAGACGGATTGTATTCATCGGTGATCATGGAATACACTTTCCAGCAATCTTCTTTTTCTTTTTCGGTTGGTGAATCGAGGATCACACGAATAGCAAAGAGGTCGTATACTTCTTCAAAAGCCACTCCTTTCTTTTTGATTTTATTCCAGATAGAGTGAATGCTTTTGGGACGACCATAAATTTCGAAGTTGAAATTGGCCGCCTGCATCTTGTCTTTTATCGGTCGAATAAATTCATTGATATACCTGGTTCTTTCACGTTTGGTTTCCGCCAGTTTTTTGGCGATATCCCTGTAAGCTTCGGGCTCCATGTATTTCATGGACAGGTCTTCCAGTTCTGTTTTAATGCTGTATAAACCCATCCGATGGGCCAGTGGTGCGTATACCCAAACCGTTTCAGAAGCAATTTTTAATTGTTTCTCCCGCTTCATATGGTCGAGCGTACGCATATTGTGTAAACGATCGGCCAGTTTAATGAGGATGACGCGCGGGTCATCGGTAAGCGTGAGTAATATCTTTTTAAAATTCTCGGCCTGTTGTGAAGTGTTGGTATCCATCACCGTGGAAATCTTGGTGAGCCCATCAACAATACGGGCGATTTCGGTACCAAACTCTCTTTCCACATCTTCCAGGGAAATATCTGTGTCTTCTACCGTATCGTGCAGTAATGCGCAAATGGTGCTTCGCACACCCAGACCAATTTCTTCCACACAAATCATGGCCACGGCAATCGGATGAAGGATATAAGGTTCACCGCTTTTTCTCCGCATGGTTTTATGCGCATCGGCCGCCATTTCAAAAGCATGACGAACCAGCTCCTTATCGCCTTTTTTCAATTTCGATTTCAGGCTGCGTAATAAAGCACGGTAATGCCTGATGATCTCATTTTTTTCCTGCTCGGGATTCAGATTATACTTGGGTAATGCCGCTTCAACCGGTATTTCTTGCGCTTGCTCCATATCTGAGTACGAATATACGAAATCGTGAATGCTGAATGGCCAATGGCGAATAGGAGAATGTTCTTATTCACCATTGACCATTCACGCCTCCTATCTTAACTAAATTTTACAGCATCGGTAACCACTACCCCGCCTTAGTTGTTAACTTTGGCACCTGTCATGACTGAAACGAGCAAAAAGAAAGTCTTCGATTTTTCCTTATTGTCAAGAGTGTTCCTCTTTGTGCGGCCTTACCGTACCAGTTTTTACGTCAGTATCATACTGGCGGTCATCATGGCTGTTTTTGCACCCATCAGACCTTATTTAATTCAGCTAACGGTTGATAAAGCCACCGGCAAAGCAATAGCTGTACCGGGATGGCTAGACAGTTTATTATTCAGTCCGGATTTATCTGATGCCAGCCGTTTTATCATTGCGGTGACTTTATTTCAGATTGTATTTCTTTTTGTGGAAACGGCCATACGTTTTGTGTTCACCTTTATGACCGCATCTATGGGTCAGCATGTGGTAAGAGATATGCGGATCGCCACCTACAGAAAAATACTGGGTCTGAATCTTCGCCAGTTCGATAAAACCCCAATAGGTACTTTAACAACAAGAACCATTGATGATATTGAAAGGATCAATGATATTTTTTCTGACGGGCTTATCCCCATTATTGCCGATATACTGGTGATTGTGGTAACACTGGGTGTGATGTTCTGGGAAAACTGGCAATTGACGTTGATCTGCCTGACACCTTTCCCCATTATGATCATTGCTACTTATTATTTCAAGGAAAGTGTCAACAAAAGTTTTATCAGCGTAAGAAATGCTGTAGCCAGTTTGAATGCTTTTGTACAGGAACATATTACTGGAATGCAGGTGGTGCAGGCATTTGCGGCAGAAGACCGGGAGATGAATAAGTTTCAAAAAATCAATGCCGAACACCGTAATGCCAATATCAAAGCCATTTTTGCTTATTCTGTTTTCTTTCCCGTGGTGGAAGTTGTGCTGGCCTTAAGTACGGGTTTACTGGTATGGTGGATAGCGGGAAAACCTGCAGCCACCAGTCCCGGATTATTGATGGCTTTTATTCTTTATCTCAACCAGATATTTCGTCCGTTACGTGTTATCGCTGATAAATTCAATGTGTTACAAATGGGTATGGTAGCAGCAGAAAGAGTGTTTAAAGTGATGGATAATCGCGATGAAATTACAGCTGCAGATTATGGTACCCATCAACCCGAACATATCAGGGGTGATATAGAACTCGACAATGTTTCATTTGCCTATACCGATGAACAGTATGTGCTCAGGAATATCAGCTTCCAGGTAAAAGCTGGTGAAACCGTAGCGCTGGTAGGTCATACCGGAAGCGGAAAAACATCGATCATCAGTTTGCTGAACAGGTTATACCAGGTACAACATGGAGAAATCAGGATCGATGGAATTAATATTAATACCTACAATATCGACAGACTGCGAAAAAGTATTGGCGTGGTATTACAGGATGTATTTCTTTTCTCCGGCTCGGTGATGGATAATATCACTTTACGCAATCCTGCCATTACAAAAGAACAGGTAGAAGAAGCTGCGAAAATGATTGGGGTGCATGAATTCATTATGCGGCTTCCGGGTGGGTATGATTATAATGTGATGGAGAGAGGAAGCACGCTGAGTCTGGGCCAGCGACAGTTATTATCATTTATCCGCGCATTATTGTACAATCCTTCTATTCTTATTCTAGATGAAGCCACTTCTTCTATTGACACAGAAAGTGAGATGCTGATTGAAAAAGCGATTGACCAACTCATCTCAGGCAGAACGTCTATTGTTATTGCTCACAGGTTGTCTACCATACGCAAAGCAGATAAGATTATTGTGTTAGATAAGGGTGAAATAAAAGAAATGGGTAGCCATGAGGAGCTCTTGTTAATAGGCGGATTTTATGCTAAATTGCATGAGATGCAGTTTGAAAAGAAGAAGACTGTATTGGTATAGTAAATGCCTGCAAATTTTTCTGATAATAATCAGAATGAAAAAGAGCCTTCAAAAGTTGAAGAGCCTCATTTTTTATATGGTCCTTCTGAAGAAGAGCAATTACTTCGTGCCCTTAAGAGAACGCATACAGAACGTTTCCAGGTGATGACCAAACTGATGAGAATGAATATCATGTTAAGCAAGGCAAAAATTACACATCATCGTTCCGGAGAAACTGATCAACCCGAATAGTCATGGATTTTTTTGATGACGACCTGCTCGAATTTTGGTCGGCCCTTAACGAGGCAGGGGTTCTTTATCATTATTATAGGAGGGGTGGCAACCAATCTACACGGATTTCAGCGAACAACGGAAGATATTGATGTTTGGATTAAAGACACATCCGAAAACAGGACTAACCTGCGAAAAGCATTGAAAAAATACAGTCAGATAGGCTATTACATGCTTGAAACGATCCAGTTTATCCCGGGTCGGACCAATTTTAGTCTGAATAACGGTTTTCGGCTGGATTTGATGATTGATGTAAAAGGTTTAGAAGGGTTTGGGTTTGACGAATGCCTGAAAAAAGCATTCATTGCGGAAATTACTAATATTAAAATACCTTTTTTACATATCAATCACCTCATTGAATCTAAAAAAGCGGCTAACAGACCCAAGGACCAGGTCGACCTGATTTACCTTGAAAAAATCAAAAATATAGTAGAAAATAACCCGGATAAGCTGGACTGATTTTTTTCTGTGTTTTAAGGGCTTTACTTTCTGTTTTCACCCCCTTTACCCCTATCTTTGCCGCAAATTTCGAGACAGGTATGACCCGCAAGAGCGTAAAATCTTTACTGGTAGCGACTTTCAGCCTTTTTATATTGCTGTTTTCTACTGTTTCCTATGCCAATGATAATCCACAGCACGGTAATGCCGCTGCGGAGGGTCATGCTGCAAAGGAATTTGATGTAACTGAAACCATTCTCGAACACATTAAAGACGACCATAGCTGGCATTTATGGGGTCATACAACCTTGCCTTTACCGGTGATTCTGTATTCCGATAAGGGTCTGGAAGTATTTTCTTCCGCAAAGCTGATGGATGAGCACCATGAACCAGCGGTGTATGCCGGCAACTATAACTACAAAACCATCGAAGGGAAAGTAAAAGTGGTGAATGCAGATGGCAGTATCGATGAAACAGCTACCGCCAAACTATGGGATTTCTCTATCACGAAAAACGTAGCTTCTTTATTTGTTTCCATTGCTATTCTTTTACTGGTATTTCTTACTGTAGGTGGTGCTTACCGTAAAAGAGGGGTGAAATCTGCTCCCAAAGGGCTGCAGTCATTTATGGAACCCATCGTACTTTTTGTACGCGATGAGGTAGCCAAACCGAATATCGGTCATAAGTACGCGAAGTACATGCCCTTCCTATTGACTATTTTCTTCCTGATTTTAATCAATAACTTCTTAGGTCTTATTCCATTCTTCCCGGGTGGTGCCAACGTGAGTGGTAATATCGCATTTACCATGACCCTGGCCGTGTTTGTGTTTATCGTGGTAAACCTGAACGGAAACAAGAGTTACTGGCAACATATTTTCTGGATGCCTGGTATGCACTGGAGCATGAAACTGTTCCTGGCACCTATTGAATTGATTGGTGTATTCACCAAACCTGTTTCATTGATGATCCGACTGTTTGCGAACATTACAGCGGGTCACATTCTGGTACTGAGCTTAATCTGCCTGATCTTCATATTTAAAACCGTGTTTGCATCTGCTATTGCTGTGCCTTTTGCGGTGTTCATTGGATTGATTGAATTGCTTGTGGCTTTCCTGCAGGCATACATCTTTACCATGTTGAGCGCCATGTACATTGGTATGGCTACAGAAGAGCATCACCATGAAGCAGCGCATCATTAATAAATTTTTTTTCACTCACAATTAAAACATAAAACAATGGTAGTAGGAAGTGTTGCCGCAATCGGCGCTGGTTTAGCTGCTATCGGTGCCGGAATCGGTATCGGTCAGATTGGTAAAGGTGCAGTAGAAGGTATTGCCCGTCAGCCAGAAGCTGCTAACGACATCCGTGCAAACATGATCGTTGCTGCGGCTTTCGTAGAGGCGGTTGCCCTGTTTGCGGTGGTAGTTGCCCTGTTGGGTAATAAGTAACCCATTTAATTTTATACGGACCTTAAGCAAAGGGCGGCGGGTCCGTATAATTTCTAAGAAGAAATTTCAAACGCAGTTATAAACATCGTTTATGTTATTAGAAATCAACCCGCTGGTATTACCCGATATCGGACTTGTATTCTGGAATACCATTGCATTTATCGTACTCTTTTTTGTATTGCGTGCTTTTGCATGGAAGCCTATGCTGAAAGCCATTCACGATCGTGAACAGGGTATTGAAGATGCACTGAGCAAAGCCGACAAAATGAAGGCTGATATTGCTGCCATGCAGAGTGAGAACGAAGCATTGCTGGCAAAAGCCCGTGAGGAAAGAGCACAAATGATTAAAGAAGCAAAGGAAACTGCCGATAAAATGGTAGCCGATGCAAAAGATAAAGCCAAAAGCGAATACGACAGAATTGTGGCAGATGCTCAGGTAGCTATTAACCAACAGAAAAATGCAGCACTTACCGATGTTAAAAACCAGGTAGGCTCATTAGTGGTTGAAGTAGCAGAAAAGGTATTACGCAAAGAACTGGCTAACAAATCAGAACAGGAAAGCTATATTAAGCAACTGGCTGAAGGAGTGAAGCTGAATTAATTTGAAAATGTGGCAATTTGAAAATTTGAAAATGATGAAACCTTCATTTGCAGATTTTCAAACCAGTTAATTGCCACTAAAATTTTCAAATTTTCAAATTTTCAAATTTTCAAATTGAATAATAAATGCAGAATCCACGTTTAGCAGGAAGGTATGCAAAGAGCCTGGTTGACCTCGCTACAGAAAAAGGTCAGCTCGAAGCAGTGTATGCCGACATGAAATACCTGCAGGCTGTTTGTAAACAGAGCAGAGATTTTGTAAACCTGTTGAAGAGCCCGGTAATTAAAGCCGATCAGAAAAACAGTATCATCACTGCTGTTACTACTGGAAAAATAAGTGCATTAACCGCCTCTTTCAATAACCTGCTGGTAAAAAAAGGCCGTGAAAGTGATCTGCCAGAAATAGCAGAAGCATTTATTGATCAGTATAATGCACTGAAAGGCATTCATAAGGTACTGCTTACCACTGCTGTTCCGGTGAGTGAAGAATTGAAGCAATCAATTGAGCAGAAGGTAAAATCTGAAAAAAGCTTTGCCAATATTGAACTCGAAACCAAAACCGATGAAAGTCTTATTGGTGGGTTCGTGTTGGAATTTAATAATAACCTGGTTGATGCAAGTATCTTGCGCGATCTGAAAGACATCAAAAAACAGTTCCTGCAGAACTTATATGTTCAGCAGTTACGATAATAACAATCACAAATCATCATTAAACAGAATACATCATGGTGGACATTAAACCCGATGAAATATCAGCGATACTGAGACAGCAGCTCAGCAATTTCAATGTATCGGCCGATCTGGAAGAAGTGGGAACCGTATTACAGGTAGGTGACGGTATCGCCCGTGTATATGGCCTTAACGGCGTACGCAGTGGTGAACTGGTAGAGTTTGAAAGTGGCGTAAAAGCCATTGCCCTTAACCTGGAAGAAGACAACGTGGGTGTGGTATTGATGGGCGAAAGCGGCGATATTAAAGAAGGAGCCAAAGTAAAAAGAACCGGTAAAATTGCCTCTATCAAAGTTGGTGAAGGCGTTGTAGGTCGTGTTATCAATACTTTGGGTGAAGCCATCGATGGTAAAGGTCCAATCACCGGAGATTTGTACGAAATGCCACTGGAGCGTAAAGCGCCAGGTGTAATTTATCGTGAGCCGGTAAAAGAACCATTACAAACTGGTATCAAAGCAATCGATGCGATGATCCCTGTAGGTCGTGGTCAGCGTGAGCTGGTCATTGGTGATCGCCAGACTGGTAAAACAGCCATCTGTATTGATACCATCATCAACCAGAAAGAATTTTACGATGCAGGTAAACCTGTATACTGTATATATGTTGCGATTGGTCAGAAAGCTTCTACCGTAGCCGGTGTAATGAAGACTTTGGCTGATAATGGTGCAATGGCATATACCACTATCGTTGCAGCATCTGCATCAGATCCTGCTCCGCAGCAGTTCTACGCACCATTTGCCGGTGCCGCTATCGGAGAGTTTTTCCGTGATACCGGTCGCCCTGCACTGATCATTTATGATGATCTGTCTAAGCAAGCAGTAGCTTACCGTGAAGTTTCTCTGTTGTTGAGAAGACCTCCCGGACGTGAAGCATATCCTGGTGACGTATTCTACCTGCACAGCCGTTTGCTGGAACGTGCAGCGAAAGTAATTGCGAATGATGATGTAGCTAAGAATATGAACGATCTGCCGGAATCCATCAAACACCTGGTTAAAGGTGGTGGTTCGCTGACAGCATTACCCATTATTGAAACACAGGCGGGTGACGTTTCTGCCTATATCCCAACCAACGTAATTTCGATTACCGATGGTCAGATATTCCTGGAAGGTAACCTGTTCAATGCTGGTATCCGTCCTGCGATCAACGTAGGTATCTCGGTAAGCCGTGTGGGTGGTAATGCACAGATCAAATCCATGAAAAAAGTAGCTGGTACTTTGAAACTGGATCAGGCACTTTACCGTGAGATGGAAGCGTTCTCTAAATTCGGTGGTGACCTTGATGCTGCTACTAAAATGGTATTGGATAAAGGTGCGCGTAACGTAGAAATCCTGAAGCAGGCACAGTATTCACCTTTTTCAGTAGAGAAGCAGGTAGCGATTATTTACCTGGGTACACAAGGCTTGTTACGTGAAGTAGCGGTGAAAAAAGTGAAAGAGTTTGAAGCACACTTCCTGATGGAAATGGAAAACAAGTTACCTGATGTACTGGCTGAGTTTAAAAAAGGTAACCTGCCTGAAGATGGCATCACTAAGATGACTGAACTGGCAAAAAGTTTGATGCCTCAGTACAAATAAGAAGGATATAAAGCTTAATTATATAATGCCCCGGATAATATTCCGGGGCTTTTTTATAGAAATAATATTCTTATTTGGTCAGAACTTATAAGAATAACCCAATCTGAATACCTGTGTTTCGAGATAATCGGTACTTCTTAAAACAAAGCCATTACCCCTGATTGTTTTACTTGTTCGAAGCGTGTTAAAGATATCTGTGCCATTCAGGAATAATTCTCCACTGCCTTTTTGTATCTGCTTTCTCAAACCCATATCAACAGAAAATCTGCTTTCAATGCGGCCTTGGGGTATAAGATCAGGCGCTAACCAGATTGTGCTGGTCTGAATATCGAATTGACCTGGTAATTTAACGGACGTATTCAGTTTGATATTTCCTGAAGTAATATTTTCTTCAGGCATTGAAAAGATGGTTGGAACCGGGTATTTATTAGAGATGGTAAATGCGCGTATCGTATTTCGGTAAATCGTGGCACTTGCATTAAAGGAAAACCTTTTTGATACTTCCTGCTGGTACACCATTTCTGCTCCCGTGGCCTGACTTTTACCAGCATTTTGAAATATATTATAGATAAGGGTATTTCCAGGAACAATTGTTGCAATACGAGTAATGGTTGCATCTGTAATACGATGATAAAGGGATGTATAAATATTACCCGACTTCCATTTGTACGTATAACCTGCTTCTATTGATTGAGAAAACTGTGGCCGCAATGTAGGGTTGCCAACTTTTAAAACCTCAGGTTCATCGTATTTGGGGAAGATGCGAATATCAACTTCATTAGGTCTGTCTACGCGCCTGTTATAAAATACCGATAGCTTATTATTTGTGTTTAGTTTCCAAGCAAGCCTGATGCTTGGAAAAGGTTGAGCATAGTCGTAACCATCACTTGAGTAAGTATTGTGGTTGGGATTTACTTTATAATCAACACGAACATATTCGAGCCTTAAACCTGTTTCAAGTTCCCATTGATTGTTTTCATAAACATAGTTGCCATATACGGCAGGTATTGTTTCCCGGTAAGTGGCCCATCCACCAGCGCCTGCATCTATCGGAGAGTTCAATCCCGGAAAGAATTGCATATCGGTGGGTATCGACCTGTACCTGAACTTCAGGCCGGTTTCAAGGCGGCCATGTTTTAGTGGTTTTATATAGTCGAGTGTAAGGTCTGACACATGCTCGTCTGATAAAAGCTTAAATGCATCTTCACCCGTAAAAGAGGGCATGATATTAGTAAAGAAATATTTCTCATCTTCCCGGTGAAAAGTATAAGTATATCCAATATTCAACAAATGACCTGGCTGCGCAAACTTATGCCGCCATAGTGCCGTAGCTGTAGCTGTATATTTCACTTCATCTTCCAGAAACTGCCACAAACGTAAACGCTGAGAAAAATCTTTGTTGAAATAAGGGATATCGCCTTTATCGATAATTTTTTCGCGGTTGAAGTAAGCTGAAATGGTAACACTGTTACGATCATCCGGATTCCAGTCAATTCCCGTTTTAACCGTGGTAAAAGTAGTAGTACGGTTGCGCTTAACCTGTTGATGAATAACAGTACCATCAGCATAAGTACGGTCTGCAAACTCATTTCTGTTCAGCGTTCTGGTATAAAGCCAGTCTGCCTGAAGAAAAGTATTGAGTTTATTCTTCCGATAGTTGAGTGAAACAGAGGGATTGATTTTTGAAGTACCCCTGAACTGAGGCCTGATACCCGGAAGATTTTCTTTTCGCTCCCATAAGGCACCAAGGCCATTCGTAATACCAATTTTACCATTAAAACCCTCTTGCTGACTTTTTTTATAAATGATATTGATAATGCCCGCATTCCCATTCGCATCATAAATAGCAGAGGGGTTGTTAATGATTTCAATTCTTTCAATAGCTGAAGCAGGAATATTATCAAGACCAGACTGGCTCCCAAAACCTGTTACAGCATTTTGCCTGCCATCAATCAGTACCGCAACTTTATCATTTCCCCTTAACTGAATTTTTCCATCCTGAACTGTAACACCGGGCAAATTTTGCATGGCCTGTAATACTGAACCGCCGGTCTGTGTGGTATTATTGCTTACCGAATATATTTTCTTATCCATCTTAGCTGAAACACCATCGCGCTGTATAGATGCACTAACAGTTACGCTACTCAATGAGCTGGTATCTTCTTTGAGTTCAATAGTGCCAATATCAAGAAATGCGCTCAATTGCCCCACCGTAATGGCTTGTTTGTTGGTCAGAAATTGAGCGAGCGATACCTCAAGTGTATAATTACCCGGTTTTATACCGGCAATTGAAAAGCGTCCATCATCACTGGTAATAGTGCCAGTCATAAAACTATTATCCGGCCTTTTTAATTGCACGGATGCGTAGGCGAGTATTGATTTATCTTTTGCATTTTTTATTACACCGGAAATAGTAACTGTTATTTGGCTGAATACAAAAAGCGGGGTCATTAGTAAGGCTACCAGGGCGGTTCTTTTCATGCTACAAATGAAAATAACAATTCTCAAGAAAATCTGCCGGATATAATAAAGACACTATTTATTCTCCACAACCCTCAGATGAAGTATCAAAAATAGAATTTAAGCATGCTAAAAGCGTTCTTATGACCACCTGAAACACTTTGGAATTAACCGAAATTTCTAAAAATGATCTGGAAATTCATAGGCATTTTGAACCTATAAGGGTAGTTTTTTAACCCTTAACGGAGTGATCATTTTCGATAGATCAATTTTAAGTACCTGAAAATCAATTTGTAAGATGCATTTTTTCAATGTAAAAATAGTTTTTATAATAGTTTGGTTTATAAAATAAACTATTCTATGTTTGCTGTATCAAAACAACGAGCAATGAAAAAATGGATGATAGTCCTGCTGATAATAGCACCTTTCCTGGCAGGCGCGCAGGTAAAAATTACTGGTTCTGTAAAAGACCAAAAAGGACGTATACTGGCAGGAGCCAATATTGTGGTTAAAGGATCATATGATGGAGCTGTATCAGATTCAACCGGTCATTTTTCTTTTAAAACCTACGAAAAAGGTAAACAGGTGGTAGTGGCCACCAACATGGGTAATAAAACAGTGGAACAGGAAGTAACGATCGATACAGCGATCATCAGCATCGATTTTATATTGAAAGAAGAAATCAGCGAACTCAAAGCAGTAACTGTAACAGCCGGAAGTTTTGAAGCAGGCGATAAGAAAAAAGCAGCTACTGTACTAAGTTCATTGGATGTTTATACAACAGGTGGCGCCAATGCAGATATTTCTGCCGTGGTAAAAACATTACCCGGTGCCCAACAGGTAGGAGAGCAGGAAGGTTTGTTTGTACGTGGAGGTGCTGGTTACGAAGCAAAACAATTTATTGACGGCACACTGGTTAATAATCCATTTATGGCAAGCGTGCCAGATATCGCATCACGTGGTCGTTTTGCTCCAGCTTTGTTTAAAGGAACCATTTTCAGCACAGGGGGGTATTCCGCTTTATATGGTCAGGCACTTTCATCAGCGCTCATTATGGAAAGCATTGATATTCCTGAGCGTTCCGAAGTATCGGCTTCTATATCTGCACTGTTCCTTGGTGCCGGTTTGCAAAAAGTGGCAAAAGATAAAAAATCATCATGGGGTGGGAATTATGGGTATACCAATCTCGCTGCCTATTTCGGCATCGTAAAACAACAACCTGAATATTTCCGCATGCCCGATTTTCATACGGCTGATTTGAATTTTCGTGCCAAAACCAAAAGCGGTGGTATGATCAAATACTACAGCACTTTTGGTGCCAGCGACATGGGTTTACGCAGAGCTAATATTGATGACCCCACTTTAAAAAATGCTTTTGGGTTGAACAACCTCAACTGGTACCATAATCTGAGCTGGAGAGATAACCTGGGCAATGGCTGGAAAATGAATCTGGGACTGGGTTACAGCATCGATGTAAACAAAATAGACCAGCAGATACAAAACCAGCAGAATCAGAAAGTAACAACGGGTCAGCCATGGATTGATAACAGCAATTTCAACATCAATACGCGTTCTGATTTATCGCAGATCAAAGCTGTATTCGATAAACGTTTAAGTGGTATCAGTGTAATACGTTTTGGCGGAGAGTATATGTATTTCTATAACAGAAGCACTTACAATAATTTTAAAGCATGGTTACCCGATCATTTCAAAGCCCTTTTTTCTGAAGCAGATCTTTATATCACCAATGACCTTGCCGCTAAAGTAGGCGCACGTTTTGAACATTCTTCACTCATTAGTAAAGCCAATATCGCACCCCGATTATCACTTGCGTATAAAACAGGTAAAGGGGCGCAGATGAGTGTGGCTTATGGTGAATTTTACCAGAAACCAGAGAATACCTATCTCTATAATACCACCAACTTCGGGTACTCAAAAGCCACACATTTAATTGCGAACTATATCAAGAACACGGCTTTACAAACCTTTCGTATAGAAGCTTTTTACAAGAAATATGATGGGTTGGTTAAAACCTATCCTGTGATGAACAATGCAGGAGCAGGTGATGCGAAGGGCATTGAGTTATTCTGGAGAGATAAAAAAACATTCAAGGGGCTTGATTACTGGGTAAGTTATTCTTATCTCGATACCAAACGCGATTTCCTGAATTACCCCAAAGAACTGCAACCCACATTTGCAGCCAATCATACTGCATCATTTGTGATGAAACGTTTTATCAGCAAAATCAACACCGGTTTTAATTTCACCTACTCCTATGCTACGGGTCGCCCTTATTATAACCTGCAGCAAAGTGGCGCACAATATGTAATAGCCGACCAGGGTAAAACAATGGATTACCATAACCTTGGGTTTAGTTTCAACTATCTCACTTCTTTGGGAAAAGCATATGCTGTCATAGTAGGATCAGTAACCAATGTGCTGAACAGTAAACAGGTATTTGGTTATAACTATTCTAATAATGGTGCACGAAAAGAAGCCATTACACCACCTGCTCCGCAATTCTTTTTTCTCGGTGTATTCCTGAGTTGGGGTGTAGACAGAAGACAGGATGCAATAAATAACAATTTATAGGCTGTAAGCTACAAGCTGCAAGCCACAAGTGAAAATCAATAAATCAATGATCAAAAATTATTTTATGAACAATGAACAACGCGACGAACAACTCTGGCAGATTGCAAAAGCAAGAGCCGGTTTTAAATGGGGACTGCTGAGTTATTTTGTAGTCAACACATTTCTCGTAGCCATCTGGTTTTTCACCCATGGTGACAGACCTTATTTCTGGCCCATCTGGCCCATGTTGGGATGGGGTGTGGGGCTGGCTTTCCAGTATTTCCATGCTTACCACGGTAATAAGTTTCTGAGTGCAGCAGATGAGTACGAGAAACTGAAGAATAAAAATAATATGTAAGCTGCAAGCTACAAGACATAAGTAAATCAAAAATCAAAGATCAAAAAATCAAACAGTATAGTCATGAAACAGATCATCATCATTTTATCTATGTTATTTGCCGGCCAGTTGCTGGCGCAAACCAAATATGAAACTGGTATGCAAAAAGGATTAGAACAATTTGCTGCAGCAAAATCGGCTGAAGACATGGCAGCCGCATCTGCTTTTTTTGAAAGAATTGCTGATGCAGAAAAAGACAAATGGTTACCCTACTATTATGCCGCGTATGCGAATCATTTAACCGGCTGGATGAATCCTAAGGCTGATAAAGATAAAGTGGCTGAAAAAAGTAAAGACCTCTTAAGCAAGGCAGAAGCATTGGAAAGAAATTCAGAAACCTATTGCATGCGCCAGATGATTGCCATCCAACAAATGAATGTAGACCCAATGTCGCGCTGGCAAACTTATGGTACTGAAGCGACTAATGCATTGGCGGAAGCAAAGAAAATGGATGCCAATAACCCAAGAATTTATTTACTGGATGGACAAACGCTGATGTATACACCAGAAGCATTTGGTGGTGGTAAGGCTGTAGCAAAAAAACTGTTCGAAAAAGCACTGACAATGTATGGAAGTTTTAAACCGGCTTCTCCTATGCATCCAAACTGGGGAAAAGATCAGGCTACACAATTGTTAGCTGCCTGTCAGTAACTTGACGTATAAACCAAAGGAACTACACAGCAGTTCCAATAACTTTAAGTAATGGACCAACTGTTTTCCATTTTATTGATACTGCATATTACAGGTGGTGGTGCCGGACTCATAGCCGGCACCATTGCTGCGTCTGTAAAAAAAGGATCAAAGCCACACCTGTTGGCAGGCATTATTTTCTTTTGGGGCATGCTGGCAGCATCACTCAGTGCATTAATACTGAGCTGGCTTCCGGGTCATGAAAATTTATTTCTTTTTGCAGTAGGAGGCTTCACCTTATACATGATCCTGACAGGCTACCGTATCGTTATTTTAAAAAGGCGCTTCAAATCAACAGCCCTGAATATTCCACTGGTTGATTTTATCATCACCATATTCGGACTGGCATTTGCTGTTTTCCTGTTGATACAATCAGTAAAAGGCTTGTTGAACGGACATGTTTTCAGTATCGTGCCAGGTGTGTTTGGTGGTATCTGCTTGAGTTATGTGTTGCTTGATGCCAAATTATTCATGGGTCGAACTACTATTAAAGCCACATGGATGTACAGTCATATTGTTCGTATGATGGGTGCCATGATTGCATCATACACTGCATTCCTTGTTGTAAATGTGCAGATTCAAATGCAGTGGTTATTATGGTTACTGCCTAGTGTAATAGGTGCTATCTTTATCAGCTTCTTTATCCGTAAATATGCAGTGTCTTCCAAAAAATAATGCTTATGCCTGAACAAACACAAGAAAATAAGGAGGGAAAAGATTTTTCTCCTGAAGAAAGCCTACAGTTGATTCAATCAATGATCACCAAAACAAAAGATGCTGTTGCTGTAGACAGTTTTTATTTTTTGTTCTGGGGCTGGCTGGTATTTGCCTGTTGTGTGGTGGAATATGTTCTAATGGTATACTTCGAGTATCCCCATCATAGTTTTGTATGGTGGTCGATGCCATTGGGAGGTATTATTTCAGGTACCTATAGCGCCAGACAGGCAAAAAGGAAAACATCGATGACATATATTGAAGAAGCGCTCAGCTTTTTATGGATTGCTATTGGGATGTCTTTTTTTGTAATGGTATTTATCAATGTTATTTCAGAGGCCTGGAAAACAGCTTTTACCTATTATATACTTATGTACGCCATCGGCACATTTGTAAGCGGAAAACTTATTAGGTTCAAACCACTGGTAATCGGTGGAATACTCAATTTTATCCTTGCTGCCGTTTCTATTAAGTTTAATTTTGCCAACCAATTGCTGATAGGGGCACTGGCCATACTCATCAGTTATATCATACCCGGTCATTTATTAAGGATCAGGCACAACACCAAAAAACAATAAATCATGGCAGAGGAAAAAAAGATGACGGAACAGGAGAGCCTGGATCTCATTACCAATATGATCCAAAAGGCCAAGAGCAGCTACCATGATACCGGTATCGGCTCATTGTTATGGGGAACTGTGGTAGCTATAGCATCTATTGTATCATATTTTGAACGCGCCTATGATTTCAAAATTGGATTTGATATATGGCTGCTGGTTTTAGCAGCCATTATTCCACAGATCATTTTTTCCATCCGCGAAAAAAAATCTAATCAGGTAAAAAAACATGAAGATGATGCATTGAATGCTGTATGGCTGGTATTCGGGTTATCTATTTTCGCACTTAATATTTACCAGATTTTTGTTCCTGGCGTAACTGCAAAGTTTATTCAGGAAGATGGTTGGCAAATGACCAAACATTATCTCGATGGTAGTAAGCCAGATGAAATATTGCTTCCCTTTCCTCCCAGTTTTTACTCCCTGCTGATACTGTTATATGCTTTTCCAACCCTGGTTACAGGTGTCGTAAAAAAGTTTAAACCCATGCTCTATGGGGCCATCATTACTTATGGTCTCTTTATCTGGTCCTGTTTTACCCGCTCTGAGTACGACTGGTTACTGGGGGGCGCAGCAGCCATCATTTGCTGGTTCATTCCCGGCATCATTTTAAGAAGAAAATACCTGGCCCAACTGAAAAAGCATGTTTAAAGAACTGGATCCCATATTACATTCACAATTACGACTTGCAGTCGTAAGCCTACTCATTGGGGTAAAAGAAGCGGAGTTTACATTTATCCGCGAAAAAACCAATGCCACAGCGGGTAACCTGAGTGTGCAGGTCCAGAAACTGAAAGAGGCTGGTTATATTGAAGTAACCAAACAGTTTAAAGACAACTATCCCCAAACAACCTGTAAAATCACGGCTAAAGGCATTGAAGCCTTCGAAGCCTATGTACAGGCCCTGCAGCAATACCTGAAAGTAGGTGGGTGAGGGAGGAGGGTGTAGGATGGAGGATGTCAGATCTCGGATGTCAGATTTTAATAGTAGGGAAGTTTATAGACCATAGACCATGGACTATAGACTACCAACTTGCTCCAGCTTTTCACTTTTTCTTCTGCCTATCTCCCAAACTTCCGCTGTACTTTTGTGTTATAACTACGCATGCAATCAATTATACAGGTAAAAGGATTAACCAAGTCATTCAAAAACCTCACAGCCGTAAAGGATTTATCTTTTACCGTACATGAAGGTGATGTATATGGTTTTCTTGGTCAGAACGGAGCAGGTAAGAGTACAACCATACGAATGTTGCTTACCCTTATTGAACCAAGCGCCGGTTCCATCGAATTATTTGGAATGCCATTACAGAGCCACAGAACTGAAATACTTCGTCAGGTAGGTGCTGTAATTGAAAAGCCAGATGTATACAAATACCTGAGCGCTATTGATAACCTGCGCATCTTTGCCCGTCTGAGTGGATTAAAGCCTACCGACCAGCAATTGATGCAACAACTGGAAATGGTGGGCCTGGCTGAAAGGGCAAAAGATATCGTGAAAACATTTTCACAGGGAATGAAACAAAGACTGGGAATAGCGGTAGCACTTATTCACGATCCCAAACTGATTATTCTGGACGAGCCTACCAATGGACTCGACCCGCAGGGTATCGCCGATATCCGAAACCTGATACGCCATTTAAGCCGAGATCTCAATAAAACCATCCTGGTATCATCACATTTACTCAATGAAATAGAACAGATCGCCACTAGGGTACTGATAATCGACAAAGGAACCAAACTGGTAGAAGGTTCTGCGGCTGAACTGTTCGATCCGGCACAAACACTTGTTGAACTGGAAACATTGAATAACGACGCAGCTTTAGCACAACTGGAACAAAGCAGGTGGTCGGTAAACCTGCAGCCAAGAAGAACAGGAACATTACTGATTAAACTGCACAGAAACCAAATACCGGATTTACATAAAGACCTTGCAGCTATGCAGATCCCTGTATTGTCTATGCAGCCACGTCATTCACTGGAAGATTATTTTTTACAGGTAACATCAGCACAACATGCGCACACTCATTAATATAGAACTGTACAAAATATTCAAAAGGCCAAGAACCTATATTGCTTTTGCGGCTATAACAGCATTGATTGTACTGATACAATTCGGGTTGAAAATAGACGGGCAGACCTATGTAGATTTTATGTTGAACGATATTGGTTCAACACTTGAAATTGACGGGAATGTGTTGAATGGATACCTGGTTTGTTATATCATGCTGCAATTGTTATTGGTGCATGTGCCATTGCTGATAGCCCTGATTGCAGCAGATATGATTTCGGGGGAAGCAAATATGGGAACACTCCGGATATTACTGTCAAAACCATACAGCCGTACCTCATTCATGCTGGCAAAATTTATTGCCTCAACCATTTATACATTACTCTTGCTGGTATGGCTTGCTTTTCTGGCGTTATTTGTAAGTATGTGGGTTTTCGGTACCGATGACATGTTTCTGATGAAAAGTAGTTATGTGGTTTTATTAAAAGAGAATGATGTGTTCTGGCGATATATCGGTGCATTTATGTTTGCCGCACTAGCCATGACCACCGTTGCAGCATTGGGTTTCTTCCTGTCGGTATTTGCAGAAAATTCTATTGGTCCTATTGTGGCTACCATGAGTGTGATCATATTCCTTACCATACTGAGTACCATGAATATTCCTGTTTTCAATACCATAAAACCATACCTGTTTACCACGCATATGATTAGTTGGAAGGAATTTTTTGATATACAAGTAACAGAATCCAATGAAGCCATACTGGGAAGTATACAAAACAAAGACAGGATATTGAATTCTGCCATTGTACTGGTAATACATATCATCGTATTTGTGTCGGCAGCAATTGTGGTATTTAAAAAGAAAGATATTTTAAGTTAAAAACGCATCATGCAAAAACTCATCATACTACTGGTACTCGCTATTCACTGCTCACTATTCACTACTGTATCTGCACAAGATGCCACAGCGCTTGTAATGAAAGTAAAAGCCAAACTCGATCAGGTAAGTGATTATGAGGCTGATGGCAAAATGAAAACCAATGTGGCTTTTATAAAAGCGCCCATCGGCAGAGTGAAAATTTTTTATAAAAAACCAAATAAGTTCAGGCTAAAAAAAGACGGTGGCATCTCCCTTCTTCCCAAAGGTGGCGTTTCCGTCAACATGAATTCACTGGTAACAACAGATGAGTTTATGGCATTGGCAGCCGGAGAGGCAATGGTGGGAGGTATAAAAACAACCGTGGTAAAAATGTTGCCCACGAATGAAAGCAGCGAGATTGTATTGACTACCATGTATATTGATGAAGCAAACCTGCTGATTAAAAAAGCCGTTACCACTACAAAAGAAAACGGAACTTATGAGATCGAAATGAGTTACGGAAAATTTGCCTCTTTCGGACTACCTGATAAGGTCATTTTTAGTTTCAATACAAAAAATTATAAACTCCCTAAGGGGCTTACGCTTGAATTTGAAGACAATGAAAAGCCGTTATCCGAAGAACAAAAGCTTAGGAATAAAAAAGGGAGAGTAGAAATAACTTATACAAGTTATGCCATTAATAAAGGTATAGCAGATGCAGTGTTTAAATAATTAAAATACGCTTACCGACCAGCTACGCTGAAAACTTTCACCTGCTGGTAAACGATGAATGCCTTCTTTTGCTTCAAGCTTGCCTGGAGTATTTAAATGGTCTGCAATGCCGCACCAGGGCTCAATGCAAACAAAATCAGCATCTTTAGCGCTCCAGATACCCATATAGGGAAAGCCGGGATATGTTACTGTAAGTCCATGTGCATGTTTGTCGGATAATATAGAAATAGCAGTAGACCGAAGTGATTTAAATACAAGTGCATCTCCATAAAACAATGATTTGCGTAATGCAATCCGATCATTGTTTTGAAAAAAAGGAATGGCTTCTTCTTTAATCAACCCTTCCGGCGACAATGGCCAGATACCGGCATTTTCTTTTTCACTGAATTGCAGGTAATAATCTTCAAATACCATTCCTTCAACCAATGGCACCGCAAAAGCAGGGTGGGCGCCTACCGAAAAATAGATGTCTTGCTCATCTGTATTTTCAACCCTGTATGTGACATGAATCGTATCTTCTTCGAGGCGATAACCAACAGAAAAAGAAAAATGAAAAGGGTATACAAGGATGCTTTCTGCATCAGCATGCAAAGAAAAAAGGATGGAATCGTTTGATTGTTCTGCTACTGTAAACCTGCGGTCACGCGCAAAACCATGTCGGCCTAACTGGTATGTGTTATCATTAAATTGGTAGCTGTTGTTTTTTAATCCGCCAACAACCGGAAACAACACCGGACTTTTTTTACCCCAGAACTGAGGATCGCCAGACCACATATATTCCAGCTTTGTATTGTTATGAACAATACTTTGCAGCTCTGCGCCCTGATCGCTGATACTTACCGATAGATGATGATTGGATAAATGATACAACTGCATGTACTATTCTGTTTCTTCAATCTTTTCATCAACAGCATTAGCCAGCATGCGTGCACTCATTTTACGTAATGGATTCAAACGCATTTCTGCATACCCCATGCGGAAACGGATGATTTCAATACATTCAAAAGTAGCAGCGAGGAATGAACTATGGTCGGCCTTTCCTTTACCGGCAATATCAAATGCAGTTCCGTGATCGGGACTGGTACGCACGGCATTTAAACCTGCTGTATAATTAACACCTTCGCCAATAGCCAATGATTTAAAAGGTATCAATCCCTGATCGTGATACATGGCCAATACAGCATCGAAACGCTCATATTGTCCGCGCGCAAAAAAAGCATCTGCACTATATGGGCCAAATACCAGCATACTATGTTTGGCTTCCTTGATGGCTGGTTTAATGATGGTTTCTTCTTCGCTCCCGATCAAACCCTCATCACCCGCATGCGGGTTAAGTCCAAGCACGGCAATTTTTGGTTTATCAACACCAAAATCTTTTTGCAGACTGCTGTGCATGATCTTTAATTTACTGAGAATACCTTCTTTGGTAATATGTTTGGCTACATCTGCAACCGTAACATGTTCGGTAACGAGGCCAATGCGCATATTTTCAGCAACCATAAACATCAATACATCACTTACACCGAAAATATCTTTCAGGTAAGGGGTATGGCCGCTATAATTAAAATCGGGAGACTGAATATTTTTTTTGTGAATTGGAGCCGTAACAAGACCGTGAATATGCCCGGCTTTTAAAGCCTGTGCTGCTTCTTTCAAAGAAACCAGTGCATATTTTCCACCCGTTTCATTTAATTGACCGGGTGTGATGGCAATTTCTTCTTCCCAGCAAGGATAGATATTTACCTGTTTGGGGTTGAGCCTGCTGAAATCCTTGCCACTGGCATAGTTGAAATTGATCTCTGGTAAGCTCTTCCGGTAAAAATTAATGCTTTTACTATTGGCAAAAACAACGGGTGTGCAAATATCCAACAGGCGATGATCGCCAATGGTTTTCAGGATCAGTTCAATACCAATTCCATTGATATCACCACAGGAGAAACCAATTACTGGTTTTTGCATTTCATTCATCTGGAAAGCTTTAGAGCGTAAAAATACGGATAATTCAGGGACAGGGATCAGCCGATGGACTATAACATCCGCCATCTGCCATCAGACATCCGACATATAGGTGTATTTTTGCCTCAATGGAATATACCCTCAAAAAATCACTTGGTCAGCATTTCCTGAAAGATGAAAATATATGTCTGCAAATTGTAGATGCATTAAAGCAGGAATCTTTTTCACAACTGGTGGAAGTGGGTCCTGGAGGGGGGGCGCTGACTAAATACCTGTTGCAGTTAACGGATATCAGTTTTAGAGCAGTGGAATTGGATGATGAAAAAGTGGCTTACTTGGAACATACATATCCTGCCATTAAAGGGAAAATCATTCATGAAAGTATACTCGATGTAGCGGCGCCGTTTAATGACCAATTCACCGTGGTAGGTAATTTCCCTTACAATATTTCATCACAGATACTATTCCGCATACTGGAATGGAAGCAGCAGGTGCCGGTTATGATAGGGATGTTTCAAAAAGAAGTGGCTGAGCGGGTGGCATCAAAATCGGGTAACAAAGAATATGGAATATTAAGTGTGCTGGTACAGGCATTTTATGAAGTGGAATATTTATTTGATGTGCCACAGCATGCTTTTAACCCACCTCCAAAAGTAATGAGTGGGGTCATTAAACTAAAACGCAGAGAAACTGTTTGTGAGATGAAGAGTGAACGAGCTTTTTTTGTACTGGTGAAAGCAGCCTTTAACCAGCGCAGAAAAATGTTACGAAATCCGTTAAAAGGAATGTTTACGCCGGAAGTATTGCAGGAAGAGATATTTACCAAAAGAGCAGAGCAGTTAACCGTTGCAGATTTTGCAGCACTGACTTTCCGCATGAAATAATAAGAAAAGATACAAGAAAGAAGATGCAAGGGAACAAGGTGATTATAACAGCAAGAGCAAATCCATATTTGTTGGAAAGACTGGAGCGGGCGGGGTATATATGTGTGTATGCGCCAGATATTAATTATGATCAACTGAATGAACAAATAGCTGATTGTACGGGGCTTATTGTCACCACCCGATTACAGATAGATCGGGAACTGCTTGATGCAGCCCCATCACTTCAATGGATTGGCCGTTTGGGAAGTGGGATGGAAAAAATTGATGTGGCATATGCAAAATCAAAAGGTATAAAATGTGAAAGCAGTCCGGAAGGTAACCGTAATGCCGTTGCTGAACAGGCATTGGGTATGTTACTGGGTTTGATGAACAGGATCAACAGCAGTTACCAGGAAATTAAAGCAGGTAAATGGATCAGGGATGCCAACAGGGGTGATGAGCTTAGCGGAAAAACTGTTGGTATCATTGGTTTTGGAAATACCGGAATGTCATTTGCTCAAAAACTGGCTTCTTTTGAAGTTACCGTACTGGCCAATGACCTCTATAAATCAGATTTTGCAAAAGGCCTCATTCGCGAAGCGGGAGTGGAACAAATTCAGCGTTATGCTGATGTTGTGAGTCTGCACCTGCCATTAAATGAATCAACCTATCATTATGCCAATGATGATTTTTTTAATGGACTGGAAAAACAACCTTATTTTCTCAGCACCTGCAGGGGAAAGGTAACCGATACCAAAGCGCTGATACGCGCTTTAAAAAACGGGAAGATCAGGGCTGCAGCATTAGATGTACTGGAAAACGAGAAGCTGGAAACCTATACAGAAGATGAACAGGCAGATCTCGACTGGTTACTGCAACAACCCAATGTGATCATTACACCGCATATAGCAGGGTACAGCCATGAATCCTATTACCTGATGCCAAAAATTCTGTTGGATAAACTGGGTATTCAGGAATAATCATCCAGCGCTGTTACGGGCATACAGTTTTTCACCATCCATCTTTCGAACATATAACCAGGTACAAAAAACCGGTACCAGCACCTGGTACAGCATCATAAATAAGAATACCAGTAAGTCGTTTTGTTGAAAGGCATCATTTTTTACAGGTATCAGTATATGGTTTCCGATAGACCCACCTGAGAAAAGAATACTGCCAACACAGTTCCAGCCCAGGTGTAAGCCAATGGGCAGATAGAGTGAATTGGTTTTAAGAAAAGCATAGGCAAACATCCATCCTGCGGCGGCAGTGATTAAAAAGATAAAAAGCATTTGTAAGGGCTGCCCCATAGCACCATAGGAAAACCAGTGATAAATGCCAAATGCAATGGTAGAGAGCCATAAGCCTTTTACAGGCCCTAGTCTTTTTAAAGCGATATAAAACAAGGCGCCCCTGAAAATAAGTTCTTCATATAATACTGATCGAAACATCCACCAGAAAGCCTGACCAAAATCCGTTAGTTGATAAGAGGCATTCAATTGCCAGGAAAAGCCGGTCAACCATGAGCGGATCAGCTGAAAACAGGTTGCCAGCATCAGTGAAAGCATTAACCCGATCAACAACTGTTGAATACGTTTGAGCGTAGGTAACCAACCTAATACAGAAAGGTTTTTCTTTTCAACCAGCCTTAACAAAATGAGTGACAGAACGACTTCTATCAGGATTCCAATCATAACAGGCTGATTTTAAACTTTTTAAGTGTTTTTATCCTCATTCAAGATACTGGATTTTTAAAAATAAAAAACAATAATAGAAGCATTGAATTCTATATAATTTTCTATTTTTACAGTCATGCAACGCTGCAATCAAATGTGGCGTTGTATTTTTTTTACCCATTTTAAACCGAAAGAATATGAGCGAGAGTACCATGTATGTTACGAAGGAGACATTTGAGAAGATGCGTGAAGAGCTTCAGAAGATGAAATCGGTTGATCGTCCAGCCGCTTCCAGGGCCATTGCCGAAGCAAGGGAAAAAGGTGATTTGAAAGAAAATGCAGAATACGATGCCGCCAAAGAGGCGCAAGGCATGCTTGAGGCCAAAATCAAGCAACTGGAAGGTGCTATTGCCAACGCTAAAATTGTGGACACCAGCGATATTGATACCAGCAAAGTAACCATACTCACCAAAGTAACCATCACCAATATTGCCACTAAAAAAACGGTGACTTACCAGATTGTGGGTGAGAAAGAAGCAGACCTGAAAGCCGGGAAAATATCTGCAGGTTCACCTATTGGTAAAGGCCTTATGGGTAAAACCAGAGGTGAGGTAGCAGAAGTGCAGGCACCAACCGGTGTTATCAAATTCAAGATCGAAGACATCACTATCTAACATATCATCCGTTGCCATGATGTAAAACTCATGGCAACGGATGATCGTTATACCTTACTATGACCATTTTCTCCAAAATCATTGCAGGCGAAATACCATCTTATAAAATTGCAGAGAACGAACAGTTCTTTGCTTTTCTCGATATTTTTCCGCTGGTAGAAGGTCATGTATTGGTGGTGCCTAAAAATGAAACGGATAATTTATTCGATCTCTCCGACGAATACCTTTCTGCCATCCTTTTATTTTCCAGACCTATCGCTAAAGCCATAGAAAAAGCATTCCCCTGTAACCGTTGCGGCATCAGCGTGGTTGGACTTGAAGTGCCACATGCACACGTACACCTTATTCCTATTAACAGTGCGGATGACCTCAACTTCACAAGAGGCAAACTCAAACTCAGTCCGGAAGAACTGAAAGCAGCCCAGGAGAAAATTCTGGCGGAACTGTAGGGCGTGAGTAGTGAGTAGTCAATAGTCAGTGCGGAATACTCACTACTGACTACTCTCTACTCACTTTTCTCCTATCTTTAGTCAAACAAACCCCTCCACATGCAAACGACTGCTCCCAAAAGGGTCATCAATGGCTGGGCCATGTACGACTGGGCCAATAGCGTGTACAACCTCGTTATCACTTCAACCATCTTCCCCGCTTATTTTGAATCGGTAACAGGCGACGGTAATGATCAAACGTCGAACGATACGGTCATGTTATTTGGCCGTGAGTTTGTCAACACTTCCCTGTACAACTACGCATTGTCGGTAGCATTTATGATTGTGGCATTGATGTCGCCCATGCTGTCATCTATTGCAGATTATAAAGGCAATAAAAAAAGTTTTCTTTTCTTTTTCTGTACCATGGGTAGCATCGCCTGCAGTGCTTTGTTTTTTTATAACAGCAGCAACCTGGCTTATGGTCTTGCCTGTATGATTATAGCCTGTGTAGGTTACTGGAGCAGTCTTGTATTTTACAATTCATTTCTTCCTGAAATAGCTGCCCCCGTTGACCAGGATCGTGTGAGTGCAAAAGGTTTTGCAATGGGTTATATAGGAAGTGTTATTCTCCAGATTATTTGTTTTGTGTTTGTACTGAAACCAGACTTGTTTGGTATTACTGTTGGTAAAGCTTCTCAGATTTCTTTTTTACTGGTTGGTATCTGGTGGTGGGGTTTTGGCCAGTTGGCACTGAGCCGCTTACCTAAAACAAGTCCTGCAGGCAATCCCAATAGCAAGGGTAGCATTTTTACCAATGGATATAAAGAACTCAATAAGGTATGGAAACAACTGAAACACCTGCCTGTGCTAAAAAGATACCTGGCAGCTTTTTTCTTTTTTAATATGGGTGTACAAACGGTTATGCTCGCTGCCACCTTGTATGGTAAAAGCGAATTGAATATACCTACTACTAATCTTATCATTTCCATCCTCATCATACAACTGGTGGCCATACCCGGTGCATTTACCATTGCCAAGCTATCTGACAGGCTGGGAAATTTCAGGGCATTGATGATCACGGTTTCTTTGTGGATCATACTTTGTATCATTGGTTATCTCTTACCAAGAGATGGCATCAATGAATTTTATGCGCTTGCCGTATTGGTAGGTTTTGTGATGGGAGGCATTCAATCGCTTAGCAGAAGCACGTATGCCAAACTGATGCCCGAAACGAAAGACACCACTTCTTTCTTCAGCTTTTATGATGTAACAGAAAAAATAGCCATTGTAATTGGTATGTTCAGTTTCGGATACATCAATGAATACACCGGCTCGCAAAGAAATTCTGTGCTGGCACTCGTGGTTTTCTTTGTGATTGGATTGATATTGCTCACATTTGCATCGGCTACCAAACATAAACAGGGGAAAGTAGCATAAACATGAAATTGTATTCAATCAATAGCGGATATTTTAAACTGGATGGTGGTGCCATGTTTGGCGTAGTACCCAAATCAATGTGGAACAAACTCAACCCGGCAGATGAAAATAACATGTGTTCCTGGGCCATGCGTTGTTTACTGGTTGAAGATGGAAACAGGCTGGTATTAATTGATAATGGCATGGGTGATAAACAGGATGCCAAATTCTTTGGTCATTACTACCTGCACGGTGATGATGCACTCGAGACATCTTTAGCGAAATATGGGTTTAGTAAGCAGGATATCACCGATGTTTTTCTTACCCATCTTCATTTTGACCATTGTGGTGGCAGCATCATCCGCAAAGGAGATAAACTGCTACCTGCATTCCCCAACGCTACTTACTGGAGTAATGAAAAACACTGGAACTGGGCTGTTCAACCCAATGACAGGGAGAAAGCCTCTTTTTTAAAGGAAAATATATTACCCATACAGGAAAGCGGTCAGCTCAGGTTTATTGAAGCGCCGTTAACCAATTTTACCAAAGAGGGCAATCTTGAAACCGTTCCTTTTCTGGATCATTTTTCCATTCGTTTTGTGAATGGGCACACCGAAAAAATGATGCTTCCGCAAATAGAATACAAGGGTCACACACTGGTATACATGGCAGATTTGCTGCCTTCCACCGCTCATCTGCCCATTCCTTACGTGATGGCTTATGACATGTTCCCGCTCACAACACTACAGGAAAAAAAGAATTTCCTACAGGAAGCGGCAGAAAATAACTACATACTTTACTTTGAACATGATCATCTGAATGAATGCTGCACACTACAGGTGACTGAAAAAGGGGTAAGGGTGGCAGAGACATTTGCTCTTTCTGCTTTGTAAAATTGTAGTGTATTGTAGTATTTCACCTATTTTTTAACTTCAAAAAAACAGTGAAAAAACGCCATAAAATCGGTGTTTTTCAGGCTGTTATTGCCATTGTTTCATATTAAGTTTACATTGAAATCCTAGCTTTAACACGCTATTTTAAAATCCAATGTCCAAAAACCAGGTAACTGGATGTCCGAATTGCGGGTGCCGGATATCCTTCAGGCAGTTTATTCTGCTCAACAATTTTTCCGCGATCAACTGCGATACCTGCAATGCCAGGATAGAAATATCTAACAGAAATGGCAATGCAGTTATCGCGGCTGTTTCCGGACTCATCTCCGCTGCCACTGTTGTTTTTGCTGCTTATGCAGGCAAACAATATTTCAATTCCTTTTTATTGGGATTAACGGGTGGTATTTTGCTTGCCACCATTTTTGTGCTGATCATCTGCAAGGTTTTGTATAAACGTTCGCAGTTGTACAGGAGCATACAGAGCAGGCCCATTCATTATTCCGAAAGTGCCATTGTTTAACGATTGAAGCTGATCATAGAGCTTAACGGGTAACGCAGGTTGCGGTATTGCATCATATCAACCTTTACACTTCCAACCACGATCGGACTTTCTATTCGCAGTGGTATATGGTTTGGATCATCACTCACCCATACCGTCATTTTTTCACCCCCTTCAAATAGAGTGCCTTTCACCAGTAATGGTTTGAATTTGATGGCACGAAACTTTCCATACTTTGTTTTTATGGTTTCCTTACCCATGTATTTGATATAAAGATTGTACACTTCATTATCCAGAAACATAGCGAAAGGAATTTTATCTTCCGGCTTGTATTTGTTGAAGTCGATATTACGGGCATAATAAATGGAGCTAAGCACATCCTGAATACAGCCCGGAACCTTATAAACTCCTTCTGTTGTTACAGCCGTATTGGTTTCCTGGTTGAAAGTAATGTTCTCAAACTTTTTATACCCGCCTTCTTCAATATTTCGGATGAATTTCAGTGGTTGAAGATTGGCTGTATCAATATAAGACTCATAACGATCTCGCACCTTAAAAATCCAGTCGTAGCTTGGGTTGGAACTCCCCCTGCCTACAACATGATAAGCAATACGGTTATTCATTTTATCGAGTGATACAGAAAAATTGGCATTGCCTGCATTTACATACAAACCAATAACAGAATAAAATACATTGTAAGAAATACTCTCTCCTTCTTCAAAAGCTTTGTTGCGGATACCACAAAATTCATCTCCGGCCGACAATGGTTGCAGACCAATGATCCATGCGGTTAATAATAGAATTTTCTTCATGCTTGCCTGTTATTTATTGTTTCTGAACAACCTGATGCCCAGTAAAAAAACACTTCCTGCGATGGCCGGAATAATAAGGTTAATAATCCAGATACTTCCTGTCGTTGCAATGATGCCTAACAGATTTGTACTTAACATGCCAAATAATAACAAACTCACTTCCCCCCTGATACCCAGCTCTGCCAGTGTAATGCTTGGTACAATCGATAATATCAGTAACATTACCGCTACCAACGCTGCTGTGTCTGCTATACTTATTCCTACTTCAAACACCTGCATCATCAGTACATATTGCACTATAAATACAACGTACCGGAGCGCAGAAAGAAGTAAAATTTTTGTTAAGAACTTCCAGTCCAGCCTTTCCATATTCTCCACTACGAACCTGTATCGTGCCACCAGCGGTATTTTTTCAAGTAACCGGATCAGCCACGATAGCTTATAATACAGTAGAATAAGCAAAATCGTGCCAAAACAGAGGACTGTCATTAGACCGGTTAGCCAGAACATAGACAATCCTTCAAGCCGGTGGGTTGCATCGAGAATGAAAATCCGCATATACAACATGCCCACTAACCCCATCACAAAGTTCACGATGATTAAACTCATGCTGCCCACCATGGAAATGGCCATACCTTTCAGGCGATGGCCTTCATCAAGATAAAGTGATCTTGCAGCCGATTCTCCAAAACGGTTGATGCTGTTAAATACCAGTGCATGTCCTGACAAGGTAGCTTTAATGGCTTTCCAGAAAGAAATTTTTTGGACTGAATTTATCAGCACTTTCCATTTGAATGCTTCCACGCCAAAATTGGCTCCCAGTAACAGTAACGCCAGTATGAATTTCCAGGATTGGGTACTGCTGGCTGAAGAAAGAATCATAGCCCATGACTGCTGTAAATTATCCTGGGTCTGTATCTGCCGGTAAATGGAATAACACAGCCATATAAAAAGTACCGGGCCGAGGAAATAGTTGAGGAATATTTTTAACCGCTTATTCAGACAACATTTGATTTATTGATTACAAAGAACGGGGAAATAAGGGAGATAGTCCATGGTCCATGGTTAATAGTCCATAGCAGAACCTTGGGAGCGTTTTAACTCAGCAATTCACTATTGTCTATCTGCTATCAACTATGGACCGTGGACTATCTCCTTTCTTCCGTATTTTCACCCTCGAATGGCAAAAGATGAAATAATATTAGGCATTGACCCGGGTACCCAACTCATGGGTTATGCTATATTACGTATTCACAAAGGACAACCACAGGTGTTGCTGATGGATGTTTTAAAGTTGACAGCTCAGAAAGATATCTATGCACGACTTGAGACTATTCATGCCCGTGTTTGCGAGTTGGTTAAACTGTACAAGCCATCCACATTTGCCATTGAAGCCCCCTTTTTTGGTAAAAACGTACAGAGTATGCTGAAACTGGGAAGGGCACAGGGGGTTGCCATTGCCGCAGCCATGCAGGCTGGCTTAACGGTTACAGAGTATTCACCCAAAAAAGTAAAACAATCCATCACCGGAAATGGCAACGCCGATAAGGACCAGGTATGGAAAATGTTGCAGCGTATTTTACAGATAGAAGAGAAACCACAATATTTTGATGCTACCGATGCATTGGCAGTGGCACTATGTCATCATTACCAGTCATCATCGCCATTGGCAGCAGCAGGCAAAGGACTCAAAGGATGGGAAGCGTTTATTGCGAAAAACCCAGGGAGAGTTAAGAAGAGTTGAAGATGTCGGATGTCGGATGTCGGATGTCGGATGTCGGATGTCGGATGTCGGATGTCGGATGTCGGATGTCGGATGTCGGATGTTTGGGATTTGCAAGTTACAGTTCTTTTCAAATCTGACATCAGACATCCGACATCATCCAATCTATTTCAGGTATCCCGTTAACACCAGCACCAGCAAAATAGCGCCACCAATTACACGGTACCAGCCAAAGAGTCTGAATCCATGTTTTTGAAGAAAGCCAATAAAAAACTTGATGGCAAGCATGGCTACAATAAATGCAACCACATTACCTACTGCCAATGCAATCAGGTTATCTGTATTGGTTAACATCTCCGGATTGTCTTTCCAGGCTTTGAGTAATTTATAACCCGTTGCTGCAGCCATTGTTGGTACAGCGAGGAAAAAAGAAAATTCAGCTGCTAGTCCCCTGTTGAGTTTTTGCTGCATACCACCAATAATGCTGGCAGCACTTCTGCTCACACCCGGAATCATGGCCACACATTGCCATAAACCAATCATGAAGGCACGCACAAAACCAACTTCTTCTTCTTTTTCTATTGAAGGTTGCTGAAACAGTTTGTCGACGAATAATAGAACCACACCACCGGCTAACATTGTAATGGCTACGGTGAGCGGACTCTCGAGCAGGTCATCAATTTTATCAGAAAATAGTGCGCCCAATGCCAGTGCGGGAATAACGGCAATCAATAGCTTACCATAAAAACGCCAGCGATTAAGTGGAAAAAATTTCTTTCGGTACAATACCACTACCGATAAAATAGCACCCAACTGAATAGCCACTTCAAATAATTTGGTGAAATCGTCTTTGGCAATACCTAAAAACGAACTGGCAATAATCATATGCCCGGTAGAGGAGATGGGAAGAAATTCTGTTAAGCCTTCTACAACTGCAATTACAATGGCATCGAATATAGACATAGGAGAGTCAATGGTGAATGGTCAATGGTGAATGGTCAATGGGTAGTGATTTCTTTATACTTATTATTGACCATTCACCATTCACGTTTACTTACTTTTTTTAAAGATAGCATATATCTCCACCACCAATCCGATGATGATCAGAATAGGCGCAATGGTAATACGGGTAGTGCTGTACACTTCTTTGTAATCAAAAACATTGGGGTCGCTGCTTTTGCCACCACTCATCAGAAAAAAGCCGAGGGCAATGATGACGCCACCTATCAGCATCCACTTATAATTTTCTTTGGTAAAAAGCGGAGCCGCTGTATTTTTTGTTTCACTCATTGGAGTTGGTTTTATTGGTCAATGGTCAATCGGGAATGGTCAATTTGAAATATTTTTTCACCATTGACCATTCCCGATTCACGGTTAATAAAGATCATCCAGTTTCATCTTCAGGTATTTCAATACACTTCTATGGGTACTGTACACGGAAATGCCAACACCCAGTATAATCAATCCACCAAAAAGAATAAAAGTTAGTTTCCAGTCGCGAATGGCTTTCAGTTGCGGGAACTGGCTCTCGGCCCAGCTAATAATGCTGAACAATAATACAATGGCAATACCGGCACTGATGAGTCCATTGATAACAGCTCTGATATTTAATGGCCGTGCAATAAAACTGCGTGTGGCACCCACCATCTGCATGGTTTTAATAAGAAAGCGGTTACTGAACATGGCCAGGCGAATCGTATTATCGATACTCACAATGACAATCAGGCAAAGAATAATGGCAATGACCAGGAAGATCAGACCAATTTTCGCGGCACGTTCATTCAGGTTACCCACCAGTGTTTGCGGATACTGTATATCAGTAATCTGGTTTCCGTATTTTCCCAATAGCTCGGTTGAAATACGAACCAGACTGTCTTTGTTTACATAATCGGCTTTCGCATAAAAATCAATACTCTCGGGAAGCGGATTCATATCAAGAATCTTGGCCCAGTCTTCATTGTTCTCACGGTTCCAGATTTCCTGCGCCATTTTCTTGTCAACATAAGTCACCGTTTTGGTATAAGGTCTGCTGGCAATATATTGCTGTATCTGTCCGATGGTATCTTTATTCAGGGTGCGGAGATAGGCGCTGATACGGATATCTTCCTTGAATGCATTACCCACTGAATTAATATTCAGGAAAAACCATCCCATGATACCCATGATCAACAATACAAGACCCACCCCAATGATGGAATAGATATAATTGGGTTTGCTACGTTTTAAAGAAGATTTTGCGCTGTCTGCCATACTAATACCAGTTTTTCTCAGTTCACCCTTCTCCACCTGTAGAAGAAGGGCAGGGGATGAGGTAGCAAATGTAGGGTTTTGACGCCTAAAGACTTACATTTGCAACCACTCTAACGATCATTTTGCCATTGAAAATAGAGCAATCCTTACTTATTTGGGTTAAAGATATGTTAGGATTGCAGGCAGCCGGCGAAAAGCACTGTACCCACAGTAGCTGACAACCATTTCTGCCCATTCAATAACGGCTAAACAGTATCAAAAATTATATAGAACAGGATCAAATATGGAATACAATTTCACGGCGATTGAACCTAAGTGGCAAGACCAATGGAAAGCGGATGGTATTTATAAGGTAAACATCGATCCATCCAAACCCAAATACTATGTTTTGGATATGTTCCCGTACCCAAGTGGAGCAGGTTTGCATGTAGGGCATCCATTAGGTTATATCGCTTCCGATATTGTAAGCCGTTTTAAAAGACTCAAAGGATATAATGTATTACACCCGATGGGTTTTGATGCATTCGGATTACCAGCAGAGCAATATGCCATTGAACATGGTATCCATCCAAAGAAAAGTACTGAAACCAATATCAGTAACTTTATTGCGCAATTAACAAAAATCGGATTCTGCTACGACTGGGATCGGGAAGTACGTACCTGCGAACCTTCTTACTACAAATGGACCCAGTGGATTTTTCTCCAGCTCTTCAGTAGCTTTTATAACAGACAGACACAAAAAGCAGTACCCATTACCGAACTGGTGAAAGCATTTGAAGCCAATGGAAATGCAGATCATATTTGTCCGGGAGACAACAGTATTCATTTTACCGCTGCCGAATGGAAAGCATACAGCGAAAAAGAACAGCAGGATATTTTAATGCATTATCGTCTTGCCTTCTGTGGTTATGGTGAAGTAAACTGGTGTGAGGCATTGGGAACGGTATTGGCCAATGATGAAGTGGTGAATGGTGTGAGTGAACGTGGCGGACATCCAGTAGTAAAAAAGAAATTACGCCAGTGGTACCTGCGCATCACCGAATATGCCGATCGCTTATTAACCGGCCTCGAAACCATCGAGTTCAGCGAAGCCATGAAAGAAATGCAGACCAACTGGATCGGTAAATCTTCAGGAGCAGAGATCGGCTTCGAGTTACGAGCTGCTAGCTTCCAGCAGGAAAAAAACTTGCAGCTAGCAGCTAGCAGCTTGAAGCTTCAAGTTTACACCACCCGCCCCGATACCATTTTCGGTGTAGACTTTATGGTAGTGGCACCGGAACATGAGCTGATTGAAAAAATTACCACACCTGAACAGAAAGAAGCGGTAGAAACTTATATCACTTATGTGAAAAGCAGGAGCGACAGGGAAAGACAGGCGGAGAAAAAAATTACGGGTTGTTTTACGGGAGCTTATGCCATCAATCCATTCGATGGAAGAGCAATTCCGGTATGGATCTCTGAATATGTGCTCGCTGGTTATGGAACAGGTGCTATTATGGCTGTTCCATGTGGTGATGAACGTGATTTTAAATTTGCACAACATTTCGATATTCCGGTTACGAATATCATTGGCGAGGCATTTGATGGAAAAGAAGCAAACCCGACAAAAGATGCCATACTGAGTAACAGTGGTTTTCTGAATGGAATGAAAATGCGCGATGCCATTGAAGTTGTAATTAATAAGCTGGAAGAAATGGGCATCGGCAAACGCAAAGTGAATTATAAAATGCGCGATGCCGCATTCAGTCGCCAGCGTTATTGGGGAGAACCATTTCCGATTATGTGGAAAGACGGAATTGCCTATCCACTCGAAGAGTCACAATTACCACTTGAATTACCTGATGTAGAATCATACAGTCCCGGCCCTGAGGGTGAAGGCCCACTCGCAAACATCCCCGAATGGACCACTCAATTCACTACCTCCCCTTCCCCCCTTCAGGGGGCCAGGGGGCAGGGGGCTCTCGAAACCAATACCATGCCCGGTTATGCAGGCAGTAGCTGGTATTTTCTTCGTTATATGGATCCGCAGAATGATACAACTTTCTGCGACCGTACCATCAGCGATTACTGGAACCAGGTTGACTTATACATTGGCGGAACAGAACATGCGGTAGGACATTTATTGTACAGCCGTATGTGGACCAAAGCATTGTACGACCTCGGACATATTGGTTTTGATGAACCGTTCAGGAAATTGTTGAATCAGGGGATGATTCAGGGGAGTAGCAGGTTTGTGTATCGCAAAAAAGGAACCCAAATATTTATTTCAACCGGAATAGTTAATAAAGAGGAAGTGGATCAATTACATGTAGATGTTAATATTGTTGACGGCGTAGAATTAGATATCGAAGCGTTCAAGAAATGGCGCAATGGGGAGTATGCGAATGCAGAATTTATTTTAGAAGATGGGAAATACATCTGTGGGGTTGAAGTAGAGAAAATGTCGAAGTCAAAATTCAACACGGTTAACCCCGATATATTGGTGGAGAAATTCGGCGCCGACACTTTCCGTATGTACGAAATGTTCCTCGGTCCGGTAGACCAGAGCAAACCATGGGATACCAAGGGTATTGAAGGAGTACACCGTTTCCTGAAAAAATTATGGCGCTTGTTTTTTGATGAAACAAAAGGTAAAATCTGGACCGATGCTGCACCTACAGCAGAAGAATTAAAGGTCTTACACAGAACCATCAAGAAAATTGAAGACGATACAGAGCGTTATAGTTTTAATACAGCCGTAAGTGGTTTTATGATCTGTGTAAATGAACTGAGCGACCTGAAATGTCATAAAAAAGAAATACTCGAATCATTACTCATACTTATTACACCCTATGCACCACATATTGCCGAAGAACTCTGGCAACAGTTGGGTAACAGCGGTTCTATTCTCAATGCATCATACCCTGTTTTCAATGCGGCATATGTAACCGAAACCAGCAAAGAATACCCGGTAAGTATCAATGGTAAAATGAGAACCAATCTTACCATCACATTAGATGCCACAGAGGAGCAGGTAAAAGAACTTGTACTCGCCAATGAGCTGGTGCAGAAATGGATGGAGGGTAAACCTTTGAAGAAACTGATTTTTGTAAAAGGGAAGATGATTAATGTGGTGGTATAAAAAATCAGAAGCAGATATCATGTATCTGCTTCTGAACCTTAATATCGTTCAAACACAAATTGAATCTTACTTTCCTCATCTTCAGAATCAAATTGAATGGTCATATGTAACTGACCCTCCTTTAAATAAGCTAACCATTCATCAGTTTTGTCTTCACCAAAACTATTCTTAGATGTTGTGCTGAGTAGTTTTTTGTTATTGTTGAAACAAAACCTTAAGCTATCAAGAATAACACCTTCCATAAATTGCATTATAAGTTGATTTCCTTCCTTGAAGTCAAATCTCATATTACTCCAGGCCATTTTATTCATCTCAATAATCATCTGCCGATTTGTATCGGGATAATTTCTTATGGCATCAGGTTCAATAAAAGATGAATCTGTTTTCAGGTTAAAATATACTTCACTGGTTTTTACAGAAACCACTTTCCATTTGCCCAGGATTACCGTATCGCATTGGCTTTTTGCAATGGCTGAGAGAAAAATACAAAAACACAGTACTGCCAGTTGTTTCATAAATATGCTTAAAGTCAACTAAATATAGTGAAATATCCTCACATGTTTATTGTTATCAACTCCATTAACCGTTGATCATAACTGGCACTTATTTCCTCCCCTATCTTAATTATCTTGTATATCCAAAAACTGACGTATGAAGAGAATATTGTCCTGTCTACTCGCATGCTTATACCTGAGTACCGCAGCATCACAAAACAATCAACCTTATTTTTTATCAAATCCTGCCATCAGTCCCGATGGAGAAACCATTGTGTTTGCTTTTGAAGGCGATCTCTGGAAAGCAGCCGTAAAAGATGGCCGCGCCAGTCGCTTAACGGCCATGCAGGGTTATGAAACCAGTCCGCGTATTTCACCCGATGGACAATGGCTGGCATTCAGCAGCAGACAAATGGGTAATGCTGATGTGTATATCATGCCCCTGTCTGGTGGCGAAATCAAACAACTTACATTCCATAGCGCTACCGATGAAGTAAATAACTGGAGCTGGGATAGCAAGAAAATTTATTTCACCTCGAGCAGAATGGGTCAGATATCTGGTTTCACTGTTGGCATCAACGGAGGAACGGCCCAGCGTCTATTCGGCGATCATTTCTTTTTATTGGATCATGGCCTGGCAGAACATCCATCTGGTGATATCTATTTTAATGATACCTGGGAAAGTGCCAGCCAGGTTGCCCGTAAACGATACAAAGGACCATTCAATCCCGATATCCAGTCGTACAATATCAATAGCAAACAGTATAAAAAACATACCGACTGGGAAGGAAAAGATTTTGCATCTACCATTGACAAAAATGGTAAACTCTATTTTATTTCAGACGAGGCTAATGGTGAGTATAATCTCTACACGCTGGATAATGGAAAGAAAACAGCATTAACGCGTTTTACTTCATCCATTAAAACACCTGTCGTAAATGCAGGCGGTAATAAAGTAGTATTCGAAAGAGATTACCAGTTATGGTTATATGATGTAGCATCTAAAAGAACCGAGAAGCTGAACATCAGCCTGAACAGAAACTATGTATTGCCGGCAGACAAAGATTACAATGTGCGTGGTGAAATCACCAATCTGGATGTTTCGCCCGATGGCAAAAAAATTGCTTTCTCATCAAGAGGTGAAATTTTTGTAAGTGACGCAGATGGAAAATTTATTCAGCAGATCAATAAAGGCAATACTGAAAGAGCCAAAGAGGTAAAATGGATGAGCGATAATAAAACCATTCTTTTCAACCAGACGGTAGATGGTTATCTGAACTGGTTTACCATTGCTGCTGATGGCTCTGCCCCGGTAAAACAAATTACCAAAGACACAAAAAATAACCGCTCAGCCGTATTGAATAAAACACGCACCAAAATGGTGTACCTGAGCGGACGTGATGAAGTTCGGCTGCTTGACCTGAAAAACTGGGAAAACAAAACCATTGTGAAAGATGAAATATGGGCTATACAGAATTCTGATCCTGGATTTTCTCCCAATGATGAATATGTGTATTTCACAGCCATCAGGAATTTTGAACAGGATATTTTTATTCATCACCTGAAAGACAATCGCACGATTAACCTCACCAATACAGGTGTAACAGAATCGAGCCCTACATGGAGTCCCGATGGTAAGTATATTTATTTTATCTCTGCACGTACAAAGCCATCGTACCCCTTTGGTATGCAGACACCACGCATTTATCGCATGCCATTGGAAAAGATAGATGCGCCGTATCGCAGTGATAAATATGAAGCGCTCTTCAAAACGGAGAAAAAAGATACCGCCAAAAAAGATCCTGCTCCTATAAAAATAGATGCTTCGAAAATCATGGATCGACTTGAACAGGTAGGTCCCAATTTCGGGTCACAGTTTTTATTGAACGTATTACAGAAAGGTGATAAAACCATTGTATTGTATATAAGCAATCATGCGGAGGGACGCGCTGCTTTATGGAAAACAACCCTCGAGCCTTTTGAAGCGCCAAAAACAGAACGTATCAACGGTGCAGATGCATTTAGTGTAGATTATGCAGAGGGTGGCGATAAAACCATGTTGATCATTAATGGCTCAATATACAAACTGAACCTGGATGCCAATAAAGTAGATCCTGTAACCATTTCGCAGGTGTTCAGAAGAAATCTTTCAGCCGAATTTGCACAGGTATTTCAGGAAACATGGGCGCATGTAAATGAAAATTTCTATGATGAAAAATTCCATGGCATAGACTGGTTGGCTACACGTAAACGCTATGAGGCATTTGTACCTTATATAAACACCCGTGGTGACCTTCGTACATTGCTTGCTGATTTATTGGGTGAATTAAACTCGTCGCACCAGGGATTCAATTCGTTCGGAGATGAAGAAAATGTTCAGTTGTCGAACAGAACAATGGAAACAGGAATTGTTTTTGACAATACTGATCCTTACAAAGTAAAATATGTGGTGGCGGGAACCAATGCAGACAGGTCTACCATTGATGTACGCCCTGGTGATGTATTGTTGAAAGTGAATGATGAAACAGTGGATCCTGCAAAAGACCGAAACTATTATTTCAGCAAACCTTCACTGGATGGAGAACTTAGCCTGACTTTTAATCGGAATGGTCAAACGGTTACTGCTAAAATTCATCCACAGGCATCATTGTTCAATAACCTCTCGCAGGAGTGGAGTGATATCAACCAGAAAAGGGTGGATGATAAAACCAATAACCGTGTTGCCTATCATAACATGAAAGACATGGGCGGTGTGGAACTGGAAAAATTCCTGATTGATATGACCCAGGATTTTTATGGAAAAGATGCATTGATTCTCGATCTGCGTTATAATACAGGTGGTAATGTGCACGATGAGGTATTGAAATTCCTGAGCCAGCGGGCCTACCTGCAATGGAAATACCGTGAAGGTAAACTCACACCACAATCTAATTTTGCACCTGCAGATAAGCCCATTGTGTTGCTCATCAATGAGCAATCATTAAGCGATGCAGAAATGACAGCACAAGGTTTCAAAGCATTAAAACTGGGTACCATCATTGGTATGCCAACCTATCGCTGGATCATTTTCACGAGCGGCACAGGTTTGGTAGATGGTTCTTTTGTACGACTGCCGAGCTGGGGTTGTTATTCGCTTGATGGTAAGGACCTCGAAATTACAGGTGTAGAGCCTGATATTAGAGTTCCGATGAACTTCGAAGACCGACTCAATGGTCGTGATCCACAACTGGATAAGGCAATTGAAGAGATCATGAAGAAACTGAAAAAATAAATTTGCGGTATATTGTAATCTGTGAATCTGTGGCGAAAGACATTTGCCACAGATTCACAGATTTTTTTTTGAATAAATAGTAGTGTATGTTTTCTCCAATTGTTCCATTTGATAGTAGTACAGATCAACTTTTTCAACTTGATCTTACAGCCAGTAATGTGGAAGTAACAGATGTGTTGGTGAATGATACGCAACTGTTTGCTGCATATATTGACAATTGTCTTGCCCAGTCGGGTAGTCGTTATGCAATTGGTGGTTATAACGAACACCGAACTGTTTACAGCAGGAGTAAAGTATTTGATGGAGCCGATGAGCCGCGCAGACTACATTTAGGAACTGATATCTGGGGAACGGCCGGAACACCGGTATTTGTACCGATGGACGGAGCCGTACACAGTTTCGGATTTCATGAAACCTATGGCGATTACGGAGCTGTGATTATTCTGCAACACCAGTTGAACGGCGAATTGGTTCATAGCTTATATGGCCATCTTTCTTTAGGCGATCTGGATGGTTTGTACGAAGGTAAACCTGTTAAGGCAGGAGAGCAGTTGGCACATTTCGGTATTCCGGAAGAAAATGGTCACTGGCCACCACACCTGCATTTTCAATTGATCAGGGATATGCAGGGAATGAAAGGAGATTATCCAGGTGTTTGTAAATTCAGTGAGAGAGAAATATACCTGGCCAATTGTCCGGATCCTGCCTTTATTTTACAGTACACGTTTAATTGATAAGCCTGCCCTATTCTGTGATTTTCTGTGTCTTCTGTGGCATTATTTATTGTTGTCACAGAAGACACAGAAAATCACAGAAGGGATTATTCAAATTGTTTAATCTCGTCGGAGGAAATGAAATGGATACCATCTTCGAACTGGTGAGCAGCATGTTGCATGGCTTTGGCAATACCCAGTGCAGAAACAGGTTGGTATTTTTTTAATGGCCCCACTAAAATCGGTCCGATAATTTTTGCCAGAAAGATGGCTATTTTTTCTCCAACCCTTCTTTCAGCACGTTCACCCATAATAAGTGATGGTCTGAAAATACAGGTGCATGGATATTGTAGCACTGAAATGGCTTTTTCAACCTGTCCCTTCGTTCTGCTATAAAAAATAGAGGATTGTTCATCGGCACCTACAGCACTGATCAATAAAAATCGCTTGGATCCTGCATTTCTCTGTAATTCTGCTACTTTCTGCGGATACACCAGGTCAACCTGTCTGAAAGCCTGCTGACTCCCTGCTTTTGTGATGGTAGTACCCAGACAGCAAAAAACATCATCAGCCTGCACTGCCGTCTCTAATTTTTCGTAGTTCACGATTTGCTGTTGCAGTTTAGGGTGGTGCAGGGCAACCTGTTTACGAACATATATGGTAACCGTACTGTACAGTGAATCTGCCAGCAGCAATTGTAATAATACCTGCCCGGTTAAACCACTGGCACCTACGATTAATGCAGTTCTTTGTTCCATGGCATGCTTTTCTCAAAGCTACGGATATTCATGAATGGTGAATGGCTAATCGTGAATATGGAATTTGCCCATTTTTATTACCAGGCAGTGAACGAGTAACATATTATTCACGATTGGCCATTCACCATTCACCATCAAATATTTAGTAATTTCGTCCCATGTCAAATCCCAACCTCAATAAAGACCCGATGAACCTGAGCGCAGCAGAAAAAGAGTTTGAGAATGCCATTCGTCCGGCAGAAATCAACGATTTTTCTGGTCAGCCGCAGTTGGTGGAAAACCTGGTCATTTTTATTAAGGCGGCTAAATTAAGAGGGGAGGCATTGGATCATGTTTTATTTCACGGCCCTCCGGGTCTGGGTAAAACAACATTAAGCAGAATTGTAGCGAATGAATTGGGCGTAAACATCAAAGAAACATCCGGACCTGTTATTGAAAAACCCGGCGACCTGGCAGGATTACTCACCAACCTGCAACCCAATGATGTATTGTTTATTGATGAGATTCACCGGTTGAGTACGGTAGTAGAAGAATACCTGTATGCAGCGATGGAAGATTTCAGGATTGATATTATGATTGATTCTGGTCCCAATGCACGCAGTGTACAGATAAACCTGAATCCCTTTACATTGGTAGGAGCCACCACACGTAGTGGCTTATTGACTGCGCCATTATTATCCCGTTTTGGTATCAAATCGAGACTTGAATATTACCAGTCAGAAACCCTGCAGAAAATTATTGAACGAAGTGCCGCAATTCTCAATACTTCTATCAATACAGAAGCTGCTTTTGAAATTGCACGCAGAAGCCGCGGAACACCGCGAATCGCCAACGGACTCTTACGCAGGGTACGTGATTTTGCTCAGGTTTTGAATGATGGTAAAATCGATCTTGGCATCACACAACATGGATTGAAGGCCTTGAATGTGGATGAACATGGACTTGATGAAATGGATAACAGGATACTCCTGGCCATCATCGATAAATTTAAAGGAGGCCCAGTTGGACTTACCACGATTGCCACTGCAGTAGGTGAAGAAGCGGGTACACTAGAGGAAGTGTATGAACCTTTTTTGATACAG
Organism: Sediminibacterium sp. FW305-C-49; assembly: GCF_058231085.1. Classification (NCBI taxonomy): domain Bacteria; kingdom Pseudomonadati; phylum Bacteroidota; class Chitinophagia; order Chitinophagales; family Chitinophagaceae; genus Sediminibacterium; species Sediminibacterium sp. FW305-C-49. The sequence continues at coordinate 108,066 of NZ_JBIQXS010000002.1, forward strand.
GAAGGATTTTTACAAAGGACGCCTAGAGGAAGGGAGGCCACGGCCAAAGCATATGCTCATCTTAACCGAGCATTTAAACAATCGGGCAATCAATCAGATTTGTTTGCTTAAATAAATAAGCCACAGATTCAAAGATTATTATTTTGAAATCTGTGGCTTACTATTATACCAGTATGGTTATGGTGCTACCAGACGGAAACCATTACCATGAATATTTACAATCTCAATATTTGAATCGTCTTTCAGGTACTTGCGTAATTTGGCAATATACACATCCATACTTCTCCCATTAAAATAGGTGTCGCTGCCCCATATTTTTTTGAGCGCGCGTTCACGTGGTAATAAATCATTTTTATGTTCGGCCAGCATTTTCAGCAATTCATTTTCTTTTGGAGAAAGTGTTTGTGTACTGTCGCCATTTTTCAGTTCACGTAATTTAGGATTGAAATGGTATTTACCCAGGTCAAACTCAATATTATCATTCCCTTTGTTTTCTTCCTCATTACGTTTGAGGATGGCCCTGATTTTGAGTAATAATACTTCGCTGTCAAAAGGCTTGGTGATATAGTCATCTGCACCCAGTTTATATCCCTGTATGATATCCTCTTTCATGGTTTTTGCACTCAGGAAAAACAGGGGAATGTCGGGGTCTACATCACGAATTTCTTCTGCGAGTGTAAAGCCATCCATATTGGGCATCATCACATCCAGCAGACAGATATCATATTTTTCACGCTGAAAAGCGGCAAGTCCTAAACGGCCATCGCGTTCCAGGGTAACTTCGTAATCGTTGAGTTCGAGATAGTTCTTTAATACCATACCAAGATTGGTATCGTCTTCGCACAAGAGTATCTTATATTTTTTCTTGTCTTCCATGGTTCTAAATTTATGTGAAATAAAGATAATTCACTACGAGTTATGATCCTACTGTCTGCAATCTTTTGTTAAAAGAGACAAACAGGTGCAGCTATTTAGCCATTGTTGAACTATTAGACGGGCTTAACGTTGTTTTTGGAAACGTTTATCTGTTAAGGTTTTCAAAAAAGCAACCAGATCTGTTTTCTCCTGTTTGCTAAGTCCGATAGGCACGCCCATTGTGGAATCCATGTTTACCGGATTCAATACAAATGCACCTGGATTGTTATAGTAGTCTATTACTTCTTCGAGTGTTTGAAACATACCATTGTGCATATAAGGGGCAGTTAAGGCAATATTTCTCAATCCGGGTGTTTTAAATTTTCCCAGGTCTTCCTTTTTGCGACTGATCAGGTAACGGCCCGAATCATTGAGGGCATGTCCGTCGAACAAGCCGATGTTTTTAAACTGGTCATCTGTGAAATCTGGCCCTCGGTGACAGTCGAAACATTTTGTTTTCTCACTGATAAACAGTTTTCGACCCCTTTCTTCCGATGCGGTGAAAGCAACTATATCGTCTATGTAAGCATCAAAACGACTACTATCTGTTTCCAGTGTTCGTTCAAAAGCTGCAAAAGCAGCACCAAGATTATTGCTGTTGGGTAGTGTTTTGAAGATACGTAAAAATAATTTCCTGTAAGTAGCATCTGCATTGAGTCTGGCCACTGCTTCTTTTATCGGTAAACCCATTTCATCGGGATGAGCAATCGGCATCAATGCCTGCTGTTCCAGTGATCTGGCTCGGCCATCCCAAAAAAAATAGGGACGGTTCTTCATATTGAGTACGGAAGGTGTGTTTCTTGTGGTTGACCTACCTTCAATTCCTTTACTAAAAGCCAGGGTATCCGAAAAACCATATTCAGGTATATGACAACTGGCACAACTGATACTACGATCTTTGGATAAAATCTTATCGTTGAATAGCTTTTGCCCGAGTGCAGCTTTTGTATTGATGGAGGGCGGAGCAGTATAAGAAGAAATCATCAACCCCGTAATTGCGAACAAGATGATGGCGGCCATTGTTTTCTTCATAGGGCAAAAATACCGAAAGGGACGATTTGTTTTTTTCTGTTTTATTTTTGCGGCGTGTAAACAGGATAAATCATCATAGTATGTTACTGACATCAGATAATAAGCTAAAAAAACTAATTGTTATTGGAGACCGGGTGCTGATACGTCCGTCTAAACAGGATGAACAAACGGCCAGTGGCTTATACCTGCCTCCCGGTGTACAGGAAAAGGAGAAAGTACAGCAGGGGTATATCATTAAAACAGGCCCCGGTTATGCCATACCCATGCCGGTTGATGAAGAACCCTGGAAAACAGAAGATGACCAGGTGAAATATGTACCCTTACAGGCTCGTGAAGGTGATCTGGCCATCTTTCTGTTGAGTGGCGCTACCGAAGTGCTGTATGAAAAAGAGAAATATTTTATTGTACCTCAAAGTGCCATTCTGTTACTGGAAAGAGAAGAGGAATTATAAAGCCGAAGACGCTGGTCTGATTATACAATCTACAAATACCCCATAGTTATCTTTTAAATAACTGCTGGTAACTTTTCTCATCCATGTATTCCAGTATATCACCGGGCTGACATTGGAGGATACGACAGATTTCTTCCAGCGTGGAAAAACGAATGGCTTTGGCTTTTCCACTTTTCAGGATGCTCATATTGGCAATGGTAATACCTACACGCTCACTTAATTCAGTAAGACTCATTTTGCGGCGGGCCAGCATGATATCGAGGTTCACAACTATGGGCATCAGGTAGTGAGTTCTTGTTCGGTTTTAAGTGGAAGAAGTTATAGTCTGTGTTCAGATAAAGATAAGAAGTATTGCACCTATTCATTAGTGTATCAATTCGTCTTATTCTGTTTTATCATAATCAGATACATCAGATGGTGAGTTGTTGTTCTTGTTTGAGGTTGAAAGCGTTTTTGTATATCCTGCTGATCCAAAGCACCGTAATGCCTAACCAGAATGGAACGGGTACGAATATAAAACTGCCGGTGTGGTAAATAAACTGGTTAGCAGTAAGCCTGCTTATTTCGGGGATGGTATAGGAAAAAATACGAAGCACATCAAGTACCCAGAAAATCATGAGGGTAAGCCCAATTGATCTGATCCTATTACTGATATCGGTTTGAAAGAGTACAGTGCTATGAATATATGGTAATAAACGAAGTACCAGAATAGACATTATAATCAGTAACAGACCATTGAGTATATCCAGGTCCAGAAAAACAGAAGGTAATAATAACTTTTGCGTAAATGAAGCCTTAGCAATTTCAAGGTTGCCAGTTAGTTTAATACTGTTGTCGCCATAACTGGAGATAACAGTGTCATATTGTGGGTAATCAAAAACTGGGCGAACAGGTACAGAAATAGAAATATCGCTGCTGAGGCTGGCAATGATGATGATCGTACCAAAAATGATAAAGCTCCATGCGCCTATTTTAATACGGGTAAATACAGCGTTTTCTTTAAGCGAATAATATTTGCCAATAGTATTTTTCATGTATCAGATTGTTAAGGATTGTTCGTGTTGAAGTTTACTGCCTCTTCTGAAGGCAAAAGCAAATACCAGTATAACATAACCAGCTACCATCCAAATGATACTGTTTGAAATCATCAGCCTAAGGTCAAGAGAAAAGGCAGGAGGAATTTTTTCCCGGTAAATCCAATGTATTATATAAGCGAGAACAATATCGAAAGCAATGGAACCTAAAATAGTAAATGCAATCAGGAAAAGGCTTTTATAAGTTCTTTTCTCAAAACAATTTTTGCTTGCAATGTCTTTAATGACCCATAAGGGTAACAGGAAGCAAACAATTGCAAAGAACACCTTAAACAGTATTGTCAAGCTACCGAGTATGATTTTTAAAGTGTCATATTTTGCTTTCGACAGTTGTATATACAATGTTCTGGGTTCATTCTGGTTGAATCGTTTTTCCTCTGGTAAAGGCGAAACTTCAATGTCTAATTTTTGTATTTTATAATGACCGAGTCGGCGCTTATTTGCAGAATCTATGTGAGTCCACACAGGAGATTTTAAATACGATCTGCCACTGTCTCTCGAAGTTTCATGATCTTTTGCCAGCAAATAATTATCAAGGCCCAGGTAATATCTTTCAATTTTTTTTAATGGAGTACTTGCAATTCCCCGTTTTGAAGGATCGATAAAAAATGAGTCTCTTCTTACGGCAGTATAAAATCCTACAGTACTGGCTGAAAAACCTTCAACACTAAATACATTGTTGAAAGTTTTTACATCTTTTATCCACCGGAGACTATCTTCAATTGCCTGATACCGGTAGTGCGGAAGTGAGTCGTTATAAATGAAATCGGATGGAAAAGTATCGATCATGGTTTGATCACTGATAGAACTGCTTTCAAAATAGCCTTCATTAGTCGAACCCCAAAAGGGGAAACCTGTCCATACAAACAACACTATCAAAAGCCCGGGTAGCCAAACCAGCCATGAAAGCAACCGCTTCAGTATTTTAAGGAATCTCATATGCAGTAATTATATGGTAAATAACGAATAATTATTGAAAAACAATAAAAATTAGCTAACAAATATTTTATTTTTCAAGCCGTACATCGCTTAATTTGTATGATCAAATCTCTTATTATGGCAGATAAACAGGCATTTTCAGACCTAGTAAAGACAGGTTATACGTTTAAAGGCGAGCAGGTAAAAATTGGTGTGGGTATGTTGAACGGAGAAGTGGTAAGCGGAGCCGATATCAGGTTGCCATTAAAAACCATGAACCGGCATGGACTTATAGCGGGTGCCACCGGAACGGGTAAAACAAAAACGCTGCAATTGCTGAGTGAAGCATTGAGCGATAACAGCGTTCCTGTTTTATTAATGGATATCAAGGGAGACTTGAGTGGAATAGCTGCAGCCGGACAAAGCAGTGAAAAATTAACCGAGCGTAGCCAGAAACTGGGTGTTTCATTTACGCCTGCTGCTTATCCTGTTGAACTACTTACGCTGAGTAATGAAAAAGGTGCAAGATTACGCGCCACAGTGAGTGAGTTTGGTCCGGTATTACTGAGTAAGATTTTAGGACTGAATGATACACAAGGTGGATTGGTGGCCATGATCTTTAAATATTGTGATGATCATACAATGCCATTACTGAACCTGAAAGATTTTATCAAAATATTGCAGTACATCGGTAATGAAGGGAAAGCGGAGATTGAAAAGGAGTATGGTAAAATATCCACCACATCTACCGGAACCATTCTGCGAAAAGTAATTGAATTACAACAACAGGGTGCAGATATTTTTTTCGGAGAAAAAAGTTTTGAAATCGATGACCTCATGCGCATCAGTGATGATGGCAGGGGTATGATCAGTGTATTACGTGTAACAGATATGCAGGACAGACCTAAACTCTTCTCCACATTCATGTTACAACTCCTCGCTGAATTATATGCCAGTTGTCCGGAAGAGGGAGACCTCGACAAACCCAAACTGGTATTGTTTATTGACGAAGCGCACCTGGTGTTTAATGAAGCTTCAGAAGCATTGTTACAACAGATTGAAACCGTTATCAAACTCATTCGTTCCAAAGGGGTAGGTATTTTTTTCTGTACACAGAATCCCCAGGATATACCTGCTTCCATTCTGAGTCAGTTGGGCATGAAAATTCAGCATGCATTACGGGCTTTTACAGCGGCCGATCGTAAAACCATTAAACAGGCAGCAGAGAATTTTCCTGAGACAGCTTTTTATCAAACTGATGAGCTGTTGACTCAATTGGGGATAGGAGAGGCATTCGTTACACTCTTAAATGAAAAAGGTATTCCCACTCCATTGGTGCATACCATGTTATGTGCACCACGCAGCCGTATGGATGTGTTAACAGAACAGGAGATTGATGAGTTGGTTGGCTCCAGTAAACTGGTAGCCAAATACAGCAAAGAAATAGATAGTGAAAGCGCCTATGAAATATTAACGGCCAAACTCGAAGAAGCTGCTGCCAAAAACCAGGAAACAGAGGCGTCTGATGAAGAAGAAAAAATAACAGGCCGAAAAAAGAAGGAAGAAGGATTTTTTGATAACCCGGTTGTAAGACAGGTCGGTAGAACAGCAGCCAGTGTGATCACCAGGAGCCTGTTGGGTGCATTGGGACTGGGTGGCAGAACAACAAGGTCAAGAAGAAAATACTAAGCTGATTTTTCCGGTTTCGTCAATCTGCAAGCGGTCTTCGTTTTGCAGGAAATCGAGCACGGTCCATACTTTTTCTCTGGATACAGGTAGCGTTTTTTCTAATATAGCAGGAATGCTGTTGTGACCTGCTGCCACAAGACTCAATACAGCGTTTTCAATAGAGGCAAATTCATCAGTAGATAGCTGTTTTTTCTTTTTATTGAGACAGTTATCGCAAATACCGCAATCTTTTAAAGCAGTATCGCCAAAATAAGCACCCACCAACCGGCTTCTGCATTGGTCTTCTTCGCGGAGATATTTCATCATCATACTCACACGTTCGGCATATTGTTTTTTCCTGTTTAAATACGCATCCTGATCAATATGCAAATATTTTGCGGGTGCACGGTTGAATAAATAATGAATTTGTGGTGTTTCTTTTTGAGGAAGGTATTCAATGATGCCGAATGCCATTAATTGCGATAACTGTTTTTTTATTTCTTCAACAGTCAACCTGCTCATTTTGGCAAGCTGAGATTCGAATATGGAAACACGATGATCGAAAATACCTTCATAAGAACGTAACAGGTTCCGGATCAATAGTTCGAGACCGGGATGTGATGTTTCGAACTGGTACAATGTTTCTTTATCTGTAGTAAATAGAACCTGTGATGGCAGGAAAATATTTTCAGCAAAGCTGATATGTCCCTCCTGTTCCAATACTTTCAGTGCATTGATAACAGTGATCATATCAAGGTTGAAACGACTGGTAAATGCTTTGATGTCAAAATCAAAATATCCTCCTTCGCCCGAGCCTATCGGTAATTGAAAAAAATCGGCCATAGCCTGGTACACAGACTGTATAACAGGAATAGGTGGAAAACGTTTGTCGGGTAAGTTGTGCAGTTGTAAGAGGTCATCCTGCTGGTATAATAAAACAGCAAAGGATTTTTTTCCATCTCTTCCAGCGCGTCCGGCTTCCTGGTAATAATTTTCAAGACAGTCGGGTACATTATAATGTATTACAGAGCGTACAGCCGACTTGTCGATGCCCATGCCAAAAGCATTGGTGCATACCATGATTCTACTGGCATTGGTAATCCAGTTTTGTTGCCTCGTCATTCTTTCTTCCTGCGACAGACCTGCGTGATAAAAATCAGCAGAAAAGCCCTTTAGTTGTAATAACTGACAAACCTCTTTGGTCAATTTTCTGCTATTGCAATACACAATGCTGCTTCCTGCTACGTTGTTTAATATGTTGATGAGTTTATTCGGTTTGCTTTCTACATGAAAACAACTATAGGATAAAGCAGGTCTTTCAAAAGACTGGCGAAAGATCTGAGCTTGTTTGAATTGAAGTTTTTCAATGATATCAGCCTGCACTTTTTCTGTAGCAGATGCACTAAGTGCAATGACAGGTACCTCTTTTAATTCCTGTCGCAGATGGGCAATACGTAAATAGGGTGGTCTGAAATCGTAACCCCATTGCGAAATACAATGTGCTTCATCAACAGCAATCAATGAAATGTCCAGTGCAGATAAGTATTCCTGGAACAATGCAGATTCTATACGTTCCGGCGATAAGTATAAAAATTTATAATCACCACGGGAAGCTTTCTGTAAAGTGCTTCTGACTTCTGTATAGTTCATGCTGCTGTTAATAGATGCAGCGGGAATATTTTTATCAAGCAAATGTTCTACCTGGTCGCGCATCAGCGCAATAAGCGGACTGATGACAATGCACATGCCCTCCATCATCATCGCTGGTACCTGGAAGCAGATCGATTTTCCTCCACCGGTGGGTAATAAGGCCAGTGTGTCTTTTCCATCCAGTACAGACTGGATAATTTCTTCCTGCATGGGCCGGAAGGAATCGTGGTTCCAGAACTGTTTTAAAACATCAACAGGGTAAGACATTGCATAGATGAAGTGAAAATGAAAATTTGCCATATACAACAGGTATATGTTGTAAACAGCGAGCCAACTCAAAAATAAGCTTAAAGTGTGAGAGATGACTTTTTGAGAAATATCGAAAATTTCCGAAAAAAATATTTCTCACTCTTTACTTTCTGATTTTTTATTTCTCTGTTCCTTATTCCTCTGTTTCCTCATCCAGCCCATCCTTCCCGATCTAAACTCCGATAATGAATGGCTTCTGCCAGATGCTCCGGCTGTATATCAACGCTACACGCTAAATCAGCAATCGTTCTACTCACTTTTAAAATACGATCATAGGCGCGGGCACTGAGGTTTAATTTTTCCATGGCACGTTTCAATAAATTTTCACCTACATTACTAATACGACAAATTTCTCGAAGTTGTTTACTGCTCATTTGTGCATTGGCATATACACCATTCTCTCCATTATATCTTGCAGCTTGTATTTCTCTGGCTTTGATTACCCGTTCACGAATGGTAGCTGAGTCTTCTCCATTTTGTTGGTTACTTAATTCACTGAAAGCAACGGGTGTTACTTCCACATGCAAATCAATTCTGTCTAATAGTGGACCGGATACTTTGTTTAAATATTTCTGCACAATACCCGGTCCGCAGGTGCATTCTTTTTCGGGGTGGTTATAGTAGCCACAAGGGCAGGGATTCATGGACGCAATCAACATAAAATTGGCCGGGAAATCCAGGGCGATTTTTGCCCTGGAGATGGTTACCCTTCTCTCTTCCATCGGTTGCCGCATTACTTCCAGCACCGTTCTTTTGAATTCGGGTAACTCATCGAGAAATAAAACACCATTATGTGCCAGTGATATTTCACCCGGCTGTGGTACGCCACCACCACCTACCAATGCCACATCGCTGATGGTATGATGTGGCGCGCGAAATGGCCGCTTACTGATGAGTGAACTATGTTCCGGTAATTTACCCGCCACACTATGAATCTTTGTTGTTTCCAATGCCTCCTGTAAACTGAGTGGAGGCAATATGGTGGGCAGTCTTTTCGCCAGCATGGTTTTACCAGCACCCGGCGGACCAATTAAAATGGCATTATGTCCGCCAGCCGCAGCAATTTCTAAAGCCCTTTTGATGTTTTCCTGTCCTTTCACATCTGTAAAATCAAATTCAAACAGATACTGGTCACCAAAAAACTCTTCACGTGTATTTACTACTACCGGTTGAAGCGCATTTTCATCTTTGAAAAATTCAACCACTTCTGTCAGATGTTCAACACCATATACCAGAAGGTTATTGACCATTCCTGCTTCACGGGCATTGGCTTTGGGTACAATCAGTCCCTTATATCCTTCTTTTCTTGCCTGTATGGCAATAGGTAATGCACCTTTAATAGGTTGTATGCTTCCATCCAAACTCAATTCACCCATGATCACATAGTCTTTCAGTCTTTCCGCATTTTCCAGTTGTTCACTGGCACCTAAAATACCCAATGCAATCGGCAGATCAAAGGCAGAACCTGATTTGCGTATATCGGCCGGTGCCAGGTTTACCACGATCTTGGTACGTGGCATATCAAAACCATTGGTCTTGATGGCGCTCTCAGTTCTTTGCAGACTTTCCCTCACGGCATTATCAGGTAGCCCAACAATCTGGTAGCCCTGGCCGGCACTCACATTTACTTCAATGGTAATAGTGATGGCCTCCACTCCATAAACGGCACTGCCAAAGGTTTTTACGAGCATGGTATAAAAGTGAAAATGAAAAGTCGAAATTAAAAACAGAGGGTAAGATAAAGAAGACATCAATAGCAAAAACAAAACAGGTAGATATACGGAGTAAAAACACCTGTTTTGATGGCAGATGTCGGATGTCAGATCGCAGATTTGATATGCTGCGACTAGCTCGGAGTGTGTTTTAGTATTTTGACTTGAAAAGAATATGAATAGGATAATATTAGAGCAAAGAACTAAGCAATTTCATATTGATATAATAAAGTTGTGTTTATCCTTGCCTAGAAATGTGGTAGGTTTTGAAACAGGTAAACAGTTAATCAGGTCTGCCGGCTCTGTTGCCGCTAATTATCGGGCATCAAAACGAGCAAAATCAATATCGGATTTTATATACAAGATTGAAATTGTATTGGAAGAGGCGGACGAGTCATTGTACTGGCTACAGATTATTCAGGAAGCAGGGTTGATGCATGATCATTGTATTCAGCGCTTAACTCAGGAAGCATATGAATTAACAGCTATCTTTTCTGCAACAACCAAAACTGCAAAGTCAAAAATCAAAAAATAAATCTGACATCTGCCATCCGACATCTACAAATCTGCTTCTTAGAGTTTCCCCAACAACTCCACCACCCCTTCTTTTCTGAGTATCAGGTATCCAAGTCTATCGTTGCTGATACCTTCTTTGAGTTGGTAGCTGAATACAAGCTGGTCATCGTCTACACTGGTTTCGAAATAGCGGAACTGGATATTGCTGAATTGTTGTAAGGGTTCTCCGATTTCATATAAGTGTGTGGAGAGAATGAATAATACATTTTTCATTTTACGTAAACCCTCTATTACCGTTGTGCTGCATTTCATGGCATCCTGTACATTGGTACCTTTGAAGAGCTCATCAATAAGAATAAGCCAGTTTCTGCCATCACTGATTTTTTCAATGGTATTCCTGATTCTTTGCACCTCATTGAAGAAATAACTTTCTCCTTTAATAATATTGTCAACTACATTGATATTACTCAGTAACCCATCAAACAAACTCAACTTCATTTTTTTTGCCGGTACACCCATACCTAAGTGAGCCAGGTAAACATTTACACCAACTGCTTTGATGAAAGTACTTTTGCCTGCCATATTAGCGCCAGTGAGGAAAAGAAAATTTTTATCCCTGCTCATGTCAACATCATATGATACAGGTACCTGTAGCAATGGATGGTATAATCCTGTGGCTTCAATAAAGGGCTGCTCCGATTGATGTACCTCCGGGAAACTGAAATCATATTTTTTACAGGCAATACTGAGTGATAGGAATGCATCAATACGACTGTAAATATCAATTAACTCAAAAAGATATGTTTTATAATGAAAGCGGACAAAGTCGGCATAACTCAGCATTTTCCAGTTGGTTAATTCATCTTTTGATTGATCAGCCAGTTCAGGAATGGAACCCTTCCGTAGCAACATGTCAATTCTCTCAGCCCAAATGAGCAACTGTTTGCTGGAACAATGTTCTTTCAGAAGGGTGGAAATGGTAGTGAGTCCTTTGATGAAATCAATACAATGCGAAAGGGTATATCGGGTTAAAGAAAAATCAGGGGCATTGAAAAACTTGTAGATATAACTGCTCACCACATTTGGCTGTGTTGGATACCTGTTGATCTGTGAATCATAAAACTGCGTCATGACCATAATGGTACCATTCGTAATGGTTGCCGGCCAGCGATCAATTAAAGGGATCAGGTCGCGTATGGTTTGTTGATTGTTTTTAATGCCATCTACAGAAGAGAGTGGCTTCGATACCATATCATACAAATATTCTCTGCCGCTATTGGTTTGCGTATGATCGAGAAAATGTACCACCGATAGTTCTTCCTCGCTATGAAAAATAGAAAGGTCGGCAAGTGTAGTTTTGTCTATCTGCATGTGCTAAAGTTAGGTAGTTATGAAGTCGGAAAGTCGGAAAGTCCGGAAGACCGAAAGTCCGAAAGATGATTGCGCCGGAGGTACTGTCTCTGGACTACCGGACTTTCCGACTTTCGGTCTTCTTTTTCCTATCTCTCAAACGCCAGTCTCATTCCTTTCTTAGATTCATCGAATACCCCTTTTCCATACACAGGATGCCCATTTACAAAAGTATAGTTGATGGTAGCAGGTAAAACCTGTCCTTCGAGCGGGCTCCATCCGCATTTGTAGAGAATATTATCTTTCTGAATAGTAGAAGCTTCATTCATATTCACCAGTACAAGGTCTGCATAATAGCCCTCTCTGATAAATCCTCTTTCTTTGATCTGAAAACAGGTGGCTACGGCATGACTCATTTTCTCCACTACCTTTTCCAGGCTTATTTTTCCTTCTTTTACATAGTGTAACATCAGTCCGAGTGAATGTTGTATCAAAGGCAATCCTGCGTGTGCATGTTCATAGTCTTCCTGTTTTTCTGCCCAGGTATGTGGAGCATGATCGGTGGCAATTACATCTAACCTGTCATCGAGTAAAGCTTCCCATAATGCTTTGCGGTTATGGGGTGCTTTAATGGCAGGGTTACATTTGATCTGGTTGCCCAGTCTTGTATAATCGTCACTGGTAAAATGCAGGTGATGTACGCACACTTCCGAAGTAATTCTTTTTTCTGCAAGCGGAAGCATATTACCAAACAACTGTAATTCTTTTTCCGTGGTTATATGTAAGATGTGTAAACGGGTATTGTATTTTTTGGCGTATTGAATGGCTTTGAATGATGATTCGAAACAGGCTTCTTCATTACGGATGATGGGATGATCTGAAGGTTCCAGTTTTCCCTTTTGTGCCTTGAGCGCTTGTAAATTATTCTTTATGATACTTTCTTCTTCGCAATGCGTAGCGATCAGCAGCTCAGATCCGGCAAATACTTTTTCCAGTACGAGTGGACTATCTACCAACAGGTTGCCGGTAGAGGATCCCATAAATACTTTCACCCCACATATCTGGTTTTTCTTTTCATTGGTGCGTAATACTTCTTCTATGTTATCGTTTGAGGTGCCCATATAAAAAGAGTAATTCGCCAGAGCAGTGTTTTTACCGGTTTCGTATTTCTGTTCAAGCAGTTCATGGGTAAATGCGGGCGGACTGGTGTTGGGCATTTCCATAAAACTGGTAACACCTCCGGCAACAGCGGCTTTTGCTTCTGTATAAATGGTGGCTTTATGGGTAAGACCCGGTTCGCGGAAATGTACCTGGTCATCAATGACGCCCGGTAAAAGAAACTGGTTGCTGCCATCTATTTCGGTAACATTTACAGCAGGGCTGAGGTTGCTGCCTATCTGCTCAATACGGGCATTCCTGATCCATACATCGCCATACACAATGCTGCCTTCATTTACAATGCCGGTATTTTTTATGATATAATCTTTCATAAATGAGTTGCCTTTTTAGCAAACAACGCAATTTATTACATCATGGGCACTAAACCTTAATCTTCGAGGTGAATAGAGAAAATGATCATGCGCGACTGTATCTTATCCATGACATTGGAAAAGCGAAGCGTTGGATCGTATTGGTGGATATTCGATAAGCCGTAACTGAATTTTATTTCAGGTGATACGGTTACAAAGGGCAGGTAAAAATTGAAGCCTATTCCGGCTTCAAAGCCAAAATCATTCCTTTTGAGTTTAAGCAGGTCCTCCGATAAACGGGCAGCCGAATTACTGGAAAGGTCTGTATCCAGTTTAATACCGCCTAAAAGATAGGTTTTGAAATTACCGATACGATCGGAGTTGAATTTAAAATGCAGTGGCAGGCTGATCAATGTAGCCGGCAGGGTTTGTCGCTGGATGGCTGCTTCACCCGGTCTAGGTTTTCCCAGGCTGTAATCAATGTATTTGGAACCACCAATGATCAACTGCGGATTGGCCCTGAATTCAAGGTGATCGGTCATTTTTACGGTGGCCAAAAGTCCCATTGTGATGCCACCACTCGAACCAGGTCTTACCAATAAAATAGAATCATTTTGCAGAAACAGTGGCGATTTATTCTGGTGCAGGTACGAACTGTTGTACCCAAGGGTCAGTCCAAAATAATAAGGCAGGTCATCGTGATTGGGACGATAACGCTGTTTCTGTGCCATTGCAGACACTGTACAGGTAAGTAAGAGAACCAGCAGGATTACTTGCTTCCGCAATAAATAGTGCATATGCCGAAACTGAGTTTTTTCAAATAAGTTTGAGTAAATCCTGCTACATGCATAATATTTAAAAAGTTTTGCCCTTCAGGAAAGGCTTGAACACTATCGTTCAGGTATTGATAAGCATCTTTATTTTTCGCAAATAATCCACCCACGCCCGGCGTCACCACATTGGTATAAAAATCACAGAGCTTTCTGAACAGGGGTTGACTGGGTCTTGAAAACTCCAGTACCACCAATTTACCACCTGGTTTTAATACCCTGTACATTTCTGCCAGCCCTTTGTCGAGATGTGCAAAATTCCGAACCCCATAGGCTACTGTCACCGCATCAAAATGATGATCGGGAAAATGAATGGTTTCGCTGTCGCCTGTTTGTAATGCTATCGCGTCATTCAATCCCAGCTTTGTAAGCTTTTCTCTTCCCAGCGATAACATTCCTTCAGATATATCTATGCCAATGATCTTCTTGGGTTTCAGCATTCGATGGGTCATGATGGCCACATCGCCTGTACCTGTTGCCACATCCAATACCAGTTGCGGTTGAAGCGCTTTCAATTGCCTGATGGCTTTTTTTCGCCACTGGATGTCTACACCCGCTGTCAGAAACCGATTCAGAAAATCGTACCTGAATGCGATGCTGTTAAACATTTCTGCCACCTGTTCCTTTTTGCCCTGTTCACTCTGCCGGTTAGGAACAACCTCATCATGCGCAAACTTTGCCATAAGGAGGCAAAGATATTGAATTCCGGCCTGAAGGTCAGCCATTGTTGACGCACAGACCCTAAAACAGGGGTTAATGTTTCGCAAATATTCAATTTACGACCTATTTCAGCATATTCACATAGATACAGTAAAAGCCATGATCGCTTGCTATCTTCGCAGTTAATGAGAGCCAGCATCTATAAATCTACCGGCAGTTGGTACGTAACCAGGGGGCAGGATGGGAAAACCTACCAGGCCCGTATAAAAGGGGTAATGAAGATAGAAGGCATTACTTCTACCAATCCTATAGCCGTGGGCGATGAAGTGGAAATGCAGATTGAAGATGTACAGGAAGAGTCGGCCATCATCAGCCAGATTTACGACAGAAAAAACTATGTAGCCCGTGTTTCACCACATAATAAACACCAGCATCATATCATCGCATCGAATCTCGACCAGAGCCTGCTTTTTGTAACATTGAAAGAACCTAAGACCTCACAGGGCTTTATGGATCGTTTCCTGATCTCCTGTGAAGCCTACCACGTACCCGCCATTATCGTTTTTAACAAAGCAGATCTCTATAAAAAGAAAGAACTGGAGAAGTTTGAGCTGCTCAAAGAAATTTATGAAGCCATCGGATATACTGTCCTGTTATGTAGTGTAACAGAACAGAAAGGGTTGGATGAAGTAAAAGCATTGCTGCATAACAAAACTTCTTTATTGAGTGGACATAGCGGCGTAGGGAAGTCAACTTTTATCAACGCACTTTTTCCCGAATTTAACCTGCGCACACAGGAAGTAAGTGGTTGGAGCGGAAAAGGCATGCATACCACCACTTTTGCAGAAATGTTTGATCTACCCGGTGGCGGGCGTATTATCGATACACCCGGCATCCGCGAGCTCGGTCTGGTTGACATCAGCAAAGAAGAACTCGCTCATTATTTCCCCGAAATGAGGGAGCAGATGCAAGGCTGTCAGTTTAACAATTGTATGCACATTGATGAGCCAAACTGTGCCATTAAAAAAGCTGTAATGAAGGGAGTCATTTCTGAAGAAAGATATATCAGCTATCGTACTATTTTGGATACGATGGATAGTGAATGGTGAGACGGGAATGGTGAATGGTCAATGGTGAATAGTCAGTTGGGAGTATTTTTTTACTCACTACTCACTATTGACTACTCACTACCTCATCAATACTATGCAGAATAATCCCGCAAACCTGCTTCAATTCTTCTGCAGTAATAGTTAATGGTGGTGCAATTCTCAGTCTGTCGGGGGCAAAAAGAAACCAGTCGGTGATCAATCCATTTTTTACACACTGGTGTACTATTTTCTGATTGGTGACTGCATCTTTAAATTGTAATGACATCCATAAACCATGAGAAGATTTACTGACAATGGCAGGATGATTCAGTGCTGATTGTAAGATGGTTTCTTTCTCTTTTGCGGATGCTATCATGTTTTCATTGATCAATACTTCAAAAGCGGCTTTGCCAGCAGCACATGAAACCGGGTGTCCACCAAAAGTGGTGATATGACCGAGCACGGGATCATATGTAAGTGTAGACATTAATTTTTTGTCGGCAATAAATGCACCCAATGGCATGCCGCCGCCCAGTGCTTTACCCAGTAATAAAATATCAGGAACCACTGCAAATTGCTGAAAGGCCCATAAAGTTCCTGTTCTGCCGAAGCCGGCCTGTATTTCATCAAACACCAGTAAAACACAATGATCATCGCATTTTTTGCGGATGGCTTGTAACCATTCTTTACGGGGTGCTTTGATGCCGCTTTCTGCCTGCACGGTTTCCAGTATGACGCAGGCAACGGTTGAATCGATGGCTTCAATTACAGCATCGTCATCGTATGTATAATGATGAATATCTGGTAACAAAGGTCTGAATGCATTGCGCCAGTATTCACCACCCATGATACTCAGAGCACCCTGTGTGCTGCCATGGTAGGCATCGTTGAAAGCAATTATTTTTGAACGGCCGGTAATTCTTTTGGCCAGTTTCATGGTACCTTCGGTCGCTTCGGCACCGCTATTGGTAAAATAAACGCAGTTGAGTGTTGCAGGCAGGTGATCGGTTAACAGTTTGGCATACTGTACCTGTGGACTTTGAATAAATTCTCCGTACACAATGAGATGCATATACGAAGCTGCCTGTTCCTGTACAGCTTTAACAACATTTGGATGGCTATGACCAATATTGCAGACACTGAAACCGGAGATCAGGTCAACATATTGTTTACCATTTGCATCCCATAAGTGAATACCTGAGGCTTTCACCATTTCAATACCAATGGGAGCAGATGAAGTTTGTGCCACATGCTGCAAAAAAACTTGTCTGTTAGAAATACCACTCATTTTACTAACTTTCATTAAAGTTCAACATTCACCACCCGAAATTCGATATTTTATGCCAGTTATTCTTCCTGTTCTTGGTAAACATCCCCAGTTAGGTGAAAATTGTTTTATTGCGCCGAATGCCACCATCGTAGGAGATGTGATCATGGGTGATGATTGCAGTGTGTGGTTCAATGCAGTGGTTCGTGGTGATGTGCATTATATCAAAATGGGTAATAAAGTAAATATCCAGGACGGGGCGGTTATTCATTGTACCTATCAGAAAAATCCAACCAATATTGGTAATAATGTCTCCATCGGACATAATGCACTGGTACATGGATGTACGATTCACGATAATGTACTGATTGGAATGGGAGCCATTGTAATGGATCGTTGTGTGGTGCACAGTAATTCCATTATTGCAGCCGGTGCTGTTTTATTGGAAGGTACGATAGTGGAAGCAGGTTGTATTTATGCGGGTGTTCCTGCCAAAAAAGTAAAAGATGTATCGCAGGAACTTATCCATGGTGAAATTGACCGGATATCCAATAACTATGTAATGTATGCTTCATGGTTTAAATAGTAAGGGGTGATTGGGTAGTACATAGGTCTATGGACTATAAACTATGAGCTAATTAGCAAGGCCCCATTCTGCAAAAGCGGCTGTATAATTTTTCGTAAATCGGGATGATATTTTTAATGTCGAACCGGCAGGCCTGCTGATAGGCAGACTCTTTCATGCTTTCCAGTTTCTTTTCATCTTTCAATAATGCTATGGCATACCTGCTCATGGCAGCAACATCTCCAACATCGGCCATATAACCTGTTTCTCCCTGGGTGTTGATTTCGCTTAACCCGCCAGCATTGGAACTGATGACGACCGATCTGGCAGCCATGGCTTCCAAAGCAGCCAAACCAAAACTTTCATATTCTGAAGGAAGCAGGAAAACATCACTCACGGCCAGTATATCTTCCATCTGTTCCTGTTTGCCAAGGAAGCGAACATCATCTTCAATACCCAGTTCGCGTGATAGTTCTTCCATGCCTGGTCTTTCCGGTCCATCACCAACCATGAGTAATTTCGCAGGCATTTCATTTCTTACTGCAGCAAAAATCTGGATCACATCTCCCACGCGTTTTACTTTTCTGAAATTGGAAGCGTGGATCAGAATTTTTTCTCCATTGGGTGCTATCACTTTGCGGAAAGCATCAATGGGTTTTTTGTTGAAACGATCTACATCTACAAAATTGTGGATCACTTCAATTTCTTTGTGGATGGGAAAAAATTTATAAGTTTCTTCTTTCAGGTTCTGTGATACAGCCGTAATAGCATCACTTTCATTGATGGAAAAAGTGACTACGGGTTCGTAAGTTTTATCTTTTCCTACCAGGGTAATATCGGTACCATGTAAAGTAGTAATAACAGGTACATTACGATTGGCCTTCTGTTTCACAATCTGTTTAGCCATATAAGCGGCGGAAGCATGTGGTATGGCGTAATGTACATGTAGTAGATCAAGATCGTGGTTCATGATTACATCAACCATAGTACTGGCAAGCGCCACTTCATAAGGCGGATAATCGAACAATGGGTAAGTGGGAACCCTCACTTCATGATAAAAAATATTTGCATTGAAGACATTCAGTCTTACCGGTTGCTGGTAAGTAATAAAATGCACCTGGTGTCCTTCATCAGCCAATGCTTTTCCTAATTCTGTTGCCAGCACCCCGCTACCCCCAAAAGTGGGATAGCATACTATTCCGATACGCATGTTTCTTAAGTTTATGGACGATAGTCCATAGCCCATGGTCAATAGTTTTTGTACTATAGACCATGGACTATGAACCATGGACTATTCCTACTGCAAGTAACAACAATTCCACGAATCCTGTTCTCCGTTCATATAACTGGAAAAAACATGACAAATGATTAACTTTAGCACTATGAAAAAAACATTCTTTTTATTATTCCTTTCACCCTTGGTTTTATGGGGGCAGCAGGATGATGCTGGCATGATTAAAAAAATATCAGATGAAATATTGCGTAATGGTAAAGCTTATGACCTGCTCTACCAGTTAACCAAACAGGTAGGTGGACGAATTGCAGGTTCTCCGCAAATGTATAAAGCCGAAGCCTGGGGTGAGAAAGCTTTGAAAGAAATGGGGGCCGATCAGGTATACCTGCAGGAATGTATGGTGCCCCGTTGGGTACGTGGTGCCAAAGAAGATGCACGTGTAATGAGTATTGATGGCAAATCTGCAAATCGGAAACTGGATGTGCTGGCATTGGGTAATTCACTCGGTAATGGCAAGCCGGTAACCGCAACGGTGATCGCTTTCAACAGTTTTGAAGAAATGGAAAAAAGAAAGGCAGAAGTAAAGGGTAAGATCGTTTACTTCAATCATTCTTTTGATCCGACCAATATCAAACCTTTTGTATCGTATGGACAAACAGGTGTTTCGCGCAGAGCAGGTCCGAGCGCAGCGGCTAAGTACGGTGCAGTAGGGGTAATGATTCGTTCACTTACCGAATCAACTGCGAACGACCCGCATACAGGCAGTACTGCGTATAATGACTCTTTTCCTAAAATTCCGGCTATTGCTATGGGACCAAGAGATGCAGATTATATATGGGAGTTGAGTAAGAAGTCCAGCTTTACGGTAACCATGAAAACCAGTGCTAAATTTTTGCCTGATACCATCGGGCATAATGTGATTGGTGAGTTGAAGGGAAGTGTATATCCGGATGAAATTATCACCGTGGGTGGTCACCTTGATAGCTGGGATGTAAATGAAGGAGCACACGATGATGGAGCAGGAGTGGTTCATACGATTGAAGTCATGCGCGCACTCAAAGCCATTGGCTATACCCCCAAACGTACCATTCGTTTTGTATTGTTTGCCAATGAAGAAAATGGCATGCGAGGAGGTAACAAATATGCGGAAGTGGCAAAAACAAAAAATGAAAAACACATTTTCGCGCTCGAAAGTGATGCTGGTGGATTTACACCGAGAGGCTTTGGATTTACAGCGCCCAAAGACAAACACGATAAGGCACAACAATGGTTGCCATTACTAAAACCATACGGAACAGAAGATATGTCGGGCAGTGGTGGCGGAGCCGATATTGGTCCATTGAACAGAAGCTTTGGTACACCTATTGCCGGATTTATTCCCGATCCACAACGTTATTTCGATCTGCATCATGCCCGTACAGATGTATTTGAAAACGTGAATAAAAGGGAGTTATTACTGGGTGCAGTAAATATGGCGGCACTGATTTACCTTGTTGATAAATACGGTCTCTAATATGAATAAACGAAAGATTCTCTGGACCATTGCTACCGTGCTGTTCCTGGCACTGGTTATATTTATTTACTGGCGTTACTTTTTTGTTTATGCAGAAGGTACAAAGGCAGGATTGTTAAATACTTTCCAGAAAAAAGGAGTGTTGTTTAAAACCTGGGAGGGGAAAGTAATCCAGAGTGGGTTCAGGGCCAATGTGCAGAGCAATGAATTTGATTTTAGTGTAACCAGTGAATCAGTTGCTGAAAAATTATTGCGTTGCTCTGGTAAAGAAGTAGAACTGCGTTATAAAAGATATATCGGCACATTACCCTGGAGAGGGTTGGAGCGCAATATTGTTGACAGTGTGTATGAAGTAAGGGGCGCTGCAACAGAAAGTATCATTGCTCCCAAACAACCATAATTTTTTCTTCCCCTTTTCTATCCTATCCCAGCCCAGGACTTAAGTCCTGGGCTGGGATAGGATAGAAAAGGTTATGCATGTAATAAAAATATAGCCAGCCGTTTATGAATATCTATGGGCTGTTTCTTCCAGTCCAGTATACTTTTGGTTTGAATGGATTCACTAGCTGCGGTGATGTCTACTGCGATACAGAGTTTGGTTTCCTGTTTACAGGCCTGAAGAAGATCATTGATCAATGCATTGTTGCGGTAAGGTGTTTCAATAAACAGTTGCGTACAGTTTCTTTTATATGAATCTGTCTCCAGTTCCTTTATTTTCTTCTTTCTTTCAACAGCATCAATCGGTAAATATCCGTGAAACTGAAAGCATTGTCCATTCATGCCACTGGCCATCAAAGCCAGGAGGATGGAACTGGGCCCAACCAATGGTTTTACCACTGCATGTATTGCCTGGGCAGCTTCCACCAGCACCTGTCCGGGATCTGCTATGCCCGGACAACCGGCTTCGCTAATGATACCAATATTTTTTCCTTCTTTTAATAACTGTATAAACTGAGACCTTACTTCTGCTTCTGCTTTGTGGATAGCAAACCATTGGTAATCATCAATCACCATTTCTCTCCATATTTTTTTCAGAAACCTACGGGCTGTTTTTTCCTGCTCCACAAAAAATACAGAACAGTCTTTTACTGCATCCAATATATAAGATGGGATGGTTTGTAACGCATCTTCATGTAAGACAGTGGGAATAAGATAAACTTTGCCAGTCATGCTTTATTTCTTTGCGTTGACGGGATAAGTGCTGAGTGTTGCTGCAACCACTGCATAAGCAGGAGCAAGTATCCAGCCGATAACCGGAACCACATGCATCATATAAAAAACAACACCATTACCTAATGCCAGTCCTTTGTGATGACCAATATAAAATATACTTTCTGCAGGTGTTTTTTTCTGACGCTCCATACTGTAATCAAGCATAGAGAATCCGTAATAATAACATTCAACCAGAATGGCAAGAATAGGCGTGAGCCAGCCTACTAATGGTATTAAACTCAGGAATAAAATAGCAAGCACATACACCGTTTGCCATACACTGTTTCTGAGAGCAATGGAAATACCACGAAGAATATCTTTTCCAAGTTGTTTAAAACTGAAAGGGTAATCCTTTCCTTCAATGATAGAAGCTGTTTTTTCGCTCAGGTAAGCGAAGAGGGGAGAGCCAAGGATGAGAAATAGATATTTAAACAACGAAAAATACAAGAGCATCAGCAAAAGCCATAATAAGGCTGTGCCGAATACAAAAAGAAACCCTATAAAACTACTGGATAGCTCATCAATCCAATTACGTAAACCGGTTTTGAGTGTCATCCATTCTATAAAATCAGAAGCGGTTTGTCCGAAATAATACATACCCGTCATAAAAAGAAGGGTATACAGAATGCCTGGTATTAATATCCATTTCCATAGTTTATGGCGCACAATAAAATGATGTGCCCGGATATAAGATTGTATGGCTATGATGAGTTCTTTGAGCAACGGGGGATTTTTAGATGCACTAAGTTAATGTATTCATTATGTTTATCAAGTGAAAGCTTTAACTGCATATAAACGGCAACAGTTACCAGCCTCTTTTTATCAGAGGAAAAATGTATGTACGGTTGCAAAAGAACTGATGGGAAAGCTGCTTATTACCTGTTTTGATCATCAGCTTACTGCAGGTCGTATCGTAGAAACTGAAGCCTATAATGGTATTGTTGATAAAGCCTCTCATGCTTATGGTGGACGTTTTACCAGCCGCACAGAAGTGATGTACAGGGCTGGCGGACTTGCATATGTATATCTATGTTATGGTATCCATCACTTGTTCAACGTGGTAACCAATGCAGAAAATGTACCGCATGCAGTTCTTATCAGGGGAATTGAACCGGTTGCCGGTATTGAAACGATGCTGGAGCGGATGCGGAAAACAAAAATGGATCATTCGGTTGGCCGGGGGCCGGGTAATGTATCAAAAGCGCTGGGTTTGCAGGTGATACATTCGGGAACCGATCTTTTGGGAGATTCAATATTTATAGCTGACGACAATTATCGTGTTGCGAAATTTTCCCTTATTGCTACACCACGAATAGGCGTTGATTATGCAGAAGAAGACGCTTTGCTGCCTTACCGTTTTATCATAAAAGATCACCCGCATGTAACCAAACATGTCAATAATAAAAAGTCAGGGTTAAGCTGATCAAAGTACTAGAACTTCGGACAGTTTACAATTTTGTCAGAAGAGGGTCTTCTGATGTAGATAAGCGAAAGCTCAATACCGCCGCGGTTCATAGAAGCTGTTCTCAATGAAGATGAATTGTAATCGTAGCTAACACCCAGCCTGAAGTCATCAAATTCAAGTCCTACATAAGGAATGATGGCATCTTTAAAACGCATCCAGGAACCTACATATAAGCTGGTTGATTTAATATCATCTGGGTTGGCATTGAATTGAAGTGCTGCGCCAAACATGGTGGAAGAAGCACCTCCCTGGAACATTTGCATCCCAGTCATGTGTAATGTAGTGGCAGGTCCCACAGGAAAATAAGTACCTGCATGTATGGTGGTTCTGGCAGGCAGAATATAGTTGGCACCGGTAAATTCCTGTTTTGGACGATTGATATGATACATACTCACGCCCAGGTAAAAATTATTCCGTTCATTGGTACTGCCATTGTATAACAGACCTGCATTGATGTCTACATAATTCGCTTTCAATGTGCCTGAATTGAATACTTCGGAAGTAACACCCGTAAACCCTGCAGTGGTTAGCTGATCCTGGAATTTCAGCATATTGGTATTAATCAGCATATTGGCATAAGTAACCTGAAATCCCGCACCGAGCTGGTGCATTCCATCTTCATCCAAACCTTTGTGATAAGCTGTTGAAACAGCCCCGTAATTGAATTTAACAGCGCCATTAGCACTATTGTCAGTATAACCCATGAAGCCAAGTCCCCAGGTATCATTACTTGAAATCTGATTTTTCATGATCTGGAAATCTGCCGAAGCAGTAGCTGTGGTATAGGCTTTTTCGATACTGGGCCACTGGTTACGATAATTACCTGCTACCCGGTAACTACCAAAGAATTTACCTGTAAAAGCCGGATTTAAGGTGAGAGGGGAAGAGAAAAACTGTGAAAAATTAGGGTCCTGTGCTGATGCAGAATTCATCAACAGTAATAAAAATCCCAGGCAGCTTATTTGGTACAGCTTTTTCACTCAGCGTCTAATTTAGGGTAATCTGGTCGAATCAAATACGTGTATTAAGAAGATTAGGTTGTTCTTAACGCAGTGGATTGACCAGAAAAAGGGGAAGAGCGCTGCTCCGGTCAGGATTGATTTTTGGTGCCAAAAGCCAGATCACCGGCATCACCCAGCCCCGGAACAATATATCCTTTGGCCGTTAGTTCATCATCGATATCGCCACACCAGATATTAATATTGTCGCCACATTCGCGGTGAATGAGTTCAATACCAACGGTACAGGCAATGGCCACTACCACATGAAACGCTGAAGGTGTTCCCTCATCTTTCATGTATTGTATGGTTTTTACGATTGATGAACCTGTTGCCAGCATCGGATCACTGATGATGACAATACGGTTATCAAGTGAAGGGCAACTCATATATTCCAGACTGATCTCGAAAGATCCGTCGCGGTGGTGTTTGCGATAGGCAGATACAAAAGCATTATCGGCCTTGTCGAAATAATTCAGCATACCATTGTGCATGGGTAAACCAGCCCGTAAAATGGTAGCCAATACCGGCTGTTGATCGAGTCGCTTGCTTTCATGGGTACCTAATGGGGTAGGCACTTCAACAATGCTGAAAGGCATTTGCTTACTGATTTCATAAGCTGCAATCTCACCAATACGTTCAAGGTTACGGCGAAAACGCATACGGTCGCCCTGGATATTGACATCTCTTAATTCAGATACCCAGTTGCTGACAAGACTATGTTCCTGACTAAGGTTTACGATCATGACTCGGAAATATAAGGTTGGAAAAGGCTCCAAAACTAAAATCTATCTGCTGGAATGAGAAATTTATGTTTGGAACTGTGCCATCTGAGACTTTTGTTTGAAAAAGCCAAATTCGCATGTCCTCTTTTAACGCTATAAAAACAGGGAAAAACCTAATTTGGTGAAAATTACGCACCCTTATGCAAAAAATCGCGCTTGTACTAGCTGCCCTGGTTCTGCTGGCTGCCTGTAAAAACGACAAAAAAGAAAAGGATTTCGATAACAGCAGTTATGAAACCGTAAAAGAAACCCTGGCTGAAAAAGAGAAAAATAACCCCAAACGCTTTTTGATGGTAAGTAACTCAGATCGCAAAAACCTTATTGGACAAACAGTGGTGAAAGGATCAATATCAAATAAAGCAACCGTTTGCTGGTATAAAGATGTAGAGCTGCGTTTATCTTTTTACAGTAAGACAGGTGTTAAGTTAGATGAAGGACTGGAAACCATTTATGAAAATATCGGCCCGGGAAAAACCATCAAATTCAAAACCAAATATTTTGCACCAAAAGGAACAGATAGTGTAGCCATCAATGTAAATAAAGCAACTGGTGATATATCATCAGCAGATTAATGTTTGATTTAGATATCATCAAACTTAATAGTACACAATGGTCTTTGGCTTTATATTATCAACTCAAAACGATCTCCGTCAAACAAGCCCTTATCACTCAGTTTAAGATGTGGGATAACCAGTAAAGCCATAAAACTCAGCGTCATAAAAGGTGCCTGTAATGTGGAACCGAGTCCTTTTGCCATACGGTCAATACTGGTATAGGCTTCGGCTACTGAGTATCCGTCATCGGTACTCATCAGCCCTGCAACAGGCAGTCCCAGCACCTGTTGATGACTGGCATCAGCGTAACAACTTACACCACCTCTTTCTCTGATGACAAGATTAATAGCGGCTGCAAGACTTTCGTCGTCAACACCCACTGCTACAATATTATGACTATCGTGTGCCACTGATGATGCGATGGCTCCCTTTTTGAACCCCATATTTTTGATAAAACATTTTGCTACAGGTGCCTGGTGATAACGGTTAACCACCACCATTTTCAATATATCTTTTTCTGTATTGGGGATCCATTGTCCGTTTACCAATGTACCTGGCAGGTTTAATTTATTGGTGATGAGTTGTCCGTCAAGCGCTTCCATTACCGGAATCAGACCATTAGTTGATGGGTAAGCATTTTCTGTAATGATAAGGTCATCAGCCGAAACCGGGTTACAATCGAACTGATTAATGCTGGTTGAAGGAACTCTTTCAATCAATGTTTTTCCATTCTTAGCTACCAGTGTTCCGTTGATATAGGTTTCCAATACTTCAAACGTCGTTAGATTTTTTACTACTATAAAATCTGCGGGATCAGCTTCCTGTAATAAACCAATCGGTAAGCCGTAATGTAGTACCGGATTAATACAGGCTGCTTTCAGTACATGAAATACATCAATATTTTTAGCCACTGCTCTGGCGCAAAGTTCATTGATATGACCACTCACCAGACTATCAGGATGTTTGTCATCACTGCAGAAAAGCATATGATTGGGGTGGTCTTCTACCAGATCAATCAACGCTTCAAAATTCCGGGCGGCACTCCCTTCACGGATGATGATTTTCATGCCATGCTGTAATTTATCAACGGCCTCTTCCAGTGTAAAACATTCGTGATCGGTTGAAATGCCAGCTTCAATATACTGTTTAGCCTGTTCGCCTCTTAAACCGGGCGCATGCCCGTCTACAGGTTTACCCACTTTATGGGCAGCTGCAATTTTTTTCATTACTTCCGGGTCCTTGTGCAATACACCCGGGAAATTCATCATCTCGCTCAGATAAGCAATTTCAGGTCTTTTTAAAAGCGCTTCTACGTCTGTACTGTCGATCATGGCACCTGCTGTTTCAAAAACAGTTGCAGGAACACAACTTGGGGCACCAAAATTGAATTTGAATGGTACTTTTTTACCATTCTCAATCATATAATCAACACCTGCTACACCACAAACATTGGCAATTTCATGTGGATCGCTCACTGTTCCTACGGTACCATGAACCACTGCTAGCCGGGCAAATTCGGAAGGTATCAGCATGCTGCTTTCAATATGAACATGACTGTCTATAAAACCCGGCAGCATAAACTGGTCAGGCACTTTACTGTTGTTCTCCAGTTTTTCAATCGAACGAATCATTCCATCCTGTACATGAATAGTGGCCGGATAGATTTGTTTTTTGCCAATATCTACAAGTTGCCCTGAAACGGTAAAGCTGCTGTTCTGATCCATGATGCGAAGATAATTCATCTGCAGATGAACTAATATCCTGTTGGTTTCCCCCGCTCATCATATCTTTTACTTAATCCTGATATGGTAGCCAAACTGTCTGTAAGTTTACAAACGATCGAAAACAACATACAATGAAAAAACAAATTCTGACGAGTAGCCTTTTATTACTGGTACTTTTTAGTTCCGCACAAACAGTGGAAGAAGTGATGACCAAATTTGAAGAGGCCAATGGTGGAAAAAATAAGCTGAAAGCCATCAAAACCCTTCAGATGGAAAGTGTGATGAAGATGAATATGATGGGTCAGACTTTTGATATCAACCTGAACAGTATTCGCGAACGTGGCAAACTTTACCGGAGACAGATGGGCGGAATAATGGGTATGGGTAACTCATGGACCATGGTTACTGATACAGCAGGCTATATATTGATCCCTTCTATGCCCAATTTTGGCGGTGGCGGTGGTTTTGGTGGCGGCCCAGGCGGAGGTCAGGGCGGACAAAGAGGTGGGGGTAATGCTCAGGGAGGGGGTAATGGAGCCAGCATCACAAAAATGACCGATGATGATCTTCGTAAACAGCAACATGAACTGGATTGTGCAGGTGCATTCTCCATGCTGGTAGACTATGCTAAAAAAGGTTATACAGCAGAATTGCTCGGAACAGCAAAAGTGAATAAAGAAGAATGTTATAAAGTAAAGCTGACCATGAAAGATGGTCTTACCGGTACTTTCTATATCAACAAAAATAATTTCCTTGTACAACAGGTGGATGCCGCAGATGAAATGGCTGCAGCCATGACTGGTTTTGGTAGTATCATGCGAATGATGGGAGGTGGCCGACGCAGTCTCAAAGTATCCATTCAGTACAGTGATTATAAAGAAATAGCGGGTATCAAATTTCCCATGAAACAATTGATCAGTCTGGGATCTGTTGAAACCCTGATCGAACACCTTGATATCAAACTGAACGAACCGGTAGATGAAGTGTGGTATAAAGTGAAATAAACCGAGAAACAGAGGAATATCCAATAATCAATTTCGAAGTTGGACATTCTCTGTTTCTCTGCTCTGCTGTTTTACATTTTTCTTCGTACATTCCCTATCCAATTTCAATACTGCATATGAAAAAACTTTACTGGCTGCTTTCTGCGGCTCTTCTGCTTGGTACAATGGTACAGGCACAGAAACAGGATAATAAAAAGTCAACTGTAGCTCCAACTCCTGCAACAGATCCTGCTGAAACATTTTTTTCCAAACTAAAATACCGGTTGGCTGGTCCCTTTAAAGGTGGACGCAGTGCCGCTGTAGCAGGTAGTTTTAAAAACAAAACCACTTTCTATTTCGGTGCCACAGGTGGCGGACTTTGGAAAACAACTGATGGAGGTAGTAACTGGAAAAATATTGGTGATAAATACCTGGGAGGTAATATTGGCTCTATTGCCGTAGCGCCTACCGATGAAAATATTATTTATGTAGGTGAAGGTGAGAATACCGTTCGTGGTAATGTGGCCGAAGGATTAAATGGCATGTGGCGCAGTGACGATGGAGGACGTACCTGGAAAAATCTGGGTTTAAAAGAAGGGCGTCATATCATCCGCATCATCGTTCATCCGCGTGACCCTAATACCGTTTGGGTGGCAGCACTTGGACATTTATTTGGTCCGAATGAAGAGCGCGGTGTGTTTAAAACAACAGATGGTGGTAAGAGCTGGAAAAAGGTGTTGTATGTAAATAACCAGACCGGTGCTTCTGACCTTGTCATTGATCCGGTAAATCCGAATGTAATGTATGCGGGTATGTGGCGATTGATACGTACACCGCATAGCCTTGAAAGTGGTGGAGATGGAAGCGGTATTTATAAAAGTAATGATGGTGGAGAAACCTGGACCAATATCAGCACAGCCAAAGGATTTCCCAAAGGTGTTTGGGGTATTGTAGGAGTAGCAGTAGCTCCTTCCAATACCGATAAAGTATATGCCATCATTGAAAATGCAAATGGTGGGTTATACACCAGTAACGATGCAGGAGAAAGCTGGACACTTACCAGCAGCGACAACAATATTCGTCAACGGGCATGGTATTACAGCAAAGTGTTTGTTGACCCTAAAAATGAAAACCTGGTTTATGCACTGAATGTTGGCTTCATGCGTAGCCGTGATGGTGGCAGAACATTTCAAAGTGTAAATACTCCACATAGTGACCACCATGATTTATGGATTGATCCTGAAAACGGAAATCGTATGATTGTGGCTGATGACGGTGGTGGACAGGTAAGTTTTGATGGAGGAACGAACTGGAGTACCATGGATAACCAGCCTACGGGCCAATTCTATAGGGTGTCTACCGATAATGCACATCCATATCGTATTCTTGGAGCCCAGCAGGATAATTCCACCATTCGTATGCGAAGCCGTACCGCCGGTGCAGGTATCACAGATCGTGACTGGGAAACAACAGCAGGCTCTGAAAGTGGTTATGTAGTAGCCGATCCGCTGAACCCTGATATTGTTTATGGAGGAAACTATGGTGGTTATCTCGCAAGGCTCGATCACAGAACCGGAGAAAACCGCGCCATCAATGTCTGGCCCGACAACCCGATGGGAGCTGGTGCCGATGTATTGAAATATCGTTTCCAGTGGAACTTCCCCATTTTCTTCTCTCCACATAATCCTAAACGATTATACACCGCAGGTAATCATCTTTTTGTAAGTGAAAATGAGGGACAGAGCTGGGAGATGATCAGCCCGGATCTCACGACAAATGATAAAACCCGTCAGGCATCAAGTGGCGGACCCATTACCAAAGACAACACATCGGTTGAATATTACTGTACCATTTTTACTGCTGCTGAATCGGTCCTGGAAAAAGATTTGTTGTGGACAGGTAGTGACGATGGCTTATTACATATAAGCAAGGATGGCGGCAAGAACTGGGAAAACGTAACACCTGCAGATGCTGGTAAATGGATGATGTGGAACTGTATTGAAACCGATCCGTTTAAAAAAGGAACAGCTTATGTAGTAGGTACAAAATATAAACTGGATGATTTTGCGCCTTATATCTTTAAGACAGAAGATTATGGCAAGACCTGGAAAAAAATCACCAATGGTATCGACAAAATGCATTTTGCCAGAGCCATGCGTGCTGATAAGAAAAGACCCGGTTTATTGTATGCGGGAACAGAGTATGGTATGTATATCAGTTATGATGATGGAGCCAACTGGAAAAAATTTCAATTGAACTTACCTGAAACACCCATCACCGATTTAACGATCAAAGAAAATGACCTCATTGTTGCTACACAGGGCCGCGCTTTCTGGGTATTGGATGACCTGAGTGTGGTTCAGCAGATGAATGCATCTGTGCTGGATAAAAATCTGCATGTATTTGATGTGAATCCTGTGTACAGATCTGAAGGTGGAGGAAGAGGCAGGAGAAATTTTGGTGGAGTTACTACCAATATGGGTACCAATCCTGCATCTGGTGTAGTGATCAATTATTACCTCAAAGGGATTACAGACAGTTCGAGGGTGTCTATTACTGTTTTTGACAAACAATCAAAACCCATTCGTACATTCAGTAAAAATGCAAGAGAAGCTGCAGATAAAATTGAATTCGGAAACGGCATCAACCAGTTTGAGTGGGATATGTTATATCCACCTGCTGAACGTTTGGAGGGACTGATTTTATGGACAGGTGGTATCGGTGCAGCAAAAGCGGCTCCGGGAAAATACAAAGCACGTATCCGTTACGGAAAAGATTCTGTAGATGTTCCTTTTGAAATCAAACCGAATCCAAATTATGCTACTACAGAAGCAGGGTACGATGAGCAACTGACTTTCCTGTTACAGGTACGTGATAAGTTCAGTGAAGTGCAAAGGGCTATCAAAAATATCAGAGCGTTGAGGGCTCAGATGACAGAATTTACAGGCAGAATGGATGGTAACAGGGAGATCAAATCTTTTGCTGACAGTATCAATAAAAAAATTACTGCGGTAGAAGAAGCGCTTTACCAGACCAAAGCAAAAAGCAGCCAGGATGTTTTGAATTTCCCGATCCGTTTAAATGATAAACTTTCCGGATTATACGGAGTTGCTTCAAGCGGACAAAATCCGCCAAGCAAACAGGCGAAGGAAGCCTATGCAGAAATGGCAGCCCAGGCAGATGCCGAACTCACCAAGCTAAAAGCGGTGATGGATAACGATGTAAAAGCACTGAATAAACTCATCAATGAGAAACAGGTACCTGTAATCAATATTAAATAAGTAGTAAAAAAGTAAAAGCCACAGATTCGCTGATTGAATCTGTGGCTTTTTCATATCCGACATCAGAGATCCGACATCAAATCCGGTCTCCTGTCTTTAGTACGTTGAACAGCCTGCTCATATCGCCAATCATCTACTTTTTTGGGATCACCCTGAAGTAATATCTCTGGTACTTTCATGCCCTTGAAATCTGCAGGACGGGTGTACACGGGTGGCGCCAGTAAATTATCCTGGAAAGAATCGGTGAGTGCAGATGTTTCATCATTTAACACACCCGGAATCAAACGACCAATGGCATCTACTACAACTGCTGCTGCCAGTTCTCCTCCGCTTAATACATAATCGCCAATAGAAATTTCCATGGTTACATATTGCTGCCGAATACGTTCATCGATGCCTTTATAATGACCGCAGATGATGAGTATATTTTCTTTTAAAGAGAGCTGGTTGGCTGCACGCTGATCGAAACGCTTGCCATCGGGGGTCATATAAATGATTTCGTCAAATGGCCTGTCTTTTTGTAATTCATCGATGGCGTTGGCCAATGGTTCACACATCATCACCATGCCTGCTCCACCACCATACTGGTAATCGTCAACCATCCCATATTTATTCACGGCCCATTTGCGTAACTGGTGAACATGTACTTCCAGTAACCCTTTTTCCTGCGCCCTTTTCATAATACTGTGCGCAAACGGACTTTCGAGTAATTCAGGTAAAACGGTTAGGATGTGAACATGTAACATGTAGCAAAGGTAGGGAAGATGTTACAAGAATGTGATCAAGCTGAATTACCTGTTTGTGGTGTATTCTTAAGGACTGGTTATGCAGATTAGTCAGCTAAAAAATCTCCCAGATCTCTTCTTTGTTTTTTGGTAGGTCTGCCAATTTTACTCAACCGTTTACCGGTTTGGTAAGTGGCAGCTTCAAATTTTACACGGTCCAGTTCTTCTGCAGGGGTAATATCAATATAAAATTTGATGGCTTCACTGTATTGTACCCGGTGATCCAGTAAACCTGTTACTTTTACCACCCAGCGTTTGGTTTCTGTTTTCACTTCATATTCATCACCGATGCTAACTATGCGTGATGCTTTTATGGCTGTGCCAGCCAATTTTACCTTCCCTTTGCTGCATGCATCACCTGCCTGGCTCCTTGTTTTAAACAAACGAATAGCCCAGAGGTATTTATCAATCCGTAATTTTTCTTTCACTTCATTCATAACAAAAACAAAACAGGAGCAAATATAGATCTGCTCCTGTTCTTATTTATTTTCCTTCCGCATAATATTGGTGGAAGTAAGGGATGGTTTCGATACCCTTGTAAAAATTAAAAATATCGTACTTCTCATTTGGGCTATGCAGGTTATCGCTGTCGAGACCAAAACCCATGAATACAATTTTCAATCCCAGTTCTTTTTCAAATAAAGAACAGATAGGAATACTGCCTCCGCCACGAACCGGAATAGGCTCTTTACCAAATGTTGTTTCAATGGCTTTTGCAGCAGCGCGGTATTCATTGGAATCGATGGGTGTCATATATGGTTCTCCACCATGGTGTTCATGTGCATTTACCGTAACGCCTGCTGGTGCGATGCTGGTGAAATAATCCAGTATTTTTTTGGTGATTTTTTCTGATGACTGATTAGGTACCAGACGGCAGGAAATTTTTGCAAATGCTTTTGATGGCAATACTGTTTTTGCACCTTCACCGGTATAACCACCCCAGATACCATTTACTTCCAGTGTAGGACGAATACCTGTTCTTTCATTGGTAGTATAACCTTTTTCGCCCCATAGCTGTTGAACACCCAGGTCGGTTTTGTATTCGCTTTCGCTGAAAGGTGCTTTGGCCATTTTAGCGCGCTCTTCTGCTGTTGCTTCTACCACATCATTATAAAAACCGGGTATGGTAATATGATTGTTTTCATCATGGCAGGAAGCAATCATTTTAGCCAGCATGGTAACAGGATTGGCAACAGCGCCACCATATACACCGCTATGAAGATCGCGGTTGGGGCCAGTTACTTCTACTTCTATATAGCTCAGACCTCGCACGCCAATATCAATGGAAGGAGTATCCATACTTAACATCGAAGTATCGCTGATGAGTATAACATCGGCTTTTAATAATTCTTTATTCGCTTTTACAAAAGTAGCCAGATTAGGGCTGCCCACTTCTTCTTCACCTTCAATCAGGAACTTTACATTACAGGAAAGGCTGTTGGTTTGCACCATGGTTTCCAGTGCTTTTACATGCATGTAAAACTGGCCCTTATCATCGCAGGCACCACGGGCATATATTTTTCCGTCTTTGATTACCGGTTCAAAAGGCCCACTGTGCCAGAGTTCCAATGGATCCGCAGGCTGCACATCGTAGTGACCATATACCAGCACGGTTGGTTTGGATGGGTCAACTATTTTTTCTCCATATACAACGGGGTGTCCGGCTGTTGGGTAGATATGAGTTGTATCGGCACCCGCTTCCTTCAAACTTTTTTCAACGGCTTCAGCACAACGAATCATATCTTCTTTGTGTTCACCTCTCGCACTTATGCTTGGTATGCGCAACAGGTCGAGTAACTCATTCAGAAAACGATCTTTGTGTTGTTGCTGATAATCTTTCCAGGCTTGCATAGCAATGGTATTTTGTGAGGCTGCAATTTAGGATAACCTTTGAACAGTTATTCTTTTTACCCAATGAAGCACTGATTTTAACTTAGTTAGACAGGATTAAATGTTGATAAATTGCATTTTACAGCATAATGAAATGTTTTATAACTGGTGTTTCTTATCAGAAATAATGTTTTCCAGGGTCCAGGTCATTTTTTGTTCAAAAAGCTGTTGTCGCTCACGGCATTCTTTATTACATATCCGACAGCTAAAGGGCAGGCATCCATCTGTATGTACAAACAATTCAATGGCA
Organism: Sediminibacterium sp. FW305-C-49; assembly: GCF_058231085.1. Classification (NCBI taxonomy): domain Bacteria; kingdom Pseudomonadati; phylum Bacteroidota; class Chitinophagia; order Chitinophagales; family Chitinophagaceae; genus Sediminibacterium; species Sediminibacterium sp. FW305-C-49. The sequence continues at coordinate 142,235 of NZ_JBIQXS010000002.1, forward strand.
TCGCCAAATTCCTGTTTAATCAATGCCGATAGGTCATCTATTTCTTTATGGGCTTCGTGGATATTAAGATACCAGGGTACGGTAAGGTGACAATCTACATGTAACAAACTGCCATATTTTATTACGCGAAGATTATGAAGATCAATCCAGTTTTCTTTACGGTGATGATTCAGCACCTGAATAAAACGACCCAGTAATTCGGTATCGGCCTCATCCATAATACCAGCCAGTGATGAACGGATGATTTTATAACCATTGTAAATAATGAGCACACTCATACCAAAAGCAATCAGTTTGTCGAGCCAGTATAATTGTGTAACCAGTATAATTATTAAGCCTGCAATAATGCCAAGCGTTGAATAAGTGTCTACCTGCAAATGTTTACCACTGGCCTGTAAAGCAAGTGAGTTGTTCTTTTTTCCTATTCGTAGGCAGATGGTTCCCGCTGCAAAATTTATAACTGCGGTAGCTCCTATCAGCCATAGTCCGGTATCTAACTGGTGAACAGGCTCATTCCGGAGGATATTCGCCACTGTTTCATATATGATCATGATACCTGCCGCAACAATCAATCCTCCTTCAACGGCTGCAGAAACAAATTCTGCTTTTCCATGTCCATAAGGATGCTCAAAATCTTTCGGTTTTGCAGCCACATACAAACTGTATAATCCTATAAAACCTGCTATTACATTTACAATGCTTTCCAGTGCATCTGATAGAATGGCCAGTGAATGGGTAAAATAATAAGCAATTATTTTGGCAAGGAATAACACAACACTCAGGAGACTGATCCATAACTGTACCCTGAAATTTTGTCTTGCTGTGGTCAAGTGCGGTATTTTCATAAAGATACTTGACTGTTTACAGATACCCAACCCGGAATTTTATTCCTGCTGCTGGTAAATTTTATCTTTAGTATCTTCCAACATTAAACCATTAACTATGCTTAGATCCATATTAATGTCGGCAGCTTTGTTATCTGTAGTTGTTGTTCAGGCACAGGACAAACCAGCCGCCAAATGGGATGTCAATAATCCTCCCGGCCCCGTTAAGGAAATTAGTTTTACGGTGAATGAAGGAACCTGGATGAATCTAGATGTTTCTCCAGACGGGAAAGAAATTGTATTTGATCTGTTGGGTGATATTTATACCATGCCAATCGGTGGTGGTACAGCAAAACTGTTACGTGGAGGTCATGCATTTGAAGTGCAGCCAAGGTATAGCCCCGATGGCAGTAAAATTTTATACACTTCCGATGCAGGCGGTGGAGACAATATTTGGGTCATGCAACGAGATGGCAGTAATCCTGTACAGATTACCAAAGAAACATTTCGCTTATTGAATAATGCCGCATGGATGCCGGGTGGTGAATACATTGTTGCACGTAAACATTTTACATCTACCCGCTCATTGGGTGCAGGTGAAATGTGGATGTATCATATCAGTGGTGGTGGCGGTTTGCAATTAACTGTTCGTAAAAACGATCAGCAGGATGTGAATGAACCCGTAGTGTCGCCCGATGGCAGGTATGTTTATTTCAGTGAGGATATGTATCCGGGTGGACAATTCCAATACAATAAAGATCCCAACAACCAGATTTTTGTCATACGCAGACTCGATAGGGAAACAGGTCGTATTGATAATGTAACGGGTGGCCCCGGTGGCGCTGTTCGTCCGCAATTATCGCATGATGGCAAAACACTGGCATTTATCAAACGGGTGAGAACAAAATCTGTTTTGTACCTGCGTAAACTGGAAACAGGTGAAGAATGGCCAGTATACGAAGATCTGTCAAAAGACCAACAGGAAGCATGGTCCATTTTTGGTTTATATACCGGTTTTAACTGGATGCCCAATGATCAGGAGATTGTGATCTGGAGTCGGGGTAAAATTGTTCGTATTAATGTAAATGAGGCGAATAAATCGATTGATATCCCTTTCACCGTTCAAGTGAAACAGAAAATCGTGGAAGCAGTTCGTTTTCAACAAAACCTGAATCCTGAAACTTTTCAGGCTAACGTCATCCGTCATGCAGTTACATCGCCCAATGGTAAATGGCTTGTGTTTAATGCAGTAGGTTATTTATGGAAAAAAGAATTGCCCAATGGCAAAGCTATCCGTATTACCAGTGGAACTGATTTTGAATACGAACCCTCTTTTTCACCCGATGGCAACAGTATCGTTTATACCACATGGAATGATGAAAACAGTGGAGCCATTTACAGTATTGGTTTAAACGGAGGAAGTGCCCGGAAACTAACGCCGGCAAAAGGAATTTACCGGCAACCTTCTTTTTCGCCTGATGGGAAATGGATTTTATTCCGTAAAGAAAATGGCAGCGATGCAATGGGCCCCGCATTTACAGCAGTGACGGGTACATTTATGATGCAGGCAGACGGAACTGCTGAAAAGCTGGTAACACAACGTGGCGACCAGCCTCGCTTCAATGGCAATGGCACACGTATTTATTATACATTGGGTGGTGGAATGAACAGGCAGTTTGCGAGCTGCGATTTATCGGGTAATGATGAAAGAATTCATTTGAGAAGTACTTATGGAAGTCAGTTTACTGTATCCCCCGATGATAAATGGATATCATTTATTGATCTGCATGAAGTATATGTAGCTTCATTTCCTTTAACAGGTAAAACAGTAGATATCAGCGCTAATACAAAAGATTTCCCTGTTCGTATTGTTTCAAAAGATGCGGGTATTAACCTGCATTGGGCAGCCGATAGTAAAATGCTGTATTACACTTTAGGTAATCAGTATTTTAGTATACCATTACAAGACAGGTTTGCATTTATCGCCAATAAATCTGAAGCCGATTTTAAAATACCTGAAAAAGGAATCGATATCCAGGTCGAAGTAGTAACCGATAAACCAACAGGTACGATTGCTTTCACCAATGCCAGTATCATAACCATGAAAGGGGATGAAGTTATTACAGGCGGAACAATAGTAGTGGAAAACAATCTCATCAAACAAATTGGCAAAGCGGCAACAGTAAAAGTACCGGCAGGCGCAAAAGTGATTGATTGTAAAGGTAAAACCATCATGCCTGGTTTTATTGATGCACATGCCCATGGAAACCATTTCCGTTCTGGTATGTCGCCACAAAAACACTGGCCTTATTATACCAATATGGCATATGGTGTAACTGCTATGCATGATCCATCGGCTAATAGTGAAATGGTTTTTGCGCAAAGTGAAATGGTAAAAGCAGGGGTAATGACTGGTCCGCGCGTATTCTCTACAGGAACTATTTTATATGGTGCCGATGGCGATATGAAAGCGGTGGTTAATTCAATTGATGATGCGCGTAGTGCTTTGCGCAGAACAAAAGCATTCGGTGCTTTCTCTGTAAAGAGTTATAACCAACCCCGCCGCGAACAAAGACAAATGATTATACAGGCAGCAAGAGAACTGGGTATGGAAGTAGTGCCTGAAGGTGGTTCTTTCTTCTTTCATAATATGACAATGGTAATGGATGGACATACAACCATTGAGCATAATATTCCTGTTGCGCCTTTATACAGCGACGTGATTAATCTCTGGAAAGAATCAAAAACAGCTTATACACCCACGCTTATTGTAAACTATGCTGGTGTAAGCGGTGAATACTACTGGTACCAACATACCAATGTATGGGAGAAAGAAAGATTACTTCGTTTTACACCCCGCACCGTGATAGATACCCGCAGCCGTCATAGAACGATGTTACCGGAGGAAGAGTATAAAAATGGACATATACTCACTTCAGAAAGTGCCAAAAAACTCAACGACAATGGCGTGAACGTAAACATCGGCGCACATGGGCAGATACAGGGTATTGGGGTACATTGGGAAATATGGATGATGCAACAGGGAGGGATGAGTAACCTGCAGGCATTGAAAACAGCAACCATTAATCCTGCACAAAGCCTTGGATTGGATAAGTGGATTGGTTCACTGGAAGTAGGTAAACTGGCCGATATGATTGTATTAGATAAAAGTCCACTGGAAAATATCCGCAACACCGAATCGGTAAAATATACGATGGTGAACGGAAGATTATACGAGTCTGATACCATGAATGAAATAGGCAATGCCAATAAACCCAGAACCAAATTTTATTGGGAGCAAATTAAAAATGCAGCAGTATTCAGTTTCCCCTGGGCAGCAGAGGCATCCACAGAAACAGAAACCTGTTCCTGTGGCAAACACTAATATGCTGTGGCAATTAATAAAATATGAAAAGATCTGTTTTCTATATCTTGTTTACGTTCCTTGCAGTTCATGTCAAAGCACAATCCGGACAAGAACTCTTTTGGAACGAATTAAAAAAACTCTGTGGTAAATCGTTCGAAGGAAAAGTAGTAGTTGCTCCACCCAACGATACGGCATTTGCCAATAAAAAATTACAGATGCATGTGAGGGCTTGTGAAGAAGAAAAAATTCGCATCCCTTTTCATGTGGGTACGAATTATTCCCGTACATGGGTGTTGACGAAAAAAGCGGATCGTTTGCTGTTGAAACATGACCACAGACATGAAGATGGCAGTCCTGATAGAATAACTATGTATGGGGGCTTGTCTACCAATAGCGGCACCAGCAGTATGCAGATTTTTCCGGCTGATCAGGAAACGGTAAATCTTTTACCAAGAGCAGCAAATAATGTCTGGTGGATCAACCTCGTGCCCGGTAAATCTTTTACGTATAACCTGCGGGTCATAGGTTCAGACCGGCAATTCAGCATAGAATTTGACTTAACGAAAGAAAGACCAACAGCACCGGCACCATGGGGCTGGAAAGAGTAAAAGAAAAGGTCTTGTTTGCTAACAAGACCTTTTCTTTTATATCAACTCAACTTTGTAGTTAATGGGACAATGTTTCCCGAGCATGGCAGATATGCCACAATATTTTTCGTGTGATAAACTCACGGCTCTGTTCAATTTATCAATATTGTCGGCCGATATATCGGAGCGATAGACCATGTCAATAAACTTAAAAACTTTTGGATGGTCATCTGTTTGTTCTGCTGATGCTTCAATTTCGAGTTTGGTAAAGGGTACTTTCATTTTATGTAGAATGTCCACCACATCAATACCACTGCAACCACATAAAGAACCCAGTAACATTTTTTTTGGGTTCATGCCGGTACCCGAACCTCCATTCTCAACGGTTGTATCAATACGTACTGTCTGACCTGTATCTGCAGTAACATCAAATGCTAATGTCTGCACCCAACTTGTTGTAACTTTCATTGTATTCTTTTTTCTTTAAAAATATTATCCTGACTTACGGACTTTCGGACTTGCCCTATTTATTCATTCTTGCGGCTACCACATCCCAGTTTACTAGATTCCACCAGCTATTGATATAATCTGGTCTTCTGTTCTGGTACTTAAGATAGTATGCATGTTCCCAAACATCAAGTCCTAATAAAGGTTTGCCCCATGTTTCGCTTACATCCATTAAAGGGTTGTCCTGGTTAGGTGTTGATACAATGGTAAGTGCATTATCGCTGTTAATGATGAGCCATGCCCATCCGCTTCCGAAACGTGCTTTGGCAGCATCTGCAAACTGAGTTTTGAATGCATCGAATGAACCAAAGGCCTGGATGATGGAATTGCCGAGTTGGCCTGAAGGAGTAGCTGATCCACCTGGTTTCATGGTTTGCCAGAACATTTCATGGTTATAATGTCCACCTGCATTATTTCGCATCTTCGCAGAATACTTCGAAATATTACGCAGCACCGATTCCAGTGTTTTGCTGGCGGTATTAACCCCTTCGGCTGTACAGGCTTCACCTAAACTTTTGGCATACGCCGCTGCATGTTTGCTGTAATGTATTTCCATCGTGAGCGCATCTATAGATGGCTCAAGTGCATTGTACATATAGGGTAGTGCCTGTTGCTGGAATTCATTGGTTGCTGTAACACCTGCACGCAAAACCGATGGCAGCGTTGCAGCTAGCCCAATAGCCAATCCTGCTTTACCCGATGTTTTCACAAAATTTCGACGTGACGATTGATGGCTCATGTGATACAGTTTTTATTGATGAATATAGGAGAAAGTTCATAGTCTATGGTCTATGATCTCCTTTCCTAAAATTATTCCAAATCTTACGGAACCGTGTAAAAGTTCTGTAATAAAATTCCTGGTTAAAGAGCTGAGAATCGCGCATCGCTTTAAAAGTAAGAAATGCACCAATGGGTATCAGTATCAATGTCGATAACCACATGCCTTCCATCGGTGAAGCCTGACCCGAGCGAACGAATTTCTCACCAAATGTGTTGAATAAGTGAAATAAAACAAAGAAGATGATGGCAAAGACAAGTGGAGTACCTAATCCTCCCTTCCTGATAATAGAACCCAGCGGAGCACCAATCAGGAACAAAACAATACAGGCAACAGAAAGAGTGAATTTTCTGTGCCATTCAATTTCATGGTACCGCAATGACTTATATTTTTCTTCATAATCAGAAGCCAGAAAACCCATATTACCCTTGATGCTGGTAATTTGTCCGAATGTACCGTCAATAATACTTTCTCTCAGAGAATCCGGTAATAAGGCATCAAAAGTTTTGGCTGTTTTAATCGAAGCTGTATCTGTTTTTATCCACCCTGTATCATTTGCATAACGTGCAAAACGAACATAGGGTGTTATTTCGGAATGGGCTTTTCTGGTGTAAAATGTATCAATATGTTCGAGTGAATCAATCGCCGAATTCAACTGCCGGAGACTCAGCATTTTTGGATCATAAAAGGCACTGTCGCCAGACTTGTTCATCTGAAAACTTTTCAGATCGAATACTTTTTTATATTCTTTAAAACCTAACCGGATGAATTCTGTATTGGTAGTGCCTCTGGGTCCTCTTTCTTCAAAGCGCCAGCCATTTTTCAGAATAAATTCAAGAAATTTTTTGTCAGGGGTAATACGCATGATGCCTGATTGCGCCATGAGCATATTATCCTGCAGGCCATAATTTTTTTCAAATAGAACGATATCATGTATTACGCTGTCGTTTTTTTCTTTTTTACCCAGCTTAATTACGTAACCATCAAGTTTGTCGTAAAAAACACCCTCTTTAATATCAATCGCCGGTTTGGAAACGATGATATCATATTTCAATGAAGCTAATTTTAGCTGAGTAACGGGGATGATATTATTCGAGAACAAAAAAGCCAGGCCACTAAGAAAAATGGTGATGATAAACAAGGGGCGCATAAAACGCAATAATGGAATACCAGATGCTTTGATGGCTACCAGCTCAAAACTTTCACCCAGGTTACCGAAAGTCATAATAGAGGAAAATAGTAATGCCAGTGGTAAAGCCATCGGAACCCAGAACAACATCACAAGTCCCACCAGTTTCATCACCGTAAAAAAGTCAAGCCCTTTACCTACCAGGTCATCAATATACAACCAGAAAAACTGCATGGTGAGTACAAACAAAGAAATAGCAAAAGCAGCCAGGAAAGGGCCGATAAAAGAACGGATGATGAGTATGTCTAGTTTTTTGAGCATTGAATAGCGTGAATGGTGAATCGTGAATGGTCAATGTTCAAAAAAAAGTGAGTTTGAATGATTGGAATAAAATGCTATTCATCATTCACGATTCACCATTCACGTTTACCTATCTTTAATCCATGTTACCCGCAAAACTAACACTTTCAGCAGAGGAAAGATTACTGATAATGGATACCCGCTTTATTTTAACAAAGAATGAGGTGCTGAAAAAAGTGGAATTACTGTTGGGCGAACTGAGTGAAAGGATCAGGCAAAGGGTTGTTGAACTTGGATTGAATGATGTGTCATTGTTTGTCCTTACTCCGAAAATAGCCAGAGGCGAACAATACCAAAACCTGCCATGGGTAATGATGGATTATCCCCGCATTTTTACTAAAGCAGATACCTGTGCCATCCGCTGTTTTTTCTGGTGGGGTCATTACTGGACCATCACACTACAATTGGCAGGTGTTTACCTTGATCAATACAAACAACCGGTTGAAACATTTGTGCAGGAACATGTAAGCGATGAAAACTGGTATTTATCTGTTGGAGAAGATCCATGGCAACATCAACTGGAGCCCACAACTTATACACCGGCCGTTTCAGTGGATCAAACATACTGGTTGCAGGACAGGTCTTTTCTAAAGCTGGTAAAAAAAATCCCACTGGAACAGTGGGATGATCTACTTCCATTACTGGAAAATGATATTGTTGATTTATTGAGCATCCTGAAAATGCATCAGGCACCCAGTCTGTGAAACAACTCTTTCACCTGGTATTCCCATAACTGGCTCTGGTCTTTGATTTCATTTTTCTCCGCGTAATCCTTGATCACTAAAATGGTCTGATTGGATATCTCGGTTTTCTCTATGCGAAACTCAAAATATTCATTCTTTTCACTGTGCAACCAATGAAAGCGGATAAACTTATCCTGTTCCTGATCCAGGATAGAGGCTTTATCGGGAGTGCCGCCATTCCATGAAAAACTATATACACCTTCCCATTCATCTACTTTATCTGCAAACCATTCCTGAAGACCTGCTGGTGTAGCCAGAAACTCAAAAAGAATGGCTGGGGAACATCTCACTGGAAACTCTAACGTAAATAACTGCTTTTTACTCATTACTATCTTTTAACTACCGTCAATCGTAAGGCTGCAATAATATTAAATAATCTATACCCTCCAAATGTTTTTTTAGTGAAGGATCGTGTTTTCTGGCAGGTATTTTTGAACAAAGTATTTAGTAGAGTATAAGTTGTTGTTTTTCAGCAAGTTGTGTCGAATGTTTTTTTTGATGGAATATGAAAAATGCTTAAATTGCTGTAAAGACAGGAATAGACGCCAGCGCAGGAGAGATCAGCCTTCATCTCAGTTTAATCAAACAACCCTAACATACAACCAAAACTGTTTCCAACATGAGTATGCGTCAACTCAAAATCACGAAATCGATCACGAACCGTGAATCGCAGAGTCTGGAGAAATACCTGCAGGAAATTGGTAAAGTAGACCTCATCAGTCCGGAAGAAGAAGTGCAACTGGCCATGCGAATTCGTCAGGGAGACCAGCGTTCATTGGACCGATTGGTAAAATCGAACCTTCGCTTTGTGGTTTCTGTAGCCAAACAATACCAGAACCAAGGCTTAACATTACCCGATCTGATTAATGAAGGAAACCTGGGTCTGATAAAAGCCGCATTACGTTTTGATGAAACAAGGGGTTTTAAATTTATTTCATATGCGGTATGGTGGATCAGACAAAGCATTTTACAAGCTTTAGCCGAACAGAGCCGTATTGTAAGACTTCCATTAAATAAAGTAGGACTCACCAACCGTATCAGCAAAGCCTATCAGTTACTGGAGCAGGAATTTGAACGCGAACCAACAGCACAGGAGCTGGCCGATCTACTGGAACTGAGTATCGAAGAGGTATCTGCTACCATGAGTGTAGGTTTTCGACATGTGAGTATGGATACGCCCTTGTCGGATGGAGAAGACGGCACCCTGATGGATGTAATGGAAAATCCCAATGCGGAAAAAACAGACGAAAATCTCGTGCATTATGAATCACTGCGGCTCGAAATAGAAAGAAGCCTGAAAACATTAACGGAAAGGCAAAAAGATGTGCTTTGTTATTTCTTTGGTATCGGGGTAGATAATCCGCTGAGCCTGGAAGATATTGGTGAACGATTTAATCTGACCCGTGAAAGGGTTCGGCAGATCAAGGATAAGGCTATTACCAAACTGAGAAGTACCAGCAGGTGCAAACACCTGAAAGTGTATCTCGGTTAAACAAATCCGTACTATATTTGCAACGCTTAAAGTGAACCTCAGATTGGTTCACTTTTTTATTGGTGAATGACCCGAAATAGTGAATTATGTTTCAGAATCTCTCGGAAAAATTAGAATCAGCGTTTAAAAACCTCAAAGGGGAGTCGCGTATTAATGACCTTAATATTGCGAATACGGTAAAAGATATCCGTCGTGCATTGATTGATGCCGATGTGAACTTTAAAATAGCCAAAGAATTTACCGACAAGGTAAAAGATAAAGCGGTTGGAGAGAAAGTCATCAATGCCATCAGCCCGGGGCAACTCATGGTAAAAATTGTGCAGGATGAGTTAACGGAATTGATGGGCGGAACAGAAGCCGCTTTCAATATTACCGGTAACCCTGCCGTTATCCTGATTGCCGGTTTACAGGGTAGTGGTAAAACAACTTTTACCGGAAAACTGGCCAATTACCTTAAAACCAAAAAAGGAAAATCGCCTTTACTGGTTGCAGCAGACATTTACAGGCCTGCGGCAATTGACCAGTTAACCGTATTAGCAGAACAGGTAGGCGTAGATATTTACAGCGAGCGTGAGAATAAAGATGCTGTTGCCATTGCCTTGAATGCTATAAAAGAGGCCAAAGCAAAAAATAAAAATGTAGTCATCATCGATACCGCCGGCCGTCTGGCCATTGATGAGGCGATGATGAAAGAAGTAGCCGATATCAAAGCTGCTGTTAGTCCTACAGAGATATTATTTGTGGTAGATTCAATGACGGGTCAGGATGCGGTGAATACAGCCAAGGCATTCAATGATCGTCTCGATTTTTCCGGCGTGGTATTAACCAAACTTGATGGCGATACAAGAGGTGGTGCTGCATTATCCATTAAATACACGGTTAACAAGCCCATTAAATTTGTCAGCAGCGGAGAGAAGCTCGATACACTTGATATTTTCTATCCGGAAAGGATGGCGCAGCGTATCCTGGGGATGGGTGATATTACCACGCTCGTGGAAAAAGCACAGGCCCAGTACGATGAAGTGCAGGCAAAAAAACTGGAGAAAAAAATTCGGAAGAACCAATTCGATTTTCAGGATTTTCTTGATCAGTTACAGCAGATCAAAAAAATGGGTAACCTGAAAGACCTGATGGGTATGATACCGGGTGTAGGTAAAGCCATTAAAGATGTAGATATCAATGATGATGCATTCAAAGGTATTGAAGCGATGATCAGCTCTATGACTCCCTATGAAAGAGCCAATCCTGATAGCCTCACCCCCAGCCGGAAACAACGGATTGCAAAAGGAAGTGGGAAAGATATTACGGAAATCAATGCTTTCATGAAGCAGTTTGAACAAATGAAACAGATGATGAAGATGATGAACAATATGCCCATGGGAGGAAGACTTCCGGGTATGCGCCGATAAATTATCCGGCCCATACAACATTCTTCATTTGCGTGGTGTCATAACCTCACACAAGATCGTATGCGGCTACTGGTTTTTATATCCCTTTTATTGATCAGCTTATCCAGCCATTACCGTGTAAATGGACAAAGCGCCATATTGGTAGCTTCCGACGGCAAGTTTTACGATTTTGATATTGTAAACGGAGCCTGTGTCACCAAGGAAAAAACCAATTTCTGTAACCTGAATGTACCCGGGTTTTCTGTTGCTCAATACAAGAACAAAGTGTATTATAGTAATGCTGGTGGAGCTTTGTATGAAACCGACATCCAGAATCCGGCACTTTGCAGATCTATGGGAATTACAGCAACCGGTAATGCAATGACTTCCGATAAAAATGGCACTTTGTACTGGGTATCAGGGAATATATTGTATCGGCTACCAAATGGATGGGCCAATCCTGAAATGTTGGGTACACTTCCTTTTACGGCAGCCGGGGACCTTATTTTCTTTGGAGATAAATTATTACTTGCGGCAAATCCGAATCAATCGAGTCCCAATTTCAGTCTGGTAGAGGTAAATATTGCTTCTCCGGCAAACAGCACTATCTACATGGAAACACCAGGATATGCATTTTGGGGAATTATGAATATTTCAAGTGGGTGTAATGAAAATAAAGTATATGCTATTTCAAATAGTTTAACAGGTACAGGCAGTGATATTGTGGCATTGGATATTGTAAACAAAAAAGTGTTGGGCATCTTTTGTACCGTTGGTTTTCAGGTATTCGATGCAGCAAGTGTTACAGAAACCGGTGAGTTAAAAGGCATCAATATCAACAACATCAGCATCAAACCACAATGTGCCAATTCAGGTTTGGGTGAAGTATCTGTTGCTGCCACCAGCGCCACGGGATCAGCAAAACTTTTCTTTTCATACAATAATAATCCTGCAACGGAAACTGCGGTATTTTCTAATCTCCCAACAGGTAACTATCCGATAAAAGTGACAAGTTCTGAAGGCTGTTCAAAAGATACTTTCGCTGTGGTGCCTTATGTAGACAGGATACAGGTAAGTATGACAACATTGCCCGATACCTGTGGTGCCTTGAAGGGTTCGGTATCTATCAGTAATATCAGCAATCATGCAGGTATGCGTTTTTCTGTTGAGAATGCAGCTTATGTTGCAGGAAATGTATTTAATAACTTAAGCGCGGGTACTAAATCATTAAAAGTGATTGAAACCAATGGCTGTATACTCGATACCAGTTTTGTGGTAGGTACTTTTCAACCACCGATGCCTGTTACCTCTCTGAATATTACCGGTGCCAATTGCGCCAATGCAGATGGATCAATTACGATTAATTATCAGGGAGGAGTTAATATTCAGGGTGCCAGAATTAATGGTGGAGCCATTCAAAATTCTAATCAGTTTACCAATTTATTGGCAGGTACTCACCAGTTGCAGATTATTACTTCAAGCTGTATTTATGATACAACAGTAACAGTTCCACTTCAAACCACAGTGCCCCCGGTGGTTTCTTATCTCAGTAATTCTCCCGATTGTGGAACCAAAGCAAACGGGTCCTTGCAAATCAATCTTACAGGAACAGTTGCACCATATACCTACAGTTTCAATAACTCAGCTTATACCAACATTACGAGTTACCAGAACCTTGCGGCAGGTAATTATCCTGTTGCTGTAAAAGATGCACAGGGATGCATTTTTACGGGAACTGCAACCATTCAACCATATGTAGCCAAACCTGTAAATGTGCAATGGAGTATGATACCGGCAGATTGCTGGCAGGGGGGAGGAAAACTGACCGTTACCGTTATTGGTACCGAAGCACCCTATTTTTACCGTATTAACCAACAGGCATACCAGGCTGGACAGCAGGCTTCAGGATTGGCTCCTGGAAATTATATGGCCCTCATCAGCAATGGAAACAATTGTTTGATTGATTCGACACCCGTAACCATTACCGAGCAGAATATGCCCGGGGTGGTTTGTGATACAGTATACGTTCCATCAGGGTTTACCCCGAACGGAGATGGAAAAAATGATATATTAAAACCAACAGCCAGTACAGCCATTAACAATTTCATTTTCAGGGTCTACAACAGGGCCGGGCAGGTGATTTTTGAAACCAGCCAGCCCCAGTCAGGCTGGAATGGCCGTTTTAAAGCGGTAGATCAGCCACAAGGCACTTATGTCTGGACCTTCACTTATACTGGTCCGGGCGGACGTACGAAAGTATTCAGAGGTACGGTTGTATTGATACGGTAACACTATCTTAACTTTTCTATCTGTGATAGCTTTGGAATTATAGGTCTAAACACTTATTTTTGCCGCCTGATTCACCCTATTTATTAACGCCTATAAATTTCTATTTAACATGGCAGTAAAAATGAGATTACAGAGACACGGCAGCAAAAAACGTCCGTTCTACTTTATCGTAGTGGCCGATGGCCGTGCTCCAAGGGATGGTAAGTTCATCCAAAAGATCGGAACTTACAATCCGCTGACTGTTCCAGCAACTATCCAGTTAGACCGTCAAAAAGCCCTGGAGTGGTTGAATAAAGGTGCTCAACCCACCGATACAGTTCGCCGAATCCTCTCTTTCAAGGGAGTGTTGTACCTGAAACACCTGTTAAGAGGTGTGAAACTGGGTCTGTTTGATGATGCAACAGCTATGACCAAATTCCAGGCATGGCATAATGAGCATGAAGCAAATATTACCCGTCGTAATGAAGAGCACAGAAAAAACCAGCGTGCAAAAAGAGTTTATACACCTGTTGTAAAAAAGGTGGAAGCTAAAGCTGAAGAATCTGCTCCCGCTGAAGGAACTACCGAAGCTTAATCACGATGAGTTCAACATACTCCAAAGAAGCCCCGATAGCAATGTCGGGGCTTTCTAATTTATGGAAGATGTCAGATGGCGGATCTCAGATTTAAATACATTACCAATATAAATCTGAGATCTGCCATCTGACATCCTCAAATCCCTACCTTATTTTTGCAACATGGAATCATACATTCACATAGGTCGTATAGTAGCAAGTTTTGGATTGAAAGGTGAAGTGATCGTACAACACGCACTTGGAAAAAAAACTGCATTGAAAGATGTGAAAGTGTTATTTGTAGAAGAACAGAAAGGATCATACCTGCCTTATTTTATCGAAAGCTCCAAAGCAAAAGACAATGATGAAATGTATGTGAAACTCGAAGGAGTGAATACAAAAGAATCTGCCGCAAGAATAAGCACACGCAACGTGTGGTTAAAAGATGCGGATTTCCGTAAACTCGCCGGTAAATCATCACCTATTTCATTGTTAGGTTATACTGTCATTACAGATGAAGATGAAAACCTGGGTCCGGTTGAAGAAGTAATTGAACAACCCCACCAGGTTTTATTAAAACTAATGCTCGATGGTAACGAAGCATTGATACCATTACATGAAGAGACCCTTGATGGTATTGATCATGAGAAAAAAGAAATTCATGTGGTTTTGCCCGATGGACTATTGGATATTTACAGAGAAGGGTAATAACAAATAGTCCATAGACCATGGTCCATGGACTTTAAACTATACTACCAGCTTCTTCAGATCAAATTCAAGAATACTTGCCCCGGTTGCTACATCGGCCGCTTTTAAGGCTCTTTCTGCCTGGAGAATATGCCTGTACTGGTGAGCAATAAAAAACAGGAAAGTATCACCCAGCTTCAGTTTTACCAGCTTTGAAATAGAAATAGCACAGGTGGCTTTGTTCAGATCAATGGCTTGTGCCACATCGAGTAATTGTAATAGTTTTTCCTGCTGCTCAATAAATTCTGCGATTACTTTATAGCTGTCTGCATTGCTGATCGGGTAATGATTTTTGGGTGATGACATTTTCTTTCCAACCTTACCATCTGTGCCGGGCATCATCAGTTTAGTAAAATAATTACCCAGCCAACCCGATTTGAAATGTGTGGAAGCAACCCATCCTTTTTCTTTTGCCTGATGGATGGCTTTTTCCATTTCAGGTAAATAAAAACGACCATAACTATTGAGGTGCTCTAGGCATTGTGTGGCACTCCATTTTTCGGGAGCCACTTTGTATCCAAACTGGCTATGTCTGATCATCTGCC
This sequence comes from Sediminibacterium sp. FW305-C-49, assembly GCF_058231085.1. NCBI lineage: Bacteria > Pseudomonadati > Bacteroidota > Chitinophagia > Chitinophagales > Chitinophagaceae > Sediminibacterium > Sediminibacterium sp. FW305-C-49. The sequence goes on from NZ_JBIQXS010000002.1 coordinate 157,545, forward strand.
ACTCGCTGATGGCTTTGTTTAAAAAAGATTCTGTTTGTTCCTGTAATTCAACCAGGAGTTTGTTTGATAAATAGGTAGGCATTTTGCTTTGTTTTTGTTACAGCAAAGCTGCAACGACATGTCGACCAAAATCTTGGCCTGCGCCAAGATTTTAGTGAATGGTGAATGGTCAATCGTGAATGAAGGAGTTTCCCCTATTCACGATTGACCATTCACCATTCACGCTCCCCCTATCCTCACTTTCCCCAACAACTTACTAAAAGTCGTTGCATCGATACCCAGGTAAGAAGCAAGATATTTATGTGGGATAAGCCTGAGTACATGCGGACTTCTATTGAGCAACACTTTGAATTTTTCTTCGGCAGAAAAACATTGTAGTTCAATCTGTCTTTCCAGCACACCAGCCAGTGAAAAACTGGTAGCTTTTCTGATCAGTGTCTCAAAATTATGGTAACGCATCATCAGTTCATTTACCTGCTGGTAGCTGGTCCTGATAAATTCGCTTTGGGTAAGTGTCTCGAGAAAAAACCTCGAAGGGGTTTGTGTTAAAAAAGAATCGGCTACTCCGGAGAAGGAGAATGGATAAGTAAATACAATGGTTGCTTCTTTGCCATCATCACCAGCATAAAAAGCACGTTGTACACCTTCTGTTACAAAATACAGGTATCGTTCTGTTTCTCCCTGCTTGGTGAGCATGGTTTTTCTTTTGGCAGAAAAAGGCTGCCAGCAGTTGGCAAAATTTTCCCACTCGTCATCCTGTAAGGGATGAATCTTATTGCAGAATAGTCTTAGTTCAGCTAAGGCGTTTGTATCGGCGTTCAAGGTTATTTATTTAATATCCAATTTACGGCAGTTTCCAGCACCCTGTCTTTTTTTAGCGTAAGATCTGCTGATGTTGGCCGTACAACTACATCGGGAATAACAGGGCCGAAATCCTTTTCATCTTTATTGGCTCTTGTAAACATCTTGGTAGAACCTCTTGCAATAATATAACTGTTGGGGAGCATGAAGTTGTACATCTCTCCAAAATCATTGGGCGATTCTCCGGTGGGTTCGCCAAAGGTTTTGGCAAGCTGGTAACTTACTACACCATCGGCCAACATATTGGCACTGGAGAAAGTACCTGTGCCAATCAGAAAAGCAACTCTACCGGAAAAGAAAGGCTCTTTAATCTCCGGCTTTTTCAATTCCTTATTGATGTAAACATAGGTGTCGCCATCTTTCTGGCTCATATAAAAACGATTATCTGCCTCATTGTAATTAGCCTGCCCCTTGAGAAAAGTTTTATATGGGGCACTGATTTTCCATTTCATACCCCCGGCAAAAATGTACGGTTTACGGTTGAAATAACGAAGTAATAATTCTCCTAACTGCGAATCGCCGCCACCATTTTCGCGCAGGTCGATGATTAATCCTTTTGCACTACTGTCATTTAATTTTGCAAATGTTTCATCGAGAAATTTTTCAAACGGTTCAGATCTGTCATTACGCATGCTTCTGTAATTGAGATAACCAATGCCTTCAGGCAAAAAACGAAACTCATAAGGCTTATTGCCCTGACTATTCATTTTGGCACTCAAAACACGATTGATACTATCCGCCTGAGAACGCGGAAAACCCGATACAGTGAAACTTCGTTTTTCACCGTTTTCCTTGATGGCTTCAATTTGAAAAGGACTATGTATGCCATCCAGAAACAAAAGTTTACGACTGTAAAAACCAATCTGCTCAAGTTTCCATGTAGCGAGGCCGCCAAATAGCTGGAGATAGCGTTTGTTCAATTCTTCGATAGCAATTCCATTGATACGAACGATTTTATCATTCATATCGAGCTGCTGCGCCTGGCTGAGATCATAGGAAATATGCCAGCCATCTTTCTCTACTTTACGGATCATAAAAGGAAACCGTAAGCTATTGTTATATAAACTATCGGTAATGCGACTACTTACGAGACCCAGATGCCCTTCGTTTAAAGCGGCACTAAGGCGACTAAATAAAAAAACAGTCTGGGTGTGCGAAAGACTATCGCTATGCTTTTTCAATAAATCGCTGAATAAGGTGGTAAGCTGTGTTTTACCGATGGTATGATACAGGTTTACATGCGAAACTTCCATCGTCTCCAGCCAAAAACTGAAATCTTTCTCAACCTGTTCTTTGGCTATTTTTTTATGAAAAAAATCCTGTGGGTGTTTTTGCTCAAAAGCAATGGCCTGTTGTCCGTTAATAGCCATGGTTGGTATGGATAACAGGACTAAAAGAAAAAGTTTCATCAAATGTAATTTGTGGTCAAACGTACAAACACCTGCTGGTGTTACAATCACATAAACGTGGGATTGTTTCGGGGCAGGATAAACTAAATTTTTATCTTAGCTGAGAACATGTCTGCTCCACAACGATATATAGCCCATCTTGATCTCGATTCTTTCTTTGTAAGCGTAGCAATACTGAATGACCCATCCCTGAAAGGAAAGGCTGTAATTGTTGGTGGGTCGAAAGACAGGGGAGTGGTTACCACCTGTAGTTATGAGGCCCGGAAATTTGGCGTAAAAAGTGCTATGCCCATGAAAACGGCCATGCGTTTATGTCCGCATGCAATACTAACCCGGGGCACAAGAGGGGAATATAGTCGTTATTCCCGTTGGGTAACAGAAATCATAGCTGCAAAAGCACCTTTGTTTGAAAAAGCATCTATCGACGAGTTCTATATTGATTTAACAGGGATGGATCGATATTTTGATCCTTACCAATGGACAATTTATCTGCGAACAGAGATTATTGAACAGACACAGTTACCCATTTCCTTCGGATTGGCGACCAATAAAATGGTGGCAAAAATTGCAACCGATGAAGCCAAACCCAATGGGTACCTGTTTATAAAACCGGGGATGGAAAAAGCTTTTCTTGCACCCCTGTCCGTAAATAAATTTTCTGGGGTGGGTGAAAATACTTTCAAAACCTTACAGGCAATGGGTATTCATACCATTCGGGATGTAAGTGAAACGCCTATTGAAGTATTGGAGAAAAAACTTGGGAAATGGGGTTCGGATTTGTGGTATAAATCGCAAGGAATACATCTTGGAGAAGTACATGCATACCATGAAGCAAAATCTATATCAACCGAAAATACTTTCGAAGAAAATAAGACTGATGTTGATTTCCTCTTAAGTGAATTGGTTCGGATGACAGAAAAAGTAGCCTATGAATTGCGGCAGGATGAAAAGTTAACAGGTTGTATAGCCGTTAAAATACGCTACCCTGATTTCGAAACTACATCCAGGCAAACCACTATCGATTATACCCTTCGGGATGATGAACTGATACCGGTGGCTATTGATCTCTTCCATAAACTTTACAGAAAAGGGCAACCCGTTCGTTTACTGGGAGTTCGTTTAAGCGAATTAACCAATCATGCGGTTCAGGGTAGCTTGTTTGATGATGCCGAAAAGAAAAACGAACTCTATAAAGCGATTGATGATGTGAAAAATAAATTTGGAAAATCTCTTCTTCAGAAAGCAAGAACTGTTAAGAAAAAAACAGGTAAGTAAAGACTAAAGGGGACAAGCTATCTGTTCTCAAAAAGTATGTGAAGAGGAGAGTTCAAAACATTATGTATCTTACTATACTAAACACCAAAGTTTCATTATGAGAAAATTTTTAACAGTAATTGCTGGCGTATTGATTTTGTCGTCATCAATAGCGCAACGAACCGTCATTCATTGCGGTCAACTGGTAGATGTTAAGAACCTGCAATTACTCAAAGAAATGACCATCATCACAGATGGAAATAAAATTATAGATGTTCAGAAAGGGTATACTGCAGGAGCAGCAGGCGATAAACTGATAGACCTGAAATCAAAAACAGTGATGCCGGGTTTAATCGACATGCATGTTCATATGGAAAGTGAAACCAATCCGGGTAAGTACATGGAAACATTTACATTCAATCCGGCAGATTATGCGTACCAGTCTGTTGTATTTGCCGAAAGAACATTGATGACAGGTTTTACCGCAGTTCGCGACCTTGGTGGAAGTGGGGTAAATATTTCATTACGTAATGCCATTAATAAAGGATTGATCAAAGGTCCGCGTGTGTACACAGCCGGAAAATCTATCGCAACAACGGGTGGACATGCTGATCCTACGAACGGTTACAGGAGAGATATAATGGGAGACCCTGGTCCTGATGCAGGAGTGGTAAACGGAGCTGATGAAGCTGCTAAGGCTGTAAGACAACGGTATAAAGAAGGGAGTGATGTGATAAAAATTACTGCATCTGGTGGAGTGTTGAGTGTCGCCAAGAGTGGTGAGAACCCGCAGTTTACTGAAGCTGAAATAAAAGCGATAGTAGAAACGGCAAAAGATTATGGGTTTAAAGTAGCCGCACATTGTCATGGTACAGAAGCTATGAAAAGAGCCGTAAATGCAGGTGTTAACTCCATCGAACACGGAACTTATATGACAGAAGAAGTGATGCAGCTGATGAAAAAAATGGGAACTTATTATGTGCCTACCATCACTGCGGGCAGATCTGTAGCCGATTCAGCCAAGAAACCTGGCTATTACCATGAACTGGTAACACCAAAAGCTTTGGCTATTGGACCAAAAATTCAGGGCACTTTTGCCAATGCGTATAAAGCCGGAGTAAAAATTGCTTTTGGTACCGATGCAGGTGTATATGCTCACGGAAAAAACTGGCTTGAATTTGTATACATGAATGAAGGAGGAATGCCCGCATTAGAAACTATTCGCTCAGCCACTTTGTATGCTGCCGATTTATTGGGTGATGACAGAATTGGTGTTATTGAAAAAGATAAACTGGCCGATATTATCGCCATCGATGGCGACCCCGTAAAAGATATCCGCGCAATGGGGAAAGTGAAGTTTGTGATGAAAAATGGAGTGGTGTATAAAAACGAATAAATAAAGGAACAGAAGAACAGAGAAATGCCCAACTTCGAAATTCAATATTGAATATTTCTCTGTTCTTCTGTTATTTAATCTTTCTTAACTGTGCCAACATAGCCCTAAGGTCTTTGGGTAGTTCTGCTTCCAATTCAAACTTTTCTCCATTAAAAGTAAAACTTAGTTTGTGTGAATGCAGCGCAAGTCTATTCATCAATGGCCTCTCCTGCTCGTCGTGTTTCGATAATTTGAATTTCTTCTTTAATGCAGACAATAAAACAGGAGAAGGGTCTCCATACAATTCGTCACAAACAATCGGATGTCCCAGGTGTTGCATGTGAACGCGAATCTGGTGTGTGCGACCGGTATGAATCTGGAACTGTAGCCAGCTATATAAACGAAAACTTTCCAGAACGGAATAATCAGTCAGGGAAGATTTTCCTTTTACATGAGTAATCATTTTTCCAATCTTACCCGGATGTTCCATAATGGCAGCATCAACGCTACCGCTTTCATTCATCAGTTTACCATGAACAAGCCCCAGATAAAATTTTTCTACTTCTCTTCCTTCAAATAACAGGGAGAGCTGTTTATGTGATTCTTCATCTTTGGCGAAAACAATGATGCCACTGGTATCTTTATCTAAGCGGTGAACAGTATAAATATGCTCGTAACGCGATTTTAAGAAGTCCTTCAACGAGGGTTCTTGTCCTAAGCGATCAGGAATACTCAATAACCCTGAAGGCTTATTAACCACAACAAAATAATTATTCTCGAAAATGATATCTGGACGCATAACTAAATAATAGACCATAGTCCATGGCCCATGGTCTATTGACTATTGACTTTCTTTTTCAAAAAGGAATTATTCATGAACTTCAGCAGTCTTACTTCTTTCTCATTCAGGAAACGCCATTTGCCGCGGTCCACATTTTTTTTGGTGAGATTGGCAAACATTACGCGGTCCAGTCCTTTCACATCATAACCCAGGTGTTCAAAAATGCGTCGAACGATCCTGTTGCGACCGCTGTGTATCTCAATACCAATAATATTCTTCTGTTTGTCATCAGCATACCCTACGGCGTCTGCCTGCACAAAACCATCTTCCAGCGTTACACCACTTAAAATAGCTTCAAGGTCTTTTTTTATGACTGGTTTGTCAAGTGTAACCTCGTAAATTTTTTTTACTTCAAAAGAAGGATGCGTAAGTTTTTGTGCCAGCTCACCATCATTGGTGAGAATAAGTACACCGGTAGTATTTCTGTCTAGGCGACCTACTGGATAGACCCGTTCAGGTGTGGCATTTTTAATCAGGTCAAGGACTGTTTTCCTGCCTTGAGGATCGTTGGCAGTGGTGATATAATCTTTGGGTTTATTCAGTAAAATATAAACCGCATTTCTTTGCAGAAATACCTGTTTCCCTTTCACAACAACTTTGTCTTTGGAAGATACTTTATAGCCCGGTTCAAATACTTTATCACCATTAACAGTTACTTTACCATCTTTCACCAACTCAGCAGCTTCTCTTCTGCCGCAAACACCAGCATGCGCAATAAATTTATTTAAAGGCATTTGTTCATCTGAACCTTTGCCCTGTAAGGCAATATTCTCAGCTTGTGGTTCTGGTTGATTATTCTTTTTTGTATATCCACCCTGCTTTTTGCCTACTTTATGGTTGCTCGCAGCCCGCGGCTCAAAGCCCGCAGCTTTACCTTTTCCCTTGCTAGCAGCTGGCGGCTTGAAGCTAGTAGCTTTCTCCTGCTCTCCCCTCATTTTTTCGATCTTCTTCTTCCGCATTTCTTCACCTGCGGCCCTGGCTTCAGCTTTTATTTTTTTCTTTTCCTGGCGGAAAGCTTCTTTAATGGCGCTGCCTTTCTTTTTATCGGCAAACTTGTTGAAGTTGTCTGTTCTTTTTTTCATGTTTTTGTTTTTGCTGTTTTACAACAGGATCGGAAGAAAGCTTCAAGCCGCAAGCTACAAGCTGCAAGAAAATTTGGTAATAAGATTCACCTTCCTTGTAGCTTGTCGCTTGAAGCTTGTGGCTTATAGCTTTTACCCTTTGTTCGCCAATTGTCCGCAGGCGGCATCAATATCTTTTCCACGGCTTCTTCTCAAACGTGCATTCACACGGTTCGATTCAAGAAACTGCATAAAGTTTTGTATGCCTTCTTCATCCGGTTTGGTGAACCTGAAAGCATCAATCGGGTTGTATTCAATAATATTTACAAGATCAGCAGGAACCTGGCGATATATTTTAATCAACTCTTCTGCATCTTTCTGTGAGTCATTAAAGTTCTTGAAGAGGATATATTCAAAAGTGATCTCGTTTCCGGTTTGCTTGTAGAAATAATTCAGCGCATCAATCAACACCTTGATATTGTTGGTTTCATTGATGGGCATAATTTCATTACGCTTGGTATCATTGGCGGCATGTAAAGAAAGGGCTAGTTTAAAACGTACCTGGTCATCACCCAGTTTCCGGATGGCTTTGGCAACACCTGCTGTGGAAACAGTAATTCTTCTCGAACTCATAAACAATCCGTCTTCAGCCGATATACGTTCAATTGCTTTAAGTACATTGCCATAATTGAGCAGGGGTTCGCCCATGCCCATAAAAACAATATTGGATAATTTTTTCTGAAACTTCTCCTCACTTTCTTTATTAATCAAAACCACCTGGTCGTAAATCTCATCATAGGTAAGGTTACGTTTACGATCCATATATCCTGTTGCACAGAATTTGCAACTCAGGCTACAGCCAATCTGTGAAGAGACACAAGCCGTTTTTCTTTCATCGGTAGGAATCAATACACCTTCTATCAAATGATTATCATGTGTGCGAAAGCGACTTTTAATGGTGCCATCTTCGCTGTATTGCACTGCATCAACCTTTAAAGCGGGTAAGCTAAAGTTCTGGGCAAGTTTGGCCCGCAGGTCCTTGCTCAGGTTGGTCATGTCATCAAAACTATGTGCATGTTTTTGCCATAACCACTCATGCACCTGTTTCACCCTGAACTTTTTCTCGCCAATGCCATTGAAATAATCTTCCAAGTCATTGATACTCAGGTGCCTGATATTTGGTAGTTCCGTATTCATCCTGCAAAGATACCCAAGAAACAGAGAAATGTCGAATAATGAATATTCAACATTCAACGGAGGTATCACTTCGATATTCGATATTAGACATTTCTCTGTTTCTCTGTTACATTCCTTTTATCTTGCGCATCAATTATTGCTTTATTATGAATGCTTGTTATGTTATTGATGCGGTGCGTACACCGATTGGACGTTATGGCGGCAAATTGAGCTCTATTCGTCCGGACGATTTGCTGGCACATGTTATTACAGCTTTATTGCAAAGAAACAATACCATTGATCCGGCTGCTTTTGAAGATATAATTGCCGGAGCAGCCAACCAGGCAGGTGAAGATAATAGAGATGTGGCCCGTATGGCAGCCTTACTGGCCGGTTTGCCGGTAACTGTGGGTGGTAATACGGTTAACCGTTTATGTGCCAGTGGCTTACAGGCAGTAATGGACGCTTCCCGCGCCATTATGTGTGGAGAAGGTATGCTGTATATAGCAGGGGGGGTGGAGAGTATGACAAGAGCACCTTTTGTAACAGCCAAAGCAGAAGGTGCTTTCAGCAGAAAAGTGGAAACTTTTGATACAACTATCGGATGGCGTTTTGTCAATAAGAAATTGGCATCTATGTATCATCCCTACAGTATGGGGGAAACAGCAGAAAATGTGGCGAAAGACTGGGGAATTTCGAGAGAGGAACAGGATGCTTTTGCATTTGCATCACAACAAAAATATTTTGATGCACTTGGGGCCGGGAAATGGGATGATGAAATAGTTGCTGTTGAAATGATCAATGACAGGTTGATTTCATGGTTTAACCAGGATGAACATCCACGTGAAACTTCCATGGAAAAACTGGCGGCTTTAAAACCAGCATTTGCAAAAGATGGTACGGTTACGGCCGGAAATTCATCAGGTATCAATGATGGTGCCGCTGCCATGATACTCGCAAGCGAAGAAGCAGTAAAACTATTCAACCTCAAGCCAATGGCTCGAGTAGTAAGTATGGGTGTGGCAGGTGTTGATCCTGCTATTATGGGCATTGGTCCTGTACCTGCTTCACAGAAAGCCATGATAAGAGCCGGGCTCTCCGTAAAAGATCTTGACCTTGTTGAACTCAATGAGGCTTTTGCATCACAAAGCCTGGCTTGTATACAGGATCTGGAACTCGATGCTTCAAAAATTAATGTGAATGGAGGGTCAATAGCTATTGGTCATCCATTGGGTTGCAGCGGTGTTCGTATTTCTGCCACCTTACTACATGAAATGAGCAGACGACAGTCAAAGTATGGACTTGCCACGATGTGTGTAGGGGTAGGGCAGGGGGCAGCGGTTATTTATGAAGGATTATAAATTCAACAGATGAAGCTTTTGTAAACTACTGTTTTTCTGATTTGTTTTCTGTAACTTTTACATCCTAAAACCGTTACGCTAAAAACTAAAACCTGGTACTTATGAAAAAATTGATGATGCTCTGCTTTTTATTGGGAGCAGTTGCTTTTGTTCAAGCACAAACCAAAGACAGTACTTTAAATGATTTTGTAGGGAAATATAAATTTCCTGAAGGCAGTATCGTTACTGAAGTAACAGTAAGCATGGAAGGAGATGGCCTTGTAATGGGGTCAAGTGTGGGTAATTCAGCATTGGTTAAAACGGGTGAGGATCAGTTTTCCATCACTGCGTTTGAAGGAACTGCCCAGTTTAAAAGAGATGCCAATAAAAAAGTAACTGGTGTAAGTATCAATGCAGGTGGGTATGCATTAGAAGGTACAAAATCGGATGGTATTGCATTTGATCGTTCATCTTCGATTTTACTGAAACGACAACTGTTCTTTCAACGGAAATAAGTTGATCTGATCAATGATAAATAAGGAAAGGGCCATTGGCTCTTTCTTATTTATAGTAAGTTTCATCAAGGTAAAACAACCCGTCTTCTTTTTGCCAGTACCAGAATTTTTTTCTGTATACTACATATTTACCCCTTGTAGTGGTTTTAATATAACTTTCAGGTACAAATAAAATACGCGGGGGGACTATTTTATAACGATATACCAGGTTGGTACGCTGGTTGGGTGTAAAAGCCCGGCTGAGTATCCTGTAATCTGCTTTTGCGGCAATTTCTTCGGGCAGTTTTTCTTTTGGGGTGATGATATTTCCCATTCCATCAATCACAACCATTGGCAATAGCTCTTCTTTTGCCTCGCTTTTTGTACCTGTTTTGTCATTCTCCTCTTTAGGAGGAACAGTTGCTACGGGCAAATCTTTTGGTGCAGGTGCTTTGGTTGTAGGAACAGTGCTTGTTCTTGCTGTGGTTGTTTTTGCAGGTACTGTTTTTCTTCCACAACTCATTATGAGCAGCATGCAGGCAGCTAGTATCCATATCGGCTGTTTCATAACGTTATTTTGCTATGATATGCCAATATTGTGCCAGAATAGGCGAATGACTGATAGCTAGTAGGGGTTGGCCATAGCTATCAGCTGAAATAATTCACCAAACCGGACTGCGCCATTTCTTCCTGTGTTCCTTTGCTGAGGTCTTTTACAATACAAGTGCCCTGTTCCAGTTCTTTTGATCCGATAATAATGGCGTAAGGAATATTTTTCTTTTCAGCGTATTTGAACTGTTTGTCAAATTTGCTTGCCTCATGAAAAAGTTCAGCAGCGATATTATTTTTTCTGAGTTGCTGTAATAAACCGAAAGCGGTTTTGCTTTCGGCATCACCCAGGTTGAAGAATAAAACTTTGGTGCCAATCTGAACAGTATCAGGAAAGACTTGCAGTTCCTCCATCACATCATAAATACGGTCTACACCAAAACTAATACCCACACCGGGTACATTGGGTACGCCGAATAAACCGGTAAGATCATCATAACGACCGCCACCGCCAATACTACCCATTTGTACATTCAATGCTTTTACTTCGAAGATGATGCCCGTATAATAATTTAAACCACGCGCAAGCGTAAAATCTGCTACCAGTTGATTTTTGCTGTTTGCCAACGCACAGTTCGATAATACATATTGTATTTCTTCCAGTCCCTTTTTACCCGATTCAAGATTGCCAATCAATTTGGAGAGCTGAGCAATTTTATCTTCATTGCTTCCACTGATGGTCAAATATTTTTCAATCACAGCCACCTGCTCATTGTTTAATCCGCGTTGTGCCAGCTCTTCCTTTACTTTATCAATACCAATTTTATCCAGTTTGTCAATGGCGACCGTGATATCAATCATTTTATCAGCACCGCCACATATTTCAGCGAGTGCGGCCAGTATCTTACGGCTATTGATTCTGATTTCAACAGGTACATTCAGTTGTTCAAAAACTGAAGCGTAAATATGTGTCAGTTCAACTTCATTCAGTAAGCTGTTACTTCCTACCACATCAGCATCACATTGGTAAAACTCCCGGTAACGTCCTTTTTGCGGACGATCAGCACGCCATACAGGCTGTAGCTGGTATCTTTTAAAGGGCATGGTTAACTGACCATAATTCATGGCCACATAACGAGCAAAAGGGATGGTCAGATCGTAACGAAGTGCTCTTTCAGTGATGCCTTTGTTATTTTTTCCTTCCAGTATTTTTTCAAAGTCTGTCCTGGCCTGCTCGTGTTTGGCAGGGTTATCAAGACCGTTGTTGAGTATTTTGAAAATCAGTTTGTCACCTTCTTCGCCATATTTACCCATGAGTGTATCGAGGTTTTCCATGGCGGGTGTTTCCAGTGGTTGAAAACCATATAATTCAAATACTGATCTGATGGTTTGAAAAATATGGTTGCGTTTACGCACCACCGATGCACTAAAATCTCTGGTTCCTTGTGGTAAGCCGGGTTTACTCATATCATTTTCTTATTTAACTGGGCCGTATTTTTCAATAATCCTGTCGCAGGCTGCCGATAACAATCCGAATACATGATGATAATCTTTCTCAGTGCCATACCAGGGATCGGGTACCGCATTCTCAACAGCATCTATTTCATCCAGGATTAACATGGTTTTTGTTTCATCCCATATTGGCCCGCTCATCCTTTTTACTTCATAGTAATTATCATGATCCATTACATAAATCCTGTCGAAATCAATCATGTCTGAAGCCCTGAACTGCCGGCAGCGTTGCTGGCTGATGTCGACCCCATTCTGTGCGGCCACTTTCCGGGAAAGGACATGGGGTGGTTCTCCAATATGATAATTTCCTGTACCTGCACTGTCGACTTTCCAGTTAAGACCTGCCTGCATGGCTTTATACTGTAAAATGCCTTCCGCAAGCGGACTCCGGCAAATATTACCCAGGCAGACCATCAGTACTTTCATGGCGGCAAAGATAATGTTCCGTTGGCAGAAAGCTGTTTGCCCGAATCTGTAAACGAACTCTATGTTTTACGCATGATAAAAAAAACTATAAAACAACTAACGGTTATTAGTGAGTTTAACATTGGATATTATGGAAAGATAAAATGGGTGCATCTTACTATTAAATCAGGAATATTTTATTGTAAAATGAACACTTGATTTCAACGACTAAATTAAATTATTAACTAAATTGCCCACCCCGGGTACAAAAAAGGCCATATGGAACAGGATTTCAGAGAGAAGCAAAAGAAAAGTTACAGGATGATGAGAATGATTTATGACCTGTCAATGGCCGTATTCATTCTGGGAATGGCTTTAATTCTTTTGCTGGCAGAGCCCCTGAAGATTGAACAATTAATGCTGGTAGATCCGATGTACAGATATTTGATGGGATCAGTATCGGTGTTATATGGCGGATACAGGTTGTACAGAGGAATTAAGCGGGATTATTAAAATGAGAAAAGGATTTTTTTATACGGTAGGATCATTTTTTCTGTTCTCATGGTTATTGTCCTGTAACAGTGCTGATAAAGTAAAGACTGACACGGATACACCAACCAGGGGAACGATCAATATAAGTGTAGATGAGAGTTTTAAACCGGTCATAGAAGAACAACTGAGGGTACATAAATCGTCTTTTCCTGAAACCAATATCCAGGTTTCCTATAAACCGGAATCGGATTGTTTCAGGGATTTACAAAAAGACAGTACCCGGATGGTAATTGTGGCACGCGGATTAACGAAAGAAGAAGCATCGTTCTTTGAGAATCAGTTGTCTTATTTCCCGCAATATGGGGTATTGGCATATGATGCAGTAGCCGTTATTGTAAACAGGCAATCACCCGACAGCATTTTCACCCTGAGCAAACTACGCGATATCCTGAGCGGTAAGGATAAAATTACAGCCGTGATGGATGGCAATAAAGCAACCAGTACGGTTCGTTATCTGAAAGACAGTATCCTGAAAGCCGAAAGTTTTGGCGCCAATGTAGTGGCAGCAAAGAATAGCCAGAATGTACTGGATGTGGTAGCTTCCAGAACAGATGTGGTAGGTTTTGTAGGAATCAGCTGGATATCGGACAGTTATGATCCGGTTCAACTGGCATACCTGAAAAAAATCAGGTTGGGATTGGTAGAATGTGTTAAATGTGAGGAAAAAGATATATTCGCAAAGCCCTCACAGGCAACTATTTCATATGGACAGTACCCTTTGGCACGTCCATTGTATTATATATTAAAGGAGAATGCAACCGGACTTGGAACAGGGTTTATGAATTTCATGAGCCTGGAAAGAGGACAGTTGATTTTCCGGAGAGCATTTCTGGTTCCCGCTAAAATGGGATTTGGAAAAAGATCCGGAAGTATTAAAGACGCAGATTAACACAACAACTATAAAAACCGACAAATGAAGAAGACCGTTTCTTTGATCGTAACAGCCTTGCTTGCTGTACAGTGTTTGATGGCGCAGGTAGCGGAGGGAATTAAATTCCTCAACTACGAGAAGTATAAGAGCGCCCGTGAAACTTTGAAAAAGGCTTATGATGCCAATCCAAAAGATCCACAGGCGATCTATTGGTACGGTCAGTCGCTCATTGCTGCTGAAGCTGGTGAGCTTACCAAAGCAATGATTACCGCAGCCAAAGATGTATACCAGAAAGGTTTACAGGAAATTGGCAGCGATGCATGGTTGTTGGTGGGTATGGGACACCTGGAGATACTAGAAGGTGGCGACATCAATTCTGCCAAACAGAAATTTGAACAGGCCATTACTGCAACAACCGAAACAAAAGGTCGTAACAAAGGGAAAGGTAATCCCGGCATCCTGAATGCTATTGGTCGTGCAAATGCCGATGGTGGCAGCAAACTGGGTGATCCCAGTTATGGTATCGAAAAGCTGAAACAGGCTGCACCTCTCGATTTAACCAATCCGGATATCTATATCAATATGGGTATCAGCTACCTCAAATTAGGTGGTGAAAATGGTGGTGAAGCTGTAAAAGCATACCAGGAAGCTATTGCACGTGATCCAAAGAATGCAAGAGCCATGTATCGTATTGGTAAAATATACCTCAGCCAGAATAACAAAGAGCTGTTTGATCAGTTTTTTGCAAATGCAATTACTGCAGATCCTACCTATCCACGGGTATATTATGAACTGTATAAATATTATGCAGATAAAGATGTACCTAAGGCAAAGGATTATCTTGATAAGTTCGTAGCCAATGCAGACAAAGATCCCAATACAGATCTGTTTGTGGCCGATTACCTGTTCCGTGCAGGTAAATACAATGAAAGCCTTGAAAAAGTAAAACAGATTGAAGCAGAAGTGGGCGGTATCGACAAAATGCCAAAACTCTATGGTATTTATGCGTATAACTACGAAAGAACAAATGATTCTTTAAAAGCAAAAGATGCGATTGAAAAATTCTTTGCTACTGCTGACGCTGCTTCTGTAACACCAGAATACTATGTGTTAGCCATTAAAATATACTCCCGCTTTCCCGGAAGTGAAGATGTAGCTGCAGGTTTTATCGAAAAAGCCATGCAGGTGGATACTTTAACTGCCAGCAGAATCAATTATGCTAAAATGGCTTCTGATATGTATGCCAAAGCTAAAAATCCTCAAAAACAGTTGGTATGGCTGAAAAAAGGAATCGGCTTTAAGAAAGAAATGGGCATCACTGACTATTTCTACATTACAGATGCATCTATTAAAGCAGGTGAATTAGAAGAAGCATTGCGTCTGAGCAATGAAATGATTACTAAATTCCCTGACCAGATTTATGGATACAGGTTTGCGGTGCAGTCTGCCGTAGCCATAGATGCGGATACCACAAAGGGTACAGCAGTGCCTTCCATCATGCAATACATCGATTTTCTGAAGAAAGATCCGGCCAAAAACCAGCGTATTTTACCTTTCCAGTTCTACTATCTGGCTTCCTATTACCATGATAAAGCAAAGGATTTTACAAAAACACTGGAAGTGTTAAATAACCTACTAGCTATTTATCCGGAAGATAAATACGGTTTGCAGGTAAAACCTATCGTAGAAAAAGAAATAGCCGCGGCCCAAAAACAGGGCTCCGGTGGTAAAACAGCTACAAACCCTGCAGCTTCATCTGGAGCATCGGGAGCAGGTGGTAATCTTTTAAAATAATTCGGTAAAAACTCCTCCAATATGGGGGAGTTTTTCTTTTTATATGCTTCACAGGCTTATTTTTGCGGGACATTAATGTTTTAACATGAACTGGCCTATTTTTTTGTTAGACGCTTCCGCTACCAGTAATGCCTATGGTTATCTGCCCATTGGTCTACAGTTGATTTTTGCAGCCGGTTTTGTGGCCACCATGATCGCCGTTTCACAATGGCTGGGTCCTAAAAGGAAAACAGCCGACAAACTGGAAACTTTTGCCAGTGGTATTGAAAGTCATGGAGATGCCCGACAGCCCATGGCCATCAAATATTTTCTGGTAGCCATCCTTTTTGTGTTGTTTGATGTAGAAGTGATATTCTTTTACCCTTATGCGGTTAATTTCAGGGAACTGGGTTGGGAGGGTTTCTGGGCCGTATTAATGTTTGTATCCTTTTTCCTGACAGGTTTTGTATATATTATCAAAAAAGGCGCCCTTAAATGGGAAGATTAATAGTACTGTGAATACAATTTCATGGTTTTTACAACAAGAAAAAGCTAAAATGGTTATACTATCATAACCATTTATCAATAGAAAGAATATGGCACGTCCAGTCAGATTTAATATCAACCCCATACCAGCCCATACTGCCGACGCAATCTCCACTGTAAAAGCGCCGGAAGGTTTTTCGGGTGAGGGTTTTTTCACCACACAATTGAGCAGTGTAGTAGGCCTGGCCCGTAAGAATTCCATCTGGCCCTTACCTTTTGCAACATCCTGCTGTGGAATTGAATTTATGGCCACCATGGGTTCTCATTACGATCTGGCCCGTTTTGGTTCAGAACGAGTGGGTTTCTCACCCCGCCAGTGCGATCTGCTGATGGTGATGGGAACCATCGCAAAAAAAATGGGACCAGTTTTACGTCAGGTATATCTGCAAATGGCTGAGCCCCGCTGGGTAATTGCCGTTGGTGCCTGCGCATCCAGTGGTGGTATTTTTGATACTTACAGTGTTTTGCAGGGTATTGATCAGGTAATACCTGTAGATGTGTATGTGCCCGGCTGCCCGCCGCGTCCGGAAGCCATCCTTGATGGTTTTATGAAAATTCAGGACCTGGTTGGTCAGGAAAGTATCCGCAGAAGAAATAGTGAACATTATAAAGCATTGCTGAACAGTTACGGCATTCAGTAAGATCGTTTATAGACTATGGTTCATGGACCATGGACAAAAAAATAAAAATGGCTTTAACAAACGAATACATACAACAAAGGCTGAAAGATCAATTCGGTGAACTGGTGTACAATTTTGAGGACAGCTATGGAATGCTCACTTTCGAAGCACCCAAAGAACAGAATCTTAAAGTATTGCAGTTTTTGTATGATGATGATTCACTTCAGTTTCGTTTTCTGACAGATTTATGTGCGGTGAATTATCCAGATGATGCAGGCAGAGAATTAGCTGTTGTATATCATCTGCACAACCTTAAAGAAAATACCAGGATCCGTTTTAAAGTATTTACAGCGGTAGCAACACCTGATGTATTTACAGCTTCACAACTTTTCTCCAGCGCCAATTGGATGGAACGTGAAACCTATGATTTCTATGGTGTCAATTTTGTTGGACACCCTAATCTCAAACGGATACTGAATGTAGACGAAATGGATTATTTCCCATTAAGAAAGGAATATCCGCTGGAAGATCAGACAAGGATTGATAAAGATGATGAAATGTTTGGAAGAGGATAATAACAGTGAGTAGTCAATAGTGAGCAATCAGTAATACTCACTATTGACTATTCACTACTCACTATACTAAAACGAATTATTCAGCGCAGAAGCTGATCAAGATAGTAACTATGTTAGCGCAACAACAACATAACATCAAATTACCGGAAGGCTCTATCGAAAAAGAGACCACTACATTAAACGTAGGTCCAACACACCCTGCCACACACGGTGTATTCCAGAATATCATGGAGCTCGATGGAGAAAGGGTTGTATCTACAGAGCAAACAGTAGGATATATCCATCGTGCATTTGAAAAACTGGCTGAACGCAGACCGCTATACCAGATTACGCCGATTACCGATCGTTTGAATTATTGTAGCAGTCCAATCAATAATATGGGTTGGCACCTTACCTGCGAAAAATTGCTGGGTGTTAGTACGCCAAAACGTGTAGACTACCTGCGTGTAATTATAATGGAACTGGCGCGAATTTCGGATCACCTGATCTGTAATTCAATTGTTGGTGTAGATACAGGTGCCTATACCGGCTTCCTGTATGTAATGCAATACCGTGAATTAATCTATGAAATATATGAAGAAGTATGTGGGTCCCGCCTTACTACTAATATTGGGCGTATTGGCGGTTTTGAAAGGAATTTCACAAATACAGCGTTTACGAAACTCGAGAAATTCTTAAAAGAATATCCGAAAGTGCTCAAAGAGTTTGAAAACCTCTTTGCCCGTAACCGTATTTTCATGGACCGTACACAGGGTACCGGTGGCATCAGTGCTGAACGTGCATTGAATTATGGCTTTACCGGACCTAACCTCCGCGCAGCAGGAGTTGATTATGATGTACGTGTGCATAGCCCATACAGCAGTTACCAGGATTTCAACTTCACCGTTCCAGTTGGAACTACCGGCGATAACTACGACCGTTTCCTGGTACGTAATGCTGAAATGTGGCAAAGCTTAAGCATCATCGAACAGGCATACCAGAAAATTCAGGAATTCAAAGGAGCAGATGCAGAAGTATATCATGCTGATGTGCCTGAATATTATCTGCCCAAAAAAGAAGATGTGTATACCAAGATGGAAGCACTGATCTGGCATTTTAAGATTATCATGGGAGAAGTAGATATGCCCAAAGGTGAAGTGTATCATGCAGTAGAAGGCGGCAACGGTGAATTGGGATTCTACCTGATCAGTGACGGAGGAAGAACGCCATTCCGTCTACATTTCAGAAGACCCTGCTTCATTTACTACCAGGCCTATCCAGAGTTGATACAGGGCGGTATGTTAAGTGATGCAATTGTAACAATGAGTAGCTTAAACCTCATCGCAGGAGAGCTCGACGCATAATAATTTGGCAATTTGAAGATTGATTTTATGGTAAGATTTTCAGAAGAACAGATGACCGAGTTTAAAAGATTGGTGGCTCGCTATCCGGAAGGAAAGCAGAAGAGTGCTTTATTGCCGGTACTTCATCTGGCACAGGATAGTTTCGGCGGTTGGTTAAGTGCTGAAACAATGGATTATGTAGCAGAATTACTGCAGATCACTTCCATTGAAGTATATGAAGTAGCCACATTCTATAGCATGTATAACCTCAAACCAGTAGGCAAATACATGTTTGAAGTTTGCCAGACAGGTCCCTGTATGTTGAGAGGAAGCGATGATATCATTGCTTATATCGGAGAGAAACTGGGAATCAAACCAGGAGAAACAACACAGGATGGAATGTTTACACTGAAAACAGTAGAATGTTTAGGAGCCTGCGGTTATGCGCCGATGATGCAGTTGGGTAAACACTATCGTGAACACCTGACCAAAGAAAAAGTAGATGCCATTATTGACGAGTGTAGAAAAACAGCAGCTAATCTGAATTAACAATAATGAAGAGAGGAACTGTACATATTCTAATTATTCTAATGGTGTTAGCATCTGCTTGCGAAAACACATCTGTTTCAGGATCAACAACAGTTGAGGTTACTGATACTGTAACAGAAGATATGTCAATAGATACTGTTGACAATGCTGGAATGCCAGTGGGTGCAACTGCCAAGAACTCTCTGGATGTAATCGGAAAATATAAAGGTGTTTTACCCTGCGCCGATTGCGAAGGAATAGAAACAACGATCGAATTAAAAGCAGACAGTACCTATAGCAGAGTAATGAAATACCTGGGTAAACAAGATAACCTATTTACAGCTACAGGTACATGGTCATGGGCAAGTGAATTTGTGATCAACCTGGGAAGCATAAAAGAAGGCCCCAACAGGTATTTTGTAGCGGAAGGAAAATTGTTGCAGTTGGATATGAGTGGTAAAAAGGTCAGCGGTGCATTGGCGGATAAATATGAACTGAAGAAGCAATAATGAAAAAAGGCCTCATTATAGTATTCACTTTATTTTCTCTCACTGCAATTGCACAAGGCAAAGCAGAAAAGAAAATACTGGACAATATCAAATCGTTGAACAGCGCCATCTTTATTAAGAGAGATAGTGCTGTTTTATCGCAACTGGCAGGTGAAGCTGTAACATATGGGCATTCGAGCGGGAAGATTGAAAATAAAGTGGAAATGATATACAATGCCATGATAAGTCCAACCACCTACAAGGACTTCGTCATGAGTGATGTTTCCATTCAGGTGGATGGAAAAACAGCAATTGTTCGGCATGTATTAAAAGCAAGATCATTCGATGCAGCAGGTAAAGAAGGGGTATTGCATTTGAATGTATTACAGACCTGGGTTAAAAAAAATAAACAATGGATATTAGTAGCGAGGCAGGCTGTTAAATTATCCTGAGTAGTTATATCAAATACAAAACTCCTGAAAGGGAATGCAGGTATATGAGTAAAAAATTATTGTTAGAAAAGGCGCATGTAGAAGGTATCCGCTATTTCGATGTATATCGGAGGGAGGGCGGTTATCGTAGTGTGGAGAAGGCATTAAAAGAAATGGGCCCCGAAGCGATTGTAGAAGAAGTGAAGAAAAGTGGTTTGAGAGGTCGTGGTGGTGCCGGTTTCCCAGCCGGAATGAAATGGAGTTTTATTGCCAAACCAGAAGGCGTTCCGCGTCACCTGGTATGTAATGCTGATGAAAGTGAACCAGGCACATTCAAAGACAGATACCTGATGGAGTTTATTCCGCACCTGTTGATTGAAGGATTGATTGTATCCTCTTTTGCACTGGGCAGTAATGATACCTACATCTATATCCGTGGAGAATATGCATGGATCGTGGATATTTTAGAGCAGGCTATTGACGAAGCAAAAAACAATGGCTTCCTGGGAAAAAATATTTTGGGAACTGGATTCGACTGTAATATTCATGTACAGCGGGGAGCAGGAGCGTATATCTGCGGTGAAGAAACAGCATTGATTGAATCACTCGAAGGGAAACGTGGTAATCCAAGAATTAAACCTCCGTTCCCGGCCGTAAAAGGTGTTTGGGACAGGCCAACAGTGGTAAATAATGTGGAGACACTGGCTGCCGTAGTTCCTATTATCAATTTAGGTGGAGATGAATATGCAAAAATTGGTGTGGGTCGTTCAACCGGAACCAAACTCATCAGTGCATGCGGAAACATCAATAAACCGGGTGTATATGAAATTGATATGACGATTTCTGTTGAAGAATTTATTTACAGCGATGAATATTGCGGCGGAATTCCCAACGGAAAAAAACTAAAAGCCTGTATTCCGGGTGGATCATCCGTTCCTATTCTGCCAGCCAACCTGTTATTAAAAACAGCCAAAGGCGAAACACGTTATATGAACTATGAAAGTTTAGCAGAAGGTGGTTTTGCAACAGGCTCTATGATGGGTTCAGGAGGGTTTATTGTATTGGACGAAGACCAGTGTGTGGTACGTCATACATTATCACTCGCCCGTTTCTATCGCCATGAAAGCTGTGGACAGTGTTCACCATGCAGAGAAGGAACAGGATGGATGGAAAAAATCCTGAAAAATATTGAATACGGAAAAGGAAAGATGAGTGATATTGACCTGTTATGGGATATTCAGCGCAAGATTGAAGGGAATACGATTTGTCCCTTGGGCGATGCTGCTGCATGGCCAGTCGCTGCGGCCATTCGTCATTTCCGAGATGAATTTGAATGGCATGTATTGAATCCGGAGGAATCGCAGAAAAGAAATTATGGATTAGCACATTATGCTGATCCGATACACGTGCCGGTTGGAGCATAATTTGAATTAACACTTGATGTCGTTTAGGCGGCAGAAAATGAATAATATGGGTGAACAACAATTGTTTAAAGTAACGATCGACAACATCACGATCGAAGTGCCGGCAGGCACTACGATTTTGAATGCTGCGCGTAAAATTGGTGGTGATGTAGCACCTCCCGCCATGTGCTATTACAGCAAGTTGGAAGGAAGTGGAGGTAAATGTCGTACCTGTCTCGTGGAAGTAAGTAAAGGGTCTGAAAAAGATCCGCGTCCCATGCCTAAGCTGGTAGCATCTTGCCGTACCACAGTAATGGATGGAATGGAAGTAAAAAATATTACCAGTGAAAAAGTAATAGACGCAAGAGCAGGCGTGGTGGAATTTTTATTGTTGAATCATCCGCTGGATTGCCCTATCTGCGACCAGGCTGGTGAATGTCATTTACAGGATCTCAGCTATGAACACGGTAAAGAGGGAACACGTTATGAGTTCCAGCGCAGAACATTCAACAAACATGATCTGGGTCCGTATATACAGTTGCACATGACCCGTTGTATTCTTTGCTACCGTTGTGTGTTTACAGCAGATCAGTTAACAAAGAAAAGAGAGCATGGCGTATTGGATAGAGGTGATCATGCAGAAATTGCAACCTTTATTGAAAAAAGCCTCGACAACGATTTTATTGGAAACGTAATAGATGTATGTCCGGTAGGCGCATTAACCGATAAAACATTTCGTTTTAAAAATCGTGTATGGTTCCTGAAACCGGTAGATGCTCATCGTGATTGTCCAACCTGTAGCGGTAAAGTTACTTTATGGAATAGGGGTGATGAAGTGTTTCGTGTAACAGCGCGTAAAGATGAATGGGGAGAAGTGGAAAATACTGAAGACGGAAAACCAGGCTGGATTTGTAATACCTGCCGCTTCGAGAAAAAGAAAGCCAGTGATTGGATAATAGAAGGCCCAAGACTCATCAACAGGCATTCAGTGATTTCGCAAGGACATTATGCCGGTAAAGTGGGTACCAACAAACCAACAGAAACTTTTGAAGCGGTAAACGATGGAAGACAACCTCAGTTACTGATGGATATTCATACAGTAAGTGAGGTGAATAAACCCGAAGTGCAGCTAAGCCTTATTGAAGGACCGGCGCATTCTCAAGTATTTAATCAGAACAAAGACTAATTGCATTTTATAATGACACTACTTGCTTTTGATTGGGCCTTATTGATAGAAAAACTCGTACTGATTGCAGTCATCGTTTTCGGCAGCCTTGGTATTGCCCTGTACACCACTTTCGCAGAACGAAAAGTGGCAGCGATATTACAAGATCGACCAGGTCCCAATCGTGCGGGTCCTTTTGGTTTATTGCAGCCATTTGCCGATGGTCTGAAACTGATGATGAAAGAAGAAATCATCCCAAACACCTCCAATAAAGTATTGTTTATTCTTGGTCCGGGACTTGCAATGACAGCAGCTTTGATGACCTGCGCAGTAATTCCCTGGAGCAGCCATGTAGAATTGTTTGACAGGAAAATCGAATTACAGATTGCCGACATCAATATTGGAATTCTTTATGTATTTGGTGTGGTAAGTATGGGTGTATATGGCATCATGATTGGTGGATGGGCATCCAATAATAAGTTCTCGCTCATGGCTGCGTTACGTGGTGCATCACAGGCCATTAGTTATGAACTGGCTATGGGTCTTTCGCTGATTGCGGTATTGATGTTATCCGGCTCCCTGAGCCTGAAAACAATTGTTGGCGAACAAATGGCAGATGGTAATTTCTGGAACATTGCTTACCAGCCATTGGGCTTCCTTATTTTCTTTGTATGTGCGTTGGCTGAATGTAATCGTACACCATTTGATTTACCGGAAGCAGAGAATGAGTTAAACTTTGGTTACCACCAGGAATACTCATCAATGAAACTCGGTTTCTATCTGTTTGCAGAATATGTAAATATGATTATGAGCAGTGCAGTAATGGCCTGCCTCTATTTTGGCGGGTACGATATTCCATTCCTGGATGAATCAACATTGGCACCAAATATTGCAGCAATACTGGGTGTGGGCGCATTGCTTACCAAAATAGTGATCTTTATTTTCATCTTTATGTGGATACGCTGGACCATCCCGCGTTTCCGCTACGATCAGTTGATGAACCTTGGCTGGAAAACAATGATACCATTGGCGCTGGCTAATATGCTGATTACAGGGGCAGTGATTTTATGGAGGGCAGGAGCTTAGCTTAGTCAGTAGTGAATAGTGAGTGAAAAAAATACTCGCTACTCACTACTCACTAATAACTCTTGGTTTCAATAAGGTAGAAAAATATTTTTGCAACATTAAAAATCCCGCAGGGATGTAACATATGCAGGCATTAACAAACAGGGCAGAAAGTGTAAGTCGTAAACCCATGAGTTTCATGGAACGACTGTATATTCCTGCTATTCTGAAAGGTATGGCTATTACATTCAGCCATATTTTCAAAAAGCAGCCCACCATTCGTTATCCGGAACAGAAAAGAGAATTCAGTCCCGTGTTCCGTGGATTGCATGTATTGAACCGTGATGAGGAAGGGCGTGAACGTTGTACAGCCTGCGGACTTTGTGCAGTAGCTTGTCCGGCAGAAGCCATCACCATGGAAGCTGCTGAAAGACTGCCCAGTGAAGAGCATCTGTATCGTGAAGAAAAATATGCGGCAAAATATGAGATCAACATGCTCCGCTGTATTTTTTGTGGTTTGTGTGAAGAAGCATGTCCGAAAGATGCAATTTATTTGAGCGAAACATTTGCACCGGCCAATTATACGAGGAAAGGGTTTATTTACGGCAAGGAAGAGTTGTTGATACCCAACCCAAAAACGAATGCTGATGAATATGCAAAGGCAAAAGGTTTGTAATAATGAATAACCAGTTGCAGCGTATTTGATTAACTGTTTATGAAGAAGCCTAATTAAAAGACCAATGAGTATAACCGAAATATTATTCTTTTTTCTTTCTGCACTTGCTGTATTCAGTGCCATCATGGTACTGGTGAGCCGTAATCCGGTTCATAGTGTGCTTTGGCTGATTGCAGTTTTCTTTGCCATATCGGGTCATTACATTTTATTAAATGCACAGTTTCTGGCAATCGTTAATCTGATTGTGTACGCAGGGGCCATTATGGTATTATTCCTGTTTGTAATCATGTTGATGAACCTGAATAAAGAAACAGAACGCAACAAACATATCTGGATGAAACTAGCAGGTGCAGTATCAGGAGGTTGTTTCCTTATGGTATTGGTATCACTTGTTCGCCAGGCAAATGATTTTCAGGAAAAAACTGCGTTAATGGGTACGGGTGATATTGGCCTGATCAAAAACCTTGGTAAAGCCTTGTTCAGTGATTTTGTTGTGCCTTTTGAAATCAGCAGTGTATTGTTCCTGAGCGCAATGGTAGGTGCGGTAGTAATTGGGAAGAAGGAGTAACAGAAAAGATAATAGTCCATGGTCGATAGTCCATGGTAAAACAGACATAAATGCCATGGACTAGTGACCATGGACTATAAACTAAGTATATGCCGATACAATATTATATCTATCTGAGTTTAGCGCTCTTCAGCATTGGTATCATCGGGGTGTTAACACGCCGAAACGCTATCATCGTTTTTATGTGTGTTGAGTTGATGCTGAATGCCGTGAATCTGTTGCTGGTTGCATTTTCAAAAATGCACCATGGTATGGCATTGGCTGCTGATCCTGCTACAACAGCAGGTATCGACGGGCAACTTTTTGTATTCTTTATCATGGTAGTGGCGGCAGCGGAAGTAAGTGTTGGACTGGCCATTATTGTAATGATGTACCGCAACGTACATTCAGTTGATATTAACTTTTTGAATCGGTTAAAGAATTAATTCCTGCAAAGGAATCATTGTTGATCCCCTCTCAGAAATGAGATAAAAACGGTCCCGCTTCAGGCGGGTGAAGGCTATGAGTAAATTTGTTTATCTGGTACCACTTTTTCCTCTGATCGGTTTTCTGATCAATGGATTAGGAAGAAAGGCAATGTCAAAATCAATGATCAGTATCGTTGGTTGTGGTGTAATGCTGGCATCTTTTGTGGTCAGCGTATTGGTGTTCTTTGATGTAAAAGAACATGGCTCCACGACTGTAAACCTGTTTTCTTTTATCAGTGCATACAGTTTTCAGGTTCCATTTGCTTTCCAGGTTGATCAGTTGTCATCTTTATTTCTTCTCATCATCACCGGTATTGGGTTTCTCATTCACCTGTATTCAGCGGCTTATATGCATGAAGAAGAGGAGCAGCATTTCGGAAGATATTTTGCTTACCTCAATCTCTTCGTGTTCTCCATGTTATTATTGGTATTAGGAGCCAACTATGTAATCATGTTTATCGGATGGGAAGGCGTGGGTTTATGTTCATACCTGCTCATCGGCTTCTGGTTTAAGAACGATCAGTATAATTACGCAGCCAAGAAAGCCTTTGTGATGAACCGTATTGGCGATCTGGGTTTCCTGCTTGCTGTATTCTGGCTGATTTTTAAATTAGGCACTGTTTCATATGGCGATGTATTTGCTAATATCGATAAACTCTCTCAGTTTGATATTAATGCCATCACCTTATTATTGTTCGTAGGTGCCATGGGTAAAAGTGCACAGCTGCCATTGTATACCTGGCTTCCCGATGCCATGGCTGGTCCAACACCCGTATCAGCACTCATCCATGCAGCAACCATGGTTACAGCGGGCATTTATATGATCGCCCGGAGCAATATTCTTTACACAATGGCTCCGGTATCGCAAACTGTTGTAGCCATTGTAGGCCTCGCAACAGCCATATTCGCAGCAACCATAGCTTTGAAACAGAATGATATTAAAAAAGTTCTGGCCTATTCAACCGTAAGCCAGTTAGGTTATATGTTTCTTGGCTTGGGTGTAGGTGCTTATACAGGAGCCGTTTTTCATGTAATGACACATGCCTTTTTCAAAGCATTGTTATTCCTTGGAGCAGGTTCTGTCATTCATGCCATGCACCATGAGCAGGATATCCGTAAAATGGGGGGATTGAAAAAACACATGCCCATTACACATATCACTTTCCTGCTGGCATGTCTGGCTATTGCTGGCATCCCTCCATTCTCAGGGTTCTTTTCAAAAGATGAAATACTGATGGCAGCATACAATAATAATCCCCTGTATTATTATGTTGGTATGGCCGGCGCATTGATGACAGCTTTTTATATGTTCCGTTTATATACCATGACTTTCCTCGGTTCATTCAGGGGAACACAGGAGCAGCAGCATCACTTGCATGAAAGCCCGTCTGCTATGACCATTCCATTGATTGTACTGGCGGCATTGTCTGTTTTAGGAGGGTTCATAGGTATACCTGAAGTATTTGCATCAAATGCACACAGTCTCGAACATTTCCTGGCACCCATATTTGCTGAATCCACAAAAATGCAGCATGAAAATCATTTAACACATTCCCAGGAATACATTATGATGGGAGCGTCGACCGCACTCATTACTGGTATTATACTTTTTGCGGTAGCAAAATTCAAAAAGACAGACGCCAAACAAACTGAAAATACAGGTATGGCAAAAGTATTGGAGAATAAATGGTACGTTGATGAGTTATACGACACGGTTATTGTAAAGCCATTGCACCTGTTGTCTGTATTTCTGAAGAATATTATCGAGAAAAGTGGAATTGATGGTGCAGTAAATGGTGTTGGTAAGCTGGTTGGTTATGGATCGAGACAGTTGAGATTATTACAAAGTGGTCAGGTTGGTAATTACTTACTGATTATGGTGATGATTATGATTGTATTTATATTGATCTGGTTCAACGATCTGACCATTATGAATTTTTTCAAAAAACTATTTTAACCGCATAGCGCGATAAAGCATATTTATGATTCCAGTTTTTTTGATATTACTACCCTTACTAACCGGCGTCATTGGCTTCTTTATTAAAGAAAACAATGCAGCAAAAGGATGGGCACTGTTATCGTCAGTATTGACACTGGTAGTAGCCATTGCAGGTATTTACTTTTACCCTTCCGCGCAACAGTCATTCGACAGTGCATGGTTGCCTGCATTAGGCAGCAGGGTTAGTTTTTCAATGGATGGAATGAGCAAAATGCTTGTATTGCTTACTGGTATATCGTTTCCGTTGGTATTCCTGTCAACCTATAAGAATAATTATAAAAATGCAGGATCCTTTTATGCGCTGATGTTGTTAACACAGGCAGGTTTAATGGGCGTATTCCTGGCGAATGATGCTTTATTGTTTTATTTCTTCTGGGAACTGGCATTGATACCCGTTTATTTTCTCTGCTCACTTTGGGGAGGAGAAAAAAGAATTGCGGCTACTTTTAAATTCTTCATCTATACATTCATTGGCTCACTGATGATGCTCGCTGGTATTTTATATCTCTATTTCCAGACAGCCGATCATTCGTTTGCATGGCAGTCGTTTTATACGGTGCAAATGGAGCCAGCTCAACAGTCTTTGATTTTCTGGTTGTTCTTTGTGGCATTTGCCATCAAGATGCCCATATTTCCTTTTCATACATGGCAGCCCGATGCATACGAGCAATCGCCTACTGCAACCACCATGGTGCTCAGTGGAGTGATGGTGAAAATGGGCATATTCGCCGTTATCAAATGGTTGTTGCCATTCTTTCCGTCGGCCGCAGACAAGTATGCACAAGTCATCATTATTTTATCTGTAGTGGGTATGTTATATGCATCCCTGATAGCTATCAGACAGGATGATATAAAAAGACTGATCGCCTATTCTTCAATTGCACATATCGGGCTGATGAGTGCAACCTTATTTACCAATAGCCGTGTAGGACTCGAAGGCGTAATGATACAGATGTTTAACCACGGTGTAAATGTTATTGGTCTCTGGATCGTAGCCGATGCAATTGAACAGCAGCTTGGTACAAGAAAGCTCAGCGATTTGGGTGGGCTTGCACAAAAAGCGCCAACATTGGCTATTATGCTGGTAGTAATGGCATTTGCCAATATTGCATTGCCATTAACCAATGCATTTATTGGAGAATTTCTGATGTTTAACGGATTGTTCAGTTATAATATATGGATAGCAGCCATTGCAGGTATAAGTATCATTTTAGCAGCAGTGTATACATTGAATATGGTACAGAAAGTATTCTATGGTAATACAACGGCAGTTACTGAAAATGCTACCGATATCAGCGGTAATATTAAACTGGCATTGGTAGTACTGGTAGTGGTGGTAATTGCACTGGGTGTGTATCCCCAGCCGATGATCGACCTTACAAAAGATACAGTAGGTGCTACCATGGCTGGAAAATAGGATAAAAGAAATATTTGATTATTCACAAGTAGAAGTGGGAACACTTTTACCCAAAATTCCCGCAGGGGATTTGGTTTTATGAACGCAATTATATTATCAGCATTATTGGGTGTCGTTATGATGTTCAGTGGCATTATAACAAATAATAAGTCTGTATTAAAATATATCGCAGCAACAGGGCTACTGTTGTTGATAGCAGCCAATCTGCTGGATACGTATGCTTTGTTTAAAATCAACATCAACACCCATGGTTTGTTGAGTTTTGAGAAATTCGGACTTTATTTTAATACCCTTGCCTTCGGTGCAACATTCATTTATGTTTGTCTGAGTGGCAGCGATATTGAAAAAGCAGGGATCAATGTTGCGGAATACTTTGCACTCATCTTCTTTGTCTTATGTGGTGTAAGTATTCTCTCCGGATTCAACGGACTGTTAATGTTGTTTCTGGGTATTGAGATACTGTCTATCCCATTATACATTCTTACCGGTGCCGATAAACGTAACCTGAAAAGTAATGAGGCTTCATTGAAATATTTCCTGATGGGTTCATTCACCACAGGTATTATGTTAATGGGTATCGCCCTTTTTTACGGAGCAACAGGTTCATTTGCCCTGAATGCACCCCCTGTCATTCCAACAATGGGAGGGATAAATCCATCCTTCCTGCAGGTGGCGGGTTTATTATTGTTGTTTGTAGCCATGGCATTTAAAGTGTCAGCCGCTCCCTTTCATTTCTGGACACCAGATGTGTATGACGGAGCCCCTAGTGTATTCACCTCTTTTATGGCAACTGTTGTAAAAGCAGCCGGATTTATTGCTTTTGTACGCCTGTTCCAGAACCAGTCTATTGTACTCGGACCATCCTGGAAAATTATTTTATCGTTTGTCATCATCGCCACATTACTCATTGGAAATATTACCGCAGTGTTCCAGCAAAGTGTAAAACGTATGCTGGCTTATTCAAGTATTGCACAGGCAGGCTTTATGCTTTTTGCATTGTTTGCAGGCAATGATTTATCTAGAGAGGGTATTATTTTATACAGTGTAGCGTACAGTCTTGCTACCATTGGCATTTTTGCTGTACTGATTAAAATGTCTGATTACACATTTGATGGTTTCAATGGGTTGGCCAAAAAACAACCTGTCCTTGCATTTACCACTACCATATTCCTCTTGTCGTTGGCAGGTATTCCATTAACCGCTGGCTTTTTTGCCAAATATTACATGCTCGCCGCTGTTATAAAGGAAGGCGGTGCCCTCTGGCTTGTTATTATAGCGCTGTTTTTTGCAGCCGTAAGTGTGTATTACTATTTCAAGGTAATACAAGCTATGTACTTCAAAGAAGGAGAGGCTGAAACGACTGAAATAACAGGGGCTTTCAAAACAGGACTGATGTTGCTGGCAGCATTGGTTATCCTGGTGGGTATCTGGCCATCTATCATACTGAACTGGTTTTATTTCTAACCGTTCCTCACTTTTTTTAGCACCGCCCATAGCAGACAGCATTTCTCCTTTATCTTTATAGGAAGAAAGTCTTCTATGAAGGGTATGACCATGTTTGATTCACTCTCGCTGGCCTGGCGAACTGTTCGCAGTAACAAACTGCGTACAGGCATTACTGTGGCCATCATCGCTTTTGGTATTATGGCATTGATCGGTATTATTACTGCTATAGAAGCGATGAACCAGAGCTTGAAAGAGAGTTTCTCATCTATGGGCGCTAACGCTTTTAATATCCGCTTTAAAGATTCGAGGGTAAGATTTGGAAACAGCTCAGACCTGAAAAAAACGACCCGCGGGAAAAAAGAAAAAAAATCAAATCTCGATAAACCTATCCAGAAAGAGGAAGCCGAATATTTTCGGGATAATTTCAATTTCCCATCTGCATTGGTAAGTATCTACCGAAGAGGGCCGGGTGGACAAGAAATTCATTACAAAGAGAAAAAAACCAACCCACAGATTGCAGTATGGGGTGGAGATGAAAACTACCTCGCAGTAACAGGCTATACAATTGAGGCCGGACGTAACCTGAATTTACTTGACCAGCAAAGTGGCCGAAATGTTTGCTTATTGGGAAGCAATGTAGCCAAAACACTTTTTGGTACCAATCCAGAAAAAAGCATCGATAAAGTCATTCGCGTTGGTGGACTACCATACCGTGTAATTGGTTTACTAAAGAGTAAAGGCTCCAGTGCCATGTTGCGGCAGGATGATGTGATTGTTACTACATATACCAATATCAGGCATTTTCAAAACGTAAGCAGATCATACCTGGTAGGGGTAATGGTAAGTAATGTGAACGAGTTGGATCCGGCCAGTGGGGTTGCCACATCTGTTTTCCGTTCGGTAAGAAAGTTACAGCCGATTGAAGAGGATAATTTTGTGATTGAAAAGAGCGACAAGTTTGCAGAAATGTTTATCGGCTTTCTGAGTAGTATCACTGGTTCTGCCGGAGCTATTGGTCTGATTACCTTAATAGGAGCTGCCATTGGGCTGATGAATATCATGCTGGTAGCCGTAAATGAAAGAACAAAAGAAGTAGGTCTTATTAAAGCAATAGGCGGCAAAAGCAGAAATGTGCGTCAGCAGTTTTTGTTTGAAAGTATGATCATCAGCCTGCTGGGTGCACTTTTCGGAATCATTTTAGGTGTACTGGTGGGCAACCTTTTTGGGCTTGTACTTAAGACAGGATTTGTTGTTCCCTGGGCATGGGTAATAGTAGGTGTGGTGATCTGCTCGCTTGTAGGTCTGGCCGCCGGTATTTATCCAGCCATGAAAGCCGCACGATTAAACCCCATTGTGGCATTACGCTACGAATAATTTCTTTTAAACAACTTTCGTAAACTCCCTTTCCCCGTTCTCTTTGTTAGAAAAAACAAGTAGATGATAAATTTACTTTTACTTGGACTATCTTAACAAAGAGAACGGGGAAAGGGAGTTTATGCTGAGATTTTATTTCTTTGAGAAGATTTTTAATTGCTCGTTAATATAATATTGAATGTCTTCCTCCGTAGTATGTTTTCTCAGCCATTCATACGAAGGTCTGTGACGTTGGCTGAACAGGTGTAATTTTTCGTCCTTGAAACCTGTAAGAGATTGCACCAATGCTGTATTGAACCGATAGTTGATGTAGGCTTCTTTTTCATTGGTTTCATAAAACTGCATCGCCCTTCTTTTGTTTTTTTCATGACGTGAAAAACGATCCAGGTTCAGTGCAATACCTGCTCCCGAATTAGCCTGTGATACGGTGGGGATGGTATAATTGGCAATATCCTGCAGAAAATCTTTTCTTCTTTCTATGCTGTCTAACTGGTAGCGACTCATACCGCGGGAAGTAACTGTTACATTACCAAGATCTCTGGCAAGAGGCACAAGAAAGGGATATAAAGTATCCTGTGTTGAATAGATATTATTGTATTGAAGTGTATCAAAAAAATAGCCAACGGCTGCAAAAGAAAGGATATGGTTATCTCCTGCTTCTATGGCAAACCTTCCGTTATTGTTGGTCATAACTGTGGTATTGGTATTCATATTCCGAACACTGGCCAGTTTAATAGCTGTATTGGTAACACTATCTTTTAAATAGCCATACACCAACTTTTTTTTCTGCGCATTCGTTATGCTTACAAAGCCTAATGCGATTAGTGCAAGGATATATCTTCTCATAACTTCTTTTTTACAAAGGTAAAGGAATGTAAAAGCAATAGTTTGATCTATAAAAAAAGCCACTCAACATAAATTGAGTGGCTTTTTTTTGACTGAAGCTTTTATTATTTAATGATAATGACTTTCTGTAAGTAAGTCTTCTTATTATGAAGAATCTTCAATACATAATATCCATCATTAACATTACCCACATTCATCTGTTTAGAGAATGTACCACTGAATGCAGGATAGGACTGGTTGAATACTCTTTGTCCGGCTGAGTTTAACAATTCAATTGCCAGATCAGCTTTTTCTTTCACTTCGAAACTGAGGTTGAATATTCCTTTGTTCGGATTGGGCGACAAGCTCAGCTTGATTTCACGTGCAATCACTTCCGGCGGTAATGCGGTAATGGTTACCTGTAAAGGTGCAGATGTTTTCTGGCAACCCAGTGCATCAATCACTACTACTTTATAAGAGCCGGATGCAATTGGCTTGTATTTGGCAGAAGTTTCACCAGGAATACCAACATCATCTTTAAACCATTGCAATGATACACCGGTTACACTGGTCACCAATGAATCGCCTACTTTGGTGACAACAGGTGTTGGAGCATCGGCAACTACCAATTCTACACGATTACTGGGGCAACTGGTACCTGTTCTGATTTTCATGTCGTAGAAGAAATAATAGAATGGGTTTGGATCACCCGTGCCATTTATATTAACACTGTTACCGGTGATCGACATTACATTCGCAATGCTAATCGGGTAAGTTGTACCTGAAATATTTTTATTTCTAAAGATAGTAGCACCATTTTCGTTACAGAGAACCAGTAAAATATGGTCCCCTGGGTCATTTACAGGAAGATTTAAATAATAGACAGCCCCTGTATCAGCTGTAATATTGCCATCTACTTCCAATGTGCCGCCGCCATTTGGATTGGGGGGGGCAGGTTGGGGATTGGGGTGTGTAGCAGTTACATTCAGCGTTGTTCGAGCCAGAGGAATATAGCTAAAACTTCCGTCCTGATTAACTGTACCAAGATTGGCAACAATGACTTCTACTGTTCCAGGATTGCCGATGTATAAACGTGCACTTTCAATGGTCAGTGGAACACTGTTGTTAAAGCGTACAAAGTTTCCTCTGAAATTATTGTAACCACCTTGCGTGTAAGCCATTTTTGTAACCGGACCGATTGATGCTTTAACTTCATTGGCAACATAAAAGGTTTTATTACCGGGGATATTAGTGGTACTAACAGTAGTGCCTGCTGCAAATGGAGCAGTAGCATTGGCACTATTATACCAGAAATAATTACTATTGGTAACGGCGTTATTTACTTTTAATAATGCCGTTGCATTGCAGATCGTTCCAACAATGGAAGGATTATCAGCCTTTCTGCTAATGGTAAGGCTGGTAGTAAGCGTATTATTAGCTGAATTCTGATCACCGGTTACAGTAGCTGTAGCAAGTACCGTATAGGTTGTGTTCTCTGTTGTCACAAATGGGGTCTGCAAAGTAAAACTGGCATTCGATAAACCGGGAACTGTTCCTGGATAAACACTATTGAATGTTGCTACAGTAGTAGTGCCATTCTTTACTTCAACTGAAACAGGGATATTGCTTTTTGGTACGCTACCATTATTTCTAATGTTTACCGTAACATATTGTTTATTGTCTGCGCAATCAGCAACAGAAGGAGTGGTGACCTCATTAATGGTAAAATCGGTAGAAGGGTTCACCACAATTAACCTGAAATCTTCTGTTTCTCCCCTGTTATAAGGGCCACATGAAACCACATCGCTGGCAGTAGATGTTTCAACCATCACAACCCTTGCCCGGTATGTACTTCCAATGGTTAATGTACTGGGTGTGGTAAATGATCCTGTAAATACCTGTGTATTTCTCAGTGCTGAACTGGTTGCTACCAGTTCATTAGCATCTGTAAAATCACCATCATTATTATAATCAATAAATAGCTTAACAATTTTATCAACATCGCTGGCGTCTGCACTATTCACACGAACACGGAATGGAACAGATTGTGATGGCTCAATATAGGCAGCAATAGATGTATTGTTCACATAAGTAGTAGCACCTGCAGGATTGCCATATCGGATGGTTTGTAAACTCACGCTGTCAATTCTTCCACCAGCACTGTTAGATGCTGCCGAAGCACAATGTGCTGTGCCACCCACACCACTTACCAGTAAAGAATAAGCCTGTTGTCCTCTAGTGAGGGTGCCGGTAGCTCCTTTATGTGTTACAGTAATGGTATAGGTTTCACCTGCCACGGTACTGTCAATATCAATACGCTCCACATTGTCTACAATATTATCTCCTTTTACAGCGGCATTGGCCGGGAAGGCGGGGTCGAGTGTCCATGGTCTGAATGTTCTGCTGCCACTCGTGATACGAATATCAAGATCATTCACCAGTTTTCTGGCAGGATTATTCAATACATTGATCTGATCTACATCTCCTTTAACATCAGTCCAGGAAATAGTAGCTTTCAAAGGTTCCTTACCTGTAGCAACAACTGTTGTTGAGAATGAACTGGTAGTTGCATTGAATACATTTTCATACATCAGGTGTTCACTGGTTGTACCATTATTTGAAGCCACTGATGCAGAAATAACAGCCGCTGCTTTTTGTACGTTTAACAGACCCCATCCATTCTGGTAATCAGGACCAGGTGTGGTACCTGCTTCTTCCGTTGTATGAATAGCAAGACCTTTAAGTGTGGCTGCTCTGAGAAATGAGCCACTTTTTAATTTTGAATAATGCTCTTGTAACAAAAATAAAGAACCCGAAGCATTGGGTGTAGCCATTGAAGTACCACTCAAAGAAGAATAACCGTTGGTGCCGGTTGCATAAGTAGACAAAACGTTTACACCATCGGCTACTACATCGGGTTTAATACGTCCGTCATCTGTAGGGCCCCATCCGCTGAAACTACTCATCACCACATCTTCAGGGCGATTGTAACCACCCGGAATACCTCTTACTGCGCCTACCGTAAGTATGTTTTTAGCATTCGCATCCCAGGTAATACTTCCATAACTGTCGTTACTACTGAGATCATTGGGTCGGTTACCTGCAGCAGCCATCTGGTTTTGAGCATTGAAACGGAAATAGGGTTCACCTACATTCGGGCCAGTTTCACCACGATTATTTCCTGCTGCCTTTACAATCAGGTAAAAAGGAGCATTATATGCAATAGAGTCGAGCAACTGCGCATCTGAGCTATAGTAGCCGAATTTATAATCTTCCGTTTCATTAGGTCTGCCCCAGAACTCCCATCTGTTTTGTGCGTCGTTAAAATTCCATCCTGAAACCACATTGTAGGAATGGTTAGAAACAAGTAATCCTGCGGCCTCTGTTGCCTGTTCTGAGTAGCTATTGGTAAAGTCGTAAGCAATTAAACCTTGTGCACCATGCGACATGCCTTTAGCACTAGGGTTAAGACCAGTTGCAATCATGGTACCTGCTACGTGTGTTGCATGGTTGTCGGATGTGGAGGGATTGTCTTTCTGTGTAACCCTTCCAGTCAGTTCAACATGGTTCAATAACACACCGCCCCCATCCCAAACACCTATTTTATTTTTTATGTTGGCTGAATTACCGGAAAGATTCAATCCGCTTGCACCACCAGCCCAGAGTTGATTTGTACGGGTTGTTGCAGCGGCAATACTGTTATTTTGTGTGACAAAATATTTAGGGAAATTAAAAGCATCAACACCAACAAGTGTAGCCAACCGTCCATCTTTTGAACGGATGCTGAGCGGCCAGTTGCGTTGCTTGGCCAAAGACATTGCTTTTGTGTATTCGCTTCTTTCTTTTAAGCTGATACCCTGCGCCGCATTCTTCAGTACCTGAACATTGGTAGCTACCTGTGCATCGACCATAATAGCCGTTGCCAGACAGCTAACAAAAAAGGGTAAAAATCGTCTGAGCATAATATAGTTTAGTTTAACTTCATGATAACCGGCATCAGCCCGGGAATATTATTAAAATTAGATACTTTCACCATTCAAAGTGAAGCATGAGAAATATTCTTTTTGCCCTGTTTTTTGTCTTTTTAACAATTTCGGCCTGCTCTTCGGCTAAAAAGGCACAATCGGCTGAAATACAGCAGGGAATTTCAGGTGCAATCACCGAAATCAAGGGTAACCAGATGCCCAAAGTGGGCATTCCACCTGCTACACCAAAGCCTGTTTCAACCACCTTGTATGTGTACGAGCCCACCCATATTTCGCAGGTAAAAACCCTGGAAACAGGATCTCCTTTATATACGGCGATTAACCGCAAACTGGTTGCTTCAGTGGTATCAGACAGCCTGGGTCGTTACTCTGTTGCTTTACCTACCGGTACTTATTCGGTTTTTGTTAAGAAAGGGGACTATTTTTTCGCCAATTCGTTCGACACACAGAACAATATTCAACTGGTTACAGTTGATTCAGGAAAAATTACACCGATGAATATCCTCATCAATTCCGGCGCCAGTTATTAACAGAACAGGGTTATCTTTGCATCCCCCTGCGAAAAGCTTTTTTGATCAGGGGAAGGATACGGAGATATGAACCTGAATGTGTTGTTGGAACAGTACCAGAATAACCCCCGCCTTTTTCAACTGGTGGACAGGCTTTCTTTTGCCCAGCCGCAACAAATCTTTCTAAGAAATTTACAGGGCAGTAGCGCCGAATTTGTGGTGAGTGCTGTTTTTTCGCACCCGGCCGGCCAGGGATTAAACCATGTACTCGTTTTAAACGATGCAGAAGAAGCAGCCTATTTTCACAATACACTTGAAAATCTTACACAGGCGCTGGACCTTTTTTATTTTCCTTCTTCTTTCAAAAACCGAAAAAATTTCAGGATACTCAACAGTTCACATGTAATGCTTCGTACAGAAGCACTGACCAAATTAGCTGCGGGAGGCAACAAAAAAATACTGGTCACTTACCCGGAAGCCATTTTCGAAAAAGTGGTGCTGCCCAAAACACTCAGCAGTAATATCATCACTATAAAAACAAATGATACCATTAATCCCGATAGTTTAATGGAATTGTTTGTGATGTATGGATTTGAAAGAACAGATTTTGTATATGAAC
Source organism: Sediminibacterium sp. FW305-C-49 (assembly GCF_058231085.1). Taxonomy (NCBI): domain Bacteria; kingdom Pseudomonadati; phylum Bacteroidota; class Chitinophagia; order Chitinophagales; family Chitinophagaceae; genus Sediminibacterium; species Sediminibacterium sp. FW305-C-49. The sequence continues at coordinate 195,047 of NZ_JBIQXS010000002.1, forward strand.
CCGGACAGTTTGCGGTAAGAGGTGGGATTCTCGACATCTATTCATTTGGTAATGAAAAACCATACCGTGTAGAATTGTTTGGTAATGAGGTAGACAGTATACGGATATTCGATCCTGAAACACAGTTGAGTGAAAGGAAATTATTACAGGTAAATATCATACCCAATGTAGAAACCCAGTTCAGCACAGAAGAGAAAGTTTCTTTGTTCGATTTTGTGAATGAAAACACAGTGGTATGGCTCAAAGACTGGGATGTGATTGCGGAAAAAGTAAATCAGCAATACGATGAAATGCTTGGCTTTATCGAGCTCTTAAAAGAGGGCTACCAGATGAAAGGAAATGAAGAAGAAGAGGATATTCGTGTGCTGAAAGAAGTATCGGCAGGTGATTTTGTAAATGTTTTCACCATACAGGAACAAATTGCAAACAGACATATTGTTGAGTTTGGATACAAGCCACAACTGGCCAAAACCGAAATTGAATTTAATACACGGTCACAGCCATCTTTCAACCGCCAGTTCGATTTGCTGATCAAGGATCTCACTGCACATGAAAATGCAAAATATGGTATCTATATTTTTGCAGAGCAGGTAAAACAATTAGAAAGGCTCAACACGATTTTTGCAGACCTCAAAACAGAAATCCAGTTTGTTCCGGTGCCCTCCAGCATTCATGAAGGATTTATTGACGAAGATCTCAAAATTGTTTGTTACACTGATCACCAGATATTCCAACGCTACCATAAATACAAGGTTAAACAAGCCTATAATAAAAACAAGGCACTCACACTCAAAACCCTGCGCGACTTGCAACCGGGCGACTATGTAACACATATCGATCATGGTGTAGGTACTTATAGCGGATTGCAGAAACTGGAAGTAAATGGTAAATTACAAGAAGCTGTCCGTATTATTTATAAGGACAGTGATATTCTTTATGTAAACATCAATTCGCTTCATAAAATATCTAAGTACACAGGTAAGGAAGGTACCGTACCTAAGATCAATAAACTGGGGAGTGATGTATGGGCAAGGCTGAAAGAAAAAACCAAAACCAAGGTTAAGGAAATTGCATTTGATCTGATCAAACTATACGCGCAAAGAAAGGCGCAGGAAGGTTTTGCGCATACCCCCGATAATTACCTGCAAACAGAACTGGAAGCGTCATTTATTTACGAAGACACACCCGACCAGAGTAAGGCAACAGCCGATGTAAAGAAGGATATGGAAAGTCCTTCTCCCATGGACAGACTAGTTTGTGGAGATGTAGGATTTGGCAAAACCGAAATTGCCGTTCGTGCTGCATTCAAATCGGTTGTAGACGGTAAACAGGCAGCCATATTGGTTCCAACAACCATTCTTGCCTTTCAGCATTTCAAAACATTTAAAGATCGGTTGAAAGACTTTCCAGTAACGGTTGATTATATCAATCGTTTTAAATCGGCCAAAGAGAAAAAAGAAACACTTAAAAAAGTAGAAGAAGGGAAGATTGATATCATTGTAGGCACACATGGTTTATTGGGTAAAGAAGTAAAATTCAAAGACCTGGGTGTCATGATTATTGATGAGGAACAGAAATTTGGTGTGGCACATAAAGAAAAACTGAAGACCCTTAAAACCAATGTAGACTGTTTAACACTCACAGCCACGCCTATTCCGCGTACACTCCAGTTTAGTTTGATGGGTGCAAGAGATTTGAGTATCATCAATACACCGCCACCTAACAGACAACCGATTCAGACTGAAGTTCATGTGTTTAATGATGATTTTATCCGAGAAGCCATTTACTACGAAACAGAACGTGGCGGACAGGTTTTCTTTATTCATAACAGGGTAGTGGGCTTATCTGAAATGAGTGCCATGTTACAGGGGCTTTGTCCAGACCTCAGTATTGGCTATGCACATGGTCAGTTGGAAGGACATGAGCTGGAAGAAAGGATCATGGATTTCATCGATAAAAAATACGATGTACTGGTATGCACGAATATAGTGGAGAGTGGGGTCGATATTCCGAACGTGAATACCATTATTGTAAACAATGCTCACCAGTTTGGATTGAGTGACTTACACCAGTTAAGAGGTCGTGTAGGAAGAAGCAATAAAAAGGCATTCTGTTACCTGCTCGCTCCTCCAATGAGTACATTGCCAACAGATTCCCGAAAAAGGCTGCAAACATTGGAACAGTTCAGTGATCTTGGAAGTGGCTTCCAGATTGCTATGCGCGACCTCGACATTCGTGGTGCCGGTAATTTGCTAGGTGGAGAACAAAGCGGCTTTATGGCCGAGATTGGTTTTGAAATGTACCAGAAAATTCTGGAGGAAGCCATTCGTGAACTCAAGCGTACTTCATTCAAAGACTTGTTCAAAGAGGAAATCAGTAAGCAGGATGATTATGTAAGTGATTGTACCATTGATACCGATCTTGAAATACTGATCCCGGACAGTTATGTAGAAAGTATAGCAGAGCGATTGTCTCTTTACTCAAGATTGGATAATTGTGAGAAAGAAGAAGAACTCCAGTCATTTCATCTTGAAATGATCGACCGTTTCGGGCCTATGCCTTCCGAAGTAGATGATTTGTTTACCACTGTACGATGCAGGTGGAGAGCGGTTGAAATAGGATTTGAAAAAATGACGTTAAAGCAGGATACATTAAGGTGTTATTTTATCAATCGTCCTGACTCGCCTTATTTCGAGTCCTCCCTGTTTAAAAATGTGTTGGCCTATTTGCAAACCGGTACCAATAAAGCAAGATTAAAACAGGCAGGTAAGAATTTCCTGCTGGTAGTAGACGATATCAAAGACATGAATGCCATGTTACGATTCCTGGATGGTATGCACAAGGGCGTAGTTCAACAGAAAATCAGCTAAAGAGGTCTGCAGACAACTGTGCAGACCTCTTTAATTTTTTTTATAAACCCAGCCCTAAAGCAAAACCACGGAGTTTAGTTGTCATCGTTCCAGCAGAAGTTAAAGCACCGGTAGTAAGGTTTACAGTATAAATAGTAGTTGTGGTACCTGTCGTTCCTACTGCATATGCCACACCTGTTCTGCCTCCAATATCAAAACCATTCAGTGCATCTAAGTTCGCCCCAAGGTTTCCTACTTCCACTAAAGTGCCGTTATTGGGTGGATCTTGTTTAAACAGTTTATTTCCATTGAATACATATAAAACGGTGCTGGTAGTTCCTGCAAAATTGTTGGTATAGGCGGCACCAGAGACCATGGGTGAACCAGGATTAATATTACCATCTGTAGCTGCAATGGTTCCATCATTTGGGTTGAGTCGTAAATTTTGCCCTGTATTGCTCACTAATCTGATCCGATCAACTGTTGGGTTAAAATCAAAACCCCAGGCAGTAGCATTGGCGTCAACTGAAAAGCCTGTGCCTACCGCTGTTGCAGCTCCAGATGAGGTGTTGATTGTATAAAGCTTTCCGTTGCCATTAGTACCCACAGCAAAAGCGAAGAGTTGTCCATTAGCAGGTCTGAAATCTATTCCCTGAACCAGGTCACCCACGGCTAACCCAGTGATGGCTTTGCTTACCATGGTTTGTGGTTTTGTTGGATCAAAAATCATCAACATGTTTGCTTCATCTACACCATATGCTACAGGTAAGGTAGGGATGGCAATATCCAACAGGTTAGCAGCTATTTCGTTTATATATACTGCTGCACCTGAATTTAGGTTGATGCTATAAAGCCTGGTTTTAGATGCCTGTGTAAAAGTTGCCAGAGAAATCATATTGTCTGGACTAATATCAAATCCACTTTTTCCTACATAATCTATTCCTAAACCCCCAACTTCAACCAGCGTGCCATCGTTTGGAGGAATTTGTTTGTATAATTTTTTTTGTACAATATCTATGTCGTATAAATCTGTTGCAGTAGCACCTGATCTACTATTTGTATATGCTATTGATGTGATAGAGGGATTAACGCCTCCATTGATATTGCCATCTGTTGCAGCAACAGCGCCTGTTTCAGGATGCAGGCGTAAATTCTGTCCGGTATGTGTTACAAGTCTGATGCGATCTACGGTTGGATTAAAATCAATATTGGCAACGGTTGAGCTTATGGCTGGCGTGAAGGCTGCACTGCCGATGCCGGTTACTGTACCATTTGAGATATTGATTGCATATAACCTGCTGTTGGTGGATAGACCATATAATTGCATGGTTGCAGGTCTGAAATCAATACTTAATAAACGTTCTCCACTAGCCAGGCCATTTATTGTAACAGATGCTTCAACCGTAGCAGGGGCTTTAGCATTGTACCTGTTTAATTTGCCATCTTCTGTAAGGCCATAAAAGGTAATATCCGGACCTGTCGAAGACATAAACACGGGTGGTTCAGGGACTGTACTTGAATTACCTAAGTCTTTTGTGCAACTCGTATTAAGTAAACAGAGCAAAATTGCTAATGAAAAGCCGGACAGGCTTTTTTTGGTCAACAGTAGGTTCATAGGTTCAATATTTAAGACCTATAAACGATAAAATCTATAAGATAGATTTGTGAGAAACAAAAAAGCCGTCTTGTATTTAACAAGACGGCTTCAATAAATTGAGGGCAACCAATTAGAATCCTTTTTTCGCAACACCATCAGCAATGGCTTGCAGCGCCTTGGCTTCACCTAAAATGGCTGCCATTTTATTTCCTTTACCATCATGCCCTGCAGCCATATAGCCACCACGAGCGGTTTTGGTGATCACAGCATCCTGCATGGGAACATTCTTTTCTTTAGTCTTCAGACAGTATGCCTTGATCATTTTTGATGTGTCCATTTTCTTTGAATTTAATGTGTTAGTAAATAAACAACGGGTTATGTTACCACAACTTACTGTTTTTTGTTGAAAATCAAAAAGGAAGGGTAAAATAGTAATCCACAAGGGAAGGGAGTGAGTAGTGAATAGTGAGTAGTCAGTAAAGTGCTGCTGCACTCACTACTGACTACTCACTCCTCACTAAAATCATACGTCTATCTTCGCGTACTTCGCATGACTTTCAATGAATTCGCGGCGTGGGGCTACTTCATCGCCCATGAGCATGCTGAAAATACGATCGGCTTCTGCAGCACTTTCGATGGTCACCTGTTTAAGTGTACGGCGGGAAGGATCCATGGTGGTTTCCCATAACTGGTCTGCATTCATTTCACCCAAACCTTTGTATCGCTGAATGGTTACACTGTCATCTTTTCCGCCCCCTAATTTTTCAATCCACATTTTTCTTTGCTCCTCATTATAAGCATACTGCTGTTCTTTTCCTTTCTTCACGAGATAAAGCGGTGGTTGGGCAATGTATACATAACCCTGCTCTACCATTTCTTTCATGTAACGGAAGATAAAAGTGAGAATCAGCGTGGCAATATGCGAACCATCCACATCGGCATCCGTCATGATGATGAGTTTATGGTAACGCAGTTTGGTAATATTCAATGCTTTCGGATCATCAGGTGTTCCTACTGTTACACCCAATGCGGTGTACATATTCCTGATCTCCTCGTTCTCATAAATCTTGTGCTCCATTGCTTTTTCCACATTCAGGATTTTACCTCTCAATGGAAGAATGGCCTGGTAACTTCTGTCGCGACCCTGTTTGGCAGTACCACCTGCAGAGTCTCCTTCCACCAGGTATAACTCACATTTCTGTGGATCACGCTCACTGCAATCGGCCAGTTTGCCCGGAAGACCGCCACCTGTAAGCACCGTTTTACGCTGTACCATGTCGCGGGCTTTTTTAGCCGCCACCCTTGCCTGTGCAGCGAGGATGATTTTGGAAATAACATGTTTGGCTTCTTTCGGATTTTCTTCAAGGTATGCTTCAAGTACCCTCGCTACCGTTGTTTGCACCACACCACTCACTTCACTGTTACCCAATTTGGTTTTGGTTTGTCCCTCAAATTGTGGCTCTGGAACTTTTACTGAAATAATGGCACTCAATCCTTCACGGAAATCATCACCTTCTACCTGTACTTTGGCTCTTTCAAATAATCCTTCCTTATCTCCATAACTTTTAAATACCCTTGTCAATGCCTGGCGGAACCCGGTTACGTGAGTACCACCTTCAATGGTATTGATGTTATTTACGTAAGAGAAAATGTGTTCTTTGAAATCATCATTATAAGTAAGTGCTACTTCTACAGCCACATTGGTGGTTTCATCATGTCCTTCAACATATAATGGCTGAGCAATAATAGGTGTGCGGTGGCCATTTTTATCGAGCATCTGAACAAACTCGGTAATGCCTCCTTCACTATAAAAATTCTTGGAATACACATTACCTTCCTCGTCTTTTTCACGTAAGTCGGTAAGGGTAATGCTGATGCGTTTATTGAGGTAACTCAGTTCGCGCAAGCGGCCTTCCAGTATGTCTTTCTTGTATACTGTTTCCTGAAAGATGGTAGCATCGGGCCAGAAACGAACATGTGTACCGGTGATGGCACTGGTACCAATTTCGCGAACCGCATATTGCGGAACACCGATTTTGTATTCCTGTTCAAATATTTTTCCCTCACGGTGAACGGTTACATGCAAAGTGGTACTTAATGCGTTTACGCAACTCACACCCACACCATGTAAACCGCCAGACACTTTATAGGTGTTCTTGTCGAATTTACCCCCTGCGTGTAAAACGGTCATTACCACTTCCAGTGCACTTCTTTTTTCTTTGCTGTGCATGGCGGTAGGAATACCACGACCGTCATCCTGTACGCTGATGGAATTATCTTCATGAATGGTTACGCCGATATTTTTACAATAACCGGCAAGGGCCTCATCGATCGAGTTGTCCACTACTTCATATACCAGGTGATGAAGGCCTTTTACTCCCACATCGCCAATATACATGGCCGGTCTTTTCCGAACCGCTTCCAAACCCTCTAAAACCTGTATGCTGTCGGCACCATAATTCTTATTCTGTGCCTCGTTACTGTTCAATTGTTCCTGATCCATAAATGCTTGTGAATCCTGTGTTTAAGTGAAATTTCGCAGGTGGACAAAGCTAATGAAAATAAGGCTGTTTTCCGGTTAAAAAAGGCCCTGGTTTTCCACATTTTGAACGCTTTTCCGACTTGTTAAAAAAGGGCTTTTTTACAGTGTTATGACATCCATGCTGTAACTGTTCACGTTAATTTGATGTTTATACATTAATTTTGCAGGTAATGGTGGAAGTAATGGATATATTGAGGGTGGCGAATAAAGGTGGAATTGAACCTACCATGGACCTGTTGTACCAGAAACAACAGCATATTCCAGGCTCTATACATTACAATATCAGGCGCTATTATGCCCAGCATCCCTGGGTAGCCGACGATACCGGTATGATGGTTTACCATTATAACAGCCGTAAACCCGAAGACAATTATCTCGAACTGCGTTATTGTACTACCGGTAACCGCTACTGTGCCGAAAAGAGCTGTGCCCAATGCACCGAATTGCCAACCAATAATTGTAGTGGCAAACACCAGACGGTTGATGTATTTACTTTTCATTTTACCTCCACTTTCCTGCACCAGTTTGTACACAATGTAAAGCTGAGCAACCGGAAAGATGAAGTACTGGCCTTTAAACATCCCCATGCATTTACCAAGGTGTTCCCGCTTTGTAACAGAAAAAGGAATTCACTCGACGCACTGCTGAACCATAGTTATACAGGAGCCCTTGAAAATATTTTTGTGAATGCCAAAGTGCATGAACTGTTATTGTACAGTTTAGACTGCCTGGTAGACGAAAAAGAAGAAGGGTTTACCTGTAAATTCCTGGCCGATGAAAGCGGTCGTGACCGTATCTACCAGGCGCGTGAAATTTTGCTGCAACATATTGGCGATCCCATTACCATCAAGGAATTGAGCCGAAAAGTAGCCATGAATGAGTGTTACCTGAAGAAAGGGTTTAAAGAAGTTTTCGGTACCACCATTTTCGATTTCTATCAGCAACAAAGAATGGAACATGCCAAATATCTTCTTTATGAAAAAGGGTTAAGCGTAACAGATGTGTCGGCCTTACTTGGTTACTCTTCCATTTCACATTTTTCTGCAGCGTTTAAAAAACATACGGGGTTAAAGCCTTGTGATTTACTTCGATAATACGGAAGTCCGGCGTCGGCAAGCCCGGCAGCGTTTTATTTATCTATAGTAAGTTTTTGTAGACAGTTCATTTTTATGTATTCTGACCCCGGACTCACCGACTTTCGGACTCTCAATCCTACAGATTTATTATCTTTCCCTACTTACTAACCAAACCCAAACTTATGAGGAATGTCTTTTACATTATCCTTCTATGTCTGCTAACTGCCTGTACCAGTAAAAAAGCAGATACTATCATTCATCATGCAGTGATTTACACGGTTGATTCAGCTTTTACTACTGCGGAAGCCATGGCTATTAAAGATGGTGTGATTATAGAGACAGGTACGAATGAGGTGATCATGAAAAAGTACCAGGCGAATGAGATGATTGATGCGGACGGACAAGCTGTTTTCCCGGGTTTGATAGACGCACATGCGCACTTTGTAGGATATGGTCGCTCACTTTTCCAGGTTGATCTGTTTGGAACCAATACCTGGGAAGAAACAGTGGCCCGTGTAAAAGCCTTTGCTGATGAGCATCCTGATTTGTACTGGATACAGGGCAGGGGATGGGACCAGAACCGCTGGCCCGGCAAAAGTTTTCCTACCAATGAAGAATTGAATCGCTTATTTCCCGGCAAACCTGTGGTACTGACACGTGTAGACGGACATGCTTCCATTGCCAACCAGAAAGCGTTGGACCTGGCAGGTATTAAAGCCGGACAGACAATAGTAGGTGGTTCTATCGAAGTAAAAAACGGAGTGTTGACTGGTGTTTTGATTGATAATGCCGACAACAGGGTATATGCACAAATTCCTGCACCCAATAAACAAACCTATGTACAATGGTTACAGGCGGCAGAGAAAAACTGTTTTGCACAGGGGTTAACCACCATTACAGATTGCGGATTACATTATACAGATGTTGAAGCGATTGATACTTTACAGAAAGAAGGTAAACTCAATATGCGTTTGTACGTGATGCTGAGTGATGACGCTTCGAACTATGAAAAATTTCTTGCAAAAGGCCCTTATAAAACAGACAGGCTTTTTGTAAAAGGCATTAAAGTATATGCCGATGGGGCATTGGGTAGCAGGGGAGCTTGCTTATTATCGCCATACAGCGACAGAAAAGACTGGTCGGGTTTTCTGTTGAGAAATAAAAACCACTACGATTCATTGGCATCTGTTCTTTCTAAAACAGATTTTCAAATGTGTACCCATGCTATTGGCGATAGTGCCAATCGGGAAGTACTGAATATCTACAACAAATATTTGGGTGGAAAAAATGATAAACGCTGGCGCATCGAGCATGCACAGGTGATTCATCCGGATGATTTTAGTTTGTTTGCCAGTGCAAGTGTTATTCCTTCTGTTCAACCTACACATGGAACCAGCGATATGTATTGGGCTGGTGAAAGATTGGGCGCAGAAAGGGTGAAAGGAGCGTATGCTTTTAAACAATTGCTGCAGCAGAATGGGTGGATTCCATTGGGTACCGATTTTCCGGTGGAAGATATTTCTCCTTTCAAAACCTTCCTTGCGGCTGTGGTAAGAAAAGATGCTAAGGGTTATCCTGAAAATGGGTTCCAGATGGAGAATGCACTTACACGCGAAGAAACCATTCGGGGTATGACCATCTGGGCGGCAAAAGCCAGTTTTATGGAAAATGAAATAGGTAGTTTGGAGAAAGGGAAAAAAGCTGATTTCATAATCCTTGATCAGGACCTGATGAAAGTAGCGCCAGAGAAAATTTTAGAGGTGAAGGTAAAAGCAACTTATAGTGGTGGAAAGAAAGTATATGGGCAATAAACGTAGGATTTTCTGGACCATAAAATAATTGAGCCGCAGATTCGCAGATTTTGATTTTAATCTGCGAATCTGCGGCTCAAAAAATACTACAACTATTTAATCTCACCTACCATATCTCCCGGAATAACCCAGGCATCAAATTCATCAGGTGTAAGATAACCCAGTTTAACAGCCATTTCTTTGAGTGTTGTTCCTTCCTTATGGGCTTTCTGTGCAATTTCTGCGGCCTTGTAATAACCGATTTTGGTATTGAGGGCAGTAACCAGCATCAGGCTATTATCAACGTGTTTTTTGATGTTGGCTTCCAATGGTTCAATACCTACGGCACATTTATCATTAAAGCTTACACAACCATCGCCAATCAGTCTTGCGCTGTGTAAGAAATTATAAATCATTACCGGCTTAAATACATTCAGTTCAAAATGGCCTGTTGCACCGCCAATATTAATGGCCACATCATTACCCATTACCTGTGCCGCAATCATGGTCAAGGCTTCACACTGTGTAGGATTTACCTTACCTGGCATGATGGAAGAACCGGGTTCATTATCAGGAATAAATATTTCACCGATACCGCTTCTGGGTCCTGAACTCAACATACGGATATCATTAGCGATTTTCATGAGGCTCACTGCCACTGTTTTCAAAGCACCATGGGCTTCTACGATGGCATCGTGTGCGGCCAGTGCTTCGAATTTATTTTCAGCAGTCACAAAAGGTAAACCTGTTAAGTTGGCAATATGTTTCGCCACATTTACATCATATCCTTTTGGTGTATTGATGCCCGTACCTACAGCAGTACCGCCCAGTGCAAGCTCACTTAAATGTGCCAGGCTGTTGTGGATGGCTTTCAAACCATGATCCAACTGACTTACATAACCACTGATCTCTTGTCCGAGGGTAAGTGGAGTGGCATCCATAAAATGGGTGCGGCCAATTTTTACCACATGCATAAATGCTTTGCTTTTTGCTGCCAGTGTATCCCTTAATTTTTTGATACCTGGAATGGTTACTTCCAGCAAAATTTTATAGGCAGCAATATGCATGGCCGTTGGAAATGTATCGTTGGATGATTGTGATTTGTTCACATCATCATTCGGGTGTAAAAATTTATCCTTATCACTCAGGTTGCCACCTTTCATTACATGACCGCGATAAGCTACTACTTCATTTACATTCATATTGCTCTGCGTGCCAGAACCTGTTTGCCAAACCACGAGAGGAAACTGGTCATCTAATTTACCTGCGAGTATTTCATCGCAAACCTGGCCAATCAGCTCTGCTTTTTCCTGTGGTAAAACACCTGCATCGGCATTGGTGAGTGCAGCGGCTTTCTTCAGGTAAGCAAATGCCTGAATAATTTCTTTGGGCATTTTATTGATGTCCTGGGCAATACGAAAATTATCGATACTGCGCTGGGTTTGTGCACCCCAGTAAACATGAGCAGGTACCTTAACCTCACCCATGGTGTCTTTTTCAATACGAAATTCCATGTTCCGGATTTTAAATGATCTGGTTGAATGAATTGCGCTGCAAAGGTACTAAGAAGCAGAAGTAAACAGATAAAAAATACAGCTTTACCTGTCATTTATTGTATTTAGGCTAAATGACAGCCATAACCGGCAAATACTATGGTTTTTTCTTATTTTTCATCCACAGAAAACCTTTCTATGCATAAAATCCTGTTATCCTTCCTCTTATTTGTAACCCTGCTGTCGCAGGCGCAGAAAACGGAAAATATTATTGTCATCACTACCGATGGATTTCGCTGGCAGGAACTTTTCAAAGGCATGGATGAAACCATTGCCCAAGATAAACGGTTTAACCAGGATGACAGTGCAGGTATTTTCAAAAAATTTGGCGCTTCGTCTGAGGCAGAAAAAAGAAAAAAACTGATGCCTTTTTTCTGGAATACCATCGCCAGGCAGGGGCAGATATATGGAAACAGGATATTGGGTAATAAAGTGAACGTAAGCAATCGCTATTGGTTTTCTTATCCCGGCTATAATGAAATTTTATCAGGCTATGCAGATAACAGGATAGATGCAAATGATTATCCGCCCAATCCCAATATTACGATTACAGAATTTTTAAACCAGCAACCGGCACTCAAGGGAAAAGTAGGTGTATTTGGAGCCTGGGAAGCATTTAACCGAATATTGAATGAAGAAAGAAGCGGGGTTCCGGTAGTGGCAGCATACGATACCTGTGGTGGAAGAAACCCAAATGCCAATGAGCGCATGATTAATAAACTGCTACGAGATTCGCATAAAGAATGGCCGGAAGAATGTTTTGATGTATTCACACACCATGCAGCCATGGAATACCTGAAAAAAGAGCGACCCAGGGTTATGTATATCGCCTACGGAGAAACAGATGAGTGGGCACATGGATGGAAATACAAATACTACCTGAATGCCGCTCAGCAGGTAGACCAATGGATTGCAGAAATATGGAATTATGTTCAGTCAACACCTGCCTACAAAAATAAAACGACCTTACTCATCACCACTGATCATGGTCGCGGCGATAAAGACAAAAGTAAATGGACCAGCCATGGCAGCGATATTGAAGGAGCTGATGAAATATGGTTTGCCGTTATCGGACCCGATACGGCACCGCTTGGAGAAATAAAAACCAATGCACAGTTTTACCAGAAACAGTTTGCACAAACCATCGCCAGATTAATGGGGTATGTATTTAAGGCAAATCAGCCTATTGCTGATGCCATTGAAGAGGTAATCAAAAAATAAATTTAGCCCGGGATTTTAATTCCGGGCTACATGATTTTATTTTCCTTTAAATATGGCTTTTCTTTTTTCGAGGAAGGCTGTTGTTCCTTCTTTCATATCATCTGTAGCGAAACAATCACCAAAAGCATTTACTTCTACCGCAAAACCATCTTTTGTTTCATCGAAAACTGCATTGGCACTTTCAATACATTTGGCAATGGCAATAGGAGCTTTGGCATTAATGATTTCAAGAACGGCAGTAGCTTTTTTGATCAACTCATCCTGGGGGACCACATAATTTACGAGGCCAAGCTGAAGGGCCATATTGGCATCAATCATACCCGCACTCATTAATAATTCGAGGGCACGACCTTTACCAATCAGTTGTACCAGTCTTTGTGTGCCGCCATAACCCGGAATCAATCCCAGGTTTACTTCAGGCTGACCAAATTTGGCATTCTCGGAAGCCAGTCTGAAATGACAACTCATCGCAAGCTCACAGCCGCCTCCCAACGCAAATCCATTCACGCAGGCGACAACAGGTTTGGGGGAACGTTCAATCTTAAAGAAAATGTTCTGCCCTTTTTTGGCCAGTGCCTTACCTTCTTCAACTGAGGCACCACTGAACTCACTGATATCGGCACCTGCAACAAATGCTTTGGGGCCAGCACCGGTAATGATCACGGACTTGATATCATCGTTGAGGTAAACTTCATTCATCACATTGTCGAGGTCAGACATTACCTGTTGATTCAGGGCATTGAGTTTATCGGGCCGGTTGATGGTAATGATGAAAATACCATTTTCCAAATGGGTCAATAAAGTTTGATACATGGCAATCTATTTCCACAAAAATAAGGCAGCAGCCGTCTTCTTTTGTATTTTGTAATATGAATCTGATAGAGGTCATACTGTACACAGGTATTTTTGTTTTTGCAGCCACTGGTGCACTGAAGGCAAGGGCACATCAAATGGATATTTTTGGCGCCACCGTTGTTGCTTTTGCAACGGCTTATGGCGGCGGCACCATCCGCGACCTCTTGATTGGCGTGCGACCCGTTAACTGGATCAACGATTACCTGGCACTGGGTCTGGTGGTATTTGCTGTACTCATCATCTCATTACTAAAAACAAATCCCGCGCGTTTCAGAAGAACTTTGTTTTTTACCGATGCCATTGGTTTGGGTATGTTTACGGTAGGTGGGATTGAACGAAGTCTTTTGTTTGATATCAATGAAGGATATGCAGTGATCATGGGTGTTATGTCTGCAACATTTGGTGGTCTGATTGCAGATATTATTTGCGGGGAAGTACCAAACCTGCTTAAAAAAGGTGAATTGTACGCAACAGCCTGTGCTATTGGCGGGATTATTTATATACTCCTTAAAAAAGTGGGAATAGAGTATAATCTTGGGTTATTTATTTGTGTAGTCATCATTGTAGGTATTCGTATACTGTCCAAACGAAAAAGGCTTCAGTTGCCGGAAATATGATCATGAAAAAGCCCGTGATGAAACGGGCTTTTTTGGGTTGCAGGTATGGGGGTATATTAGTTGAATAAATACTGCTTTAAAAAATCAATTGTTCTTTTCTTGGCCGTGCTGTTGGCGGTTGCATCTGCTCCTGCAGTGGTAACGCCATCGAAACTATGTTCTGCATGGAGGTATTCATATTTAACCATTGGTGCAGATAATGTAGATTGCTGAGCTTTTAAAATCAACCCGTCGTAAGAACTGACCTTTGTATTATTATCGCTGTTAGTATACAGTGTCGTGTACAATGGATCATTACCAGCGGCATGAATCATCACCGGTGCATAAGGAATGTATTTTCCATTGCTGGGCGTACCTGGTTTTCCATAATAATTAAACATGGCTGCGCCAGGATAATAGGATACAGCAGCAACAAAACCTCCTTCTGCCGGACGTGGCGCTGGTGCCAAAACACCAGCCGTATAAGTTGAATCTGTTTTTGAACTGTACACAGACCATACAGGTTTACTAACTGCATCAGCATTAACAACAGTACTCAAAACACTGGTGCCACCATGTGAAAAACCAAGTAATGCTATTTTTTGTCCATTAATGCGTACTTGTGTCCTTAGAAAAGCAAGTCCTGCATACGCATCTCTTGGGCGGACAAATTCTGCTGCCAGAAAAAGATTATCAGGCGGTGCCATATTCGGGAAAGTTTTAACACCACGAGCCGTATAACTGTCTACAAATAAAGCAGCTATTTTATGTACCCTGAATGAATCGATCCATACTTTGAATTGATTGGCAAGTTTAGTATTAGTGGTATCGGTGGAACTCCATAAACCCCCACTTCCATGCTGTACAATCACTGCAGGAACGGTAGTAGAAGACGCGGGAATAAATAAAACTGCTTTTAACGGGTTACCGCCTGTTGGATTAACAAGGTAAATGGTTTGGGTGATCTCCGGTAGAATACTACCACCCTGGTTACTGTCTAAAGACTGAACCTGTTCCGAAGGGGTAGCAATTTGCTGTTTACTACAGGATACTAAAATAACGGTGGCCATTAGCAGGCACATGCTTTTTTGAAATACGCTTTTCATACTCTTTTGTGTAATTGAATTAAATACGGCTGCAAAATTGGGTAGCGGGCGTTCCACCAGAAAAGAATAGTGATTGAAGCGTACCAAATAACTGTTTAACCGTGTTTGCTTTTTGTTGAAGTGAATTTTGTCGATTCAATCTGCTCATAAGGAAAAAATCAGGTCAGCCCTCTGAAAACGCTTCATCGTTAATTCACCACGTTTCATGAGATTTTGCAGACAGCTCGTCTTCAAAAATTTCACATAACATTTCCAACGCTGGATTTTTGTGTCATAAATCAAATGTTTATGAACAAGCCGGAACATACATACAGTGGTTATTTCAGCTTTCTGAGTTACCTGGGTATTGGCTTTGCCATGTGTACCATTACAGGTTTTGCCACACATCCAGGTATGATTAAATCAGAAAATTGTGAGCAGAAGCCAGTAGAACAGGTGCATGTGTCTGTAAATACAATCGACAGATTAGATTATTTATTTCAATAAACCATTCAACTATCATTATCATGACCAACGAACAAATTCAACTGGTAAAACAATCCTGGGGCAAAGTAGCTGCTATTGATCCCTTAGTAGTAGGAGAGTTGTTTTATAACCGCTTATTTGAAATTGCACCTGCTGTAAAACCTATGTTCCGTAACCCGATGCCAGAGCAGTCAAAGAAACTGTTGAGTATGCTGGCATATGTAATTGGTAAGCTCGATAAACTGGATGATATCATTGATGAAGTATCAAAACTGGCGGTAAGACATGTACAGTATGGCGTAAGAGAAGAACATTATGGCGTAGTGGCAGTGGCTTTGTTGTGGACTCTGGAACAAGGGCTCGGCGATAACTGGACACCAAGCGTAAAAGAAGCATGGATAGCCTGTTACACCATCTTATCAGGAGCGATGATTCAAGCCGCTAACCAGTCGGAGAAAGCAGCATAAATGTAAAATTAGTCCCGCCTTAGGCGGGATTGCTTTTTCTTTCCTTTCTTTGAATCATAAAACAAGGCCATGACACCCAGGCAGATCAGTTTGGTAAAAACAAGTTGGAAGTTGTTACGGGAAGTAGATCCTGTATTATTGGGTGAAGTATTTTACAGTCGCCTCTTTATGAATATGCCTGCGGCAAGGAATATGTTTACCATCAATATGCAGGAACAATATGGTAAACTGTTGGATATGCTTCATGCCGTTGTAACAAGACTCGATCGCCTCGAAGAAATAACAGAAGAAATCAGACAACTGGCCATCAGACATGTGCATTATGGCGTGAAACCGGAACATTATGCATATGTGGGTGATGCATTGTTATGGACCTTAGCCAAAGGAATGGGCAATGACTGGAACAAGGATACCGAAGAAGCCTGGACAACCTGTTACCAGCTCTTGTCGTCTACCATGATAGAAGCCGCATCGAAGCAATAAAACGGTTCATTTCATTTTTACCACACTTCATATGGTAAATACGACGGTTCATATCCTGTTTTTTCACAGGATGAAGCATATTTCAGTATTTTGTTGTTGATGCGTGCAACCCCACTTTTTTTATTCCTTTATCGAGTCATACTTACAGTACTCATGCTGTGCTCATGTGCCGGGTTATCAGGTCAGGTACAGATTGGATTGCCACTGAACTTAAAAACCTATCCTATACAGGCTGCCAATGGTTTTGAATCGAGGGTGGTAACGGGTGTGGTACAGGATCGATCAGGATTTACCTGGATTGCTACATCGGATGGTCTTTATCGATATGACGGATATGGTTTCCGGCATTACACGCACGATCATGCAGATACAAACAGCCTGGCGGATAATAATATTACACGTATTGCCATTGGGCAGGATCAGAAAATATGGATGGGTTTTAATAAAGGAATACTCTGTTCCTATGATCCATCGAACGGAAAATTTAAAAAATACAATCTAACCACAAAGGGTAATACACAAACAGGAGATGCTGTTAGCTTTTTATATATCGACAGGAAGAATCGTATATGGGCAGGTGTTCGTCAGCATGGTTTTATTGAACTCGATATCCAGACACAAAAACACAGGTATTATAACCTGATTGAGGAACAGGATTCTTCTTTTTCTTCTGAAATGAGGAGCCGCTATAATACTGTGAATGCAGCGAGTGAAGACAATAAAGGGAATTTGTGGCTTGCGACACACAATGGATTATACTATTTGAATGTAGCGCAACAGGCACTCAGGCATTTTTCAGAACCAGGTGCAGGTAAAAAAAGTTTCAGAAACGATAATTATATCTCCATTGAACAGGATGATAACCAGTTATGGTTAGGAGCATGGGGTGGTGGGCTGGCCAGGTTCGAGGTATTAACAGGGCAATGGAAAAGGTATAAAATGAATCTTGCTGAACCTGAAAAATACACGACAAATATTGTTTCTTCTGTCAGAAAAAAATCAGCAGGGGCTTTATGGGTCACCAGTAATGATAAAGGATTGGGTGTTTTTGATATACAAAAAGAGCAATTCTTTTTTTATTCCGGAGAAGTGGCAGAACATATTGGGTTGCCTTCCAATTTATGTTATGGTATTTATCAAAACCGGAATGGATCATTGTGGTTAACACATGAGTGGGGGCTTACCCGTCTTGAAATACCAGTTCAGTTATTTGAGTATAAACCCGTAACGGTAAGTAAAACAGATAATATTGAATACTACTACATTAAAGATATTGCCGAAGATGAGCGTTACCGTTATATCGCAACAGAGTTTGCAGACGGACTTCAGGTAGAAGACAAGAAGAGCGGAACGGTAAAAAGATTCAAAGTGGCTGTATTGCCAGGTGAGGAGCCTTTTCAGGCTATCCATCGAATTTATATAGACAGTAAAAAACGTGTCTGGGTTATTTCACGAGATATTATTTACCAGTTCAATAAAACAAAACAACAACTCGAAACGGTAGCTCAGCCTCCGGTTTATTCAACACAAAACAGATCGAACGAATTCAATGATTGTGTAGAAGATGCCCGGGGCAGGTTATGGATTAGCAGTGGAAGAAACGGTGTGTTCTGTTACGATCCCGAACAAAAAACATACAGACATTATAAATATATGCCGGGTAATAAGCAGGGTCTTACCTCAAATACCATTACTGCTGTGGCAATAGATGGTACTGGAAAAGTATGGGTAGGCGGATCAAAAGCCTGTCTGGCCTATTTTAATGAAAAGGAAAACAGATTTGAACTTTTTTCAGTGGACAATCAGAAAAGTAAAAGAGCTGCTGTTAATAATGTGTATGCTCTGTATGCGGATAAGAATAATATACTTTGGGCAGGTACAGATGCCGGCTTACTCAAGATAAGTACTGATCAGTCAAGTAAGGGATCTGTAGGTTTGTATGATGCTGCGCATGGCATAAAAGGAACAGTGGTTAATGATATTACAGTAGATCAAAAAGGACTTATATGGGTCACTACCAATTCGGCTTTATGTGTAGTAAATGATGAGAATGGCAGTATTCAATCCTATGTTTTACAAAAAGACATTTTAAAGAGCATCAGTGGAAAGCTGAAATTAACTACCTCTCTCAACAAGGTACGGATACTTACATATGGTGGTTATTATGAAACCGAAGGATTGCCGGAAGCAAAGCAGGATAGATCTTATCCGGTAAAAATTACATCATTCCGTGTGGGTGATAAAGAATATTATTTTGATGAGCCACTGAAAAAAGATGGACGCATCAAACTACAGCCGGGGGAACAAATGTTCTCATTTGAATTTGGTATTCCCGAAAGAACAGCAGGAAGCCCCGAACGTTATGAGTTTATGCTGGAAGGATTTGATGCCGACTGGGTGCATGCAGACGGAAGACGATATGCCAGTTATACCAATATCAGAAGTGGTCATTATACTTTTCGGGTAAGGAATATTGCTGCTAATACAAACGAAGCCATTGGTATTGCAATTCCCATCAGGGTAGTAGCCCCTTTTTATTTGCGCTGGTGGTTTCTGCTGTTAACAGGAATGATTGTTGTTTACCTGTCGTATGAATGGTATGCTTATCGTTTGAGGAAACAGGCACAGATATTACAACTACAGGCCCGGACAGAGGCGTTGGAAAAAGAGAAAACACTGGTACAATACGAAAACCTCAAACAGCACCTGAATCCGCATTTTCTGTTTAACTCACTTACATCATTGGGTAGTCTGATAAGGATCGATCAAAAAATGGCAGCCTCTTTTCTGGATGGGATGAGTAAAATTTATCGTTATATCCTACAAAGCAAAGATGCTGAAACAGTATTGCTGAAAGACGAAATCAATTTTGTGCAAACTTTTATCAGGTTACAGGAAACAAGATTCGGAAAGGGGTTGCTGATACAAATTGATATTGACCATGATTATATGTTCCGTAAAATAGTACCGGTAACTTTACAGAACCTGATTGAAAATGCCATCAAGCACAATATTGTTGATGAAGAAACACCGCTTGTTATTGAAGTGTTCGTAGAAGAAGAATACCTGGTGATCAGGAACAACCTGCAAAGAAAAAGTTTTGTTGAAACCAGTAACAGGCAAGGTCTGGATAATCTTGTTTCATTGTATGCTTATCTGACAGAAAGAAAACTGCAGTTCATAGAAAACACCACTCATTTTACGGTTAAAATACCTTTGATATGATCAAGGCCATAATAATAGAAGACGAATCGCTGATAGCACGGGAACTGCAAAGTAAAATTGCAGCAGTGGCTCCCGATGTAAACATCATGGAGCTATTACCCAGTTTGAAGACGGCAAAAAAATGGCTCATGCAAAATGCCATGCCCGATCTGGTATTTATGGATATTCAACTGAGTGATGGGGTGAGTTTTGAATTGTTTGAAACATTTGATCTGACCTGCCCGGTAATATTTACAACAGCCTATGATGAATATGCTGTAAAAGCATTCAAGGTAAACGGAATTGATTATCTCTTAAAACCGATTGATGAAGAAGACCTGAGAAAAGCCATTGATAAATACAGGCAATTGCAGGAAAAAAACATGCCATACCCCAATGATCTAGCTGCATTTATCGCACGGTTTGGTCAGCAGCAGACGGCTTATAAAGAAAAATTTATAGTACAGCAGCGCAACAACTGGATACCAGTGAGCACTACAGATATTGCTTGTTTTGTTCGCGATAATCTTAACTATCTGTACACCTTTAGCGGCGAAAAATATATTCTTGATTTTAACACACTGGAAGACATAGAGGAACTCCTCGATCCAAAACTTTTCTACAGGAGTAACAGACAAAGCATTATTCATATCGATGCCATACAGTCTGTAAAACCCCATGAAAACCAGAAGCTCACCGTAACGCTTAAAGCACCCCTGAAATTAGAGTTGGATGTGAGCAGGGAAAAAGCACCAGCATTTAAAAAATGGTTTGATCGCTAAATAAATGAGCAGATAAGGAAAAGGGTCACTAATTCAAGAAAGTCTCCCGTTCTCCCTTTCTCTTTATTAACACTGTCTGTCCAATTTGAGACCGATTAGTTGCCTAGCTTTTACAGTGGGAAAAGATAGTTTGCGGAGAGTCGTTTATGGACGTAAGATTTTTTCCATTGCTTTGCCTTTGGCTAACTCATCAATCAGTTTGTCCATGTAGCGAATTTTTTGCATGAGAGGGTCTTCAATTTCTTCAACCCTATACCCGCAAATAACACCGGTAATTTTTGACACATTCGGATGGATCTGCGGAGCTTCTGCAAAGAAATTTTCCAAACTTGTTTTTTTGTCAATCTGCTCCTGGAACTTTTTTTGTGTATACCCTGTAAGCCAGCAAATGATGGTATCAACTTCTTCTTTGGTGCGACCTTTTTTTTCAGCTTTGGCAATATAATGTGGGTAAACGCCGGCGAATGACATCTTGAAAACCCTTGTATTGTCCATATAAGTTTGATTTGGCGAGGTGATAACTTACTTGCTTAATCGTATCATTAGTGGTAACGGAAATGGATAGAAAAGATTAGTAATTGACTTAAAAAGCCCTGTTTAGCTTAACCCATTCTTTAATATAGTTGGCAATCTCACTTGTTGCTGTTCCCGGTGCAAACAATTTTCCTACACCCATTTCATTCAAAGTCTTCATGTCATCTTCCGGAATAATACCACCGCCGGTGAGTAAAACATCAGTCATACCTTTTTCTTTGAGTAATTGTATCACTTTCGGAAAAACGGTCATGTGTGCACCACTCAATATACTGATACCAATTGCATCAACGTCTTCCTGGAGAGCGGCATTTACCACCATTTCAGGTGTTTGGCGCAGACCGGTATAAATCACTTCCATACCGGCATCACGTAATGCTGTTGCAATTACTTTAGCGCCGCGGTCATGACCATCCAAACCTACTTTGGCCACCAATACCCGAACAGGACGTTTTGAATTACTCATGCAATCGATTTAGGGAGCAAAAATAAGGAATCATTTGCGTTGAAAACGTGCTTTCAGCCCAGCCACACCCCTTTCGGTAATTGACTGTAAAGAATCGTTACCATTCTCAAATAAGATGATTTTCATGCCTGTTTCACGAAACAGTGGATATTGTATGGAATCTTTAATGCTTACTTTTTCAAATTGCTGGAAAACAATATCGTCCGCATCAGGCATTCTTTTACCAACCAGTATCAGGTGTTTGAAATCGTATTGCTCAGGCATCCAGAAAAGAAAAGAGGCATTGTCGCTGTATACTTCCGGAAGCCCTAATTTTTTGGCATGGTAATTCAGTGCGCCGGCTGTATAATAACCCCGGCAATAAATCATTGTTTTCTTTTGCTGGCTGTCGGGCAGATTTTTATATACAGCTGCTGTTTTTTCTGCCAGCTCACGCCAGCTAATCATATCAGCAAAATCTTGTGGCAGGGGATGGTATTGCTGGTCTTCCCATTTAAAACTTCCCAAAGTATGAAGCTCTTTTTTCCTGTACCAGTCTGCCAGTTCCTGTGGTTTGAGCATGGGCAATAGCAAGGGCATAATGAAAGAGCCAAGTATAACAGGGATCACTACAAAAACATAACGAAGCCACTTTGCTTTTGTGGCAGTAATCTTCTCGAGGTAAAATCCTCCAAAAGCAAAGAGAACAGGATAGGCACCTGCAGCATAATAACTTTTGCCATTCATATACGTAAGCAGTGCTATTATAAACAGGTAGGTGAATGCTACCATACGGTATGGTTTCCCTTCGCGTGTAAATGCAGTGAAATATAAACCTGCAAGCCAGATAAATACACAGGGAAGAAACATCATGAATTGATCTGTAAGAAAATCGAACGGATTAATAAATTGCAACTGTTCCTTTTTTAATTCTTCCATGTGAGCTATTAATGGAAAGCCATGGTTGTATTGCCAGAGCACATTGGGTAGCATGATGAGCAAGGCAACAACTGCAGAGAAATAAAGATGTTTATTCAAAAAAATCTTTCGCTCTCTTGTTAGTAATAAAGCCGCTAATAGACTTATGGTATAAAAAGCCACTGAGTATTTACTTAACATGCCCAACCCGATACTGATACCAAACACATACAGCCAACTGTTTTTTGAAGTTTGAATAAAACATATCAGTGCATAGACATTCAATGTCCAGAAAAACACATCGAGAAAGTTGGGATGGAAATAATAAAACAGACGGATATAACCCGTAAACATAAATGGCAGAAAGGCGAGCAGAATAGCAAATGCACGACCTCCGAGTGAAATAATAATCCTCCCCATTAATATGAAAGTGAAAGAGCCAATGAGTGCAGGCCAGAATTTTACCCAGAACAAGGAAGCGCCGAACGCATTGCTGATCCATGCCATAAAAGACAACATGGGAGGTACTTCAAGAAATCCCCAGGCCAGGTGTTTACCCTCTGCGAGATAGAGGTATTCATCGCGGTGCAGTTCATAAAACGGATGTACGAGGAAAAAAGGAACGATAAAACGCAGCAGTGCCAAAAAATATAATAGCCTTACAGTATTCTTCATGCAGGTTGTTTGCAGAAAGATACAAATTCCTGCTAAAGAAAGAAGATGCCACTGAAGGCACAGAAAAGCACAGAATCATTCAGTGTCTTTCTGTGCCTTCAGTGGCAATAAAATATATACTAAGCCAGCAGTGAAAGTGTATGCTTAATCCGCCCCACTGTATCTTCTTTGCCAATCAACGCTGCAATATCAAAAACACCCGGACCAAATTTACCGCCCACCAACATAATGCGGAATGGCAGCATGAGTTCTCCGGGTTTCAACTGGTTGACAGCAGCCAGTTCTTTGAATTCTTTTTCCAGATCGCCGGCTTCCCAAAGGGTACTGAGTTCGTAGCCACGAATCAGTTCTGTGAAAAAAAGGTTTTTCTTTTCATCCCATTTAGGTTTGATGGAATCTGTATCAACCTTAACAGGTGCTTCAAAGAAAAATTGACTCTGTGGTACAAAATCAGGTAAGAGTGTACAACGCTCTTTTACGAGATTAATGACAGTATGGAGTAGTGAGGTATTGCTGACAACAATATTTTTTTCTGCCAGCGCAGCTTGAACAGCAGGAGCCAATACAGCAGCATCCGATTGTTTAATCCACTCATGGTTGAACCATTTGGCTTTTTCATAATCGAATTTCGCGCCGCCTTTATGTACACGATCCATCGAAAACTGCTGGATCAGTTCATCGAGGGTGAAAATTTCCTTGTCGGTACCATCGTTCCAGCCCAGCATGGCCAGCAGGTTTACAAATGCCTGTGGTAGAAATCCTCTTTCTTTAAAACCGATAGTGGTTTCATTGGTTTTGGGATCGGTCCAGTCCATGGCAAACACAGGAAAACCAAGCCGGTCGCCATCGCGTTTGCTGAGTTTACCATTGCCATCTGGTTTTAATATGAGTGGCAGGTGTGCCCATTGTGGCATGCTGTCGATCCAGCCTAGGTATTTCCATAACAGTAAGTGAACCGGTGCAGAGGGTAACCATTCTTCTCCGCGGAAAGCATGCGATATCTGCATCAGGTAATCATCAACTACTACAGCCAGGTGATAAGTGGGCATACCATCTGCTTTCAATAAAACTTTATCGTCAACCTGTGAAGTATGAAAACTTACTTCACCACGAATCATATCGGTAAAGCTAACCGTTTCATTCTCCGGCATTTTAATGCGTATCACATAGGGCATTCCTTCACCTATCAGGCGAGTTACTTCATCTTCACCCAACGTGAGGGAATTGCGCATTTTAGTGCGAATCTGCTGGTTGTATTGTGGTGAAGGATTTTCAGCTGTTTTAAAATCGGCACGCATGGCTTCCAGTTCTGCGGGTGTATCGAAAGCATAATAAGCATAGCCGTCTTTAACCAGTTGTTCTGCATACTGCCTGTACATGGCTTTTCTTTCACTCTGTCTGTATGGGGCAAAAGGACCGCCGTGTTTCGGGCTTTCATCAGGAACCAGCCCGCACCAGTCGAGGGTCTGGAAAATATAATCTTCTGCACCTGGTACAAAACGGGTCTGGTCGGTATCCTCAATCCTCAATATAAAATCACCGCCCTGTTGTTTGGCGAATAAATAGTTGAATAAAACGGTTCTCACGCCACCCAGGTGAAGTCCGCCGGTAGGCGAAGGGGCAAAACGTACACGTACTTTTCTGTTCATGGGGCAAAGATAGTGAGGGGGAAGCTACAAGCCGCAGGCTGCAAGCTGCAAGCAAAGAAATACGGAGAGTTTTACCTGAAACCTGATACCTGAACCTTGAACCTTGTATCTCGTATCTTTACCCCATGTATCTCACCAAAACACCGTGGTGGTTAAGGGCTTTGTATCCTTCATTGGTATGGCGCATGCCGGCAAAGGAAAAAAAGATCTATCTCAGTTTCGATGATGGTCCGCATCCTGTTGCCACCCCCTTTGTACTTGACCAGTTGGCAGCATATGGTGCAAAAGCCAGTTTTTTTTGTATCGGTAAAAACGTAGCGGCAGAACCTGCTATCTATCAGCGTATTCTTGACGAAGGTCATTCCGTAGGTAATCATACCCATGAACATGTAAATGGATGGAAAACGACTGATGAAGTTTATATCGCAGATACGATGAAAGCTGCCGGCTATATTCAATCGAATTTATTCAGGCCACCTTATGGAAGAATCAAGCTATCACAGATCAAATATTTACAGAAAAAGGGGATGCGGATTATTATGTGGGATGTATTGAGCACCGATTTTGATACAAATCTTACCCCACAGGCCAGTTTATCTTATGTGCTCTATCATACAAAACCCGGATCTATTGTGTTATTTCATGATAGTGAAAAAGCATGGGAAAGAATGTCTGTAGCATTGCCTGCTGTGTTACAACATTTCTCTAATGAAGGTTATATGTTTGAACGACTTTAGCATATGCATCAAGCAAAAAAATAGCCAGAGTAGAAACTCCGGCTCTTCTTTTAATCCGTACCCTATGAAAACAATCTTTCCCGACTAAAGTCGGGATGAATCTTTTTGATCGCCTGTTGATCTTTTTTTAGGGTTCGTTGACTAATAACGAGGAATCATTTCATTTTATTTTCCATCCATGAAAAAAAGCCAAATAAGTATGTTTCATATGGCTTACTCGGGATTTATCGGCAATTTTGCAGTATGGTATTGATTGATACGCATTGTCACTTGTATTCTACTGAGTTTGGTACAGAAAACCAGGAAATCATTAACCGCGCCAGAGCGGTTGGTATAGAGAAATTTTATTTGCCTGCTATCGATAGTGAAGTAATTGAAGCGATGCTTTCACTGGAAGCGGCTAACCCGGGTGTATGTTATGCCATGATGGGTTTACATCCCTGTTCGGTGAATGAAAAAGTGGAGGATGAGTTGGCCATTGTACTGGAATGGCTGAATAAACGGTCATTTGTTGCAGTGGGAGAGATAGGGCTTGATTTTTACTGGGACAAGACTTTTGCCGATCAGCAAAGAAATGCCTTTGCCCAGCAGATGGATTGGGCCCTGGAGCGAAAAATGCCCATTGTCATTCATACTCGTAATGCCATGCAGGAAACCATTGACATGGTAAAACCATATGCAGCGAGGGGACTAAAAGGTATTTTTCACTGTTTTAGCGGCAGTTATGAATCGGCCAGGCAGATTGTATCGATGGACTTTATGTTGGGTATTGGGGGTGTGTTAACGTATAAAAATGCCGGTTTACCTGAAGCGCTGGATAAAATAGGGCTGGAACATATGGTATTGGAGACAGATGCGCCTTATCTGAGTCCGGTGCCTTACCGAGGAAAGCGCAATGAGAGCAGTTATATGATAGAAGTGGCCAAAAAGCTGGCAGAAGTAAAAAAAGTTACTGTGGATGAAATTGCCACCATTACCACGGCCAATGCCCAAAAAATATTCGGAAACTGAAGGGGTAAACATTACTTTTGCAGTCCTTAAAAATACAGAGAAATGTTTTGCATTACGAGAATCGAAGGTACAAGCATTCCATTTCTAAAGTGTATAAAGTAATAAAGAGAGGTGTCCGAGTGGTTGAAGGAGCACGCCTGGAAAGTGTGTATACGGGAAACCGTATCGAGGGCCGAGACGAAAGGCGGTGCCTTTGTCTCGGTGCCGACCGTAAGCGTCGGCATTCGAATCCGATCTCTCTAAAACAAGATAAATAGTTCTTTACAAGAAATGAAAATACAGAGAGGTGTCCGAGTGGTTGAAGGAGCACGCCTGGAAAGTGTGTATACGGGAAACCGTATCGAGGGTTCGAATCCCTTCCTCTCTGCAAAAATTAATCCTGCATTGCAGGATTTTATGTTTTACGTATATATCATATACTCCCCACAGGCCGATCGATATTATGTCGGCCAAACACAAAATTTCACTGAAAGATTGAACAGGCATAATAGTGGATACGAATCTTCTACTTCGCCCTATGCGCCTTGGCAACTTAAATGTTTAATTGAGAAGCCTTCTAGATCTGAGGCCATGATATTGGAAAAAAAACTTAAGAACCTCAATAAACAAAGGGTAATCGATTTTATCAATAAGTATGGATAGCTGTGTCTGAAGCTTTTATCCTTTGTTATTCATTATAGTAGCCTCGCCCCCCCCTTCATTCCCCCTTTCTCCCATTCAGGTAATATTCCCTTAACATTGGGGTAACATGGTGGTAACATTGCCGAAATAGTTTTGCAGCAAAATAAACACTGTGAAATCTATTATTTCGACCCTGCTCGCTCTTTTTTCTATTACGGCTGTATTTGCGCAAACCGGTACACTTACCGGTAAAGTTTCTTCCGGATCCAATAATGAAGTGGTTACAGGCGTAGCCATCTTTAATGCTGCAAAAAAAATCAACCTTATTTCCGATGTAGAGGGTCGTTTTAGTATTCGTCTGACCCCCGGTACTTATGAACTTACTTTTTCGATGACAGGTTACAAAACCAAAACCATCAGCGAAATCGTTATTGTAGCCGGACAAACAAACGAATTGAATATTGTACTGGCTGAACAGAAAAAAGAACTGGATGAAGTGGTGGTTACTGCTACACCTGCCCGCAGGGAATCGGCTTCTGCAGTCTTGAGTCTGCAAAAAAATAATACCAGTGTATCAGATGGTATCTCATCCGAATCCATTAAAAAATCGCCCGATCGTAATGTGGGTGAAGTATTGAAACGTGTAACAGGTACCAGTGTTCAGGACGATAAATATGTCATTGTACGTGGTTTGAATGACCGTTATAATGTAGCTACCATCAACGGTGCGGTAATGCCCAGCACTGAACCAGACAGAAGAACATTCTCATTTGATATCGTTCCTTCTGATATGATCGATAATGTTCTGATCAATAAAACCGCTACTCCCGATATGCCCGGTGAATTTTCTGGCGGTATTGTTCAGGTGACTACAAAAGATATTCCGTTTAAAAACGCATTTGGTTTTGCCCTGTCTACTTCTTATAACAGTATTTCTACTGGTAAAGATTTTAATATTGGTCACAGAGGTGATCTGGACTATTTAGGTTTTGATGATGGTTCAAGAGGGTTTCCTTCTTCTTTTCCTTCTACCAACAGATGGAGAAGTTATGATATGGCACAAAAAATTCAGGCATCCAGAAAGATGTACAACACTTATGGAGATGAAATTTCAAAAGCCCTTCCTTCACTGAATGGTCAGATCAATTTCGCTAAAAAATTCAACAGCAAAAATGGCGGAAGCTTTGGTATACTGGGTGCTGTTACTTACAGGAACTCACAAACCATTCAGCTTACCGACCGTCAGCAGTATGGCGATGCTACTTCTACTACGAACCTGCTGTTTGATTATGCAGATACCTCATACTCATTTAATACCAGCTTAGGTGCATTATTAAATGTGGGTTACAAAAAAGGAAAAAATAAACTCGTTTTAAAGAACCTGTTTAACAGGGTTTTTGAAAATGGTAATACCATCCGTGAAGGATCGAACTTCAATGACCTTCAGTACATCAACAAGAACAGGATTGCCATTGCCATGATCAAAACCATCTTCAGCTCACAGTTGGAAGGTGAACATGCGCTGGGTAAAAACAATAACAAACTGAAATGGAACCTGAACTTTGCATTTACTAAAAAGGATCAACCTGACTATCGCTCACAGCCTTACCAGAAGAATATTTCACAGGTAAATGACAAATCAGTTCCTTATACCATTGCATTAAGAAATACCTACCGTTTCTGGAGTGAGCTGGATGAAAATACCTTGGGTGGTAAAGTGGATTATAGTAAACCACTGAAATGGGGCAATACTACATCGAGTCTGAAAGCAGGTGTATTGGCTCAGTATAAAATCCGCGATTTCGGTGCACGTGCTTTCCGCTATGAAGAAGCCAATCCATCAAGTTTCAATACTGCATTACTTACGCTGGCACCAGGCAGGGTATTTAACGATGCCAATATGTATACCAATGGCTTCTATCTCAATGAAATTACCAACAATACCGATCGGTACGATGCCACGTCACTACTCACAGGCTCATACCTGATGTTTGATAACAAATTCAACGAAAAATGGAGACTGATCTGGGGAGTACGTGCAGAGACTTTTAATTATGAAGTAGAAACTGGTAATGTGAGCGGCACCAAAACCATCATTAAAAAAGATTACCTGGATATCCTTCCTTCTGTAAACCTGATTTACAGCTTTAACAATAAATCAAATCTGCGTTTCTCTGCTTCAAGAACGGTATCAAGACCTGATTTCCGTGAAGTAGCCAATTTCTCCTATTTCGATTTTGTGAGAGCAGCAATCATCCGTGGTAATGGTGCATTGGAAAGAAGCCAGAATACCAATATTGACCTTCGTTTTGAAACATACCCGCAGAGTGGTGAAATTATTTCTGCTTCTCTGTTCTTCAAACATTTCAGCAAACCTATTGAGCAGCGTATGTCGGGTGAGTCATCTCTGGAATACCAGGTGATTACTTTCTTCAATCCTGATAATGCATATGCATATGGTATTGAACTCGACCTGCGTAAAAAACTCTCCTTCCTGGGTGAAGGCAAATTCCTTGAGAACACTACTTTCAGTGCCAACACTTCTATCATTAAATCTTCTGTGGATCTTTCAGCAGCATCAAATCCATATGATGTCAAAAGACCTATGCAGGGACAATCACCTTATCTGGTTAACCTGAGTCTTACATATGCAGATGATGCCAACTGGAGCAGTACCATATTGTTCAACAGAATCGGGCAGCGTATTGAAACCGTAGGTGCTTTTGGTATTCCTGATGTGTATGAGAATGGCAGAAGTGTACTTGATTTTCAATTGGCTAAAAAAGTATTGAAGAAGAAAGGGGAGATTAAAATTAATATAGCTAACCTTTTGAATACAAGACAGATATTCTACAATAATGTGGAGTCTAAAAAAGAGAACCGTGCCTATAAGAGCCAGGATGACAGAATCCAGTGGAGTAACCTGTTTGGTACAAGCTGGGGAGTTGGGTTCTCTTATAATTTCTAAAGTTGATACTTGTTGATAGATGTAAAGGCTCCCGATGATTCGGGAGCCTTTTTATTGTACACCGTTGCGTGGTAACAATTAGTTAATCTTCCGGTAACATACTCATTACATTGTAGTGGTTGTTTTGCAGCATAAAAACAACGAAAATGATACGCTCTCTTTTGATTTCACGTCTGGCAATGGTAGCAATAGCTGCTTTGACGATGACAGCCTGTACAAAAAACGATGATGAAGACCCGATTGTGGAACCACCGGTTGATCCTAACGCAACCGTATTAAGAGGTTCTTTGCTGGAAAATAAAACCCTGACTGCCGATAAAACATGGACACTCAAAGGTTATGTATATGTACCCAATGGTGTTACATTGACCATTGAACCAGGTACCGTTATTAAAAGTGATAAAACAGAGAAAGGTGCATTGTGTATTGAAAGAGGTGGTAAGATTATGGCGAATGGCACTTCCGATAAACCCATTGTATTTACCTCAGGTATGGATGCAGGATCACGTAATCCCGGCGATTGGGGTGGTATCGTTATCCTCGGTTATGCTAAAACAAACCGTAGCTCTACACCGGTAATTGAAGGTGGACTGGATCGTCCATACGGTGGTACGAACGATGCAGATAATTCTGGCAGCATGAAATATGTTCGTATTGAATATGCAGGTATTGCTGCTTTCCCTGGTTCTGAAATCAATGGATTGACTTTAGGTGGTGTAGGAAGTGGAACAACACTGGAAAATATCCAGGTAGTATATGGTAATGATGATGCCTATGAATTTTTTGGTGGTACGGTAAATGCTAAATACCTCGTAGCTTTTGGAACGGCTGATGATGATTTCGATTTTGATTTCGGCTATACTGGTAAAATCCAGTTTGCTGTTGCACTGCGCGATCCTGCATTTGTGGATAATGGTGATGCAGGTAATGGTATTGAAGCAGATAACGATGGTTCTGGTACTACTGCTGCTCCTTATACACGTCCTGTATTAAGCAACTTCACTTTTGTTGGACCTAATAACGCCAGTGGTACATTGGCTAACCATAACTATGGTAACAGATGGAGAAGAGCCGTACGTTTTGTACTGCGTAACTCTATCCTGATGGGATGGCAGAAAGGTGGATTCTCTATCGAGTCTGATGGTACTGCCAACGACTACAGTGGTGCAGGTGCTACTTCTGAATTTAAAAATAACCTGGTACACGCCATTGCAGATCCGTACAGGGTATCTGGTTTAACATCCGCTACCTTAACTGCAGCAGCTATGAGAACAAAAGCAGAATCTGAAGGATGTATCACTTATACAGATGCTGCAGATGTTAAGCTGACTTCTCCTTTTACACTAACCTCACCTAACCTGTTACCTGCAAGTGGCTCACCCGCTTTAGCTGGTGCAAACTTTACAGGTCTGGATGCTTATTTTACATCTACTACTTATGTAGGGGCATTTGGTACAACCAACTGGTTAGCCAGCTGGACAAGGTTCCCTGCAAAAGGACAATAATCAACAGAATGATTCTTTTTAAAAAACCGCTGCCGGGGGGAGCGGTTTTTTTATTTCTTTGTATCAAATTGAAATTATGCGGTATTTATTATTGATGCTGATTTGTGTGATTGTAATAATGTCCTGTGGTGAATCGGACAGTAAAGAAACTGTTATAACGACGGATAAACTGGTAACTGATATGCACAGGCTCCCGGAATTAAAAACGGTGGATAGCATTGATATGCATTTTTTTCCGGATATCAATGACCAGAAAGTATATACAAGATTCGGACTGAATGATACAGCAGCCATTCATCTTTTTACACTGGATGAAATTAACCATGTTTTTGTTGACCAAGCAAATTGTGAATACGATACCAAGTTTTTCTGTTTCTCAAAAGGACAAGTCGTTAAAACATTATATGTAGCGGCTTTGAAGGATAGTTGTCATTTTATTGGCTTTATTAAAAGCGGTGGAATAACTGTTAAGGCACAGTTGTCTGATTCAGCAGCAAATTTGGTAAATGAATTAAGAAAGAAAAGCAGTAAGTAAGATTTTATCTATAGCTTACCAGAAAGAATCCGTGCAACTCTGTTCGTTACTCTGTGTAACTCTGTGGTTAATCTGTTTAATTTTATTTAACCACAGAGTTACACGGAGGGGAACACGGAGTTACACAGAGGTGGGTGTGTATATTTTTTCGCTGTATTGCTGAGAAACTCTTGCAATAGGGCCTATATTACCAGTTATTCATTTGTTCAGGTACAATTCTTTCAGGTGTTTTAATGGGATGGTCTTTCCAGTCTGGATCGTATTTTACAAACCAGCTTAACCATAAACTGCGTGATAAACGCATGATGAGTGGCTGACAAACCAATAGTAATATAAACGCAGTACCCATCCAGTAAAAAATACGGTTATCATCGATGGAGAAAGTCATGCCAATTAATACTTTCCAAGCCACAAATGTTGAAACAAGGAATGCAACAGATAAGGCATAACTCACATAGCCTGTTCCATAATAAAAACCCACTTCAATTTCTGTTGGCTGACCACAAACAGGACATTGTTCATGCATTTCTACATTGGTCTTGAATTTATAAGGCTCCTGGCTTTTAAATATCCTTCCTTGGCGGCACCTTGGACAACGATTGTTAAAAACGCTCCACAAATACCAGTGCTTTTTATTGTTCTCAGGCATATCAATGCTATTTAATCAATACAAAGATACGATTTAATGGGGGAGTAGTTAAGAAGCAGTAAGGGGAAAACGAGCGACAAGAAAATCAAGAAACAAGCAAAAAGTAAAGCAATTTTTTGGAAAGAATAGTAAGACCTCCGTGTAATTCTGTGCATCACTCCGTTTCCTCTGTGGTTTAACCACGGAGTTACACAGAGTATGGCACAGTGTTACACGGAGGCTTTATTATTTAAGCGATAATCTTCTCCATCTGCATACTCCTTGATCCCTTGATCAATAAATGGGTATCAGAAAATTTTTGTTGCTGAAACCAGCTTGCTGCTTCAGTTGAATTTGGGAAAAAGATGTACGAGTGATTCACCTTGCTGAAATCGCCGCCTACCAATACCACTTTATGCCATGGATACTGGTTTATCAGGTCTACGATCTGCTGATGTTCGTTTTTGCTCTCTTCACCCAATTCCATCATGCCACCCAGCATCAAAACTTTTTCTTTTGCATGAAGCCGGGCAAAGTTTTCTATGGCTGCACGCATACTGGTGGGGTTGGCATTATACGCATCAAGGATAATGTGATTACCATCTTTTTCCACCATCTGCGATCTGCTGTTTGATGGGGCATAGGATTCAATGGCAGTTTTTATTTTTTCATCCGGTACATTAAATGCCTTACCTACGGCAATGGCGCATAATACATTGGGTAGGTTATAAGCACCTACCAATTGTGTATGTACTTGTTGGAACGATATTCCCTTGGTGATATTCACTTCCAGGAAAGGTTCACTGGCAGCTACTATTCCGGTTATATTGCCTTCGTTGGTTCCATAACCCAATACTTTCTCTATACCCTTACTCATGGCGTGCAGATAATCATAATCATTGTACCTGAATATGGTTCCGTTATGAGCCCTGATATAATCATACAATTCACCTTTACCTTTTCTTACACCTTCAATGCCTCCAAAACCTTCCAGATGTGCTTTGCCACAATTGGTGATGATACCATGTGTAGGAGCGGTGTACACACAATAGCCTTCAATTTCTTTCTGGTGATTGGCACCCATTTCTATTACCGCCATTGCTGCATCAGCCGGAATACTGAGTAGGGTGAGCGGTACACCAATGTGGTTATTAAGGTTTCCCTGCGTGGTATACGTTTTAAAATGCGAAGCCAGCACCGTGTACACAAGCTCTTTGGTAGTTGTCTTACCATTACTGCCGGTAATCGCGATAAAAGGGATATTAAATTGTTGTCTGTGATGACCCGCCAAGTCTTGTAAAGTTTGTAAAACATCATCTACTAAAATGAATCTGTCATTATCGACACCGGAAGGTTCATCAATTACTGCGTATGCCGCACCTGATTGAAGTGCCTGTTCAGCAAACAGGTTGCCATTGAAATTAGGCCCTTTCAATGCAAAAAAAATATCTCCTTCTTTTAATTTCCTGGTATCGGTTTGGATAGAAGGATGCTGTAGATATAGCTGATAAAGTTCGGAAATTGTCATAGATGCAAGATAAGGAGTGAATGGGGAATGGTCAATGGTGAATGAAGGGAGAAGTCCGAAAGTCGGGAAGACCGAAAGTCCGGAGAAGGTTTGAATACACGCTAGCAGCTAGTGGCTCATAGCTCATAGCTCATGGCTTGTAGCCTGTAGCTTGAGGCTTGCAGCTTTGACCGAGCCTCCGGCTCCAAACAAAAAAGCCACCTCCTTCCGAGAGATGGCTCTTTTTATATTTACCTTTTCCTTCTTAGCGTTTATTTCTTCTGGGTGGGAAGAACTGACCTGTTTTAGCTTTTCTTGAAATACCTTCTGCTGAACCATAATGACTCATGGCACAACGGAAACCAAGTGTATTGGTACTCAGGTCTTCTTCCAGGAAGCGGCGTGCGCCCGGACTTAACCAGTAAGCCCTGTCATTCCAGCTACCACCTTTGAACACCCTTGATTTATCAGAGATGAGGGTAGTAGTACCGTAACCATAATTTACAAAGCTGGAAGAGTCACCGTCTAAGTAGTTGGTGGCATAAGAACGCTGGTAGTTTCTTCTGTTACGTAAAGTAGAATCTTCTTCCAGTACTGTTTTAATACGTCCTTTATCATCTCGCAGGTTACCCTGACCGCCGGTCATATCAATCTTACGGAATTCATTACCACGGAACAGGTTGAAATCATCACCATCCAATGAGTTCTGCGGACGATATACATCAGATACCCACTCATTCACGTTACCGCTCATGTTATACAAGCCATAACCATTGGGAATAAATGAAGTTACTTCTGCAGGAATGGCTGCATTATCGTTCAGACCACCGGCCACACCCATGTTATCACCCGCACCTCTTTTAAAGTTGGCGAGGAAAGCACCCTGGTAAGCACTTTTCTGTGTGTAGCGAATATTATCGTAACCATTGTTTTTCCATGAATAAATCTGCTTGTTGGCAATCAACTCCTCACCACGTTTTGAACCTTTCGATTTACGCTGTGGGTTCTCGGCAATATATCCGTAAGCTGCATATTCCCACTCTGCTTCTGTTGGCAGGCGGTAGTCGCCAAATAAAATACCATCTTCAAAAGTTACTTTGGCTCTTGGACGGCCATTGGCATCTTTCAAAGGATTTTTATTCGATGTAGCTAAACGGCCTGGCGTTGACTGGTATTCATCCATCAGGTAAGCCTTGGTATTGAAGTTATCCTGTCCGGAACCATTCAGTTCTTTTTTGATCTGGTTTCTGGCATCCAGGTAACCTTTACCCATGA
This sequence comes from Sediminibacterium sp. FW305-C-49, assembly GCF_058231085.1. NCBI lineage: Bacteria > Pseudomonadati > Bacteroidota > Chitinophagia > Chitinophagales > Chitinophagaceae > Sediminibacterium > Sediminibacterium sp. FW305-C-49. Next base: position 230,641 of record NZ_JBIQXS010000002.1, read on the forward strand.
GGGTCAGTTCGTTAACACGGTCTGTTCTCCAGATACAGAAATCAGTGGCTTGTTTCCAGCTTACACCTACAACCGGATAGTAGTTATAAGAGGGGTGACGGAAATAATATTCCACATAAGGCTCATTATAGGCCAGCTCACTGCGCCATACAAGTGTATCAGGTTTGGCTTCTTCCACAATCGAATCCATACCGGCGCCACCAAACACATTGGTCAGCCAGTAGAGGTATTCACGATAGTGAACGTTGGCAACTTCTGTTTTATCAATAAAAAATGAGTTGACAGTAATACGACGTGGCACATTGTTCCAGTCGCCCATCACATCTTCCTGTGTTGCGCCCATGGTGAATGTACCACCCTGAACAAAAACAAGACCTGGAGCGGCTTTAATATCTTTTGGCTTAGCGACATTAAAATTACCCTGGTTCTTATCGTTGTAATTCCATCCGGTAACCGCTGATTTCTCGGGTTTCTTTTTGAAAATCTTACAGGATGACATGGCACCTGTTAACGTCAACAACAAGATCAGGTTCCGTGTTGTTTTCAATACTTGCATGAGATTCTCGTGTTTGTGGAGTATAGTTGTTTCGCTATAGCCTTATTTAGTACATGCGAATATATAAGATTTCCCTAAACTACCAATCGCTGCCCGGGATTCTATTGTTAGTAAAAGGCTAATTTTAAAGGAGTTAAAGCCTGTAAAATGGGGTTTTGGGTGGTTTTGTAGGGGGTATTCGACAGAAAATAGGGGGTTTGGGGGACAGCTTTTAGCTGTTAGCCATTAGCTTTTAGCAGGGGTTTTAAAAAACTATAGGTGTCTTACGATATTAATATCTGCTATAACAGCTAACAGCTAAGTTTCAATCGCCATTTGCCTTTAGCAGTGACTTAAGAAAATTATCGGCGTTTTACGAAAAAACCTCTGCTAAAGGCTAATAGCTAGCAAAAAAATGCGGGAAATACGCTAATCATTAACTAGCCATCTACCTATTTTCACCCCAAAAGTGCTTTGATGAGAGATTTTCGGAAACTGGAAATTTGGAAACGATCTATTTTATTAACCCAAGCTATTAATCAGGTCACATCTACACTGCCGAGTCATGAACGTTATGCAATGGCTGTTCAGATGAATAGGGCTGTTGTGTCTATTGCATCAAATATTGCAGAAGGATGCGGCAGGCATACAAAGCCAGACCTGATCAGGTTCATACATATTTCAATAGGCTCAGCGTTCGAACTTGAAACACAGATTGAAATTTGCCTGCTCAATGGTTATATACAAGCAGCTACACATCGAAGCTTGATTTCAGATGTTCAGGAAATTCAAAAAATGATGCGGGCTTTTGTTGTGGTGATTAGCCATTAGCTGTTAGCAATTAGCTGTTAGCGGAGATTGTTTTACAATTACGCTTCGTAATCGTTCCTAACACATACAACTAATGGACAGCTGCTAACCACTAAAAGCTAACGGCTAATGGCTAAAAGCTAATAGCTAACCGCTAACTTCGATATTCATAATTGATCATTTTTCATGCTGAAGGCGAGAATGTTATATTTCTTTCTTGGGGTTACACTCGTAACATTTGGGCAACGTCAGTATGCGCCGGCATCGGTACTTGCAACGGGTAATTGGTATAAAATTGCAGTGAAAGACCCCGGTGTTTATCGGGTTGACGGTGCTTTCCTGAATACCTTAGGACTGGGCACCAACCTTTCCTCCGCATCTATCCGATTATTTGGCAATGGAGGTGCGATGTTGGGTGAAAATGCCAACGCCGATTATACCGATGACCTGGTAGAAAATGCCATTGAAGTGGTGGATGGAGGCGATGGTATTTTTCATGCAGGTGATTATTTTCTTTTTTATGCGCCCGGTTCATCCAGGTGGTTAAAAGACAGTTTGAAACAAAGCTTTCGCTACCAGAAAAATTTATACAGCGATTCGGCATGGTACTATATTTCAGTAGGTGGTTCGGGTAAACGGATTGCCATGCAACAAGTGTATAATACAGCACAGGTTGCTGTCACGGAGTTTGATGAAAGATATGTGTTCGAAAACGACCTTGTTAACCTGATTGGTTCAGGCAAAGAATGGTATGGAGATAAACTCATCCATGCCCAAAGCAAAACATTCTCAATCGACTGGCCGGGGTTGTCTATACAGCAGCCTGTTACCCTGCGAAGCTCTTTTGCCTCCCGAAATGTGGGGGCTGCCGCCAGTATGTTAAGCAATATAAATGGCGCCAACGGATCGGCGCTGAATTTCCCTCCTGTTACCGGAACTTTCTTAGATCGGTATGCCACACATCTCGAACAGGAACAAAATTTCAGCAGCAATGGTCAGACCAACCTGCTGGTTAAATTCGAATATCAATCTGTGGCATCCGGTGCCGAAAGCTGGATCAACCGATTTGAAGTTTTAGGAAGAAGAAGTCTTCAGTTCAATACTACATCTGCACTCAGTTTCAGAGACTGGCGTTCTGTTTCAAACAATACCATTGCCTCTTTTCAACTGGCAGCTTTACCAGACATGCGGGTATGGGATATTACAGATCATACCAATATAATGGGAATGCGAAACAGGTCAGGGAATGGATTTACTTTCTACAACGATGCATCTAAACTGAGAGAATATATTGCTTTTACACCTGCTCAAACCTTTACACCCATTGCCATAGGTAAACAGGCCAACCAGAACTTGCATGCCATCAGTACACCTGAATACCTGATTGTTTCACATCCTTTATTGATTGGTGCTGCCAGTAAACTTGCAATTTTTCATCAGCAACACTACAAGCGAACGGTGCAGGTGGTAAGTACAGAACAAGTGTACCAGGAATTTGCCAGTGGTAGTCCCGACCCAACCGCTATCCGCGATTTTATAAAAATGTTGTACGACAGAAAAGGAGGGTTGAAATATGTGTTATTGATGGGTAGTGGTTCTTATGATCCTAAAAACCGTATCAGCAATAACCATCGTTTTGTTCCCTGCTTTCAAAGTACACAATCGCTTGATCCGTTATCGAGTTTTACCTCTGACGATTTCTTCGGGATGCTCGATGACCAGGATGATATCAACCAGGGTAATGCCCTTCAAACCATTGATGTGACTATCGGAAGAATACCCGCGCGTTCTCCTGAAGAAGCTAATCGTATGGTTGATAAGATCATTTCCTATCACCAGCCATCCCGTTTGGGTGAATGGAGAAATAAGCTGGTTTTTGTGGCCGATGATAAAGACCTGAACCTGCACCTGAAAGATGCCGAAGCCGTTGCCCAGGCCAATACGAACCCGTTTTTTCAGACACAGAAAATTTACCTCGATGCATTTCCGCTCATCAGTGGAAGTGGCGGTAACAGGTATCCTGCGGTAAGCGAAGCCATTGTTAATAGTGTCAATAACGGAGCATTGATTTTAAATTACAGCGGTCATGGTAATCATGTGCGACTGGCGGAAGAAGCAGTACTGACGGTGAATGAAGTAAACCGTTTTCAGAATGCATCACGACTGCCCTTGATTGTTACAGCAAGCTGCGATTTTTATCCATTTGATGATCCATCCAAAAATGCAGTAGGCGCACAGGTATTAACGGGCGACAGTACAGGAGCCATCGCTTTATTATCCACGGCCAGATTGGTATTTGCATCCAGTAATAGAATCATCAATGAATATTTTATTGGTACTGCTTTACATCCCGATCCGCAAACAGGAAAATACCTGAGTCTGGGTGAAGCAGTGCGCATAGCTAAAAACTTATCTGTTACACAGGCAGGTGAAGTATTGAATACCAGAAAATTTGTCTTGCTGGGAGATCCTGCCATGCAGTTGGCTTTTCCGGAGCACAAAATCAAAGTGACTGGGATAGATGGGATGGCTGTTTCTGGGGCGGATACACTACATGCTTCGAGGACTTATGAATTGCAGGGGGATGTACAGGATGGTGCGGGTAATCGACTCAGCAATTTTAATGGTCAGGTTTCTGTGGTATTGTATGATAAGGCGAGAACGGTACAAACTTTAGGTAATGATGTATCCAGTCCGGTAACGGGTTTTCAGCAACAGTCGGCCATTTTATTCAAGGGCATCTTTTCGGTTGATACGGGCCGCTTTCGTATTCGTATCATCCTGCCTAAAGATGTTTCTTTTCAGCCGGGAAGAGGAAGACTGTCTCTATATGCATTCAATAACACAACCGATGCCGCTGGTGCCGACACCGGTTTTGTACTCGTGGGCAACAATACAGTTCTGGCAGACACAAAAGGTCCGGCCATACGCCTTTTTCTGAATGATACCCTATTCCGTAATGGCGGCCTCACGCACGAATCGCCGCTGCTGATAGCGTATTTATCAGATAGTTCAGGCATCAACACATCAGGTAATGGAATTGGGCACGACATCACACTCATCATCGATGACCTTATCCGGGATATCCGAGTCCTGAATGACTGGTACCTGTCTGACCTCAATAGCTGGCAATCCGGCACGATCCGTTATCGGTTGCCCATACAAACAAAGGGACCGCATTCACTTGTACTCAAGGCATGGGACGGCGCCAATAATTCGACGCAGGTAAAATTGGATTATGTAGTAGAAAGACAGGATAGACTGGCTGTCAGCAAACTGATGAATTTCCCCAACCCTTTCCGCGACAAAACCCGTCTCTCATTTGAACATAACCAACCCGATAAGGAACTGAAGGTTCAGGTGCTGATTTATACGGCTGATGGCAGACTGATTAAACGTATTTCGGGTCCTTTTCAGACTTCAGGTACCAGAAATATCCAGGTAGAATGGGATGGAAGAGATGAATCAGGCAGGAAAATTCAAAAAGCTGTTTATATTTACCAAATAATCATTCAATCCGGTGATCAACGATCTGTTCATGCCGGGCAACTTATTCTGCTTTAAATGTATCTGATGGTTTGATTTTTACTTAGCCTTTAGCCTTTAGCAGTTAGCCGTTAGCTTTTAGCAATTAGCGATTATCCCGGGACAATTACCCTAGAGTATTTGCTATTAGTGATTAGTCTTAATTATATTTTAATTGCTAACCGCTAATTGCTAAAAGCTAATAGCTAACATTCTAAACTTTTTAAAATATATTGCTTCATGTTTTTAAAGCAAAAGAAAACCCTGGCAGCCATCATGGCATTGGTATTATCGTATACAACCTATGCACAGGACTCCATTAATATCGTATCAACAGCAGTACCTTTTCTTCGTATTTCGCCCGATGCAAGGGCGGGTGGTATGGGCGATGTAGCAATTGCCACTACGCCCGAAGCCAACGCACCATTCTGGAACCTTTCTAAAGTAATGTTTGCGCCCAAGCGTTCTGCTATTGCCGTGAACTACACACCCTGGTTAAAAGACCTTGGTTTGAATGATGTTTACCTGGCCAGTATGGCAGGCTATCATAAACTGGATGATGAACAGGCCATATCATCTACACTCCGCTTTTTTAGTCTGGGAAATATCCAGCTAACCGACTTTTCCGGTAATGTGCTCAATTCTGTTCGTCCAAGTGAATTTGCTTTTGACCTGGGTTATTCCAGGAAGCTCAATGAAAAATTAAGTATTGGTGTGGCATTGCGTTATATCAATTCAAGACTGGTGGTGGGTGATGTGGGAACAGGTGTCGTATACAAAGCGGGTAATGCCGTAGCCGGTGATGTGTCATTGTACAATAATGGATTGAATGAAGATGGGGAAGGATTGAGTTGGGGTGTGGTTTTATCGAACTTAGGCAGCAAAATTGGCTATACCAATGATGCGCGAAACAAAGATTTTATTCCTGCCAACCTGGGTATTGGTGTTTCTTACACCAAAGTACTGGATGAAAATAACAAGATCAATTTTGCACTCGACATGAATAAGCTACTGGTGCCTGCTCCACCGGTCGCTACCGGAAATTTTTCTACCGATAGTGCCAACCTGGTTAACTACAGAACCACAGGTGTAGTCAGTAGCTGGATGAAATCTTTTGGCGACGGAACTGGTTTTGGTAAATCATTACAGTTCTCACTGGGTGCCGAATATGGATACAATAACCAGTTCTTTTTCCGCACCGGTTATTTCTATGAAAACAAAAACAGGGGTAACCGAAAATATTTCAGTGTAGGTGCCGGTTTTCACCTCGATTTTATTGATATTAATTTCTCTTACCTCGTTCCATCCGGAAGTGGGGTAACGCGTAATCCGCTTTCGAATACGTTGAGATTAGGAGTTGTATTCAATCTTGAACCTAAGGAGTAATTTGAAAATAGGGATAATTTGAAAATTTGAAAATCTGCTAATTTGAAAATGAAGAACATTCCGGGTTTGTAGGCTTCTCCAATTATCAAGAACCTCATTTTCAAATTTTAAAATTTTCAAATTTCCAAATTAAGCAAGTGGCATGTGCCACTAGCCCTTCCTTCCTCCCCACAAATCCCATTTTCTCTGTTGTGGTGGCTTTTATGCTCACATCTTTTATGGTGATGCCCAGAATAGCGGCGATGGTTTCCTGCATTTGGGGAACATAGGGTTTTATTTTCGGGGCTTCCAGACAGAGGGTGGAGTCTATATTGATGACTTTATAACCTTCGGCTTCTATTAATGATTTTGTTTTCGCCAGCAGGATTTTACTGTCAATGTCCTTGAATTCATTTGACGTATCAGGGAAATGCACCCCAATATCGCCAAGGGCCGCTGCACCCAGCAGTGCATCGCAGATGGCGTGGAGTAGTACGTCGGCATCGCTGTGGCCGAGTGCGCCTTTGTTGTGGGGAATTTTTACACCGCCTATAAATAAATCTCTTCCTTCTACAAGTTGGTGGTAGTCTATGCCGTAGCCGATGCGAATGTTCATAGAACGAAGATATGATTAATTAAAAATGGTAGTTCATATGATTAAATTCTAAGGATTTCGTGAATCCGTTTAGACATTAAATTTCCTAGACTTTCCGACTTCGGGTCTTTCTGACTTTCCTATCTGTTATCTTTGACCTTGTATGAATAATTTAAAGATTGGTATTATTGGACTGGGATATGTAGGGCTGCCGTTGGCGATCGCTTTTGCCAAGCATTATGAAGTGGTAGGGTTTGATATAGATTCCCAAAGAGTGCTTGAATTAAAGGCGGGGTTTGATCATACACTAGAATTGACTAAAGAAGAAATAAGTGTCCCCTCTTCGTTGTTCTTTACCGATAAGGTTGATGATATTAGCGATTGTACTATTTATATCGTTACGGTTCCTACACCCCTGAACCCTGATAAGACACCGGATCTGAACTTTTTGCTAAATGCCTCAAAAATGATTGGGGGAATATTGAAGAAAAATGATCTGGTGATTTATGAATCAACAGTGTATCCGGGCTGTACGGAGGAAGAATGTGTACCTGCCCTTGAGAAATTCAGCTCTTTACAGTACAACAAGGATTTTTTTGTGGGTTATTCTCCGGAACGGATTAATCCAGGCGATCAAACAAGAAAAATAACGGATATCAAAAAAGTGGTGTCTGGCTCTACAGTTGCAACAGCCTCCAGAGTGCAGGAATTATATGATACTGTAATTACTGCCGGTACACATCTTGCACCCTCTATAAAAGTAGCGGAAGCTGCCAAAGCCATTGAAAATGCACAGCGTGATGTGAATATTTCTTTTATGAATGAACTGGCGCTGATGTTTGATAAAATGGGGATTGATACAGGGGATGTACTGGAGGCAGCAGCTACTAAATGGAATTTTCTTCCTTTCCGGCCGGGACTTGTGGGAGGGCATTGTATTGGGGTTGATCCACATTATTTAGTGCATAAGGCAAAACAGGTTGGGTATGAACCCAGGCTGATTGCGGCGGGTAGGGAAATCAATGACTGGATGGGGGTATTTGTGGCAGAGAAAATGATCAGAACATTGGCGAACTTACATAAAGGGAATGTCCGTGGGTTAAAAGTGTTGATACTGGGTTTTACATTTAAGGAAAACTGCAGTGATACCCGTAATACGAAAGTGGTTGACCTGTATCATGCTTTAAGAGATGCGGGTCTTGAAGTATTCGTTCAGGATCCATATGTGCGTAAGGAAGAACATCCAGGCATCCGTTTTGTTGAAGACGGGTTAAGCTTGGATATTACAGGCGTTATTCTTGTAGTAAAACATACTGCGTTTAGTGATATTGATTATTCAGAACTCAAAAATCGTTCTGTTATCATTTTTGATACTCAAAATATAGTACCAAGAGACATAGTTTCGCTAAGGCTGTAAAGTTGTTATCGTAAGGCTCTTAGATAATCACCATACCCGCTTTTTGCATATTTATCAGCTAAAATCAATAATTGTTCTTTATTGATAAATCCCATTCTCCATGCTACTTCTTCGATACAGCCAATTTTCTGCCCCTGTCTTTTTTCAATTACTCTTACAAATTCACAGGCATCGCTCAAAGAATCGAAAGTCCCAGTATCCAACCAGGCTGTGCCTCGGCTCATGATGCCTACCTGTAATTTACCGTGTTGCAGGTATTCATTGTTTACTGTAGTGATTTCGTATTCACCCCTGGTAGAAGGAACAATATTTTTGGCAATATTTACCACGGTATTATCATAAAAATATAAACCAGGCACTGCATAGTTAGACTTTGGATTGTCAGGTTTTTCTTCAATCGAAATGGCTTTTTGTTTCTCGTCAAACTCAACCACTCCGTAACGTTCGGGGTCTTGTACCTCATAGGCAAAAACGGCCGCCCCCTCCAGGTTATTAAAAGATTGAACGAGTTGTACCAAACCAGATCCGAAAAATATATTATCACCCAAAATCAACGCTACTTTATCATTGCCAATAAAAGACTCCCCAATTACAAATGCCTGCGCAAGTCCGTTGGGTACTTCCTGAGAAGCATATGAAAAAGTACAACCCAATTCTTCACCACTTCCCAATAGTCGTTGAAACTGTGCATTATCCTCTGGTGTAGTAATGATCAATATTTCACGAATACCTGCCAGCATCAGTATCGATAAAGGATAATAAATCATCGGTTTATCGTAAATGGGCATTAATTGTTTACTAATGCCTTTGGTGATGGGGTAGAGGCGTGTGCCTGAACCGCCGGCGAGAATGATGCCTTTCATATGCTAAAACTAATAGATTTAATGGCCTCAGAAAGTACGGGAAGCTCTTTGTCTTTATCTGAGAGTGAAATTTCTGTTCCGGATAATTGCCAGTCAATATTTAATTGTGGGTCATTATAGATGATTCCACCTTCTGCTTCTTTATTGTAATAGTTATCGCATTTATAAAAGAATACGGCTGTTTCGCTTAAAACGACAAAACCATGTGCAAAACCACGTGGTACAAATAACTGTCTATGATTATCTTCTGTTAATTCAACAGCAACGTATTTGCCATAACTTGGGGAGTTGAACCTTAGGTCTACTGCCACATCAAGAACACTGCCATGCAATACACGAACCAGTTTTGCCTGTGCATATTCTCCATGCTGATAATGCAAGCCCCTTAAAACCCCTCGTTGCGATTTGGATTGGTTATCCTGAACGAAATTGACAGATAGTCCTGTTTCCTGTAAGAAACGATGCTGGTTAAAGCTTTCAAAAAAATAACCACGATGGTCTCCAAAAATGGTATCATGAATAATGAAACAGTCTTTTAATTCGGTTTGTTCTATTTTCATTTTATCGGTTGCTATGCATAGATTTTTCATATTGCTGATACTGCCCGGACATTATATTTTCTAACCAATTTTTGTTGTTCAGGTACCAGTCAATGGTAATGGATAAGCCTTGTTCAAAAGTTACGCTTGGCGACCATCCCAATTCTTTATTCAGTTTTGAAGCATCAATCGCATATCTCTTATCATGGCCAGGTCGATCTTTCACATAGGTAATCAATTGTTCGCTTTCTCCCGGCTGTTGATTTAGCTTTTCATCCATCAAATGGCAAAGTAATTTAACTAGATCAATATTTTTCCATTCATTAAACCCACCAATATTAAAGGTTTCTCCCGGTTTCCCTTGGTGAAAAATCAGGTCGATGGCTTTGGCATGATCTGCCACATAAAGCCAGTCTCGTGTATAATTGCCATCACCGTATACTGGTAAAGGTTTTTTTTGTAGAATATTATTGATAAAAAGAGGAATCAGTTTTTCGGGGAAGTGGTTAGGGCCATAGTTGTTACTGCAATTCGAGATGATGCAGGGGATACCATATGTTTCATAATAAGCTCTGACGAAATGATCTGAGGAAGCTTTGCTGGCTGAATAGGGTGAGCGAGGGTCATAGGGTGTTTCTTCTGTAAATAGCCCGCTTTCCCCTAAACTACCATAGACTTCATCAGTTGACACATGATAGAATAGATGATTTTCTTCCTTACCCCAAAACTGCTTTGCTGTATTCAGTAGGTTAACTGTGCCAACAATATTGGTGTATACAAAGTCAAGGGGTGAAAGAATTGAGCGGTCTACATGTGATTCTGCAGCAAGATGTATGACATCCGTTATCCCGTATTGATGAAAAACTTCCGACAGCAATTCTTTGTCAAGAATATTTGCTTTGACAAATCGGTAGTTTTCTGCTTTTTCAATATCTTTTAAATTTTCAAGATTCCCGGCATAGGTAAGGCAGTCCAGATTAATGATTTCATAATCTGGGTATTTTGTCACAAAAAGTCTGATAAGGTGTGAACCAATAAAACCAGCGCCACCTGTAATTAACACTTTTTTGAGCATTTTTGATACCCTCGCTTTTTTTATTAGTCAGCGAAAATAGGGGTACTAATAAAATTATTCAAGATTATCTTAATGTAAATTGAAAGTCAGCTATAACAATTATTATTGCAGATCAATAATTAAGAATGAAAAAAGCCCTTATTACAGGTATTACAGGTCAAGATGGAGCCTATTTGGCTGAATTTTTATTGCAGAAAGGGTATGAAGTACATGGCCTGAAACGTAGGAGTTCTTTATTTAATACCCAAAGAATCGATCATATATATGAAGATCCTCATATATCTAACAGGCACCTCATATTGCATTATGGTGATTTAACCGATGCATCTAATTTGATTAGGATTGTTCAGGAGATTCAGCCTGATGAAATATATAATTTAGGTGCGATGAGTCATGTGAAAGTTAGTTTTGAAATGCCAGAATATACTGGGAATGTGGATGGCTTGGGAACTTTGCGCATACTGGAAGCTGTACGTTTATTAGGGCTTGTAAACAAAACCAAGATATATCAGGCATCTACTTCAGAATTATATGGTATGGTGCAAGAAGTACCACAAAAAGAAAGTACTCCTTTCTATCCGCGTTCTCCTTACGGAGTGGCAAAATTATATGGGTACTGGATTACTGTAAATTATCGTGAAGCTTATGGAATATATGCGTGTAATGGTATCCTATTCAATCATGAATCACCTACACGGGGTGAAACTTTTGTGACAAGAAAAATTACCCGTGCAGTAGCTAAAATTTGTCTAGGCTTACAAGAATGCTTGTACATTGGCAATCTTGACGCACAGCGAGATTGGGGGCATGCGAAAGATTATGTTGAAGCCATGTGGTTGATGTTGCAGCAAGAAAAACCAGAAGATTTTGTAATAGCGACGGGGACTACGACGAAAATTCGTGATTTCATCAAAATGGCATTTAAAGAAGTTGGAATGGAACTTGCATTTGAAGGAGTAGCTGAAAAGGAGATAGGTATTATCATTTCGAATAATGGTAAATGGCCAGTTGAGAAAGGAAGTATTGTAATAAGAGTAGATCCCCAGTACTATCGGCCTACTGAAGTTGATCTGCTTATTGGAGATGCTACCAAGGCAAATGACAAATTAGGATGGGTACCCAAATATTCACTAAATGACATGGTGAAGGAAATGGTTGCAAGCGATTTGCTTTTATTTGAAAAGCAACAATTCCTGAAAAAAAATGGGTATGATGTCCGAAACGAATTTGAATAAATTATTTTATTCTATGCATTGAATCGGAAATTCCTTCTAGATAATTTAAAACGGTTCAATAAAAAACAGTTGTTCATGTAGTTTCAATTGGTATGTATTAAAATTCAGAATACAATAAAATGAATCATAGTGCAAAAATATATGTAGCGGGGCACAGGGGGATGGTAGGTAGTGCTATTGTCAGAAAGCTTAAAACGGAGGGGTATAACAATCTTATTTTAAAGACATCGGAGGAACTGGATTTACGTAACCAAACTGCTGTTAGTAACTTTTTTGCAACAGAAAAGCCGGAATACGTTTTTCTTGCTGCAGCCAAAGTTGGGGGAATTCAGGCTAACAATATTTACAGAGCCGATTTTATATATGAAAACCTGATGATAGAAGCTAATACAATTCATGCAGCTTATCAGCACCAGGTTAAAAAGTTATTATTTCTTGGCTCTTCCTGCATTTATCCTAAACTCGCAGAACAACCCTTGCGAGAAGAATACTTGTTATCCGGATATTTAGAACCTACAAATCAGCCTTATGCTATTGCAAAAATTGCTGGAATTGAATTGTGTGATGCTTATAAGCGACAATATGGCTGCAATTTTATTTCGGCAATGCCAACGAATTTGTACGGCCCAAATGATAACTATGACCTTGAAAAATCTCATGTATTGCCAGCTTTACTAAGAAAATTTATCACAGCATGTGAAAACAAGGATGAGAAAGTAGTAATATGGGGTAGTGGTAGTCCTTTTCGGGAGTTTTTACATGTGGATGATATGGCTTCTGCTTGTTTGTTTCTGATGCAAAAAATTAATGTATCTGATTTGGCTGCCAACGAGTTAGCTATGTGGAATATTGGGACTGGCTCAGATATTAGTATAGCCGATTTGGCTTTACTGATTAGCAGAATTACAGGTTATAAGGGGTTGCTTCATTTTGATAGTAGTAAGCCTGACGGCACACCCAGAAAGTTGATGGATATATCCAGGATGAAAAAATTAGGATGGGAAGCTTCTATCGAACTTGAACAAGGTATAATAAATACTTATAACAGTATTAAACTAAACATACCTTGGTAAATTAGAATACGTCTAATAGTTTCCGATAAGTCAGTAAAGCATAAAATATGCTTATGACAAATTGATAAATAAAGCTCTGGTAGCGGGTATATTACAAGTAGGAAAGATATTTTTTCCTATTATAATTTTTCCCGCAATGTCATGCACTATATTTGCACACCAGAGTCCAAAAATCTCCCCCAATTTGATGGCTCAATTGTGTATTATGCTTTGATTTTCTTAACATTGCATTGACCTTTGCTACTTGTTATATTATATTTTTGTTGACTATGTCCTAGATTGTATAATATTAACCTGTCTGAAGACTCAGTCACAGTTACCATGGGATTGAGATAGGCGAAGCCATGTTTTTTTAATATATATTTATTATCATATGCTAGTTGAACTGATTAAGCGAATATTACTCTGCTGTTTATTGCTAATTGTATTTACAACTACAATACAAGCACAGGATCTTTTAAAAGGAAAAGATCTTAGTACTTTAAAAGTTGATCAATTATCAGATGCAGATATTGGCAAATTAAAGGCGCAATTAAATGCCTCAAATATGACCATTGAGCAGGCTGAGCAAATGGCGTTGGCAAAGGGAATGAGTGCTTCTGAATTTGCTAAACTTAAATTACGAATCAATTCAGTAGGTTTAAATCAAGGGAAAGCTACTGGTGCTTTAAAAACAAATACTTCAGGAATTAAGTCAGTTGAAAAGCAGAATAATAGTTCTGATTCATTAGATATAGAGAAATATACTAGCAAGAAACCTCAGCCTTTGATCAATCCTCTGATTTTCGGATCTGAATTATATACATCTGTTGCGCCGAGTTTTGAACCAAATTTGAAATTGGCAACTCCATTTAATTATATCCTTGGGCCCGATGATGAACTCTCGATCAGTGTATATGGTGTACAAGAATACAATGGTGATTTATTAGTTTCTGCTGAAGGAAACGTAAATATACCCAACGTTGGTCAAGTGAGAGTTGCAGGCTTAAGTGTGGAAGCTGCTACTCAAAAAATTAAAACTGTTATGGGTAATACTGTATATCCATACCTTAAAAGTGGAGGGGCAAAACTTTCTGTAGCACTAAGTAAAATACGAAGTATAAAAATTACAGTTATCGGAGCAAACAGGCCCGGGAATATTACCGTATCTTCTCTTTCTACCATCTTTAATGCTCTTTTCTTGGCAGGTGGCCCCACTGAGTTTGGCAGTTTCCGGGAAATTGAATTAGTACGAAATAATAAAGTGGAGAGGAAAATCGATCTTTATAGGATGTTATTGAAAGGCGATCAATCCGACAATATTGGACTAAAAGATAATGATGTTATTCGTATTCCGGCTTATAAAAAGCGAGTAGAAATACAAGGGCAGGTTAAGCGACCAGGAATTTTTGAAGTGTTACAGGGGGAAAACTTGCAACAAGTGTTTGATTTTGCCTCTGGATTTACTGATACGGCTTATACGGCCATGGTTAAAGCGTATCAGAATAGTGATAAAGAAAGAAAAGTAAAAGATATTATTGCATCTGAATACAGCAACTACCTGCCTGAATCAGGAGATTTGTTTGTTGTTTCGAAAATTTTAAATCGCTTTCAGAACCGTGTAAAAATTAATGGTGCAGTTTTTAGACCGGATGTGTATGAGTTAACAACTGGTCTTACGGTAGGGGATCTCATTCGAAAAGCGGATGGACTAAAAGAAGACGCTTACTTAGGGCGGGCACAAATACTGCGTCTGCAAGAAGACCTTAGCCGCTCAATCCTGTCGTTTGATATACAGAAAGCTTTAAGGGGGGATCCTGTTCATAATCTAACCCTGAAACGAGAAGATGAAATATTGGTTAGTTCTGTACTAGATCTGCGCGATTCATTTAAAATAACCATACAGGGCGAAATCAGGGTACCGGGGCAATATGACTATGTTGATAATCTTACTTTACGAGATCTGATTTTACAAGCTGGTGGCTTTACAGATGCAGCATATAAAAGCATTGAAATTGCCAGATTGATCAAACGAGATAGTATAGCGCCCACTGACAATAGAGCCAGCGTAATAATAAACACAGAGATCGATAGTGATTTGAGTGTTAATGCCGCGTCCGTGGAGCTGAAACCATATGATGTAATCACTGTAAGACGTAAAGCTGGGTATGTGCTGCCAGAAACGGTTTCTGTTACAGGGCAGGTGCAATACCCGGGCCCATACGCATTGAGTAGCCGTAATGAAAAAGTGAGTGATTTGTTGAAACGTGCAGGTGGATATACGCCAGATGCTAATCCAGCAGGCGCTTATATTAAAAGATTTTTTACAGAAGAGGAAAGAAAAAAGAAAGAGGCAGCGAAAGAGATTCAAAAAAATATCAGTGATAAGGATACATTAACACTTCGTAATCTCGATGAAGGGTTAAGGAAAGAGTTTATCAGGGTGCCTATTGATCTTCCATCTATTATGAATAATCCTGGTTCCATAGAAGATTTGGTTCTCAGACAAAACGATGAACTTGTTATTCCAAAATTCGATGGTCAGGTAAAAATAAGTGGTGCAGTGCTACTCGAAACACAAGTGCCATATAATTTAAATAATAGCTTTAAAGATTACATTAGTAGTGCCGGTGGATACAGTGGTGATTCGTGGAAAAAGAATGCTTATGTAGTTTATGCCAATGGCAAAGCTGCAACAACTAAACACTTTCTGTTTTTTAAATCTTATCCTCGTATTTTACCTGGAAGTGAAATTATTATTCCTAAAAAACCTGAAAGAAAAGGGTTAAGTACCGGTGAAATTATCGGTGTGTCCAGTGCTCTGGCAAGCTTGGCGGGCGTTGTAATAGCTATTCTAAGACTCTAACAATAACTTGTATATATATGCAGACTGTTGAATCCAATCAGTCCAATCCCGATGAAATTAATTTCAAAGAAATTATTCATCAAATTAAGGACACACTCTTTTTTCTTCGTAAGAAAAGTCTGATTATTCTTATCGTAACATTTCTTGGTGGTTCTGCAGGCGTATTTTATGCTATAAAAAAACCTACGCAGTATACAGCTAAGTTAACTTTTGTGTTGGAAGAAGAGAAGTCTGGTGGACTCGGATTGGCTGGCGCAATGGGATTGGCTAGTAGTTTAGGCCTTGATCTGGGCGCAAGTGGAGGTGGCGTATTTAGTGGTGCCAACTTGATTGAGTTTATGAAAAGCAGGTTAATTATCGAAAAAGCCTTACTTAGCCCAACTAAACAAAATGGGAAACTTATAACACTCGCTGATTTTTATCTATCGTTGGCTTCCCCAAAAGAAGAAAATGAAGTTATACCTATTATGTTTCCTGTAAATGTAAAAAGAGAAATGCTTTCTTTTAAACAGGATAGCTTATTAGGAAATTTGTACACACGGATTGCAGGTGCAGGAGGAATATTTAAAGTTTATCAGGCCGATAAAAAAGTGAGCATCCTCACAGTTGAAACAAAGTTTTTCGACGAAAAGTTTGCTAAGGAATTTACACAAGTTGTCGTTAGTGAGGTATCTGATTTCTATATAGCAACCAAAAGTAAAAAAGCCAAACAGAATTATGAAATATTGCAAAGGCAAACTGATAGTGTTCGTGCAGAATTAAATGGCGCTATAACAGGGGTTGCTTCCTCAACTGAAAGCACTTTTAATCTCAATTCGGCTATGGTTTTACCAAGAACTAGCGGACTAAAAAGGCAAGTTGACGTACAGGCAAATACTGCAATTTTAACACAGCTTGTAACAAATCTTGAAATGGCAAAAGTAGCGTTGCGAAAAGAAACCCCATTGATTCAAATAATCGATCAACCAATTCTCCCCTTGCCTATGCAACGCCTAGGAAAATTAAATGGCCTGGTTGTTGGTGGTTTTTTAGGTGGATTTATTGTTGTTGCATTACTACTGGTTGGACGTTGGGCAAGGAAATACTTGAAGTAGAGCCCTTCATATCTCATATGCGAAGAAAAGCACTGGTTATTTTTTATGTATTAATTATATTTTAATTGTCGTGAACGTACTCAATTTAATTGGTAGAGATAAACCTTTATTTGATCAGGATATACTGCTGCATAATGACGAGATAAGTACACTTGTATCCTCATCAAAATTTCTTGTAATTGGAGGAGCCGGATCTATTGGACAGGCGGTCGTAAAGGAAATTTTTAAGAGAAATCCCCTCAAATTGCATGTGGTTGATATCAGTGAAAATAATATGGTCGAACTGGTTCGCGATATCAGGAGTTCATTCGGTTATATTGAAGGTGATTTCAGGACCTTTATATTGGATATAGGTTCAATTGAATACGAGGCATTTATCAGGAATGATGGCAAATATGACTATGTCCTCAACTTGTCAGCATTAAAGCATGTAAGAAGTGAAAAAGATCCTTTTACATTAATGAGAATGATTGAGGTGAACATCCTTAATACAATCAAAACCATCCATCAATCTGCTGAAAACGGAGCAAAAAAGTATTTCTGTGTTTCAACAGATAAAGCTGCAAATCCTGTTAATATGATGGGGGCATCAAAGAGAATAATGGAATTATTTCTGATGCGTGAAAGTGTAAAATTACCTATCTCAACAGCAAGATTTGCTAATGTAGCTTTTTCGGACGGTTCATTGCTTCATGGATTTAGTCAGAGAATACAAAAAAAGCAACCCATTGTTGCTCCTGTAGATATCAAGCGCTATTTTATTACGCCACAGGAATCTGGAGAATTATGTTTAATGTCTTGTCTTTTGGGAGAAAATAAAGATATTTTTTTCCCAAAACTTAGTGAGGAATTGCATCTGATCACCTTTGCTGAAATAGCCAGAAAATTTTTAATTGACCAGGGGCTTGAGCCATTCGAATGCCAATCTGAAGAAGAGGCCAGGGGAAAAATGAATAATCTAAGTAATGAAAAAAAATGGCCTTGTTTCTTCTCTAACAGCGATACAACAGGCGAGAAAGACTTTGAAGAGTTTTATATGCAAAATGAAATTCTTGATTTAAAAAAATTCTCAAATCTTGGTATCATTAAAAGCCAGTTGATGTTTGATGATTTTTCACTTGATTCATTTTTGGCGAAAATAGATTCATATAAGCAAAATCGCATTTGGTCAAAAAAAGATTTACTGGAAGAATTTTTGAAGATCCTTCCGGATTTCGATCATAAAGAAACCGGAAAGTACCTTGATTCAAAAATGTAGAATTTTACGAATTCTCAGTTAATAAGGAGTATCTATAGTAGATGTTATTCCAATTGACTACAATATAACCAACAAACACTATGTCATTTGTGTAATATTTACAAGCTCGTATCATTATTATGACAGTAGTTTTTTCGGTAATATTCCCAGGTAATTTGCTGTTTTTTCCTTCATTTTTGCAATCATTAGAAAATCAGTCAAATAAAGATTTCAAGCTCATTTTATTCAATGATGGGGTAGCTGATATAGAAAAGTATCTGCAAAATACCACACTATTATTTGAAAGTTATGATGTCTACGGACTAACCCCATTTGAAATTAGATTAATAGGATTACGAAAAGTTCTAAGTATTGGCGCAGATTATGTCGTTTTTGCTGATACAGATGATCTTTTAAGTTCTGAACGACTCGATTTATCTGTTAAGTATTTAAGTAAGTATCCTTTTGTGTGTAATGATATTAGTTTGATGGCATCAGATGGAACAATGATTAGAAAGTCTTACTGGACAAATAGAATCAGTAATTGCACCGAATTTGATATTAATTATATTAAAAATTACAACATTATCGGACTTGGTAATAGTGCAATGCAGTGCCGCGCGTTACCACCAATATTAAAGAAACTGGAAGGGTATAAATCGGGGAATGATTGGTTGTTCTTTTCGGCTGCAGGAAAAGATCTAAATGCAGTATTCTTAAACATTTGTACAACTAGCTACAGGCAACATGACGATAACCTTATAGGAAAAAAAAGGGTAACTCCCAATAGTCTTTTGGGTATCATTAATAAGAAAATTGAACATTATATTTTGTTGAACAAAATAAATTTTAGGGAATACCAAATTGAAGAACAGATTGAAATAAACCAGAGTATTCTGAAACAGTGTAACGAGAATCAGGAATTTCTTAACCAGCAAGCTGAACAAATAAACTCACTTGGGATCAATTTTTTCTGGTGGGAGGAATCTAATTATATAAATTAAATAAAATGAAACAAGTAAAAGTATCGAGTTCAAAAACGGTATACAATTTTTCAAAGCCTTATATAATAGCTGAGATCGGGGCTAATCATAATGGCGATATGAATATGGCAAGAAATATAATAGATGCAGCAATTGACTGTGGTTGTGATGCTGTTAAATTTCAATCCTGGACACCTGATTCGATCGTTTCGAAAGAGGAATATGATAGGAATCAAAAGTATAACGATTCAGCAAAGAAGCATTTTGGCTCATTACGTGAAATGGTTGATAAGTATTATTTGAGGACCGAGCAACATTATGAGTTGGAAGCATATTGCAGGCAAAAGAATATTGACTTTTGTTCAACGCCATTCACTAATGGTGAGGTTGATTTGTTGGAAGACTTAAATGTTCCATTTTATAAGATAGCCTCAATGGATATCAATAATTATGAGTTTCTGACTTACGTTGCGCAAAAAGGTAAGCCTGTGATTTTATCAACAGGTATGTCAACGCTCGGTGAGATTGAAACTGCTATAAACGTGATAAATAAAGCTGGTAACGACGAAATAGTTCTTTTGCATTGTATTTCAATTTATCCTCCTCTGTATGAAGATATTCATCTCAATAATATAACCATGCTACAACAAACTTTTGGCTATCCGGTTGGGTTCTCCGATCACACCATCGGATATTCCATTCCTTTGGCAAGTGTAGCACTTGGTTCATGTGTAATTGAAAAACATTTTACACTTGACAAAGATCTTCCTGGTTGGGATCATGAAATCTCTGCAAATCCAGAAGAAATGAAGATCATTTGTCAGGAGTCAAATAACATTGTAAAATCTTTAGGAAATTTTAAAAGAACGGTATCAGCAGCAGAAATTGCTAAAAAAGATAAGTTCAGACGTAGTGCCGTAGCAAGAATTGAAATGAAGGCTGGACACATTGTTTCAGATGGCGATTTAGATTTCAAAAGACCGGGAACAGGAATTCAACCTGAGGAATTGAAATATCTGATAGGGCGAAAAATAAAAAATGGTATACCTGAGGGAGAATTAATTAAGTGGGAGCATTTTGAATAAACCCTCATTTAACAAGATCAGTGTTGGTATACTCTCTCTTTTCGATAATCTTTAATACATCAATACATTGACAAAATATAAAATAAGCAGTTCAAATAACATCAGAGATGCTATTAAACAAATTGATAATAATGGCGAAGGTTTTGTATTAATAGTGGATGAACATGATAAAATAATTGGACTGTTAACGGATGGAGATTTTCGGAGAGCAATATTAAGTGGTATTTCATTGGCTGAAAATTGTCTTAAGATTGCAAACAGAGAGTTTATCTCAATTGACAAGAGTGTAACTGAAAGGGAGATTATTAATATTTTCCTTCAATCAAAAATTGATCACCTTCCGGTTCTGGAGAATGGATTATTAATTGAAATACTTCAGAGAAAAAATTTTAATCTATCAGGTAAAGTAGTATTGCCTGCTACGTTAGAAGATGTTTCTGTCGTTATAATGGCTGGTGGAAAAGGTACGCGAATGAAGCCTTTTACAAATATACTCCCTAAGCCACTAATTCCTGTCGGCAGTAAATCTATGCTTGAAGTGATCATGGATGAATATCAAAGGTATTTTAACAGTAATTTTTTTATATCAGTAAATTATAAAGCAAACCTGATTAAAGCTTATTTAGAAGAGTATGCTGATTTGTATAAGGTGTCTTACATAATGGAAGATAGCCCTTTGGGAACAGCAGGAGCTTTGAAATATATTAAAGGCGAAATCAATAAACCTTTTTTTGTTTCTAATTGTGATATATTGATTAAAGCAAATTACGCAGATATTTACCGAAATCACATCGAAAAGAAAAACGACTTTACCATTATTTCATCCATGATACACTATAAAATCCCATATGGTGTATGCGAAATTGAAAATGGCGGTGAATTGAAAGGTCTGGTTGAAAAACCAGAGTATGATTTTTTAGTAAATGCGGGTATGTATATTGTTAATCCGGAAGTGCTTTCATTGATTCCTGATAATACATTTTATAATATTACTGATTTGATAGATGCTATTAAGAAAGATGGTGGTAAGGTAGGAGTGTTTCCTGTATCAGAAAATTCTTATCATGATTCTGGTCAATGGAAAGAATATGGGAATATGTTGGATGCAATTGCTAGAATTTCATAAAGACTAGTTTCTGAGAAAACCGAAACCATTTGTATTCCCTCATCATTAAAAAAATGACAGAAGTAACAATTCCATGAATATAATAGCAGTGATTCCGGCAAGGGGGGGGTCGAAAAGGATACCTGGAAAGAATATTATTGATTTTATGGGTAAGCCAATGATTGCCTGGACAATCGAAGCAGCGCAGCAAGCGAAAATTTTCAGCAGGATACTGGTAAGCACGGATAGTGAAGAAATTGCAAGTGTTGGTAAATCATGTGGAATTGATGTTCCCTTTCTTCGCCATCATAAAAGTGATGATTATTCGCCTGTAACAGAAGCTACCATTGAAGCGATTAATCAGGCTGAAACATTTTATAATGAGAAGTATGACATAGTTGTGCAGCTAATGGCAAATGCACCTTTACGTAATGAAAAGGATATTTTACAACATTATAGTACATTTTTAGCCAGTGGACGGAATTTTCAAATCAGTTCTTTTAAATTCGGATGGATGAATCCCTGGTGGGCTTTCAAGGTTAACAAGAGTGGGGACGCTGAATGGATAATGAAAGAAGGCATTGGTAAACGATCCCAGGATTTGGAAGAATTGTACTGTCCTACAGGGGTAATTTGGATCGCAAAAGTTGATCAGTTAAAAGCGGCTAATACATTCTACGGGCCAGGATATGAATTTTGTGAAATCAACTGGAAAAGTGCTGTGGATATTGATAACTATGAAGACCTTGAATTTGCAAAAGCTTTGTACTTGTTAAAGCAAAAAGAAAGCAGCGCATAAAAACTGCCTTATAAGCAGTCTTTTACAAAACACTTAGATATAAGCAATATCCATGGGACTTGGTTTGAATAAACTTAAAACGTCGTATAAGTTATTTGATTTTTTCTATCCCATTGTTGTAGCAATCATCATTGTTCAATTGCTATTTTTGCCAGGTCTGAGACTTGGTGTGATTACTGCTTTAATTATTTTAATCATAGCGTTTAAAAATATAAACAGACGGGCTTTACTACGGAACTCTTCAATAAACAAACTTGTCCTATTATATCTTTTGTACAATAGCGGTTCCCTGGTTTGGTTTTTATTTACGGGTTTCCCTGTATCAGTTTTCATAGCTGAATGGTCGAATTCAATTTTGCCAATTCTATTTTTCTATTTTGCCTATTATGAAAAGAAACAGAGTTATAATTTTTACCACATAACACTCATTACTTTAGTCTTTAGCTTTATTCTCGGATTTATTTTATGGTTGTGGGAGCCCCCATTCTATCGTGTGTTTATGGATACTACAGAGGGTGTTGGAACAGATATGTTGTTTTTTCAGTCAATTTTTGGCCTTACAGCTACTGGCGCATTAGGAGTAATAGGATTTTTAATTAGCTCAAATATTGTTTTGAAGTCTAACGGACGGAAAGGGAAGATTGCATTAGCAATCTGTATGGTGACAATTATACTAACGTTTCGAAGATCGGCTCTTTTGGTTCTCGCCCTTGCAATTCTAGCTATGCACTTTATCGGTTATTTCAGATATAAATTTATAAAAAAGAGGTATCTTCTGATTGAAGCAATCTTTTTATATTACATTTTCGTGTTGGTATCAGATAATTATGAGGATTTCTTTACCGATTTAATTGAAAGAGGGTCCATGATTTCAGAAGCCTTTAATGAAAGAAGCGGAACCTGGAGCTATGCTTTTAGTTACGGAAACCTTATTATAGGTGATGGATTAGGCGCATTCGGTCACAAGGTAATTGGTTATAGCAAAGTATTGATAGCAGATGGTAATTATTTTAAAATGCTAGCTGAAATAGGAATAGTAGGCACATTTTTATTTTTTGCTATTGTGATAGTTGCAATGATGCTTGGGTTTAAAGATTTACGAAACAAGTACCTTGAAATAAGTATAGTATTGGGATTAGCATTAATGGCTATTGGATCAAATGTATTTACATATCAGACATTAGCTCCCATTTTCTGGTATTCTATAGGGAGGTTATCTATTAACTACAGGCAAAATGGCGATTTAGCGGTGGATGAAAATAAGACTGCAATGTTGACACCAAATACACTGGGGTGAATAATTTTTCTCAAAGTGATTGACTAATTTTTTATAAATCATTCGAAAAATGAATATTTTAATAACAGGCGGAGCTGGGTTCATAGGATCGCATACAGCAGACGCATTGCTTAAAAAAGGACATTCTGTTAAAATACTAGATATCCTTAAGAAGCCAGTTCATATGAAAGGATTTCCTGAATATCTTGATAAAAATAAAGTTGAGTTTATTTATGGAGACGTTACAGATAAACGGGTAATGAAATATGCATTGAATGGTGTTGATATAGTTTTTCATCTTGCTGCATATCAGGATTATTTACCAGATTATTCATCTTTCTCTTACACAAATGTTTTTAGTACATCGTTAATTTATGAGATAATAGAAGAAGAAAAATTGCCTGTTCAAAAGGTAATCGTTGCATCTTCACAGGCGGTAATGGGAGAAGGTAAATATCATAATAATGCTGGGAAAGTAATTTTTCCAACCTTGCGAACGGATCAACAACTTAGCGCTGGTATTTGGGATCATATAGATACCGAAACCGGACTTCCACTCATACTTGATTTATCGGATGAAACAGTAATTAATCCAATGAATCCATATGGCATGTCGAAATACCAGCAGGAAATGCTTGCTATCAACTTAGGTAATAGAATAGGTGTTCCCTCTGTTGCCATGCGATTTTCAATAGTTCAAGGCTCAAGACAAAGCTTTTATAATGCTTATTCAGGTGCCTGTCGCATATTTTCATTGTCTTACTTCCTAAAAAAGCAACCTACCGCGTATGAGGATGGCAATGCAATTCGTGACTACGTTAATATTCATGATGTAGTAGAGGCGCTTATGCTAGTGATGGAATCTGAAAAAGCAAATGGGCAGGTATATAATGTTGGAGGAGGTAAGGCGTACACTGTACTTGAATTTGCAAAAGTAGTTGCCGAGGTTTTTGAAATGGAGTATAAGCCGAAGTTACCTAAAGAGTACAGATTTGGTGATACAAGACATATATTTTCAGATATAGGAAAATTAAAATCCTTAGGCTGGAATCCTAGTCGAACTGTTTACGACAGTGTCAGAGAATATAAACAATATCTCGAAGAACAAACAGATATCAATGATATTCTGGATTATTCAGAGAAACATATGAAAAATCTAGGTGTAATTAGGAGGGCTATGTTATGATAATATCACAAACTCCATTACGAATCAGTTTTGTTGGCGGAGGAACTGATATGCGCTCTTATTATCAACATTCACCCGGTATGGTTTTAAGTACGGCAATTGACAAATACCTTTTTGTTATTGTAAATGAACGTTTTGATGATAAGATTTATATCAATTATATGGATAAAGAGATCGTGAGTGATGTTGATGAAATAAAGCACGAACTTGTTAGGGAAGCAATGAAAAAAGCAGGAATAAAAAGAGGGGTTGAAATAACGATGCTGGCAGATATTCCATCAACAGGTTCGGGTCTTGGGTCTTCCTCCTCTCTCACAGTTGGTTTGCTCAATGCCTTTTATAATTACCAAGGACGTCAGGTTACTGCTGAACAACTTGCAAGAGAAGCCTGTGAAATTGAAATTGATATTTTAAAAAAACCGATAGGTAAACAGGATCAGTACATCGCAGCCTATGGAGGTGTAAACAAGTTCATCTTTAATAAAGATGAAACTGTTACTACTGAATCATTAAACCTTTCTCGTGATAACCGGATCAGACTTGGCTCGAATCTTTTGTTACATTTCACTAATATTACCAGAAAGGCAGATGTTATTTTATCTGAGCAAAAGAATAAAACAAATGATAATTTAAATTCTCTAAATAATCTCGCCGATATGGTGCCAATTTTGGAGAAAGAACTTTGTAATGGTAACTGGGATTCATTAGGTGCAATGCTGAAAGATAACTGGGAAATAAAGAAAAAATTAGCAACGGGGATTACCATACCCGAAATAGAAGAAATGGTAGACTTGGCTTTGGGAAATGGAGCGCTAGGAGTTAAGATCGCCGGAGCCGGTGGCGGTGGATTTTTATTATCATACGTACCACGAAATGAACAGGATAGTTTCCGAAAAGCAATGCATAATTATGTTGAACTTCCATTTATGCTTGATCCATTCGGTTCGCGAATAATTTTTAACATGCGGAGATACAATTCCAGATTATAAAACGACAAATAAATGAATACTATGGAACTTTTTTTCAATGATTATAAGAAAGATCTGATTAACGCAGTTGAATCTCTTGACTGGAAAATAATGCAAGAAATTGCTGATCGAATCATCGAGTTACGAAATAATGGAAATATAGTTTACCTTATTGGAAACGGTGGTTCATCTGCTACCCCGTCACATAGTGCTGGCGATTGGACGAAAGAATTGAGAATTAAAACTATTTGCTTAACTGATAATACACCATCAGTAACAGCGTTCGCAAATGATACCGATTATACAAACATATTCAAAGGGCAACTTGAAACTTTTCTTTCAAAAGGAGATATCGTTATCGGATACAGCGGAAGTGGTAATTCCCCAAATGTTTTAAGTGCTATTGAGTTTGCAAAATCTAAGGGTAATTTTACAGTAGGTATAACTGGAAACTATAATAATAAAAACGGAGGTAAACTGGTGCACTTGGCTGATTTGTCACTTGTTGCCAATACTACTTCGATGGAAAGAATTGAGGATGTTCATCTTATAATCAATCATATTATTAAAGAGTATATTAAAGCAAGTAAAACCACTTCCTAGGAAATACTGTAAATAATAGTATGAAAGCTTTTTTATTAGCGGCAGGACTTGGTACCAGATTAAAACCAATTACAGATACAGTACCGAAGTGTTTAGTTCCTGTAGCAGGTAAGCCAATGTTGTCATATTGGTTTGATTTGTTTCGGAAATATGGTATAACAGACGTATTGATTAATCTAAATCATCTCCCAGACCAGGTTCGGAAATTTGTTACAGAAAATGATGAAGATATAAAGGTGACACTCGTTCACGAAGAAATTCTATTGGGAAGCCTTGGTACAATTTTTAAGAATAAATCCTATGTCGAAGGAGAAGAGCGGTTTTTTATTTTTTATGCTGACACTCTTACAAATGTTGATCTTGGCGATATGTTAAAAATTCATAAGGCTTCAGGAAAGCCTTTTACTATGGGATTGTTTCATGCCGATAACCCCAGTTCTTGTGGTATTGTTGAATTGGATGAGCATAATATAATTATAGGTTTTGAAGAAAAACCTCAAAAACCTAAATCTTCACTCGCCAATGCTGGCTTGTATATAATGGATACATCTCTTTTAAACGACATTAAGTTAAGTCAGGATAAGTTACTTGATATAGGTTATGATCTGCTGCCAACATTAGTATCCAATATGTGCGGCTATGAACTCACGAACTTTGTTTTAGATATTGGGACTCACGACAATTTAGCACGAGCAAATAAATTTTTAAAAGATAATCCACAAATTTTTCCATAGAGCTCAAAATAGTCCCCGAAATAAAGATATTGTAGCTAAAAAAATGTGTTAGAAAAAATATACTGTAATGAGCAATAAAGAAGATTTAATTAGTGTAATTGTACCAGTATATAAGGTTGAGAAATATTTAGACCGGTGCGTAACAAGTATACTTAACCAATCGTACAAGAATTTCGAAATAATATTAGTGGACGACGAGTCCCCTGATAATTGTCCGAAAATGTGTGATGATTACGCATTACGGTACGAGAATATTATAGTAATACATTTAAAAAATTCAGGGATTGGCGTTTCTGGTGCAAGAAATGCTGGAATTGAAAGGGCAAAAGGTAAATTTATCACGTTCATTGATAGCGATGATTTTGCTCACCATGAATTACTAACTGTTTTAAAAAATGCAATCGATAGTGTTCCTCAGGTTCAAATGTCGATGTGTTCTTACAAGCGAGCTTTTGATTTGCCTAAAGAACTCGACCCGGTTAATTATACTGGAGTAGAGCTTATCAACGACATGAAAGCAATGGATATGCTAATTGCAGATCAGACACGTTCTGCAGTTTGGGGTAAATTATATGCCAGGGATTTGTTCGACGGAATAAGATTTCCGGTAGGTAGGCATAATGAAGATATGTTTGTGATGCCCCTGATATTGCAAAAAGCTAAAAGAATTACGGTAGCACCGCAAGAACTTTATTTTTATTTTCAAGATAGCGAAAGCTTATGTCGGTCTACTTTTAATTATAACATGCTTGATATGGTTGAGGCCATTTCTTTATGGAAAGAGCATGTCATAGTAAATTATCCTGAGTTACTAGAAAAAGTCAATAGCCATTACTTTTCGACTATAATCAATAGTTGCCAATATTTGGCCAACAAAAAAGATGAATATGGTATAAATAAATTTAACAACTTTGGATCTATTATACTCGATAATTATAATAGGGTTCTTAGATCAGAGTTTATAACTAAAAATGATAAGATAAAAGCTATCTTATTAAGATTTGGATTGTTTCGCATTTTTTTCCGTATAGTTACATTGTTGAACATTAAAAAATATGAATAAAAATGAAATGTATAGAATAGATAGGGCTGAGTTCAACAGATAAGTGGGATTTTCTAATAAAAAGTCAATTTTTTTTATTTTTTTTACCAAGGAGTTTAACTTTTTGGTTTCTTATGACACAAAAATACACTCATCTGAATTTGGCACAAAAGTATCTCTGGAAATAGCCAAAGTCCTTGAATTTATCTTTATCAGTTTGGTAACCGAAAAACTTTCTCAAAGAAATTTAAAATAATAAAAATGAACAAAATAAAAGCGCGTTTATCTGGTGGTTATTCTTACACGATTGCTAAAATTTATCGTCAATGTATTAATAATTCTAGTAGTAATGATTTAAAAATGGTCTTTAATTTCTTATTCAAGAAAAGTTTGATTAGTTATTTTTTTGGTAGTTTTTCTTTAAATAATGATTCCGATTCACGAAAACTTTTCAATCTGAATTTTTTCAAAAAGGGCGTGTGGGATTTCCAGTTTTTTAAGATTAATAAGCTGGAGTATAATGATTTTCATATGTTTATTATGGAAGCTAATGATTTATTATTCCCGTACATAGCCCGTAATTCTAAAGAATATGATTCTATACAAGTAGGCGAAGGCACTTATGAACGTTTTGGAATTGAAATTGCAGAAGGAGATGTTGTAATTGATTGTGGTGCTAACATAGGATTATTTTCATTATTTGCGGGATATAGAAAAGCCTCGAAGGTTATTTCTTTTGAACCAGTAGTATATGCACATGACCTGCTAACTAAGAATCTTAATATTAATGATTTTAAAAAAACTGAGTTTATAGTTGAGAAATTAGGGTTATCAAAAACAAATGAGACTGTTAAAATATCTATTAACGAGGAAAACATTGGTAGTAATTCAATTATAGGAAACGATAGTTCTCAAAAAACTGAATCAATCCAAGTAATTAAACTTGATAATTACATCAGAGATAATAACATCACCAAAATCGATTTTATAAAAGCCGATATCGAAGGTGCCGAGAGATTAATGCTTGAGGGGGCAAAAGAAACTTTAAAAAAGTTTAAACCTAAATTAGCAATATGTACTTATCATTTTCCGGATGATGCAGAAGTGTTAACTAAAATAATTAAAGAGGCTAATCCCGAATATGAAATATTTTATGGGCACAAAAAATTGTATGCTAAATAAAGTATTTCACATTTTATTGCCTTAACCCTACTAACTAATGATATTAAAAAGAATTGTAAAAAAGCTGTTATTGCGATATAAAAAAAGCATTATTGTCGATGTTAATTCTGATATTAATTTTAATGTAAAAAATGAGAGTGTAAACTCAAAATATCCTTGCACTATTTATAAGTCTAGTTGTAGTTTGGAAATAGTTAATGAGGGGTGTAATATTTCACAAACTATCTGTGATGGTAATATTATACTTGGAAGATTTGTTTCTATTCTAGGGCCTGGAACTATTATTAAATCCGTAAAAGAAAAGATTATAATTGGAAGTTTTTCTTCTATAGGCCAGAACGTATGTATCTACGATTTTAATCATTCAATTCAAAGAGTGTCAAGTAGTATGATAAATGCTTTAGTCTTAAAAGAAAATTTCTCTCAAGATCTATCTTCAAAAACATCTGTTATTATCGAAGAGGATGTTTGGATAGGCTCAAATACAGTGATTTTACCGGGTGTTAAAATTGGTAGAGGGTCTGTAATTGGTGCTGGAAGCATCGTCACAAAAGATGTTCCTAGATATTCGATTATTTTTGGAAATCCAGCAAAGGTGCATTCAAAGCGATTTGATGATGAAATAATCCAGTATCTTGAGGATTTGAAATGGTGGGATTGGAGTATTGAAAAAATTAAGATTAATAAACATCTGTTTAATGCCAATCTGGATAAATGTGCTATTAAAGAAATAAAATTACAAAGTCTGTGATGATGGAAAGAAACATTTTATTGGCACGTAAAGAATCATATTCTTTCCCATTTCATTTTTTGCAAAAGATTTGATGGTCAAAAATAATGGATGTGACATCTTATTTCCTCGATGCCACTGAAACAGGGTATAATGAATACTAATACCTTCTTCACCAATAAGAAACTTGCAAATCTGAACGCTCATGACAGTAATGATATTTTGAAGTTAGTTACGAAAAATGTAGAGAATCTTCTCCTATTGATTAGGAGTTCTTAGAATTGATCAATAAGTATTATACGAGGAATAAAGTATTATTTTCAAATAAATCTAGTCTAGCTTAATTATTATTAAGCTGACTGTCTAATTAAGATATAAAAAATGATAAAAAAGAAAAAGATTTTATTGATATGTAGAGAGAGTTTTTCTTTTCCAATGTTTTTCTTAGCAAAAAAATTGATAGCTGACGGCAATGAGGTAAGGGCTTTTTTTATTAACCCTGAAGAGAGTTACTATAAAAAATGTTTTTATAATGCCCATACATATTATAATTTTAAAGAAAATTTACCCGATGTTAAAGTATATGGGCTGAATGAATTTTGTGAAAAATTTAATGAAAAGTATCAGGCTAATCTGATTGACATGGAATATTTAGAGTTCGTTGAAAAAGAATTCGCCCATTTCAAAAATTTCAATTTACAATTAGGCTCTTCCCAATTAACTACTAGACATTTCCACACCAGAATTTATTTCAATCATACTTCATTTAAACAAAATCTAATTTTTCTTGAGTTAGGGTATAAGAAAGTGATTGAAGTAGTAGAGGATTTTATGCCTGATGTTATTTTGGATATTGAGGATGCGGAACTTTTACGAACAATTTTAAATGAGGTTGCATTTAAAATGAAAATACCTTATATTAATATTGATTATCCAAGATTCGAAGAGTATAAAATTCCAACTTATTGTTTAGGCGTTCAAAATGAAGTTTATTTCAAGCAAAAGTATAATGAGTTATTTTCTGCGTCTCAAGAGGAATTGAAGAATGAGTATGAGTATATTTCGAATTTTAGGCAGAATAAAACTATTATGTCTCAAGAGTTTAGAGGTACCATTACAAGTCAGTATAAACCTGATAGTATCTTCAGTGTATGTAAAGTTTTATTCGGGATGTTATTATATTTTTGGAATCTTTCAATAACAGCAGGAAATTGGAAACTTTTTAAAAGGAAACAAATTCTATACTCAAATCCTTTTAAACATTTTATTTTTTACGTAAAAGTGGCTATTAAAAAACAATTACTGTTTAGAAAAAATAGATATTTCGTCGCTCCAGAAAAAGACGAAACATATGTTTATATGCCTTTGCATTTAATTCCTGAATCAACAACCTTTGTCAAAGCCCCTTTTTATATAAATGAGTTGCATATTATTGAACAAATTTCAAAATCTTTACCTATTGGATGGAAACTATATGTAAAAGAGCACCAAGCAATGCTCGGAGAAAGGGATTTTTCTTTCTATAGGAAAGTAAAAAAAATACCAAATGTAAAGTTGGTTCAATTTAATTATTATAACGATCCGAAACCTTGGATTCAAAATGCCAAAGGAGTTATTACCATATCGGGGACTAGCGCCTATGAGGCCGCAATGCTTGGGAAAAAAGCTATAGTGTTTTCTGATGTTCCTTTTTCACTTATTGATGGGATTACACGAGTAAAGAGTTATCAGGAATTGCCATCTCTAATCGCTGATTTTGGGGCCGTTGATAATATTAAATCCTGTGCTTCTTACCTGGCAACAATAAAATCAGTAGGTAAAAAAATTAATTTGAAAAACTTGATTTCTGAAGCGGAAGCTGTCATTAAAGGTGATAAAGATAACACGGAGGAATTTCAATCTAAAATTGATGAGCTGTATGATTTTTTCAGTGATGCATATTCAATGTATTCAACCAGAATATTATCGCAATAGTCTTTACAACAATCATAACTATCTGCAAATAATAACATAACCTTTAGGATTGTTCTTCGTCATTTATAAGAAATGAGAAATAGTAAAACGGTTAACCTAAATAAACTTGCATTCAGGTCAGGGTCTAGTTATATGTTGTCTAATATCATGATTAGTGCAATTTCTATTTTAACCGCACCTATTTTTACAAGACTATTGACTACAGCAGATTATGGGATAGCAAGTAATTTTGCAGCTTGGGTGAATGTAGGATTGGTGATTATAGGCTTGGGACTTCCTTATAGCATTGGAAATGCTAAAACTGATTTCCCTTCAGAACTAAACAAATTTCTAGCTTCTATTCAAGTATTAGGAACAGTAATGGCTGTTAGCGTTTTAATACTGGCCATTATATTTAAGGATAGTATAGCAAAGTGGATGGAGATTGATGCCAGTCTTGTTGTTATTATGTTTTTGTATTTGCTTGTTTTTCCCTCAGTTCTGTTAGCACAAGAGAGGTATAAATTCCTTTTGAAGTACAAGCAAAATATATACATATCACTCTTTGGAGCTTTGGGTGCTGTAACTTTTTGTTTTTTTTTCATCCTGTTTTTTTTTAAAGATCAACGCTATTATGGCAGAATTGTAGGATTGATTTTCCCATTTTTTCTTATGGGGTCCTTTTTTTATGTTAAAATTCTGATCGATGGCTGGAGTGTCGATTTCAAGAAATACTGGTCCTATGCTTTAAAAATATCATTGCCTATGATTCCACATGCCTTGGCAATGGTAGTGCTTACCCAGATGGATCGGATTATGATTGTGAGAATATGTGGAAATGCTGATGCTGGCTTATTTAGTTTTGGCTACTCATATGCAGTTTTATTATTGCTCGTTTCAAATGCTGTTTTGCAAGCTTATCAACCCTGGCTTTACATTAAATATAAAGCCAATGATATACAATCAATAGGCGTGTCGACCAGTTTTATTGCTACAGGGATGTGTTTATTGACACTAGTCTGTATTACTGTTGCACCTGAGGCATTAATGGTATTAGGCGCAAAGGATTTTTGGGCTGCAAAAGTTGTTGTGATGCCAATTGCTATTGGCGCACTATTCCAATATATATATAATACTTATACTACACTCGAACTATATCATAAAAAGACTATTGTAATTGCTATTGGAACAATCTTCGCGGCAGTTATTAATTATAGTCTGAATAGTTTATTGATTCCGGTTTATGGTTTTGCAGCTGCAGCTTATGCAACGCTTCTTAGTTACCTGAGTTTAGCCTTTTTCCATCTTATAGCACATAAAAAAATCACAAAGAAGTCAATTTATCAGGATGGGTATATCTGGATAATAGCTCTTTTAACAGCAATAATTGCCTATTTTATTTCTCAATTGTACGAAACTGTTATGCTTCGATATATTGTATTTCTATCCATTATCTTTATAATTTTTTTAATTGCATTCGTGAATAAGAAAAGAATTGTCTTATCATATCAGTTGATGACTGAAAAGAAAGAAGGTACTGTTCTGACCTAGCCATACTTCAGCAAATTCAGAGCCTTTTTGATTTAATTCGTCTAATCATAATGTATTTTGTACCGCATGAAAATAATAGCATATTACTTGCCTCAATATCATCCTATAAAGGAGAATAATGAATGGTGGGGTCCTGGTTTTACTGAGTGGACAAATGTTGGGAAAGCTAGAAAGTATTATAGAGATCATTACCAGCCAAAAATACCTAAGGATCTTGGCTATTACGATCTTAGGATTCCTGAAGTCAGACTGCAACAGGCGGAACTAGCTAAAGAAGCAGGTGTAGATGCATTTTGCTATTGGCATTATTGGTTTGGTAATGGGAGGCGTTTACTTGAAATGCCGTTTAATGAAGTACTCAAAACCGGACAACCTGATTTCCCTTTTTGTCTGGGATGGGCAAATGAGTCTTGGAAAGCCAAAGTATGGGATTTCAATAGTACAAAAAGGGATCGAACCCTTATGGAACAACTGTATCCTGGTGAACAGGATTACCAAGACCATTTCTATGCATTACTTGATGCATTCAGGGATAAACGTTATTTGAGAAAAAATAATCGTCCTATTTTTGTGGTATACAAACCATTTTTACTACCGGATCCAGCATTGTTTATGTCAATCTGGAACAAATTAGCAGTAAAAGAAGGAATTTCTGATGGCTTTCATTTTATTGGACATACAGAAAAAACAAAAGACGTTGATTCTCTTTTGAATATGGGATTCAATGCTGTAAATATTGTTCGAAACGGGGAGTATGCACATAATCCACATCTGATTAAAAAAATTCTAATACCTACAATAAAGTATAAAGTTTTTAAACGGCCATTGAAAATTGACTATGCTCTGATGATCAAGTATTTTGTCCAGAGTAAGGAAAAGGAAGCCAATATTTACCCATCTATCATTCCAAATTGGGATCATACGCCACGCAGCGGAAGAAAAGGATCTATTTTTCATAATTCTACTCCTGAATTATTTGCAGAACATGTTCGGGAAGTGTTCGAAGCCGTAACACATAAAGAAGAAGAAGATCAAATTGTATTTCTGAAATCCTGGAATGAATGGGGGGAAGGAAATTATATGGAGCCTGATTTGAGGTTTGGAAAACAGTATATTGAAGTATTGGGAAAGATCAGAAAAGACTACAAAAACAAATAGAATAGTAGTTTCAAAGTTTACTATTTGTAACTATAAGCGTATATTATTTCAATGCCAAAGTTATTACAGATTTGTGTTGAAGGAAATACAGGGTCAACGGGTACGATAGCAGAAGCTATTGGTATTATTGCCTTAAATAAGCAATGGGAAAGTTATATAGCCTATGGTCGTTTTCCAAGGCCAAGTCAATCCAAATTAATAAGAATAGGATCTGACCTGGATACTTTGTTACATGGTATTGAAACCAGGCTATTTGACCGACATGGATTGGGATCCAGAAAGGCTACCCGTAATTTGATCAAACAAATTGAAACTATTCGGCCCGATGTAATTCACTTGCATCATCTACATGGTTACTATATCAATATTGTTCTTCTGTTTGAATACCTTGCAAATGCCGGAATACCTGTTGTATGGACTTTTCATGATTGTTGGTCTTTTACAGGGCATTGTGCATTTTTTGACTTTGCAGGGTGTGATAAGTGGAAATCAGAATGCAATCATTGTCCACAATTACGGGAATATCCGCAAAGTTTATGGGTTGATAGGTCAAAGAAAAATTTTCATCTTAAGAAAGAGCTTTTTACCTCCGTTCCTCAGTTGACAATAGTTTCAGTTTCCAGATGGTTGGATGGTTTGGTTCACCAATCCTTTTTTAAGAATACCTCGCATATTTTTATCTATAACGGTATTAATCTGGAAACGTTCAAGCCTTCAGGAGATTTTGTTGCAACAAAACGAAAGTATAAAGTAGATGGGAAGTTTCTTATACTAGGGGTAGCTACTACCTGGGATCGAAGAAAAGGATTAAGTGACTTTATTGAGTTGAGTAAGCGTCTCAGGCAAAATGAACAGATTATTTTAGTTGGTCTTGATGATAAACAGATAAAAGAGCTACCTGAAAATATAATAGGGTTATCAAGAACTGATAATAAGCAGGATTTGGTTGAACTTTATAGCGCTTCAGATGTGTTCTTGAATTTGTCTGAAGAAGAAACATTTGGACTTACGACAGTTGAAGCAATGGCTTGTGGCACTCCTGTTATTGTATATAATAAAACTGCTAGTCCTGAATTGGTTCAACCAGAAACAGGTATGATTATAGAGAAAGGTAATATTGACGGTTTAAATTCTGCTATTGAGGTGATAAAACAAAAAGGTAAAATGACTTACTCATTAGCATGTAGAAAACATGTTCATGACAATTTTAATGTTAATGATCGTTTTGAGGAATACTTCAATTTGTATGATCAAATGCTGGGTGCCAAAAGATTGAAAAAATAGATTATGGAGAAAAATAAAAAAAATACTGCGAGACCATATCAGATTTGTACGAAAACAATTATGGATACATCAGATCCTAATATTGTATTCAACGAAAAAGGAGAGAGTGATTACTATACGAATTATATTCAAAATATCCTCCCCAATTGGCATACTGATCAACGTGGTTATCAGGAGCTGATGAAAACAGCTGAAAAAATTAAAAGAGAATCAAAAAACAGAGATTTTGATTGTATCATAGGATTAAGTGGAGGATTAGATAGTTCTTATGTAGCTTATGTAGCAAAGGAAATAATGGGGTTGAGACCCTTGTTGTTTCATGTTGATGCAGGATGGAATACAGATAAGGCTGTGGGTAATGTCGAAAAGTTATGTAATGGATTGGGACTGGATCTGTATACCGAAGTGATTAACTGGGAGGAAATGAAAGATCTGCAAGTAGCTCTTCTGAAATCACAAATTGCTGATCAGGATATGCCACAGGATTACGCTTTCTTTTCTGCATTATATAAATTTGCTCGTAAAAACAAGATTAAATATGTGCTTACTGGTGGAAATTACTCTACAGAGTGTTGTCGTGAACCAGAAGAATGGGGGGCTTTTCCGGGAATAGATAAAATTTTGATTAGAGATATCCATAAAAAATTTGGATCAAGAGCTCTAAAAACTTTTCCTATCGTTGATATTTTTTCCTACAAAATTTTTTACCGTTATGTTTTAGGAATGAAGGTGTTCAAGCCACTAAACTTTGTTCCTTATATTAAAAAGGAGGCTGAAAAACTTCTTTCAGACAGGTTTGGATGGGAGTCTTTCCAGCATAAGCATCATGAATCCAGGTTTACTCGTTTTTATGAAGACTTTTGGCTGCCTCGGAAATTCGGATATGAGAAAAGGCGTGCACATTTTTCCAGCTTGATTTTAACAGGCCAAATGACCAGGGAAGAAGCATTGGATCGTATTTCCCGACCCGAACTGTCGGAAGAGTTTTTACAAAAAGAGTTTGAATATGTGGCTGACAAATTGGATTTATCAAAACAAGAACTACTTGATATTTTTAACGGTCCAAATAAAACTTTCCATGATTACAGGAATAAAGTAGGTTTAATTGGAATAGGAGCAAAAGCTATGACTTTGCTTGGACTAGAAAAAAGACTTTTTAGATGATAACTTTAATAGACTATGGTGTTGGAAACATTTTTGCCTTCCAGAATGTATATAAACGGCTTGATATTCCTACCAAAATTGCTAAAACCAGTTCGGATTTAGAAGGTGCAGAAAAACTAATTCTTCCCGGAGTTGGAGCTTTTGATTATGCCATGCAACAATTGAATGCCTCAGGAATGAGAGATAAGTTAGATGAACTGGTTCTTGAAAAAAAAATTCCAGTGATTGGTATATGTGTAGGTATGCAGATGATGGGTAATAGAAGTGAGGAAGGCAGGGAAGAAGGTCTGAAATGGATGGATGCTGAAATTATAAAGTTTGATGAAAGTTTAATAAACCAAAGGACCAAACTACCACATATGGGGTGGAATGATGTTGTACCAGTACGTAATCATCCTTTGTTTAGCAGGTTGGAGAATAATGCTATCTTTTATTTTCTCCATTCTTATTATTTTAAATGCAATGACCATTCAAATACAATTGCGATTTCTGATTATGGTTTGCAATTCACTTCGGCAGCCAATGTAGATAATATATATGGAATTCAGTTTCATCCTGAGAAAAGTCATCAGTATGGTGAAATACTACTGGATAATTTTGCAAAAATATAACTATGCTACGCCCTAGAATTATTCCCAGCTTACTGTACCATGATAAAGGATTAGTTAAGACGGTAAATTTTAAGTCACCTAAATATGTAGGTGATCCCATTAATGCAGTCAGAATATTTAATGAAAAACAGGTAGATGAATTGGCTTTTTTTGATATTGATGCTACGGTATTGGGCAAGGAGCCTGATTACACCTTAATTGAAAAACTGGCTAATCAGTCTCGAATGCCGTTGTGTTATGGCGGTGGTGTTAAAACTAAAGAGCAGGCTCAACGCATTTTTGGTTTAGGGATCGAAAAAATTGCATTGAGTAGCGCTATCATACAAAATCCGAAACTTGTTACAGAAATAGCAGAAAGAGTTGGTTCACAAAGTGTAATTGTTGTATTAGACGTCAAGAAAAAAGTATTTGGCGGGTATGAGTTATATACCCACAATGGTAAAAAAGCCACTGGGATTAATCCTTTGAAATTAGCGGCTGATATGCAACAACTTGGTGCGGGTGAAATTATTATCAATTCGATCGATCAGGATGGTTCTATGAAAGGTTACGATATGTCTCTGATCGAAAAAGTAGCTGGGGTAACTTCTCTTCCTCTCACCGTACTAGGTGGAGCCGGGTCACTTCAAGATATTGAGAAAGTAATTGAAAAACATGGTGTAATAGGGGTTGCGGCCGGAAGCCTTTTCGTTTTTAAAGGACCCTATAAGGCTGTATTGATAAATTAT
The DNA here is from genome assembly GCF_058231085.1 of Sediminibacterium sp. FW305-C-49. Classification (NCBI taxonomy): domain Bacteria; kingdom Pseudomonadati; phylum Bacteroidota; class Chitinophagia; order Chitinophagales; family Chitinophagaceae; genus Sediminibacterium; species Sediminibacterium sp. FW305-C-49. The sequence goes on from NZ_JBIQXS010000002.1 coordinate 268,991, forward strand.
CCTTCACAAACAGAAAAGAACAAGATATTTAAAGTTGATAACAATGAAAATTAAGAATAAAACCCTTCTGATAACTGGAGGAACCGGCTCTTTTGGTAATGCTGTACTAAATAGGTTCCTGAATACTGAGCACTTTAGTGAGATACGGATTTTTTCAAGAGATGAAAAAAAACAAGATGATATGCGAAAGCGTTTAAATAACGCTAAGGTTAAGTTTTATATCGGTGATGTTCGTGATCTTTCAAGTGTAGAACCTGCTGTTAATGGCGCAGACTACATTTTTCATGCAGCAGCATTGAAACAGGTCCCTTCTTGTGAGTTTTTCCCAATGGAAGCGGTTAAAACCAATATTATTGGCACAGATAATATTCTAACGGCTGCGGAAAAATATGAAGTATCGAAAGTCGTTGTGCTAAGTACTGATAAAGCGGCTTATCCTATTAATGCAATGGGAATGTCTAAAGCCTTGATGGAAAAAGTAATGGCAGCAAAATCAAGAAATCTCGATGATAGTAAGACTATTTTTTGTGCTACCCGATATGGGAACGTGATGGCCTCAAGAGGATCTGTAATTCCATTATTTATAGATCAAATTAAAACAGGAAAGCCGTTGAGTATTACAGATCCCAATATGACGCGCTTCATGATGACACTTGAAGATGCAGTTGATCTTGTTTGGTACGCTTTTGAAAATGCACGACAAGGTGATTTGTTTGTACAGAAAGCTCCGGCGGCAACAATTAAAACATTGGCAAATGCTTTAATTGAATTGTATAACTCAAAAGTTGAAATTAAAATTATTGGTATAAGACATGGTGAGAAATTGTATGAAACATTAGTGAATAGGGAGGATATGGTAAAAGCTGAAGATCTTGGGGACTATTACAGGATACCTGCCGACACACGAGATTTGAACTATGAACAATATTTTTCAGAAGGTATTCGTGACATTGCCAAAGCTGAAGAATACCATTCTCATAATACAACACTTCTTGATGTTATGGGAATGAAACAATTGCTACATAAACTGCCGGTAATAAAAAGAGATATTTTAGGAGACGTTACAGGAGTTCAATATGATTATTAAATAATGAAAAAAATAGGTATAACAGGGCAATCGGGTTTTATAGGTTCCTACTTATATAACACACTTAAATTAGATTCTGATAATTATAAAATTGTTGAATTTCATCGAGGCAATTTTAATGATGAAGCGGCGCTAGAAGCATTTGTAAAAGAATGTGATATAATTATTCATTTAGCTGGTGTTAACCGTCATGCAAATGCTGATGTGATTTATCAGGCTAATATCGAGCTGGCTACAAAACTTGCTGTTGCCGTAAAAAGAACCGGATCACAAGCCCACATTATTTTTTCTTCGTCTATCCAAGAAGAAAAAGATAATATATATGGGAATGCAAAAAAAGCAGCCAGAAAAATATTAGCTGAAGCTGCAAAGATGAACGGGGCGGCTTTCACAGGATTAATCATACCAAATGTGTTTGGTCCATTTGGTAACCCATATTACAACTCTGTTATTGCAACATTTTGCCACCAGCTCACACATTCAGAAGAGCCAATAATTAATGTTGATGGAGAATTGAAATTGATTTATGTGGCTGAGCTGGTCGAAGTCATTATTAATTGTTTTACAAACAAACCTAATGATGAAATTTTGGTACCACATACCAGCCAGATAAGGGTATCTGCGATTTTAAGTATTCTTAATAGATTTAAACAGGATTATTTCGACAAAGGAGTTATACCTGTACTTAATGATAGTTTTGAACTTAATTTATTTAATACTTTCCGGTCATACATTGATCTTAGAAACTATTTTCCATTTCGATTAAAGAAAAATGCGGATAACAGGGGGATATTTGTAGAATTAGTCAGATTAAACATTGGTGGGCAAATATCATTTTCTACAACCCTTCCAGGTATAACAAGAGGTAATCATTATCATACTCGCAAGATAGAGCGCTTTGCAGTGCTAAAGGGAAAGGCAAAAATTCAATTACGAAAAGTGGGCACTGGTGAAGTATTGAATTTTTATCTGGATGGTAGTGAGCCAGGTTATGTCGATATGCCGGTTTGGTATACTCACAACATCACAAATGTAGGCCACGAAGAATTGCTTACCGTTTTTTGGATCAATGAATTCTTCAATGCCGATGATCCTGATACTTATATGGAAACTGTATAACTCAAAGAGAAACAAATGATTCGACTAAAAGTAATGACCGTTGTTGGAACAAGACCTGAAATAATTAGATTGTCAAGAGTGATGTCTGCCTTGGATGAGAGTCATTCAATACACCACATTACGGTTCATACAGGACAGAACTATGACTATGAATTAAATGAAGTTTTTTATGAGGACATGGGTATTCGCAAGCCTGATTATTTCTTGAATGCAGCTGGGGCAACTCCTACAGCTACGATCGGACAAATTCTAATAAATATCGACAATCTGCTCGAAGAAATAAAACCAGATGCTTTTCTGGTTTTAGGTGACACCAATTCATGTCTTTGTGCTATACCAGCCAAAAAGAGAAAGATACCAATTTTTCATATGGAGGCAGGCAATAGATGCTTCGATCAGCGTGTACCTGAAGAAACAAATCGCAAAATAGTAGATCATATTTCTGATATAAATCTAACTTATTCAGATATCGCACGAGAGTATTTATTGAGGGAAGGCTTGTCTGCAGATCGTATTATCAAAACTGGTTCACCGATGTTTGAAGTATTGTCTTTTTATCGTAATAAGATAAATAAGTCAATGGTTTTATCAAAGCTAAATCTCGAGAAGGAAAAATATTTTGTTGTTTCAGCTCATCGTGAAGAAAACATTAATGATGAAACGAATTTTACAGACTTGATTGATTCGTTGAATGCAGTTGCTGAGAAATATAAATATCCTGTTATCGTTTCCACCCATCCAAGAACAAGGAAAATGCTGGAAGCCAAGGATTTTCATATAAGAAATGAGATTCGGTTTTTAAAACCGATGGGCTTCAGTGATTATATATCATTACAACAAAATTCATTTGCAGTATTATCAGATAGTGGTACAATTAGTGAAGAGTCGTCGATACTTAATTTCCGAGCACTGAATATTCGTCAGGCACATGAAAGACCAGAGGCGATGGAAGAGGCTTCAGTGATATTTACCGGGCTTAAACCTGAGCGCATACTACAAGGGCTCGAGCAAACATCGCGACAAGAAATTCATGGTGAGAGGAATTTCAGACAAGTGGCTGATTATAGCATCCCGAATGTTTCAGAAAAGGTGGTTCGAATTATTTTGAGTTATACTGATTATATCAACAGAGTTGTTTGGAGTAAAAAATAAATGGATATTTTATTCATTAGCCTTGTACAAATTAATTCATTGGAGGATCGTGGTATATACCATGATTTACTTCGTGTTTTTCGTAAAGAAGGCCATCAAGTTACTGTAATTTGTCCTGTTGAACGAAGGACAAAACTGCCCACGAGATTGATGTCTAAGGAAGGCTTTACGGTATTGCAGGTAAGGACTTTAAATGTGCAAAAAACAAATCTTATAGAAAAAGGCATAGCAACCGTTAGTTTATATTTTTTCTTTAAACGAGCAATAAAAAGGTACCTATCCAATAAACGGTTTGATTTGATTTTGTACACAACTCCGCCTATTACTTTAACCAGGTTGATTTCTCATTTTAAAAAGAATAACAAAGCAAAAACCTATTTGCTGCTTAAGGATATTTTTCCTCAAAATGCTGTTGATATGGGGATGATAAAAGGAGGTGGGCTTTTGCATCAATATTTTAAGTGGCAGGAAAAAAAACTGTACCGCTTATCAGACCGGATTGGTTGTATGTCTCCGGCAAATGTAGCCTATCTAAAAACTCATCATCCTGAAATCTCCCGAAGGAAATTGGAAGTTAACCCTAACAGTGTTGAGTTAAATCAATTTGAAGGCAAAAGAGTGGATCGAAAATCATTATTAAGTCACTTTGGTATTCCAGAAAATAAAGTACTCTTTTTGTATGGTGGGAATCTTGGCAAACCGCAAGGTGTTTCATTTTTACTGAACATTATATCGGCAGCTTCAACAACAACTCCTGATGCTTTCTTTGTAATTGTTGGTGATGGTACTGAATTTGTACACTTAAATGGATGGTTTAAAGAGCATAAGCCATCTAATGCAATCTTGATACAATATATACCTAGAGAGGAATACAATCAGCTAGCATCTAATTGCGATATCGGGCTTATTTTGCTTCATCCCGACTTTACAATTCCAAATTTTCCGTCAAGGCTGTTAACATATCTGGAATACAAATTACCTGTTTTTTGTATGACAGACGCTGTTTCAGACATTGGCCCAATCGCTGAAGAAAATAACTTTGGCAAGTGGTGTTTGAATGGAGATTTGAGTCGTGCACTTGAATTGGTTGACTTTTTTGCAAAAAATCGGCATACTGGAATACAAATGGGAAAGAATGGATATGATTATTTAACCAGATATTATGATGTTAATCTAAGCTATCTGAAAATTATTTCCCTATTCGAACAGCGATGAAATAAGACTTTTTATTTATCTTTATATATCTTCGCATTGAATTGTCACTCCAGGTATACTAATTAAATAAAAAAGACAGCTTCGCAAGAATTTTTCATTTCATAGTATGAATTTATTCTTTGTTAATAAGTAAGTTAGTAGCAAAACAATATGAAAAGGAAGATTGCTATTTATGGTGCAGGTGGCTTCGGAAAGGAAATATATCAGATGATTGACTATATAAACCAACAAAATGAGGTTTGGGAATTTGTTGGTTATTTCGATGAGTTTCTTACTCCCGGCACAATTATAAACGGTTTTCCTGTTCTCGGTGGAACTAATACTTTGAATAATTATCAAGAAAGCTTAGCGTTGGCTATTGCAATTGGAAAACCTAAGGTAGTAAAAGAAGTTGCGGAAAGTATTCGTAACGAAAATATCAGCTTTCCAAATCTGATTCACCCAGATGTGAAATATGATCAACAATATAACAAGATTGGTGTTGGAAATATTGTTTGTTACGGGTGCTACTTTACCTGCGATATTATCATAGGGTCATTTAATATTTTTAATACCAGGGCTACACTCGGACATGATACACAAATTGGTTCTTATAATCTATTTCAACCCAATGTGCAAATTTCTGGAGAAGTGAAGATTGGAGACCTTAATTTTTTTGGTGTAAATTCCTGTGTTTTACAACAAAAGAAAATCGGCAACAATAATAAACTAGGTGCCGGAAGTTTATTGTTAAGAAATATTAAGAATGATGCGACATATTTCGGGAATCCAGCTTGTGAAATAAAATTGTAAATTTTACTCAATGAATATAGAAGAGTTTATCAAACACTTTGCCGAGCAGTTCGATGAAATTAATGCAGCTGATGTATCGTCTGCCACAAAATTTAAAGAATTAGATGGTTGGGATTCACTGGTTGCTATTTCACTTATTGCAATGGTTGATGCAGAATATGGCGTAAAACTTACTGGGGATGAAATTCGAAATGCTCAGTATGTATCTGAATTATTTGAAATCGTAAAATCGAAAAGTTGAACCCGTATTCACTAGAGGGTAAAAAAATATTAATTACAGGAGCTTCTTCAGGTATTGGGAGATCTATAGCCGTTCAAGCAAGTTTGGTTGGGGCGAACATTCTGATATGTGGAAGAAATGCTGAAAGATTGAATGATACGTTTGATTTATTGTATCGTGGTGACGACCAGCGTCATGATAAGGCTATATTTGATCTAGCTGATGAATCAGCAACTTTAGAAATAATTCAGCAGCTTAGTGATTTTGATGGTATTGTATTCGCTGCAGGTTCTGATCTAATTCAACCTTTTTCTTTTACAACAAGTCATCAGTTGAAAACAATTATGGATGATAACTTTACTGGTCAGGCACTTATGCTTCAAAAACTGATTAAAACAAAAAAAATTAATCCAGGAGCTTCAATTATTTTCTTTAGTTCTGTTAATGGAACTTCGATAGGGTCAAAAGGCCATAGTTTGTATGCCGCAGCGAAAGGAGCGATTAGCGGACTTGTACGTGTAGTAGCTAATGAATTAGCGAAAAAAAAAATAAGGGTAAATGCAATTGCTCCGGGAATGGTTGAAACTGGTTTAATGAAAATGAATGAAGAAGTAGTTTCTAAAGAATTATTGGAAGCTCATCGCAAGGATTACCCATTGGGGTTTGGTCGTCCCGAGGATGTAGCATATTTGTGTATTTATCTCCTTTCAAATGCGTCTGTCTGGATGACCGGGCAAAGTATTACTATAGACGGAGGACTGGGAATCAACCGGTAAATTAATTATGCATACTTTATTTGAAAAAATATCAATTTCGCATGTTGCTACTGCGGTTCCAGCTAACATACTGGAGTTAAATTCTTTTTCTGATTTGTATGGTGAATCGGAGGTAAAAAAAATTATTTCTAGCACAGGAATTTCAAAAGTAAGGGTGGCTCCACCTCATCTTACAACTGCGGATCTTTGTGAGGCTGCATTCAGTGAAATTATCAGTCAAAGTAATCTAGATATAAAGGGTATTGGGGCATTGGTTTTTGTTTCACAAACTGCCGATCACCGGCTACCTCAAACTTCTATAATTCTGCAAGATAAATTGGGCTTAAGCCGTGAAACAGCATGTTTCGATATTCCATTAGGATGTTCTGGATATATTTATGGGCTTTTTCAGGCTGCCATGCTTATTGCATCGGGAGTTGAAAAGGTCGCACTCTTAGCAGGTGATACTAGCACGCGTATCATAAATCAACGTGATCGGTCTGTGTCAATGGTTTTTGGCGATGCCGGAACTGCAACAATAATAGAGTCGGGCAAGAATGATATGCATATTTCTGTGCGTTCTGATGGATCGGGAAGAGATAAGCTAATAATACCTGCAGGAGGATGCAGAATGCCCTCCAATACACAAACAAGTAAAAGTAGAGAGGTTGAACCTGGCGTTTTTCGTTCGGATGATGATTTGTATATGGATGGAATGGCCATCATGAATTTTGCCATTAGCGAAGTGCCGATAATGATCTCGGAAACATTGGAAGCATTAGATTGGAAACAGGAGGATGTTGGTTGTTTTGCATTGCATCAGGCTAACGCTTTTATGCTTAATTATCTTAGAAAGAAAATGAAGTTACCTATAGAGAAAGTACCTATATCAGTGGATGGTTTTGGAAATACAGGGCCTGCTTCAATTCCGTTAATGTTATGCGATAAAGCAGCAGAGCTTAGTAAAAGCAATCAGCTCGAAAAAGTTGTGATGTGTGGTTTTGGTGTCGGTTTATCCTGGGGTACAGCCTCTACTGATTTGAGTTCAACAAAATTTCACAAACCAATAAATATATGAGCAGTATTAAACGCGAAGTTATTTCAAAACTGGTTTTTGATTGTATCAGTCAATATCAGGAAGAACTGGACAACAAAATAGATATTAGCGAAGGCGAACAGACACGTCTTTTTGGAGGAAATGGACAGCTTGATTCATTGGCTTTAGTATCCCTAATAGTGAATATTGAAGAGGCGATCGAAACTGAATTAGGAGTATCACTTATACTGGCAGATGAAAAGGCAATGTCACGCCGCACCAGCCCTTTTTCAAGGATATCAAATCTCATTGATTATATTGAAGAATTAATAATCGCCGAAGGGTAGTTCAAAATAGATATATGACAGATAAACTCGTCGTTCTTATCACAGGATCCAGAAAAGGTATAGGTAGGCAACTCAGTGAATATTTCTTAACTCTGGGCCATCAGGTAATAGGTTGTAGTCGAAGCGAAAATGATCTTGAACATATAAATTATACGCATTATTGTTTGGATGTAGCAGATGAAGGAGCCGTGAAAAATATCTTTTCAGCTATCAGAAAGAACTTTGGTAAACTTGATGTGCTTATTAATAATGCAGGTGTCGCATCGATGAACCACCTATTATTGACACCTGGTTCAACTGTAGATAAACTTTTTCAGACTAATTTTAAGGGAACATTCCTTTTCTCAAGAGAGGCTGCCAAATTAATGCAGAAAAATAGATTTGGCCGTATTGTAAATTTTTCGACTGTAGCTGTAGCACTTGATCTGGAAGGGGAAGCGATTTACGCCGCAAGTAAGAATGCTGTAGAACAACTTACCCGGGTAATGGCAAAGGAAGTAGGGGGATTAGGTATTACTGTAAACTGCGTTGGCCCTACACCTATTGATACAGACTTAATAAAAGCTGTTCCTAAAAACAAAATAGAAGAATTAATTGCACATCAGGCCGTTCGTAGAATGGGTACTTTTGGCGATGTAATCAATGTTATTGATTTTTTTATCAATCCTAAAAGTGATTTTATATCAGGTCAAACTATATATTTAGGAGGAGTATTTAAATGAGATCAATTGAACATTTTATAAGAAAAATTACTGGCTATAATGATAAAACAGCTATAATTCATGAGGGAAAGCTGATCAGTTATCATGACCTTACTGAACGCATCAGTAACCAAACACATCTCATTAATGAAAAAGGGGTGCGTTCTAATCAACTTGTTTTTATAATCGGTGATTATTCTATTGAAGCGATTGCTTTATTCTTTGCATTAGCTTTAAATAAAAATATTATTATTCCTGTCACAACTGAACTTGATGCTGAAATTAATGAACGATTGCAGGAATCAAAACCCGATTGGATATTTAATCTAAGATCGGGTGTGGTTGAGAACTTATCTGAACACGAAGAAAAAGACAGGCATGTCTTGATTCAAGGGATAAAAACACAAAGCGCATCAGGGTTGCTTTTGTTCAGTAGCGGAAGTACTGGTAAACCCAAGGCAATGGTTCATAATCTCGATTCTTTACTGGAGTCTTATTTAGAGAAAAAGACCAAAATGATTAATTTTTTGGTCTTTTTAATGTTTGATCATATTGGGGGATTGAATACTTTGTTGAACTGTCTGTCGATGGGTGCAACTATTACAATTCCAGAAAATCGCCGACCTGATCATGTTTGTGAATTGATTGAAAAGTACAAAGTGAATGTTCTTCCTGCATCACCTACTTTTTTAAATTTGACCCTGATAAGTAAGGCTTTTGAAAAGTATGATGTATCCAGTTTACTAATGGTAACTTATGGTACTGAACCAATGCCAGAAGCATTACTTATGCGTTTAAAGGATATGCTGCCCCGTGTAAAGTTTATGCAAACATTTGGAACCAGTGAAACAGGGATAGCGAAAACAGTAAGTAAATCATCTACCAGCACTTTCTTAAAAATAGAAGACCCTGATCAGGAATTCAAGATAGTAAATGGAGAACTCTGGCTTAGGAGTAAGACGCAGATATTGGGTTATATTAACCATAGTAACGACTGTTTTACTGACGATGGATGGTTTAAAACCGGAGATCTCGTGGAGGAAACAAGTGACGGGTTCCTAAAAATAATCGGCCGCTCTAAAGAAGTAATTAATGTGGGCGGGGAAAAAGTTTTACCAACAGAAATTGAAACAGTTGTTATCGAATTGCCACAAGTTGTTGATTGTAAGGCAAAAGGAGTGGCTAATGCTATCACGGGGCAAATGGTTGTTATAGATGTTATTTTGGCGGATGGGTTTGACCCTAAAGTCGAAAAAAATGTTATACGCAGTCATTGCCGTGAAAGGTTAGACGCATACAAAGTACCTGCAAAAATTAATTTTGTATCTGAATTAGCTTTTTCTGATAGATTTAAAAAAATACGGCAATAAATATCAATTAAGATGAACAAAATTTGGCTTTCTTCTCCTCATCTAGGAAACGCAGAATATGATTATGTAAAAGAAGCATTCGATACCAACTGGATTTCTCCACTTGGTCCAAATGTTAACGGATTTGAAGATGATATTTCATCATTTCTGGGAGCGGGAAGAAAAGTAAGTGGGGATATAAAAACAGCAGCATTGTCTTCAGGTACGGCAGCTTTACACTTAGCGCTGATTATTTTGGGTGTTGAAGCTGGCGATATTGTATTAGTACAAAGTTTTACTTTTTGTGGAACTACTAATCCGGTTTCCTATCAGGGGGCAAAAATTGTTTTTATTGATTCTGAACCAGAGACGTGGAATATGTGCCCTGATGCTTTGGCTCAGGCTCTTGATACATATAAGGGTGACAAGGTAAAAGCGATTATTCCGGTTCATTTGTATGGCATGCCTTCAAAAATGAAGGAACTACAGGAAGTCGCAGACAGGTATGGTGTACCAATCATTGAAGACGCTGCAGAAGCATTAGGCTCGAGTTATAAGAATATGGCTTGTGGTACATTTGGTGCAATGTCAGCACTTAGCTTTAACGGGAATAAAATTATTACAACTAGTGGTGGAGGAGCCTTGGTTTCCAGCAAGGAGGAATTCATTGAGAAAGCTCGTTTTTTAAGTACGCAAGCACGTGACCAGGCACCACATTATCAGCATTCTCAGATAGGATATAATTATCGAATGAGTAATGTAGTGGCAGGTATCGGCCGTGGCCAAATGAAGGTGCTCAAAGAAAGAGTAGAACAAAGACGGGCAAACAATAAAAGATACAGAGATTTTTTTAATGGTGTACAGGGGATAAGTTTTCAGACAGAGCCCAATAATGATTTCTTTAGTAATTATTGGCTTACTGCTATATTAATAGACCCAACATTAACAGGTGGTATTACAAGAGAAACAGTAAGATTGGCACTTAATGCTGAAAATATTGAATCAAGACCTCTCTGGAAGCCAATGCATATGCAACCAGTTTATAAGGGGGCAGTTTTTTTTGGCACTGGGTTATGCGAAAAATTGTTTGAAACGGGACTATGCCTACCAAGTGGATCTAATTTAAGCGAAGCGGAATTTAACAGGATTTTTGTAGTGCTAACAAAACTGTTTAAATTGTAAGTGCTCATTGTACGGCATTTTAACTGATATACATGGATAGATAATATTAATGGATAGTAATCTTTCATCATATCTAATCAGCAAAATAGATTTGGTAAAATTAATTTAGATTAAATATTTTTCTGAGAAATACTTGTTTAGTGGGAGTTTAATTTTTAAAATCTGAATGACAGGATTTATATCTGCACTAGATGGTAAAATAAACAGACATTTTTTATCAGATACTACTATTGAAGGTGATTTTATTCTAAAAAAATGTCATGAAATTAGTTACTTAATTTGACTAAAACTTTTCTAAAGAAGTTGGTTGTTTATGTATCGAAATTATATTAAGCCTATTGCAGATTTTTTGATTTCACTGTTATTGCTCGTTTGTTTCTCACCCGTAATAATTCTGACGATGGTTTTTCTTTGTTTTAGCAACAAAGGGAAGATTTTCTTTTTTCAACAAAGGCCCGGATATAAGGGGAGACCATTTCTGATTATTAAATTCAAAACAATGGTAGATGCTTACGATCAAAATGGGAACTCATTACCGGATGAACAAAGGATTACAAAATTTGGGAGGGTAGTAAGATCTACTTCACTTGATGAATTATTGCAGCTAGTGAATGTTTTAAAAGGTGAAATGAGTTTAGTAGGTCCAAGACCACTTTTAATGCAATATATGTCAAGATATTCACCTGAGCAGGCAAAAAGACACAACGTCAAACCGGGCATAACTGGGTGGGCACAGGTGAATGGGAGAAATGCAATTAGTTGGGACCAAAAGTTTCAATTCGATATACAATATGTTGAAAGGCAGTCATTTTTTTTAGATGTTAAAATATTATATATGACTTGTGTTAATGTCTTGAAAAGAAAAAATATCAATGCTGCAAATCATACCACTATGGAAGAATTTATGGGTTAAAAGTTTGCTTATCCCTGTCTGTTTATTCAATTGTGCAAGTGAAATCAAATCATATCCATTTCCAGGCTGACTCTTTTAACCGTTTTAATCCATTATGTTTCTCTAAATAAAGCCTGAAAGTAAATAGTTCAGAGTCATGCCGTTTCATCTATGATGGCAGATACAGCTGTTAGTACGTTTTTTAATCAATTTTACTATCTTTAGATATCGATTTAAGAATAAAGCCTTATTTATCAGGCATTTAGCTATATTATAAGGTTGTTGAAATCGAAGTTATGTTTAAAAAAATAAACATTGTTCCCCGTTGGATTATTTTCCTGATCGATTCGGGCATTTGTGCATTTGCAATGGTATTTGCCCATTTGGTCAGGTACAACTTATCATTTGAGTCAATAGGTGGTCAGGCCTTGAGTGGAAATCTCTTGATTTTATTATTAATAAATTCAATTGTATTCATCAACTTCAGGACATATGCGGGTATCATTCGTTATACGGGAATTCAGGATGCGCTGCGTATTTGTTACGCAATTTTAATGACAACCTCAGTATTATTCTTTATTGGCTTAGTATCTGCTAATACAGGGGGAGCATTAAACTTTCCGACAGTAACTCTGATCATATACAGTTTATTTAGTTTTCTTTTTTTGATTTCGTACCGGGTGATTGTAAAGTATGCATTCTCTTATCTCAGGAACTATAAAATGGATCGAAAGAATGTTATTATCTATGGTGCAGGAGAAGCTGGTTTTGCAACTAAACGAGTATTAGAACATGATGCTACCTCAAATGTAACTGTAGTTGCATTTATTGATGATGATGTGAGAAAGGTAGGAAAGGTGGTTGATGGTGTTAGAATTCAGCATAGATTGGATTTGCAATCCATTTCATTATCTCAGAAAATAGATGAGATAATTATTGCGGCCTTTAATATGGCTCCCGATAAAAAAAATGAGCTGGTCGATTTTTGTCTTGACCATGATATTAAAGTACTAAATGTTCCTCCGCTTGATAAATGGATCAACGGTGAATTTTCTGCGCGTCAGTTGCAAACGATAAAAATCGAAAACCTTTTAGAAAGAGAACCTATACGGATTAATAATGAAGAAATTGCTAATCAGGTAAAGGGTAAACGAGTACTTGTAACTGGAGCAGCCGGCTCTATCGGTAGCGAAATAGTTCGCCAGTTACTAAGATTTCAGCCACATACGATTATTCTCTGCGATCAGGCTGAAACACCACTGCATCAGCTAGAATTAGAATTACAGGATATCACTACCCAAACAGCCTGTATTCCTTATCTCGGCGATGTAACCAATGAGGACCGTATGCAGGAGATGTTTGCCATGTATGAACCTCATTACGTGTATCATGCTGCTGCCTACAAACATGTACCAATGATGGAGCTTTGTCCATCGGAAGCCATCCTAACCAATGTTATGGGGACTAAGATTATCTGTGATTTATCGGTAAGGTATCATGTAGATCGTTTTGTAATGGTGTCAACCGATAAAGCGGTGAACCCTACCAATGTAATGGGGGCTTCGAAAAGACTGGCAGAATGTTATGTACAGTCTTTGTATCATTCTTCCGCCAACAGCGGCGATAAGGAGAAATTCACCAAATTCATCACCACCCGTTTTGGTAACGTGCTAGGATCGAACGGATCGGTTATTATACGTTTTAAAGAACAGATAGAAAAAGGTGGACCGGTTACGGTTACTCACCCGAATATCACGCGTTTCTTTATGACAATTCCCGAAGCTTGTCAGTTGGTATTAGAAGCAGGCAGCATGGGAAGTGGTGGTGAAATATTTGTATTCGATATGGGAAAACCCGTTCCCATTGTTGACCTGGCCAAAAAAATGATCCGTTTATATGGGTATGTACCCGGCATTGACATCGATATTAAATACACCGGCTTACGTCAGGGTGAAAAACTCTATGAAGAGCTCCTGATGGACTCTGAAAATACCCTTCCTACTTATCATGAAAAAATCATGATCGCCAAAGTAAGAACCAATGCCATTGAAGCTATTCAACAGGAATTTGCCGATCTGATCCGTCTTGCCAAGCAAAGGGCCAATACCATGGATATGGTGGCTAAAATGAAACAGCTTGTTCCCGAATTTGTCAGCAACAACTCTGTTTTTGCGGAACTGGATAAAAAGAATGAAGCGAGCAAGGATGCGAATGTGGTGACGATGAAAGTGGGGTGAAGTCCGGAAGACCGAAAGATGTGAATGTGTTGGCTTTGCCAACACAGTTTCTGATCCTCTTCAGCGAGTCATCCTGAGGAGTGTCTCGATCGCAGATCGAGTTCACGACGAAGGATCTTTTGATAGCTTGTAGAGATTCAAATCTAAAGTTGCTTTTTAAGGTGATTTATTTGAGGATGTAACCCTCCGTTTACTTTCTTTGTCTTGATACAAAGAAAGTAACAAAGAAAAATCAAGGACAACCCGATCGCTCTCCCGACTAAGTCGGGATTTGTACGGCCAGCGCACAGAGATGCTCCTCAGGATTTTTTTGATGTAGAATGGCGGATCTCAGTCCGAAGGATCCTGCGGGATGTCGGATTTGAATGGGTAGTGGAAGGCATATCTACTTTATTTTTTCGCTAACCTCTGTGCAACTCCGTGCCTCACTCTGTGTAACTCGGTGGTTAAAAAATAATGCTTGTAGGAGGGCTGCTACTAATTTATAACGTTATCTATTTTATATCCTCCAGAGGCGGACAGGCCCTCCAAAGGCGGACAAGCACCCCCCTTCGACTTCGTTCAGGGTTATTTTCTCCACCGCTCTCCGAACGTAGTCGGGATTTGTCCGGCTAGCACTCGAGGCTTGATTCTAATTAAGTTTTAATCAACAGGGCTGCGAAGCGTTTATCTTTCGGACTTTCGGTCTTCCGGACTTTCCCTTAACTTCGCAATCTTTTTAACTACTACACACACATGTCTACTAAAATAAGGGTTGCCATTGCTGGCATTGGGTCTTGCGCTTCTGCACTTGTACAAGGCGTTGAATTTTATCTGAGAAATCCAGAGAATACCATTGGGTTGATGTACCCTGAGATTGGCGGCTATAAAACAGAAGATATTGAATTTGTATTGGGTTTTGATATTGATGCTCGTAAAGTGGATACTTTTTTGCAGGAGGCTTTGTATGCACAACCCAACTGCAATATGCGGGTAATTGATCCTGCCTCTAAATTTCAGTGTATCGAGACCAATGCGAGAACTTTTCGCGGCCCTACACTGGATGGTATTGCACCACATATGAAAAGATACCATGGTGATATTACCTTCCAGGAAGATACCAAAGCCCATGTGATCAGTACGGATGAGTATAAAGAGCTCCTGAAAAAACATAAAGTTGATATACTGCTCAACTATATGCCTGTAGGAGCTGAAGAGGCTTCAAAATGGTATATCACCAATGCCATTGAAGCAGGTGTACATGTGATTAATTGTATGCCCACTTTTATTTCAACAGAAGATGCAGCAGCACTTGAACTACTGGCCATTCAACATAAAGTAACCATTGTAGGCAGCGATATGCGCTCCAGTTACGGAGCCAGCCGTTTGTCGGAAGTATTACAGGGCAGTATGATGGATGCAGGTCTGGTAGTTACCCAGCATATACAAATGAATATGGCAGCAGGTACTACTCAGGGTCAGGAACATATCATCAATGGCCGATCTGCCAATACCGACTTTCTTAATATGGCTGAAAAAGCCAGATTGCACAATAAACATGTATCGAAAGAAAATGTACTGAGTGGTCAGTCCATTGTACGTGGAAAAGGACTGGAAGGAATGACCATGTTTGCAGGCCCTTCATTAACGGTTGTACAACGTCCTGGTGGAGAATACATGGGTACTGACAATAAAGTATGTAATATAGACTTGGTAGCATATGGTTTTGCTGGTGCCAGGTATGAACTCACCGCACGATTATCCGTGCAGGATAGCCCGAATAGCGGTGGTATCGTGGTGGATGCCATTCGCTTTTGTCGTGTAGCCAGGGAAATGGATATCGTAGGATACCTGCGTGGTCCCTCAGCCTGGTCACAGAAAACACCACCCGTTCAAATGACTACCGCAGATGCTAAATTTGAATGTGATGCCATGGCCAGAAGGGTATACACACCGATTACGGAGAAACAAAAGATCAGTCATCTTTTTGCCGGTGATACATTATTGAAAGACAAAATTTCAGCACTTTCTTTCACTTTTCAGAAAGGGAAAACGGAGTATGAATAGATGTATTATATCTGATGTCAGATGTCGGATTTGAATAATTGGACTTTGTTTTGCACGCATTTCGTTACATCATCTTATCCATAGGAGTCCCTTTGAAAGAAGCGTTTCGATCGATGATTGCGTTCACGAATTCTCTGATAACGCTTACTACTGAGTGCCTGATATTTTCAGGAACAGATGTACAGGTAATAACCAGCAGTCAGCTTATTTTTTCTACGGTCTTAAATTCGACTAAACAATTGTAAGGGGTACGCTTGTGCTATATAATCCCGAGACCAATACAATTTTTTACCTATATCCATCCCCAAACACCTAACCACTATCCCTAATGACCCTTCCAAAAGCCTTACTCCCTGTTTTCTTGTTGCTGAGCATGGTTCATGCGACATCACAAACATTCGATGCAGGTCTGTTGCGTGATCAGCAACTGCGTGATCAGCAGGTATTGGGAAAGGGTAGAACTGACCAGAGTTTTACACTCAGAACCATTCCTTTTGCTGTGAATGCGGATTCAATTACCTCGAGTTTTAAAAAACCTGTTATTGAATTATTACCTATTAGTTGGACTCATCAATTCAATAGCAGACACCCATTTGGTGGTAATGATGGATCTATGATAGCAGCCAAAGGATTACAGACCCGATTGAGTGGAGGTGTGCAGGTAAGAGCCGGTTTTGTAGAAATGCAACTGGCTCCTGAACTTATATGGGCCGCCAATAGCCGCTATACTGCTACCCCACAGTTTGGCTACAATAGCGGGAAATCTTTTCAACGTATTTATCCGGGACAGTCAACGTTGCAACTGGTAAAAGGAGGGTTCAGGATCGGTATTTCTACTGCTAACCAGTGGTGGGGGCCGGGTGTTCGGAACAGCCTGCTGATGACTTACCAGGCTCCGGGATTTACCCATTTTTTTGTGGGTAGTAGAAGACCTTTGTCAACAGGTGTCGGAAGCTTTGAATGGAAACTAATTGGTGGGTGGTTGCGTACGGATGGAGACAGATCGATGGAAAACAGGCACCTGCTGGCAGCGAATCCATCAATGGGGCAACAAAAGCGTTACCTCAGTGCTTTTACCGTAAGCTATCAACCCAAATGGATACCCGGTTTATTTGTAGGCATCAATAGGGTCGTGCAAACCTATAGTAAGGATTCACTTACCAATACACTCGGTGCTTTTGAACGTTATTTCCCTGTGATAGCATTGGGAGGACAGAAAAAAAATGTGGCCAATGAAGATTTAATAGACCGTGATCAAGTCGCATCTTTCTTTTTGCGCTGGCTCTTCCCCAAACAACATTTTGAATTTTACATTGAATACGGATACAACGATTATAAATTCAATACCCGTGATTATTTATTGGGGCCAGGACATTCAGCAGCCCATATTGTAGGGTTTAAAAAACTGATTCCACAAGCTGGTGAACATCGCTGGATAGATATTACCCTCGAGCTTACCAAGATGAGTCAGACGCCGGATCATATGGTGAGAAATGCGGGTAACTGGTATGAACATGGTCAAATCATAGAAGGATACACGCAGGATAACCAGATACTCGGGTCTGTATATGGCTTTGGAGCCGATGCATTGTATGCAGGCGTGAACCTGGTTAGCGCTGAAAAACGGTTAGGTTTTTTCATTGAACAGATTAACCGCGACCCCGTTAACCGATCACAGAAATGGATTGATCTTGGTTTTGGATTTACGCCACAATGGATAAAAGGCCGATGGATACTGGGTGGAAAAATAGAACTGATCAGATCAAGAGGTTATGCCTGGCAGGCAGGTGTAAATACCATGAATTTACATGTGCAGGCTGGGTTGCAGTATCGGTTTTAAGGGTTAGCTATTAGGGGTTGGGAGGAAGGTATGTATTTGTTGAAATCTTTTGAACCGTACTAGCCTGTTGACACATAAGATTACTCACCGCTTCGAAAAGTAGCACAAGCATGTTTCCCGGAGACAATACTAACTTTCAGATATCCCTAACTCCTGATAGCTAAAAGCCAATAGCTAACCCCTTCCTCCTACACAACAATCATCATTTATGCGCATATCTCTTTGGATAATTTTTATTTTGCTGACTGAATGGGCAGGTGCACAGCAATTGCATCATGAACGATTGAAGGAATTGCTCAGGGTACAACAACTGGCAGGAGACAGTAGTTTGCAGGAACGATCATGGATGGTGAATGCCAGTCAGGTGCCGCTGCTGAAACTGGATAGTTTGCTTCAGGTTAAGACTTCGGCCAATATCCAGTGGAAAAATTTTTCGGTGGGTATGCTACCCTTACAACTTACCCAGCAGTACCATAGCGTTTTACCCTATGAATGGAACGGAGGTAGTTTATTGCCTTCGAGGGGTTTACAGCTTTTGGGAAGTATTGGCATATACGCCAATATCGGCAAAAGGGTACAGATTCAGCTGTCACCTGAATGGACAAGTGCCGAGAACCGCGCCTATGAAGGGTTCTCTCAGCAATTGGGTAACCGTGCCTGGGCCGATCGGTACCGGGTTTGGAATACGATTGATATTCCACAGCAGTTTGGTACTCAGTCGCAGACTAATTTTTATCCTGGGCAGTCGTTTATCAAGTATCGCACAAAAAAAATAGCAGTCGGTATATCTTCCGAAAGCTTGTGGTGGGGTCCGGGTTACAGAAATGCGCTGATCATGAGTAATAACGCTCCGGGCTTTCTGCATTGGACCATTGAAACACATTCACCCATTCGTACCGGTATAGGCAGTTTTGAGGGACAAATCATGGGCGGCAAACTGGAAGCATCTGGTATGTTGCCTCCAAGAATCAACAGCGTGTTCAATGGCAATTTTGTCTATGTTCCCAAACCCGATAAGGATCGTTATATGACCGGAATGGTTTTGACCTGGAACCCTAAATGGACAAAGGGTTTATACCTGGGTATTGCGAAAGCATCCTACCTCTATACAGAAGATATTTCAAATCCGCTGGATGTATTGCCTTTTCAGGGGTTTTTGGGCAGAGGCAGAACGGCCAATGAACGCAATGGCAAAAAAGCCTCCATGGGTTCTTTGTTTGTTCGCTACCTGATGCCTGCTGAGAAGGCAGAAATTTATATGGAATATGGTCGCAAGGATATTTCTTTGATGCCCTGGAACCTGATTCAGACCGATGCCTATAGAAGGGCCTATGTAGCTGGTTTCCGAAAATTGTTTAACAGCAAAAATAACAGCCATATTCAATTGGTAGCAGAGCTGGCACAGTTACAGGCCCCCGCCGCTGAGCTGATCCGTAACCCCGACAGTTGGTACACCCACGCTTATGTGCGCCAGGGTTACACCAACAGAGGGCGATCGATAGGAGCAGGCATTGGTCCGGGTAGTAATAGTCAGACCATAGAACTAAGTTGGGTGAAGGGTCTGAGAAGGATAGGGATTCAATTCGAAAGGGTACGTTATAACAGTGATTTTTATTACCAGGCTTTTGAATACCTCCAGGATTTTCGCCGTCATTGGATTGATCTTGCAGGTATGGTGAAAGCCGACTGGCCCCTGGGTAGGGTATTTTTATCCGGTCAGATGGGTCTGATCCGGTCCTATAATTACCAGTGGCTCATCATTCAGGTTGATCCCAATAATTTCTTTGCTCCCGGAAATGAGTTTTTGAATTTTAGCGGGAAGTTGCAGGTCACGTATAGGTTTTAGCGATTAGCAGTTAGGTATTAGCAATTAGTGGTTGGGAAGAAGGGTATAGTGAAACATATCGGAAAGCCGAAGGCCTTTCTTTTTCCTCCTAGCCCCTAATTGCTAATACCTAACTGCTAATCCCACGATATTGTATTTTTTTATAATTTTACCCTTCAAGCATCGGTAAGATCCTGAATAGGGTCTTAGCTTTGAAATCCATATCCGTATGCGAAAATCGTTTAACCGGTATACTTTAATTCGCTATATCATCGATGCTCCTTTGGTTGGGATCAGTTATATACTGTCGTACCAACTAGATTCCGGTAACCGTTTACTCAGTAACAATATTCCCTCCTATTTACCCATTCTGCTGGCACTTTTAGTGTGGTACCTTTCTGCCTCTGTTTCTAAATTATACCGCGACCGACGTTCCAATAAATACTCTGAGGAGATTGTTTTTGTCATTTATACGCTGATCATCTATACCATTCTGTTAAGTTCTGTACTGTTTTTTTTACAGCAACAGGTTCAACACAGCAGGGTCTTTCTGGTATGGCATGCAGGTATGTTATTTCTATTCCTGTTTTTTACCAAGTATATCATCCGCAAATACCTGCACTCGGCACTTTTCCAGGGGCGTTTATATGATAATCTCCTGATTGTGGGGGTTACGCCTGCAGCATATGAGTTTTATGAAACCATCAATAAATACTATTACTATGGATACAAGTGTATAGGATTTATTGATGATCAGAAAAAAGCCATGAATGGTTGTATGTATTATGGTGGAATACAACAACTTTCAGGTGTATTACAAAAAGAAAAAGTAGATGAGGTTATTGTTGCGCTACCCAACCAGCAAAAAGAACAGATACAGGATTGCATAGAAGTATGTGATTATCATAAAGTACGTGTTCGTATTTTACCCGATATTCACCAGTACAGTTCCTCTTCTGTTCAGGTGAACAATATCGGGCAGCTTTCAGTCATCAGTATTCGCGAACTGCCACTTGATAAATGGGAGAATAAGTTATTAAAACAAAGTTTTGATGTACTGTTCGCTTTATTGTTTTTTTTACTGATCGGTTGGTGGTTATTACCACTGATTGCTACGATGATCAAAATAAGTTCGAAGGGGCCTGTATTTTTTAAACAGGAAAGATGGGGATTGAACAACCAAAAGATTACCTGTTATAAATTCAGAACCATGGTTGAAGAGAGTAGCGACACAGATGCTGATGGACGTTACCTGCAGGCCAGGAAAGACGATCCCCGTGTAACTAAAATTGGTGCACTGTTGCGCAAATCGAACCTCGATGAGTTGCCGCAGTTCTGGAATGTACTACTTGGCAATATGTCGGTGGTTGGACCAAGGCCGCACCCAACACCTCTTAATATTGAAGCCATGCATACTATTGATAATTATATGCAGCGTCATCTGGTGAAGCCGGGTATTACCGGGTGGGCCCAGGTGAATGGATGTCGTGGTGAAACACGTGAACCCGGATCCATGCAAAGAAGAGTAAATTTCGATCTATACTATATTCACCGTTGGACCTTCTGGCTCGATTGCCAGATTATTTTACAAACGATTATTAATATTTTCAGAGGTGATCAGAATGCTTATTAGGGGTTAGGACATTAGAGAAGCCTTCGGCTTTTTAATATATTTTTTATTACGCCTTTCTCCCTCACACCTAATACCTGGCATCTAACCCCAGCCCCCTCCATTTACTATGAAACATATTCTCGTTACTTTCTTCCTTCTCTTTTTTATCGTTACAGGAAACACGCAGGCTGTGTATGAGCAGCACAGGAGTGATATTTATGAATACCTGTATCGGATGGCGCAGAAAGGACTGGTTAAGTTTGACGACCAGATCAGGCCCTTAACAAGGGTGTACCTGGCAGGTTGTCTGGATTCACTGGCGCAGAAAACTAATTTGTTGACCAGGGTAGAGCGGGAGGAACTGTTATTTTATCAACGTGATTTTTCTGATCAGCAGGCCATCATGGGTACTGATACTGCAAAGGCACAGTTTTTCAAGACCGATTCATGGAAACGCTGGCGGGCATTGGTCGTTTCAGGAAAAGATTTTTTGATGCGTGTTGATCCGATTCTGAGTGGCGGGGGTATACTCGGTGGCGGAAGGTCTGTAAAAACCTATGGTTCGGGTGCACGATTATATGGGTATGCAGGGAAACACTGGGCCTGGCATCTTTCATTTCATGACATCACCGAAGAGGGTAAGGGAATTGATACATTACGTAATGAAAGTTCATTAACGGGTATTGTTGGAAAGATAGCAGCCAATAAAAAAAGTCACAATTTCAGCGAACTGCGGGGCGCTGTTTCTTACGCCTGGAAGCAAGGTGCCATTGCTTTTGGCCAGGATTATTTATTATGGGGTTATGGACAAAACGGAAGGGTTGTATTGTCTGATAAAGCACCCACTTACCCCTATCTGCGCTTCGATTTTCAACCGCTTCCCTGGCTCAAATTTAACTATACACATGCCTGGTTAAATTCTAACCTGATTGATTCGAACCGTAGTTATAATACCGGTAACTCGCCTTTTGGGGGAAGAAGAGATGTATTCGTTCCTAAATTTATGGCTTCACATAGTTTGCAGTTTACGCCGGTTAAAGGATTGGATATTCACCTGGGAGAGTCGGTAGTGTACAGTGAGCGTTTACAGGCCGGCTATTTAATTCCTGTTGTTTTTTTCAAAGCATATGATCTGCTCAATAATAACGATAATATCAATGCAGGATCAAACGGTCAGTTGTTTTTACAATTGAGTTCCAGGAATCACCTGAAAAATACACACTTGTATGGTTCTGTTTTTGTGGATGAAATAAGGGTGGGCAGCTTATTCAACCGAACCAAAAGTAGAAACCAGTTGGGTTATACTCTAGGCTTCAATACAACGGATGTAGGATTGTCTTACCTTACCGTTGGTGTTGAATACACAAAGATTCGTCCGTTTGTGTACCGTAATTTACAACCAGCTCAAAATTATACCAATCATGATTATGTGATGGGCGACTGGATGGGTAGCAATGCGGATCGTTTATTGTTGTTTGCCAAATACACCCCCATTCCCCGTTTGAAATGGCTATTACGATATGAGTATGTTCGCAAGGGAGGTGCAGGTTCACTGGATCAGCAATATTTTCAGACCCCTCAGCCTGATTTTTTATTCAATCCAATATACAATGCTGCTTCCTGGTATATAGAAGCTAATTACCAATGGATACCAGGTTTTTATTTTTATACATCATACAGCAACAAAAGAAGAGAAGATCTCGTTTCCGGTAGCAGAAGCAATACTGCCTGGTGGAACCTTGGTTTTCAGTTTGGGCTTTAGGATAGGGTAGCTTTTAGCTATTAGGGGTTAGCTGTTAGGTATTAGGTGTTGGGAGGGGAGTAGAAAAATTTCATCTTTTTGATATGATGTACTTTAGCCATTCTTTCCCAAACCCCTAATACCTAACAGCTAATACCTAACCCCTAACAGCTAACTCCTGTCCCTATATAATTATTTAAACCGATATTTGCCATTATACCTAATATCAAGATGAAACAAATCATTCTTTTATTGTTTGTGTGCATGAGTGGTGTTTACCAGCAGGAACTATTGGCTCAACGAAGAATCGATAGAGTTGACCAGTTGTCTGATCAGCAGATTACCCAACTATGGCAACAGAGCCAGAAAGCGGGTATGACTGAAAATGATGCCATAAAAGAGCTTGTGAGAAGAGGGCTTGATCCCACGCAGGTGGATGCTTTGAAAAAGCGGTTGGTTAAATTACAGTCTTCTGGTAAAACTTCCTTTAACAAAGACAACCTTATTTCGGATACGGCTCGTTTTGTTCGCGACTCAACATGGAAATTTGAGATGCCGGATATACGTATTCCTTCACCCTATTATGGGTTCGATTTTTTTAATAACCCACTTTCCAGTTTTACACCCAATATTAATATGGCTACACCTGCCAATTATATTTTGGGACCGGGTGATGAACTGATTCTTAGTATTACGGGTTTAAATGAGCTGACTCATACACAGAAGATAAGCAGGGAAGGTAATTTTGAATTGCCACATGCCGGACTTATACAGTTAAACGGCCTGAGTATAGAGCAGGCCACTACCCGCATCAAAAACAAACTCCGTCTGCCTTATCCGGCACTTGCAAGCGGGCAATCACAATTATTGGTTACACTGGGTAATGTAAGAAGTGTAAGGGTTACGGTGATTGGAGAAGCCGAACGTCCGGGCGATTATACAGTATCATCATTGGCGGGTTTCTTCAATGTATTGTATTTGTCGGGAGGTCCGGCCAAAAATGGTTCGCTAAGGGCCATTGAATTGATTCGTAATAATAAACTGTTAGCAGTTATTGACTTTTATAAATTTCTACAGGAGGGGATATTGGATCAGGACATCCGTTTACAGGATCGGGATGTGATTCGTTTTCCTCTTTATGCCAAACATGTAACCATGAGTGGTGCAGTGAAAAGACCTTTTGTGTATGAATTGCTGGATAAAGAAACTATGGCAGATCTGTTTAAATATGCGGGGGGCTGGAGTGATAAGGCGGTGAGAGAGGTTGTAAAAGTAGCTCAGACAGATCCGAAGGGTATTGTATTCAGAGATGTTGCTGAACGTGATTTCAGTTATTTTATTCCCCGCAATGGCGACTCAGTTTTTGTAGAGCAGGTAAGCAATCGTTTTGTGAATCGGGTAATGATTTCAGGTGGGGTACAAAAACCAGGCAATTATGAACTCACCAGTGGGCTATCGCTTTTACAACTGATACAAAAAGCAAATGGCCTCAGAGAAGATGCATTTTTAAATCGCGGATATATACGTCGGCAGGCACCGGGTACTACAGAGCCTTTACTGGTTTCCTTTAGTGTGAAAGAGCTCTTGGCCGGAACTGAAAAAGACATACCCCTTTTCAGAGAAGATTCGGTGGTGATTCATACGCGTGGCGATCTTGAATCGGTGGTGTACATCACCGTTAATGGAAATGTGCAGAAACCCGGCACAATTGCTTTTCGTAAAGGGATGACACTGGAAGATGCTATCTTAATGTCGGGCGGTTTTACCAACGATGCAGCCACGCATAAAGTGGAAATTTCACGCCTTTCAAAGAATCGTGCAGATACACTTGCCAACCGTTTACTGAACATGATTACGGTGGCGGTTGATTCTGCCTTGTCTAAAAATACTTCCTCCTATTTACTGGAACCACTGGATTATATTTTTGTACCTAAGCTGCTCAACTATCAATCACTGGGTAGTGTTAAAATGAGAGGTGAAGTGCTGTATGAAGGCGACTATGTGCTCGAAAGAAGAGATGAAACCATCCAGGATGTGTTAAAGCGGGCAGGTGGTATTTCTCCTTTTGCTGCATTAAGTGATGTACAGGTATATAGAAACCAGCTAAGAGTAGCGACCAATAACCTGCTGGAAGGAAAAGAATCGCAGTTCGACAAATTTATATTGTTGCCCAATGACAGCATTTATATTCCACGCAGTGTTCCTTTTGTAGAGATTAAAGGAGCGGTATTTAATCCGCAAATTGTTAATCATTCGGATGCCAATTTCATGAGTTATATTTCAAGTGCAGGTGGTGTAACCGATAGTGGTAACCTGAAAAAAGCATACGTTCAGTACAGTAATGGGATGAATAAAAAAATTGGCAGATTTTTGTTTTTCAGAAGATATCCGAAAGTAACACCTGGTAGTAAAATTATTGTACCCGCAAGAACAGGCTCGGAGAGACGTGGACTTTCTGTTCTCGAAATATCTACCCTTGCAGGCACCTTGGCAACTGTGATTAGTTTAATTGCGGTGTTGAGGAGGTAGGAGTTAGGAGTTGGCTATGAGCTATTAGGGATTAGGAAGAGAGGCAGAATAAAATATATCCTTAAGCCAAAGGCTTTTCTATTATCCTCCTAATACGTAACTCCCAATAGCTAATTCCAAAAAAATCATAAATTAACATCAGCATGACGCAGGACCAACAGATAACAAGTACAGAAATGGAAGAAGAATCGTTTTCCTTATGGGGGCAATTCAAACAACTCTGGCATTGGATGCTGTATGCTTTGCAACAATGGAAATTATTATTGCTGGCGGCTCTTATAGGCGGATCAGCAGGACTTGCTTATACCTGGTGGAAACCAGTTTCATACAGGGCTAGTATTACTTTTGTAGTAGAAGAGTCGAAAGTGGGCGGGGGTGGATCTCTGATGTCTGCACTCGCAGGTCAGTTTGGGGTTGATATAGGTAATCTTTCAGGTGGAAACGGTGTTTTGTCTGGAGATAATGTTTTACAACTTTTAAAGAGTCCTTCATTAATTCGAAAAACTTTATTGTTGCCCATTGATCGTACAGGAAAAAAGTCGCTGGCAGATGAATATGTTGCGGTTTACGGGTTAAATAAAAAATGGGCGAAGAATAGCAAAATCGGGAAACCAATTTTCTTTGTGCCAAATAGTCTTACAAGGAGCAGGGTAGAAGATAGTTTGTTGCAGCAGGGCATCATTAAAAATATCCTTGAAAAGGAACTGGTTATTGCGAAACCGGATAAAAAACTTGGTTTTTTTGAACTGGCAGTATCAACCAGAAGTGAGATGCTGAGTGTGATTTTCTGTGAGCAATTATTAAAAGTGGCGACAGATTTTTATATCGATACCAAAACAAAAAGGCTTTCTACCAATGTGAAAAGACTCCAGGATAAAGCCGATAGTTTGTTATATGCATTAAACCGTAAAACATATTCTGCAGCAGATGCCAATCGTCAGTTGTTAGATTTAAATCCGGTATATGCTATACCCGAGGTGTCAGCAGAGATATCATCAAGAGATAAAGTAATTCAGGGAACGATTTATGCAGAAATAGTCAAAAACCTGGAAATCAGTAAAACCTCACTTATCCAGGAAACACCAACTGTGCAGATTGTGGATGCCCCGATATTACCGTTGAAAGATAATAAAACAGACTGGTGGAAAGGAGTATTAACCGGAGCTGCCTTGTTGGTATTTGTGAGTGGGGTATTGGTAGTGGCTTTGAAAGCAGGAGGGTAGGGCTTAGTTATTAGGGACTGAGAAGAGAGGCTGAATAAATATATCGTAAAGCCAAAGGTTTTTCTATTTTCCTCCTAATAGCTAATACCTAATCCCCAACCTTCTCCCCATCTTCTGCCGGATAATAATCGGGAAAAATGCCGGAGCTTCAATGAAATAACGTTTGAATAATCGGCGTGGTTCTTTGTAAAACCGGTAAAGCCATTCAAGACCATTCTTTTGCATAAAAGCAGGTGCACGATCAATTAAACCAGCTGCTACTTCAAAAGCACCACCTACACCAACTGCAACTTTTACATCAAGTCTGTGTAAGTGTTCCTGAATCCAAAAGTCTTGTTTGGGTGCAGTAAGACTCACCCACAAAATGTCAGGTTTTGCTTCATTAATCAGGCGAATTATTTTTTCATTTTCTTCTACAGAAAATCTTTCAGCAAAGGGTGGTGAGTACACCCCGCTAATGCGAATGCCCGGATATTTTTCTTCACTCTGTTTTCTGAGTTCTTCTGCTACTCCTTCTTTAGCCCCTAAAAAAAACTGGCTATGCTCTTGCTCATGGCAACGGGCAATATAGCGCGGCAACAAATCGAGCCCCGTTACCCTGCTTTTTAAAACCCCTTTCCCCAAAAACCTGGAGGCCCATATCAGTGGTACTCCATCGCATAAAGTGAGATCGGCGCTATTGTATAATTGTTGGAGCGACTGATTTCTATGTGCCCATACCACACAATTGACAGGTGTAACACAAACTCTTCTTTTTTCTCCTCTTACAATCCACTGATCAAATAAATGCATGGTCTCATCCAGCGACACCTGGCTGATACCGGTACCACCAATGTTTATTTTAGGTGCAACGGATTGATTCATGCAGGTTTGTTTTCGTCTTGTTTTTTCCACCATATTTCCAGCCACTCAGTTGTTTCTCTGATACCATCCGCTAATTGATAAGGAGGTTCTCCCAATATAGTGAAGGTTTTGTCCATTGGAGCAGGATTGTCTGTTGTCATGCTTTTATATCTCGACAAAGTGATCGGAAATCCAATGCCCATTTTTCTTAATGCCGAACCCGCCAAAGCCAACAGGTATACAAACCATGTTGGTA
This sequence comes from Sediminibacterium sp. FW305-C-49, assembly GCF_058231085.1. Lineage (NCBI taxonomy): Bacteria > Pseudomonadati > Bacteroidota > Chitinophagia > Chitinophagales > Chitinophagaceae > Sediminibacterium > Sediminibacterium sp. FW305-C-49. The sequence goes on from NZ_JBIQXS010000002.1 coordinate 296,990, forward strand.
CCACACGAACCGGTTTTTTAAGTATAGCTATTGAAAATGCATTGGTCCACTCATACATGTTCATAGGTCTGTCTCCTACATAAAATACCTGTCTTGCTATTGCGGTTTCATTTCTTCGCTCTATCAGCTGAATCATCTGCCAACAAATATTTCCCACATAGCCATATGACCGGATGACTTTTTTTCTTCCGGGATGTAAGTATTTCCCCTCTTTTAATACTTTCCAAAACTCATAAGGATATCTTAAATGAAATGGCCCCCAAATATTGGTGGGACGTATGATAGACCAATTGAAATGAAATCTTTCTTCCCTCAGTAATTGCTCTGATATTACTTTTGAAGTGCCATAAATAGTATGTGGTGCATAGTCTGTATCCGACGATGGATAACCCGGCGCCTGATTGACAAATTGGGTAGACGTGTGTAGGAGAAAGTCAACCTTGTTTTTTTCGCAGGCTTCAAAAATAATTTCTGCACCCCGGGTATTGGCTTTATAATCTTCCAATACATATTCAGGGTCGGTGCTGGTAAAAGACGCAAGATGAACAACAATTTCGGGCTGCCATTGGGTAAATAATGCATGTATAGCTTCTTCTTCCAGTAAATCGATTTTTGTCCAGATTTCGTTTGAATACAGGGGTATCTTAGGTGCAGCGGTATCTACCAGCATTACACTGTAAGGTGTTTTAATAGTAGTACGAAAGGAAAGAATCAGGTTGGTGCCAATAAAACCATTCGCTCCTGTTACAAGGAATTTGGTCATGCATTTGTTTTAAAGAAAGACAAAATTGAAGCTTCAAAAGTACTTATCGTGTACTTAGTTTCAAAATTGCTTCTGGCATTGGCTGCAAGTTGCTGATATAAGAGAGGATTAGCTACCAGTGTGAGGATGCTGTCGGCCATTTTATTGGTGTCGTGTATATCTGTCAGGTAGCCATTTAATCCGTTTGTTACCTGATCTGGTATACCTCTCCAGTTGGTGGCAATAACAGGTAGAGAAGCTGAGAAAGCTTCCAGTATAACAGTAGGGAAACTCTCTGACTCAAAATAACTGGGGAAAAGAAATACATGGGCCGATGCAAAAATTTCTTTTTTTACTTCCCCTGTTTGGATGCCTTCGTGTGTGAGTATTCCCTCCCGACAGGCAATGGCAATGGCTTCTTCTTCTTCTTCACCAAATATTTTTCCCATGATACGGCCGGTGATAGCTGGATTGATAGCGTGACATTGTCTGACAGTTGTAATAAAATCAAAAATACCCTTACTCTCACTGCATAAACCAGCAAATAAAACAATGAACTTATTTTGTTTTACTGGGTAAGCGGTTCTCCTGATATCTTCGACTCCGGATGGAATAATATGAATTTGTTTTGCTTTCAATGCCTTCGGGTCTTTTGTTCCTCTTTGGCTCAGACATATGGCATGTGCAGCGTGGTAGTAAACATACCGATAGATAGGTTGTAATAAAGGAGGAAAGCTTTCGTAGGTATCAGATAAACCACCTGCATGAAAATGAAATACCAGTTTCCGCTGCAATACCCGAATGGGAAGCAGCAAAATCATATCTCTATAGATTGCATTACGGGTAGGTCCGGCAGGAGGATAATAAACAATATGTGGCCGGTAGGTGATGAGGTAAAAAACTATCCTGATAAAAGTTGTAAATAAACGCCATGCTTTTGTGATATTGAACCTTCCCATATCATTGAGCTGGTCGCTGAAATGCAGACGTATGAAGCGGTGATTTACTTCCTGCTTCTGCAGTGTGGAGATGATTTTTTGAATATTGATGGCCTGTCCTCCAAAGGGAGGTGGTGTTTGTCCGATGATCAGTATTCTTTTATTCCAATGACTCAAACCTTGTTTATTTTTTAATTTTTCAAAGGTAGGGGTTAGGCGTTAGCTATTAGCTATCAGTTGTGAGGAGAACATTGAAAGCCTTAGGCTTCCAGATATGGTGTATGATACTATATTTCCTTTCCCATACCCAATCCCTAACGCATAATCCCCAACCCTTAACCCTAATAGCTAACTGCTAACTCCTTTCCTCACAGCCATCTCAAATACCTCAAGCAAAGAAGCTGCTGTTTTTTCCCAGGAAAAATCTTTCAATCTTTGATATCCTTTTTCTATCAGCATTGTCTGGAGTGAGGTGTCGTGAACCAATGTTTGCATTTTCAGGGCCATTTCTTCTACATTATAAGGGTCGAATGTAAGCACTGCATCTGCCCCTACTTCGGGTAAGCAGGTGTTGTTGGCTACCATTACAGGAACGCCAAATTGGAATGCTTCCAGCACAGGAATACCGAATCCTTCATTTACGGAAGGGAATACATAACAGGTAGCATTGCTGTATACGATATGTAATAACTCATCGGGTAAATAGCCGGGCATGATGACTTCATCCTGTAACTGAAGATCCTGTATGGTTTGTAAAATGTGGGCCGTATCATCTGAATGCATCTTGCCATTTCCTTTGCCAGCCAGAACCAACTTGAAAGCTGTATTACCTGCCTGTTTAAACAATTGAAATGCTTTGATAAGGGTAGTGAGGTTCTTTCTTTTCTCGAGTACACCTACATGTAATATATAAGGTGATCCCTTTTGTGTAGGCAGCCATTGTGGTATGGGGGTGTTGTCCTGTATAACGGGAATGGTTTTCGGACCCTGGTGTATGGCGATGATTTTATCGGGTGCAATACCTGTAAAATGCAGAACCCGCTCCCTGGCATAAGCTGTGGGTGTGATGATGAATGCTGAACGCTTAGCAGCGGGAATAGCAATGCGTTTAAAAAGTTGTAGCCAAATTCGATTACAATATTCAGGGTATTCAAAAAAGAAAGCATCATGAAATAACTGAACAGTAGTATAGTTGAGGTGGATATAGGGGGCGAAATAATCATTACAATAAACGATGTCACATTTTTTTCGCCAGGCTTTATAAGGCAATACAATTTGTTTCCATATTTGCTGGCGTACATGTTCTGTGATGAGCATGAACTTATTCCTGCCGGTGTAAACAGGAATGGAAGTATCAAAGAAATGAAATGTATGCGATGCTGTGTTGCCCAACAGTTTAAACTGTCGGCAAAGCTCTTCCAGTGTTGTTTTCTGTCCTGTTCTCGCCAGTCTGAGGTCGCGAATATCTATTCCTATCACCATCTGAATTGTATTTGATATTGATCATGATACCAGAGAAAAAAGCAGTAACATAACCAATGTAAAGATAAGATTCTGCTTCCGCTGTGAGCAATGGGATAATCATACCCAGTTTCAGCAAAGCTATAAATATGGCTATTTTTCTTGCCCTTCCTTTTCTTTGTCTGGCCATTTGCAAGGCTGTTTTTGTGAGTACTATGTAAATAGCTATATACAAAGCCATAGCTACCATACCCGCCTGAACAGCAATAATGATCAGCTGGTTTTCTCCTCCGATATTCTCTCCTGCAAAACCGGATATTCTTCCGGCCGATCCCATGCCATATCCCAAAGGATTTTTAAAAATGGCTTCTATGCCTTCAACCCATTGTAAAATATGATAAACACTGGATGAGTTGGTGAAATTGAGTGTGCCGATGATAAACTGGTATATATCATCACTGATGATGGTTAATGCGATGGCTACCATGAGCAGGCCCCCATAATGAATATAGGCAAGCCATTGTTTTCGTTTGGTAATGTAGGTGTATGCGTAAATAATAAAAAGATAACTGGCGAAGGACGCACGGGACAGCGCAAATACAATCGAACATACAGATGCCAGAAAAGCAATCAACAGGAAATTAGAAAGTTTTATTTTTTGTGTATTCGTGGTGGCGAGCGCAAGAATGGCACCAATACTTACCAGTGTACCGGCTGCATGGTCTAAAGGGTTGGCAAAGAAACTCGCAAATCGTTTGGGACCATCATTTTCCGCTTCGAAAGTCCAGTTGAGTCCATGATGCCCTGAAGGTTCCTGGTTCAGGAAATAGAACATATAATCTGCGTAGCCGGTAAATGTTTGAAAATGTGTATAAGTAAAAGCTTCCCAGATGACCAACAGGGCAGCCGGGATGGCTAATAAACAGCAATAGTGAAAATACTTGCTGAGGTTTATACGGGTCAGCTCAAAAAAACGACCTATGAAATAGAGGGTGGTAAAAAAAGCCATGTTTTTCATGGCTATCATTTTATCCTTGATACCATATTCCCCGATTGGTAAAATAACATATAGAAAGAGCCATGCAAGGTAGGCCAGAATTAACCAGTCGATAAAATACAGCTTAGGCTTTTTTTTCATGGAAAAGAGAACACTGGTGAGTGTAATCAGCACAATCAGTTCCTTGCAGGCCTGTAGAATCGGCACCCAACTTTTCAGGTTATATATGGTAAGGACGGATAGTGTGGTAATGTATACCGGAAGTGCAAAAATGATAAAGAGCAAAACATTTTCTGGTTTGCCTTTGATGATTCTCACCAGGGCAATGCAAAAAAGCAGAATATATATAACAGGGAATACAAACATGATTTATCGGGTGGGCTTAGCAGTAATGCTATAAGATAACCAGTTTTATAATGGCTGGTGTTGAATAGCACCCAGCAGACCATCTTTTACAGCGCTTACCACAGCTTTGAGTTTGTTGAATCTTCCTCTTATGGCAAAATACCCTATTATCATTGAAATGTAAAAAAAATTAGCCATGGCAGTTGTAATGATGGCATATGCTGGTGTATATTTCTTTAATATCCAGATCCTGTTTCGTTGATTATAATAATGGACCAGGGGATGTACATATCCTTCTTTTCCTTTGGTAGCAGTTTTATTCGACATCCCTGCAATATGATATATCAATGCATTTGGATGATATATCAGCCTGTATCCTCTTTTTGCAATCCTGAACGACAAATCCACATCTTCACTGTACATAAACATATTTTCAGCGAGTAAGCCAGTTTGTTGTAAAATGCTTGTCCGTGTGAGAAATGCACAACCGGTAATCCAGTCAACCTGTTTTATTTTCAAATCTGAATCGATGGGCGCACGTCCAACTCTTTTTGTGTATAAGAATCCCCACCATTTCGCATAAAATGAGCCGCTGTTCCAGATGTATGTTTTATTGTGTTCAAAATGGATGCGTGGCTGGATGGCGCCTGTTTCCGGGTGCTCTTCCATATAGGATACCAGGTGAGAAAGAAAATCGGGTTCAACAATGGTATCGTTATTCAGCATGAGGAGGTACCTGAATTCTTTTTGTAAAACATACCTGCAACCAATATTATTGCCTCCTGAGAAACCGGTATTGATGGGAGATCTGATTACTGTTATGTGTGGATATGCTTTCTCCAGAATATCGGCAGAGCCATCGGTTGAACCATTATCAACCAAGATTACTGAATGCTGTTCATAATCTAATGATTGGAGTGATTCAATACAATTTCTGGTCACTTCTAATCCATTCCAGTTAACTAGTATGATGGCTACAGTTGGGTGCATAAAAATTTACAATACGATGGTTGTGGTGTCGGTAATTACGATTTGTGTCCATGGTAACCTTGTAATAACTCCTGGTCAGTTAGTGTATAACCAGGCTCTTTTTTTCCCAGGAAAAACAAACCGCATGCAGCATCGTATGAACCTCCTTTACGGAAGTTATACAGATAGTCAACATATTTCAGCCAGAATACAAGAAAGCTACCTGCGAAGCTGAGTATTTTATCTGTTTTTTTGTTGCTGGCAAAAGCGGTAATAAAATAAAGTGCAGACCATGCCATGGCAGAACCTGCACCGGCAATAACACCACTGTATTCTTCCCGAAAAGATCTGAATAAACGTCTGTGCCCTAAATGTGTGAAACGATGAAAGTCGTATTTACCTCCATGTACCTGTTGCATAAAAGGTGTTTCGGCATAAATCATTCCTCCGGGTTTTAGTACACGTTGAATTTCTCTTACACATTGGAACGGATCAAGTACATGTTCCAGTACGGCCTGTGCAATTACCAGATCGAAACTCTCATCTTTAAATGGTATGGCATGGGCATCTAAAATAATATTGGTATTGGGGCCATGGGCTACATCGGATTCTACTAAAACGGTATCCGGGGGTAAGTGGTTTTTAAGTGAACCAATACCTTGTCCGTCAATACTCCCGCCAATGATCAATATTTTAGGTTGTTTTATGCCAGCGATTCGACTAGCCAGGTCAGCATAATTTTTTGTACTAACCCTGTTGAGGGTGATATCTGGTTTTAGTTTTTTGAGGAAACGTAAAACAGGGTTCTGATAGGTTTTAAAAAAAATATCCGGCGCACGCTGTATGGCAAAATCATTTACTTGAAATACAGGATTTTTGCAACTGATCATGATGGGAATATCGAAAAAAACCGGGAATTCACATCCGCATGATCCATTGCATTTTAATTGTTGGTTATTGATTTGTAAAGGTATTCTGCACTCAGGACATACCAGTATATCTTCAAATGCCCTATATCTCATTAGCTGGATGTTTGAAAGGATTTTGGGTGCAAAATAAGTTATTCTGCTTTTGGAACCACAGGAACGCCTGATCGACTGATAAAGTAGAGATAAAGTGGGATGCTGAATATCTCGCTGAGTATGGGGAAATAGCCAAATAAATTAGGATGCCCCCATTGGGCCAGTATTACAGATATGATAACTGATAAGCCCAAAAGAATCAGCGCAATCTTGAAAATATCATGGTACCTGTTTCGCAACAAGAGATCTGTAACATTGAGTGAATTAAGTGCAGCAACCAATGGTACGAGACAGATGGCCTGTAAAAAAGACGCACTTAATGCATCATTGGTGCCAGTTACCAGCCATACGAGTTGATTTGCGAATAGCACAAGCAGTAAGGCTACGATGAGAAATATAACCCATAGCAGCTTGCTTAATTTTTTTCTGAGCTGTAACCATGCAAGTGGGTTCTCCCGAAATATAATAGAGGCCCTGGGATACACCACATTAAAAAAAGAAATGATCAGCATTCGGAATGACCATACAAACTTGTCACACAGCGAATAAGCACCCAATAATATGGGGTTATCCATGGCTGATACGGTGAACAGAAAAAAAGACTGCTGCAGTTGTACGCAGATATTGTTGCCAGTAAGATAGAAATTCTCTCGTACATATTGCTTTAAAAAACCTGCGGATAAACTTGTATCAACTAACCGGTATTTTTTAATCAATACTAAACACAGGATAAAATAGCCGAGAGTACTTGTTAAACCCATTAAAAAATTTACCCAGATACTATCTTCAGGTACCTGTATGAAAAGAATAATCAAGAGAATAGACAATATTCTTGTAACCAGTGTGGTTATATTATACAATAATAATTTCTGCAACCCGACAAAAAAGAAAAAAGGATTGAGCATTTCACTTACAATGAGCATATGGGCGAAAAGTAAGTGATTGAAACTTTCCGTAATTAACCCGGTTTGTTTCAATGCGAACAGGCCCAACAGGCTTAGTAGAAAAAGACTGATTCTAACCAAATAAATACTATAAAAAACCTGAGAAAGTTTTGCTGGCTGATCTTTGTATAGCGCAATATCTTTTACACCCGATTGGTTGCTGCCATAATTAATAATGATAGATACCAAAGCCGCATATGATGCGGCTACCATGATTTGTCCGAATGCGGAAAGACCAACGATTCTTGTAATAACAGGTATGAGGATAATCTGGGTGAGTACATTGGCACCCTGTATAAAACTCAGGTGCATGAAACTGGATATAGCAGAAAAATTCCTCTTGATGAGGGATGCATATGTATTGTTGACTGACATGTAACGGTTCGCTGCTATTTATATGTAATGGCTGTGATACGAATATTATCGATCGACCAGCTTTTCAAACATAGGCTGTTTACCGGATTGGGTATATCGTTAAGCGCCAGTTGTAAGGCACCCTGGTGGGCGGTGGTATGTTCTATTTTATAATGAGCCGTTCCCTTCGCTGATCCGGCTCCTGAACAAACACCTGGCAGTGTGGCCCAGGAATTACTGAAAGCTTTATTACCCGTTATTCCTGTTGTATAGTTTGCTGGGAAAGACTGGTTGTGAGTCCCATTGGAGAAACTGGTGAGGTATATCTGGAAATTATTCAGTGTCATTTGCCATAAGTCGGGATAGGTTGCGCCAGGAGGTACATAATTACCTTCCCATTGATCGTGTATATAGAGATCGAATTCAATTTTAACAGCATTGTGTTCAGGAACCTGATCCAGTTGCAATACAATATAATTACTATTGAACCTGCCCAGCACTTTGGATTGATTAAAGGACATGATCTTGGAGGAATCGATTAATCCACTGGTGCCATAAATCATGATATTGTTCTTTTGACTGGTTTCAAAATCATTCAGGTAGATCACCTGTTTATCGGGAAGATTTTTAAAACAGGCACTAAAAAGGCAAGATGCCACCAATATTAAACAGCTTTGCCGGAGGAAAGAATTGCTGATCGTATACCTGTGCAAAATATGCTGTTGACCCTTCATGACTTGAAATTACGTAATCTGTAATGGTTTAACTGTTTTTATGTAAAATGAAGTCTCCTGCTAGTATTCGGGTGCTTCGATTTTCCAAGGCTTCGATTTGTCTACCGTTACTACAACTTCCAGTGCATCGCGAAAGAATGGGATTGAGTTGCCTGCCTTCATCAGCAGTTCCCTGATACGGCTTTTGAAGCCTGTATGGCCTTCGGGTAGTTTATAATAGAATTTACTGATGGATAGACTGAATCCGTCGCTCAGGGTATGGAAATAAGACCTGATTTCGCTGGAAGAGTACTCTTTCCAGTGATGTCCATACGTGACGGTTTTGAAAACAGCGTTTACGTCCATCCCAATGCCCCTTAACCTTAGCAGGTTGAAAAGCGTTTTTGCGATTGCATAGAGTGTGAGCGAGTTGGGTGTTGTTATATAAATCCTTCCATGATCTTTTACCAGTGTATGCACCCGCTTCCAGAAATTGATGGGGTTAAAAGTGATGTGTTCAAAAATTTCTGTGAATAAAATAAGGTCATATGCATCTTGTTCATTCGAAAGTGCATATAACTGCTCGAGGTTATTTTCTATCACTGGTTTCAGGTTGAACGCTTCAGCTCTTTCCTTTACATAAGAAAGATCCCAGAATTCTTTCACATCCATAGACACTACCTGGTATCCGAGGAGTGAAAGCAGGGCTGATGAATGTAAAAAATGACTGCCGATATCGAGTATCCTGCTTCCGGGCGCACAGATACGGGTTACCGTTTCGGCCATTTTTTTAAACCTGGATTGATGATAGTTGAAATAAATAAGATCATTGGCGTTTCCGGATTTGAAGGCCGCTTCTTTTATTTTGTTCAATGCCTCGTCAATCTGCATCATATTAGTGATTTTCATTCTGGGCGTGAAGGTAAGCGATATGAAACAAATGAACCCCCGGTGGTACTTTGTTAATTCATGCTGGAAAGTATGACGACTAAGGTGGTCTGCCCTTACCTTTGCAAAATATGGGAATTGGAATTCGAATTGTCAATAAGTCATCAAACAGCCATCCCGAATATGCTACTTCAGGGTCATCCGGAATGGATATCAGGGCTGCTATCGGAGAACCGGTTGTATTGCAACCATTGGAGCGCTTGCTGGTACCAACCGGACTTTTTGTAGCCATTCCTGAAGGTTATGAAATACAGATCCGTCCACGCAGCGGCCTGGCCATCAAACAGGGCATCACCTGTCTCAATACACCAGGAACCATTGATGCAGATTACAGGGGAGAAATTAAAGTGATACTCATTAACCTCTCTGCCGAAGAACAAACCATTCAACCAGGCGATCGTATTGCCCAGATGGTATTACAAAAAGTAGAAAAAATAGAATGGGTGGTAACAGATACATTGGATGAAACAGAAAGGGGGATAGGTGGGTTTGGCAGCACGGGGAAGATCTGATGATGCAGGATACAGGATCGCAGATGTCAGATGTCTGATGTCTGATTTAATGTTGGGTTTCGAATGGAACTATTTGTTGAGTTGAGGAATTTGGCTGTTAACAATTTTGTTGATTTATGAATGCTGTGTTTTTATGATGGTAAAACAAAATCAAGTAAGAAGAATGAATGGTAATATATCAACTGTGATTAAAAAACTTGCAGCTTGTAGCTTGAAGCTTGCAGCTTGCAGCTTCCTACTCTTCTCCTGCAAAACGGTTAAAAAAGTAGAACAGATCCAGGAAGCTATTACCAAAAAAGATACAGCCCAGGTAGTGGTGATCAAAGAAACACCTGTGGTAGATTCTGCCGCTATTGTTGCTGATATCATGAGCAAAGTGGCCAAGAATAAAATAGATTTTACCACTTTCAATGCCAAAATAAAAGTAGATTATGAAGGGGCCGAGAAAAACGATAATTACACCGTTTATCTCAGCATGAAAAAAGATAGTGTAATCATTATCAGGGTGAAAGGGTCTTTTTTAGGGATTTCTGCGGAAGGACTTCAGCTGAAAATCAATAAAGACAGTTTGATACTGGTGCGGAAAGTGGGTGAAAAATACGTCATGAACCGTTCTATCAGCTATTTACAGGAAGTAACGGAAATACCATTTGATTTTGCTACACTACAGGATATGCTTATCGGAAACCCTGTTTTCATGAGTAATAACCTTATTTCCTATAAAAACAGCAATACCCAGCTATTGGTTGTGATGGTGGGTGAATTGTTCAAACACCTGATTAACCTCGATAAAACAGATAACAGGGTACTATACAGTAAACTGGATGATGTAGATGTACAGCGCAACAGAACCTGCGATATTACATTCAGTAATTACCAGCCCCTGGGTAATTATCTCTTTGCCGCCAACCGGAAAATATCCATGGCTGAGAAGTCAAAATTGGATATTTCCCTTGATTTCAAGGAATTTACGTTAAATGATCCGTTAAAATACAATTTCGATCCACCGAAAAACTACAAGCGTAAGTAATTTACCACTAATTTATTCGTTATAAAGCTTGTTCATCTGACCCTGGTCCAAAATTGTCATCATGTTTAAATCTCTTTTTTGTTTTCTTGTTTCCTGTATCCTGGTAATTGGTGGCTATGCGCAACAAACCCGTGAGGAGTTGCAGAAGCAGGAGCAGGAGCTCAAAAAAGAACTGGCCGAACTGAACCAGTTGCTTTCCCAAACCCAGAAAAACAAGAAACTTTCATTGAGTCAGCTTGCGCTGATCAAACGCAAAGTGGCCATGCGCGAACAACTGGTGAACTCTATCAACAGGCAGATCAGGGATCTGGATAATACCATTTTTCTGAATGAAAGAGATATCTATCGCCTGAGAAGAGAGCTAGATACCCTTCGGGTGAAATATGCCAAAAGCATTGTATTTGCCTATAAAAACCGAAGCAGTTACGAGTATCTCAATTTCATCTTTTCTTCGAAGAGTTTTAATGATGCGATCAAGAGAATCACTTATCTGAAAAGCTATCGCCAGAACAGGGAAACACAGGCGGAAGCCATCATACAGTCTGAACAGTTACTCAAAACAAAGATCGAAGTATTGAGTAGCAACAAAAAAGAACGGATCACCACCCTAGAAAAACAGAGTGAACAACTGAAAGTGTTGCAGGACGATAAAAAAGCCCAGGATCAGGTAGTGGCCCAGTTAAAAGGGAAGGAGAAAGAATTATCTACACAGATTCAGAACAAGGAAAGACAGCGTCAGAAAATGCAACAGGCAGTTATGGCCATCATCAGAAGGGAAGCCGATGAAGCTGCAAAAAGAGCCAAACAAAAAGCGGCGGACGATGCTAAAAAAGCAGCGGCCAACAATACCAAACCTGCTGACGCATCTGCAAAAAACAATACAACAACCGGTACAACCAAAAACCCTGTTGTAAACGAGCCACTCGAAGCACGACCCGTTACAGACCGTCCTTATACACCTTTTGAATCTACGCCGGAAGGAAGGGAAACATCGATCCAGTTTGAGCAGAATAAAGGCCGTTTACCCTGGCCGGTAGACAAAGGGAATGTGTATGTGCCTTTTGGTATTTCTACAGTTCCCGGAACGAAAATCACACAGAAAAGTGATGGTATACAGATTGCGTTACCCGAAGGCTCTCCCGTTAAAAGTGTAGCCGATGGAGAAGTGGTTTATGCGAGTGAGATCAATGGCGATCTGGTTGTATTCGTTCGACATGGTAAATACTTCACATCCTATAACCAGTTATCTGGTATCTCGGTATCTGTTGGCCAGCAGGTAAAAGCAGGCTCCGTCATCGGCCGCTCCGGTAAGAGTATTGATGGCGAAGGCGCTATCATCTTCATGATCAACAATGAAAAAGGAACGTTGATGAATCCGGAGCATTGGCTCAAGCCGAGGAGATAATTTGGAAATTTGAGAATTTGGAAATTTGGAAATGGATGTTTCCCGAAATATGTTATCGCACCTTCAAGATGGATATTCATGTTTCATGCCCTGATAGGGCAATAAAACATTTCAAAATTTCCAAATTCTCAAATTTTCAAATTACTACTATCTTACAGCATGCAACAATACATCCTTTCCTTCGACCAGGGTACTACCAGTAGCCGGGCTATTGTGTTCGACCGTGCAGGTGCCATTTGTGCAGTGGCGCAGAAAGAGTTCAGACAAATTTTTCCGCAGCCGGGCTGGGTAGAACATGATGCCAATGAAATCTGGAGTACACAATTGGGCGTTGCCGCAGAAGCCATTACCAAAGCCGGACTTTCCGTACAACATATTGCAGCCATCGGTATCACCAACCAGCGTGAGACAACGGTTGTATGGGATAAGGCTACCGGGCAGCCTGTTCATCATGCCATTGTTTGGCAGGACAGGAGAACGGCTTCTATTTGCGATGAGTTGAAAGCCGCAGGTAAAGCTTCACTCATTCAGGAAAAGACAGGATTGATTATTGATGCTTATTTCTCCGCTACGAAAATCAGGTGGATACTCGATCATGTTCCCGGTGCAAGAGAAAAAGCGGAAAAAGGCGAACTCTGTTTTGGTACCATCGATACCTGGCTGGTATGGAAGCTGACCAATGGAAAAGTGCATGTAACCGATGTGTCGAATGCATCGCGTACTATGTTGTTTAATATTCATTCGCTTTCCTGGGATAACGATCTGCTCGAACTTTTTAATATTCCTAAAGCCATTCTTCCTGAAGTGAAAAGCAGCAGTGAAGTGTATGGCTATACACAGCATATTCTTACAGCTCATAATATTCCCATTGCAGGTATTGCCGGTGATCAGCAGGCTGCTTTATTTGGTCAGTTGTGTACACAGCCCGGCATGGTGAAGAACACCTATGGTACCGGCTGTTTTATGCTGATGAATACGGGCGAAAAAGCCGTGCCTTCTTCCAATCACCTGCTTACTACCATTGCATGGAAAATAAAAGGTGTTACGCATTATGCATTAGAAGGTAGCGTATTTATTGCAGGTGCAGTTGTGCAATGGCTTAGAGATGGGTTGGGTATCATCAGACAATCAAGCGAGGTTGAAACATTGGCCGCAACAGTAAAAGACAGTGAAGGTGTTTATGTGGTTCCCGCATTTGCAGGATTAGGTGCTCCTTACTGGAACCAACATGCACGTGGAACCATTACCGGTATTACCCGTGGCACTACTGCAGCTCACCTTGCAAGGGCTTCACTGGATAGTATTGCCTATCAAACGATGGATGTATTAAAAGCGATGGAAGCAGATGCCGGTATCGCCATAAAGGAACTGAGGGTAGACGGCGGCGCCACTGCTAACAATTTATTAATGCAGTTTCAGAGTGATTTATTGAATACAAAAGTGGTTCGTCCTACTATTGTGGAAACAACCGCTTTGGGAGCCGCTTATCTTGCCGGATTAGCAGTGGGCTATTGGACAAGTGTAGAAGATATTCAAGAACAATGGCAGGTTGACCGTTCTTTTTCTCCCGAAATGCCCGCAGCAGAAAGAGAACAGTTGGCAAGTGGATGGAAAAGAGCAGTAGGTGCAGCAGAATATGGAACAGAGGGGTAAGGTTAAGCTGCAAGCCACAAGCTACAAGGTTTTAAAATCCGACATCTGCGATCAGACATCTGACATCATATTTTCTCCTTTATGAACCGAGTCACACAATTGCAACAACTAAGAGAAGATATCCGCTGGGATATGGTAGTGATTGGTGGTGGGGCTACGGGTTTGGGTATAGCGGTGGATGCAGCATCGCGCGGATATAAAATTTTATTGGTTGAGCAATATGATTTTGGAAAGGGCACTTCCAGCAGATCAACCAAACTGGTACATGGCGGGGTACGCTACCTGGAGCATGGCAATATTAAACTGGTAAAAGAAGCCTTACGAGAGAGAGGGTGGTTGCTGAAAAATGCGCCTCATCTTACCTCTGTTCAACCCTTTGTGATACCTGTTAGAAACTGGTGGCAAAAATGGTATTATGGTCTGGGTTTAAGACTTTATGATCTGTTGTCGGGTAAACTTTCACTCGGACAAACAAAACTATTATCTGGGAAAGAAACGATGGCGTTATTGCCGGCACTTGATACAAAAAAAGTGAAGGGTGGTATACTGTATTACGATGGTCAGTTTGACGACAGCAGGTTATGTATTGATCTTGCTTCAACAGCCGTATTACATGGAGCCACATTGGTTAACTATTGCAAGGTGACCAGCCTGGTGAAAGAGAAGAAAAAAATAGTGGCAGTAAAAGTACAACTGCACAATAGTGAGGAAGAGCTGGAGATTAAAACCAAATCCGTTATTAATGCAACTGGTGTTTTCACCGATTATATTCTCCGGATGGATGATCCTGCTGCCGAGCAGATGGTGGATCCATCGCAGGGAATTCACCTGGTGGTAGATAAAATTCATTTTCCCGGAATACATGCATTGATGATTCCGAAAACAGATGATAAACGGGTTTTATTTGCTGTACCCTGGCATAATAAAGTGGTGATAGGTACTACTGATACACCTGTTGAAGATGTTACAGAAGAGCCGTTGGTGCTGGAAGAGGAAGTGGATTATATTCTTGAACACATCAACCGATACATTGATCCGGCCATTGATCGCTCTTCTATTTTATCTGTTTTTGCAGGGCTACGCCCATTGGTGCGTTCCAAAGAAGGAACCAGCACAGCACTGTTATCACGTGATCATACGATTATTGTATCTGTGAGTGGCCTGGTAACCATTACAGGAGGTAAGTGGACCACTTACCGGAAAATGGCACAGGATGCAGTTGACAATGCAGTGTTTATTTCAAAACAGGATAAACGTTTATGCATCACTACAAACCTGCCGATTGGTGATCCGATAGCAACCCAACAGAAAAAAGAAAACCTGGTGCATGAGCAACCAGAACTTGATCAGTTACTACATCCCGATTTTGCGTACAAATGGGTGGATGTGATATATGCAGTGCAACATGAAATGGCCATCACTGTTGAAGATGTACTGGCGAGAAGAACAAGGATACTTTTTTTGGATGCAAAAGCCGCCATGAATTGTATGGATATTGTCATTAACTTGATGCGTGAAACTTTAGGTGAATCGGAAGCCTGGGCCAGTGATCAGCGGAGTAGATTTCTCGATTTAGCAGAAGGATATTTATAGAAGGATGTTGGATTGCAGATGTCAGATGTCGGATGTCTGATTTGATAGAAGGGCTTATTAAAACTTGTGGCTTGCAGCTTAAAGCTTGTAGCTTAACTTTCTAATAGTAAACGATTGAAACTAACTATATGACAACATTTGTAGCTGAGTTGATTGGTACATCTCTTTTAGTTGTGATTGGAAATGGTGTGGTAGCCAATGTGGTGTTACCTAAAACGAAAGGACATGGAGGTGGATTGCTGGCCATCTGTTTTGGCTGGGGACTGGCAGTCTTTATTGGCGTATATGCCACCGCTTCGGTAAGCGGGGCGCATTTGAATCCGGCTGTTACTATTGCAATGGCCACAGCAGGAAAATTTTCATGGAATGATGTACCCATGTATTTAGCAGCCCAGTTATTAGGTGCTATGTTGGGCGCATTTTTAGTATGGGCTAGTTATCGCGAACATTTTAATGCATCCGATGATGCATCATTAAAGCTGGCCTCTTTTAGTACAGGTCCGTCTATCAGTAATCCTTTGCAAAATCTGTTTACAGAAATACTGGCAACGGCTGTATTTATTTTAGCGATTCTTTTCATGACCAAAGCCGACCATAGTCTTGGTTCATTAGATGCTTTGCCGGTAGCCCTGCTAGTAATGGGTATCGGACTCGGGTTGGGTGGTCCAACCGGATGGGCTATTAATCCTGCACGAGATCTTGGGCCACGAATTATGCACGCCATTCTTCCCATTAAAAATAAAGGTGCCAGTAACTGGAGCTATAGCTGGATACCGATGCTTGGGCCTATCATAGGAGCATTGATTGCAGTAATGCTGTATGAGGCTGTTAGTTGAGAGCTGCAAGCTTCAAGCTGCAAGCCACAAGTTTTTATAAGCCCTTCTATCAAATCAAACATCAGACATCAGACATCCGACATCAAACATTCGACATCTCACATCTGACATCTGCGATCTGCCATCAAACATTTCTCCTGAACGGCAGGTTGAAATAACTACTTTGGGTTTTACGCTTTCTTTGTTTGGCGGGGCGCTGGTATTCGTAGTAGTAAATTTTGAGTAGAATAATAAAATACGAGATCAGTAAAGGGCCGAAAATTAAACCGGTAATACCAAAATAATGAAGCCCCATAATAACACCCAATACGGTAATGATAGGATGTACATCGGCCATTTTTTTAGCCAGGAGAAATCGGACCACATTATCTAAGGTGCTCAGTAAGATGCCTCCCCATAAAAGTATAAAAATCCCCTGCCAGTTTTGTCCCATCACCAGCATATAAGCACCTATGGGTATCCATACAAGTCCTGTACCCACAATAGGAATAATAGATGCAAAACCAGTTACGACAGACCAAAAACCTGGGTCACTCATGCCGGTGATGAGAAAAGCAATGTAGGCAAATAAGCCTTGTATGACTGCTATCAATGGCAATCCTACCGCATTGCTGAATGTCTGAGACCGTAACTCGCTTCCAAAAAGAGCAATCTGGCTTCTTTTAAAAGGTAAAAACAGAAAAAGGGCTGCTTCCATCCGGTTGGCATTCATAATCATGAAGTATAAAAAGAAATACATCATGATAATTGAACTGAACAAATTAACGCTCTGGGTTAATGCGGAAGAAACAAAATTGGTTACATATACCTGCAGTTTGGCCATATTCTCAGCAGACAATAAACTAAACTGAAATTCTTTGAGGAGAAATTGATCGAGCTGAGAAAGCGGTTCCATCACCACGGAAAAATTTTTGGCAACCAGTGCAATCTCCTGGTACATCATGGTGCCCAGTACAGTGATGGGGAGTAAAATGATAAAAAATGAACTCAGTATCACGAGAATGGCTGCCCATGATCTCCGCCAGTTTTTGTTTTTTACGAGCCATTCAACGGGCTTTTTACTTAATACATAAAACATGATAGCTGCCAGGAAAGCGGTAAAAAATGCCATCAGGCTATACATCAGAAATACCCCTATGAAAAGGATGAATCCAAGGAAAATATACCGGTTGACCTTATGTTCAGGAGTATTTTGCATAGTGCTAAATTATAATATATTATTCCTTTTCTCAGTTAAAATACAGTTTTATCAGTGAAAGTAGAAAGCAGGGTTTGAGTTTTAAGCTTCAAGCTACAGGCTGCAAGCTTCAAGCTCAAGCCGCGGCAAAGAATGACCAATCGCCACATTTTCGGGTATGTCTGGCTTGAAGCTTGGAGCCTGGAGCTTGTGGCTTGCATCCACAGCCTTTTGTGGGTAAAATTTAGTTGATGGATTTGCCATTTTTTAGGGCTCATCCCCTTACCTTTGCCGCCAAATCGGAAAACCTGTTTTCCTTGCCCGTAAGGGTACATTTTTAAACCTAATTATATCTCCTGATATGGCTACAAAAGGTAAGATCAAACAGATCATCGGTGCGGTGGTTGACGTTCATTTTCCTGATAAAACTTTGCCTGAAATCTACAATGCACTTGAGATTTCGAAAGAAAGTGGTGAAAAACTGGTTCTCGAAGTGCAGCAGCACCTTGGTGAAGACAGTGTTCGTACCATCGCAATGGATGGTACCGAAGGCCTGGTACGTGGCATGGAAGTGATCGATACCGGTAAAGCAATTGCCATGCCTACAGGGGATGGCATTAACGGACGTTTATTCAATGTAACGGGTGATGCCATCGATGGTTTACCGCAGGTAAGCAAGGCCAATGGTCGTCCTATACATAATAAACCACCATTGTTTGAAAACCTGAGTACAGCTACAGAAGTACTGTTCACTGGTATCAAAGTAATTGACCTGATTGAACCTTATGCAAAAGGGGGGAAAATTGGTCTGTTTGGTGGTGCGGGTGTAGGTAAAACCGTATTGATCCAGGAGTTGATCAACAACATCGCGAAAGGTTATGGTGGTTTGTCGGTATTTGCCGGTGTGGGTGAGCGTACGCGTGAGGGGAACGATCTGCTGCGTGAAATGATTGAAGCAGGTATTATGAAATATGGTGATGCCTTTAAACATAGTATGGAAGAAGGTGGATGGGATCTGAGCAAAGTGGATATGGAAGGATTGAAAGATTCTAAAGCCACATTTGTGTTCGGTCAGATGAACGAACCTCCAGGAGCCCGCGCCCGTGTGGCTTTGTCTGGACTGACCATTGCCGAATATTTCCGTGATGGAGATGGTACAGGTAAAGGAAAAGACATCCTGTTCTTCGTAGATAATATCTTCCGTTTCACCCAGGCAGGTTCCGAGGTATCAGCTCTGTTGGGTCGTATGCCATCTGCGGTAGGTTACCAGCCTACACTGGCCACTGAAATGGGATTGATGCAGGAACGTATCACTTCAACCAAAAATGGTTCTATTACCTCTGTACAGGCGGTATATGTACCTGCGGATGACTTGACTGACCCTGCTCCTGCAACAACATTTGCCCACCTTGATGCCACTACGGTATTGAGCCGTAAGATTGCTGACTTAGGTATCTATCCTGCGGTGGATCCATTGGATTCAACTTCAAGGATCCTTACTCCGGCTATCGTTGGAGAAGCACATTATGAAACTGCTAACCGTGTAAAACTGATTTTGCAGCGTTACAAGGAACTACAGGATATCATCGCCATCCTTGGTATGGATGAGTTGAGTGAAGAAGATAAAATGACTGTACAGCGTGCACGTAAAGTACAGCGTTTCCTGAGCCAGCCATTCCACGTAGCTGAACAGTTTACAGGTCTGAAAGGAGTATTTGTAAGTATTGAAGATACCATCCGTGGTTTCAATGCCATCATGGATGGTGAAGTAGACGAATATCCTGAAGCAGCATTTAACCTGGTAGGTACACTGGAAGATGCGATGGAAAAAGGTAAGAAACTGTTGGAAGCAGCAAAGGGATAATTAATCAATTTGAAAATTTGAAGATTTGAAAATTCAGTTCACGTAATCTCAAAAGAGATTGTTCTACTGAGTAATTAAGTTCTTCATTTTCAAATTTTCAAATTCACAAATTTTCAAATTAATATGACCCTCGAAATATTAACACCCGAAAAAAAGCTGTATAGCGGAGAAGTTTACGGTATTCAATTACCCGGCATTACCGGATTATTTGAAGTACTCGATCAGCATGCTCCATTGGTAAGTGCTTTGGGGAAAGGAAATGTGAAAATTCTGAAAGACAAAAACAATACGGAACTCTATAGTATTCAGAGTGGATTTGTAGAAGTTTTGAACAATAAAGTTACCGTATTGGTTGAAGGTGCTGCTGCCTTATAAACAGCAATATTTTCAGTACAGCATTAAAAAAGTAAAGCTCCGGAAAACCGGAGCTTTTTTGTTTCCTGTAAAGGAAACGATCGGGGGTAATTACATTTCAATGGCCTGGGCCTTATACACAATATCCTTTATGATATTATCCAGCTCTTTGGACGACTGTTGCAGACATTGGTGAACATGAAGCTGGTATTCATTCATTTTTGATGTTTCAAATAAGGACAATAACCCAATGATATTGGCCAGCGGTTTCCTTACTTTATGCGACTGGGTCCAGGCAATGTTTTTTAATTGTTGATTTTGATCCTTTAACTTTTGTTCCGCTCTCTTCTTATCTGTGATGTCGTTACCGGCGGCCAACACACCTTGGATCTGACCATGCTGATCTCTCAACAATGTATTCCGCCAGGCAATGATTCTTTCGTTTCCATTTTTTTCAACGATGGTACGCTCATAATAATCCATGTACACGGCATCGCCAACCATGATCTTTTCAAAACTTTCCTTGTGTTCTTTTTGATTGGCTGCAGAAGAAAAAGTATCATACCAGTTTACTCCAATCAACTCTTCTTTTGTATACCCCGTAATTTTACAGCCATACTGATTGATTAAACGGATGTTTCCCTGCTGGTCGATTACAACAATGAGTGACTCTACCGCATCAATATATAATTCGGCGCGGTCACGTTCCTGTTTTAACCTGTTTTTTGTGAGCTGGTTCTCTGTAACATTCACACAGGTGCCAACCAGTTTTATCGCTTCTTTTTTCGAATTATAAATAACCTTATAATTCCCTTCTATATGATTGATTTTGTTATCCTCCGTAATAATTCTGAAATGAAACCTGCTTGATAAATCATGACTACTTTGAACAGGGTTGCTCACTATTTTTTCTATTGTATGCCAGTCATCAGGGTGAACAAGTTGAATAAAAGATAAAAGATTATACTTAAATGTACCCTCGCATATGCCCAGCAGAGTGTGCATGTTTTCATTCCAGATGATTTCACCACTGTTCAAATTGTATTCCCAGATGCCGTACGGAATTAATTCAGCCGACATGCTTAACTGTTCAGATTCATTGAAAGAAAACGGGTTTCTTTCTTCACGATATTGCTGACTATTTTTCTGTTTCATGTGCAATGAATGGGCAGTTTAAGTATTGGGAGACATCATGAGTTTAATCATCCGGGTAAAAGCCAGTTCATTGGCCCTTACATCTAAAAAGCAGGTAAAACGACCGTCTCTCTGTATCAGTTTTGAAGCAGTTACGATGTCGTCAGCCACAATTAATAGTTTCATCTGAGGGCCAATATGTGCCTGTAAAGTTTCGAAATGAATATAATCCTCTTCCCGCATCTCCAGTTGATGTATAATAAGTGGGGGGGTAGGGTATTCTCGCAGGGCCTGGATTAATTGTATTTCATCAACAATTGTTATGGCCGATAATGCAGGTACCTGTTCAGCCAGTAACTGGTGAAGACCTTTGGCAAAAAGTAAATGTTTGCTACAAATAAATACTGGTTCCATATGCATACAAAACTATTCTGTTGAATCGTTTTACATGGTAGAACCGCTTGTTATAGTCTTGTCGTTGCGGGTAAACTGTTTTTGTAGAACAAACCATGACAACATCAGATCAGTTGATGATCAATCGCATAGCGTATCAGGTCTGCATTATTGTTCATCTGCAATTTGGCAAGCACCCTGGTACGGTAAGTGCTGATGGTGGTAACACCCAATGATAACTGCTCGGCAATGTCTGAAACCTGGTTTCCCTTGGCAAGCAGAATAAAAATTTCATATTCTCTGTTCGATAAAAGTTCGTGTAAGGGAATGGAAGGATCGATACTTACCGTTTCTGCGAGCTTATCGGCAATGGCGGGAGAAATATATTTTTTACCGGTTAATACTTTTTTAATCGCTACCACCAGCTCATCTGTTGCTACGTCTTTGCTCATATATCCGGCTGCACCACTTTTCAGTGCCCTGATGGCATACTGTTCCTCAGGATGGATGCTGAGTATTAAAACGGGTGTTTTGGGATGACGTTGTTTAATATCCTGCACCACATCCAAACCACTTCTGCCCGGCATGGATAAATCTGAAATGATGATGTCCCATTCATCAGCGAGTGTTTTGGTGAGTACATCTTCGGCATCAATAGCTTCACCAATCAGTACATCAGGAAAAGCTTCAAGCAATATCTGTTTAAGCCCTTTTCTGATGACAGCATGGTCGTCAACTATTAATATCTTTAACATAAGAATCAGATATGGGGATGACAATTTTTAATGTGGTGCCCTTCTCTTTTTCACTTAACAAGGAAAAACTTCCTCCTAATATATAAGTTCTTTCTCTAATACCCAAAAGACCATATCCGCTCGATTTAATTGCCTGATCATCAATTCCTTTTCCATTGTCTTCAATCAGCAGTTCAATAAAAATACCGTCAGAAGATATGGTGCCGGTAATTTCTCCCGCATTCGCATGTTTAACAGCATTGTGAATGGCTTCCTGATAAATCCTGAAGAGACTTGTCGATTTTTCCGGACTTAAGTTGATCGTTCCAGTATGTGTAACCAGTTTTAATTGAATGGAAGGATACCGTTTCATCGTCTCCTGATTCAACCATTCTATAGCAGCAATCATGCCAAGGTCATCTAAAATGGCAGGTCTGAGATTGGATAATATTTTTCTAACCGAAATGATGGCGAGATCAATGGAATGACTGATTTCATTGATTTTTTCAATTAATGTTTGATCTGCCTCTGACATTTTTTTCCGAAGCCAATGCGCATCCATTTGTAAGCCGGTGAGTTGCTGGCCCAGGTCATCATGAATATCGCGGGCAATACTTTTTCGTTCTTCTTCTCTTACCTGTTGCAGATAGCCCGATAACCTTCTTAATTCTTCATTCGCTTCCTGCATTTGTTTTTCCTGCATTTTTCTTGCAGTAATGTCTTTCGTATAAATGGTTATGCCTTCTGATGAGGGGTAAACAGCATGAAGTACCCACTGGTTAAGGATTGCATCAAACTCTTCAAAACTTTTTTGCAACCGGCTCAACATACAGCCGTTGATTTCAGAAAAGAATTCAGCATTTTTTAACTCAGGCAAAACTTCCCAGATAACATTTCCTAAAAGATCAGTCACTTTTCGTTGAAACCTGTTGGCAGCACTTTGATTGATATAAATAAAACGAAAGCTGTTGTCTAGTGCAATGAAAGCATCTGAAATACTTTCAAGTATATCTGTAATCTGTGCTGTTTGGGTATCAACTTTTTCAGCGAGCTGTTTGTTTAACTGTTGTAGTTTCAGGTTGATCTCTTTTCGTTCGGTAATATCCCTGATGGATGCTGAAACAACAACCCCCATGGATGTTTTTACAGGAGCCAGACTTATTTCAACCGGTATAACCTGTTTAAGCTTCGTTAGGGCAAATAATTCAAGACCTTCACCCATCATACGGGCATGGGGCTGTTTGCTGTAATTCTCTCTGTGTTGTTTATGCTGATGCCTGTTTATTTCCGGTAATAAAATTTCAACAGATTGATTTAATAATTCAGCTTTACTATAACCGAATAATTTCTCAGCCTGTTTATTCATGATAATAATGAAACCGTTAGTATTTACAATAATATTGGCATCTGGAGCAGCATCAACAAGTGACTCAAAGTTCTCATAGTCGGTTTTTATCTGTTTTAACTCATTCCTGAAACGGCCTGCAAGTAAAATCAACAATACAACAGTACTTCCGATGATACTATATTGAATGATATTCAGTTTTTTGAAGGATGCCAGGTAATCTGCACGAAGTTGTTTAATATAAGCAGTCTGCTCATTTTGTATGGAAGCTGCAAAAAACCGGATCCGATCTGTGTATACCTTCCCTTCAGTAGCATTGTATCGTTGAATGGCTTCTGTTAATGGCAATGATTTTCTTAATTGCACCATCCGTGTAGAAAACTCCAGCCTTCTTATGGTAAAATGACAGATGGAATCAACAGAGGATTTAATTTTTTTCGGTGTAATGCGTCGCAGACTGTCCATGGCAGGATATATATTTATTTTGGCCTGCTCAAAGGGAGAGAGAAATATAGTGTCACCGGTAAGCATATAACCTCTGGCACCTGTTTCGTTATTCAGGGAAAGTGTTAGCAGATGCTCTGTTTGAGTAACTACCTGACTCGCTTCATCAATATGAAGAGAGAGCTGCTTCAGGTATTGTGTTTGTTTGATGGAAACAACAATAATGGTGGTAATAATGATGATCAGCAGCAGGAATCCCGTGAAAACTGTTTTAATGTTTTGTAGATTCATGATAGGCGACAAATGGTAGTGCCTGAAAATAGTAAATGAAACAAAAAATAAAAACTATAATTCTGCAGATTTTGTGCGTGCAATAATGGATTTAATCATGTCGTCCAGTTCTGTTGCAGATGTTTTGAGATATGGCAGCCATTGTTGTTCAGGTAACTCATTCTTTTTCAACTCATAAAGTTGTATCAGTCCCATAATATTGGCCACAGGTTTGCGGATTTCATGAGACTGCATCCAGGCAATTTTTTTTAATTGACTGTTCTGCTGTTCAAGCTTTTCCTGTAGAATCTGTTTTTCAGTGATGTCGTGATTGATGCCAATTAAACGAATAGGTTTATGGTTGGCGTTGCGGATACATTTTACATTCCCTGCAATAATTCTGATTTCTCCATTGGGTCTTACAATACGGAACTGTGCGAATAATGGGGAAGGCGAATGAATAATTTCCTGCATGGTATTGTCAACATCAACTACATCTTCCGGATGAACTCTTTTCTTAAAATCTTCTATCTGATTACTGAAATCCGTTTTGCTTACACCATAGATATCGAACATTTTATCGTCCCAGACTAGCCGGGTATTGGCAAAATCAAATTCCCAGACACCAAAGTTTAGTAAATGCGAAGCCAGCAAAAGCCGCTCGGCTTCTGAAAAAAAGAAGTGGTGGGGGTATTGCTCAGGTCTGGTCAACGCACTAATTCACCATAAGATAGCGTTTCTTATTGGTAAAGAAGCTTTAGTTTACCTTAAAAAAACAGTTTTTAATTGAGTTGTGGATCGATGGGGTAGTGTATCATCTGACTGTATTCACCTCCCAGATCAGCCAGTGCATGCTTCCAGATAGATGTAATTTCAGTATGAAAAACCAGGCTTTTGCTGGCGGGTCTGATGATCCAGCTTTTTTCATCCAGTTCACCCTGTAACTGTTGCTCGCCCCAGCCGCTATAACCTACAAAAAGTCGAAGCTCGTCAGGCGAAATTTCTTTATTCTGTAACAAGGTTAGTACTGCTGAAAAATCACCACCCCAAAATACATGATCAATAATCTCTATACTGCCTGGAATAAGATCGGGTCTGCGATGAAGAAAATGCAGGGTATCTTTTTGTACAGGCCCGCCTTCGAGTAGTGGTATGCGAAGTCCTTCTGCAGCTGGCATTACATCTTCCAATGTAACCTGAAGCTGTTTATTCAATACAAAGCCAAAACTGCCTTCATCCTGGTGCTCACAAAGGAGTACAACAGTACGCAGAAAATTGGGGTCCTTCAGGAAAGGATCGGATATCAGTAATATTCCGGGCTGTAATATATCCATAATGAAAAGTTAAGCTAAACATTTTATTCGGGCAAGCGCTAGGCAGGGCGTTAAAAAGCTGATAAACATTTAGATTGCCTGTTTGCCACTTGCCACAGACCATTATATTTGTGAGAATGAAGAAAACTTTCCCCGTTATCGTCATACTGATTACCCTTTCACTGTTTGGACTTTTTATTATTCAAAGTTCATGGCTCAATAATTTACTGGAAATCAGAAATACAGAGTTTAGGAGTAAGGTAGATAATGCAGGAGGAAGGGTGGCTTTAAAATTGAATGGAGCCGCAAAAAGTACACAATCGCTGCGTTTACCTAAAAGGGGTGGACTCTCTTTTAATTCAGATTTTCATCTGCACGTTTTAAAACCACCCACCATTGATCAGCGGTACAGCGTGCAGGATATTTCACGTATGATCCGCACCGAACTCGATACGGAAGGAATAAAAGACATCAATTTTGAATACGCCATCATTGCGCCCTCAGAAGATATAGAAATGTCGACCCGGAATTTTTCCAAAGAATACTGGGATACAGTGGTGAATCGCCGACATTATTTTGGGATTGTTCCGGAAAGCGGGTCGGATTTCGAAGGAATCAGTAGCATTGAAACTTTAGTGATTGTTGTGCCCGATTTCAAGAAACAGGTATGGGCTTCTCTTAAATGGGAACTGATAGGAGCTGCTGTCTTTATGCTCATTATCATAGCAGCTTTTTATGTAACAATACGCTCATTGCTGAACCAGAAAAAGTTGAGTGAAATCAAGAGTGATTTCATCAATAACATGACGCATGAATTCAAAACACCACTGGCAACCATATCTCTGGCGGTGGATGCGATCAGGAATGAAAAAGTACAGGCCGATGCTACAAAAATGAAATATTTCAGTGGCATCATTAAAGAAGAAAATATCCGCATGAACAAACATGTGGAAACCATTCTTCAGGCAGCTCTGATGGAGAAACAGGAATTAACATTAAATGTGATTCCGCTTCATGTTCATGAGGTGATACAACATGCACTCGACAACCATCAGCTACAGTTGCAGGATAAAGAAGGAGTGGTAGAATTGTACCTCAATGCCGCTCATGATCTGATTGAGGGCGATGAAGTGCATTTTACCAATATGATATCCAATCTGGTAGATAATGCAATCAAATACTCGAAAGACAAACCTGTTATTCGTATTACCACACACAGCACTGCTAAAAATATTTTGATTCGTGTGGAAGATAATGGTATTGGTATGAATAAAGAGTCGCTGAAACGCATTTTTGAAAAATTTTACCGGGCGCATACCGGCAACCTGCATAATGTAAAAGGGTTTGGCTTGGGTATGAGTTATGTAAAAACGGTGATTGATGCGCACAAAGGCAAAATAAAAGTAGACAGTACTTTGGGAAAGGGCAGCAGCTTTACACTTGAAGTGTCTTTAAAGAAGGGAAACGCGTAGGCGATGAGTGTTAGCTGCTAACTACTAGCTGCTAGCTGTAAGCTTTTTAGGAGAGGCTTCTCTTTAATCATTCCGCTATCAGCTAGTTGCTAGCAGCTAGTGGCTGGAAGCTGGTAGCTACTGCTCCACCCACAATAAACACCCATCACCATAACTCAGAAACCTGAAATCGTTACGGAGAGCGTAGTCATAAATTTTTCTCCAATCTGATCCTGTAATAGCAGCAACAAGTAATAACAAAGTAGATTGAGGTTGATGAAAATTAGTGATCAATCCACGAATGATCCTGAATCTGTAACCGGGGGCAATAATGATGC
Organism: Sediminibacterium sp. FW305-C-49; assembly: GCF_058231085.1. Taxonomy (NCBI): domain Bacteria; kingdom Pseudomonadati; phylum Bacteroidota; class Chitinophagia; order Chitinophagales; family Chitinophagaceae; genus Sediminibacterium; species Sediminibacterium sp. FW305-C-49. Next base: position 324,269 of record NZ_JBIQXS010000002.1, read on the forward strand.
TCGTTTTGGTGATGACTCTTTCTATTTTTTTTACATTCATCCAGTCAAGCAGTGCAGTAAGTGCAGTTGTGGCATCTGTTTTAACATCGGCCTCATATGGATCCCATTGTCCCACGGTTAAATCGGATAAGCTGATACCTGGTTGTTGAATAATTTTTATGCCCAGCCAATACAAACTTTCAAGTGTACGAAGTGAAGTTGTGCCTACTGAAATGATGTTTTCCGTTAAGTGTGCAATAATCTCATGAATGGTTTCAACTGATACATCTATAAACTCAGCATGCATGGCATGTTCCTGCATTAGCGCTGCCTTAACAGGTTTGAATGTACCTGCACCCACGTGCAGGGTAACAAACGCAGTATGAATTGGTACTGCTTTTAGTGATTCAAGTAAGGATTCAGTAAAGTGTAAACCTGCGGTTGGGGCTGCCACTGAGCCATCATATTTTGCATAAACAGTCTGGTATCTTTCATGATCTGCTGTTTCAGCAGAACGGTTCATATAAGGAGGTAGTGGCAGATTCCCTGCAGCATGTAATACATCAGCAAAGGAAATGTCGGGATGGTCCCAGCTAAAAGAAATAATATAGGAGTCGTGCAACTGTTCAACTCTTTCTGCTGTAAGTAATACTGGAGAACCGTTGTATAAAAAAGATAAAGAGAGTGTAGGCTCTTTCCATTTTTTAGCACCACCTATCAGACATTTCCAGTAAACCCGATTCTTTTGCAACATGGCTGTGGTGATATCGGAATAGCGATCATCAGGTTCCAGACAAAATATTTCGATAACAGCACCGGTTTCTTTTTTGAAATACAAACGCGCTTCCACTACTTTGGTATTATTGAATACGAGCAAACTGTTGGGTGGAAGTACTGCAGGAAGTTTATTGTAAACGGAATCTGCTATTGCATGGTTTCGATAAACCAGTAATTTGCCCTGGTCTCTTTCCGCCAGCGGATAGCGGGCAATTTTTTCATCCGGTAAATCGTAAGTAAAATCCTTTATAGATAAATCTTTGGGATGCTTCATTGCAAGAAATTGAAACGGCAAAGTTAATGTTGAAGCGGCTTTAACGATACATCATTTCTTTCTTCGTACCATTTTTAAACCACTCCATTGTTCACTTACTGCACAAACTTTTACATCCACCCAACCGCTCGGTAATATGATTTCCCTGATGCGGTCTTCGGTGATATCAGTTGGAATGCCGGCCGATTTTTTGTACCAGGAAATCCAGATACAGCCTCCTTCCGCTATTTCTTTGCTGAGTTCCGGAAAAAGGAGTTTCAATTCATCCTGGTTTTTGACAAAACAATGGGTCAAGTCAACTGCCCCACTTTTTACCACCCGAAGGGGGAATGGACTCTCAATGATTCTTGTGTAGTCAGTAGGCGCCGCCACCAGCCTGATCCGGGTCTCAGCCCTTATTCCCAGCTTTTGCCATACCGGTTTACCGGAGTAACCAACTGCAACCATGTCGTATTTTTTAATGATTGATAGTCAGCCAAATAGATAGCTGATAAGTGTTTTATTTGGTTATCCACTCTTAATTCACACTAATCCACATTTCATTCACACCTCTTTTTTGTAAAAATTGCTGAAAATCAATGCTGTATTGGCGTGTAGCGAATTAAATTCTGTGGATAAATACAATCGCTCCAAATTCGGGTAGAAAGTGGGAAAAAGTGTTATTTTGTGTCAACAAGTGGTAATCTTAAAAATATTTATTCACCAATGACCGGATTTCACGGAGAATACGAAGCTACAGTTGACGCGAAAGGGCGTTTCCTGCTTCCGGGAGGACTGAAAAAACAGTTGCCGGAAGGGGAGAGCCGTTTCATACTCAGCCGTGGCTTTGAGAAATGTCTCACGTTGTATCCTTTAAAAAGTTGGGAAATAATTATTGCAAAGATCAGCCAGTTGAATGATTTCGACCCCAAGGTACGCCAATTCCGTCGTCAGTTTTTGGGTGGTGCAACAGAAATAGAGCTGGATAATGCCGGCCGTATGTTGTTACCTGCCTCACTGAAGGAATTCGCAGGCTTAAGCAAGGACATTATCCTCGCTGCAGCCCTTGACCGTTTCGAGATCTGGGATGCCGGTAAGTACAAACAGCTCTTTGAGGATTTCTCACCAGAAGCTTTCAGTAGCCTGGCGCAGGAAGTGATGACCGATAAAATTTGAAAATGAACGCAATTTGAAAATGAGGCAATTTGAAAATTTGAAAATGAATCATGTTGCTTTCAAACTCAACATTTGTTTCGTCCGTTTTCTTTCTCGGTCATTTCAATTTTCAAATTTTCAAATTTTCAAATTTCCAAATTGAATAAAGGTTATCACATCCCCGTCCTCTACAATGAAACACTGGAAGCATTGTCTATTCAGCCCGATGGTGTATATGTGGATTGCACTTTTGGGGGCGGTGGACATAGCAGGGGTATATTATCGCAGCTCGGCGAAAAAGGAAAACTTATTGCCTTCGATCAGGATGCCGATGCGCAACAAAATATTCCCGACGATCATCGAGTGGTATTTGTGCCACAGAATTTTCGTCACCTGCAACGCTTCCTTCGCTTGCATGAGATCACAACTGTAGATGGTATTCTCGCCGACCTGGGCGTAAGCAGTCACCAGTTCGACGAAGGTGACCGCGGCTTCTCTATTCGTTTCTCCGGCCCGCTGGATATGCGGATGGACAGACGACAGGCGGTCAGCGCAGCAGATATTGTGCGCAGCTATACCGAACAGCAATTGCACAAGCTGTTTGAACAATATGGCGAAGTCAGTAATTCAAAAACGCTGGCGCGACATATTACACAGCAACGTACCCATTTGCAGGTGCAGACCATTGAACAGTTTAAGGCACTGATCAGCCCAGTGGTGAAAGGAAATCCGAATAAGTATTTGGCTCAGGTATTCCAGGCGCTTCGTATGGAAGTAAACGATGAAATGGGGGCTTTGAAAGAAATGCTGCAGCAGGTTCCTGCTGTGCTTAAAACCGGTGGCCGTGTTGCCATCATCACCTTTCATTCCATAGAAGACAGGCTGGTAAAAAACTTTTTCCGGCAGGGGAGTTTCGACGAAACACCCGATAACCCCTTATTGTCTGTGGAGAAGGAACAAATATTAAAGCTGGTTACGAAAAAACCAATCACAGCAGCAGAAGAAGAGTTAAAACAAAATACAAGAAGCAGAAGTGCAAAACTAAGAGTGGCAGAAAGGGTGTGAAAGTGAATAGTGAGTAGTCGGTGGTGAGTTGTGGTTTCTCTTTTCGTCGAGGAATATTGGATCTGAAGGAATTGCGTAGAAGTGGTTGCAAAGAAATATAAATGTCAGAAACAGAAAAGATACAACAAGGTAAAAACCCGCTGAAAGGTTTATTCAATTATCAGTGGATACTGAAGAATATTCCATTCTTCCTTTTTTTATCTGTGTTGGCGGTGTTGTATATCGCAAATGGACATCTGGCAGACAAAACAATCAGGAATATCAATAATACAACCAAGGATCTGAAAGAACTACAATACCAATACAAGACGTTGAAGAGTGAAGTGATGTTTAAGAGTGAGGAACAGCAGGTGATAAAAGCAACCGAACCACTGGGGCTTAAAGTGATAAAGGAAACGCCTGTTAGGTTGAAGAGTGAGAGATAAAAGAGTGAATAGTGAGTGGTGAGTAGTCAGTAGTTGAAAAATATATAACCGTACCAGCTTGGAAGTAAAACGCGACATATTATGGAGAGTATACCTCAGTTATATACTGGTGGTGCTGGTATGCGTGGCCATTTTCGGTAAAGCGGTTTATATACAGCAGGTTGAGGGAAGTTACTGGAGAAGCATGAGCGACAGTCTGCACCAGCGTATCGATGAAATTGAAGCTGAACGTGGCACCATATATAGTGAAGATGGTCAGATGTTAAGTACCAGCATTCCGCAGTTTGATATCTATATGGACTTCCGTGTGGAATCGCTGAGGGCTAAAAACGGATTATTGTTCAGAGAAAATGTTGACTCGCTCAGTTATTACCTGGCTAACTTATTTGGCGATCAGAGCAAAGAAGATTACAAAGCATTACTCAAACAAGGATATAAAAACAATGACGCGTATTTCCTGCTGAAGAAAAAAATATCCTTCAGGGAATACGAGGAACTGCGCAGGTTTCCCCTTTTCAAATTGGGCAGGTATAAAAGTGGATTGATTGCCAATGAAAAAACGATTCGGCTCAATCCATATAAAATGCTGGCTTTCAGAACCATCGGCCTCGCAAGAGATGCTAATAAAGTAGGTCTGGAAATGACATACGACAGTATTCTCAAAGGCAGGAATGGAAAACAGTTGGTGCGTTCAATAGCAGGAGGTGTTTATGTGCCAGTAGATGCCGATACATATGAAATAGAACCGGAAACGGGAAAAGATATTGTGAGCACCATCGATGTGTTTATTCAGGAAGTAACAGAAAATGCTTTGATGAAAATGATGGTGAAGAATGAAGCTGAGTATGGAACGGCTATTGTGATGGAAACAAAAACCGGGAAAGTGAAGGCAGTGGCCAACCTCGGTAAAAGAAGTAACGGAGAATACTGGGAAGATTTCAATTATGCCATCAGTCCTTCAGAGCCAGGATCTACTTTCAAACTGGCTACTATGATCGCATTGCTGGAAGACAAGAAAGTAAATCTGAACCAGGGTGTTGACCTGGAAGGAGGTACATGGAAAGTAGCAGGGCAGGTAGTGTATGACAGTGAAAAGCATGGTCGCAATGTGGTTTCTGTAAAACAGGCATTTGAACTGAGTTCAAATGTAGGTATGGCAAAACTGGCAGTTGCGCATTATTCATCTAATCCATCACGCTTTATCAGTCACCTGAAAAAAATGCGGATGGATACATTGACCGGTATTGATTTAACCGGTGAACGTAAGTCTACTATTTTCAAGCCGGGACATAAACTCTGGGGTCCAACAACACTTCCATGGATGGCATTTGGTTATAACCTTTCTGTAAGTCCGTTACAAACACTGTCACTTTATAACGCCGTTGCAAACAATGGTAAAATGATGAAGCCATATCTCGTAAGTGCTGTGAAGGAAGAAGGTGTGTTACAGAAGGCTTTTTCACCTGTTGTGGTAGATGAAAAAATATGCAGTGATGAAACGCTTCGGCAATTACGCGAATGTCTGGAAGGAGTTTGTATAGCTGGTACTGCAGCCGGACTCTTCAAAGAAACACCTTATAAAGTAGCAGGTAAAACAGGAACAGCACTTGTGGCCAATGGTAACAGGGGTTATGCTGATAAAGTGTATCAATCTTCATTTGCAGGATATTTCCCAGCCGATGATCCTCAGTATACCTGTATTGTAGTGATCAAAAATAAACCACATGCAGCCGTTTACTATGGTGGTTCGGTTGCGGGTCCTGTGTTCAAAGAAATAGCCGACCGCTTGTACAGTACTTATGTGCGGGTGAATAATCTCGCCAAAAGATCAGTAGGAATTGATAGCAGCTATTTCGCGTATGCTGGTTTTAAAACAGACCTGACTACCGTGACCAAAAGACTAAATATTCCTTTTAAAGATTCCACCAGCAGGATTGATGAGTGGGTGGCAGTGAGTGGCAGAAATAAGATGATTACGCTGAATACAAAAGCGGTTACTAACAAATCAATGCCACAATTAACAGGTATGGGATTGAAAGATGTGGTATACCTGTGTGAAAACCTTGGACTAAAAGTACAGGTGCAGGGCAAAGGAAAAGTAGTGGCACAGTCGGTGCAGGCTGGACAACTAATTGCTAAAGGACAACTGATCAATATAGCACTCAATTAATATGACGAAACTACAGGACATATTATATAGGGTACACCTGAAACAGGTGCATGGCAGTACAGATATTACTGTTACAGGTATACAGATCGACTCCAGGAAATTGGAGGCGGGAAATGTATTTGTTGCCATAAAAGGTGCTTTGTCTGATGGACATGTGTTTATTGAAAAAGCCATTGCGGCAGGTGCAGTAGTTATTGTTTGTGAAAACATGCCACCATCATTACAGGATGGAGTAACATACCTGGAAGTAGTCGATTCACAGGAAGCGGTTGCTTATATGGCACACCAGTTTTATGATGAGCCTTCTGCAAAAATGAAACTCGTTGGTGTAACAGGAACGAATGGAAAGACAACTATTGCTACTGTGCTGTTTAAACTCTTTACAAGATTGGGTTATAAATGTGGATTAGTGAGTACGGTACAAAACCAGATTGGAGAAGAAATCATTCCATCCACACATACCACGCCTGATGCGGTGAGTTTGAATGCCTTGTTGAAACTGATGGCCGATGCCGGATGCAGTCATGTGTTTATGGAATGTAGCAGTCATGCCATACACCAGCATCGTATTACCGGTTTACAATTTGCAGGTGCATTGTTCAGTAATATCACACATGATCACCTAGATTATCATAAAACATTTGACGAGTATATCCGCGTAAAGAAATCATTTTTCGATCATTTGCCAGCATCAGCTTTTGCCATTTCGAACGCAGATGATAAACGTGGGGAAGTGATGCTACAGAATACCCAGGCCGCAAAATATATGTATAGCCTGAAAACAATGGCAGCCTTCAAGGGAAAGATACTGGAGAATGCACTCACCGGATTGATCATGACAGTAAATGAGAAAGAAGTTCATTTCAGGTTGATTGGAGAATTCAACGCTTACAACCTTTTAGCTGTATATGGTGCGGCAGTTTGTCTGGGTGAAGACAGCGAAGAAGTGCTGACCGCATTAAGTATGTTAAGCGGGGCTGAAGGAAGATTTGATTATGTCATCAGTAGCGGATTGGTCATTGGTATTGTTGACTATGCTCATACACCTGATGCATTGGAGAACGTATTAATGACCATTAAAAAATTAAGAAAGGGACATGAGCAGGTGATTACAGTGGTAGGATGTGGTGGTGACAGAGATAAAACCAAACGTCCTGTAATGGCCCAAACCGCATGTGACCTGAGTGACAGAGTGATTCTTACCAGCGATAATCCAAGAACAGAAGATCCTGAAGCGATACTGAAAGACATGGAAGCAGGATTGAGCAGTTCGGCAAGAAGAAAATATATCAGTATCACAGACAGGAAAGAAGCAATAAGAACAGCAGTAAGTTATGCAGGACCGGAAGATATTATTCTGGTAGCAGGTAAAGGGCATGAAAAATACCAGGATATAAAAGGGGTGAAATATCCTTTTGATGATAAACAGGTTTTACTAGAAATGTTTGCAGCACTTAATAAATAACAACAAAAACTAAACAACCTTATGCTGTACCAATTATTTACATGGCTGAAACAGGAGTTTAATGTGCCGGGTGCAGGTATGTTTCAGTTCCTGACATTCAGGATAGCCATGGCTGTATTGTTATCGCTGGTGATTGCAACAGTATACGGTAAACGTTTGATCCTGTTTTTACAGAAGAAACAAATTGGTGAAACAGTGAGAGAGCTCGGACTTCAAGGGGAGCACCTGAAAAAAGGTACACCAACCATGGGAGGTGTCATTATCCTCCTAAGCATATTAATACCCACTTTATTATTTGCCAATCTAGATAAAGTATATATCCGCTTAATGGTATTGTGTACTGTATGGCTCGGTATCATTGGATTTCTGGATGATTATTTTAAAATCAGGGCAAGAAAAGCTGCGCTGCAAAAAGGAGAATCGTACAAGAAAAAAGACAGTGACGGTCTGGCAGGGATCTCAAAAATTATTGGCCAGGTGGGTCTGGGTATTATTATTGGAACCACATTGTATTTCAGTAACGCCGTAACAGTAGAAAGAGAAATTATTTCAACGAATGTTCAGTTGCAGCAGGGTGAGCGGTTGGCTAAAGACACGAATGTGATTATAAGAACCATCAATGGCGTTGAAAGAAAGTATGTAAAAGTGAAAACGCCGATCACGACTATTCCATTTGTGAAAAATCATGAGTTTAATTACAGCAAATTAATCAGTTGGATGGGGGAAGGTGCAGAAAAGTATACATGGATCATTTATATACTGATCGTGACTTTTATTATCACTGCGGTGTCGAACGGAGCCAATATCACTGATGGATTAGATGGCCTGGCTGCGGGTGTAAGTGCCATCATCGGAGTGGCGTTGGGTGTGTTTATTTATGTAAGTGGGAACTACGTATTGGCCGATTACCTCAATGTAATGTATATACCCAACCTTGGTGAGCTATCCATATTTGTAGGTGCCTTTGTGGGAGCCTGTATCGGCTTTCTATGGTACAATGTATATCCAGCCCAGGTATTCATGGGTGACACCGGAAGTCTTGCATTAGGTGGAATCATCGCTTCATTAGCCATAATTGTTAGAAAAGAATTACTCATTCCTATTTTCTGTGGTGTATTCCTGGTAGAGCTGGTGAGTGTAATGCTCCAGGTAAGTTATTTCAAATACACCAAGAAAAAATTTGGTGAAGGAAAGAGAATATTTCTGATGAGTCCCTTACATCATCATTACCAGAAGAAAGGATTTCATGAAAATAAAATAGCTATCAGGTTCTGGATCGTAACAGTATTGTGTGTGGTGATGTCGATCCTGACCCTGAAAATGAGATAAAGAAATGAAGAAGCACAGACTGGTCATATTAGGTGGTGGGGAAAGTGGTGTAGGTGCAGCGTTGCTGGGTAAACAAAAAGGATATGAAGTGTTCCTGAGCGACGGAGGCCCCATCAAACCTAAATATGAAAAAGAGCTCCTTGACAATAAGATTGATTTTGAATCGGCGAAACATAGCCTTGATCTGATACTGAATGCAGACGAAGTGATGAAAAGCCCGGGCATACCCGAAAAAAACGAAGTGGTAAAAGCCATTCGTGCAAAAGGTATACCAGTGATCAGTGAAATAGAACTTGCCTATCGCTATAAAGGCGATAGCAAAATTGTAGCGATCACTGGAAGTAACGGCAAAAGTACTACGACTGCACTGATTTATCATATCTGTCAGACAGCAGGTTTGGATTGCGCCCTGGTAGGCAATATCGGGTATTCATTTGCCAAACAGGTAGCAGAAGATCCTAAAACGCTGTATGTAGCCGAGATCAGTTCATTTCAACTGGATGATATAAAAGATTTCCGTGCCGATGTAAGTGTGTTATTGAATATCACGGAAGATCACCTCGACAGGTATGAGTACAAGTTCGAGAACTATATCAACAGCAAGTTCAGGATCATTCAAAACCAGACTATGAATGATTATTTCATCTACTGTGAAGATGATGAAGTGATCATGGAAAAATTGAGACTACTAACCATCCATACTAACCCATTACCATTCTCTATGAAACACGAAGTAAAAAAAGGCGGCTACATCAAGGGCGACCAGATGATGCTAAGAATCCAGGAAGAAAGAGTAAGCATGAGTATTTACGATTTTGCCCTTAAGGGGAAACACAACAACTACAACACTATGGCTGCAGGAATTGCCGCTACCACTTTGGGTATCAGAAAAGAGAAGATCAGAGAAGCTGTGAAAAATTTCCACAGCCTCGAACATCGGATGGAATTTGTAGCCATGGTTCGTGGTGTTGAGTTTATCAACGACAGTAAAGCAACCAACGTGAACAGTACCTGGTATGCGCTGGAAAGTATGACAAAGCCAACCGTACTGATACTGGGCGGAACTGACAAGGGGAATGACTATTCGCTGATAGCCGAATTGGTAAAGGAAAAAGTGAAAGCTATTGTATGTATGGGTGTAGATAACAGTAAGATCATAGAAGCATTTAAAGATATAGTACCAGTAATTGTGGAAACCGATAGCGCAAAGAAAGCTGTAAACACATCATTCAAGTTGTCTGCAAAAGGCGATGTGGTGTTGTTGAGTCCGGCTTGTGCCAGTTTCGATCTGTTTAAAAACTACGAAGACCGTGGTGCGCAATTTAAGGATGCTGTGAAAGAATTGTAATAATGTGATGCAGGGTAATAAAATTGTTGCCCGAAAGGAATAATATATTATGCCAGAAGTAACCGATAGACTATTTTCTCAGATACCCAGTGTGGAAGGTGTACGCAGCCAGCTTGTTGACAGGGCAAGAGGCGATAAGTATATCTGGGGAATCGTATTGCTGTTATCGCTCATCTCAATACTGGTTGTCTATAGTGCAACAGGCTCGCTGGCTTATAAGATGTACAAGGGTAACACTAATATTTATTTATTTAAACAGGTTTCGTTTACAGTAGTAGGATTATTGTTGATCTATTTCCTGCATCGCATCAATTATTCTTTGTTTTCAAGGATTGCAACCATCTTGTTTTTATTGTCTATTCCTTTATTGATTTACACATTGTTCTTTGGTGCAAAAATAAATGAAGGTAGCAGGTGGATCAAATTACCCATCATTCACCTCACGGTGCAGACCAGCGATCTGGCAAAGCTTGCCTTATTTATGTATATCTCGAAACTGTTGAGTAAAAAACAGGAAGTAATCAAGGACTTCAAAAAAGGGTTTATTCCTGTTGTTACGCCGGTATTGATTATCTGTGCATTGATCATGCCGGCTAACCTGTCCAATGCGTTATTAACAGGAGCTACTTCTCTATTGCTGATGTTTATTGGAAGGGTAAGTCTTAAACATATTTTACTTACGATTGGTGTGGCATTGATACCAGTTGCTTTTATTGTTTCCGTAGCAGTAATGACGCATAAAAGCAAGGCAGCCAACAGTGATGTTGTAGTAGCAGAAAAAGCAAAATCAATTGGCCGTTTTGGAACATGGGTAAAACGTGTACAGGATTTTATTTATGCAAAAGAAGCGGAAGTGCCCTATCAGGTACAACAGGCGAAAATTGCGATAGCCAATGGAAGCGTGTTAATGGGGCTTGGTCCGGGTAACAGTCAGCAAAGAAATTTTCTTCCACAGGCATATAACGATTTCATTTATTCCATCATCATAGAAGAATATGGATTAATTGGTGGGGCCTTCATGATATTTATTTATCTCGTTTTTCTTTTCCGTTGTATACGCATCTTCCGTAAATGTCCATATGCATTTGGCGCATTTCTTGCGTTGGGACTGAGTTTTACATTAGTCATACAGGCAGTAGCGAATATGGCAGTAAATGTTAACCTGGTACCGGTAACAGGTGTAACACTTCCCCTGGTGAGTATGGGAGGAAGTTCTTTTTTGTTTACTTGTTGTGCGATTGGAATTGTATTGAGTGTGGCCCGCAATGTGGAGCAGATAGAAGGTAAGCCAGAGCCGGCACCATTAACAACACCCTTAACCACAACCGTAGCATAAAAATGGCAAAAAAGATCATCATAGCCGGAGGGGGAACGGGAGGACATATATTTCCTGCCATTGCCATTGCCAATGCCATAAAAAAGCTGGCGCCAGATACAGCATTCCTGTTTATTGGTGCATTAGGTAAAATGGAAATGGAAAAAGTGCCACAGGCTGGTTATACCATTGAGGGATTGGATATTGCAGGATTTAATCGTTCGAATATTTTTAAAAACATTTCACTTCCATTAAAACTCATCAGGAGTTTCTGGAAAGTAAAGAAACTGGTAAACCAGTTTCAACCGGATGCTGTGATTGGTGTTGGAGGTTATTCCACATTTCCGGTACTACGTTATGCGCAACAGAAAGGCATTCCTACGTTCATTCATGAAGCCAATTCATTTGCTGGCAAGAGTAATATGCTGTTAGGTGCAAGGGCTACCAAAATATTCGTGGCAACCGCGGGAATGGAAAAATTCTTTCCGGCAGATAAGCTGATGATTACCGGTAACCCGGTACGAAAAGCGATCGCCGGTATTGCCATATCGAAAGAAAAGGCGCTGGAAAGTTTTGGACTAGAAAATAATAAGACAACAATTCTGGTGATGGGCGGTAGTCTTGGTGCCAAAAGTATCAATGATGTGATTGCGGCACATGTACATGAATTCATTTCACTCGATATCCAGCTGATCTGGCAAACAGGAAAAAATAATGCTATTGCATATAAAGAAAGAGGGAAAGTTTTTTCAAATATATGGGTAGATGCATTCATTACAGAAATGGAGAAAGCATATGCGGCGGCCGATATTGTTGTGTCAAGAGCCGGAGCGATGTCCGTGGCAGAAATATGTGTAGTAAAAAAGCCGGCCATATTTGTTCCCTACCCGCATGCGGCAGAAGATCACCAGACGGTGAATGCCATGCACCTGGTAAATAAAGGAGCAGCTTTTATTGTAAAAGATCAGGACGCAGTAAAAGAACTTTTTTCAAAAATGGTAGCATTGGCAAAAGATAGTAACCAGCAGAACCAACTAAAAGAAAAAATAGCATCACTCGGAATAGCCAATGCCGATGAAGTGGTGGCAACAGAAATATTAAATACAATCGGTGGTTAAGTTAAACGACATACAGAAAATATATTTTATCGGTATCGGCGGTATCGGTATGAGTGCGCTTGCCCGTTATTTTAAAGCAAGAGGAACGCAAGTAAGCGGATATGACAAAACCAGTACCCCGCTTACGCGTGAACTGGAAGAGCAGGATATTGCTATTCATTATGAAGAAAGGGTAGACCTTATTCCCAAAGATGTAGATGCTGTTGTATACACACCTGCCATTCCTGCTGCTCATGCAGAATTGCAGTATTACCGTGATAACGGATACACCGTTGTAAAGCGTAGTGATGTGTTGCAATGGATTACAGAAGGATCATTTAATATCTGTGTAGGAGGAACGCATGGTAAAACAACAGTAACATCCATGATCGCACACCTCTTGCGTCATTCGGGTTATGGCTGTAATGCATTCCTGGGCGGAATAGCAGCCAACTACAATACCAATTTCTGGAGCAGTGAAAGAAATGTAGTAGTGGTAGAAGCAGATGAGTACGACAGAAGTTTCTTAAAACTGGTACCCGATATCGCAGTGGTAACAGCTATTGACCCTGATCACCTTGATATTTATGGTACCCCGCAGGAAGTAGAAAATGCTTTTGTGCAATTTGCGGGTAAAGTGAAACCTGGCGGTTGTCTGGTAACAAAAAAAGGATTGAGCAGAGAAACTGACCTGCAGGCAAGTCATAATTACAGGTACAGTTACAACGAGCCGGGTGCAGATGTAAAAGCGATTAACCTGCTGGTACAGAATGGTAGTTACAATTTTGATGTAAGTGGTCCGGGTTGGGTCATCAATGATATAACCCTTCATATGGGGGGATTGCACAATATTGAAAATGTGATTGCTGCCATAACGGTTGCTAAATATTTAAACATCGAAGACAATGCCATACGCGCGGCTGTAGCTGATTTCAAAGGTGTAAGAAGAAGGTTTGAATATGTGTTAAAAAATGAGGAGCATGTACTCATTGATGATTATGCACATCACCCTGAGGAACTACGTGCGCTGATCAGTGGTGTAAGAAGCATTTTCAGCGAACGGAAACTGACACTAATTTTTCAACCACACCTGTTCAGTCGCACCAACGATCTCGCCGATGGATTTGCGGAAAGCCTTGATATGGCCGATGAAGTCATACTGCTCCCTATCTACCCTGCACGTGAATTGCCTATGCCTGGAGTAACCAGTGCGTTGCTGACCGGTAAGATGAAACTGGCAGACAAACAATTGTTAGAAAAAGAGCAGATGCTTGACTGGATAAAAACAAACCGCCCATCATTGGTAGTCATGGCAGGTGCGGGCGATATAGATGCATTGGTGAAACCGGTGAAAACAATATTGGAACAATAAAAGAGATGAAGAAGGTTGAGTGGAAGAAAAGATTGATTCAGGCTGCATGGATACTGGCAGGAATTGGCACCGTGGTGCTGATGGGCGCAGCTATGCAGAAAAAGAACAAGAAAACCTGTACTGATATAAAGATTGAGATAACGGGTATTGAGGAGAATATGTTCATTGATGAGAAAGATATTCTAGAGTTGGTGAACCAAAAAAGGAAGGTAATCGGGGCACCTGTATCTATGTTGAATCTGCGATCCATGGAGACAGCATTGGAAAAGAATGCATGGGTAAAGAATGCTGAAATGTTTCTGGACAATCAACAGGTATTACAGATTCAGATAGATGAAAGGCAGCCGGTAGCAAGGGTGTTTACCATGCAGGGCGGATCATTCTACCTCGATAGTGCAGGAGTAAGACTTCCTTTAAGCGACAAGCTCAGTGCAAGGGTTCCCATGTTTACAGGCTTTCCGTCCGATAACCTAAAATTGTCGAAACCTGATAGTGCTTTGTTAAAAGATGTTGTAAAACTGGGTAGGTACATTCTCGCAGATTCTTTCTGGACCGCACAGGTGGCCCAGATTGATATTGAACCAGGAAGGCAGTTTGAACTGGTGCCCGTTTTCGGAGACCATGTAGTGAGTATTGGTAAAGCAGAAGACCTGGAAGCTAAATTCAATCGTTTATATACCTTCTATAAACAGGCCTGGTTGCAGCATGGTATACATTACTATGAGAAGATCAATGTGCAGTTCGATAAACAGGTAGTAGCTGTAAAGAAGGGCATGGGTGGTATAAAGCAGGATTCGTCTGCAGCACTGGAATTGATCAGGCAGATGACAGCACCGGCAGAAGATCTGTCAACAGTACTGGCAGAAAAAAATCAATCTATAAAGACTGATAGTGTTGCCAGACCTGCAGCGATTGTGCAAAAACCTGTTAAAGAAACTGTACCAACCAAAACTGTTACTAACATCAACAATAAAATAAATACGAAACCGTTATCGAAGAAGGCTGAGCAGAAAACAGTGTCGAAGCCTAAAGCGGTGATGAAGAAAACTGAGTAGATGTAGGTGAATAGTGAATGGTCAATGAGTAATATTTCCCATTCACCATTCACCATTCACGATCAACCATTGAGAAACAACTAAAACACATACCTTATGAATCACAATGAATCACCCATCATTGTTGGTCTGGACATCGGAACTACCAAAATCGCGGCCATAGCAGGTCGTAAAAATGAGTATGGCAAACTTGAAATACTCGGTTTTGGTCGTGCCAATAGCAGTGGTGTTCAACACGGACAGGTGTTGAACATCGATCAGACCATCAAAGCCATTCAACAGGCTTTGTTAAACTGTTATGAGAGTAATCCCGATCTTGAGATCAACGAAGTATATGTTGGTATTGCCGGGCATCATATCAAGAGCCTGCAAACCCGTGGCGACATGGTTCGTCAGGACCCTGAAACCGAAATCCAGCGTTGGGAAATTGATCAGTTGCTGAATAACCAGCGTAAGACTTTTATCCCCGCAGGTGATCAGATCATTGATGTGATTCCTCAGGATTTTCATGTGGATAATATCCAGAATATAAAAGATCCTGTTGGATATAATGGCGTGAAAGTGGGCGCAAATTTCCACATCATTACCGGCGACAGAAATGCCATCAGGAATATTCACCGTGCGGTAGACAGAAGTGGACTGAGCACCAAAGACTTGGTATTACAGCCGCTCGCATCTGCCAGTGCGGTAATGAGTGATATTGATATGGAAGCAGGTGTGGCTATCCTCGATATTGGTGGTGGTACCAGTGACCTGGCTGTTTTTTATGAAGGTATACTGAAACATACAGCGGTGATTCCATTTGGTGGTGAAAATATTACCAACGATATCCGTATGGGCTTGGGTGTACTGAAAAGTCAGGCAGAAGCGATGAAAGTACAGTTTGGTAGTGCATTGGCTGACGAAGCAAAAACAAATGCTTATATCACCATTCCCGGACTGAAAGGAATGCCGGCAAAAGAAATCAGCGTGAAAAACCTGGCGGCTATTATCCAGGCAAGAATGAGTGAGATACTGGATTTTGTAACCTATCACATTAAAACTGTAGGCCTAGACAGCCGTGCATTGAATGGTGGTATCATTCTTACCGGTGGTGGTTCACAGTTAAAACACCTGATACAGTTAACAGAATATACAACCGGCCTCAATGCAAGAATAGGATTGCCAAATGAGCACCTGGCGCCCAACCATATTGAGGAGCTGAAAAAACCTATGTACGCTACCTGTCTGGGTCTGATACTGAAAGGTTACAGCGATTACGACCACAAACACAAACAGTTTACTGAACAGTTTAAGAAAGTGGAAGTGCCAAGAAACCTGAAAGTGGAGACGCCGGAAATCGAAATTCCTGTAATGCAGGCTGTATCGGAAGTTGACGGCAATGCAAGAAAACAGAAGTTCTGGGATAAGTTTAAGAATAACCTGATCGATCTGTTTAAGGAAGAGGAAGACCAGGTAATAAAATAAAACACAGTTAACATACGTTTCCTATATACCGTCCCATTGAAAACTAAGTAATCTACTAACCCAACAAAAATGTTCTCTATGATTCACTTTGATCTTCCCAAACAGAAATCCTCCATCATCAAGGTACTTGGTGTGGGAGGCGGTGGAAGCAACGCCGTTAACTTCATGTTTGATCAGAATATCGAAGGTGTTGATTTTATTATCTGTAATACCGACGCCAAAGCCATCGAACAAAGCAAGATTCCCAATAAAATACAATTAGGTCCACACCTTACACAAGGACTTGGTGCCGGAGCCAATCCCGAAGTAGGAAAGAAAGCTACCGAAGAGTCGCTGGAAGAAATCAAACGCATACTCGAAGTGAATACCAAAATGGCATTCATTACAGTAGGTATGGGTGGTGGTACCGGAACAGGTGGTGCTCCTATTATTGCACAGATCTGTAAAGAACTGGGTATTCTTACGGTTGGTATTGTAACCACTCCTTTCGGATTTGAAGGTCCGCGCAGACAGTTACAGGCTGACGAAGGTATTCGTCAACTGAAACCATATGTAGATACTTTGCTGGTCATCAGTAACGATAAACTGCGTATCCAGTATGGCAACCTGAAAATGAAAGAAGCATTTTCTAAAGCAGATAATGTACTGGCAACTGCAGCAAAATGTATTACGGATGTAATCAATAGCCGTGGGCACATTATAGTTGACTTTGCCGATGTGTGCACTGTTATGAAAAATGGTGGTGTGGCCATATTGGGTAAAGCTGAGGTAGAAGGCGAAAACCGTGCACAATTGGCCATTGAAGAAGCATTGTCGTCTCCATTGCTGAATGATAATGATATCAGGGGTGCAAAATGGATACTCATTAATATCAATAGCGCAGAAGGTGATCATGAGTGTACAATGGATGAACTGGAGACCATCAATAATTTCCTGCGTATGCAGGCCGGAGAAGATACGGATGTAATTGTGGGTATGGGATATGATAATACACTGGATAAAAAAATCGGTATCACATTAATTGCTACCGGATTTGAACATAAAGACCCTTTTGCTAAGCCTGTTGAACAAAAAAAGCCTGAGCCCAAACAGGAGAAAATTGTTATGACCCTGGATGTTGAGCAGGCAGAAGTAAAACCCGTTCAGCAACCTGTGCAACAAACATTACCCCTGGAAGATAAAGATCCATTTGCTCCCAGAATGGAAGAAGTGCAGGAAGAGGCTCCGGTACTGAATTTCTTTGCCAGCACCGCTGTTGTTGAAGAAACAAAAATAGAAGAGGAGCCAGCAGAGAATTTCACCCTGCAGTTTGAATTAAGTACGGAAATAACAGAGGAAGTAGTAGTACCCGAATTACCTGAAGAGGAAGTACACGTAGTAAAAACAGTGGTGCAGGAAGAGTTGCTGCAGTTTAAAGTAAACGAACAGCCACAACAGCCTGTAACAACCATGTTCAGTAAACCCATGAATATTTATGCAGAGCCTGAAAAAACGGCACCTGCACCTGTTCAGGAATTAACGCCTGTTGCGCCGCCTGTAGTAGAAGAAAAACCTGTTGCACAGGAAGAAGAAATGATGATGCAACTGGTAGAAAAAGAAGAAAAACCAGTGCCGGTAGCGGTTGCACCACAAGCCAGCTTTATTGATGATTCGGTATTGGATGATGCGGAGGAGCAGAAAAGAAGAGCGGCTGAGCGTATCCAGAAACTGCGCAACCTTTCTTTTAACATGAACAATAATGCAGAAGCAAACAGTGAATTCGACAATGTACCTGCATATGTGAGAAGAAATATGGAACTCTTTGGAAATACCCTTACATCTGTAGAAGACTTTTACAGTAAATACACAGTAGGTAAGGATGAAAATAATCAGACACAGATTTCTACCATTAATACGTTTTTGGATGGAAAAAAGCCTGATTAGCGATTGCTTATCATAGATGTTTTAGCCTGGTGATTTTAGTTGTTGACCCCGACCCTTGTGTCGGGGTTCTTTTTTCAACTTTTATTGTCGGATATTTGTTGTATCAATAAACGACAATGGAAACAGTGCTCATTACCGGAGGAACAGGAATGCTGGGCCAGTACCTGACCCGTTTATTGATCGGCAAAGGGTATCGTGTATGCTGGCTAAGCCGGCGTGCAGGCGAAACAACAATACAGGGAAACAGGATCCAGTTATTTCAATGGGATATTGATGAACAACGGATTGATGAAAAAGCCATATCATCCGCAGATCATATCATACATCTTGCTGGGGCGGGTGTAGCAGAACAACGCTGGACCAACAAGAGAAAACAGGAGATACTGGATAGCAGAACCAAGACCAGTGCACTCATCGTAAAGGCATTACGCGAAATCCCCAATAAAGTCCAAACAGTGGTGAGTGCCTCCGCCATTGGCTGGTATGGCCCAGACCGTGCAGACAGTAAGAACCCATTTACAGAAGATATGCCATCATACCCTGGTTTTCTGGGCGATACCTGTAAAGCATGGGAAGAAAGTATTGCGCCGGTAACAGCATTAGGTAAAAGACTTGTAAGATTGAGAATTGGTATTGTATTAAGCGGAACAGGTGGTGCCATCACCGAATTTAAAAAGCCGATCAGACTAGGCATCATGCCCATATTCAGCTCTGGTAAACAAATGGTAAGCTGGATACATATTTATGACCTGTGCAACCTTTTCCTGTATGCAACAGAAAACAAAGCAATAGAAGGTGTGTACAATGCTGTAAGCCCTAATCCTGTATCCAGCAGGGGTTTGATGATGTCGTTAACACGAAGCATGGGTAAATCATGGGCGCTGCCTATACCCATTCCGGCATTTATGCTGAAAATATTATTGGGTGAGATGAGCATCGAAATACTCAAAAGTGCAACAGTCAGCAGCGGGAAAATAGATGCGGCAGGGTTTCAGTTTGCTTATCCTACCATTGATGAAGCCCTGGTGAATCTCTGATGTAGGATGTAGGATGTCTGATTTGTTTGTGTATCTCGTAACTAATAAAATCAGACATCCTACATCAGAAATCAAAGATCCCTCTTACTATGTACTCTGTAACAAATGATCCAGATAATAGCTGTAATGGCCAGCGTAAGGCCAATATGCATGGGAACGGCGTCTAATGCTTTCTGGTATTCTGCTTTCAGATCTTTGCCAAAATTGCCGATGAAGGCAGGAACAGGAATTAATCTGTCTGAAGCCTCGAATGGGAAAAATTTACCAATATCATTTTCCACCTGGTACTTAAACCATGATACAGCTATATTTTCAAGAATAAGGTAATGAAAAAAGAAAATGCCCAGTGCAATGAATGCTTTTTTGATCAGGTATCCAAGCAGGAAAGCAATAGAAAGCTGTGAAAATGTTTGTAGAAAAAATAGTGGGATGTATTCCAGTTGTTCATTCCAGCGGTAAAAATTTTTACTGTCTGTGTAAGAACCATACCCGATAGCTACTATGGCATAGGATAATGTGATAATACCGGTAACAATGAGTACATCACATAATTTGCTGGTAATAAAATTTTTCCTGCTCCATCCGTCAATGATATTCTGTCTGTGCGTACGGTAATTGTATTCATTGGTAACCAGCATGATCACCAGTATGGCGGGTAATACAATAAAAAATGAAGAGAAAAACGCTACGGTATGCCAGGTTTCCGGGAATGCATATGGATTGCCGAGGAACATCTTGGCAATAGCACCTGTTTCTTTTCCTTTGGTAATATCTTCATATACTTCAAGGAACATCAGGTTGATGCTCGGATAGGTTAATGCTACAATACCGAGCATCCACCAGAAAGCAGGGTATTTTTTAATTTTTAGCCATTCTATTTTTATAAGGGAAAGCATAATATCTTTTTTAGGATGAATTAGTCGTTGGTTAATTCAAAGAATTTGGTTTCAAGACTCTTCTTCTTTAATAACAATTGATTGAGTGTAACACCATGTTCAAAACAATGACGGTTCAGGTCTTCCATGCGGGCAGTACCCAACGGGAAGTACAACTCAAACAATTTACCATCCTGTTTCAAATGTGAGTGACCACGGAATCCTTCTAAAACAGATTTGAGTTTATCGGTGTCAGTAGCAGATATTTCAACAATATCTTCATTGGCCAATACCTCATCTACCTGTCCGGCAGTAAGCAATGTGCCTTTTTTAAGAATGGCCACATGGGTACAAACTTTCTCCACTTCATCGAGCAGGTGACTGGCCATGATGATGGTTTTACCTTCTCTTGCCAATTGTTTGATGAGTTCACGTATCTCAGCAATACCAACCGGATCGAGACCGTTGGTAGGTTCATCAAACACCAATACTTCAGGATTGCCAAGTAGAGCAGCACCAATCGCCAGCCTTTGTTTCATACCCAGACTATAGGTTTTGAACTTGCTTTTTTTCCTGGCAGATAATTTTACAATTTCCAAAACCCTGTCAATATCTGCTGCATCGCCACGGCCACTGATGGCCTGGGTAATATTCAGGTTATCTACCGCGGAGAGATAATGATAAAAATTAGGTGTTTCCAACAGTGAGCCAATCTGTTTTCTGGTTTCCGGAGAACCGGGTTTTCCAAACCAGGCATAATTGCCGGAGTTAGCTTGTAAAATATCGAGGATGATACTCAGCATGGTTGTCTTACCACTACCGTTTGGACCCAGGATACCAAAAACACAGCCCTGGGGAACATCAAACGATACATTGTTCAATGCCTGGATAGCACCATACCTTTTTGATATTCCCTGGATGGAGAGAACAGGTTGCATAAGCAGTTGTTAACGATGAATAATAATGATGCATTATTTGCACCAGCTTACCGAAGATACTCAGAATAGCATGAGAATGAAAGAAAAGGGATGATCAGTTTTTTACATGTACCAGCGGTAGTTGGGAGGGGCGGAATATTTTCCCTGCCCGGGATTTAGATTCTGGGCAGGGAAAGAAAGGATGGTTTAGTTTCTCAATGGTCTGCCACTTTTGAGCACACTTTGAATGCGTTCGAGTGTTTTTCTTTCGCCGCAAAGACTCAGGAAAGCTTCTCTTTCAAGATCAAGGAGGTATTGCTCTGTAACCAATGTGGGTTCGCTTAAATCGCCACCACACATCACATAAGCTAATTTCTTTGCAACCAGTGCATCATGATCTGTGGCATAATTACCTCTCCACATACCGTTGATACCTGCATACAAAGCGCCTAATGCTGAACGGCCCAGTACTTTAATATCGTTGCGTTGTACAGGTGTTGTGTATCCACTATCGGATAGTTCTATGACAGATTTTTTGGCTTCCGCCAGTCTTCTTCCCAGGTTCATTACAATTTCATCTGCGCCTTTTCTCAGGATACCCATTTCCACCGCTTCTAGTGCTGAAGTGGCCACTTTGGCTGTAGCAATCGATAAAAACCTGTTCTTTAATGTGATTGTTTCGGGTTCATCTTCATGCATGTCATCAGCGGCACGCAATACAAATTCTTTGGTACCACCACCACCGGGTATCAGTCCCACACCTAGTTCAACCAGGCCAATATAGGTTTCTGCTGCGGCACAGATTTTATCGGCATGCAGGTTCATTTCGCAACCACCGCCTAATGTAAGTCCATGAGGAGCGGTAACTACAGGTACAGAAGAATAGCGCACACGCATCATGGTATTTTGGAACATGCGTATGGCCATATCCAGTTCATCGTATTCCTGTTCAATGGCCAGCATAAATATCATACCCACATTGGCGCCTGCACTGAAATTGGCACCTTCATTACCAATGATCAATCCTTTGAATTTTTCTTCGGCAATGCCAATCGATTTATTAATACCTTCCAACACTTCACCACCTATACTGTTCATTTTGGTGCTCCATTCCAATCCTGCTACACCATCGCCAATATCATACAATCTGCAGGCACTGTTTTTCCAAACCAGTTTATCGCGGTGGTTATTCAGTACGAGGAAAGATTCTCCACCCGGAATGGCTTTGTATGTTTTGGATGACTGGTCATAAAACATCCTGCGGCCATTTTCTACTTTGTAGAAGCTTGTCGCGCCGGAGGCGAGCATGTCATCAATCCATTTGGCAACTTTATAACCAGCGGCTTTCATGGCTTTCACAGTGGCTTCAACACCAACTGTATCCCAGGATTCAAAAGCGCCAATCTCCCAGCCAAAACCAGCCATCATAGCATCGTCTACACGATAGATTTCATCACTGATTTCAGGAACACGGTGTGAGATATATGAAAACAGCGAAAAATGAAATGCACGGTAAAATTCACCTGCTTTATCAGGTGCTGCCGACAACATTTTAATTCTTTGTTTCAGGTCATCAACCGGTTTGGCAGCTTCAATACTTGCAAACTTGGGTTTATTGCGTGCACCATATTCCATGGTAGACAGGTTCAGTGTTTGAATCTCTTTACCTTCAGCCGATTTTATTTTTTTGAAGAAACCCTGTCCTGTTTTATCGCCCAGCCAGTTATTGGCAACAATTTTATCCAGCCATGCGGGGATATTGAAAATGTCTTTTGCTTCGTCATTCGGACAATTATCTGCAACACCTTTGGCCACTTTCACCAATGTATCAATACCCACTACATCGGCAGTTCGAAAAGTAGCTGATTTGGGTCGGCCGATGATGGGGCCTGTTAATGCATCAATCTCATCAATGCTTAGCCCCAGTTTATCCATGATATGAAAAATGCTCATGATACTGAATACGCCAATCCGGTTGGCAATAAATGCGGGTGTGTCTTTGCACAACACTGTCGTCTTACCAAGATAGAGATCGCCATACTGCATTAAGAAATCAACAATCTCAGGATCGGTATGGGGTGTAGGAATAATTTCAAGTAAACGCAGGTAACGGGGTGGATTGAAAAAGTGTGAGCCACAGAAATGTTTTTTGAAATCGTCACTTCTTCCTTCCGCCATCATATGAATGGGAATACCCGAAGTGTTGGAAGTAACCAATGTGCCGGGTTTACGAAACTGTTCAACTTTAGTATAAATCAGTTGTTTGATATCGAGTCTTTCCACCACCACTTCAATGATCCAGTCGCAAGTGGCAATATCTTTCATATTATCATCAAAGTTGCCGGTGGTAATTCTTTTTACCACCGCCTTTGAATAAACGGGTGATGGGTTGCTTTTGATGGCAGCCTGTAATGCATCGTTTACCAGTTTATTCCGTTCAGCGGGTTTGGTACTTTCTTCGGCGCCTTTTGCCACCATATCTAACAAAAGTACTTGTACACCAATGCCTGCAAAATGACAGGCTATACGTGAGCCCATAACACCACTACCCAATACTGCCACTTTTTTGATGGAACGTTTCATGTGTGTCTATTTATTGATTTTGGTCGCATAACATTCGCCGGTAAATACTTCAACTTATAACAGCTTTTGTTATGATTGATTTTCTGCTGGACGCCTAACCGTAAAATTAGTTAGTTATGCAACTATTTATATCGAAGGTAAGGGAATTTATTTTTATCCGGGAGGGTAGGGAGAGGGCAAAAAAATATCAAACAGCAGCGATACTGTTTGATATTGTGGCTCTTCAGTAGGATTACTTTGATTTGGGTATTTATTCTTCCGAAGGAGCCGCACCCTTGTATGCCATATACAGGCATCCGAGGTAAACAATTAAGAGTACGTAAACTAACATAATCGGGGGGGATTTTGTTTCTACAATTTATGATGAAAACCGCTAATTTATGTGAGGTTTAACAGTCCTTTTATTCACTATATGTGGATACCGGATGTAAAATACCTGATTTTTAGTGCCTTAGATGAATGTTAAGCTTCCCATCTTCCCGCCTGCTGTACCTGTAGCTTGTTGTATTATTACAACACTCAAATTTTATTATTGTTCTTAAAATCCTGCCACTTAACAATAATCGATTGAATTTGACCTGCTTTCAGTTATTTTTGTTTACATGGAACTCACGTCTGAATTGGTTGATCATCTGGCACATTTATCGAGACTGCATTTTGCAGACGAGGCTAAAAAAGAGATACAAAATGACCTTCAGAAAATGCTGGCATTTGTAGAGAAACTCTCTGAATTGAACACAGAGGGTATAGAGCCTATGTTGCATATGGGGCAGTCGTTTAATGTGTTGAGAGAAGATGAGGTGAAAGGATCAGTCGACAGACAAACCGCATTAAAAAATGCACCCGGTGCCAGTGACAGTTTTTTCAGGGTTCCCACAGTTATTCGAAAATAGATCGTTTAAATACAAAGTCAGCACATGTCAAACCAGGTGATCATCCGACTCGAAAACATCCAGAAAAGTTATTTTATGGGTAACCAGGCCATTCCTGTTCTGAAAGGAATTACACTGGATATACGTAAAAATGAATATGTAGCGTTGATGGGCCCTTCCGGCAGTGGTAAGAGTACATTGATGAATATACTGGGTTGTCTTGATTCACCTACCGGTGGTAAATATATATTGAACGAAAAAGACGTGAGTAAGATGGCCGATGATGACCTGGCCGAAGTACGCAATTCAGAAATTGGGTTTGTCTTTCAGCAATTCAATTTATTACCCAGACTGAGTGCCGCCGAAAATGTGGCACTTCCGTTGATTTATGCAGGGATCAGTAAAAAAGAGCGAATGGAACGATCACTGGCTGCACTGGAGAAAGTAGGACTTGCAGACAGAAGTCATCACAAATCAAACGAGCTCAGTGGTGGTCAGATACAGCGTGTGGCGATTGCGCGGGCATTGGTAAATAATCCATCCATACTACTCGCAGATGAACCTACCGGTAACCTCGATTCAAAAACATCGGTGGAAGTAATGGAAATATTTGGCAAGATTCAACAGGCCGGTAATACAGTTGTACTGGTAACCCATGAAGAAGATATTGCAGCCTATGCTCACCGGGTAGTGCGTTTGCGCGATGGATTGGTTGAAACAGATAAAACACGCAGCACGGCCATGGCACATTTGTCGTAACGGATGTTGATGGGTGCAGATTTTGTGGAGAGCTTTAACCGGCTCTCTTTTAGTAACTGAACCAATCAAATCTATTTTTGTTTTCACTTAGAACACAGTAACAATGGCACTAAAAATATATACCAAAACAGGTGATCTGGGTAAGACTTCTCTTATCGGGGGAACCAAAGTACCCAAAAGTCATATTCGTATAGAAACTTATGGTACGGTTGATGAACTGAACTCGCATATTGGTTTGGTAGGTGATTATTTTGATGAGCCACATACCCGTTCCATTCTCAAAGAAATACAGGATCGTTTATTTACCATCGGTTCTTCACTTGCCTGTGATCCGGAGAAAGAACCATTGATGAAAATGCCCGATCTGAAAGAAGCAGACATTACGGTGCTGGAAAAAGAGATTGATAAAATGAATGAAGTGCTACCACCGATGAAATTTTTTATTCTTCCCGGTGGACATATTGCTGTTTCTTCCACACATATAGCGCGTTGTGTTTGCAGAAGGGCAGAGCGTTGTTGTGTGAATATGCAGGAGCAGGATATTTTTGTTGATCCTTTAGTAATTAAATACCTCAACCGTTTAAGTGATTATCTCTTTGTCTTGTCCCGGTTTATGGCCCATCATTTAGGTGTGGCTGAAATAGCGTGGAAGCCAAGGGTGTAGACTGCTTTGAATTATGAAGCGTAATATAAGAATTCGATTTATTCACGATTGATCATTCATCCATTCACCTCCAAAGGAATCCTTCAGATATTCAGGAAATCACACAATTCTCCCGTCTTTCATATGCAGAATGCGATCGCTTAATGCAGCCAATTCCTCATTATGTGTTACGATCAAAAAAGTTTGCTGAAACTCTTGTCTCAGGGTACCAAAAAGTGCATGTAATTCGCGTGCATTGCTACTGTCGAGGTTGCCGGTAGGTTCATCCGCAAAAATAATATCAGGTTGATTGATGAGTGCCCTTGCCACCGCCACCCGTTGCTGTTCTCCGCCGGATAACTGGTTCGGTTTATTCTCCATCCGGTCACTTAACCCTAAAAGATCGAGTAATTCAGCGGCTCTTTTTTCCACATTTTTTTTGGGGGTACCGGCAATCCATCCGGGGATACATACATTCTCTATGGCCGAAAATTCGGGCAGGAGGTGGTGAAACTGAAACACAAAACCGATATGACGGTTCCGGAAGGCAGATAGTTTTTCGCCCTTTAAAAGGTCAACCTGCTGGTTACTGAGCCAGATGGAGCCGGTATCGGCCTTGTCCAGCGTCCCCAGAATATGCAATAAAGTACTTTTCCCGGCACCCGAAGAGCCCACAATACTCACCATTTCGCCTTTGGAGATGTCAATATCGACCCCTTTCAGTACTTCGAGTTGACCATATTTCCGGGTAATATTAACCGCTTTGAGCATGATTATCGCCTGTTTATCGCTCAAACTTAGCCTATATCAACCTTTTTTTAAACATTTCTTTACACAGGAAGTCGAACCACATTTGGTGGTATCGTATATACGGTTACATTTGCAAAAAATTAAAAGGTAAGTTATGTTCTGGACATTAGAATTGGCAAGTTACCTGGAAGAAGCTCCCTGGCCGGCCACAAAAGATGAATTGATCGATTATTCCATCCGTAGTGGTGCGCCTATTGAAGTGGTAGAAAACCTCCAGGAACTGGAAGACGAGGGTGAAGTGTACGAGAGCATAGAAGATATCTGGCCTGATTATCCAAGTCAGGAAGACTTCATGTTCAATGAAGATGAATATTAAGACCCGCTTTCAGGTTGAATAGATTAAAAAAAAATCCCGCCTCATAGTTAGAGGCGGGATTTTTTGTGCCATTAGCGATTAGCTATTAGCCTTTCTTCTTAAAAGTAAGTTTGAAATAAAACAGTACCAGCGTCAGCGCCAGCACTACCAGATTTGCTACGATTACCGGACCGCTTTCTATGGCAAAACCATATACCAGCCATACAATGGTGCTGGTAACAACAATGGTAATCATCCAGATACTCAGGTCTCCTACACTTTTCGATTGCCAGGATTTATATACCTGTGGAATAAAAGTTATGGAGGTGAGAAAGGAGCCAAGATAACCCACGATTTCGATCCAGCTCATAAACAATTTTTTGATGTAAGATGTCAGATCGCAGATGTAATCAAATCTGACATCTGCGATCTGACATCATAAAATTTTATTCTACTCCTAGTTTCGTCATCACATCCATACTCACCCCTGTGGTAGAATAGCCACCATCGTGGAAGAGATTTTGCATGGTTACCATGCGTGTGAGATCGGAGAAGAGGGTGATACAGTAGTTGGCACAATCTTCTGCACTGGCATTGCCCAAGGGTGCAATGGCATTGGCATAATCGAAGAAATCGCCAAAACCTTTGATACCTGAACCTGCTGTGGTTTTGGTAGGAGACTGCGATACGGTATTGATACGTACTTTTTTCTCCAGTCCGTAATGGTAACCAAAACTACGTGCAATAGATTCGAGCATGGCTTTAATATCGGCCATATCGGTATAGAAAGGATAGGTACGTTGCGCAGCAGCATAAGATAGCGCTACCACACTGCCCCATTCATTGATAGCATCTAATTTTTTTGCCACAGCCAGCATTTTATGAAGCGACATGGCTGATACATCAATGCCTTTCATGAAATACTCATAATTGGATTCAGTGTAAGGAATTTTTTTACGGATGTTCACACTCATGCCGATCGAGTGGAGTACAAAATCTATTTTACCACCCAATACTTCCTGCGACTGTGTAAACAGGGTAGTGAGTTCTTCAACGCTGGTAGCATCCGCAGGGATGATCTGTGAGTTGGTTTTCTCGGCCAGTTTATTGATTTCTCCCATACGCATGGCGATGGGGGCATTGGTTAATACAAAAGTTGCACCTTCTTCGTGTGCTTTTTCAGCCACTTTCCAGGCAATTGAATTTTCATCGAGGGCGCCGGTTATGATACCGCGTTTTCCTTTGAGCAGGTTATAAGCCATAATAATGCGTTTAAAAATGGTTTAGTAGGGGTAAAAGTATAGAATATCGGTTAAACCCTAATTCATCATCATTTCCCGGGCATTTTCCAGAGCGGCGGCAGTTGGCTTTTCTCCACTCAGCATACGGGCAATGGCAGTAATACGTTCGTCTGTATCCAATAAACGGATATTGGTCTTTACTGCATTTTCAACGATCTCCTTGTACACAAAGAAATGTGCATCGGCCTTGCCAGCTATCTGTGGCTGGTGGGTAATGCAGATGATCTGTCTTTTAGCAGCCATATTTTTCATGATCAGTCCCACCTGTTTGGCGGCTTCGCCGGAAATACCGGTATCAATTTCATCAAAAATCATGGTGGGCAGGTCGATGGATGCAGCTACCAGCGATTTAATACACAACATCAAACGACTCAATTCACCACCACTGGCCACTTTGCGAATGGGTTCAAAACGGTTGCTTTTGTTGGCATCGAAAAGAAAATCAATCTGGTCTTTTCCGTACTGCTGTAATGCGCTATCCTTTAAGTCTACTTTCAGTTTGGCATTGGGCATACCCACTTGTGTAAGTAGGCGGTTGACTTCCCCTTCAAGGGGTTTGATCTGCTGATGCCTTGCTTTTGACAGTTGTTCTGCAAGTTGTTCAGCCTGCTTGTATAAAGCCGCTACTTCTTTTTCTTTTGAAATAATGGTATCGTCAATATGTAAAACAGCTTCCAGCTTTTTTGACAATTCCTGTTGCAGTGCCAGCAATTCATTGGTATGTTGAAGTGCATGTTTTTTGAGTAATTTATACCCATCAGTGAGTCGCTGATTGATCCATTCAATTCTTTTTTCATCAAACTGAATATGGTCGTTTACATGGTCAATTTCACCCGCAATATCCTGTAACTCCACCTGTGTACTTTGTAAACGTACAATTACTGCTGCCAGGTCTTTGTGCATGTCTGCAAAAGGCTGTAATTGCTGGATCAATTGTTTGATGTTGGTAACAACCGGCAGTTCGCTTTCGCGTAACTCGTAAAATACTTTATTCAGGGCCGACTTAATACCTTCGGCGCTGCTCAATACTTTCAGTTCCTGGTCCAGTTCTTCCAGCTCATTTTCTTTGAATGATAATTCACTCAACTCATCAAATAAAAACTGGTGATAATCTGCTTCTTTAGTAAAAGCATTTTTCTGATTCTTCAACTGCTCCAGCTCTTTTGAGATCAACTGCCACTGCTGAAATATTTTTTTAAACTCGTTCAATACAGGTTCATTGCCCGCAAGTGCATCAAGTACTTTACGTTGAAAATCGCTGTCGCCCAATTCCAGTGTATCAAATTGCTGGTGAAGATCGACAAGCAGAGAAGCTAGTTGTTTTAATTGCTGAACGGTGGCAGGTGTATCGTTGATGAAAGCCCTTGATTTTCCATTGGCAGCAATTTCCCTGCGCAGTACCAGTTCATCATCAGCATCAAGTTCATGCTGTTGCAGAAATGACAATACTTCGGGTTTATGGTTTGTATGAAACACGCCCTCAATAAAACATTTTTTTGTGTTGTTCACTAAAACAGAACTGTCGGCTCTTTCGCCCAGTATCAGACTCAGTGCACCCATCAGGATACTTTTACCGGCACCAGTTTCGCCCGTAATAATATTCAGGTTATCGGAGAAATGAATCTCGATCTCATCAATGATGGCGTAGTTCTGTATGTGGAGCTTTGTAAGCATTGGTTTGGTCAATCGTGAATGGTCAATAGTGAATGGTGAATAGTGAGTGGTCAGTAATCATTTTTCACATCCCAACTCCTAATATCCGACATCCGACATCCGACATCCGACATCCTCCTTTCCCGCTGCAATTTATACAAAAGACTATTCCCCTTTACATCTCAATATCCCCGATTTGGCACGTTGATCGAGGGAATTTTTGTATTCATGGTCGCCCATATCGAGACAACGCTGGTAATACTGTATGGCCAGCGATTTTTGTCCCTTTGCTTCATATATCTGCGCTAATTGAACCGCGGCACGTGCACCATAATACTCTTTTCTGAATTCGCCCAGTCTTATAGCAGCGAGATAAGCATTGATGGCATCATTTTCACGCCCCAGATCGTCATAAATACGCGCTGCACGATAAACATATTCTAACCTGTCTTCTTCTTTATCAAAATCGGTTTCTGCTTTACCGTGTAATAATGCCAGTGCTTCACGATGATAGCCTCCATCATTGAGCAGACGGGCTTTTAATAAGAGCATATTGGGCCAGTAATTGGCTTTGGCATCTTTCAAGGCTTTTTTATCGGCATCAGAATCGGTGTTGCCCTTTGTTAACACCAGTTGTCTTGCTTTTTCTGCGGCGGCTGTATTTCCCTGTAAATAATAGCAAAGCCTTATTTTATCGTACACATCTTTTACATAAAAGTTGCCTTTGAATTTTTGTAAAAAACGTTCGAAATAGGGGATGGCTTCTTCAGGTTTAAGCTGGAACATTTTTACAAAACCCATTTCAAAATCCCAGATGGGAATATCGAGGTATTCATTTGAATGATTGCGGTTTTGAACTATTTGCTGGGTGAATGACGATTGTTTGTGGTTGAGACTGAGATTGGCCGCCATCCAGCCATATAAATGATTGTTGACGAGGTCGAGTTTTTTTTGCTGGATAAAACTGAGGGCCTCATCTTTTTTGTTATCCATGTAAAACAACAGGTATGGATAAATAAAGTATGCCTCATTGGTAAAAATTTTTGCAGAAGGGTCGCTACTGTTTACAAATGCCTGTACGGTTTTCAAACCTTCTGTAACAGAGCCCCGCATACCCAATACACCGGCCAGCCATTTATATCCTTTTGGAACGGTACCAATCATGGTTTGCAGGGTGCCATACATCAGGTCATCCGGAATAAAACGGGGAAAAGATTTTTTATTGTCTTTTAGCAATATCCAGGCCCGGCGTATATCCCAGCCTGCTTCCCACATTTTCCCGAACTTGATAGCCGAAGCAGCTTTGTGAACCCGAACAGTACTTAATGCGAAACGATAGTAGGGAGAATTGGTTGGTCCCTCTTCCAATATATCTATTCTCTCACTGAAACGGGGATATCTTATTTTGTAGTCGGCAGGGTTTTCATTTAGAAACAATATCAGGAAATCAATATAACTCTCCAGTACAACAGGAATCAGGTTTTCTGGATTTTGCAATCTTGCTTTTTGGATCAACTCCTGTCCATGTTCAATTTTTAACCTGGTTATCTCATAATATGCCTGCTGACAGAGCGCATTAAAATCGTACACTTTCTGGCTGATACTTGAAAGCGATAACAATATAAATATAACAAGTGTACTGGCCTGCTTCATGCAGCCCGAAAATAAGAAAGGACAGCCATATAGCTGTCCTTTCAAAGTATTTTAACGCAAGAGTATTTATTTAACCTCTACGCTGTCGTTCAGATCTGCATCTACCAGGATACGACCACAGTTTTCGCAAACAATGATCTTCTTGTGTAAACGAATTTCACTCTGACGCTGAGGCGGAATAGAGTTAAAGCAACCACCACATGCATCGCGCTCAACAGGCACTACAGACAAACCATTACGATAGCTTTTGCGGATGCGATCGTAGCTGTACAGAAGGCGATCATCAATATGACTGCGTGCTTCTGCACTTTGTTTGTTGAAATGTGTTTCTTCTTTCTCTGTATCGGCGATGATTTTTTCCAGTTCACCTTTTTTATGGTTCAGTACACCATCTTTAACGGCGATCTGTTTTTTAGCCGCTTCTAGCGCTTTTACTTTATCGGCCAGCTCTTCATTGGCATCACGGATATGTTTTTCAGCCAGTTTAATTTCCAACTGCTGCATTTCAATTTCCTTGTTGATGGCTTCAAATTCGCGGTTGTTCTTCACGTTTTCGCTCTGCTTCTCATATTTCGCAATCAGCGCTTCACTTTCTTTCATCGCAGTTTTTTTGCTTTCGATGAATTCAGTGATACCGTTGATCTCTTCTTCAACGCGGGTCTGGCGACTCTGTAAACCCTGGATCTCATCTTCCAGATCGCTTACTTCCATGGGAAGTTCACCCTTCAGAATCTGGATCTCATCCAGCTTGCTGTCGATCTTCTGCAGTTTGAGCAGATTAACCAGTTTTTCTTCAACCGAAAAGTCTTTAACGGAAGCCATATTGTATAAGTGGTTTATTGTATAATACTTGATTCCTGTGCCTTGATCCTTGAATCTTGTTAGTTTTCCCTTGTTTCCTCCCCGGTGAAGTAGTTCACCACATTGGTTTTTACCCCGGATTTGAGGACGGCAAAGGTAGGGAATTTAGCCTGTAAAACATCAATCAGCAGGTCGGTAGTATATTGTTCACTTTCCCAATGGCCAATATCGGCAATCAGTATCCGGTCATTGGCATCAAAAAACTCATGGTATTTGAAATCGGCTGAAATATAGATATCTGCCCCTTTTGCCACTGCTTTTCCGGTTAAAAAGCTGCCGGAACCACCACAAAGGGCCACTTTTTTGATTTTTTTGCCCAAAAATGGGGTGTGTCGTATGATTTTGAGACCAAAAGCCGTTTTCAGCATCTGAAAGAAGAAAATCTCATCCATGGCTTCGGGTAGTTCTCCTATGAGCCCGCTTCCAACCTCCTGATAATCATTCGATAAGCTAATTAAATCGTAAGCCACTTCTTCATAAGGATGGGCCTCGAAAAGTGCCGTAAGTACCTGCTGCTGACGCCAGGCAGGAAAAATGACCTCGACTTTTGTCTCAGGTTCAAAATGGGTTTTTCCGATCTCTCCAACATGTGGGTTACTGCCCTGTCCGGCCTGAAAACTGCCTGTTCCTTCAGCAGAAAAACTACAGTGACTATAGTTTCCAATATCTCCCGCACCAGCAGCAAACAAAGCGGTTCTCAGTTTTTCTGCCTGTGCATGCGGAACAAAACTGTATAATTTCATCAGTAAACCAGCTTTTGGGGCCAGTATTTTACGGTTGATGAGCCCCAGCTTATCTGCAATCCTGTTATTCACGCCATGAATCACATTGTCGAGGTTGGTATGAATGGCATAAATGGCAATATCCTGTTTAATAGCGGCGATCACCGCTTTTTCTACATAGTTTTTGCCATTCAGTTTTTTGAGTCCACCAAAAACGATGGGGTGATGAGCCACAACAAGATTACACCCCTTCTCCCTGGCTTCCAGTATAACGGCTTCAGTGGCATCAAGTGTACAAACAATACCCGTGCATTCCCATGAAGGGGAGCCGGTAATCAGTCCAGCATTATCGTAGCTTTCCTGTAATACGGGAGGGGCCAGTTGTTCGAGTACTTGTATGATATTATTAATCTTCATATTTGCTGATTGCTGACAGCAAGTTACCTTCATTCTATAATTGATGGTATGCAGGAAGGCGATTTTCTTTTTTATGACGGACAAATATTACGTTCAGACAGACTACTGATTTCACCCAATAACAGGTCGTACAGGTATGGCGATGGTTGTTTTGAAACCATTAAACTCCTCAATGGAAAAATACAATTGGCGAATTATCATTTTGAGCGACTGATTACTTCACTCGAACTGCTGCATTTTAAAAAGTCGGGCTATTTTACGGCAGCATGGCTGGAAAAACAGGTATTGGCTGTGGCCGAAAAAAACGGACACCTGGAAAATGCGAGAATACGACTTACCGTTACAAGAGGTGAGGGAGGGGTATATGATGAGCAGAATCAGTTTCCTTACCTGCTGATTCAAAGTTGGCCACTTTCTCCTACAACAGGTGAATTGAATGAAAATGGGTTGGTGATTGATATTTATAAAGATGCGCGGAAAGTAATTGATCGTTTCTCTGTGGTAAAAAGCAATAGTTACCTTCCTTATGTGATGGGCGCATTGTGGGCAAAGGAACAACAACTCAATGATGCCATTTTGTTGAATCCATTTGATCGTGTAGCTGATGCCACCATTGCCAATGTGTTTATCGTGAAAGATGGTCAAATAAAAACACCGGCACTAACGGAAGGGCCTGTGAATGGTGTAATGCGTCGTCATTTATTACAATTATTTCGGAAAGAAAATATTCCGGTAGAAGAAACAGCATTGACCGTGGATGATCTGCTGGAGGCTTCTGAAATCTTTTTAACCAATGTAATACATGGCATCAGGTGGGTAAAACAGTTGGGCAACAACAATTATAGCAACCTGCTCACACAAAAACTCTACCAACAACTCATCAAAACACCGGGCTAAAGATTTCTCCTTTATCTATTGAACCATTTGTTCCCGGGGGTGTTACAAACCTAAAACCTAACTCATGAAACCTCGTATACAGGTAATGTGGTTCCGCAGAGATCTTCGGTTGACTGACAATGCCGCACTCTATTATGCTTTGCGTACCGGTATTCCTGTATTACCCGTTTTTATTTTCGATAAAAATATCCTCGACCGGTTGGATGACAAAGCCGACAGAAGAGTGGAATTTATTCATGCAGCCATAACAGAAATGCAGGTACAGCTTTTGGGTATGGGAAGTACCATGGAAGTGTACCATGATTATCCGGTACCCGTTTTCAAGAAGTTACTTGAACGATACGATATAGTAACTGTTTTTACCAATCATGATTATGAACCCTATGCCAAAGAAAGAGATGCTGAAATGGCAGCATTACTCAAAGAACATGGTGTAGGTTTTACAACATACAAGGATCAGGTAATTTTTGAAAAAAGTGAGGTAGTAAAGGATGATACCAAACCTTATACGGTCTTCTCTCCCTATGCCAG
Source organism: Sediminibacterium sp. FW305-C-49 (assembly GCF_058231085.1). Classification (NCBI taxonomy): domain Bacteria; kingdom Pseudomonadati; phylum Bacteroidota; class Chitinophagia; order Chitinophagales; family Chitinophagaceae; genus Sediminibacterium; species Sediminibacterium sp. FW305-C-49. The sequence goes on from NZ_JBIQXS010000002.1 coordinate 359,290, forward strand.
AAAATGGCGGGCCAAACTCAACGACTTCTACCTGAAAGCCTATCCAACCGAAAAATATTTTACTAATTTTTACCAACAGAAATCAGTTGCCATTCCATCTTTGTTATCAATAGGTTTTACACCTGTGGATCTTCCATTTCCTTCCCGCCAACTGAAAGAAGCTGTTATCAGGCATTATGGTGAGAACAGGAATTTTCCCTCACTGGAAAATGGAACATCCAGAATGGGTGTACACCTGCGTTTTGGTACGGTAAGCATTCGTTACCTCGCACGCAAAGCGATGGAATGGAATGATGTATACCTGAACGAGTTGATCTGGAGGGATTTTTACCACGCCATCTTGTGGCATTTTCCACAGGTAGGCAAAGGCGCTTCATTTAAACCGGAATACGACAGGATTGAATGGAGAAACGATGAAACAGAATTTGCACACTGGTGTAACGGCACTACCGGATACCCGATTGTAGATGCAGGCATGCGTGAACTCAATACAACTGGTTATATGCACAACAGGGTACGTATGATTGTTGCTTCTTTTCTCACCAAACATTTACTCATCGACTGGCGATGGGGTGAAGCTTATTTCGCACAAAAACTACTCGATTTCGATCTGGCTGCTAATAATGGTGGATGGCAATGGGCCAGCAGCAGTGGTTGCGATGCAGCTCCCTATTTCCGTGTGTTCAATCCATCTTTGCAAACAGAAAAATTTGATAAAGACCTGCGTTATATCCGCAAATGGATTCCTGAACTGAATGAATTCAATTATCCTCAACCCATTGTACAGCATGAACTGGCGAGAAAGAGAGTGCTGGAAGTTTATGCCAAAGCGCTGAAAGGGCTATGAGCTTTAAGCTGCTAGCTATTAACCGCTAGCTTCCAGCCATTAATGAATAATTATTTAAAACGACGAAGCCGTGAACATGACCTGTTCACGGCTTCGTCATTTTTTGCTAGCAGCTAGTAGCTAACAGCTAGCAGCTTTCTACCGAAAGCTGATCAGCTCCACATCAAATATCAAAGTACAATTTGGTCCAATCTGCGCGCTTACCTGGCGATCGCCATAGGCAAGATGAGGTGGAATGAAGAAACGCCATTTACTGCCTGTTGGCATTAACTGTAAACCTTCTGTCCAGCCTTTGATAACCATGTTTAATGGGAAGGCTGCGGGGCGCCCACGTTGAACGGAACTGTCGAATATGGTCCCGTCAATGAGGGTGCCATGGTAATGACAGGTAACTTCATTGTGTGCTTTTGGTTTTTCGCCGGTACCTGAAGTAAGTACTTCGTATTGAAGACCACTTTCCAATGAGGTTACTTCAGGTCTTTGTTTATTAAGCTCGAGAAAATCCTGACCTGCTTTTAAATTAGCGGCGGCTTTTTCTGCTTTTAATTGTGCCAGTTGATCTGCTACTCCCATATACATTTTTTTGCGAAAATAACAAAGAGTTTCTAACCTGATCAATGTTATCTTATTGTAAACTTAGTATTAAGTTTTGCCATGGTGCTGGTGATTGCTGTTCTAAACTTTTAACATTGCCATCCCACAAACCAATTGCCATGACTCCCATCAATAATCAATACGGACAACCCGTTGCATACCTGCATTTGAATATTATTCTCAACATAGAGCAGGATCAGGTTCTTGGACTTATCCTGGGTAACTGTGTATTCGGCGAGGCGGAAGTGCCTGTCGGAAAATTTTTCAAAGACAGTTTCAGGAAAAAAAACGGAAAAATCATAGCCGAATTGGGAGAAGAAACATCTCCTGTGCGACCTTCCAATGAACCGGCCATACTAAAACAGGCCTGGGAAAAACTGGCAGCCGTAAAAAATCATCTTTGTATGTGGGTAGATGAAAAAGAGGAGTGGTCTGAAGAAGGGTTTACCGATTTTCTGCAAGTACAGGAACGGAGAGCTGTAGCAGTTTGATCATAGCACTATTCCATTTTCCGTCACTCCTAAAAAATAGTCAGGCAAGGTTATCCTTATGTTAGTAATACTTTATGTTAGTATGAACAAATATTCATCGAATCATTAAGTTTATGCTGAACTGTTTTTTCTGGTAATGAAAACAGAAACATTTGCAGTCTTAAAAACTGTTTATGAAATCTGTTTGTACCCGAATCCCCCCAAAACTATTGCTGCTGTTATGTTTTATGACAATAGCAGCTTTCTCTCAAGCACAAATTATAAGAGGTGTCATCAAAGACAGTGCATCAAATCCACTGGCTGGCGCAACTGTTCAACTCAAAGGTGCTGCACTTAAAACTGCTACCCTAACAGATGGATCTTTCTCATTGAACCTGAATGGTACTTCTCTCACAAGTGCTGTTTTATTGATTAGTTATACAGGTTACCAGGACAGGGAGATACCTGTGAAAGGACTTGATAACTTATCTATTCAATTAACAGAACAAAAAGAAGTGCTGCAGGAAGTAGTGGTAACTGCATTAGGTATCCGGAGGGAAGAAAAATCGCTGGGTTATGCAGCACAAACGGTAAAAGAAAATGCGGTAAAAGATGCCAAAACCAATAACTGGGTAAATACCTTGTCTGGAAAAGTAGCAGGATTAAATATACAGGGAACTGGATCGGGGCCAATGGGATCAGCAAGGGTAACCCTTCGCGGAGAGAATTCATTGAACCTCGATAATAACCAGGCGCTGATTATTATTGATGGTGTTCCTGTCAGCAGCAGAATTACGGGAACCGGATACAATGCTCACCTTGCAGCAGATGGTCCGGTTGATTTTGGTTCAGGTTTATCCGATATGAATCCTGATGATATTGATAAAATAACAGTATTGAAAGGCCCGGGAGCAACAGCATTGTATGGCAGCCGCGCAGCAGGTGGTGCCATCATCATTACTACTAAAACAGGTCAGCGTTCAGACAAAGGCATTGGTGTTACATTTAACAGCAACATAAGTGTTGACCAGGTAAATCGTTGGCCCGATTACCAGTTTGAATATGGTGAAGGAAGAACAAGTGCTTACTATTCTTATCTCGATGGTGCTGATGGTCCTAACACAAGTACCGGTGTGGCTGCAGGCAGAGCCTGGGGACCACGGTTTAATGGCCAGCAATATTTTCAATACAATCCCGATGCGCCAGATGGAAGACCGACTGTAAGAACACCATGGGTAGCACATAAAGATTATATCTCAGGGTTTTTCAAAACAGGTGTTACGATATCTAATAGTATTTCGATGGAAGGTGGTAATGATAAAGGATCGGCACGTTTATCGGTTACACATCTAAAAAATGACTGGATACTTCCCAATACAGGATTTGAAAGAATTAATGCAGCTTTATCTGTTTCGCAAAAAATATCAGATCGGTTGAAAATTACCGGTAAAGTAAATTATACCAATAAGCACAGCGACAATCTTCCTACAGCCGGATATAATAACCAGACAGTTATGTACTTCCTGATTATTGGCACAGCACCCAATATCAGACCGGAATGGTTCAAGCCTTATTGGGAACCCGGACTCGTGGGTGTTAAACAAAGAAATCCATTTAATCCCGGTCCGGATAATCCTTACCTCGATTTATATGAAATGCTGAATAAGATGAATAAACATGGTGTGATCGGCAATATAGCCGCTACCTACACCATCAACAAGAAGCTTGAACTGATGCTTCGTGCCGGTACTGATATGTCTTTTGAATTCCGTTCACAGCAGCGACCATTCAGTATGACAAAATACCCGCGCGGTATGTACCGCGAGCAAAACGTATTTAATTATGAAATGAATGCTGACTTCCTGTTGACTTATAAAGACAGGATTAATGATGACATTAATTATACGGTTTCAGGCGGTGGTAATGCCATGCGACAGACCTATGATTTTTCTGGTGCCTATGCAGACCAGCTTTCGCAACCCGGTATTTACCAGGTGTCGAATAGTCTTGATCCCGCAGTAGTAGATGCAGTGAAAACCAAGAAAGCCATCAATAGTGTGTATGGTTCAGCGCAGTTTTCATATAAAGAACAAATATTTCTGGATTTAACCGGAAGGAATGACTGGTCGAGTACATTGCCATTCAAAAACAATTCATTCTTCTATCCATCTGTAAGCACAAGTTTTTTACTGAGTGATATGTTTTCATTGCCTGCGCAGATTTCATTTGCCAAATTCAGGGCATCATGGGCACAGGTTGGTAATGATACCAGACCCTACCAGACCGATAAATATTATGACCGTATTTACGGTAACAGTTTTACCAATCCATCAACCTTATTTAACACTGACCTGAAGCCGGAAATCACCACCAGCTACGAAGCTGGTTTAGACCTGCGTTTCTTCAAAGGAAGATTAGGTATTGATGTAGCGATGTATGATAATAAAAGCCGTAACCAGATATTGGCCATTCCTTTAGATCCTGTATCGGGCTATTCAAGTGCATTGGTAAATGCTGGTCTGATCAACAGCAAGGGCATTGAACTTACTTTAACAGGGAAACCGATTATTCGTAAAAATTTTGCGTGGACTACTACACTTACCTGGAGCCGTAACAGAAGTTATGTACGTGAACTGGCTGCAGGTATTACCAACCAGATTATTTATAGCCATGGTGGTAATGTAAGTATTGAAGCGAGGGTAGGTGGCCGAATGGGCGATTTATATGGCAGGGGTTTTCAGCGAACAGCAGATGGACAGATTATTTATTCAACGAATGGCTTGCCTGCACCGCTTGATCCGGTTGCAAAAAAATGGGGTAATGCTTTTGCGGACTGGAAAGCAGGATTGATGAATGAGTTTACCCTTGGCGATTTCAGAATCAGCATATTACTGGATGGCCAGAAAGGTGGTAGTATGTATTCTCAAACCAATCACAAAAATAACACACTTGGTAAAACAAAAGTAACATTACCCGGAAGAGACAATGGTATTGTAGGTGATGGAGTTGTATTCAACAGTGGAACGGGTAAATATGAAAAGAATACAGTGAATGTAGCGGCCAGTTCTTATTACGATAATATTTATGCCATCAGCAATGCAGAGATGAACATTTTTGATGCTTCTTTTCTCAAACTCAGAGAAGCAAGAGTAGAATTCAACTTGCCCAAGAGGGCCCTCGCTAAAATTGGCATCAGGCAAACAAGTGTGGCTGTTTACGGCCGCGATCTGTTTAATATTAACAGTTTCCCTGGTTTTGATCCGGAGGGAGGTAACCTCAACAGTGGTACACTTACGCCAGGTGTTGAATTGACACAGTTTCCATCAACCAGAAACATGGGTATCAACCTCACTTTTAAATTCTAATCTGAAAAAATATTCGTTATGAAAAAATATTCATTCAATTATTATATAATGCTGCTCATGCTGGTGCTGATGAGTAGCTGTGCCAAAAATTTTGAATCACTGAATACAGATCCCAACAGACCAAAAGAAGTGAATCCGGGGGTAATGCTGGCACAACTTCAATACAGAATTGTGAGTTCGTCTATTACCGCTTCAAGAAACTTTACGCATGAACTGATGCAGGTAGATGCTCCCCGCTCAAGTCCCGGCGGAACTGGATTGCATCGTTATGTGGTAAATCCCGGAGCAGGGGTGTGGAGTAATTTTTATTCCTATTTAACAGATATAGAAGACATCTACCGAATCGCGGACGAATTAAATGAACCTAATTATAAAGCCATTGCCCTGATCTATAAAGCATGGTCCTATTCTATTTTAACAGATCTGTATGGTGATGTTCCTTTTAGTGAAGCAACCAAAGCTACTGAGGGAAATTTTCAGCCCGCATTCGATAAACAGAAAGATATCTACACCAAAATATTAGCTGAACTCGAAACAGCAAATGAGCTTATTAATACCGGTAAGGCATTAACATACGGCGGCGACATGTTATACAATGCCAATGCTTTATCGGGAACGGTTAATCCGGGTATGGTAAAATGGAAACGTTTTTGTAATTCATTAAAACTTCGGTTGCTGCTAAGAATATCGAAGCGAAATGATGAGATTAATGTAAACAACCAGATTACTACAATGCTGGCAGATGCTGTAAAGTATCCCATGTTTGCTGCGAATGCAGACGAAGCAATATTTAAGTTCACAGGGTCTTTTCCTTATTTCAATCCATATTATAATGCAAGGCAGCTAGACTGGCGTGATGGTACTTATTTCACAAAATTCTTTATGGATAAAATGAATGCAGATAATGATCCGAGAAGAACGCTGTGGAGTACAACGGTAACCGTTGCTGGTGTTCCGTCATATGTTGGTATTGAAAGTGGCTATCCGGTAACGACTGAATACCAGGTAGGACGTAATTCGAGTTATAATGATGTATTGAAAACCTATATACCTATGGGTATTATGATGACATTGGCTGAGCTTGAATTTATCAAAGCTGAACTGGCAGTAAAAGGCTTTGTAACAGGCAGAACTGCAAAACAACATTATGATGCAGGTATAACAGCTTCTATGACTCAATGGGGTCTTGCCTTACCGGCAGGTTACCTTAACCAGCCAGGTGTAGCATATGATGCAACAGCAACAGCAGAGCAACAGATGGAAAGGATTATGCTGCAAAAATATTATGCCTATTTCTTTGTAGACTATCAGTCATGGTTTGAAAAAAGAAGAACAGGTTATCCCGTACTTCCGCGAGGTACTGGTATTCCATCTGAAAATAAATTTCCTAACAGAGTACCTTATCCAACTTATTTACAATCACTCAATGCGGCAAATCTTGCCAAAGCGGTTACGGCGATAGGAGGAGATAACAGTGATATCAAAGTGTGGTGGAATAAATAACCAGTCAAATGATAAATATGAAAAAGAACAGTTTATTAATAATGATATTACTTGTTTGCCTGCATGTTTCGGCACAGGTAGATACTTCGGTAAAAACCCTGATCGTTTTTTTTGATGGGTTAAGACCCGATTATATTACTCCTGAGTTGATGCCTAATGTTTATGCATTCAGCAAAAGAGGGTCGTATGGAAAACAACACCATAGTGTATTTCCTACCGTTACAAGGGTGAACTCTTCATCTTATTCAACCGGAAGTTACCCGGGTACAAATGGTATTATGGGTAATACGGTTTATTTCCCGCAGGTAAACCCTGTTAAAGGACTGAACACAGGAGATGCCAGTGAATTGAATAAAATTTCAGCAGCTACCAATGACCGGTTGTTAACGGCTGTTTCATTGGGTGAAGCATTGGAGTCTGTTGGTCAAAGAATGATGGTATTCAGTTCAGGCTCTACCGGACAGGCATTATTACAGAATCATAAAGTAGGTAATGGGGCGATTGTGAATACGTCAATGATATTGCCAGCTTCTTTTAAAGATCAGTTGACAAATGTATTGGGCCCTATTCCTGCACATGCTAAACCCAATAGCGCACAGCATAAATGGATTACTGATGCATTGATACAATTTGGTTTTGCTAACAACGGTCCATTGGTAAATGCTATCTGGTATTCAGACCCTGACGGTGCTGCACATAGTGATGGTATTGGTTCTGCAGCAGCGAATGCATCTATCAAATCTGTTGATGAACAATTTGGAAGAATCATCACTGCATTGGATGAGAAAGGACTACGTAACAAGGTAAATATTATCATTTCAACAGATCATGGATTTGTGACCAAGGCAGGTAAAATGGGTGTTGCAGAATTCCTGATTCAAAAGGGGTTAAAAAAAGACCGAGACTCTGATGATATCGTAGCGGCGGAAGGCGCCTTATACATCAAAAATCATGATGCTGAATTAATCCGTAAAGTAGTAGCTGCACTGCAACAGGAAGAATGGGTAGGTGCCATATTTACCAAAGCAGACAAAACGGGTGGCATGAAAGGTTGGGTACCTGGTACACTTTCATTTGATGCCATCCATTGGAATCATCCGGAAAGAGCCGCCGATATTCTGGTAGATGAAAACTGGAACGATGCAAAAAACAGTACAGGCTATGCAGGTACCAGTTATGCCCGTGGTGTTGCAGGTCATGGAGGATTTAGCCCATATGAAGTGCATATCGCTTTACTGGCAGATGGCCCATCATTTAAAAAAGCATTTGAGGGTAACCTGCCAACATCGAATGTTGACATAGCTCCAACGGTTTTATCAATTCACCATATTCCTGCACCTGCAACTATGCAGGGGAGAGCGTTTACTGAATTATTTGCCCGCTCAAAAACACAAACGGCAAATGCAAAAAAAGAACGTGTTGAAACCAGTACAGTTGTAAATGGGGTTACTTATAAATTGATGCTTGATATAAGTACAATTGGTAAATACAGGTATATCAACTATGCCAAAACAGAAAGAGTATTACAGTAGTTTTATAAGTGGACAGAAATGAAAAATGCGCCTGTAAAAATTGCAGGCGCATTTTTATTATAATGAATGGTATGATTTATTTGAGGGATGCCAAATCAATCACAAACCTGTATCGTACATCAGCTTTAATCATTCTTTCATAAGCTTCATTGATTTTTTGCATCGGAATTACTTCTACATCGGATACTATATTGTGTTCTGCACAGAAATCGAGCATCTCCTGGGTTTCTTTGATACCACCGATCATGGAGCCAAGAATACTTCTGCGTTTGGGTACCAAATCAAATGCAGGTACTTTGGAAGGCGATTCCGGAAGCCCAACAATAATCATGGTTCCATTTGTTTTCAACAGGTTCAGGTAAGTACTATATTCATGGTCAGCCGAAACAGTGTTGAGAATAAAATCAAAAGAGTTTTCCAGGCTCTTCATGGTATCCTTATTCGTAATAAGTGCAAAATGATGAGCACCTAATCTTTTGGCATCGGCTTCTTTGGAAGGAGACGTGCTGAGCATGGTTACTTCTGCACCAAAAGCAGCTGCGAATTTTACACCCATATGTCCAAGTCCGCCCAAACCAAATACGGCCACTTTATGTCCTTTCTTCACGCCCACATAACGCAGTGGTGAGTAGGTAGTAATACCTGCACAAAGCAGTGGCGCTACGCCCTCGAGCGGGAGTTTGTCGGAAATTTGAAGGGTATAATTTTCATCTACCACGATATTGGTGGAATAACCTCCGTAAGTAGGTGCATTGGTCACTCTTTCACGGCCGTTATAAGTACCCACCATACCTCCATCACAATACTGTTCCAGATCGTTTTTGCAGTTGTCGCAGGTGCGGCATGAATCAACAAAACAACCTACACCGGCAAGATCGCCTACTTTAAATTTGGTTACTTTATCTCCTACGCCAATAACCCTTCCCACAATTTCATGTCCCGGAACCATCGGGAAAATGGCTTTACCCCATTCTTCGCGTGCCTGGTGGATGTCTGAATGACAAACCCCGCAGTATAAAATATCAATATGTACATCATGTGGCCCGGGTTCTCTTCTTTCAAGTTGAAAGGGGGCGAGGGCCGCTTTGGGTGTTTCTGCTGCGTAAGCTTTGGTTGCTATCATGGGATTAATCTTTGTACGAAGTTAACAGCTTAAAAATGTTATCGTTCGCGCTTTGTTTTACTATAATGGGAAATAAATAGGGTTATTTCATATGGGCTGCCCAAAAATCAAGTGTTCTTTTCCAGGCAAGTTTTGCGGCTGCTTCATTGTACCTGGCACCTGAAGTGTCGTTATGGAAAGCATGGTTTACACCTTCATAAATATAAACCTCATACTTTATGTTATTTTTTTTCAATGCGTCTTCATAAGCTGGTATGCCCGCATTGATACGCTCATCCAAACCTCCATAATGCAACTGCAACGCTGCTTTTATTTTGGGAACATCAGCAGCATCGGCCTGTCTGCCATAAAAAGCAACGGCAGCTTTCAGGTCAGGTACATGCACAGCTAACTGGTTGACCAATGCGCCACCCCAGCAGAAACCTACACAACCAGTAAAGCCATTACAGTCTTTGCGGCTTTTTAAATAATCGAAACCTTTTACGAAGTTGATCAGGTTTTGTTTTGCATCAATTTTGCTGAATAGGTCTCTTGCCTGATCCTGATCTGTTGGTGTGCCGCCTGCAGCCGACAATGCATCGGGCGCTATGGCAACATAGCCTGCTTTTGCAGCACGGCGTGCCACATCACGAATATGATCATTCAGTCCCCGGTTTTCATGTATCACAATTACACCACCATATTTACCCTCTTTTTTTGGTCTGGCCAGGTAGGCTTTCATGGTTACACCACCTGCATCATATGTAATATCTTCTGTGATGAGTTCAATATCCTGTTCAGGAATGGTAGCAGCTACTGCGTAGTTGTTTTCAAGCATGGGTAGGATGGCCATGGCCGCAGTGGTGCTACCTGCAAGCAGGGCCAGTCGCTTTAAAAATACTTCGCGTGGTAAAGGTTTATGCGTGTACTCATCGTACAGATTAATGATTTCCTGCTTCATATGGGTATGGTTTGTATAAATATACCGATTGCCATTGGGCAGGCAAAACAGTTTACCGAATAAAAAAAGCTATCTGCCGAACCGGACAGATAGCTTATACGATATTGCTTGCTAAATAAGTTTATTGAACCAGGCTCGCCATTTTTGCAACGGGTAACTGTGCCGCAAGAGCCAACAGTTCAGCTTCGGTACTGTTGTTTATTTTCAAACTGAGCAATGCATTACTCATCGGAATTTCAAGACGATAAGCATTTTGTTCATCATCTTCTTTGGTTAACCTGGCTTTGTAATTACTCACTTTTACAATTTTTGTATTCGGATCGCCACCAAACCCCGCCAGCATAGGTGAGTTGATATAGGCATTGAGTGCATTGAGTAAAGGAGAATTGATCACCACATTCAAAGTGGCTTTTTTGGTAAACAATCCATATTTTTTCTCAATGGTAACGCCGGTAAACTGGCTGCTTCCTGACACATTTTCTTCTTTTGCAATAGCTTGAAGACTATCCATCGAAGCTGGAAACAATTTTAAAACTTCTTTGCCAATGGTAATATCAAGATCCTGCATCATTTGCAATAAAGCAAAATGTGCATCTTGTAATTTACCTGTATTGTAGCTGGTTTGTGCTGTAGTGATATTTTTTTTAAAATCCTGTGCATGCACCAGTGAAGTAACCAGTAATGCCAGGATGATTGTATAAGTCTTTTTCATTTGTATATGTTTACTATTGTTCACCCATTGTTTTTTTGATCGAGTCGATATCGAATTGCTGAACAGCGTCCATCATATCTTTTTCTGTAGTAAAATTGATTCCTTTCCAGGTAATCATACCAGCAGTACCCATTTGCATGAGGATGGTATAACCTTCTCTGTTTTCAAACTGTATAATGGCTTTGTTGCCTTTAAGCCTGATTTGTTTGGTGTTCTGTGTATCACCATTTGACTGAGTGGATGCAAAGCCAAAATACATGTCCAGTGCACCTGCATACATGGCATTGTTACCAATAAGAATGGACAATTGCTTATCGTCTTTCTGATAAATACGCTGTATGGTAAGGTTGGCCCAGCCATAACGGGCGCTCATTACCCTGTCTTCTGTAGAATCTTTTGGTAAACCGGCAATTTCGGCAGGAAGAGATTGTAATAGTTGCTTGCCGATTTGTAATTCCACACCCAGTAAAGCCTGCTGAACAGAAAAACGGGCTTCGCCAAACTGTTGTTTGTTATAGGCAAGATCGGCATCTGTTATCTGTTGTAAAACATCAGGTACTGTTGAATTCTTTAAGCCTTCGCCTGAGGTATTCACGGGTCTGCCATTTTTTGATGTAGCAATGGGGTTTGTGTTACCGGTATTGTTCCCAGTTGTATTGCCGGTACCTGTTTTGTCTGCCACTTTTTTGTCTAATACTTCCTCTGCTTTCTTTTCTACTTTGTCTTTGAGTTTTTTCAGAAAGCCTTGTGCGTTCGATTCAGTTTGTATGGCAAAAGCTGCACACACAAAAAGAATGGGTAATGATTTTTGTTTCATGTTGAAAATTTCGAAACACAAAACTATCATCGCATTTAGGCGAATGCAAACCATTCATGACGGTATATAACCGACTGTATCATCGCTTAACGTTGATATACAACAGATTAGAAATTTCATCACATAAATATGTGATACCAATCTGTTAGAAAAAATGTTTTTGGTCATCCATCTTTTTTGCATCTTTTTTTTGCTGTTCGATGTGCAGCAAATGATTTGCCTCAAGAAGTTTTTCCATGTACTCATATAATAAAAGGATAGAAGCTTTTTCTCTCTTGCTGAGTGTTTTGTTATAGCTACCAGTAACTGTGGCTTTCAGCCATTCCCATAACATTAGTTTCAGGTCGGGTAGATGGGCAAAATCAAATAATTCAGCAAGTACCAGTGTTGGTTTGGTCATTTCTTCTTTGGTTAAAGTCGAGAGTGCCGGCTCTTCCTGACGAATTTCCTGTTGCATAGTATTTTTTTAGAAAACTTTCAATACTTCTAACGCGAAGTGTTGCGGCAGATCACTTGCTTACGACATGGCGTTTTTCACTATTGACCTGTATTATGTTTATTTCTGCGGGTTTTCCCAGGCCAAATCAGGTATAAATACGTATTGCAGCATTTATATTTTGTTTTTTTCTTCGTAAGTATTCAATACCATAAAATTAAAAAATCATTTTCTATACACTTCTATCAGAATTCGTTCATTTTCTAAACATTTATTCACAATGACAGCACCTGAAAGATTCTATCAATTTATGGAACATAAACGTTTTCGTCCGAGATGGGTAGAAATGGAATGTGGGTTATCAAATGGCTATTTAGGTAAACAACGCAAAAACAAAGGCTCTTTTGGCGGAGCCATTTTACTCAGAATCGAAAAACGTTTTCCTGAATTAAATATCACCTGGTTACTTTCTGGTGAAGGCGAAATGCTCAACCCAATTTATCGCGAAGTGAAAATACAACCATTCAATACAGTTGAGGAGGAGTCCGCCACATACGGTTTAGTAATGCGCGAACTGGTACCATTATTGAAAAAACAGATCACCCAACTCGAAGCTGCCTTGCTTGATAAGCAGAAACTAATTGACATACTTGAGCAACGGTTAAAGTTGAACGAGCAATAAAATGTTATAAAAAAGTTGCCCGATCGGGCAACTTAAATTACTTTTGTATGAAAGACAACCAAAAAGTAAGACAGGTAGTTTTTTACCAGGATTATTTCGAACATTTTTTTCTTTTACAAAAACCGAAAGTGAAAGAAAAAATACTTTGGATCCTTGAGTTAATAGAAGATTTGTTGATGGTTCCCAAAACCTATTTAAAACACATTGAAAATACAGACGGGTTATATGAAGTAAGGGTTCAATCTTCAACAAATATTTTCAGGATATTTTGTTTTTTTGATGAAGACAGGGTGGTAGTGATAATAAACGGGTTTCAAAAGAAACAAAAAAAAAACGCCCGCAAAAGAAATGAATAAAGCACTTGAAATAAAAGAAGCATATGAAAGCGAAAAATAAACAGATGCTTACTTTAGAAAGACTTAAAGAAAAGCATTACGGAAAAAAAGGAACAGCGAAACGGGATCTGCTGGAAGCTGGGTATAAAAATTTCAAAACAGGAGTTCTCCTTCAGGAAGCACGTTTACGAAAAGGGTTAACCCAGGAAGAACTGGCTAACCGCGTAGGAACAACCAAATCCTATATTTCTAAAATTGAAAACGATGTAAAGGAAGTGCGGCTCTCAACCCTGCAAAGAATTGTGGAAGAAGGTTTTGGTGGAAAGCTATTACTGTCTATCCAGTTATAAAAAAGCCCTTCCATTTTGGAAGGGCTTTTTTATTGATGATCTTTCTTTTATTCTGTTACATAAGAGGAAACAGGCTCACAGGTACAGATCAGGTTTCTGTCACCATGTGTATTGTTTACCCTTGCCACACTTGGCCAGAATTTATTCTGGGTTACATAATACAGCGGGAATGCAGCCTGCTGGCGGCTGTATGCATGCTTCCATTCATCACTGCAAATAACAGCCTGTGTATGGGGCGCATTTTTAAGCGGGTTATCTGTTTTATCAGCTTTGCCTTCTTCAATGGCTTTTATTTCTTCATAAATAGAAATCAATGCATCACAGAAACGATCTAATTCGGCTTTGTCTTCACTTTCTGTGGGCTCAATCATAATGGTACCCGGAACAGGGAAGCTCATGGTAGGCGCATGGAAACCATAATCAATCAATCGTTTCGCTACATCTTCTGCTTCGATACCAGCACTTTGTTTGAAAGGACGTAAGTCAACAATAAATTCATGTGCACAAGTGCCATTTGTTCCGGTATACAATATTTTATAGTACTTCTTCAAACGCGCTTTCATGTAATTGGCATTCAATATCGCATATTCTGTAGAACGTCTGATACCCTCTTCGCCTAACATTTTAATGTAGCCATAGCTAATGAGGAGAATACTTGCAGAGCCATATTGAGCGGCACTCACAGCCAGTGCAGCATTACCCAGCACTGTATGGCCCGGTAAATAGGGCGCCAGTTTATCGTTTACACAAATAGGTCCCATACCAGGGCCACCACCACCATGTGGAATAGCAAATGTTTTATGGAGGTTGAGGTGACATACATCGGCACCAATCATACCCGGACTTGTTAATCCAACCTGTGCGTTCATATTTGCACCATCCATATATACCAGACCGCCATTCTCATGAATGATCTGGCAGATATCTTTGATGGTTTCTTCGAATACACCATGTGTAGATGGGTAAGTAACCATCAGGGCACCAAGACTGTCTTTGTATTGTTCTGCTTTTGCTTTCAGATCTGCTACATCAATATTTCCGGCATCATCACATTTTACGACTACTACTTTAAAGCCAGCCATTACAGCACTGGCTGGGTTGGTGCCGTGTGCACTGATAGGAATAAGTACCACATTTCTATGCGCTTCATTTCTTGCGGCATGATAGGCCCGAATGGTTAATAAACCAGCATACTCGCCCTGTGCACCACTATTGGGTTGCAGGCTGCAGGCAGTAAAGCCGGTTATTTTACACAAATAATCATTCAGTTCATTGACGATTTGCTGATAACCTTCTGTTTGTGAAGCAGGTGCAAAAGGGTGTAATCCTCCAAACTCAGGCCAGCTTACCGGAATCATCTCTGATGCTGCATTCAGTTTCATGGTACAGCTTCCGAGACTGATCATACTGGTATTCAAAGAAAGGTCTTTGTTTTCCAGTTGTTTGATATAACGCATCATCTGGCTCTCGCTACGATGTGTATTGAAAACAGGGTGCGTAAGATAGGCGGAAGTACGTGTAAGACCTGCAGCTAGCTGGTAACTATTATCGGATAATGAATTGTCAGCAACTGTTACTGCCGTTTTTCCCGTTGCTTTTGCAAAAATGCTGAGTATAGTATTGATATCACTTACACCAGTAGTTTCATCGATACTGATGATTACCCTATTCTTTTGGTAGAAGAAATTGGTTTCTGCAGCTTCTGCTGTTTTCCTGAGTACATCCACATCAACACCTGTAACAGATAGCGTATCGAAGTAACTTTTATTTACCTGTTCAATTCCCATCTGGGCAAGTCCATTCGACAAAGCTTTTGTGAGCAGGTGAACACGGGTAGCTATTTGCTGCAGACCTGTTGGGCCATGAAATACAGCATACATCGCTGCCATATTCGCCAGTAAAGCCTGAGCCGTACAAATATTTGAAGTGGCTTTTTCTCTTTTAATGTGTTGCTCTCTTGTCTGAAGCGCCATGCGTAATGCACGGTTACCCTGTGCATCAATACTTACACCAATCAGTCGGCCAGGCATTCCTCTTTTGAAATCGTCCTGGGTTGCAAAGAATGCAGCATGTGGTCCGCCATAACCCATCGGAACACCAAAACGTTGTGCGCTACCTACTGCAACATCGGCACCCAGTTCACCCGGAGGGGTGAGTAAGGTTAGTGCCAGCAGATCGGTAGCCATAATAACCAGACCATCAACACTGTGAACTTTTTCAATAAAGTTTCTATGGTCTTCTGCCGAACCTATGCTGTTGGGGTATTGTAATAAAGCACCGAAATAGGTTTCGTCAATATTTGCATGGTTGTAGTCACCGATAACAATTTCAATTCCTATTGGCTCTGCTCTTGTAACAAGCACATCGATGGTTTGCTGGAAAGTATGTTGATCAACAAAAAGTTTTGGTTTGCTGATAACATCGGTTTTGTTCACATGGTGAAAAATCATGGCCATGGCTTCGGCAGCAGCAGTGGCTTCATCCAGTAATGATGCATTGGAAATAGGAAGACCGGTCAAATCAGACACCATAGTCTGGAAATTGAGCAGGCTTTCAAGACGACCTTGCGAAATTTCAGCCTGGTATGGTGTGTATTGAGTGTACCATCCCGGATTTTCAAAAACATTGCGCAGAATTACGCTGGGAGTGATGGTGCCATAATATCCCTGACCAATATAGTTTTTGAATACTTTATTTTTTGAAGCTGTCTTTTTGAGTTCGCTGAGGTATTGGAATTCACTGATCGCAGCAGGCACACCCAAAGGCTTTTTAATACGAATGCTGTCAGGAACTGTTTTACTGATGAGTTCGTCCAGTGAACCTGTGCCAATAACTTCTAACATTTTACGTGTATCGGCTTCATTGGGTCCGATATGACGTGTTTGAAACTCTGCTGATTGTTGTTCAAAAAGATTCATATTCAGGAATGGCTTAAAATGGTGGTAAAAAACCGGTTTTAGAAGGCCGGGGTTTTAAACGCCGCAAAGGTAAGCTTCCACAACGGGAAAATTCATGTTTTGTTCACCCGGTTAATAAGCTGTGAATCAAATTGTTTCAATATTTTTAAAATCATAATATTGCACATGGAATCAACACATTGCGCTAACTGTGGAAGGGAACTGGCCCCGGATTTTAGCATTTGTCCGGGATGTGGTCAGAAAACCAGTATTCATCGGTTTACAATCCCTCATTTCCTTCATGAGTTTTTGCATGCATTTACACATGCCGATCGGGGAGCATTTGTATTACTGAAAGAATTAGCCATACGACCTGGAGTAGTACTACAGGAATATATCGTAGAAGGAAAAAGAAAAAAATACTTCAATCCATTTACTTTGTTGCTCATCATACTTGGTTTCTCAGTATTCATGAACTCTATTTTCCATCCTTTTCAGAAGAACCAATACATAACGCAGGCACAGATGGCAAACGCAAAGACGGAGGAAGCAAAAGCTATCTATCAGCGTATAACAGAAGGACAGGCAAAAGTGAATGCCTTTATGGAGAAAAAAACGAATATCATGACCTTTATAACCGCTCCGATTATGGCATTTGCTTTCTGGCTGGTTTTTAAGGGTAAAAAATTGAATTATGCAGAACACCTGGTGTCATATCTGATGTTAACCTCTGTGCTTTCATTGATCAGTACTCTTACATTTGTACCATTGCTGACTACTATACATAAGGATTGGATTCCGCTTTTGTTAGGCGCGAATTTATTGATACAAATAGTGTACACAACTTTTGCCTATACCAAACTTTTAAGACTGAAAGGATTCGTCAACATTCTCATGGTAGCGGCGGCAAATATATTAGGTATGTTTTTTACCATGCTAATGGTAGTGATCGCTACCATCGCATACTTTCTGCTAACCTGGTAAGCGTCTGAAACATACTATTATCTTTGCATAAATTCTTTTCATGCAGCAATGGGAAAAAATAAGTGCGGATCATCAAAAACAATACAAACAATTTCTGCAGCGTGCAGATAAGAATAAAGTATTGAAACAACTTCCCGATCTGCACGAAAAAGCTTTTGCAGAGATTGACTGTCTTACCTGCGCCAATTGCTGTAAAAACTATTCACCACGGTTTAAAACACCTGATATAAAACGGATCAGTAAGCTGTTGAAATTAAAGGAGAGTGCTTTTATCGACACTTACCTGGTGCTTGATACAGATGGCGATTATGTTACCAATACCAAACCCTGTCCATTTCTCGGTGCTGATAACTATTGTAGTATTTATGAAGATCGCCCATCAGACTGTAAACGTTTTCCATACACCAATGAAGATGTATTGATAAAGAGACCCGTTATCACACTAAAAAATTCAACTTTTTGTCCGGCAGTACACCATGTGTTAGAACATTTACTGAAGTCATAAACAGTTCCGGATTTTTTTGTATATTCTGGCCATTCCCTGAGCGCATTATTTATTTTAAAGATTGGACTATGGCACATTTACCGGTTTTAATTAAAGACCTGGCCCTTATTCTTGGAGCGGCAGCGGTAATTACATTGCTTTTTAAAAAATTTAAACAACCTGTTGTTCTGGGATATATAATAGCAGGTTTGATTGTAGGGCCCAATTTCAAACTCTTTCCCACCATTGGCGATGTCGAAGGCATAAAAATATGGGCTGAAATCGGTGTGGTGTTTCTTTTGTTTGCATTAGGACTTGAATTCAGTTTTAAAAAACTGGTAAAAGTGGGCGGCTCTGCTGCTATTACCGGAATCACTGAATTGTTGTGTATGATGTCGTTGGGTTATGGCATGGGTCAATTATTGGGTTGGTCAGCAATGGATAGTATGTTTTTAGGCGGTATTATAGCCATTTCCTCCACCACCATCATTTTTCGTGCTTTTGATGAACTCGGATTGAAAACAAAACAGTTTACCGGGCTGGTATTGGGTGTACTTGTTATTGAAGACCTGGTAGCTATTTTATTGATGGTATTATTATCAACCGTAGCAGTCAGTAAACAGTTTGAAGGAACACAAATGTTTTTATCGATTGGCAAACTGCTTTTTTTTCTTTGCCTCTGGTTCCTGATGGGTATTTTTTTGTTGCCTACTTTTTTCAAAAAGGTACAGAAATGGTTGAGTAGTGAAACGCTTTTGGTGATCTCACTCGCCCTTTGTCTGGGTATGGTAGTGTTAGCAGACCAGGTAGGTTTTTCTGCAGCGCTCGGCGCATTTATTATGGGCTCTATTCTGGCGGAAACAACACAGGCGCATAAGATTGAACACCTGGTTACTTCTGTAAAAGATTTATTCGGTGCTATTTTCTTTGTATCGGTTGGGATGTTGATTGACCCGGATATTCTGGTAGAATATGCATTACCGGTATTTCTGTTAACGATGGCTGTTATGCTGGGTAAGACCATATTTGTAACGACTGGTGCATTACTAGCTGCCCGCCCGTTGAAACAGGCAGTACAGGCTGGTACCAGCATGTCTCAAATTGGTGAGTTTTCATTTATTATTGCTACGCTTGGGGTATCGTTGAATGTAACCAGTTCTTATCTCTATCCGATTGCAGTAGGGGTATCGGTTATTACAACATTCACAACACCTTATATGATTAAACTGGCAGAACCACTGCATCAGTTTTTATTACGTGTGTTACCATCCAGGTGGATTACTGCTTTAGAAAAATACAGCAGCAGTTCGCAGATCATTGAAAGTGAAAGCAACTGGAAAAGATTGTTGCGTTTTTATATTCAGATCATCATTCTGAATGGTGTGATGATGATTGCACTCACTTTACTCATTGCTTATTTTCTTCAACCTTTTCTGTTGAAATATATACAGGAACCCATCACGGCAAAAATCATCAGCGCTTTGATCGGATTGATTGCCATGGCGCCTTTTATCTGGGCACTCACCGTAAAAAAAATGAACAAAAGTGCATACGCAGCTTTATGGCTCGATCGTAAGTACAGCCACGGCCCATTGGTGATGCTGGAAATTGCCCGCAATGCCATTGCAGTAGTGCTGGTAGGTTTTCTTTTACGTCAGCTTTTCGATTTCTGGATAACGGTTGGTGGTACACTTGCTGTTATGCTGATTATTGGTATTTTATTTCGCCAGCGATTACAAAGTTTTTACCAGCGGCTGGAAGATCGTTTTCTGCAAAACCTTCATGAAAAGGAATTACTGGAACAAAACAAAACACAGAGCCATTTATCACCCTGGGATGCACACCTTACCCAATACCGTATCAGCCCTCACGCTGCTTATATAGGTAAAACATTGGAAGAATTGCAATGGAGAGAATCTTACGGCATCAATGTGGCTTTTATTGAAAGGGGCAACAAAGTAATGTTTGCACCTGCAAGAACAGAAAAGATTTTCCCTTTTGATACGATTGGCGTGATTGGAACCGATCAGCAGATGCTGGAGTTTGGTAAAATTATGCTGGCCTATTCCGAAGAAGCCGATACGGAAAAAGAACTGGTAGAACTGGAAAAAATTGTGGTGGATGAACATACCCGCCTGAAAGGATTAACGATCCGTGAATCTGGTATCAGGGAAAAAACCAATGGACTGGTGGTAGGTATTGAAAGAAAAGGTGAACGTATTCTCAACCCATCTTCGTTTACACAATTAGAGTGGGATGATATTGTTTGGATTGTGGGGAATAGAAAGAAGATACAGCAGTTATATCATCCTTAATATGATTAGATTTTAAAACTATTGATTAACTCTTTAAAAAGATTTGATTTAATAGGACCTAAATCCTTTAATTTTTTTGAAGCGATAGCTTTTAGCTCTTGATAATTAGAGTGATAAAACTCAGTAACAGCAAAATAACGTTTGTTGTTTTTGATAAAGAAGAGATGTTCATATGTACCACTTTTGTAGTGTATGTTCACGGTGTAAAAGCCATCAAATTCTGTAAGATTTATCTCTTTCTCGCTTGTTAAACCTAATATTCTAGAGATTTTTATTGTATTGTCAAGAAAAGTGATAGAGTTGGTTTTTACATACACCTCAACTATCAAGATCCATATAAAAGATAGAAGAAGTAGTGGAATCCAAATAAGCTCAATGTCTAAAAAAAGGTCTATAGATTTTATAATTACAATAAAAAAGGTACAAAAACAGAAAACTACAGTAATTGATAAAAGGATTGCAGTAAACAAGCAAAATTTTGACTTTACTGGATCACTGTTTGTGTACATGTAGAATGTATTTTTCTTCAAAATAGGATTCAGGGAAAATCTTATCAACCGGCATCATCCTAGGCCTCAGACCGCTTTCAAAAATTTCCTGGGCAAGGTCGCCGCCCTTTAAACAGATAAGGCCATTGGCAATTTCCTGCTGGTGCCCTTTCTTCAATAAAGGTCCGGCCCATTGCCAAAGGTCTTTCAGAGGAGCAACAGCACGGGATACAGCAAAATCGAATTTCCTGTTTTTGATTTCTTCGGCCCTGCTGTGTTGGGTAGTAATATTTTTAATGCCCGCGCCTTCAGCAACGGCATCTACTACCTTTAATTTTTTAGCTATACTATCAACGAGGTGAAATTTTACTTCAGGAAAAAAAATGGCCAGTGGTACACCGGGGAAACCTCCACCACAGCCAATATCAATTACTTGGGTACCGGGTTCAAAATTTGCAATGGCGGCTATACTCAGTGAATGCAACACATGGTGCAGATAAATGCTGTCGATATCTTTTCTCGATATTACATTGATCTTAGCGTTCCATTCTTTGTATAATTCTTCCAGTGCCTCAAACTGCTGAATCTGATGCGGTGTAAAATCGCTGAAATATTTCAGGACTAATCCCAGTTTTTGCGGGGTGCTTTCCATATGGCAGGAACGGTAAAGATGAAATAAAAGAACATCCAGATATCAAAGAAAAGAAACCAGGGCCAGAGATCCTTCTCATTTAACTTCTTCATTGACTTATAAAGAACGACTGCCTGTAATAAAAAACGAACGCCAAATACAGCCAATGCCATCCACCAGTTGTAAAAAATGATGCTTACGGCCAGCAAGGGGTAGATCCAGAATAAAGAGAAGGAATACAACCCCAGTAAAAACTTATGAGACCCTTTGTAATAATTGCTGGTGGTATAGTGGCGATATTTCTGCGTCATCCAGTCACTCCATCTTGTTTTAGGTTCACTCAGGGTATGCGCATCTTTATCAATACAAATAGTGGTATTGTCGGGTCGTGCTACCTGGTTAATAAACAAATCATCATCGCCACTGGGTATCTGATTAATCGATGAAAATCCTTTGTTGCGAAGAAAAACATCTTTTTTATAACTCAGGTTCCTGCCCACACCCATATACGGGACACCGGCAAGGGCATATGATAAATATTGAATGGCCGTATGAAAGGTTTCAAAACGAATCAGTTTGTTGAGTAAACCTGGTTTTTTATGATAGGCGCCATAACCCAGTACAATTTCGGTTCCGTCTGTATAACATTCCTGCATTCTTTGAATCCAGTGTTCAGAAGCGGGTACGCAATCTGCATCGGTGAGCAAAAGAATTTCATGCCGGGCACTTTTAATACCCATTGATAAGGGGAATTTTTTTCCGCTGATCATTTTTGCTTCCTGTGTGAGTTCAATATAGTTGATGTTTTTGAACATTTTCTTGAACTCATCTACCAGGTATTTGGTATCGTCAGTAGAATTATCGTTTACCAAAACCACTTCATGCGTGGTTTTATATTGCTGAACCAATACACCGGGTAATGTTTTTACCAGGTTATGGGCCTCATCTCTTGCACAGATAACCACCGAAACAGCATGTTCAATAGATGTTTCTTTTTGTGGAGAATGAAAGAAGGCAAGGCGCTGGAAAAAGTACAGGTAATAAAACAACTGAATGGCAATAACAGCACAAAAGGCATAAAAGCAAATATCCCAGAGCAGAGTTGGTATGGTCATTTGGCAAAAATAAGGTTTGAATGAGCTATGTGTGAATGGAGTGTGGAGATGTGGAAAAGTCCGGAGGGAGTCCGAAAGACGGAAAGTCTGAAAGACCGAAAGAAAATTTTCACTGATTCGGGTTTCTACCGGACTTTCAGACTTTCCGTCTTTCCGACTTTCAACTACTTTTGCCGAATGGCGGCACTTATATTTGAACTGGAAACAACTTCGGCCAATAGCAGGGCAAGGGCAGGCAAGATCAAAACCGATCATGGCGAGATCCAGACACCCATTTTTATGCCCGTTGGTACAGTAGGCACGGTAAAAGCGGTTACGCAACAGCAGTTAAAAGATGATGTGGAGGCGCAGATCATTCTCGGTAATACCTATCATTTATACCTGCGTCCGGGTACAGAAGTATTGGAAGCTGCGGGTGGATTGCATCGTTTTAATGGATGGGACCGGCCAATATTAACGGATAGCGGAGGTTACCAGGTATTTTCTCTGGCCGCCAACCGAAAGATCAAGGAAGAAGGCGTCATGTTTCAATCGCATATTGATGGCAGCAAGCATTTGTTTTCACCCGAATCGGTCATGGATATCCAGCGAAGTATCGGAGCTGATATCATCATGGCATTTGATGAATGTCCGCCATACCCGAGTGAATATGCCTATGCCAAAAAAAGTATGGAGCTTACGCATCGCTGGCTTGACCGATGTGTACAAAGACTGGCTGAAACACCTGATAAATATGGGTACACGCAAAATCTTTTTCCCATTGTACAGGGTAGTACCTATAAAGACCTGCGTAAAGCATCCTGTGAATACATTGCATCAAAAGGCGCTGCAGGAAATGCCATTGGTGGATTGAGTGTAGGTGAGCCGGAAGAAATGATGTATGAGTTTACCGCGTTGTGTACAGAGCATCTGCCGCTTGATAAACCCCGTTACCTGATGGGTGTAGGAACCCCCTGGAACATACTGGAATGTATTGACAGAGGTATTGACATGTTTGATTGTGTAATGCCCACCCGCAATGGAAGGAATGGAATGATTTTTACAACAGAGGGGGTGGTGAATATCAAAAATAAAAAATGGGCTACTGATTTTTCTCCCATTGATCCGGGGCTGGATAATGAGATGAGCCGGTTTTATACAAAAGCCTACCTGCGCCATTTATTTGTGGCCGATGAAATATTGGGTATGCAATTGGCCAGTATTCAAAACCTGTCATTTTATCTGTGGCTGGTGGGCGAAGCCCGCCAACATATTCTTGCAGGCGATTTTGCTTCCTGGAAAGCCGGAATGGTTGAGCAGGTGAAAACAAGGAGGTGAGTTAATAGTCCATAGCTAATAGCCATTAACTATGGACTATGTCCTGCTTTAACATCCTTTTTTCTTCTCCAACACATCAACCCTGTATCTTTGACGGCATAAGCCGCTATGAAGAAATTAGACTGGTACATACTGAAGAAATTTTTGACCACTTTCTTTTTTGCTATTTTCCTTTTTGCGGTGATTGCTATTGTGGTTGATGTGAGTGAAAAAACAGATGATTTTGTGCGGTCGGGTTTATCGGTACAAAACATTATTACACAATATTATTACGGTTTTGTCCCCCATATTATTGCACTTCTGCTCCCGTTATTTGTATTTATTGCAGTCATATTTTTTACATCCAAAATGGCTGGCAGGAGTGAAATTATCGCCATATTAGCCAGCGGAACCAGTTACAACCGATGGTTAAGACCTTACTGGGTAGGTGGTGTTATTCTTGCATCAATATTATGGTTCGCCAATCAGTATGTGGTGCCAAGGGCCAACCAGATTCGCGGAAGTTTCGAGGCCAATTATATCGATAAAAACAGTAGCTATAATGCCCTGATCAGTACAAGCAGCTATATTTATTTGCGTATTGATTCTTTTACTTATGCAGGCATCTATGCATATGATACCCTTACAAAAAGAGGGGGGCCTTATTTTTCATTCACAGTAAAGAAAAACAAAGTAGTGGAAAACCTGCGGGCCGATCAGATTGTTTGGGATACAGCTACACGTAAGTGGAAGCTGGAATCATTACTGCAAAGAAAGATTACAGATAAAGGAGAAGAAGTTTCGCTGACAACGGAAAAGATAATGGCTTTTAATTTTAATCCACTAGACCTCAGTCGTGATAAATACACCAAGGATAAATTGACAACCCCTGAACTCGACCGGTTTATTGAACTGGAAGAATTAAGGGGCTCGGAGGGATTGAATGGTTTGAAAGTTGAGCGATACAGAAGAGATGCCACCTGTGTAACTGTCATTTTACTGACCCTGATCGGGGCCATTGTTGCGGGGAGAAAAGTGAGAGGCGGAAGTGGGGTACACCTGGCTGTAGGTTTTGTAACCGCGGCACTGTTTATTCTTACCGATCGTTTTTCAACCATCTTCTCCACGAAAGGTGATTTGCCGCCCCTGCTGGCCGCCTGGATACCCAATTTCATCTTCATTTTTGTGGTGATTTTCCTATATCGAAAGGCTCCCAAATGATTTTAACGGAGTTTACACAAGCTTCATGCTTTTTGTTTTGCTGAGCAGGCTAACAAGTGTTACCTTTAGCGGCCTGAAAAGCACCCTGAGCAAGACTTTTAATCATTTTTTTATAACGAACGCCATAGCTAAAATTTTACGAAATGGGAATCATTAAAGATCGATTCAAGGAAAAAGCAGATGCTGCCAATGCCGAGATCAAAGACATCCTGAAAACACACGGAAATAAAAAGATCGGAGAAGTTACCCTTGCACAGGCCTACCAGGGAATGAGAGGTATTACAGGGCTGGTAACTGAAACCAGTTTATTAGATGCACAGGAAGGTATTCGCTTCAGAGGTTATTCTATTCCAGAATTACAGCAACATTTACCAAAAGCACCGGGAGGAGGTGAACCTTTGCCGGAAGGATTATTCTACCTGATGCTGGTTGGCGAAATGCCGACCGAAGAAGATGCCAATCATATTACCAGCGTATGGCAGCGCCGCAGCCATGTGCCTACGCATGTATTTCAAACCATTGATGCATTACCCATCAGTACACACCCAATGACCATGTTTGTAACGGGTGTAATGGCTTTGCAGACAGAAAGTAATTTCGCTAAAGAGTATGCAAAGGGCATCAATAAAAAAGATTATTGGAATCCGGTGTACGACGATGCAATGGATCTGATTGCACGTTTACCTCGCATTGCAGCCTATATCTATCGCCGTAAATACAAAAACAACGAACATATTCACCCCAATGGTTTATTAGACTGGGCAGGTAACCTGGCCCATATGATGGGATATGATGATGAGAGCTTTAAAGAACTGATGCGTTTGTATATGACCATTCATGCTGATCATGAAGGTGGTAACGTATCGGCACATACCACCCACCTGGTGGGTTCAGCATTGAGCGATCCTTACCTGAGTTATGCTGCAGGTATGAACGGACTGGCAGGTCCTTTACACGGTCTGGCCAACCAGGAAGTGATTAAATGGATATTTGAAATGCAGGAACAACTGGGAACAGATGATCCAAGCAAGGAGCAGATTGCAGATTATGTACAGAAAACACTGTCTTCGGGGAAAGTGGTACCTGGTTATGGTCATGCAGTATTACGTAAAACCGATCCTCGTTTTACTGCCCAGATGGAGTTTGGTAAAAAACATATGGCCGATGACAAACTGGTCAACACCGTTTGGAAAGTATATGAAACCGTGCCACCCATTTTAGAATCATTAGGTAAAGTAAAAAATCCATGGCCCAATGTAGATGCACACAGCGGTGCATTATTGGTACACTACGGATTAGTGGAGTATGAATTCTATACCGTATTATTTGCCGTAAGCCGAGCGCTCGGCGTATTGGCAAGTCTTTGTTGGGACAGGGCTCTGGGTCTGCCCATCGAGCGTCCAAAATCTGTTACCACCGACGCCGTTAAGCAATGGCTGGATGGTAAGGGAGAGATTTGGGAATAAAGAATTTCAATATAAAAAAGAGAAAGTCCATAGCCAACTATGGACTTTCTCTTTTTTATCCCGTTTTGATTTTCTATTTTGAGGGAACTGAAACGAATTACCTATGGCAAAAGCAATAGCATCAAAAACAGCCACAAAAAAACCGGCAAAAAAAACTGCTACCAAAACGACAGTAAAAAAAACAGTTGCAAAAGCACCCGCTAAAAAAGCGGCGCCGGAAAAAAAGAAAAAGGAAATTAAGATCAAGTACGCCGATAAGTCGGCCGGGCAACCAGAACTGGTTCCCATTTTTGAGAACATCAGACAAATGCTGTTAACCTACCAGAAAGGTAGTCTGGAACTCGTAGGAGGGTATGGGGGTATGATGTGTCTGGTAAGTCAGAAGCCAGCCGTTATTCACGGACGCCAGCGCGATGAAGTCTGGTTTGCAGGCATCCTGGTGCAGAAAGGATATGTAGGCTTTTATTATATGCCCGTCTATGCACAACCGGAAATGAAAAGCGTATTCAAGCCTGAATTGCTCAAATGTCTGAAAGGCAAGAGTTGTTTTCATATTAAAAAGAATGATCCGGTTATAATGGCACAGATTAAGGAGTCGCTGAAAATTGGGTATGCGATGTATAAAGAGAGGGGGTGGTTGTAAACGGATTAAAAATTTTGCAGGAAACAGGTCAGCCCATACATTTGCAGTCCTGTAACGGGGAATTAGTTCAGTTGGCTAGAGCGTCCCGATGGTAATCGGGAAGGCCATATGTTTGGAAATTAAGGGGAATTAGCTCAGTTGGCTAGAGCGCTTGCATGGCATGCAAGAGGCCACCGGTTCGAATCCGGTATTCTCCACAATACAAAAGTCAGTCTTTAGGACTGACTTTTTTTATGCAACGAATGATTGCCTCTTTATAACACTTACTGATTGCAAGTTTCAAAGGTTTTCAACACATCGTGTATAATAGTTCCTTTATCTCTCACCATACCATACTACTTTAGAACCCGTATTTGGTTCCCGCATTGCGGGATTAAAAGGGAATCCCGTGTAATTCCGGAACTATCCCCGTAGCTGTAAGCTTCAATAACCTGTTTCATCTACAAGTCACTGCCCCGTTATCAGCGGGATGGGAAGGCAGACAACAGGGAAGTAAGTCAGAAGACCTGCCAACATCAAATTTAATTAGTAACGTAAGCTTTCGGAGGAAAAGCCGGTACTGAAATGACTGTTGCACATTGTGTACTTTTTTTCAGCTATCAGTATTTGCACTGCCGTGAGCATACAAAAAAAAGTATGCTATGGAACAAAACAATGAAATTCTCCTGAGGGAGAATAAGGATCGCTTTGTGATCCTGCCCATTAATTATCCCGCTATCTGGGAACAGTACAAAAGACATGAAGCCAGTTTCTGGACCGCAGAAGAAATTGACCTCAGTAATGATCTCAAAGACTGGGCATCTTTAAATGATGGGGAGCGTCATTTTATCAGCCATGTACTTGCTTTTTTTGCAGCCAGTGATGGTATTGTCAATGAAAATCTCGCCGTGAACTTCATGAGTGAAGTGCAGTTGCCCGAAGCCCGCTGTTTTTATGGGTTTCAGATCATGATGGAAAATATTCACAGCGAAACATATGCTTTGCTGATTGATACTTATGTAAAGGACCCTGTTGAAAAAGATAAACTCTTCCATGCAATCGAAACGGTTCCTGCTGTAAAAATGAAAGCAGAATGGGCACTTCGCTGGATTGAGAACGGAAATTTTGCTGAGCGTCTGGTCGCATTCGCAGCAGTAGAAGGTATTTTCTTCAGCGGCAGTTTCTGTTCCATCTTCTGGCTAAAAAAACGGGGACTCATGCCGGGACTAACTTTCAGCAATGAACTGATCAGCCGCGATGAAGGCCTGCATTGCGAGTTTGCCTGTTTATTGTACAGCATGCTGCAAAACAAACTCACACAGGAAGCAGTGTATGCCATCATTACCGATGCGGTAACTATCGAAAAACAATTCATCACAGAAGCGCTTCCTGTAAACCTGATAGGCATGAACGCGCAGTTGATGCAGCAATACATTGAATTTGTAGCCGATCGCTGGATCAGTGAACTCGGATATCCCAAACTCTATCATACCCATAACCCTTTCGATTTTATGGAAATGATTTCTCTGCAGGGTAAAACCAACTTTTTTGAAAAACGTGTGGGAGACTATCAGAAAGCAGGGGTAATGAGTGGCAAAGACAACCAGGTTTTTTCTACAGAAGAAGATTTC
Source organism: Sediminibacterium sp. FW305-C-49 (assembly GCF_058231085.1). Taxonomy (NCBI): domain Bacteria; kingdom Pseudomonadati; phylum Bacteroidota; class Chitinophagia; order Chitinophagales; family Chitinophagaceae; genus Sediminibacterium; species Sediminibacterium sp. FW305-C-49. The sequence goes on from NZ_JBIQXS010000002.1 coordinate 388,146, forward strand.
TAAAATATTTAAATCATCATCCTAAAAAATATTCTATGTATGTAATAAAAAGAAACGGAAAAAAAGAATCCGTCAAATTCGATAAAGTAACCGCACGTATTGAAAAACTATCGTACAGTTTGAGTCCGATCGTCAACGTGATTGATGTGGCAAAAAAAACCATTGAAGGTATTTTTGAAGGTGTGGCCACTACCGATCTTGATAACCTGGCCGCTGAAACAGCAGCATCATTAACCATTACGCACCCTGATTATGCGATACTGGCATCACGTATAGCAGTGAGTAACCTGCATAAGAATACCGTGAAATCTTTTTCAGCCACCATGCGCAAGCTGTATCATTATACAGATGAAGCTACCGGAAAAAAACTTCCGCTCATAGCAGATGATGTTATGCAGGTGATTGAAGAAAATGCAGACCTGTTAGACAGTACGATTATTTACGACAGGGATTATGGGTTTGACTATTTCGGATTTAAAACGCTGGAGAAATCATATCTCTTACGTATCAATGGGAAAGTGGCCGAACGACCACAGCATATGTATATGCGGGTAGCTGTGGGAATTCATAAAAATGATATTGATTCTGTCATTAAAACCTATCATTTAATGAGCGAACGCTGGTTCACCCATGCAACACCTACTCTGTTTAACGCAGGAACGCCAAAGCCACAGATGAGTAGTTGTTTCCTGCTTACCATGAAAGAAGACAGTATTGATGGTATTTATGATACGCTGAAACAAACGGCCAAAATTTCACAAAGTGCCGGAGGTATTGGCCTGTCAATTCATAATATAAGAGCAACAGGAAGTTATATCGGCGGTACCAACGGAACCAGTAATGGAATCATTCCGATGCTGCGTGTATTTAATGATACGGCCAGATATGTAGACCAGGGCGGTGGTAAACGTAAAGGTGCATTTGCCATTTACCTCGAACCCTGGCATGCAGATATTTTTGAGTTCCTGGATTTACGTAAAAACCATGGCAAAGAAGAATTGAGGGCCCGCGATTTGTTTTTTGCTTTGTGGATATCAGACCTTTTTATGAAACGTGTGGAAGCCAATGAGGAATGGAGTCTCTTCTGTCCAAATGAAGCACCCGGCTTGAGTGATTGCTGGGGTAGTGCATTCGATGAGTTATATACCCGCTATGAAACAGAAGGTAAAGCCAGAAAAAAAGTAAAGGCACAGGAACTCTGGTTTAAAATACTCGAATCACAGATTGAAACAGGAACACCTTATATGCTGTATAAAGATGCCGCCAACAGCAAAAGCAACCAGCAGAATATAGGCGCCATCAAAAGCAGCAATCTTTGTACGGAAATATTGGAATACACATCTCCCGAAGAAGTAGCCGTTTGTAACCTGGCATCGATTGCCTTGCCAAGATTTATAACAGAAGGGAAATTCGATCATCAGAAATTATATGAAGTCACATACCAGGTTACAAAAAACCTGAATGCGGTTATCGATGGAAATTATTATCCGGTAGAAGAAGCAAAATATTCCAATATGCGGCATCGGCCTATAGGACTTGGAGTGCAGGGATTAGCAGATACCTTTATTCTGCTTCGGCTTCCATTTGAAAGTGATCTGGCAAAACTGCTCAACAAAAATATATTTGAAACCATCTATTTCGCTGCCATGACGGCCAGCAAAGACCTGGCAAAAGAACAGGGCGCTTATGAAACATTTGCAGGCTCGCCATTGTCAAAGGGTATTTTTCAGTTCGATATGTGGAATGAAACACCCAGTGATCGTTGGGACTGGGAAACCCTTCGAAAAGAAGTGATACAGTATGGCACCCGCAACTCTTTGCTGGTAGCACCCATGCCAACGGCATCAACCTCACAGATATTTGGTAACAATGAATGTTTTGAACCATATACATCCAATATCTACACACGCAGGGTATTGAGTGGCGAGTTCATCATTGTAAATAAGCACTTGCTCAAAGACCTTGTTCAGCTTGGCTTGTGGAACAATAGCATGAAGAATAAAATAATTGCCGCAAACGGATCTATTCAGCATATTGAAGAAATACCGGCAGATATCAAAGAATTGTACAAAACAGTCTGGGAAATCAAACAACGCAGTATCATTGATATGGCGGCAGACAGGGGAGCCTATATATGCCAGTCGCAATCATTGAACCTGTTTATTGATAGTCCTACCATTTCAAAACTTACATCCATGCATTTTTATGGATGGAAAAAGGGATTAAAAACAGGCATGTATTATTTGCGCACACAGGCAGCAACACAGGCAGTTCAGTTTACGGTCGACAAACAAAAAGAAGCAGTTATAGAAGATCGGAGAATCCCGCTAACAGGTGTCTCTCCTGTAACGGGCAGTGATGTTGAACCAACAGTAGCTAATGGATCTTCCTGTTCAATGCAGGATGGATGTATCAGTTGTGGATCATAAAAGAAAGAGTGGAACATATATCTTGTTACATTTGAAACAAACCTGATTTATGAAATATATATTGATATTGTTCTGTTTTTTATCAGCCGGGTTTTCATATCCCGTTCAGCAATGCAGAACAGGGATTGATGGTACACATGTTGCTGATACCATTCCGGTAACGATGCCCGCCGTTTTTTTAGATGATTATGGTATCAGGTACACGATCAGCGACTCACTATGGATACAACATCCATCATCGCGATACCATATTTTACGTTGGGATAAGGAGAAGCAATACATCATTGCAAGGAATGATGCCCAGAACAAATCAGATGCAGGTCTTTATACAAGAATTGACTATATGAAGTTTACAGGAATGGAACCCTACACATGGGGGTTCTGTCTGAGTGTATATAAGGCAGTTTCTGATTCAATAGCAGAATTCGGCCCCAATAAAACTGACAGGTCTAACCCACGGAAAGGCTGTAACGGATTCCCGTTTTCAAGAATGAAAAAATCAGAGTAATAAGAAGAGCCTCGAAATGAGGCGGGATCAATAAAAAACATGCAGTCACAAACTGCATGTTTTTTATTGGATATAGGTATCCGGAAGGTTTTTTCCTGGATTTGTTAAAATACTGTTAATCGCTTTTAGCCTACCCAACGCTTTTTGATTGCTGGAGGGTATTCATAGTAATCAAGTAATCAAAAAAGCAAAAAATGAAACAGAATCGTATAGCCCGTGTATGGATGATTGTACTGATGATCGCTGCACTCGCTTCATGTACCAAAAAAGACCTGCCTGTACCTGTAACCAATCCCAACCAGCCACAGCATGGTGGCGGACACCAGCAGCCACAGCGGCTGACAATTAAAGTACAGGCCATCATCAGAATTGGTGATATTATTTACGATAATATTCCAGCCAGTTTTACCCTTACCAGCTACGACAGCAGTATGCAGCCACATATGCTTAATGTGAGACTGAAACCCGGCGTAAATGAAATCAGCATACCTGCTAATCATGTTCGCTACCATTTGTTGGTAAAAGAATGGAACCAGACCGATGAAATGACACTGGACCGTAACAATATCCGGGAAAATATTATTTACACCCTTGGTGGTGGCAGAGCAGCAAAGAAATTAAAGTATGAATTGCATGCTGTATTGGCGAATGGCACTTATCGAGCCGAGAGTAAAACAGAATACCAGTACGATGCCCAGGGAAAGCTGGTGAAAGTGCTACTCTTCAAGAAAAGAACAAATGGAGACATATATGTTGCCGTTACTGAAGACCTGATCTATAAGCAGGAAAAAGTAGCCGAAACAATTAAAAAAGATGAGAGTGGTAATGAAATCAGTAAACTCTATATCAGCTACGACCAGCAGGGAAAAATAAAATCTTTCAGACAAGTGAGGGCAGGTGAGGAAACAAATGCCACCGTTACTTATACCATGAAAACCGATGGCGTTGAAACCCAGATCAAGCATATCAACAGTAATGGTTGGGAAGATTATTACATGTTATCGCAGAAAGGCAACCAGATCAGACGGTCATCTGTTGCATCCAATAATATCAATGAATGGTCTGATTATGGTTATGATACAAATATTAATCCTTATATCCATATGAACTGGCCCGATATACGGATGTCGCGTCATTCAAAAAACAATATTAGCTGGACAGGAAAAGAATATTATTCAGGTAACCTCACACTGGATCCGGTTAAATACAGCTATGCTTATGATGGGGAAGGTTATCCTGTAAGTCTGGTAAAAGAATTCAGATCAGCGCAAACAGGCACTGTTTTAAACACTACGAAGACCACTTATCACTATTAATAACCCATGAACAGGGAAGAAGTTCCCTGTTCTTATGTCTCTTGATAATTTTGCAAACTGAAAAAAAATGAAAACATATATAACGATACTAACAGGCCTGGTTTTACTGGCCTCCTGCACAGCAGTTAAAATTGCCGTTCCAGAACAATTCAGCTCACAGGCAACTGCCATGAAAGTAGAAGGTTTGAACGGATGGAAGTTCAACGAACAACTGAGTTTTGGCAATTATGTTACCTCGTCTGTAAAAAGAGGATGGGATATTTCTAATGGTAGTCGCTTTTCAAGGTTCAGTCTGAAGGCAGAAGATATTATACTCAGCGGCTTCAATATTTATTCTGACAGGGAGAAATACAATGAGAAAAATCGCTTTCAGTATTCCATCCAGGATGCAAGTCTTGTAACAGAAGTGCTGGCGCAGGAAAGATTTTCAGAAAGTCAGATTGTGTATAAGTCGAATATGGATTGGCTGAATAACCTGAAAAGAACAGATAAATACGAATATGCATTTTCGGCAACTATTGTTCCATTGAATTTCAATAAAGGTGAAGTATGGTCGCTCACCATGCTGAATGAATTCGATGCAAAGAAAACCAAACAGAATGCATTTGAACGTCCGCAAACAAAAGACCTGGGTTATGTAACCAATGGTAAGGAGAAGATTGAAATAAAACCATTGTTTCTTACCAAACGGGTAACGGCATCTGGCAAAGAAGGCAAAGTATTGGGTGGTCCTATTCATACAGGTTATGAACTGCGTTGGGACGATGGTGTTGTAGGATTGATAGATATTATGGATAATAAAGTATGGATTGTAAATGACCTTGAACCAAAAGAAAAAATGATACTCTCTGCTGTAGCTTCAGCGATCCTTTTAAAAAGAAAACAGGATGTGTATACTGAAAGGTCTGATGGGATATAATTTATAACAAATGGAAAATAGTGTAATGGGTTAATGACAGAGGTTGGCTACGATACAGCATTATTGGTGCAGGATTGCATTGCAAACAAAAGAAAAGCGCAGGAAGCACTTTACCGTGAATTTTATGCTTTTGCAATGCATATTGCACTCCGTTATTCACGTGATGAATCTGATGCCGCCGATATCCTGAGTAATGCTTTCGTAAAAGTCTTCAAATACATTCATCATTTCGATCCAAAGAAAGGTTCATTGCATGGGTGGGTCAAAAAAATAGTTGTTAATGAAGGACTCGATCAGATAAAATCAAGAGAAAGGTTTAGTGAAAATGTTGAGTTGGAAACAGTGGAGGAGCCGGCAATAGACAACCGTGCTCTGCAGAAAATGGGTGCGGATGAATTGATGGAGCTGATCCAGAAATTACCCCCTGCTACACATGCTGTATTTGTGTTGTATGCTGTGGACGGATATACCCACAGAGAAATAGCCGAACAATTACAAATCAGCGAGGGTACATCGAAATGGCATTTAAGTGAAGCCAGAAAAAAATTACAACAAGCACTTTTAAAAACATGAATCATTTAACCACATACGAGCAACTGGTTGCAGAAAAACTGCAACAATTGCCTGTGCCCGATATGGCCGATGCCATCTGGGCGAGGATTGAGCAACAGCTCGATGTGGAAATGCCTGTAGACAAAACAGGCGACTCTCATAATGGGAACAGTTCATTGCCAGGTTTCCGGTTTCCCGGGAATATTATTTTTTATATTTTTCTTGCTGCATTGGTGAGTATTATTTTTTACCTCAATCGCCCCGATGAGCATAAAGAAACTTCCATCATTCCTTCTTCAAATCCAATAACTGTCCCCAAGGCTGATGATCAAATGCAAAAGAAATATTCCTCACCCGCAAAGCAGACAGAGAGTATTTATACAGATAAGGCCGATCTGCCTGTAGATCATATAATAGAGAATACTGCAACTGAAAAAGAACAACCCGTGATCACAAATCAGGTTGTTGAAGCAAAAGAAAATGAAACAGTAAAGAAGCAGGAATTACCTCCGTTGATAGAAACGGTTCAGAAAAAAACAAAGGCATCTATCCAGGATTCTTTTCCCAGGAAAACAAGGGGTGTAAAAGGAATTACATCTAATGATTACCGCATTGCACCAGTGCGGAAGGATAGTTTGTAATCGTTATTAACTTTTATGTGGGAATGATGATTTCTTAATCTGTCCGCTCCTGAAAAATAAATACCTTTCTGTTTCAATCTGATGGATATGAACAGAAAATATTTGTTGATGATTCTTTTTTTCGTTCAGTTATATGCGGTAAAAGCGCAAACGCTGATCACAGGTACGTTTAATGTTCGGTTAGAAACACCAAGAGATACCGGTAACCTCTGGACAGACAGGAAAGTGTATGTTGCTAACCTCGTACGTTTTCACGGGTTTGATCTTTTTGGGACACAGGAAGGGTTTAAAAATCAGTTAGACGATATTCAACAGCAACTACCAGAATATGCACGTTATGGTATTGGCAGGGATGACGGACAGTCGAAAGGAGAGCATTCAGCTATCTTTTACAAAAAAGACAGGTTTGAGTTATTAAAAAGCGGTGATTTCTGGTTGTCGGAAACACCGGAAAAACCAGGTTTTGGCTGGGATGCACGTATTAATCGGATCTGTTCCTGGGTGCAGCTAAAAGAAAAGAAAAGCGGAAAAACATTTTACTGTTTTAATGTACACTACGATCACCAGGCGATGGTGGCAAGAAGAGAAAGCAGCAAGCTAATACTGGCAAAAATAAAGCTGATAGCGGGTGATGCCCCAGTACTGTTAACAGGCGATTTTAATGGTAACCACGCAACTGAATGGTACCAGCTAATTGCCAATTCGGGAATATTGCGGGATACCTACAAAGAAGTGAAACATCCGTATGTAAACAATGGAACCTTTCAAAACTTCGGACGTAATTACACAACAGGCGATATCATTGATCATATTTTTGTTACGAGGCATTTTTCCGTAAAAAGATGGGGTGTTTTAACGGATTCTTACAATGGTAAGTTTCCATCCGATCATTTTCCCGTACTGGCTGAAATTCAGCTGGGGAAATAATTGACATCTTTCCTGTAAGAAATCGGGTATTGCCCCTACTAATCATTAAATTAGAAGCAGGTATCTGTCGATGCCTGCTTAAACATAAAACTGCATACCATGAGCTTTCTAATCGATTATGGCTGGATCATTGTAGTCATACTATTTATTTTCCTTTCGCTTGTAACTGTTAACCAGGGTACCATCGATGTAATTACCATGTTTGGTAAATACAGAAGAATACTTCGCCCCGGTTTGAATCTTAAAATACCTATTCTTGAACAGGTGTTTAAAACAGTAAGTATACAAAACCGATCAGTTGAACTGGAGTTTCAGGCGGTGACAATTGATCAGGCCAATGTGAATTTCAAAAGCATGTTGCTTTATTCTGTGATTAACCAGGATGAAGAAACCATCAAAAATGTAGCATTCAAATTCATCAGCGATAAAGATTTGATGCAGGCCCTGATCAGAACGGTTGAGGGTAGCATTCGTTCCTATGTAGCAACAAAACGTCAGGCTGAAATATTATTGCTGCGCAGAGAGATTGTTGAATTCGTAAAAGAACAGATTGATATATCACTGGAAGAATGGGGTTATCATTTACAGGATCTCCAGATCAACGACATCACATTTGATGCACGTATCATGGAAAGCATGAGTAAAGTGGTGGCCAGTAATAACCTGAAAGCCGCTGCTGAAAACGAAGGACAAGCTTTGCTGATCACCAAAACCAAAGCAGCAGAAGCCGAAGGTAATGCCATTAAAATTGCTGCAGAAGCAGAGCGTGAAGCTGCAAGATTGCGTGGTCAGGGTGTGGCATTGTTCCGCCAGGAAGTAGCAAGAGGTATGAGTCAGGCTGCAGAACAAATGAAACAGGCCAATCTGGATACCAATGTGATCCTTTTCAGTATGTGGACAGAAGCAGTGAAGAATTTTGCCGAATACGGAAAGGGCAATGTTATCTTTTTAGATGGCAGCGCACAGGGTATGGACAGAACCATGCAACAGATCATGGCCATGATGAAAGCAAAAGATATACCACCTGCATCTTAATTTTTATAGCCTTCTCTTTCCTTTACCTGCCCCGGATGTAAATCAGGGGCAGGTAAAGGAGAGAAAGGAGGTTCTTGTTAATGGTTCGTGAAAGCAGGCCTTTATGTGCAAAAGCTTTCCTAAAAAGCGCTCCCCGGGTAATTTTATTCACATGCACACCTTTCTTTTGCGTTAGGGTCTAATTTTAGCCTAACCCAAATTACCAGGTATGTTTCAATTATTGCAGACAGATACTTTACAACAGGTAACAAGTTCTGTTGCCGCAGCCGCTGAAAAGATTTCGATGTGGGACCTGCTTCAGAAAGGTGGCTGGATCATGTATCCCTTGTATGCATTGCTGGTAGTAGCCATATTTGTATTTGTAGAAAGACTGATGGCCATACGCCGTGCTTCCCGTATTGAACCTAATTTTATGAATATTATCCGCGACAATATTATGTCGGGTAATGTGCAGGCAGCAAGAAACCTTGCTAAAAATACCAATAACCCTGTTGCAAGAATGATCGACAAAGGGATCCAGCGTATTGGTAAACCACTTGATGCCATTGAAAAAAGTATGGAGAATGTAGGTAAACTGGAAATGTACAGCATGGAAAGAAACCTCAATATTCTTTCATTAATTGCCGGTATTGCTCCTATGTTTGGTTTCCTCGGTACTATTGTAGGTATGGTGCAATTGTTTTATGGCATTGCTTCAACAGGTGAATACACGCTGAATACGATTGCAGGTGGTATCTATACGAAAATGATTACATCGGCCACAGGTCTGATTATTGGGTTGATTGCCTATGTAGGTCACAATTTCCTGAGTACGCAGATCGATAAAACAGCCAATAAGATGGAGGCAGCGAGCGCTGAATTTATTGATATCCTCCAGGAACCCACCCGTTAATCAGGTCACCACAGTAAACAGATTGTATGAACATCAGAAAGCGATTAAGAACACATCCCGAAATGCATACAGGAGCTTTGAACGACATCCTGTTCATTCTGTTATTGTTCTTTCTGATTGTTTCTACACTAGCCAACCCGAATGTCATCAAGGTGTCGAACCCCAAAGCAAAAAGTGATACCCGGGCCAAACAAACGGTGGTCATTACAGTAGATAAAGACCAAAACCTTTATATCGGCTCTCAGCGTACAACAATCGAACAATTAGAAGCTGAATTGAAAGCTTACCTGTCGAAAGAAACAGAAAAACCTTCTGTCGTTATAAATGGAGACAGTACTTCTCATTTAGGCACTGCTATTAAAGTAATGCAGGTGATCAAGAAACTCGGAGCCACCCCGGTAATGGCTGTGGATAATTCGGGGCAGTAATAGGCTATACTAACTCAGCCAACACCATCCTGTCATTGTCATGCAGGTCTTGTCGGAGTATGGCTGTATAGCCGGCATTTTCAAAAACAGTACATACTTCAGTGCCTGATTGCTGGTTGATTTCGAGAAATACCAACCCCTTTTTTTTCAGGTGCGTTCTTCCGAATGCAGCTATTTTTCTGTAAAAAATCAAGGCATCATCATCAGGTACAAACAAAGCCAGATGCGGTTCATGGTTCAACACATGTGTTGCCATGGTTGCGCTTTCAGAATTTTTGATATAAGGAGGATTGCTCACAATGATATCAAATTGTGCAAGCGCTGACCAGTTTTGTTCATCGAGAAAATCCATTTGAATAAAATCAATCTCAGCCCCGAGTAATTTTGCATTTTCTTGAGCTACTTGTATGGCACCCGGGCTCAGGTCGGCCGCCTGTATATTCCAGAGCGGGAAATTTTTTTTGAGTGAAATGGGGATACAGCCCGATCCGGTTCCGATATCAAGTACAGATTTTGTTTCCGGATAGGCAACAGCTTTTATCCATTCAACCAATTCTTCTGTTTCAGGTCTGGGAATCAAAGTGTGTTCATTTACCAGAAAACGCAAACCTGCAAACCAGGCTTCTCCCAATACATACTGAACAGGCTTACCTGAAGCCAATTCCCTATTATAAACTGTGACTTGGCGAACTTGTTCGCTGGAAAGTTCTTGTTGCTTATGAATAGCCCTTTCCGTTCTGCTCATGCCGGTTATATGCTCCAATACCATATGGGTAATCTGTTCTGATTCCCTGTTATCATAGAACTGAACAAGGTTTTGTAACAAGTGCTCTTTGGCTTGTAAAAGGGTCATGCTGCAATGTTAAGCAGCATTTGGCTATTTTTGCCCTTTCGCATGACCGATCTTCATGAAGCATATATGTTCCGTTGTATTGAGCTGGCCCAACTGGGAGCAGGCTCTGTAGCACCAAACCCGATGGTAGGGGCAGTGCTGGTACACGATAACAGGATCATTGGTGAAGGCTGGCACCAGCAGTATGGAGGCCCACATGCAGAAGTAAACTGCATAAAAAGTGTTACAGAAGCTGATCGGGCATTTATTCCTTTTTCAACTTTGTATGTTTCACTGGAGCCATGTGCACATTATGGTAAAACACCACCCTGCACGAAACTGATCATCGAACAGCAAATTAAAAAACTAGTGATTGGTTGCAGGGACCCTTTTGAGGCGGTCAATGGAAAGGGTATTGAGCAATTGCAAAATGCAGGAATAGCATTAATGGTAAATGTGCTGGAAAAAGAATGCAAACAACTCAACCGTCGTTTTTTCAGTTTTCATCAATTGAACAGACCTTATATCGTACTGAAATGGGCGCAAACGGCTGATGGATATATCGCTTCAAATACATCGGAGAGATTACTGATTACACATGCTGATACCAATCGTATTGTGCATCAATGGAGAGCAGAAGAATCGGCCATACTTGTTGGAACAGCAACAGTATTAAAAGATAATCCATCACTTACCAACCGTTTATGGAGTGGTAAAAACCCTTTGCGAATGGTAATTGACAGAGAACTGCGCTTACCATTATCGCTGAATATGTTTCATGATGAATATCCTGTTATTGTATTTAACGAAGAAAAGGAAGGGCAGGAAGGAACAATTACATATGTACGGGTAGAGAAAGTATCATCAATCATTCATCAGATACTCTTGTATTGTTATCAAAAGCAGATACAAAGTATACTTGTTGAAGGAGGTGCAGCTTTATTACAGTCCTTTTTACAGGAAGGATATTGGGATGAACTTCGAACCATTACCAACCTGCAATTAAATACAGGTGTAGGGTTGAGGGCGCCTGCATTACCTGCTGCACAAATGTCAAACACCATGCATATAGGATATGATGAAATCAGATTTTATCATAACGATCAATCTCTTGCCCTATGATGATCTATTTAATTGGCAGTATTGTCTTAACCAGTTATCTCACTTTATCTTTTAAAGCCTGTCAGAAATATCGTGTAAATGTTTTCCAGGCTATTGTGTTCAATTATATTACCTGTGTCGTTACCGGTTCGCTGGTAAATGGTTCTTTTCCTGTTCATGCTACTAATATTGATATGCCCTGGTTTAAATGGGCCTGTATCATGGGAGCCATGTTTGTAAGCATCTTTAATGTAGTGGCATTAACAGCACAAAAAAACGGTGTGGCGGTTGCATCCGTGGCCAATAAATTATCTTTGATTATTCCGGTTATACTATCGGTCTATCTATACAATGAAACGGTAGCAGGCTGGAAAGCAGCAGGTGTTGTATTGGCATTGGCGGCAGTTGTGTTTACCTGTTATACGCCACGCTCAAATTCAACTGGTCAGGGTAAGCAAGGGCTTATGCTGTATATGTTGCCACTGGTCCTGTTTCTGAGTAGTGGACTTCTTGACGCGTTAATTAACCATGTTCAACTAACATATGTAACAGCAGAGAATAACAATGATTACCTGGTAAGCTCATTTTTCTCTGCAGCAACCATTGGTTCAGTATTATTATTGATACAGCTTCTAAGAAAGAAGCAGCAGTTTCAATGGAAAAGTCTTTTTGCAGGAGTGTTGATTGGTATTCCTAATTATTTCTCCATCTGGTGTCTTGTTCATTTCCTGAAAGAAAGCCCATGGCAAACCAGTGCGAGCATTCCTGTAAATAATATGGGAATAGTGTTGTTCAGTGCAATAGCTGCAGGGATATTATTTAAAGAACGTTTATCAAAAATCAATTGGCTGGGCATACTCTTATCGCTGCTGGCTATTTACCTGATTGCATTTGGAGATCAATTATGACTGAACAAGATTATTATCAGACCATAGATAAACCCGGATTTGCTGAATTCAAGGACAGGGGTAGCCGTTTTCTGGCTTATGCTTTTCCATTGAATGCTGTAGAAGATTTTAAGTTGCAGTTACAAAACCTGAAGAAAGAGCATCCCAAAGCCGTACACCACTGTTTTGCATACAGGATTGGACTCGATGGTAACCAGTTCAGGGTTAGTGATGATGGAGAACCTTCGGGTTCAGCAGGCAGGCCCATTCTGGGACAAATTGACAGCAAGGAATTGACCAATCTGTGTATCGTTGTGGTCAGATATTTTGGCGGAACATTGTTGGGCGTACCGGGATTGATTAACGCATATAAATCAGCAGCATCCATGGCTCTGCAACTGGTACCCGTAATACAGAAACCAGTTGAGGTTTTGTATGATCTGCAGTTTGACTATACAAAAATGAATGAAGTGATGATATTGGTAAAACAATATAACTGTTCAGTGTTGCTGCAGGAAATACAACTATTTTGTCACCTAAGAATTGGCATACCCAAAGCCAGATTGGAAGACATTTTATACAAGCTGAAAGACCTGCATACGGTTGAAATATCAAAAACTAAGCTTTCCCTGTAATCTTGTAAACGGCCAGACCGATTATTTCCTTTAATAACTCAGACCAGTTGCTTAGCAGCTTAGCGTCAGGGATAAGTAAGTCATCAAACGAAAATTTGCCTTCAATTACTTTGTAATCGCAGGGATAAGTTTCAAATGCAATCCCCGCTTTCTTAAATACTGCACTGGATCTTCGCATATGGAATGCGGATGTAATGACCAGAAAAGGAGGTTTGAGTTGTAATGAATCAATAATTTTTTTACTGAATATGGCATTCTCATAAGTATTCCTCGAAAGAGGTTCTACAATAATGTCTTTTTCAGGAACGGCATTGCTTACTAAAGCGTTTTTTAGGTATTCAGCTTCGGCCGGATAGTCGTATAATAAAGATCCACTTCCTCCCGTAAGCAATATTTTTTTAATTTTTCCTGTATGGTATAAAGTAGCTGTTTGAATAAACCTGTCTGATGAACTTCCGAAAAAACCTTCATTATACTTGTCGAACAGTACCATGCCCGTTAATAAAATGCCCACTTCATATTGTTCCTGTGCAGCTAATGTTTTTTTAGGGAACTGCCATGCAAGTGTAGCTTTTTTATATAACCATGGACTCGAAAAAATGATGGTAATACCAATCGTAAGAATTGTGAGCCTTCTTTTAAGTTTCGCAGATTTGGTAAAATATATCCAAATCAATAAAACCATGATCCATGTAAATGGAATCAATAAAAAAAACAATAGCTTGGAAAGAATAAAAAACATAAGCAGAAGTTAACAACAAAGGGATGAATAAAATTTCATCCCTTTGTCTTTTATTTTTTAAAACGTGCACCAACAACCAATTCTTTACTGCCAGGCGTATAAGTATAAAAACCTTCGCCTGATTTTACCCCAAGCTTACCTGCTGTTACCATATTTACCAGTAAAGGGCAGGGGGCATATTTGGGATTGCCGAAACCATCATGCAATACCTGGAGAATGCTCAAACATACATCCAGCCCAATAAAATCAGCCAATTGTAAAGGTCCCATCGGGTGAGCCATGCCCAATTTCATAATGGTATCGATGGCTTCTACATCGGCAATACCTTCGTATAAACTACAGATGGCTTCATTAATCATGGGCATCAGTATTTTATTGGCAATAAAACCGGGGTAGTCATTCACTACACATGGTACTTTACCCAATGCCTTACTGAGTTCAACAATCGTGTTACTTACTTCTGTTGTAGTGGCATACCCATTGATGATCTCCACCAGTTTCATAACTGGTACAGGATTCATGAAATGCATGCCAATTACTTTTTCAGGTCTTTTAGTAACTGCTGCAATTTTAGTGATGGAAATAGAAGAAGTATTGGAAGCAAGTATCGTATGCTCAGGAGCTGCTGCATCTAACTGACGAAAAATATTGAGCTTAAGTTCTGCATTTTCTGTGGCCGCTTCAACTACCAGATCGGCATTGGCTACCCCTTTTTTAATATCTGTTTCTGTAATCAGTCTTGCAATAGTAGCCGTTTTCTCTTCCTCTGTAATGATGGCTTTGGCAACCTGTCTGTCAAGATTTTTTGAAATAGTCTGTAATGCTTTTTCAAGCTGAGCTGCATTCACATCAATCAACTGAACCGAAAAGCCGTTCTGGGCAAATACATGCGCAATACCGTTACCCATGGTACCTGCTCCAATAACACTTACATTTTTAATTGGCATATATCAATCGTTTAGTATGCGCAAATGTAAAGCTGTGTGGTGTAACACAGTGAGCCTTGTGAGTCAAAATCAGTAAAATAGTCCCGGAAACTTAGTCTTTTCGCTTAAAATCACCTCTTTTCCAGGCTTTGATGAAGTCTGCCCAGGCAGCAGGGTTAAGGATATTCATAGGTGGTAACTGACCCGAATAGTAGTATTTATTGGCTTGTTGGCGAAGCTGGTAGTTAATAGCTTCCCTGCCATCAGCGGGCAAGCTGTTGATCAGGATTCTTCGTTGGGCCTCATCGGTATTTTTACGGGCAATTTCGTAAGCGTCATCAGAAATTTTGTTATTAACAAAATCACGCTCAAACTGCTCCCTTGTAGGTCTGGGTTTTAGAATGGTTGCCGGCAGATAAGCAGTGTCGCTTACCAATAATTGAATAACACTGTATTGATTATCAGTAAGATTTAAAGGGATTTCAATACTCCTATTCTTGAATCCAATACAGGAAAAAGTAATTCTGTCACCTTTCAAAACGGCGATGGAGAATACGCCGTCAGGGTTGGTAATGGTACCACGTCCCTTTCCTTCCACAATAATGCTGGCAGAGGGAATGGCGCGAAGGCTGTCGGCAGTCATCACTACACCATACAATTGCACCACCGAATCCCTGTACACATTCGCAGATTGCTGCGCAGTTGTTTTAACACAGGTCAGCAGTACGATAAGGCAGAAAAAAGAAATGCGTACAAATAATTTCATTGTTGTAAAAATACAAATGGTTTTCCCAAAATCGACAACAACCGGCTTAAGAGATTGTTGAAAACAAAATGAATTCTGACAAAGTAAGGCTGCGAGCGGTTAACTTTGCACCCTCATTGACTTTTTTAACAAAAACTTGCGTGATGACTGAAGCTGCAATATTAAATGCCCTGAGTAATGTGCAGGAGCCCGATTTGGGAAAGGATCTTGTGACGCTGAATATGATAAAAGATATTCAGATAAAAGATAATAATGTAAGTTTTACAATTGTCCTTACCACACCAGCCTGCCCCATGAAAGATATGATGCGGACAGCCAGCGAAAATGCGGTGAAATTACTGGTGAACAAAGAAGCTAAGGTCACGGTGAATTTCACTTCAAATACATCTACCACCCGAAAAGATAACCAGCAGGTATTATCGGGGGTGAAAAATATTATTGCAGTCGTGAGTGGAAAAGGTGGTGTAGGTAAGAGCACTGTCTCTGCAAACCTTGCACTGGCACTGGCAGAAGGTGGTGCCACTGTTGGATTAATGGATGCAGATATCTATGGACCTAGTGTCCCTATAATGTTTGGTGTACGGGGTGAGCGTCCGATGATGAAAGAAGTGAATGGTAAAGGAATGATTGTTCCCTTGGAAAAGTTTGGCATTAAGTTGATGAGTATAGGATTACTTGTAGATGAGAAGAATGCAGTAGTCTGGAGAGGTCCAATGGCCAGCAGCGCCATCAGACAGTTTGTAACCGATGTTGACTGGGGAGAACTGGATTA
This sequence comes from Sediminibacterium sp. FW305-C-49, assembly GCF_058231085.1. Taxonomy (NCBI): domain Bacteria; kingdom Pseudomonadati; phylum Bacteroidota; class Chitinophagia; order Chitinophagales; family Chitinophagaceae; genus Sediminibacterium; species Sediminibacterium sp. FW305-C-49. Next base: position 404,454 of record NZ_JBIQXS010000002.1, read on the forward strand.
TCTTGTTATCGACATGCCTCCGGGAACAGGTGATATTCACCTCACATTAATGCAAACGGTACCAGTTACCGGTGTTGTCATTGTTACTACACCACAGAATGTGGCGCTGGCCGATGCAAAAAAGGGAATAGCCATGTTTGGTCAGGCACAGATTAACGTACCTATTATAGGACTGGTGGAGAATATGGCTTATTTCACACCTGCGGAATTGCCCAATAATAAATACTATCTGTTTGGAAAAGATGGGGGCAAAAACCTGGCTGAGGAATACGATCTGCCATTTTTAGGACAGGTTCCATTGGTGCAGGATATCAGGGAAGGTGGAGACATCGGCGTACCAGCCATGGTTGGTAAAGATGAATTGAGTAAAGAAGCACTTCGCCATTTTGCTGCAAATGCGGTAAGAAATATAGCCATCAGGAATGCCAGCGTACCTCAAACAAAACCTGTACAGATAACAACTTAATAGCGGTCAGGAATTGGTATAAACGGTGAAGTAATTCAGATCAGACTTTGATAGTTTTGATGCTTCAAATTATTCACTACATGTACCATTTGCCAGATTATCAGGAAAAAGACAAGCAGCGTGTCTATGAATTCATACAGCAATATCCTTTTGCAACATTAATTGGAGTGGCCACAGATCAACAACCAGTGGCAACGCAAATACCAGTATTACCCAAAGAAAAAAACGGGAAACTATTTTTGCTAGGTCACATCATGAAACAGACCGATCACCACAAGGCATTTTTAGAAAATAATCAAGCACTCGTATTGTTTACAGGGCCACATGCTTATGTAAGTGCAAGTTGGTATGAAAATAAACAACAAGCTTCTACATGGAATTACATGACGGTACATGCAAAGGGAACAATACGTTATCTGCCCGACACAGATTTGCCAGCTATGCTTGATGAGCTGACTTCTTATTTTGAGAATAACCCATCTTCACCCTCTCTGTACAAAAATTTACCGGAAGCTTATCTTCAAAGACTGATGAAAGCTATTGTCGCTTTCGAAATAGAAGTGGAGCAAACCAACGCTGTTTTTAAGCTAAGCCAGAACAGGGACGAAAAAAGTTTTCAGCATATTCTCGAAAAACTGGAGACCGGTGATGCTAATGCACAAAGCATAGCAGCCGAAATGCGGAAAATACAGGTGGGTCTGTATAAACAATAATTTTAATTGGGGATTTAGCTGTAAAAAATTATTTTCAGATGGTAAAACCTTTTATCATGAGAAAAATAATAGGGATTGTTTTTGCTATATGTATTGTTCTGGGCAGCGATGCACAAATGGTTTCCATGTTGGGTGGAGGAGGAAATGAAAGAGCAGTGAAATCAAAGTCTGGATCATATTCCATGTCTCCACAGAAAAATATTGTTGAGAATACGGCAGGTTCAACAGAGCATTCAACATTATTAATGTTATTACAGTCAGCCGATCTGATTGAGACCCTGTCAGGCCCGGGCCCCTACACAGTATTTGCCCCAACAAATGAAGCATTTTCCAAAATTCCACAACCTGTTTTATCATCATTGTCAGATTCTGAAAACAAAAAGCAATTGGCTAAAACACTGGGTTTTCATGTTGTAGCCGGTAAACTGGATGCCGATGCTTTATCGAAAATGATAAAAGAAGCCGATGGAGCAGCTACACTTACAACATTGGCTGGTTTAACTTTGACCATCAGCAAAAAAGGCAAGAGGATAATATTGTCTGATGGTAAAACGGTACAGGCAACAATTATTGCGGCAGACATTACACAGACAAATGGAGTAATGCATGTAGTTGACAAAGTATTGCTTGTTCAATAATGACGGACATTGAATGAAATATAAAAACCTGGCCGCAAAGCCAGGTTTTTATATTTCATTCAAAAAATATGGGCAGAAAAAAACTGTAGTTGTTCCTCTCTCGTATGTGTATGGGTAAACAAATCAACCCAATACAATAAAAATTACAGTATGAAAAAGTTAGTTATTATGATCTGCGCTGCAGTTTCATTTAATGCTGCCATTGCACAGGAAAAAACAGTAGAAGTAGGTGGTGCACCTATGTATCCATCTAAAAATATTGTCGAGAATGCAGTGAATTCAAAAGATCACACAACGCTCGTGGCAGCAGTTAAAGCAGCCGGGCTGGTGGAGACATTGCAAGGGGCAGGGCCATTTACTGTTTTTGCACCTACCAATACCGCATTTGGAAAATTGCCAGCCGGTACTGTTGAGACACTGGTAAAACCAGAGAATAAAGCTACGCTTACAAAAATTCTCACTTACCATGTTGTAGCGGGAAAATATGATGCGGCAGCTATTGCTCAATTAATTAAAGAGGGTGGTGGTACAGCTACTTTAAAAACCGTTTCCGGAGGCAACCTGAAAGCATCAATGAAAGGCAAGAAGTTAATACTTACAGATGAGAAAGGAGCTGTGTCAACTGTAACCATTAGTAATGTGTACCAGAGCAATGGGGTGATTCACGTAATTGACAGTGTAGTATTACCTGGTTAGAGCATACAAATATTTTAAGCATATTAAAAGCCGGCAGATTTGCCGGCTTTTATGTTTGTAAGTCGGCTATTTTACTGCAACTTTGCCGCCAGCACCGGTATGAAAAAAATCATCATCACATTAGACGGGTTTTCCTCCTGCGGAAAAAGTACACTCGCAAGGCAATTAGCCAAAGAGTTGAACTATGTGTTTATCGACAGTGGGGCTATGTACAGGGCCATCACGCTGTATTTTATACGTGAACATATTGATTGCAGTGATACAGAGGAGGTAAAAAAAGCTTTGGCAGATATCAATCTCTCCTTTGAATACAACCCTATAACAGGTCAGAGTGATATGTACCTGAATGATGAAAATGTAGAGTTATTAATTCGTGAAATGATCGTAAGTGAGCGGGTGAGTGAAGTGGCAGCATTAAAAGAAGTGCGTGAATTTGGTGTAGCGCAACAGCAGCAGATGGGCACCAGGAAAGGCATTGTAATGGATGGTCGTGATATTGGCACTACCGTATTTCCTGATGCTGAACTGAAAATATTTGTTACGGCAGATCCTGCAGTAAGGGTAGAACGGAGATTTAAAGAGTTGTACGAGAAAAATCCGGCTATTACCATTGAAGAAGTAAAGCGAAACCTCGAAATGCGTGATTATGTAGATAGTAACCGGGAATTCAGTCCATTAAGACAGGCGGCCGATGCCATTGTATTGGATAACAGTGATCTTACAAGAGAAGAGCAGTTGGAGGTAGCTTTAAACTGGGCAAGAGAGAAAATAGCGCAGTAGTTTACACAGATAATTTTGGCCTTGAAAAGGCTTTATTAAGTATATTGCAAAAAAAAAGGGTCCCTCCGTGGAAACGGAACGACCTCTACGATTGCTTGCCATACGAAAATTCTTGAAGGGTTTTATCCCCGATATTTTAAACGCTTAATGCGTTGATTGCGATTGTTTGTTGTCTCTCTTCGATTGCCTTGCCGTATGAAATACGATTGCTTTCTGATGTAAAAGTAGAACACAGAATAAATGTAAAAAAGACAAGTTTAACCTGTTTTTCTTACGCTAAAAATGGATTCTATTGTCTGAAACCCTTTATTTTATTGGGTTTCTGGTTAAAATTGATATGATGCCCAACCGTACGCAGGACCCCTTATTTCAACTCATAAAGTCGCTCCAGAAATCGGAAAAACGACATTTCAAGCTCTATATCAAGAGAAATTCGGCCAAAGACGACCTTAAAATCATACAACTCTTTGATGCACTGGAGAAAATGAGCGATTTCGACGAGAAAAACCTGCTTAAAAAACTCGCTGGAATTGAAAAGCCACAATTGGCCAATCTCAAAACCCATTTATATAAACAACTTTTGTCGAGTCTCAGGCTGTTGAAGAGTACGGAGAGTATTGATATGCAGTTGCACGAACAACTCGATCATGCCCGTATACTTTACAACAAAGGATTGTATCACCAGAGCCTGAAAATACTGGATCGTGCAAAAGATATGGCACACCAATATCACCAGGACAGTTTTCTGATCCAGATTATTTCACTGGAGAAAAAAATTGAAACCTTACACATCACCAGGAGTATGCAGGACAGGGCAGAACAATTGACTCTGGAAGCCAATCTGGTGAATGATAAAAGAAAAATGATTACCCAACTTTCTAATCTTGCGTTACAATTGTATAGCTGGTATGTGAAAAATGGTCATGCTCGAAATGAGGCGGATGAAAAAGGCATCAAAGATTTTTTTAAATCACAATTACCGGTAAATGCTGATAAACTCCAGGGTTTTTATGAAAGACTTTATTTATACCAGAGTTATTGCTGGTATGCTTTTATCAGACAGGATTTCCTGATGTATTACCGTTACAGCCAGCAATGGCTGAATCTCTTCGAGGCTGAGCCGGCAATGATTGAAGTAGAGACCGGACATTATATCAAAGGTTTGCATAATTTATTGAATGCGCATTTCGATTTGCGTAACTTCAAAAAATTCGGAGAAGTGCTGACAAAGTTTGAATTGTTTGCGGCAACTGATCTTCCCAATAGACATGATATTTTCAGGGTACACAGCTTTATTTATATTACCAGTGCGAGACTGAATCAACACCTTATGCAGGGAATGTTTCAGGAAGGGTTGAAACTGGTGTCGCATATTGAGGCACAGCTTGCAGAAAACGCACTGTATATTGACCAGCACAGGGTACTCGTCTTTAATTATAAAATTGCCACCCTCTATTTTGGTAGCGGCGATTATAATACCTGTATTGATTACCTGAGAAGAATCATCAACGATCATGTGGACCTGCGTAATGATCTCCAGTGTTATGCACGATTACTTCACCTCATGGCGCACTATGAATTAGGTAATGCAGAGTTGATTGAAACATCGCTGATCAAATCGGTATACCGATTTATGGCCAAGATGGAGAACCTGACTGTGGTGGAAGAAGAAATGTTTCGCTTTCTTAGAAACTCTTTCCAGATGCCGGCTAAAGAAGTGAAAACGGCACTGAAAGATTTCCTGCAGAAGATAAAACACTATGAAAAGAACCGTTTTGAAACAAGAGCTTTTGCATACCTGGATGTGATTTCATGGGTAGAAAGTAAAGTATATGGTAAAACCATGAGTACCATTATTCATGATAAATACCTGGAGAGTAAAAGAAAATAAATGTAGCATTATATTATTCTTCGAAATAAACAAGACTTCCGCCGACCCATTCTTTGTCTTTGTTGTAGCGAACGCCAATCATTTTTCCTTTGCTTAACCTGGCCAGGTTATTGGTGGCAACGGGTCTTGCTTCACCATCTTTCCAGAAATAAAAAATACGTATCTCTACTTTAGCAGGTATATCAGGGGTTTGAATGATATCTGCATATTTCACTTTTCGCTGTAAAATCCAGTTTTCAGGATCCGTTACTTTAGTAATATCTTCTTTTGTTACATCAATCACCACCCCTTGTCCGGCAAAAGAGAATAGAGGTTTTAACACATACTGATCAAGGTCTTCCGGAATGGTATCAATTTCATTCAGGAAATAGGTTTTGGGAACATAGGGATGATCAATAAAAGGCAATGTGTATTTGCTGATACGGTAAAACCAGTTGGGATGCGGCACCCATTCAACATCAAGATCTTCCAGCAATAGTTTCCCTTTTTCCTGTATGGCTTCAGATTGCTGTTGCAGGTCATCAAAAATGATGCGGTTGTAGATTCTTTTTACCTGTATTTTTTTCCCTTCAGCATTGACATAAAATAATTGCTTTCCTTCCTGTATCAGTTCTGTTAAACATACCACCGGGATACCTGTGTACATACTGGTACAGTAAAAATCGATTTTTGTTTTTTGTTGATGCGGTAATATTTCCAGCAGTATCACATTTTCGGCTGCATGGTTACCAAGCAGGATTTCCCTTAACAAAGAAGTGTAGCTGTCGCGATGATAGCCATTCAGGTATGTACTGTATCCTTTAGGAACATTGAAATGACGGCGTGTTACTTCATCCTGCCAAACCTGGTAGCCAAACAAGGTAGGGAAGCCCTGCATTTCTATGAGTTGTGGTTCATATTCTCCGTTTTCGTTTTCACAGATGCCAAAATCGAAAGCAATAAAATGAGAATGTGCATTTTCATTCGGTACCCTTACATCGTTAGGAATGGCATGTGAAGTGAGTACATTAAAGTTGAATTGTGTGATGACATCCACAATACTTTCACAGGCACCAAGCACTTTTTCTTTAAAAGATCGATCTATGAATACAGGTGTTTCTGCTACACGGAACTCTATGGCACCCGGAAATAAACTGTTGAGGTCGGCTAAATATGCCTGGTATTGTTCAGCACTGAATTGCTGATTAAAATCCGCTCTGATGGAAGGAACCATAATTCTTCTTTAGGTCTCTGAAAATATAAAAACCTTTTGATAAGAAGAAGATATTTGCCCGGTGTAGCTATTAATTTATTATTTCTCAACAGCCAGCTCCTGTGTAGCAAGCTGAAGGAAATTGGGCAATACGGTTTTATAAGTGGTGAGAATTTTACCGGGATCCTGTAGCTGTTCCACCATACTTTGCCATTTTTCGGCACCGTGGTTCTCAATCACCGTTTGTTTTTTATCTTCTCTCATCAGGTACATGTGCATACCTGAGGCATCGGCTTCGGGATGAAACTGGGTGCCGATAAAATGATCATTAAATCGGATAGCCATAACGGCTCTTTCATAAGGTACATGGGGTCTGTTCTTTTCAATAGCAAGAATAGTAGCACCCATTTGGTGTAGTTTGTGAATATCGGGCTCAATTACCTGGTAGTCGCGGCTGTCTACACTATAAAAAGGATCGTTTAACCCATCAAAAATGGGCTCAGTGGTGCCGCCATCAAGCATATGAATGGGGAAAACTCCAAAAGCAGTGGATTTTCTTTTACAAACATTGCCAATGGCATAATGCCGGCAAATCAGTTGAAAACTATGACAGATAAAGAAAACATGTTTTTTGTCTGACTCTTGTGCAGAAAAATTCCAGGATTCGATATCGGCAAACCATTTGAAATAGGCGGTTTCCCATTTGCTGCCCTCCGATTCAAGTGGTGAGCCCGGACCGCCACTTGAAATATAAAGATCAAAACTAGTATCGGGAACAGCCAGTTGCTGGCGCACATCAAACTCTTCGTAGTAAAGATCAAAACCTCTCTGGTTACACCAGTCATGAATGATTTCTCTGATACAACGCATACCCTGATTAGCCTGACCTTCATACAGATCAAGAACGGCTATACGTATATGTTTTTGCTCACTCCATATATTCATCGGGACAAACTTAGGAATCTTTTTAAAATTGCTGATCTAAGATCTCTGATGTCGGATTTGTGAAACGCATAAAAAATCAGACATCAGACATCAGCCATCAGAGATAACTAAGATTCGTTTTTGGTGTCAGCGCCAGCAAACTGTGGTACATCAGTTTAATGGTTTCTTCAATATCACTTTTGTGTAACATTTCTACCGTGGTATGCATATAACGCAAAGGAATGGAAATCAGTACCGAAGGGCATCCGTCATTGGCATAGGCAAAACTATCCGTATCGGTACCGGTACTTCTGCTCAGTGTTCTGAACTGAACAGGTATTTTATTTTTTTCAGCTACATCTTCCACCAGTTTCAGGAGTTTGTTGTGAATGGCGGGTGCGTAAGCCAGTGAAGGTCCTTTACCACACTGGATATCGCCTTCAATGATTTTACTGATCATGGGTGTACTGGTATCATGTGTTACATCGGTAATGATGGCTACATCGGGTTTAATCCTGCGGGCAATCATTTCAGCACCTCTTAGTCCGATTTCTTCCTGAACGGCGTTTACCACATAGAGGGCAAAGGGTAATTTCTTTTTATTTTCTTTCAGCAGTCTTGCTACTTCAGCAATCATAAAACCGCCAACGCGGTTATCAAAAGCACGACCGATATAAAAATCATTTGCCAGCTCATCAAAGCCTTCCTGGTACGTAACAACCGCACCAATATGAATACCCAATGCTTCAACTTCTTTGCGGTTACGGGCACCGCAATCAAGACAAAGATTATCCACTTTTGGTTGTGGTTCTTTTGCATCGGGGTTGCTTAGTCTTGTGTGAATGGCCGGCCAGCCAAATACCGCTTTAACCGGTCCTTTTTTTCCATGAATCCAAACACGCATAGCCGGTGCGATCTGGTGATCAACTCCACCGTTTCTTTTCAGATAAATCAAACCCTGGTCGTTGATATAATTAACAAACCAGCTGATTTCGTCAGCGTGTGCTTCAATCACAACTTTAAAGGGTGCGGTTGGATTGATGACGCCTACTGCTGTGCCGTAGGGATCTGAGAAAAAACTGTCTGTATAAGGTTTTACGTATTCCATCCATATTTTCTGACCACTACTTTCAAAGCCTACCGGGGATGGCGTATTGATATAATTCTTCAAAAAATCGAGTGACTGACTGGTTAAAATAGACTTTGACTTTGTTTTTGTTACGGTCTTGGACTTGGCCATGCTGTATGATTTGAATGAATACTAAATGATGATGCAAACGGTTACCTGATGCCAATAAAGCTGCCTGTGATGCCACATAAGGCTTTAACAAGCATCAATCCGTCGATGATTGCAAGATAATAGAGAATGCTTTTACGACGGTGCATATGATAGGTTACAATTATCAACAAAATAAAGGGGAGGGTGTTGATGAGGATTCGTAAGGGAGGAAAAGTATGCGTAAAACCATAAGTGAGAAAAGTGCCCAGTCCGACCAAAGTCAGCGGTATGATGATAAAAAAAAGTGTTTTCCTGAGTCCGTACCGGACTACAAAAGTTTTCAATTCCTGGTTATGATCGGCCGCGTAATCCTTGATATCGAATAAAATACATAACATGGTAATAAACATGCCGTTTTTAATAAACAGCAGGGAGTGAAACATTTCAGGTTGGAAGGGGCGATTGTTTTCCAGGGCAGCAAAGAAGGCCGGGTAAATGGTAACAATACCTGCCCAGATAAATCCAATGACAAAAGGTTTGATCCAGCCAAGGGAGCGAAGACTTGAACCCCGGATAAACGGAATTCTGTCACCATAATACCAGATGGCCAGCAAAGGAAATACAGATAGCAATAACCAATGTCTGGTGGTAACCTGACTTATATGGTCTTTCCATTCTATCAATAAATAAAGCCCGATGAACATTGTTATCACTGTTAATACCCATTGCGATGTGTAGACCCACTTCTGCTGTTGTCTGTACCATTGATGGCGTGGGTTGATATTGGGCTGGTTGTTCTCACTGAGGTATGCATGTGTGTAGTAAAGCACTGTCGTACTAAAAAGAAGAAGGTAGAACAATGCATTATTCAACGGATAACCCTGTTGAAGATTGGCTTCAATGGCAAGTGCCACTACACAGCAGCCATAGAAATAGTTGCCAAAAAACAAATGATGAAAAAAACGTTCCGCAGATTTCAATAACAGCTTTTTAATGCTTTATTGCCGGGTTAGGAGAGAAAACAAATTATTTTAAAATAACAATATCGGGTGATACCACAGTATCACTTACGTTTTTGGCCTTGTCTCTTGTCCAGAAACGGAAAAAGCAGGTATCGTTTTTCGAGCAGGTAGGAATAACGGTATAATTACTGCCCGGAATGAAACCAGTACTATAACCCAATTCGAATACACCCTTCAGGTTACTGGTTGCTGTAAATGTTGGAATTTTGGCCCTGTCATTGAAGCTATTACACCCGTTTACTTTTGATATTTTCTGTACCCAGATACTATCCTGTACATCTCCTTCCTTGTCGGTAAATTCGATGGAAAAGATGATGGCAGAACCGCTGCCAAAGACTTTTCCGTTCACACTCTTAAACTCAAGCTGTGGGCGGGTAGTATAAGTATCTTTTTTACAGGCTGTAATGCCGAGTATAATTGCACTGAATATCAATAATTTTGCCTTCATTCGTTCTGCTTTCATTTCAAATTTAGTTAAAACATTACAATAGATGACCGGGTTACCGTTTGATGTTAACAATATTTTCTCTGTTTCGACCGGTCAGTTCGACACAGCCTGCATGGCTGTTTTCCGTTATCAGTATCAATTCAACCCTATTTATCAGAAATGGTGTGATATAATCGGTAAAACACCTGCTACTGTGGAGACACCCGGAGAGATTCCATCGTTGCCTGTATCATTTTTTAAGCAGGAGACGATTCTCACACAATATCCGGCTACCCATTATTTTGAAAGCAGTGGTACCACCCAAACCCAGAACAGCCGCCACTGGGTGCCAGACCTGGATTTGTACCGTCGAAGTTTTAACAAAGCTTTCGAACGCTTTTACGGTTCTGTTACCGACTGGTGTATACTGGCTTTGTTACCGGCTTACCTGGAGCGCCGGCATTCATCGCTGGTGATGATGGCAGATGAACTGATTAGGGATAGTAAACACCCACAAAGCGGTTTTTACCTGTACGATCATGAAAGGTTAAACAATACGCTGGCCCTGCTTGAAAAAAGTGGACAGAAAACACTTTTGCTGGGTGTAACATTTGCCCTGCTCGATTTTGCTGAAAGCTTTCCTCAGCAGTTGAAGCATACCATCGTCATGGAAACCGGGGGGATGAAGGGAAGACGAAAAGAAATGACGCGTAACGAAGTACACGGTATACTGAGCAACAAACTGGGCGTACATGCAGTACACTCAGAATACGGGATGACCGAATTATTGAGTCAGGCCTATTCAAAGGGAGAGGGGTTGTTTGAATGTCCGCCCTGGATGAAAATACTGGTTCGTGATGAAGAGGATCCACTGAGTCCGGGTACGATTGGAAGAGGGGTTATACAGGTAATCGATCTGGCCAATGTGTATAGCTGTTCTTTTATTACTACGGAAGATCTGGGGCAGGTTTATCCGGATGGCTGTTTTGAGGTATGGGGCCGACTGGATAACAGTGATATCAGGGGTTGCAGCCTCATGGTCGTATAGAATATTGCTATGTAAAATTTACTTTGGCAAATAGGGGTGTTTGCCATTATATTTGCAGCCCTGAAACCAGTAACCCATATTAAATTGGGTTCAAGATCACTGCCCAGGTGGCGAAATTGGTAGACGCACTGTGTTCAGGTCGCAGCGCCTTCACGGGTGTGCTGGTTCGAATCCAGTCCTGGGCACTTTTTAGAGACGGTCTTGGCCGTCTCTTTTTTTTGATCTTGTATAAAGATTGCCATTGCTTGTTCAGCATTCCAAAAGAGCAAAAAAACAACTATCTTGATAGAGCAATCATACAAGTTGTAAAAGGGTCAATGAAAATAGCCAGATACCTTTTTATTATTCTCCTGTTAACCGGCAATAGCTGGTCAGCTTGTGCTGCGGGCGATACTTTGCGTGTACAACTGAAATGGTGGCATCAGTTTCAGTTTGCTGGTTATTATGCGGCTGAAATCAAAGGTTATTATCAGCAGGAAGGTTTGAAAGTGAAACTGATACCCGGAGATCCTCAACATGCACCGGTTCCGGAAGTGTTATCCGGGAGAGCTGATTTTGGTATTACCGGCTCCGATTTGGTAGTAAATTATGCGAAAGGTGATCCGCTGATTGCTTTGGGGGCTATTTTCCAGCACTCACCTTATACCATTCTTTCTTTAAAAGAGAAAAATATTCATGTACCATCAGATCTTGTTGGCAAGAAACTAATGGCTTCACAGGACCAGGGTTGGACGGAGCTGAAAGCCGTATTTCTCAAAGAAGGTATTGATCCCGATTCTTTAAAACTGATTTCACATTCATGGAATAATTCAGATTTGGTGGATGGAAAGGCAGATGCTATTTCAGCATATATATCAGTTGAGATCAACCAATTGAGGAAAATGGGCGTGGAACCATCCTATATTCTACCCATTAATTATGGGATTGATTTTTACGGTGATATATTGTTTACCCGAAAAGTGATGGCCGATGCTGATCCTGTATCAATCAGCAAATTCAGGAAGGCAAGCTTTGCAGGTTGGGAATATGCTTTATCGCACACCGCAGAATTAGCTGATTTTATTTTAACACTTCCAGGTGTAAAAGAAAGAGGGGTAACCAAAGATGACCTCCTTGTGGAAGCGGAAGCCATGCGTAAACTGATTCTTCCCGATCTGGTTGAAATTGGTCACATGAACGAAGGCAGGTGGCGACATATTACCGATGTTCATCAAAAACTCGGCATCATCGAAAAACAACCCGATCTGACAGGTTTTTTATACGACGGAACAAAAAAAGTGTCTTCCAAATACCTAAGAAATGCAGCGTATGTATTGATAGCAATCTTGATGTTGTTACTGGTTTCCGTTCTGTATGGATTTTCATTGCGTAAAGCTGTAAGAAAAAGAACAGAAGAACTGGAGAGAGAAATAGCTGAAAGGGCAAACGCACAGCGTTTACTCATTATCAGTGAGCAGCGGCTTGAGATGGCTACAGTGGCAGCAGGTTTGGGTATCTGGGACTGGGATATCAAAACTGGGCAGGTATATTTTAATGATCAATGGAAAATGATGTTAGGATATGCACCTGATGAATTACCAAACAATATTGAAACATTTGAAAAGCTCCTGCATCCGAATGAAAAAGAACAGCTGATGGCTTTGCTGCATCAACACCTGGAAGGCAAGAGTAGTGTATACCAGGAAATGATACGGATGCGCACAAAAGACAAAAGATGGAAATGGGTTTTAACCATGAGTAAGGCCAGTATGCGGGACGAAGAAGGCAAAGCAATCCGGTTGTCGGGCATACACCTTGATATTGATGATATCAAACAAAAAGAAATTGAATTAAAAGAATTGACGCAGGAGCTCATGCACAGTAATAATGAGTTACAGCAATTTGCCTACATAACTTCTCATAATTTACGTGCGCCGGTTGCCAATCTGATCAGCCTTCTCGGATTATTTGATCGTACTCATCTTTCAGAAAGAAATACGGTATTCCTTGAAAAAATGGGCATCAGCGTTGAGCGTTTGCATGCTACATTAAATGATCTTAATGAAATACTATCATCAAGGATCAATAAGGCCGACAGAGATGATCACCTCGTATTTGCGGAAGAACTCAGCAAAGTGAAAGAACTTATTTCTGAAGAAATCAGGTTAAAAGAAGTGGTCATTCAGAGCGATTTTTCAAAAGTGCCTGAAATATTTTTCTCCCGGAAAGTGATACATAGTATTTTATTGAACCTGCTAACCAATGCCATTAAATACAGAAGACCGGGTGTACCACCTGTTATTCAGATTTACACGGAAGAAGACGGGGATTATGTAATACTATATGTAAAGGATAACGGCCTGGGAATTGACATGGAAAAATTTGGCAACAAAATATTTGGGCTCTATCAGCGTTTTCATGATAATAAAGACGGTAAAGGACTTGGTTTATATATTATCAAAAACCAGATTGAAGCATTGGAAGGAAAAATAGCCGTAGAAAGTATCGTGAACAAAGGCACCATGTTTCATGTGTTCTTGAAGAAAAAAAAGAGATTATATGAGTAGTGAGCCATATCATATTTTACTGGTTGATGATGATGATGTCACCAATTTTCTCAGCAGGGAAATGTTGCGGTTGTATATGGACGCCCCTAAAATTGATATTGCGTTAAATGGTCAGGAGGCGGTAGACTACCTGCTTGAAAGATCCGGTGAACCGGCCCGTCTTCCTAATCTTATTTTACTGGATATCAATATGCCGATAATGGATGGCTGGGATTTTCTGGCAGAATTCGACAAAATCAAGCGACCTGGATTTGAAAAAATCAATATTGTCATGTTTACCTCTTCTGTTTATTATGAGGACATTGACCGAGCCCGAACTTATGCGTCGGTGAGAAATATTTATTCAAAGCCACTGGATGAACAGAAGATCAGAGAAATTATTGCATCCAATCCCTGATCGCAGCATAATCAGTATGTTTTTTTTAATTATATGATTTATGTATTTTTCATAATTGATTGATTTTAATAGACTTTCCTATCTATTTGACATCAGCACCTCAAATCGATTGTTTAAAATTCAGTGTTTTTAACGGTATAATTCAGTGAATAAAACAGAGGATTCGCCTGCAAGCGAATGTATCTTGCACTCAGTAAATGATTCGAGAGGATTATTTCGCCATTATCCAGAAAAACCAAGAAAAATGTAATAATACGTTATTACATTTTTTCCATCGATCCAATTTCCTTTAGTATACAGAATCCTATATTCTACTGTAGAAACCAAGAGAATGGGGCAATTAGTTGCCCCATTCTCTATTTCAGACCCATTCTACACAAAAACTTTGGTGAATTAAGTATCGCAATAATTTAGTAATTTTCAGAAGGTAGTTGCTCCGGTCAGATTCAATTTTTATGTGTAATGAACCTTAATCAACCTGGTGTATCTGATTCATCTATACCTTTTAAAATATATAAGGGGAATAAAACAATAAAGCAGTATATAATTGCGTGTATAGTATATATTAGTGGCTTGTATAGCATAACTGATTTCTATTTCAACTGACTGACTAAAGGGAACTTAAATGAGAATATTGATTGCAGACGATCATAGCCTTATACGTGAGGGATTGCGGAAGATTTTATTGGAATCACTTCCCTTCGCTGAAGTGCATGATGTAGCTGATTCCGCGGATCTTTTTAAAAAAGCGATCAGTGAAAAATGGGATATCATTATCTCCGATATCAGTATGCCTGGTTATTCAGGAATTGAAATACTCAAACAAATCAAAGAGCACGCACCCAATACACCAGTATTGATGCTTAGCATGCATACTCCCGAACAATATGCGGTTCGCGCTATTAAGGCTGGTGCATCGGGTTATCTTACAAAAGAAAGTGCACCTTATGAACTCGTGAAAGCAGTACAGCAAATACTCAGTGGCAGAAAATATATTACAAGTGAGGTTGCAGAAGTATTAGCAGGTTCGCTGGAACAAAAAGACCAGCGCGCACCACACGAACAGTTATCAGATCGTGAATTTGAGGTATTTAAGATGATTGTTATGGGTAAAAGTATTTCTGAAATTGGTGAAATACTTTCGCTCAATGTAAATACCATCAGCACTTACAGAGCGAGGATCATGGATAAAATGAAATTGCATAACAATGCAGATCTCGTAAAATATGCTATCCAGAATAACCTGGTTTAATCCTTTTTAGCGAATACCAGCTACTGTGTAGTGATATAACTACAATTATTTCACAGGTCGTGTTATTGTAAGTCTTCAAAACAGAGGGGTTCTTTGTATAGAAATCAGGCTTTCCCCCCCTACTACTGGTTGTTTAATATAAATTCCACTATCCTTATTTAAAATCCATTTCAGTTTGGTGATATACCAATGTAAATGTATTTATCCTAGAAGAACCTTATAGTGATTAGCTATAAGAGCTTTGTGGCTTTAACCCTGCAAAGCTCTTTAAAATGATTATTCTAATGATGCCGTTATCCATTATGGTGGACAAAGCACTTAAAATATTACTGGTAGACGATTCTGAGTTTATCCTTCAACGTATTCAACATTTGTTGGAAGGAATGGACCGGGTTAAAGAAGTGCGAACTGCTACAAGCGCCGAAGAGGCAGATGAATGGATTGAGTCATTCAATCCATCACTTATTTTTTTAGACATCAACCTGCCCGGTAAGAACGGATTGCAGATGTTAAAAGACATACGCAGTAAAACTACAATTGACCCAACCATTGTCATTCTTACAAACAACACATTATCTGGTTACAGAACAGAATGTATGCAGGCTGGTGCTGATTATTTTCTTGATAAGGCCAAAGATTTTTCCTCTATACCCGATATCATTCATCAAACTTCTGAGAAACTCATTTCCAATTCCAGGTTCAACTAGTTTAGCAGTGTTATTCCTAAATTCCTAGTGCGGTTTTTAAACGGGTATATCCCGATTTACTTACAGGTAATCTTACACCAATACTGAGTATCGCTAAATGCCCGTCTTTTTCATAAGGGTCAATCCTGCTGATGAGATGCACATTCACCATATATGATCTGTGTATGCGTATGAAATGAGCAGCATCCATTTTTTGTTCAAAAAATTGCATGGTTTTGTTTTTCAGGAAAACACCTTCTGCGGTATGAATTTTTACATAATCATCAGCCGCTTCAAAGTATTGGACTTGCGCCGTAGGAATGATTTTGATTTTGCCATTGTCTTTCAGTACAATCCTGTTTTGCTGCTGTGCTGTATTGGAAACGGTATCAAGTAAGTCGCTGGTCCTGTTATGCTGTAATTGTTTTTCAGTTGAGTTCCATTTATCCATTGCTTTTATGAATCGCTCTTTGCTGAAGGGTTTCAGCAAATAATCGATAGCGTGGGCCTCAAAAGCTTTGATAGCAAATTCTTCAAATGCTGTGGCGAAAATGACCGCAGGTGGATTTTCAATCAATTCAAGCATTTCAAAACCGTTGATCTTGGGCATTTGTATATCTAAAATCACCAGGTCGGGCTGATGTTGCTGAATGGCTTTAACGCCTTCAAAACCGTCGCCGCATTCCTGTATCACTTCAATATCAGGATACGCCTGCAGGTATTCTTTTACAATGCTTCTGGCAAGCGGCTCGTCATCAATGATGATTAGTTTCATGCGTTCATTTTTATTGATTGTAGTTACATGGAATTCGCCAATGAATAATTTCCTTGCTGTTATATTTTGGTATGGCTCATTTCATGGTTGTATTGAGGGATAAGAATATAAGTGGTAAATAATTGATCTGTCTTATTGGTACGTATCAGATCCTGTCTGGCATATAATAAATACAATCTTCTTGCAATAGAAGCCAGTCCAAAGCCTGTACCCTGGGTAGCAATGGTAGTAGACGGGTCATATGGGTTTTCAATCATGATCTCCAGCATCTCTCTTTTTGTTCCATCAGCTTTGATCCTGATCAGTACTTCATCCGTGGTATCGTATAAGCCAAACTTTATCGCATTTTCAACCACTGGTTGCAGTAATAAAACAGGTATCTGCATAAGCGCAGCCTGTTCATCTATTTCAAGATTTGTTTGCAGCCTGTGTCCAAAACGTACTTTTTCGATATCGAGGTACAGTTGTAAATGATGTATTTCTTCCTGTAAACTAACCTGCTGGTGCTCTTCTTTTTTGAGCGTGCCCCTTAAAAAATCAGATAACTGCTGAATCATATGCCGGGCTTTCTCAGGTTGTGAGCCAGCGAGTGCACTGATAGAGTTGAGGCTGTTAAACAAAAAATGTGGTTGCAGTTGCTGACGTAGTTTTAATAATTCAGCATCTTTAGAAATTTTTTCTGCTTCCTCTTTCCGCTGTTCATTTTCCTGTTGTTCCAATAAAGTGTACCACAATAAACTGATCATCGACATACACCCGATCATCAGAAAACCCGTGATGTATCTGATGTAAAACGATTGACGCAGAAGTGTTACATAAACATCATCTTCTTTAAACCAGAATTTAAGAATGGTTCTCACCAAAAAAAGATAGAGACTGCTCAGTACAAGGCTGATAATAAGTATGTACCAGTATCTTTCCTTTCTTGGGAGGTAGTATTTCATATTATTTACTACCAGTAAACAAAAACAGGCCAATAAAAAATTCGAAGTAAATGCATCGGCCATTGATTGTAACAGACTGATCTGGTACTCCTGCAATACCCAGATATGTACAATGGTCCATACCAGCCACCAGGTAATAAAAGCCAAATAAAAACTTCGTCCTTTTGTAATGGGTGTTACCATAGGTTAGAGTGCTTGCAGAAACTGATCTGTACAAGTCGATAACAAATATCCTGCTTTTAACCGAACATCACGCTGGTACCTGTCAGCATCGTTTGGCAAACATAGTTGCGACAATACTTCTGCGCCATCAATCAATTGGTTTAGTTTATACAGTTCAGTTACATCCATGAAATACCAGTTGATCTGGTGAATGGTATGCTCATCAGCAATAAGTTGTTCCTGTTGACCAATTTGCTGTGCCTTATGAAAAGCATGAAGCAGATCATCGGCCTGAACCAGTCGCAGTTGCTCATCAAATTGAATGTTACCGGGATCAGATGGAGACTGAAACCTGTAAACGAGTTTTGCCAGGAACCATTCCATAAACAAGGTTTTGAATGGGTTGATTAATAGCTTTTGATTTCAATACCGCCGAATACGGATGTGCCACTCAGGATCAATACTTTGTCCGGATCGAATTTGCTGCCCGGAAGCAGGTTGCGTTTATCTTCTATACCGGCAAATACCGCTACTGTTTCTGAACGCACTTCCCAGTTTGGCGGAACCACCAGTTTGGCGCCACCAAAAACGATGGTTACTTCCAGAAAAACAGGCCCCTGTATATCGGCTTGTGAGAGATTGATCTGTGATCCACCCATAAAACAAACCACTTCACCACCCTTGAAATTTTTGGACGTCACCATTTTCTTCACTTCTCCAAAAACAGAAGTACTGTCGATCCGGTCCTCAGATGAAGGAGGAAATTCATTTTCATTTTCGTCCTTTTGTTTGGGTTTGAAATTGAAGAGAGGATCCTGGCTTAGTGAACTCATTTTCGGACGGAAGATGAATAATATACCAATTCCAATAATGAGACCAGGCCAGAGAAAACGGCGGATTTCCACATCTTTAATCAGCTCATCAGACAAAAAGAATAGTCCAACTGCAATCATGATAATCCATGAAACACCCCTGAATTTTACTTTAATACCAGATATTATACCTACCAGTACTATGATGGCCGACCAGTCGTACAACCAGGAAGGAATGTATACGCCCACTCTTTTCAGGAGTATAACTGCACCCACCAGGATTAAAATGATACCAGTGTAAAAACGATCATTTTGGCTTTTTATATCGAAACCTCTGTTTCTCATTGTTTATAATTTTCAACAAAACTATGCAGGCGCGATAAGGCGTAAAAGCAGAATTAGGTTATGAGATACAAAAGGGCGGTAAACGACGGGAAATGGTCGGTAAATGAATCGGGGTCTGTTTTACTGAGTGGGTTCACCGGCGCTTTTAGACTGCCAGCCAATCAGGAGTACACCAATAATAACAAGGATAGTACCAAAGATTTGTTCGGCGATAATAGATTCACCCAGGAAAAAATGAGCCTGTAAAATGGTAGACACAGGGCCTATGCTGGTAATGATCGCCACATTGTTACTGCCAATTTTTTTCATACCTACGCTCATCATAAACGAAGGTAAAACAGTTGCAACAATGGCAAGTGCAATACCATAACCAGCCAATGTTGTATCTATTTGAAAAGCGGTAGCAGGTTGCTGAAGAAGGTAATGAATAAAAATACCTGCAGTAGCTGTAAGCATTGCATAAGCCGTATAGCGGGTGGCACCCACACTGTTAACCAGCCTGCCCGTACCAACGAGGTAAAAAGAATAGGTAATGGCACACAAAAAAATCATGAAAGAGCCGTAAAAAAATTGCGGACCATATTGTGCTGATCGTATTTCTCCCCAATAAGCAATACCAATACCGATATAGGTTAGTACAAGAGCAATCACCTGTACCTTACTCAGTTTTGTTTTAAAATAAAATGTATTGATAAGTACGGCAAATGTTGGGTAGAGAAAAAGAATCAGTCGCTCCAAACCCGCTGAAACATATTGCAGACCAATAAAATCGAAAAGGCTACTCAGGTAATAACCAAAAATGCCCATCAGCATAATCCATATCCATTGTTTTTTTGTGAGTGCTTTTACCTGGTCTTTACGACCGGCAATCCATGCTGCAACTATATAAAAAGGGAGGGAGAACAGCATCCGCAAACTCAGTAATGTAAGCGCATCAACTTTTGTTTCCTGAAAAGCCAGCTTTACAAATATGGCTTTGGTAGAAAAAAATATGGCACCACCAATGGTAATGAGAAAACCAAGCAGACTTATTTTTTGGATCTGGTTGTTCACTTTTGATGGGTTATGGTCCATAGTTTATAGTCCATAGACTATAAACTATGGACTAACTATTATACACTCACATTGAAATCTCTCAATGCATCATTCAGGCTGGTTTTGAGATCGGTGCTGGCTTTGCGTTGACCAATGATAAGGGCACAACTTACCTGGTACTCGCCTGCATTGAATTTCTTGGTGTAGCTGCCTGGTATTACCACGCTTCTCGCTGGAACGCGACCTTTGTATTCAACAGGCTCAGCTCCGCTTACATCAATGATCTTGGTGGATTGTGTTAATACCACATTGGCACCCAATACAGCTTCTTTTTCAACTACCACACCCTCAACTACAATACACCTGCTGCCAATAAAACAACCGTCTTCAATAATTACAGGGCTGGCCTGCAGGGGTTCTAGTACACCACCAATACCTACACCACCACTCAGGTGAACGCCTTTACCAATCTGTGCACAGCTTCCTACAGTGGCCCATGTATCAACCATAGTACCTTCATCTACATAGGCGCCAATATTTACATAACTGGGCATGAGTACCACATTTTTAGCTATGTATGCACCATAACGTGCAACTGCATGTGGAACAGCTCTTACGCCCAGCTCTTTATAATTCGATTTCAGTAACATTTTGTCATAGAACTCAAAGGGAGGGATATTCCAGGTCTGCATTTGCTGGATGCCAAAATACATGAGGATAGCCTGTTTTACCCATTCATTTACTACCCATTTACCCTCTTCAGGCGAAGCTACTCGCAGACGCCCTTTATCTACTTCTTCAATAACGGCTCTAACAGCATCACTGTGTTTGCTGGCTTGTAAGAGTTCCCTGTTCAACCAGGCTTCTTCGATCAATGTTTTCAGTTCCATAACCATAAAATTTTTGCAAACATACAGGTTCATGACAAAGGTTGTATGATCGGCAGCATATTCGCTACAATTTGTACATTGCAACTGCGATGCTTCCATTTCAAAGCGATATTGATGCCTGCCTGGAAACACTGGAGAAAGGCGGTCTGATTCTCTATCCCACCGATACCATCTGGGGAATAGGCTGTGATGCAACAAACCCCGATGCCGTTGAAAAAATATTTCAGCTCAAACAAAGGTCTGCTCATAAAGCCATGATTGTATTGGTAGCTGATGAAAGAGATATTCTTCAATATGTAACACAACCCGATTTACAGGTGTTTGATTATGTAAAAGGAGTATCGGGCCCTATCACCGTTATTTATGACGGAGCCATTGGGCTGGCCGATGCTTTGCTGGGTGAAGATGGGTCAGCAGGTATCCGCATTACAACAGACCATTTTTGTAAGCACCTCATTAAAAGGTTCAGAAAGCCATTGGTAAGTACCTCCGCCAATATTTCGGGCTATCCTGCGCCTCAATCGTTCCAGGACATTGATCCCCTGATTAAGGAAGGGGTAGATTATGTGGTAAGGTACAGGCAGGCCGATGAAAACTACTATAAACCCTCCTCCGTGATAAAATGGGATAAAAATGGTGTTCTGACCATTATACGCCCATAATTGTGCATAACCCTGTGCGAAAATCGATTTTTCTGTTAATTACTTGTAGTTGAGCTAATTAGACCTTATTTGATACGATGTGGCAGGAATTTTGTTGAACTTATAGTTGTATTTGTTGTAATTAAATGCAAACTTAAAGTAAGAAAAGAACTGCAATGGCACGCGTAATCCTGGATGTACCAAATGATAAAATGCAGCCTTTTTTAAAGGCTATCCTCAACCTGGGGCTGGATCGTCATGCCATCAGCTCAAATAAGCCAGTAAGACGTACACTTTCTTCCCGCAACAGAAAAAATATACTCAAACATCTTTCCGGTAGTTTCTTACTCTTCGACTGGGAATTTTTCAGCAATGAGCTGGAATATGAATAGTCTTATTTCAAAAAGAAAGCTTTATAGTAGTTTTGTTAGATGCAGCGTATCCTGGTTATTCAAACTGCTTTTATTGGCGATGTTGTACTCGCAACAGGATTATTGGAAAAAATACACCAGCATTTTCCCGATGCCGTTATCGACATGGTAGTAAGGAAAGGTAATGAAGGTTTATTTACAGCACATCCTTTTTTGGAAACTATTCATATTTGGGATAAAAGGAAAAACAAATACAAACATTTACTCCAACTCCTTTTTTCCATCCGGAAAAAGAAATACGATATAGTAGTCAATGTGCAGCGTTATACGGCTACTGGTTTTTTAACAGCTTTCTCAGCAGCAAAAAAGACCATCGGGTTTGATAAAAATCCACTGAGTTTTTTGTTTACAGAGGTCATCAAGCATGATTTTTCAGGTGAAGGAGATGCTGTGCATGAAATACAAAGAAACCATGCACTGATTCGTTCTATTACGGATGAACAGGCTGCCAAACCCAGGTTATATCCTTCAAAATCAGATGAAGAACAGGTAGCTGTTTATCAAACCCAGCCATATATCTGTATTGCACCTGCTTCTGTCTGGTTTACCAAACAATATCCTGCAGAACGCTGGATAACCTTAATCAGGCAATTGCCAGCAAAATACAGGATCTATTTATTGGGGGCACCGGGAGACAAATCGCTGTGCAAATCCATAAAAGACCAATGTAATCGGGAAGTAATAAATCTTGCCGGTGAACTTTCGTTTTTAGCATCGGCTGCATTGATGAAAAAAGCGGTAATGAATTATGTGAATGATTCAGCACCCATGCATTTTGCATCTGCGGTAAATGCACCGGTAACTGCCGTGTACTGCTCTACCATACCAGCATTTGGATATGGCCCACTTTCCGATCAGTCATTTATGGTGGAAGCACCAGTGGCGTTAGATTGCAGACCCTGTGGATTTCATGGGCATGCACAATGTCCGCAGACACATTTCAATTGTGCCATGCAGATTCGGGTGGAACAATTGCTGGAAACACTTCCAACCACTTAAAACAGGAAAGGAATTACATTTGCAGCACATGGATATTGTTTGTACCGATAAGGAATCCCATATTTTTGAAACCATTGCCAAAGCAGCGGCATCACTCAACCTGCCCTGCTATCTCATTGGTGGTTTTGTGCGCGATAAACTGATAGGGCGTGCAACAAAAGATATCGATATTGTTTGTATTGGAGATGGTATTGCCCTGGCTCATGCAGTAGCCGGGTATTTCAAACCCAAACCACATGTTTCTTATTTTAAAACATTTGGCACGGCGCAAATAAAAATTGATGATCTCGAGATAGAATTTGTTGGTGCAAGAAAAGAGAGTTATACCGATAATAGCCGTAAACCAGATGTGTTACCCGGCACAATTGAAGACGACCAGAACCGACGTGATTTTACGATCAATGCATTGGCTATTAGTTTGAATGCTGCTGATTATGGAACATTGATCGATCCCTTCAATGGCAGACAGGCGCTTGACGATAAGATCATTGTAACACCGTTGGAGCCTTCGCAGACTTTTAGCGATGATCCATTGCGAATGATGAGGGCCATTCGTTTTGCGTCACAACTCAATTATACCATAGTTCCAGAAACACTGGCTGCTATTGAAAGCAATGTACACCGAATCAGTATTGTTTCGCAGGAACGTATTACCGATGAACTGAATAAAATAATGTTGTGTAAAAAGCCATCTGTTGGATGGGACCTTTTATTCAGAACAAAATTGTTACAGAAGATATTCCCCCAGATGGTTGAGTTATATGGGGCGGCTTATATTGATGGAATAGGGCATAAAGATAATTTCTACCATACCCTCCAGGTACTTGATAATATTGCAGAACATACAGATGATCTCTGGTTACGGTGGGCAGCTTTACTGCATGATATTGGTAAACCGGCTACCAAACGTTTTGAAGAGGGGCATGGCTGGACTTTTCATGGGCATGAAGTAGTAGGGGCGAGAATGGTTCCAAAAATATTTGCCAAACTGAAATTACCACTAAATGAAAAGATGAAACAGGTGCAAAAGCTGGTATTGCTGCATTTGCGCCCGATAAGTCTTACAAAAGAAAATATTACCGACAGCGCTATCCGCCGTTTGTTGTTTGATGCGGGTGAAGATATTGATGCGCTGATGCTATTGTGTTCGGCTGATATAACCAGCAAAAACAAATCCAAAGTAAAAAGATACCTGCAAAATTTTGAGCTGGTAAAACAACGATTGGCTGAAGTGGAAGATGCCGATAGGATCAGGAACTGGCAGCCACCGATTACGGGAGAAGTCATTATGCAGACATTTGGGTTAACCCCCGGACGGCAGGTAGGCATTATCAAAGATGCCATAAGGGAGGCGATCCTGGATGGCATTATCCCGAATGAATATGGGGCGGCAAGGGCATTTATGCTCGAGAAAGGGGCAGAACTGAACTTGCAGGCGGTAGAATAAATTGTATTTTAGCGTTCCGGATAGTACCAGATACTATCTTATTGATCAATAAAAGTATAAGCATACAGAATGGCGGTTTTAAAATTTCGGATTTACCTGGAAGAAGACGATGCGGTTTACCGTGATATTGTTATCAAACACACACAGCATTTTATCGATCTGCATTTTGCCATTCTGAAAGCATATGAGTTCGATCAGAAACACCAGGCCACATTTTTCCGTAGCAACGATAACTGGCAGCGTGGCCGTGAAATCAGTTTTGAAAAATACGACAAGACCTATGTGGCAGAACCATTATTGATGGCTGATACTACCATAGGGAGCGAGATCAGGGATACCAACCAGAAATTTGTATACCTCTATGATTTTGCCAAAAACTGGGTATTCCTGGTAGAACTCATCAATGTAAGTAAGGAAGAGAATGCCAAACTCAATTACCCTGCTGTATCAAGGGTAGAAGGTATCGGCCCGCAACAATATGGCACCAAGAGTTTACTGGGCGATAAGTTTGCGGATATAGAAGAGAAATACGATCTGACTGAAGCTGCAGATGGTTTCGGTGAAGAAGGAGAAGAGGGAGAAACAGACGCAGACGATACTGAAACGGAAGAAACCAACGAAGAAGAATTTTAATCATTTCTTTTCATAACTCCGGATTAAATGTGGAGTTATGAAAATGTTCAATATTTTATTTTGTCTTCACGCACCGTTATAATTATAGCCGGTCCCACTGCAGTCGGTAAAACGGCCGTAGCTATACAATTGGCACAACAGTTCAATACAGCAATTATTTCAGCCGATTCCAGACAATGTTATCGCGAGATGAATATTGGTGTAGCCAGACCTTCACCGGAAGAATTAGCGGCTGCACCACATCATTTTATAGCTTCTCATTCTATACAGGAAGATGTAAATGCTGGTGTTTTTGAACAATTTGCATTGGCCAAGATAGAAGCACTATTTGCTGCTCACCCGGTTGTTATCATGACCGGCGGCACAGGGCTTTATATAAAAGCATTCTGTGAAGGCATAGATGAAATGCCATCCATTCCAACTGTCATCAGGGAAGAAATTATTCATGCGTATAAAAAAAACGGGTTACTATGGTTACAGGAACAGGTGCAGCAAAAAGATCCCGTTTTCTGGCAAACTGCTGAACAACATAATCCGCAACGGCTGATGCGTGCGCTGGAATTTGTAGAAGCCACCGGAAAATCGATCAGCTTATTCCGGGCAGGAAAAAAAGCAGAGCGATCATTTCATATCATTAAGATAGGGCTTGAAATGCCAAGAGCATTGTTGAATGAGCGCATCAATCAAAGAGTAGATATCATGATGCAGTCGGGATTATTGGAAGAAGTGAAAAGCCTGTTTTCATTCCGTCACCTGAATGCCCTGCAAACAGTAGGTTACCAGGAAATATTTGAGTATATGGAAGGGAAAACAGATTTGAACAGGGCAGTGGAATTGATTAAACAACATACACGCCAATACGCCAAACGACAGATGACATGGTTTAAAAAAGACAACAGCATTCATTGGGTGAATGCTGTTGAAAAGATGGAAGAGCAGATCAAAGCTGTTCTTCAGTTATATCAGTTATAATGATGTCAGAACTTGAAACCAAAAGTCAACATCAGATTTCCTCTTGATCCGGTTTGTTCTGCAAAAGTGTTGGGTTTGTCATTCAATCTGTAAGCAAACTGAACATCGCGATTAAATGCGTGTGCATAGCCGAGGTCGATAAAAATACCTTTATTTCGGTAACCCAATCCGCCAGTAGCCATAATACGATGTGCTTTTAATTCACTGTCTTTATATGGACTTCCATAATAAGCACCACCCAGACGGAACATAACGGTGTGAAATTTCAGTTCACCGCCTAAACGGAAATTGATATTGCCTTTATACGTGTCTTTGATCACACTGTTCAGCATATTATAATAACTCACCAGCGCCTGGTCATTTTCATCTTCCGCAGAAAATCTTGATCCACGATAGTTTACATACTCAAGATCGGCACTGATAAAAGCCCTTTGTCTGCGGGTATCTTTAATTTCTCTGAATACATAACTGGCACTCACTATAGCACGCCATGGAGTAATAAGACTGTAATTGCTGTTACCCGGATTGCCGCTGTTCAGGTTGTCGCTTTTCTCTGAACGTAAGCCTGCATAGGTTTCTGTATTGGCTGTCATCGATGCACGTACCCGATCTTTAAAACTGATAAACTGTGGTGTATGAATGGCAAAGCCAATACGCCAGTAATCTTTGGGTTTATAAATGGTACCAATTTTAGCACCCAAACCCACGCCACGGGAAGTGAAATTTTCTTTGAATTCAAAATAACTGAACTGGTTATTCGGATCATTGGTAGCATCGGTTTCCCTGTATACCAAATCCCTCGTGTAAGAGATAACAGGAATGGTAAGACTACCACCCACATATAATTTGTCTTCCATGTTACCCGCCACTCCCAATGCTATTTCATGGTAACCTCCACGGGTAGTGGCATCGTAATGTTGGTTCACGCCTGTTGAAATGGGAACAAGACTTTGGTAACCGATAAAATTACCGGAAGCATTGTTGGCGGTGTCAATTAAGAATGTTCTGAATGCAAGAGAAGAACCAAAAATATAATTGCTTAATGCGGCATTGGTATCGGCCAGATCTCGTGTAAGTTCTTCGAGGTATTGTTCGGAGAAAGAACTCATGTTATTAAAACCTTTGAACTGTATCCTGTTATTGTAACTCGCTAACTGGTTAACAGAAATGGCGAAAGCACTGCTGGTCCATTTTCTGTTTTTCTTGTAATTACTACTCAGGATAAGACCCGATGCTCCGTAGCCAAAATTGTTTTTATTGTTGAGTGTATCTGAACCACGGTACTTGAATTTGTTATTGTTGAATAAGAAACCGGGTGATAAAACAAATTCATTGGTTTTAAACAAACCCAGACCTGCAGGGTTTACGTGGTTAGCGGTAATTTCTCCGCCTAATGATCCCATTACGCCACCTGTAGCAACGTTTCTAGCAGAACCATTTTGATTGAACCAGGCCATTCTTAGAGAATAATCCGGGTTTTGTGCTGTAGCAGAGAAGGTAATCAGTAGGGCGATAAAGGGTAGATATGATTTCATATTACAATGCGTTTGGGTATAGGTTTAGTAATGGTGCTTTGCACCTTGCTGTTATTGATGCTTCCAACGAAATATGGATTAATTGCCTCTGCCACCTCTTCCAGAGCTGGAGCTGCTTCCTGTACTTTTAACCCCTCCACTGTTTCCACCTGCATTACTGCTTGGTGTAGCGGTTGAGCCTGAACTGGTATTAGTGAAGCTTCTTACAGGTCTGTCAACTGAAGTTCCTGATGAAGAACCATTACTTCCCCCAGTAAATACTCTTTTCAGCAGGTTGCCAAAACTGTTATTGTTACCACCGGTATTTACAAAGGAGCCGGTTTTAGGATTGTAATACCCCTGATTATTATTGTTAAAACCTTTGGTATTTCTGTAAGCAGCCAGATTGCTACCCGATGTACTGCCGGTATAAAATTTAGGAGAAGCATATACAATTACCGTATACATAGGATTATTCCAGCCCCAGCCATAACCCAGACCTAACTGTGGTCTCCATCCCCCATAACCTAATCCGAGATTCCATGGATTATTCCATGTATATGTGTTCCAGTTATTGTATGGGTTGATGCAGTTGAAATCGTAACGGCTATTGTACCAGTAATCAAAATCATCAATACCAGACCAGCGGTTTCTGTTGGCCACTTTCATACGGAGGTAACGATCGTCTTGACTACTGATGTATTCTTCATAACGCTCCTGCTGTTCTTTGGCCTTGTCTTCTTCTCTTCTGCTCACGCCTTCACGGGCTGGTGAATAATAAACATCATCCGGTGTTTGCCCCGACTGGTAAGCCGTTGAGCAGCCGGACAATAGTCCGATGGTGAGTAATGAGCTGAGTAATGTTGTTTTCATAACTGAGGATTGACAAGGTTATATAATGTGAAGTTACATACATTTGCGCTGTTGTAAGCTTCATATGATTTGCGGCAATTAGTTTGCCAACTAACATCTGTAAGCAATGTATTTTGTTAAGAGAATTATAATATTTTATGAGTAAGGAAATCACTTCCCGGGAGCAGGACTATTCACAATGGTATAATGACCTTGTTTTAAAAGGAAGTCTGGCCGACTATAGTGCCGTTCGTGGTTGTATGGTTATCAAGCCATATGGTTTTGCCCTTTGGGAGAATATGCGCGATGTATTGGACCGTATGTTTAAGGAAACAGGGCACCAGAACGCTTATTTCCCTTTATTCATACCTAAGAGTCTGTTTGAAGCTGAAGAGAAGAATGCCGAAGGTTTTGCCAAGGAATGTGCAGTGGTAACGCATTATCGGTTAAAAACGGATCCCAACAATAAGGGAAAGCTTATTGTAGATCCGGAAGCCAGGCTTGAAGAAGAACTGGTAGTACGTCCAACAAGCGAAGCCATTATCTGGAATACATATAAAGGCTGGATACAATCGTATCGCGACCTGCCCATCCTTGTAAACCAGTGGGCCAATGTGGTTCGCTGGGAAATGCGTACACGTTTGTTTTTGCGTACAGCAGAGTTTTTATGGCAGGAAGGTCACACCGCACATGCAACCAAAGATGAAGCGATTGAAGAAACAGTAAAAATGCTGGATGTATATGCCGATTTTGTAGAGAACTGGATGGCTGTACCAGTTATTAAAGGTGTAAAAACACCCAATGAACGTTTTGCAGGTGCAGAAGATACCTATTGTATTGAAGCCATGATGCAGGATGGGAAAGCATTACAGGCAGGAACATCACATTTCCTGGGTCAGAATTTTGCCAAAGCATTCGATGTAAAATTCAGTGATAAAAACAACAAGCTCGAATATGTATGGGCTACCAGTTGGGGGGTGAGCACCAGATTGATTGGGGCACTGGTAATGGCACACAGCGATGATGATGGATTGATATTACCTCCAAGAATTGCCCCTATACAGGTAGTAATTGTGCCTATTTATAAAGGTGAAGAACAGAAAGCGAGAATAGATGAACGTGCTCGCCAGTTAATGGCCGAACTGAAAGCATTGGGTGTTACTGTGAAGTATGACGACAATGACAATACCCGACCCGGATGGAAATTTGCAGAATATGAAATGAAAGGGGTACCTGTTCGTATAGCTTTGGGCTTACGTGATCTGGAAAACAATGTGGCAGAAGTAGCCAGAAGAGATACCAAAGAAAAAAATACTGTATCACTTGATGGTCTTTCAACACATATCAAACAGTTACTCGAAGATATTCAGCAGAATATTTATAACAAGGCAAAACAATTTAGAGACGAACATATTACGCCGGCCAATAGCTGGGATGAATTTGTGGAATTACTCGATGGTAAGGGTGGCTTTATTGCTGCACATTGGGATGGAACCGCAGAAACTGAAGAGAAAATCAAAGAATTGACCAAAGCAACCATTCGTTGTATTCCTTTGAATAATACACCGGAAGAAGGTACTTGTATCTTAACAGGTAAACCATCTGTACAACGGGTATTATTTGCGAGGGCATATTAAATTAATAGCATTTAACTAGACCCGAGCAGCTTTCATGAAGCAAAAAGAAATACATCCCACCTTACAACCTTATCTCGACGGGAAAGTGATTTTATTGGATAAACCCATCAACTGGACTTCTTTTGATGTGGTCAAAAAAGTGCGTATTCTTACAAGGATATCCAAAGTAGGTCATGCTGGAACACTCGATCCACTGGCAACTGGATTGCTCATTGTATGTACCGGTAAATTCACCAAAAAGATCAATGAGTATATGGGTATGGAAAAAGAGTACACAGGTACTTTTACATTGGGAGCTACCACCGCTACTTACGATCTCGAGTCAACTCCTGAAAATATAAGGGATTACGCATATTTAACAGATGAGCAAATTCATGCAGCCACTTTACAGTTTACAGGTCCGATTATGCAGGTTCCGCCAGCACATTCAGCCATTAAAAAAGATGGCAAACCTGTTTATCTGGCAGCACGGAAAGGTCTGGAAGTAAAGCTGGAGCCACGTCCTGTGACCATTCATTCTTTTGTAATTGAAAAAATTGAATTACCTGTCGTGCATTTCAGAGTTGTATGTTCAACCGGAACCTATATCAGGAGTCTGGCACATGATTTTGGTGCAGCCTTAGGTGTAGGCGGTTATATGAGCAGCTTACGCAGAACACGTATTGGGGTATTCGAAGTAACAGATGCCGACGATCTTGTGTCTTTTGAAAAAACAATTGATGCATTGAAAACCGGATCATCAGAAGGGTAAGCCGATACCAAATTGCAGGGCTACATTTTTTACTTTCAACCCATTTGCTCTTGTTTCGGACCACACAAAATCTTTCAAGCTCATCCATCCGCCATTGGCACTTCTTGCGGGGTCTTTAACACGATATGCTACATCGAAACGTATAAGGAAATAAGAAAAATCGAATCGTAAACCTGTACCAATACCAATGGCAAGATCTCTGCCGAGATTGCTGATCGAAAATCTCGATTCAGGATCCTGTGCATTTCTTTTCAAATTCCAGATATTACCGATATCAGCAAATACAGCACTGCCTATTTTGAAAGAACCAAGCGATGCGAGCTGAAAACGGTATTCAATATTTGTTTCCAGTTGCATATCACCAAAACGGTCGCGGTAGCTGCTGATTACTGTATCACTAAAAACAGAACTTCCTAAACCTAACTGGCGCAATCCCCATGCACGCATACTGTAAGGCCCTCCGACAATAAATTGTTTAAAGAATGGGAGTGTTCTGCCGATGGTTGGATCGTTACTGTAATTATACCCGAACCCTGCAAATGCCCGATAGGCCAGTTCTGATTTAAGATACTGTACTCTCTGTCTGTATTCTGCTTCTGTTTTAATATAACGATAAATATTGTTTTTTAAACCAGGCAGTAAGCCAAATAAGCCGCCTGCTTCTTCAATACCAATTCGCAGGTAATGACTTTTGTTCCTGTTTTTAGGACTAATGGTGGTTCTGATAAAAGATAAACTCTGACTTACAATATTGCCTTCGTTAAACGATGCCTGTAAAAAAGGATTGTTTTTAATGAGGCTGTCGAGACCAGGTAATCTTTTAATACCATACAATTCAACATTCAGTGGTTTATACAACCATACATGATCCCCGTTTTTAACGGGTTTACGCCATTCGTATCCAATACTGGCTGTAAAAGAAGTGATGTTATAATAACTTTTTCGGTCTATATAGGAACTGCTCAGTGTGAATAAGGTTTTCTTATTCTCAAGGTTACGCAGCGAGCGCCAGTTGCCAAAAGGGGTAAGAATGCGTGGTAATATATAAGTATGACTTCCACTCAATAAAAAGGTTTGTAAAAGAGGGTTGTCCTGGCTCAGAAGATTTAGTTCCACACCGGCTCTTACTACAGACTGTTGTTGAACAGCCTGTCGCCACCTGTTTCTATTGGTATAACTGAGATTGGTTGAAATACCCAATGTGTTACCTGCAATTACATCCCCCGAATTTCTGCTTCCTTCCAGTTCTGCTGCCAGTGTTTGTTTGATGGCAGGTACCAAAAGAATATGCATATCAAGTGTATCATTGTCGCGTACACGCAAAATGGCATCGGCCTGTTGCCATGCGCCAAGCTGACCAAGCCTGTTGATAGTTTTATAATAATCGGCCTCATTGTATTTCTGACCTCTGCTCAGGTAAGTATGTTCACGCATAGGTCTGAAACGAAACAATCCTTTGTTGTACTTCATAATACCACTCCGGAATGTGTCTGTTTTAAAATCTTTCCTGCGGATCACACTGTCAGGAATATCTGCTATTCCCGTTTCAGGATAATAGTAAATATTTCCCATACTAAACTGACGAAGCTTGCTTGAGTCGAATATGGGTCTGTGCGTTAGGTTTATATCCCATGTTGGATTATCTCTCCTTCTTTTGGCCGACTGTGCAATAATTTCTGCCTGTCTAAAAGGGTCAAGCGTGAGGGGTAATAATTTGGTATCCAGTGTGTCAACCACAGCAATCAGATCGTCTCTGTTGAAATTATAGTATCCGTTCTGACGGAATAAATTCGTAAGCCTGTCGAGCTCATCACTGATAATCTGCTTTGTATAAGGCTTTCCTTTTTTTAAAAAACTTTCTGAGGTATTGGTTAATACGAGTGACTGTAATGTTGAATCTGAAAAATCATAAGAAACAGAATCGATACTGATGTTTTTCCCAACGGTGATATTCATAAACACATTGGCTCGTAGTTGTGTTTTAACAGTGTCAATTGAGACAGAATCTTTTAACCCACTATAAAAATATCCCTGACTATTCAGGTAAGCATTCATAAAGTTGATGGAGCGCCCAAGATTACTGCTATCGAATACAGGTGGGTTAATAAGCCTGTTTCGAAGAAGCCCCAGATATTTCTGAACGGTTCTGACCTGAAGACTATCTTCCCAATAATTCTGTAGTTCGGTTATTAGTCGTTTTTTCTCATCTTTGGGAAGCGTGTCGAGGATATTGATCTTATTACTGTAAACAAATGGTCTGTTTTCGGGATAATTGATCACTTTGATACGTTGCTGTTGAGAACAGGAGCTGAAAAGACCTGTAAACAGAAAAGCTGTTATAATAAATGCCAGTGAACCTCTTTTTCCGATCAAACGCATAGTAGATGTTAAGCAAGAATGAGCTCAAATATATCCAATCTTTATGCCAGAAAAAACAAAGGTCGGCTGAACGGCTATTCCTGGCAGAAGGAGTAAAACTGGCAGGTGAATTATTGGAATCGGGGTACCCGGTAAAAAGTATCTACGCTGTAGAGGAGTGGGAAGCACCTCGTACGAATGTCCCCATCACCCGGATTTCCGCTCTTGAACTGGGGAAAATCAGCACATTACAAACCCCCAACCAGGTGCTGCTGATCGCAGAGCAGCAGGAGCCGGGTCGTGAACCTGAACTGAAAAATCATTTTACACTGGTATTAGATGGTATACAGGACCCCGGGAACCTGGGTACTATCATACGCATTGCAGACTGGTTTGGGATAGACCAGATTATTGCCAGTAAGGATACCGTAGAACTGTATAATCCCAAAGTGATACAGTCAACCATGGGCAGTTTCCTGCGTGTTAAAATATGGTACCGCGATCTGGAAACGGTATTGGCACAAAAAGAAGTGCCGGTATACGGAGCCTTGTTGAATGGAATATCCATGTATACGACTGCTTCACCCAAAGAAGGAATATTAGTGATCGGCAATGAATCAAAAGGTATCCGCGAAACAATCCTTCCATTCATCAGTCATGCCATCACCATACCCAGAATAGGGAAGGCCGAATCGCTGAATGCTGCCGTGGCCACTGGCATACTTCTTTCACAACTAAGATCGCCGAAAAGCTGATCTACCTGAATTGGATGGCTTTTACCGGACTTATTTTTCTTACTAAAATGGAAGGCAGTAATAGTGCAGCATAACAAACCATTGCTGTTCCTGCGATCACTGCAAGCACCTGCCACCAGATGATTTCCATAGGGGCCTGCGATACATAATAAGAAGCTTCGTCCAGACTGATAAAACCGGTAAGCTGTTGCAGAAAGCAAATACCTATTCCCAGGAATGCTCCCAGACCAATACCTGTAACGGTAATGACCGACGCATGGTAAAGAAATATTTTCTGGATGGTCCAGTTGCTGGCACCCAGCGCTTTTAATACACCAATCATTCTTGTTCTTTCCAGAATGAGGATGAGTAAACAGGTGATGAGGTTGATGATGGCTACTGCCGACATCACAATAAAAATTACATCCCTGTTCACGTCCTGTATATCGAGCCAGTCGAAAATGTTGGGGTACACTTCACGAATGGTTCTGCTCATCCATTCAACAGGTAGGGTTGCAGATAGCATTTTACTGATGCTGTCCATCTGTTTATAATCATCCACAAAAATTTCATAACCACCGCTCTGGTCATCTCTCCAATCATTGATTCTCCTGATCAGTCTGAGGTCGCCCATAATGAAAAGTTTATCATACTCTTCAATGCCGGTTTTATAAATACCTTTTACAAGTAGCTTTCGATAGGTGCGGCTATCATCGATGGAAGAAACAAAATGTACTTTAACGGTATCATTTACTGCAATATTCAATTGGCTGGCCAGTGCTTTTGAAAGGATGATCTCTTTACTGTAACCACTGTCTGCAAAATTGATCCAGCTACCACTTTGCATAAATGGTTTGAGTGTGCTGCTGTCGTAACCCGCGTCAATCCCTTTTATCAATACACCTTCAATCTCATTTTTGTTTTCTATTACGGCCGACTTGGTAGCAAAATTCTGCACCCTGATCACGCCGGGCTGTATGCTGATGGTTTTCCGGATGGCACTATCCATGGTTAAGGGCGTTTCCTCGGCAATTAGCGATTTGCCCGCTTCATATTTCTGTACCCTTATATGTCCCCAGAAACTGAAAACTTTACCTGAAACAGTTTGTTGAAATCCGTTTACAAAAGCCAGTGTAACAATCATGGCCATTACACTAAGTGTGGTGGCTGCAATGGACAGGCGAATGATAAAGCGCGAAAAAGAATGTTGATGGTTAAAGGCAATTCTTTTAGCTATGTCGAAGGAAAGTCCCAAATGGCATGATTTTGGTAAAAATACGAACTGCGCATGAATGATCGGAACTAATAACGTCGGTGTTTCTGTATTGTATTATCTTGTATTCAGTTGAACCTTATTCAAGAGCTATGAATGGTCGTCTTTTTATATTGTCATTTGTTTTATTCCTGCATGATGCGGTGGCACAACGACAACCCGATCGTGTTTACATGGAAGGTATCAGAACAGTAAAGCTGTTTCAGCAGAATGACCAGCAGTCGATACCGCTGATCAGGCTGGGCAGTACCGATCAACTGGAGCTGCATTTTGATGATATGGCAGCCTATCCCCGGAACTTCTTTTATACCTACCAATTGTGCAATGCCGACTGGTCACCAGCTTTATTGAATCCCTTTGATTATATCCGTGGTTTTGTACAGAATCGGTTATCACAATACCGCATGTCGTCTATTGCACTCACCCGTTATATACATTACCAGACTCTTTTGCCTGAACGAAGTGCGGTACCTACCAAGAGCGGCAATTATCTGTTAAAAGTGTTCCTGGATGGAGATACATCCAAGCTGGCTTTTACCAAACGTATTATGGTAGTTGATGATAAAGTAGGAATCGGGGCAAGACTATCTCAACCATTTAATAACAGTCTTATACGCACCCATCAGAAATTACAGGTAACAGTGGCTACAAAAGACCTGAATGTGATGAGTCCACAGCAGCAGACCAAACTTGTTATTATCCAGAACAACAGATGGGATGATGCAGCAACAGGATTACAACCTGCTTTTATTCGCAACAATATGCTGGAGTATAATGGTGAACAGGATGCATTGTTCCCGGCAGGTAAAGAATACCGTTGGGCCGATCTTCGGAGCTTTCGTTTTTCAAGCGACCGGATCGACCGGATTGATAAAAACACACAACCCAATCATATCTATATCAAACCCGATCTGGTAAGAAACGACACGCGTTATGCTTTTTTTAACGACAGGAACGGATGGAATGAAATCAGTACCACAGAATCCATCAATCCCTGGTGGCAGGGCGATTATGCTTTTGTAGATTTTATGTTAATGCCACCCAATGCAAAACCATTTGCGGGAAAAGATGTGTTTATTACGGGAGAATTTACGGGTAACCAGGCGGGCGATAGTTCATTAATGGAGTTTGATACTGAAAAGGGGATCTATAAAAAAACACTTTTTCTGAAACAGGGTTATTACAGTTATAACTATGTAACAAAAGATAAAAACCGGGTCACAACAAAATCAGATCCCGCATTAACGGAAGGTAATTATTGGGAAACAGAAAATGAATACCTGATATTATTTTATTTCCGACCACTTAGCAGCCGACATGATGAACTGGTGGGTATTACCAGGTTGAATTCAAGAAATTTCGGTAGCGGATTTTAAACCTCATATATAACAAACAACTCCGCTAAACTCCACTTCTCCCTTTCTCTTTGTTAAATCCGTTCAGCAAATTTGTGTGCATGTTCAACGCGAGACATTTTTTAACAAAGAGAAGGGGAGAAGAGGGGTCGATTAATTTTCAGGGGGATTAAAATATGCGAATTGGCGGCTAATATATTTACACTCACAGGGTTAAATGGTGAAATGCCGGTTCAATAAAGCAAAAAATTAGGGAAAATAAGTGTCAACCCTTACTTTTGCACCGGCAGGTCTTACACGACCAGCTCCTGCTGAACCTCCCCAGGGCAGGAATGCAGCAAGGATAAGCGGTTGTAGCGGTGCGATGTGAGTAGCCTGCCATTTTTTTCCCCTTTCTCCCCTGAAGGGAAGACAAAGGGGATTTTAATTTTATATACTATGAAATTTTTTATCGACACCGGTAATCTCGCACAAATCAAAGAAGCCAACGATTTAGGTATCCTGGATGGTGTAACCACCAATCCATCACTGATGGCCAAAGAAGGCGTAAAAGGTGAGGAAGCCATTGCTAACCACTACAAAACCATTTGCGAACTCGTAGATGGAGATGTAAGTGCTGAAGTATTATCAACCGATTTTGCCACGATGGTAGAAGAAGGAAAAAAACTGGCAGCCATCCACCCCAATATCGTTGTAAAAGTTCCGATGATTAAAGATGGTGTAAAAGCCATCAAGTGGTTCACCGATAATGGTATTCGTACCAACTGTACACTGGTATTTTCTGCCGGACAGGCCATACTGGCTGCAAAAGCTGGCGCCACCTATGTATCTCCTTTTATCGGTCGTATTGACGATAGTGGTTGGGATGGTATGGAACTGATTGGTCAGATCCGTCATATTTATGATATCCAGGGATTCAAAACAGAAATCCTTGCAGCTTCTATCCGCAGTGCATTGCACATCACCAAAGCGGCAGAACTCGGAGCAGATGTTTGTACCTGCCCACTCGATTCAATCCTGGGTCTGTTAAAACATCCTTTGACTGATATCGGACTGGCCAAGTTCCTGGAAGACGCTAAAAAAATGTAATCATCTTTTTGAGTGAAATAGAGAAGCCGGATCATATGATCCGGTTTTTTTTACAGATTTTTCAATGCTTCTCTTTTACTCAGAGGAGCAAGTGTATGCCTGGCGACAAATTTTTTAACCCAGTCCGGATTTGTCTTTCCGTATTCCCGCAGGGCCCATCCAATGGCTTTCTGAATAAAAAATTCTTTTGAGTTGCTGCAATGGTTGATATACTTTGACAGCAGCAAAGTATCTGTATCTTTTTTTCTGAATTTCTGAAACATAATGCTGCTTCTTTGCAGCCATATGTTTGAAGAAAGATTCCATTTTTGTGTTACCGGTTGTATCTGTTCGGGATAAAGTTTGAAATAGGGATGTATCCAGTCGCTCGCAATGGTATCAACCGAATCCCACCAGCTTTGGTGAAGCAGTCCAAATTCGATGGTTGCAATGCTTTTTTTGTTCCATAGTTTTTTATGAAAAGCATAGAGTTCAATACCTGCATGGTGGAATTCGCGATAAGGGTGTTGAAAACATGCTTTAGTGATGGCTGTTAACTCGTTAAGATCTGTAAGCCTGTGATCATTAAAATACATCTTACAAAGTGATCTTCTTACAGGTGTTGTAATACCATAATGCTCAAATTGGTTGAGTAAGTATGCTTTTGCTTTTGAGGCCTGTTCCGGGTCAGCTTCCCGCTCAAAAGCTTCCTGTAGCGGTAAAAGATATTTATGCAACATGTGTTAGCTCAATCAGTCTTTTTTCTGTATTACTTTTTCTGGCGGCCTCCAGTATCTGCATAACGCGTATGCCATCTTTGGCCGAAACAGGATTATTGCCTTTTCCTGTAAGTGCATCGTATATACGGGCATAATAATGACCGTAATTGCCGGCGATGGTTGGTATTTTTTTCCGCTCTTCAATACCGTTGATCTTTGTATTCAATAGACCCATTTCCGAAACTGGTTCTTCACCCCAGTTCGGTTGGCCGGGTTTTTGTCCAGCCAGCAATACAGCTTCCTGTATATCTGCTCTTGATTTAATAAAGGAACCATTTAAACCATGAACAATAAAAGAAGGGATGGGCTCTTTTATCAACAGACTCGATTTTAATCGTACTCTGATAGAAGGGTAGTACAAAAGGAGGTCAATATAATCGTCAACCTTCGAATCGCGACGTAAGGTTCGTATATCAGCAAACACAGCGTCAGGCATACCAAACAGACATATGGCCTGGTCAATTAAATGTGGACCAAGATCATATAATAAACCTGCTCCAGGAGCTGCTGTTTCTTTATGCAGTTTCGGACTCAGTTCTTCTTTATACCGGTCGAAATGAAATTCAGCTTCATGCACGGGCCCTAATAAGCCATCGCTGATTACTTTTTGAACGGTCTGAAAATCACTGTCCCACCGGCGATTCTGGAAAACAGATAATAGCCTGTTCTTTTCCGTTGCCAAACGATCCAGTTCGATGGCTTCATCTACGGTAGTGGTAAATGCCTTCTCCACTATAACATGTTTATTGGCCCCCAACACTTTTTTTGCGTAATCAAAATGGGTTCCGGTTGGAGTATTTACAACGATGAGATCAATGCTTTCATCATCCAGTAATTCTTCCATTGTTCTGGCAATATGCACATATGGATATATAGCAGTTGATTCAGATCTTGTTCTTTCCCAGATGGCTTTAAGTTCAAAGCCAGGATGCAGGTGAATAAAGGGTGCATGAAAGACTTTGCCTGAAAGACCAAAAGACAATAAAGCAGTTTTGATGGTTTGCATAAGATTAGTTTACGATGCTCTTTAAAAATAAAAAACCTGCTTCAAAGAGCAGGTTTTTTATTTTTAATCTTATTGTACAGCGGGTTTTTCCCTGGCTTTCATTTTGTCCATATAACTGATACCATCAATGATCCATTTCTCTGCTGGTTTGCCCAAAAGATAATGTTCAAACCATTCGCGCTGGCGTTTCTGGTAATCAATCTGGTTTTCTTTTTTGGCCAGTCCATGATTTTCATCCGCATACACCAGCATTACATGCGGTTTTTCCATCCTGCGCATGGTACCATACATTTCAATACCCTGGTGCCAGTCAACAGCCCCGTCTTTATCACCAAATGCAACGAGTAAAGGTGCTTTTATTTTAGCAGCATTAAACATGGGAGAGTTGCGGATATGTTCCTGCGTACGCTCATACCACGGACCATCAAAACGCCCCTGACTGGTTTCAAAAATTTTCTGGTCAGGTGTGCCCGTGTTCCAGTAGATTGATAAAGACATACTGATAAGGTCTGTTAAAGGAGCGCCTGCACAGGCTGCTTTGAAAATATCTGTTTGTGTAATGATGAAAGAAGTCTGGTATGCACCCCAGCTATGACCCATTAAACCTACTTTGGTTTTATCGATCATACCTGTTTTCAACACTTCTTCTACTGCAGGTACCACACAGTTAACAGCACTCATACCTGGTTCGTTGGTATCATAAATAATATCGGGCCTGAATACAAAATAACCATTGCTGGTATAATTAGTGGTATTGTAAGCACTGCGTTCAGATGGTGTAACATAACCATGTACTGTATTGGATAAGAGTTCATAGATATAGACAATCATCGGATATTGCTTACCAGGCTCATAATTGGCAGGATAAAACAAAGCACCCTGCATTTTTTTTCCTTTCTTACTGGTGAAATTTACCAGTTCACTTTTACCCCAGTAAAAATCGGTTTGCTGGGGATTTGTACCCGTAATTTTTTTATTGTTACTGAAATCATCCGTAGCATATAGTTCCGGCGACAGGTTATAATCCTGTTTTACAAAGCTGAAACTATTCGCTTCAGCGGCTTTCGTGAGACGACCCACAGAAAGGTTTTCATAGATCAGCAGTTGTATATTGTTATTCTCCAGTTTGGCATAACCGAATTTCTTTGTTTTGTCGCCATACAAAGAAATGTAAATGGGCTTGCTGTCATCGAGATATGGGTATTCAAAATCTGTTCTGGTTACACGGTGTGTGATCTCGTCTTTCTCACCATTGGTAATTTTTCTGGCAGCACTCCCATCAGGTTTCAGCGCCCAGATATTGTATTCATCATACAGTAATACTTCCTTGTCATTTTTTAACCAGCCACCCATGCCAAACGGGGGTTTGCTGGCAGTATGGTCATCCCTGGTGTTCCAGAAAGCAGTCTTGATATTTTGGGTTAGGTTGCTGGTTTGCTGAGTGGCAATATTGTAGATCCACCAGTTCTTGTCGCGGAAGAAATACAGGTATTTACCATCAGGTGATGATTGCGGACCGGTAAAAAATCCGGAAAGCATTTTTTCGTACAGTAATTTTTCTTCTCCTGTTTTGGTATTTACAAGGTAGAAATCGGCATAGTCTTCCTTGAATGCAGGTTTGTATTTATTATTGGTGGAAGTAATAGCAAAGGCTTGGTTGCCACTTAACAGGGCAATAGGTGTATTTTCTTTGGCCAGTTGCAGAAACTGGTTACTGCCAATATTCCATACAGATAAATAACTCGCTTCCTTATCCTGACCAAAAGTAATTTTCTGTCTGGGTTGAATCTCAGGATCCTTCCAGTGCCAGATATCTACAGCGGCTAATTTATCATCGGGTTTGGCAACAGGTTTAGGAGCTTGTTTGGAACTGTCGCCCGACTTTTTTTCTTCTTTTTTGGGTTTGGCAGTCCATGTTTTAATGCCAAAAAAGAGTGCGCTCAGGTCATCACTTAATCTTGGGGTACTCCCATTGTGTACACGCATGTCTTTGGGGAAAGCTGCTGTCTGTTGCGGGTCGAATGTTTTGAGTGAAGGGTTATTGTACAGGTTTACGTAACCATGAACAGTAGCGCTTTCTTCTTCATAATCTTTGTTTTTAAAAGTTTTAAAGAAGGCAAAACCATCACCTTCACGATGCCAGTTGAGTTTGGAGAACTTCAATGTATCGCTTGCAATGATTTTCAGGCTGTAATTTTTCAGGTTCAGCAATTCTACCGCATTACCTGCTGTATTGGCTGATTCAACGATATAAGAGAGATAATCGGCTTTTTTGTTGAATGCATATTCAGTTACATTGCCAATGGTATGTGTGGTGCCATCGACCAGATTTTTTACCAGTAAAACACTGCCTTTGTCTTTATGCTCTTTCGGAGGGGCAAGGTATACGGCAAGAAATTTGCCGTCTTTTGAAAAACCAAAACGATTGATATTCTGCACTACTTCTTTTTTGCCGGTAGCAAGGTTGAGTAATCCCATTTTGTATTCAACGAGTCTGCTCTGTTCACGTAATTTTTCCGCCTCTTTAAAAGGGATACCAATGCGGTAAGCCACCCATTGGTTATCGCCGGAAAATTCAAAACTGGTAGCAAATTCCAGTTTATATACTTTATTTGTTTTGCGGTTAACGATAAAGAGTGTGTCATTGTCTTCCTGGATAGAAATCTGGTAGCCTACCCAGTTACCATCGGGCGACAAATCGGTGCTGCCAATCTGTTGCCATTTCCCGTAATCAGCAGCAGTGAGTTGTTTTTTCTGCTGTGCATAGGTTGTTGAACAGGTCACGGAAAAAATGACCAGAAGCAGTAATAGCGAATACCTCATGTTGTTAGTTTTATCCGGACAAGATAATAAAAAATGAGCCTTTATCTGATAAGACGTATAATTTGAAAAAAGAGTGACAAATCCCATTTCCGGCAAATTTTTTGTTAAAAAACAACGAAAATGAAAACCCTTTTGGGCATCTTTTGTTATCGTCGCAAGATTTGAAGCCCTATAAACACATGATTAAATAGCCATACATGAAGATTTTACTGATAGAGGATGAAGCTGCTGTCATCTCATTGATTGAGCGCGGGCTCAAAGAAAAAGGGCTGGAAGTGAGTGTGGCCATGGATGGAAACACTGGTTTGCAGATGATTCGCGACCACCAGTTTAACCTGGTCATTTTAGACATCATGCTCCCGGGGATGAATGGGATACAGATTTGTAAAGAAATCAGGTCGATGGGACTTGAGGTTCCCGTTCTGATGTTAACCGCTTTGGGCAGCACAGAAAATATTGTAACCGGTTTAGACAGCGGTGCAGACGACTATATGGTAAAACCTTTCAAAATAAATGAACTGATCGCCAGGGTGAATGCGCTTGGCAGAAGAACTTTCAGAAAACCTCAGGTGAGTGAGTCCCATATATTGCAAATCGCCAACCTGAAACTGGATACCGATGCTAAAATGGCTCTTCGCGATGATGAAATCATTTCACTTACCTCTACAGAATATAAATTACTCGAGTTTTTTATGAAGAACCAGTCGCGTGTACTTTCGCGTATGGAGATACTGGAAAATGTATGGGATATTGATTTTAATCTGGGTACCAATGTGGTAGATGTTTATGTGAACTACCTGCGAAAGAAAATAGATAAAAGCCGTGACAGCAAACTCATTCATACGATGATTGGTATGGGTTATATGATGAAGGAGAGTGCCTGATGAATATCCGCAATAAGATCACTACGCTTTTTACCATACTTACGGGCGGCATTATCCTGATGCTGAGTATTTTTATTTATCATTTCAGCAGTAAATCTGTCCAGAAAGAATTTTTTCATCGGTTATCTGTTCGCGGAGGTATTGCAGCACAGGCGCATTATGAGGAAGAGACATTAAGTGTCACCGTGTACAATGAAATCAGAGAGAAACATTTGCAACGTCTGCCCGAAGAGCGCGAATATTTTTTTGATAACCTGCCCAACAGAGATTCATTAAAAAAGCAGGGTATCATACTGCCGATTGGTTTCGAAAACCAGATGACACAAAATGTAAGAGTACAATTTATCATCGATAAAGTCTACTATGTAGCGATTCCTTATATCCACGAAGGAAAAAAATTTACT
This sequence comes from Sediminibacterium sp. FW305-C-49, assembly GCF_058231085.1. Classification (NCBI taxonomy): domain Bacteria; kingdom Pseudomonadati; phylum Bacteroidota; class Chitinophagia; order Chitinophagales; family Chitinophagaceae; genus Sediminibacterium; species Sediminibacterium sp. FW305-C-49. Next base: position 447,875 of record NZ_JBIQXS010000002.1, read on the forward strand.
GTACTGATGTCTGCAAGGAATGAGTCAGGTGAACAGGCCATGAAAGATATGCGCCAGAATCTTTTCCTGGGAATATTGTTATCTGTCATTATTGTATTTGTTGTGGGACTTCTTTTTTCTGCAGAAATTGTAAACCCTATCTCCAATATGATCAGCCGGGTAAAAAAAATCAGTGCATCGAATCTGGACATGCGTTTACCAGAGCAGAGCGGAAAAGGAGAAATAGCGGGTCTCACACAAACTTTTAATGATATGCTCGACCGGCTGGAGACTTCATTCGAAACACAAAGAAATTTTGTGAACAAACTTTCTCATGAACTCCGGACACCGCTCACTGCCATTATTGGAGAAGCAGAGCTGGCGCTTGATAAGGAGAGAAACGCAGAAGAATACCAGCAGGCATTGGCTGTGATAGCACGGGAAGCTGATCAGTTACACCATCTCACCACGAGCTTGCTTGAGCTGGCACAGGCAGGTAATAGCGTGAACGAAGAATTTATGGGACATATCAGACTAGATGAGCTGGTATTGTCTGTAAAAAAACTGGTAGATTTTACTGATCCTCAAAACCATATCCATATCAATTTTGAAGAGTTACCTGATGATGAATCAAGGATCACGATATTCGGTAACCTGAACTTATTAAAACTGGCTATTACGAATGTGGTTCAAAATGCCTGTAAATATTCCGATAACGGAAAGGTGACGATATCGTTGCGGGCAACGGAAAAACAATGTATACTCGTGGTAGAAGACCGTGGTATTGGTATTCCCCCAAAAGAACTACGTTATATATTCGATCCCTTCTTCAGGGCATCCAATACTACTGCATATAAGGGCTATGGGGTGGGTCTTCCACTTGCGCAGAAAATCATCCGTATACATAGGGGTGAAATTAAATTCACTTCCATGGAAGGGGCTGGTACAAGGGCCGAAATGCGTTTCCCTATTCAGTCTTAACAGCTTAAGAGCCTGTTTTTCAACTTTTTAAAAATGTTGTTAGAGCGGCATTAGAATTTCCGGGCATTTCTAATACCATTCTTAGAAACTTCTAACTGCTTCTTAATTGTATCCTTAGATCGCTCCAATACCTGCCAGCTAGTTTTGCTTTTTATCACGAATCATCGTTTTAATCATCAAAAATCAAACAGGTATGAAAAAGATTATTATTCCGACGAGATGCACAGAACATGCGGTACATCTGTTTCGACTGGCCGCAAAATTGTACAGTAATGAAGGTTTTCACTGTACATTCCTGCAGGTGGTACCCATACCAGACAACGAAAGTGATCTTTTAACATTGGGTAGACAGCCCGATGGCTATATTTTTTCAGAAAATTCACTCAATAGTATAAAGGCAATAGAAGCTGAACATGTACAAGTGGTAAAAGGTTATAGCATCGACAGAATTTATGGTGATTCTCCGGCAGTATTCAAACAATATATACAGGAGTTTGGCGCGGATATGGTTTTTTATTCACGCGAAGAATGGCAGGAAGCACGCAAGGAACTGAACCTTGATGTGTTCAGAATGTTATGCCGCTCCCGTTGTCCGATCATGTATATCGCAAAATCTGATCTGGCCAACATATCAGAAGAGTTATTGCAACCACAAACAAGAGCCTACCATACAGCCCGCGAAATGTCTGAAGCTGTTTCATTGATCAATGCCACAAAAGATAGAGCAAACGAGATTCCTGAAGCGCTGGTTTATCAGTTTAATGCAGTAGAAAAAAAATTATCAGGGTTTTCAGATATGATGCAGTCTAAAGATATTCCAACCGTAAAAATGGGTAAGCTGTCCAGCTATTTTATGCGTGAACAAAGACTGGAACGAATACTCATGCAATCCAATGTATCACTGTTGTTGTTGACCATCTGATCAGATTAAAAGCAATTGAAAAGCAGACGTTATGTTATTGAAGGGAAAAGTTCCGGTAAAGTATATACTGGGTAAAATTAAATATGAGATCGTTCTCATTTCATTGTACACATCTACCATCTGGTACCTGAGTAAGGAATACAATATTCATGAACTCTCCATACCATTAGGGGTGCCAACTATTCTGGGTACAGTGTTGTCATTGTTGCTGGCATTCCGTTCGAACCAGGCATACGACAGGTGGTGGGAGGCCAGAATCATCTGGGGTTCTATTGTCAATGATTCCAGAACACTTACCAGACAGTTATTGTGTTTTGTACAAACAGGATACAACGACCCGGAGAAAAAACATTTTATCGATCGTTTTGTGAACCGGCAAATAGCATGGTGTTATAGTCTTGGAAAAAGTTTACGTGGGCTCGATCCTCTTGAAGGTTCTGCAAGGTTACTTACCAAAAAAGAAATCGCTTTTGTGAAAAATCACGACAGCGTTCCATATGCCTTACTGAACCTGCATGCAAAGGATCTGAAACTGGCACTGGAAGAAGGATGGATCAATGAATTTCAGCAGGTAGAGCTTGACGATACACTCAGCAGATTATGTGATGCCATGGGGAAATGTGAGCGAATCAAGAACACCGTATTCCCGATGACCTATAGTCTCTATATTCATTTCGCCCTTTATTTTTTTATTCTCTTATTACCTTTTGGTGTCATTGAATATGTAGGGGCAATAGAAATTCCGCTGGTCACCATTCTTGCATCTTTCTTTTTACTGATTGAAAGAATGGCCGTACACCTGCAGGATCCGTTCGAAAACCGTCCAACCGATACGCCGATGATGGCCATATCAAGAGGTATTGAAAGAAACCTGCGACAGATGATCAATGATGAAGATGTGCCGGAGAGAATGGTTGCGGAGAAGTATTATTTGATGTAGGGGAGGAGTCCGAAAGACAGAAAGTCCGTAAGACCGAAAGTAGGATGAAAATAGTAAGACCTCTGTGTAACTCTGTGCCGTACTCCGTTACCTCTGTGGTTAACCACGGAGTTTCACAGAGTATGACACAGCGTTACACGGAGGTCTTGTATATAAAAAAATCTTTCAGACTTCCGGTCTTCCCGTCTCCCGGACTTCTCTAAAACAACTTCAATCCATAATATCCAATAGCCGTAAACAGTGCACACCTGGTAAATACACCAAGACAACACCATACCAGTAATTTTTGTAAGGGTACATTAAAACCCACACCTACACCAATACTTACGGGAGCGCCAACGGTCATGGTACCGAAGAAACCCAGACCAATGATCCCATATTTTTCCCAGATGGTATAGATAAGCCCTGTTTTTGGTTTCTCAGGTTTGGGTTTACGATATTTGGCAAGAAAGGTTTTGATTTTATCACCTAAAAAAGTAGCTACAAATACACCCACCAGTCCACCTATCAGGCTGGCCAGGAAAATAACCCAGGCGGGCAGTCCAAAAGCAAAGCCGGCTGGAATGGCGGCATAAATTTCAAAAGTGGCAAGACCGGCAACGGTTAAAATCTTGAGTGTCATAGGCAGTAATCAGCATTTTCTTAAAGCCGTGAAAATAGGCAGAGATGATGGTTAAACACGGGTTTGAAAGATAATTGTTTGTGAAGGTTGTTTTTTATAGTTATCCCCGCGTTGTGAACAGAGGTAGGTTTCAGGAGGTAAAAGCTTGCATATACGCAAGCTGCTTTCTATTTTGTAGGAATAAATTATTATCCCCCTTAAAACGATTGCTTATGAACACCACAAAAATGTTGATTTCCGGTATTGCCGGAGGAATTGCTGCATTCTTTGCAGGATGGCTTATTTATGGAATGTTGTTAATGGATTTTATGGCCCAAAACAGTGGTACCGCCACTGGTGTAATGCGAGCTGAAGCCGATATGGTATGGTGGGCGCTGGTTGCCGGTAACCTGCTTACTGGTATTCTGTATTCTTACATTTTCAACCGTTGGGCCAATATCAGTACACTGTCGGCCGGACTTTCTGCTGGTGCGGTTATTGGCTTGATCATGGGAGCTGCTTTTGACCTTACCATGTATGGAACATCTAATATCCTGGCATTAAATGGTGTATGGGTTGATATTGCAGCTTCGGCTGTATTAGGTGCCATCACAGGTGCTGTTGTTGGCTGGGTAAATGGTATGGGCAAAAAAGCCTGATCAGTAGAATAGAACGCACATCTAAAAAGCGATCCGTACGGATCGCTTTTTTTGTTGACCGGTTTCGGCAAACAGGTATGAGTGTCTATCTTCCGATTTTATATTCTGTTATGAACCGCATCGACCGCCTGTTTAGCATCCTCACTTTTCTGCAATCAAAAAAATATGTGCCGGCAGAAAAGATTGCAGAAAAATTCAACCTCAGCGTAAGAACCGTATACCGCGATATAAAAGCACTGAACGAATCCGGTGTGCCCGTAAGTTTTGAGCAGGGCAGGGGGTATTTTATTGTGAATGGTTATTTCCTGCCGCCTGTTTCTTTTACAAGCGAAGAAGCCAATGCGCTATTACTTATGGAAGCAGTAGTCAATGGTTTTTCAGACCGGTCTATCCAGAAAAATTATTCCAGTGCATTGAATAAAGTGAAAAATGTATTACAGTCGACCCAGCAGGAAAAACTGGAAACACTGGCATCACGTATTCGTTTGCATGTGCCGGAGTGTATGACTTTACAGGTATCCTATCTCTCCGTGTTGCAGGAAGCCATTACCGGACGCACCATGATTCAGATTGCCTACCTCAACAAAAACCAGGAACCCAGTGTGCGGAAAGTAGAACCCATTGGGTTGATATTTTATGCATTGGCCTGGCACCTGATTGCCTGGTGCCATAAAAGAAATGGCTACCGCGATTTTAAAGTGGCCCGTATCCAGAAACTCACCAATACCGACACTCCGTTTATTCACCGGAAACATATTTCGCTCGACAGCTACATGAAAGATATTCCGGTAGAATACTGAGGGAACAGAGGAATAAGGAATATGGAATAAGAAATCAGGAAGTGGGTGTCTTTTCTATGTAACAACAAAATATTCCTTTCTCATTCCTTATTTCATGTTCCTTATTCCTCTGTTTTATACCCCAATCTATGCCCTAAACTTTTTTCAAACCGGCTGCCATAGGGTTGTCAGTACCCATCGGTTGTTTTGTGTTATCAATTAAAACAATCAATTATGACAATCATTCAAGCCTTCCAGCAGGAACTGGAAAACGAAGCAGTAGTAACCCGTAAAATGCTGGCCCTGGTACCCAACGACAAATACCAGTGGAAACCCCATTCTAAAAGTATGACCCTTCAGCAACTGGCCACCCACACGGCTGAACTGCCTACATGGATTGGTATGGTTCTAAACTCAGATGAACTTGATTTTGGATTGCACCCTTACAGCCCTAAGATCATTGAAAACACGGCAGATCTTATTGCGTATTTTGATGCCAGTCTGAAAGAAGGACGTGAGGAACTGAAAAATGCTGACCCTTCCAACCTATCAAAAAACTGGACACTCCGCAATGGCGAACAGATTTATACGGTGGAAACCAAGTATAGTTTTCTGCGCAGCACATTGAGCCAGATTATACACCACAGGGCACAACTGGGTGTTTACCTGCGCTTACTGGATATACCAATACCGGGTAGTTACGGTCCGAGTGCGGATGAGCATATGTAGAACGAAAATCCCCCGGCTAAATATGTCGGGGGATTAATTAGCATAATGATAAACGCTGTGTTACCTAAGAAATTAACTGTTTTATATTTCTGCTCACATTAATTGTGTGCATTTAATGCCGAAGTTTAACGAACAGAATGACTACTATAAAATGAGTACTACAAAGATTTATACATTTTCAGCCGTTTTAGAAATAATTGGGATGAATCCGTTTGTTTTTTTACCCGATAAAATCTTAAAATCTATTTTTGGTCAAGCAAAAACAGATAAAGGGGCTATTCCTGTAATAGTTACAATTGGAGAGAAATCCTTTAAGCAATCATTGGTGAAATACCGGGATGAATGGCGGCTCTATATTAATTCAGGCATGCTTAAAAATTCACCAAGGCGAATTGGAGAAATGCTTAAACTCTCAATAGCGTTTGACCCAATCGAAAGGCTAATAAAACCGCACCCTGGGTTTGTGCAAGCTTTGAATGATAATAGAGAAGCAAAAAAAGCATTCGATAATTTGCCTCCTTCTGTACAAAAAGAAATGATCAGGTATATATCTTTTCTAAAACGCGAGAATAGTATAGCTGAAAATATTATAAAAGCAATTGGCTTTTTAGAAGGCAGAAATAAATTTATTGGAAGAGAACCATTTATTAACAACTAAATAAAATACAATGAGCTTACAAACATCCATGACAAACAGTGTTGATTATAATATTTGGGTAACTGAACAATTGGTGAACTGGTTAAAAAATTATCCGGAAGCATTGTTGGAAAAAGACTGCCCGTCGAGTTTTAGCAGTATCGCCAAAACCCTGAAACATATCAGCGACACTCAATTATACTGGTCATCCATGATTCGCGAAACGCCAACACCAGCGTTTGATTATATGGCTACGGACGTAGATGTTCAAGTTGAAATTGAAAACTTGCTGAACGAAGCTAAAATTTTAGCAAGCTATGTAAAAGAAAATATCGAAGCCATGAATGAACCCCGTTTAATAGAATCGGAATGGTTTTCATCGAATTTCCCGAAGTATGAATACCTGCAACACCTGATGATTCATACAACCTATCATCGTGGTCAGATTGTTACGATTGGGCATAATGTAGGTATCTCAAAAGCGCCGATGCTGGACTATAATTTTTGGAATGTGATGCGGCAGCAAGCGAAGTAACCATTCCTAACATAGCGTCAATTTACTTTCTTTTAACAATTCGTTTCTGTATTCTGCATGGTCTAAATAAGTTTATATGAGTATCTTACCAATAAGCAAGTGAGCGGTCGTTTATCTCTCACTTGCTTTTATCAGGTAGCTATTTGGGCGAATAATTAAACCTTCTAACCTAAAAATGCAATTGCTCAAAACGATACGGCTTATTGGCAGCTTCTACCAGAACTTTCTACTGGCTTCCATCGTAATTACTATTTGTTGTCTAAGTATTTTCTGGAGCAATGGGTTTAGTAGTTTTATGGCTATTTTCTGGTTTAAAATACTCACACTGGCACTCACTTATTATTTTGTCAACAGTTATTATAGGAAATGGTATTACTATTATTTCAACCTGGGTATTTCTAAAGTGGTAATCTGGACTGTATCACTCTTTTTTGATCTAGCCATTTTTTTATTCCTCATTATTCTCATGAATAAAATTAGGTGATGCATATACTGGAAGCAGATGGTATTGAACTGGAGTTTAATGGGAGAAAAATCTTATCCAGTGTGTATTTGAAATGTGAGACAGGGAAAATAACCGGACTCCTGGGGAGAAATGGACAAGGCAAGAGCTGTCTGATGAACATTATCTACGGTAGTCTTGTTTGTGAAAAATCGGTTCGGTTTGATCATGTACCTCAAAAGTTTGCTTTCAGACAGCCCGATTTAATATCGTATCTCCCGCAATTCAATTTTATTCCCGGACGATTTTCTCTGAAAAGAGTATTCAAAGATTTTGAATTGAGTTATTCCGTATTTGAGCAACAGTTTCCTGAATTTGCTTCAAAGTACTCAACTGCATTGGGAAGTCTGTCAGGCGGAGAACGCAGACTGGTCGAGCTTTATGTGATACTGAAAACCAGGTCTCAGTTCGCCTTGCTGGATGAACCTTTTACACATTTGAATCCCATTCAAATTGAAAAGGTAAAAGAACTAATGCGGGAAGAGAAAAAACAAAAGGGTTTACTTATTACAGATCATATGTATAAACATGTGGTTGATGTTTGCGACAATCTGTATGTGCTGGCAAATGGAAGAACTCATTTAACTGGGAGTATGGAAGATATTGAAAGGCTCGGGTATGCAAAGGTGGAATGATTGGTACTTCCGTGTGTAAGTGTGTTTTTTATGGACTACATTTAGTATTATCTTTCATCTTAAATAACTATACATCGTTTTCAAATGAAAAACTTTGATGTTCCCAATTGGGTAATAATAATAGGAGCAGTCGGGCAAATGTTTACAGCTATTATTTATCCATACATACGCCATGTTGTGTTTGACTGGTATAATGATATCAAAAAACTAAAACCCTTAAATCAGGAAATAGCTAAAACATATGGCCGATATATTCAGGGATTAAATTTTTCTTTTGGTTTAATATCTCTGCTTCTGACCGATGAATTAAAGAATCAGACCGGGCTTGCAGTAGCAATTACTGGCTTGATTGCTGCTTATTGGACAGGAAAAGTCATTACGCAGTTTGCTTATTATCCGATGTATCAAATACCTAAGAAAATAATATTCCGGATTGGCGAAATTGGGATGAATCTTTTATTTATCACTTTTGCTATAGTTTTTATACTCTTGTTTATTACAAACTTGATTGGTTATTCAGCACATACTTAAGATTTCAGTTTACTTATAAATAAGTGACACTAATAAATAGAAATCCCCCGACAAAAATGCCGTGGGATTTTTAGTATTGAAAGAGGTTGGTAAATTAACCCGCCACCTGCTTACGTATAATATTCAACGCACCACCCGCTTTAAACCACTCAATTTGTTGTTGGTTGTATGTGTGGTTTACGCTGATACGGTCAGAAGAACCATCTGCATGATGTAATACAACGGTTAATGGCTCACCCGGTGCAAATGAAGTAAGACCTTCAATATCGATGGTATCGTCTTCCTGTATTTTTTCGTAATCGTTTTTATCTGCAAAAGTCAATGCCAGCATACCCTGTTTTTTCAGGTTGGTTTCGTGGATACGGGCAAATGATTTTACGAGGATGGCACGAACACCCAAGTGACGTGGCTCCATGGCTGCATGTTCCCTAGAAGAACCTTCACCATAGTTTTCATCACCTACTACGATAGAACCAATATTGGCTGCTTTATAAGCACGCTGTGTGGCTGGTACGGGACCATATGCACCAGTCAACTGGTTTTTAACGAGATCTGTTTTTTCATTGTAGAAATTCACAGCACCAATCAGCATATTGTTACTGATATTATCAAGGTGCCCGCGGAACTTCAGCCATGGACCTGCCATCGAAATATGGTCAGTCGTACATTTACCTTTTGCCTTGATGAGGAGTTTCAATCCTTTCAGGTCTGTTCCTTCCCAGGCTGCAAACGGATCAAGTAATTGTAAACGTTTAGAAGCCGGATCAACCGCTACCTGTACGCCACTTCCATCAGCAGCAGGAGCCTGGTAACCCGCATCTTCAACGGCAAAACCACGCTGTGGTAATTCCTGACCAGTAGGTTCATCCAGTTTAACCTGTTCTCCTTTTTCATTGGTGAGTGTATCGGTAATTGGATTAAAAGTAAGATCACCTGCAATCGCTAAAGCAGTTACCAATTCTGGTGATGCTACGAATGCCAGTGTATTTGGGTTGCCATCGGCACGTTTCGCAAAGTTTCTGTTGAAAGAGTGAACGATGGTATTGCGTTCTGCTTTTTCGGCACCCACACGATCCCACATACCGATACAGGGTCCGCAGGCATTGGCAAAAACAGTGGCACCAATTTCTCCGAAAATATCGAGGAAGCCATCACGCTCAATGGTATAACGAACCTGTTCGCTACCGGGTGTAATGGTGTATTGTGCTTTTGTTTTCAGTCCTTTTTCTTTTACCTGGCGTGCTAAACTTACAGCACGACTAATGTCTTCATAAGAACTGTTGGTACAGCTACCAATTAAGCCTACTTCAACTTTGGTAGGCCATCCGTTGGCGGCGGCCATTTCTTTCATTTTGGAAATAGGCGTAGCTAAATCTGGTGTGAATGGACCATTCAGGTGTGGCTCGAGTTCGCTGAGGTTAATTTCTATTACCTGGTCGAAATATTTTTCAGGAGAAGCATACACTTCAGGATCTGCATTGAGCGAATCTTTTACTTTGTCTGCCATAGCCGCAACTTCTTCACGACCTGTTGCTTTGAGGTAACGGCTCATGCTTTCATCGTAACCAAATGTTGAAGTGGTGGCACCAATTTCGGCACCCATATTACAGATGGTTCCTTTACCGGTACAGCTCATGGCGCTGGCACCTTCACCAAAATATTCTACGATGGCACCGGTTCCACCTTTTACGGTGAGAATACCTGCTACTTTCAGGATCACATCTTTAGGAGCTGTCCAGCCACTCAGTTTGCCTGTTAATTTAACACCAATCAGTTTGGGCCATTTCAGTTCCCATGGTAAACCGGCCATTACATCGCAGGCATCGGCACCACCTACACCAATGGCAATCATACCCAAACCACCGGCATTCACCGTGTGAGAGTCGGTACCAATCATCATACCACCGGGAAATGCATAGTTTTCCAATACTACCTGGTGAATAATACCAGCACCCGGTTTCCAGAAACCGATGCCATATTTATTGGATACAGAAGCGAGGAAGTCGTACACTTCTTTGCTTTCTGCATTGGCTACTTCAAGGTCTTTTTTAGCTTCCAGTTTAGCAGTAATGAGGTGATCGCAGTGTACAGTGGAAGGAACGGCTACTTTAGGTCTGCCGGCCTGCATAAACTGCAACAATGCCATTTGCGCCGTTGCATCCTGCATGGCTACGCGGTCGGGGGCAAAATCAACATATGATTTGCCTCTTTCAAAATTACTCAGTTGCTGATCTTTGTGCAGGTGTGCAAAAAGAATCTTCTCCGACAGGGTAAGCGGGCGTCCCAGCGCCTTACGTGCTGCATCAACCTTAGCGGGCATCTCAGCGTACACTTTCTTGATCATTTCAATGTCAAATGCCATGGAATATTAATTTTAGATGTATGATTTGGGATGTCTGATCTCTGATGTCAGATCTCAGATGTCAGATGGCAGATTGAGGGCCTGAAACAGGGTTCAATCAATATTATACCTCTGAGGCTGCGAATTTACGAAAAAAGGAGATAGCTTCTAGTCTATAGTCCATGGTTGATCGTTAATTGTCAGGAGGTTTTTTACCATGAACTATGGTCTATCGACCATGGATTACCTCCTTTTTCGCCAAAATTTTCTAATTTGCAGACAAAGCCCCCTTTAACAACAGTCTTGTATGCAAAAAATCAGAGAATTTCTTGAACTGAGGGCATTCGGTGTTTGTACTGCCATGGGTGAAAAACTGGGTATCGCCAGCTCCAGAATCAGGATGTGGTTTATCTATATTTCTTTTCTCACCATGGGATCACCCGTTATCATTTACATGATCCTTGCATTTTGGATCAATATCAAAAATTATATCCTCGCAGGCAGGAGAAATCCGTTGAGGAACTGGTGAAAAACAGAGGAATATCAAACAGAGGAACAGAGAAATTTCCAATGTTAGTTAAGCTGGAAATTTCTCTGTTCTTCTGTTTCTCTGTTCTACTGTTTAACTGCTCCTCTAAGTTTCACCAACTGTTCCAACAACGGTTTCAACAAATCAAGTTTCAACATATTAGCGCCATCGCTTTTGGCTACGGCGGGGTTGGGGTGGGTTTCTATGAATAAACCATCTGCTCCGGTAGCAATGGCTGCTTTGGCAATGGTACCGATGAGTTGAGGATTACCACCCGTTACACCTGTGGTCTGGTTGGGTTGTTGCAGTGAATGTGTACAGTCCATAATCACAGGGCAACCATGTTCCTGCATCCAGGGAATATTGCGATAGTCTACGACGAGATCCTGGTAGCCAAATGTGGTGCCACGTTCTGTGAGCATGATCTGGTTATTGCCGGCCAGTTTTATTTTATCAACTGCGAATTTCATGGATGGGCCACTGAGGAACTGCCCTTTTTTTACGTTGACTACTTTGCCCGTATCGGCAGCGGCGATCAATAAGTCAGTTTGTCTGCAGAGAAAAGCGGGTATCTGCAGAATATCAATAAACGGAGCGGCCATGGCTGCTTCATCGTGTGCATGAATATCTGATGTGGTGGGCAACTTGTAGGTTTCACCTACTTTTTTAATGAGCGATAAACCATTGTCGTCACCAATACCAGTGAACGATGATGCACTGGTACGATTGGCTTTTCTGTAACTCGCTTTAAACACATAGGGAATTCCGAGATCAGCACAAATTTTTGATACGGTATCGCCCACTTCCATTACCAGTTCTTCACTCTCAACTACACATGGACCTGCAATCAGGAAAAAGTTATTGGAATCGTATTGCTGATGTCTGAATAAATCTGCCAAATAAGCTGGAATCATGAAACTTGTTTAGGGGGTAAAATTACGGAATTGGAGGCGTGAATGGTCAAAAACGAATGGTCAATGATGAATCGTGAATATTAGCTGCTTAATTAACGATTCACCATTGACCATTCACGCCTCAAGATTCCTCTTTTTTCTCTTTCTTTGCTTCTCTAAAACAGGATTGCATGTCGCAGCAAAAAGAAAAAATACTGGTGATTGGCGCTTCGGGTCAGATTGGTGTTGAACTGACGATGGCGCTGAGAAAATTATATGGCAACAACAATGTAATCGCATCTGATTTACGTGAACAAAATCCTTTGCTGGAAGGTACAGGCCCCTATGTGAGTCTGGATGTAATGAACAAGGAAATGTTACATGTGCAGGTGATTCGTCAGAACATTACACAGATTTATCTCCTCGCAGCCATTCTTTCTGCTACAGGCGAAAAAAATCCGAACCTGGCCTGGCACCTTAATATGCAGGGGTTATTAAACGTACTCGATATTGCACGGGAAGAAAAGCTGACCAAAATTTACTGGCCCAGTAGTATCGCGGTGTTTGGCCCAACATCGCCCAAACAAAATTGTCCGCAACAAACCGTTATTGAACCGACCACTGTGTATGGTATCAGTAAATATGCGGGTGAGTTCTGGTGTAATTATTATTTCCAGCGCTATGGAGTGGATGTACGCAGTTTGCGTTATCCGGGACTCATCAGTTATAAATCAGCACCGGGTGGAGGCACGACCGATTATGCAGTGGAAATTTATCATGAAGCACTTGAACACGGTAAGTATAAATGTTTTTTGCAGGAAGACACGTATTTACCCATGATGTATATGCCAGATGCTATTCGTGCTACTATGGAACTGATGGAAGCGCCTACTGATAAAATCGGGGTAAGAACCTCTTATAATTTGTCGGGCATGAGTTTTTCACCCAAAGAAATAGGTGCAGAGATTGTTAAACATATACCAGGCTTTTCGATGAGTTATGCGCCCGATTATCGTCAGCAGATCGCCAATAGCTGGCCACAGAGTATTGATGACAGTGTGGCTACCCGCGACTGGGGCTGGAAACCTGAGTATGACCTGGCGAAAATGACAAAAGACATGTTAGAGAACCTGAAAAAATAAAAACAGGTGCAACGTTTTTCATCCTTTCGGTATCATATATATCGATTTGACACTGGAATCATTCCTGCAATCAATCAAATCTTTACCGGGGGGTAAACAAAAAGAGCCGCCATACTTGTATGGCGGCTCTTCTTTTATTAGTTGTTATATCATTAGAACCTGAATCCGATATTGATACCGGCTCCGCGGATTCCTGCCCATGGGCCATCAGCCTGTATGCTGGCTCCTGTGGAAGTAACCACCGCATTTTTAAACTTGAATGGTTTTGCATCAATACCATCTAATTCGGCTTTTACCGCGTCTCTTTCCTGCTGGGTATTGAAAGCTTTTGTTACCCTCAGGTCACCATTGCTGCTTCCGTAGTGCCCACCAATGATCCAGATATCCAAAGTCAGTACTTTGAAAATTCTGTGCTGGGTACCAAACATGATACCTCCACTGGTTGATTTGATTTTTCCGGCTACGGGTGCTTCATCGGTTACATTACCAGAACCATTGTTGTACGTGTACTTGATAGGAGCAGTAATGTCGAAAGATGCAAACCGTAAATAAGGTGCTACATAAAATCCTCTCAGGTTGCCTTTACCAAGATAAAATCTTATCTCTGGTGTAAAAGCGGTATTACCCATTTCAAATTTGTTGAAATTAAAGTCAGTGCCATCAACCAGACTTTCAAATGTGCTTTTGAATGGCAGACTACCTTTTGCCATTGTTCTGAAACCCAGTGAAGCAGAGATGCGTCCGGTAAGTTTTCTTTCATAGGTTATATGAAAGTTTTTAGCGACAAGTGAACTTAGGTTCAATTTAACGATGTTTTTCCCGCTCAATACAGGAACCTGCGCTTCCGATACAAACGGAATGCAGAGCAGAAGGACGAGCCATTTTTTCATACAGTTGGTTTTAGTGGTTACAGGATAGCTAAATCAGCTACCGTTTTATTCTCGAGTACTTTTAATGTATTATCTCTCACTTCAATCATCACTTTGTTCAGACCGCATTTTTTCTCATTGCAGTCATGGCATTTTTCATAGAAGTTAAGACTAACGCAAGGCAGTAATGCAATGGGACCTTCAATCAGTCGCATCACTTTTGCCAGGGGGATTTTATGGGGCTCTACATTGAAGAAATAACCTCCGCCTTTTCCTTTCTTGCTGTCTAATAATCCGGCTTTCTTTAATTCCAGCAGGATATTTTCTAAAAATTTCAGCGGAATTTTTTTCTTGCTGGCAATTTCAGCAATCAATATCGGGCCCTCTTTTTTGCGTTCGGCCATAAAGGTAAGGGCTTTAAACGCATATTGTGTTTTTTTTGACAGCATAAGGGGTTGATTGAGGGTATTTTCATTAATGGTGCAACGTTATATCATTCACCAAAAATGTTTTTCTTTACAAAGAAATCATTCTCATGCGAAAAATATCAAAACTTTCTTTATTTATTATCATAGCGACATGTTTTTGTATCGCCACTCAGGCGCAAATACTCAAAAGACCACGTGCGCTTGTATTTGGAAACCTTGCTTATGCAGATCCAACAGGCAGTGGACTGGATGCAAATTACCGAGCCGGAGTAGCCGGTGAATTTGGAGGCGGCCTCGGCCTCGGGAAAACCATCTTTACAGGAAGTGTGGGCTACCAGTTATTCAGCAGCAGGCCGGGTGTTGCTGCGGGTAACCTGCGTATAGTTCCTGTTAAAGTAGGGGTTCGGCGTTATTTAGTAGGTAGTATTTTTTTACAGGCGCATGGAGGAGTAGCCACACAGAGCTATGCTTATAGCGGTACCAAAGGTTCTTCTTTTGTGTATGAACTGGGTGGAGGACTAAAATTGTTGAAAATGCTTGAAATACAACTTACCACTAATAGTTGGAAACAACCTGCTTCATTCAGCAGATCGAATGCATGGTTTTTGAAAGCAGGCTGGTCGTTAAGGTTATAAGCCCAATACTTCTTTCATTCCCAATACACCCTGGTGTTTTATTGCATATTCGGCGGCAAGTATGGCACCACCTGCAAAACCTTTCCGGTTATGTGCAGTATGAATGATTTCAATATCATCAATGGGAGAGCTGTATTTTATTTTATGGGTACCTGGTGCCGGATCTATTCTTTCAGAAATAATAGCCAATTCATCTTCTTTTGTTGATGGAGTATTTACCCATTGCTTTTTTCTACTGATGGCTTCCATAATCTGTTCTGCCAAAGTAATAGCTGTTCCGCTTGGTGCATCTTTTTTCTGTGTGTGATGAATTTCTTCCATCGATACATCATAATCCGGATGCTTGCTCATGAGTTTGGCAAGTTGTGTATTGATTTCAAAGAAAAGATTCACCCCGATACTATAATTGCTGGCATATACCAGTGTACCTTTTTTTTGTTCACATAATTGACGGGCTGCTTCAAATTGATCTAACCAGCCTGTAGAGCCACATACAACAGGGATGCCCAGTTCCAGGCATTTCATCACATTATTGAAAGCGCTGTGCGGACTGGTAAATTCAATGGCTACATCTGCCCTGGCTGCATTTTCGGCATTGAGTTCATGCGCATTGTCCAGATCAATCTTTAACACAATCGTATGACCTTTTGCTACTGCAATTTCTTCAATGGCTTTTCCCATTTTTCCATAGCCAACTAAAATGATATTCATCTCCTTGAATTTTTATCGGATGTTCACTGGTTTTTTATTGGGTGTTTTGAGGTTCATCACTAACCCAAAGCCCGGCGATTTGGTTACCGGGTTAAAAGTAGGCGATACCTGCATGCTGAGGTCATTGCTTACATCAAAATGTTTGAGGTGCGCAAAAACAGTGGCATCTGCAATCTGTAATCCATAGGCAATCACAAACCATAAAATAGAATAGTCCCTGTCTCTCCTGAATGCATTCCGATAGCTTTGAACCGATGTAATGCTGAGACCCTGTAACTGCGGATCTATACGCCTGTAATCTGTACTGTCTTTTGTGGGTTCCATTGCCTTAAACAATGCTTCATAAGCAAACTTAGTTTTCTTATACATGCTATTGTTGTAGAAATAGGCAATGGTTGGAATGGCCAATATGCCATAAACCACAGGAATTTTCCAGTATTGTTTGTTATAAGCCTGTCCCCAGCCAGGTAATAATGCTTTGAGCGGAGCTTTCCTGGGATCGTGCGGTTTTTGTATTTTTTTTAAAGGTACAATACTGTCTTTTTTAATCGTTGTATCCCGCGAATTGAACGCACTGGTATTGGCCAACTGTTCTTTATCAGATTGCGCCTGCACTACGGAAACTCCGCTGCATAAGATCAAGCATAGTATGAGGAACCTGAATACACGCATGTAATTATTAACTCACCGTTACATTCATGGCATCAAGTATTTTATTCAGTTCTTCCAGTGAAAAATACTCGATGGTGATGCTGCCATACCCTTTTTTGTTATGAACCATTTTCACTTTGGTGGCAAAGTGCGATGCTAAATTATCTTCAATTTTTTTGTAAGCGGGTGGCAGGTCGGCTTTTGCAGAAGATTTAACAGTATCTGTTTTATCAGCCTGGTATAATTTGCGCACCAGCTCTTCAGTCTGGCGAACACTTAATCCTCGCTGCTGAATTTCTTTATAAACGAATAATTGTTTATCAACCGTATCAATATTCACGAGCGCGCGTGCATGACCCATGCTCAGGTTGCCGTTTCTTACGGCCAGTTGAATATCGGGTGGTAATTTGAGTAGGCGGATATAGTTGGTTACCGTACTTCTTTCTTTCCCCATTCTTTCAGCTACCTGTTCCTGGGTATAATCAAGCTCATCCATCATACGCTTATAACTCAATGCAATCTCCACTGCATTCAGGTTTTCGCGTTGTAAGTTTTCGAGTAAGGCCAGCTCCAGTAACTGTTGGTCATTGGCCTGGCGAATGTATACAGGCACATCTTTCAGTCCGGCCAGTTTTGCCGCACGAAAACGTCGTTCACCTGCAATCAATTGGTATTTATTACCCGCCAGTTTTGAAACCGTGAGAGGCTGAATAATATCATGCAGCTTTAATGATTCTGCCAGTTCTTTCAAGGCCTGTTCGTCAAAATCTCGACGGGGTTGTTTAGGGTTGATCTGGATATCGGCCAATGGAATACGGCTGCTATGGGTTACCTGTTCCACCACATCCGTTTTTAAAGCACCTGAAGTGGTCTTTAAATCGGCATCTATATTCTGCAATAAAGAGCGAAGCCCTTTACCAATGAGTTCTTTATTTTGTTTCGGGTTGGTCATGGTGTTTGTTTATGGTCCATGGTTTATAGTCAATGGCCAATACCTTTTCCTGCCATGGACTACTAACCATCAACTATGAACTACTCAATAATTCTTTCTTCGTTCGACATCTTTGTCAAACCGTTATTCTGCAATATCTCTTTCGCCAGGTTCAGGTAATTGATGGCTCCTTTACTTTCGGCATCATACAGAATAACTGGTTTACCTACACTGGGAGATTCACTCAAACGGGTATTACGATGAATGATGGTAGAAAATACCATTTCATCAAAATGTCTTCTTACTTCACTTACCACCTGGTTACACAAACGCAGACGACCATCGTACATGGTCATCAAAATACCTTCTATCTGTAATTCAGGATTTAAGCGGCTCTGCACAATTTTAATGGTATTCAATAATTTACCCAAACCTTCGAGGGCAAAAAACTCACACTGCACAGGAACGATGACACTATCAGATGCCACGAGTGAGTTTACAGTAATCAGACCAAGTGAAGGAGAGCAGTCGATGATGACAAAATCATATTTGTCTTTTACTGCATCCAGTATTCCTTTCATCACGTTTTCACGATTGGGGTAATTGATCATTTCAATTTCTGCACCCACCAGGTCTATATGTGAAGGAATGATATCAAGATTGGGGATCTCGCTTTTCAGAATGACGTCGGCCGCAACAACATTGTTTACCATGCAATCATACAGACTGCTGGTAATATTGTGCAGATCGAAACCCACACCTGTTGTGCTATTGGCCTGAGGGTCGGCATCCACCAAAAGTGTCTTAAATTCCAATACGGCCAGGCTCGCCGCCACATTAATGGCCGTGGTCGTTTTACCGACTCCTCCTTTCTGATTGGCAACTCCAATAATTCTCGCCATAATAGTCTGCTGTTCGTATTCAACGAACGTTTTATGTTTTAAAGGTCTATAGAAGCTCCGATAGCTGGTAAGTATAATTCCTTACCTCCGGCAGCAAACGACTGTCTCGCTGCTTCTGTATCAATTTTTATAAAACCAAATGTATCATAATGCACGCCCACTACACGTTTACACTGCACAAAATCGGCACATCGAGCGGCATCTGCTACATCCATCGTGAAATTATCGCCTATAGGCAGTACCGAAAAATCGAGTTTTGTCCAAACAGGAATCAGTTGCATATCAAGCGTTAGCGCTGTATCGCCACTGTAATAGAAATTGGCTTCATCTGTGATGAATAAAAATCCCATCGGATTACCTCCATAACTGCCATCGGGCAAACTACTGCTGTGTTGTGCCACCACACATTTCACCACACCAAAATCGAAGGACCATTTACCCCCCGTATTCATGGGATGTGTTTTGGTGATGCCCTGTTTATTCAGCCACTCATGAATTTCCCATGCAGCTACCACTGTGCAGCCGGTTCTTTTGGCTATGGCAACCGTATCAATGATATGATCTGTATGTCCATGCGACAGGAAAATATAATCGGCCTCAATACTGTTTACATCAATATCTTTTGCCAGTTCATTAAAGCTAATAAACGGGTCGAACAGGATTTTTTTCCCCTTCACTTCCACCTGAAAACAGGAATGTCCGTAATAAGTCAGTTTCATATCCGCCAAAGTTTTGAAGGATGCCAAAAATACGGTTTCGGGCACATCTTTTGAAAGAATCTTATCCATAGGAAGTAGCTGATGGCTAATAGTCCATGGTCCATAGTTTAGGGTTCCTTTTTTGGCTGATAATTTGTACAAAAGGGTCAAAGCATAAAATACCATGGGCTATGGACCATCGACCATGGACTATAGTCCTCAAAATGCAATATTTTCACCCTCTGTACGTCTACAAACACATTAAAACTTACACATGCGGAACGCCGGTACACTCTGGGTCATTGCTTTTATTATGTTATTACTGGATTTTTATGTATTCCAGGCGGTTAGAGTGGTAACACAAAACCTTTCCGAAAGGGTCCGGATGTGGGTCCACCTCGGGTATTGGATATTTTCAGTGCTGGCACTGCTGGCTCTTGTGTCTTTTCCCTATGTGCAGGCTTTGCAGCAATCAAGGTTTTACCGTAACTACATTTTTGCCATTTTGGTTGGATTATTTTTTGCCAAACTCATAGCCGCAGTCTTTTTCCTCACAGATGACCTTCGAAGAGTGGTTTTATGGCTGATGAGTAAGATATTCCCGGGTACAGGCGCTCAATACATGAGTAACAATGACGGTGGCATACCCCGATCCACTTTTTTAAGCTGGCTCGGATTGGGGCTCGGAAGCTCACTTTTTGGGACCCTGTTATATGGGTTCAGCAATAAATATAATTATCAGGTAAAACGTATAAAACTCAATTTCCCTAATCTGCCTGCTGCATTCAAAGGGTTAAAGCTGATACATATCAGCGATGTGCATAGTGGTAGTTTTCAGCATAAAAAAGCGGTGAATCACGGCATCGACCTCATTTTGCAACAGAATCCCGATCTGATTCTGTTTACGGGCGACCTGGTCAATGACCGCGCCAGTGAAATGAATGATTATAAAGAGGTGTTTGCCAGACTGAAAGCACCACTTGGGGTGTATAGTACCCTTGGAAACCATGATTATGGCGATTATGTTGCCTGGCCAACGCCCAGCGAAAAAGCAGCTAATCTGGACGCGCTAAAAAAAGTACATGCTGATATGGGGTGGCGACTGTTGATGAATGAACATGTAAAACTTGAACGGAATGGTGAACAGATCGCATTACTGGGTATTGAAAACTGGGGTGCAAAGGGGCGTTTTCCCAAGTATGGTAAAATGAATGAGGCTCATCCCGGCACAGAAAATATTCCTTTCAAAATTCTGATGAGTCATGATCCCAGCCATTGGGATGCACAGGTAAGAACCGAATACCCTGATATCGATCTTATGCTGGCCGGACACACACATGGAATGCAGTTTGGTATCGAAAACCCCTACTTTAAATGGAGTCCGGTTCAATGGATGTATAAACAGTGGGCAGGCTTATATGAAGAAGGCAAACAGAAATTATATGTTAACCGTGGGTTCGGTTTTATCGGATATCCCGGCAGGGTAGGGATATTGCCGGAGATTACGTTGATTGAATTGGCGTGAGGGGGTAACGTGAATGGTCAATGGTGAATCGTGAATAATTTTACATATTCACGATTCACCATTGACCATTCACGCCTGACTATAACTTTACCTGCATCACCACCCTCAAAAATTCCCATTCAATGGCGATGGCGGCATCTTTTCCGCTCTTTTCAACGAGATAAGTAAGTCGTTGTACCATCTTATCTTTTTTCACCGGTTTTACTTTTACCCTAACAAGGTCTTCTGCCTGGTTGTATTCATCGGCCAGGTGCTGCTTATTTCTGGAATTGATGATGATGGTCCATTCGTCTTTACCGGGAATGGTAAAGAGTGCATATTTCCCTTTGGGAATTTGTTTGCCGCCAATGCTGACGGCTGTTGAAAAATCGATGGTAGTGGCATTGTGTGCACCTGTAGCCCATACCTGATCGTAGGCTACTAATCCACCCCAGATCATTCTGCCTTTTACACCTGGCGATCCGTATTCAATATGAATATGTGTATCGCCAATGGTTTCCATGGCTACCCTTTTCGGACTGCTTTTCATGGTATCTTTTGCAATCAATCCTTTGTTTACACTATCGGCATACCCATTGCCAGATGCATGATTATGTTGGGCTTTGATGGTATTTGATAAGGTTGTGAGAACAAGAAAAAGCAGAAAAAACTGTTTCATAATGAAGTGATTTGTGCAAATAAACGAATAAAGAACTACCGTTTGCTGATCTTGTTTCGACTGATGTTTCGTTGCCGGGTACATTTAAACCGCTTGACGCCGGAGCTTCTCAGGAGGCTATGTTTGGTATTTCTGCCTTTCATTCTTTTCCTCCATAGCTGGAAACTGCTTTTTTTACTGTATTGGCGCATCAGTTCAATTACTTCCTGTTCCCTCAAACCAAACTGAAAATGAATGGCTTCAAAGGGGGTTCGGTCTTCCCAGGCCATTTCTATCATTCTGTCTATCTCTTTATCCGTTAAAAGTTCCATAAAGCTGTAACAATCGCAATAAAAAATCGTTGAAGGCGTTAGCAATTTGTCAATGTTTTTTGAGGTAAAAGACAACGAAATTGGACCTGGCTGCGTCTTGATTAGGAAGTTTGGCACGGTCATTGAAATAGGTAAGAAGAATAAAATAAACCTTATGAAGAAAGTATTATTAGCAGTGTTTGCGGTAACAGTGATTACCGCTTCATTACAGGCACAGGGTATCAGACTGGGAGCCAAAGTGGGCGCCAACCTTAACAAGATTTCAGGTCAGTCATTTAGCGATGGTTTCGATCTGGCTTACCATGTAGGTGGTTTCCTTGAAATAGACTTCAATAAAAAATGGGGTATCCAACCCGAAGTATTGTGGAGCCAGACAGCTACCAAACGTTCCAGCTTCAATACCATTTATGCAAGTGAAATAAACCCGCTGAACAGTGGAGAGAAAATAAAACTGGATTACCTGAGTATCCCTGTTTTATTCCGTTATAATGTGGGAGGTATTCTTACATTAAATCTGGGTCCGCAGTTCGGTATATTATTGAACCAGGATAAAACCCTGTTACAGAATGGCGAATCAGCATTTAAGAGTGGCGATTTCTCCATGGTGGCAGGCGGACAACTCAACTTTAAAGTTTTACGTATCTATGGCAGGTACAATATAGGTCTGCAGAATATCAATGATATCGATAATAAAGATAAATGGACTAACCAACAGATTCAGTTGGGTCTGGGGTTGAGGTTTTAAAATCCAATATCCATCAGGATTTTAAACCGCGGGGTAATCTTCTTTCGAAGGTTACCCTTTTTTATTCGGTATTGCTGAATGATAAAAGCAGTCAATATTTTCTGGAGTGTAACAAGTTTGCCGGTTGTTACTTCAGCTTAAATATTTTCTTCAATCCAGCCATCTGTTGCTTGAATGAAGTTAGTTCAGCCAATTGCTGTTTAATAAAGCTGTTGTCTTCGAGTTTACCCACCACTGCATTCATTTCTTCAAAACTTTCATATACCATTTTACGGTAAGGGTTTTGGTAATCTTTTGCCCTGGAGTCATGTATGCCTTTGGCCATCCATTCTTTGGTAGTCAGCACATCATTTAACAACTGCCCCAGCTTTTGTGTGTCGATTTTTTTAAGCGACCATTCCATGATTTCAGCCAGCGATGCCAGTGCATGTGTTCTTTTTTGAGCTGCGTATTTATTTCCAAGCTGGGTATAATGTGCATGCACTTCATCCCACGATTTTATTTTACCTGTCTTGATTTTTTCTTTTAGCAGCTTGTGTTCATCGGTTGTAATAAGCTGTCCGCCCAGGTTTATCCAGTCTGTTCTTTTAACTTTTGCAGGAAGAGCCGATTGTAAATCAGCAATGGAAAGTATTTTTTGTTCTTCCATCAAACTTAGCAAATGAATGGTTCCATAATAGCGGATGAGTTCGATAAACAGATGATAGGCAATACGTGCTTTTACAAGTATAACTTTTCGCTTACTGTTTTCAAATCCATCAAGTGTAATTTCCAGTTCGTCTACCAGCTTGTTGCCACTCAGTAATAATTGTTTACCGATTGTTGCTGCGTCTTCTTTGCCAAGTATTGTTTTACTGTTGTTTTGGCTGCGATGGTAGGCCCTCCCAGTAGCTTCTTCAATGATAGACAAGGAAGTAAACAACTCATTAATGGTGTCGGGGGCGAGATAATCGTATTCGATCTGTTGAATCCTTTCTGTTCTTTTATCCCTGTCAACATATTTCCATGCGTTTCTGGCCAGAGCATACATGTTATACAGGAACCAGTAACCCGGCATTACGACCAGTTGATCCTTGCTAACATCATTACTTACCAGAGAAAAAGGGAGTTTGATATTCAACTCTGCCGGGTAATCGCCCTTGGTTAAAATGGTAAAGCCGGCAAATACAGAATTGTGTTTAAGACTAACACAAAGTCCTGGCCAGAAACCACGACCCATGATCACTTCTCCGTCTGCGCCACGGCTATTATGGTTGGAGCCAATAGTGGCACCTGCGGCAATATTGCTTTGCCCCATCACCAATGCAGCACATAAGAATGAATTATTATGATGCTGTTCGTGCGCAGGGAATATCAATGAATTTAACACCTCACAGCAGGAGATGGTGGCATTATGACCGAGGTATGAGTTGATAAGTCTGGCACCATATTTCAATTGCGAATGTGAGGCCATGATAAAGCGTACCGCTTTTACACCATAAAACATTTTACAACCAAAACCAATGATGCCATTTACCGCTTCGCAACCTTCCCCAATCTGTGTACGACCTTCTTCACCGGAATTGATGGTAAGGTTTTTGAGTTTGTTCGCACCTTTGATGTAAGCATCTGTTCCGATCCATACATCTTTTACGATATTACAGTTTTTGATCACCGTACGATCACCTATCTTACCATAATAACCTCTTCTGTTATCGTAACGTGCTTCTGTAAATGTTCTGAATTTTTCCTGTAATAACGCATCACTTTTGTCCCTGCTCCATAAAAAAGCGTCGCCGGCGAGCATGCCATTAAACGGTAATACACGACGACCGGTATTTTCATTGCAGATCTCCATCCAGATCCTTACATCTTCCGATTCTCCTTCTTTGATAATGCCATTGCCAAATTTGGCATGGTTGGTAGAAACCAGTTCATTTACATTGGTAATGATGACTTCACTGCCAATGATATAATGGGAGAGATAGTTTACATTATCTACACAAACATTGTCTCCAAAATCGCAACTGATGATGGTGGAATTGTATAAACCCACAGGTACTTTCAGGTCACTGAAACCAAGACAGAAAGGTTCAAGTTTTCCGATACGAACGAGTCCAAAAAATTTGCAGTTCTTTACCAACTCAGGATTGAATGCATCCGATACCAGTATTTTGTTCCAGTCATCGCTGGTATTCCTGTTACGTACAAGCACTTCAATTTCATAAGCATTCAACATGCGATAGGCAATACCATTACGGTTTTGCATATTTCGCAGGTAATATTCATCCTTGCCTTTGGGCAGGTATTCACTACCCAGGAAATGATAACCCAGTGAAGAAAGCGGTGTTTTACTGATCTTGTTTTGTGCCATGCAGGATATTGATTTTGACGCTTCGGCGTTGAGATTATTCTACAGTTACACTTTTGGCAAGGTTTCTTGGTTTGTCAACATCAAGTCCTTTAGCCAGTCCTACATAGTAGCTTAGCAACTGCAGCGGAATGGTACTGAGTAAGGGTGCAATAACTTCATCTGTATCGGGAACAAACATCACATCATCGGCCATACCAGGAATAATATCATCGTTCACCGTAGCAACTGCTATGACTTTACCTTTTCTTGCTTTAATTTCCTGTACGTTCGAAACAATTTTTTCGTAGTAGGAATCTTTCGTTGCCACAAATACAACGGGTAAATTTTCATCAACCAATGCAATAGGACCGTGTTTCATTTCGGCGGCAGGATATCCTTCTGCATGGATGTAGGAAATTTCTTTCAATTTGAGCGCACCTTCCAGTGCTACCGGGAAATTGTATCCGCGACCAAGGAATAAAAAATCACTTGCGTCTTTGTATTTCTCTGCAATACGTTGTATGTTGGAAGTATCTGCAAGAATTTCTTTTACTTTTTCCGGAACAGCTTCCAGCTCTTTCATCAGCGAAAGATAACGGGTCTGGTCAATTGAACCCTTGGCATAACCAATCTTGAGTGCCATCATGGCAAGCACGGCCAACTGACCTGTAAAGGCTTTGGTACTCGCTACACCAATTTCAGGTCCGGCATGGGTATAAGCACCTGCATGACTCAATCTGGCGATACTGCTACCTACTGCATTTACCACACCAAAAATGAATGCACCTTTTTCTTTGGCACTTTCCAAAGCAACGAGTGTGTCTGCTGTTTCACCGCTTTGCGATATGGCAATGATGACATCGCCTTTATTTACAACGGGGTTTCTGTAGCGGAACTCTGATGCATACTCCACTTCTACAGGGATGCGACATAATTCTTCAATCTGGTATTCGGCAATTAAACCTGCATGCCAGCTTGTACCGCAGGCAACAATGAGTATACGTTGAGCATTCTTTAATGCTTCGATGTGGTTGTCAACCCCGCTCATGATGATTTGCCCGGTTTGTGGCAGCAATCTTCCTCTTAAACAATCGAAAATAGTATCGGGCTGTTCATGTATTTCTTTCAGCATGAAATGTTCATAGCCGCCTTTTTCAATAGCCGCCAGTTCCATATCGAGTTTGGTAATAAAAGGTGTTTGCTTTTCATTACCCAGGTTTTTCAGGATCAATTCATCAGCACGAACGATGGCTATTTCATAATCGTTTACATATACCACCTCTTTTGTGTATTCGATGATGGGCGAAGCGTCGCTGGCAAGAAAATGTTCTCCTTTGCCGATACCAATTACCAACGGACTACCTTTTCTGGCTGCAATGATGGTATCAGGATCATCTTTTGATATAAGCAGAATACAATAAGCACCTACAATACGTTTCAATGCAATGCGTAATGCTTCTTCGAGGGTAGAATCGTTGTTTTTTTTGATGTCTTCTATAAAATTCAACAATACTTCTGTATCGGTATCGCTTTTGAACTCATATCCTTTAGAAATGAGTTCTTGTTTGATATGTGCATAGTTTTCAATGATACCATTGTGTATCATGGCCAGTTCACCGCTTTGCGATACGTGGGGGTGTGCATTTCTGTCGCTGGGTTCACCATGTGTGGCCCAACGGGTATGACCAATGCCAATGTGCGAATGCACATCCTTACCTACAGTGGCTTCTTCCATTTCGGCCACTTTCCCTTTCTTTTTGTATACGTTGAGCTGGCCGTTGTTCAGCAGGGCAACGCCAGAACTGTCGTAACCGCGGTACTCCAGTCTTTTTAAACCTTTTACTACAACAGGGTAGGCTTCTCTATGGCCTATATATCCAACAATACCACACATAAATTTTCTCTTTAACGGGTAAATAATCAACGTTAACTTCCGGCATGAAAATTACGTTGGATTGCAAATATTCAACTTAAACTTAAATAAATTCAATGCATTACACATTTGATCTTTCAAAAGAATATACATTAGAAGACGATTGCGTTTTATTGCGACCTTTGAAAGTGGATGATTGCGACAATTTGCGGCATTTCTCCCTAAACGAACCTGAAATCTGGACATATTCTTCGCAAAAAGCAGCAGGAGAGGAGAACCTTAAAAAGTATATAGAATTTGCACTGAATGCCCGCAAAGCTGGAAATGAATATCCCTTTATCGTTTTCGATAAAAGAACACAGTCTTATGCTGGCAGTACACGCTATTATGATATACAGTTACAACACCTGACTTTACAACTTGGATTTACCTGGTATGGTAAAGCGTTCCAGGGTACTGGTCTGAATAAACACTGCAAATTTCTGCTCCTGCAGTTTGCCTTCGAAGAAATGGGAATGGAAAGAGTAGAATTCCGCGCCGATAATAACAATGCAAGAAGCATAGCAGCGATGAAAAGCATCGGTTGTACACCGGAAGGCGTATTGAGAAGCCATGCCATCAAAGCTGATGGCAGCCGTCGCGACTCAATTGTGCTGAGTATTCTGAAAAATGAATGGTTTGGTCATGTGAAGGAAAACCTCAGGAGGAAGATTGCAGATGTTTGATCTCAGATGTCAGATGTCAGATGTCAGATGTCAGATGTCTGATGTCTGATGTCTGATATAGGATAGAGCATGCAAGTTATGTTGATTTCATCCCTTGAGCCCTGTTTCTTATTCCCTATTCCTTATTTCTTTGTTTCTATACTTATTAATCGGTATTGTGTCTTTTCGCAGGTGGAGAATCGAATTATGTACGTATTTTTACATCGTAGACAGTAACCCCCCGCTGACTCAAATTTTTATTGTATGCAACAGCGGACCTTTATCAACAGCCCGGAAGATATCAGGGCAATAGCCGGAGAGATCAATATCTTCTCTTGTAAAAAACAAATCTTTAAAGTTCAGTTGAGCCAGCTAACCGAGGCGGAGAATTTTAAAGTGGAAAAAAAACTGGTTAGGTTTTATTCATTAGGACAGCATTCATTTTGGAACATACTGCCAGTCTACACCATTCTCGTATACCTGCTCATGGTATTTACCAGCATCATTCCTTATCATGAACTGGGCATTGTACCTACTATTCTTTTGTATGCTCCTTTTGCAATTGCTGCGATATTATTGTTGAGAATAGTGGCTACTTTATATGCCAAGCGATCATTACTTAAGCTGGCACAGGAATCAGCAAGTGATCCTGCTTTTATCTTTGGATAAAAAATGTTTTTGAATATTCGATTGATGAAAGTTCCATCTCAGCCGGTGGAACTTTTTTTTGACTAAATCTCTGCGTAACCCCGGTATTCTCTTGTTCTCTGCGGTGAATTGAATCGTATGTTCACCGCAGAGAACGAGAGCGCACAGAGGTTAAGCAGAGAATAGAATGAATGGCTAAAGCAATAAACCTTGCAGGAAGAAATAAGCAAAGCTGAAGTAAATAATCAGTCCTGTTACATCTACCAGTGTTGCAACAAAAGGCGCAGAAGAAACGGCAGGGTCGGCACCGAGTTTTTTCAGGAAGATAGGGAGCATGGAACCGGATAAGGTTCCCCATAATACCACACCAATTAGCGAGAATCCAACTGTAAAGGCAATCATCATCCAGTGTTCTCCATAAATTTCAGGAAAGAAAGAATGCCATACCGATACACGTATAAAACCAATAATACCTAATACGGCTCCTAATAATAAGCCACTCAATATTTCCCGTCTTAGTACCCGCCACCAGTCGCCAATGGTAATTTCACCCACTGCCATGGCCTGAATAATCAGTGTAGAAGCCTGCGAACCACTGTTACCACCACTCGAAATGATCAATGGAACAAATAAGGCGAGAACCACTGCTTTGGCAATCTCATCTTCAAAATACCCCATGGCGGTAGCAGTAAGCATTTCGCCAAGGAATAGTACAATCAACCAGCCTACACGTTTTCTGAAAAGCTTGAATAAAGGAATATCAAGGTAAGGTTCATTCAATGCTTCTGTACCACCAATTTTCTGCATGTCTTCACTGAACTCTTCATTGGCTACCCATAACATATCATCGATGGTAACAATACCCAATAGTATATTGTGATCATCCACCACCGGCAATGCCACACGGTTATTCATTTTAAATACCTGGTTGGCATGTTCCTGGTCGTCGTTTACATTGAGTGATACTACACGGCCATCAATGATTTCATCAATCCTTTTATCCGGAGCGGCAAGAATAACATCTCTGATCCTGATATCATCAATCAAAGCACCGCCTTCATCAATTACATAAATAACATCGATCGTTTCACTGTTTTTTCCAAATTTTCGGATGGTTGTAAATACTTCCGATACTGTATTATATGCATATATATACACATAATCGGGCGTCATCAATCTTCCCACACTGTCTTCCGGATACCCTAACATGGCCAGTGTAATCTTGCGTTCTTCCGGATCAAGTAATTTAATCAGGTCACGAATAGCGGCTTTGGGAAGTTCCTCCAGAAAGTCTGTACGGTCATCGGCAGGCAGTTCATTCAGAAGCTCGGCTGTTTTAGCAGATGGCAGTTCTTTTACAATATCTTTTTGCTGGGCAATGTCGAGAATCTTAAAAACACTGGCGGCCCTGTGGATGGCCATATTGGCAATGATCTGGGCTTCATATTCCGGGAAATCATTGATGAGTTCAGCCACATCACTGATATTCTGGTGATCAAGAAATTCCCTGATCTCCAGTTTATCTTCTTTTGCAATGAGCAATTCAAATTGCTCATTGATGCCGGGCTGTTCCAGTTCAAGTGACATGGGCGCAATTTACGTTGGAAAGGCCAATGGACAAACCCCGACACAATAAATAACGTATTTTAGAACCTGCAGATTATACATCAAATTTGTACTATGATACTTCCCATTCTTTCCATTGCGCCCTCGCCTGAACGTGGCCGTGGTGTTTTTACCACAGCAGATATTGAAACGGGAACAATTGTAGAAATATCACCGGTACTGGTGCTTGATCCGGAAGAGAGAAACAAAGTTGAACAAACCCTTTTGTTTGATTATATTTTTGAATGGGGTGATGACCTGAAAAGTGCATGTGTTGCATTGGGCTATTTATCGGTGTACAACCATTCCTATACAGCAAACTGTATTTATGAAATGGATTTTGAACATGAACTGATGCAGATCAGAACCGTAAAGCCTATTAAAGCGGGGGAAGAATTATTTATCAATTATAATGCAGACCCCGACGATGCAAAACCCATCTGGTTTGAAGCAAGCTGATATATTATGGATTACCAAACCTATTTACCCCAGGAAGAATTAACAGCTTTTGTAAAATGCTATTGGACATTGTCTGCCCAGGCATCAGCCACAGAAGAAAGACAGCGTATTGTACCGGATGGTTGTATGGAAATGATTTTTCACGCAGGTGATTTGTATCGACAGTATTTGCCGGATGCAACATCGATTCTTCAACCGAAGTATTTTATTTTCGGACAAATTACACGGCCACTGGAAATAGCGGCTACAGGGGAAACGAAAATTTTTGCTGTGCGTTTTCATCCGGAAGGTTGTCTGCCATTAATCAGTACGCCCATCCGGGAAATGGATAATAAAGCAGTTTCACTTGACTATTTATTTGGCGACTCTGGAAACATACTAGGAGAATCGGTATGTGCAGCAGAAAATGTTACGGACCAG
Organism: Sediminibacterium sp. FW305-C-49; assembly: GCF_058231085.1. NCBI lineage: Bacteria > Pseudomonadati > Bacteroidota > Chitinophagia > Chitinophagales > Chitinophagaceae > Sediminibacterium > Sediminibacterium sp. FW305-C-49. The sequence continues at coordinate 478,315 of NZ_JBIQXS010000002.1, forward strand.
ATTACATTGGTCGAAAATTTTCTGTTGCAACAAATAAAAAGCCAGGAAACAAGTGATCGTATTGCAGCCTTAAGTGTACAAACACTGCTGGAACTAAAAGGACAACTAAGTGTAGATGAGCTGGCTGATCAGTTACAGGTGCACCGTAGGCAATTGGAAAGAAAATGTGCAGCAGCTATTGGGTTAAGTCCAAAACAGTTGGCTAAAATCATTCGCCTTCAGGCTACTTTGAAAATGATGAGTGAAGGTAAATATGCGCATCTTACAGAGCTGGCTTATGAAAACGGCTATTTTGATCAGGCACATTTTATCAAAGACTTCAAAGAATTTACAGGCGTAACACCAGGAGAGTTTTATGCAGGCCAGTTAAAAATGAGCCACTTATTCAGCGGAACCTGACAATTGTCGTGATTTTACAATTTTCATGACATAGATAGCTTCAGTTTTGATAAAAATTAAAGGATATGAATAAGCTTATCGTCATCATTACATTTTTACTGATTGGAAATGTAGTTATTGCACAACAAACCAAAGCCGTACAATGGATGTTGGGTGTGTGGAAAATTAGTACGCCACAGGGAACAGTCGTTGAAATATGGGAAACGAAAAACGACAGTACTTTACAAGGCAGAAGTGTATTTGTGAAATCAAATAATGATACCATTCCTCAGGAACGCATTGAAATGGCATTCAGAAATGGGGAATGGTTTTATATACCAACAGTAAGTAACCAGAATGAGGGTAAACCGGTTTCATTCAAAGTAATTTTTCTCAGGGCTAACGAGTTTGTAAGTGAAAACCCGGCGCATGATTTTCCGCAAAGAATTGCCTACCGTAGAATCAAGCAAAGCATGTATGCCAGTATCGAAGGAAAACGAAACGGCCGGTTCAGTAAACAGAATTTCGACTTTACAACAGAATAAACATTTTGAACGACTCTATCTAACCTTCCCTTCTCCCTTTCTCTTTGTTAAAAAAATCTTGTAAATAGATATGCTTAAATACCCGAAAAGCAATTAACAAAGAGAAGGGGAGAAGGGAAGGTTTTTAGTTGAGAATATCGTTGACGTTTTTACCGATGTTTTCAGCTATTCTTTGCATGGGTAAGTCATTGTCATCTTTGCCAAAAGGGTCTTCAATTTCTTCGGCAATTACTTCGAGACTCGCCAGTACATAAAAAATAAACACCACTACCGGTATGGTAAGCATACCAAGCGACAGGGCAAACCCAAGTGGCAAGGTGATGACATAAATAAAAATGAATTTTTTTATAAAAGCACTGTAAGAATAGGGAATGGGTGTGTTTTTAATACGTTCACAGGCACCACAGATATCGAGAAAGGATTGTAATTCATTATTCAGAAACAATAACTGGTAGTCGTTGATTTGTTTATCACGATACAGCAGGTTGATTTTATTCATCATAATCATCACCACCTGGTTGGGTATATGTTTGCTGGTATCGAAACCAACAATTTCTGGATGTGGACTGGAATCCAATGCCAGTCTTGTTTTTTCATTTTGTAAATGAGCCCTTAATTCATTGGCAAAAAGGGGTATAATTTTTTTAAAGAAAGCTCGGTTCTTATCATCGTCATTGGGTAATATGCTGTTGAGTTTTACGGCCAGGTTACGGCTGTTGTTAACAAGTGCTCCCCATAGTTTTCTTCCTTCCCACCAGCGATCATACGCAGTATTGGTTCTGAATACCAGCAGCATTGAAATGGCAAAACCCAGCAAGCTGTGCATAATCGTAATATTCTTTGCATGACTGCTTTCTGAAAGTTTCAGATAGTTGGCTTCGAGGTAAACAATGCCCCATGAATAAAAACCAATAAAAATGAGTAAAGGAAATAGTTGCCGGATGGTTTCTGTTTTGTGAAACGTAAACAGAAAACGCATCCAGTCTTTAGGGTTATAGCTGATCATACAATAAAAATAGTGATCCGAGCCCACTCTTGTATACTGGGGGTAACAAAACCTTAATATTGGCCTTAGATGGCTATGGCAGAATTTCGCAGAAACCGTCAGCTTGCACCAGCAACATGCTTTACTGAAACAATCTTTTGGCCGGCATTTCCAATGGGGAGTAGCCATATCCGCCGCACAGAATGAAGGAGCCTGGAATATTGAAGGTCGTGGTCCATCTATCTGGGACCAGTTTGCCCGTAAACAAGGGAAAATAAAAGGAAGTGCAAAACCAAATACCTGCTGCGATTTTTATTATCGCTATAAAGATGATCTCATGCTGGTAAAAGCTATGGGGTTCAATAGTTTTCGCTTTTCCATTTCCTGGAGTCGCATATTACCCGAAGGTATGGGAAGGGTAAACAAAGAGGGTATTACTTTTTATAACCGTGTTATTGATGAATGTTTACAGTTAGGACTAACACCATATGTTACTTTATATCATTGGGATCTGCCACTGGCTTTACATAAAGAAGGTGGCTGGATAAGTCACCAGATGCTCAAATGGTTTACCCGTTTTGTGAATGTATGTACAGAATCGTTTGGCGATCGGGTGAAGAACTGGATTGTTTTAAATGAGCCCATGGGTTTTACTTCATTGGGCTATATGATCGGTAAACATGCACCGGGTAAAACAGGGTTGAGTAATTTTTTACCAGCAGTACACAATGCTGTCTTGTGCCAGGCAGAAGGCGGGAGGCTGATAAGAGCTGCTGTTTCCAGGGCAAATATCGGTACCAGTTTTTCCTGTAGTGAAGTGGTACCGTTTACACAGAAAGAAGAAGATATCAAAGCCGCAAAGAGAGTCGATATTTTACTGAACCGTCTATTTATTGAACCTCTATTGGGCAGGGGCTATCCACAAGAACCGGGTTTTACACTGCTTGATAAATTACATCTCCATAACAAAGCATGGAAGTATACGGAACGCATGCAGTTCAATTTTGATTTTATAGGGATTCAGAATTATTTCAGCACCACTGTAAAATACAATCCGCTCATTCCCTATATACAGGCATCTGAAGTAAAGGCGGTAGCAAGAAAAGTGCCGCATACCGATATGGGCTGGGAAGTAAATGCAGATAGCTTTTACCGGATGATCAAACGATTCTGGTTATATGGTGGCGTGAAAGAAATCATGATTACAGAGAGTGGTGCATTTTATAAAGACCAGTTGATCAACGGAGTGATTGACGATACCAAACGCATCGATTATTTTCAACAATACCTTAATGCCTTATTAAGAGCTAAAAAAGAAGGGGTGAATGTTGGTGGGTATTTCGCATGGACACTCACCGATAATTTTGAATGGGCAGAAGGATACCATGCCAGGTTTGGACTGGTACATGTAGATTTTAATACCCAGTTGCGCACCATCAAGCAGTCAGGCTACTGGTTTCGGGATTTTCTGCACGATAAATCCTAAAAACAACTACTCTCAGCAGGTTTCTGTAAGTTTGATGCTACCAAAAACCAAACAGATGCGTAGCCTCCTGATTTTTTCCTTGATACTGCTTGTTGCATTCTCAGATAGTAAAGCACAATCAAAATTTGTTGTTCCTTTTCATACTGCCTATGCAACTACTCAGAATACATATAAGGCAAACAGGCCAACTACAAGAAAAGATGTGCTGTTATGGTCCGATACAGCAACACAACTCCGCTTTTTTGTACATAATTCCAAAACAGGCGAGTTGCATATTGCATTGAATGCCCTTTCGCTGAAAGCTGCTAAACAACTAACACTTGCAGTAAAGGGGAAGAAGATGAATATGACCGTACCGGTAAATATTTCGACAAAAGAAATGAAAATCGGAACGGTACAGTTGACTGATACAGGATTTGTGGAATTGGTATTGTCTGCTAAGAAATTATTACCGGGTGCTTTGGGGATTGGAAACCTTGTTTTATCTGGTCCTGCTTCGGAAGGGTTGCGTTTTAATACAAAAGAAAGATTGAATGCCGCATCGGTTCATCTTCGTTATCCATTGGCTGATTCCATTAAAGCCATCAGTTTTTATAATGAAATAACAATCCCGCAGGGCTATGACCCTTTGTATAGTTATTATATGGCGACTGGTTTTTCGAGAGGCTATTTTGGTATACAGGTTAACAGTGAAAAAGAACGACGTGTCATTTTTTCCGTATGGGATGCAGGTAATGAAGCCATTGATCGCGGCAAAGTAGCTGACTCCAATAAAGTAAAACTACTCGCCAAAGGTGATGCTGTTGTGACCAATGATTTTGGGAACGAAGGTACAGGTGGACATAGTCATTGGGTGTACAATTGGAAAGCAGGAGAAACTTATCGCTTTCTGGTTACAGCACTTGCCGACAGTGCTTCTCAAACCACTATTTATACCGGGTACTTTTTTGTTCCCGAATTACAACGCTGGAAACTGATCGCTGCTTTCAGGGCTCCAAAAGATGGTAATACACTGAATAAACTCTATTCCTTCAATGAAAATTTTGTGGGAGACAATGGTCACCTGCAACGTAAGGCATTATTTGGTAACCAGTGGGTACAACAGCAGCGTGGTGGTCGATGGGTGGCATTAACAGATGCCATTTTTATAACTGATGCAACAGGCAGGGCAGGTGATCGCTTTGATTATGGAGCAGGTGTTACAGGGGAGCAGTTTTATTTATGGAACGGCGGATTCAAAGAACAGGAAGCAAAACAGAACGATCAGTTTAAAAGACCCAACACCAATAAAGCACCGGTAATTGATTATACAAAAGATGCAGACAGTCTCGCACAAGCCAAAAAAGACATACAGGAAATAGCAGATGCTGTAAAGAGCGGAAAGATAGATACAACGGGAAGCGTTGAATCGGTATACTATCATATTTTACAACCCGGTACCGGCGAATATGTATCGGTAACAGATACGGTAACGGTTCATTACAAAGGAACATTACTGACAGACGGAAGCATGTTTGACCAGACCCGCGATAATCCCGCTGTATTTCCTTTGCGCCGACTCATACGTGGGTGGCAACTTGTTTTACCTAAATGCAGGGTTGGGGGTAAGATCCGGGTAATCATTCCATCTGCACAGGCTTATGGCATGAGAACACGCAGTAAAGACATTCCACCCAATAAAGTGCTGGTATTCGATATTGAAGTAGTGGCCACGAAAAAAATGTGAGGGGTGAAGAGAGCAGGTAATTGACATTTTATGCAGGTTTGATGGAAAGCGCTTGCAAGCGCGGGAAAAGCTGTTTATCTTAAGACTATCTACTTCTCAACGATAAACCTTGCGTATGAAAGCTGCCCGTCAACTTACCATCGCAATGCTGACACTTGCCGTTATTGCAGCATTGTATAGTGGTTACAGCCTGATCACAGACCCAACAGGCTCTTCACTTGGTATTCCTTTTTATTGGCTCAACGGTACCATGTTCAAAGATTTTGCCACACCCGGCTGGATCATTTTATTGGCCATTGGTGTACTAGGAATCATTACAATCGCTACAGTCGTAAAAAGAATCAGACATTTTCATCTGCTGGTCATTGTACAAGGATCAGTCATCTGTATTTTAGTCATCGCACAGATGATTATTATCGGAGAAGAAAACATGCTTCAATACCTTTTCCTCATGATGGGCATGGCCATCGCTATTGTAGGTGGTTTGTTAAGTCAGGCAGATAAGAAAGCAGAAAATAAGAAATAAGAAATATGAAATAAGGAATAAGAAAGTATAAAATCTTACTTACTCATTTCATATTTCTTATTCCTTATTTCTCTGTTCCTCTCCCAGTGCGAGGTAAACACCATTGGTCCATCCAAACCCATCCTGGTTGGGGTATTCGCCACCACCGGCTTTGGTATGTATATCTTTTACATTGTACTTCTCCATCATTTTTCCTGTTTCTGCGTAGGTGGTTTCATTTAAGTGCATCCATCTTCTTTTGATTTCATCTGCTAGCGTCTGATGCTGGTAATTACTTAATCCTTTATAAGCAACCCATTGCAAAGGAGCCCATCCGTTGGGTGCATCCCATTGCTGCCCGGTTTGAAGGGTAGTGGTTAATACACCCCCAGCCGAAAGTAATTGTTGTTTGATCATCACAGCTACAGCATCTGCCTGCTGTTCATCAGCAATACCAAGAAACAATGGAAAGCAGCCGGCCATGGTAATGCGATCGGTATTTTTTAGCTGTTTGATGTGGTAGTCAAAATAAAATCCCTGATCCTTATTCCAGCAATAATGCTGAATGGCTTTATAACGGCTGTCTATTTTTTTTGTGAAAAGTTGTACAGCTTCCTCATTTTTTTTATGGAGGTAGCAGTACAATAATGTTTTTTCAAGGTTCAGTAACAAACAATTCAAATCAACCGGAACCAGGTCGGTAGTCTGAATTGTATGCATGTGTTTTTCATCTTCAAACCATCGGCTGCTGAAATCCCATCCCGATTCAGCAGCGGCCCTGATATGTCTGTACACTTCCTGTGGATCTTTATTGGCTGCTTTAGCCACATGCAGGTCTTCAACATATGCTTCAGGTCTGGGTGAAGGATCATCATCCCAATACCTGTTTAAGATAGAACCATCCGGCATCAGCACTACTCTTCGAAAAGTGCTGGTTTCGGGGGAAACCTTATCTGCCCCATCCATCCAGAAAGCATATTCTTTTTCAAGTGCCGGTAAATATTCATCAAGTACAGAATGGCCTTTGGCTGCATCTAACAAGCTCACCATTAAACTGAAAAACGGAGGCTGCGATCTACTGATATAATACGTTCTGTTGCCATTGGGTATATGTCCTATGGCATGAATAAGGCTGGCAAAATTTTTAACCATATTTTCAATCAAATCAAACCTGCCACTCACTTGTAGCCCAAGCATGGTAAAATAACTGTCCCAGTAATAAATTTCCCTGAACCTGCCTCCGGGAACAATATAAGGATAGGGTAATTCAATGAGTGTGCCTCCGGATTTTGCAGGGTCTCTTTGCAAAACATGCCAGAGCTCATTCAAATGAATGTTGATGGGTTTCTTTTCAGAAAAATATTCCTCCTGTGTGGCATCAGGCAGTTGAAAATATTGTTGTACAAATGTGAGCAGATTAAAAGAGGGTAAATCTTTTTGGGCGTTGTATTCTTTCAGTATACTGTCAGTACTGTCTTTTGGGATACTGTCTACAAAATATTTGGAATCGGGAAATATGCCAGCAGTCTGTACATCTTCATACAGGGGAGACAAGGAACTGATATGAAAATATGCATCATTCATATTAAGCCTTTTTTGTTTTCTGCTGCAGCCTGTAAAAAATGAATAAACAAACCACAAGAATGGCCATTGGTATCAGTGAAAAATAAAAAGCCTGTTTGCCATCATAATGCTCAAAAATATTTCCGGTGATGATAGAGCCGGTGGTTCCACCCAGCGCTGAGAAAATAATGATCAGCCCCGACATCAATCCATGTTGTTTAACAGGCAACGTGCTTAAAATAACAGAGTTAACAGCAGGATAAATGGGTGCCAGTAATAAACCGATCATAGGAAATACAAAGGCGGCAATAGGTGCCGTGGCCCAGCCCGTAATAGGCTGTCCGGTTGTTTTTTCTGCCAGTGGAATAGCAACCAGTACCAATACGGCAGCCAGTATAAGACATGAAATCAATACTACCAGCCAGTTTAATTTTTTAAGTACCAGCCCGGCAAAAAAACGACCCAGTGCAGTAGAGCCTGCCAGAATACTCGCCATCTGTATACTTAAGGCAGCAGGTAAGAGCAACACCTTATTATTAAAAGTAGGTAACCAGCTCATGATGCTCTGTTCAATCAGCACATAAAAAAAGGCGCAGAGCACAAATACCAGAACAATGGGTTTAACCATGAGGCTAAACATGTCTGCAAACTCATCGAACATAGATTTTCGTTCTTTGGCCTGAATGGAAGATTCATCCAATGAAGCCGACCAGAGCAATAAAAAAGCAAGCAATGAAATACCTCCTAATAGATAATACACATTCAGCCAGGCAGTAGATTGAGGATTGGTATCATCAACAAAATAACTGAAAATGAAATACCCGGTGAGGATACCCACCATAAAAAAAGATTCAATAAAATTCATCAGGCTGATATGTTCCTTTTCATTTTTGGTGACCAAGCCAATGGTGCTGTACACCGACATTTTGATCAGCGCAAAGGAAGAGCCTACGGCAGCAAACAATAGTTTGGTGGTAAAAAAGCTGGCCGTAAATGGCATGATAAAACAAATGATGCTGATGAAGCCTAATGCAATAAGCATGGCATTCTTATAACCAATGCGAACGATATAGGAAGAAATGAGAAAAGAAACAATGGCGATACTCAGATCCTTAAAGGCTTCCAGCACAGAAGCAGCGCCTTCGGTTACGCCAAAATTTTGTTGTACCTGAAGTATCACGGTTCCTACACTGTTGAGTAATATGGCAAAAACAAAATAGTTGAGAAACAGCGATGTTTTTATTTTCCAGTTTTGCATATAGAAGTATTAAGCAGTTTATTGTTGAGCGGGAATCAGTTTTAAACAAACAGGATTGGGTACTTCCACCTGCCTGAGCATTTGTTGTAATAACCCTGTTTCTTTATTAACACGATAGATGACAATATTATTGGTCTTCTGATTGGCTACCAGTATAAAATTGCCATTGGGCGCAATGATAAAATTCCGGGGTCCGGCTCCCGGTACAGCCTGGTAACCCTTTGCAGTAAGTTTACCTGTATTCTGATCAATGGAAAAAATAGCCAGGTTGTTTTCATCGCCCCGATTCGAAGCATATAAAAATTTTCCGTCCGGAGACACATGAATATCTGCACTACCCGGCTGCCCCATATAATCGGCGGGATGTGTGGCAATATTTTGAATGCCCGTCATAAACCCATTATTGTAACGGTATGCTTTGATGCTGCCTGTTAATTCTTCCAGTACATATACAAAACGCTGATTGGGGTGAAAGTCAAGATGTCTTGGTCCGCTGCCCGGTGCAGAAGCTGCAAAAGGCATGGCAGCAGGCTTCAGTGGTTTTTTGAGCAAAGGATTAAACTGGTAAAGCATCACTTTATCGGTACCGAGGTCGGGGGTCAGTATGTATTTATCATCCGGTGAAAAGAAAGTGGCATGTACATGTGGTTTATCCTGCCTTGTTTTATTGACACTGCTGCCTGAGTGTTGAATCAATTGCGCATAATGTTGTAATCCGCCTTCTTTGTTAACAGGGAAAGCTGCCAGGTTACCACCGGTATAATTACCCACCACCACCCATTTTCCGGTTTTATCTACAGTAACAAAACAGGGATGATCTCCACCACTGGGCTGTGCATTGATAAAATACAACTGACCTGTGGCCTGGTCAAAATCATAAGCACTTACATAACCGGGTTGTTCACCACCGGTTTCATTCACAGCATACAACTTGGTACCATCGGGCGATAAAGAAAGAAAAGAGGGATTGGTAGCGCTGTCGGTACTGCTTACCCATTGCACTTCGCCGTTTTGTGAGTTGAAGCGGAATACATAAATGCCCTTGCTTTTCCCGGAAGTATAAGTGCCTACAAACAGGTAATGATCCTGTGCCAGCAAACCAATGCAGAACAGGCATAGAAAAGCAGCAATCGCGAGTCTCATAAAGGGTTGGGTTTGCTCTAAGATAAAGATTTCAGTGCTTTATGCAATAGCAATTCATCTCCCTGAAACCTTTGCGTTCTCTTCTCTGCGGTGTACTTCCCCGACTTTTCACCGCAGAGAAGGGAGGAAATAGAGTTTTCGCAGCGGAAGGAGGTATTAACATACTTGTAGACCAGACTATATTTATATTTGTAAAATCAATTTCTCCTATGAAAAAAATGTTTCTCTATATGTCAGTTTTATTTGCAGCCTGTTCGGGTGGTCCTTCAACAACATTAAAAACAGGTGACTGGCAGGGAAAACTGTTGCGTGAAGATGGCAATCATATTGTATTCAATTTTGAGGTAAAACAGTTGAATGATTCCATTAGCTGGGTCATCAAAAACGGGGAGGAGCAAATTGAAGTAACCGATATTTTACTCAATGGCGATTCCATACTGGTGCATATGCCCGTTTTTGAATCCTCTTTCAAACTGGTAAAAGAAGGCAATGACAAATTAAAAGGAACCTGGACCAAAGCCGGGTCAACCGGTTTTATTGATATGCCTTTTGAGGCAGTGGCTGGCACAGATGAAAGATTCAGCGTAAACAAGAATGCTGACAAAAATATTGCAGGAAAATGGGCCGTAACATTTTTCAGGGCCGATGGTTCTCCCAGACCTGCGATTGCTGAGTTTGTACAAAAAGGCAATGAACTCTCCGGTACTTTTATTGCACCTAGTGGCGACTATCGCTATCTGCAAGGTGTGGTAGATGGCGACTCTTTAAAACTATCCACTTTTGATGGTAGTCATGCCTATTTTTTCAAAGCGCATATCAATAGTGACAGTTCCATCAGCAAGGGATTTTATTATTCCGGAGCCAGCAGCATAGAACCATGGGAAGCAGTAAAAAATGATACCGTGACTTTACCCGATGCCGGGGCCATGTTTATGAAAGAGGGAGAAGAGAAACTCAATTTCAGTTTTCCTGATCTCAATGGGAAACAGGTATCTATACAGGATGCAAGATTCAAAGATAAAGTGGTGATTGTACAGATCATGGGATCATGGTGCCCGAATTGTATGGATGAAACGGCATTTCTTAGTTCATTCTATAAAAAGAACAAAGACAGGGGTGTGGAGATTGTGTCGCTGGCCTATGAATACTATGAAGATTTTAACCTGGCCGTGAACAGCATCAAAAAGTTCCAGAAAAAATTTGATGTTCAGTATCCTATGCTGGTAACAGGTGTAACAGTGTCTGATACTTTGCGCACCGAAAAAACCTTACCACAGCTCACCAAAATAAAATACTTCCCCTCCACCATCTTTATTGGTAAGAATGGTAAAGTGGCAAAAATACATGCCGGTTTTGAAGGACCGGGAACGGGAAAGCGACATGAGACATTGAAGAAAGAGTTTGAAGAGACAGTGGAAGGATTGTTGAAGCAATAACTATAATTCTAACCTTTGATGTTCGATTTACTCGAATAAGAAAGCCATCCGCCTCAGGCGGATGGCTTTCTTATTAATGAACTGAATTTTATTTCGCTCCCTTCACATACTTATCTAACCACTGTTGCTGTTCCCACAAAGTATGCAATACATTTTCCTTCCCACGATAACCATGTGCTTCATAAGGCAGGAACACAAAACGAACGGTTCCGCCATGGCCTTTGATTGCTGCATATAAACGTTCGCTGTTGATAGGATAGGTGCCGGTATTATCATCACTGTCGCCATGAATTAAGAGGATCGGCGTTTTAATTTTATCGGCATAACTAAACGGACTCATTTCATAATACAACTGTGGCGCCTGCCAGTAAGTACGATCCTCATTCTGGAAACCAAAAGGCGTCAACGTACGGTTATATGCACCACTTCTTGCCACACCGGCTTTAAACAGGTTGGTATGCGCCAGCAGATTAGCGGTCATGAAAGCACCGTAACTGTGTCCACCTACACCTACACGGTTTTTGTCAGCCACACCCAGACCAGATAAATGACCGATGGCTGCTTCTGCATTCATCTTTAACTGTGCAATAAAATTGTCATTGGGTTTTTTGTCGGCAGAAGTTGCTACAATAGGCATTTCAGCATTATCGAGCACAGCATAACCCTGCGTTACATAATAAATAGGAGAGCCCCAGCTTAAGCTGGTAAAACGGTACTGGCTTCCACGAATCTGTGCAGCATCAGCAGCACTGTTGAATTCTCTTGGATAAGCCCAGATGATCAGCGGCAGTGGACCATCTTTGTCTTTATTGTATCCTTTGGGTAAATACAGATCGCCGGTGAGGTCAACACCATCGGCTCTTTTGTATTTTACTTTTTCTTTTTTTACCCCTTCCAGTTGCGGATATGGATTGCTGAATTGTGTGATGGCTTTATCGGCAATACGAAGTACCAGATTCTTAATATAATAGTTGGGTACATCAGTCTGCGATTCTCTGCGCGTTAATAAAACCAGTTTATCGGCATCCAACACTTCATTCACTGTTTCATACACACCTTCCTGGCAGCGCCAGATGATATCATTCTTTTTAGTGGCCAGGTCAAACTTGGAAAGAAAAGGAAGATCACCTTTGGCAGAAGCACCTGTGGTATTGTTCATCAGAATTTTTGTTCCGTTATCTGTGGTCTGGATCACAGGTCTGCCAAATTTATTGCGTGTTAAAACAGGAGAACCCGGATTATTATAGGCATCGGTCTGGTTTCTTTCCATCAATAATTCAAGTGAACCGTTGCTGCTGTTATACCTGCTCACACGAATGGTTTGTTTTGATCTTAATACTTCCTGCACCATGGCCAATGTTTCATTGCCCCAGGTGGTACCCGCATAACGTGTTTTGGTTTTGAACAACTCTTTCGCCTCACCGGTAAAAGGTGCGCTTAATGCATAAACGGCATCATGGTATTCTACCTGTTTTTTAATCAAACCACTATCCAAAGGCATGGCCCAGGTAATGGTTGCTGCTTCATCATCGCGCCAGTCGAAACCTCTTGGTACATTTTGTGTGTTATCGTAACCGGAAGGTGTTCCTTCAGAAGAAGGTAATTCAGCCAATACTTTTACCACTTTACCAGTTAAATCAGTAATGCTGATGGTAGAAGGAAATCCATTGGCCGTTACGAGATAAGAGAAAGGTTTACGGATGGTTCTTACCATCATGTATTTTTTATCGGGTGATAAACTGAAAGTTGAAACAATACCGGGTTTACCCAACACTGTTTCTACCCCGTTTTTGTTTTGAATGAGTTGCCCCATGGCATAAAACTCAAACAGCTGTTCATCAAAAGGCGATTTGATCAGGTCCTGATAAGTAGGACTCGGCGCCGCTTTACCCAGGTTCTGCTGAATGGTTGGACCCTTTGGTGTAATAGGTCTTTTGGGTGCATTGGCCGCAGATTGTGTAGCGGCTTTGTAGATGATGGTATTGTCATCAACCCAGGTATAAGAAGTACCCAGCACCGTATTCAATGCTTGTTTATTGATCCTGGTTGCTTTTTTTGTAGCAACATCAATCACATATAAATCAACACGTGAACCAGTGGTATGTGTGAAAGCAATTTTTGTTTCTGAAGGATTCCAGCTCACACCACCTGCCAGTAAATTAGCGGGTAAGCCCGTTACCTGTGAACTTTGTCCCGATTTAATGTTCTGCAGTGTGAAATTATTGATGAAATTCTGTCTGCTCGGAGAAAAATTATTCGGGTTGATACGCAGACCAGCCACACGTAATTCAGGCTGACCCAATTCTTCAACTGTTGGATAACTGTTTCGTTCACTGAGCAGCATCCATTCTGCTTTTCCGTCGATACTCACTGAAGGTGTGGGTTTGGCCAGCAGCAGTTCCATCACTTCTTTGGCAGGTGTACGATAGGTATTGTCGTCCTGGGCATATACAGCAGTTACACTGAAGCCCAGCATCAACAAACCGAAGAACAATTTTTTCATAGCGTTCTATTTTAGTTGGTGGTTTTTATTTTTAGTCCGGGAGACCGGAAGTCAGCGAGTCGGAAAGACCGAAAGATGTTTTTAAATGAGTTGATCATCTTTCGGACTTCCGGTCTTTCCGACTTTCGGTCTTCTTGGTCTTCACTGATACACACGCACATAATCAACAATCATCTGTTGCGGATACACTTTTTCATCTACGCCTTTTTGTCCGCCCCAGGAGCCGCCCACCGCAATATTGAGCAGGAGGTGAAAGGGTTTGTCAAACGGCCATGCATCGTTACCGCTATGTTCGTTTTTAAAACTGAAATAAGGTTTATTGTCAACAAACATGGTAATGGTTTCTTTATCCCATTCCAGTGCATACACATGAAATTTTTCGCTGCAATCAGGAACTGATACGGTTCCTGTTTTTTGGGTGCCGATACTGTGAAAATATTTTTTGGTATGTGCCGATGCATGAATGGTCCCCTGGTTATACCCCACATGTTCCATGATATCTATTTCGCCATCATCGGGCCAGGTAATTTTTGGGGTGCTGGCCAGCATCCAGATGGCGGGCCAGGTGCCCACCCCTTTGGGTAGTTTGGCGCGTACTTCAATACGGCCATAGGTCCAGTCGCCCTTGCCCTTGGTTACCAATCTTGCAGAACTGTATGTATTATCGCCTATCTGTTCCTTGTGCGCCTCAATAATCAGAAAGCCTTTTTCCACCCTGGCGTTGCGTGTATTCTTAGACGTATAGTATTGTAATTCATTGTTACCCCAGCCATGACCGCCCACATCATAGTTCCATTTGGTAGAATCGGGGAGACCGTTAACCGAAAACTCATCGCGCCAGACCAGTTTTCTTTGCTGCCCCATTGCAGTGGAAGAGGCAAGCAATACCAGGAGAAAAAAGGATAATTTTCGCATGTGTACTGTGTTTGGGGAGATGAAAGTTAGGGAATCCCGGGTAGTTGTGTATGGGTAATGGATGATCGGGCGAAAAAAATTTGCGTACGAACGGCATTGACTGTATTTTTGCCCTCTCATGAAACAATTTGCGCATATCCACCATCATCATTACTTACCCAGAGGGTAGGCTGTTGGTGTTATGTGCTGATCATAAACATTAAAGGGCTTACCAACAGGTGAGCCCTTTTTATTTTAACGCAGAACTATGAAACTAAAATTAGCGATCCAGAAAAGCGGCCGTTTGCACGATGATTCCATTCGTTTGTTGAAGGAATGTGGTATCGATATCAGCAATGGTGTAAACAAACTGAAAGCAGAAGCCTCCAATTTCCCCCTCGAAGTATATTTTTTGAGGGATGATGATATTCCGCAGTATGTAGAAGATGCGGTGGCCGATATTGGATTTGTGGGTGAGAACGTGGTGTACGAAAAAAAGAAAAAGCTCACCGTGGTAGAAAAACTGGGTTTTGGTAAATGCCGGCTGAGTATGGCCGTTCGCAGGGGTGAGCAATATAAAGATGCTTCCTTCCTCGAAGGCAAAAGAATTGCTACCAGCTATCCGGTCATTGTTGAATCCTTTCTGCGTGAAAAAGGAGTAAAAGCAGAGATTCATGAAATCAGTGGCAGCGTGGAGATAGCACCCGGTATTGGTTTGGCCGATGCCATCTGCGATCTGGTAAGCAGCGGTTCAACTCTGTTCATGAATGGTTTGCAGGAAGCAGAAACCATCCTGCAATCGCAGGCCGTATTGATACGGAACAATGAACTCGATCCTGCAAAAGTGCAGTTAATTGATCGGCTCCTGTTTCGTATACAGTCGGTTAAAAAAGCAAAGAACAATAAGTATATCCTGTTGAATGCACCCAACGATAAACTGAAAGAAATCATTGCATTGTTACCGGGAATGAAAAGCCCTACTGTATTACCGCTGGCCGATCCGGGTTGGAGCAGTGTACACAGTGTGTTGAATGAAAATGATTTCTGGGATATCATTGAACAACTCAAAGCAGCAGGCGCACAGGGTATACTGGTAGTGCCCATTGAAAAAATGATTGTTTAGTACATGAAAAGTGAAAGGAGGGATTATTTCTGTTTACAGACTTGTAAAAGATCATCCAAAGCTAAAGGCTAAAAGCTAAATGCTCATAAGTTAAACTATATGAAACGAATAGAATATCCATCACGCCAGCAATGGCAGGAACTGCTGCAAAGACCGGTTATTGATACCGCCACTTTACAACAACAGGTAAAAGCTGTTATGGATGTGGTAAAACAGGATGGCGATAAAGCAGTACTTCAATTCACCAAACAGTTTGATGGTGTACAGTTGGAGAGTATGGAACTGAAAGAAGCAGCTATTGCGCAAATCATTGAACTGGTTCCCGATGATTTAAAACGCGCCATTAAACAGGCAGCACATAATATCCGCACTTTTCATGAACAGCAAAAAACAGCGGTGGAAGTAATAGAAACCATGAAAGGTGTTCGTTGCTGGAGAAAGGCGGTGGGTATTGAAAAAGTAGGTCTCTATATTCCCGGTGGCACAGCTCCATTATTTTCTACCATTCTCATGCTGGGCATACCTGCACAGTTAGCAGGTTGCAAAGAAGTGATCCTTTGTTCGCCGCCCGATAAAAACGGCCAACTACATCCTGCTATTGTGTATGCTGCCAACCTGGTAGGCATCACAAAAATTTTCAGCATCGGCGGTGTACAAGCCATTGCGGCTATGGCTTATGGCACTGAAACAGTTCCAAAAGTGTATAAAATATTTGGTCCGGGTAACCAGTATGTCACCTGCGCCAAACAACTGATACAGCAGGATGGAATTGCGATTGATATGCCCGCCGGACCCAGTGAAGTTTGTGTACTAGCAGATGCTTCGGCTAACCCGGCTTTTGTGGCGGCCGATTTACTGAGTCAGGCTGAACATGGATCTGATAGCCAGGTATTATTGGTGAGTACAGATACAACACTGGTTGATGCAGTAATGAAGGAACTGGAAATACAGTTAGAACATTTGCCCAGAAAAGAAATGGCAGCCAAAGCACTCGCCAACAGCAAAGCCATCATTGTAAAAGAACTAAACGAAGCCATTGACCTGGTCAATGAATATGCTGCAGAACACCTGATTATTTCCTGTGAAAATGATGAACTGATGGCTGACAAAATCATCAACGCGGGTTCTGTGTTTCTGGGTCATTATTCACCGGAGAGTGTGGGTGATTATGCCAGTGGCACCAATCATACCCTGCCCACCAATGGTTTTGCAAAAGCCTATAGTGGTGTGAGTCTCGATTCTTTTGTAAAAAAGATCACTTATCAAAAACTCAGCAAAGAAGGATTGGCAGGTATTGCATCAACCGTTGCAACCATGGCAGCGGCTGAGGGATTGGAGGCGCACAGAAACGCAGTACTCATCAGGCAATAAATTTTTAAAATGACAAGTAAGCTATTATATGTTTAACCTGGAACAACTTATAAGAGACAATATCAAAAAACTGAAACCCTATTCTTCAGCGCGTGATGAATTTAGCGGAGAAGCCAAAGTGTTTCTGGATGCCAATGAAAACAGTCTGGGATCGCCATTAACCAAATGGTATAACCGTTATCCCGATCCGCACCAACAGACCGTTAAACAAAAACTGAGTACCATAAAAGGTGTTGGCGCTGAACATATTTTTTTGGGAAATGGCAGTGATGAATGTATTGATATATTGTTCCGCTGTTTCTGTGAACCGGGAAAAGATAATGTACTCATCTGTCCACCCACCTATGGCATGTATGAAGTAAGTGCCCATATCAATGACGTAGAAATACGAAAAGCACCCTTGTTGCCCGATTTCCAGCTTGACCTGGTTCATATGGAAAACCTCACCGATGCACATACAAAAATCATCTGGCTCTGTTCGCCCAATAACCCAACGGGGAATTCACTGAACAGAACAGATATTGAAATGGTATTGAATAATTTCAACGGCATTGTTGTCATTGATGAAGCCTATATCAATTTTGCACAACAGAAATCATTTGTACAGGAACTTACTGAATACCCTAACCTGGTGGTGTTACAAACACTGAGCAAAGCCTGGGGACTTGCAGGACTTCGGTTAGGGATGGCTTTTGCTTCGCAGTCTATCATAGAAGTGATGAATAAAGTGAAGCCGCCATATAATATTAACCAGTCGACACAGGAACTAGTATTAAAAGCATTGGAGGAAGTAGGACAGGTAAATGATATGATTAAAATACTGGTGGATATGCGGAATGCATTAACAGCAGTATTTGAATCGATGCCAACAGTAGAAAAAGTGTATCCTTCCGATGCCAATTTTATATTGGTGAAAATTGCCGATGCCAGAAAGATATACAAGTTTTTATTGACGAAAGGTATTGTACTCAGGGACAGAAGTAATGTTGAATTGTGTGAAAACTGTCTGCGGATTACCATCGGCACCGAAAAGGAGAACACCGATTTGGTCGATGCCATGCAGGATTGGTACTCTTCACCGACAAACTGAGTAAATCTGTGTTTTCATTTGTAATTTTAATTCAAATTCAAACAGTATATGAAAAAAAGGGCTCTGTTTTCTTTCGCCATCTTTTGTGCAGCGGTCAACATTGTTGCAGCAAATGATTCTACCATTGCTACGGCTAAAAAGTTAGTAGCTGATCCGGTAAATGCAGGTTTAAAAACACCCGCTGGTTTTTCAGCTTCTATTGTTGCTGATAATCTGGGTCGCGCGAGGCATATTGTTGCCACACAACAGGGCGGTTTATATGTGAAGCTGGAACGTTTGAAAGAAGGAAAAGGCATTGTTTACCTGCATGATACTGATGGTGATGGTAAAATGGAAATCAGTAAAACCTTTGCCAATTATTATGGAACAGGTATAGCGATAAAAAATGGTTATCTCTATGCTTCTTCAGACCAGGATGTGTACAGGTATAAACTGGATGATAAGGGAAATGTAATAGATGCAGAAAATCCACAACGAATTGTAAAAGGTTTGTGGGATAAACGTCAACATGCATCAAAATCACTGGCACTTGATGATGCGGGTAATATTTATGTAAATATTGGTGCGCCATCTAACTCATGTCAGGAAGTAGACAGAACCAAAGGTTCCAAAGGAATGAATCCATGTCCGATACTGGATTCTGCGGGTGGTATCTGGCAGTTTAAAGTAGACCAGGCAGATCAGGGATACCATAATGGTGTTCGTTATGCTACGGGTTTAAGAAATGTGGTTGGACTTGACTGGAATAGACATGAAAACAAATTATATGTTACCATGCATGGCCGTGATATGCTGTACACTTTGTATCCTGATATGTTTGATACCACTGTGAGTGCAGAACTTCCTTCAGAAACTTTGTATGCAATTAACAAAGGCGATAATGCAGGATGGCCTTATGTGTATTATGATCATTTTCAGCAAAAGAAAATATTGGCGCCAGAATATGGTGGTGATGGAAAGAAAACAGGGGGCGAAAATGCTATTGATCCTTTAATAGGCTTCCCGGCACATATGGGACCCAATGCTTTGTTGTTTTATACCGGTAATCAGTTTCCTGAAAAATACAAGCAGGGTGCTTTTATTGCTTTTCATGGTTCATGGAATCGCTCACCTTTACCACAGGAAGGTTATTATGTGGTATTTGTACCATTTAAAAATGGCAAACCCAGTGGTAAATGGGAAGTGTTTGCAGATGGTTTTTCAGGAACTGGCGTGGTGAAAAATCCAAGAGATGCTCAGCACAGACCCTGCGGACTTACACAGGGCCCAGATGGGTCATTGTATGTGTCAGATGATGTAAAAGGAACCATTTATAAAATCAGTTATCCGTCAAAATAAGCGTACATGAAGTTTGTTTATAGTTTGATTATTTTATTGATCAGTAGTGCATTTGTATTACCGGAAAAGAAAACTGTTGTGATTCAGCCTCCTTTAAAAGCTTCTTTGGAGAGAGGTAAAACAGTGTACCTGCAGAGATGTATGGCCTGTCACCAGGCCGATGGGGGTGGTGTTCCAAGACTAAATCCGCCATTGGATGCAGCATCAAAAGTCAAAGGCAATGATAAGCTTTATCTGGTACGCGTTATTGTAAAAGGGATGACGGAAAGGGTTGAACTGGATGGGGAGTATTATGACAACAATATGTCTGCTAATCCGGATCTGACCGATGCGCAGATTGCAGATGTATTAACCTATATCAGGAATAGCTGGAGCAATAAAGCATCTGCTGTTACCCCCGCAGAAGTAAAAGCAGCGCGTGTAAAAATTAAGTAAGAAAATGAAACCAGTATTATTTATAGATCGTGACGGTGTAGTGTTACAGGAACCTCCGGAAGATTTTCAGATTGATCGTATTGACAAGACTGTATTTGTAAAAGGGAGTATTACTGCTTTATCGCAGATTGCTGCATCATTTGATTATTACAAAGTGATGGTTACAAATCAGGATGGTTTGGGAACAGACAGTTATCCTGAGACAGATTTCTTTCCTTATCATGATCTCATGATCCGTACACTGGCAGGAGAGGGTTTTGTATTTGATGAGATGATCATCGACCGGACTTTTGCGGCAGACAATCAGCCTACACGTAAACCAGGTACAGCCTTGCTGCAACATTTTTTTGATGCATCGAAATTCGATCTGACCAATTCTTATGTTATTGGAGACAGGTGGAGCGATATACAGTTAGCCAAAAACCTGGGTTGTAAAGCCATCTATTTAAAATCGCCCCTGCATTCTCTTACAGCAGAACAGGAAGCGGAACTCCGTTCAACCATTGCTTTAGAGACAGATGACTGGAAAATAATCTACAGTTTTTTAAAACTTGGTTTGCGAAAAGTGCAGCATGAACGTAATACCAATGAAACAAAAATCAGTATCAACCTGAATCTTGATGGTACCGGTGTATCGTCTATTCATACTGGTATTGGATTCTTTGATCATATGCTCGACCAGATTGCCAGACATGGTCAGATTGATCTTACCATTGAAACAAAAGGCGATCTTCATATTGACGAACACCATACCATTGAAGACACGGGGATTGCATTGGGAGAAGCATTTGCCAAAGCCTTGATAGATAAAAGGGGGATGGAAAGATATGGCTTTGCCTTGCCTATGGATGAGGCTGATGCCAAAGTACTCATTGATTTCGGTGGGAGAAACTGGTTGGTATGGAATGCCGAATTTAAAAGAGAAAAAATTGGTGAAATGCCAACGGAAATGTTTTTTCATTTCTTCAAATCGTTCAGTGATGCCGCTAAATGTAACCTGAATATTGAATGCAAGGGAGAGAATGAACACCATAAAATTGAAGCCATTTTCAAAGCCTTTGCCAAGTCGATCAGGATGGCTGTAAGGCGGGATCCTTTCTCCAATCATTTTCCTTCTACAAAAGGGGTACTGTAATAGCTATTAAAATAATGTCAACAAAATAGGCTGCCAGAAAATGAGCAGCCTATTTTCCTTTACCAGAAAGTATAATCCGTAAAGTGTGTATCATGATTTTGAAATCGAGCAGGAGTGAAGCATTTTCAATGTAGATCAGGTCGTATTTCATTCGCTGGATCATTTCATCAATATTACTGGCATAGCCAAACTGCACCATGCCCCAGGAGGTGAGTCCGGGCTTTACTTTCAGCAGGTAACGGTAATAAGGTGTTTGTTGCAGTATCTGGTCGATATACACTTTCCGTTCTGGTCTTGGTCCAATCAGACTCATATCACCAGTGAGAATATTCCAGAGTTGTGGTAATTCATCGAGCCTCCATTTACGCATAATTTTGCCCCATGCTGTAATACGTGAATCATGATCACTGGATAAAGCAGGGCCATCTTTTTCTGCGTCATCAACCATGCTCCTGAATTTATAAATGGTAAATGGTTTGCCATTGTAACCTATTCTCTCCTGGGCATAAATGACAGGTCCGTTTGATGAAAACTTTGTACGGATGGCAATCAACAGAAGAAAGGGCGAAAGTAAGATCAATCCGCAAACTGCTACAAGTACATCTGTAATACGTTTGATATTCTGCTGCCAGGCGCTGAGTGGATTGGTGCGCAGGTCAATTAAGGAAGCGGTAAAAATATTATTGGTTTTTACAGAGCCGGAAACAATGTCAAGCGTATCCGCTACCAGCTTGATGTCTACTTCTTTTTCGGTGAGTGTATAAACCAACTCATCAATCAGTGTATGATCTTTTTTCTCCAGTGCCAGTATTACTTTTTCTACCTGGTACTGTTGTATGATACTGTTCAGTTCTTCTGTTGAGCCAAGTCTTGGAATCCATTTACTCAGGCCATTGCTTGTTTTCTGCTCATGTGTTACAAAACCTACTACCTGCATACCGAGGTAGTGAAAGTTTTTGATTACTTCATGATACACTTTTACAGCTTCTTTGTTATTACCAATAATCAGTGTATTAAAACGAATATGTCCGTTCAGGATAGATTTTTTAATGAGTAACAGTACAATGCTTCTGTCTATGGCAAAGAGGATGAAATGAACAAGAAAAAAAACAGTGAAGAAGATGAAAAAATCAGGATGTCTCCAAAATTCAAATACAATGATGGCCATACTCCCAATAACAGTTTGAATAAAGGTTTCTGTTATTTCATTGAGCCTCGATTTTTCGTATAAAGATTTCTGGTAAGTGCCTGATAAACCGAAAACCAATAACCATATGCAGGCTATTCCTACAGAGCGTATAATATCTTTTTTTGCCGGCTGTTCTGTTATACCAGGGAGAAGGAAATAAAAAAACAATACTGAACCAGCGATGGCAAAAAGGAAGTCGGAAAAAATATACCAACTGATTTGTTTCTTTTTGCCTTGCATGTGTTACACCAGTATACTGGTATTATTGATTTTGTCCAATATCTGGTGCGCCACTTCCATGGCAAGGAAGCCGTCGATTTCACTTACCACGGTAGGTTTATTATTGAGGATAGCATCTACAAAAGATTCCAGTTCCAGTTTAATGGCATTGGCCTGGGGAACAATGGGGTTTGCAATGGCAATGGTTTTCTTGCCGTTTTGGGTATCGATGTCAAAAGAAAAAACATTCTGGTCATCCGGCTGTTTGAGTTTAATGATCTCTGTTTTTTTCTCCAGGAAATCAATACCTATATAGGCATCTTTCTGAAACAGTCTCATCTTGCGCATTTTTTTCATACTGATACGACTGCTGGTAAGATTGGCCACACAGCCATTGTTAAATTCAATGCGAACGTTGGCTATATCGGGTGTTTCAGTCATAACGGCCACGCCACTTGCAGAAATGTTTTTTACATCACTTTTTACGAGGCTCAGAATAATGTCGATATCATGGATCATGAGGTCAAGGATCACACTCACTTCGGTACCCCTTGGATTGAACTGTGCCAACCTGTGTACTTCAATAAACATCGGATTGAGGTTCATGTCCTGTATGGCCATATAGGCAGGGTTGAAACGCTCTACATGTCCAACCTGCATTTTTACATTGGCTTCCCGAACGATGTTGACAAGATCGCGACCCTCTTGTATGGTATGGGCCAGTGGTTTTTCTACAAACACATGTTTGCCTTTCCGGATGGCCATCATACAGATATCAAAATGATGGTCTGTAGGCGTAATAACATCAATGATATCGCAGGCATCCATTAATTTTTCTTCATCGGAAAACCTTTTCAAACCGTATTCCTCTACTGCAATACGGGCATTATCATTATTGGGGTCGAAAAAGCCAACCAGCTTCACGTCTTTGATCTCTTTCCAGTTGTTCAGGTGAAACTTACCCAGGTGTCCAACGCCGAAAACGCCTACTTTAAGCATAGCAAAAGATGTATTTAATAGGTAAAGATAAATAATAGCCGCCCCCAAAAGCGTGTAAATTGCCTTATGTGGATATCCTGTCGGGTGAACCAGTCATTCTTTCCGGCTCCTGAAATCTTACTTAATATTGTAGATTCCCGGAATGCCAATGAGAATCAGGCATTGCCCTAAACAAAGTTAGCAGATGAATGCAGTGATATATAGTCTAATAGTAGTGATTGCATATCCGTATGCCATATATCCTGTACTCTCATTTTTGATCAGCCGGTTTAAGCCTGTAAAGCAATATCCGCCTTATTATCCGTCTGTTACTGTACTGATAGCCGCTTATAACGAGATAGGTTATATCAGTGAAAAGCTGGAGAATACTTTTGCATTGGATTACCCTCCAGATTTATTGCAGGTTATTGTGGTAACTGATGGATCAACAGATGGAACAGATAAGGTAGTGGCAGCTGAAAAAAGAGCCCTGTTATTACATCATCCTGTCCGAAAAGGGAAAGCTGCAGCTATTAACAGTGCAATCGGAAAAATTGAATCGGATATAGTCGTCTGTACAGATGCCAATACAATGTTGAATAAGGAAGCGTTGGTTGAACTGGTCAAATATTTTCAGGATCCACTCATTGGAGCGGTAGCCGGGGAGAAGCGGGTGATAACAACAGACAGTAAAGGAGGTACTGTTGTTGAAGGTTTTTACTGGAAGTATGAATCGAAGCTCAGGCAATATGATTCACGGGCATTTTCTATCACCGGAGCCGCCGGAGAATTATATGCCATTCGTCGTGCATACCTGGAAATGGTTCCCGCTGATACCATTTGTGAGGATATGCTCATAACAATGCAGCTAATTGAAAAGGGTAAAAGAGTGGTATATGAACCAGGGGCACATGGAACAGAAAAAATGTCGGAGACGATTGCTGATGAGTGGAAAAGAAAATTAAGGATTGCAGCGGGTAGCATACAATTCCTGCAACGTATGAAGTTGCTGCAATTTTGTAACAATTATTCCTATGCTGCATTTCAGTTTATCAGCCGGAAACTTTTCAGATGGCTGGTTGTTCCTTATGCGATGATGATATTGTTGGTTGCAGGATTACTGCAGTTTTTTCAAACAGACAGTTCATGGATATTTTTCATCTGCATGATGCAGTTTATTTTTTATGGCTGGGCATTGTTGGGCTGGCTTTTTAGCAGGTTCAAACGACTACCGGGACTCTTCTTTTTTCCTTTTTATTTTTTGATGGCAAATGCAGCAATCATTGTAGGAACCTGTCAATACCTCGGAGGTAAGTCATTTGTTTTATGGGAGCGGGTTAAAAGGGCTTAATGATATGCACATAAAAAAACTCCCGGTAACACATACCGGGAGTTTTTTATGTATAGGAACAAAACTGAATTAATATCCAGGATTCTGAACCAGGTTTTTATTGGCACCCAATACATTTTCAGGAATAGGCAATGCCCATTCTCTGGCAGTTGAAGCAAGGTTACAAGCGCCTGATGATGAAACAGAAGTTCCACAAGGTGTACCACGGGCAATGGTACGAGTGGTTCTTTTCAGGTCAAAGAAACGG
This sequence comes from Sediminibacterium sp. FW305-C-49, assembly GCF_058231085.1. Classification (NCBI taxonomy): domain Bacteria; kingdom Pseudomonadati; phylum Bacteroidota; class Chitinophagia; order Chitinophagales; family Chitinophagaceae; genus Sediminibacterium; species Sediminibacterium sp. FW305-C-49. Next base: position 503,213 of record NZ_JBIQXS010000002.1, read on the forward strand.
TGGCCTTCACCAAACATTTCTCTTCTTCTTTCATCAGCAATAGCATTGATCAATGCAGTGCCAGTTAATACTACCGGAGTATAACCGGAAATACGTGCAGCACGCAGAGCATTCAGATCAGCAAGTGCAGTCACTTCATTGGCACCACCCAAACGGGCATTTGCTTCAGCACGGATCAGGTACATTTCACCACTACGAAGCGCAATGAAATTAGCATTACCATCTACCAATGTATTTTTACCTCTGTATTTGGTAATCGCCAGGTTTGGTGTTGGATTACCAGCAGCAGGAACATTTGTAAAATAAGCCTGGTAACGCAGGTCATTGCTTTGAATCAATCCCGTATTTCCAGCAATTGTTGCAATATCTGGAGATGGTCTGAAATAGTTACGGTTACTTGTTGCAAAGAACGCAAGGAAAGTAGGACCAGACTGACCAGCTTCAAACTGAACATTCCAGATGATTTCACCTCTATCGGTTTGTTTGTACATACCTGTAAATGCAGTCTGTGTAGTTGCCAACGGACGACCATTCAGTGCATTTGTTGCGGCAGTAGCAGCTTCTGCCCAGTTACCGGCATAGAGGTTTACTCTTGCCAATAATGCGTAAGCAGCATTGCGATCAAGGAAAGGTCTTGTTAAACCAGTTGCTGGGTTTACAGCCTGGTCAACATTTCCTAACAATGTAACAGCCTGGTTCAGATCAGCAAAAATATTATCATAGAAATCTTTGTTATTGCTACGAACAGGTTTTACTGAAGTAGAAACGGTGAAATCTTTGATATAAGGCATTGCCAGATCTGCTGTACTGCTACGGTCGTATTTTACAGCGAAATAACGGAACAGGTCAAAATGGGCCATAGCGCGTAAAGCATAAGCCTGACCTTTGATTCTGTTTGCCTGACCCTGGTTGTTGGCATTGGTAAATTTGTCAACATCTCTCAGGATAATATTAGCATGCGCAATGGTACTATAAGGTGCAGAATATAAATTGAATATCTGGCCTGTTGACGAGTTATACAGAAAGTCGGCCATAGTTCTTGAGTTGGCCAGTGTTTCCGCAGCAACCTCATAAAGGTTATCACTCATTACATCCGGCATCAGCGCCCATCCGGCACCGGTACCACTACCAGATCCAAAATAGTCAGCAGCTCTTAAAGATCCGTATGCGCCTGTTAACACTTCTTCCACCTGTTTCATGCTGGAAGGATTACTCAAGGCATCCAGTGAGAATTGGGGAGTCAGTTCAATGACTTCCTTTTTTGAACACCCCTGCACCAATGTAAATGCTGCAAAGGCGACGATTGTATTTTTTATAATCTTGTTATACATATTATGCATTTTGATTGGTGATTAGAATCCAATATTCAAGCCGATGGTTGTTTGTACCAGTGCTGGGTATTGTGCACCCACCAGCGATGTTCCTGTTGCTTCAGGATCGAAGCCCTGGAATTTGGTACCAGTCCACCAGTTCTGACCCTGAACAAATACACGTGCAGAGCGAAGACCTGTTTTGGCCAACAATTTAGCCGGAACAGTATAACCTAAGGTTACGTTACGTAATCTCCAGAAACTGCCATCTTCGAGGAAGAAAGTAGTTTGTGTCTGGTAAGGGTTAGCTGGGCCTAATGTGGTAGCACCTGCTGTAGGTCTTGGAATATTGGTAATATCACCTGGATTTCTCCATTCTTTCAGCATTTCAACCCACATATTATCATAGAAATAAGTTGGGTTTACAACGTTGTTTTTATCGTTGTTGTACTGAACCCTGCTCAGGAAGAAGTTCAACTGGGCACTCAGGTCGAAACCTTTGTAAGACCATGATGATGTGATACCGCCAAACCAAGGGGCATCTGAAGTACCCTGGTACACTTTATCATTTGGTGTGTACACCATGGTAGTGCTTTTATCTTTTTTCTGATATTGGGCATTGCCATTTGCAGGGTTAACACCAGCATATGGAACGAGGTATAAAGTATTCACTGGTTTTCCTTCTTTCAGGATAGTGATACCAGATACAACTGAGTCTGTTGGCAGATCCAGAATTCTGTTCTGGTTATAAGTAAGGTTAGCAGCGATAGTCCATGTGAAATCCTTTGTTTTCAATACATCACCACGTAATGATATTTCAATACCGCGGTTACGTAAGCTACCAAAGTTACTTGGGATGCTGGCGAATCCACTGATAGCCGGATCGATTGGTAATGCATAGAACAGATCAAGTGTTTTTCTGTCGTACAATTCAATGCTACCACTCAGTCTTCTTTTCAGAATAGCGAAGTCGATACCAAAATTGATGGTACGGTTGGTTTCCCAACGATAGTCTAAGTTACCTGGAGATCCGGGAGACCATCCGCTAACACCTGCATAGGTAGAACGGCCAAGGATTGGAATAGGGAAGTCACCAGCCTGTGTATTGTTGTTACCGGTTGTACCAATACTTGCACGTACACGAAGGTCATCAAACAACTTGCTGTTCTCCATGAATTTTTCTGAAGAAGCAACCCATGTAACACCCACTGAACCGAAATTGGCGAAACGGTTGTTTACACCAAAACGTGATGAACCATCACGACGGCCTACTAAGGTTACATAGTATTTGCTGTCGTAACCATAGTTGAATATACCAAAGTATGACAGGATACCGTTTCTGGTACCACCACCACCAATGGCAGGAATATAGTTGGCATTGGCAGTACTACCTGCAGTTAAACCAGCTTCATTGGTGAAACCATTGGTAAAACCATAACCGGTAAAACCAAAGTTTCTTGAATCGTTTTTAACCACTTCTGTGAAAATGCCACCATCAAATTCGTGTTTGCCGAAGTTCTTCTTGTAGTTAAGAGAAGTTGTTCCAGTATAACGGAAATTCCAGGCACTGTTTCTGTTGAGAGAGCCGTTACGAGCCTGCGCACCTGCGGTACGAGGATCGTTGAATGTAGTTGATTCATTATTGGTATAATCGATACCCCAGTTCGTTCTGGCCGATAAACCTTTCAGGAATGGAAAATGGAATTCCAGGTAAGTAGTTGCTACCGTCTTTAACTGGATTGAATTGTTATAGTCCAGAAAAAGTTCCATAGCTCCGTTAGGCTGACCAGAATAGAGGTAACCTGCACCACCCAATTGCTGAAAATCACCTGTTCTTGGATCCCTGTCACGCTCATAAGGGTTAGACCAGCGAATAGCGTTCAATGGAGTTGCAATACCTGTGTTGGCTTCACCAGTTTGTACCAGTTTAGAGAAACCTGCCTGCAGGTTTACACCAAAACGCCAGTTTTTAATAGTGTTGTCCACGTTGATACGAGCTGTATAACGTTTTAAGCCAGTGGTACGAACAATACCTTCCTGATCCATATATGACAATGAAGCAAAGAATTTACTGGTTGCACTACCACCACTTGCACTGATCATATGCTGATGAGTCATACCTGTCTGCATCAAAGCGTCTTTCCAGCTAAAGTTTACTTTACGTAAGCTGTCGGCTTCAGCAGTCGTCCAGCCATAAGGGTTACCACGCTGTAATTCATAGGTAATTTTCTGATCGCTGTTCATCATTACCAGGCGATCCTGCGGCAATGAGCTCCATCCCACTTGAGCATCATAGTTCAGTTGCAGTGCTCCTGCACGACCGCGACGGGTAGTGATTACGATTACGCCATTTGCACCACGAGAACCGTACATAGCAGTAGCTACCGCATCTTTCAACAGTTCAACACGTTCAAAATCGCCCTGGTTAAGGCTGGAGAAATCGGCAGCAGTAATTTCAATACCATCCATAATATATAATGGTACGTTACCACCGCTGATTGAACCATTACCACGGATACGTACTACAGCGTTGGAACCAGGCTGACCACTGTTTGCCACTACTGAAACACCCGAAGCCTGACCCTGGAGGGCCTGGTCGAATGAACCAAAAGGTTGTTTCTTCACTTCATCAGAAGATACATTGGCAATGGCACCAGAGAATTTCTTACGCTGGATGCTGGTATAACCCGTTACAACTACTTCTGATACACTGTTTGCATCGGCAGTCGTTAAGGTAATGGATAAAGCACTTCCGGTGAGTGTTACAGTACGGTCATTATAACCGATAGAAGTAACCACAATAGAAGTAGTGGCCGTTGGTACAGCAACCGAAAAGTCGCCACTTGCACTGGTGGCGCCAACTGGTTTGCCATTGGCACTGATGGTAGCACCTGAAACAGGCGTACCATTCGATTCTGTTACCTTACCGGTAACAGTTTTGTTTTGAGCGAATGTGGATGCAGTAAAAAGCATCAACACCGTCAGTAGTGATACAAGTTTTCTCATTTGTCCAATTTTTAAAAGTTTAGGCTTGTTACATAAAATGTAGTGGGTACATTTTGTTTAGGTGATGGAAAATTTTTAAATGTCTATAATGTTATTTGTTTTGATGTTCATTCAAACTGATACCACGAAATGATTTCAAGGTTGAATCAATATATGCTTTGATGAAATGCAATTACCATGCTTAGCGCAATGATTTTTGTTACAGGCAACCGTCTGCTTCTTCCCACACATCAGTTGTTTAATAGGCCTCATCGAAGTAACAGCACCTTAAATAAGACCACCAGCGGGTAAAAGTGCTGCTTTAATAGGTGTAAATGTTAATAAAAGATTAATGCGATCAAAAAAAGAAATAAATTTTATTTTATTCTATGTATAATAACAATAATTTGTTTGTGTTACAGGTTATTTTTTTTGATATAATTATTTATTTCCCCCTCTTTTTGTGGACTATCGGCATGTAAAAAATGAACAAAATACCAGATAAGTCATCTTTTAAGCTCAGTATCTTCTTGAAACCTTACGGTGAAAACACCGGCTTTTTTACAAAAAATACCGTTTTTTCCACATTGAATTAACAGTTAATATGCAATTGATTACTAACGTTTTGTAATCCCTGCTAACCCCAAAACGAAAACGTATGAAAAAAAAATTACGCATTTTCCTCGGCATTTTATCAATTGTATTACTTAGTACCACTACAAAGGCTCAAACGAATTACTACGTTTCTGCTTCCGGTGGGGATAACCTGAACGATGGATTAAGTCCGGCAACTGCAAAAGCCAGCATCGCTGGAGCCGTTGCTGCCGCAACATCCGGCGACATTATTCATATAGGTGCCGGAACTTATGTTCAAACTACTACCATTCAATTAAATAAATCGCTGACACTGCAGCCAGCAGGTAATCCGGGTTCTGTTACTATTCAAACCAGTGGAGGATCTTATCTCTTTTTAGTGACCGCAGCACAAGTGTCTATCCGTCATCTCATTATTACAAAAACAGATGATTCTCCCAGCCATAACCTGATTGGTGTTCAAGCCAATAATTTTGAACTGACTGGATGCACCATCAGTGGACAGTATGCCATGACGGGTGGAAATGTTTCACGGGCACTGGAAATATCTGGTGGACTCACCGGGCTGAATGTTCATGATAATACAATCTATAATCTTCGTCAGCCAGGTTATATCAATAATAATGTAACAGGTACAATTGCTAACAATCGGGTATACGGAACCCGTGGCTGGGTTGTATTATCAGATTGTGCAGTAAGTTTTACCGGTAACCAGTGGGGTAGCGGTACAACTGCCAATTATTATGATATTGCTATCCTGAATGCTGCTTTGAACAAGTACACAGATATTGCAGCAGTAAGCGCAGCAAATAATAATGCGAACATAGAAAATCAGCACAGCTCATATGGGTCACCGGTATTGTCCAATGTATATGTTGATGCTTCTTATACAGGTGTTACCAAAAATGGTTCTGTACGTGAACCATACACAACAATTACACAGGCTATTCCGCGTGTGGCAGCAGGTGGTAAAGTTATCGTAGCACCCGGAACTTATACAGGTAATCTGACTATTAATAAGCAGGGAATCAGTTTGATTTCTACAGGAGGTGCCAGTGTAACCTATATCCAGTCATCCATTACAGCTCAAAATACAATTGCACTTACCTCAGGCATCAATAATGTCACTATTGGCGCACCAGGAAAAGGGTTTACTATTACAGGCTTTGATAGTAATGGGCAAATTGAAACAGGTGCTATTTATTTATTGGGAAGTCATACCAATATCAAAATAGAAGGAAATGAAATTGTAGCCAATGGGGAACACGGTATTGGTTCTAATTTCAATACTGCTATTGACAATATCATCATCAACCAGAATACATTCTCCGGTAAAACATTTACAGGAGCAGAGCCAGGTGGTTGTGGTTCCAGTACTCAGTTCACGGCTGGTAATAATGTGCCAAGACAACTGGTGGTTTTGGGTGGTAGCAATACGGTAACCAATTCAAAGAATATAACTTTTACCAACAACAGGATCATTGGTACGACTGGTGGTTATAACAGTGCTTCTGGCTGTTACCAGGGTAATACACAAATAACGATTGATGTAATCGGTGCATTCATCTCAGGAAATATTTTTGATGGTGTTACAACAACTGGTTCAAGTTTAAGAACAAGAGGCAATGCCACATCAATCAGTTGTAATACTTTTTACAACAGAAACCTGGGTGAAAAAGCTACACATATTTTCTTCTTCGACCAGGATCCATTAACGGGAGCAGTACCCAATACCATCCATGGTGTGCTTGAGTCTAATGCATTTCCGGGAGGCGGAACAGGTTTTATTGCCGGCAATATTGCCGGTAATGCAGGAACTTATTTTATTTACAGGGATACCGTTCAGGCAACAACAGTCAATGCAGCATTGGGTAATTCACTTCCCATGGCCAATGGGTTCTCGGGACTCGCAACTTTTATCCGACCATTATTTGACCACAGCGTAGTAAATGATGCGGATGCCTGCGGAGGAACAGTAGCACTTGAAATGCCTGAAACCTACAGTGCATGTGGAAACACAGCTTCTGTAACAAGAGATTTTCAGGGTTCATTCTTCCCGATAGGTACCACAAAAGTAACATGGACCATTACCGATATCAATGGAAATACAGACACTGCTTCACAGTATGTAACAGTCATTGATAACCAACCACCAACTGTGGAAGCTGTTGCTGCAACTACAGTTTGTTATAATGCTCAAGGTAATTACCAGGTGCCTCAACTGGTAGCTACAGATAATTGCGGAATTTATTCGGTATCCTATGTTATCACAGGAGCCACCAACAGAACAGGCAACGGATTTGATGCCAGTGGTCATTTTAATGTCGGAACATCTGCGGTTACATTTACCGTGATGGATGTAAATGGTAACATTAAAACTACAACATTCAATGTGGTGGTTGCGGCAGCTACAGCTACAGGTTATACTGTCAGCAATGCAAACGCATTCTGTAATCAACTGGTACTAACAGCAAATGCTGCTCCGGGTGCAAGTTATACCTGGAAGCAGGGAACAGCCATAGTATCTACACAACAAACCCTGAGTCTTGGTTTAACCAACGCCGATGGTGTATATGAATTAACCACTACCAATGCGAATGGCTGTGCTTCTTCTCCGGCTACATATACTTATAACAAACAATCAGTTGCAGGTAACTACACTATTCTTGTTGCAGATCAGGTAAAATTGGGTGCAGGCAATAAAGTAGTAACAGGCAGCGTAGGTGTTATGAGTAGTTTTGGAAAAGCCATATTTGAGCAAAACAGTTCAGTAACCGGAGCAGGTGCATTTGTAAAAGCACCAAGAGTCTTGAGATATGGAACTGGTGTTAATCTGGCTACTGTTATAACTGGTATCGCAAATGTTACCCTTCCTGTGATGAAATTTAATACAGCATCAACAAAAAGTCTTCGTAACTATACCGTAAACAGGAATACCACTACTACTGTAACAGGTAATTATGCTGATCTTACGATTAAAGAAAATGCCAATGTCATTTTAACTGGCGACAACTTTAAGAAAATTCAGCTAGCGGCTGGAGCCAGCATACAGTTTACCGCTTCAGTTATTAATATTGCTGAACTGATTATAGAATCAGGCACCAACTCGTCTAATACCACTGTTCGTTTTGCTACAGATGCAGAAGTGAGAATCAGTAATAAGGTACAATTGCAATCGAACACAAGGATCAATCCTGATCAAAGAAAAGTTACCTTCTATATGGGTGATGGTAATAAAGATGATGAACGTTTTGGTGTTACCGGAACCAATATACAGTTTACCGGAAATGTGTACCTGCCAAACGGATTGATGAAGCTGAGCCAGGACGGAAGGGGTAGTAGCACTGCATCTAATGTCTTTATGACTGGCTTCTTTATTACGGAAGACCTGGAAAGCAATATTCCCAATGTAACCTGGAACAGTTATACATGTGGTAACGGTGTAACAACTGTTTCGAGTGGATGGACTTCTTCACAGTTCGCATCAGCAGAAAACAAAACAGCGGAAGAAAGCTTTACTGTGAAAGTGATTGGTAATCCATCTACCAGCTATTTCATACTGCAATTACAAAGCAGCAGCCAGGCACCTGTTCAGATCAGGGTAACGGATGCTACTGGCAGGATGGTAGAAGCGAAAGCAAATAATAATGCGAATAGCACTGTTCAGATTGGACAAGATTTCAAACCGGGTATTTACTATGCTGAATTACAACAAGGCTCAAGCCGTAAAGTGGTTCAGTTGATGAAACTGCGTTAATCCCCCTCGCCATACCAATTGCTTAATGCCTGAGGCCCGCCATTTGGCGGGCCTCTTTTTTTCTTTGCGGGTTATATCTCCACGCATTCTTTTCAGTGGTGAACCTTGTCAGGATAATCATCCCTGAAAAAGTAGAGTGCAGCGTTATTGCCCAAGAGATTATTTTTTATTTTGGAAAGACTGAATATGTGCTGCTACTTCTACCATAGGAGCAATAAGAATATCTTTTTCATTTTGTTTGAGGTAAGTTAAAAACTGGCGGTGGGCGCTAAGAGACACATCCAACCCATTTCCCCCACCTACACCATGAAAAAGAATAACCAATAAAGAATTGGTAGCTACTGCTTTTTTTACCCATCCAATCATTTCTTCAGCAGAATGATTGTTCACCATATAACAATCAACATTGTAGAGATCGATCTCATTGATCGTATGCATCTGATTTCTTACAGCCCTGGCCGCCACAAAATCTTTTTTCATACCATGAATAAAAGAAGAGTCGCCAATTTTCATATCACCGCAGGTATAAGCAAATGTTCTTTTGGTTTTGCCATCCAGTGCCTGTAGAAACAGATTGGTCATGCGGGTTTCATCAATCATCTGCTGAACAGTATAAGTCCTCATGTCATATTCGGGTTTTACCCATTCTCTGCCTTTACCTCCAACGCAGGGGTGAAACAGTGTATGATTACCTAATTCATGGCCTTTTTTATCAAGACTTTTCCATTCACTCATTCGCTTCTGTACCGAGTTGGAAAAGGCCGTGACATAAAAACTCGCTTTGAGTCCAAGTGAATCAAGTACAGGTGCGGCATTGTCGAGATGCTGATCAATGGCATCATCATACGTAATCACTACAGCGCATTTTTTCCCCTGCCAGGGTTGCGTATAAGCGGTAAATGAAACGTTTATCAGCAAAAGACAGTATAAGTATTTCATAAGGCGCGTAGTTTACGTATTGACTGACGATTGTTGGTATTAATTTATTTAATTTCCATTACAACTACACTGAATGGAGGAAGGGTGAGTTTTAACTCATCGCCTGTTAATACAAATTTATCAAAACTGACAGGAGTAACAGTACCAGGTTTTTCGAATGTATTATGGTCCTGGATTTTTGATGAACTTAATATTCTGCCACTTACTTTTTTTGCATTAATATCTCCCAGTTTGATACTGATGGTTTGGTCTTTGGTAGCATGAATATTTACAAGCGATACGTGTACACTGCCGTTTCTGTCTTTTGAGGCGGAAGCTGAAACAGCCTGTAATTTTTTACCACCCATAATATAGTCCTCACTATTCACTGTCAGAGGTATCATTACCGCGTCCTGGTGAACATTGTACATTTCCATAACGTGGTAAGTGGGGGTGAGAATCAGTTTTTCTTCTTTGGTAAGTATCACCGCTTGTAACACATTTACAATTTGTGCAAGGTTGGCCATGCGAACACGGTCGGCGTGATTATGGAAAATATTCAGTGACAAGCCAGCAATCATCGCATCGCGCATGGTATTTTGCTGGTAAAGAAAATTTTTATTGGTGCCGGGTTCTACTTCATACCAGCCACCCCATTCATCTACAATGAGTGCAACCTTCTTTTTTGGATCATACTTATCCATTACCTCACTGTTCTTGGTAATAAATCTTTCCATGCGCCAGGCCTGTTCCATGGTTTGGAAATATTCCTGTTCTGAAAATTGTGTAGCCGATCCTTTAGCCGACCAGTTAATAACAGAATAGTGATGCACTGAAAGACCTTCTATCAGTTTTAAAGGGATATCCCGCATCACTGTTTCAGTCCAGTTATAATCTTCAGAACCCGGACCAACGGCAATGCGAAACAGTTTTTCTGTGTTCCCATAATTAGTGATATGTGTTGCATATTTTCTGTATTCGCTTACATACTGACTGGCAGTCATATTGCCACCACAGTCCCATGATTCATTACCCACTCCCCAGTATTTTACATGCCAGGGGGTAGCCCTGCCATTTTTTGCACGTAAATCTGTGAGGTAACTACTACCATTTGCATGGTTAACATATTTTACCCAATCTGAGGATTCCTGAACCGTTCCGCTTCCCATGTTTAAAGCCAGATAAGGTTCTGCTTTTATCATGTCGCAGAGTTCAAGAAATTCATGTGTGCCAAAACCATTGTTTTCACGCACATTACCCCATGCTACATTTTCCGTATGTTTTCTTTGAGCTTTCGGACCAATGCCATCCATCCAGTGATATCCATCCGCAAAACAGCCCCCCGGCCAGCGTAGCACACCTACTTTTAATTTCTTTAGTGCATCTACTATATCTGTCCGTATGCCATTTTTATTGGGAATCTTTTTGTTGTCGCCTACATACAATCCATCATATACACAATGGCCAAGGTGTTCAGCAAAATGACCATAGATATTTTTACTGATGGTATCTTTTGCCATGGCAGGCTGCAATGCAATACTATTTTGAGCGCTAACGGCCGATAAAAAAATACTGCTGCATAAAATGAATTGTAGTTTTATTTTCTTCATGTTTGTTGAATTGAATATGGAATAATGGTTATTGTGCTGCTTTTTTCTCATAGTTCAGGAAACGACTGGCCCATGGAATAAAATATTTGAAGTTGGGTGCATCTGTATGACCACCATCATGCTGCCGCCAGGCAAGTTGACCATCCATTAACCCGGTTAGTACGGCCGGCATTTTTTCTTTAAGATAATCATTTGATACACCTATATCTTTTGCACCTAATAATTTGAAAACAGAGCCGGCCGCAACTGTTGCCATATAGCTACCAGTCTGATCGAGCCATCTGGCATCACCTTTTTCAGGTATGCCGTAACTGATGAAAGTAAGTCTGGGTGCAGCTAATGCAATTAATCCATGTGAGTCTGTAGTAAGATCGCAACCAGTTTTGGTGCCGAAGCCTGATTCTGATGCACCAAATTTTAAATAATTTCCTGCCATCCAATGATATTCACCGCTACTGGTAAGACTTTCAACAGCTTCTCCAAAGATTCGTCTGTGTAAAGTAGCCCCCCCTTTTCCGGAAGAGCCAATCAATCCAACTGCAAACCGTTGATCAAAAGCAAGTGTAACCAATGCTGCTTTACCGTAACGGGAGACACCCTCAATACCGACTTTTTTTGCATCAACCAATGAATCTTTTTCGAGATAGTCCAAAGCGCGGGAAGCACCCCATGCCCAGGCTCTTAACGCACCCCAGTCATCTGGTTGACGGGGTTGTCCTTTGTTTACCAAACCAATGATTCCTTTGGTTAATCCAGCACCATTATCTGCCTGTATGCTGTTGGGTTCAATTGTCAGATAGCCCCATCCGGCTGCCAGCAGTTGTTCTGTTGGAGATGGGTCTCCGGGAGGAGGCACAGCAAATGGGTTTGCACCTGGAAGTCTGGTAATAGGTGAATAAGCAGGATAACGATCAAAAATAACTTTCATGGAAGGGTCATTTTTGATCATCAGCTCCTTAAAGGCATTATTTATTTTTTCAAGGTCAGCAGGAGAGGGTTGTGCAGGTGCTGGAAAAGAAGGGAAACCAAACATCATTAAAATCGGTACCGGTCCTTTTACATTGGTAGGAACAACAAGCATCATATTGATATCTACATTTAACAGAGGGTATTCACTGTTATCAACATGACCTATAATTTGTTTAACAATAGCCGGTGTTCTCCCGATAAATTCCCTGTCGGTAATTTTTACCTTCCAGTTCACGGATGGGATTTTTGCGGGAAGTCGACCATAGATTTCCTTTTCAATATCTTCAACCAGTTCTGGTCTTCTTTCTTTCCACCAAATGTCTGAACTGCTTACTTTCTTACCAGATTTGGTCATCAACAGATCAGGTAATTCCGGACAGGGGTTGGCTTTTGCCTCATCGTAGTTGGCAGGATTTGCTGCATTTTCATTGGCATTTGGACCAGGCCTGAGTTTTTTAATACCCAATTGCTGCATCATATGCTGATGATCCTGTTGTGCTGTAAAATTTACTGGTTTTGGATATTTACTACTGTCAATAACAGGTGTCTGAGCATTTGTGCCATGAACAAACACTATGAGTAGGGTAAGTAATATTGTTTTTTTCATCGGAATTTTATTTTGCTATCTGTGAACCTGTTCCATTTGTAGGCATTACTGATCCGTTCTGAATGGGGAAGCAGGTAGCCCTTCTTTGTTATATAAATTCGGATGTACGGGATTATCAGCCCACGCATAACGTACATACATAGGCTGAGCAATCTCGTCGCTCCAAACAATGACTTTATTGCCTTCAATTTTTGCTTTAGCCCATACAAATTTTTTATCGGCACCTGCAATGGCAAAATCGCCAGGCTCTTCATCATCGTTGGTGATCAATCCACTTCCAATATGATCAAAACTGATGATGATTTTATTCCCTTCAACTGTTGCCGTTTTGTACATCGGGCCTGAGTGAATTATATTTTCACCATAGGCAAGTCTTAATGCACCAAGGGCAAGTCTTTCACCCACATCCTTTTTATTGTCTGGGTGAATATCATTCCATTCTCCCAGATCAATGGTTACTGCCATAGCACTATTAGGCGCACTTAAAGCTTTGAATTGCGACTCTCTTAACATGGCCCAGCCACTTTCTGCTGGGAGATAGTTATAATCCATAAACCCAGGTAACTGTGCATATAGAAATGGCAGTGTACCCTGGTTCCATTTATTGCGCCAGTCATTCATGAGTGCAATCATCAACTTTTCATATTCTGCAGGGCGTCCTGTATTGGCTTCACCCTGGTACCAGCAAAACCCTTTGATGGTATAATTAATTTCAGGTGCAACCATGGCATTATAAATGGCTGCTGGCTGGTTTTGTGCATTGATACCCCCACCTCCTCCAAAGCTGCCGGGCGTAACGGGTCTGTATACAAGTCCAACTTTGTACTGCCAGTATCCTTTTAAGTCAACGGTATCAGTTCCAGAAAAAATGCAATAGGGTTTATCGGGTACAAAACCGCCTTTACCATTGGTATTGGTAACGCGAATGACAAAAATATTTTTGCCTGCTTTTAAAATATTGGCAGGAACTGCATACCTGCGCTGTGGATATTGATAAGTAGTATTACCCACCTGCTTGCCATTGATGTATAGTTCATCAGCATCAACAGCTCTTCCCAGAAATACCCTCGCCTGCTTACCAGCCATAGAAGCAGGAATGTCTATTTCACGCCGATACCAAACAACACCATTCAGGTCTTTTACTCCCTGATCTTCCCAATATCCGGGGATATTGATTGTGCGCCATCCTTTGGGTACATAGGATGGATCAAACCATTTTAATGCGCCTGTTAATCCGGCATCTGGTGGAGGTACAGGCCGATTGACATTACCTGTGGGTCTCCTGTTCAAACTATTCAGATAGGCAGTGTCTTTATTTTTTAATATGGTATTACTAAGTGTTGAAAAATCTTTTAAGCCTTCTTCACTTGTCCAGGCTTCAATGGGTGTTCCTCCAACACTGGAGTTAATGATACCAATAGGAATTTTATATCGTTCATAAATTTTTTTTGCAAAAAAATAGGCTACTGCAGAAAAGGGCCGAACATCTTCACCTACCGCAGACTTCCAGTTGCCGGCGGGGAGATCATTTTGGGCCCCTCTTAAGCTGGTTAATGTAGGAATCCAAAACTGTCTGATATCGGGATGATTGGCTTCAGCAATATCTTTCGCATAAGTTACGTCATGGATATTCAGTTGATGCACCATGTTTGACTGGCCACTAAAAAACCAAACATCTCCTACCAGAATATCTTTCAATACAATTTTACTTTTTCCGCTGAGTTCCATGGTATAAGGACCTCCGGCTTTCGTTGGGAGCAATTGAAAGAGCCATTTACCATCTGTATCAGCTTTTGTCTGGTATTTTTTGCCATTGAAACTTGCTGTAATGTTCTCGTTAGGAGAGGCCCATCCCCAGATATTTACTTTTGTATCTCTTTGTAAAATCATACTGTCTCTAACCAGTCGCGGTAGTTTTATTTGTGCAGTGGCTACAGTTGAAAAGATAGATATGATGAGGAGCGTTATGATATTATTTTTCATGCATAATTATTTTTTTGCAGCAAGTGCAAGGGCGGTAGTAGTGGTATAATATTTTGCCAGCATATTGGGTACTTCCCAGGCAGGCATGTTTTTATGTTTTAAATAATTCAGGTAGTTTTCGGTTACTCGTGCAAAATGAGCTTCGTGCCCCTCTTTCAGTGCATCAGGTATTTTTAGTATCCAGCCTTTTGTAGATTTTACCAGTAGGAGACCAGGATATTTTACAGTAAGTTTTTGTATTGCTTCTGAGAGTGTTGAATTGTAGTTTGGATTTTGCACAACCGGCTCAATATATAATACAGGCTGATACGCTTCCTCTTTTCCCTGACGAATGATAAGATTGGCTTTTGTTCCTCTCATAATAGAGTAATGGGTATCTCCGGTTCCCTCAGGTGCTTTATAGTTCCAGGTGACAGATGTTTTTGCATGTATCCCTTTAATCGTATAGTTGATTTCACCATTGGAGAAAACATTAGCGACAGTGTCTGTCACTACAGGCTGAAGAAAAGAAGGGAATTCAGTTAACTTGGTAATGGCGCTAAACTGACTCAAAGTAACTGGTGTTGACCACCGTCTGGCTTTTAGTACATCAATATCTTTTGTATAATTGATGATGGTTTCAGGAAAACATTCCCATTGCACGAGGTCAACCAGATGTGTCATCACATCAACAATGCCTTCACCCTGTTGTGATACATCTAAAAACCAGGCTGGACGAGTAAGCACATTGCCAGATACGAATTTGTAAAAATGATGTACACTCTCTTTGGTAATGGCAGGGTTGTTAATAGTTCCTTTTTCGAGCACTCCAAAAATATCAGGTATCATAGACAATTCCCTTTGCAGGATTGTATTGATCTCAAACCGCTCTGTCATGATATCATAAAGTAGTACCTTGTTTTTGTCGGCAACTTCAAAAGCCTGTTTTAACTTTGTAAAGCCAGCGGCATCAATCACCATTGGTTTGTCGGCTAATACATGAAACCCGTTTTGAAGTGCTGCTAAAATATAATCTGTCTTCTTTTGATTATTGCCGCTCAGTACTACCACATTTCCTTTTTTGTCAGCCATCATTCTTTCAAAAAAATCTGACCCGGTATATACCTGTTCATTCCATTGTGTGGGGTTGTCTATTCTCTTGTTATAACCGGTAATTCTGTCGAGATGGAGTTGCAAATCCTTGCCCTCTGGCGCATATACATGTACGACAGAGTCCACATCAGGATACATTTTTTTCTGTACAAGCGCGGCATGAAAATGACCCGGATCGACTGTAATCAGTTGAAAAGGTTTTT
The DNA here is from genome assembly GCF_058231085.1 of Sediminibacterium sp. FW305-C-49. Lineage (NCBI taxonomy): Bacteria > Pseudomonadati > Bacteroidota > Chitinophagia > Chitinophagales > Chitinophagaceae > Sediminibacterium > Sediminibacterium sp. FW305-C-49. The sequence continues at coordinate 519,241 of NZ_JBIQXS010000002.1, forward strand.
GATTAACTTTTCCAGATTCACTGCAAGAGGTAATCATTAGTATAAGACATAATGCGGGAATGATATTTTTTTTCATTTCATTATTCTTTTACTTCATATTTTTTTCTCTGTGGCCGACTCAACATTGCATTGGCTTCTGCATCGTTCCTGAATTTTTCTGTTTTGGGATCCCAGTACAGTTTTCTTTTCAGTTTCATGGCAATATGATGAAGCAAACAGGCTGAGCAGGCGCGATGCGCTTCTTCAACAGGTGCAATGGTTGCTTTGTTATCTCTGATGGCTTCGAGCCAGTTGCCATGATGTTCTTTACTTACTGTAAAACGGAATTCGTTTTCACCAATAACAGATGTCAGTAACGATGGATCACTTGCGTCTAATCTTTTTGCCCTTTCACCGGGTTTGGTAGGATCGGTTGAAGTAACCTGGTAATCGCCTCTGGAAACAAAAATCCACCCCTTGGTACCTTCGAATTTTATTCCATTTGGAAATTCATTGCTCACAATCATGGTAACACCATTGGCGTATTTGGCACCTGTTTTAAATATGCCGTGTACATCCCATAACCCACCAGTAGCAAACTCTGCTTTGTCGCACCAGATCTCTACCGGTCCGCTTGTTTCCATTCCCATACCCCAGTGTGCACTGTCAATATGATGAGCGCCCCAGCCTGTAATCATTCCTGCGCCAAACTGTTCGCAACGCAGCCATCCCGGGCGATCATAACCTGATTGTGGATGAACTCTGTCAACTGTATAATACACTTCGGGAGTAGACGCCAGCCATAAATCGTAGTCGAGATTGGAAGGAACAGCCATTTGTTCTTTGTTGCCACCAGCAGGATCTCCCGGTAAACCCACATAAACAGTTTTCAAATCACCAATCCTGCCATTTCTTACCAGCTCTGCTGCATAACGAAACTGTTCGCTACTTCTTTGCTGGCTTCCAATCTGGAATTTCACACCGCTTTTGGTAACTACATTGCTGATGATTCTTCCTTCAGCAATAGTGAGAGAAGCAGGTTTTTGCATATAAATATGTTTACCCGCTCTTGCTGCTGCAGCACCAATCATAGCATGTGTATGATCAGGCGTACTGATCAGGACAGCGTCAATATCTTTATTCTGTAATATTTCCCGATAATCAGTGTACAGTTTTACGCCATCATATGGGGTGCCATTTTTTCTGGTATAAAAATCGTTGACCAGTTTTTTTCCTTCTTCGGCACGTTTGCTGTCAAGATCGCAAACTGCCATCAGTTGCGCGTAATCATATTGCCATACACCCGGCATATCGTGTATTCTTGCTATTCTTCCGCTACCGATGGCGGCAACATTTATACGGTTACTTGGGGCGTTTTTTCCAAATACACTGTTGGGAACGATGGATGGGAATGCCATAATCGCTGAGGCTTTCAGTGAATTGCTGAGGAATGCTCTGCGTGATTGCTTACTTTTTTTCATCCTGTGTTGATTTATGTGATGAATATGATCAGCCATGCAACAATGAAACGCCATTGCCGCAACATGATGTACAACACAAATTCATGTGGTTCTATTGCAATTCCTGCAATAATAAAACCAGTCTCAACTCTTTATCCGATGTGGTAACTATTTCACTTCAGTCACATATGACTGCCATGCTTTTTCTGCTTTAACCGCATCGGTTTTTCCGTTAAAAACCACCAACCTGTATTTTAGTATATATGTCTTGCCGGGCTCTAATAACCAGTCTTTATCTTTTGTAGGTGCAAAATTCACAAAAACATCACCACGTCCGCCATTTGCTTTCTTATCCCATATTCTCAAGGGTTCCGGATGGTTGTAGTTGGATGGATGAGATAACATAATGATACCACCTTCGTTATTGTCAGGCAGTGATCCATAAGTAATGATCCACCTCGCTTTTGTGTTATCGGTATTGTCTCGGCTTTTACCTTCCGATGTTAACATTTCAGAATTGTCTTTAGTCCAGTATTCTGTGGCGCGCCAACCGAGGCCTGCATACCTGTATGCGACAATCAGCAGTGGGCTTTCAGTAGCACAGCGCATTTCAGAAACAATGTCAACGATGTATGAGTTTTCTTTCTCATTAAATGAATGCACTTTTACTGTTTGCCATTCATTCAATGCTACTTTTTCAGTGCCATCTTTTTTGAAAACAATATGTTCGTGCAAAGCAGTATATGATGCGAGATCTGTTGTATTTTTCTGAGAAGTAAACTTCGCAAACCGAACCGTCCCTTTCCGTCCTTTGATATTCCAGAAATCAATGGTGTCCTTTTCAAACACGGTATGTGTCCATGGATTCCATATGCCGTAGTGATGATAATGATCGGGTGGCTGAATCCGTGTTAATGTTTGCCCTTTAGGTGTATTAAGCGGATGAATAAAACCACTTCGTTTATAATTCGTATCCTGACCGGCAGGTGGGTATACGGTTTTGAACTGGTAGGTCAATAATGTTTGCTGACCATAACGAATATGCAGCGCATCAGTTAACTCCAGGTTTAACTTGCCTTTAGTATTTTGTGCGAAACAGGTAGTAGTTGCAGAAAATGAAAGAACAGTACCCGTAATAAGGGTGATCAGGAGGATACGTTTCATAATGTTTTTTTGATATGATCGTCTGTTATAAAATTTGTATGGTGCTGCTTATCACATTGCTGGTTGATCTTGTTTTAATATCCGGCTGTCCACCACCAACACTGATCTTCACTTTTCCTTTTGGCAGATAACTATTGCCGGTTTTTTCATTTACCAGTGCAAGATCTTCGGGTCTGACTGTAAAACTGACCGTTCTGCTTTCACCTGCTTTCAGCATGATACGCTGAAAACCCTTCAAAGCACGAACCGGTGTTTTACCCTTGCTTTGCTGGTGAGTTACATACAACTGAACAACTTCTTCTCCATTTACCAACCCTGTATTTTTTACCAGCACACTCAGTTTAACGGGTTTATTGCTGCTAACAGTTGCAGGCAGTTTTAGTCCCTCGTAATTGAAAGTGGTATAGCTTAATCCATATCCAAAAGGGTAGAGGGCTTCACCACGGAAATAACGATAGGTTCTACCCTCCATGGAATAATCTGTAAAACCCGGCAGGTCACTGTCTTTTTCATAAAAGGTAACAGGTAAACGACCGGCCGGATTATAGTCGCCAAACAATACGTCGGCAATGGCTGTGCCTGCACTTTGCCCCCCATACCAGGCATTTACAATGGCAGGTATATTATTGCTTTCCCAGGGAGTGGCAATGGCACTTCCCGTCATCATGACAAAAACAACGGGCTTGCCTGTAGTCTGAAGAGATTTAAGCAAAGCTGTTTGAACAGCTGGTAACTGTATTGTAGTGCGGTCACCTCCATTGAAGCCCGGATAATCTACCCGCATTTCTTCACCTTCGAGTTGTGGTGAAATGCCACCTGCAAATACTATGGCATCTGCATTCGAAAGCCTTGCTGCCAAACTATTAAAATTGGTTTTCTCAAAGTTACCCGTGCGTAGTCTCACATTTGCTTTGCCATCTCCCTGCCAGTATTCAAGTACAATATGATAGACTGAATCTTTTTTTGTTTTTAAACGATGTGAACGAGCGCCCCATCTGTTCCGCTGCCAGGCATTAATAACTTCTTTATTATTGATGATAAAACGATAACCATCATCGGCTTCAATTTCTAAACTGATCTCACCATCATTATTGGCTGTAAATGTTGTACTGTAACGCGCAGAAAAATGATTGGCTTTAATGCCATCCACCACAGCTTCTCCTTCCTGCCAGAAATGATCAATGTTTTTTTCTGTTTTTATAGCAACAGGAGAACCACTTAGCTCACGGTTATTAAAATACTCAGCCTTGAATCCCTGCTGACCTTCCCATGTAAACTGGCTGAACTGGTCATTGTACACCAGTAAAGTATCATTGGTGAAATTGATGGCTTTTTCATAAATCACTTCCACGTCAGACCCAAGTTTGTCTTTAATACCCTGTAACAGGGTCACTACTTTAGACGGAACACCATTATAGTTTCCAAGAACGGCAATACCATTATCCGCATTTGGACCAACAACAGCAATCCGTTTTATCTTTTTGGAAAGAGGTAATGTGTGTTGCTCGTTTCTTAATAATACTATGGATTGCTGTGCCATTTTCAATGCATGTGCCTGGTGTGCGGGTGCTTCGAGGGCGGATGCTGGTGTTTGTGCATAGGGTACAATAGACGGGGGGTCGAACATGCCCAGCTTAAATCTTGTTGTAAATAATCTTTTTAAAGAAATATCCAGTTGAGATTCCTTCATGAGACCTTGTTTTACTGCATCGATCAGTGTTTTGTAGACTGTTTGTCCGCATTCAAGATCTGTTCCGTGTAATACGGCGTCTACTGCAGATTCAGTAGCATTTTTATGTGTTTTATGGTATTTGTAAAAATCATCAATGGCCCAACAGTCGCTGGTAACATAACCTGTAAACTTCCATTGCTTGCGGAGAATATCATTCATTAAAAGATCGTTCCCGCAACATGGTTGTGTGTTTACGGCATTATAGGCACACATTACACCTTCAACATTTGCTTTTGTAATCAGTTCTTTAAAAGCAGGCAGATAGGTATCCCATAGGTCATACGCAGTCGGGTTAAAATTATCTGAGTGTCTTGATGGTTCCGGTCCACTGTGTACGGCAAAATGTTTGGCACAGGCGGCAGCTTTTAAATACTTGGGATCGTTGCCTTGTAACCCTCTTACAAAAGCAGCGCCGAGATAAGTGGTAAGAAAAGGATCTTCTCCATATGTTTCCTGTCCACGACCCCAGCGCGGGTCTCTGAAAATATTGATATTAGGTGTCCAGTAGGTGAGCCCAAGATAACGTTCATTGGTTTTATTTTCCTGAATGGCTTTGTTGTGTACTGCCCTTCCTTCAATGGCTGAATAATCTGCCATCTGTTTGAGCGAATTAGTATCCCAGGTGGCGGCCATGGCAATCGCCTGCGGGTAAGATGTGACGCGATAGGGTGTTCTGGCCACGCCATGTAATACTTCGTTCCACCAGTCGTATGCGGGAATACCCAATCTCGGAATGGCTGGTGTGGCATTCAGCATCTGCGCTACTTTTTCTTCCAGGGTTAAACGTTTCACCACATCATTCACCCTTTGCTCCATGGGTAATTGATGATTCCACATTGGAAAGGATTTATACTCCTGTGTAAAACCATGTAAAGTGGAAAACACAAGTGCTATGGCAGCCATCTTTTTCATAAGCAGCGAATTGAATATTTTATTTATACACGTCGTCGTTATTTTTTAATTCAAACCAGTTGTATAAAGCGTTGTTGTCTGAAGGTTTGCCGTTTGATGTGGCATACATGGCATAAACACATCCCACAAAACCTCCAGCCGATTTTGTACTTAAATACCTTGCATCAACATTGTCCAGCAATAATGTCCATGTATCTTTTTGTGTGCCAAAATAAAAAGCATACTGGTCTGTTTTCGCTTCAACCTTGAAATAGATTTCTTTTTCTGCGCCAATGCTGAGTGGAATTGTTTTCACCAATGAATCCCCTTTGAAAAGTTCTATCACTTCTTTTCCTTCTTTCAGTGATTTACAGAGGAAGTAATGTGTTTTTTCATTCTGGAATAATAACAGACCTGCTTTTTCATGATCAGCTTTTGGAGTAAATTGTATGGCTGTTGCTGCATATCCTTTTAAATGTGGCTGATGAAAGGATACAAAGGATGGATTACCTTTTCCGGCAACTGTTTCAGGCTGTAATTGTAATGATAAAGAACCGGTTTTTTTGGTGAGACTATACCATTCCGAACGAACTGTTCTCAAAAACTGGTAACGAACATCCAAAGAAGGTTGATTGAAATCATCTTTAAAATAGTAGTTCCCATTGAAAGGCGCTCGTTTCGTATCTGCTTTTGCGTTAATCGCGTAGCTGTATTTTACTTCATCGCCACCAAGATCAAACTCAGGCCAACCATCTTTCCATACAACAGGCGCCATGAATGTTTCCCGCCCGGTATTATAATAATCATCTTCATAAGGCCTGCAGGCAAGAAATATCCCCCACCATTTGCCATCTTTTCCTTCTACAAAATCGGCATGACCTGCTGTGGTAACAGGATTTTTTCTTTTAGGGTCAAGTTGTCTTTGTGTAAGAATCGGATTCTTTTCATAAGAAATAAAAGGTCCTTCGGGTGATTTACTCCTGAATACTACTTCGGAGTGATTATACCCTGTTCCTCCCTCGGCACAGATCAGGTAATACCAGCCATCTTTTTTAATAAAATGGGGACCTTCAATCCATACAGGCTTTTTGGCCATATCGGTACCGCCATTGATGAGTAATTTTTCTTCACCTACAACTTTCAGATTTACAGGATCAAATTCAAACATCCGTATGGTGCGATGACCATCGTGCATGGATTTATTATTGGGTGGAATGCTATTGAAAACAATATAGGCTTTGCCATTGTCATCAAAAAACAAGGAAGGATCAATGCCATTAACCTGTGGAAGTTTTACAGGGTTGCTCCAGGGGCCTTTTGGATCTTTAGCAGTAATAACGAAATTGCCCAGCTTACTTACTTCTGTGCATACAATATAAAATGTTCCGTTATGATAGGAGATGGCGGGAGCAAACAATCCTCTGGATACACCCGCACCATCTAGGTTTAATTGTTCTGGTCGGTTCATGGCATAACCGATCTGTTTCCAGTTCAGCAGGTCTTTGCTATGAAATAGCGGAAGCCCCGGATAATAAGCAAAAGAAGAGTTTACAATATAATAATCATCACCAGCCCTGCATATACTTGGATCAGGGTAATAACCTGCAAGAATAGGATTCTGAAACGATTGGGCAGATGTTGTCAGTACAATACTACTGAATACTATAACGGCTAAGACTCTTCTGATCATTCTTGTGAACTTTTGTTTTAAAGTTTATATGGTTGAATGGTTTGAATAAATCCATTCTGGTCGTGAATCAATTCAGTTACTTTAACACTTCGTAAATGTGTAACACCTTTGCTCAGGCTGCTGTCGTGATAGAATAGGTACCACTTACCTTCGAACGCACAGATTGAATGATGAGAGGTCCATCCAACAACAGGTTCCAATATTCTTCCTCCATAGGTAAATGGCCCATAAGGATTGTCGCCTATCGCATAACAGAGAAAGTGTGTATCACCAGTAGAATAGGAGAAATAATATTTACCATTGTATTTGTGTATCCAGCTTGCTTCAAAGAATCGTCTGTCTTTATCACCTGCTAAAAGCTGGTTACCCTTCTCATCGAGAATGATTACATCTTTTGGTTTTTCAGCAAAAGAAAGCAAGTCATCACTTAACCGTGCAATTTTGGCGCAGAGTGCAGGTTCGTGATCTTCTGGCAGGTGTATCAATGGACCTTCACCTTCAGCCTGAAAGGAACCTGTTCTCCAGCGTTGTAACTGTCCGCCCCATATACCACCGAAGTACATATAATACTTGCCATCCTCATCCTGAAATACTGCGGGATCAATTGAAAAACTATCAGGTATGGCTGTGGGTTCAGGTATGAAAGGGCCGTCAGGTGATGAACCTGTGGCCACACCTATCCTGAAAATTCCATCATGGTCTTTTGCAGGAAAGAAAAGATAATAGCGTCCATTTTTTTCAGCTGCATCCGGGGCCCACATTTGTTTATCGGCCCAGGGCACATCTCTTACATGAAGTGCCACGCCATGATCTTTGGCAGGAGAAAGTGGCGTATCCATGGAGAGTACATGATAGTCTTCCATGGCAAAATGACTGCCTAAATCATCAAACGGAGTATCATTTTCTACATCGTGTGATGGATAGATGTATACCCTGCCATTAAATACATGTGCTGATGGATCAGCGGTATAGATATGGGTTACCAGTGGTTTTGAAATAGCTTTCTGGTTTAGTTCATCAAAATCAATATGATCAATAGCATCTTCTGGCATACTAAATAAGTTTATGCTTTACGTCTTTCTTTTAAATCTGTTTCAATTCGTGTTTCCATTGATTTGTTGATTTCATAAAAAAACAATAACCCTGCACCAACCAGAAACGGGATGGCCGGGAAAACACTTACCAATAATTTAGTGCCATTAATGGCCGATGCTGTTTGTACCGCATCGCTATTGGGTACATAATCGAATAAGTTGAGGATGGCAGTTAATAAGGCGCTGCCAATACTTAACCCTGCTTTTAAACCAACCATCATAGCAGAAAAAATGATAGCAGTGGCGCGTCTGTTATTTTTCCATTCACTATAATCTGCTACATCTGCAATCATGGCCCACAACAATGGAATGGTAATGCCATAAAAAAAGCCATGTAGTATTTGTGAGATAAACATGAGTGCTACTGAAGTGGGAGGGAAAAAAATAAAGGCAAGGATAAAAAGTGTTGAGATAAACAGTGTTACCCCAAATACATCTCTTTTGCCATATTTGTCTGCATAGTGTTTAGATAACGTGATGCCAAAAATCATAAAAATAATGCCACCTGCATTGAATAGACCAAATCCTGCTGAGACAGGATCTTCACCAAAAAAATTCATCCCTATGCCAGATAAGAAATCAGTAATTGGTGCAACAAAACCTGTAAGACTTGCTTTGTCTACATAGTTTTTGAAGTAATACACATACGAACCACCTTTCATAGCTAATGTAATAAACACCAGCGTAGTAAGTGTCAGCATAATTACCCACGGTCTGTTTCTGAAAAGGTCGCCAAGGTCTTCCTTTAAACTCGATTTTTGTTCCGGTTTGGGTACAATACGTTCCCTTGTGGTCAAAAAAGTAATGATCAGCATAACAGTGCCAATCACTGACAGCCAGGTCATGACAGTTTCAATCCCTGCAGCTTTATTTCCATTACCCACTGTTTCAATTATCGGTAGCATAAATACCTGAACAAAAAACTGAGCAAACATGACAGCTACAAAACGATAGGCAGACATGCTGTTGCGTTCTTTCATATCGCCAATGATTACACCACTTAAAGCTGAATAGGGGAGGTTATTAGCCGCATATAAAAGCAACAAAAGTGTATACGTAATAACGGCATAAATCACTTTTCCTTTATAAGAGAAATCGGGTGTGCTGAAAGCCAGTAAGGCAATGACGCCAAGAGGTACTGCTGTCCATAATATCCATGGTCTGAACTTGCCCCATCTTGAAACTGTTCTGTCTGCAATGGCGCCAATGATCGGATTAAAAACAAATGCCGCAACGAGTCCAACAGTAAGCATCAGGGCAGATGCATGACTGGTTTCAAGTCCATATATATCTGTATAGAAATAGGCGAGATAGGTCATCAGTGTCTGAAACACCAGGTTAGCGGCAAGATCACCAAGGCTATAACCTATTTTTTCGAGTACGGATAATTTGGTGGTGGATGATTGATTCATATGGCTTGTTTAAAAGGATGAAATCCTTATTTATTTTTTGTTCCGATCACTTTATAATAAGCAAGTTTTGGATTGAATTCGCGATCGAACAGTAATGGATAATTGGTTCTTCCTCTTACAGGCCAGTCGTTCAACCAGCTTTGACCATCATTAACTCCCCAGAAAGTAACCCTGGTTACTTTGTCTTTGTGTTTTAGGAAAAGTTTGAACAATGCTTCATAGTCATTGGCCAGTTGCTGCTGTACGCTATCCGGTAAACCATTGGTGTATGGGTTTAACGCAGGATTACTTGCCACACGCTGATTTACATCAGCCCCCTGAAAACTTCTGGGTAATACTTCAATATCAAGCTCCGTAAACATTACTTTCAATCCCATCGCAGCATATTGAAGAATGCTCTCTTCAATATCTTTAAACGGTACTTTGCCTACATGCCAGTGCCCTTGTATGCCGACACCGTCAATTCGCACACCTGCATCTTGGATTTTTTTCATCAACGCAATACATCCTGCTCTTTTAGCGGGTTGCTCATTGTTGTAATCGTTATAATACAATTCTGTTTTGGGTGAAGCGATGGCAGCCAGACGAAAAGCTTCTGTTACGAAATCATCACCAAGTCTACTCAGGAAAATTGATTTGCGCATGGTGCCGTCCTCATTCAGCGCTTCGTTCACAACATCCCATGAAAATATTTTTCCCTTATACCGTCCAGCAACTGTATTAATATGATTAGTGAAAAAAGTCCGAAATGAATCAACACTCTTTATGTTTCTTGCAAATGCTGGTAATTGGCTATGCCATACAAGTGTATGCCCATTGATCTTAATATTGTTCTTTTGTCCATATGCGATCATTTTATCAGCCAGGTCGAAATTATATACATCCCATTGTGGATGAATGATCTCGGCTTTCATGATATTTTCCGGTGTGGCCATATTAAAATGTTGCAGTATGAGAGCATTTGCTTTTGCGTCTCTTTCTTCAATCTGTGCTGCGCTCATGGCAGTACCGATTCCAAAATCTTTGGCGAATATTTTTTTGAGAGAAGATTTCTCCTGTGCTTGTAACAATTGTAAGGCAAATAAGAATGCGACAAATGTTAAAGCGATGCTATAACGGATGGTTCTGTTTTTGTATATCATGGCACTAGTTTTTGTTAGGTTGATAAAGGGTTTCTGTGGGTCCGAGATAACTTGGCAGGTTGTTGCCAAAATCGGCTACTATTTTTTGCAGCACCACTGTTGGGTCAACCATCCAGTATTTGATACTGTGTTTTCCCGGCGTACTAATATTGTGCTTGGTTGATTTGATAATAATGTTCTCAGACACCCATTTATTCCAGATACCTGTTCCGGTATTCTTGTCTTCTTTGTTGATACTGATAATCTGCGGTGCTTCATCATCTACTGAAATCGCATAGGATAAACCATTTTCTGTATTCTGTAAATTCAGGGTAGGAGAGAAATAGGCATTAATGGTGAATGTTCCCTTGCTACTTGTATAAATATCATACGAAACAAATGGGCTGCCTGGCCCGGGCTGCTGACTGGCAGCAGCAACGGGCATTACAGTAAGGGCGGAACCGGTTCTGCCTAAATCTGGAATAACTGTCCATGTTATGCCGTTACTGCTATGAATACTTGTATAGTGATCGGCAGCAATAGAAATACCTCTTTGGGAATCCTCATAAAACACATTTCCTTTCACGCCAGACGGAACTGCTGAGCGGAAAGCAATAACAGGTGTTTCATCCTGTGGCACTTTTATTGAGTCTGCGGGGACATAGCGAACCAACGGCATACGTTGTCTGTTGGGTTGCTGCCAGTACGTATAACCAATATGTGTCTGGCTCATCATATGGTTCCATTTGCCATTGTTGAGTCTGTGGTATTCAAGCGTAATCAGTGAATCCTGCTGGTACAATGTTTTTACTTTCTCTGCATACTGATTGGCGATCACATGTTTTTTTGCATAAGCCTGTTGGTTTAATGCTACATGATAGTACATGTCGTAAAGATTACTACAGGCTTTAACAGGATGTAACACCAGTTGAAAAAATGCATCTCTTTTGTCAGCAGGTAATTTTGTATTGATAAGCTCTGCTCTCTGCAAAAGCGCTTTGTATTCAGTTACTACACTTGGCCATTCCTGGTAATTGAAACTATAGGTATTGGCATCAAGGAGCTCAGGTTTCCTTCTTCCATTGTATTTACCATATTTGGTCATGATATCAGCAATCTCTTTGGCGTACTGATTTCCAAATTGAGCACTTGCCCATTGAATACTATATGGTTCAAGATCTTTGGCTTTAATGCGCTCAGGATCCCAGGCATAATCGAGGAAAAAGGAAATGGGATATTCCATGGGTTTGATGTCTCCCACATTTACGATCCAGATTTCTCTGGCATTGTACTGCCATGCAAGGTGCATCTGTTCCCATATTCTTGGTAAGGGGTTGGTATTTACCCACTTGTAATTTCTGGGGCCACCAACATAATCAAAATGATAATAAATACCGTATCCGCCTTTTCTGGGTGCTTCTTTTACACTGGGTAACCGACGGATATTACCCCAGTTATCATCGCATAATAAAAGTGTTACGTCATCAGGCACCCGCATGCCTTTGTCATAATAATCCTGCACCTCTTTGTACAGCGCCCATAACTGGGGTGTTTCACTGGCAGGTTTCTGTGATACATCTGTAATAATTTCTCTCTGGTCTTTTACAATTCTTTCCAGCAAAGCAGTGGCAGTTTGTCTCGACATCGGCTCGTCACCATCACCACGCATACCTACCGTTACAATTTTTTCATTGGTGGCCCTTTTCATTCCGTTGCGCCAGAATTCTTTCAGTTTTGCTTCATTGCTGTCATAGTTCCATTTGCCGGTGCCATGTCTTCTCCATTCATCATGTGCACGCATCAGTGGTTCATGATGGGATGTACCAATAACAATACCATATTTTTTGGCTACTTCAATATTTAGTGAGTCATCATCATAAAATGCATTTCCCCACATGGCAGGCCAGATATAATTTCCTTTTAGGCGAAGAATGAGTTCAAATACCTTTTCATATAGTTTGTGATTGAAGCCACCGAATTGCTCTTTTGTCCAACCCGAAAGGGCCGGAGCTTCATCGTTAATAAAAATGCCTCGGTATTTTACTTTGGGGGCATCGGTAATTGATAGATTTTTCCTGATAAAAACGGTGTTCTTTTTCTCTACAGGAACATCCGCCCACCAATACCAGGGAGATACGCCCAATTGTTTGGAAAATTCAAATACACCAAATGCTACGCCCCTTCTGTCTGCACCTGCAATAACAATTGCATGGCCAACTCCTTTCACAGGACTGCTGATGGTTTGAATATGATAAGCTTCCCATTTATTTAAAATCTGTTTGTTGTTAACCTGCTTTTTTGCTTCCATTGATTGAAGTAAGGCAGAGTGATCAATGGTGCCAAGCAAGATCAGTGTTCCCGCTTTTGCAGGAATGGTGGAAGTGATGTCAGCAACATGACCGGTTACGGCTTTAATATCTTTTTGTAAAAGTGTTGCGGTTAAGTGAACAAGTGGGTCTTCTGATTTGTCGACATAAATAACCACATCCCCTAAGGCAAAACTATTGGGACCTGCTTTTGATGAGAAAATGGCCTGGCCTGTTAATGTAACAGACAGTATAATGCCAAACAGAAGAAGTGTTGTTCTTTTCATACAATAATTTTAAAAACCAATACTGTTACCCCCATCTACAGGTAGTACAACACCTGTTATATATTTTGCAGCATCACTTGCCAAAAAATAAGCAGCTTCACCTATGTCGGTGGGTTGTCCCATTACACCCATTGGTGTTCTACTAAATACTTTTGCTTTTCTTTCAGGATCACTATCCAATGCTTTGGCGGTCATGTCGGAATAAATAAATCCGGGAGCTATCGCATTTACCCGAATACCTTTTGGCGATAACTCAACAGCCATGGCCCTTGTCATACCATCAATAGCTGTCTTACTTGCAGAATAGGCAATTACTTTAGGTAATCCATATTGTGCAGCCATGGAACTGATATTAATGATAGAACCGGTTTCTCTTGTTAGCATATGTTTAACTACTTCACGGCTTATAGCAAATACAGCCGACACATTTGTAGTAAGTATGCGTTGGAACTCTTCATCGGTTACTTCTGTAAAAACTTTTTTCATATTGATGCCTGCATTGTTCACGAGAATATCTATCTTGCCAAAGCGGCTTACAATATCTGTTACCACGGCAGGAATGGAAGAAAGATTGCTCAGGTCGCAACTGATCGCATGCGCGCTGTTGCCTAATTTCTCTTTTGCCAGCGAAAGTTTCTCTATATCACGACCTATAATAATTGTTTCAATGCCATGCTGAACAAATTTTTCTGCAATGGCGAAACCAAGTCCGGAGCCACCTCCGGTAACAACCGCTATCTTTTTATCAGTTGACATAAGCTTATTTTTTATTTTATCGCATACTAATTTCCAGGGGCTAGTGGAAAACGTAGGCTCTTATAATAATCGAGTGTTTTATCAGGTCGCTGGTATTGATCAGGTATGGGTTTTCTACTGAATGTCTGAAAGTACAATAAACAGGCATTCCTCCACCATACCGCTTCGTCATACTGAACATTCAACAACATTTGCACTTGTTCAAATCTTTGCTCGTCAATATACGGCTTGAGTTTACTCCAGGATAGCTGCATTATTTTTACTTTAGCAGCACCGGTATAATAATTATAGCATAACTCATCCCATAATGATCTGCCACTTTTCATTTTGAAAGTCCAGGGAACATGGTGAAACCAGAGCAGGTTTTTTTCTTCACAGGTTTCCATTGTCTCCCATATTTTTCTTGCTTCAGGATGGTATTGTACGAGTGCATTGCTACCGGTAGCTGTTCGGTTAAATCCTATACCAATACTGTCTGCTTTGTGGTAGTACACGGGATTCCAGTCAGGTCTGTTCAGGTTATTCACCCATGGGGCAGGACCATAATGATGACCAGTGCCCATGATATGATGCAGGCCGATTGGATTGGAATATTGTACAAAAATGTCTCTGCTTTCCATCATTAGCTGTGTTGCAGTTTGAAGAAAGACGGAATTGTTCGAATAAGTCATGCGTAACCACTCCTCTGCAATTTTTTCGGAAGTGAGTGAATGATCCCATGCAAGTCGACCAAGTGCATACCAGTTAGCCTGAGCAAACGGATGCCCACACCAGTTAATATCCGTACCAATATTGGCAACACCGGTCATTCCTGTGAGTGTCTGATTTTTATTGAAGCTGCCATCTAATACTTTAGCAACAGTGCTTCCTTTTCCATTTGTATAAGTATCACTATCCAGACATTCTTTAAACAAAGGTCCGAGATAAACAAGGTTGGTGGCTTGTCCGAGGTATTCCTGTGTAACCTGGAACTCCATCATCAAAGGTGTTTTGGGCATGGCTCCAAACATGGGATGGAAGGGCTCACGGGGCATAAAGTCAATCGCTCCGTTTTTAACCTGTACCATTACATTTTTGTTGAAAGCACCATCCAGCGGCACAAATTCATCATAAGCCTGTTTATGTCTGTCAACATTTTTTTCTGCACTATACACAAAAGCGCGCCACATGATAATACCATTAAATGGAGCCACAGCTTCAGCCAGCAT
Organism: Sediminibacterium sp. FW305-C-49; assembly: GCF_058231085.1. NCBI lineage: Bacteria > Pseudomonadati > Bacteroidota > Chitinophagia > Chitinophagales > Chitinophagaceae > Sediminibacterium > Sediminibacterium sp. FW305-C-49. The sequence continues at coordinate 534,341 of NZ_JBIQXS010000002.1, forward strand.
ATTGGCACCATCAGTGTGAGTTCTTTTATAATCCTGTGGACCGGGTTGGCCTTCACTGTTGGCTTTCACGACAAAGCCACCAAAATCCGGTACGTACTGATAAATCTCTTTTACTTTATCCTTCCACCACTGTCTTACTTTATCGTCTAAGGGATCAGCGGTTTTTAATCCTCCAATTTCAATAGGAGCACTGAACCTGGCAGTTAGGTATACTTTAATACCATAAGGTCTGAATACATCGGCCAATGCTTTTACTTTTTCGAGATAATTTTTTGTAAGAATAGTAGCATTGGCATTCACATTGGTTAGTACAGTGCCGTTAATGCCAATGGAGGCGTTGGCTCTTGCGTAATCTTTATAACGGGGGTCAATATAACCGGGTAGTGTATGCCAGTTCCATAATGAAAATCCGGCATAACCTCTTTCCACCGTTCTGTTCATGTTGTCCCAATGATTCAACATCCTCAGTTTAACTTTCGGCGCAGATACGATCTGGAGATTACTGATAGGTTGTTCGGTTTGAACCAGGCGCAGAAAATGAAATACACCATATAATATGGCTTTGTCTGATTGTCCGGCTATGATGATACGCTTTTGTCCGTTGATGATTTTTGTCAGCAGGATAAATCCTTCTTCACCTGTTTGCGAAGCCCATTCATTTACACCTGTAAGAGCGAGTACTGGAGATGAATATCTGGCGGCAATGATAGAAATAGCAGGTGAAGTAGGGGCGGCTGGTAAAATTTTCTTCAGCAACATAGCTGATAAACCCTTGGCTAATTCTTCTTTGGCAATCCTCATGGTTTCTGACGAACCATCAAAATAAAAATTGCTGATCTGTTGCTGGTAGCCGCTAAGTAATGTTTTATTTTGAACAGGCTGGTAGCGCAACCATAATTCGTATCCTGTTTCAGCTTTCGGCTGGAAATGAATACATATAAGCAAACAGATAAGAAGTGATTTTTTCATGTTATGGCAGCAACTTGTTTGATGATTATTTTTTTCGCAGTGATGAACCCCTGATGATGAGATTCGATCGTATGACAATGGTGTTGGTATGTTTTATGTTTGACAAGCCTTTCAAATGATTAATCAGGTTTCTGGCGGCAATTTCTCCCATATCGATACCCGGATAATCAATGGTACTGAGTTGTGGTTCAATGATTTTTCCAATGGCATCGTTGTTAAATCCAATGATGGCAATATCTTCCGGGATACGAACACCGTGTTCTTTCAGTGTTTGCATGCAAACTGCTGCTGAAAAATCGTTGGTAATAAAAGCGCCATCGGGTAAAGGGTTCATCTTAAGTATTTCCATAGCCGCTTCCACACCGCATTGTTCACTCAGGTCTTTGATGAGTACGTATTTTTTATTGAAAGGAATATTGTTGTCGTACAATGCATCTGCATACCCTTTATGTCGTTGTGCATATACATTTCGTTTGAGGCTGGCCGTTACCAATACAATTCTTTTGCAGCCCTGTTCAATGAGGTGTTGTGTGGCCTGGTAACCACATTTGTAATTATCGATAATCACTTTGGTGCTTTCTCCTTTTTCTTCAACACGGTCAAAGAAGATCACGGGAATCCCTTTTTCTTCAAAAAGAGCATAGTGGGAAAGATCGGCAGTATCGAAAGCAAGAGAGGCAATCAGTCCGTCTACTCTTTTATGAAAAAGGTTGACGGCATTGGAGGCTTCTTTCACCGAACTTTCTGAAGAGTGGGCAATAATCAGGTCATAACCGGCTTCAGTCGTTACTTTTTCGATACCGGCTAGTACGGAAGTGATAAAGTTACTGTTCAATTCATGTACAAGTACGCCGATGGTATTGGTTTTTTGCTTGCGAAGGTTGCTGGCAAAATTGTTATGTCTGTATCCGAGTTCTCTTGCGGTTTCTTGTATCCTTTTGCGGGTATTTTTATTGATTGCAGGATGATCTTGTAAGCCACGACTCACAGTTGCGGATGATAGCTCAAGTTTTTGAGCAATATCATAGATAGTGACTTCTTTTTTCGTTTTCATATTGCAATCGGTTGTATAAAAATCGCAAAAAATAATTAAAATCAAACTTTAGTTTTTATAGCAACAAAGTTTAATGGAGGAAATCAATGCCTGATGGTACTTCAAAGCAGAACTTTTCAAAATTTACCATTTCCTGGTAGACGAAATGCTTATTTGTGTTAAAAAAAAGTATCCCTTTCTCAGCCATCATATGGAATGAAATACCCTGAAAATGCTTTGATATCAGCTATTATGTCACTTTTGTGTCGTTAGCAAATAATTAACGGCAATTTTCAGGACTGAGAGTGGGGCTACTTGTTAGCAAATGAACTTTTGACGATTTTTTAGGGGGATTGGTCCGTTTGTGTTGGCCGGGTTACCAGCCGTGCCTGATTTGGTAGCAGGGAAAAACGGGTTTTTTTTGTAAAAAAATTGCAATCGGTTACATTTTTTGACAATTTCTCCTATATTCGTCTTAGAATGACGGAAAACCGTTCAAATCATGTCTGAAATTGCCTGCTGTTATATGAGAAAGCGGAAACTGCTACACAGTAATTTATGTTCATTATCCCAGAACAGATTCCCTTCCCTTATTACCGTATCGTCAATTTTTGCGGGTTTGTCTCAATTGTACGGAGAAAGTATATGAGCAAGAAAACGGTGTGATTTCTTATCATATAGGAATAAAACTGAAAATATTGAGGGCTCAACCCCATTCAAGTCTGTTCTCAATGCCTGAAAATAGAATTGAATGCTGATTGATTTCTCTGAACAGGGTTGGTTATTAGCATTATAAGGGTCAGTGACAAATGTGGTTTGTTTGTATACTGACTGAGATCGGCAAGGGGAGTTAGGCGTTTACTCTCCTTGCTTTTTTGAATTTGTGGCGCTGTAACCATAACCCCTTATATGCGTTTAAGGTTTCATTCCTCTGGGTGAAATCGCTTGAAAATGAATATTAACGCTTGTTTGTTTTGATACAAAGGTTCTGGCTGATGCTTGCATCAGCGTTGTTTCTAGTATCTTGATCATCATTAATTACTGAAGGAATGTTATTACTAGGTATAGATGTAGGAACTTCTTCTGTGAAGGTGTCAGTTGTCGATGCAGCCACACATCAATGTGTAGCCTCGGCTCATTATCCCGAAACAGAAGCAGAAATCATCACACCATATCCTGGCTGGGCTGAACAGAGTCCGGATCAGTGGTGGGAATATGTAAAACAGGCGATACTGAAATGTAATACTGCCGGAGACTATGATCCGCAAGACATATCAGCTATAGGCATCGCATACCAGATGCATGGATTGGTGCTCATAGATAAGGACGGACATGTACTGCGTAATGCGATCATCTGGTGCGATAGCAGAGCCGTTGATACGGGCAACAAAGCGTTTGATGAAATCGGCAGGGAATATTGTTTGAGCCAACTCCTTAATTCGCCGGGAAATTTTACCGCAAGCAAACTGGCATGGGTCAAAGAAAATGAACCTGCTGTTTATGAAAGGATCAATAAGATTATGTTGCCGGGAGATTTCATTGCATTTAAAATGACCGGTGATATCACCACTACCAACTCTGCATTATCGGAAGGTATTTTTTGGGATTTTAAGAAAGAGGGCTTGTCACCCGATATCATGAACTATTTTGGGTTTGACAATGCTCTTATTCCAACCATACAACCTTTATTTTCTGCGCACGGATATTTGAAAGAGTCTGTAGCTTCACGTTTGTCATTAAAGCAAGGCATCCCGGTTGCGTATAAAGCTGGTGATCAACCCAATAATGCTTTATCACTCAATGTAATGGAACCAGGGGAAGTGGCTGCTACAGCAGGTACTTCAGGTGTTATATATGGTGTTGGCGATGAACTTGGTTATGATCCTTATTCGCGTATCAATAGTTTCGCTCATGTAAATCATAGTGAAGCACTCAGGCGTATCGGTATTCTTTTATGCATCAACGGAACGGGTATTTTCAACCGATGGATCAGAACGGTTACTGGTGCTGCCCAGTCTTATGCAACACTGAATGAAGCTGCTGCATCAGTACCTATTGGCGCAGATGGTTTACTGGCCATTCCATTTGGTAATGGTGCAGAAAGAATGTTGAATAACCAGATCGTAGGGGCACATTTTGAACAGATTGATTTAAACATACATGGTATAGCACATATGGTAAGAGCGGTGCAGGAAGGTATTGCTTTTTCTTTCCGTTATGGTCTTGATATCATGCGCGAAAACGGTATGAATCCGCAGGTTGTACGTGCATCAAAGGCTAATCTTTTTCTGAGTGATGTATTTACAAAAGCATTTGCCGGCGTGAACCAGGTAGCTGTGGAGTTTTATGAAGGTGATGGCAGTTATGGTGCAGCAATTGGTGCAGGAATAGGATCGGGTGTATTTGCCAATACAGCCGAAGCTGCATCAGGTAGAAAAGCAATGGGGCAGGTTACTCCATCTCATACTGGTCTTTATGAAGAACGTTATGGTGCATGGAAAGAATCACTGGAAACAAAGATTGCTGTATTAAAACAGCAGGAAAAAATTCCCGTTCATTAAAACATTTTTATTGTTCATACATTTATTCAAGAATTATGTCAATCGTATTAGGTCAACAAGAGTATTTTAAAGGTATCGGCCAGATCAGGTATGAAGGCGTGGAATCAGATAACCCGCTGGCATATCGTTGGTACGATGAAAATAAAGTGGTGTCAGGAAAAACCATGAAAGAATGGTTGCGTTTTGCCTGTGCTTACTGGCACAGCTTCTGCGGCAATGGTGCAGATCCTTTTGGGGAGCCTACACATATTTTTCCCTGGGACAGCAAAACAGATGCTGTAGAACGTGCAAAGGATAAAGCAGATGCCGCATTTGAATTCATGACCAAACTGGGTCTTCCTTTTTATTGTTTTCATGATGTAGATGCAGTTGATTTTGGGAATGATGTAGTGGAAAATGAAAAAAGATTGCAGGCCATCAGTGAATACTTTGCCCAAAAGCAAAAAGCCAGTGGCATTCAACTTTTATGGGGAACAGCCAACCTGTTTTCCAACAGACGTTATATGAATGGAGCTGCTACAAATCCCGATTTTCATGTGTTGGCACATGGTGGAGCACAGGTAAAAGCAGCACTGGATGCAACCATTGCATTGGGTGGACAAAACTATGTGTTCTGGGGAGGACGTGAAGGGTACATGAGTTTGCTGAATACCAATATGAAACGTGAGAAAGAACATATGGCTCGCTTTCTTCATACAGCAAAAGATTATGCCCGTAAGCAAGGATTTAAAGGTACTTTCTTTATTGAGCCTAAACCCTGTGAGCCAAGTAAACACCAATACGATTATGACAGCGAAACTGTGATTGGTTTCTTACGCCAGTTTGATTTATTGAATGACTTCAAACTGAATATCGAAGTAAACCATGCAACACTTGCCGGACATACTTTCCAGCATGAATTACAAACGGCGGCTGATACAGGTATGCTGGGTTCTATCGACGCAAATAGAGGAGATTACCAGAATGGATGGGATACGGATCAGTTTCCGAATAATATCAATGAACTGGCGGAAGCTATGCTGGTAATTGTTGAAGCAGGTGGCTTTGCTGGAGGTGGTATTAACTTTGATGCTAAAATCAGAAGGAACAGTACCGATGCGGCCGATCTTTTTCACGCACATATTGGTGGTATCGATACCTTTGCTAGGGCACTGGTAGTAGCAGATAAAGTATTAAACCTTTCTGATTACAAAAAAATAAGAACAGAAAGATATGCTTCTTTTGATAGCGGAAAAGGAAAGGATTTTGAAGCAGGTAAACTGAATCTGGAAGACTTAAGAAATTATGCCATAGAACAAGGTGAACCAGCAGTACGAAGTGGCAGACAGGAATACCTGGAGAACCTGATTAATCGTTATATCTGATCAACCTAAACAGATCATACACCTAAACCTGTGATGCGGTTGAAGAAAATTAAACTTCAACCGCATCTTTTGTTTCATACCTAATTGTACATTATGTTAATGCATCAGACCATGCGTTGGTTCGGACCTCAGGATGTGGTTCGTTTGTCGGATATAAGACAGGCAGGTTGTGCGGGCGTTGTAACAGCACTGCATCATATACCTGTTGGAGAAGTCTGGACGATAGATGAAATCAACAAAAGAAAAAAAATGATTGAAGAAGCCGGCATGAGCTGGACTGTGGTTGAAAGTCTGCCGGTTAGTGAAGACATTAAAAAACAGAATGGTCAATACCTTATGCATATTGCGAACTACAAAACAAGTTTGCAAAATCTGTCTGCCTGTGGCATAAAAGTAATCACTTATAATTTTATGCCTATCCTTGATTGGTTAAGAACAGATGTATCTTATTCCATGCCCGATGGCAGTAAGGCCTTGTATTTTAACAGGCTTGCATTTATTGCATTCGATCTCTATCTCCTCAACAGACCCGGTGCAAAAGATGAACATAGTAAAGAAGACCAGGAAGCTGCTGCTGCTCTCTTGTCAAAAATGAGCAAAGAAGAGCAGGAAGCTTTATTCCACAATCTTTTATTGGGACTTCCCGGAAGTGATGAAGCATTTACACCACAACAGGTGCTTGATGCTTTGGAAACTTATGCAGGCATTGATGCGGATACATTAAGACAGCATCTTGTATATTTTTTACAAGAAGTCATACCTGTAGCAGAAGGATGTGGGCTAAAGATGGCCATTCACCCCGACGACCCGCCTTATCCTGTATTGGGTTTGCCCCGCATTGTAAGCACGGAAGCTGATGCTGCTTTCTTATTAGGTGTAGTTGATTCGGAAGCCAATGGATTGTGTTTCTGTACGGGCTCTTATGGTGCACGCGCAGACAATGATATTGTCAGCATGCTTAAACGTTTTGGTGACCGTGTACATTTCCTGCACTTGCGAAATACAAAAAGAGATCCAGCAGGTAATTTTTATGAAGCTGCCCATCTTGCAGGTGATACAGATATGTATGCAGTGATTAAAGAAGTATTGCAAATACAACAACGAAGAAATATATCAATCCCCATGCGACCCGATCACGGTCACCAGATGCTCGACGACCTGAATAAAAAAACATACCCGGGGTACTCTGCTATTGGCCGTTTAAAAGGACTGGCTGAGTTAAGAGGAGTGGAGTATGCACTCAGTAAAATGGGTACATAAAATCCTGAAGTGTATACCATATTTTTGTATATGCGTAATACAACCAAATTAAAAGCTGTTTTACAACATTACCACATCGATCTCTCTATGAATGATCAGGAAATGATGGTTGTAAACCTGTTTCATAAGGAAACCGGTGATGCGATGACTTTTGAAGACAATTCTTACAGTAAGCTCATCAGCAAAGCCTATTCTTACATGAACAAACAATTGAAAGCAACACCCAACAAATCCTAATTTCTTCTTGCAGGTCTTACATTCTTTCCGTGATACACATCAGCAGGAATTTTATGTCCCCAGTAAACCTCGTCGAGTAAAGCATACAAATCCGGGTCATACGCTTTCAGGTCATCGGGCGACTGGATACGGGTATTGCCATCATAAAATTCATAGTTCGACCAGAACCACCATTGCGTGCCTTCTGCCCAATACTCAGCAACCGTATTGATGGCATACTGGCCTTTGTACATTCCCTTTTCTTTTGCATTTGTATAAGCGGTATTGATGCGTCGCAGCATGGCAGTATCCGCTACACGCATGGCACTCATAATATTATGGCTGAATTCATGCACTAAAATATTTTCACCATAATAACGTGTGCCTGCATACCCTAAAATATTTTCTTCGGCACAAGATGTAATAGTACCGCCCATGCCACGGGCTCTTCTGTTCCAGTATTCTCTGTCTGTCATGCTGGCAATACCACCGGGTTTATCGTAGTTTTCTCTTTCTCCGGGAGTAAGGCGGCGATCTTCTTTGGTAGGTTTTTTCCAGTTACTTCTTTCGGGTAGATCCGTTTCCATTTCAGTTTCTGCCATAATCAACAAACGGGCACCCTGCTTTACCAGTGCTGCGCGGATATCGGTACGTTTTAATAACATGTAATTGATGATATCTCTGGCAACCAATAAAGCATCATCAGGTACTTTGTGGGAAGACACAACAGGGATGCCAAATGCATCAGTATATTTTTTGTAAAAACTATCGAGTTTAAGTTCGACTGGCGGTGTCGAGATAACAGCTTGCGAAAAACTTTGAACCAACTTTCGGCGTGGATTCTCAGATGCTGACTGGCAATAGCTAACCAGTGTAAAGCATGTAAGAAAAGAAGAAAATAATATTTTTTGCATAACAACAGGTATCTATGACTCCGAAAATAATAGCTGTTCCTGCAATATGGGTGCTGATAATTAACCATGTGTTTGCAGTTATTGATTAGTAAATGATTGTAATACAGTATTATCTTTCGGTGACGAATGGTATCTCATAAAAAAAAGGGCCCTACGGTGGGCCCTTTCACGCTTAAACTATAAACCCCTATTGAACGATTATTTTTTGACTATAACGGCGTATGCCATCTGTTACCATTATTAAATAAGATCCTTTAACCAGTTTCTTTTGTAATTTGATTTGCCTGTTTACAGGCTCAATTCTATTACCGATAAAAACGGTTCTTCCTGAAATATCAGAAAGCTGAACTGCAACATGCTTTTTTTGATCCATCCACGCGGCGGGTAACAAAATGGTAATTGGACTAGACCCGTTTGATGGATTGGGGTACACCAACATTTCATTGGTCGTATGATCCCTCTTCACTTTTTCTTCTTTTAACAGTAAAGCCATTGATACTACTGTTTCAGATGATGAACTTACTGACGCTGGCTCTCTGATAACGATCTTATCTATAAAGGGAGCATCTGCGCCGGTAGGTCTGAACTCAATACTGTTATTACCCTGAACCAATGCCATTTCAATCGTTTTTATTTTTGGTGACCCTCCTGCAAAACACCAGGCTCCTGAGGTTATAAAACTCTGGGTACTGAATGTCTGCCCGTTTAATGAAACACGCATGTTACGATCGGTACCGGAGATATAGTAGACGTCTACAAGATAATTGCCTGCATTTGCAGTGAGTATATCATTGAAGCGAATAGCATTGCTGGCCGAGGCTCCCATATTTACTAATGCACCGTTTGATGAAGTGGTACAGGCTACGATGGCATTAGAACCGGCTAACTCTGCAGTTTCTGCTTCAAGTGACAAGCCGCTAATCGGGGCTCTTTCCAGTTTTATCTTATCGATAAAAGGAGCATCTCCATTGAAAGGAGTAATATCAATAGTATTGGCACCTCTTTTCAGAATAACTGTGATTTGAAAAATTGCCGGACTGCCATTATTAAAACACCAACCTCCTGATATAGCAGCAGTTTGTCTGGCCAGAACAGTGCCATTCACGATCAATCGGAAAGGCCTAGCCACAGCACTGATATAAGAAACTTTCAACGTATAGGCACCTGCAGATTCGGCGATGATTTGATTAAACCGAACCCCATTGCTGTTTACATTAAAAAGATTCACCTGCTTACCATTGGAAGAAGTGGCACATGTTACGATACTGGCGGCGCCAAGAATAGTAGCATCTTCCGCTTCAAACTCGAGGCGAGCGGAGAGTAAGAGTACATTGGGATCTGTTGTTTCTGGTAATTTTCCTTTACTGGCAACAGCTACTCTGTCTATAGCAACGGAACCACTGGCAATGGCTATTTTTACCGTATGCTCACCTGATGCAAGAAAATAGGTAAGACTTCTTTCTTCGTTAGGATAACTGAAATGGAATTTTTTCCAATACCATTCATACGTATTATTACCCAGGTCGTTCCACTTTCTGAATGGTTCATTGTCAACAGCTATCCATAAACTATTTTCTCCGGTAGCCAGCGCCTGAAGCTTGGCCCAGATATCATATTCGTCGGCTTGTTGAATATTGAAAGAGAAAGAAAGTATTTTGTCAGTTCCTTCTGGCATATCAACACTGCTTATTCCGGCATCACTAGATGCATACGCGCCTCCCTTTGCATTAGCAGTGGTTTTTGTACTCCAGTGAATTCCTTTTGTTCCAGCCTCAGCTTCCTGTATACTAAGAAAATCAGTGGCAGCAAGTCCCCAACGAATTGAAGCTGGTTCGCAATAACCGCTGTCTTTTTTATATTGGTCAAGGTTTTGTGATTCACTAACAATCGCAATCTGGTCGAGTAGTATATTAGAGTTGGGAAATTCGAGCGTAAGTCTGTGTTTACCTTCTCCCAGATCATAAAATCTTGGTACCTGAAACCAGGCGAATGTACTGCTGTTGAAGGGGGTGATCTGTTCGGTTGTTTTTCCATCCATTCCAAAACGCAATGAAGCAGTACCACCGGAAGAAGAGGAACGTATCCAGATGCGGTAAGTGCCGGCATTTGCAAGATCGAAATTAAGTTGAAGCTGTTTTGCAATAGTAGTAGCTCCGGGTAGGTTGTCATCACCTCTGATATAAAATCCATTTGAAGCATTGGTATTAGACAATACATTCCATTTGTTCCCCAGGTTGTCGTTGCATTCTGCTTCGAATATCAAAGTATTCGAAGCGGTTGCAATAAAAGGCAAATCAAGACCCAGGTTATTCGGACACTCCATAGTTGACTCATCAATAGAAGGCACAGACTGATGGCTTTTATAGAACTCGCCAATATTGGTAAGTGAGCTGTCTGCATTAAAATAGTAAGCTGGCTCTACCTGATTTTGTGCATTGGCAGGATTGGGTTGAAAATATGCATAACGCTCTACAAACCTCAACGTGTCGAGATAAGGCAAGGCAAGGCGTAAAAAAGCTTCCTGTGTGGCATTCCCCCTGTTTGGATTGGCATTAAATTCTGTAATCCAAACCGGAATCTGATAAATGCGATACACATTCTCGAGATAACTTTTGAAGCGGTTGAAAATTTGCTCAGCACTTGCATTCGGACTACTTGCCGGATTGCTTCCCCAATCGTACCAGTGTACGGCAACAAAATCGAAACGAACATTTTTTTCTTTGGCAATTCTTGCAAATTCCAATAACCAGGTAGTAGGTCCGTTTTCTCTGGGTGCAGGTGATCCCAGGCGAACACCAACCGACATCAGGTTTTCATAATAAGCAACGGCAACACCGGGCTGACAAAGATTGTTGAATTGACCTGATTCGCCACTGCAGTTATCTGATTCATTAAAGCCAAGCAGATGTGTGATTTTCTTCTTTCTTATCAACTCATTGATGGAGGCAGGCGATGCTGCACCTGAACCCCAAGCCATGGGCACATACTCATAATTTGGTTGAGAGTTGCTTCCTAATCCCCAATTATAATACCATCCTGCATCCAATTGTGGATAGGCATATCCTGTTCCTTTCTTTGTAACCCAGTTCCAGGGTATTACCCTGATAAAACTGATATTACCCTGAAGTGCTACATCAACCATATTCACAGTAAGGTCAGCTTCAGAAGCAATGTATACTTTACTTTTACCGGTGCCATTACTGTTGATGGCAACGGTTGCCATGAATCCTCTTTTCAGGATAAAAGATCCTGTACTATTATCCAGCCCACCTGGAATGTTAGCGCCACTATAAATAATGTCTTCATTTAAACCTGCTGAGTTCCCTTGCTGGTTGGCAGCTCCGAAAATGGTTAGCGTTTTAAAGCTGGCAGCATATGGACGAATCAGAGAGCCGGTTTGATAATATTGTTGTACACGAAAATGATGATCAAGACTACCGCTTGCATTCTGCACCCAAATATTTCCAAGTCTTTGTTGCAGTTGATCAGGGTTTTGTTGATGTATATACACCCATGAAGCAGTATCCAGAAAATTCAGTATCAGTTGATTTGAAAAAGTACCGGAACGGAAATGAACTGTGCTTTCCTTCGTTGCAGATAAAACACCGGCAGTTATGCTGCCATCCTGTATATCTAATTGGGTATTAACTAAAGTCAGCCCTTTCTGTGCACAGGCAAAAACAATATTTCCGCTGGCAGTTACATTACCCGATTCGATGAACATATTATAATCTATAGGAAGCCCGGGTGTTAAGGAACCTTCTTTAGGATGTTTATCAGATACCGTATCCTGTTTGCCACGACAAATTGAATACGGAAAGGAATTGGAACCGGGTAAACATACCGGTTCAGTAGGGGACTCTGTTTTCCCTTTTGCTTTGCCAGGAGGATTTGGTTTTTCATTGCTGAGTCGCCAGTTGTTTTCATTGAAAAAATCAGCATTTATTTCACCAGTCCAATACAAATACCTTGATGATGCATTGCAAGGATTTTGTGCATTAGACATGGATAAGCCTGCGCCGATAAAGAAAAGCAATAGCAGGCTCCGTACACAATTTTTGTTGAATGAGGAATGCTTTTTCATAGCAAGCTGTTTTTGGAGTTTGGTATCTTCAAATGTATTTTCCTATTCAGAAATCATAGAGGGAGTAGCAGGTCATAAAAGAGGCTTATTTGTTTTATTTCTCATAAAGCTGCGTATCTGAGAAATATAGACAGGATATAGAATGGAAATTTTCATTTGCAACAATTACGCCTCATCATTGAACAGATTGTTCTTTAGACAGACCTGATGTTGAACTACTTTCATCACGCAGATGTAAAAGATGAAACAGATCAACACAGAAACGCCATCATCTTTCATAAATATTTCTCTGCTAAATCACTGTATCACTTAAAATGAGCTATATGAACAGAAATATTTTATGTCTATGTATACTGTTAGGGATCACTAATGTGGGTATTACACAAATCCGGGTGCCATCTTTCTTCAATGACCACATGGTGTTGCAGCAAAAAGATTCTGTTTTTATTTGGGGTACCGATCTGGCAAAAAAAACGATTGTTGTAACCGGTAGCTGGGGTAAATCTTCCTCTGTCATTGCAAATGATAAAGGGGAATGGCGCCTAAAACTTGCCACAACAGAAGCAGGCGGCCCATATACTTTACGTATAAAGGGGAGTAACGAGTTATTGTTTCGGGATGTATTACTGGGCGAGGTTTGGTTTTGTTCAGGACAGTCAAATATGGAAATGCCGATCAAAGGTTTTGCCGGACAACCTGTAATAGGAAGTAACGAAGCCATTTTGCAATCGGCAAATAAACAGATCAGATTTTTTAATACACCTAAAACGGCTGTGCTGAACCCTGCAACAGATATCAAAGGATCGTGGAAGCAGGCAGAACCTTCAGCTACAGGAAATTTTAGTGCAGCAGCTTATTTTTTTGCAAAAAAAATTCAAGGTAGCCTGGGAGTGCCTGTAGGTATTATTCAGTCTGCATGGGGAGCCTCAACAGTTGAAAGTTGGATGGATCGTATGTCGCTGGCTTCATTTCCGCACAATATTATTCCAGATACTTTACCGGCTATTACCCCTAATAAAGTACCAACCATCATGTTTAATTCCATGCTTTCACCCTATATCGGATATACAATTAAAGGAGTGCTTTGGTACCAGGGGGAAGGCAATAGAGAAAACGCGTACGAATACCAGTCGCTTTTTACATCTATGATCAGTTTGTGGAGGAGTAAATGGAAACAGGGCGATTTTCCTTTTTATTTTGTACAAATTGCTCCATTTGAAGGAGGGAAAGTCAATGCCGCTTTTTTAAGAGAAGCTCAACTCAAAACAATGCAAACTGTTCCGCAAACGGGTATGGTGGTTACATTGGATATAGGAGACAGAACCATTATTCATCCATCTCAAAAAGAACAGGTAGGCAATAGATTGGCTTATTGGGCTCTGGGAAAAACCTATGGTATGAAAGGCATTGAATATAGCGGCCCTGTTCTTAAAAATTATAGCAGAACAAACGATGGCCGTATGCTGTTACATTTTGAGTACTGTGAAAACGGATTAACCAGTTTCGGAAAAACCTTGTCAGGGTTTGAAATAGCGGGCGAAGACAGCGTTTTTTATCCAGCTACTGCTTTGATTGACAGGGATAACCCAAAATTGATTCGTGTATGGAATGATAATATCAAAAAACCAATAAGCGTTCGTTATGCATTTAAAAACTGGACGGAAGCTTTTTTGTTTAATACCAGCGGATTGCCAGCCTCCTCTTTCAGAACTGATACATGGTAAGCGGATATGTCAGTCTTGAAAATATTATATACCAGTAGCTTTAGGAGCTTATTATTTGAATTGAATCACCCTCTTTTTTGACAAACCTGTCCCGGACATTTTTTACAGCTACATATAAATTTGAAATTTAATACCATCTGAGGGTAATTAAATATTCGGAAACTCAGTTAGTAACGAATCATGCCAACAGCTTACCTATGAAAAAAATATCTTTTTTGTTTTGTCTGCTTTGTATTGGCACAGCCCAATATACATGGTCGGCCAACTACTATATCAATTCTGCAAAAGGCAATGATAGTAATACAGGAACCAGTATTGCGTTTGCATGGAAATCGGTGGCGCCACTCAAAAATATTTTACTTCAACCCGGTGATTCCATTCTTTTTGCAGCAGGATTAAAGTATTCAGGTATGTTAACGTTGGAAAATGTGAAAGGAACAGCTCAACGCCCTGTTACTGTTACCGCGTATCCTTATCTTAATGATACAACAAAACCTGTTCTTGATGCAGCGAGTGATCTTAATTCTCTCCTGATAAAAAATTCTTCTCATATTCATGTTGCTCATCTGTCATTTACGGCCATACAACCAATTTCAGGTGAACGTCATTCGAAGTCAGAGATGCGATGTGGTATTCTCGTAGAAATAACCAAGGATGAAGTATACGAGGATATTATACTCAACGATGTGATGGTGCATGATGTATATTATCATCAGCCTGGTTTTGCACGAACAGCTGCTGAAACCAAATCGGCGAATGGTACGCAGAGTTATGGATGGGGGATACGATTTATCAATCATGCTGAGAAAGGCAGATTACAAAAGATCCAGGTAACAGCCGCAACAATTTATAATGTATGTCATACCGGCTTAAAATTTACTGCCCGAGCAAAGGGTATAACAGATGTTGAAATAGATCACAATGAAGTATACCAGACAGGAGGCCCTGGCATGCAATTTTCAGGGGTAAGTGAAGCTCATATTCACCATAATAACATTCATCATTCCGGATCAACCCGTGATAGCAGAAACTGGGGCCGTGGCAGCGGTTTATGGACCTGGAGTTGTTCTGATATACTGATTGAGTATAATCGGTTTGAAAATGCAAATGGGCCAGGAGATTCAGCAGGTGTACATATTGATTTCAATTGTAGTCACGTAATTATACAATACAACCTGAGCGCAAATAATGCAGGAGGTTTTTGTGAAATATTGGGTAATAATTATAACTGTGCTTACCGATACAATATCAGCATCAATGATGGTTACCGTATAAAAGGTGTAAATGGAGCGTTTCAGGAAGGGAAAATTTTCTGGCTAAGTGGTTACCAGGGAGATAAACTAAAACCAACGGGTCCATTCAATAGCTACTTCTATAATAATACCATTTATGTGGCTAAAGGGATAATTCCAAAAATAGCAGTAAGCTCAACTGCCAAAGGAATGCTGATCATGAATAATATATTTTGTTTTGAAGATTCTGCTATTCAGGTAGCCGGAGATCAGTTTAAAACGGATGCTAATATGGATCAGCTTAATAATGCTTTATTCAGGAACAATCTCTTTTTGCATAGGAATAACTGGCCCGCTGCATCATTGCTTCAGGATATAGCGCCTGCAATTGCTGACCCGGGTTTTCTAAAGAAAGGTGGACTTGCTCTAAAAGATTATACACCGGGTAATAAAAAAGTAATTACTGATAAAGGTCTCGAAGTTTCGCTGATACCGGGTGATACACTTGGGTTAAAAAAAGGGCTGAAAATGAAGACAGATATTTTGGGCAATAAAATAAAAGGTAAACCCGATATAGGTGCGATTGAATTGCAATAGTAAAAAATATACACAAGTAATGATTCTTTATTGACCAAACAGATGATTGATATTGAAATACACACCATGGAAAAGACAAGAACTCCGTATCAAGGAAACCCTGTAAGTGAGGTGTTCTATAAAAAGCGATCACTGTATTTAATACTGATGTTAGGGTTATGCTTTTTATGTTTTATAACTGTAAAGGCCCAACCTAAACCCAATATCATTATCATGCTTATTGATGATGCTGGTTATACAGATTTTGGTTTTATGGGGTCTAAAGATTTACAAACTCCCCGGTTGGATGAACTGGCGAGTACATCAGTTCGTTTTACTGATGCGCATGTTACGGCAACTGTTTGTAGTCCATCAAGAGCCGGATTACTCACCGGCCGTTACCAGCAACGCTTCGGGTATGAGTGTAACGAAGGAGATGGATACACAGGTATTGATACAAAACAAATATTGATGCCCGAACGACTAAAGACTGCGGGTTATAAGACTGCGGCTTTTGGTAAATGGCACCTGGGTTTTAATCCAGATCAGCATCCTTTAAGCATGGGATTTCAATATTACTATGGCTTTCTAAGCGGTGGTAGGAGTTATTTTTTCAAACCCGAGAAAGATGACCGCGTTGGTGCAAAAAATGCGTTGATTGAAAATCAGCAACAGGTAAAATTTGAAGGATACCTGACAGATGTTTTAGGAGAAAAAGCGGCTGATTTTATTCACCAAAACAAACAACAACCATTCTTTATGTACTGGGCCCCCAATGCAGTCCACACACCGATGGAAGCCAGTCAGAGCGATATGGAAAAATTTAAAGGGCATCCCCGTCAAAAGCTGGCAGCCATGACCTGGGCATTAGACAGAGCAGTTGGTACTATTATTGACGCATTGAAACAGGAGAACCTGCTCGATAATACATTGATTTTTTTCCTGAGTGATAATGGAGGAGCGCATAATAACCAGTCGGACAATTTTCCTTTGAAAGGATTTAAAGGAAACAAATATGAGGCAGGTCACCGGATTCCTTTTCTCGTGCATTGGCCTAAACAGTGGAAAGGGGGGAGTCGTTTTGACAGACTTAGCTCTTCGTTGGATATATTTCCAACAGCGCTGGAAGCAGCAGGTGTTAAAAACAAGGAAACTGATTTACTAGACGGAGTGAGCTTGGTTCCCTACCTGAAAAATGAAAACAAAGGTTCGCCACATGCTCAGTTGGTATGGAGAAAAGATGCGGCGGCGGCTGTCAGGTGGAACCAGTACAAATTAATTCAAGTCAGGGGACTTGGAGACAAAATGTATGACCTGAATAGTGATCTGAGGGAAACCAACGATATTAAAGACCAAAAGCCTTCGATTTATCAGTATATGAAAAAAAGATTAAGTGAGTGGGAGAAAGATAAAATAATGCCTCTATGGACAGAAGGTGCTGTATGGGATAGTATTACACAGATGATTCATGAGGATCTGATGAGTAATAAAAAAGTAAGGGTAAAAAATCCGGAAGAACTGGAACAGTTTCGTTCAATGAAAAAGAAGAATTGAATTCGATAAATCAAACAAAAAATGTTTACAAAACAAAAACAGCAAAGAATAGCCAAGCATAATCAGCGGCTGGGAATAAAACTGGCAATAATTTATCTGTTATTGATTCTTTTATTTATTTTTCTGATTGTTTTAATATAATACCCTTAGCAAATTTTGGTCATCTGTTCTAGCTGACAGGGAAATGTGAGGGTGCAACCATAATTCTTCGAATTGCTATCTGCCGTCATTAAATATACTTGTTTATTGATCCTGTCGGGCATTTCTATAGCCATACCTGCACAATACAGTGGATCATTCATCAGTATCTCCGAAGCACTCGTTAATAATGAAGTAACATCTGTTATACAGGATAAAAACGGATTTATCTGGTTGGGGACACGTGGTGGATTACAGCGATTTGACGGATATGAAATGAATTTGCTTAAAAACGATTTTGGAAAAGGAAATAATCTGCTCAGCCAGTCGATAGAAGTATTACAAAATGGGAAGCAACACAATATATGGATCGGAACAAAATCCGGAGGTCTGAGTTCCTATCATTTGAAAACAGGTAAAATTACCAACTACATAAACCGTGCAGCCGGCAAAAACGGGTTTAATGGAGACTATATTTTATCCATACTTGATGCCAACGAAGAAAAATTGCTGATTGGAACCTGGAAGGGTTTTCAATACATGAACAAAAAGAATCGGGAATTCACCATTATCAATACAATTTGGAAAACATTTGATATTCAAAGTGATGGAGGAACAGGCTATTGGTTGGCAACCAGCCAGGGCTTGAAACATATCAACCAGCAATTGCAAAATGATTATTCCAATGATTTTGGTAAACCCGGTATTAATATTACTTCCATTGTAAAAGATGTGAAACGTAATTGTTTGTGGCTCGGAACCTGGGATCAGGGACTAATAAAATTCGATTTAACAAATAAAACCTTTATCAGTTATCGCCACGAAGAGAAAGACCGGTACTCACTTAGTTCTAACAACACCTATCGTTTATTACTTGATTCAAAAGGTGCCATTTGGGTAGGCACATGGGGAGGAGGTTTGAACAGGTTAAACCCTGAAGCAGGTACGTTTGAGAAGATAGAACTGAATATTCCTGGATTATATACAAATGATAATCAGATCATACTTACTATCATGGAAGATCCGTCCGGCTTATTATGGGTTGGTACGGATGGTGCAGGCGTCTTTAAGTTTGATTTACATCAAAAGAAATTCATCAATATCGGATACGAAAAAAAGGGGAATGGGTTAGAGGCCAGCACACATGTTTTATCTGTTTTTGTAGATCGTTATCATAAGTTATGGATAGGAACAAAAGGGGGAGGTATTCATTATTCGAATGACTGGAAACAGTTTCAAACATTAAACTTTTCTCAAAAGCCAATTTCTTATCCGGGCACAACGGTATATGAATGTCGTTCTTTTCTGGAAGCAGATGGTTATTTGTGGATAGCTACCAATAAGGGATTAATCAGAATAGAGAACAAAGAAAAAGGGGCAGGGAAACACGATCTCTTTGTTCCGGACCGACAGAACAAATATTCCATTAGTGGAAGGAAAATTAATGCACTCGTAAAAGATGCGAACGGTAAAATATGGATTGGGACCCAGGAAAACGGGTTAAGTTGCATTGTTGGTTATGATAAGAATAAACTGCCCATATTTAAAAATTATCTTCCCGATTTCGGCAATAAAAATGCTTTACAAAATGAAAGAGTGAGCAGTTTATTAATCGACACAAAAAAAAGATTATGGGTCGGTACATACAAGGGTCTGCATTTATATAAGCCCGAGTCAGATCATTTTCAGGCGTTCTTACAAACAGGAGAAATCAATAAGAGTATCAGCAACAATACTGTGTTATGTCTGACCGAAGATGAGAAAGGTAATATATGGGTGGGTACGCAATCGGGGCTGAATAAAATAACGGCTGTTAATGACGAAAAAATGGAAGTTGCAGCTTATACAGTAAGGGATGGTATTCCTAATGATTACATACATGCTGTTTTACCTGATTCAAAGGGTTATATATGGGCAACAACGAATAAAGGAATCATCAGGATATGTAGAGATAAAAATAGTTTTGCAGTATTTGACAAGCGAGACGGGATACGATCGGTTGTTTTTTCGGAAAATGCTTCGTTTAAAGATCCGGAAGGCAGATTATTCTTTGGGGGACTCGAGGGCGTAACCTTTTTTTACCCGGATAGTATTGAGATCAATCGATTTACTCCGCCTATTTATTTTACCAATCTTACAATTAACAATCGCCCATATGAGTTCGGCAAAATAGATTCCGATAGTACAATCCTGGATAAACCTTTTTATGAAACGGAAGGAATTACACTCAATCATGAGGAGAATATTTTCTCTATTGAGTTTGCTGCTCTTGATTATCATGCACCTGATAAGAACGAGTATATGTATAAGCTGGAGGGATTTAATAAGGATTGGGTAAATGCGGGCAACAGCAGATTGGTTTCTTTCACCAATTTAAAAGCGGGTACGTATTACCTGAAAGTAAAAGCTACGAATAGTGATAAAATCTGGAACACGCAATTTAGACAATTAAAAATAAACATATTACCTCCGCCCTGGAAAACCTGGTGGGCCTATTCAATATATGTGTGCATTTTCCTTTTACTCTTATGGGCAACCAGATACCTGGGGCTTAGACAGGCCGCTCTTAAAAACCAGTTGATCCTGTCGAGGGTAGAGAGACAGCAGGAGAAAAAATTATCGGATTATAAGGAACAGTTGTTTACCAATATTTCTCATGAGTTCCGCACACCTTTAACGTTGATTCTTGGACCACTGGAAGATCTATTACAAAGAAAAAAACTTGAAACCCTGGTAGAGAAAAACCTGAAGCTGATACAAAAACAATCGAAGCGAATGCTTCGTATGGTGAACCAGTTGCTTGATTTTCAGAAGGCTGAAGCGGGTAGTATTCGTTTGACAGCTCAACCGGGAGAAATAGTTTCTTTCTGTTATGATGTCTTTTCTCTTTTTGAAGAGGAAGCCAAAAGAAAAAATTTACAGTACTCATTTGAGTCAGATGAAAAATATTTATCTTTTACTTTCGATCATAATAAACTTGAGATTGTTGTTTTTAATATGTTGTCTAATGCGTTCAAGTTTACTCCAGCCGGCGAAAAAATTACATTATCCATAAAGCGTTTAGATCAGCAAACTTGTCAGATCATAGTACAGGATACAGGGATGGGTATCCCTATTAATGAGCAGAAAGATATATTCAATCGTTTTTTCAGAGGTAAGAAGGAGGATGCTACCACCATTTCAGGAACAGGAATAGGTCTTTCTTTTGTGAAGGAACTGGTAGCTTTACACGGTGGATCAATTGCGGTTGAAAGCGATGGGGTTAAAGGGAGTATCTTCACTGTAACACTACCTGATCAGGTAAGTACAGAATCAGCAATCCTTCAAACAGACGGATCGAATATTAATAATGCCAATCAATTAGTAGAAACATCTGTAAATCCAATAGCCATGCAAGAAGAAACGGAACAGTTTGCAAACGAAACAGAGCAGCCTATCATTCTTGTCGTTGAAGACGAATCTGATATGCTGCAATACATTTATGATATTATAAGCCCTTCTTTTAAAGTGGTTACTGCTGTTAATGGTGTAGAAGGCTTGCAAAAAGCTATGGAAACCATTCCGGACCTCGTGGTGAGCGATGTAATGATGCCTGAGATGGATGGAATTGAATTGTGTAAAAAACTAAAATCTGATAAAGTAACATCGCATATACCAATTGTTCTTCTCACAGCATTGTCTGATATGGCACATCACCTGCAAGGAATAAGGGAGGGTGCAGATGTGTATCTGCCCAAGCCATTTAATTCTCAGTTACTGCTGGTGCATATTCATAACCTGATCAATTCCAGAAATTTGCTAAAAGAATTGTATGCAAGAAAAATATTTCTGGGATCCAGCAATTTTGAAATTCAGTCATTTGAAGAAGAGTTTCTCTTTAAACTGGTAAAACTGGTGGAAGATAATATTTCCAATAGCCAGTTTAATAACGATGAACTGGCAAACCTCATGTTCATGAGCAGGTCAACTTTTTACAGAAAACTAAAAGCGGTTACCGGGATGTCAGGAAACGAATTTATACGAACTACAAGACTCAATTATGCCGCAAAACTCTTATCCAGTGGTAAATACTCAGTAACAGAAGCCGCTTTTGAAGCCGGGTTTAATGATATCAAGTATTTCAGAAAACGTTTTCAGGATCAATTTGGTGTTACACCTTCTGAATACAAGTAAAGGGCATTAGTGCGGGGCCGGGTATTTGCTACAAACGACCCCTTAATTTGAAAATTACAGGTCTTTCTGATGTAATAATTTTAGCAAGTGCATTGATAATACCATATTATTCTTTGTGGATCTAACCATATGATTTTTAAAAAATGGAAAAAAAGATTGTTGCTGCCTTGTCTACCAGTATAGTATTACATAAAACCAGGAAAATGAAGAAGATTAACTGTCTATTACTCTTCATATTGTGCCTGCTGTTACCGTTTGTAACAGTAAAGGGACAAAATGCTGCTACGTTAAAACCCAATATTATACTGATCTATACCGACGATCTGGGTTATGGAGACCTTGGCAGTTATGGAACATCAACTATTCCCACACCCAACTTAGACAGGTTGGCCAAATCAGGAGTTCGGTTTACCAATGCACATGCTACATCTGCCACCTGTACGCCTTCGCGCTTCTCTTTATTAACAGGAAAATATGCATGGAGGAAAGAAGGTACAGGTATAGCGCCGGGTGATGCATCACTCATTATACCACTAGCCACTAAAACATTACCTGGAATGTTGCAAAAAGCCGGATACCATACTGCCGTAATTGGCAAATGGCACCTTGGATTGGGTGATGAAAAAGGAGCAGACTGGAATGGAAAAATTACACCGGGGCCAAATGAGATCGGGTTCAACTATTCTTTTCTGATTCCTGCAACAGGTGACAGGGTGCCTTGTGTATTTGTAGAAAACAATTATGTGGTCAATCTCGATAAAAATGATCCCATAATAGTAAGTTACAAAGCACCGGTAGATCCATCAGCACCCACAGGAAAAGCAAATCCTGAATTACTGAAAATGCATCCTTCACATGGACATGATATGACCATTGTAAACGGCATAAGTAGAATAGGATATATGACGGGTGGAAAAGCGGCACTATGGAAAGATGAAGATTTTGCGGATATACTGGTGCAGAAAGCAAATGCATACATCTTGCAACAAAAGAAAAATCCTTTCTTTTTATACTTCTCTACCCACGATATTCATGTACCCAGAGTGGCACATCCACGTTTTGCAGGGAAAAGCGGTAAAGGACCAAGAGGTGATGTTTTATTGCAATTGGACTGGACCGTAGGAGAAATTGAAAAGACATTAAAGGCAAATGGATTACTGGAGAACACTCTTATTATTTTCTCAAGTGATAATGGCCAGGTAATAGATGATGGCTATAAAGACGATGCTGTAGAAAAATTAGGCGACCATAAACCCAATGGTATATATAGAGGTGGCAAGTACAGTGCTTTTGAAGCCGGGACACGGGTGCCGATGATTGTAAGCTGGAAAAACGTAATTGAAAGCGGTAAAGTTAATAACGCCCTCTTTAGCCAGATTGATCTTTACGCCAGCCTGGCCAGTTTAACAGGTGTTACCATTGAAGAGGGACAGGCACCTGACAGCAAGAATAATTTACCAGTTCTTTTAAATAAGAGTGAAGTGCCCCGTACTTTTTTGGTAGAACAGTCATTGAATTCTACATTGTCACTTATTATTGGAGACTGGAAATATATTGAACCGTCTAAAGGACCTGCTATCAATAAAGATACCAATACAGAATTAGGTAATCTACCACAGCCACAGTTGTATGATTTGTCAAAAGATCCGGGTGAAACAAAAAACCTGGCAGATCAGTTTCCGGGTAAGGCAAGTGAGATGAAGCTGATGCTTGATTTGATCAAACAAAATAAAAAATGACCGTAAGAAAGGAATTAAGTAATATTTGCCACAAGCTGCAGTTAACTTTTTTTTTGTTGATGCTGGTGTATATGTTTACAGTGTCCTGTAATTCACAAACTCAAGATACACCAGATCAAAACAAAAAAACTGAACTGTTGAGCTGTGTTCAGGTTCCTGTTCGTTTTGGAGCAAAGCCCGGTGATGCCGGTATTCTGGTGTTTAAAGATGATCCATCATCATCAGAAATGGTATTAATTCCCGCTGGAAAATTTGAGATGGGTGGCGACAATGATCAGGCTTCACCAGACGAGTACCCCAAACATACTGTAGGGATTGATTCATTTTATATGGATGTTACAGAAGTAACAAATGCACAGTTTCAGAAATTTGTTGAAGCAACCGGATATATCACAACGGCAGAGCGTAAACCTGACTGGAATGAACTAAAAAAAACCTTACCACCCGGTACACCTAAACCAGATGAGTCATTATTAGTACCGGCTTCTCTGGTGTTTAAGCCTGCAAATGGCCCTGTCGATTTACAGGATTATTCACAGTGGTGGAGTTGGGTAGAAGGTGCCAATTGGAAACACCCGGAAGGTCCGGGCAGTAATTTAAAAGGAAAAGAAAATTATCCGGTTGTTCATGTAAGCTGGTATGATGCCATGGCTTATTGTAAATGGGCGCGCAAAAGACTGCCTACAGAAGCAGAATGGGAATATGCAGCAAGAGGTGGTATGTTGAATAATATTTATCCCTGGGGAAATGAACATATACATAAAGGTCAGCCTAAAGCAAATAGTTGGGAAGGGAACTTTCCTTACAGCAACGAACAAAAAGATGGCAGTTATAAACTGGCACCTGTGAAAAATTATATCTGCAACCAGTATGGATTATTTGATATGGCAGGTAATGTGTGGGAATGGTGTAGCGATTGGTACGATCATAATTACTATCATTCATTGGATAAAAAAATGACCAGCAACCCAAAAGGTCCGACCAAAAGTTATGATCCGGCTGAACCATTTGCCGCTAAAAAAACATTAAGAGGCGGAAGTTTCATGTGTAATGATAGTTATTGCAGTGGTTATCGTGTAGCACGAAGAATGAAGAGCAGTCCTGATACCGGACTGGAACATACAGGTTTCAGGTGTGTAAGAGAGGTAAAGGGTAAACACGCGGACGCCGGTACAAAGAAAAATTAGGATGAAAAATTATGTATAAAGCAAGCTTTATTTCTAGTGTCATATTCTTTTTTTGCTTTGCTGTATCGGCACAAACGCAAAAGAAGAAACCTAATATTGTGATCATACTCGCCGATGATCTGGGATGGTCTGATTTGTCCTGTTATGGAAGTAGTTTTTATGAAACGCCAAATCTTGATAAGATAGCTTCAAAGGGAATAATGTTTACACAGGGCTATGCCGCAAGCCCGGTATGCAGCCCCACCAGGGCAAGTATATTGACTGGGAAATATCCAAATAAAACAGGTGTTACTGATTGGATTAAAGGAAGGCAGGAGGGCGGTAAAGCAAGACCTTATGAAAAATTGATTGGCCCTGAAACAGCTTACCAGCTTCCATTAGAGGAAAAGACAATAGGGGAGTATGCACAGGACAATGGGTACAAAACTTTTTTTGCAGGCAAATGGCATTTAGGTGAAACAGAAAACACCTGGCCTGAGTACAATGGATTTCCCATCAATAAAGGTGGATGGAGTAAAGGAGGACCTACAGGAAGAATCAACGACAGTACTGGCGGTTATTTTCCACCCTATCATAATCCAAGATTAGCAGATGGCCCCAAAGGAGAATACCTGACGAATCGTTTAACCGAAGAATGTTTACAATTTCTGGATGCTCAGCAGGATGAACCTTTTTTACTGTTTTATTCTTTGTATGCTGTACATAATCCATTACAGGCCCCGGATAGTCTGGTGAAGAAATATAAAAACAAACAGCAACAATTGGGTATACAGCCATCTCAGCGATTTGCAAAAGATGAACCATGGATGAAACATGAAAATGAATGGAAAAGAAGGCTGGTGCAGGATCATCCTGTGTACGCAGCGATGGTAGAGAATATGGATTGGAATATCGGAAGACTGCTGAGTAAACTGGAGCAGTTGGGTATTGATGAGAATACATTGATCATTTTTACTTCTGATAACGGAGGATTAAGTACAGCAGAAGGAAGTCCGACAACCAATACACCACTCAGGGCTGGGAAAGGCTGGCTTTATGAAGGAGGTATTCGAGTACCGATGATACTATACTGGAAGGGAAAAATGAAAGGACAGCAAATTGTAACAACCCCTGTCATTTCAAATGATATCTATGCCACAGTAGCAAAAGCCATCAATCAACAGTATGTATCCAGAGGTATTGATGCTGTCGACCTGCTTCAGTTACAAACAGCCAAAGAAAAAGCGGAAAGAGATCTATTCTGGCATTATCCGCATTATAGTAACCAGGGAGGAAAGCCCGGTTCTGCTGTACGGGAAGGAAATTATAAGCTTATTTATCACTATGAAGATGCCAGTAGTGAACTATATGATCTGGCAAGTGATTTTGCTGAAAAAAATAATATCATTTCAACGCATACAGACATAGCTGAAAAGATGAAGGCTAAGCTTTTTAAATGGCTGGAAGAAACTAAATCGTTATTGCCAAAGAAAAATCCCGGATATATCAATCCAGATACGAGAATCAAATAGTATTTTTTTAAATAACAACTTTGTTTAACAAAAGCAGTGCTTTATGGGGTTGCTTCAACAAACCAGACCTTTAATGTACTAATATCCTTAATTAGAGGTCTTAAAATGTTATGAACTGAATACACCTCTTTTTTGGTGCAACCGCATACCAGTGAAGTAAAATAAAGTTATTTACTTAGTCTTTGTAAAAAATAAGCCTAAACCAAAACAAATAACGATGCTTTTGCCAAAACGAAACCTACGTCCCAGAATAGGTTTATTCATTTTCCTTCTGTTTGTTTCTGTTACTGTTTTTTCGCAGGCTGTTACTGTAAGTGGCAGCGTTGTGAATGCTGCAGATAACTCGCCTTTAGCGGGGGTATCTGTTCAGGAATCCGGGAATAGCAAAGGAACTACTACCAACCAGAAAGGGGAGTTTACTTTAACCGTATCAAAGTCAAAACCTGTATTGGTATTTAGTTATGTGGGCTTTCAAACCAATACCATTACATGGGATGGTGCTGCTGCAATTAAAATTATAATGGATCCTGTTGCATCAACATTACAGGATGTAGTGGTGGTAGGTTATGGTGTGCAGAAAAAAATTAACCAGACAGGTGCTGTACAAACGATGAAACTCGATGATGCAGTGAACCAGCCGGTTACTAATTCCGGTCAGCTCATGTATGGAAAATTTTCTGGTGTACAGATTACACAGGGAAGCGGGTTACCAGGTGCTGATGCCTCATCCGTAACCATCAGAGGTGTAGGAACATTTGGATCAACTGCACCCTTGGTGGTTATTGATAATATTCAATACACGGGTCTGGAAACTTTTAATAATTTATCTCCGGCTGATATAGAATCTATCTCTGTTTTAAAAGACGCTTCTGCAAGTGCTATTTATGGTGCAAGAGCGGCAAATGGTGTAATTGTGGTTACCACCAAAAAAGGCAAGAGCGGATCCATGAATGTGGTGTATAATAGCTACACTGGTTTCCAGAAAGCAACAGTAGTGCCTAAATACCTTGACGCAGTTAACTATGCTAAACTTAAGAACGAAAGAGATATTAACCAGAATGGAACCACAGCGCCTATCCGTTATTCTGATGCAGAAATACAATCTATGGCAGATGGTACTGATCGCGACAGGTACGCAAATACAAACTGGGCAAAAGAAATTCTTCGCAATGCACCTATTCAGAGTCATTACATCGCCTTTTCCGGAGGAACAGAAAAACTAACTTATCGCGCATCACTGGCATACCTTGGTCAGGAAGCAATTGTAAAAGGTAAGTTCAAATCGGATCGTTATAATATTTCACTGAATATTAATTCAAAGCTGAAAGACTGGTTGACGATTTCCAATGTAACAAATGCTTACTGGACTAAATTCAAAGGCCCGGTAGGTGGTCCGGATGCCATCACTGGTGAGACAGGCATTATTAACCAGTTTCAGCGATCTGCACCTACTGTGCCTGTTTACTATTCAAATGGTGAATACGGGGTGGTGGATGGTTCTTACTTAAAAGTAAATGCCAGCTTCCCGATTACACACCCGATCAGAAGGGGGTTCCTTGGAGATTATAAAAGCGACGAGATTAATATATCCGATCGATTTGGGATAAAAGTTGACTTTACCAAAGAACTTTCGTTTGAAACAAGCGGAAGTGTGAACCTGAATTATTCGAATGTGTCTAATTTCAGTCCAACCGCTAATTTATACGACTGGGCTGGTAACCTCGTACAACAGAATGCGGTGAATTCACTTACCAATAATACCAGTTTTAATTACAGATTGCTGAATGAAAATCTTCTTCGCTACAACAAGAAATTTGGTACGAAACATGATTTATCTGTTTTATTGGGACATTCACTCATCTACAACAGAAATGATGGTTTTTCAGGTTCATTGCAGGGCTTTCCATCCAATGCCATCCAGGAGTTTGATGGTGGCGGAGTGCTGAATCCAAGTGTTTCAGGTAGTGCTGCTGAAGAAGCTGTGCAGTCCTTCTTTTCAAGAATCAATTATGGTTACGACGGTAAATACCTTTTCGAATTCAATATCAGAAGAGATGGCTCTTCAAAATTTGGTCCTTCAAACCGGTATGCTACATTCCCATCAGCATCTGCCGGATGGAGAATTATCGAAGAACCATTTATGAAAAAACTAAGTTGGTTATCTGATCTGAAACTGAGAGGAAGCTGGGGTATTACGGGTAACGACAATATTGGTAACTATATTTTTGATCAGACCTATAATACAGGATTGGATTATTACCTGGGAACAAACACCATTGTGGGTGCAGTTGCGGTAACCAGACTGGCCAATCAAACCATCACATGGGAAACCGTTGAACAATTTGATATTGGACTCGATGCAGGCCTGTTCCGGAATCGACTCACTTTATCTGCAGACTATTTTGAAAGAAAAAGTACAGATGTGTTGTATGGTAATTTCCCGATACCGAGTACCATCGGTGTAACCAATCTGGCTGCTCAGAATGCAGCAAGTATGTTGAACAGGGGGATAGAATTTTCTGCTAACTACCGTGGAGCTTCTAAAGGATTTAATTACAGCATTGGTGCAAGCCTGAGTAAGTTCGCTGATAATAAAGTAACAGGGCTGGGCGATAAAGGATTAGAAACCATTAATGCGGAAAGCATTGTAAGAATAGGTTCACCTTTTAATGCGTATTACGGCTATCAAATTTTAGGCATATTTCAATCTGCCGCCGATGTAACAGCCGCTCCCAGACAGTTTGGAAGCGTAAGAACGGCACCCGGCGATTTTCAGTATGCTGATTTATCTGGCCCTGGTGGAAAACCTGATGGTGTGATTGATGCATTCGACAGAACAGTAATTGGTAATCCTTTCCCTACCATGCTTTATAACTTCAATACAAACCTGAGCTATAAGGGAGTAGATATGAGTATTCTTTTTGAAGGCGTGAGTGGTATCGACAGATTACTGAACGACAACGGACAGTTGCCATTTGAAGGGGACCGGAATAATGTACTGACTTACTGGATCGATAGATGGACACCTGCAAACCCATCAATTAAATTACCAAGAGTGGGTGGACAAAATAACCAGGTGCCTTCTACATTTTATATTGAAGATGCATCCTACCTGCGGTTGAAAAATCTGGAACTGGGTTATACATTACCGGTTTCCATGACACAAAAATTTGGAGTATCGAAACTCAGGTTTTACCTGGGAGCACAAAACCTGCTCACGATTACCAAAATGAAAAACTTTGATCCGGAAAGGGCAAGAGGAGGAAATACAGATCAGTTAACACCACTCTATAAAGTTTACACATTTGGCGTAAATCTTAAATTCTAATTCTAATGAAAAAGCTAATCATCATAATTGTAGTTTTTGTATTAACAGGTTGTTCAAAGAGCTTCCTGGATAAACGATCACTCACTCAGCTCGGAGAAGCGAGTTTCTGGAAAACCGAACAGGATGCCGTATTGGGCGTAAATGGTATCTATGAAGTATTGCAGGACCGTATTCTGTATAGCGGTAACCTGAATGGAAATGCAGGCATGCCTATGTACGATACTTTTGGGGATAATGCCTATAATTCTTTCAAGTTCGAAGGCCCCGGAAATTTTATGGCGGCTAATATTGATCCATCTAATGCTTTTTTCAGTGCATTATGGTCATCACTCTACAAAGGTATTGCAAGAGCCAACAACGCACTGGAGAATATCGAAAAAATTCCTGCCGCGAATATTTCAGATTCCAGTAAAAAGGCGTTGAGAGGACAGGCACTCTTTCTTCGATCATTATTCTATTCTCATTTAGCTGTTTATTTTCAAGATGCTCCATTGGTATTAAAAGTGCAGACGCTTGACGAAGCATATGTTATGAAAAATACCTACCAGGAATTATCAACCCAGATTATTGCAGACCTTAAAACAGCAATAACATTATTGCCGGTTAGTTATACTGCCAATCAGTATGGTTATGCCACCAGGGGTGCAGCTCTTGGGTTATTGGCCAGATTTCAATTATACAATAAGGACTATCAGGGTGTGATGGAGTCTACGAACACATTGCTAACATTGGGATATACACTTAATAGCAGTTACACACAGCTATTTACAGAGCAAGGAGAGTTTTCAAAGGAAATTCTTTTTTCAGTAAGATTTTCCCAGGATGCATCTGATAATGGCGAGTTATTCTCAGGCACTTTTCTGGCGGCACCTAAAGTAGACCAGCAGCCCATGCCGAATCTGGTAAGGGATTATTATTGTACCGATGGAAGACCCATTACTACATCACCTTTATATAATGCATCCAACCCCAAAGCAAACAGAGATTCAAGACTAGCGGCATCTATTTATTTCAGGAATGATATTTTTATTACAGATCTGAACAGACCGTTTACCGGGAATACAGCTACAGGATTTGGTTTGAAAAAATATATCCGTGCTGCTTCTTCAGCAACTGGTATTGGTGTATTTAATCCAGGTGGACAGGATTTTATTGTACTGCGTTATGCCGATATATTATTGATGAGAGCAGAAGCCATGGTAGAACTGAACCAGCTTTCAGGTGTGTACGCACTGGTTAACCAGGTAAGAGTAAGATCTGGTATGCCTACCGTTGAAGCTGCCGAAGGAACTGGACTGAGCCAGGCTGTTTTAAGAGACGTTGTGCGACACGAAAGAAGGGTAGAACTTGCTTTTGAAGGACTTCGATTCTATGATTTAAAAAGATGGGGAACCATTCAACAGTCTTTCCAAAGAGTAGCAGTAGATAATATAGCAGGTTATGGTGCAACATATCGTAATGCGAAATCTGAAGTGTTCCCGATTCCTTTAAGTGAATTAAATGCCAATGCCAAACTGATACAACACCCGGCATGGCAATAAATAATCAGGTTCTGTGAAATATATATTGGTAGTACCGGTTCAGTACAACTTCGTAGTTGTAATACTGGATTATTACTCAATAACGAACCGGACATATTTAGTCATAAACTATTTAGCAGAAAAAAAAGTACAGGTTAATGCCTTCTATTTTAGAAGGATGGTATTAACCTGTGCCATACCAAACCAGCATGAATAAAGTTACAGACAGAATCAGGTCCGCATTCAAGGAATCCTTCGACGATGCCGGTGAGCCTTTAGTAGTGCGTTCACCCGGAAGAGTAAATATCATCGGAGAACATACCGATTATAATAGCGGATTTGTATTACCTGCTGCAATTGATAAAGCTGCCTATATAGGTATTTCGTTGCGCAAAGACAATGAAATACATCTGGTGGCTGATGATTTGAATGAAAAATTTTCAATTAACGTCGATGACTTAAAACCCATCGGCGATGTTAGCTGGCCCAATTATATGTTAGGTGCTGCTGCGCAGTTCAGAGACATGAATAATCAATTTCAAGGGTTTAATGCTTTGCTCACCAGCGATGTGCCTATTGGAGCAGGGCTTTCATCATCCGCAGCGGTAGAATGTGCTACCGTATTTGCATTAAATGAACTGTTGTCAACAAGCATTGACAGAGTAGACATGGTGAAAATGGCACAGAAAGCCGAACATGAATTTGCCGGAGTGATGTGTGGCATCATGGATCAGTTTGCTTCAATGATGGGTAAAAAAGATCATGTGATTAAACTCGATTGCCGGTCACTGTCGTATGAATATGTGCCTTTTTATTTAAAAGGGGTTAAGCTGTTGCTGTTAAATACAAACGTGAAACATTCACTGGCCTCCTCCGAATACAATACACGCAGACAGGAATGTGATATGGCTGTTGAAATAGTACAACAGCAAGAGCCTGAGGTAAAATCATTAAGGGATGTTTCGGAAGGGATGCTTAAGCAGTATCTGGCTGCGGATCACCCGCTGATCTATCAGCGAAGTTTATTTGTTGCTCAGGAGATTAAAAGATTGGAAGAAGGTTGTACGGATTTGCAGCACGGGAATCTCACAGCCCTGGGTAAGAAAATGTTTGATACACATGATGGATTAAGCCGTATGTATGATGTGAGTTGTAAGGAATTGGACTGGCTCATCGATTTTGTAAAAAACAGAAAAGAAGTGATTGGTGCCAGGATGATGGGTGGCGGTTTTGGTGGATGCACCATTAACCTGGTAAAGGAAAGTGAAATAGACCGGTTGTTGTCAGAGATCACACCGGCTTATGAAGCCGAAATGCAGCTTCCATTAAGTAGTTATATCGCATCCATTGAAAATGGAACCGAAATAGTTCAATATTGAAATCATGCAGCATTTTGATTTAAAAGAACATTCACATACCCGCTACAATATTCTTACTGGTGACTGGGTATTGGTATCTCCTCATCGCACAAAAAGACCATGGCAGGGGAAGGTTGAAACTGTAAGCAACAGTGAAAGACCTGCATACGATCCTGCATGTTATTTATGCCCGGGCAATAAAAGAGCAGATGGCAGCTCAAACCCGCTATACGTTGAACCATTCACTTTTACCAATGATTTCTCAGCGTTATTGCCAGATACGCCAGAAGGTGCTATAAATATAAATGACCTGATTAAAGCAGACAGTGCAAAAGGGAAATGCAGGGTAATCAGTTTTTCACCCGATCATAGCCTCACCTTGCCACTGTTGAGTGAAGAACAGCTATATAAAGTGGTTGAATGCTGGTGTAATGAATTTACAGCTATTGCTGCAGATCCAACCATTGCGTATATACAGATATTCGAGAATAAGGGCGATATCATGGGGTGTTCAAACCCACATCCACATGGACAGATATGGTCGCAGAATGCTATTCCATTGGAGATATATAAGGAAACGCTTCAGCAACAAAAGTTTTATCAGGAAAAACAGCAAAGTCTTCTTTCCAGCTACATGGAACTGGAACTGGAACTGAAAGAACGAGTTGTTATCGAAAACGAAGACTTTGTGGTATTGGTTCCGTTCTGGGCAATATGGCCGTATGAAACAATTTTGATCAGCAAAAGACATGTGATGTATGTTGATCAACTTACGAACGCAGAAAGAAAATCATTTGCAAGTATTATTAAAAAAATTACCACGAGATACGATAATCTCTTCAATATATCATTTCCTTATTCTGCGGGTATTCATCAGGCACCTGTAAACGATGGAAAACACCCTGAATGGCATCTGCACATGCATTTTTACCCACCCTTGCTTCGATCAGCAACAGTTAAAAAATTTATGGTGGGGTATGAGATGATGGCGAATCCACAACGTGATATCACGCCGGAATTTGCAGCCGCCAGGTTAAGGGAAATGACTGAAATACATTATACACAAGTGAACAGATAAATGATGCCTAAAATTTTGGTAACCGGTGGAATGGGTTTTATCGGATCACATACTGTGGTTGAGCTGATACAGTCAGGTTATGAAGTAGTCGTAGCAGACGATTTAAGCAATGCTGAAAATTTTATCCTGGACAGAATAGAAACCATAACAGGAAAACGACCTGTATTTTACCAGGTTGATGTGACGGATAAGCAATCAGTTCGTCATCTTTTCAGCACTGAAAAAAATATTGAGCTGGTGATTCATTTTGCAGCTTATAAAGCTGTAGGGGAATCATATCACCAGCCCCTTAAATACTATAGGAATAATTTAATATCACTCGTAACTGTTCTGGAGACAATGCAGGAGTTTCATTGTAACGGAATGGTGTTCTCCTCCTCTGCAACTGTGTACGGTGATCCGGATCAGGTACCTGTACGTGAAGAAGCTCCGTTAAAAAAAACACTTTCTGCTTACGGAAGTACCAAACAAATGGGTGAAGATATTCTCGAAAAGACGGCTGCTGCAGGTTTGATGAATGTGATATCACTTCGTTATTTCAATCCTGTCGGGGCTCATTCTTCGGCTTTGATTGGGGAATTACCCAAAGGAGTACCCAATAACCTGATGCCATACATCACACAGGTAGCAGCGGGTGTGAGAAAACAATTAACGGTATTTGGGCATGACTATGATACAGTAGATGGTACATGTATAAGAGATTATATCCATGTTGTAGACCTGGCAAAAGCACATGTGAAATCATGTCACAAGTTACTGGGGTTTCAAAATAAAGATTCATATGAAGTGTATAATATAGCAACGGGTAAAGGCATATCCGTTTTTGAATTAATCAAAGCATTTGAACAATACAATCAGGTGAAAGTGAATTATGTTTTTGGAGAAAGACGTATGGGTGATGCAATGGTTTTATATGCCGACCCGGCAAAAGCCAAAACCGGTTTAGGGTGGGAAGCAGAACTCGGGCTTAAGGAAATGGTTAGTTCAGCATGGGCATGGCAAAAAAATATTGTTGATACAAATATGTAATACTAATCACATGAAACTGCAAATCATCGATTACCTCATCATTGCCATTTATTTTCTGTTCGTAATAGCCATTGGTTATATGCTCAAGAAGAAAGTGAAAACCGGAAATGATTTTCTGATGAGCAACCGTAGTATTCCATTATGGATCACTTCGCTCGCTTTTATTTCAGCAAATTTAGGTGCACAGGAGGTCTTGGGAATGGCAGCCAATGGTGTAAAATATGGATTATATACAGCTCATTTTTACTGGTTAGGTGCGGCACTTGCCATGATTTTTCTCGGCATTTTTATGATGCCGTTTTATTATGGCAGTAAAGCAAGATCTGTACCTGAATACCTGGCTTTAAGATTTGATGAAAAAACAAGGGGATTGAATGCCATTTCCTTTGCTGTAATGACGGTATTCTCATCAGGGGTATCATTGTATGCCTTGGCCATGTTATTACAGATTACACTGGGATGGGATTTTGACCTGTCTATTTTTCTTGCAGCAGGTATTGTGCTTATTTATACTTTTCTGGGTGGACTAACCAGCGCTGTTTACAATGAAGTGTTGCAGTTCTTTTTGATTGTACTGGGTATAGCACCACTTATTATATTGGGCATGGATAAAGCAGGAGGTGTTCAGGGTATTATTGCCAATGTAGAAGATGCAAAATTGCATATATGGAAGGGAATGGGCAACGCTGCCACCAATCCAATGGGAGTTGATGCTTTTAGCCTGGTGTTTGGTCTCGGCTTTGTGCTGGCATTTGGATATTGGTGTACCGATTTCCTGGTGGTACAGCGAGCCATGATTGCAAAAAACCTCAACGAAGCACAGCGAACACCCATTATTGCGAGCATGCCAAAGATTATGATGCCCGTCATTGTAATTTTACCCGGTATTATTTTACTGGCGCTGCAAAATCAATACAGCGGCTATGAATTGCCTGTAAATGCATCCGGCGATACCGATTACAATATGGCATTGCCTGTATTATTATCAAAATTGTACCCCAACGGCATACTTGGAATTGGAGTTACTGCATTAATTGCATCTTTCATGTCGGGAATGGCGGGTAATGTAACGGCCTTCAATACTGTATTTACATTCGATATTTACCAGGCATACATTAAAAAGAATGCATCCGATAAACATTATTTGTTTGTTGGAAAAGCCTCTACAATAGTTGGTATTCTTATATCCATTGGAACAGCTTATATAGCCCGCAGCTTTAACAGTATCATGGATTTATTACAACTGGTGTTCAGTTTTGTGAACGCCCCATTATTTGCTACTTTTTTCCTGGGAATGTTTTGGAAAAGAGCAACGGCAAATGGCGCATTCTTTGGTTTGCTGGGAGGAACAATGGCGGCTGCCATTACACATGGGTTAACCACAGCAGAAGGCAAAGGGGGATGGATTGCCAATATTCATCAGTATTATTCAGGAACAAGTCATGCATTTAATATCGCCTGGATTTCTTTTGTTGTTTGCTTTATCATCACAGCTTTGGTGAGTTTGGTTACAAAACCAAAACCCGAAGAAAGCCTGGTAGGGTTGGTGTATAGCCTCACAAAACAGGAAAAAAGCAAAGAAAAAATCTGGTATAAGAACCCACTCATCATTGGTATTATTTTACTCGTAGTTACACTGGTACTGAATATTATATTTTATTAACCTTTTATTCTCCGTCTATGAAAAAACTGTTTGATCTCCGTTTTGTCATTGGTCTTTTTTTTCTGAGTATGGGAGTAATACTCATCACCTATCATTTTATAGCAGTAACAAATGCGTCTATGCATCCAACGGTGAATAAGTGGAGTGGTTTGGTATATCTTGTTTTTGGCATCATTATGATACGTCTTTCTTATTCCCATGCCTCCACATCAGAAGACTGAAGCGATTGTTCTACAAGCTTACCCTGCAGTGAAGTATAAAAAAAGATGATTGAGTAAAATCAATCATCTTTTATGCAAGAGTTTGATATTATAATATCTCTGGTTACTTAGAGAGGTATTGTTTAACAGATTGATGTAAACCACTACTTAGTGGTACTACAGGCAAGCGTACTTCATTCTGAATTAAACCCTGTTCAAACATAAATGCCTTAACACCAGATGGATTGTTTTCTGCAAACATCAGGTCATAGGCTTTTAAGAGGGGATCATTCAGTTGCTTGGCTGTTGTAAAGTCATGCTTCAATGCCGCACGAACCATATCGGAGAATTGTTTTGGGAAAGCATTGGCAGCAACACTGATAACACCATCCATACCACAGGCAATCTGAGCCATGGCAAGGGCATCATCGCCACTTACAACCAGAAAGTCTGATGGTTTATCGCGAAGGATTTCCATACACTGAACCATATCGCCACTGGCTTCTTTCATACCTGCTACATTGGCTATTTCATGCGCCAGTCGTAGGGTAGTAGCTGCACTCATATTGCGACCTGTTCTTCCCGGTACATTATATAAAATAACGGGTTTAGGCGATGCTTCAGCTACAGCTTTATAATGCTGAAAAATACCTTCCTGTGATGGTTTGTTATAATAAGGGGCCGCACTTAAAACGGCAGCCGCTTTATCCAGCGGAAAATAGCCTAGATCCTTCACTACTTCATTGGTACTGTTACCACCTACACCAACTACTACAGGAACACGTCCTGCTACTTTTTCAAAAGTATAGTTAACAATGTCCTTCTTCTCCTGTTTCTCAAGGGTGGGGGTTTCTCCGGTTGTTCCTAAAGTGATGAGATATTCTACCCCTCCACCAATCATAGCATCGATTACCTTACCCAGTGCATCAAAATCTACACTCAGGTCTTTATTAAAAGGTGTTACCAATGCTACCCCCGTTCCTCTCAATTGTGTTTGTAAAGACATTATCAAGACTCTTTTAAATGATGAAACTTACTTTCTTATTTTTTATTCCTTATTCCTTATTGGACATTTCTACCCCACTTCTTCCCAGAATCCCATCTTACCATATTTCTCAATACGGTTATTGATGCGTTGTGCCGGATCAATATTCCTGATTTCAGCCAGGGCTTTTACCAGGTACGATTTTAAAATATCAGCCGCTTCTGTATAATCCCAGTGTGCACCACCCAAAGGTTCATGCACAATTTCATCCACCAGTCCAAAACCCTTCATATCTGTAGCGGTGAGACGTAACTGTTCTGCTGCTGTTTCTTTTTTGTCCCAACTGCGCCAGAGAATGGAGCTACAGCTTTCAGGAGAGATAACGGTGTACCAGGTATTTTCCATCATCAGCACTTTATCGCCCACGCCAATACCCAGGGCACCACCCGAAGCACCTTCGCCGATGATCACTACAATCACGGGAACTTTCAGGCGAATCATTTCATAAATATTACGGGCAATGGCTTCACCCTGTCCACGCTCTTCTGCTTCTAATCCGGGGAAGGCACCCGGTGTATCTACCAGACAAATAACAGGTTTATTGAATTTTTCAGCCAGGCGCATAAGGCGTAATGCTTTTCGGTAACCTTCCGGATTGGCCATACCGAAATTGCGTAACTGGCGCAGTTTGGTATTGGTACCTTTCTGCTGACCAATAAACATCACAGTTTCTCCATCGAGTTTCGCAAAACCACCTACCATGGCTTTATCATCTTTAAAATTGCGGTCGCCATGGAGCTCTACAAAATCGGTACACATTTTATCGATGTACTTGAGTGTGTAGGGTCTGTCGGGGTGACGGCTCAATTGTACACGCTGCCAGGGTGTAAGGTGCCTGGTGATCTCTTTTCTTTTTTCAATGATAGAGTCCTCCAGTTGCTGGATGGTATTGGTGTAATCTATTTTAGGGTTCTTCTCGGCCAGTTTTTTGGTATCCTCAATTTGTTCGTACAGTTCCTTGATAGGGTTCTCGAAATCAAGGAATTGTCTGTTTGGGTATTGGGGCATAATGATCGTTTAGAGCGGTAAAATTAGGGGTTCAGATTTTTTCCTGAAAAGATTTGTTTATGAAAAGTCTTTACCCTTATCTTTGCCGTCCCGAAAACGGACTGAAAAGGATGTTTTTGAGGGTTTGGATCGGTAGTTCAGTTGGTTAGAATGCCGCCCTGTCACGGCGGAGGTCGCGGGTTCGAGTCCCGTCCGGTCCGCTCAGCTAAAAAAGCTGAAACCTTTGTGGGACGCTCAATGTAGCGTCCCACTTGCTTTTAAGGGAACCATGTTCCTCCTTCAAAAGTGGATTTATGTGTTATTGTGTGTGTTTTTCTGCATGATTTACCACACCCGTATCACTACCACACCACACCCAAAAAAGGAGAACATGAATAACTACAACATCTACCCGATTATTTTATCGTGGAAAACGAACAAGCAAGGCCTGGCGCCGATCGCAATCAGTTTTGATTTCAATAACAAGAAAATTGCCCAAAAGGCCACAGGCAAAAAGATCCCTCCGCAAATGTGGGATGCCGGTCAAAAACGGGTAAAGAGTAGTTACCAGGATGCTGTATTTATAAATGAAGTAATAGAGCTGCAACTGCGAAATCATAGAAGCTTTTTTCTGCGCAGGGAAGCCATGCAGTTGCCTATAAACAAGGAAATTATTCTACAATACGCAAGCCTTGAAAAGGGACTGCAGAGTTTTATTGACTATGCAGAATGGGTGATAGAAAACAAGCGCTTAAAAGATGGGAATCCGTATTCTGAAGATACTAAGCGTAGGTATAGGGATGAGGTAAAACGATTGGCAGAATATCAAGCAGAAATCGAGTTTAATAAAATTACAGTTGAGTGGCTTTTATCTTACAAATCCTACCTGCAGGATCCTCATGGAATAAAAAGAAAGGCCTTGCACCCTAATAGTATATGGAAAACATTTTCCTTTATGCAGATGGTGTATAAGGAAGCAATCAAAAACGGAATCATACTACCAGATAATAATCCATTCCCAAAATTCGGAGTCGGAACTTATGAGCAAGATGACGAAAAGATAAAGTGGCTTGAGCTGGACCAGGTTCAGAAGATTGAGGACACTCTGAATGAAAAGCGATATATAATGGAAGATATTACGTATCGCATTGGATGGAGATATCTGGCTATGTGTGTAACAGGTATGCGTATAAGTGATGCAATGCTCCTTGATGATATGATGTTTAATGATGCCGGAGACCTGGTATTCAAGCCGCATAAGACGAGACGTTATAATAACAAAGCTCAGGTGCCTATTGGAAATGAACGGCAGAGGAGATACATGGATAAAACCCTTTCTCTTCCTCTGCCGTCATCTGATGGGAAAAAATACCGTACTACATTCAACAATCACTTAAAGTTAATAGCTGCACATGCGGGACTATCGGTACATTTAACCTCTCACGTTGGCAGACATACAATGGGTTCTTTCCTTGTAGACGCCAACATCGAGGATGCTGCTGCAAAAGCAATTCTTGGCGTTAAAAGCGACAGAACTTTAAAGGTCTACCGGCATTTGAAACAATCAAAGCTGCATAGTGAAGCATCTAAACTCAATAACATTATGTGATCAGAGTACTATATCATTATCTGCAAAGCTGTAATAGCTATTCAGGCCGATGATAAGATGATCAACCAATTTAATCCCCAATAAATCGCATCCGTCTTTTACCCTCTGAGTTGTAACCTTGTCCCGTTCGCTTGGCTGGGTTTTGCCGGTTGTGTGGTTGTGGGCAATAATGATTTTTGTAGAACGGCTTGCAAGGGCAAGGCCATACAACAAAGCCTCATCAAAGTCACAAGAGCGATAAGATCCTGCTGCAAGAATCTTACATCCATGAAACAGTCTTGCGTTATTCATGAAGATAGCATAAACCTTTTCCTGCAAGTAGATGCTATCTTCCCAATAACGGGAAAACAAAGAGAATGCTTCATGGCTGTCTTTGACATACAAGTCAGTGGCCAGTGGTTTGAAGTCAACAGTCAACTGAGGTAGTTGTGCCTCCAATGGGAATAACTGAGGCGCCTGTGCGTTGTTTCGCTTCATTGTTGCTTAGAATTTAAGGGTTAGCAAAAGCGGGGGGATAACAATATAACACTCAACGAGTTAACTACAATGCCACCCATAAATCTTAGCATAAATTATAGTCTAAACAAAAAAAGGGGGTTAATATTAATTAACCCCCTTTATCATCAGTTTTTTTGCTGCGATTGCTGCCTTTGCTGTTGCATCACATACATGTAATACTGGTAATACTGCGCAAGTGGCTGCTGCAGTTCTTCTACCTGCTTTTTACTGAGGCCACCATTTGAATTATCCAGGTACTGATAATTGGCCACTATCCATTGGAGCGGAACCACAAGAGCAACCGAACCCTGTTTGTATTGCTTAGCAATTTCACGAACAACACCGGCATCGAGGTAAACAAATTTATCGCCATCCTGAATTGCCAACATACCGGCTGCGTTAATTCTTAATGTGTCGCTTTCTGGATGTGCATTAACAGATACTTTACCATCTCTGGTTGCCATCATTAACATTGGCTGTGAACCACCCCCTTTAGATGGCAATACTTTCGCAAAAGGCTCTAACTTCATTGTAGAGTCATTTACATCTTTTTTTGTCTGTGCGAATGTTGTCAATGCAAGTGTGGCCGCTATGGCCAGAAGGATTGTTTTTTTCATATTGTTGTTTTAATTGGTAACTGATGCTGTTATGGTTACTGTTGTATTGGATGGCGTCTGAGTACCGGTGT
This sequence comes from Sediminibacterium sp. FW305-C-49, assembly GCF_058231085.1. Classification (NCBI taxonomy): domain Bacteria; kingdom Pseudomonadati; phylum Bacteroidota; class Chitinophagia; order Chitinophagales; family Chitinophagaceae; genus Sediminibacterium; species Sediminibacterium sp. FW305-C-49. The sequence continues at coordinate 575,579 of NZ_JBIQXS010000002.1, forward strand.
CTATATCGGTGTCGCTTGAATTACTGGAGCTGAATGAATACCCGCCAGTAATTACAACGGAATTGGTATAACCATCCGTTCCTGTTTTGGCCAAATACACACGAATAGTATCACCGGGGTCGAATGATATTGTTCCTGAGTCTGAAAAATCACGGCTCAATACAATTGATCCATTCTTGTATATGTAAAGTGTCGTGTATATGCTTCCGGCACTATTATCAAACGACCAGTTGACGTTGTAGCTACACCCTCCAACAGTCGAGATTGTATTGCTTCCATTCATCTGTATAGGCTTCGATCCAGTGTTTGAATAAACCCACTGATCTGTGTCGTCTACTATAAACTGATAATATCTTCCAGAAGAGAGTATGTAAAGAGTTGAACTTGCTGCCAATGTAGAGGAGCTGCTATACACTGTGACCGGGTATGACCTGGTACCAGAACACGCATCTGATGCAGAAGCGAACCCGCCAGAAAATCCATCAGCGTAGTAAACAGTGTGGCTATATATCGTTGTGCATGTATGACAATAGCCATACCAGTCTGTTAATTTAACCTGGCCGGTGAATGGTGGCAGGTATGGGCTGTAAGGATTAAGAGGCGCATAAACGCCATCCCGTGCATTGTCGAGGCTGAAATTTGCCTGAGATGGTACACCAAGCTCCGCCCGGATCATGTCCATAGTTATCTCCCCGGAAGTGGGCAAACCGACATATACTCTCTTGAATGAAAACGCTGCACAGATCGCAATGAAAGCGATCAGAAGACTACCTTTTATCCAGTTCATATTTAAGTTCTTTGATTGCTTGAATTAATAGGGGGATCAGCCTTTCGTACTTAACGGCTTTGTAACCGTTTGGCCTGGTTATCACGGCTTCGGGCATAATGATTTCTATCTCCTGTGCCAACACACCATAATCATGGCCACTGTACACATCTTGTTTGCTGTTCCAGTCATACGAGTAGCCGCCTATACGTTCTACAGTCGCTAATGCGTTTGTGATTGATCTGATATTATTTTTTAATCGGCGATCAGAAGTTGAATAGGCAATTACATCACCGGTTGCAGTAATCGTACCACCTGCTGATAAGTTTGCGACAGATGCTCCGTTAACAGTCCAAGAAAAACCTTTACCAGTTGGATTTTTGAAAGTCATATAATCACCACCAGACCCGCCGTTTATATCTGTATTATTTCTTACTTCACTATTTGCGCCCCAACTTGAAGAAGTTAATACCAAAAGCCCCGTTGCGCCGGATGCCTGTAAATAACCTGATACTAAGTAGTTTGATACAGTAACAACACCTGCGGAAGATATCGCAAGTCTTACGGTACTTGATCCATCAACTGCAAATTTAAAGCCTCTACCTGTTTCTGCTAAAAACGAGAAATCTGTAGTCCCATCACCTAAAGCCCAGTTGCCTGTTCCGTAAGCACCAAAACGTGTACCGGATGAAAATAATTCAGCACGACCACTACCGTTAGCAGAAGCTGCATCAAGTTTCAAATTTTGTGCTAAAAGTTGCCCATTAAACTGCCCTATACTACTTCCATCGTCTGTGGTTGTGTTGACAAGGAATCTTCTCCCACCAGTAAATCTCGCCATCTCCCCCCATGCAGAACCATTATAGTTCCAAAATGCAAGTATTGAAGCTGCGCTCGGTGTTTCAGGAAAAATAATACCTATTTGGCCGGAAGCGTCATACCCAAAACCAACACCTCTGTAATCTGTTTTATCCTGAAGCACTCTTGAAACATTATAAGCAGTACCGCCAATTAATGCTCCGGCCCCAACTGTTTCAAGCTTAACATTTGGCGAAGTAGTACCTATGCCTACGTTGCCATTTATATACATGTTTCTTGAAAACCAGCCATCTCTTATTCTTAAAGACGAAGAACCGACATCGTATGCGTTATCCACATTGCCAACAATATCCCCCTTTAATCTTACCTCTGTTGCGTTTGATGTTATACGTGTAAAATCAAAAGTCGTTCCACTCAATGCACCTGTAAGCGTGCCGCCTGTTAACGGCAAATAAGCTGTTGAAGTGTACGCATTAGAACCAAGTCCTAAAAACGATTGAACAGTTGAAGCAGGGGCGTATTTAATGTTATTACTTCCATCAAAAACAATCATATTGTTTATTGAGGAAGCTGAACCCTGCCAATCCACGCTGAATGTACTTGTTCCGTCATTAAGTGAACGGGAATATCCGGTTGTATTTTGATTGAATTGCGGTACCGACTGCGTAACTGTTCCGCCGTCTTGCTGCGTGAGTGTTAATGTAGAGGCTGAAAATGTTATTGAATTGATCTTATCGTTATATGCTGCATCCCAATTTGTTTGCGATGATGTTGTTGGAATTGAATAACCAGATTGTAAAGAAACCGCCAAAGTTCCGCTGGTGGTAATTGGAGAACCGGAAACGGTTAATCCTGTTGGCAACGTTAATCCAACACTTGTAACTGTGCCAACGCTCCATGATCTGTTGGCTGTAAGATCGTATGTAGTGCCATTGATAGTAATTGTTCGACTGGCCATCGCATAACCAGCACTTGCATGATTACCCCATGAATATGCTGTATTCCAGTTACCCGAATTATTCGTTGTGCTGTACCAGGTGGATGCCGTATAAACAGGATCAGCTTCGCTCGATGGAGTAAGTAATTGCACCCAGTTGCTTAATGTACTTGCTGGCTCCGCTTGCAGTATATACGACTTATCATTGTCTGTCCTTACAGCCACATCACCCATCTGTGCAGATAGTGCAAGCATGGCCGCCTGGCTATTTACAACAAAGGTTTCTACCAAAGCCAATGAAGGAATAGTTGAAGTGGGTAGCTTGCCTGATCCATCCAGCTTTACTAACTGATTGGCCGCATTGAAGCTATTACCTTGAAGCGTGACATTCCCCGATAGCCTGGCATCAGGAAGAGTACCGGAACCGATATTGGAAGCATTCGTAGCATCCGTATTTGGTACATTGGATAAACCAACAGCAGCTTTATCTAATGTTTGCCAGCTCTTATCACCCCTCCAGTATTGGCCAGTAGTACCAGCCGTAATCAACGGCTCCTTTGTCTGTATTCGTGCCTGTAATGCAGCGAGTGAATCTATTGTTCGGCTAATAGTTGTATAAATACTTGCAGCATCCGTTATGGCCAGCTTGGTGTTAATACCGGCTCTTAAATTGAACAGGGAATCAATAAAGCGCAAGGATCGCACATACCCAGGATTAAGCATTGCGGATGTATCCGAAATATTTAGTTTCAGATCTATCTGAGATTTTAGATAGATCGAATCGAGCTGAACCTTGTACCTGGTTGCAAGAGTATCAGGATTGTAACCGAGCACAGAAACTATATCATCATGAGTTAGAACAGCGTTGACATTATTCCTGCCCATAAATGTCTGTAAGTATCCACTCACCAGAGACTCCCACTTAGTAGCAGTCTTATAGTAAAGAGAGCCATTTAAATACGCGAATGAGCCCTCCAGTTTTACAGTAACAGTGTCTGAAGGAAGCATCAATAATTTCTGTGGCCAGATACTTCTTACTCTCTGATCATTATTAATGACCGGTGTCCACTGCGGGGTAAATTGTCCAAATGCAGAAGCGCATGAGATCAGCGCTACCAGAAAAAAAATAATCCGCTTCATAACGATATTTTAATTTTTAGAAATGCCCAGGGTAGAAACCCCGGGCCAAAAACAAAACAAATGCTTGAGAAAAACCTATTTTGCTGAATCGCTACTACCAGTAGTGCGATCGGTTATATATCTTAATATCACAGCAGCTCCAACTTGTTTACTTATTGCCTTTGGGTCAAACACACCATCTTTTACAAACTTTCCCTTACTATAGTAATTGGTTCCAGACCAGAGATAAGGTGTATATATTCCACGCTTAGCGTAACCAAGGCCGTTGTATCTCTCCAAACGAGAAAGCATTCTTTCCAAAGACCAGGATGTTTGAACATGACACCCTTTTAAATGCAATGCATCTATGGCACTTTCCAAAAAAGTATAAGGAGCTTTCACACCGTTCATTGGCTCAGCTATGGGTCTGCCGGCAGGTACATTAACTGTGCGCCTTACAAGGCTGTCTCCATTATGCAGGTGCTTTGATGCAGTACCGCCAGCCTCCATTACATCAAGGATACCAACGAAGTACCATGGCATACGGGCATTAACACGATCAGCGATCGCCTGATAAATTCTGCGCTTAGAAAATAGCTGTGCTTCAATCTGCAAGGCAACGCCTGCCCATTCAGGACGAATAACCATCTTGTTCCATAAGTCATGATAAATACCCTCTATTAATTTAATTGATGCCATTGTTGTCTTTGGGTTTAGGTTTATTATCCCTGGTATACCAAAAAAAGAAGATGAATCCTCCAGCGATCAAATAGAAATACCATGGTATCCTTTTTTTATTCACTTCTGTACCATCAGCTTTTTTCTGCAGGTGAGCGCTGTCAGAATTCTTAGACGCAGAACTATCGGTAGTTATTCCATAATTGATACTGGTCCGATTAATGAAGCTATCTGTATAAAGTATTCGCTTCTTTAAGTATGTAATAACACTATCTTTTGTGGTCCTTATCGTATCAAACAATTCAATTGTTTTTACATGATACTCGTTTACTTCAGAATAAACGGTCGAGGTATCAATCTTTGTTACCCTTACAGTATCTGTAATTACGACACGAGCATTATCTATCTTGATAGTGCTTTTAGTGCGTTTGGTAACATTGCAGGATGAAAGAATGATACCAGTTATAAATAGTGCCAGCGCAACAAAAATTATTGCCAGCCATGGTTTAAGATGATGATTAATCTGTCTCATACAGTCGTCTCCTTATTAACCTGATCGCTCTTCTCTTCGAGTTTAACGACCGGGTTGGTTTTAATTTGGAATGTTAGAATGGAAAGCAGAGGCTTTATAAGATACCTGCTGAATGGGGTAGTCTTATCTACAGCATAGATGTTCTCGAGCACAGATGTACACTCGATAAAAATGATAAAAGCAACCAATCCGTTTGTCAAATAAGAAATTACCGGACCAATTTGGGCAAGATCTTCATTCTTTGCAGCCACATACTTTAGCCCTACACCTACGATTACAGCACCTCCGTATTGTAAGAACTTAACAACTGTTTTTCGATAACCTTCACTGGTTCGTGCCTTATGTAGAATTACGGCTTTTAATATACCAGTAAGAAAATCAATGCCGATTGCAATACCCATTATTACCAAAAGATCAATGCTTGGCAAGATGTTCAGACGAACATTCAAAAAAGTAAAGGCGCCGGCAAAAAGTAGTGTAGTTTTCATGTTTTGTGTGTTAAGATGATTTTTCATGTCCCCTGTTTTAAGTGAGGAATGTTGTTACTATTTATTGTTAAATGATCCGATAAGCATTTCTGTTAACGTTCTGCGGTCTCGCCTCAGCTCCTCCATTTGACGTAGATGTTTTAGCATTACCTGGTGTTTGCGGTACCATTACAGACCTATCATTCGCATTATCTGAAAGACCGTGTGCGTCGCCTGTATTTATATTATGTGTGTGTGCAAGGTTTTGACTTGCTTGTCTGGTACCAGAATACCGATCGCCCGATGAACGTTCAGTATCGATATCACCGTTAGGGTCAGTACTGCGAATGAATAAGCCTCCACTATCAGGAAGCCAGAACTTCCCATTTACGTTATCAATAGCAAACTTTGCAATATCATTTGCTGCTGGTGTTGCGGGATAGGTATAAGTACCAAGCTGCCCCACTGGTATTCCATTCACATACCATCCAAAGAATCTTGGATAGTCAGCCTGGTTAAACCATCCACCTGTTTCTGCTATTCCATTTATTGGGGCTTTATCACTATACACTATCTCACCAATGCGATTGAAGTCGCCATCTGCCCACAGCACATGGAGCGCAGAACCTTTCTTCATTACGCAGATTATCTCATCTTTACCCAGATATAGCTTATCTCTATCAGCGCCCAGGAAACGGCAAGATGTGCCGGCAGGCAGGACTATAGCCATATATCTCTGAGTGCCTGCAGATCGTGTACTGAATCCGAACAAGGTACTATCAGGAATAGAGGCAAATGCAGGCAACGTGAGGGTCAGAATATTTGCACTACTGGCTGATTCAATTAGTTTATTGAAGTCTGTTGTAGCGATCGTTTCATCTGCACTTTTTGAAATGATATCAGAAAATATTGCCTTACCGGTAACAGTAACCTGCTGTGTAGCTTTTTTTGACACTATCACATACCAGCGATCATCAGCGTTGAACACCTCTCCATTTAGTAGCCTGAATCCACCTGTAACTATCAGCTCCCATTCATCGAGAATATTCCTTGGACCAATACCACGCTGAAAAACCATCATTGAATTGACGTTAACAAGGGACGTGTTATTATATTCACTCGTTCCCTGAGCTGGATCATTCTCGCCTGCACCATCTACTACAATCTCATGATATTCGAATGAATTACTACTGATAAGACCGACATCAATGATAAATGTAGAAAGCAATGTTCCGACAGTGGCGCCACCAGGGGTTTCGTAAAAATCAAAGTAGTGTGGTACCGGATTCAGATCATCTATTATGATATCACGCTGAGTAGGATGCGGGGCATCATAAAGCATGTTGGCGGATTCGACAAGGGGGTTTGACACCTCGCGGGCAATTATTCGCAGTTTCTGCGAAATACTCACCTGACCAATTGAAAATTTTGCATTTGCCATAAAACAAAAAAGGCCAGCTTCACTATTAAAGTGAGCTGACCTTATTTAGGTTCTAAAATTTTTTACCAGTAAGTCTATTAGATGCTTTACTCCAGTTCTATTATCGGTACCACGCTGTTGCCGCCAAATCCTTTACTTTCTACATCGTGCACCAGCAGAAGCTTTTTAGTATTGTCTCCGGAGCTGAGGAAGACCTTGCTATCTCTTCGCAAAGCTTCTCTTACATCTATTGAGTAACCGAACATTGGATAGCCTTCTTCTTCTTTTACTTCCCACTTAGCCCCCTCTGCTTTTGCTATCAGCTTGCCATCGCAGGAAACATTGTCACATCCAAGTATCCAGTTCAACTTATCGCCCATTTCAGGTGGAATACCTGCAGATCCTCCACACTCCAGTTTAAATGTTCTGAATGGCTTACTATTAAGAATAGTTTGATTCATTGCCTGATCTTCATACAACACATCTTTACTTGCCGGAGCGAAACCTGTAAGATAACCTTGCACTCGCATTGAAAAAAGTATTCCTGTTTCAAAAATAACTCCACCATAGAACGAATTGTTCTGGTACTCCAAAAGTAAGGTATCTTCTACGCTTTCAATAATCTCAAAACGGTTTGATTGTAACGTCTTTTGCACAGGAGATCCGCATTCAATCTTAATATAATACTCTCCGGGCTCAATACCAGTGAGCGGAATCAGTGCTTCATAGACACGCATCAATGGGTTATACTTATTCTTCAGCTTGTATAACAAAGATTGAGACACGACAACCTGGTTCTCGCAGTCGTATAGTGTTACTTGTATGGGATCGTAATTGCTCTCAATCTGTATTTTTATGATATCATTAGCAGTCCACACTTGATTAAATCGAACACTTTGCTGAAATCCGAGTACCCTATCCTCGATCTGGTAATCGTCGATCTGCTTAGTAGCATAACGAGGATCCTGATCCATATTCTCATCTATGAAGTTCAGGGGGTTGAGATAAGGAACAAATAATTGATTTGCCATTATGGTAGTTTGTTTAAGTCATTATCAGGAGCAGCCATCAGGGTGAATGTGGCTATATCGTTTCCTTTTACCGGTATCTTACTTGTCATAGGGAAGCCTTTCCATAACTGACCATATTCATCCTCGAATGAATAACAATCGGCAGAAACCCCGAGCAGATCGTTGCCCAAATCACTCTCAATTTCAAACTGGATGGGGTAGAATAGGGGAGAGTCCAATTGACTGATAGCCTGATCAGCGTTTTCCTGAACAGTAACACTGTTTCGTATTTTTTTAACCAGGTAGTTTTTATCACCGGTACTAAATTCAATGTTTTGATTTTCACGGCCCCAACAGATGGAACGCAAATAATTTCCATGTTTCTTGAGTAATGACTTTGGTGTCATATCCTCAAGATTAAAAACACTGTCAGGAGCGATCAATCCTGTTACGCTTGTGTAAGGTACCCGGTATAGGTTGTATGATCCATCCGGATTTACACTATCACGATCAATCCGGACAATAAACACACTGTTATCACTGCTTGTATCACTTGTGTCTTTACCATCTGTGCTTATACGCAGGAATTCAAGGCCATAACAATCAGCTCTGTAATCACTTACAATACTGAGTATGTTGTTTATTCTGGTGAATGGCAGATTGTAAACCTGAGTGCAGTTAAAGTCTTGTTTACCATTGATAGAAAGATTACCATTTGATTGATTGGGATATCCAATTTTTAGACTTACGGCCAGTATATCTGTGCGAATAGACCATTTGAAACTACGAACGCGACCAAGATGAACTGGGTTTGAATACTTAAAATATTCAGCTTTTGGCTTGATCTCAAAAGCATTATCAGTAGCATTCATGCCAACATTCAACAATGTATTTACCGAATTAAAATACTTCTGCATGGTAGTTTTTATAACCGCACTCTCCAATCCCCGAACAGCATCTCCAGATATAAGTATGTAATCGTCATTTTCCTGCAATAAAGATGATACAGCCTGGTATACACTACTACTCATCTTTGCAGTAAGCTCGGCGAACACATCATATAAGGTACGGCCGTAGATGACACTTGCATTGTAACGTGTGTTAAATTGGAAAACGATATCTGTCTGCAGGTATTTTAAAGGACTGGATGTAAAAAACCCTCCTGTTGAAGTGTTATTGAAAATAAGAAACAATTTATCCCCTGCCTGCAGGTGAATATTACCAGTAATAGGTAGGTCCACCGTAGTCATGCCATTGATTACGTAATTATTCGCAACCTGGAATATCATGTGGTATGGATTTCCGGAGATAGACCTGCTTACTGAAAAAAATATTGATACGGTATTTGGAATCGGGTTATTATTCTGTATTGTCAGCTTGCCAGAAGCGGATATGATTATGTCTTTCTGCGATGTAAAAAAATAGTTTGAACTGTTCTTTACATAGTTGTCAATATCTGTGGCCACATTACTTTGAAAGATTGACTCATACTGTTGATCTGATTTGTAAATACCCACAGAATCGCCATCCTCATTTATAAATACAAGTGGGATAGTATAGGTACGTAGGTTGCTTGTTATCTCAACTACAGCAAACTTTAAGGAATCTGTGAACTCTATCCCATCCATATTTACCGCTACAGCTCCGGGGGTGTTTTTGTTACACGGGATCTCATATTCACTATTGATTTTATTGGCAAGCAGTTTTACTGGACCGCCTTCAATCTGCTTGATGTTCATTTTGTAACCATCATTCGAATCACTTCGCCTGCAGGTAGTAAAGTCAAGTTCGTTACCATGTAGGTATTTGTATAAGTACACATATTCATCTCCCTCGATCTGCAGGGTTCGGATATAAATTTCAAAAGTGCAGCCAGATTCAATTCCAACGCCGCTTTTCAACAGAAGTGAGCGAATTATCTCTGCTCCATCATACACAAAGCCAAGGTCATCAGAAGAGAAAGTCCGGGCAACGCCAAACAGGTTCATGTTTCGCTTCTCTTCCTTAAATATTTTATCCCAACTATCAGGAGAAAAATTGAGTGCAACCGGAGTAGCTTGCGTCTTCATTATATTATTCTCCCAATAATAGTAAAGCCCCGTATCGGGGTTTTTTAGCATAAATATGTATTCGGGTCCTGGCATTAAAATTGGGTTTGGTCATTGATCCAAGAAAGCGTGTCTTGTGCACTTTTAACTACAGCTCTAATATCCCCTTTGCTTGAGTTTAGGTGTAACTCCTTTTTGTTTGCAATAGCGGCCCTGGTTAATCTCCCTTCTCGTTTGGCAGTGTCTACCATTTCTTTCATGTACCGGTCATTATTTACGAGGCTGTAATCAAAATTCACTGTTTTGTTTAAGGCATTATTAAAAGCATGATCTCTCCACTTATCAATGGATGAGTAGATTCGATCGCCAGAACCGACGTAGGTAAGTGTGTCGGTATCAGGTGTTACTTCTATTCTTCCATCCTCACGCTCAATCACCTCATGCTTGCCACCATCTCCGACGAACGCAAAACCTTCATAATTATCATCTTTACCAGTAGCATACTTAGGAATCGGCTTAGCAAATAATGCCGCAAGTTGGGCAGCACCTACAGCGATGGTAATTGGTATTTGAGCCGCGGCTACTGCTGCATATGGAGCTGTAAGCGGATTAGATAACAATACCGCAATATTGGCCTTAATCTTCGCAATTGCCTCTACCGTAGAAGTCGCAATCTGGAAGCCTTTAAAATCTCGCTCAAACCTTGCAGCTTGTTGATCAAGTTGTCTTTGACGAAGAACAGCCTGGGCTTTTTCCGCATCAGCTTTAGCAGTAATAACAGAAATAGCTGCTGCCTTATCCTGTTCATTAACAATTGTCTGATTGGCAAGCTCAATATCCTTTTGCTTCTTTGCCTCAGTTGCATCGATCTGGTCCTGAATCGCATTTTTCTGGGCCTCAAAACTACCAGATACCAGTTCACTTATCAGGCTGGTCAGAGAACTATACAGATCAGTATAGAGCTGTTTCAGCTTAGTGGTTTCTGCTGTAGCAACCGCTATATTGGCATCTGAAAGCTGCTTACGAAGATCTGCGAGTTTCTGTTCTGCATTTGCTCTTTCGGTTGTACCATCTTTGTAAAGAGAAATCAGTCGTTCGGCTTCTGCAATTCCGTTCTCAATAGCCTGGTTAGTATACTTGAGTTCTATAGCAGAACGTTGTCTACCATACTCCTCAACAGTCAGGTTTTTCTTTTGAAGTTGCCCATTCAACGCTATTATCTCATCTGCAAATGCAGTCGCTGTAGCTTCAGCTTGTTGGGCTGTCTGCAACTGTTGTTTTGCGAGACGTTTTTGGAAGGCCTCTTCTTCATCTTTTGCAGCTTTTTCCAGATCACTTTTAATCAACTCGGTTCGCTTCCTTCCACTTGACTTAGTTAACTCGAGTAATTGAATCTCAGCATTGGTCTCTATCAACAGGCGTTGCTTGGTCAGTCCTTTGAGAACCTCGTTTCTCTCCTTATCGGTGAGCTTACGCTGCAGGATGGATTCTTTATCAGCCACTGCCTGATCTTCCAATGCTTTGATCGCAAAATTCTTCTCTCCAGTGATAATCTGAGCCCTTATATCAGAAGCCTTCTCAAGCGCATCGAGGCGATCATTCAATGTTCTCTCCTCATTATCAACAACAAATTCATTTGCTTTCTGCAAATACTCCAGGTTGGCCTGGGTTATCTTGAAATTCGCCTCCAGTTCTTTTCGCTTACTCTCATTATTAAACTTGGATAACTGGTCCTGAATCTGCTTCAGTTTGTCAGCCAGCTTCTTCGCTTCTTGACTGATCCGATTATTGTTTTCAATATTATTAACTGCGATCTGGTTCTGCTTGTCCTTTATCTGCTCGGTGACATCGGTCATGAATGCCGCATATTCTTCCTGAGTAGCAAAATCAGCCTTGGTAAATGAAGCCCTCTTAGTGTATAGATTATTGATTTCTTCTTGTAAAACTGCCTGTTCTTTCAAATAGGCCCCTTGTTTATTACCACTGGCATCCAGAAGCGCAGCTTCGCGACGTAATTGATTCAATCCATTCTCCTTTGCATTGCGAAATTTCTCACTCATATCAATTACATCCTGCAATCTGTTGCGGAAATCTTTGAGTTTTTCGTTCAATTTTTCCTGTGCTTCAGCCTGGTCTTCTGTTGCATCAGATGCTTCAATAGCGGCTTCGGTAAATGAGGTCAATAAAAAAAGCACGGCCCCAATACCCGTTAAGAGAAGAGCGGTTCTTAAAGCTTTAGCGGCAGCAGTCGTGCCAGCCATGGCAAAGGTGAGTACCCCTTGCGCTGCAGCAGCAATTTTTGTTTTTGTCGCATAAAATAATTGAATAGCTGCACCCTCTTTCTGCAAAGCATTTACAGTCGCCTGTACGCCTTGAACAATGGCCATGACAGCCATTAGCTTTTGCATCTGTTTTTGCAGATCCTCGTTCTCATCTCCGAAGAGCGCAGCGGCACCGGTGGCAGCTCCATACATTCCCGCAAGCGCCTGAGCTGATTGAAGCAGGCCATCAAAAACAAAAGTATCAGAGCCCACTGATTTTTGAGTAGCCTTCAGATCAGCAAATGAATCACGCAGCTTTCCATTCTCGAGTATTAATTCACGGACGATCTCTGAATCTTCTCCGTATATCTGCGATAACTGTTCTATCGCAACCTGGTTCTCTTTGATCTCCTGACGCATCGAGACAAATCCACCAGCAGTACTGTTCAATATCTCATTTAACAAAGCCTCTTCTTGCTGCAATCTCTCCAGCACATTCGCATTAGCATTCCCTGAGTTTGTAAACTCATCCATTTTACTTTTTACTTCGCGAAGGGCACTCTCTAACACTTTCACAGACCCTGAGTAGTTACCTACATTTCGCCCAAATCTATTTGTTCCCTGTTCAAGCTGATTAAGTTCAGTACTAACTGCCATGATAGTCTTCTGCAGGTCTTTACCAATAGCAGAGGACCTGTCATCCTTGCTCAGATTATCATACTCTTTATTCAATCTGATAAGTGTTGCTCTTAACTGCTCAAGAGAGCCGGCAGCAGCATTTTCTTCACGGACCTGGTTCTTTAGTTCAGCATTACGCTGACGCAACAGTTCCTTTTCTTCGGCAAGCATTTTAGCCTGTTGGCTCTCCAGGGCCATTCTTTTCCTGTATGTTTCTTCTACCTGGTTGCTGATTTTAATAAGCTCATCCTCCTCCGTCTTCAATTTCTTAACACTATCAGCCACCTGCTTGAATGTTTTATCTGCATTCATGTCCAGCTTCACTGCCTTGATACGCAGGAATTGATCATACACAGCTTTTAACTGTGTAGTCATAAAGTCTGTATCGTCCTTGATCGTTTTCCGGTCAATGTACCTATCTATGAGCTCCTCTGACATGATGATGCTTTTTTAAGTGTTCTATGTAATCATTGAGCCTCTTGATTCGTTCGCAGAATTCAAACGTGCTGATCGTATCAGCTATGACATACCTGGCATGGTCACTAAGTGTAATAAGTATAGATTGGAAATACGCGACGGAAACCTCATTTTTACCGCTTTTAGCTTTTTTCTCGAAAGCCTCCTGCATAGATGCAAGACTGATTTTTTTTAGATCAATGCGAAGTTTCAAGGCCTTGCTTCTGTTAAGGCATTTTTGCAGATATCCCTGATAGGTTTTCTGGTCATTCCAATCAAATGGGAACTTGCTGCCTACCATCTGATTAAGTTCATCGGCAAGTGGTTTGTAATAACCTCTCATTAAGGCGTTTGCGGCGATATTGATACACTCAAGTGTTGACTCCATCTTAGCCACTTCTTTTACAAGCGATATGTATAGACGGTGCTCATTGTTACCAATTGCCTCGGCATATTCAATTTTTATTACTTCCCATGCATTAATCAGATCTTCTGCAGACGGGAACCCTTCGATAGTGAGAGCAGAATAATTTTTATTAACAGATACTTCGATGAATATTCGAAGTGGGAGTTCATGGATATTGCGATACCACCTGCACGATTGGGTATTGCTGGGAGATGGCGATGTCGTACTCGATGTAGTTAAAATCGAGTCCCTCTTGGTAGACAATAACTGTTTTCTTTTCCCTAACCGCATACTGTTTGGCTTTGGCGATCATTGATTCTAATTTCTCGTTTAAACCACGTCCAGAATTGAAGCAGTGCTCGCAGCTCATTTATTTTATTTTAAGGCCGGTTGCGGCCTGTATTCCTTTAGAGAAGGCTGGACGAAGAGCATTGTCCAGATACTCGCGCTTATATGGTATTGAAAGACCGTAAATACTTCCGTTTCTTTTACTATACTTCTCCTCGAGATCTTCTCCCTTTTCATCGGTACTTCCATAGCTTAACTTTCCATCACTTCCCACATTCACATAAACACCTTCTTGAAAAGCACCGGTTACCCTTAAATCTGGCACTCCATATCCCGGAAGCGGATTCATGGCATTCTTCATCTCTGCATATTCTTCGCTCTGATACGATGGTCCTATCTCGCTTCCGTCACTTCTGATACCCTTGTTCATTTGCTCTACGTTGATATCAGCCAGGGCATCCTTTGTCTGCTCTACCGACACTAATGCTATTGCATCAGTATCGAGCTTGCGGAACCTATCATATAGTGCTTTGATTGTTGACATTTGTAAAAAGGGAAGGGAAGCGATAATAAAACCGCTTCCCGTGATTGTTATTCACCAATAACCGCCCCTTGTCCATCTTCTTCATCAGGAAGATCCTTATCGGAAGAAGAACAAAGTTTACGTAGCTCTTTGAGCTTATCTGTCTTGTTAGGGTCCCCTTCAAACCATCCAGAAGCCTCAGCCTCTTCTTTTAGTTTAGTGATGGTCAAACCAGCAATAAACGACTTGTTGAAATAGATACCCTCGAAGTTGATAAACATGGTTTTAGATTTAAAGGTTATCAACTATTATTTTGTCAGGATCACCGGCAACAGCTCGATCTCAGGAACGCTACCCGCATCTAACTGTGCAGGTGTAGGACCAGACAGTTTGATTTTTGTTCCTGCATCGAGTGCATTAAACGCAGTGCTATCGAATGTAACAGTTAGCGCCTTGAGCGTTGAATCCACAGCTATTGATGTAATGGTCAAAGATGTGGTATAACCTGTACCGGTACCCGCTGAGAAACTCGCAGAAAGGGCAGCGATTGCAACACCAAAATCATCGTAAATGTTCTTACCACCTGCCAGGTTAGCTGTATCAACGATCATTGATACCTTATATACATTCGAAGCCTTGGATATATAAGTGAGCTGGGCATCGATAAGGCCTACGATATCATCGATATCGCTATTAGCGCAATCCATGTAGTAGGACTGGTCAACATACTCAGCTACGTCAAGGATAGACAGTGTGAAGGTGATAACACCTTCTTCCACATTCTGTCCAGTAGCCGCTTTACCACCGGAAAAGAACAGTTTTGCCTTATAGCCAATGAAGTTTGTACCTGTTTTCGTTCCCCACCAAGTACCGTTTGCATCATATTCAAGCACGCGAACAGTGGTGTTGTTGAACTTACGCAATTGTTTGAGCAATGCAGCACTGCCAAACATTTTTACGGTGTAAACAGGACGCCCTTCACGCAGCACTACAGAGAAGCCCTGATTCAGTGAACCGGAAGCATTGGCTTCTGAATTGTCGGCGATGTCTTCTGCGCTGCCCAGGATGAATAATTTATTTGCAGATGCTTTTGGGAGCTTGGCATTAGCGACAAGCTTCGAATGGAATGTTGATTCATCTGCGTAATCTGCTGATGCAACCGCACCGTTAAAGATGCCGATTTTTCTCAGCACTCCTTTTGATTTAGCGCACAGCACATCTCCTGTATTGGCGCCTACGCTGCCGCATAATGATAAACTCATGATTGAAATTTTTTATCGGGTTAACAATTTTTATTTGGATCGAACATTAAAGTGAAATTGATCCTGAAACAATGAATGGGATGCATGTCCACAACCTTAAGAGAATTGTTTTCATAAGATCCCGGGTACTCCTTCAGCACATTCTCCAGATACATCTCTACACTATCAACACGAAAACCAAATGAATAACGTCCGATAGCTTCGAGTACATCTGCCCTCACCTCCTGATCTGCACGATCAGTACGCGATGGTTTCAATTTGGAAAGGTTCACGAAGAATACAAGATGCACACCGGTCATATTGGCTGTTGAGATACCGATTTTGCTATCAGTTCCGAAGAATGAAATAGCATCAACCTTGTCATCCCAGTAAACATCAGTATAGTTGTTATTAGCCGAATACAGCTCTGCCACATAACCTTTGTCACGCTTGTTGCGATAGCAACGTGGATAGCTTTTGTAAGTCACTGTATTTGGCCACTTAGCAACTACGTGGTCATGTATGCGTTTCTGTAGTGCCTGCACATACCAATCGATACCTTGCGGGCTTTGTTTCTGTATCATCATATATCTGCCACGTTTACTGTTTGTACATTAGGTGTCCGGAAAAAGGTTTTTCGTACCCGCTCATACTCTAATTGTATGCGTTTACTCAACCCAGTCGTGTTTGAGGCATTACTGATCGGAGCTGTGCCATGTAAATCCATGTAAGCCATTAGTTTGTCTACATTATCCTTTAGCAGACGCTCACCGCCGTTAGACCTGGTTGCATTGGATATGATCTCAATTACCATGGCTGCCATCTGTAATCCTATTAATTCATCGAACAGATTTGCTTTACGTACAATTTTCAGGGTGTAATCTTTGAAAGAGCTCACTTCGAGATTAATGCCATAAGGGAAGCCACTTTCAATTATCTGGTTGCGATCAAAATTGATTTCACCAGTTATTTTTTTGGAGCCAAACGGACACGCACTAAACATGTGCGTTTTATTCCAACAAGCAACCTGCTCGCGAATTGCCCTGGCACCGCCAAGCTCGTCCTGAAAGTATCCAAAATAGAAGATGCCACCTTTTGCATTATCATCGATGTATTTGAGAAGCAGGTTTGTGATTGAGATAACCTTCTGATCACCGGCTGTAACAGTAACCTGCTGGTCCCAGATCTTACCTTTCCGACCATCTTTGAACAAATACAGGTTGAATGTCGCATCGCTGTCAAACAGCAACGCTACACTGTCAATTTGTGTAGCGTAATCAAAAGCGTGGGCGACATTGATTTTGTAACCGACAAATAATCCGTTGTTATCAATGGGCTGGTCCAGAGTACCTTCCCGATCAAAAAGTAATACCTGTTCAATATACTCGGGTTCACGTAAAACATTGTTCACGCTTCTCATGATGACCGAATTCTGCAGACTGGAAAGCCAGCTATTATAATTCTGATCCGTTATTGCAGGATCAGAGACTACATCATAAAGATTCTTTGCATTTACCAGTGCGTGGAAGTCATCAAAATATCTACCGGATGTAGCTCTCTTATTGTCATCAGAAAGAGTCAAGAAGCCTGTCTGTGTCGGCTGTCTCCATCCGATACGACCAGACAATGCTTCTGTGACTTTTGCGACAGAAAAAGAATTACTATATCCGGTAGGTGCTGACATGATATCGTTGTTTCAGTTGGTTATTCAGTGTTATACTTTCGGAACGCATACCAGATCTTAAGGGGAGCTGATACCGTTGCAGTACTGACCGGAAGAACCAGGTAATTAACAAATGGTGGACTCGTAACTGTAAACGTTGCAGTATGCGTATATCCTTCCGAATTGGCACCGAATGCCGTTCCCGCAACCCCTGCTGGAACTGCCGAATAACTGGCACTATCAACAAGAACATAGGTACGACTCGGACCGGATCTGAACAGATACGCCTTGCCTGTTAACGATCCGCTTGCTTGTTTGAGTACTACCTGAATACCCAAACTTGCAAAGCCTCCAGTTACTTTGATAATCTTGGCCACAGAATCAGCATTGGTAAGCGTATCACCCGCAACTGTGGGTAAATATGTTCCCGTTGAATACTGCGTCTGCGCATGAGAGATCACCGGTGCCGCAAAAGCACAGACACCAATGATCAAATAAGTGATGAACTTTTTCATCTGTATCAAAATTGAAAAGTGAATAATTGGTTTACCAGGTTACCAGCTTACAATTGTGCAGCTTGGTACACAACTGATTCGTTGGCAGTGGTTAATGGTGGCAGTACCCATCCGATAGTCAGTGAAAGCTCTGCTTCCAATACCTCATCCTGAACACCACCGCCCTGAGCGCTGCCATCGGCACGTTCAGTGTATGCGTGGAAATCCAAAGTGAGTCCGCTACCCAATGGGTCAGCAATAACACCATAGCCACCCAATGTGGAGTCATAATCTCCCTTTCCCTGGCGGTTTGCTGGATCATTCCACGGCAAGCCAGCAAAGCTGTTGGCAGGCATGATTAATGCTGCACCATTGGCATAATTACCCGGATCGATATCTTCTGTGGTTTCAGCGATATTGAGGTCACGGAATTGGAAAGACAGGTTTGTGTTGTTGGCAGTACCCTGGTTGCCTAAGAATTCAGCTTTGCGGTATTGAATGCTGTCGGCCAGAATATCGAACTGGCCACGGTAGTTCTGCTTGCGCATGAATGATGCAATATTTTGGAAGAACACCTTATCATCACCAGCGGCTATCTCAAGAGCAGAAGTACCGGCATTCCAATTACCTGCTCCGCCAGTAGCTGGCGCTGCTAACTGACAACGATTACTTTGCAGATGTGCCAAAGCCAGTGTTCCTGCACGGCTGTGAATGTTCTGAGCTGATTCCATCAACTCATGAGCCAACTGTTCAGCATAAGGGAAGATATTACTCTGGCCCTGCTTCAGATAGATGGTGAATGGCTCCACAATCCTGATCCACGACAGTGTTACTTCAGCAGAATCAGCTTTTGTACCGGTATGGTTGTGCGCCTTAGCTGTTTGCGCAGAAGCGGCACGTTTGGTTTTGATGTAGGCCTTAACAGGGCGATTGTCTTTTAACCGCAAATCCTGATGTGTGGGGATAGTAACGCTGGTATTTTTAAGAGCCAGCATGAGCGCAGGGTTTTGTTTTCTCCTGAGCTCTGGTGTTTCAAACTGTGGAATGAAACGAGCTTGTGCGGCGAGTAATGCCGAAGCGGTATAATTTGCCATTTTAAAGAGGTTGTGAAAAAGCCGAGCACCGCTCGAATGCCTTGAGGCACCGCCTCTATCTTGCTTGGGAAACCTTCCCGATTTGCTTGGAGCAACCTGCTCCGTTGATGTAAAACTATTGATTTTATGAATAAACCAAAGATTTTTTTTGTGCCAGCATAAAAAAGCCCCGCATAAGCGAGGCTATTTTTATTCTATGAACAAGTGGTAGGGGCTGATTTATTCTTTCATATCGAAGTCCTTATTCTCTTTTACAAGCTGCTCCAGTTCGGCTGCGAATTCCTGGCCTTGTATACTCTTGCCCTCTGCCGTGTATTTTTCTTTCAAACCTTTCAGGCTTGTAATTGCGGCACCTGCAGGTACATCCTTTCCTCCGCGACCTCCGCCACCGGCTGGTGCGACCTCTACCCACTTTCGCTCATCGAAGATATTAGGAATAGCTTCTTCAAGTGTGAGAGGATCTTGCGTATTTACTTTACGCATCACCTGGCCGTCTTTTTTCACCTGTGTCTTACCATCCACTTCTTCGAATGATACCATGCTTTTGATAAGAGTCAAATACTCTCCATCAGTCAGTGAACCTGCCCTGTTTTTTGGGAAAAGGGAAATAAGTTTTGCATCAAGTGTCGCCTGAGAAGCAGCGGTTTGAGCAGCAGCAACGGCCTTTTCCATATCTGAATTCTTTGTTTGCAATAGAGTTACTTGCTCAGTGAGCTGTGTAACACGGGCATCAGGCTGAATCTTTGCATCTTTGACAGCCTTGTCAACTATTGCGGCCGCTACTTTTACCGGGTCCTTTCCGATACCCTCTTCAATACCTGCAGCGGTTCGAACTTCTTTAATGCCCAGCTCTTTTCCTGTGCTAATTCCTTCATTGCGTTTATTGTTGTCGCGTGTCGTGATCTCTTCAGTAGTAAAAACTGATAGACCTTCAGGAATAGTAACATCAACCTCCTGCTCTGCTTTGATAGCTGCTTCCAGATCAGCTACCGGTACCTTAGTAAGCGCAGCGATTTTTTCGATTGTTTCTTTCTTAAGTGCCATAACGGTTATTGGTTTAATAAGTTAATTAGTAGTTTACGATTTAGGATACAGCCTGAGGTTAGTGTTTTCGCTTTGCGAATTAAGCAACTCGGCTCTTTCACTGCTGATCCTGGTCTCTCTGATTTTCTTCAGTTTATCAAAACCAATGAGCTTATTACCAATACGTTTACCGGTAGCGTCGGTTACTTCTTTGTACTTCGCTTCAACGCTCCATTCCTCATACATGTCCCCAACTGGTGATTTTTTTTCTTCACCAGGGGATGATGAATTGCCAGAACCAGGTTCACCACTTTCACCTGCAATTGCTGTAAGGATTGCTGTAACTTCCTCGGGAGTGTAGGCTTTTTCATCCTGAGAGATAGCATCACTGATTTCC
Organism: Sediminibacterium sp. FW305-C-49; assembly: GCF_058231085.1. Lineage (NCBI taxonomy): Bacteria > Pseudomonadati > Bacteroidota > Chitinophagia > Chitinophagales > Chitinophagaceae > Sediminibacterium > Sediminibacterium sp. FW305-C-49. The sequence continues at coordinate 595,899 of NZ_JBIQXS010000002.1, forward strand.
TGTTCAGAGGCGCCGTTTAATTTGAGTGCGCTGTATTTTTCTACAGCGGCTTTTTTTCTGAAGTGATTCATGATTTTGTATTTAAGTGATTAATGAATGACTATTTATTGTTCAAGAACAGGAGCAGGATCTGGTTCTTTCTTAATTTCCTGCGCTACCATCTTTTGTGCATCCTCAGGTGTTATACCAAACAGTATCTCCAATATATTCTGCTTACTTACTTTGTCAATATTTGGATCACCGAGTATCAGTTGCAAAGACTGCGTGCCACCTACTCCAAGTTTCACGGCCAGAGGAGTCTTATCATCTTTGCGGTCATCACTTTCAGATATCTTAATAACATAAGCGGTAAGACTTTGCTTCAGTTGATCAGATGTTTTCACTATAAGATCTGTCTTTGTCATCGTAGCAAGCCAATCACCGAAGTAGCACTTTCGTTGTTTTTCAAGTGGGATTACTGGCCAGTCAATGATATCAGAAACGGAATAATGGACCATTGGCTCGATACTCATCAGTTTTATTTTAATGGCCATTGCTAATGGATCACCATTGTACTTGGTTTCATAAAACTCAACGAGCATATCATCCAGAATGCCTACAGGTGCCCCCTTCTGCCTTGCATCAGTATAACGTTGCCATATAGCATCAGGGCTTTCTATAAGATACCTGCGGCCATAGTTAATAGAAGAGCCTTGATACCCAGGGCGCAGTTCGACGCCTATTTTAAAGTCAATTATAAACTTGTGTCTCTTCTCTGCAGATTCTGATACTGAGCTTAACCGGTCCTGTACTGGTTGGACATCGAGGAACGAAGCTGTTGCAGTTTCTGGTTGCTTGCTTCCATCAGAAGGAGCCTGTTTTCGATGTGTCCCCCATAAGGTAAATGTCATAGCATCCTCAAGAGCTTCGAGATCACTGGTCACCAGTTCGAAGTATATCTTCGATGGTTCTACATATCCAGCAACATTAGGTGTTACGATTGGGGTCTCTTTGCTATCCGGGTAAGACATCAGCTTTACATCGCTAACCTTGGTCATCAGTTTCTTACCTGTCCCTTTGCAAGACTGGCATTCTTTTGAATCTACATAGCTGGTACCCTTGCATGTTATGCAGTCATCAGCATACTCCCAGTACTTTGGGAAGCCATGCAGGAATTCATGTGTTACTTTGATTGACCCTTTAAGTAAGAAATGATTAGCCAGGTCAATGACATCATTAAACATTGACAGGTAGCAATCTTGCATTTCCGGATCAGCAATATCGCTATTCAATATAGCCGGCACAACCATAAAGTAGTTAGGGTAGGTGTGATCTTTTAAGATGGTTATGTTACCATCATCTACCCGAACATAATAATCGAATGCATCATCAATTATTCGATAAACAGTCCACGATTCGTCAATGTTAACCTTCTTCTTTTCTGACTTGCTGACACTGAATACAACGTACTCCATGTGCACACCCCTTGGCATTCCTTCAACAATTGATGTAGAGCTTTTATAAGTAGGGTACACACTGCCAGTGTTATCGATCTCCATAAAGATCATACCCATGGGATCATCGAGGAAGTGAGGCTTCCAATACGATTCTATCCATTTCTTGCAACTCAATCCATCACGCACATCAGCAGCCAGGGATGAGGCGCGCTTATCTTGCTGATCTCCCATATTGTAATAGATAGAACCGCCACGAGCAGAGAAAACCTTGTCTATTGGACGGGAGAGACGAGAGAACAGATCCTTATTGCTCTTTGCGTACTTCACACGTTCCTTACGCATAGCCTCTTTTTCATAGCCGTCAATGGTCTGCAGCTTTGCCTCCATATTGGTACCATAAAAATGGGTGCACAGCTCCTTGTTAAAGGACTGTGCTCTCGACCATAACGCACTATTGGGCTTGGTCGTAAGGATCGTTTTGATTTGCGGTTCGGTAAGTATCATATTTAACCGGAGACTGAGCCTCCGCCTCTTTTATTTTTTGCCTTGTATTGAGCGAATAAATGCTCCAGGCACTTGGTTATGAAATAACGTTTCGCATCAGAGAAATGTCCGTGCGGCTCATAGGTGATGTTAGTAGCAGGATCCTTTTCTTTTGGCTTCACCATACCACCATCTGGATTCTCTTTTACAGTTATGTAATCATCAATTGAAACTTTGCAATGATCACCGATGATAATGGTCCATCCATATAGACTGAACTCATACATCTCATTAATGAATGCTGCGCTGAGTGCTACCTGAGGGTGCGCCTTAGCAACCCTACTGATAACCGTATAACCTTCCTTCCTAAGCACTTCAGTGAACTTGTCAAAGAATGATTTGCTATTCTCATCCACTGTGGAACGCTTACCACCAGAAGGGTCTCCATACAGGAATATCACATCTTCATGTCCGATTGATCTCAGCCACTCTGCAGTTTTCTTAGCTGATTTAGGGGCGTTGTTATCAGGAGTTTTGCATGGCAGCTCGTGTATCTGTTTTAGCTGCTTATCCTCGTTATTAACTTGCCAGCAACTGACAGTAACATACGGGTTGACATTTTCATCTACTGATAAATGAACGGGACCAGGTGTGTACTTCAGTGGCTTTATGTGCCGTGTTTCATCAAATTGTTTCCAGAACTCTCCACCGGTCCGGATGATACCACGTTCGCCATTTGCATAAACTCGATAAAAATTTGGACGATACAGACGGTCCCATTCAAAGTCATCCAGTGCCTCACGGTCTATATATCCGTATTTCTTTTTTGGGTGACCTACCATCCAGAAATTATCCCGATAAGTGATTTTCATCCATACAGAATTACCCTTCTTGTTTATACGCTTAAAAGCAAACTGAGTATTGAGCTGGGTATACCTGGTCGGAGCTTTTACTTTTAACGGCATGTCTATCCATTCATCCAAATCCAACCAATCCTTATACTGCCACATCTGAGAGCTGATCGGATTCCAATCGCAGATAAACTTTTGATTGGGTCTTCCACGTAGACGTTTACGAAGCTGGTCCCATAGCTGTGAGGATTGTTGACTCCACTCGTTACAATAGATGATATCATAGTCTTCAATCCCCTTTACATTTTCCTCATCATCCAAACCCCTGAACCTTATCTGTGCATCTTTGTAAGGGTATTTGATAATGAACTCAAGCGGTTTTAGGTACCGGCCAAGTTGAAGGCGAGTATATGATGCCTTATAGCTCTTGTAGACACTGTCTTTAATGTGTGCACCGAAGCGTCGGAAACACATGGTGCTACGACCTGTCTCGATCATGTGTATCAACGTAGCATCAGCAATACTGAATGTTTTTGAAGCACCTGAACCACCTTCAATGTAGATATATCTGATTTTGGGGTCGTCAAGTAATGGGCGAAGATGCCAGAAGACTGGATTGAATAAGTCAGTATTGAAAACGTATTCTGCCATATATAAAAATGGCCGGACAGCTCCTTGATATTAAAAGGAACTTCCGGCCTTCATTGAGACTCTTTTGATTAATTGATCTTCTTGCTGGTTGTTGTTAAAGAACCTACGATATAATTCATTTGCCCACACTTACTGCACTTACAAGCTATCACTTCTACATTGCCAGAAACATCCATCAGCCGATGATTGCAGTTAAAACACCTGCGTTGCGACAGATCGAGACTCTGTAATTCTTTTGGTAATGTGGGTAATGCCCTCTGCAAAACGATTGATTTATCAACAAAATAAATGGTTGTTTGCTAATTCTTGTGGAAAACTTATTCACCCTTCTTGAAAACCGATAGATGTAATACCCGGCAAGTCTACTTCAGCGGTAAATACAGGCTTGCCTTCAACACGGTCCAACACCTCACGCATGGCCACCGTATCACCATTCGCAGCTTTACGCAGAAGAGCCATTACGATAATGTCTTTGGTGGGATTCTTGACCTTAAACTTTCGCTTCTGGCCTGATTCTACGTCTATTCCCTCCATGATAATCTCATTCGGTCCTTCCAAATTCTTGATGATCAGTTCTGTCATGAACTTGGTAGACTTTCTTTTGTTTTCCGGTTGGTAATCAGCAGAGAATCTTTTACCCAGGTTCCTGATATTAGGATTCCCTCTTTTTCCTCCTTTGGTTTGGGCTTTAGCCATAGCCGTTTTATTGTCGGGTTCTCCACAAATTTAGGAACATTCATTGATTTTACTCAGGTCTCCACTCTTTTGACCATCCCGACTCAGTAACAATGTCTGTTTTTGGTATTCCTTTACGGTTAGCAAGACGATACACCTCTTCTGATTCCATGCCATATTCCAGACAGATATACTCAAGTGATTTACCCTGCTTCAAAAGGATTTCTATGATATCAGCCATACCCAGGACAGTGTGAGTTCCTTTTACCCGGTTCATGCGAACGGTAGTTGCAATATGATCTACTCCTGATGGGAATACTATTGGGACCATTCCATCGGTAAGGGAATAAACTGAAGGTTTGCCTGATGTCTTATACCGGTGGAAGCCGTCAATGATGGTGTAACGATCTTTTTTTTCGTTATCGGTAAGTCCTTCAATATGCACATCCAGTGGTAATACACAGATAGGGAAGAGCCAACCATCTTTAACAATGGATTCTACCAGAAGATTCATTTCTGGAGGAGCCATTTTATTCGGATTGTAAAGATTGGGGTTCAGTTGGTCCCTGTGCACCCACAATATTTTACTAATAGGCTGGTTCTGGATTCTTTCTTCGAGAGGTAATTTATTTTCCATAGAGTTTTTTTGCTTCTTCGAGTGAAATACCAAGTTTATCAAGCTGCTTCATTCCTTCTCCGACCATATTCTGCGACTGTCGACCCTTAAAGTCTCCTTTCTGGGCGATCTTAGCAAAGAATTTCCATGACGCACCGGTGAGTGGATTCGGTTCTTCATCAGGTACCAGATTATTAGATTTGGAATAATGCTGTCGAATCAAGCGGTTTACATTTTCCTTTATCATGTCTTGATATTCCGGATCGTAGTTATTGATCAGTATATCGAAGTACTGCTTCCATGTTTTTCCTTCCGGTTTTTCCCAATTGCTGTATAGTTCAGTGTTAGCATAACGCCAAGCCGTGGCCACCCCTTTCACGCGATGAATCATCTTATGCCACAATTCAGGAAAACATTCTGCATATACCCATAGTCCTCTTAAAGGTTCTTCACCGTAGGGCGGGCAAACACGTTGATGAAGCAGTTTGCTATGTAATTGAGTTTTGTTGAATATGTCGTATGTGCGATTGTAGTCCAGGTCCTGCTGTTCTACCAGTTTCCAAACATCTTCACTGCTCCAGTCGTAAATAGGGAAAGCCCGATATGAGTTTTTAAACTCTGCAGAGGTGGTAAGAAATGCGTCGTTGCGCTTGGTGGCAATAATCCTGAAACGTCTCAGGCTTTCCTGGGTGCGAATACCGGTGAGCCAACAGACCTTTCCGTGTTCCGGTCCATAAATCGAGGGCAGCCATTCCTGAAAGGTCTGACCAAAGGTGAATGCTGGATGTTCGGTTATGGCACACTCTGGAAGATCCCTGACCCACAGATCCTTTTCTTCCGGGTGCCAGCAATACCAGAACGGTTGCTCATTGCTGCATGCGTTTCGATGCTGTACCGGTAGACAAAACCATTCGAGGAATACATCCGGGTTCTTTCTTACCCTTTCCACGTACTCAATGGTAGGGGGATGGATCGCTTCTTCATCTACAAAGCAAGCATGCACCGGTAGTTTGTTGAGTTCCCTTGCTACTTCAATTGTGAGGTTGAGTACTGCCGTACTATCCTTGCCCCCGGAAAAGGAGACAACAACCTTATCGAAGTTTTTATAGCAATAACGGATACGGTCTTTTGCAGCTTCATATACGTTCCGTTCCGTATATTGCTTTTTTCTGACTTTCATTGCCATGGTTACTTCGTTCTGATATCATCAATGTGTTTTGCGGAGACCCCATCAACGATCGTTCTGTTGATCATTGGATGATCTTCATCCTGTGGACCGAAGTCTGAATCTGGATGGTATGCAATGACATCCATGGTGCCATCAAATGTTCGGAAGCAATGAGAGCCGACAGGATACTCCTTACCATCCTGTCCTGAAGCATTAGCGCCTGTTTCCTGATGGATGATAAATATCTGTCCGGGGAACAGTGGAATGTTTCCGAAGGGCGTAATACATTCACCATGGCCACGGGCGACCAATCCTACCCTGATAGATGGGTGGGTGTGCATAGTCTGGCTAATGCCGGCAGGGAAATGCAGGTGATTTAAACAAGGGTCTCCCAGCTTTACGGGTGGTATGAGTAGAGAATCCGTGCATCCATCAATATATTTCAATCTTCCCTTTGTTTCAATGGGCCCACCAATGAAAAAAACACCCTCAAACCCCACTCTTTCAATGATAATGGATTTCGACCCTTCTCCACCTTGTATGTAATTATCCTTTTCCGTGGTACATGCATAATAGTTTTTTGGCACAGGGAAACGGCCATTGATGTATGACAACCCATCAAACTGGAAAATGTAATAGGTAGAACCTGGTCGAAAGTGCATGATGTTATTTCCGACAACCGTATGAAGTCTGGTTGGGTATGCACTTAAAGTTTGGTCATGGAGCTGGCCGTCCTTCCATTGGAAGGCTGAAAAAGAGGGATTCATGTGTGATTGATTTATTTAGTGAAAGAATTTACGAGATGCATGAGAGCCTCTTCGAGTTTTTCAAATTGGTTTTGTTGTCGAATGATGTTTAGCGTATCGAGGAGCTGCAGTTTGTTATCGTGTAACATAACAAGCTCAAATACCGAATACTCGTTGTCGGTAGCTGATGGTGCCTTTGTGATTTGACCTGGGATATTGCCGGACGTACTTAGCAATTCTGGCATATCAATATTAAAGTCGGGAATAACAATATTCCAACTATTGACCAGATCTGCCCCGAAGTGTTCTGAAAGCTTCGGAATATCCCATAGTCCGGAATGGTAATTATCGAGAATGATAAACTTTTGTTTCTGCTCATCGGTAAGATGATCGGCAAAAAGCAACCATGTACCAGGTAACTCCTGATATCCGAGTTCCTTTAATGCTTTGTAACGCTGTTCTCCGGCCAGGATAGTGAGATCGTTTTTGGCATTCAGGACGATCGGATTTACAGTCATGATCTCAGGATCACGCTCGAGAGAGTTTTTAAGTTTATCAAATTCATCGTCAGATATTTTACGCGGGTTCTTCGGGTTAGGTTTCAACTGCGATAATTTGATATTATCCTTACTCATAATTTCCCATTCTATGCAGTCAAAAGTATATGGATGTAAAAGAAAAACCCGGCAATTTGATGCCGGGTAAAAATGTCTTCTGTCATCATTCAAAATCAATGACTTATAACTCTGAAACTTATTTATAGGTTTCTTTCTCTGGGCCCGACGAATGGAACGCCGAGCCATTCAAAAAACTCTTCTTCACTCTGCCAGGCGGGAGGTGTCTCAGACTCGAGGTTGAGGCAGAACCATCCACTATCCTTTTTGATGCAATGCCTCTGCAGGCGGAGTCCGGCATTTGTTGTGCCGCACCATCCTTTAGTAACCCATCCGGCAGCAATGACATTGGCTGAATACTCTGCTGATCCGGTCCGGATGGCATACATACGGAAATAATCTTCCGGGCGAGGGGTAAATAGATCCAGAATCATATCTACTCCCTTTAGCTTGATCTTCATCTGCCTGCCGTCTGGCTCACCGAGTAGTATACTTTCGGTAATCTGTGCCAGAGCCTGATGATAACCTGGTACTATTTTCCATTCGCCACCGCCAAAGAGGTCCGTCTGTTTGAACTCTCGAGCTGGCTGACAGACGATCTCGATGTCTTTTACTTCGAGCTTCTCCCTTCTGATACTGCCGGCAATGTGAATGCGATCAGGGACACAGTGAGGCGTGAGCAGTTCGACAATTCTGTCAGCGATCGGCTTTGCTTTGTAGTAGTTCATTCTTCCACAGGTTTAAGATTATAGTGCTTCATGATTTGTTCGAGCGTGTCAAACGTTGGTGGGTTATCGCTACCATCTTCGATAGTTATCGATTGACTGAACACGTCACCATTCTTTATTCCTCGTCTGTTTGGGAGGAATGAGGATTTGTGTATTTTACAGTCATGTAGCCTGTGACCTGGTTGATCGATCTTCCCCTCATAAATATTGATCGAACCGTTTGAAGCGTCAATATGGGTTACACGTTGGAAATCTTTTACTTTCAGTTTCATAATCAGTGCTCTAAAATTTTGACGAGATAAGTGAATTGCCACCAACGATTGCCAGTTATTCTTGCCGGGGGTAACAAGTGTTGTGGTGTTTGAATGGATCCTCTATGTAAACCCGTTTGCATTTCAGCAAGGCCCAATACTACACAGTAATACCGCCGCTTCCCTTTGGTAAAAAATCGCTTATCGCCAGTTCGCAAAACTTCATACGTTATCAACGGTCCGTTGAGTTCTTTGTTTAACTTGCAGCCATAAGTTCCGCGACTCTTGTCCATCCGTTTTGTGGTGGCAAAAAACTCGTATCCGACCGGTAGCAGTTTACCCAGATTTGGCTTTCGTGTATCCATAATGATCAATATTGGCCCATGGCTTCTTTAAACGCAGCTCCCAATTCCTGAAAGCCCTCTGTTGTTCCACCAGGCATATCGGGATGTCTCAACTTGGCAAGTCTTTTGTATGCGGATTCAACCTCATCAAAAGATTTTGGCTTTTCTGTGAACTCCATTACCGTCCACCATGGTTTCTTGTGTGGAACTATTATCGATGACGGTAGTGCCGTAAAGCCAGTGAAGGCACGTTCGAGAAATTCACTAACACCCCAACGTTCCATTCCACGCAAAGCCTCTATCCCTTTTCCTAATGCGTATAGGTTCTCCCAAACTTTATTGTACTGATCACAGCACATAGAAACCTGCTTCCCTTTGTATTTGAAATAAATAGCAACACCTGGATCATCAATCTTACGGTTTAACTCATCCGCATAAAGCATTCCGTCTTTTCGCAGACGGAGGTTTGTGCTTACAATAATATCTTTCGCACCGAGCCGTTCCAGTTCCTTTCTCAAAAACTGCTGGGCCTTATCGTAAGTCTGTTTGAATTGTGACCACAGACGATTGTTTGTTCTTTTGTAACCAGCAGGCCAGCAAAGTGGGTAGGCTTCTATTGTATTACTTTCCATTATTTACTGATTTTTAATTTTGATGATTTACTCACGGATATTCCGATTCAATAGTTCCGGGTTTTCAAATATGTTACCAACGATCTCACAATCACTCATCTCGTCTTCTGAGAAGGGATAAAATTCACCAGTGGTCTCCCCGATCCATCCAAAACTTCCGTTTCGGAATGTTATATGGTGGTAAGTTTCACCATTGCCGGCATCTTCCACAGGATCTTCATGCTCGCATTTTACAATGTGACCATCGAACATCATGTTTCCGTTCTTATCAGGCATTTCTGATGATTGAAGAATGATCACTTCACTGGGCGCCATGAACATCCATGGCACTCTTTCACCACCGGGCCACTGAGTGTAATCGTGTCCATAAACATTTCTTGCTGTGTCAGCGGTGAATCCAATTGCACAGTCATGATATACTGCTACATTATGAATCATTTTTTTGCGTTGGATATCCCAAGCGTTGAACTGAATTTTTCTTTTCATGTTTAATTTTGATTTGAAAGTTTTACAAATTCTACTTCGTCGTTCGCTATCTCTTTGCCGTAATATTTTCCATTACCTCGCTTTTTAGTAGGATTCCAAAACCCGGCATTCGGCCAGCAGTGGGTTACAACATCACCGTTTTTCAGTTTTATATCCTGCATCTCTTTCTGGTAATTGCCATCATACGGCTGCCATTCCTTTGTTAGTATCATGAGTATTGTTTTAATAATCGAGATCGATATTCCAAAATCCCTGCTTTCCCTTAGCAGGAATAGGGTAGTCAAACTTTATAGGATTAGCAAACAGCCAACCGAATCGTCCTGATGAAAAATCACCGAATGCAATCTGTTCTTCCCAACTACCTGAACCATCTTCTGATAACTCAATACCACCTTCTTTGCATGACAGATAGAAGTCTGCATCAGAACAGGCCTTCATATTCACCTTTCCAATTATGGCCCCGAATGGCAGCTTATCATAAGCCTGGCCACCATCAATGTATTTTCTGAACGGGTCCTGATAACAGAGCTCCCTACAGGAAACCTTATCTCTACCGGTACCATAATACTTTCCTAAGCTGGCATGAATCAGCAGCTCACCACGGAAGGGTGTTTCCCAGCTCCGGGTTTCTATTTTCTTTGCGCCCAGGACTACAAGTGTTGCCCACGGCTGGAGTAATGAAATGACTGTCATAGAATAATGCTTAATGGGTAACTAATTACATTGACTGATGGTGGAGCACACTCCGATAGTTCTTTTTTGAACTGATCGTGTATATCTGAAGACTCGCCTGCAGATACAGCCACCCGGTGAATAAAGCAATGAACTTCAACACCACTTTCGGTTTTACCTTCCCATATTCGGCAAGGCAATCCGTTCACCTCTACTATTTTCGTTGTACTCTCGATTGTAATTTTCATAAATTCAATAGTGTTTTTAAGTCAGATAAAAAGTTCTTATAGTTCAAGGCTGTGTATCGAAACACCCGCCATCCTTTCGATTGTGCCAGATTATACTTTTCTGTATCTATGGTGTATCCTTTGACATTTGTATGTCTCGAGAACTTGCCAACTATACCCTCATACTCAAATGCTATCTTATGTTCCTTCAATGTGATATCAAACTTGAATCTCCTTTTATCATCAAACCTATACTCAGATTCAAACGGTATACCCAGTACCGTTAACCACTGTTTCATTTCCAGTAACTGAGGAGCTGTCGGCTTAGCTTTACGTTTCTTCTTCGCTTTTTCCGGAGTTATGCCCTTTACCTTCACCCCATTTGTGGCCAGTCGTTGAATATCCTTTTCCGTCCATCGCTTGCTCATGCTCGTTAATTTTATCAGTTATCGCAATCCCTCTTTTTATTCCATTACCAAATGCATCTTCCCAAAACAGTTCGATCAATCTCTCCGGAACATTATATCTCCACAGTCGTTTCTTCCATCGGTCCAGATTGTTCACCTGAACTGGTTTAAGAGGAAGATCAAAACGAGGCCTCTCAGTATCAGCTAATTTTCTTTCTGGCATATCAATCATTTTAAAACGGTAACTCTTCCGATTCATCCTCCTTTTGTGACCAGCCCGCAGCCTCCGGAGCTCTCGGTATCAATCCTGCTTCATCACCCATTGCTACATATTGCTGCGTTTGCCAATCAAACCTGTAACTACTAAAACCCAATTCACCAAGCCAGTTGAAACGGATCTTCTGCCGGTAGATATCAACCACACCTGTTTCAAAATCACGGTAAACCGAAACCCCGTTATCTGTCATGTTGTAGAAATCTGCAGAGCCGCTGACACTGTACATCGTTGGCACCTCATACTTTTCCTTACCCCTCACTTTCACCTTCTTCATCTTCGTTGGGTGGGCCACCAGAATAATGTGCACTCCATTAGTCTTCGCGCCATAGCTGAGCTGGTTAAGAGCCTCTCGAGTGTAGTCGAGATCATTGCCGCTTTTTGGTTTGGCATGACGGAGTTTATTCCACGGGTCGATCAGCAGGCCTTTAACACCCAGGCGCAGGACCATGTCCCTCAGTTTATCCATCACACCTGGTACCGATATATCCACTTCGTTTTCGTTGATGAAGAAGAAATGATCATTGATAAAATCGATCGCCATAAGCAGGTCCCGGTCTGTCATTCTAAAAGCCGGATCATCTCTCTTTGCAAAACTTTTCCTCGAATATTTCTGTGCAAGTTTTGTTACGTGCAGACTCACGGGCTGATTCTCTGGAGAAAGGATAGCCCATTTCCACCCGTGCTTTCTACTGATCTCTACCATCCACCAGTCTACCACCTCGCTCTTACCGGACCCGGGTATACCGGTAACGGTGGTTATCTGACCCAGCATCAACTGCAGTTTATTTTCAATACCCGGTACCGGTATATCGTACCCATTCGGATAACCATGCTCGTAAAACGAAATCACATCATCAGCCAGATCATGAGCTGTGAGGATTCCCTCCAACGGCCACTGGGTTGCCTCATCGATCATTTTTTTTACTGCTTCTTTCCCGTGCTTAGTCAGAACCTCATTCGCATCCTTGCAGCCATCTGGATAGGATACCTTCCAACACCGGTCATATCCTAACCTGCGAGCAAGTTCATCGCGAAGGGAGACGCCAGCATCATCATCGTCGGTCATCAGGATAATCTTGCGGATGTTTTTAAAATCCTCCCAGCAGTTATCCAGATACTCAAGTTTCGCATTCCCCTTGCTGGCGCCATTGGGTACACTGATCGAATTGTAGACGCCTGCTTCATGGCACGATAAACAGTCTAACTCACCTTCAACGATCACGCATTCGGTTTCTTCTTTGATCGAATCGATATTGTAGAAGATCAACTCGGCTCCGGATTCCATTTTAAAATCCTTTCCTTGCGCTCGATACTTGATGTTAACCAGTTTATCTGCCCGGTAGTAATTGAAGCAAATGGTAGGCACCTTAGCCTGAGCCTTGGGCATCCATTCTACTGCCTCGGTAACCTTAAAGCGCAGAAGCGTGTTATTGCTGATCGCCCTTTTTGTTTCAAACCACGCTATTGTTCCGGGCGCCAGTTTTTCCAGTCTGGCCACCGGACGTGTAAATTCTTTCTTTTCAATTTTTACTGGCCCCTGGTATACTTTCCCAGACCAGTTGCAATCCGGGTGATGACATTTCCACCAGCCATCATCGATATTGACGGACAGGCATGGGTCTTTTTTATTCTTGCGGGTATGGCTACACTTTGGGCAAGTCAGCTTATGGGTGCCGGCTGTCCTGCTCTTAAGGTTAATACCCTGTTCTTCTAAAAGTTGTGCATTCGTCATGTTACAGTACCATTGTTTTTACTTCGCCATTGTTTCCATGATCACCTTCGCGATCTTTTTGCATGCGATTCCAGTTGAGTAAAGTCAGGTAAGCCGACCGATTCTTTTTGAGCAGCGGTTTCCAGTTATGCATCTTTATCAGAAGTTGTTGAATAGATTCTGCCGTGTAATTCTTTTGCTTGAGTTTCAGGTATTGTTCGATGGAAAAAGGCTCTTCCATCTTTGCCACCATCGGAGCATATTTGAGGATCCATTCGGTAAAGAGTTTGAATTTGGCTTGTTCCTCAGGAGTGTGGTTTTTAGAATCGTCAGATTCGGTAACTATACTCTTATCTACTCTTCTTTTCTTTACTTTACTTTTATTTGGGGATTGTTCCGTGGAATTAACTATTTCTTCCGTGGAAGAATTGAATTTTTCCGTGGAAATAAGCAAAATTCGATGATTATAGGGCAGATTAGGGATGTCCTCATGCACCAGAACGAGGTCATCTATCAGCTCGATATCAGTGCCCTTTCTTCTGCGTTCTTCCGTCGCTTTTAGGTAGGTTAACTGGATGCGGTCACTGGTCAGAACCTGGTACTTTTGGTAGATTCCCTTATCGAATAAATCCCTTCTGAGACACCCCTCAATAACCCCTCTGACTTTATCCATGGGTAAGCGGCAGCTCTCAGAGCCGAACAGCTCCAGATCATCGTTATCCCTTGTGTCGTAATAATAGCCTTTGACCTTATAAATCCTGTCAAGCAGGCAGGACCATATCCAATATCCATCTGCTCCAAACTCATTAAAAACGAGCCTGATTTTAGGATGGGAGGTATGATCAGCTTCCATGCTGTAGTAAAATATTCCGGGTTCTTTCTTTCTGGCCATGGGAGGTAGTGGCTTTGGTTAATTCTTTTTTCTTCTCTGGCTAATCGCCTGAAAACGCATCTTCTCAATATTGATGATGGCGTTTACATTGTTGTTAATACACGTCGCCTGTGGGATATAAGTTGGGTCTGCCTGCACCTTTACGATGTTATCCTCCAGTAATGCTATCATTTTATCAGCCCTGGATACGCTTGCTTCAACCTCCTTGTCGGTGTTGTCAACAACTGCAGGTAATACACTAACCGGTTGGTCATAAGGCTGAAATTCATCCAGAAAGGGGATAATAGAATCATACGACCTTTTGAAATTTTTGATATTTGTTTTCACCGTAACTTCCTCTTCAGTACCGTTATCGGTAAATTCGAGTATGCAGTGGATCTTACCACCGTAGATGAAGGTTTTACCTTTCATCTCCTCAAGCCTGGTTGTTGTTCTTTTGCTTAGCATCGATTTTTCTTTTTAGTTGAATTTGTTTGCGTTTCAATTCGATAATTGGAGATCCGCTCTCCAGTAGTTTTTTTCTTAATTCAGGATCGTTGTGTGTTATGAGGCCTGCGATATATGCATTAGAAAGATTGGTACTGCCTGAATTCCTTTTGAGATTCTCACGTCTTGTGATCAATTCGAGGTTTGATAGTTTACAATTCAGTGAGTCGCCATCTTTGAACCATAAGCAGTGACCGGGAGGGATTTTGCCATGCTTTTTCTCCCAGACGTGGATATGATATAGCTTCCATTTTCCAAGGCTGATTCGGATATATTTGTAAGTGCGGCCACCTTTTCGATCCGGATGATCATATCGAATACTTATAACATCATCCTTATCCTTAGTATTGTGAGGAAGGTTACCCTTCTTGAACCTGGTTGCTTTTGTTTTTTCAATGGCCTCAGGACTCATATAATCTCTCTGTTTCATTCCTTTGTTTGGCGGAGTCGAACCTGGTTTGATCTGGCCATCTTTCTTCCTTTGCTCGATAATCCTCTTTGGAATTTTCAGTCCGAGTTTCTTTAACCTTCCTCTTACATAGGTATGCGACTTACCAATTTTTTCTGCAAGCCTTTTCTCTGGAGTTGACAGGTAGTCACGTTTTAGTATTGAATCGTAATGATGCTCTTTTTTGCTATAGGTTTCCAGTATCGCATCACGCTTAAACTCCAGTTGTTTTTTCTTTGAAACCCTAAGTTTGTTTAATCGCATAAACCTTTGAACTGCAGTAGCGCTAACTCCAAGGTGTCTGGCCATAGATTTACCGCTAACAGTTTTGTAATTCTGAGTGATATATTTCTCAGCCTTCTTTGTGATCACTTGTCTGGGCATATCTGCTGTTTTAGGGATTCTCTGCGCTTATTTTCCTCTCGAATCAGTTTGTCAACTTCAAGACTCGCCTTGTACTCCTTTTCAGCCGCCCCGTGGATGAAGCGTTTCTTATCATAGTGGTGCCGGCGCATAGCCAGCACCTTCTGAAAGAAAGCCTCATACCACTGCAGACGGTCTTGGGGGGACATAACTACTTTTTAACTGTTTTCTTTACGGGAACTTTTTTTGCAGGTTTTTTAACGGCCTGTTTCTTCACAGCTTTTTTGGGAGCAGCTTTCTTAGGTACTGTTGCTTTTTCCTCTTTCATCAACTCTTTTCGCTTTGCTTCCAGAGCTGCAATTTTCTTCTCTGCGTTATTCTTCCGCTTCTCAGCAATTGCATTCTGATCTGAAATTGATTTTTCCAGTTTCTCAGGGAAGTATTCATTAGCTATTTTTATACACAATTGCGCTTCATCATCATTATCATATCCCTTAAAAAGTATAGAAGGTGGAAGAGTGGCCAGCATGAAAAAGCGTAGCATTCTACCCAGAGTTTCCGTTGATACATCGGACCTCTTTTTTACGTCAGGAAGTTTGAATGCTTTTCTGAATTTTTCAGTTTGATGATAATCCAGTTTGTTAAGCAATGACTCTACTAAACCATTCATTTCAGCTTGGGAGAGAGTTCCAGGTTTATCAAGGTGCTTTTCTGGATTGAATTCTCCCTTGATGTTATCCCAAATCTTATTCTGATCAATTTCAGCGCTTCTTTTCAGCCTGTCACGGATCGAGGAAATCTCCCCTTTTATATCATCAGCGCCTGCAGTTTTCTCTTCTCCTGCTTTGCCACTTTTCGATGATGACTTTGCAGTCATTTCAACATAGATGTATTTGCCCTGGTTAGATCCATCTACTACAAATGCTTTTTTGTACTTACCGGTCGCGATCTTTTTGTCATACGCTTCCTTTTCTTTTTGTTCGTCCTTCAGGTACTGCTCGTACTGCTTTTTTACTTCCTCGTCAGTGTCTTCTTCATAGCAAAACTCTTCCTTGTATTCTGATATCGGTAAATTTGGATCCGGGGCTTCAATCGCTTTACAGTCGCCATTATACCAAGAGCAGTTCAGAACCTGTAGACCTTCTGTTCTTAATTTTTTGGCAACATCAGAGCTGCTGTTTTGGGTTACCAGAATAATAGTAGCATCTTCTTTTGCGATTTTTAATTCACGGTCAAAGTGTATATCAGATTTGTGTGTGAAGCAGGAAATGTTATTACAGATTGCAGCTTCGTCCGACTCAGGGAAAAGTTTGCTTACGGCAGAATTGAAGGGACACTTAGAGCAGGGACCTGCTTTTTTATCCAGAGTTTCATCGTTTAGATCAAACGATGCTTCCCGCAGCTTGCCCAGATACTTGTTGTAAGAATAATGACTGAGTGCAAAACTTCTGGTATCGCTTCCACTCATTTGATCCTTGTACATTTCCGCTTGAGTCTTGGCCGGCAACGAGGCAACCTTAAGCGCATCGCTAATGCTCATGCGATTGTCGAAACACACTTTCTGCCATTTATCTATCAGCTCGTTGAGTTTCATTCTCTGCTTGATATAGGTAACGCTTTTGCCTACCTTGGCAGCCACATCATTCATGCTGTATTTTCCGCTTTCAACTGCTGCTTTGATAGCCACAGCTTCTTCCATTGGGTGTACATCTTCACGCTGGAAATTCTCGATCAGTTGCATCTCTCTTACTTCCTGATCGGACAGCTCACGGATTATCGCAGGAATAGAGCCTCTTTGTGCAAAAACAGCTTGCACCATGCGTGAAGCCCGGTAACGTCTTTCGCCACAAACGATCTCGTATTTATCACCCTTTTGCCTTACAAGAATAGGCTGTAATACACCCTTCTCACGGATGCTTTCTGATAGTTCGATAGTCTTCGCTTCGTCAAAAGACTTTCGTGGGTTGGTTGGTGATGGTACCACACTGTTCAGCGGTATCATCTTGAAATTTGGTTCGGTCATTGTATTTGAGTTTTTGATTGACTAATTATTTTTTCCCGTTGAAATCCATCTCACCAGGTGCTACACCGTATTCACCATTGAGATATTTGCGCAGTTCGTCTTCACAAGTATCTATGCATTCCTGCAGGTCCTTGTGAAACACATAGGACTCATCTTCAAGCCTGATGTTTTGGGTGTTGAAGCCCATAGGGTCACCGCTTTTCAGTGTCCGGACTACATAGATTTTCACCGTAGGGTCTTCCTCACTGCCGCCTATGCTGAATCCTGTTACTCTGAAATCTTTAACCAGGTCTGGGTTGTAGTTGGTGATATCCTGTATGATGGCCGATGGAATAAACTCGCATTTTACAGCCGCATGTACGGCCAATGAAGCAAACGCTTCTTTGAGTTGTTTCCGGGGCTCATTGCAATCTTCTTTAGTCAGGCTGGCGATCTTACTATCAGCGCTTACCTGTTCTGTATAAGTGATCTCAATGGTCTGACCCTTCTTGCCCTCTTTTAGGATTTTACCCCCTTTGATTACTACGTGACTCATGTTTGTTATTTGAAGTGATTGAATAATTATTCGCAGGTGTTGGTATCATCGAACCTTCTCCAGTTGATCCATCCCCGGGGTGTTTTAAAACCCCATACACGGCACTTCCTGAATGTGATTACGAACGTCCAGACTGGCTGATGTATCTCCAGACGGTGGGTGTATTTCGCATGCCGGTACAGAATTGACCACCGGCCATAAATCCTTGATCCTTTCGGAGTATGCTCTACATAGGAACCCCACATCAGGAAAGTGATAAAGGCCCATGGGTGATCGTGCATACAGCTATGGTCGGAGGAAATGAGCTTGTGTATCTTAACACTGAATGCTTTGCATTCAAACAGGTTCCACCTGATTAGCAATGGGATGCCACCTCTTGTGATTGTTTTTTTGGGTTTGAAAAACTTCATGCTATTCGATTTCTTAAGATTTAGAATAATTGTATTTGGTTTCGCTTGTTGACTTTCAGGGCTTCAACTGTTTCCACCCCCTCAGCCTTCATCGTTTCCTTTAACCTTTGCACAAATCGTGTTTGTCCTGGGCCAGACTCGTAATAGCAAGGAATAAGATGGCTTCCGTAGGGAACTCTCGAGATATGCCAGCTCTTCCAGTGTTCCATTGTTATCGAATTCATCCAAGCCACTTCTCCTTTCATGCTGTTCAGCATCATGTTAATGACTGTCATTTTGCAGCAATTCAGATCGATGTCTGAGCCATAAAACACCAACCTTCTGTTAATCTTAGCAGCGGATAATAACGTCCGACCAGAACCACACGCTGGATCGCAGACATCTTTCCCGTCCGGTATATCATCGTCAATAGTGATAGCGGCCATGAAATCTGTAATCGTTTCCGGGGTAAAAAACTGCCCCTTGAACTTGTTACCAAAGTGTTCCATGAAATAATCTCCGAATGGATCATGAAACCCGGCACCATCATTATTGGCTATATCGGCAATTGCTACATAGGCCTCTGCAAAGAGCTGTTGGTGTTCCTTTTTAGGATATTTTTTCTCCAGTTCTGCGAAGTGCTCCGGCTTTAAATCCTGCCACCGGAGCATTAGCAGACTGTAATCGAGGAAGTCTTCAAAGACACTCCATTTGCTATTTGTGTAGGACAGGCTTTCAATAGCTTTCGCAAACGTTTTCTCAGCGGCTGCCCTGGTTCTTAACTGTTGCTCCACTTTTTTTTAAAGGGTTGCGAGATCTGGCAGTTGGATAACTCCAAGCCTTACAAGTTCGAAAAAGCCTTCTCTACATGCCTGCACATCTGCAAGTGCATTGTGTGCACCTTCGAAGTCTTTACCAAACAAACTGCGATACATTTCTTCCAGCTTTGGCCATTTGTATCCGCTTCCTTTTGGGTTAGGTATTTTACAATGACTGGTTGCTTTAATCATTGTATCTATTTTATGCAATCCACTTCTTGGGGTAATGCCGGCACGAATAAGTTCTGCCCAGGTAATGCGATGGTCAAAATTCAGGTTGTGAGCAACAAGTACGTCAGTCACTACAATATCAGCCATGAAGGAGGTTAATACTTCCAAAATCGGTAAACCTTCTTTTTCGCTACGCTCAGTTGAATAACCGTTATCTATCCAGAATTTTTCTGCTGGTACCACCCATCCATCTGGTTTAATCATTGAGTAGTTGGATGATTCTACTGTCCCGTTTTCGTCAGCAAGCTCCCAAGCAAGTGACATAATGCGTGGCCATTTCTCTACATCCTCATAGGATGCTTTGTAGTCTTTTGGCAGACCAATAGTCTCGGTGTCGAAAAATAAAATTTTCATTTGTTTTGATTGTTTGATGATGATTGATTGGTTGATAGTCTGGTGTAGATGGCTCGTTGAGCAGTATCGCTCAGAGATTGCAGCGGCATGGGGGCTTTATCGCTGCCGGTGGAAGGGGAGTAAACTTCAACGATAACTACGAGCCTATCTTTGATTCTCTTAATCTCGTGGATGTATAGCGTATCTGTTTCCCTTTTCACTTTAACCTCAGGTGAGAATGTTACTTTCTCTCCAGTCCGGTTCTTATTGTTCTCAAATGCCACGAGCATCTGATCAATTGTCGGGGTATAACTCACCCAGGACAGTTTTGTGTTGGTTGGTTTTTGCATTCTGAATCGCGGGGTTTAAAAATCCAGTTCGGGTTGATTTAATGCAGGTTTGAGATAGTTCCAGAATTGCCTGTTTTCGATATAATCAAGAAAGTCGCTGATCAGTGTGATGATCTGATCCTGCATGCCATCATATCGCAGACAGGGGATAGGATCATGGGCAATGAAGCTGACATCGGGCAATACAACCGGTGATTGTACAGGAAGGGATTTAAAACCTTTCACTTCGAATACATCGTATTGGAATTCGTCCAGATCAAGCATATCGAGGTATAACTTCCATTGAACACTCGGCAGATAATCATCTGGTGAAACCGATCTGAATTTTGTTTTTCCATCATGCACCATTCGTCCCTCGAGTCCGTCAACACGGCCAGTAATTTGTATGGGCCCAAATTGTGGCGTGTGATACACTTTATCTACTGGCACCTCATGTGTCATGAGTGGGTGCGAAGCATGATAATTGATTCCGGGTAAGGCCTGCTCCATGGTAAAAGCCCACAGCATTTTTTCAGCCGTTACTGATACGATGTTTTCATGGACCATGTAGTCACCTTCAAGGATCTTATGGTATGCACTACCTGTTTTTGTTTTATCGTTACCCTTGAACTCTCCTTTGAGTGTAGCGATCAGGTTTGCTTCGGTGTCATAGGGTGTTGTAGCATCCATAAACCTCCGGAAGGATTCAAGCGTAGTAGCTGATATTCTATACATGAGTTCTGTTTTATGGATAAGCCCTGCCATCAGGGACTTATCCTGATGATTGAATTATATGAGCCTGATTGACTCATCTTCTTTGATCTCTACACCTGGTATTTCACGAACACCTCCAGTGATAGCTTTTCTGATTGCTGACTCATCAACGATCAAATATTCACGGGGAACCTGGGCTATATCTTTGATCTCGAATACCCAACGCTTGGTTGTACCCTTTGCCTTAAATGAAGTACCAGTAGGAACATAGGATGGTGCAGATACAGTTGTTTTCAGCGCTTCAACTTTTTGTTCTACTTCCTTCACATCTTCTTCACTACCAAAAGCATTAAGCAGTTCCATTTCCTCGGTAATCAGAGCAGCTTGTTGGGAGTTAATCCGGGTGATCTGTTCGCTATAGGATGCAATCAGATTATTCCATACAACAGGGTCTGTATTCTCAATCTCCCTGTTGGTTACGGTACCAATACCATCTCGAACGAAAGCTGCACTGTCGCCATTAGGTGTGAAACCCAACTGCGCCAACTGACCCTGACGGGCTGTAACCATTTCCTGATGCAGGCGCTTTTTTTCTTCCTGCTGGAATTTCAGGACCGCAGCTTTCACTTCAGCTATCTTAACTGATATAGGGGTAACCAATTCTTTGTGATACTTGCTGATTTCGTCCGATGCTGTTTTGAAAGGCCTGTATAACTGCTCTTTCTTATCATCGATAGCCTTGATGGTATCATTGGCATCCTTGGCAGCTTGCAGCGCAAGTGTGGCAGTTGCTTCGTCCTTAATATCTAAGAATGTAGAAAGGTGCTGAACCACTGATTCTTTAGCAGCTTTAGCAAGATCAAACTTGGTTAGATCCGCTGTTACACTCTGCGCCTCCCCCTCTTTTATTTTAGAAGGGGATATGATTGTTATAGTTGACATGTTGATTTTTTTGTGTGAGGAAATTGGTTATCAGAAATCTGCAACTACAACAGGTGGTTGATCAGTGAATGTTTCTCCGGGGATTGCATTTTTCAGCCCAGGATCATTATCAGTTGGGTGTGCTGTCGCAGCTACGGGAGCGGGGGCGAGAAACAGCTTATTCACCTTATCAAAAGTCCATTTGTTGGCATCCTGAATCTTTTTGATTGCATCCTGATCAGGCTTTGTGAGCTGCATGGGGGCAGTCTGAAAGAACTGCAATGCTTCATTAAGCTTGCCCACTTCTGTGATGTCAGCTACAAGTGTTCTCGCTTTCTCACGAACGGTATTCAGCAGTTGAACGATCAAAGATTTGGGCAGGGTTGCAACCTGTTCAACAATTGGCTTTAAGGATTCAAAGGAAGTGGCTTCCCCAACCAGGTTGTTGTATTTTTCAATCTGTAACATTGCTTCCCTTTGCTCTTCTGACATGGCAGCAATTGCAGTCTTTACTCCCTTGATGATATCAGACATGAATGTTTTGAATTCAGTGGCAGATTTATCCGGAATGATGGCTTCCGGGAGATTTGCGGTGTTCTTTCCAACCGTCGTATCTGTGGGCGACCATTGGATAACTGACTGGTTATTCTTTGTGGAAACAAAACCGATCTGATCAGCCACTCTGAGCATCAGGTTGTAGCTCTGGCCGGTTACATCCGGGATCACTTTTTTAGTGTCTTCATCTTTCTTTGCGTGAGCAATGATGATCACATCTACATTCTCTGCTCTACGTGCATTGAGGAAGCGTTTAAATTCATCCCCGATAGCACCATAGGCCTGCAGTTTATTCTTACCTAATTTATAGTCCTGTTTTACAACATGGACCATCAGGAAGTCGTCCAGTGCAGCTTTGGCAGTATCGATGACGATTGTTTTGTATTTTCCGAACAGGCCTTCCTGCTCGTACTTTAATACTTCCTGCCAATCGTCAACAATGATTACATCCTTACGGCCCCAACTACGTGCCACACCACGATCGAAGTCAATAAGTAATGGTTCTTCTGCTGTGTGAGCAATGGAGGTTTTCTTTACGCCGGGTTCTCCATAGTACCCGATCACTACTGATCTCTCAGGTAGTGCTTCATTTGCTTTTAATAAAGGCATTTTGTTTTGTTTTATATAAAAAATTGAGTGACTTTTTAAAGGGACAGGGATAGAAATCCCCGTCCGGACTTTTAATACTAACCCTTGACATCTTCAACAGAGACTGGACTGCTTCTGAATTCATCAATCAGTTTGTCTCTGGTTTTAATAGCATTACTGACCGCCGGAAATTTCTCAGCAAGACCGTGAGGCCATGTATCCTGAGCCAACTTGATCAGGTCGTTTAGCGATTCAATGATTTTTAGCTTTTCCATACTATGCACTTGTACTTGTTTGAGTTTTATAATTCAGTAAGGCCTTACGACTATATTGCCAGTTCTTGCCCTTAGTGTTTCTGAATGCAATTGAGATTGATCCTGCTTTTACTGCTTTGCGAAGAGTTCTTCCATCCTTATAACCTAACATACCTGCAGCAGTTGTTTCATCCACCCAGGTATCATCTACCTTGTTTTTTAAGATCAGCTTAGCCAGATCGCCGATTATCTTTTCGAGATTGTCAATCTTCTTATGCTGTTGCTGTATCAGTGTAAGTAATTCGCTCATGGTTAATTGAGTTTTGCAGCTACTCTGAAATAGATGTCTTTTGCACGAAGCAGGTCTTCCATTGAAACTGGGTGCCTCATGTAAGGGTTAGCTTTCACCATTTTAGCTATCATGTGCATGATGGCACCAGCAGGCATTGGTACGATTTTCACTTTTTTACTCATCGCTTTTGATTGCTTGATTAATAAGTGCGTTTACGCTGTTTAATTCAGCCACTGCGATTGCTGCATTTGCTACGTCGCTGAACAACTCTTCTGAACCTTTTAGATTCCAAAGGGCAATAGGGCCTGTGGTAGATACACTATGAATGAAGGGCGTTACCCTTTCAGTACCGATGTTTAATACTTCTGCATGTACGTTCAGCACGGCTCTGACATCTGAGTGTTGTAAGTGTTTATCAGGCACCTGGTATTGAAATGTGAACTTCATAGATGCTAATTGAATTGATTAATTAGGTTGGCTTGTCTTTGCTTGATTTCCTCGTGCAGCTCTTCCTTGTTCACGTAGTAACTTGTGATCAGGTTGACTACATCAGTAGTGCAGGAGTATTGGCGGGTAAGAAAGTTCCTCATCTGCTCTGCAGAGTAACCTTTGCCATTTCGCAATTCAGCTTCTTTTGACAGTTTCGACAGTTTTGCATTGTCGCTACCCTCGTAGAGTCCTTTCTTCTTTAAAGCCTCGAGGTATTCTTTGCTGATTGATGTTGTTACGCTCATAGTACGTGGGGTTATATTGTTTGTTCCAATAATTGCATTTCTGATTGATGTTCAGTCCATCGGTCTGACGCTTCTCTTTCTGCTGCGCCGTTTTCAAACTCTTCTGTTTCACTTGTTGAAGAATACCGAGATGAACTTTCGGGGATGTAGAACAATCCGTATTTCGTTAACCTGCGTGAACTCGCAGGTCGTATATCTTGGTTTTGTCCAGTTTTTTGCATTAGATTTGTTTTGTTTTTGTATCTGTGTACAAATATATTCACAGTTTTGACAAAAAATGTATCAATGACTACTTTTTTTGAACATATTTATCCACATGGCTGAAAAAGAGGAAATCTGGAAAGAACAGGCTTTAAGACTAAAGTCCTTTATGAATCACTATAACTGGATGTCTGCCAGGCAGTTAGCCCTTAAAATAGACATGGAGCCATCTCAGTTAAGTAGAATTATAAGGGGGGATAATGGTTTGCCCCGGAACCGGGCAGAACAAATAGGGGCTTTGAATGGAGTTTCTCCAGAATGGCTTTTACATGGGAAAGAGCCGATCCCCGAATGGTTTGTTTCACAAAAAACGGTTTCAGGTGGGAACAAAAATGTACACGATGTGGACTTTCCTTTTCATGCTGCTCGTTTTGTAATAAAAGAGGTCCGTAAGGCTTTAGATATATCACATGAGACATTTGGAAAACGTATTCAGCGATCCAAAGACCTTATGTTACGAATGGAAAGAGGGGACCGGAGTGTTACAATGTTATCCTGGGTGCTGTTAATGAATTATCTCAGAAACATGGCCAATGAAGACTGGGAAAAAGTAAAGCACATTTTTGAAGAAAGAGAATGGGAAAAAGCCGGTTTTGATGACGATGAGGATGATGAAGATTACCGCCGAATAGGAAGAGGAGACGAGAGTCAGATTGAACTTCTGAAATCAATTATAGCAGAGAAAAATCAGACCATTGAACAAAAAGACAACATTATAAAACAACTTCAATCCTTAACATCAAAACAGTAGTTATGAAAAGACTGCTTTTAGCCATACTGTTATTACCGACAGTTACGCGCGCTCAAAATTTATTCGAGGGCATAATGCCAATGCGGGATGGGAAAGTTAACTATACAGAAATAATCACTTTGGATAGTGCATCGAAGGATCAGCTATATATGCGAGGCAAAAAATTTATTGTTAGTGAGTTCAACTCTGGTAAGGATGTAATACAGATAGATGACAAAGAGTCTGGAGAATTGATTGGTAAGGGATATTTCGATGTCAACTGGAACTTTCATAAAACGTCAACCATGGTCATTAAGGTTTGGTTTCAGACAAAGCTCTCTTTAAAAAATAATAGGGCCCGCATTCAGCTTACAGATATTTTCATAGAACATCCGGCCACTCCAGGCAGACAGTCTTCCATTGATGGTTATGCAAATGTTCCCAACGCTAAAGAGATTTTTGAAAAATGCGATACTCAACTCAAGGCGATAATAGCAAAAGCAAAAATGGCTCTAAAACAGGAAACAACTGATAACTGGTAATATGAGCAAATCAATCGAAGATACGGTCCGCGAAAGAGTCTTGGAAGCCATTGAGCAGGAGTTTAAGGAGGTAGGCGAATACAAGAAGATAATGGAAAGCATCGGTGAAGTACAGCAGGTCCATTCGCAATTCAAGAGCGGTAGACGATACCCTACGTTCAGAACGATAGTCATGCTTCACCAAGTGTATGGATATAATCTGAATTGGCTCTTATTAGGCAAGGCGCCAAGAAAAGCAAAGGAGAAAGACCCCCTTAAGCAACTCGATGATCTGGAGAACCAGTTACATGATTTGAGGGCCCGGTTTAAAGCACAACAGTAGCTCTTTAAATAGAATATTGGGAATGGTAAGCTCCAGAATCTACCACACCCACAAAATACAAGCATAGTCCCAGTAATGGTTTTAGCGTATTTGACGAGTCCCGTCCGGTCCGCAGAAAGTCTCAGCTACATAAGCTGGGACTTTTTTGTTTATGGCCTATTATGTTTATATCATACAAAGTCTGAAGGATGGTAGTTTTTACAAGGGATTTACAGAAAATCCTTTGCAAAGGCTTGAACAACATAACAATAAAGAATCTCACTATACTGCAGCAAAAACACCCTGGAAGCTGGTTTATGTTGAAAAAATGAGCTCAAAAAAAGAAGCATTGGTTCGGGAGAAAAACATGAAAAAAGCTACCATTGAAAGGATACAGGCTTTGATTACACTTCCTAAAAATATTGTAACCCAATTCAAATAAAGAATGCCGGCCTGTCATCCCCACAGTATTGTGGGGACGGGTTCGAGTCCCGTCCGGTCCGCAGAAAGTCTCAGCTACATAAGCTGGGACTTTTTTGTTTATGGCTGAATTCGTTTAAGATTCAGACATTTCATTTCCCCGGACTGGATTTCCATCCTATGTAGTATGATAACGAATAATTTTAATTCGTATCTTTTCCTCAAACCCTAACAATGACCAATAACCTAACTGCCGAAAAATGGAGAATATCTTCCATTGATATCCTCCGCGGACTCGTTATGATCATCATGGCACTTGACCATGTGCGCGATTTCTTTCATATCTCAGCCATGGTAGAAGATCCTACCAACCTGAATACCACCACACCTACTTTATTTTTTACCCGCTGGATTACACATTACTGTGCACCCATTTTTGTTTTCTTATCGGGTACATCCGCTTTTTTATCCGGACAGAAGAAGACCAAAAAAGAATTGTCTTCTTTCCTGTTAAAACGTGGATTGTTTTTGATGGTACTGGAAATAGTGGTCATTAATTTTTTGATTGTATTCGATCCGCTCTATCGTTTTATCGGCTTACAGGTAATCTGGGTCATTGGGTTGTCGATGGTTATTTTATCTTTCTTATTGTACCTGCCTTTGCGTGTACTGTTTATCATAGGTATTGTAATGGTGGCCGGACATAATATGCTCGATGGTTTCAATTACAATAACATGAATGAAATTCCTTTCTGGCATGCTTTCTTTCACCAGCAAATGTTTACCAGTTATGCAGAAGGAAGATTTTTTGCTGTGTTATATCCACTGATACCCTGGCCGGGAGTAATGTTGCTGGGTTATTGTATGGGTGCATGGTATGTAAAAGAATTTGATGCTGCCAAACGCAAACGTTTATTACTTGGATGGGGATTAACTACCATTGCAGCTTTTTTTGTACTTCGCTGGCTCAATGTATATGGTGATCTCGTACCATGGTCTACACAGAAAGATAATACCATGACGATTATCTCTTTCTTCAACGTAACCAAATACCCGCCTTCCTTATTGTATTTGTGTATGACATTAGGTCCGGCTTTGTTATTATTGATCTGGCTCGAAAAAGTAAAAGCTGGCTGGACAAATGTGGTAAGCGTTTATGGTCGCGTACCGATGTTTTATTACCTACTGCATTTCTTTACCATTCATGTGCTTTGCATTGTTGCGTTCTTTGCTACAGGCAGACCTCTTAGCGATATGGCAGCCGGTAATTTTGCTTTCCGACCCAATGACTTCGGATTCACTTTACCAATAGTATACCTGATATGGATTGCAGTAGTAGCAGGTCTTTACCCCTTATGCAAACGATACGATACGTTTAAAATGCATAATAAAAGATGGTGGACGGGATATTTGTAGTCGTGAATGGTCAATGGTCAAGCGTGAGTGAAAAATGTTTTTTGAGTAAGCAATAATCTCACTTGTAACAAAGTTTTCATTATTGACCATTGACCATTGACCATTGACCATTGACCATTGACTATTTCAATTTTTCCTTTATCTCATTCAGCTTCATCAAGGCTTCTACAGGTGTGAGTCTGTTGATATCGATTTCGTTGAGTGTTTTGCGGATATCGTCAAAGGTTTCCGAGTGTGCATCAAAAATAGAGAGCTGCATCTTCGGGCCACTGATTTCTTTAACAGCCTGCTGTAATCTCTCTTTCTGACTTCCGGTCTTTCTGTCTTCCGGACTTTCATCAACATGTTTCTCCTCCAGTTGTACCAAAATTTCATTGGCTCTCTGAATCAGTTCAGGAGGCATGCCCGCCATCTTGGCCACGTGAATACCAAAACTATGTGTACTGCCACCCGGCGCCAGTTTACGGAGGAAAATGATTTTATTGCCTACTTCTTTATTGGTTACATGAAAGTTTTTTACGCGGGGTAATTTCTCTTCCAGTTCATTCAGTTCGTGATAGTGTGTGGCAAATAAAGTTTTGGGGGCATGTGTAGAGCCGTGTAAATATTCTACAATACTCCAGGCAATGGATATACCATCGTAGGTTGAAGTGCCTCTTCCAATTTCATCGAGCAATACCAGGCTTCTGCCCGAAATATTATTAATGATACTGGCCGTTTCATTCATCTCTACCATAAAAGTAGATTCACCACCACTCAGGTTATCACTGGCACCCACACGGGTAAAAATTTTATCGGTAAGTGGTACTTTGGCAACGGAAGCAGGTACAAAACTTCCGATATGTGTCATCAAAGTAATGAGTGCAGTCTGTCGGAGAATGGCACTCTTACCACTCATATTGGGTCCTGTAAGAATGATGATCTGTTGTGCTGAAGGATCTAAAATAATATCGTTGGTAATATAGGTTTCTCCCGGTGGAAGATTTCTTTCGATAACAGGATGGCGACTGTCTTTTAAATCGAGTACATGCCCTTCATGTAGTTCCGGTTTTTTATATTGATAGAGCAAAGCTGTTTCTGCAAAAGAAATCAGGCAATCTAATTGTGCCAGTACCTGTGCATTCTGCTGTATGGCGGCAATATGGGGTTGAAGGTCCTGTAATAAAAGATCATATAGTTCCAGCTCAATGGCCAGTATTTTATCTTCTGCACCTACAATCTTCTCTTCGTATTCTTTTAACTCAGGTGTGATATACCGTTCTGCATTGGCCAGCGTTTGTTTGCGTATCCAGTCTGCGGGTACTTTGTTTTTATGTGAGTTGGTTACTTCAAGATAATACCCAAACACATTATTGAAACTGATTTTTAAAGAGGAAATACCTGTTCTTTCTGCCTCACGCTGTTGTATGTTGATGAGGAATTCTTTGCCGCCTGTAGCTATGTTCCGAAGCTGGTCGAGCTCTGCATGAACACCCGCTCTGAATACCTCACCTTTATTAGCAGCAACAGGTGGATTATCTGTTAAAGATGCAGTGATAGATGCAATAAGCGAAGGGCAGGGGTTTAACAATTGTGCCGCATGCAGTAGTAAAGGATCGGTTGCTGTACTGCAATGTTCTTTAATGGATGCCACCTGCTGTAACCCTCTGGCCAGTTGTAATACTTCTCTGGGGTTTATTTTTTTATTGGGTACTTTACCCACCAGCCGCTCAATATCTCCACAATGTTCTATAGCCTGCAGAAGCTGTTTGCGTGTTTCTGTGTGCAATAAAAAATATTCAACCGTATTGAGCCTTTCCCTGATTTTGACAGCATCTTTTAAAGGAAAGATCAGCCATCTTCTCAACAACCTTGCACCCATGGGACTCACGGTATGATCTATTACTTTCAGCAGGCTGTTGCCGTTTTCGGTTCCGGTGCTGAGTATTTCGAGGTTACGGATGGTGAAGCGATCCATCCATAAAAAATCATCCCGCTCAATTCTTTGAATGGAACTGATGTGTTGCAGGTTGGGATGTTCTGTTTCTTTCAGGTAATATAAGATAGCACCTGCCGCAACAAGTCCCTTTGATAAATGCTCTACACCAAAACCTTTTAAGGTATGGGTTTGGAAATGTTTGAGTAAGCTTTCTGTTGTAAAAGCTTCATCAAATATCCAGCTCTCCATGGTATAAGTGTAGAATCGGTTGCCATGGGTTTCTTTAAAAGCTTTCTGGTAGTTTCGCTGGAAAATAACTTCGGCTGGTTTAAGACCCTGCAGGAGATTGTCGATGTATTCATCATTCCCTTCTGCAATAAAAAATTCCCCGGTGGAGATATCTAGAAAAGCAATACCTGTTTCTGTATCTGTATAGTGAATGGCGGCCAGAAAATTATTACTGGCCTGGTCGAGTAGTTTGTCGTTGGTGGCCACACCGGGGGTAACCATTTCGGTAACACCTCTTTTTACAATACCTTTTACTGTTTTGGGATCTTCCAACTGGTCGCAGATGGCTACGCGATGACCTGCTTTTACCAGTTTGTGTAAATAGGTATCCAGTGCATGATGCGGGAAACCTGCTAATTCGCTGGAGGAGGCAGCGCCATTGTTTCTTTTGGTAAGTGTAATACCCAATACACGCGAAGCAATTATGGCATCTTCTCCAAAAGTCTCATAAAAATCTCCCACCCTGAACAACAAAATGGCATCAGGATATTTCTGTTTGATGGCCCTGTGTTGTTGCATTAAAGGTGTGTCAGCCGCGGATTTTGCCATAGGAGCAAATATAGAATTTGAAAATGAGTTAATTTGAAAATTTGAAAATGAAAATGGGCTTTTTGCATAGCAAAAAGCCCATCAGATGCCATATTGTAATTTTCAAATTAGCACATTTTCAAATTCATCAATTACCTAGTTCCTTGGTTTGGGCATAGCCTTACGTGGCAGCTTCGCATCGCGCTGGGCGGTGTTGTAGGTGAAGGCTGCTACAATGGTAGCTATTTGTTTGAGATCATCTGCAATCAGGTGATCATATACATCCATATTGCTGTGGTGTGTACGGGTATCGTATTCAATAGGATCCTGTATAAACTGGAA
The DNA here is from genome assembly GCF_058231085.1 of Sediminibacterium sp. FW305-C-49. Lineage (NCBI taxonomy): Bacteria > Pseudomonadati > Bacteroidota > Chitinophagia > Chitinophagales > Chitinophagaceae > Sediminibacterium > Sediminibacterium sp. FW305-C-49. The sequence goes on from NZ_JBIQXS010000002.1 coordinate 626,525, forward strand.
ACCTGGTAATCCAACACCATCAAATGCCTGGTGATCGGTACCGCCTGTATTGCTGATGGTTACAGTAGTGGCACCCAGATCTTTGAAAGGTTCTAACCATGCACTGAAAATGGCTTTACACTCTGCATTACCCTGTAAATAAATACCGCGAATTTTTCCGGTACCATTGTCGATATTGTAATAAGCGGAGAATTTTTCGTGTGCAGGTAAAGTCTGCATGGTAGCCGGATCAGCAAAAGTTTTCTTTACATAATTGCGTGAACCCAGCAAGCCCTGTTCTTCACCACTCCATAAACCGATACGGATGGTTCTTTTGGGCTGAACACCCAATGTTTTCAGGATACGCATGGCTTCCATCATTACAGCAGAACCAGAAGCATTGTCTGTTGCACCGGTACCTGACTGCCATGAATCGAGGTGGGCGCCAATCATTACAATTTCATCTTTCAATGCTGGGTCTGTACCAGGAATTTCAGCGATCACATTATAACCCTGCAGGTCTTTGGTCTGGAATTTTGTTTTTACATCTACATCCATTTTAACAGGGGTACCTGATTTAACTAAACGTAAAATGGTATTATAATCTTCAATACCCAGTGCCATATCAAGGAAATTCTCAGGATCTGTTCCTTTATAAGCACCGCCACCCTGGGCAAAAATGGTTCCGTCGTGGTTACGTGTGCTGGTTGTAAACATACCAACAGCACCTTCTTTCTGCGCCATCATTTTCAATAATGCCAATGCTCTTACCGCAGGATTAGGTGTTCCCCTGAATCCACCACCGCCACCGGGTCCGGCAGGATTAGCAGGAGGAAGTGTTGCTGCCGCCATTCTGGCTAACTGAGAATCTGTATAACGAACTGCATCTGCCCTGAAACTGTGTTTATATTCGGTAAGCTGGTCAACAATCAGAATTTTATTTTTCAACTGACCCTTATATGCTTCAATCTGAGCAGAATCTTTAACGGTAACCACCAATACCTCTCCATTTTTTAAACCCTTTGTTCCGGCGGTCCATGTTTTGGGCCAGGCAAGAATGGGTTTATAATAAGGAGCAGTTACGGCTACATACATTTTTTCCAAATCCCATCCTTTACCAAATTCACCCCATGGGTCGATCGTGGCATTGGATACGCCCCAGCCGGTGAGTGCTTCTTTTGCATAATTGGCGGCACGGGCATAACCGGCAGAATTGGTAAGACGGTTACCACTTTTATCGGTTAAATTGAAGGCTATGTCCATTACCTGTGAACGTTGTAATCCTTCTTCACGGATTTTCTTCATCATCTCCAGGTCGACTTTCTCCTGCGCCATTGCAGTCATTGGCATACTCAGGGCCAGTAACCAGGCATAACGGTTTAATTTTCTCATATTGGTTGGTTTATGGTTATCAGACCATGGTCTATAGTCAATGCACCATGGTCAAAAAGGACGGTTAATTTACTTATTCTGCTACAATTGGCCATCACCATTATTTGAATGGTTGAGTTTACCTTTGCCGGATGCGAAAACTAAGCATGGAAGAGCTGGGCCGTAAATCGGTGGCAGCATTTAAGGAAGCGGAAAAAAACAAGGTAATGGTTGTACTCGATAATATCCGCAGTATGCATAATGTAGGAAGTGTGTTTCGTTCTGCAGATGCTTTTCTGGTAGAAGGTATCTGTTTATGCGGTTATACCCCTCAGCCACCTCATCGCGATATTCATAAAACAGCTTTGGGTGCCACTGAAACCATTGACTGGATACACCTGCCCACTACTTTGGAAGCGGTACAACAACTGAAAGAAAAAGGCTATAAAGTGTTTGCATTAGAACAGGTGGAAGGAAGTATACCACTGGATCAGTTTAAGACAGACAACTTTTTTCCGTTGGCTATTGTATTAGGTAATGAAGTTGAAGGCGTTGATGCTGAAGTATTGAAGCTATGCGATGGCTGTATTGAAATACCCCAGTTTGGCATGAAACACTCATTGAATGTTTCAGTAGCTGCAGGGATTGTTTTATGGGAACTGGTGAGAGGGAAGAGGTAGGATGGCAGATATCAGATGTTAGATTTCTGATGTCGGATGTCTGATTTAGAGTTCGATATTGGATATTCGTTATTCTTGTTCCTTGATACTTGAATCTTATCTAATCTTTTTTATGACTGTTATCAAAAATTACCTGAGCCTTGTAAAATTTTCCCATACCATTTTTGCATTGCCCTTTGCGATGATAGGGCTGGTGCTGGGTTTTAAACAGGCTGCTGTATTGCCTTCGGGCTGGTTACAGCAGCAGTTGGGCGACAGGATTCATCCTTATGTGATCAGTTTAGTACTGGTACTGATTTGTATGGTAACGGCACGTAGTGCTGCGATGGCTTTTAACCGTTATCTTGATCGGCAATTCGATGCAAAAAACCCGCGTACCGCCATTCGTGAAATACCGCGTGGTATTATTTCTCCCAATAGCGCGTTACGTTTTGTGATTTTTAATAGCGGTTTGTTTATACTTGCTACATGGTTTATTAATCCCATTTGCTTTTACCTGTCGCCGGTAGCCTTATTCGTGATTCTTTTTTATAGCTATACTAAAAGATTTACAATGTTTTGTCACCTGGTACTTGGACTAGGCCTCTCGCTTGCACCTATCGGGGCTTATTTGGCGGTTACAGGTGAATTTGCTGTTTTACCGATTCTTTTTTCACTGGCAGTTATTTTCTGGGTGAGTGGTTTTGATATTATTTATGCCATGCAGGACGTAGAGTTCGACCAGTCGCAAAAATTATATTCTATTCCATCTGTGTTGGGAAAGAAAAAAGCGCTATGGGTATCAATGCTGTTACATGTCTTGAGTGCGGGATGTATCATTGCAGCAGGTTTTAATGGTTCTTTTCACTGGATTTACTGGATAGCCACTGCTGTATTCTCAGGTATGCTGATCTATCAGCACTCCATTGTAAAACCCAATGACCTCAGTAAAGTAAATATTGCTTTTATGACTGCGAATGGAATAGCCAGTGTGGTTTTTGGCATGCTGGTGATAGCTGCATTGTTATTGGGGTGAATGCTGCAATAAATCAAAAATCAAAATTAAAAAGTCAAAACAAAGAAAGGTGGTACAATAAACAAAGCTGCTGTTTAGTTTTCCTTACCGACATCCGACATCCGACATCCGACATCCGACATCCGACATCCGACATCCGACATCCGACATCCGACATCCTTTCCCTAAATTCGCAGTACCGACTTTCGGACTTTCCCGACTTCCGGTCTCGCAAATGGCAAGAATACTCTGCATAGATTATGGCGGTAAAAGAACCGGAATTGCGGTAACTGATCCTTTGCAGATCATTGCCAGTGCATTAACCACCATTCCTACCAAAGAGCTCATTGTTTTCCTGAAAAAATATACGCAACAGGAAGAAGTTGAACTGATTCTCATAGGTGAACCACTTGGTCTCGACGATAAGCCAACCCATGCTACACCATTGGTTAAAAAAGCCATCCAGCAATTAAAAAAAGAATTTCCCTCCGTTCCTATTGTTACGGTAGATGAACGCTATACCAGTAAAATGGCTTCCCGGGCCATGATCGATATGGGTATGAAGAAAAAAGATCGCCAGAATAAGGGAAATGTTGACCAGATAGCGGCTACTATTATGTTACAGGAGTATATGGAGAGAAGTCAAAAGTAAAAGACTCCTTCTGAGAATTTTCACTTTCTCTTACCATCCCCATTTGCTGGTTGCCCAAATTCGGGGTATTTTCGCAGATTATTAAATACGGATGATTCAATGATACTACCTATTGTAGCCTACGGGGCACAGGTTCTCAGAAAGAAAGGAACGGAAATAACAGCCGAATATCCCGGCCTCTCAAAACTGATTGAAGATATGTGGGAAACCATGTATGCCAGTAATGGGGTGGGATTGGCTGCGCCACAGATCAATAAAGATATTCGGTTATTTGTGGTAGACAGTGCGCAAATTTTTGAACACCAGGAAGCAGAAGATAAAGGGAAATATCCTGATGAACCCGGCATTAAACGTGTGTTTATCAATGCACGAATTAAATCACTTGCCGGTGAAGAGTGGCCCTATAATGAAGGATGCCTGAGTATTCCCAATATACGTGAAGATGTATTTCGTGCGGAAGAAGTAGAATTGGAGTATATGAATGAGCAGTTTGAACCGCAGGTGGAAACATTTAAAGGGATTACCGCACGTGTAATTTTACATGAGTACGATCATATAGAAGGTAAATTGTTTATCGATTATCTTAAACCACTACGCAAGAAAATGTTACAGGGTAAGCTGAATGATATCAGCAAAGGAAAAGCAAGAGTGGATTATAAAATGATCTTCATTAAATGATACGTACACTATCTGTTATTGTCATTAGTTTTATTGCAGTCACTACGCTGAAAGCACAGGATACTGCTGTAGTGATCGATAACCAGGCATTTACTTTGTCGGAAGTGGTGGTGCGTAATAATTTTGATTATAAAAGATTACTTACGCAAATAAAAGAAGATACATCCTTTTATAAAGCCTTCCGAAACCTGCGCATCCTGGGTTTTACTTCCTATAACGATATAAAAATGCTGGATAAAAAAGGCGCTGTAAAAGCATCTTTGTACAGTAAAACAAGACAAAACAGGGCAGATGGGTGCAGAACAATGGATATCCTGGAAGAAAAAATAACAGGTGATTTCTACGACAATAAAAAAGAGTTCAATTATACCACACCTGAATTGTATGCCGGTCTTTTTTTTACAACAGGCAAAGTTTGTGGGGAGGATAATATTGTAAAAGGCCGGGTAAGAAGTACCAGTAACAAAAAGGGAATGGAAAAACACAAGGAACAATTAAAAATGTTGTTCTTCAATCCGGGGAAGAAAATACCAGGCATTCCTTTTATTGGCAATAAACTCGATCTCTACGATGATGATGCGCATAAATTATATGATTACCGTCTCGACCTTGAAGAGTACAAAGGACAGCTCTGTTATGTGTTTTCCATTACACCAAAAGAAAAACTTGGAGAGAAAAGCGACAGGGTAGTGGTAGATCAAATGACCACCTGGTTTGACCAGAAAACACTGGAAGTGATGGGACGTAATTATTCGCTGAGCTATAAAGCTTTCGTATACGATTTCAATGTGCAGATGGAAGTAGAGATGGGCAAATTTGAAGGGCTAACCGTTCCCAAAATTCTCCGCTATAAGGGTAATTGGGATGCTATGTTAAAGAAAAGGGAACGGGCTGTTTTCACAGCTACTTTATTTGATTTCAAAAAATAAGGATCGCTTTTGACGATCCTTATATAAAATCCCACACCCTTGTAATCCTATAAGTTGTTGATATAAGCGAGTATATCTGAAAGACTTTTCTTTTGCGGTTCTATCTTATACACATTATTCGTTCCCACATCATTCACCAGACGGGTTCCCAGGTATAAATCGGTGCCTAATCTTGAAAAACTCAGGATCCTGATCTTCGCCCCTTTGGGAATACGCATGGTAGTAAAACTTCTTGACCTGTATTCTGCGGTAAGGTTCACCACTATTTTCTGGTTCTCAAATACGGCATATACCACGGTGTTTTTATTGGTGAAATTCTGTGGCAGGTAAGCGAAAATATTGATATGTGGCAAACTACTGTCGATATAACGGTTGGCAGCAGTCCATCTTAATTGTGTGGTGGTAAGTTCATACCCTTTTAATGGGTTACCCAACGAATCCTGTCCCTGCCAGGTTTTGATCCAACTGGTATCTGTATGCCTTGTCCAGGTATGTAAAGTATCAATGCCGCTTGAAATAAAAGGAAGTGTTTCTCTTGCATGGAATACCTGCATATTGGTTTTAGGTTCTTCTGTATCAGCAAAACGTACTGTAATGGAGGCATTGGGTGCCAGTGTTAATTCCTGACCATTTTTAACAACGCGCATAAAAAAACCACCACCACTTTCTACAAGGTAACCAGCCGATGTAGTGGGTTTGAAGAACTTGATAAAATCACCTTTCTTTTTCAACCTGAAAAATTCTAGTCTCACTTTTCCGGTGGCAACTGTTCCTGAATTTTTTTCAGTGAAAGAGGCTGCAGGGATACGGATAGAGATATAATCTTTCAGTGTAATGGTATCGCCAAGGGTACAATCAAAAGTGTCAATGATGAGATCAGGTAAGAACTGGTTGGCCAGTTGGTGTATGGGGGCATTACCAGGTGTGGTACTAGCCCATACTGTATCATTACGAGGATCCCCGGGGTAGGTGGTAAAATTGTCTGACAGTTCTTTTTTACAGGCTGTAAAGAAGAAGAGCATTACAATCGCTGAGATGAATACATTCTTTTTCATAATCATTTCTTATCGCTTCAACAATAAGATACTGTTGTGTTTTTATTCGTTGCCTGTTACTTTCTGTTTAAGTTATACCTTAAGCCAATCGATAATCCTCCCAAACTGAATTTTTGTTGATAGGAAGCCTGTGCATTGGTAATGCCTGAAAGATTATACCTGAAATAAGGTTCAAAAAACAACTGTGTATTCTCACCCATTCTCTTTAATACACTAATACCCCCATATAAACCCAGGCCAATATTATTTTTATACACCTGGTTACTTCCTTTGCTGATGGGTACTGCAGCCATGCTGCTGTCGAGTATCACACCCTGGTACCAGGATGAAATATTAAAAACAACACCGGCATTAATGCCAAACTGCAGGTTATCATTGCCAAACTGATAGCCAACAGTAACAGGAATATCAAAGCTGCGGTAACGGTTTTTGATGGAATTGGTTTTATAACCTACCTGCTGTACTGTACTCGTATCTGTAACTCTTAATGTGTCACCCGGGCCCCGAATAATGGTTCTGACCGAAATAACTGTGATGGTTTTTACTTCATCTTCTGTACGATAGGTGAATTTCTCATTGATCTGTGTATACTGAACACCTGTTTTTACAAGAAAATTATCGGTGATGGGTTTCACGAGACGAACACCTGCTGAATAACCTAAACGCATACTTTCACTGCTGTCTTTTTTTGCCAGATATTGTGTTGTGGCAGATCTGTTTTCAATGCTCTTGAAAGCAATATCAGGTGACACATATACTTCTGCAAACCAGTCTGTGTTCCGGACTTTATAGGGGGGGCAAATAATAATGTTTTTGTATTTTTTCGAGTAGGCACTGCTGATCTGCTCTTTTTGCATCAGTCCACTCAATCCAAAATTTGCTTTACCCAGTGAAAGGGTATTGCCTGGCTCGAAATTGCCGGCGAAAGTAACAGGGTAAACCATTGCTTCCTCGCTAATGTCAGTAGTAGCTACGGTATTATTTGTTTCATTTTTAGCGAGTTCAGCAGAACGAATAAAGGGAACAGCAATACTGTTTCGGTTTGCTTTGCCCAATGCCTGTAATGATTCGATACTGCCTTGTGTTATGCTCTTTCTGTTATTATTGCTGATATTGATATTGTTGATGCTTTTTGTGGCAGCCATATTTTCTACGCGGGCGTTTGTAGCATTGCCTGAAGACGAAGAGGTGGCTTCATTTTTATCTGCGGCGGTGAATCCCTTTGTTACAGATAGTTTAGATGAAGCAGTGGCTTCCGGTTGTTCTGGATCTGTATTTGTTTTATTGATGATAGTAGCCTGCGATTCTTCATTGTTTGCAGGCTGGTTGTTTGGGTTGTTGGTAAGAGAATTGTCTTTTTCAGTAAGTGTAGATGTGCCAGTTGTAGAACCTGTCTGTGCCACAGTATTCTGCCCTGTTGTGCTGCTGCCGGTAGCATCATCACTGAATATAAAATAACCTGTTACGGAGCCGGCCAGTATCAGCAGGGCGAGCAGTGGCAGGCCCCAACGGAATTTTCTGGGGATGATAATGCCTTTGCGGTCATCATCATCTTTGGCAGGGTTCACTTTATCCCACAACCCAGCCGGCACAGGCGCAGAATGGTCGTGGAGTTTAGCCCTGACGAAATTGTCAAATTGATTATCGGTCATTTTATACAGCAATTTTTTGCAATTGTAGGATTTGTTGTTGCAGCATCTTCCGCGCCTTTACTAACTGGCTGCGGCTGGTGCCGGGTTGTATATGTAGCATTTCTGCGATTTCTTCATGACTATAGCCCTCAATCACATTCAGGTTAAATACCAGCCTGTAGCCATCGGGTAACTGGTTAATCAGTTTCATCAGGTCTTCTTCACCGAGATGGGTATAAGCACTTGCTTCCACCTGAGGGCCACTGCTGCTGTGATCGTCAATATCCTTAAACTTCATTTTCTTGCGCTCGAGATGGCGGATAGCAGTGTTGACCACAATACGCCTGATCCAGCCCTCAAAGGACCCTTCAAACTTGAACTGGCCGATATACTGGAAAACTTTGATAAAGGCATCCTGGATCATGTCCTCAGCCTCCATGGCGTCATTGGCATAGCGAAGGCATACGCCCATCATCTTACCGGCATACTTTTCAAAAAGCATGCGCTGGCAACTGTTATCCTGCCTGATACAGCCTCTAATCAGATCATGTTCTGTCACCTGCGGGGTAGTTTAGTGGGTTGACGTCGCTTACATAGATACCACTTTATGCTGTATTGTTGCCCGGAATGGGACGAATTTTGCACGAAAAATAGACAAAACCCGGGCAGAGACCCAGGTTTTAATTGAGAAAGAAGCCTTAAAATTTAAAAATCCGACAGTTGAGCAGGTTATTTCCAGGTGAGTTGCAGCAATGAAACACCCTGTCTGGGCAGTTCCATCTGAATTTCTGCAACATGATTATTCAGTTTCACCGTTTTAGGTTTCTCGAGTAGACTCAACTGGCCTGCTTTTTCCAGTTCTTTGATCTGTTCAGGACTGGGTTGTTGCGGCGACCCCATTTTTTTCCAGACCTCATAAGAATTGCTGTGTTTGTCATCAATCCGGTAATGGGTGAGCAGGGCTTTTTTAGCCGGAATATTTTTAATGGTTACGGAAACAGGTGATGCAGGTGCAGGAAGGTCATCATCGTGGTAATTCCAGACCATTATGCTGGCTGTTTTTTGTTCGTAACTGGCCAGGGCATTGATATCGGCTTCCCTTCTCACACTTGAATCGCGCACGCGTAAAAAATCATAGGCCATATTGCCGCTTACTTCTAACCGCTGACCACCCATTTTTCCATACATCCTGAATACGTTCAATACCGGCTTATCAACACCATTGGTAGCCAGGTCGCGGAAACCATGAAACCAGGGCTGGTCTTCAAATTCAAATGCCCATGAAACCGCACCGATAAAATTGATTTTATAATAGTCAGCCAGTTCATATTTGCGTGCAAAAGCAGCAGCCGTATAGCTCGAAAACATGGTGCCATTTCTATAAGCGTTTTCAGGATTGGTATGCATGCCACAAGCCGCACATCCTTCCGGATCAGATTCACCAATAATAATAGGAAGATGTTTTAATTCGGGGAAAGACGATACCAGCTCAAAACCATTATTAACTGCCCGCATCTGGGTACCAAGATTCATCCTGACATGTCCTCTCACAACACTCGGTGCACCTTTGGCATGAAAGGTAATAAAGTCGAGTGGGGCGCCTATTTTTCCTGTTACATAATTGGTATCTCTCAATACATGTTGCAGAAATCCTTCCAGCAAGCGATAACCCGATAAACGACCGAGCGGACCCGTACCATCCACACCCCCCACTTTAGCAGTTGGCAATGCTCTTTTGATGGCATCAGCCGTATAATCATACAATTTAAAAAACTCCTGTCTTGTTCCTCTCCAGTAAGCCAGGTCGGGTTCGTTCCAGAGTTCCCAGTACCATGATTCTACTTCTGCTTTACCATAACGTTCAACAGAATGTTTTACCCATTCAAATACCAGTGCGGCCCACTTCTTATAATCTTTGGGAGGATAGGCCCAGCCGGTATAAATACTTCCATAAGGGTCGCCCGGTTTCCAGTTGTGGCGGTAAGGTTCTGGTTTGGTGGATAGCGCCTGCGGCATAAAACCTACTTCTGCCATGGGCTTGATGCCTCTTGCCAGGTAAGTATCAAAAATACTATCAACGATTTTCCAGTTATAAATCGGGTTGCCGTTTGCATCTTCTGTATAGGCATTGGTAGAACCCCATTTAAAAGAGGCTGATCCATCGCCTGTGGTAAGCATATTGTGTGCGCGGAAATAAACAGGAACAGATGGTTTGATCTGTCCTAGCGCTGTCAGTAATTTTTTTCCATCTTTCATGTACGCATAATTCGGTTCATCACATCCGAACCAGGCCCATACAGGTTCCATTTTCCCTTTTACTTTGTTCAGATCAACACTGATTGAAACTGCCTGTTGTGCCTGTATTTGCAGAGCAGAAAGCAGTATTACTGTTAGGAGCAGGGGAATGTTTTTTTTCATGTGATGCTTATGAGAGATTAAAATCGTCAAAATGACACTTAAAATTTTCTTTAATCGGTCAGCTTACAGGAATTTCCGGTATTAACCGGGTTCCTGTTTAAGCTTTATCCGATAAACTGCAGGAAAGGGTCAGACGGCAAGGGTGAGGAACTGGTCGTGTATATAATCAACCACTTCCACCAGGTTCTGGTTTTTATTGAATACAGCTAATTGTCTGTCTGCCCCGGTACCATGTTCAAAAATATTGGCTACATAATTGAGTGCAGGTCTGCTACCCAGGTCATCGGCCACATCATCTACAAAATCAAGCAGTTCCATGATGAGGGTTTTGGTATCGGCCTCAGTTTCTTTTCCGAAATCAATCAGTGTTCCATCAATACCGTACCTGCTGGCCCGCCATTTATTTTCATTGATGAGCGAACGCTGGTACATCATGAAATTGAGGTTCTGTGTTCGGAGTTTATAAATTTTGGCGCAAATGGCCTGAAACAATGCGGCAATGGCAATGGTTTCGTTGATGGTCATGGGCACATCGCAAATACGGAACTCTACTGTATTGAAGAATGGATGTACACGAATATCCCACCAGATCTTTTTCGCATTATCAATACAGTTGGTTTTGATGAGGAGGTTCACATAGCTTTCATACGCTTCAATGCTCTCAAAAAAATCGGGAATACCTGTGCGAGGAAACTTATCGAATACTTTGGTGCGAAAAGATTTATAACCTGTTTTTCTTCCTTCCCAGAAAGGGGAGTTGGTACTGAGTGCATAAACGTGCGGTAGAAAATACCTGGCCGTATTGGCAATATGAATGGCCATTCTACGGTCTTCCATACCCACATGAACATGTAAGCCAAAAATCAGGTTACTGCGGGCAGCTTCCTGGAGTTCATTTACAATCTGGTTATAGCGAACATGATCGGTAATGAGCTGGTTTTCCCAATGACTGAATGGGTGTGTACCTGATGCGGCTACCCAGAGACCCAGGTCACCTGCTACATTTGCAATGGTACCACGTAAGGCTGCCACATCATTAAATGCTTCTTCAATGTTTCGGCAGATATCAGTGCCTACTTCTACCACAGCCTGATGCATTTCGGCTTTTACTTTGTCTTTCAGGATCTTTTGTCCTTCCAAAACAATTTTTTGCTCATGGCTTTTTAATTCGCGGCTTTGCGGATCAATCACCATGTATTCTTCTTCCACGCCTAAAGTAAAATGCGAATAGTTCATATGTCCCATCAGATGAGTTTTTGTTTGGCACTGCTGCGTTTAATGTATTCTCCCCAGGTGAGGTTATCGGCTCCGTCTACCTGTGCCTGTGCTTTTTCAATGGCGTAAGTGGCTGCGGTTTCAACTACCCAGTCAAAATTCTCCTGACCAACACTTTTCAGGTCTGCATCAGGTGCAGGATTACAGAAATCAATGGCATAAGGAACACCATCACGAAGAGCCAGCTCTACGGTATTAAAATCATAACCGAGATAACGGTTGATGCGTAACACAATATCTTCCATTTGTTTCAGTCGCTCTGCCGATGGTTTGAAATCGGCTACATAGCGCAGATGGTGTGGATTGCGTGGCTCATAAGACATGATACGTACATATTTACCGCCAATACAATAACAACGGTAATATTCTTCAAAAACAATTTCTTCCTGTAACAGCATCACCAGTTCGCCTGTTTCACTGTGTTTCTCAAAGAAATCTTCCATACTGGTGAGCTTGTACACATTTTTCCATCCGCCACCTGCAAAGGGTTTCATGTAGGCCGGAAAACCAACATAACCGAAAATACCATCCCAGTCTAATGGATATGCCAGGTTACTGAATGACTGATCAGATGTATCGGCGGGCAGATCGCGGGAAGGGAGGATAACCGTTTTAGGAACGGGTACATTTATTTTGGTGGCGAGACAGTTATTAAAAAATTTTTCATCGGCACTCCACCAGAATGGATTGTTGATGACGGCCGTGCCACAAAGAGCTGCATTTTTCAGGAAAGCCCTGTAAAAGGGAACGTCCTGGCTAATTCGGTCAACGATCACCGCATATCCACTGGCTTCGCCCTGCATTACTTTGTCGATCCTCACAGGTTCGGCAACAATACCGGGAATATTCTTACTATTGATACGCTCCACAAAGGCCATCGGAAAACTTCTTTCCTGCCCGAATAAGATGCCGATCTTTTTCATAAGTCAGTTATTTGTTTTCAATTTAATCAGAATTTTTGAAATTAAGTGGGTAAGTCAGAAAGTCCGTGAGACCGAAAGTCTGAAAGAAAGATGGTGTTGAGATAAAATGCTTCGGACTTCCGGACTTTCCGACTTTCGGTCTTCCCGTCTTCCTCACTTTCCCCTATTTTTGAAACATGACCGAAGTGAGAACTGAATCGAGCCTGACGGCTATTTGTTTAACCCAGCACCTGTTTCATTCAGAATATCTTGAACGGGAAGTGACGATTGATGTTTATTTGCCTTTACAATACCAGCCACATGAGCAATTGAGTTTGCTGTTGATTAATGATGGGCAGGACCTGCCGAAAATGCCTTTTGATGAAATTTTGGATGGATTGACCGCAGCAGGTAAAATTGCTCCCATGATTTGTGTAGCCATTCATTGTGGACCCGATAGAAAAATGGAATATGGAACGGCATATGCTGCAGATTATAAGGGCCGTGGTGCAAAAGCTGGGTTGTATACCAAGTTTATTTTTGATGAACTGCTTCCTTTTATCCGCAAGACCTGTCAGATACCTTCTTTTAAAGACAAATCATTTGCGGGGTTTTCATTGGGAGCACTGAGTGCCATGGACATAGTATGGAACAATCCCAGTGAATTTAACCGTGTAGGTATTTTCAGTGGGTCATTGTGGTGGAGAAGAAAAGGGTATGAGGATGGATATGAGGATGAGAAAGACAGACTCATGCATTTACAGATTCGTAAAGGTGGCTTTTATCCATGGCTGAGAACTTTTATTCAATGTGGTTTATTGGATGAAGCAGCAGACAGAAACAACAATGGCGTTATAGATAGTATTGATGATGCGCTTGATTTGATTATAGAACTAAAAGCCAAAGGCTATACCGACGAACATATTCATTACCTCGAACTCGAAGAGGGAAAACATGATGTAGCTACCTGGGCGAAAGCGTTTCCGGATTTTTTGAAATGGGGATGGGGAAGGGAGGAATAATGAATCGTGAATGATGAATGGTCAATGAAATAATCGGGAACGAGCAATAAACTTTATTGCGATCAGGATCCCCCTTTACTGACTACTGACTACAAAAAAGCCATCCGCCTCAGGCGGATGGCTTTTTTACTATCAGTTCTAATGTTGATTAGAAGTTAAATCTCAGACCCAACTGGCTGATCCATCTTGCAGCATAAGCAGCATTGGTAGAAGTGCTTATATTGAATGGTGTTCTGATGTTTGGATTGAAACGGAATTGAGGAGTCAAATTGGTAGCACTTACATAACCTGCAAACTGTAACAATGCGAAGTTGTCATTTGCCATAAAGTAAGTACGTCCCCAGTTTCTGTTCAGCATATTACCAAAGTTAAACACGTCGTAAGTCAATTGGAACTGGTAACGTCTGTTGCCAATTTTCAGGTTGAAATCCTGTTGAATTTTCAAATCCAGAATATTGGTGAAAGGAAGACGACTGCCATTTCTTTCTGCAAACTTACCACGATTACCACTGAGGTATTTATCGTTGGCAATATATGCTTCCAATGCATCTTTTTGTTGTTGAGGAGTAGCTGTAACACCACCACCAGTTACAAAAGTCATTCCAGCTAATTCAGCAGAAGTTGGAATATAGATCAGGTCATTCGTACCGCCTGTACCATCATCACGTACCATTGAACCTACACCATTTACATAACTGAATGGGTTTCCAGACTGACCAGTATAAACCAGCGTAACGGTAGTAGCCAGTTTTTTGTCAGCATATTCAAATTTCTTGCTTACGTAAGCAAAGATTCTGTGACCTGCACTGAAATCGGAAGTTGAACGGGTAATAAAGTTACGACCGTTTACAGTTTCCATAAATCTCCACTGACTTTGGTTAACAGAACTGGTACCATCATTGATGGCAGTTGCATTACCAAATGAATAGCTCAGATCGAATCCAAAACCATTGCGCGTACGTTTAGCCACAGATGCTGTAAAGTTGAAACCAAAACCTTTAGGACCATCGTTATTGCTTAACAGCATGGCATTATCGTACGGATTAGAACCATCAGGATTCAAAGGAATGCGGGCGTTATTTGTAGTAACATAAACATTTCTGCTACCAGGGCCTACAGACTTTTCTGTAGGAGGTAAGATATTAATGTTGGTATAGTATATCTCGTTCATGTTCTGTGTGAAGATACCTTCAACACTACCAGACCAGCCATCTCCGAATTTCTTGTCAACCGCTAATGAAGTTCTGAAAATTTTTGGAGTGCTGAATTCAGCAGCCGTTAAATTCAATGGTCCTTTGGTGATACCTGCACCAACTTCTGCAGCAGTCCACTGTCCGTTTGGATTAGATCTGAAACGGATCGTGTTTGTCAGCTGTGTAGCGTTGGCTGTATAACCACCGATGAAGATACCGTTGTTGTTAAAGATACCACCTGGCCATACCAGTGGAATACGTCCCACAAACATTCCCAATCCACCACGTACCACGACGTTTTCTTCAGGAATTTTATACGTAAATCCAAATCTTGGAGAGAAGGCGATAGGTACTTTTGGTGATACACCGGAACGTGCACCTTTGAGATCATAATACTGAGAGAATTTAGGGATTGCTACAGTATTGGTATAGGTATCTGTCCATGGCTGGCTTAATACTTTGAAATAATCAGCTCTCAAACCAAAACTCAGAGTAAGGTTATCAGACGCTCTCATTTCATCGTTGATGAACAAGGAACCTTTGGCCATCATAAATTTGGCTGCGGCAGAGGTATTATCACCTTTTCCTGCATCAATGTTTGAAAAACCATAGGTATAAGCCTGGGGTCTTGCATTGGTAAGGAAATCGTTCAGGTTAGAATAAGTGTAGTTACCAAATGTGTTTTGGATAAATGCGTTATATACTTTGTTGAATTCCCAGTCAACACCCACTTTCAGCGAATGTTTACCCAGCGTGAATTTGAATTCGTCATATACAGACCAGTTTTTCTGGGTTAACAGGTTAACTGTTGAACTGTTATCAGGTCCGAATACGATCGCACCAGAACCATCATTGATACGAACACGTGGAAAATCCTGACCAATCGGGCTACGATCATCCAATACGTCGGTGAACGTGATTAACAATTTATTACTTGAACTTTTACCTACCAGACTCTTCAATTCAGCAGAAGTTGAATTGGTTCTTGTAGGGAAACGGTGTCCATTATTATAAAAGTTAATGATACCGGTACCGCTGGTTGATGTATTGAGACGTTCAGCTTTGGTGTAACGGTTACTAACCGATAATTTATGTCTGTCGCTGATGTTCCAGTCGATACGAGCAGTTATACGATCCGCGGATACTTCTTCCGTATTGTCTAAGAAACCACCTGGCTCATAACCAAAATTTGTCCTCAGGGTGTTAGCCAGTGAATTAATGGCGGCTAGACCTGCAGAACCGTTGGTATTACCAGCATACTGACTAAAGTCAAATGGTTGAGGGCGAACATCTCTTTGAAGATCTACGTTGATAAAGTAGAACAATTTATTTTTAGTAATTGCTCCACCTACACGGAAACCATAAGTTTTTTTGCTGAAATCAGATAATCTGGTAGCTGCAGATTTCAAACCAGTTGGTGTTTTACCAGCCAGTTTTTCATTCTGTAAGAAATAGTAAACAGAACCTTCTGTTTTATTGGTACCTGAACGGGTAATGGCATTGATACCACCACCTACGAAGTTACCCAACGAAGCATCAAATGGAGAAATCACCACCTGGAACTGGTCAACCGCATCAATTGAAATCGGTGCAATAGCAGCCTGACCGCCATTGGTACCTGATGCTGATAAACCAAATACATCGTTATTCACAGCGCCATCCACATAGAATGAATTATAACGGTTGTTCTGACCTGCAATGGTTACGGCACCTTCTGAAGCACCCAGTTTAGCCTGAGGAACAGCACGGAGGTAATCGTAAATATTACGTCCTACGGTAGGCAGGTTAGCCATTTTATCGCGGCCAATGATGGTTTCAGAACCACCTTTACCAGAAGCTTCGGTAGTTCTGCGTAAAGCAGTTACAGTTACTTCACCGAGATTGTTGCTTTTGGGAGCCAACGCAACATCCAGTTTAAAAGACTCACCCAGGCTCAGGTAAATCTCTGTTTTTTTCTCATTCGCATAGTTAACGAATGATACTTCTACTGAATATGGACCACCGGGGTTCATATTGCTGATGTCGAAACGACCACCTGTACGGCTTTGAACACGATAAACGGTACCGGTAGGCTCATGGGTTGCTGTTACGGTTGCACCAACCAGGATTTCTCCTGTATTGGTTTTTACAGTACCACTCATGCTACTGGTGGTGCTCTGTGCCAGTGTAAGTACCGGCATCAGTAAAACCGCAATTACAAATTGCAAGAGTCTTTTACTTAGCATAATGTTAATTTTTCAGTTGCAAAGAAAATGAATTATTGGCTTAGATATTCAACAGAATGTTAACAAAATATTGCCAGAACGGGTATTTCAGGCCATTTCTCGAATCTTGTTGTGTTTTTCGATGGTAAATGCTGTTTTTCATAGAAAATCAACTGTTTTTAGTCAAAAAATAACCCTCATTCCCAAATAGGTAAACCTGTTTGGCACATCGGGTGTAATTTTGCGCTGATGGAACAGTTCATACTTAACAGGATAGAGGATGCTATTCAGGACATCCGTGAAGGTAAAATGGTGATTGTGGTAGATGATGAAGACCGCGAAAATGAAGGAGATTTTATCATAGCGGCACGCCATGCAACACCCGAAGTGATCAATTTTATGAGCAAGGAAGGAAGGGGTCTGATTTGCGCTGCCCTAACCGAAGAACGTTGCAAAGAGCTGGACCTCAGTCCAATGGTAAGCTCCAATACTTCTCTGCATGAAACAGCTTTTACCGTTTCGGTGGACCTGATTGGACAAGGAACTACAACGGGTATATCTGCACAGGATCGTTCAAAAACCATACAGGCATTGATTCATCCCGATACCAAACCCGGCGACTTGGGCAGACCCGGTCATATTTTTCCACTCAGGGCAAAAGATGGCGGGGTATTACGCAGAACAGGGCATACAGAAGCCACAGTTGATTTAGCAAGACTGGCAGGATTGGAACCCGCCGGTGTATTGGTGGAAGTGATGAATGAAGATGGTACCATGGCCCGGTTACCACAATTGATGGAAATTGCTAAACGATTCTCCCTGAAAATCATCTCTATCAAAGACCTCATCGATTATCGCATGAAACGCGACTCGCTTATTGAAGAGCTGGTACGTGTAGATATGCCCACCAAATATGGCCAGTTTGATCTGGTAGCTTTCAAAGAAAAAACAAGCGGTGCAGAACACCTGGCTTTGATAAAAGGAGAGTGGAAAGAAGGGGAAGCCGTACTAACGCGTGTACACAGCAGTTGTTTTACCGGAGATATCTTGGGCAGCTTCCGTTGCGATTGCGGCGAACAGTTACAAAAAGCTATGAGAATGGTGGAAGCCGAAGGCAAAGGAGTAATACTCTACATGAACCAGGAAGGACGCGGTATTGGTCTCATCAATAAATTAAAAGCATACAAACTCCAGGAAGAAGGAATGGATACTGTAGAAGCCAACCTGCACCTGGGTTTTGGCATGGATGAGCGCGATTATGGTGTTGGCGCACAAATACTTCGTAAGCTCGGCATTTCAAAACTCAAACTCATGAGCAATAACCCACGCAAACGTGCCGGGTTAAAAGGCTATGGCCTTGAAATAGTTGATATTGTTCCCATCGAAATATCTCCCAATCCCCACAACGAAAAATACCTGAAAACCAAGAGAGATAAACTGGGGCATGAAATACTCGAGGAGGATGTATGATGGCAGATGTATGATCTCAGATGTCGGATTTGGGTTTCAAATCTTCTATCATAAATCTGACATCCGACATCTGCCATCATACATCCTACATTTTATCTTCTTCCCTGTCCGTACTCCTGTTCCTCTTTCTCGTGTTCCTTGTCATAAGCCCTGATGATGGCTTTCACGAGTCGGTGACGAACCACATCTTCCTCATTTAATTCAATATGCGCAATACCATCGATCTGTTGTAAGATGCGTGTGGCTTTTTCAAGACCGCTTCTCATGTTTCTTGGCAGGTCAATCTGAGTTGGATCGCCTGTAATAATGGCTTTTGCATTGGCACCAATACGCGTAAGGAACATTTTCAACTGAAGATCGTTGGTGTTTTGTGCCTCATCGAGAATGATGAATGCATTATCGAGCGTACGACCCCGCATATAAGCCAGTGGCGCAATTTCAATGGTACGTGTACTCATATAATACCCGAGTTTATCGGCGGGAATCATATCATCGAGTGCATCGTACAAGGGGCGCAGGTAGGGATCAATTTTTTCTTTGAGATCGCCGGGCAGAAAACCCAAACTTTCTCCCGCTTCCACAGCCGGACGTGTAAGAATAATTTTCTTTACCAGTTTATTCTTTAATGCACGTACCGCTAATGCAACGGCCGTATAAGTTTTACCGGTACCGGCCGGACCAATGGCAAAAACGATATCGTTTTTATCGGCAGCAGTTACCATTCTTTTCTGGTTCTGTGTACGGGCACGAACAGTTTTGCCATTCGGGCCGAAAACCAGAATATCATTGGGATTGCGGTCAACAAAATTGTCAACTGTTTCTGCGTCGTCTCCGCCTAATATCTGTTCAAAATAATTTTCGCTGAGGTGGCCGTTTCTTTCGAGGTACTGAATAATAAGATCAATTTTTTCTTTTGCTGATTCAATCTGTTCCGGGGCCCCGCTTAGTTTAATTTGTGTCCCGCGGGAGAGGATCTTTAATAATGGGAATTTCTTTTTCAGCAAATCTAACTTTCCGTTGTTCACGCCAAAGAATTCGATGGGGTTAACGGTTTCGAGGTTAATGATTGTCTCTGTCAAATCTGTTTCTGTTTTAGGTTCACGGAATCATGGAATACTTAACCAAACCATCCTTCTCAAATTTAATTTGTTATGTATGAGAATTCCTAATACATATTATGCACAGGTGTGGATAGGTTGCTCCATCAAATTTCCTGAATTGTCTTACGGGGCGGTGTGAAGATTGTGTGAAGTTTTGAGGAGGAGCTTGTGGATAGTCAATGCTCAATCGTCAATCGTGAATGGTGAATAACGTGTAAAGTAAAATTCACCATTCACGATTCACGTACTACAACGCCTTCAACGCTGCAATAGTAGCAATAGGGTCTTCAGAACGGAAAACGGTATTGCCTGCAACCAATACATCGGCACCTGCATTAAGGATGGATTTTGCATTATCGAGCGTAACACCTCCGTCTATTTCAATATGTGTATGCAGATTTTTCTCTGTAATCATTTTCCTGAGGGTGCGAATTTTTTCCAGTGTTTGTGGAATGAATTGCTGTCCGCCAAAACCAGGGTTCACACTCATGAGGCAAACCAGGTCAATATCATGTAACACATCGGCCAGTAAATGAACTGGTGTGTGTGGATTCAATGCCACACCTGTTCTCATGCTCAGCGATTTAATCTGCTGCAGGTTACGGTGTAAATGAGTACAGGCTTCGTAGTGAACAGTAAGGATATCTGCTCCTGCTTTTTTAAATGCCTCCGCATATTTTCCGGGCTCTACAATCATCAGGTGTACATCACAGATTTTCGTGGTGGCTTTCCTGATATGTTCAATGACGGGTAATCCAAAACTGATATTGGGTACAAAAGAACCATCCATTACATCGAGGTGAAACCAGTCGGCCCTGCTTTCATTCAGCATGGCACAGTCTTTATGCAGGTTTAAAAAATCGGCACTCAGTAAAGATGGGGCTATGATGGGCATAATTGATATTTAAAGTTGCAAAACTGCTGTATTTTAATGGCCTGCACGAATATTTTATTACACATTTTCTGCGGGTTATGCACCCAGTCTCTTCAATGCTTCGCTGGCTTCTTTAATAGCCGGGTCCAGTACCAATGCTTTCTGGTATTGTAATATGGCTTTTCCTTTTTCACCCTTTGCTTCAAAACATTTTGCCAGCCAGTAACTGGCATCTGCATAAGTGGGTCTTACTTCCAGTGCACTTTCAAAAATGCTGATGGCTTTATCAGGCTGTTTGCTATCGTAAAACAGGAACCCTTTTTCCATATAGGCTTCCATATACTGGTAATCGTTTCCGATACAGCGATCAAAAGATGCCATGGCTTTTACTATCTCACCTGTTCTGGCAAAATAAACACCTTTTATAAAGCTGGTATGCGCCAGGTATTCGCGTCCTAACCTTAATGATTCCACTTCATCACAAATTTCAATGGCCTGTACATTCTTTTTTTCTGCGAGTAAGTTGGCCATACCCAACAGCGCATGCGGTGAGGGGTAAATACGGGCTGCTACCTGGTAACAATGCAATGCCATAGAGGTATCCATGGCTTTTTCGCTCAACTGGGCTTTATGAAACCAGATACCGAAATTGGCACTGTCTCTTATAATCAGTGAATCCATTTGTGCGAGCGCCAATGGTAATGCACCTGCACTATCCAGTACATTTACCAGTTGCACCCTTAATGAAATGCTGTCTGGATACTGGTTTACAGCTTCTAATAATGGTTTGGCCTGGGCAGGTATTTCTACTTCCTTCACCACATTTTTTTGCTCCTGTTGCTGACAGGCGGCGAATAAGAAAAATAGTATGATTGGGGTCCATTTCATACTGCAAACATACTACAGCAGCCGCTTCTGAAGGAGAACCGTCTGTTGTAAGCATGTGAAAAATGCTAGGGTGTCCGAAGCCCGGTAAGTCTGTCTACCTGATACCATGACAATTCTTTGACAATTTCAAAGGCTGATTCTGGATACTTTTGCGCCAGATTTTTTTATATGAAAAGAATATTATCCATCACATTTTCATTTATTGCCAGTATAACTGTTGCACTGGCTCAGCCTGCATTCAGTGACAGCGTTCATTTTGCGGGTGAAAAACATTTCAGTAATGTTCAGCAACTTACTTTCGGCGGCGATAATGCAGAAGCTTACTGGAGTTACGACGGCAAGTATATCATCTTTCAAAAAACATATGCCAAAGAAGGCATTCCCTGCGACCAGATTTATATTGGTAAAGTACCCACCAAACCCGGTGAAAAATTTGCCCCCAAACTGGTAAGTACCGGTAAGGGCAGAACTACCTGTGCTTATTTCCTGCCAGATGGTAAACATATCATTTACGCATCAACACATTTGGGTAGCAGTGAATGTCCGCCAACACCCGATCGTGCAAAATATGGTAACCGTTATATCTGGCCACTGTACAGCAGTTACGATATTTTCATGGCTGATACCAGTGGAAAAATTGTGAAACAACTCACTACTGCAAAAGGGTATGATGCTGAAGCAACCCTGTCGCCCGACGGGAAAAAAATGATCTATTGCAGCGATAAAGATGGCGACCTCGAATTATATGTGATGGATCTGGCCAGCGGACAAGAAAAAAGAATTACCAATATGCTTGGCTACGATGGTGGTGCCTGGTTTAGTCCTGATGGAAAAAAAATTGTCTGGAGAGCCAGCAGACCCAAAACCGATGCGGAGATCAAAGAATATAAAGCGTTACTGGCAGAAGGAATGGTAGCACCAACCAATATGGAAGTATGGGTAGCCAACGCCGATGGATCGGATGCAAAACAAATTACCAGTTTAGGGCAAGCCAACTGGGCTCCCAATTTTACACCCGACAACAAGCATATTATTTTTTGCAGCAACCATGAATACAAAAGAGGCTTTCCCTTCAATATGTATCTGACAGACATCAATGGTAAGGGATTGGAAAAAATAAGCCGTGATAAAGGATTTGATGCTTTCCCGATGTTCAGTCCCAATGGAAAGAAAATCATTTTTGCATCAAACAGGAACAATGGAGGAACAAGAGATACCAATCTGTTTATTGCAGACTGGAAAGATTAATTTTACTATGAACAAACCATATCAGGCGGGCCCAACAGGGCCCGCTTTTTTTATATGGAGTATTCACAAAATCTTCATCCATAAGCTGAGGCAGCTTTCCTACATTTGAATCTTATTAATTGTATCAATCCATGAAACGGGTATTATTTTTTTCGTTTATTGCCGTTACGGTTTCCTGTACTGCACAAAAAAATCAACAGAAAATGTCTTTTGCTAAAAATCCTGTGGTAGCGCATCGTGGCGCTTTCAAGGCAAAGAGCCTGCCGGAAAATTCAATTGCAGGATTAAGGAATGCGATTAGTATGCGCTGTACAGGGTCCGAGTTTGATATATGGATGACAGCAGATGATTCGCTGGTCGTTAACCATGATCCTAAGTTTCATGAACTGCCGATTGAACAAACAAAGTATGCTGATCTTTTGCAGTTTACATTGTCTAATGGAGAAAAAATACCAACACTATACGAATACCTTTCTCAAGGGTTGAAAAATAATAAAGAAACCCGGCTGGTATTGGAAATAAAACCATCTACTGTAAGCAAGGAAAGGGGGAGGATAGTGGCAGAAAAAGCATGGAAACAGGTGCAGGCACTGAAAGCCGCTCATGCCACTACTTATATCAGTTTTGATCTCGGTATACTCACCCGCATTTTAGAGCTGGAACCCCAGGCGCCTACACAATATTTAAATGGCGATAAAACACCTGAAGAATTAAAAGCATTGGGTGTTATTGGTGCTGATTATCATTTCAGTGTATTTAAAAAAAATCCAGACTGGATTGACAGGGCTAAAAAAGCAGGCATCATACTGAATGCGTGGACGGTTAACAGTAAGGAAGATTTACAATGGGCACTGGATAATCGTTTTGATTTTATTACAACGAACGAACCAGAACTGTTGTTTGAATTGTTAAAGGGAAGATAGTTGATGGTCCATGGCAAGAGCTCTACTATAGGCCATCAGCTATAAGCTATTCACTTCTTTCCCTATCTTGCAGTAACTAAAATAAAATCATATGGATACCGGACTGCTTCATTTGCACAACCTGCTTCGCTGGGTGATATTAATTCTATTGCTAGTCTCTATTGCCAAAGCCTGGAGCGGATGGCAAAACAAAAAAGTTTTTTCTCCTGCCGACAAAAAAACATGGTTGTTTACCATGATTGCAGGACATACCACATTGTTACTTGGACTTTACCAGTGGGCCGCTGGCCGTTATGGTTTTTTTACAACTACTTTACCAGAAGGTGTTAGCATGATGAAAGACAAGTTCTTTCGCTTCTATTGGTTAGAACACCCGCTTACCATGGTATTGGCTATTGTATTTCTTACCATGGCACATGGTATGTCTAAAAAAGCAGTGAGTGATGAAGTGAAGTATAAAAAAGCATTTTTCTTTTTCCTGATAGCGCTCTTACTTATTCTGGCAGGTGTGCCCTGGCCTTTCAGAGGCGAACCCATTGCGAGAGGATTGGTTCCGGGGATGTAATTAACGAATTTTAAAATTTGAAAATGTGCTAATTTGAAAATGAAGAAGGGGGATTTTCTCCTTATTTTCAAATTAGCACATTTTCAAATTATAACGAAAACGGTAACTTAATCTTATACCTGAACCTTGTTCCGAATTGCTGCTCCAGTTTTAATACTTCTTTTGTTTTTTTACTGATCCAGAAAATTTCTTTGTTGTTGTTGTCATTGTGCTCGAGTAACCAACAATCTGCTTCCTGTCCGTCTAAGCCCGGTAATTTTCCGCTTCCTGTAACAGCATACGCTACCCATTTTGGTTGTTGTGATCCAGGGTCATAAAAATTGATCATAAACGTGGCATTGTTTTTATAAGGCAGTTGAGGGAATACTTCCAGATCGAGATGCCAGTTTAAGGTATACTGAGTAAGGGCTGTATCGAATGCCTGGCGAATCCTTTTTGTTCTGGCAGCAGTATCAGCTGCTGTAATTTTTTTATCGTTGATGCTTGCTTCACCTGTAAGAAAATTAAAACTGGTACTGCCCCTTTGTCTCCACCAGGACTGGTGATATAAACTACGAAAGTCTTTGGCATCTGAAACAGAAACGGTGGTATGCATAATACTGTCTTTGTCTTCCCATACCTGCTTTATTTCAATGGCATCTCTTCCTTCGTATTTTTTTCTTTCGATATGTCTCGACCAGATATTAAACATGGTACGTGGGCTATCGGCTCCCATCTTAAAGTACACCAGCCAGCGATGGGTGCCAGGTATGAGTACTTTGGTATTCACCCGGTTCGGCTGAATGTAAATGGTGTCGTTTTTTTGGGAAAAGACAGAACAAACAGGTAAAAGTGTTGCCAGAAGCAGAAATGTAATCGGGTTCATGTTTTTGTTGTAAATGTGCTTTTGTTTTCGGGTTCATACAATGCAGATTAAACAATTGACAGGTTCTGTTTAATCTATTAGCAGAAAAGCCGGAAAATGAGATCTATTGAAAAAAAATACCCATTGGTTGAAAGGATATGATACTGATTGATTTCCCTGTAGCTTTGAAACATGCAACTGATCGGACGAAAATGGAGTTTTACACAAATCCAGTGGTTAATCTGGGTACTTTTGTTTGGCATTAATGTGCTGATCCTGTTTCATTTTGATACTCTTTTGCAGGCGATCGGTTATTCTGTGATCATGGTCAGCTCTTATATGGCCATTGTGTATGGAAATGCTGCCTGGTTGATCCCCAGGTTTTATATGCGCCAGCAAAAACTTATTTATGTATTGCTTGTATTAGTTTTACTGATCACTGTTGCATTGTACAGATCCGGAGTATCATGGTGGTTTTACAATGCTTTTTTAACATCAAAGCCAGAGGATTTCCGATGGACTAGTATATTTGGCACATTGGTTTCAGGAGTACTGATTTATTTCACCAGTGTACTTTTTTATATTTCGATCAGATATTTTCAATTACAAAAGCAGCAGGAGGTTTTAGAAAAAAAGCAGGTTGAGACGGAGTTAAATCTATTGAAGGCACAGGTACAACCACATTTTTTATTCAACTCCCTGAACAATATTTATTTCTACGCACAAAGGGAGTCGCCGGTTACTGCAGCTATGCTTGAAAAGCTTTCACAAATCATGCGTTATTTTGTAGATGAAGCTCCCAAAGACCTAATTTCATTACAAACAGAGCTTTTATTTATTCATAATTACATAGAGCTGGAGAAAACAAGGATGCGTTATCCGCTGACAGTATCAGTAAATGAAAAAGGAGATACCGCAAATGTACAGTTGCCTCCCATGCTCATCATACCATTGGTGGAAAATGTATTTAAACACGGCATTGATAAAAGAAAAGAAGATAATTTTATTGTGATCGATATTGAGAACAAAGGTGATCATCTGGTAGTAACTGTAAAAAACAGGATTGCAGATATCGGAACAAAGGAGCAAAGCGGAAAAGGATTGATGAACCTGAGAAGCCGGATGCAGTTATTGTATCATGATAAAAGCAGTCTGAAAGCAGAACCAGATGACGCATTTACCTTCACTGCTATTTTAAGTATACCCTTATGAGTACAAAAATCAGTTGTCTCATTATTGAAGATGAACCACCAGCTATGCAGTTGCTGGAAGATTATATGCGGAAATTACCCATGCTGGAGCTTAAGGGAAAATTCTATGATGCCATTGAAGCACTTGAATTCCTGAAAAAAAACAGTGTTGATGTTATTTTCCTGGACATCAACCTCCCGGCTTTATCAGGGCTTGAAATGGCAGCATTGATACCCAGAGAACAGAAAATTATTTTCACCACTGCTTATGCAGAACATGCGCTGGATAGTTTTTCTTTTCATGTAATTGATTACCTGTTAAAGCCCATTTCTTTTAAAAGGTTTTTACAGGCTATCCAAAAATTGCAGTTACATATTTTACCCCAACCACTCAAAGATGTATCCGGCCCTAAGCAAGATGATATTCTGTTCATAAAAACGGGCAGAACAGTGATCAGGATTCAAATGGCAGATATTATCTATGTAGAGGCGCATAAAGAGTACCTCTGTATTCATACGAGTCAGCAGAAACACCTGGTGTATAAGAGGATGAAAGAAATGGCAGCCTCTTTACCCGATTGTTTTGTGCGGATTCATAACTCATATATCGTAAACCTTCAGCATGTACAAAAAATGGGTCAGCAGTTGGTTGAAGTCGCAGGACGGGAACTGCCGGTAAGTGCAGGGTATAAAGAAACATTTCAGCAGCATATTCAACAACATATGATGTAATACTGTAAAAACAGATCATGAAAACAATCTACTTCTTTATCAAAGCCTGGTTGCTGGTAGGTGTGCTGGATATATTGGCAGCCATGCTATCATTCTATTTATCGACCGGTAAATCCCCAATGATTGTATTGAAATTTATTGCCAGTGCTGTTTCAGGAGCAGAAGCTTATGCCGGAGGGGTGACAAGTATTTTACTGGGAATTGCATTACATTTCCTGGTTGCATTTTTGTTTACGCTTTGCTTTTTTCTGCTGTACAAGCCTTTGAATTTGTATCGTTACAATAGCTACCTGGTAGGAATGGTATATGGTATTTTTATATGGCTGGTAATGAACAAACTGGTATTGCCCATGACATCGGTAAAACATCAGCCATTCAAATGGCTGGAAGCAGTGAAGGCAATGCTGATACTCATTACCATGATAGGCTTACCACTTGCTTTTGTGTTGAAGAAGAAACACAACAGCCAATAACAGGTAGGCTGTTTATACCTGCACTTGTTTCATTACTTCAATAAACTGTTTCATTTCATCCATGGTTCCTACGCTGGCCCTGGCCCATTTGCCATGGATATAGTTGGATGACCTGAGGAAAATATTTTTCTGTAACATATCTGCGGCAAAATCTCCTTTATAGTTAGGAATAGGGAAGAAGAGAAAATTGGTATAGGATTTTACCACATCAATCTTCATGGCTTTTAAAGCATTATAAGTATATTCTCTTGCGGCTGCATTTTTTTCTTTACTCAATTTCTGCCATCCAGGGTCTTTGAGACTTGCAAGCGCAGCGCTCATCGACAAGGCAGACATAGCCATTTGCGTACGGATAAAATAGTTATCAGCAAGCGGTTTAATCAAAGAAGCATGTCCGATAACCCAGCCAATACGCAAACCCGCCATGGCATGAATTTTCGAGAAAGTGCCAATCACAAAAACTTTAGGGTGCTTTTCAATCAACTGTAACATTGATTCATTATCGGGTGCATCCAGAAAATCAACATATGCTTCATCTACACCTACGTAGGCTTTTTTAGATGCTTCTATACAAAAGTTTTTTAAAGAAGCGGATGAAACAATAGTACTGCTGGGATTAGCAGGATTACAGATATACACAAGAGAAGTGTCATCATCTACTTCTTTTAACATGGCCGGAAGATCATGTTTCTGATCAATGGTCAGAGGAACTTCCACCACTTTCTGTCCCAGCATTTTTGCAGTAGCAGGTAGAATACCAAAAGTGGGGTTGGCTGTTACGAGTTTGCCCTTGTTGAAATACCGTGGTAATAATCCTAAAGCTTCTCCCGAACCAGCCGTTACCAATACCTGGTCTTCATTAACACCATAATGTGCAGCGAGCTGCTTCTTGAAATCTTTCAGGTTGGTATGGTTATACTGGTAACGGTGAGCTTCTCCCAAAGCAGCCAGCAAAGCTTCACGTGCCTTCGGCGAAATACCGTAGGGGTTTTCATTCGAACTCAGGTTAATTAATCCGTCTGCAGCACCATAATTTCGGAGAATACCTTCTTCATTACCCATACCAAGAGAGGGTAATCTTAATCCCATGCCGATAGCAGCCATGGAACCGAATCTTAATAAATCGCGGCGATTGAGTGAAGCAGACATATCAGTATGATTTTGGAGACTGAAAAGATACAAAAGATAGATGAAGTTTAGCCACAGATTTATTGCCTGAAGCGAACGAATCTGTGGCTAACACATTATTTGTTCACCCTTGAAAATATCTTACTTACAATTTTCCATTCCCCATTAATCTTGAGCATGTTCATGTAATCGTAAAGAATCACGGTGTCTGTCTCAATTTTAATTTTGGCATTTGCCGCAGTGCCTTCAATATTGAGCGACTGGATACCAATGGTTCTTTTGCCGGGACCGGAGCCGGCTTTTACACGGGTAATATAATCAGCAATGGGCACATCCTTGAATTCACCCGTACTGATGTCTACATATTTCATAAAAGCACTCGGATGAAAAGCTTTCTCCACACGATCCCCAACGCCACTCATATAGTTCTCCAGACAGGCTTTTACTGCAGCTTCTTCAGGATTGGTTTGTGCCATGGTAAAATTTTGCAGGGAACAAAACAGTAAAGCGCTTAGTAACAGACGTAAAAATGTTGCATGCATAGTGGTATGTTTTAGTTGCCTAATATAGTATCCTGGTATAAGCATATAGCTGTTAAATTGGGATGAGCGGCCAAAAAACTACTGTGGGGGCTGGGAAAGATTACTGCTTACCTTGTTCCGAGTTCTATTACCTGGCAGTTTTTCATGTCTTTGCCTTCAATATCAATCTTTACCAGTGTTCGTACTTTATGCCAGCCTTGTTTGCCGGCAGCCCCGGGGTTAATATGGAGGCATCGTAAGGTTTCATCGAACATGATTTTCAGGATATGCGAATGTCCGCTGATGAATAGCTGAGGTTTCCCTGAAATAATAAGCGGTTTTGAACGGCTATTGTATTTAGGAGGATAACCACCTATATGCAACATCATCACTTTTACATCTTCACAAACCCATTCTAATAGTTCCGGGTAAACAGAACGGATATCCTGACCGTCAATGTTTCCATACACACCGCGAAGTGGTTTAAACTGACGTAATTGTTCAGCTACTGCATCGTTGCCAAAATCGCCGGCATGCCATATTTCATCACAGTCTTTAAAATGTTGAAATACAGCATCGTCGAGATACCCATGTGTGTCTGATATAATGCCGATTCTTTTCATCTATGCATCAACTTTATCATCCTGAATCAGTTGTTCAAATAGTAATAAAACACCCGGGACCTGCACCGCCTCTTTCTTAAACGCTGTAAAACTAAAAAAACGGATGGCTTCAATTTCAGCATTTACGATCGGAGTAGATTTGAGTGTATAAAGAAAGCAATCCTGCTCCATCATCACAGTAGGTTGTTCTCCGTAGGCAGGCGCCGAAATATGGCAATAAAAATTCAGTTCTTCTGGTGAGATATTGATGGAGAGTTCCTCTTTAATTTCCCTGATGAGGGCTGAAACGGCATCTTCACCCTTATCCAGTTTACCTCCGGGTAGGTAGAAAGCCTGTTTTCGCTTACTGTATGCCAGCAATAGTTTACGATCCTCCAACACTACGAGTCCCGCTGTGTGTAATTTTTTACTTACATCATTCATAAACTTTGCTAATTTCACTCAGAGATTGCAACCTATGCCATTTAAACGAAATTTTACTTACTGGATCGATAAACGCGCATGGAAATATTATTTCCTGATGCTCTCCCTTGCACTCGTGGAATACTAATGCCCCTGCGTAAACTCCTCTTTCTCCGCCGCTCTGCGGTGAATAAAATATTGGGTTTACCACAACGACAATGAATCCTGTTTCCTGTAACCTGTAATTTTATTTTATGCCACACTATCATACATTAGGCACCATACCTCATAAACGTCACACACAGTTTCGAAAAACTGATGGGTCATTATATTCAGAGCAATTGTTTTCAACGGAAGGCTTTAGCAATGATTATTCATTATTGTATCATCATTACCCACCTACGCAAATCATTCATACGGATGAGCCGGTAAATGTACAGCCAAGGGTAGCAGAAGAAAAAATGCTGAAACACAGAAGCTTTGAAGGCTTTAATATAAAATCCGAAAACGATTATCTCAAAAGCCGTAAACCTGTTCTTGTAAACAATGATTGTCATATTGTACTCGCTGCACCTAGAGAGAGTATGACCGGTTATTTCTACAAAAATGCAGATGCAGATGAAATGATCTTTATACATGAAGGAAGTGGTGTGCTCCTTTCGCAATATGGGCAGTTGCCTTTTGCTTATGGTGATTACCTTGTCATTCCAAGAGGCACCATTTACCAGATCAAATTCGATACACCTGAGAACAGGTTGTTGATTGTAGAAAGTTTTAGTCCGATCCGTTATCCCAAACGTTATGTAAGCAAATACGGACAGCTACTGGAACATGCGCCATTTTGTGAGCGTGATATCCGCACACCCCAAAACCTTCTGAGTTTTGATGAAGCAGGTGATTTCCTTATCCAGACTAAAAAGAAAGGAATACAGTATGGGCTTCATTATGCACACCATCCATTTGATGTGGTAGGATGGGATGGCTATTGTTATCCGTTTGCATTCAGTATACATGATTTTGAGCCCATTACCGGAAGGGTGCACCAGCCGCCACCGGTACACCAGACTTTTGAGGCGCACAATTTTGTGGTATGTAGTTTTTGTCCGAGGTTGTACGACTATCATCCCGATGCCATACCTGCGCCATATAACCACAGCAATATTGATAGTGATGAAGTGTTGTACTATGTTGATGGTGATTTTATGAGCCGGAAGAATGTAACAAGAGGAATGATCACGTTACATCCGGCCGGTATTCCACATGGTCCGCACCCAGGCGCAGTGGAAAAAAGTATTGGTAAGAAAGAAACGCAGGAGCTGGCTGTAATGGTCGATACTTTCCATCCTTTACAACTAACCGTGGAAGCCCTGGAAATTGAAAACCCCGGGTATACTATGAGTTGGGCGGAATAAGGAGGCGTGAATCGTCAATGGTGAATGCGTAATATAGATTGTTTCAAATAATTGTATTAATTTTTCAAGACATTCACCTTTGACGATTCACCATTCACGCCATGATGAAAGCCTACGAAAACATCAATGCCTATATCGCCGATTTTCCGGCCGATAAACAGAAGCTGCTGAAGCAGATGAGGGCTATCATTCAAAAAGCCGTACCAAAAGCAGTAGAGAAAATCAGTTATGGCATGCCCTGTTTCTTCCAGGAGGGTAATCTGGTATATTTTGCGGCGATGAAAAACCATATCGGGTTTTATCCGACATCATCCGGCGTGTTGAATTTTGAAAAAGAACTTGAAAAATATGTTACTTCAAAAGGTGCTATCCAATTCCCGCTGGATAAGCCATTGCCGGTCAAACTCATTACCATGATTGTAAAATTCAGGCTACTGGAAAACCTGGAAAAAGCAGCACTAAAAAAGAAGACCTCCAAAAAATAAATACTTTTTCTGTGACCTTCTGTGTCTTCAGGGCTATGAACTTCCGCTGAATCATTTATTGCCACTGAAGACACGGAGGAACACTGGCAAGGGCTTATTTAATAAAATCTTTCAGACTTTCGGACTTCCCGTCTCCCGGACTTTCTTCCAATTCAAAAATTCCTTAACTTATGCTCCTAAAACGAATTGCCATATGATTAAATTCAGCGACATTAAAATCGGGGACTACGTATTGGCGGAATATGAGGGAAAAATGTGGGAGGGGGAAGTAGTCCGCCTGAACGGAGATGAAAAACAGGTTTGTGTACAGACAGATGTACAGGAATTCTGGTTTAGTACCGATCACCTGCATCCGCTTCCGCTCAATGAAGATGCATTGTTGAAACTCAGTTTTGCCAAACAACCCAACGACGATGGTTCTGTGAAATATATGAAGGGGTCGTTTCGACTGGTCACACCACAATCTGGAGATTTTTCGAAGATTGAAATGTGGTACCGGGAAGACAGGAGACATCACCCAGATGTGCATTATGTACACCAGTTGCAAAATCATTATTTGGATATGACCAAAATCCATCTTACCAGAGATCCTATGTAATTCTGGTAAAACCAGTGTGAGGACGCCTGTTGTTGGCGTCCTTTTTTGTTGGAGTACTTCAACAGATAGTTACCGCAATTCATCGTTTATGTATCTTGTTGATAAATTCAGGCACATGCGTTCTGCTTTTTTACTGGCTTTCTTTTTCCTAAGTTCATTGCAACTGATGGCCCAGCGTTTTGGAGGTAACCCTTCACGTCAGCGATGGAAACAGATTGATACCGATACGGTAAGAGTCATATTCCCGGAAGGCAATGAAAAACAGGCACAGAAAATTGCAAGGATAGTGCATGGGTTGCAACAAAATAACCTCAATACTTTAGGCCCTGAGCTACGCAAAGTAAACATGGTCTTACAACACCGCAGTCTTTTTTCAAATGCTTATGTAGGACTCGCACCTTTCAGGAGCGAATTCTATACTACTGCTCCCCAGAGTGCTTTTGAACTCGGCGCATACGACTGGGTCAATAACCTCGCCATTCATGAATACAGACATGTACAGCAGTATGGTAATTTCAAAAAAGGATTATCTAAACTGGCATCGGTTATTTTGGGTGAAGAGGGGCAGGCAGTAGCCAATGCAGCAAGTATCCCTGACTGGTTTTTTGAAGGAGATGCAGTATATAGTGAAACGCAGTTAACAGAACAGGGCAGAGGTAAATTGCCTGAGTTCTTTAATGGTTATATGTCATTGCACCGTTCAGCTAAGCAATACAGTTATATGAAACTGCGCAATGGTTCTTTGAGACATTATGTACCTAATCATTATGATCTTGGTTATTTGCTGGTGGCTTATGGCCGTAAACAATATGGGGATGATATCTGGCAAAAAGTAACCAATGATGCTGCGCGTTTTAAACCACTGATTTATCCATTCCAGGGTGCTATCAAAAAACATACAGGTGTATCTTTTGACCAGTTTGTCAATAATGCATTGGGGTATTTTAGATCCCAGTGGAACCTCCCGGCTACAGAAGAACCGGACTGGATCACCAGCACGGAAAAAAACAATGTCTTAAACTATCGCTTTCCCTACCTTATGGAAGACGGTTCCATTCTTACACTGCAAAACAGTTATACAGCCGTTCCAACTTTTACCAAAGTATTACCCGGAGGTACAAAAGCAAATATCAGGGTGAGAGATATTGCCATCGATGCTTATTACTCGTACCGGAATAATAAGATTGTATATACCAGTTATCGTCCCGATATACGCTGGGGCAATGTAGAAACCAATACCCTGAAAATTTTTGACCTTATTTCACAAACAGAACAGGTTGTTCGAACAGGTACACGTTTATTTTCTCCTGATATTTCTTCCGACCTGAAAAAAATACTGGCCATCGACATGCATACCGATGGGGGTAGTTCAATGGTAAAAGTTGATGTGGTAACCGGAAAGACCGACACCATTTTTTCATCAAACGATAAAGTGTATTCTTATCCGCGTTTTGGGAAAAATGAAAATGGTTTTTATGCTGTTCACAGACTGTTAAATGGAGATATGGGAATTAGCTGGTACAACAGTTCGGGGAAAAATGAAAGAGCAATAATGGCGAGCGCCAATCGTGTCATCGGTTATTTACAGCTGCAGGGGGATACACTTTTATTTACCAATACATTTCAGGGACGTGATGAACTCTGGAGTATCATTGATGATGGAACAAATGTAAAAGGTCCATTCAGACTGGCTTCCTATCCAACCGGTATTTACCAGGCTGTATTAAGGGAAGGAAAACTGGTAGGTTCCGTTTTTACGGCGGATGGATTCAGACTGGCATCTTTTGTTCCAAAATGGGAACAGGCCCCGGTTGAGCATGTAATGCAACCATTATACACAGGTAACAGTATTTCATCAGCAGGTTTTGGATTTAGTGAAAACCTGAAGGCAAGAGATTTCAGCGTAAGTCCGTATAAAAAAATTAAAAAGTTGATCAATATTCATAGCTGGCGTCCGTATTATGACCGTCCGGAATATTCCTTTACACTTTACGGAGAAAATGTGTTGAATACTTTCTTAACGGAATTGGCGTATACATATAATGAAAATGAGGGCAGTCATAAAGTAGGACTCGATATGGCTTATGGGGGAAGTTTTATACAAAGAATATATGGAGCCAATAAAACCTGGCAACGATCGGCTTATCTTAACCGCGACACATTGGTGCATTGGGATGAACTGTCGGCATATGCCGGCTTGCGTATACCATTGAACCTCACATCCGGCAGGAATTATCGAAGTCTGGTTTTTCAATCGACTTTTAATACCAACTCGGTAAAATGGACTGGCATTGCCAAAAACCTGTTGAAAGATGCCAGTGTAAATTACCTTGATTTTAGTGTATCCTATTCAGCCCAGTCGCAAAAGGCCCTAAGGCAAATATTCCCGAGATGGGGGCATGCCGTTTCTACCCGGTACCGAACGGCGCTGGGAAAAACCAATGCGTGGCAGATGTTGGTAAGTGGGGCTATTTATCTGCCCGGACTTGGCCCAACCCATAATCTGGTGTTTACGGGTGCCATACAAAGCAGAGATACCCTGAACCAGTATATATTCTCAGATAATTTCCCTTTTTCCAGGGGATACCGTTCGGTCAATTTCCCAAGAGCCTATAAAATCGGGGTGAATTATCATTTTCCCCTGCTGTATCCAGATTGGGGTTTTGGGCAATTGGTTTACTTTCAGCGGGTACGGATGAATGTCTTTTATGACCAGTCTGTGGGGAAAAGCCTCAGAACGGGCCGGAAATTTCATTTTGGAACGATGGGGGGCGAATTGATGTTCGATACAAAATGGTGGAACCAGGAGCCGGTTAGTTTCGGGTTAAGGTTTAGCCGACTGCTCGACCAGCAGTTTAGTGGACCCACATCGGCCAATTATTGGGAAATTATTCTGCCGGTGGCCCTGTTCAGATGAGTTATATTTGCCTTTATAAGGGGCTAAGGGCCACTATTTTACCCTATTTTCCACAAAATCGGGAATTTTTTCCCCGAAATTTTCATATTTCCATTGCAAACTAATATCTTTGCAGCCCCAAAAATAGTATGTCGAAACAACCGCTGATTAAACAAGATGGAGTAATTCTGGAAGCCCTGAGCAATGCTATGTTCCGGGTGAAGTTGGAAAATGGCCATGAAATCCTGGCCACCATCTCAGGTAAAATGAGGATGCATTACATCAGAATTTTACCGGGTGATAAAGTAGGGGTTGAGATGAGTCCATACGATTTAAGCCGGGGAAGGATCATTTTCAGATACAAGTAAACATTTGCGGAACGCTGTCGGCTCATGCTGAAAGCCGGAAGCAGTAAAGCGATAAATAATAAAGCAATGAAAGTCAGAGCTTCAATCAAAAAGCGTAGTGCAGATTGCAAGATCGTGAAGAGAAAGGGCAAGTTGTACGTGATTAACAAAAAGAATCCCCGTTACAAACAACGTCAGGGATAATTTCATGTACTGTTAACCGATCCCGGTTGATGGTACCAGTATTTAAGTATTAAATTAAAATCAGAATATGGCTCGTATTGCCGGTATTGATTTACCAAAAAACAAAAGAGGCGAAATTGGTCTGACCTACATTTTTGGTATCGGTCGTTCAACTGCTCAGTATATCTTAACCCAAGCTGGTATTGACTTAGATAAGAAAGTACATGAGTGGAATGATGATGAGCAGACTGCTATCCGTAACATCATTAACAATGAGTTTAAGGTAGAAGGTGCGTTGCGTAGTGAAGTATCAATGAATATCAAGCGTTTGCTGGATATCGCCTGCTATCGTGGCTTACGTCACCGTAAAGGGTTGCCTGTTCGTGGTCAGCGTACCAAAACAAACAGCCGTACCAGAAAAGGTAAGCGTAAAACAGTTGCCGGTAAGAAGAAGGCACCTAAGAAATAAATGATTGCATGATGCTGGAATGGTTTCATTTCAGCATCATGTTGTTATACAAATCCTCTACAGCTTGGATAATCCACCTCAGGTGGGAAGGAGAGTGTAGCGGTTTCCGCCCAGGGCGGAATTTTTCATTGTTAAACCAATCCCGATCTGATCGGGACGACTACCTCAAAAAACAAACATGGCAAAACCACAAAAAGCGCAGAACAGTGCAAAAGCTGCTGCCAAAAAAAGAGTAGTAAAAGTAGATGCGGCTGGTGAAGTACGTATTTCTGCTACTTTCAACAACATCATTATCAGCTTTACCAACAAAAGCGGTCAGGTAATCAGTTGGAGCAGTGCTGGTAAAATGGGTTTTAAGGGATCAAAAAAGAACACTCCATATGCGGCCCAAATGGCTGCTGCCGATGCTGCTAAAGTAGCAATGGAAGCTGGCCTGAAACGCGTAGATGTATTTGTAAAAGGTCCGGGTGCCGGTCGTGAAGGAGCTATCCGCTCTATTTCTCAATCAGGTATCGAAGTTATATCTATCAAAGATGTAACCCCATTGCCACACAATGGTTGCAGACCTCCTAAGCAGAGAAGAGTTTAATTGAATGTAGGATCTAAGATGGCTGATGTCGGATTTGTTATAATACATCCGACATCAGCCATCAGACATCCTCAATTTAAAATAGGGTTCGGTATCAATTTTAGATTTTTAAGATACCGGATCGTCATTAAAAAATCGCAAAACAAAACAAATGGCACGTTACACTGGTCCAAAGACCAAAATCTCCAGAATCTTCGGTGAACCTATCCTGGGCAATGGCAAATGGTTAGGTAAGAACAGCAACCCTCCAGGTCAGCATGGTGCTGCCCGTAAACGTAAAAGCTTAGGCGAATACGCTTTACAGTTGAGAGAGAAGCAAAAAGCTAAATACACTTATGGTGTATTAGAGCGTCAGTTCCGTAAAACATTTGAAGAAGCAGCCCGCTTAAAAGGTGTTACCGGTGAAAACCTGATCAAATTACTGGAAGCTCGTCTGGATAATACTGTATTCCGTATGGGATTAACAGCCAGCCGTCCTGAAGCACGTCAGTTGGTAAACCACAAACATATCACTGTAAACGGTGAAGTAATGAATGTACCTTCTTACTCTTGTAAGCCAGGTGATATCATTGCTTACAAACCAAAAAGTGCAGACAATTCTTCTATCGTTAGCAAGACCCGTGGTAAAAACCCTAAGTTTAGCTGGCTCGACTGGAACGAATCTGAGAAGAAAGGTACCTTTATTACCTACCCAGAGCGTGAGAATGTTCCTGAGAACATCAAGGAACAACTGATCGTCGAATTGTATTCTAAATAATGAGTAGGTAGTAGTGAGCAGTGAGTATAAACTCACTACTCACTATTCACTACTGACTTATTAATATTCGGAAATCAATAATGGTTTCCACCACCAATCAAGTAAAAAACCAAGTTTTAATATGGCCATATTAAGCTTCCAGAAACCCGACAAAATCGTTTTACAAAAAGCAACTGATTTTGAAGGTCAATTTGAATTCCGTCCATTAGAACCAGGTTATGGTCTCACCATTGGTAATGCACTGAGAAGGGTATTACTGAGTTCTTTGGAAGGATATGCAATCGTAGGTATCAAAATCGAGGGTGTAGACCACGAGTTTGCTACCATGAAAGGTGTAACAGAAGATGTTACCGAAATCATCCTGAACCTGAAGCAGGTACGTTTCAAGAAGCATGTAGAGCATGATGTAGCCACTGAAAAGATCAGCCTTTCTATCAAAAACCGTACTGAATTTACAGCGGGTATGTTGGGAGAGGTTTCACAGCATTTTCAGGTAATGAATCCTGAGCTGGTGATCTGTACCATGGATTCTTCTGCTAAAATGGATATTGAACTCACCATTTCACGTGGTCGTGGTTATATTCCTGCTGAAGAAAACAAAGTAAAAGATGCGCCATTTGGATATATCGCAATCGATTCTATTCACACACCCATCAAGAACGTGAAATACGGGATTGAGAACTATCGTGTGGAGCAGCGTACCGATTACGAAAAATTGATCCTCGATGTAGCTACCGATGGAACCATCCATCCGGAAGATGCAGTAAAACAGGCATCACGTATCCTGATTCAGCACCTGATGATCATCACCGATGAAAACATCACTTTCGATAACAAAGAAGACAAGAAAGAAGATGTGGTTGATGAGCATGTATTGCAACTGCGTAAAGTATTGAAAACACCACTCGAAGACCTCGATCTTTCTGTACGTGCTTTCAACTGTCTGAAAGCCGCCAAGATCAACAGTCTGAGCGAACTGGTACAATACGAGCAGGAAGACCTGATGAAATTCAGAAACTTCGGTCAGAAATCACTCTCAGAAATTGAGCAGGTGTTAACTGAACGTGGTCTGAGTTTTGGAATGGATCTGAATAAATTAGGATTGGATAACTTAGACAATTAAGCTTCAAGCCGCAAGCTTCAAGCCACAAGCAAATTTTACTTGTAGCTTGAAGCTTGTAGCTGAAAGCTATTACTCACATCCTGCAATTCCTGACACGGTGCAGGGTATAAAAACAACAAGTCATGCGTCACGGAGACAAAATCAACAACCTGGGTCGTAAGAAAGCACACAGGGAAGCATTACTGGCCAATCTGGCTAGTCAACTGATCACACACAAACGTATCGTCACTACTTTGGCTAAAGCTAAAGCACTGAGAACATATGTTGAGCCGTTGATCACCAAAACAAAAAAGTCTGATAACAAAGAAACCATCATGCACCAGCATAGAGTGGTGTTCAGCTATCTGCAAGACAAAAGCGCTGTGAAAGAACTGTTCACAGTAGTAGGTCCAAAAGTAGCTAGCCGCCCAGGTGGTTATACCCGTATCCTGAAACTCGGCATTCGTCCGGGTGACAATGCGGAGAAAGCAATGATTGAACTGGTAGACTTCAACGAAATTTATGGTAAGACTGCTGCCCAGGCTGTTGAACCTGCCAAGAAAACTCGTCGTAGCCGTGCAACAACCAAGAAAGCCGAAGCAGCTCCAGCCGCTGAAGCACCTGCAGTTGAAACACCTGCTGCCGAAGAAACTCCTTCAACCGATAAAGCAGCTGAATAATTGGAAAAACAGTTTCTATATAAGAAAGCAAGACTTAACCGTCTTGCTTTTTTTATGTGTTCGCCAGAAAAAACAAGTGTGTGAAACTTTATTCCGGTAGATTAACCAACAATTCTTTTTTTTGCACCGTAAAACCGTAAACAATTATGCCCCAATCAAAACAACCCGCCATTCTGGTACTGGCCGATGGTCATGTCTTTTATGGACATGCATTTGGTAAAACAGGTACCACTACGGGAGAAATTTGTTTTAATACCGGTATGACCGGCTACCAGGAAGTTTTTACTGACCCCAGTTATACCGGTCAGGTACTCATCATGAATAACGTGCATATTGGTAATTATGGCGTGAAAGAAACAGATGTGGAAAGCAGTAGCGTGAAGATACATGGACTTATTGCCCGTAATCTGGAGGAACAATTCAGCCGTATACAGGCCGACAATAACCTGAATGATTACCTGGTGACCAACCAGATTGTTGCGATCGACAATATTGATACCCGTGCATTGGTAGCCCATATCCGTACAAAAGGTGCCATGAACTGTATTATCTCGTCTGAGATCATGGATGTGGAGGAGTTAAAGAAGCAATTAGCAAATGTACCCGATATGGATGGTCTTGAACTGGCCAGTACAGTAAGTACAACAGAAGAGTATGAAATGGGTGACAGCAATGCACCTGTAAAAGTTGCTGTACTCGATTTCGGTGTAAAAAAACATATCCTTCAATGCCTGGTAGACAGGGGAGCGCATATACGCGTGCATCCTGCAAAAACACCACTGAGTAGGCTGAAAGAGTTTAACCCCAATGGCTATTTCATTTCCAATGGCCCGGGCGATCCTGCCGCCATGGATTATGCAGTTACCACTGTGAAAGATCTGTTGAATGAAAACAAGCCTGTGTTTGGTATTTGTCTTGGACACCAGTTACTGGCATTGGCGAATGATATTCCTACATTTAAAATGCACCATGGTCACAGGGGACTGAACCACCCGGTAAAAAACATTATCACTGGTCAATGCGAGATTACCACACAAAACCATGGTTTTGGGGTAGATCCGGAAGCGGTGAAGAATCACCCAAATGTTGAGATTACCCATGTGAACCTGAATGACCAGTCAATAGAGGGAATCAGGTTAAAAGACAAACCAGCTTTCAGCGTACAATATCATCCTGAAAGTACGCCGGGTCCACACGATAGCAGGTATTTGTTTGACAATTTCCTGGATATGATTAAAGAGCGAATGAATTAAGTGTTGAAGCTATAATTAAGAATGGCCATGGATCAGTGTATGATCTGTGGCCGTTTTTTTTAGTAACTTCGGTAGATGAAGATTGCCATTATCAATGGACCTAATTTGAATTTACTTGGTAAAAGAGAGACTGATATTTATGGAAACATGTCTTTCGATGAATATTTTTCTTCCTTACAGTTGTTATTTCCCCAGGTTCAACTTACTTATTTTCAAAGCAATATTGAGGGGGAACTGATTGATGAAATTCAAAAACTAGGATTCAGTTTTGATGGCATCGTTCTCAATCCGGGTGGGTATACACATACATCAGTAGCATTGGGTGACGCCATTGCTGCGATTAAAACACCGGTGGTAGAAGTTCATATCAGTAATGTACATGCACGTGAGGAATTCAGAAAGTTATCGCACGTTTCAGGAAAATCGGCAGGAAGTATCATTGGTTTAGGATTGAAAGGGTATGAGCTGGCCATTCTATGGCTGCTGGGTAAATCCTGATCTCTTGGTACGGTCTTTGCATTTTCAGCAACATCATGTATCAATCATATAGCAGAAAAGTTTTTTGGCTGATTGTCATCAGCACCATTCTCAAGTTACTGGTTGCAGGATTCCTGGAACTGGGTAACGATGAAGTGTATTATTGGACTTATGCGATACAACCAGACTGGAATCATTTCGATCATCCGCCAATGGTGGGCTGGCTTATCAGAATGACTACATTGAACCTATGGTGGGTTAATGAAGTAACAGTTAGGGCCGGAGCTATTATTTGTGCAGCACTCTCCACCTGGATCGTTTTTAAATTGGGTAAACTGCTCGACAGCGAGAGGCTGGGATGGCTTGCTGCATTGATTTATACCCTATCTGTTTATACAGGTTTTATAGCAGGCCTGTTTATTCTTCCCGACTCTCCTCAGATGTTGTTTTGGGTGGCTTCCTTATACCTGATGGCGTATATCCTGTTAAAACGGGAAGAAGAAAACCTGAGTATCTGGTTATTGCTTGGCTTCACCATTGGTCTTGCAGCATTGAGTAAGGTACACGGGTTGTATTTGTGGGCAGGTTTTGGAGCTTTCCTATTGTTTACAAGAATACAATGGTTAACCAACTGGCGTTTGTATGTGGGTGTACTGGTAACGCTCATTTGTATCAGCCCAATTATTTATTGGAATATTACAAA
The DNA here is from genome assembly GCF_058231085.1 of Sediminibacterium sp. FW305-C-49. NCBI lineage: Bacteria > Pseudomonadati > Bacteroidota > Chitinophagia > Chitinophagales > Chitinophagaceae > Sediminibacterium > Sediminibacterium sp. FW305-C-49. The sequence goes on from NZ_JBIQXS010000002.1 coordinate 668,440, forward strand.
TGATTTTATCACTTACCGATTTCATTCAGCCAGGGTTACGAATACCAGCCTGCAATGGGATATGTTGGGTAGAGAAATAGCAGGGGAAGCATTATACCAGCACCCTTTTCTTTTTATATTGATTTTATTATCCCTGTTTGGTATTGTAACAAATCGTATTCGTTTTGCCAGAAAACGTATCAGGAAATGGCTATTGTGGATGAGTATTCCCATGATTATTTTATTCTGGGGCATTTCATTGTTCAATCCTACTTTGCCACATTGGGCGGGACCGGCTTATATTCCGCTGTATTTTATGGCTGCCATGTATCTGCAGCAACGTACAAATAAAAATTTTCCACTGTGGATACAATCCTCTTTTGTGTTACTAGTAGTGATATTGACGGCAGGAATTATTCTTGTTCGTTTTTCACCAGTAAACTTTGGTAGCCAGCAAAAAGAAAATTATGGGGAATACTGTCCAACACTTGATCTTTCTGGATGGCGTAACATGAGTTTACAGTTTGATCAATTATACAAAGCCGATATGGCTTCCGGGCATATGGATAAAGATGCTGTTTTGCTCACCCATAAATGGTTTCCGGGTGGCCATCTTGAATTTTATACGGCAAGAAAAAGCAGTATAAAACTGATTGGTATTGGTGAATTACAAGACCTTCACAAATTTGCATGGCTCAATAAAGATCGTGGCGATTTACAGAAAGGAGCGGATGCGTATTATATTCTTGCTTCGAATCTGCCTTATGATGTAAAATCCAATCTTGGAAAATATTTTAGCAGCATCGAGGAGCCTGTCATCATCAACCAGGTAAGAGCAGGAAAAGTGGTTCGTTATTTTTATGTGTACCGTTTGAGAAATGCAGTTCAAACCGTTCCCTCATTACTACCTTAATTATTGTTTTCCACCTGCAGTTTGTGTGCTGTCGGTTGGCGATTTGAATTGAATATCTTGTGGTTTAGTAGCAAATAAGTTATCGAAATCTTTCCGATAGGAGATGCTGGCGCCAAAACGGTTGCGTCTGCCGATTCCATTTCCAGATATATCAAGGCTGTTTTTACTAAACAGGATGGCTCTGAGTTTACGATCTTTAGAAAGAATGAATTCAATATTCAAGTCGGGTAGCCATTGTAAAGCCCCATTTGTTACAGCTGTTGAATTCCCTACATTGAAATCAAGATCACCCCCAAAAGTTATTTTCATTTTATCCTGGAAGAAGCTCTTGCCTAATCTGAAATTCACTCTTGATCTGTCAATGGAGTTGGAATTAATGGCGCCGCCAACTGGGCCACTACCATTGGTAATTTCATTATTACTGTACCATGATGTTCCCAAATCAAAATGCAGACTTTTATCTCCCGTTAACTTATACAGAAAATTAGAGAACATTTTATTGATCTCTTTGGTTAATATTTGAGAAAGCGTATTGGCACCAATAGTAGTAAGTGAGTTATTGGCGGCATTTCCACCACCATTTCCTACGCTTGGTGGTGCAAACGTGTTAAACACAATCAGAAAAGAAACCTGTTTAAGGATTTCATTTTCATCTTTCTCCAGTCTGGTAATATATTGCGACAGTTCATTATCGCTTTTAACCGGACTTCCCTGAGGAAAATCCAATTTGAAACTGATATCCGGTGCATTTAGTTTGCCACGTAAAGCAGCAATTACATATACCTCGCCACGATAACCTTTTGCGGTGCCACTCACATTAATATTAGAGACAAGATCGTATAATGCAATTCTCTCAGCAGTGTACTGTGCATCTATACGTATGTCAGCTTTAAAAGGATCACCCGTCCATTCTATATAGTTGCCTGCATCCGGTTTCAAAATAAATGGCTTTCTGATAACGGACTGGAAATTGAAATCATAGTTTCCTCTTTCAATATTATATTTACCCCGGATACTTAAGGGCTCCGTTGTGCCAGCCCTTATTCTTAAAGTGCCATTACCTGTAGCTTTGATTACATCCCCGGTAAGATCATCCAGTATCACATCAATCTGTGCTTTATTAGTAGCAGTCAGGTTAAGGTCAACAGATAAATTAAAACCTGATTTCTTTTTTTCATTTACCATCTCTGTACCATATTCCTTAAACACAATAAAGTCGGCACTGCCACTTTCCCTGCTGATGGAATTAGGAATATAGATGTGTGAACTATCTGTTGATGTAGCTTTAAGTGTCATCTTTGCATTTGATTCTGGACCCTTTAAGGATAGTTCAGCACTTCCTATTGCTGTACCGTAAAATTGTTGGTTGTCTTTTAGCTTTGTATCAATTAATAAAAGTTGGGAAGTTTTAAGGTCAAAATCAAAAGCCATATTCTTAAAACCTTTTTCATACAGTTTTCCAGCAACAATTCCTGTATTGTTAAATTTATCCTTGATCGCAAATACTCCAAAATCAATACCATCGTCTTCGAAACGTATGTCTGCTGAATCAATGGTATAATATACCTGTGTATAATCAACTTTCAAACCTGCATTGAATAATTTTACCCTTCCTGACAGGGCAAGATTTGCAGCGTCACCGGCAATAGATAATTTGCCTTTTGCCTGACCAGACAAATCTGAAAAAATACCTTTGAGAAACTGGTTGAGTAAACCCACTTTCGTATCGTTAAGATTAATGTCTGTATTAAGTGGATTGCCAATGGAGTCTTTGAGGTTATAAGAACCTTTGGCAGAAAAATCAAATCCCGGATTGGGAGAACTGATATCAAAAGGAATTAAACCAGTTTTGCTGTTATAACCTGTTTTAATTTTTACGAGACCCACAGAGTCGTCATCCAACCTGAATTGTTCTGCGGTAAGCTCTGCATCTGCATTGAATTTTCCAAAGAAATCGCGTAATACAATTTCGCCACTGGTAATACCTTCCATCCTCGGACTTTTTACAAAAAGAGAAGTAAGGTCACCTAATACTACATTCCTGAGTTTTACCAGCAGGTTATTGGTATTACCGCCGTCCTCTTCTTCTGTTTCTACAACGATTTCCTGGAAGCCCTGTGTGAATTTTACATTTTCAGCCAATACAAAATTTTTCCTGATCACCAGTTCGCCTTCTTTTTCCAGGTTCCATTTTTTTGTATTGAGTACAAAGGAGGAGGGGAGAAACTGAATCCTTGCACCATCTGCCAGTGTATATACTTCTGCATTCAGATTGGCATCATTCAATGTATTGTCTGCACTTGTTTTTATGGAAACAAATGAGCGGTCATCCTGTGCCCTTACTGAAAATTTTGTACCCGGAAAACTAATGCTGTCACCTATCGTAATAGTGGTAATATCACCAGTGAGTGAAAGCGTATCAAGGTTTCCGCTACCTTTTAATTGGACTGCGTTGAAAGCATATTTGTCAATCTTACCAAAGGGGATATTAGCAGTTATTTGTAAATCATTGTTTCTTGTATCAATACTACCATAAAGGGAAGCATCATTAAAACCAGAAAAGCTTTTGCTTGCAATCTGCAAGTATGGTTCAATATAGTTGGTATTGATACGAACATTAAAGCGCTGATTTTGTGGAAGACTTTTGGGCTGTGGAACGTACACCGGATAATAATGGTGCAGAAAGGATTGAATGCTGGCAGGTAATTCAAGAATGCTGAACTGTCCTTTGATTTCTGCATTGAATTCATTACTGCCTACCCGTAAAATTTTAGTGCTGTCGTCCTGTACAGAAGTGATGTTTAAAGAATCAAAACTGATCTTTGTTGTTTCATCTTTTACAGCAGCATTCAGAAACTTGGCTGTGCCTAAGAAGTTATCAATGTTGGTTCCGGTAAAATTGGCATCTAATAAACCTGTTACTTCCAGATGGTCTTTAATAAAATGGAGTGCCTTTAAGTTAGATTGTACCAGGTCACCTACCACGTTAAAACTGGGCACTTCTTTCGAGAAATCAATTTCTACAGATGTGGTGAAATTCAGATTCGGATCGTCGATCTCCAGTTCACCTGTAAATGCTTTTTTCTGAAAAGTTCCATTGGTAATAATATTTGAATAAGTATAATTTTTGAATTCAAGGGAATCAATACTTCCTTTCAGTGTTGTTCTGATTTTATCAATCGCAAAACTACTACCCTCTATTTCTCCTTTGAAATTAACCAGCCCGAGTGAACTGGTATTTAAGAAACGACCAATATTAAAGCGCGTTGTTTCAAGATTACCCTTATAAGTAGGCTCTCCCTTGGATGGGAGTTTAAGACTTAAATTGGTTTTCAATCCTCCTAATTCCGTACTGAATACGCCAGTTGTTACAAAATTCTTTACTGTACCCTTAAAATTTCCCCTGTAAATCACATTTCCAAGTTCGGCAAGGTTGGGTTCTTTTATTTCCTTCAATGAAGGAATAAAACTAACCAGGTCATTGTAATTGGTAGACACTACACCATTGCTAAAACTGATTTGTGTACTGTTGATATCTGGCAAACCCTTCATAGAAAGACCGCCTGAAATATTGGTTTTATTTCCAATCCTCGCAAAGAGCCTGTCGATGTTGAAATTGGCAACAGTGCCTTTATAATGTCCGGAGAGATCAATATTCCGTTTCAATTGGTTGAGTTCAGGTGCGAAAAAGGCAATATCATCACTGTTGATTTTTGCTTCCCGGAAATAAGCATCCATCACAACCTTTTCTATATAGTCGCCAAAGTCTTTGTTGAAGTCGGTAAACTTCATGGCATAATAATTCCCGATCCTGCTTTTATTTGTTCTTAAGTCGAGGGAGGCAAGCTCCATGATCTGTGGGGTAAACCTGAATTTTGTCTTTAGCTTCTGTAACTGGAACCCGCTTCTGTCTTTGACAGATAGATCAATATCGGCACGAAGTGTGTCTTTTATAAATGATACCTGTTTGAGTGTTCCGTTTAATTTGCTTAACTGGATATGCGATCCGTCGAAATGGGCCAAAGGTTTTTGCTCATTGCCATCAATAAAGATGCGTCCGTTTGTCATCTGAAGCAGCTTTGCTTTGATGTGCATATTACCTGCATTAAACTGCAGGCCTGTATCATCGACTAATGATGGCTGCCTGTTTTTTCTTAAGGCATCTGGACGAAGTCCTTTAAAGCCCTGTATGGCAAACAGTGGTTGATCCAGTTTAATATCATCAATCAGGAAAACATTTTTTTTAAAATCAACCCTTTCGGCAGTTAATACCATGCTCGCTATTTCCAGCGTCATTTTCTCACCCACCCATCGGTCGTTTTTAACCAGCCTGATATTTTTTAAATCAATCTTTTTCAGATCGAGTTCCATGCCTCCACTTTTTTTATCTCCTGAAGAAGGGGAAGAAAAATGGTCAACGATATACTGGTAGTTCCAGACACTGTCTTTTCTGTTGAGTTTAATTACGGCATCTTCAAGACCGGCAAAACGCAAAACAGCCTTTTCTTTCAGAAAGAACCAATCGGTAATACGAACTTTCAGGCTGCCTGCATAGAGGAGTGTATCGCGGGAGCGGTCGCGCACCAATACTCCTTCCATATTCAAACGATTGAAAAGGCCGATGCTTACATGTTTAATCCTTACTTCTGTACCAAGTGATTTGGAAATTCGGTTGGTAGCTATGCCAACCAATGTATTCTGGACATAATCTGTTTGAATAGCGATAAAGATCAATAAGACCAGGGCAAGAATCACTAATAAAGTACGTCTTAATATTTTCAGGGTTCGCTTCAGAACAGAATGAGTTTATCACAAATTTAAAGAATACCGTTCTGAGTGCAAATTCGGTACCAAAGTCGTTAAAACCACGATAAATCTCTTTAATTCATCAGATTAGTTGATTCAATGCGGCATATTGGAGTAACATGATGGTTTTTCCATCTTTTATTTCGCCTGTTTCCATCATTTTCAGGGCTTTTGTAAAAGGAATTTCCAATACTTCAATATTCTCCTGTTCTTCAGCAACCCCGCCACCTTCCGATACTTTCATGTCTTTGGTGTAAGAAGCTACAAAAAAGTATAGAATCTCTGTTACCGATCCAGGCGACATATAAGCCTCAAATACTTTTTTTACATCGGATACTTTATAACCCGTTTCCTCCTCCGTTTCCCTTTTGATACAATCTTCTGGGTTATCCTGGTCCAATAAACCGGCACATGTTTCTATCAGCATTCCTGTTTCGTTGCCATTGATGAAACTGGGTAACCGAAACTGGCGGGTCAGTATTACTGTTCCCTTTTCCTTGTTATACAGCAAAATGGTGGCTCCATTTCCACGGTCATATGCTTCCCGCTGTTGTTTTTTCCAGGTGCCATTTTTTTCGAGCACTTCATAGTGAATCTTTTTGAGAATATACCAGTTATCGGAAAGAATTTCTGTATCAATAATCCGTACAGTAGGTTGCATGCAAATAATTTATTTAGCTGAATGTTGTTGTGCCTGTTTTACAGCATCAAGATATGATTGGCTACCACCTTTTGGAATACTTAATGATTTCCAGGAAGTATCACGAATCATTCTGCCGATGTAAACGATTTGTCCGACATGGTAAGGATAATGTGCCAGTTGCCTGAGCATGGCGTCATAAACAGTAAGAGGTTCAGTACGTATGGTTACTGTTTTTATAAGATCGTCTGGTTGAAGACCCTCGAGGGTGTTTAAAAGGCAATCCCAGCCTGCATTCCAGAAGGAGAGCAGGTCTTCTTTACTCATAACAGTAGTTTCAAATTCGGCATCACGTTTTCTCCATTCTTTTTCACCATCTTCTGTAAGGAAGTTGGTCCACCTGCTTAACATATTACCATACATATGTTGTATGATGACAGCAATACTATTGCTCTCACCAGTTGGCTGGTAAAAAAAATCTTTCTCCTCTAACTGTGCAAAAGTATTGTCGCCAAGCTCTTTATAGTATTTAAACCTTTTGATACAATCTTTTAAAAAACCGGATTCAAAATGCATAATCAATCATTCTTTGGAGGGTTAAAAACCGGCAACAGAATCATCGCCTCTTTTGTCGGCAACTGCTTCACGTAAACCATTGTTGAGAATACGTATACCTTCTGTTCTGCCGATGGGGTTTCTTTCTTTGATCTTGTATCCCATGGCTTCCAGTTGTTTCTTTGTTTCAGTAAGGAAATCTTTTTCTATGGTCACCTCATCCGGTAACCACTGGTGATGAAATTTCGGCTTATTGATGGCATTGTCAAGATCCATTTTAAAATCAATCAGGTTAACCAGTGCCTGGAATACAGAAGTAGGGATGGTGGTTCCTCCAGGTGTACCAATGGTCAGGTATGGCTTTTTATTTTTTAATACCAGTGTAGGAGTCATAGAACTCAACATCCGTTTTCCGGGAACAATGGCATTTGCTTCACCACCCAATGCCCCGTACATGTTGGGTACACCTGGTTTTACGCTAAAATCATCCATTTCATTGTTGAGTAAAAAACCGGCACCACCTACCACAGTTCTGCTGCCGTAGCCGCCATTTAATGTGGTGGTAACAGCTACCAGATTACCAAATGCATCAATCACGCTCAGGTGGGTAGTTTCTTCACTTTGCTGAATCAGTCCGGCTTTTGTTTGTGAACTGTTACCGGCTTTTTCAGGATGATAATCCTGCATACGTTTCGACAGATAAGTTTCACTGATGAGTGTATCAACAGGAACTTTCCAGAAATCAGGATCACCAAGGTGTTCGGCACGATCGGCATAAGCTCTTCTTTCTGCTTCAATCATTAACTGAACACTTTTAGGAGTTTGAAATCCGTAACTACTTACTGGGAATTTTTCAATCATCTTCAACATTTGCGCAATCAGGATACCGCCACTACTTGGCGGAGAAAAACTAATGATCTGATGTCCGCGATAATCAAATTGAATGGGCTCACGTAGTTTAGCCGTATAACCTTTCAGGTCATTATAAGAGATGATGCCTTTCCCTCTCTGCATTTCTTCTACGATCAATTTTGCGGTTTCACCTCCGTAAAATCCCTGTGCTCCATTTTTCTGCATACGTCTTAAAGTCGCTGCCAGTTCTTTCTGGATTAAAGTATCACCGGCTTTCCATTTTTCTGTTTTTACAAAAGCAGTAGTCCTCGTGTTGTATTTAAGCAATGATTCCCTGGTGCCATTCAGCGAAACGGCTTCTCTTTCAGAAATCACAAAGCCTTTTTCTGCCAGGTCAATGGCGGGTTGTATGAGTTTGGCAAATGGAAGTTTTGCATATGGAAGAGTGGCAAATAATCCCGCTACAGTACCAGGTATACCCGATGCGAGGTGTCCGTTCTGGGAGAGAGAAATTTTTGCATTCCCGTTTTCATCCAGGTACATATCTCTGTTAGCGGCAGCAGGGGCTGCTTCGCGGTAATCGAGACCAATCAGTTCTCCATCCCTTTTCCGGGCAAGTAAAAATCCGCCACCACCAAGGTTGCCGGCTGCAGGGTATACTACAGCCAAAGCTAATTGTGTAGCGATGGCAGCATCAAATGCATTACCACCCTGTTTCATCATCATAGCGCCCACTTGACTGGCCAATGGATGAGCACTGGATACAGCCGCCTTCTGGTAGCTTGCTTTTTTTACAATGCTATATTTATAAGGATCAATTGCTTTCCCCGCTCCAACAATTGAAGGAACGGATTGAGCAGTTACTGCAGTTGACAGAAGTAAAATGCCTGAAAAACGCCACCATTTTTTCATAGCAGAAAATTAACACTTTTGGTAGATAACTTACCCTTAAACAGGAACTGTCTGTATAAAAAAATGACAGAATCTTGCCAGATACCTCTATTCTTCCCTACTTTCACGACTCATTTATCGTAATATGAAACGTTTTATTTCTTTTTTATCATGTCTGTTGCTGGTATCCGCAACATTTGCGCAAAATGTACCTAGCCCTGAAAATTACCTGGGTTATAAAATTGGTACACGTTATACCCGTCACCACAAGATTGTGGAATATTTTAATGCTGTTGCCAAAGCAAGACCCGATATGGTGAAGCTGGAGCAGTACGGTCTCACCAATGAAGGCCGCGAACTGATGCTGGCTTTTGTGGGTACACCAGAGAATATGCAAAAACTGGAAGCCATCCGATTGAATAATCTGAGACTGGCTGGTGTAAGTCGCGATAAAGCCTCGCCAGTTTTGGAAGGTGCACCTGCCATCGTTTGGCTGAGTTATAATGTGCATGGCAATGAGCCTTCTTCTTCAGAAGCAGCATTGCTTATGATTCATGCATTAACCGATCCATCCAATACCAAAACAAAAGAGTGGTTAAAAAATACCATCGTGGTGGTTGATCCCTGTATCAATCCCGATGGCCGCGACCGTTATGTCAACTGGTTCAACTCAATGGTGGGCGACAAACTGAATGCACATCCCATGGCCAGAGAACATGCAGAGCCCTGGCCCGGGGGAAGAAGCAATCATTATAATTTCGATCTCAACCGTGACTGGGCCTGGCAAACACAGGTGGAAACACAACAGCGCTTAAAAAAATACAATGCATGGTTACCACAGGTACATGTTGATTTTCATGAACAGGGATACAATTCACCCTATTACTTTGCCCCGGCAGCCCAGCCTTTCCATGAAGTTATTACAACCTGGCAGCGCGATTTTCAGGAGTTGATTGGTAGAAATAACGCATCTTATTTTGATAAGAATGGCTGGTTGTTCTTCACCAAAGAAAGTTTCGATTTGTTATACCCAGCCTATGGCGATAGTTATCCTATTTATAATGGAGCAATTGGGATGACTTACGAACAAGGTGGTCATAGCAGAGGTGGTTTAGGTGTTGTTACTTCTGATGGCGATACACTTACGCTGGTTGACCGCGCCACACATCATTTTACAACTGGCTTATCTACTGTAGAAACATCGAGCAGGAATCATCAAAAACTGATGACTGAGTTTAAAAAATATTTTGATGATGGTCGCTCAGGTAAAATAGGTGAATACAAAACCTATGTGTTAACAGCATCCGATCAACACAAATTAAATGCAGTGATCAGTCTGCTTGAAAAAAATGGGATTGAATGGGGAACTGTAAGTAATAAAAACTTTAAAGGCTATAACTACTTCACCGGTAAGGAAGAAACTTTTGCGGATGAAGGATTTAATATCGCAGTAAGTGCGCATCAGCCCAAAGCGGTAATGGCAAAAGTACTGTTAGAGCCTAAAACCATTGTGAATGATTCAAATACGTACGACATCACTACATGGTCGCTTCCCTATGCATATGGCGTAAAAGGGTATGCAGTGAAAGAAAAACTGGATCTGGGTAACGACTGGAAACAGCCTGTAGTACAGTCAGTAAATTCATCTTATGGTTTATTGATTCCTTATACATCTTTTAATAGTGCCAAACTGCTGGCTGAATTATTAAAGAATAATGTAAAAGTGCGCTTTGCAGAAAAACCATTCAAGTACAGAAATAAAAATTATGATCGCGGTACGTTGATTGTTTTGAAAACAGGAAACGGAAATGTGAACTGGAATGCTGTTACCAATGCAGCTTGTGCAAAATTCGCCATACAGGCAGATGTAGTAGAAACCGGGTTCATGGACCAGGGTGCCGATTTTGGGTCATCCGATATTAAAAATATCAGCGAAGCGCCAAAAGTAGCATTGCTTACCGGCGACCAGGCTTCCTCATTAGGTGCAGGTGAAGTATGGCATTATTTTGAAAGAATGCTCGACTATCCATTAACACTGATCAATGGCGCAGACCTGGGTCGTATTAACCTGAAAGATTTCAATGTAATTATTGCTCCTGATGGATTTTTCCGCGCCTTTGGTGAAAAAGCTACGGCAGATCGATTAAAAGATTTTGTACGTGGCGGTGGTAAAATCATTGCATTGGAAGGGTCGGTTTCTGCCATGGCAACTGAGTGGGGACTGAAAACAAAGACTGATAAAGATGAAGAAAAAGGAGACTATCTGGATGTAAAAAAATATGGAGAGCGGGAGCGTAGTTACCTGCCAAACGCCATTCCGGGAGCCATCTTTAAAATGGACCTCGATAATACACATCCATTAGGATTTGGTTATCCTGACTTTTATTATACGCTGAAACAGGATGGCACTCTGTATGAATTTATGAAAGGTGGATGGAATGTTGGTGTGTTGAAAAAAGAAGGATATGTAACCGGAGTAGCCGGAACCAAAGTAAAAAATAAACTGAAAGATGGTATGCTGTTCGGTGTACAGAATATGGGATCAGGATCTGTGGTGTTCCTCACAGAAAATCCATTGTTCAGGAATTTCTGGGAAAATGGTAAACTTTTAATTGCGAATGCTGTTTTCTTAGTAGGACAATAAAATGGAAGGCCGTCCCGATTTAATCGGGACGGTTTTTTTATACACCTGCCATATGCCTAAAATCAGGATCAGAAAGATCATGAAAACAACAGGGATTGTATTGTTACTTATACTCGCTACCTGGGTAATTGTAGGGGAGAGTTGTATGAAATTCAGGATCAGTGATGAAGTGGCCATTGAAAGGTTTCATAAAGCAGGCGTGCCACTTACGATTCGCCGGTTGAATGTAAATCACCGCACACTCCATTATACCAAAACAGGAAACGACAGTTTCCCCAGCATTGTATTTGTACATGGTTCTCCGGGTTCATGGGATGCTTTTGAAGGATACATGAGAGATTCTGTATTGTTGAAGAAATACAGAATGATAGCTGTTGATCGCCCGGGTTTTGGGTACAGTGATTTTAAGGATGCATTGAATTTGCAGGATCAGTCATTGATCATAAACGCTTTGTTTGCAAAAGAGGAGAATGGCAAACCCGTATACCTTGTTGGTCATTCACTGGGTGGTCCGTTGATTGTTCAGATGGCAGTTGACAAACCCGGATATTTTGACGCACTGGTAATTCTCGCCGGTTCAATCGACCCCAAACAGGAACAACCAGAGAAATGGCGCCCTTTTTTAATGAATAATCCACTTAAATTCCTGGTGCCAGGTGCTATGCGCCCATCCAATGATGAATTATGGTACCTGAAAAAAGACCTGAAAATACTGGCTCCTCAAATGTCAAAAGTGCATACAAGAATATTTGTGGTACATGGCGATAAAGATGTGTTGGTGCCTTATGCCAATATGAACTTTGCGGTTAAAACCTTCTCCAATGCCCGTAGCCTTGATACACTTACCCTTCCCGGTGCCAATCATTTTATTCCCTGGAGCCATTACAAGGCGGTAAGGTCGGTATTGCTGAAGCTATAACCCTTCACCGATTTTTGTTTGAATGGTGTGGCATATGATGATTCAGCCTTTATCTTCGTTAGCACCATTCCTGTCGTATGAAAAAAAATTGCACTCTTTTTTTATTGTTCAACTGGTTTTTTATCGGCGTAATACAAGCGCAGATTGCTCCTGTAACAGCCAGTTCTGCCGATATATACCAGCAGTTAAAAAAACTGAATGTACTGGGTTCTGTTTTATACATCGCAGCACATCCAGACGACGAGAACAATGGTTTGCTCCCTTATCTCGCCAAAGAAAAACTTTACCGTACGGCGTACCTGAGTTTGACAAGAGGCGATGGTGGTCAGAACCTGATCGGTCCTGAGCAGGGTATTGAACTGGGTATGATCAGAACACATGAACTGATGGCGGCAAGAGCCATTGATGGTTCGGAACAATATTTTACAAGGGCATATGAATTTGGGTTTAGTAAAAGTTCAGAAGAAGCTTTGCGTGTATGGGACAGGAATCAGGTACTGGCAGATGTGGTTTGGATGATTCGTTCATTACAACCCGATATTATCATCGCCCGCTTTCCGCCCGATGCAAGAGCAGGTCATGGTCACCATGCTGCTTCCGCCATTATTGCAAATGAAGCTTATGCTGCTGCAGCAGACTCCACAAAATTTACAGAGCAGTTTAAATATGGCGTGAAGCCATGGAAGGCAAAACGTTTACTGTGGAATACTTTCAACTTTGGCCGAACAAATACGATCAGCGAAAACCAGTTGAAGGTGGAAGTGGGTGCCTATAATCCCTTACTTGGTAAAAGTTATGGTGAATTAGGCGGTGAAGCAAGAAGTATGCACAAAAGTCAGGCAGAAGGCAGACCTAGAAGAAGAGGTGAAGTGTTTGAATATTTTGTACATGTAGCCGGAGATTCTGCCAGGGCAGATATTATGGATGATGTGAATATAGGCTGGTCGAGGCTAAAGCAAGGCAAAGAAGTAACACTGGTTAACTCTGAAGGTAAAGAGAGAAAAGTGCAACTGTCTACAGAAGCTGATATTAATCAGATTCAAAACAGCATTCAGACAATTATTGATCAGTACGATTTTAAGCGACCTCAGCAATCAGTACCCGAACTTGTTAAGTTGTATAAACAAATGTATAATAAAATGCCAACTGGTGCATGGCGTTCTCAGAAGTTGAAAGAAGTGCAGGAGATTATTGAATATGCATCGGGCTTATTTATAGAAGCGTTTACGCAACAAGAGACGGCCTTAAGGGGCGATAGCATTCGGGTAAATTTCTTTGCAAATAAACGAAGTGATGTAAATGCAAGCATCAGATCAATGCGTTTCATGGGTGCAGAAGATACGGTTGTCATGCAGGCGATGGAAAAAAACAGAAATTATCAATACACACGCATACTGCTGGCAGATAAAGGACCTGAGCATACCCAACCCTATTGGCTTCGTCAAACAAAAGCAAGGGACGGTATGTTTGTGGTAGACGATCAGCAGGATATTGGCAAATCATGGAGTGATCCGGTTTTTAGTGTGGTATTTGATATCGAAATAGAAGGTGTTCGATTTCAGGTACAGAGGCCTGTGATGTATAAGTATGTGGATGCAGAACGGGGAGAATTATATCAGCCATTTATCATTGTTCCGCATGTTGAAATATATATGGGGTCAACAGTTATTTTAACGAATGTAAGAGATGAGAAGGGGATAAACAGAGCTGATTCGATGCTTCATATCTTGTATCGTTCAAATTTTTCACAACAGAACGTAACAACTACATTAAACATCAGACAGGAAGCCATAAAGCCGGTATTCAGCAGGGAACAACGGAATTTTGTAAAAGGGCAGCGGCAAATCGTAAATGTGCCTTTGGACAAAGTATATAATCCAGCAGCAGCAGCTCAGTATCTGGAAGCCACCATCAGTATAGTGCCGCCGGGTGGTCGTACCTTGAATTTCTCGGATTATTTTAAATCGATTCGGTATCATCATATCCCGAATATCAGTTACGCTTTCCGGGATCATGTGAAAATGTTGAAAGAAGAAATAAAAGTAAGAGGAAAAAAAGTTGGATTCATACCAGGCTCTGGTGATATGATGCCTGAAGCATTAAAACAAATGGGCTATGAAGTGAAAGAATTGGGTGATGCGGATATTACCGATGATAACCTGCGTGAGTTTGATGCCATTGTAACCGGTGTAAGAGCCTATAACCTTCATGAATGGCTCACCAGCAAATATGATGTGATGATGCGCTATGTGGAAAGAGGCGGTAACCTGATTGTACAGTATAACAGGAACCAGGGTGGTATATCTTCCCCGAAGATTGGCCCGTATCCGTTTCAGATATCATCTAATCGTGTTACAGAAGAAGATGCAGAAGTACGATTTGCGATACCCGATCATACAGTATTGAATTTTCCGAATAAAATCAGCAGCAATGATTTTATTGGCTGGGTACAGGAAAGAAGTACTTACCAGGCTGATCAGGCAGATGGTCGTTACCAGTCTCCATTATCTATGAATGATACAGGAGAAAAAGCCAGTACCGGAAGTTTGATTACAACAGCTTATGGAAAAGGTAACTTTGCTTATGTAAGTCTGGTCATGTTCAGACAATTACCAGCGGGTAATCCTGGTGCGTTTAAAATCTTAGCAAATCTTTTGGCCATGCCCAAACACTAATATATGAAACAGAGAAGACAGATAGGTGTGGTTACCATTATTTTGATTGGTGTTGGGGTAGGCCTGCTGATTAAAAATGTAAAGATCGGATTGTTGATAGGTCTTGCCTTGGGTTTATTTGCGGGTAGTTTAATCAGGAACAGGTAATCATAATATGTCATCATGGAACCAAAAGAAAAAATACCTTTTTTTAGGAGTTGGAAAAGCTGGTACCTGTTTGTACTGCTTTTTTTACTGGGGCTGATTGTTTTGTTTCAATGGCTTACTAAAACCTATGCATGAGTACAATAGACTGGATTGTTTTAGTGATTACCCTTGTGGGAATCATTACATATGGTTTATATAAAAGCAGAACGAGTAAAAATCTCGAAGGCTATTTTCTGAGCAACAGGAGTATGCCATGGTATCTTGTATTGTTGAGTATCATGGGAACACAGGCCAGTGCCATTACATTTTTATCGGCACCCGGACAGGCATTTACCGATGGGATGCGTTTTGTACAATACTATTTTGGTTTGCCGCTGGCAATGATTATACTTTGTATCACATTTGTGCCGCTGTTCAATAAGCTGAAATTATTTACGGCCTATGAGTTTCTGGAAAAAAGATTTGATCTGAAAACCAGAACATTTACTTCTTTTCTTTTCCTGCTCTCACGTGGTCTTTCAACGGGTATCAGTATTTATGCTCCTTCTATTATACTTTCTTCCTTGATGGGCTGGGATATTTTCTGGACAAATATTGTCATGGGGGGTATGTTGATTATTTATACTGTAACTGGTGGTGCCAAAGCAGTAGCATATACCCAACAACTTCAGTTGATGATCATTTTTGCCGGCATGTTTGTAGCAGGGTATCTTATCGTTGATTATTTGCCCGAGGGCGTGGGTTTTAGTGAAGCATTAAAAGTAAGTGGTGCATCAGGTAAACTCAATGTTATTACAACCGGTATTACAGAAAATGGGTTCGACTGGAAAGACAGATACAACCTCATCAGCGGGGTCATTGGCGGTTTTTTTCTGGCGCTCTCTTATTTTGGTACCGACCAATCACAGGTGGGTAGGTACCTTACTGCAAAAGATACAACCGAGAGCAGGTTGGGACTGCTGATGAATGGACTTGTAAAAGTGCCCATGCAATTCCTGATTCTTTTATTGGGAGCGTTATTGTTTACTTTTTATCAATTCAATCCATCACCTGTTTTTTTTAATAAGGCTGTAGAGGAAAAAGCGATGCAGACTTCTTATAAAGATGAGCTTGCCCTGATAAAAAAAAGATTTGATACATACCAGGTTCAGCAGCAGGAGTGGAGCCGGTTGTATACAGTAGAAAACAAGGAAACATATAAAGATAGTATTGCAAATGGCTCTCAAAAGTTAGCGGCTATTCAGAAAGAGTATAAAACCGTGCTGGCAAAAGCCAGTCCGGGAGCCGATACAAATGACACCAATTATATTTTTCTTCGTTTTGTGGTAGACTTCTTACCAAAGGGGTTGGTTGGTCTTTTAATTGCTATTATTTTCCTGGCAGCCTGGGGTTCTATTGCAGCAGCATTAAACTCACTGGCATCCTGTACCATGATTGATTTCCATCAAAGGCTGCGCGGCATTCAATCGGATAATACAAATGCTGAACAAAGCGCATTGGAATATAAGCAGTCAAAATATTATACACTTGCCTGGGGTGTCTTCTGTATTATCACCGCAGAGTTTGCATCGGGCATGGGGAGTTTGATTGAAGCAGTGAATGTGTTGGGCTCATTGTTTTATGGTGTGATATTGGGTATCTTCCTCGTAGCCTTCTATATGAAACAAGTAAAGGCCAATGCAGTTTTTGCAGCAGCTATTATTGGTGAACTGGTGGTAATTGCTTTCTTTTTACTCGACAGGTACAATGTAATAGGCCTTGGATTTTTATGGTTGAATGTGGTAGGTGCATTGGCGGTCGTATTATTGAGTGCCCTCTTTCAGTTGTTTCAAAGAAGGGTTGCGTAACAACGATTTCATTTGCTGAAGGGCAGTCTGGTTAAGCTGAATCAACCTTTCCGATGTGTTAAATGCTTCTGATTACTAAAGTGTTTTCAATACGTATAAATACCTGATTTTCCCTAAAAATCAGTATCATCGTAACATGAGCGATCGTTTTACAATTGTACCCTGGGCGAAGTCAGCTTCTATATATGAAGTAAACATAAGGCAATATACCCGCGAAGGGAGCTTTACTGCTTTTGCAGCGCATCTGCCACGATTAAAAGAAATGGGCATTGATATACTCTGGCTGATGCCTGTTACTCCAATCAGTGTAGCTGAAAGGCAAGGCTCATTGGGTAGTTATTACGCCTGCAGCAGTTATACAGATATCAACCCCGAATTTGGTACCAAAGCAGATTTTCATGCGTTGGTGGAACAGGCACATGCTTTGGATATGAAACTGATCATCGACTGGGTGGCTAACCATACCGGCTGCGATCATCATTGGACAAACGAACACGCTGAATGGTATGTAAAAGATGAGGATGGAAATTTCACGGAGAGAAATGGCTGGAAAGATGTGATTGATCTTGATTTCAACCAAACGCTTATGCGCCAGGCAATGATCAGCGCTATGCAATACTGGGTGAAGGAATTTGATATTGATGGATTCCGTTGCGACATGGCTCATCTCGTACCCCTTGATTTCTGGATAGAGGCGAGAACAGCCTGTGATGCCATCAAGCCATTATACTGGCTGGCAGAATGTGAAGAAGTAAATTATCACCAGGCTTTTGATACCAGTTATGCCTGGTGGTGGATGCATACAACAGAAAAATTTGTAAAAGGAGAAGCTGGTCTGCACGACGTACGTGAAGTATTGCATGCCTACACTCAATATCCTAAGAATGCAAGCAAGTTGTTTTTCACCAGTAATCATGATGAAAACAGTTGGAACGGAACAGAATATGAAAAATATGGGATCTGCGCTAAAGCCTGGGCAGTATTTACCTGTACCTGGCAGGGAATACCGTTGGTATATAGCGGACAGGAAAACCCCAATCTCAAACGACTGGCTTTTTTTGATAAGGACCTGATTGAGTGGAAAACAGAACCATCATTACACGATTTTTACCATCGGCTGCTGCTGCTGCATAAAAACAATATGGCATTATCAGATGGGGAAACTTTTATTTTGCCAACCAACTCCTCATTTGTAATGGCTTATTTACGGAAAAAAGCAGATGAACTTGTGTTGGTATTATTAAACCTTTCAGAAAAAGAAAGGATCAGCATGCATATAGCACATGAGTGGTTGAATGGTAAGTTCAAACAATTATTTTCTGATATAACCTATACATTTTCCGGAACGGAGCAGTACGAATTATTACCCGGTGATTTTTTGGTGTATGTGAAACAGCACCCATAAAAAAAGCGAATGAATTTCATTCGCTTTTTTTATGAATAGTATCTTATTGGTTATTCTCTCGATAAATTAAGTGGGTAAGTATAACTTCCTTCAAAACCAGGATAAATACCTTCAAGTCTTACAACACCACCACCTTTGAGGGAAGATAATACCTCCTGTAACTCTTCAATATTTTTTACTTCACGTCCGTTAACACCAGTAATCACAAAGCCATCCTGCATCCTGCTTTTACCTAATAAACCAGTGCCTACTTTTCTTACACGAACACCGCCTTTAATATCGTTGGCGGTGGCCAGGCTTTTATCGATGTTTTCGAGTTCACCTCCCAGTTGCTCAATGGCAGAAGCAGTTTTTACAATTTCAGTAGTACCCACTTTGTTTTTCAATGTAATATTTACAGTACTTTCCTTTCCTGAACGTTTATAACTCACGCTGATTTTATCGCCGGGTTTATACAATGCTACCTGTTCCTGCAATTCAGCCCCATTGGTAACCAGGTTGCCATTTACTTTGGTAACAAGGTCGCCTTTCTTTAAGCCTGCTGCTGCAGCAGCACCTCCTTCAGGAACACCGGTAATATATACACCTTCACCTTCTTTGATAGAAGTGCCGAGTTCTTTTTCCAATGCTAATTTCTGGTCATCAGACAAGTTTTCACTTGGATAGTTAATACCGATATATGCACGTTGAACCGTACCGAATTTCACAATATCTGTAACAATCTTTTTTACAATATTTACCGGGATGGCATAAGAATAACCTGCATAAGAACCTGTAGGAGAAGCTATGGCTGAATTAATCCCAATCAGTTCACCAGAGGTATTGATGAGTGCACCACCACTGTTGCCAGAGTTTACAGCAGCATCTGTTTGTATGAATGATTCAACAGGGCTCTGACTTTGACGACTGTTGATACCAATAGATCTTGATTTAGCACTTACAATACCTGCGGTAACTGTTGCATCAAGGTTCAAAGGATAACCAATGGCAAGTACCCACTGACCCAGTTTTACTTCATCACTGTTGCCATATACCAGGTAAGGAAGTGCTTTCCCTTCAACTTTAATAACGGCAATATCGCTGCTGGGGTCTGTACCTACCAGTGTTGCTTTGTAAGATTTCTTATTGGCCAGTGTTACATTAATTTCATCTGCACCATCTATCACGTGGTTATTGGTAATGATATAACCATCTTCGGTAATTAAAACACCACTTCCGCTTGCTCGTTGCTCAGGTATCACACGGGGACCACCAAAGAAGTCACCAAAATCATCTCCGAACAAATCAGCAAAAGGGTTGCTGCGCTGACGCTGTGTATTACTTACCTGACGGGCCTTTGTTTTTGTTTTAATATGCACTACTGCAGGTGTAGCACTGGTAGCTGCAGGCGTAAAATCGATGGTTGCACCTGCATTATTGTTTTTATCAAAAAAACCGGCATAATTAACCGGAAGCTTGCCGGCTTCCTGTACACCTGCACGCTGGTAATCGTTGTATTTACCAAAGCCCCAGACACTGAGGACAGCTGTGGTGGCACTAATGGCAACCACGGCTAAAATGTTCTTAAGATTCATATGCATGGTCTTTAAAATTTGAATGATACTTTTAAATCAAAAAATATGCCTTTCAGACAGCAAATAAACAAAGCTGTTTAATTGACAGTTTACCACTGACAGTATTTAACAAATGTTTTACGGCAATCCTCGTAGATCAGGCCGTAGTCAACCTTAAAGTTACTTGATTATCCGCATATTAGCGCCGATGCTGTCTACCTGAAAAATGACTGTTTGCGGATTATTTTGAGTCGAGCTGCTGTAAAAAAGCCATGGTATCAACCCCATCGGCATAATCTGTCAGTTTTGGCTGCTGAGCCTGACCAAATGGAATAAATCCATGTCCAACCACGCATTGTATGTCTGTATTGCCCTCCAATTGTTCAGGTAAAGCTTTTTTGTCGGTATAAAAACGATAATGAACCTGGCTTACGGGTGAGAATGGGGAACTGTTTTCTGTGAGGATGACTGTATCATTATTCATGTAATACTTGTTTCCCATGATTAACAGGGCCAGGTGATAATCGTAATTATGTTTGTATTTGTGGTAATCCATCAGGTAAGCATATTTTTTTAATGCCTCTAACAGTGGAACAAAATCATACCCTTCAGGAACATATAACTGGGTGATGTTCCGACAACCCAGACCAAAATACAATTGAATATCATCGGCAAGTAATGACAGTTCTTCGGTTGTTTCTGATCCATCGAGTACGGCAACTGAAGTTCTGTTTTTGCGGATGATGTTGGGGTATTTGCCAAAATAGTATTCGAAATACCTGCCCGAATTATTTGAACCTGTGGCTATATAAGCATCACAGCCTTTTAATTGCTCGGCAAATGAAACATGGTTCTGAACAGTAATTTCCCATTCGTACATTTTCTTCACCAGGTGTTTGATGAGCCACTCATCTTTTGAGGATGTTTTGATGACCATGGCATGCCCGCTGATAAATACCGAAAGAAAATCATGGAAACCAACAAGCGGAATATTCCCTGCCATTACAATACCCACTGTTTTGGGTTGCAGGAGTGTATCTTTTACTTCATAGCTTTTGGCCCAGTTCGTTAAAAGATCTGCCCGGAGAAACTGGTGGGCTATTTGTTGAATGGAACGGTCCAGGAACTCGGGAATAAACCATGCGTTTTCTCTATAAGCCCTCTCCTGAAGCGCCAGCCATTCCTCCTCCTTACTTAACATATATTCGCCTAAACGGGCCAGTAACTGAATTCGTTCTTGTAAAATCATTTGTCAACCGTATTTTTGGAAAGCAAATGTAGAATCACTAACTCAACAAACCCATTTATATGGCCATCAAAATAACCGAAGAATGTATCAATTGCGGCGCCTGTGAGCCCGAATGTCCCAATAATGCCATTTATGAAGGTGGCGTGGAATGGGCCATTTCGGACGGAACCACCATCAAAGGAAACTTTACCCTGATGGATGGAACTGCTGTAGATGCCGACCAGCGTTTTGAACCCATTAGTGTTGATACTTACTATATTACACCTAACAAGTGTACCGAATGTCAGGGTTTTCATGAAGAACCACAATGTGCAGCGGTTTGTCCGGTAGACTGTTGCGTACCCGATGAAATGTACCAGGAAACAGTAGAAGAACTGTTGGCGAAGAAAGAGAAAATGCACATTTAATGCACAGGTAGTTGTGCTAAACTTTTCCCTGAAAAGCTTGCAGCTGCCGGAAAAACGTTTTAGTTTAGTACTACAATCATTGTTGTATCTGAACATACGACAACTAGTAACGGCGGGTGATATTTCCCGTCAACGTGAGGTGAAGAGACGGGTAGTTTCTTCACCTTTTTTATGGCAGATATCAGATGTCAGATGGCAGATGTCTGATTTATTTTTATAACAGACATCTGCCATCTGACATCCAACAATTGCTCTCCCTATCTTTGTTGAAAACCTGCAAAATCATCATGAAGAAAAAACTGGCATTGGTTACGGGTGGATTAAGTGGAGAAGCCCAGATTAGTTATAAAAGTGCTGTTACAGTTGGTAATCATCTCGACAGAGATTTATTCGATGTATATAAAATCGATATTAACGCTGCCGGCTGGTGGTATGAGGCAGCTAATGGAGAAAAATCGAAAGTGAATCGGGACGATTTCTCTATCAACGATAATGGAAATATCATTCATTTTGATGTAGTCTTATTATGTATTCACGGAACACCGGGTGAAGACGGTAAACTGCAGGGCTATTTTGATATGCTGGGTTTACCCTACACAAGTTGTGATGCTGCTACTTCTGCATTAACCATGAACAAACGTTATACGGTGGCCGTTGTTTCTTTTAGTGGAATCAATGTTGCTAAATCGCTGCACCTGTTTAAACATACACCTGTTACACCTGCGCATATACTTCAGCAATTACGGTTGCCGGTATTTGTAAAACCCAATAGTGGTGGAAGCAGTATTGGAATGAGTAAGGTAAACACCGAGGAAGAACTTCCAATGGCTTTGGAAAAAGGTTTTAAAGAAGATAGCCAGTTACTGGTAGAAGAATTTATCAGCGGCCGCGAGTTTACCATTGGTGTTTTTAAATCTGACGGAAATATCCAGGTATTACCCATCACAGAAATTGAAACAAAGAATGAGTTCTTTGATTTTGAAGCCAAATACCAGGGCAAAAGTGTTGAAACCACACCTGCTCAGATAGATGATCACATGAAGGACCAACTCGAAGCAGCAGCCAAACGTGTGTATGAAGTATTGAATTGCCGGGGTGTGGTACGGATTGATTTTATTTATGATAGTACCCTGCAGCAGCCTTATATGCTCGAGGTAAATACCGTGCCAGGTCAGAGTGACGCCAGCGTAATTCCACAGCAGGTGAGGGCAAAAGGATGGTCGCTGAAAGATTTTTATACGGCAGTGGTGAAAGAAGCGCTTCGTTAAAATTTGAAAAAATAAGGGCCAAAGAACAGGTACACAAAGGGAATACTTTAACTTGTTTAATATTCTGCAGATAAATTTTAGGTTTGCACCGAAGCATGAAACAGTTCATACAGAAAATAACCGAAAAACCCCTTTGGGTGAATATGCTCGCCGGATTAGGTATTATACTGATCCTGATCATTTTATTCTTCTCTTTATTGGGGTGGATTACTGGTTATGGTAATACCGCCAAAGTGCCATCTGTAACCGGACAGGAAATAACAGCAGCTACCCAGATGTTGGAACAGGCAGGGTTTGAAGTAGCCATACAGGATTCTGTGTATGTAGATAGTATTCCTAAACTGGCAGTGGTGCGTCAGACACCAGAGGCCGATGCAACCGTTAAATCGGGCAGAACCATTTACCTGACCGTTAACCGTATGGTGCCACCACAGGTAGAAATGCCCAGCCTGATCGGATATTCAGTGAAGAGTGCAGAACTATACTTGCAGAGTCTTCAGTTAAAAATGGGAACCATTACCTACAAGCCCGATATTGCCAGAAACTCTGTATTGGAACAACTCTATAATGGAGTAGCTATAAAAGAAGGTGATAAAGTGCCACTGGGAGCCACCATTAATTTTGTCCTAGGAAGTGGATTAGGTGGGAACGAGATGGATGTTCCCAATTTGATTGGTATGACCCTGCTGGAAGCCCGGTCATATTTATCGAGCATGAGTATCAATGTAGGCGCAATAGTGGCAGTAGGTTCTATTCGCGATTCTGCTACAGCATTTGTAGTTAGACAATCACCGGAATATTTATCTGACATGATAGATGATGCCGGTAACCGCACACCCAATAAAATTCGCCAGGGACAATTGATGGATATTTATATCAGCAATGTTGCTCCAATCCGCGATACAGGAAGAATTATTCCTCCTCCCAACCAAAACTAACCAATAGTATCTCTTTTATTATGCAAACAATTACTGTAGAAGAACTCAAGGCAAAACTGGATAATGGTGAAACGCTTCACCTTGTTGATGTAAGAGAACCACATGAACATGCCGAATTTAATATTGGTGGAATTCTGCTGCCATTAGGCAAAGTTCAAACCATGCAAGTAGATGATATTGAAGACCTGAAAGACGAAACCGTTTATGTATACTGTCGCAGTGGAAACAGAAGCGGACAGGCCTGTCTCATCCTCGGAACCATGGGCTACCAACATGTTGTTAATGTAACAGGTGGTATGCTGGCGTGGCAGGAGAAGAATAAATAAGAAACAGAGGAATAAGGAACAGAGAAATAAGAAAGGAGAATTGCCCTCACTTTCTTATTTCTCTGTTCCTTATTTCTTATTCCTCTGTTTAGAACTTCAGATTCACTGCAACCATAAAATTCCTTCCTGCCATCGGGTAGTAGCCATTATCGGTATAAAATACCCCGCCACTTGTATAGCTATAGCTGTAACCATTGGGTTCATAAAGTTTGTTAAACAGGTTATTGATCTGTCCGATAATTTGTACCTGTTTGAATACTTTATGACTAAAGCTATAAGATACACGAAGGTCCTGTGTGGCAAATGCCTTCAGTTCACTTCTTTTTAACTGGCTGTTATCCATATACTGTTTGCCAACATATTTACCAATTAAACCAAGTTCGAATTGTTTTGTGGGATAGAACATGATTTGTGATCCGCCAATGGTTGCAGGTGAAAAAGAAATATCGGTATTCTTTCTTTGTACGGCATCCTGGTTGCCCGAGTCGTAATTGTCTGTGTATTCGGTGAAGGACTTGATTTTGTTTTTACTCAGGGTAAGATTTCCTCCCACAGATAACCATTCAGCAGGTCTCCACCCCGCCTGTAACTCTATACCCAGGCGATAACTTTTCGGAACATTGAAACGGGTATAAGCCCCTACATCATTAATCTGACCGGTTAAAACCAACTGGTTTACATAATTCATATAGTAGAGGTTCGCGGCAAAATGGTAGTTGCTTTTTTTGTATTCAATACCCAACTCAAGGTCCTGTAATTTTTCTGACCTGGGTTGATTGCTAACGCCCGCTTCAAAATCATCCCTGTTAGGTTCTTTCTGACCAATGGCATAACTAATAAAAGCCTGCCAGTTATTTTTTCTGTAAGTGAAACCAATTTTCGGGTTAAAGAAATTAAAATCCCTGTTTACCACTAAAGACGGGTTGTTCTGAAACCCTCTCATGTCATGTGATACGTTCCGATACTGTATATCAATAAAACCAAAAAAGTGATCGGTAAAACGTTGTTGCCATTTGGCAAATAGATTGGCGTCTTTTTTTAGTGCCGGATTATCGTAATAACGGTAACCCGCCACTGCTGTGCCTGTCTGTAACCATGGTAATGTACCATAATGATCACCTACATACGTGCTCCATCCACCACCGAGTGTAAATTCATTTCCTTTTTTACGGTATTGCAAAGAAATATTCTGCCCATAGAAATAATTATTCAGCCAGCGCTGGCGAACAAGATCAGTGCGTGTAACCGGAGTGCCATTTACAATCGGGTCGGGTAATCCATAGTTTGAAAAACGCTGGTTGGCTTTGTATTCTTCATAATAACCGTAACCTCTGGTTAAAAAAGCAGCAGTTTGCAAAGACCAGGTACTGCTAAATGCATGGTTGAAAAATAACTGGTAATGAGTTTGTGTATAATTATCTGTTTGATCATCATAAGGTGTCCCTGGTTTTTCAGTTCCTGCCGGGTTATTGGTACGATCGGTTGTTAACAACGACTGCGAAACACCATACCAGGCCTGGTAAGTTTTTTCTTTGCCACTGAACACATTGAAACGAAGTGATGATTGCCGGCTGAGCCATGCTCCGCTGATATAAAATGATTTCAGATCACTGCTGGCACGGTCAATATAGCCATCACTCTGTATAGTACTGACACGCGCATCAAGTGTAAAATGTTTACCCAGTAAACCTGTACCAGCTTTCAGGGTATGTTTCCGCGTATTAAAAGAGCCAAAACTGTTGTTGAATTCAGTATAGGCTTTTTCATTGAACTCATTGGTCGATAAATTGATGGTAGCGCCAAATGCTGCGGCACCATTGGAAGAAGTTCCCACTCCACGTTGCACCTGAATACTGTTTACAGATGAAGAAAAATCAGGGAGGTTCACAAAAAATGTTCCCAGACTTTCCGCATCATTGTAGGGTATGCCATTCAGTGTCACATTGATACGTGTTGCATCGGTACCACGGATACGGATACCGGTGTATCCTATACCATTGCCGGCATCGGAGTTAATAACAACAGAAGGGGTCTGGTTTAACAGGAAAGGAATATCCTGACCAAGATTGTTTTTCACAATTTCTTCCTTTCCAAGATTGGTTTTGGCAAAAGGAGCTTTATCTGCAGCACGGATTGATCTTACTTCCAGCGGCTGCAAAAACAAACTGCCGGGTTCGAGTTCAATACTCATTTCATTGTTCTGTGAAACAGCAGAAAGATCGATTTCTTTGTTACGATACCCCAGGCTTTTTACCCATAAAACGGATTTCACCGATCCGGCCCAGGTGAGTGAGAAACGGCCGTTTCCATCGGTAGTGGTTTGAAAATTGTTGACCGATACCAATGCACCGGCTACAGGTTGTTGATTGGTTCTGTCGGTTACGGTACCGCGAACCAGGTTTTTGTTTTGCCCAGATACGAGCAGGATGAGGAATGTCAGCGACATTGTTCCCAAAAACTTTTTCATTTTAATGGTTTAAAAGTTTACAAATGGGAACAGGGAACAGCTAATAGGAGAGAGGTACGACCAAAAATGTACGCCTTCCCTTCGCAGGAATTACCCTGTTCAGGTTCAACGGGTATTATCTCAGCCCTCCCGCCATTGGCGGGGAGCACCCCGAGGAATGATCTGGTGTAAAAGTACTGAATGTGGATATTATCCCCAACTGTAACTTTAAACGATGATACCCGTTACACACAAAACCCCCGTTATGAAGCGCATACTTATACTTTTAATGGTATTCACTGCAACAGTACCTGTAATGGCTCAGGTAGAAAAGAACCTGGTACACGATGGTAATGCCGAAGTGCGAAATCTCAAGGGATACACAGCTATCGATGTGTCGAGTGCCATAGATCTTTACCTGTCGCAGGGTACAGAAGATGCAGTGGCTGTAAGTGCCAGTTCCGATGAAATAATTACCAGGATACGCACCGAAATGCGTGGTAATACCCTTCGTATTTATTTTGATGGTAAGGGGCTGAACTGGAAAAAATGGGGTAACCATAAGATGAAAGCCTATGTTACTTTCAAACAACTCAACAGTATTGAAGCCAGCGGTGCCTGTAATGTAAAAGTAACCGGCAAGATCAGACAGGAGCAATTGAAGATTGAAATGTCTGGGGCAAGCGATTTCAAAGGCGATGTAGAAGTAGCTGACCTTAAACTGGAAGCCAGCGGTGCATCACGTATTACCGTAAACGGCTCAGTGAAAATGCTGGGCGTGAATGCCAATGGAGCAAGTGATATCCGTGGATACGACATCAGTGCCGAACAGTGTAAAGTAGATGCTTCAGGCGCATCGGTGGTAAGGGTAACCGTGAACAAAGAATTGAATGCAACTGCCAGTGGGGCCAGTGCTATTTACTATAAAGGTCAAGGATTGATCAGAGATATCAATACCAGCGGAGGTGCTACTGTGAAGCGTAAATCCGATGATTAATTAAATAATATTTGGAAGAGAAGTTCCCCGCCCCTACCTTTGCACCCCATTACATCGCGAGGTAGAGCAGCGGTAGCTCGTCGGGCTCATAACCCGAAGGTCGGAGGTTCGATCCCTTCCCTCGCAACAGAAAAATCGAAAGGCCTCAGATTGGAGGCCTTTTGTATTAAAAAGGTATAATTTTGAGTCAGAATGACTCGTAATTCGGCTAGGGGCTTCTCTGGATACTGAATAATAAAAGATGCGGGTTTTATAAGGATCATTTTCACATCTTGTTGTTTCGTTCTCATCTGAGTTTCCTCTTTCCGTCTTCCGGACATTCCGACTTCCCAACTTATTATGAAATCAGGATTTGTCAACATATTTGGTCGCCCCAATGCCGGTAAAAGCACTTTACTTAATGCATTGGTGGGAGAGAAAATGGCAATTGTATCGCCCAGGGTCCAGACCACCCGCCACCGGATCAAAGCATTTTTGAACAAACCGGGAGCATACCAGATCATTTTTTCCGATACACCGGGTATCATCGATCCAAAGTACAAGCTTCATGAGCGAATGATGTCCTCGGTAAAAAGTGCCATGGAAGATGCCGACCTCGCCCTGCTGATGGTGGAAGCCAATGACGATTTCCAGGAATGTGACAAAATATTCAGCAGACTCCGGTTAAAAGTACCTGCCATAGTTGTACTCAATAAAATCGATACAGCCGCCAATGGCAAGATTGCAGAAGCGGAAGCTTTTTTTGCAGGTAAAACCTACTGCAGGCAATTGGTCAAAATTTCAGCCCTTCAGAAAGTTCATCTGCAAAAATTGCTGGATGCGGTCCTTTCATTTTTACCCGAAGCAGCTCCTTTTTATAGTGAGGATGACCTGAGCGATCTGCCTACCAAGTTTTTTGTAGGGGAGATGGTGCGGGAGAAAATTTACCAGTTGTTTGGAGATGAGATACCCTATCATACTGCTGTGATGGTGAATGAGTTTAAAGAGAAAGAGCAGTTGGTAAAGATCCAGGCCGATATCATCGTTCAAAGGGAAAGCCAGAAAGCCATCATTATTGGTGAAAAAGGTAAGATGATCAGGGAAGTGGGTACGCTGGCAAGGGCAGATATCGAAGCATTTATTGGTCAGAAAGTGTTCCTCGAACTCTTTGTGAAAGTAAGACCTAAATGGAGGGATAATGAAATGCAGTTAAATGAATATGGATATCAATAATTTGATAATCATTTATTTAGAATAATTACTTAATTATTTAGTGTAGTAAAAAATACAATTATGGGTTATACAGTTGCAATTGTGGGACGACCTAATGTGGGGAAGAGCACTTTTTTTAATCGCTTGCTAGAAACAAGGAAAGCCATTGTGGATGATATCAGCGGGGTTACCCGCGACAGGCAGTATGGTATGGCTGATTGGAATGGTAAAGTATTCAACCTGATCGATACAGGAGGATTTGTACCGAATACAGAAGATATCTTTGAAAAGGAGATCAGAAAACAGGTAAAGATTGCCATCGATGAGGCGAATGCTATCGTGTTTATGGTAGATGTAGCCACGGGTATAACTGACCTGGATGAAGCGATGGCCGATATGCTGCGTCGCACCACCAAACCTGTATATGTGGTTGTCAATAAGGTGGACAATGGTACCCGCGAGCTGGAAGCAACTGAATTTTATAGTTTAGGTTTCGCTCATAACTTCTTCATTAGCAGTATTTCAGGTAGTGGAACTGGAGAGGTGATGGATGCGATAGCAGCCGGTATTTCCCCCGAGGATTCTGAAGACACAACCAAGGATGATGGTTTACCCAAGTTTGCCATCATCGGCCAGCCAAACGTTGGAAAATCATCTTTGCTGAATGCATTGATCGGCGAAGAGCGGACCATCGTGAGCGATATAGCAGGTACAACCCGCGATACGATTCATACCCATTATAAGCTCTTTCAAAAAGAGTTTATGCTGATCGATACAGCAGGAATCCGTAAAAAGAGTAAAGAGAAAGATGATCTGGAGTTTTATTCCATCATCAGGGCCATTAAAGCCATGGATGAGGCTGATGTATGCCTGCTGGTACTCGATGCCGATAAAGGAATCACTGCCCAGGATGTAACCATTTTTAGTTTGGCTACCCGCAAGGGGAAAGGTATAGTGGTATTGGTAAATAAGTGGGATCTTGTTGAAAAAGAGACAAATACAGCACGTGATTATGAAAAAACTTTAAAGAAGAGGATCGCCCCATTTACTGATGTGCCTGTTTTATTTATTTCTGTAAAAGATAAAACCAGGATTTTCAAAGCTATCGAAATAGCGCTGGAAGTGTATGAGAACAAGAAGCGAAAAATACCAACATCTCAGTTGAACGATATCATGCTGAAAGCAGTTCAGGCATACCATGCACCTGTAGTAAGGGGAAATACGGTAAAAATTAAATATGTGACACAATTGCCTACAGTGGTACCATCTTTTGCGTTTTTTACCAATTATCCCGATGATATTAAACAGCCATACCGTAATTATCTGGAAAATCAACTGCGAACAAGCTTCAATTTCAAGGGAGTGCCGATTCGGATATTTTTCAGGAAGAAGTAAAAAAAGCTGTTAAAAGTTTGCAAAAGACAATTTGACCATTATCTTTGCGCCCAAACAAAAAATTTTAAAAACAAGTACAATGAAAAAAGTATTCGCAATTTTAGCTGTTGCAGGTTTCTTCGCTGCATGTAACTCTGGTGAAACAACTGAAACTCCAGCTGCTGACACAACTGCAACTGTAGCTCCTGCTGCTGCTGACACAACTGCTGCTGCTGACACTACAGCAAAAGCTGCTGACACAACTGCTGCTCCAGCTGCTCACTAGTAGTATTTGTTTTTAGACAATATTACTTCTTGCAAGAAGCTTTTCCCGATCGCATCGGGATTAAAAGGTCTCCCGCCTCTGGCGGGAGATTTTTTTTGCGACAGTTTGTACCGATCTTCCCTTTTTTAGACGCATGGCATCAATATTGACTTATTTTTGCCGACTTACCTCATCGGTAATGGATTGACTATTCATGTCAATCTGGCTTAAGATTGAAAACACAATATGTTGAACGAGAAACTTTTTTTTAGGTCCGAAGACGATACAGACTTTATGCCCATTATACCCATCAATGAAAATGATGGTGATTTTGACAAGGATACAGTCATTCCAGATACACTTCCCATATTGCCACTGCGTAACACGGTACTTTTTCCGGGTGTGGTATTGCCTATCACAGTAGGAAGAGATAAAAGTATCAAAGCGGTAAACGAGGCTTATAAAAGCGATAAACTGATCGGTGTACTGGCACAGAAAGATGTGAATGTTGAAGATCCAGAGCCTAAAGACCTCTGTGCCATTGGTACCATCGCCAAGATCGTCAAACTCATCAAAATGCCGGATGGGGGTACTACCATCATCATACAGGGTAAGAAAAGATTTGAACTGCTGAATATGGTTTCAGAAGACCCTTATTTCAGGGCTTCCATACGTATGCTGGCAGATGATGAAGTGCCTGTACAGGAAGACTTTAATGCTATTGTAAGCAGTATCAAGGATCTGGCAACCCAAATCATACAGTTGTCGCCCAACCTGCCTACCGAGGCATCCATTATCCTCAAAAACATTGAGAACCCGTCCTTCCTCATCAATTTTGTGAGTAGCAACCTCAACAGCGATCTGTCTGAAAAACAGGGACTGCTCGAAATACATGATATCCATCAGCGAGCCGAAAAACTCATCCACATACTTCAGCGTGAACTTCAGTTTGCAGAACTCAAGGATAAAGTGACCAATAAAACCCGCACTGAAATAGACAAGCAACAGCGTGATTATTTTCTTCAGCAGCAACTGAAAAGCATCAAGGAGGAACTTGGCGGCGACACCAATGAGCGTGAGATAGCAGAGATGAAGAAAAAAGCCGAAGGGAAAAAATGGCCAGATACAGCCAAAAACCTTTTCAAATCGGGTATTGAGAAACTGGAAAGAATGCACCCCAGTACACCTGATTACTCAGTCGTGTACAATCACCTCGACCTGATGCTCGACCTCCCATGGGATGAACATACAAATGATAATTATGACCTCAAAAATGCCAAAAAGGTATTAGATATTGACCATTATGGCATGTCGAAGATCAAGAGCAGGATCCTCGAATACCTGGCTGTATTAAAGCTGAAGGGTGATATGAAAAGCCCGATTCTTTGTTTCCTTGGACCTCCCGGTATTGGTAAGACATCTTTGGGTCGCTCCATCGCCCATGCTATCGGACGTAAATATGTTCGTTTGAGTCTGGGTGGAATGCATGATGAAAGCGAAATACGTGGTCATCGCAAAACCTATATCGGTGCCATGCCCGGACGTATTCTACAGAATATCCGAAAATGCAAGTCATCGAACCCGGTGATGATACTGGATGAAATTGATAAGATTGGCAACGATTTCCGTGGTGATCCATCATCAGCCTTACTGGAAGTACTCGATCCGGAACAGAATAACAGTTTCTATGATAATTACCTGGAACTGGAATACGACCTCAGCAAGGTATTGTTTATTGCCACAGCCAATAATATCCAGAACATACAACCTGCCTTACGCGATCGACTCGAGATCATTGATTTGAGCGGGTATGCGGTAGAAGAAAAAGTAGAGATAGCCAAACGACATCTGCTCCCCAAACAAAAAGAAGCACATGGTCTGGGAAAAGTGAATGTGAAGATGAATGATAAAGTGATTGAAAAGATCATTGAAAACTATACAAGGGAAAGCGGTGTTCGGGAACTTGACAGACAACTGGCATCCATTATGCGGTACCAGGCAAAAGAGCTGGCTATTAAAAACAAACTCAAAACAACTTTAACGGCTGTAGATATAGAGAAAATACTCGGACACGCCAGATACAGCAACGAAATTTATAAAACAGCCAATATGCCCGGAGTGGCGGTTGGTCTGGCCTGGACTTATGTGGGTGGCGATATACTGTTTATTGAAACCATTCTCGGAGAAGGTAAAGGCGATCTTAAGCTGACCGGTAATCTGGGTAATGTAATGAAGGAAAGTGCCAGTACAGCACTCAGCTATCTGCAGGCCAATGCCCGAAAATATGGGATAGATCCGGATGAGTTTGGAAAGAAGTCCATTCACATACATGTACCGGAGGGTGCCGTACCGAAAGACGGTCCAAGCGCTGGTATTACCATGCTAACCTCTCTTGCATCTGCATTTACAGGCAGAAAAGTGAAACCTTATCTGGCCATGACAGGTGAAATCACCCTACGTGGGCAGGTATTGCCCGTAGGAGGTATCAAAGAAAAAGTGCTGGCAGCCAAAAGAGCAGGGTTAAAAGAAATCATTCTCTGTTCGCAAAACGAGAAAGATGTGAAGGAAATAGAAGGAGATTTTATCCGCGGTGTTCAGTTCCATTATGTAAAAACCATGCAACAGGTAGTAGATATTGCACTGGTATAACATTAAAATTTATGCGATGGCTAAACTATTGGCCGTTGTACTTGTTATTTAAACATCAACATTTTCTTCATGTTGGTTGTTTTAAGGGTTAAAATCCCCCATCTCCATGGGGGATTCTTTTTTTTATATAACTTAATCTAGCTCCCTTTCTCTTAATAGCCTTTCACAAATAGTAAACTTCACTATTGCTTAATTATAGTTAACAAAGAGAAAGGGAGAAGAGGGGATTTCGATGAGTATAAACATCTAATAAAATTGCCTCTTCCTCATCTTTCTTCCCTCAGTTACATTAGTTTTGACTGTATTGAAATGCAGATTTTTTATAGTGATTAGCTTATGCCTGATGGGGCATATAAGTGTCGCCCAGACCTTGGGTGGCAACGCTGTATTTAATTTCCTCAAACAACCCAATACTGCCCAGTTGTCTGCATTGGGTGGCCTCAATATTTCTATACCGGGAAAAGACGTGGGAATGACTTTCCATAATCCTGCATTGCTCAGAAAAGAAATGCACCAGCAACTCAATACCTCTTTTAATGCATTTGTGGCAGGTATCAGTAATTATAGTCTTACAGGAGCCTGGCATTTGGAAGATGCAAAAACCAATATAGGGGTCGGGGTCAATTATTTTAATTACGGGAATATTGACCAAACAGATGCTTCGGGGAATATATCCGGCAGTTTTAGACCCAGGGATTATGTGGTTCAGGTAATGGCTTCACGTAGTCATAAAGAGAAATGGTGGTATGGTGCTACATTGAAATTTATCCATTCGGGTTATGGACAATACCGATCTTCCGGCATGGCCATGGATGTGGCATTAAACTACCATGATGAAGAGAAAGGCTTACAGGCAGGTATTGTCGTAAAAAATATGGGTACCCAGATCAGTACCTATGACGGTTCGGGCAGAAAGGAAGAACTGCCTTTTGATGTACAGATGGGTATTACTAAAAGACTGGAAAAAGCGCCTGTTCAGTTTTCGTTAAGCCTTCACAACCTGCACCGGTTCAATAATTTTTACAACGATACCAGTTTCAGGGCAGGGGAGGGTGACGATGATTTCACCAAAAAGAGTACACTCCAAAAAATATTCAATCATGTGGTAATAGCCGCACAGTTTTTCCCGCATGAAAAAATTGAATTCACAACAGGGTATCATTTTCAACGCAGGAATGATTTGAATGGATTTAACATCAGCAATGGACTGAATGGCTTTACGCTGGGTACTGCAGTAGTGCTGCCTAAGGTACATATTCGATATGCGACAGGATTTTACCAGCGACAACTCTTTCACCAGTTCTCACTCAACTTTAATCTGAAAGGTAATGCTCTTTAATATCGCATTAATAATTCCTGAAATCGGTCTACAAACTGCGCTACATGAAAGCCGTCCATCAACGCATGGTGTACATGAACAGATACGGGCATTTGCTGAACAGCATTTTGTTCTGTCATTTTTCCAAAAGTGATTTTCGGACATGAATCTTTGTAGCTAAAACAGCGTGCATGCGAAATAGC
Source organism: Sediminibacterium sp. FW305-C-49 (assembly GCF_058231085.1). Lineage (NCBI taxonomy): Bacteria > Pseudomonadati > Bacteroidota > Chitinophagia > Chitinophagales > Chitinophagaceae > Sediminibacterium > Sediminibacterium sp. FW305-C-49. The sequence continues at coordinate 702,897 of NZ_JBIQXS010000002.1, forward strand.
CGTAAAGTTCAACCAGGGAATGGAAGAATAATGAATAACATTTTCACCTGAAATGGCTGGAATCAGTCCTGTTGAATTACGCACTTCTTCAATGATTTTTTTTGCGTTTGAGCTGAATGCAATGAAATCGGGATGGTAATCTATGTAGGAAAAACCAAAACTACCATCGGGTCTGTCAATAGTAGCAGAAGCATTAATCTGGTCATATACAAATACCTGATCCTGCTCAATGATATAACGAAAGGGTTCCGTTTCATTGGCTGCTTTTAAAGAGGCATGCAGGTAATACAGAAAAAAAGAATAGCCTTTTTCTTTACAAATTCGGTAGGCATGTCCGCAGTTGATAGGGACAGTAACACCAAAAAAAGGTTCTTCAAAGCGACTAAAAAACCGGAATTGATCTTTCCGGCTCCACTGATCGATGTCTAATAAGGTTTTCATTTCAATAAGAAAGCTAAAACGTCTTTAATGGATGTTACTTGTTTGAAATTCGCATGTTCAATGTCCTTGTCAATGGTTTCATGTGCCCAGGTAGTATGATAGGGGATATGAACGGCATGACCACCCAGTTCCAATACAGGCAGCACATCTGACTTTAGTGAATTTCCCAGCATCATAAATTCAGCCGGTTGAATGTCGAGGTGCTTCAGCAGTTTCTGGTAATCAGCTTCTTTCTTTTCAGACATGATTTCGATGTGATGGAAATAATGTTCCAAACCAGATTTTCTCAATTTCCTTTCCTGGTCGAGCAGATCACCTTTGGTGGCAACCACCAGTTTATATTTTCCCTGTAATGCCTGCAATACATCTTCTACATCGTCTAGTAATACAATTGGTTTTTCGAGCAGCCCTTTGCCTAATGCAATAATTTTTTCAATCACATCTACCTTGATGGTTTTATTGGAAAGTTCCATGGCGGCTTCAATCATACTCAGCATAAAACCTTTTACACCATAACCATACAGATTGATGTTCCTTATTTCCATTTGTAACAACTCACGGGCAACAGAATGATGCGGCATATAATCTTCCAGTAATTCACAAAACCTGTCTTCGGTTTCCCTGAAATAAGGTTCATTTACCCAAAGGGTATCATCGGCATCAAAGGCAATCACTTTTATTTCACTCATAACATTCCAGTATATCTTTATTTTTCTCCACCGGGCTTCTTGGGTAAAACAGCTTTTGGTTTATCAGCAGGTGAGGGTGGTGTTCCTTTCCCGTCTTTTTTCTCTGGTGTTTTTGGAGGATTGATTTTAATATCAGATTCCGGCGCAATATCTTCCAGTTTAATGTTCTGAGGCACTTCATAATCCTGTGACGTACCTGTTCCAACATCTTCACCTTCACCACCTAAAATAGGAGTAGAGTCGTTCAGGTAATCAATGATCAGGTCATTGCTCATCACTTCTGGTTTTACAAACCGGGCACTCTTGTCTATTCCACAATTAGGGTCCGATGCAGCTTTGCTAAAGAAATAAGCCCAGATAGGCATGGCCGCACGACCACCCTGTCCCCATGCACTCTCTTTATTAAAATGGATGAAACGATCGTCGGCACCAACCCATGCACCTGCCATCAGTTGTGGTGTATAACCCATGAACCAGCCATCGCTGTTTTCATTGGTAGTACCTGTTTTGGCGGCCATTTCAACAGAAGGCATGCCATAACCCCAGATACCACGACCTGTACCTACCTGTACTGTTCCCTGCATCATTTTCACTACAGAGTAAGCGGTCACTTCGCTGATGACTTCTTTTCTTTTGGGCGTGAAAGTAGCCAGAACATTGCCATTCCTGTCCTCAATACGGGCAATGTACATGGGTTTTACATTAAAGCCTCTGCCAGGGAACATGCTAAAACCCTGCATCATTTCATACAGAGAAATTTCACAGGAACCGAGGGCAATAGATGGATAAGGTTCTATTTTGGTTTTAAAATCGCAGCGCTCCAGAAAATTTACCAATCGTTTTGCACCATTGTTACCTTCGCTGTCTAACTGTTTCATGATATAGGCCGATGCACAGTTACGTGAAAACGCCAATGCAGAAGCCATAGGCATAGCACCGCCCTGACATGATCGGCTCGTAGCAGGAACCATCCCGTATCCCCCAAAACTCTGTTGTTCATCATACACAGTAGTGTTCGGTGTAAACCCAGCTTCTTCAATGGCAAGGCTATACAAGAGTGGTTTCATGGTTGAACCAACCTGGCGTTTGGTATTGAAGTTTACGTGATCGTATTTGAATGTTTTAAAACCAATACCACCTACCCATGCTTTGATTTCACCAGTTAATGGATCCATCACCATAAAACCAGCCTGTAACATCTGGCGATGATAACGGATAGAATCATATGGCGTCATCAAAGTATCGGTTTCCCGGTTATTGTTCCAGGCAAAAATGCGCATGGGTACTTTTTCATAGAAGGTTTTTTTGATCTCTTCATCTTTTAAACCATCACGATCCAGGTTTTTCCAGCGGTCACTTTGTTTCATCGCAGCTTCCAGCACGTTCTCATATCCTTTCCAGATCGATTTGTTTTTAATATTTGCCTGACCATTAAACAGTTTCTGCATAAAATTCATATGCTTGGCCACTGCTTCTTCTGCATATTGTTGCATACGGGGATTAATGGTGGTATAAATTTTTAAACCATCCCTGTACAGGTTATAATTGTCGCCGTTGTTCTTTTTATTTTCCTTGCACCATTTCTTCATCTCTTCGGCCAGTATCATACGGAAATAGGGGCCTAGACCTGCTGTCTCATCCAGCTTCTTATAATTCAGTTCAATCGGTTTTCTTTTCAGGATATTTGCTTCTGCCTCGGTCAGGTATTCATTACGAACCATCTGGCTAATCACTGTATTCCTTCTGTCGAGAGCCAGTTTTGGATTACGCCGCGGATTATAAATGGTGGCTCCTTTCAGCATGCCAATTAAAACCGCCGACTCTTCAATATTCAGTCTGTCAGGTTCTTTCTGAAAAAAAGTTTTGGAAGCGTTTCTGATACCGTAAACATTATCGCTGAATGCAACGGTATTCAGGTATAAAGTGAGTATTTCTTCTTTGGTGAAATTGCGTTCCAGTTTGATGGCAATAATCGACTCTTTGATCTTCTGTATCATCCGCAGGAAAATATTCCGAGTACTCCAGTTATCGGTAAACAGGTTTTTGGCTGTTTGCATGGTAATGGTACTGGCACCACCATCGCGACCTAAAAATACGAGTGCACGGCCCAATGAACGGGGGTCAACACCGCTGTGATTGTAAAATCGTTCATCTTCGGTAGCAACCAGTGCATTGATCACATGCTTGCTGATATCCTGGTATTTTACATTGATTCTGTCTTCTCCATTCAGGTAGTATTTACCCATCAATGTGCCATCCTGTGCATACACCTGGCTGGCCAGTGATGCAGAAGGGTTCTCTATATCATCAATGGAGGGCATACTGCCTAGCCATCCCCAGTTAATCATGAGCAGGAATAAAATACCCCCACCAAGTGTCCAGAAAAAAATGCGCCAGAAAATGCGAACGGGTTTTGACATAACAATCCACTATTGGTTCATAATAATGATGCGTAAAACTAAAGAAGAGTTAGTGAAGCAGTGCTTCCCACTCGTTAAAATTTATCGGGTAATGCTTTTTGCATAAATGCCCTGTATGCTGCGATATCTTTTTTGTTTTGCAAAATCCTCAGGTTGGCCGGACTAATAATCTGGAATCCATATTTATCTGCACTTAACCAGGGTAATATCCTGCTGGCTGCCTGGGGTTTCACGAGGTCTGTATAACTTACCGCATCACTGGCCGAAGGGAAGGGGCCTACCAGTAATAACTGTACTTCAGGTACAATTGTTATGGTATTGATGGGTAAACGACGATTATAGAATCGCTCCTGGTTAAAGCGGTTAAAAGCATTGCGGGCTTCTCCCACAAACATACCATCTACCTTATTGAGTACAATAACGGCGTATTGGGTATCGGTGGGTACAAATTCATATTCGGGTTCTGCCAGTGTGAGTGTAGATTTAACAGCATTGGTTAAATTAACGCCTGCAGGCTGTTTTATTTCTTTTGGCGCCGGAGCTGCGGTGTTTGAACTGTCTTTCTTTGGTATGGTATTCACGATAGAAGCCGGTCCGGTAAGATCAATACCCCTGGTAACCGTTTCTGCGGGTCTTTCAACAGATAAATCGGACAGGTATTTCTCAATCTCTTCTCTTCTTTTTAATACATCGATCATCGTCACCGCTTTTTCAGCGAGGGGAGAAGAGGGGAAATTGGTTATCAGTTGCTCGAGCCTGTTAATGGCAACGCTGTCTGTTTTTTGTTTGATATAATAGATCGATTCAATGTACAGGAGTTGAGCTGTCCATTTTGAATTTCTCTGTTGTTGTTCTGCCTGTTTTTTCGCCTGAATGGCTGCTTCAAATTTACCTTCAATAAAGAGATTGTATACGTTGGCATATGTAAGTTCAGATGGATCTTTTTTATTTGAAGTGGAAGTGTTTTGTAGAAACTTACTGTCGGCAAAAGTTTTGGTAAAAGCATTTTGTAATGAATCTGCAGCGGCCAGGTTATTGGTTTTACGGTAACACTGTATCAGGTTAAAGCTTGCTTCTTCGGCTTCAGCAGTACGCGGAAAACGTCTGAGTAACTCTTCATACACTTCAATGGCAGAAGGATAATCATCCAGCTGTTCCTGGAATATTTTTCCATTTTCCAGCAAACCACGGATGATCATGGTATTCGACAATTCTTTCTGCTCTTCAGTAAGCGGAATAGTATTTTGTAATGCTTCTAAACTAAGCTCCTGTTTTTTGGAATCTGTTTTATTATCTGCTGAAACGATGGCCTGGTTTTGAGCAGGAATAACTTTGTCAACCGCCGATTGTCTGCGCCAGTTGTCTACATTAGGTCTGGTACCCCAGCGTCTGTTGAACTCGCCTAAACCACGACTGCGTAAATTGCTGTTGAGAAAATAAAATTCAGCTCCATTGTTGTTGAATAAATCAGCAGGCTGGTTGCTGCCAGCAGCAGGGAGATCGGAGCCAAATGAAGTTTCATCTGTCTCTTTCAAACCACTTTCTTTTCTTAACTGGCGAAGTATTTTTTTGAGTAAAGCCGTTCTTTCAGCTTCAGGCAGTGCTGCTATTTTTTGTACACTGTCTTCCCTGCTGATGTTTTCTTCATTCATGGCAATCAACTGCAAAGCAGGTTTTCTTGTATTGATCCTTTCCTGCTCTTTTTCTTTTACCATGTTCACCTGTACACTGTCATAAAAGCTGTATGATTGACTGTATTCTTTTCGATCGTAATTCAGATCGCCGAGTAAGAGAAAACTTTCCTGTTTTTGTAATGGATTATCGTTGCTGAAAGACACACTTTTTAGTAGCCATTGCTGTGCAGCGGTATAATTTTTCCTGCTGAGTTCCAGTTTGGCAGCGGCATAATAAATGATATCGCGGTAAACATCATATTTGTCTTTTTTGGCCATTTTCAGTAATTCGTTCAGGTTTTCCTGAAGGGCATTGTCTTTATCACCGGTAGAGAGGGCCGCAATATTGAGTCTTGCATACACTTCCATGAAAGGATCGGTCGAAAACTTAACGGCAGTCTGGTAAGATTGAATGGCGTCTTTATCCTTTCCTGCCAGATCGTATAATTGTCCGGCGAGGTAATAAGACCTGGCTTTTGCCATATGATCGTTCCCTTTTTTCAAAGCACGTACCAGGTAATTGGCTGCACTGTCGTATGCATTGAGCTTATAAAAAAGATAAGCACTCAATTCATCCAACTCTGGTTGTAAACGGGTGGGAAAGAGAGCATCACTTCTGAGCAGTGCAAGCAAACCCGCCGCTTCAGCGGCTTTATCCTGTTCAATAAAAGTTCTCGTCATCCATATGAAACTCTCATTCCTGCTGGGCAGGGTTGTAGTGAGTTTTTTCCAGAGCGTTCTTTTTTCATTGGTGGAAATGGAAAATACACCGCCTGCATTACTGGCATTACTGCCGATGGGAATATCATATCCTTCATCCTTGGGTGCAAATGCATAGTTGATGTACTGGAATACCATCTGTGCAGAGTCGAAATCTTTTCTGAGTAAATAGGCTTTACCCATCAGCATGTAGAGGTTGTCGACCCAGTCACTGCGAAGATCATGTAAGAGAATGCCGGCTGTGCATTTGTATAAAACGGTATCTATCTGGTCCTGGGCAGTGGTCTCCAGGTCATAATCATAAAATGACAGCAATTGTGTGTAATCGTCCCTGTGCGATTCACTGGCCCTTTCAAGGATTTCATTGAGCCGCTGATTGGCATTGAAATAGTAGTTGAAATGGGTAACGGTATTGTTGTAAATCCTTTTAGGAAGCGTAAACTTTTTATTACCCGATTTTTCGGCAGGTAATGTCCTGTTTTCGTAGGGTTTATCTTTTTTTAGTTCAATGGTTGTATAAGGCTGTGCCATGCTTTTCAGGCTGAAAAAAAGCAGTAGGGCAACCGTATATGGGACCGGAATCATCCGGGAAAATATGAATCTGGAATTACTGTGCATAAAAACAGTTTAAAAATACAGTTATTTCCCGATCAGCGATGGGTAAAACAGGATTCATCGTTACCTTTAACCAGATTTTACAGTATGGCCAGCTCAGAGAACAATAATAACCTCAAACGTATCCGTAACAACTATCGCCTGGTGGTGATGAATGATGATACTTATGAGGAAGTGGTCACTTTCAGGTTATCGCGATTGAGTGTTTATATAGGGTTGAGTACCGTTTTTGTCATCCTGGTCGGACTTACGATTGCGCTGATTGCTTTTTCTCCTTTGAAATATTATATACCGGGTTACGGAACCAAGGAAAGCCGGACAGCGTTACAGGTATTAAAAATGAGAACTGATTCGCTCGAACAGGCTATCAGGTATAAAGAACAATATATAGACGGGGTAAAAAAAGTGCTTTCAGGCAATACACCCTCCTCGCTTGATACGATTGCCCTCAATATCCCGAAAGCAGATATATCCAATGAATAAGGATCGCCAACCCCGTTCCATTTTTCAATATGCTGGTCTGGCCACACAATGGGTTATTGTATTGGTGACAACCGTATATTTGGGAAAATGGCTGGATGAAAAATGGGCTTTCAAACAGGCTTTTTTGATCTGGTTATTACCACTTCTTTCATTGGTAGGCCTGATGATTAAACTCGTCAGGGATACTTCAAAAAAATGATACCAGTTTATGACACAAACCATTAAACCTTTATTGTTTCTTTTCCTGGGTATCAATATACTCGTGCTTTTAGGTAAAGAAAAGTTAGGGGCTGCCGGTATTCAATTTGAAGTTGTTACTGTTGCTAATATTCTTTTGTTTTTGTTTACACTGATCGGTTTGCTCTTACAGATCAAAGCCTCATCCAATAAAAACCCCAATGCTATTGTAAGGGCCGTAATGGCAGGAATGGGTATTAAACTCATTGGTTTTGCCACAGCCTTGCTCATTTATATTTCCATTGCAGGAAAGGATAAAAGCAACCTGTCGATCTATGTTTCGCTGGGTTTGTATTTTATTTATACCTGGCTGGAAGTACGTTTATTTCTGAAGCAGAACCCTAAAAAGAATGCCCAAAGCTGAACACCCGATGCAGGCTTTGGCTGCATTTCTCCCCGAAGGTAGCTTTGAACAGGTGGTCGCATATATCCAGCGATACAAAGTACATCTTACCATCACTAAAAAAAGAAAATCAGTGCTGGGCGATTACAGGCATGCCGGAATTGGCAAAAACCATCGAATAACGGTTAATGGAGACCTCAACAAATATGAGTTCCTTATTACTTTACTACATGAACTTGCCCATCTGCTAACATTCGAACAATACAAACATAGGGTAGAAGCACATGGACTGGAATGGAAGAGTTTTTACAGCACTTTACTTGTCGATTTTGTAAGAATGGGCGTGTTTCCTGAAGACATCAGTATAGCACTAAAACGCTCCATCATGAACCCGGCTGCTACGGCCAATGGGGAAACAGATTTATTACTGGTACTTCGTAAATACAATACAAAGCAAACCGGACTGATACCTGTGGCAGAAATTCCTGCAGGAAAATTATTCCAAACAGAGAATGGCCGTGTTTTTATGAAAGGAGCACTTCGAAGAAAAAGATTTGAGTGTGTGGAAGTAAAAAGCGGGCTTCGTTATTCCTTCAGTGCCGTAACAGAAGTTAGGCTTATTGAAATTTCAACTGTATAAAAGAATGATGCTAGCTACAAGCCACAAGCTTCAAGCTTCAAGAGTATTAAAACTACTTGTAGCTTGAAGCTTGCAGCTTGAGGCTTGTAACAAAAAAAGCCCCGGCTAAAATGCCGGGGCTTTTTTTTGTTAGATTTATTTTAAGCTACTGCTTTCTTCACCAGTGCCGCTGCTTCGCTTAATTCGATGGCAGACTGTACTTTCAATCCACTTTCATCGATCAGTTTTTTTGCTTCAACAGCATTGGTGCCCTGTAAACGAACAATAATGGGGATATTGATATTACCCAGTTTATTGTAAGCTTCAATTACACCCGCTGCAACACGGTCGCAACGAACGATACCACCAAATATATTGATAAGAATAGCTTTTACATTGGGATCCTTCATAATGATACGGAAACCTGCTTCCACTGTTTGTGCATTGGCAGTACCACCTACATCCAGAAAGTTGGCGGGCTCACCACCACTTAACTTAATCATGTCCATAGTGGCCATGGCCAGTCCGGCTCCATTTACCATACAACCTACATTACCATCCAGTTTTACAAAGTTCAGGTTGTATTGACCTGCTTCCACTTCTGTAGGGTCTTCCTCTGTTACATCTCTCAATGCAGCAGTATCAGCGTGACGCATCAGGGCGTTATCATCAATATTCATTTTACAATCCACCGCAATGATTTTTTCATCACTGGTTTTGAAAAGTGGATTGATTTCGAGCATGCCACAATCTAACCCAACATAGGCATTGTATAAATTGGTCACGAATTTTACGCAGCTTTTAAATGCTTCACCACTTAATCCGAGGTTAAAGGCAATTTTTCTTGCCTGGAAACCCTGTAAGCCACCACCGGGGTGTACCCATTCTTTGAAAATCTTCTCAGGGGTATTATGTGCAACTTCTTCAATATCCATACCGCCTTCGGTGCTGTACATGATTACATTCATGCCTTTTGCACGGTCGAGCAGGATAGAGAGATAAAATTCTTTAACGGGATTTGGGCCGGGATAATACACATCCTGGGCTACCAGTATTTTGTTTACTTTTTTACCTGCAGCACCGGTTTGAATGGTTACCAGGGTGCCGCCCAGTATGTTTTTGGCAATACTGGCCACATCTTCCACGCTTTTAGCCACTGCTACACCACGCTGTTCTGTACCCTCAATTTTACCCTTACCACGGCCACCCGCATGTATCTGGGCCTTGATTACAGCAAAATTATTGCCGGTTTGGGTCTTAATTTGACGATAAGCTTCCTCAGCGGCCATTACTGTATCAACCGCAATACCTTCCTGCACAGGTACATTGTATTTTTTAAGGAGTTCCTTGGCTTGATATTCGTGAAGATTCATACTCGAAAAAAATTTTTGCGAAGATAAGCGAATCAGCCATTCAGATTTATGGAGAATTATTATTGTTGTAACATTAATTTTACTATTTTTATGACGCTCTAAAACTGTAAAACAATTAAATCATGAAAAAATTAGTCCTTACCCTGGTAAGTGCCGCCATGATCATTGGCGTTTCTTCTTTCACTTTACTGAAGAAAAAAGCTCCAGTAACTTTAAATGTTACCGAAAAAAGCCGCATTGACTGGATCGGCTCTAAAGCCGCTGATTTTCATACCGGTAGCTTTTCTCTTAAAAGTGGATCGGTTCAAATAGATAATGGCAAATTAACAGGTGGTTCATTTGTCATTGACCTGGCTAACCTGAAAGTAACCGATGCATCGGGCGATCGCCTGGCAGGTCACCTGAAAAGTGCCGACTTCTTTGATGTAGCTAAGTTTGCGGAAGCTACTTATACCATCAACACCGTAAATTATACGAGTGATACCAATTGCGAAATCAATGGTACACTTTCATTGAAAGGTGCAAGCATTCCGGTAAAATTCAATGCCAATATCCGCAGCGCAAGCGAAAAAGGATTCTTTGGTCAGGCATATTTCAGCGTAGACAGAACTACATTTGGTGTACTGTATAAAGGACCATCTAATGATGTTCAGTTAGCGATTCACTTGTATGCAAAATAGTATCAACAAACATACTTTCAAAAGGAGACCATTTGGTCTCCTTTTTTTATGTCAATACTGACTTATTTTTAGGGTATGTACCGATTATGCCTTCTTGTTTTTTTATTTGTGGCATGCAGAACAGTTGCACCATTGAAGATGATTCATGGATTAGGCGGCTCTTCATTTTACAATACCGCTGCTGCTTTTCAATGGAAACAGCGCGATTCAATGGCTTTACAATTATTATCGGACGGTAATATGCCTTCTTTTTTAAATCGTTTTGTAGCCATTCACACACGCATGAAGGATGAAAAAGGCAAAACCATTAAGGCAACCTATTATGTAACATCCGATTATCTTTCAATCGGAAATGATGATGACTGGGCAAGGATTCCGCTGACACCACAAACAGCACAACTGATTGCAGACCGATACAATTGTTTCCTGCCTACCCGTAAAATGGTGAATGATATATACCAACATGCCAGCGTGAAACTTGAACCTTTGCCCATGTTTGCATTCAGAGACAGTACAGTGACCATGTGGCAACATCACCTGATGATTGAAGGACAGCGAAAGGGTAGGAAGGGATTGATTGCAGGAATAAAGAAAGATGTGGTGATCAGTCCCAAACTCAGGGCAAATGGTAAAAACGACAGGGTAGCTATTTATGGATGGCATAGATCGAACGGACAACCTATTCAGCCATTATATACCGGACATGTAAACTGGTACGTTGATTACAGCCATGGTATTCGCCTGGTGTATCAAACTATTTGGGTAAATGGCAAAGCCATGCATTACAAAGAGGTGTTGAATAACTCATCTCTGAAAAACCTGCTATGTGATGAAGATATATGCGATTATTTCAGCTACTGAAAATTACAGGTAACGTTCCTCAATAACAGACTGATGATGCAGCATATGACCAAAAATAATATAGGCCAGTGCATTGGCTGTCATCCTGTTTCCACTGGCCACACCTGCATGGGCTAATTGTTCTGGCTGAAGCGATTGTAAAAGAAGATCTGTTGATTTTCTTACAGCAAGAAACTCTTCTTTGATGGAGGCAAAAGACCTGTTTGCCGCATTTGCATTTTCGGCATAACTGTTTTCATCAAAAGATGCCAGTGGTGTTTCGTCTTTACGTGCAATACGCAGTAAACGATACGACATGATTCTTTCCGTATCAACAACATGTTGTAACAAATCTTTCAAAGTCCATTTGCCGGGTGCATACGCATAGTCGGCTTTTGTTTCGGGCAAACCTGTATAAAAAGCTTCCAATGCTTTTCCATGTTGTTCTGCCAGTTTTGATGCTGACTCGACATTTACTTTACCAATATATCCTTGAAAATAGGGAGGGAAATCACCTGCTTGTGGTCTGCTCATGTTATTGTGCTTTATGCTTTTTGGCAACAGCCGGTTTAGACTCGTTATGGCTGATGTTGGCATTGTTAAATTGCTCTGCTGCAACAACAGCATTATAAGCATTTACAATACCACCGGTTTTGGATAATGTTGTGAAAGGTACAATATCAGCTTTAGCACCAGGTTTGAAACATAGGTTGGTGGTGTCAGGTATCCAGACAGATTTCTCTATGATCTTTTTTACCTGTATAGCCGATAAGTGAGGATAATAAGAACGTAATAAAGCCGCAATACCACTTACAATCGGGGTAGACATACTCGTTCCCTGCTGGTTGCCATATTGATTGCCGCCAGGCATGGTAGAATAGATTTTTACACCGGGTGCAAAAACATCCACTTTTTCTTTTCCGTAATTGCTGAATTCTGCTGTGAGGCTTCCGCTGATTTTAGGATCACTGCTGGCACCTACTGTAATAAAATTACCCGCTACTGTGTTCCATTGTTTTAGCCAGGGATTGGGGAATACTTCCTTTTCATCAATATTAGCACCTTCATTGCCCGATGAGTGTAATACCAGCACATCTTTTGTTTCCGCATAACGGATGGCACTGTCGACCCATGCTTTTTCAGGTGAAAAAGATTTACCAAAACTCATATTGATTACTTTGGCGCCATTGTCAACTGCATAACGGATGGCAAGTGCAATATCTTTATCGTATTCATCACCATCGGGTACAACGCGTAGCATCATGATACGAACATTATCAGCAACGCCATCAATACCAATACCATTATTTCGCTGAGCAGCAATTAAACCACTTACATGGGTGCCGTGGTCTGGGTCTGGCCCCATTACATCTGCATTGCCATAGAAGCGATCGGCAAGACTATAATAGTTGTCTCCGATGACTTCAGCACGGTAATCTTTTGGGGCTTTTTCTTTTGATTCAAAAACCGATTTTTTCCCGTCAATATATTCTTCGAGCTGAGAAAGCAGTACGGTGTTTTTTTCTTCTGCATCGAGACCAATCATTTTCATGCAGGTGAGAAAGCCCATTTTGGCTTCTTTACCCATTCGGCTTACCGGCTGAAATTTTTCCAATTTTTCGAAATTGTACTCATCGCAACCCATTTCCTGGCGAAGAATTTTATCGTGCTTTTTTAGCGCTTTTGCGGTTACCTCCACGAACATGAGCTCCATTTGCTCTTCTGCACTGAAGTTAAGTTCGTTCAGTGCTTTTTTCCAAAGTGCAAACTGGTCGCGTTCTTTTTCCGTCATTTCTTCCGGGTTCAGTACCCTGTCGGAGAACTGGTTTTTCCAGCGATGAAAAATGCGTGAACGTTCATCGGCTGCTTTCTTAATGTTTCTGCCGTCTTTATTGCCCAGAAAGTTCCATCCATATACATCATCAATATAACCATTGCCATCATCATCAATTCCATTACCGGGAATTTCTTTGGGGTTGCGCCATAAAATAGGTTTCAGGTCCTCGTGTGTAGTGTCGATACCCGAATCGAGAACAGCTACAATAACAGGTTGTGCTTTTTTGTTGCTGTTGCGGAGAAAATCGTAGGCCTTATTCAGACTGATACCATAGAATGAGTCTTTGGCAATATCCATCTGGTACCATGTTTTTGGTACTTGCTGTGCATATGCATGGCCTGAAACAATCACGAGTGGCAGTGCCACTAATCTTAGTATCCCACGAAGCATTGAAAGTATATTTTTACTATCCTCACAAATTTCCGTAATGATAATGAAAATTTAACCGCTGTTCTCTTTTTTAGGATAATCTTGGCGATGCCCTAATTGTTTTTTAAGCAGGGAAGAACCTTTTTTAGTTTTCCTTAACATTTTGGGTGCCAAAGCCTGTTAAATGATTATTGAACAATCCTCAGGTAGGCCTTCCATGGTCCCACATCATCCTTAAACTGATGAGCCAATATCCTTGATAGCTGGCTGATATGGTTTAGGTCGTGTACAACCCAGGTAGTCAGCAATTGCCCCAATGTTACTTCTCCCAATGCCGGATGAATAGCCATTCTCCTGTCATCTTCTTTTGATAGATTCATCCCTTTTAATGTTACTATATTTTCTTTTCTCAGTTGCTCAAAAATAGTGAGTAATGCCTGCAATGTTTTACCCTTGCTGTCTTCATATTGTGCAAAGCGGTCGAAGGGTTGAAAGGTTTTATCTGTGCTGTCTGATAAACAAATGTTTAGCCTTGGTATCCAATCTGTCTTCTCTCCATGGATCAGATGACCAACCACATCGAATGGCGACCAGGTTTCGGGACCTTCATTGGCATGTACCAGTTGATCGGGTAATCCGTCGAGCATATTGCGAAGAATTTGTGGGGTCCGGTTGAGTAGATCTACGGCCTCAGTAACAGGTATCGGCATTGTGAAAGAATTGTATTACTGAATATACTAATTACTTTTTCTTTTTTCTTGGAAATGAGAAGTGAGATTCAGGCAGAGGTATTTGAAATGTTACTATTTCGGATGATTGGCTTTAATATTTTGACTGGCGAGCCGAACTGTTTCTTCCAATCTTTTGGTGCGTGTAGCTTCCTTTTTTGCGTTTAAAATCCATTCCAGTATACCTCTTTTTGAGGAACGGGAAAATGTGTTAAAGTTTTTCCAGGCAGTTTTATTTTTTTGAAACAAAGCTTTGAGGTCATCGGGAATAGTGATGGCTTCAACGTCATCTAATGCATTCCATGTTCCATTTTGTTGGGCTGTTGTTATTGCCAAGAGGCCGGCCTGTTCCATTTTCCCAGCAGCTATAAGACGCTCTACTTTGTCGCGGTTTACTTTGCTCCATTTACTTTTGGGGTTCCTCTGGGCAAAAAACTGGTAGTAACTATCTTCGTCTTTTTTGTTTGGTTTACTGTCAATCCACCCGAAACAAAGGGCTTCATCTACTGCTTCCGGATAGTAAACACTTGGAATACCAGAATTCTTTTTATAAATAATGAGCCATACAGATTTTTCCTTCTGGTGATTTTTTTTCAGCCAGTTCCGCCATGCCTGTTGGTTTTTGGCGTAAAATGTTTGTATGCCATTTTTTAATTCCATGAACTAAATGATGGTATATATAACAATTGCTCAGATAAAAAGTGGATGATTATAAATCAAATTTAATGCCCTGTGCCAGCGGCAACTGCGTGCTCCAGTTGATGGTATTGGTTTGTCGGCGCATATATGCTTTCCATGCATCGCTGCCACTTTCGCGTCCACCGCCGGTTTCTTTCTCACCACCAAATGCACCACCGATTTCTGCACCACTGGTACCAATATTTACATTGGCAATACCACAGTCGCTGCCAGCATGAGAAAGAAACTGTTCTGATTCGCGCATGTTCAAAGTCATGATGGCGGAAGAAAGTCCTTGCGGAACTCCGTTCTGTAATGCAATAGCTTCTTCAATGGTTGCATACTTCATGATATAAAGAATAGGTGCAAAAGTCTCATGTTGTACCACTGGAAGGTGATTACCAGCTTCAGCAATACAGGGCTTTACATAACAACCACTTTCATAATTTTTTCCTTCCAGGACACCACCTTCCACAATAAATTTTCCTCCCTGTTGTTTACAGTCGTCAATCGATTTCAGGTAAAGTTCAACGGCATCTTTATCAATCAATGGGCCTACATGGTTATGGGTATCCAATGGATTACCTATCCTGAGTTGCCCATAAGCTTTTACCAGTTTTTCTTTGAATATCTCATAAACCGATTCATGAATAATGAGTCTGCGTGTAGTAGTGCAACGTTGTCCGGCTGTACCAACTGCACCAAAAACACAACCAATCAATGCCATATCCAGATCGGCTTCTTTGGAAATAATAATGGCATTGTTACCCCCCAGTTCAAGAATGGTTTTGCCAAGTCTGGCACCAACGGTTGCAGCCACCAGTTTACCCATACGGGTTGAACCTGTAGCAGATACCAGCGGTATCCTTGTATCCTTACTCAACCATTCACCCACTTCTCTTCCGCCTTGTACAAGACAGTTTACGCCTTCAGGAACATTATTTTTCTTGAATACTTCTGCTATAATATTTTGTACCGCAATACCACAAAGTGGCGTTTTTTCACTGGGCTTCCAGATAGTAGTGTTACCACAAACCCAAGCCAAAGCAGCATTCCAGCTCCATACGGCTACGGGGAAGTTGAATGCAGAAATAATGCCTACCACACCCATCGGGTGCCATTGCTCGTACATGCGGTGCTTGGGTCTTTCACTGTGCATGGTAAGACCATGCAACTGCCGGGATAGACCTACTGCAAAATCGCAGATATCAATCATTTCCTGCACTTCGCCATAACCTTCCTGTAGACTTTTACCCATTTCATAACTCACCAGTTTGCCTAAAGGTTCTTTGTATTGGCGTAATGCTTCACCTACCTGCCTTACCACTTCTCCTCTTTTTGGAGCTGGCCACATACGCCAGCTTTGAAATGCGTTGACCGCAGCCTGCATCACTGTTTCGTATGCTTTGGGGTCTGACGACTGAACGCTGGCTGTTTTATTACCATCAACGGGTGAATAGGAATCGATGATGGCTGCCTGACTGCTGATCCAGTTTGTACCTGTTGAAGCGCCGCTATTTTGAGGTTGAATACCGAGTATTTGTAAAAAATCCATGCAGGTTAATTTACTGCAAAGGTAAAGAAATCATTTCCAGTGAGGATAGGAGTAAGTTTGAAATAAAAAAGTATCACCTTGTTGAGAACAACGTTGTGATACTTTTATTATCTAAAACCCTGCATGAAACGCCTTTCAGCATTTACAATATAAAAATACTATGCAGGTTAACCGATTGCAAGACCAGATAGGTGAGTGCCTGCTTTCAATCGGGGAATTTTATTTGGTTTTGGAGATTTCCAGTAATTGATCATAAACCGAACTGTAGCTGCTGCCGATAGGTATTTCTTTCCCTGCAATCCAGACTTTTGATTTACTGAATTTTTCAATTTTTGCGAGTGGAATAATGAAGGAGCGATGTACCCTTACAAAATCTCTGGGTGGGAGTTTTTCCTGAATGCTTTTTAACGTCATTAAAGTAAGCACAGGATTAGGTTTGATGTAAATTTTGATATAATCATCCAATGCTTCAATCAGGTCAATATCTTTCAGATTCACCTTCATAATCTCGTAATTCACTTTGATAAAGAGTGAATTGAGTTGCACTTCCTGTGAACTTAAAAACTCAATATATTCTTTGGCCTTGTAACAGGCTTTCAGAAAGCGGTCGTATTCAAAAGGCTTCAACAGATAATCGACCGCATCTACATTAAAGCCTTCCACTGCAAAATCTTTATAGGCTGTAGTGAATATTACGGGCGGCTTCTCCAGTAAATTTTTGTAAAACTGTATGCCTGTTATATCAGGCATCTGTATATCGAGGAAAAGCAGGTCTATTTTATTTGCCTGCATGTAACTGATGGCTTCATCGGTGTTGGTAAATGTTTTTTCAAGTTTCAGGAATGAAATTTTTGCACAGTACTCCTGAATGAGTTGCAGTGCTAATGGTTCATCATCTATGGCTATACAGTGTATCATGTTGTGATCTCCAGTTTTACGACATAAGTCTTGTTCTCAATAGTAGTGCTTAACTGATGTTTGTCGGGATACATCAGTTCAAGCCGGCGTTTAACATTGTTGATGCCTATTCCGGTATTCTCCATCAGGTTACTTTCAGAAGCAACAATATTATTGCTGGCATGGAAAAGTATTTTATTACCCTCTGTATGAATGGTGATATCAATATTGGATGACTCCTTGGTACTTACGCCATATTTGAAAGCATTCTCCACAAAAGGAATAAAGATGAGTGGTGCAATAAGCATTGTTTCAATATCGCCGGTAGCAGAAAAGTTCAATTTTACCTTGTCTGTTAAACGAACCTGTTGTAGTTCAATAAAATTATGAATAAAATCTACCTCGTTTCTCAAAGGAACCAGGTCGCGTTCTGTTTCTGTGAGTATATAGCGCATGATGGATGATAATTTCATCACAGCAGGAGCTGTTTTTTCACTTCTTACCACAGCCAGTGAATAGATATTGTTTAAGGTATTGAAAAAGAAATGCGGGTTTACCTGCGATTTGAGAAAGGATAATTCTGTGTTCAGTTTTTCGTTCTCTGTTTCCTTTCTTGTTCTTTCTGTTTTCAGCCATCGTTGCGTTACAGAAATACAGGTGCCAAATGCAAATACCAGCAGAAATAATACGGTATTGTAAGGATCTGCAATAGGTCTTGCCCTTCTTGGAGCCCTTGTTAACTTTGGAACACCTTTGAAGTCAGGGTTTCTGATAAATTCATTGTTTTGCCTGATAAACTCAGGTTCTACAAGGAAATTCGCAATTTCTTTTGGTAAAAAAAGGAATGCACCCAGACACACAGCGATGGATAAAATATACCAGCCCCATTTTTTGTTAATGAGTAAACGGGGCACCAATACATGTGTATTGAAATAATAGAAAAGAACAATGAAAATATTATTACAGATGATGGTGGTGAGCATATTATCGCTCATGCTGAATTCCCTTAACCTGGGGAAGAAAACAAGATAGGGCACAAAAAAGAAACAGGCCCATGCCACCATGTGTGTGAATATCGTTATGAGTGTTTTATCGTTTCGCAAAGTGTGGTTGAAGTTGTGTGAATGAATATACCTTATGTTTAATACAAGTATTGTTTTCTATGCCGGGTTTAGAAGCATATTTTCAGACCAGAACGAAAATAAATCTCACCAGTATGCATATCGACTTTTCCGCTAACATGCCTTCCTATCACTGATCTTATTCAAATCTATCCTTCCCTCACCAATTTAGAAAAATGTTTTGGGTGAACAATCAATAACCATCGGTAAATCCTTAATACGATTCTTTTTCAGAGGGGAAGTCGCCCGTTTTAACGTCTGAAATATATTGAGTTATAGCGGTATGTATCTGTTCCTGTAAATTGAGGTATTGTCGTAAAAAACGGGGTTTGAACATATTGTTGATGCCCAGCATGTCGTGCATCACCAGTACCTGCCCGTTACAACCTGCACCGGCACCAATACCGATGGTCGGAATACTTAATGCGGCACTTACTTCCGTAGCAAGGCTGGCTGGTATTTTCTCGAGTACAATGGCATAACAACCTGCTTCCTGTAACAACAGCGCATCTTTTTTCAGCTTGTCAGCTTCAGCTTCTTCTTTCGCCCTAACATTATAAGTACCAAATTTGTAGATCGACTGAGGCGTTAAACCCAAATGCCCCATTACCGGAATACCTGCCGATACTATACGCTGTATACTTTCAAGTACTTCTGCACCGCCTTCCAGTTTAATGGAATGCCCGCCGCTTTCTTTCATGATGCGGATGGCAGAAGCAAGGGCAACATCAGAATTGGACTGGTAGGAACCAAAGGGCATATCTACTACCACCAATGAACGGTTAATACCTCTTACCACACATTGTGCATGATAGATCATCTGGTCCAGCGTAATGGGAACGGTTGTTTCATGTCCAGCCATCACATTACTGGCACTATCGCCCACCAATACCACATCAATACCTGCTTCGTCAAATAAGCGGGCAAATGAATAATCATAAGCGGTGATCATGGATATTTTTTCACCTGCTGTCTTCATTTTCAACAGGGTATGGGTGGTGATTTTCTTGATTTCCTTCTGAACTGACATTTGCTTGTTTTTAGCTTGAACAGAACTGCAAAGTAGGCAGTTTTTTGAGGATTCCCTTCGGTGTAAGGTAATAGCTTGTTAAAATGAATTCGGTACGGCTATGTACCATGGGTTTTGAGCAGTGGGTATACTCTCCCGGTAATTTTCAATCGCCCAAAGCTCTTAACTCACAGACCTAACTAGCTGAACTTTTCTGTAATTCACCATACAGATGCTGGATAAGGCCGTCGGCGAGACCTATTTTAGGGACGTATATTTCATCGGCATCGGCCCAACGCATGGCATTGATGTATATCTGCAGGGCAGGTACAATTACATCGGCACGGTCTTCTCTTAGTTTGTAAATATTGATACGGTCTTCCAGTGAAAAACTGGAAATCTCTTTGTAATAATCTTTCAGCAAATCAAGGGACAAAGGTTTCCCATCTTTTTTCTTGCTGAGTGAAAATACTTTGTTGATATTTCCACCAGTACCAATGGCCACGATTTTTTTAAATCCCTTTGTTTTGTTTTTGATGATGTCTTTCATCTCATTCCAGTGCATTTCATCCACCATATCTTTTAGCAGGCGGATAGTGCCAATATTGAATGACTGTTTGAATACCAGCTTGTCATCAGCAAAAAAAGTAAGCTCGGTACTGCCGCCGCCCACATCAATGTAGAGATAACTGTGGTCGGTATCCATATTCTCAGCTACATGGTTCTCATAAATAATGGAAGCTTCCAGATCGCCACTGATGATTTCAATATTCAGCCCTGTTTCGAGTTTTATTTTTCTGATGAGATCGGCACTGTTACGCGCATCGCGCATGGCACTGGTGGCACAGGCAATGGTATGTTGTACACCATAAGCATTGATGAGATGACCATAGGCTTTCATGGTCTGAAGTACCATACCTCTCTTTTCCTTGGAGATTTCACCCTTTTCAAATACATCAAACCCCAAACGCAAAGGAACACGAACAAGGTTGAGTTTGTTGAATCTTGGTTTGCCTTCGGCATCATGACTGATCTCAGAAATGAGTAGTCTTGCAGCGTTACTTCCTATATCAATGGCGGCCAGCCTCACTATTAGCTATGTTTTTCCGGTGGAGGTAATGATAAGTCTCAATCTGAGAACGTATCTTCTTTTTACCTGCGGAAGGTACATAGTTGTTGCTTAATTCCTTGTCCAACACCCTGGCCTTCACGTTGTCTCTTAATTGAATGTGGATAATCTCTTTTAATTCATTCCTGATATCGGGATCATTTACCGGTACAGCGGCTTCAATACGATGGTCAAGGTTTCTCACCATCCAGTCGGCACTCGAAATAAATATTTTCTCTTTTCCTCCGTTATGGAAAATAAGCACGCGGGCATGTTCCAGGTATTCATCAACAATGCTCACGGCTTTGATGGGCTGTTTGAATTTTTTATGGTCAATCACTGCACAAAAAATACCTCTGACGACCATTTGTATTTCTACCCCTGCTGCTGCTGCTGCATACAATTTCTCGATCAGCCTCGCATCACTCAATGAATTGAGTTTTAATGTTATGCCAGCAGGTTTTCCGGCTTTGGCAGCTTTTATTTCTTTATTGATAAGCGCATCCAGTTCACGGCGCATATTGTTTGGGCAAACCATCAATGTTTTACAATGGCTCAATTGAGCAGCACCCGTTTTCCAGTTTTCGAGATAATGAAAAATGCGGTTGATATCGGCCATGATCATCCTGTTGGCAGTGAGCAAACAGTGATCGCCATATACATGTGCTGTTTTTTCATTCAGGTTGCCGGTACTTACGAAACCATACTGAACGATTTTGTTGCCCTTTCTTTTTTTAATGATACAGAGTTTGGCATGTACTTTCATTTTAGGAACACCCAGCAATACCTGTACACCTTCTTCTTCCAGTATATCTTTCCATTCCAGGTTGGCTTCTTCATCAAACCTGGCTTTTAGTTCAAGCATTACAATTACTTGTTTGCCATTTCTGGCAGCGTTGATCAATGCATTGATGACTTTTGAATCGGATGCAAGACGATAAGCTGTAATCTTAATCGATTGTACATCAGGGTCCATCGCGGCTTCGCGCAGCAAATCAATCACGGCATGAAAAGAATGGTAGGGGAAATGCAGCATCACATCTTTTTTCAATACCATTTCAGTTACCCGGACACGACCATGAAAGGCAGGATGTATCAATGGTTCACGTCTGGTGTTTTTAGTGCCAAACACATCGGGGAAATCCATGAAATGCCTGAAGTTATGGATACGTCCACCCGGAATAATATTACTCTTCCTGTTCAGACTCAAACGCCTGATGAGGTATTCGAGTAAGCCGGCATCCATTTCCTTGTCGTAAACAAAACGTACGGGTTTTCCTTTGCGTCTGTTCTTTAATCCCTTTTCTATTTTTTCCACAAAAGTGGTACTTACGTCATTGTCAATATCAATTTCTGCATCTTTTGTAACCTTGAACACATGCGCTTCAAAATAATCGTAATCGAAATAGGTAAATATTTCAGGTAGGTTATAACGAATTACGTCTTCCAGCAAAATGATATGGTTTTCTCCAGCTTTAGAAGGCAACTGTATAAAACGACCAACATCTTTTGAGGGTATTTCAATCAATGCATATTTCTGGTTGTATGCCGAATTTTTTTTGCGCATCACGACACCCAGGTAAATGCTTTTATCGCGCAGGTAGGGTAGTTGTGGCAGGCTCTCAATCATCAGTGGAATGATGTTGGAACGGACTTTATCATCAAAGAAGTTGCGAACAAAATGTTTCTGTTCTTTGGAGAGTTGGTTTTCGTTAACAAGGAAAATTTTTTCTTTCTTTAGTTCTTTCAGAATACCCTCCCATATCCTGTTGAATTCATTTTGCTGGTTCAGCACAACGGTCTGGATTTGGTCAATAATGGATTGAGGATCTTCTTCCATATGCATGTTCAGCTTCCGTCTTTTATCGGCATATTCCACCATGCGTTTTAAAGTGGCCACACGTACCCGGAAGAATTCATCGGTGTTATTGGAAAAAATACCCAGAAAGCGAATCCTTTCTTTCAAGGGTACACTAGGGTCGTTGGCTTCCTGTAATACCCTTCCATTAAAACTAAGCCAGCTTATATCGCGTTGAATGAGTTGTTTCTTCACAAATGACAGAATTGATGCTTCAATTCATCAAATATAAAAAAGCAGAGGAGAGAGCAATGTTAAGTTTCGTACAATTTGAAAATTTGAAATATGCTAATTTGAAAATTGATATACTTTTTCTTTCATTTTCAAATGCTCAAATTGCCACATTTTCAAATTAAGAATAGGACTGCTTGATATGCTGAATAATTCCTGTCGTTGAAAACCCTTCTACAATCGGGTTGATCACTACACGTCCTCCATTAGCAATGACTTCTTTGGAACCAACGATTTGATCTATGGTATAGTCGCCACCTTTAACCAGTACGTCTGGTAAAATAGCAGTAATGAGCTGCTGGGGTGTGTCTTCATCGAATACGACTACTGCATCTGTTACTGCAAGATTGGCCAGGATTAGGGCCCTGCTGTGTTCGTTATTAACGGGGCGGTCTGGTCCCTTCAGTTTTTTTACACTTTTATCACTGTTCACGCCTACGATCAGGTAATCTGCTTCTTTTGCAGCGGCGCTCAGAGAAAAAATATGCCCTTCATGAAGTATGTCGAAACAGCCATTGGTAAAAGCCACGGTTTTGCCAATGGCGCGCCAGGCAGCAACTCTTGCCAATAACTGAGGTAAACTCATCACTTTTGCATCGATGGCATTAACGGCTCTCATGGGTAGTTTTACTTTTATTATAAACAGGGAATAACAGTAGACTTATTACACCTAATAATACAACGATCAGGAATTGGGCAAACCATTGAAGGGTACCATTAGCAAAGCCAATCTCAAAGGGTACGCCGTTTTCTTCCAAAACCTTAGCGATAAAAAATGCAAAAGCACCAATACCACCCGGTGTTACAATCATGCCAATGCTTCCAAATGCCAATGCACCCAACGCTGCTCCCATGCCTAAATGAGCTGTTCCTTCAGTAGCCATCAGTCCAACCCAGGTTCCGGCAGCATATAAAATCCAGATGAGTGCGGAGTAAAGAATAAATAGTCCTTTTTGTTTCAGGCGTCTTATACTGATTAGTCCTTCCCACACACCAGCTACAATTTTCTTGATCACTATCACGATTTTCAGGTGTGCGAATTGCTTAAACCAAACCCTGATGGCAATGACCAATACGATAAGGATACCCGCGAAAATGAGTAATGCGGTAATCGAAACATTTTCTCCTTTTTTGAAAAGTTGCCCGATGAGTTCATTGCCATATTCTGCCAGTATATCGGACTGAGTAACCATGGTGAGTATAAAAACAATACCCAGTGAAACCACATCAACTGCCCTTTCTGCTACAATGGTGCCCACCAGTTTTTCGGCAGGCACTTTTTCATAACGGGCCAGGAATGTACATTTCAATACTTCTCCCAAACGGGGAATGGCGAGGTTGGCCAGATAGCCGATCATTACAGCAAAGAAAGTATTGGCAACACGTGGCTGATAACCCATGGGTTGCATGAGTATTTTCCAGCGCAGGGCACGAACAAGATGACTGAGGGCAAGGATGATGAAAACAGGAATCAATAACCAGTAATTAGCAGTTGATAAACTCTGTTTAAACTCCCCCCATTTGTTATCGGGTATTTGTCGAAAACTCCACCAAACCAGGAACAACCCCAATCCGAGAAAGACCGCATATTTGGCAAAGGAGAGGAGTCGTTTTTTCATGGCCGATCAGGTTACAAAATTAAACAGGAGCGTTGGGTACTAAAGTAATACTACAGCTTATTTCCTTCTTTCGGAAATACTACCCAGGGCTTAAATTGTTTAGCGGCTTCGAAATCCATAGTAGCATAAGAAATGATAACCACCAGGTCGCCTACGGCTCCTCTGCGGGCAGCAGGTCCGTTCAAACAAACAACACCACTTCCTCTTTTACCCTTGATAATATAGGTTTCAAGACGTTCTCCGTTGTTTACATTCACCACCTGAATCTTTTCATTCTCGATAAAATTGGCGGCATCCATTAGGTCCTCATCGAGGGTAAGGCTTCCCACATAATGTAAGTTCGCCTCGGTGATAACGGCGCGGTGTATTTTCGACTTCAGTACTTCAATTTGCATAGTGGGCGCAAAAATAGTTACTTCTTTGGATCTTGCCTCTAATCTCCTGTCAGAGAAATGTTATCTATTAATCGCACACCAGACAGAAAAGCGGCTGCAAGCGCTACAAGCGGTGTTTGTCCGTTCCAATCAACAACAGGTTCAAGACTTTGTGCATCTGCTATGCTGATGTAGTCTACTTTTTCAAAACCTGCATCCAAAACCATTTTTTCCGCCTTTGAAGCAATATCTACAACGAAACCAGGCTGGATGGTTGCTTTAATCCACCGAAGCGTTCGGTAAATAGCGATAGCTTTTTCCCTGTCGGCTTCAGATAAACGTAGGTTCCTGCTGCTCATAGCCAGTCCGCTTGTTTCCCGCATAGTAGGTACAATTTGTAGACTTACCTGTTTACCGGTCTGTCGAATCAGTTCGGCAATGACCATGCATTGCTGGTAGTCTTTCCGACCCAGAAAAAGCTGATCGGGTTCTACAATGCTTAAAAGTCTGTCAACCACCTGACATACCCCCTGGAAATGTCCGGGACGGTATTTTCCTTCCAGGTATGTCTCGAGTGTTCCGAGGTTGTAGTGTTTCTTTTGAAAGTCATCGGCGTAGATTTCTGTTACTTCCGGGAGAAACAAAACATCACAACCTTCCTGTTCCAGTAACCTGATATCCTGTTCAATGGTTACCGGATATTGTTGATAATCAGCAGGATCGTTAAACTGGGTAGGGTTTACAAAAATGCTGGAGACGGTGAACCCTGTATTTTCTTTGGATACCCTGATGAGGGAGAGATGTCCGGCATGTAATGCCCCCATGGTAGGTACAAAGCCCATAGAAAGACCAGAAGAGCGCTTGTTGATTATATATTTTTTTAATTCATTTATCGTTTTAAAGAGAATCATAGCCGGGTGGTTTGTGGCTGTTTTAGTGAGGAAATGTTATTCAACTATATTTTTCGTACCTTCGCCCACTCATTTTACGCTTCCCGCATATAAACTAGGCGCAAGGATGTCAACAAAGAAAAGAATTTTATTCATAGCCACGGAGATGTCACCCTACCTCGAATTAACAGAATTCGCAGAGGTAATCAATAAACTGGCTATCAAGAGTAATGATGGTGGTTTAGAGGTAAGATGTATCATGCCCAGATTTGGCGTGATCAACGAACGCAGACATCGTTTACATGAAGTTGTTCGACTTTCGGGGATCAATGTTTCGGTTGATAATGATGATTATCCCCTTCAGATTAAAGTAGCGTCATTACCCAATGCCCGTTTGCAGGTTTATTTCCTCGAGAATGAGGATTTCTTCAAGCGCAAGCAGATTTTCCATGACGATGATGAAACATGGTTTGAAGACAATGCATTACGTACCGTGTTTTTCTGTAAAGGAGCGCTTGAAACCGTGAAAAAGTTCGGCTGGCCGCCTGATATCATTCATTGCAGTGGCTGGATGACGGGACTGATTCCTGCCTACATTAAAACCGCATATAAAAAAGAACCCGTATTTGGCAACAGTAAAGTGGTGTTTACCATTGGAGAAAATACGTTCAAAGAGAAACTGGGGTCCGATTTTCTAAAGCAGGCGGTGATCAATGCCAATATTAAAGAAAAGGATCTGGAAGCGTTTAAAGAAGCTAATAATACTGCCCTGTTTAAAGGTGGAGCCAGCTTTGCTGACGCAATTACTTTCGGCGCTGAAAAAATAGACAAAAAACTGGTAGACGAGTTCGCCAAAGTAAAAGGAAAGAAAGTAGTTCCCTTCAAAGGATGGGATTCTGATTTAACAGAGTATTTAGAATTGTACAACGACCTTGCGGGCAAGTAATCCACTACAAACATGCGTTTATTTTCGACACTACGTAATACATTTATTTTCTGTATTATTTCGGGAAGCCTCTTTACTGGTTGTACCAGGATTACTTCTACTGAATTAGGTGGTGGTTTAATACCCCCAATTGATGGTGTATTCACAAAAGATACCATCCTGGATGTGATTACTGATACCTATAATGAAAATGACACTACCAGAATTTACAAAGGAGATGTTCACGTACTAGGGGCCATTACCAATGACCCGATTTTTGGTCGCACTACAGCTTCCATGTTTTTTGAACTATCACCCACTTTTTTCCCTTTTTATATACCAGGACATAAAGACAGTGTTCGCATAGATTCTGCTGTATTGATTTTAGGATACAATGGTTTTTATGGTGATTCAACACAGCCATTGCGTTTAACCGTATCAGAAATAGACCAGAGTACTTTATTGGACAGGAGTCGTTTATATCCGGTAAACTATCCAAGTGTAAAGCCTGTAAGTATAGGAGGACAGTTGGCTTCACCTCTTTCAGTGGATATCCGCAGATTGGGCGATACGGTGAAAAACAGATTTGAAACAGCCACCAACCAAATCAGGATAAGGCTTAGAAATGATGTGGCACAGCGATTTATACAAACCTACGATTCAACGAATGCATATAAGTCAGATTCCATTTTCAGAACTTATTTTGCAGGGTTTGCATTAACGGCTGATCAGAATGCTCCTGCTAATGCATTGCTTCGCATCAGCCTTTCAGACACCAATACCAAATTTGCATTATACTATAGTTCAAGTTCAACTGGGGCCACCAAAAGAGATACATCTGTTAACTATTTCAGGTTTAATACATTGTCGAGTGGGGATGCAAATTTTGTAACGAGAAACAGGGCGGGAAGTCAGGTGGCGAATTATATTACTACGAATAACAACCCCAAATCAGATTCATTGGTGTATGTTCAAACATCACCAGGTACCACTGTGAGGGTAAGAATTCCCGGATTGGCTTCACTTAGTAACAGGATCATTCACCGGGCTGAACTGATCGCCGAACAGGTTCCTGATGATGCCAACCTGCTTACCATTGACCAACAAATGAGTGCGCCCCGATATTTATTGCTGAGTGTATACGATTCTGTAAAGAATAGTAAGCGTAACGTTCGCAACGATTATATCTTTTCAACAGACGGGCCGAATATCACAGACTTTGGCGGATTTGCCTTTTATAAAACTACACAGGGTTATAATCGCGTAACATCTTACACTTTTAATATGAGCCGCTATGTGCAGGGTATCATATCAAGAAAAGATACGTCGCATTTATTGCAGCTATCGGCACCAGGTAATGATTCCATCTACTACACAAATCCATACCCCAATCCGAATACCCAGTTACTCTATTACCTGAATCCAACCATTGGTAACGACCCAGCTAACGGCAGGGTAAGACTAGGGGGCGGAACACATTCCAGATTCAGGATGAGAATGCGGATTATTTTCTCCCGTATCTAAATCTGTGTTTGCATTATATTTGCACACAATTTAAAATAATTATATGCCTTATTTATTTACTTCTGAAAGCGTATCTGAAGGACATCCGGATAAAGTAGCCGATCAGATATCTGATGCACTAATTGATAATTTTTTAGCATTCGATGCTCAATCTAAAGTAGCATGTGAAACACTGGTAACAACCGGACAGGTAGTGTTGGCCGGTGAAGTAAAATCGAAGGCGTATTTGGATGTACAGGAAATTGCCCGTGGTGTGATCCGTAAAATCGGATATACCAAGAGTGAATATATGTTTGAAGCCAATAGCTGTGGTATCCTTTCAGCGATCCATGAGCAGTCGGCAGATATCAATCAGGGAGTAGATAAAAAGAAAAAAGAAGAGCAGGGAGCCGGCGACCAGGGAATGATGTTTGGTTATGCCAGCAATGAAACAGAAGATTATATGCCACTGGCACTTGACCTTGCCCATAAAATCCTGATTGAACTGGCTGCACTGAGAAGAGAGAATAAACAAATTAAATACCTGCGTCCTGATGCGAAGAGCCAGGTTACATTAGAGTATGATGATAATAACCAGCCGGTAAGAATTGATGCGATCGTTGTATCAACACAGCACGATGATTTTGACAGTGAAGCAAAAATGCTGGCGAAAATCAAATCCGATATCATCAATATCCTGATCCCCCGTGTAAAAAGCAAGTACAAGAAGTACGCAAAACTGTTCAACAACAATATCAAATACCATATCAACCCAACAGGGAAGTTTGTGATTGGTGGTCCACACGGAGATACCGGATTAACCGGCCGTAAAATTATTGTAGATACTTATGGTGGTAAAGGTGCACACGGTGGTGGCGCATTCAGTGGTAAAGATCCCAGTAAAGTAGACCGTTCTGCCGCTTATGCAACCCGTCATATTGCGAAGAACCTGGTAGCTGCTGGTGTAGCAAGTGAGGTTCTGGTACAGGTTTCTTATGCAATTGGTGTGGCACAGCCAACCAGTATCAATGTGAATACTTATGGTACTGCCAAAGTGAACCTGACCGATGGTCAGATTGCAAAAATCGTAGAAGGTTTGTTCGATATGCGTCCATACTTTATTGAGCAGCGTCTGAAACTGCGCAGCCCGATATACAGTGAAACAGCAGCTTACGGACATATGGGTCGTAAGAGCGAAGTGGTTACCAAAACCTTTAAATCGCCTGATGGTAAAGAGAAGAAAGTAAAAGTGGAACTGTTTACCTGGGAGAAACTCGATTATGTATCCAAAGTGAAAAAAGCTTTTGGATTGAAATAGAAAAGATCAATACCCTTAAAGAAAGGCCCCCGTAAACCGGGGGCCTTTCTTTAAGGGTATTGCCGCTGTAAAACTTCATTCTAAAAAGAATAGTATGGAAAAAAATCCCTGGTCAACCTTACATTCCAAAACCATTTACGATAATAAATGGATCACGGTGATAGAAGATGAAGTGATCAATCCTAAAGGAGGTTCGGGTATTTACGGGAAAGTACATTTTAAAAACATGGCCATCGGTATCGTAGCCATGGATGAGCAACAAAACATCTGGCTTGTAGGTCAGTACAGGTATACATTACATGCGTATAGCTGGGAAATACCGGAAGGTGGAAGCCCAAATACTGAAAACCCTTTGGATGGCGCCCAAAGAGAATTAAAAGAAGAAACAGGACTGGTAGCAGCAGCATGGCAGGAATTATTCCGTATGCATTTGTCGAATTCGGTCAGCGATGAACTTGCCATTATTTACCTGGCCACCGGTTTAACACAGGAAGAGGCTGCACCAGAAGAGACCGAGGAACTGCGCCTGCAAAAGCTATCTATTGATCAGGCATATGAGATGGTAGAAAGAAGTGAGATTACTGATTCGATCAGTGTGGCAGCCATTACAAAAATCAAATTAATGCGTTTGCAGGGAAAACTGATATAGTACATTTGCATATGGCAATCAAACAAAGCGCGCTGATTATTGGACGGCAGCCCCTGGTAGAGGCAATAGAAACGGGCAGGCCGGTTGACAAAATATTAATGCAGAAAAATATTTCAGGCGATGCCATTGCCATCATCAGGCAACTGGCCAGGGAAAAGAATATTCCCATACAAATGGTTCCGCAGGAAAAATTACATTCCCTCACAAGAGCCAATCATCAGGGTGTTATTGCATTTGCTGCATTGGTTCAGTATATGGACCTGCAGCAGGTAATTGATCATGTGGTGTCGAACGGCGAAGTGCCTCTGTTTATCATGCTGGATGGCGTAACCGATGTACGCAATATCGGCGCCATTGCCAGAAGTGCACATTGCTGTGGTGCACAGGCACTGGTAATTCCCGACAAAGGAGTAGGAGCATTGAATGAAGAAGCCATGAAAAGTAGTGCAGGGGCACTGGAACATATACATGTATGCCGTGTAAACAGTTTATTAAAAGCAGTTGATACACTGCACCTGAATGGCATACAGGTATTCACCAGTGAGATGCGGGCTGATAAAAAAGTGTATGAACTGCAAATGCAGGAGCCCTGTTGTGTAATCATGGGTGATGAAGGCAAAGGTGTACAGCCTTACCTCGCAAAAGCAGCCGATGCATTCTTTACGATACCCATGGCCAATAAATTCGATTCCTTTAATGTATCGGTAGCAACCGGTATTGTTTTATACGAAGCCATGAAACAAAGAATAGAAAAAGTATAGTTAGCCCTTTATGGAATCTGCCAGTGAAACCATACAACTGATCGAATGCCCGCGTGATGCCATGCAGGGCTGGCCACATTTTATTCCCACAAACATAAAAATCAGTTACCTCAACCAGTTATTGCAGGTAGGGTTTGATACACTTGATTTTGGCAGTTTTGTTTCATCCAAAGCGATCCCACAGATGGCAGATACAAAGGAAGTGGTTGGGCAACTACAACTACATCATTCCTCCACAAAACTGCTTGCCATTGTTGCCAATCAAAGAGGGGCAGAAGAAGCGCTGGTATATGATGAAATCAGTTACCTGGGTTTTCCATTTTCGATTTCTCCTACATTTCAGCAAAAGAATACCAATAGCAGCATGGAAGAAAGTTTCGACCGTGTAAAAGCAATACAGGAAAACTGTCTTACAGCCGGCAAAGAGCTGGTATTATACCTGAGCATGGGTTTTGGAAATCCTTATGGTGATCCTTATAATGAAGATATTTTGTTGCAGTGGGCAGAAGCGATGGTAAAACAGGGAATTGGTATTATCTCTCTTGCAGATACAGTTGGTTTAGCTTCGCCAGAACAAATTCGTTTTGCACTCAGCACTTTGATACCTCAATACCCTTCCGTAAGTTTTGGTGTTCATCTGCATTCAACAGCTACCAACTGGAAAGATAAACTGGAAGCCGCATATACATCGGGATGTAAAAGATTTGATGGTGCTTTGAAAGGAATCGGTGGCTGTCCAATGGCACAGGATGAACTGGTAGGTAATATGGATACAGAAAAAATGATTCCTTATTTCCAGGAAAAAGGCCTGCTCCATCAACTCAACACAAATGCTTTGATGGAAAGCAGTAAGCAAGCCGGTAAAATTTTTCAGTAAGTCTATGAAATTTCATTACGAATTTGATATCAAACCACCCGCAAAACAGATACAGCATCAGCATTCCATGGTATTGCTTGGGTCCTGTTTTACAGAAAATATGGGCGAAAAATTGCGGAAGCATAAGTTTCAGGTAACAGAAAACCCGCATGGTATATTGTTTAACCCCATCAGTGTAACAGATGCAGTGACTCAGTATATCGAACAAACAGTTTACACCGAATCTGACCTGTTCTCATATAACGAATGCTGGCACAGCTGGAAACACCATAGCCGTTTTTCGGGTATTACCGCAGATGAGGCATTGCAAAAAATAAATAGATCAATCCGTGATACCCATATCGCATTAAAAAAAGCCAGTCATGTGATGATTACGCTGGGATCGGCATGGGTATATATGCTCACAGAAAAGGCGCAGAACTACAAGCAGGGTACAGTAGCTGCCAATAACCACAAAGCACCTGCCGACTGGTTCTCAAAAAAACTGCTCAGCACCGAAGAAGTACTGCGGGTATTGGATAATATGATTCACCGGTTGTTTCATTTCAATCCGCAACTTCAGATCATTTTTACCATCAGTCCTGTTCGTCATTTACGTGAAGGTGTCATTGAAAACAATAAGAGCAAAGCGGTATTGATACAGGCTATTCATCACCTGGTAGAAAAGTTTGAGAAGTTGTATTATTTCCCTGCATATGAATTGGTGATCGATGATTTACGTGATTATCGTTTTTATGCAGAAGATCTGGTGCATCCCAATTTCCATGCTACACAATATGTATGGGAGAAATTTGTACATGCCTGTATGCCGGATGAAACAAAGAGCCTGTTAAAAGAAATTGCGACTGTAAACCTGGCTGTTCAGCATAAGCCATTCAATCCATCGACAGTACAGCATCAGCAATTTTTAAAAACATACCAGCAGAAAACAAAAGAATTACAACAATTACATCCTTATTTAAACTGGGAGGCTGAACTACATTTTTTTGCTGAAAATATCCGATAGCATTATTAGTGAATACGGTCGCCCCTTAGTTCCATTTCCTGGATGATGGATGCTTCATAGCTGAGCCACTGTTTCCAGCGCACGCGAACTTTTTCTTTGTCGATATACAGTTCAGACAACTCTATAAACAAAGTATAATGGCCTGCTTCGCTTTCCATAAAACGGCGATAGAAGTTACACATGTACTTATCATCCAGCCCTTCGCTGAGTCTTTTAAATCGCTCACAACTTCTTGCTTCAATTAATGCCATGGTGAGCATCTGATCAAGAAATCTGCCTTCCTCATCGCCTCCCTTTTGCTGAAATTCAAGCAGCTTGTTTACATATTTATCTTTTCTCTGTGTGCCCAGTTGAAGTCCTCTTTTGTGCAGTTCATTGAGTACAAGTCTGAAATGCCCCCATTCTTCTGTAACAATCGGTGATAACTGTTTTACGAGTTCTACTTTTTGAGAGTAGCGTTGTATCAGCGAAATGCAGGTAAGGGCTGCTTTTTGTTCGCAATAAGCATGATCTGTAAGAATAGCTTCAAGACTGATACTGGCAAGGTCTACCCAACGAGGATCGGTTGGTAAATGAAGCCCGAGTATATTTTTGGTGTGATCAGAGAGTTCCATAGTGCTGATTGGGTTGCAAAATACTCAGGAAATATCAATTGCCGTACAATACAGCTTTAAAACAAATTGCTTTAGTTTTACCACTATGTATCCCGATGATTTTTTACGGCGTAAACTGGATGAACGAATAGCCAGGCAATCACTCAGAAGTCTTCGTTATTCGAAAGGCATGATCGATTTCTGTTCGAATGATTACCTGGGAATCGCCCACCATCATTTGCTCAAAACATCGGATGCTGCTGATTTGGCGACTGGTTCCACCGGATCAAGATTATTAGCAGGTCACTATCCTTTATTGGAGCAGACCGAAGAACAGATAGCGGCATTTCATGCCGCTGATACAGCACTTATTTTTAATTCAGGATACGATGCCAATCTGGGTCTACTCGCATCCGTTCCTCAAAAAGGAGATACGATTTTATATGACCAGCTTTCTCATGCTTCCATACGAGACGGGATAAGATTATCCTTTGCCCAATCTTTTTCTTTTGCGCATAATGATTTAGCTGATTTGCGTAAAAAATTACAACAGACAACCGGAAACATTTTTATTGTTACCGAATCTGTATTTAGTATGGATGGAGATATTTGTCCGCTGCAGGAATTGGTCGATATAGCAAAAGAGCATAATGCCCACCTGATCATCGATGAAGCACATGCAACGGGTGTGGTAGGCGAACAAGGAGAGGGGCTGGTACAAATGCTGGGATTGCAGTCGGCTATATTTGCACGGGTACATACATTTGGAAAAGCTTGTGGATGCCATGGAGCTGTTGTATTAGGTTCTGAACAATTACGAACCTATCTGATTAATTTTTCGCGTAGCCTGATTTATTCAACAGCTCTTCCTGAACATGCAGTTGCCATGATTAGAGAATCTTACCGGTTATTCCCTGCTATGCATGCAGAAAGAAAACACCTGGCACAGTTGATTGATATTTTTCAGCAGGCGTCACTGTGTTATAAAAAACTTGTCTCATCAACACCTGTCCAGGGTATAGTTGTACCGGGTAACCAGGCCGTTAAAGAGCTGGCCGGAAAACTTCAGCAGGAAGGCTTCGATATTCGCCCGATTTTATACCCCACCGTGCCGGAAGGAAAAGAAAGACTTCGCATTGTAATGCATGCCTACAATACGGTTGAAGAACTTCAGCGTTTGTTGACTTTCCTGATCTGATCCTAAGTATATCGAAGTATGGTTATGTAAAATACCTTATATTCATTTTCAAATATTGGCTAATGAGAATCGTTCCATTTCTTGTTTCAGCAATTGGTACAACAGCTTTGATTGTTGTATTGAATACACAGTTACCGGTGGGGGGAAGTAAAACACCTAGACTGGGTTATTTTCTTTCTCCCCAACAGGGATTCTGGCAAAATGCTGAGCCTGTAAATGCATCACAACAAGCGAATATAAAACTCGCCGGTTTAAAAGGGAAAGTGGATGTGTATATGGATGAAAGACTGGTGCCACATATTTATGCAGAAAATGATGTGGATGCATATTACACACAGGGTTACCTGCATGCCAAATACAGGTTATGGCAGATGGAATTTCAGACACATGTGGCTGCCGGTAGGCTCAGTGAGATAGTAGGGCCGGACAGAATTGATACGGATAAATTCTTCCGCAGAATGGGAATGGTATATGCGGCCGAAAAAACGATGAAGGAAGCTTCAAAAAACAAAGACATCAAAGCAGCTATTGAAGCTTATGCAGAAGGTGTGAATGATTATATCAAAAAGCTGGCACCCGAGCAGATTCCTTTTGAATATAAATTACTTGATTATAAACCAGAAGCCTGGACACCTGAAAAAACTTACCTGTTTCTCATGTTCATGTCATACGATCTCACTGCAAGAGGTGTAACAAATGACCTGAAAATGACCAATGCAAAAAACTATTTCGGGTATGAAGATTTTGATCAGTTGTATACAAATGTGCAGGACTCACTTGATCCGATTGTTCCAAAAGGAACGGCTTATGCACCGGCAGCAATAACGGTAACAGCGCCTACCAGTGTAGATTCTCTATACTACGGAAAAACAAGTAATGGAGGTACGGCTGCGGCGCCGCTTGTTCCCGATAAAAACAATGGAAGCAACAACTGGGCAGTATCTGGTAGTAAAACGGCAAGTGGCAGACCTATGCTGGCCAATGACCCTCATCTGGGTCTTAACCTGCCTTCTCTCTGGTATGAGGTACAAATCACTACACCCACTCACAGCACCTATGGAGCCAGTTTCCCGGGATCACCCGCTGTTATCATCGGCTTCAACGATAGCATTGCATGGGGTGTAACCAACGCAGGAAGAGATGTGATTGATTATTACGACATGAAGTTCAAAGACAGTACACTGGAGCAATATTGGTACAATGGCGTATGGAATAAGGCCGATGTAAAAGAAGAAGTTATCAAAGTAAAAGGTAAGCCGGATGTAATTGATCATGTAGCTTATACAGCATTTGGTCCGGTCATGTATGATGCCTCTTATAAAAATGAAAGTACCAAAGGGAAATACCTGGCCCTGAAATGGACAGCCCATGATGGTGGACAGGGTTTGCAGACATTTTATGATTTGAACAGGGCGAAAAATTTCGATGATTATCTCAACGCCATTCATAAATGGACGTGTCCAGGGCAGAATTTTGTTTTTGCTTCTAAAACAGGTGATATTGCCATCAAACAACAAGGTGCATTTGTGGCCAGATGGAACAGACAGGGTGATTTTATTATGCCCGGAGAAGACAACCAGTATATGTGGCAAGGTATTATTCCCAACTCGGAAAACCCAATGATGAAAAACCCGGAAAGAGGTTTTGTGAGTAGTGCCAATCAGAAATCGGCAGATGATCGTTATCCTTATTATCTGGGTGCAGCAAGTGATTTTCCTGTTTATCGTGGTGTGATCATCAATAAAAAACTGGCTGCCATGAATAATATTACGGCAGCAGATATACAACAGATGCAGACAGACAATTACAATGTGTTTGCAGAAATGGCAAGACCAGCTTTACTAAAATTCATCAATGAATCATCACTTACGGCAGAAGAAAGAAAATATATCGGGATCTTAAAAAACTGGAACCTGCGAAATGATATTGGTGAACAGGGAGCAACCGTATTCAGGGCCATTTGGGACAGCTTAGAAATAGCCATCTGGAAAGATGAATTTGATCGTGCTCCTTTGCCTATGCCCTGGCCCGATGAACCTATTTTACTTGATATTATGTTACGTGATAGTGTCTATTATTTTGCCGATAATGCAAATACCCCAGATCAAACAGAAACCTTACATGATGCGGTAACTACTGCTATTCAACAAGCTACAAAAGCCTGCGTGGAACTGGAGAAAAAGGGAGAACTGGCATGGGGTAAATTCAAAGACACAAGGATCAATCACTTATTGAAGATCGACCCGTTGAGCCGCTTACATCTTCCCATTGGAGGCGGTGTGCATATCATTAATGCAACCACCAAAACACATGGACCCAGTTGGCGTATGATTGTGCATATGACAGATGAAATTGAAGCTTATGGGGTATATCCGGGTGGACAAAGCGGTAATCCTGGTAGCAAGTACTATGATAATTTTGTGGATACATGGGCATCCGGAAAATATTACCGGATATTGTTTCTCAAAAAAGAAGCGGCCGAAAAAAGTACCCAGATGAAATGGCACCTGAAATTCACTAACAGCTAAACTTTTGATAATGAAATTTTTATCTGCATTGCTGTTAACAGCATTACTGGCTTTCGCAACAGGTTTGTATGGAGTATTACCCTGGTGGAGTTTTGCTGTTACATCATTCATTGTGGCAATGGCCATTCACCAAAAAGCAGGGAAGGCTTTTTTAGCCGGGTTTACAGGATTGTTTTTACTGTGGAGTATACTCGCTTTTCTGATGGATAGTGCTAATGAACATATACTGTCGACTAAAGTAGCTACGATTTTACCATTGGGCGGATCATATTGGGTATTGATCCTGTTAACAGGATTGATTGGCGGACTGGTATCCGGACTGGCAGCGCTTACAGGCAGTTATTTACGACAGTCATCCAAACCACAGCAGTAAAGCATAATAGCTATTAATTATTCGTTAAAGCATGGATATATAAGTGCTTATGTAATGAAAAGCAGACTGCTGCAACTTATTTTCGTTGCAACTCAGCCTACATGAAACCACTACTGCTTTTCACACTACTAACTATTTTTAGTTATACTGGTTATACCCAAACCATCAATGGCACGATTACCGATTCAAAAAATGAAGTACTTCCGTTTTCTTCTGTGGTCGTAAAAGGAACTACACAGGGCGCTTCCGCAAACAGTAAAGGATTTTATTCCATTCAATTGCAGCCTGGTACTTATACACTGGTATGCCAGTACATAGGATATAAATCAGTAGAGAAAAAAGTTACGCTTGAAAGGGGAAGAAATATAACAATCGATTTTCAACTTGAACCGCAGCAGTACAGCTTACAGGACGTAACTGTAAATACAAATGGAGAAGATCCGGCTTATGAAATAATTCGGAAAGCCATCAGTAAAAGAACAGAACACCTCAGGGAAGTAAAAAAATTTACGGCAGATGTTTACCTGAAAGGGCAAATGCAGTTGCGTGATTATCCAAATCGATTCTTTGGACAGAAAATAGACTTTGAAGATGGAGATTCCAGCAAACGAAAAATGTTGTTTCTGTCAGAAACCATTGCAAAATATTCTGTTGAAGAACCCAATAAAGAAAAAATTGAAGTTGTTTCTACCAAGGTAAGCGGAAGAAGTAATGCATTTGGTTTTAGCAGTCCACAGATCATTTCTTTTTACAACAATACCATACAGGTAGGGGAAGACCTGAATCCACGCGGATTTATTTCACCGATTGCATCCAATGCGCTCTCTTTTTACCGGTATAAATTTGAAGGAACTTTTTATGAAAATGGCGTAGAGATCAGCAGAATCAAAGTGATGCCACGCAGAAAATATGAGCCCTTGTTCCAGGGCTATATCAATATCATTGAAAATGAATGGCGTATACATAGCCTCAGGCTAAATCTTGTTCGTGAGCAGCAGATGCAGTTCCTCGATACGCTGGTGGTAGAGCAATTATATGTACCAACAGGAAATTTGTGGGTCATCAAAAACCAGGTAATCTATCCATCCGGTAAAATTTTTGGCTTCGATTTTTTTGGAAGTTTTGTACAGGTGTATGATCGGTTTAACCTGAACCCGGTATTTGCAAAAAAGTATTTTGATAATACGATTATCAAAGTGTATGACAGCGCCAATAAAAAAACAATGGCTTACTGGGATAGCATCAGACCACTTCCATTACTGAAAGAAGAAGTGCTGGACTATAAGAAAAAAGACAGCCTGGAACAGGTGAGAAAAGATCCAAGGTATATGGATTCTGTCGATAGAAAACGAAATAAAATTTCGCTTGCAGGGATTTTACTTGGAGGGCAATCTATTAGTATACAAAAGAAAAAAGTATTCATAAACTTTGATCCGCTGATCAATACATTTAATTACAATACAGTGGAGGGAGGTGTGTTGCATTTCTCTCCCACCTGGAGCAAACGTTTTGATGAAACCAGCAGGAAGTCATTGCAGATTACACCATACTTCAGATATGGCTTTGCGAACAAACATTTCAATACCCATGTAACTGGCAGATATAATTTTGGTAAAAAGTATTTCAATAGTATTAGTATTTCGGGTGGAAGAAGAGTGTTTCAGTACAATAATGCAGACCCAATTACCTCCAGAATTAATACCTATACTACACTTTTGTATGAGAACAATCATTTGAAAATGTATGAGGCTAATTTCCTGCGTCTTAATTATTCGGCAGGAATTGGTAACGGACTCACTTTTGCAGCAGGTTTTCAGTTTCAGGATCGGTTTGGGTTAAATAATCTGGCAGATCCTGTAAGTTGGAAAAATATTGCAGGCAGAAATTTTACGCCTAATTACCCTATTGATCTTACCAACACAATAATGCCACGTAACCAGTCGGCCACATTTACAGCAGGCTTAACCTGGAGACCTGGGGGAAAGTACATTGAATTACCTGATCGCAAAATTGGAATCGGTTCAGATTTTCCAACCTTTAATTTTTCAGTAACACATGCAGTAAAAGGATTGATGGGCAGCGATGCAGATTTTACCAAATGGCGATTGGCTGTTTCAGATGACCTTGATCTTAAACTTGGAGGAAAGTTGAGTTATCGTGGTTCAATTGGTGGTTTCCTCAGTGCTAAGCAGGTTTATATTCCGGATTATACACATTTCCAGGGTAATCAGACTGTTTTGGCAAATGATCCGCTCAGTGGTTTTCAACTCGCACCTTATTATCGTTATAGTAACACATCGAAATTTTATGCTACAGCTAATGTAGAGTATCATCTCAATGGATTATTGTCGAATAAAATTCCTGGATTCAGAAGGTTAAACTGGTTCTTTGTAACCGGAGCAAATATGTTGTACACACAAAAGGGGAAAAACTATTACGAAACATTTTTTGGGGTCGAGAATATTTTGAAATTTGTAAGAGTTGATTTTGTTCAGGGCTTTGAAACAAACGGGCCATCGCCAAGAGGTGTTAGGTTAACGATTCCTTTATTTACAGACGGGAGGGGAAATGAT
Source organism: Sediminibacterium sp. FW305-C-49 (assembly GCF_058231085.1). NCBI lineage: Bacteria > Pseudomonadati > Bacteroidota > Chitinophagia > Chitinophagales > Chitinophagaceae > Sediminibacterium > Sediminibacterium sp. FW305-C-49. The sequence continues at coordinate 742,608 of NZ_JBIQXS010000002.1, forward strand.
TGATTTGTAAATGCCATAAACTGGTAAGTGTAGCAATCAGATAATTGTATGATAGGCAGGGTTGCCAATAAAGCTTAACTTGTTAATATTAATAATTCATTCCTACATGAAACCTGTATCTGTTTTAATGCTGCTTGCAACAGCTATTGTATCTGCCTGTAATAGTTCAAGACAAAATAGTGATAGTAGTGAATTGTTTGTTGCATTGCCCGACAGTGCACAGGCTATTTCGTTATTGGGCGACACTTTGTATCCATCATCGCCCTATGCAACCGGTTCTTCAAAATATGATACGGCTAAAATGAATTACCAGGCTTCGCCAGACAATATTGATAATATTATCTGGTATGGAAGATGGACGGGTTATAAGGGCGATTTCAGGGAAGCAATACGCATATACACGGAAGGCATTTCCAAATTTCCGGAAGACGCAAGATTGTATCGGCATCGGGGGCATCGTTATATTTCCATCCGCGAATTCGACAGGGCCATAGCCGATTTTGAAAAAGCGGCAGGTTTGATTGAAGGAAAGAAAGATGAAATAGAACCTGATGGACAGCCCAATGCTTTTAATATTCCTATTGGGTCGCTTCATTCCAATATCTGGTATCATCTTGGACTTGCCTATTATCTAAAGAATGATCTTGCAAAAGCGTTACCCGTTTATGAGCGGGCGGTACGTGAATCGAACAACGATGATAAGCTAACATCAACCACGCATTGGTTGTATATGACACTTCGTTTGTTGGGTAAGAAAGAAGAAGCTGATAAAATACTTGAACCCATAAAGCCGGGAATGAATATCATCGAGAACAAAGCATACCACCAGTTATGTTTATTATACAAAGGATTGCTGCCTGTGGATTCGTTAACGGGTGAAACAGGTTCTGCCAGTAGTAACGATGCGGTGGCATATGGTGTAGCTAACTGGTATTATTACAATGGGAATCAGGAAAAAGCCAAGGAATTGTATGAGCAGATACTTAAAGGAAAAATATGGGCATCTTTCGGTTATATAGCTGCGGAAGCTGATTATGTAAGACGCTTCAAAAAATAGGATGTAGGATGTCAGATGGCAGATATCAGATTTCAAATCCGACATCCGACATCAGAGATCCGCCATTTCCTCCTATCTTTGTATCGATTTTGACCACCCTGCAAGTGGTTCCATTATTCATGGATTCCGCCCCCTAGGCGGGACTGAAATTTGATAAGTATGCCTGTTTTACACAACCGTGTTTCCAACGAAGAGTTGAAACAACATTTGATGGAAGAATCTTTCCATCGTATTACCATTAGTTTTTACCAGTATTTCCCGGTACAGAATCCGCAAGAATTCAGGGATGAATTGTACAAGCAATTAAATGCCTTACAGGTATTTGGCCGTATTTATGTTGCAAGGGAAGGTATCAATGCCCAAATCAGCGTTCCGGAACATCATATGGATGCGTTTCGTGCTTATCTCTACAGCATTGAGCCATTGAATGGCTTGCGTCTGAATATTGCGGTAGATGATGATGGAAAAAGTTTTTGGGTATTGAAAATAAAAGTACGCGATAAAATTGTGGCAGATGGTATTGATGATCCTGCGTTCAGCATGGTAAATAAAGGGAAATATGTAAATGCTGAGCAGATGAATGAACTGCTGAAACAGCCCGATACCATTGTGATTGATATGCGTAATCATTACGAATATGAAGTAGGACATTTTGAAAAGGCAATTGAAATACCATCCGATACTTTTCGCGACCAGTTACCCATGGCTGTTGAGATGATGCAGGGTAATGAAGAAAAGAATATCATCATGTACTGTACAGGAGGTATAAGGTGTGAAAAAGCAAGTGCTTACATGTTGCACAAAGGATTTAAAAATGTGTTTCACCTGGAAGGCGGTATAATCAATTATGCGCGACAGGCAAAAGAAGCTGAACTTGAAAGTAAATTCATTGGTAAGAATTTTGTTTTCGACAACCGGTTGGGAGAAAGAATTACAGATGATATCATTGCAAAATGTCACCAATGTGGAAAGCCTGCCGATACGCATACCAACTGTAAAAACAATGGATGCCACCTGTTATTTATTCAATGCGAATCCTGTGCGGCTGCATATGATGGATGTTGCAGTTCGGCCTGTAAGGATACCATTCACATGCCTGTAGAACGACAGAAAGAATTGAGAAAGGGGATAGAAAACGGACAAAATATTTTCAACAAAAGTAGGATAAGACTGAGACCAAAGCTTGGTAAAGAGTGAATATAGAATGATGAATGTCAAATATCCAACTTCAAAGACAATGTATTTCTATATTGGATATTTAACATTCATCATTCTATATTTATGTAAGGGCTCCCAATGTTTTTAAAGAGGAACTTACGGAAGCAATAATTTCTTCATCAGAAGGTTGTTGGGGAACAAAGCTTTTTCCTGTTACTTTTTCGAAAAGTTCAATGTATCGTTTGCTGATGGTATCGATCCAGTCAGGTGTCATTTCAGGAACGGTTTGTCCTTCTTTACCCATAAAGTTGTTGGCAATCAACCATTCTCTTACAAATTCCTTACTGAGTTGCTTTTGTTTTTCTCCTGTGCCCTGTCTTTCTTCAAATCCATCAGCATAAAAATAACGCGAAGAGTCGGGGGTGTGTACCTCATCCATCAGATAAATGGTATCGCCTATTTTGCCGAATTCATATTTTGTGTCTGCAAGAATCAATCCTTGACGGGCAGCGATTTCTTTTCCGCGAGCGAACAATTGTAAAGCATAGGTCTCCAGTATTTGCCAGTCGTTGGCGCTCACCAATCCCTGACGAATAATTTCTTCTTTGGAAATGTCTTCGTCATGTCCTTCTGCAGCTTTGGTGGAAGGGGTAATGATGGGTTGAGGGAAGAAATCATTTTCTTTCAAACCCTCTGGCATGGTCACACCACATAATAGCCTTTGTCCTGAAGCATAAGTGCGCCATGCATGTCCAACCACATTACCACGCACCACCATTTCTATTTTAAAGGGCGCACATTTTTTACCTATGGATACATTCGGTGCAGGTACAGCCATCAGCCAATTAGGGCAGATGTCGCGGGTAGCGTCAAGCATGTATGCTGCAATCTGGTTTAAAACCTGTCCTTTATAAGGGATAGGTTTGGGTAATATTACATCAAAAGCAGATATGCGATTACTGGCAATCATCACCAGCCAGTTTTGGCCAATGGTATATACGTCTCTTACTTTTCCGTGGTAAATATTCGTTTGCTGGGGGAACTGGAGGCTGCTCATGCAGCAAAATTAGCTAGTGGCTTGAATAATAAAGCGTAACGCAGTTCGTTTTTCTTAACAGATAGCTGGTTTTGTGGACAAATTAAATTTTTGCATAAAACTAACAATTGCTATTTTGCTGATAATAAATACTAAATCTTGCCAAAATGAGAAGATTCTACAGTAAATGTCTGTATGCGGCCTTGGCTACAGCCATAACCATCCCCGTGATGGCCCAGCAGACAACTACCGTTTCAGGTAGTGTTAAAAATGCAAGTTCCAAAGAGGCGCTCTCAGCAGTTTCTGTTACAATTAAAGGTGGTACAGTAGGAACATTTACCGATGATAAGGGTAATTTCCGATTTACAACCGTACAGAAACCGCCATTTACTTTAGTCATCTCATCTGTGGGGTATGCCAGTAAAGAAGTGTCGGTGAAAGGGGCAAATGATGTTGTCACAGTTGACCTGACACCTTCGTTTACGCTTGGTGATGAAGTGGTGGTATCAGCATCAAGGGTTCCGGAAAGAATTCTTGAATCACCTGTATCCATCGAAAGAATCAGTACTGCGGCTATCCGCAATACTCCTCAGTTAAGTTACTACGACATGTTAACCAACCTGAAAGGTGTGGATGTTGTAACGGCAAGTTTAACTTTCAGAAGTGTGGGTACACGTGGTTTCAACAGCAGCGGTAATACCAGGTTAAACCAGTTGGTAGATGGTATGGATAATCAGGCTCCCGGTTTGAACTTTTCAGTAGGTAGTGTCATTGGATTGAGTGAACTCGATGTTGAAAATATGGAATTACTACCCGGTGCATCTTCCGCCCTGTATGGACCTGGAGGGATGAACGGAACTGTATTGATTAACAGTAAAAATCCCTTTAAATATCAAGGTTTTAGTTTTCAGATCAAGCAGGGTATCAACCATATTGATGGTAAATATCGTGGTGCTGCACCAGTTTATGACTGGAGTCTCAGATGGGCAAAAAAATTGTCTGATAAGTTAGCCTTTAAAATTAATGCCCAGTTTTTACAGGCACAGGATTGGCTGGCAGATCAGGGTGAAAACTATTCACGCACACTGGTTACACAGAACGGGTTTAAAATTCCGGGATCAAGAGCTACCGATCCAAACTATGATGGAGTGAATTATTATGGTGATGAGACATCTCAAACCATGAGTGGAATCGCTTCTCAGGTATTCGCTGCAGCCGGACTTACTTCAGGGCAGTTAGCTGCTTTCAATGGATTTCTGGCCGCTAATCCTGGTGCAAGACTTGCCCAGTTCAATGGATTCCTGAATCTGGCGGGTGCAGGTGCATTGGTCACAGCTGGTGTTTCTCCTCTGATATATGGTGCTTCTCCTTCCAGAAATTTATTAGGTAATCAGGCTGTAAGCAGAACTGGTTACTATGAGTCTGATGTAATTGATCCTACTACTGTAAACATGAAGTTAACAGGAGGTGTACACTATAAATTAACAGATAAAATTGAAGCATCTTTTAATGCCTATTTCGGAACCGGTAATTCTGTTTATACGGGTAGTGACCGTTATTCCTTAAAGGATTTGAGAATTGCGCAGTTTAAATATGAGTTGAAACATAAGAACTGGTATGCCAGGTATTATTCAACCCACGAAAATGCAGGTAATTCTTTTAATGCAACTATCACGACCAGACTATTTAACGAAGCATGGAAACCAAGTTCAGCCTGGTATCCGCAATATATTGCTGCCTATGTAACATTTATGGATAATGGTGGTGATTTTACGACTTCGAATAATCTTGCACGCGCCATAGCAGATCAGGGCCGCCCAACTGGTTTTATCGGCAACTCAGCCCTTTTCCAGTCTATTGCAAGAAAACCTATTTCTCAAGGTGGTGGTTTGTTCCTCGATCGCTCTCGTTTAAAAGTATTTGATGGTCAATATAACCTTACAGAAGACTTAGGATTATCAAAAACAAATACAGACTGGCTTATTGGTGTAAGTGCTAAGCAATATCAGTTGAATTCAGAAGGTACATTGTTTGCTGATACTGCAGGTGCTATTAAAATCAATGAATTTGGAGCATACACGCAGGTATCACAACGCTTCTTTAATGATGTACTTAAATTAACTGTATCTGGCCGGTATGATAAGAATACCAATTTTAAAGGACGTTTTACACCAAGAGCGTCTGCTGTTATAAAACTGGCCAAGGATCATAATCTTCGTTTTTCTTATCAAACCGCTTACCGTTTCCCAACCACACAGAATCAGTGGATTAACTTAACAGTAGGAGCAGGAACTCGTTTGATTGGTGGATTACCTCAGTTACGCAACTTCTACAAGTTCAGCACCAATCCAGTATTTACCTTACCTAGTGTGCAGGCATTCGGAGCAAGTGTTGTAGCTGGTTCACCTAATCCAAATCTGTTACAACAACAGACTTTTGGTGAATTTAAACCCGAGTCTATGCGTTCATTTGAAGTAGGTTATAAGGGCTTGATAGCACAAAAACTTCTTATCGATGTGTATGCTTATTGGGGGCGTTACAAAGACTTCTTGAGCTCAGTTGTTGCCATGCAGTCTAGAAATGCGACATTCAATCCTGCGGATCTACTTAATGCAAATACAAGAATTGCCTATAGCGTTTCCGTAAACGCTCCTGGTGAAGTGAGTACATCTGGTTGGGGTGCTTCTGTTGAGTATTTATTACCAAAAAATTTCTCTTTCACCGGTAATTTATACCACGATGAGATTGGTGCCTTGCCTACAGGATTCGTATCGTACTTCAATACACCGAAATATCGGGTAAATATGGCACTCAATAATAGCGGTTTCGGAAAGGATAAACGTTATGGATTTAGTATTCAGTACAGATGGGCTAATTCATTCTTGTACGAAGGTACTTTTGGTACAGGAGTAGTGCCATATATGAGAACTGTTGATGCTATGGTTAGTTATAAATTCCCTGCAACGAAATCAATTATTAAGGTTGGTGGAACCAATATTTTTAATAATTATTACCGCAGCGGCTGGGGTAATCCAAGCATAGGTGGTCTTTACTATGTAAGCTTCGGCTGGAACGTGTTCTAAGTCTTGGAATATAAATATTCAATAAAGCATAAAGAATGAGAAAGCGTAAGCTTTCTCATTCTTGTTTTAAGGTCTGTAAGCCCCATTTTTCGCCCGGAATCTGCCTCTTCTTTCATTTTTCTTATTCCTTGGAATCCTATATTTTTGCTCCTCATTTAACAAACAGATATGATGCGTTCAATAGCTTTCAGAGAGGCTCTCAGAGAGGCCATGAGTGAGGAGATGAGAAGAGACGAGCGGGTGTTTCTGATGGGAGAAGAAGTAGCAGAGTACAACGGGGCCTATAAAGTAAGCCAGGGAATGCTGGCCGAATTCGGTGCCAAAAGAGTCATCGATACACCCATCGCTGAACTCGGTTTTGCAGCCGTAGCAGTGGGCGCCGCCCAAAACGGACTTCGCCCTATCGTAGAATTCATGACCTGGAATTTTGGGGTACTGGCCATGGATCAGATCCTGAATACAGCCTCAAAAATGCTAGCCATGAGTGGTGGTCAGATTGGTTGTCCGATTGTATTTCGTGGTCCCAATGGAAGTGCCGGTCAGTTAGGAGCACAACACTCGACTGCTTTTGAAAGTTATTATGCCAATATTCCAGGTTTGAAAGTGGTTTCTCCTTCCAATGGCTACGATGCCAAAGGATTGCTGAAACAGGCCATCCGCTACGAAGAAGATCCGGTAATGTTTATGGAAAGTGAAGTAATGTATGGTGATAAAAGCGATGTACCGGATGAAGAATATTATATTCCACTCGGTAAGGCCGATATAAAAAGAGCCGGTCGTGATGTAACCATCGTTTCATTCAACAAAATGATGAAAGTAGCCCTAGGAGCCGCAGCCGAACTGGAAAAAGAAGGGGTGAGTGCAGAAGTGATCGATTTACGTACTATCCGCCCACTTGATTGGATGACGATTCTGGAAAGCGTAAAGAAAACAAACAGACTGGTTATTGTGGAAGAACAATGGCCATTTGCATCTGTTTCATCTGAAATATCCTACCGTATCCAGAAAGAAGGTTTCGACTACCTCGACGCCCCCATACGCAGAATCACCAGCGCTGATGCCCCCATGCACTATGCACCCAACCTTACAGCCCTCGCCATTCCCGATGTGGCCAGAACTGTAAAACTGGTGAAAGAAGTGATGTACATGAAGAAATAAATCAACAGATAGAATAAACAGAAAACAAAACCCGGAGAACTTACTCCGGGTTTTTGTTTTCTGTTTAACTTCATTCAAACTGTTTATCATGAGAAAAACCTTCATCCTGTTCTGTGCCCTCTTTCTGTTTTTGGTGAGCATGGCACAATACAAGCCAACAACGGCAAACCTGCAGGCACGTCAATGGTTTGATAGTGCACGTTTCGGACTCTTTATCCATTGGGGAGCATCGAGTGTACTGGGTGCGGGCGAATGGGTAATGAATATCAGAAATATCAGGGTCAATGAATACAAACGACTGATGCAGTTTTTTAACCCGACAAAATTCGATGCTAGGGCATGGGTGAAAATGGCAAAAGATGCAGGGATGCGCTATATTACTTTTATTACACGACACCATGATAGTTTCAGTAACTGGGATACCAAACAGTCTGACTGGAAAATTACCAATACCGTTTATGCCAAAGATGTTCTGAAAGAATTGTCGGTTGCCTGTAAAGAACAGGGTATTAAATTATTCCTGTATTATTCACTGGTCGACTGGTTCAGGTCCGATTATCCATATGAAACAGGCAGAACAGGGAAAGGTACCGGGCGCACACAGAAAAGTAATTATGAAGCGTATCTCAATTTCATGAAATTGCAACTGACAGAGTTGTTAACCGGTTACGGAGATATAGCGGGTATCTGGTTCGACGGTCACTGGGATCAGTTGGATAATGATGAAGACAAAACACAGCAGTCTAAAATCAACTGGAAGTATGAAGAAATATATGAACTGATTCATCGGCTGCAACCACAGGCGCTTGTTGGTAATAATCATCATCTTGCACCATTACCTGGTGAAGATTTTCAGATGTTTGAGAAGGATCTGCCAGGCGAAAACAAAGGAGGGTTTAGCGGACAGGCTGTCTCAACATTACCATTGGAAACCTGTGAAACGATCAACAATTCCTGGGGTTTTAATATCACAGACAGAACATATAAATCTACCAAAGACATTATTCATTTACTGGTAAAAGCTGCAGGTTATGGTGCCAATCTCTTACTCAACGTTGGCCCGATGCCGAATGGAGAGATACAACCCGAGTTTGTTACACGTTTAAAAGAAGTGGGCGACTGGCTACAAAAAAATGGTACAACCATTTATGGAACGAAAGCAGGAGCAATCAAACCCCAGGATTGGGGAGTGTTAACAGAAAACCAAAACCAGGTATATGTTCACATTCTCAAAAAAACAACTGGCAGAATTTTCTTTCAACTACCTTATCACATTGAATCAGCTTTTTTAGCAAGAGATAAAACGTCCATATCATTCGACAAACTTAAAGACGGATATTGGTCGCTCGATATTTCAACAACAGATGGTAGTTTACCTGATGATATAATTGTGTTAAACATAAAAAGATGAAGCGTAGGGGAATATATTGTATTGCTTTTTTACTATGTATCGTTCAAGCTCTTTTTGTAAATGCACAACAATCTGTGTCTGATACTACCAGGTTAACAGATGTAGCCGTGACTGCATTTTATGGTAGAACGAAATGGCAAACCATTCCTGCAGCCATTGCATTAGTTGGGCCATCGGTTATAAGAAACAGTCCTGTGTCATCTCTGCTACCAGCCATGAACAGCCAGCCAGGCATTCGAATGGAAGAAAGGTCGCCCGGCAGTTACCGGTTATCTATTCGTGGGAGTTTATTGCGATCTCCATTCGGTGTGAGAAATATTAAGGTTTACCTCGATGAGTTGCCATTAACAGACGGTGGTGGAAATACTTATCTCAATCTGATAGACCTCTCACAGATCAATAGTGCAGAAATATTAAAGGGTCCTGTAGCTGCCGCATATGGAGCGGGAACAGGAGGCGCAGTTTTATTTCAATCCGGGTTGTACTTCGCTGCAGTAAGAGAGGATCGGTTGTATGGAGGTATTGCAGGAGGTTCTTACGGACTTTTTCAGCAGCAGGCAGGCTGGTTACATCATACCTCTACATTCAGCAGTCATTTGCAACAGGTACACCTGCAGTCAGATGGATATCGTGAACAATCTGCCATGCGAAGAGATGGTTTTAAGTGGCAGGGTGCCATCAAAGCCGGCCATCACCAATGGGGGTTTTTGAGCTTCTATACCGATCTCTATTACCAGACACCTGGCGGTATTAATGAAACACAATTCAACCAAAATCCCAAACAGGCACGTCAGCCTGCAGGTGCATTGCCTGGTGCGGTACAGCAAAAAACGGCTATCTACAACAAAACGTTTTATAATGGAGTGCATCACCAGGTAAACCTCAATGCTAAAAATAGTATTCGCTCTTTTGCTATGATGAGTGTAACCGGGTTTAAAAATCCTTTTATCACGAACTATGAAGAAAGGGCGGAAGACAATTTTGGTACAGGTTCACAATGGCAATACAAACACCAGTCTGGCGATCATCAATGGCAGCTCAATACCGGTGGAGAATGGCAGTACCAGCATTCACTGATTGATAATTTCGGAAACAGGACTGGTGTAAAAGATACTGTCCAGTTTAGCGATAAAGTGTATGCCATACAATGGTTCCTGTTTTCACAGTTACAGTATAAGTACAAAGAAAAACTATTACTAACTGTTGGTCTCAGCTCAAATCAACAGTCCTATCGTTACAGAAGGCTCACCGATGCAGGTTCTGTTTATGCACGCAGGCAAATAAGCAGTGTAGTCACACCAAGACTGGCTTTATCGTATGCCATCCAACCAATGATCAATCTATATACTGTTGTGTCAAAAGGGTTTTCAGCACCCACACTGGCAGAGTTCAGACCCTCAGATGGAAATTTTTATGGAGAGCTGAATGCAGAATCAGGATGGAATGTTGAAGCAGGTATCAAAGGAAGCCTGATAAATGAAAGAATATTATTTGATGTAGCTTTTTATCGTTTCAAACTCAATAATGCCATTGTTCGCAGAAACAGCAATAGCGGAGCCGAATATTTTATAAATGCTGGCGGAACTTTGCAGCAGGGCGTGGAACTGATGCTGAAAACCTTCCCGGTAAGAAATGGAGCAGGAAAAATAAAAGACTGGTCTGTTTGGGCTGGTTATACCCATCAGCCATATCGTTTTACCAATTACCGGCAGGGGAATACCGATTACAGTAATAAAAAACTTACAGGTGTTCCAGCAGCAACCTGGATACTGGGTATTGATCTGCAGTTGCGAAATGGTATTTATCTGACATCGTTTTTCAATGCAGTATCATCTGTTCCGTTGAACGATGCCAATGATGCATATGCAAAAGCGTACCAGTTATTGCAGGGTAAACTTGGCTACAGGGTGGGTAAAATCGATATTTTTATGGCAGTTGATAATGCCTTGAACCAGGTGTACAGCCTGGGTAACGATATCAATGCCCTGGGCAGAAGGTATTACAATGCTGCTGCTCCCCGTAATTATATGTTCGGCATGAATTTTGGTTTACGCTGACTTCACATGCTTTATCTTAGCAAAAACGTACACTATGCCAACTATTCTGATTATTGACGATGAACGTGCTATCAGGAATGTTTTAAAAGATATCCTGGGTAATGAAGGGTTTAAAGTAGAAGAGGCTGCTGATGGGGAAGAAGGACTCAAAAAATTTACCTCAGGTACCTATGATGTAGTGCTATGCGATATTAAAATGCCCAAACTCGATGGGATAGAATTCCTGCAGAAAGTAACCGAACTTAATACCGACACCCCTGTCATCATGATCAGCGGACATGGAAACATTGAAACGGCTGTTGATGCTGTAAAGAAAGGAGCATATGATTATATCTCAAAACCACCAGATCTGAACAGGTTACTGATTACCATTCGTAATGCAATGGACAGAACCAACCTGGTGCAGGAAACAAAAGTGCTAAAGAGGAAAGTATCAAAAGTGCAGGAGATTATAGGTGAAAGTGAAGCTATTCTTCGCATCAAGGAAACCATCGATAAAGTGGCGCCTACCGACGCACGTGTATTGGTAACCGGTGAAAATGGAAGTGGTAAAGAACTGGTAGCACGTTGGTTGCATGAAAAAAGCAATCGTGCCCAAGGCCCCATTGTAGAAGTAAACTGCGCCGCTATTCCAAGCGAGCTGATTGAGAGTGAATTGTTTGGTCATGAAAAAGGATCTTTTACATCGGCTATTAAACAGCGTATCGGAAAATTTGAACAGGCAAATGGTGGAACCCTGTTCCTCGATGAAATAGGCGATATGAGTCTGAGTGCACAGGCAAAAGTATTACGTGCTTTACAGGAGGGTAAGATTACCCGTGTTGGTGGTGATAAAGAAATATCGGTAGATGTACGCGTCGTGGCCGCAACCAACAAAGACCTTTTAAAAGAAGTGGAAGAAAAAAACTTTCGTCTTGATTTGTATCATAGGCTCGGTGTTATCTTAATTCATGTGCCTTCACTCAATGAACGAAAAACAGATATTCCCCTGCTGGTCGATAAATTCCTGGATGATATTGCCACAGAATATGGGCAGGCTAAAAAAGACATCGATAAAAAAGCCATTGAAGCTTTACAACAACATAACTGGACAGGTAATATCCGCGAACTGCGAAATGTGGTTGAGCGTCTGGTAATTTTATCGGGTAAGGAAATTACCGTGAGTGATGTGACATCTTATGTTTAATTGTTGACTTCCTTCGCAAATTCCAGCATTTCCTTCAATGTATATAGTACACGCACATTTTTATGTTGTTGTGTGAGTTCTTTGGTGAGTGGTCCAGCCATTACAATCTGTTGTTCTTCGAAAAGTAGAGAAGTGTGTGCCATCATTTCATCAACCGATGTTTCATTCAAATTTGTAATGGCATGGAAATACAGGTGTGAGGGTTTTTTATGCAATACATATGCTTTTAAATCATCAAACGGCAGGTCAACTCCCATATAAATACAACGTTTGCCACTTGCTTTCATCAGGTAATACGTAAGTAGTAAAGGAATTTCATGGTATTCTCCTTCCAGGGTAAAAAGCACATACGTATTTGGTGAGGGTAGAGGTGATACTTTGAGCAGTTCGATCTGCGCAATTATTTTCCGCCTCACAATATTACTGGCAAAATGTTCCTGAGCCGGTATCATATGATCGGTTAGCCAAAGCAGCCCTACGCGCTCTAAAAACACATAAACGATATCGAGGATGGTGGATTCAAATCCGAATTGTTTGAAAGCTTTGTCCAGCAACATTTCAAAAGCATCTTCATTAAAATCAATGGCTGCTTCAATCAGTTTATGTACATACGTGCCTGCCGATTGACGTTCTTCCATGCTTCCCATGGTGAGGGAGCGTATGGAATCATCGGATAAACGTGCAATTTTTGAAATTTTAACCCCATTGTGGTACAGCTGTGAAATGCGGAGGATCTGTTTCAGATCCTCATTATCATAATACCTATGCTTACTTTCTTTGCGTTTGGGTATCAGAAGCTGGTATCGTTGTTCCCATATTCTAAGGGTATGCGCCTTGATGCCACTCAGATTTTCGATGTCTTTAATCGTAAAATGGTTCATGCTTGGTTTTTGGTCGTCTACCCGGGGTTCTGCCATAAATTTACAGCATATAAATTAAACAATTTTTTTTGTAAGAATTTGGTGTGCCCAAAGACTAAGGGGATGTTACAGGAAACCAGTATGGCAGGTTGCCCTAAACCGGCTGTAAACCACTGATTTAGGAAAAGTTTTCAAACGATTCCCTTGTCATGTGCCTGAAAAGGATATTTTTGTTTCCACCTAAAAAATAAAACATGGGTTTAATTCTGTTTGTAGTAGGTATCATTGGTTGGCACGCAGGTATGTGGGGCATGTTTAAAAAAGCCGGTATTGCACCCTGGAAAGCATTGGTGCCTTTTTATAACACTTGGCTGATCGTTGAATTATGTCATATCCGTAAGTATTGGTTCTGGCTGCAGTTAATACCCATTGCCGGTCAGTTTATTACGATCTGGATCACCATCATTTTTGTCATGCATTTTAAAAGGTTTAACCTTATTCATCATACTGCTGCGGTATTACTGCCCTTTATTTATTTTCCTTATCTCGGTTTTTCCAGCAATGAAAAGTGGTATGGGAAAGAAGCATTTAGTCAGTATAAAAAACCAGGATCAAGAGAGTGGGTGGATGCAGGTGTGTTTGCAGTAGTAGCAGCCACCATCATCCGTACCTTTGTTTTTGAAGCTTATGTGATTCCTACAGAGAGTATGGAGAAAACCCTACTGGTAAACGATTTTCTCTTTGTCAATAAAATGAGTTATGGTGCACGCATACCCCAGACACCACTCTCATTTCCATTTGTACACAATACGCTTCCCTTTTCACAAACAACACCATCTTACCTGAAATGGATACAACTACCTTATAAAAGATTACCGGCATTTACGGAAGTAAAAAGAAACGATGTGGTGGTGTTTAATTTCCCCGCAGGTGATACCATCATTAACCTGCCTGAATATGGTAGTAAGAATACTTATTACGATGTGTTGCGTTATACTTTTAAAGGCAACAGACAGGAATTATTTGCAAGCCCGGAATTTCCGGTCATTGTTCACCCGATGGATAAAACCGATAATTATATCAAAAGATGTGTGGGTGTGGGTGGCGATGTATTACAGATACGAAATGGTGAACTGTATGTAAATGGCAATCCGGCCATGGTGCCGGGTGGGTCACAAACTGAATATATAGTAGTTACCAATAAACAACCCTATGATGCCGATTTCCTGAAAGAAGAATTGGGAATTGATATTGCAGATACAAAGGGACAACTGGAAATGCTCAGCGACAGTAGCTATAAATTTAATCTGACACCCGAAGAGTTGGAGAAGTTGAAAAAACTACCCAACTATGTTTCATCTACTAGGTATGTAGAGAATTATGTCGGTATGACCTTCCCTAACGACGAAGCCAATTATCCATGGAGCATTGATAATTTTGGCCCCCTTCGTGTTCCTGCAAAAGGCGATACCCTGCACCTGACTACACAGAACATATCCATCTATCGGCGTTTGATTGCTACGTATGAACACAATACACTGGAAGAGAAGGATGGTAAATTCTTTATCAATGGAAATGCCACAACCACGTATATCACGAAATACAATTATTACTGGATGATGGGCGATAACCGTCATCGCAGCCAGGACAGCCGTTTCTGGGGCTTTGTACCCGAAACACATATCGTTGGTAAAGCCTCGCTGATCTGGTTTAGCTGGGATAAAGGCCCAAGATGGAAGCGGATTATGCGAAGCATCAGGTAGGAGTGTAAAGCTACAAGCCGCAAGCTTCAAGCTACAAGTTAGGTTTCTCTTGTAGCTTGAAACTTGTGGCTTGTATCTTGCCCTTTTTTTCTCCATTAAAATCATTATATTACATTGCCGTAAGGGGTCCTCATCGCGAAAGCTTTGAGGACTTTTTTGTCTAAATATGTTTGTGTATGAATCATCAACAGTACCAATTCGAATTTGAAGTGTACGACTCAGCGGATCAGTTGAATGAACAGGATGCCGCATTATTGAAACAGGCAAGGGAAACCACCAAATTGGCATATGCCCCTTATTCCCATTTTAATGTAGGTGCAGTAGCAGTACTGTCCAATGGTGAAATAATAAAGGGCACCAACCAGGAGAATGCAAGTTTTCCGGTAGGAATCTGTGCCGAACGGGTATTATTGTCCAACGCAGCAATGCTTTATCCCCAGGTGCCTATTGAGCACATGGCGATCAGTTATGATAATACCAGGGGTAATAGCAATCATCCCATATCGCCCTGTGGTATCTGCCGACAGAGTTTACTGGAGTATGAAATCAGGGTACAAAAACCCATTCGCCTCATACTGGGTGGATTATCCGGTAAAATATATGTAGTGCCAAAAGCCAGCAGTTTATTACCCTTGAGTTTTACAGGGGCAGATATGGAATAAACATTACTACTACCCGCTTGTTAAATCAGTCGTAATAATGGCAGTTGGTTTTTCTTTTCTGTAAAACTGTAAAGTTTGCGTAATCAGCCTGAAAAGAAAAGGATAGTTATTGGGACCAGGTTGCGGCGTAAAAAAATCTGCTGTTTTCTTTCTTCCATTAAACCTGATAAAATGAAAAGAATAACCACTGGTTACCTGCTTTTCATTTTTTAGTCCTGCGTTATTGCTGAGTAATTCAACGGGCAGATTGATTAAACTATCAAGTAAAGACCTGAGTGATAATTCCGGAAGCGTCGAGCTGTAGCTTAATGAATCTCTTCTCGATACTTCAAACAGTTCAATAATACTGGCCAGTTTTTCGATCTCGTAAGTAGCTTCCTCTACTGTAGTTGCAGCCCGTATGGCCGCTCTTTGTGCTAAATATGCCGGGTCTTTCTCCATATCGCGCTGGCGAAGACTGTCGATGCGTTTAAAGAAGAAATTTGTTTTATCACGATACTGTTCTATACGGATGTCATAACCCGAAGTGGTTCCGGCTGTTCTAACTGCAATCTGCCAGTTTGCCAACATGGATTTTGACTGGGCAAGCAATGAGATGGGCAACTGCATCAATAACAGCAATGCAAAAAGTGATGGGAGGGTATTAGAACAGCGTTTGTACACCATGTGTAATTTTAAATTCATGTTGAAGCAGCCACTTTTTCCGCCACATTCCGCCACCATAACCTACCAACGACCTGTCGCTGCCAATGACCCTGTGGCAGGGAACGATAATGGCAATATTATTTCTGCCATTGGCACTGGCAGCGGCCCTGATTACTTTTGGGTCACCCAGTTTTTTGGCCATATCCAGATAGCTGATGGTTTTACCATAAGGGATCTCGAGTAGCTCACTCCATACTCTTTTCTGAAATTCGGTTCCTTCCTGGTGAATGGGAATGTCGAAATGCTTTCTGCTTCCGTGAAAAAACTCAATCAACTGCTCCGTACACTGGTGCATGATTTCACTTATACCCGGTTCGCCATAAGTAAGCTGGTCGGGATTATCAACAAAACTCAATTCGCCAATAAACTGGTCTGTACCACCAATTTTGAGCAGTCCTACCGGACTTTCATAATAAGTATAATAGAGTTCGCTCATGGCAGAGGTCGTGTGGCGATCAGTTGGTTTGATCTCCGAATATACTAAGCCAAAACGGTAATTGGTAGATTTACCCCGATCAGCCAATTCTTTGCCCGTTTTCTACAGCTCGTTCAGGTTGTAATAAAATTACATTTCCTTCAGTGTCATATACCCCCAATACAAGACATTCACTAAAAAAATTGGCGATTTGTTTGGGCGGAAAATTTACAACAGCTACTACCTGCTGCCCCACCAACGTCTCTTTAGGGTAGTGTTGTGTAATTTGTGCAGAAGATTGTTTAATACCCAGTACGCCAAAATCGATCTTTAACTGGTAAGCAGGCTTCTTTGCTTTGGGAAAATCTGTAACTTCAAGAATGGTTCCGCTTCGAATTTCTATTTTTTCAAAATCATCCCAACTGATCATATCTAAATCATTTATTCAAATTTAAAAATTTAATCGCTATGAAACGCAATGCAACTGCAGTATGGAACGGCTCTGGAAAAGAGGGTAGTGGACATCTTACCACACAAAGTACCACACTGAATCAAACCCAGTATTCTTTTAATTCAAGGTTTGCAGAAGGAGTAGGAACCAACCCTGAAGAGCTCATGGCAGCAGCACATGCGGGTTGTTTTACCATGAAACTGAGTTTTGTATTGGGTGCTGCTGGTTTTACACCTGACTCATTAGAAACACAATGCACGATCACTTTGGAAGATGGCACGATTACCAGTTCTCATCTTGTACTCAAGGCAAAAGTACCCGGTATCAGTGCCGAACAGTTTGAAACATGTGCGGCAGATGCAAAAGCCAATTGTCCGGTTAGTAAGGCCTATAATATGAGTATTACACTCGACACGCAGTTATTGTAAAAATCTGAAATTGAATAAAGAATAAGTTGGAGCAAAGAAGGTTTGCTCCAACTTATTCATCCAATAACCCTGCCAGTTGCAATAATTCTGTATGCTTATAGGCGTTGGTGGGGCTATCAAAGCATTTAGACAGCTCTTCCAGCAAAAGTTGGATCAGTCTTTTATGTGATTGAGGCTTGAAATAAGAAGCAACCGGCGGAACAGAAATACGTTTAAAATAGTTCTCAATATCGGCATGTGAAAAAGCCTGTCCACTGGTACCATCTACGAAAAAATGAATTTTATCCTGTGGATGTCCAGGGTACAATGCTGCATCATAATCTGAATGATAAAAAGCAATAATGCATTGTTTCGGGATATTGATGATGCGCGCATTGATCTCCAGTTGATCACATAGCACCTGGTAAATCAGTGCATTTGAAACAGCATTCCCTTTTTTTGTCTCCAGTACTTTGTGTAGAAAAAATTCATCCGGCTTTTCGTAGTTTACTTCAGTTCCTTTGAGGTTGTAATAATTGTAGAGAATACTCGACAATACATTGGCCTGTTCAAGTGGTGTGAGAAAACTATTGAGCTCAAGCCATACATTCCGTCGTATTTTTTCAATTTCCTGTATCACCGGAGTAGTCTGAAGATCGGGGTACTGAAATTTCGATACCAGTAATGCGCCGAATAAAAGATCGTGATAAGCACTATCCCGCCATTCAGTAAAATCGTTGTTCAGGTCTCTGAAATGCAGGCGATGGATAATCATTTCGATTCTGCCCTGAATATCTTCACTGGGGGTATTTTCCCAGAGATGCTCGAGGTTGGGGATAATTCCTTTACCATATCCTACGATCCGCTCTGAAATAGTGGAGTAAACCTCCTCATCGGGGTCATCGATCAGGGTGAACAATGCATGTATTTCCTTTGTTTCCTGCATGTGTTGAAGCTTAGGGCGTGTTGGTTACCATACTGTAACCTATATTTATATCAAACTAAAATAAAATTGATGTATTTGTCAATAAGAAGTTATTCAGTGCTGTGGAAATATCAGGATAATGTTGAATACTAATGTGGAGAAATTGTCGTTCTGTGCCACAGTTCTGTAAAAAACAAGTTTTAACAGGCAAATGACATAGAATTAGCGTTATTTTGTGGTCTATCATCTCAAACTTATACATGTCACAGCTTGCTATCCCCAAGTTTCCCGCAGTCAAACAATCATTGCATACAGAATTAAAGAAAAGAGTTCAGCAATATTTTGATGAAAGAGGCATTGCGCCAACGGGTAATCCCAAACTTTTTACCAAGGCCATTATCATGGTCATTGCATTTATAACCGTTTATCTGCACCTGCTTTTTTTTACGCCGGTCTGGTACCTCGCTATTTTTGAATGTGTTGTGTTGGGTGGGCTCGTAGCAGCCATCGGTTTTAACGTTATGCACGACGGCAGTCATGGTAGTTTTAGCCATAACAAATGGCTCAACAGGGTTGCTGCATCATCGATCAGCATGTTGGGTGCCAATCACTTTATGTGGAACATGAAACACAATATGATTCACCATAGCTTCACGAATGTAGACGGAGTGGATGATGATATCGAAGTAGGCATCCTGATGCGTATGGCTCCCACACAAAAACATTATAAAGTACATAAATTTCAACACATTTATTTCTGGATATTGTATATGCTGTTGTATGTGTTCTGGATCTTTTTTGCCGATTACAAAAAATATTTTTCACAGAAAATCGGCAATGTTCCCCTGAAAAAAATGAGCTGGAATGATCATGTTGAATTCTGGGGTGTTAAACTGTATCATGCTGCTGTATTCATTGTACTGCCTATTCTAACCGTTGGCTGGTTATACTGGATGATCGGATTTATCATCATGAGTTTCTTTGCAGGATTTGTACTGAGTATTGTATTTCAGCTCGCACATACTGTTGAACATACAGAGTTTCCTATTGCCGATATCGACACCAATAAATTGCCGGATGAATTTGCGGCTCACCAGATAAAAACCACAGCTAATTTTGCTACCAGAAATAAACTGGTGAGCTGGTTAGTAGGTGGATTGAATTTCCAGATTGAACACCACCTGTTTCCTAAAATATCGCATGTGCATTATCCAGCCATCAGCGAAATCGTAAGAAATGTATGCAGGGAATATCAGTTGCAATACATTGAATACCCTACCATGCGTAAGGCCGTAGTGGCGCATGTGCGTTTTTTGCGCCAGATGGGAAGACCAGTGTAAGGAATATCGAATAAGAAATATGGAATGACCAATATAAAATAAAGAGGGTTCATCTTTGAAAAGATGGACCCTCTTTATTTTATGAAATACAGTTATTTCTTTTTTGTGGCAGCTTTCTTTGGAGCTGCTTTTTTTGTAGCCGCTTTCTTGGCTGGCGCTTTTGTTTTTTTGGCAAAAGCGTTGGGAACCTGTTCTACGATCATTTTTTTGATGTCTTCCACATCAATATCAACAAGCTCCTCGGCTGTGTATTTACCACCATCGGCTTTGCGGCCCATTTTCAACATCTTCTTATTGAAGCGGATAAACGGACCCCAGCGACCATTTTCAATATTGATTTTTTCTGCAGGCCATTGTTTGATGAAACGATTGGCCTCTTTTTCCATTTTCTTTTCAATCAGTTCATTGATATCCTGCTGCGAAAGTGTATCGTAGTTGTAGGCCCTTGGGATATTAATAAACATATCATTCCATTTGATAAACGGCCCAAAACGTCCTTTTCCTTTGGTTACAGGTAATTCATTATAGAAGGCAATAGGAGCATCCGCCTGCTGTTTTTCATGCAACAATTCTATGGCTCGTTCCAGTTCAATGGTATGAAGGTCTTCGCCCTTGGGAATGGAAATAAACTGATCGCCCAGTTTGATGTAGGGACCAAAACGCCCCACATTAACCGATAATTCCTGCTCTTCATAAGTGCCGAGTACACGTGGTAAAGCAAAGAGCTCCATGGCTTCTTCCATGGTAATGGTTTCAATACTCTGATCTGCTTTCAGTTTGGCGAATCTTGGCTTCTCTTCATCTTCTACCTGGCCAATCTGCACCATGGGGCCATAACGGCCCATACGGGCAATTACTTTTTTGCCCGTGGCTTCATCTATACCTAATTCTCTTTCACCTTTGGCTCTTTCGGCATTCTCTAATGTATGTTCAATGTTTTCATGGAAAGGTTTGTAGAATTCATCGATCATGCTACTCCAGCGGGTTTTGCCTTCGGCAATCTCATCAAACTCTTCTTCGATGCGTGCAGTGAAACCAAAATCCATCACTTTACTGAAATGCTGTTTCAGAAAATCAGTTACTACCATCCCCAGATCAGTAGGGAAGAGTTTTGATTTTTCAGCACCCGTATTTTCTGTGAGTATTTCTTTTCCTATTTCCTGTGTTGGGGTGAGTCGTAAAATATTTACCTGTCTTTTAATCCCTTCCTTATCGCGCTTCTCAACATAATTTCTTTTGATGATAGTTGAAATGGTTGGCGCATAAGTAGAAGGGCGACCAATACCCAGTTCTTCCAGTTTTTTCACCAGCGATGCTTCCGTATAACGCGGGGCGGGGCGGGTAAATTTTTCAGTAGCGGTCATTTCCCTGAAATCCAGCACCTGTCCTGAACTAAGAGGAGGTAACATGCCATCAGTGTCCTCTTCATCTTCCTCATCTTTTCCTTCAAGGTATACTTTCAGGAAGCCGTCGAATTTCATTACCTCACCGGTTGCGCTCAGGGTTTCATGGTTGGTGGAGATATCTATTTTGGCTACTGTTTTCTCAAATTCTGCATCACTCATTTGTGAGGCGATGGTTCTTCTCCAGATAAGTTCATACAGCTTACGGGTATCTTCATCGGCCACCGTCCGGTTATTCATATAAGTTGGGCGTATGGCTTCGTGTGCTTCCTGTGCACTCTCGTTTTTGTTTTTATACTTACGTGGCTGATAATAATCATTACCATAACTGTTGTCAATTTCCTTACGGATATCGCCCATCGCAGTATCACTCAAATTAATGCTGTCTGTACGCATGTAAGTGATCTTACCACTTTCATATAATTTCTGCGCCAGTAACATGGTCTTACTTACACCATAACCCAGTTTGCGCGATGCTTCCTGCTGGAGGGTAGAAGTAGTGAAAGGTGCTGCAGGAGAACGTTTGGCAGGTTTTACCGTTACATCCTGTACTTTATAGGTGGCGTTTTTGCAACTGGCTAAAAAATCAGCAGCTTTTTCCTGTGTATTGAGTTTGGTAGGGCCGTCTGCTTTAAATGAAACATCCCTGTTATTGATGTCTTTCGCAGCAAAAATGGCTTCAATCTTATAACTGCTTTCCGGTATAAAATGATTGATCTCCCGCTCACGTTCTACAATTAATCTCACAGCCACACTTTGTACCCTGCCGGCACTGAGGCTGCGTTGCATACCAATTTTGCGCCATAAAACAGGGCTCAGTTCAAAACCTACCAGCCTGTCGAGCACCCTGCGGGCCTGTTGGGCATTCACCAGATTCATATTGATCAGTCGCGGTTGTGCAATGGCTTTTTTTATGGCCGGTGCTGTAATCTCATGAAAGACAATTCGTTTCGTGGTTTTGGGGTCCAGACCCAATACCTCAGCCAGGTGCCAGCTAATACTTTCTCCTTCACGGTCCTCATCCGATGCCAGCCATACTTCGTCGGCTTTCTTGGCCAGTTGGCGCAGTTCTTTCACCACCCTTTCCTTGTCTTCCGGCACAATATAACGGGGCTGGTACTGATTGTTTACATCAATACCCATATCGTCTTTTTCAAGATCGCGTATATGTCCATAACAACTTTTTACCTCAAAATCGCTTCCAAGGATCTTTTCAATTGTTTTGGCTTTTGCCGGTGACTCAACTATCAATAAATTCTTTGCCATCTACCGTTTATATGCTGTTTAAAACAGCTTTTTATTGCTTTTCAAGTCATTTTTTCATCGCATTCATACATATATATATGCGTCAAAAAAATGGTATGCTACCCTGCAATATTAGGCGAAACCATGAAAACACAAAAAATGTTGACAGATTAAGGAATAATTACGCCGTATTTTCTCCTGGTTTTGAGAGGAGAAGCAGAAGCGGACAATTTATTTATTAAGCTTTGAAAATGAATAGGTTAGAAGCTTTTTACACCCGAAAACAGGCTTAGTTGTGTTTGAGGAAATCAAAAATTGCCCGCATCACCTGTTTATCGCGGTATATTTTGTTGTGCCCCAGTCCTTCTGTAATCCTGAACTGAATATAGGGTAATTGCAGGGACTGAACGGGAATGGTATCCTTATAAGGGCATATATGGTCGCCCTGGTCATGAACCCAAAGAATGGGTAATCTTACTGACTGAACCACTCTTTTAATGGAAAAATGATCTACAGGTTTACCGGTCATTTCCATGATCAGTTGTTCAAATTCAGCCTGAACAGGCTCTTTGATCCGGAACATGGCATAAAACCCTGCTACGGCTGATCTCGTTTCCGTGGCTGGGGCAATCAACACCAGTTTTCTATTGACAGATGGGTTTGCTTGCTCAACAAAAAGTGAAGTGGCCAATCCCCCCAACGAATGGGCGATAAACCCGTTGATGGGGCCAAATTTTTGTTCAACAGTTTGTAAAAAGCCCATATAAATAAGGGCGTTGATCATTTTGCCCTCACTCAATCCATGTGCCGGGGCATCAAATGCCAATACTTCAAAACCTTCTTTTAATATTGGCTGAATATATTTTTCAAACTTGTAGCTATAACTGCTGAATCCATGCACAATGAGCAGTTTTTGTCCGTTGGGCTCATCGGGTATCCATTGAAACCCTTTTATATTCAATCCTTCAAAAAGCAAAGAATGTCTGATGGCTTTGTGAAAAATGACGGGCTCTTTTTGTTTTACCCCTTTGCTATAGGGCGTACAAAACACCCGGAAAGCCTGTTCTGCCGCTTTCCGGGGCGATACCATGGCGATGGTGCGAAGTTTTGTTTTGTAATAACCAATCACAACTCTTTGTGCTAATTTCATCTTCATAATATAAAGATATGGAGGTAGTACTGATAGGAGCGGGTAATATGGCACATGTATTGGGGCGAACGCTTAAACAGGCTGGTCATCGTATTGTATCTATATGGAACAGGGATCCGCAGAAAGCGCATCAACTGGCGGAGGAGTTGTCGGCAAGTGTTGTTGAGAAGTTGGAACAATTACCAGAGCACGCAGATCTGTATATATTGGCAGTAAGCGATCATGCGATTGGTGAACTGGCAAGCTCTCTGCATATTAGTAATGGGGTTCTTATTCACAATGCAGGAACAGTAGCGATTGATGTATTGGCGCCAGCAGCTAAAAAATTTGGGGTACTATGGCCCATGAAGATGATCAGAACATCGATGACAACGCTGGGTGATTGTACCATCGTGGTGGATGGTATTGATAAAGATACAAGACATATGCTGCAACAACTGGCTGGTCAGTTATCGACAAGGGTAACGGAGGCCAATGATGCAACAAGACAGAAAATGCACCTGGTAGCAGCCATCAGTTCCAATTTTACCAATCATATGTACCACCTGGCGGCAGATTATTGTAAAAAAGAAGCGATTGATTTTTCTTTATTCTATCCACTTATTGAATCGGCGGCCACACAGATTCAGACGTCTTATCCGGGTGATGTTCAGGCAGGGCCTGCTTTCAGGGGTGATATCGAAACCATTGAGCGTCACAGGGCTTTATTGGCCGGCGATCCAACTGTTTTGAAGTTGTATGATGAAGTGACCCGTAGTATCCGGGAAAAGTTTGGCCGATAGGCCTTTTTCCACAAAATTCCTCATTCCGACGCTAAAACCATGAATAGATGAAGGGAAAGACATGGTTTTGAAATACTTTTGCACTCCAAACGGAACCGATATGTACACGATTAAAGTAAAGTTTGAACAGAAAGGAATGGAGCCGGTTACTTTAACCGCAGTTGAACCCGACCAGAGTTTACTGGAAGTTTGTTTAGACAATGGAATAGAATTACACCATAACTGTGGCGCTGTTTGTGCCTGCAGCACCTGTCACCTCTATGTGGAAAAAGGAATGGAGCACCTGGAAGAACTCAGCGATAAAGAAGAAGATTTTATTGACCGGGCCATTAATCCAAGACTCAATTCGAGATTAGGTTGTCAGTGTGTATTACAGGAAGGTACAGGAGAAGTTGAAGTAACGTTGCCGGATCAGACACAGTTTCTAGGAGAGTGATAATTTGAAAATTTGGGAATTCGAAAATTTGAAAATGAAAAATCTTGCGAAGCAGGATGCATTTTCAGCAGGCTTGATACTGCAGCCAAATATCCTGATTCCCAATTTTCAAATTTCCCAATTTTCAAATTTTCAAATTAATATATGAGCCATTTCGAACCACCGATACACTGGGCAGATCATGAAGACATTGCGATGAAACTCTATGAGCGTTTTGGCGATGATTTTAGTGAAAGCAAAATTTATCGTATCCGTTTTACCGATTTACTGGAATGGATTTTACAGATACCCAATTTTGAAGGTAAAAGAGAAGAGAGCAATGAGGGGCACCTTGAAATGATACAGAGTGCATGGGTATATGAGTGGAGAGATAACCAGAAATAACCTGAACTGAAGATGTTAGAAGCATTTCGTCATATCAGCACTTTTGTATTTGATGTGGACGGTGTAATGACCGATGGCAGTTTATTGGTATTGCCTGATGGGGTTATGGCACGTCGCATGAACATTAAAGATGGCTATGCTTTACAACTGGCTATTAAAAAAGGATACAGGGTGTTGGTTATTTCAGGTGGCGATTCCCCGGAGGTGAAAGACAGACTCAACAAACTGGGTGTAACAGATGTGTGGATGAAAACACATCATAAAAAACAGGTA
The DNA here is from genome assembly GCF_058231085.1 of Sediminibacterium sp. FW305-C-49. NCBI lineage: Bacteria > Pseudomonadati > Bacteroidota > Chitinophagia > Chitinophagales > Chitinophagaceae > Sediminibacterium > Sediminibacterium sp. FW305-C-49. The sequence continues at coordinate 767,955 of NZ_JBIQXS010000002.1, forward strand.
TTGGCCGAATACCTTTCAAAGAATGGTATCACCAGCGAGCAGGTTTTATATATGGGCGATGATATTCCTGATCTGGATGTCATTCAATTGGCTGGATTGCCCTGTTGTCCTTCAGATGCCGTTCAGGAGATAAAAGATAAGTCAGTTTATATTTCTCACCTGAATGGAGGTGCAGGTTGTGTAAGGGACGTGATCGAAAAAGTAATGAAATTGCGTGGCGACTGGAATGAAGACACATCTGTAAGATCCAGGTAACATTTAATTGATACCTCCATATTCACTGATTATTTATCTTGTAGCATAAATTCTTTTTTTGAAATTAGTCACTGCTTTTTTTCAGTTGGTGCGCTGGCCCAACCTTTTGTTTATCATACTCACACAGTTTCTGTTTGAGTATTGTATTTATGCGCGTATTTATGGAACTCCCGAGAATCAATACCAGTTCTGGTATATTGTTATTGCATCTGTTCTAATTGCTGGTGCAGGTAATATCATCAATGATTATTTCGATCTGAATATAGACCAGGTGAATAAACCTGACAAAGTAATAGTAAACACTGTCATCAACAGACGATGGGTCATCTTCTGGCACATGCTGTTGAGTTTGATGGGTTTATTTTTTACTGTGATGGCATTACCCGTTTCGCTCTACTGGCACCTGGTACTGGCCAATATCGGCAGTGTGATATTGCTCTGGTTTTATTCTACCAATTTTAAAAAACAGTTGCTGGTTGGGAATATCGTGATCTCCCTGCTCACGGCATGGGTAATACTCATTCTCTTTTTTGCCAAACAACCATTGCAGATTAAACAACTCTTATCGGCCGGATATAACGAAATCCGGTTCTTTCGTCTGGCGATATTATATGCTTCTTTTGCATTTGTGATCTCTCTGATCAGGGAAGTGGTAAAAGATATAGAAGATATAGAAGGTGACAGAAAATACGGTTGTAAAACCCTGCCGATCGTTTGGGGTGTACAGGCAGCAAAAATATTTGTTGCTGTTTGGCTGGTAGTATTAATTGCAGCACTTACCATCCTGCAATTATATGTGCTGCCATTAGGCTGGTGGCATAGTGCATTGTATTGCCTGATAGCTATTATTGCACCACTGATCTGGATTTTTAGCCGATTATTTAAAGCATCTTCACCGGCAGACTTCCATCGGTTAAGCTCCGTCATAAAACTGGTGATGCTAACCGGAATTTTGTCAATGATATTTTTCAGAATTTATCAGTGAGTAGTGAGTAGTCAATCGTGAAAAAATAAAAAATAAAAATTCAAAAAATAAAAGCTGAACTACAATAAAGCAAATCTAAGCCAAGTTCTTTTAAATACTTGTAGCTTGTAGCTTGTAGCTTGTAGCTTGTAGCCCCTTTAACACCATGCAACACATCATACTCGCATCACAATCGCCACGTCGTAAAATGTTATTGGAATGGGCAGAAGTGCCCCTTGAAGTGATCGTAAAGCCAACTGATGAATCTTTCCCTGCCGGACTTTCTGTGGAAGAGGTACCGGTGTATATCGCAAAAGAAAAAGCACACACAGTTAAAAAATATTTACAGGATGCCTATCACGGAGAGCATGGAGGTAAAACTATACTTGCAGCAGATACCGTAGTGGTCCTCAATACTGAAATTATTGGTAAACCCAATGACCGCGATCATGCTATTAAAATCCTGAAAAAATTATCTGGTCAAACACACCAGGTCATTACGGGTGTGGTGATTTTATCCGGCGAAGCAACTATCTGTTTTGCAGATATAACTGAAGTGCAGTTTCATCCGCTCACAGAGGAACAGATTATATTTTATGTAGACAAATATGAGCCTTATGACAAGGCCGGAGCCTATGCCATACAGGAGTGGATTGGCGTGGTAGGTATTCAATCCATCAAAGGCGATTTCTATAATGTGATGGGGCTACCTGTTAGCAGGGTGGTGCAGGCACTTCATCAATTATCCCTTTAAAAATCAGGTATAAACCGCAATAGCGTTCTGGGTAGTTTTCGGGAAAATCAACCATCCAATGAACGAACGTCTATTGCAGTTTATCTGGCAGTTTCAGCATTATAATGCAAAAGAACTCACCCTTTCTTCTGGTGAAACCCTGAAAGTCATTCACGCTGGTACCTGGAACCATCACCAGGGACCAGATTTTACCGATGCGAGACTTCAAATAGCAAATACCATATGGGCGGGCAACGTGGAACTGCATGTGCAATCATCAGATTGGTACAAACATGGACATGAAAACGATCCTAATTATCACAACATCATTCTGCACGTGGTATGGCAGGAAGACAATATTGTAAAAGACAATTTTCAGCAGCGCATACCCACGCTGGTTTTATCGGGCAGGGTATCAGGTTTACTATTGGACCGTTATGGGCAGATGATGGAAACGGTAAAACAGGTGCCCTGCCACCATTTATTACCGGCAGCGAGCGAGCTTATCTGGTTTTCATGGAAGGAGAGACTAATGGTAGAAAGACTGGAAAGAAAAGCAGCAGGTATTCTGAAGCAACTACAGCAAACAGACAATCATTGGGATGAGTCTTTTTGGCGACAATTGTCCATGGGTTTTGGCTCAAAAACCAATGCTGTTTTTTTTGAACAGTTAGCAAGAACCATTCCTTATTCCATTTTACAAAGACACAGAAACATAGCAGAAGAACTCGAAGCACTCCTTTTTGGTCAGGCACAACTCCTGAATAAAAAAAGAACAGATGCTTATCCGCAGAAGCTGATGAAAACATACCAGCACCTTCAGCGGAAATACAAGCTTGTAACTGTTAGCGGTCATCCGGCATTTCTGCGTATGCGGCCAGCATCATTTCCTACCATTCGTCTTTCTCAATTGGCCATGTTGATACATTTTCGTGAGAACCTGTTTTACCAGATCAGGAATATGGAAACAATAGACAACCTCGTGCAACTTTTCCACGTAAAAGCAAGTCATTACTGGAATGAGCATTATCGTTTTGATGAACCTGCGTCTCCATCTTTGAAATGGATCGGCAGGCAGATGACCATTCACCTGCTCATCAACTCAGTGATTCCTATGGTGTTTACTTATGGTCTCGAAATGAAAAAGCAGGTGTATAAGGATAAATCGCTGCAATGGTTGTATGCATTGGAAGCAGAGCAGAACAGGATCACACGCTACTGGCAGTCTGCGGGCATTCATAACCGAAGCGCACTCGATTCTCAATCCTTGATCGAACTCAATACGCAATATTGTGTTAATAAACGTTGCCTCGATTGCGCAATAGGCAACAAACTATTGAGCCAATGAGTCATAGGAGAAATATACTTGCGGCTTGTGGCTTGCGGCTTCAAGCAACAAGCCACAAGCTACAAGAAGATACTGCCTTACTGCCAATAAAAAGCCATATCCAGTTCCATATCCGGGTGAAGGCTTCTTTCAACAGGGCAGGTGCGGGCCGTACGTTCGAGCAGTTCTTTGGTTTTATCGTCGAGTTGCAGTGTTGATGGAAAATATACATGGGCAATGATCTTACCGATTCTTCGGGGATCACTCAACATGATTTTGGTCGTATCAACACGGGTGCCGTCAAGGTCAATGTTCATGGTCCGGGCCTTGATGGCCATTGTAGTAACCATACAGGCACTGAGGGCAGTAGCCACCAGGTCGGTAGGAGAAAAACGCTCTCCCTTACCCTGGTTATCAGTAGGGGCATCGGTTTCAATACTGGTTCCGCTCTGAAGATGGGTGGCGATGGTTCGCAACTCACCTTTATAAATAATTTGTGAAGTCATTGCGTCAATTTTACTATAAATTTACAAGTAACAAATCTAATGGAAGTGAAGAAGCTATTTATCATTGTTAGTCTCCTCGGGTCAGTTGTCGTTTCGGCACAACAGAAAACACAAACACCAGCCCAAATGGAGAAAGCCAGGAAAAAGGCAGAGAGAAAGGAAAAGATCAATCAAATGATCAAACAGGAGGAGGAGGGTGCCCTTGTTTTTAACAAGCAGGGATCATTTAGCTTCAAATTCAATTCCGATGGATGGGGCATGTTTTATGAGCGCGGTAAATACAAAACCGTTACCAAAACCAATCTCTGGTGGATTGAATTAGGGGAACATAAACATCCGAAAGAAGAGAAAGTGCCTACCATCAGTGCATCAGGCGGGTTCCTGATTGTTTCCAGCTATATCTATGGCAAACGAAATAATTTTTATAACCTCAAGCTGGGTTTTGGTCAGCAAAAACTGATTGGAGGCAAAGGCAATAAAAATGGTGTAGCCGTTTCGGCCATCTATGGTGGTGGTCTTACAGCAGGTCTTTTGAAACCTTATTACATCGAAATTCAAAATCCAACCACCAATAAACAGGAACAGATTAAATACGATAATAACGATAACCTGTTCTTAGACCCAACCATTATTTTGGGTCGCGGCGGACTTACCAAAGGCTTTGGTGAAATGAAATTTGTACCCGGGGCCCACGTTAGAACGGCACTCCGTTTCGATTATGGCCGCTACAATGAAGTGGTATCTGCACTCGAAGTGGGCTTAAATGCGGAATATTATTCCCAGAAAATGCCCATTTTGTTACTAAATAAGGAAAAACCCTTCTTTTTCAACGCTTACGTAGCCCTTACTTTTGGTAAGCGAAAGTGACCTATTTTTGCGGGGCAAAGTCCGAAAGTCGGGAAGATGCATCTTTCCGGAGAAAAGGGTCTATGAATCTGTTTGGATGATAACCCATTGAACTTTTCGCTTACAGACTTTCGCTCTTTCCTACTTACGGACTAAAAAGGAGTTACATGCAAGAGTTACCAGTTGTTTCTAAAATAGACCCTGCCAGTTCCAAAATACAAAAACCTTCTTGGTTAAGGGTAAAGCTGCCCATCGGCGAAAGCTACAAACATGTTCGTGGATTGGTTGATACCCATAAACTGCATACCATCTGTGAAAGCGGTAATTGTCCGAATATGGGCGAATGCTGGGGAGAAGGTACGGCTACATTCATGATTCTCGGAAATGTGTGCACCCGTAGTTGTGGTTTTTGTGCAGTGGCTACCGGCAGACCAGAACCCGTTGATTGGGATGAACCCCAGCGTGTGGCAGAAGCTATTCACCTGATGAAAGTGAAACATGCGGTACTTACAAGTGTAGACAGAGATGAATTAAAAGACGGTGGTTCGATTATCTGGTACAATACCATTAAAGCGGTTAAAAACCTTAATCCCGATACCACACTTGAAACATTGATACCCGATTTTAAAGGGAATGCCGACCAGGTACAACGTATTATTGAAGCAGCACCAGAAGTAGTGAGTCATAATATGGAAACAGTGGAACGCCTCACACGACAGGTACGTGTACAGGCCAAATACCAGAGAAGTCTTGAAGTATTAAACCTGCTGAAAAAAGGTGGGATGCGAACCAAAACGGGCATGATGCTGGGTTTGGGCGAAACCAAAGATGAAGTGGTGCAAAGCATGAGAGACCTGGTGAATGTAGGATGTGATGTACTTACACTCGGACAATACCTGCAACCCACTAAAAAACATTTAGCTGTTCAGCGTTTTGTTCATCCTGATGAATTTTCGGAATTACGTGAAATTGGATATGATCTTGGTTTTGATTATGTTGAAAGTGGTCCGTTGGTACGTTCGTCATATCATAGTGAGAAACATGTGATAAAGGGATGGGGTAGAAATAAGTGGATGGAAGAGAAAGCCAACATGTTGGTATGATTGAATAGTAAATGAAGTGATTATTGTGGTTTGATCTTGAACCGTATTTTTTATATTATAAATATTCTTCTTAGTTTTTCTGTTGGCACTTGCTAATACCTCACTATCAATGATAGCACAAGAACAGAATGAGGCCTTACTTATAGTTGGTAATGCAGCATTGAAAAATGCCGGGTGGGTGAATTATGCAAATTATTGTTTTGATAGAGAGAAAGGTCTGCGAAAACAGGCATTTCAACAACTTGATCATTTTCTGAAATTAACGGATGGCTGGACAATTGAGCAACAGAGAGAATTTGTACAATTTCTCTTCCCCTTTATGGAAACTGTGCAGGATGCAGATTATGGCCCTTTCCCTCAACTGCTAAGTGAGCGACTGGTGAGACCTGTTCTTGAGAAGTGGTGTGAAACAGAACAAAAAGATGCAAGGCCATTCAGATGGTATGGTACCTATTATCGAAGCCAGGAGTATTTATTTAAGGCTCTGGAAATTGATCCTGCAGATGATATGGCGAGAGAAATAATTTTAAAAAGATGGACTGATAACATTAATTATTCTCTGCATCATTTACCTGAGTATTATATCGGAGATCCCTCAGAAGATTTAAAGTTAGCAGAAAAAATAGAACTTCAAATCAGCGAGTTAGCTGCTTTTTCACGCCAGCAATATTGGATCAATATACTCGAATCAGATATGGAGCTTGTGAGAAATTATATGGATTGGCAAGCATCCGCACACAACAATTTCGAAAAATGGGGGCAGGAAAACAATAGAAAAACTGGTTACGGCACAACACCAACATATTACTACGAGAAATAAACGTGGCTATTTTAATGATTTTCATGCGTAAAAAAGTATATCTCTTGCTGATTCATGTAATTTTTATTTCTGGATTACATGCTCAAATACAATGGGTAAATGTAGATTCCCTCTTTCAGCCATTGCCATCATCGGTTCATGTCTATAAAACCAATGAGTCACTCGATGGGAAACCCAATATTGCTTATTATGTAACCGTTGAGCTGAAAGATAAAAAACTGGACATCTCTACAGCGGTCGGAAATGGTAAAAGATATACACCCACTGAATATTTCGAACAGTACAATCAACCATTACTGGTAATGAACACTACTTTTTTTGAGTTTGTTCATAATAACAACCTCAATGTAGTGATCAATAAAGGGAATTTGCTCGCTTATCAACAGCATGCTATAGCAGGAAGAGGAAAAGACACTTTAACCTATCGCCATCCTTTTGGAAGTGCAATAGGTATCAACAAAAAAAGACAAGCAGATGTGGCATGGTTGTACACTGATTCTGCATCTAAGTATGCGTTTGCAAGCCAGGTAACTGTACCATTCTTTAAAGACAGTATTGCTGACCCGTCAGCAAGTGATATGCTAAAAAAAGGAGTATTCAAAAAATGGAAAATGCAAACGGCAGTAGGCGGTGGTCCGGTATTATTGCAGCATGGCGGGATAAGCATTACCAATAACCAGGAAATCAAATTTGCTGGTAAAGCTATCGACGATAAACACCCACGTTCAGCAATGGGTTATACAAAAGATGGGAAACTTATTTTTCTGGTAATTGAAGGGAGATTCCCCGGTAAAGCAGAAGGTGCCACTCTCACACAGACTGCTCAGCTATTGAAAGATATTGGCTGCACAGAAGCTCTTAACCTTGATGGTGGTGGCAGCAGTTGTTTACTCATCAACGGAAAAGAAACCATCACACCAAGTGATAAAACAGGTCAAAGGGCAGTGCCGGCAGTGTTTGTAGTAAAAAGGTTATAAGCTACAAGCTTCAAGCCACAAGCTGCAAGTTGATCTGTTCTGGTAAACACTACTATTCTTGTGGCTTGAAGCTTGTAGCTTTTTTTCTACTAGTTCTTCTCCCACACCAGGGCAGAAGCCCCTAAAATTGCGGCATCAGACTCTTTCAGGTGGCTAACGAGTATTTTTACTTTGTTCTGGAATACCTGGATCAGGTTGTCTTCCATGCTTTCGCGTGTAGGTTTTAATATCAGGTCACCTGCTTTGGTAAGTCCGCCGAAAAGAACAATCGCTTCCGGGCTGGAGAACATAACAAAATTGGCGAGTGCTAGGCCAAGTATTTTCCCGGTGTATTCAAAAATTTCTTTGGCCAGTTCATCCCCTTCCATTGCGGCATCATATACTTTTTTGGAATCGATTTCATCTTTTGGCACATTTCTCAGCCAACTGGGCTGATCACTTTTTTCGAGTAATTCCAATGTGGTGAGTCGAACACCTGTGGCAGATGCATAACTTTCCAGTGATCCACGTTTGCCGGTACCATCATGTAACCGGCCATCGGGTATAATGATGGTATGTCCGAGTTCACCTGCAAACCCATCATGCCCATAAACCAATTTCCCATTGGCTACAATACCACTACCCACACCTGTACCCAGTGTAATCATGATAAAATCATTCATACCCTTGGCAGCGCCATACATCATTTCACCAATGGCTGCTGCATTGGCATCATTGGTAAGGGTAACGGGTAATTTGAATTTGTCTTCAATGAGTTTTGCGAGTGGAATAATGCCTTTCCATGGCAGGTTGGGTGCATATTCAATGGTTCCTGTGTAAAAATTCCCGTTGGGTGCACCAACACCAATACCTTTCATTCTTCCTACACCTCCTGCTTTTGCAATGAGTTCAGATAAAAGATTGTATAGTTCATCAATAAATGATTCAACTTCTGCATGCTTGCGTGTAGACATTTCACTGGAGAACAAAACATTTCCCACACGGTCTACAATGCCGAATTTGGTTCCGGTACCTCCAATATCAATACCAATTGCCAGTGGTTCTAAAGATGTCGTATTGCTAGCCATAACAATTCAAATTTTCATCCGCAAAATTAATGTCCGCTGCTTACTTGTGCATCAAAATCAAGACCCTGCGATTGTAATACTTTTTTCATCTTAACAGCCAGGAAGGCAAGAAAGGCAAAACAACCGGCAGCCAACAGGTAAGACTGGTGCATGCCTACCGCTTCCAGATCGCCAATAGCACCCTGTAAAGGAGGAATGATGGCACCGCCAAGAATCATCATAATTAAAAATGCAGAACCCTGACTTGTATACTTGCCTAATCCGCCTACACCCAATGAGAATATACATGGCCACATAACTGAACAACAAAGCCCGCCAGCCATTAAGGCATAAACAGAAACAATTCCATTGGTAAATACGCCTACAAGCATGGCAATGGTTGCGAGTATGGAAACGGCCAATAAAGTTTTGGCAGGTTTTTCCTGACCGTAGAAAAAGGCGATAAGGGCAATAATAATACAAACACCATATCCCCATAAATCACTGATATCACTACCATACATGGAGTTAACACCCAAAACCACTAAAAATGCAATAAATGGAACGACAACGGTAAGTAATCTGCGAACACCAGCAGATACGTTGAAAACACTTACAGCACCTGTCCACCTGCCAATCATCAGGCTACCCCAATACAAGGAAATGTATTTTGAAATCATGCTTTCATCGAGCCCCATTTCGGTCAGATAGCCGGGTGTTTTCAAGAGTGCACCAAAATTATTATCGATGGTTACTTCAACACCTACATATACAAAAATACCTAACATGCCATAAATCAATTGTTGGTATTTCATGGCACCCCAGCCAGTATTGTTTTTAATGGCACTGGCATTGGAATAAAACAAAATACCTACAACAGATACCATGCTAATTAATAGCAAAGTAAGTTTGGGCACTTCTGTTAATTGTCCAACAACAATGATGGCACCAATCAGTAAAGTCATGATGGTTAAAGAAGCGGCAGCTTTATTGGCTTTTTCAAATTTTTCATCATTCTTGCCATCGGGTAATTTGGAGAAGGCAAAAAACAGTGCTACCAATGCGAACACAGCAGCTACGATCATATACAATACATTTATATTAGTTACAGTTACTTCTGCTTGTTCTCCACCAACAGATCCAAACAGGAAAAAACTCACAATGATGGGTCCCAGTGTGGTACCTAATGAGTTTACACCACCGGCAAGATTAAGTCTGTGAGCACCTGTAGAAGCATCACCTAAAGAGATCGCAAAGGGTTGTGCAGAAGTTTGTTGTAAAGAGAAACCCAATGCCACGATAAAAAAGGATGCCAGTAAGGCAGGGAATGAGTTGGCGTTGGCAGATGGAATAATCAGTAATGCGCCAGCCACTGATATCCATAAACCATAAATAATACCTTTTTTATATCCGATTTTGTTGAGGATATCATAACCTAAAATATTAGAAGAGATAAACAGAATCAAAGACCCAATAAAATAAGCCCCATAAAATGCGGAACCGATCAATTGCGATTGAAACTGGTTGAGCTGAAAATGGGTTTTACAGAATGGGATCAGTATACTGTTTGAAGCAGCAATAAATCCCCAAAAGAAAAAAACAATGACAAGTGTAGCAAGAGCACTCGTATTAGTTGGTTGTTTTGGCTGGGTCATACAATCGGTCGTTTAATGTAGGCTGTAAAATAACGAGAAAAATCAGCCCGAAAAATTTTAAAGTAGAATTTGACAGTACCGTTTTACTTCCTAACTTGAAAGCAAATCAGACAAACTGCGATTCATGGAGATTATTCATGTGAGTGCCGAATGTTACCCGGTAGCCAAAGCCGGCGGACTGGGAGATGTGGTAGGGGCACTTCCTAAATACCAGGTAAAAGCTGGGCATATTGCCAAAGTGGTGATGCCCATGTACAGAACTAAATTCTTATACGAGAACGACTGGACGGTAGATTTTAAAGGGCAAGCCAATTTGGGGAACTGGTTTTTTGATTATACGGTTATCAAGGAAAGCAGCAACAAACTGGGCTATGATCTTTTTCTCATTGATATCAATGGTTTACTGGATCGCCAGAAAATTTATGGATATGATGATGATGCCGAAAGATTTACTGCTTTCCAGATTGCCTTGGTGAATTGGATGATTCACTGGGAACATCAACCCGATATTGTTCATTGTCATGATTATCATACCGGGCTCATTCCGTTCATGATGCAGTATTGTTATGATTATAACAGGCTGAAATATATTCCTACAGTTCTCACTATTCATAATGCGCAATACCAGGGTTGGATGGGCTGGGATAAAAGTCGTTATATACCCCGTTGGGATCTCTGGAAAAGAGGGATGCTCGATTGGAATGATACGATTAATCCATTGGCATCAGGTATTAAATGTGCCAGTAAAGTAACAACTGTTAGTTGGAGTTACATGGATGAACTCAGGAGTAATTCAAACGGACTCGAAAAATTGTTTGAGTATGAAAGAGGGAAATGTGTAGGTATCTTGAATGGAATTGATAATGAGGTCTGGAACCCGGCAACCGATCAATACCTGGAAAACCACTACAGTGTTAAGAATGTTACTGCAGGCAAAAAAAAGAACAAAGCCCTTTTATGTGAACGTTTCGGACTGGATATTGAAAAGCCTTTATTCATTTTCATTGGTCGGTTGGTAGGAGAAAAAGCAGCAGATATTTTGCCTTATGCTATTCGTTTAGCCATTGAACAAACACAGGGACAAGCCAGTTTTCTGGTATTGGGTAGCGGAGAAACAGCCGTGGAGTGGGAGTTCCAGCAAATGGCTGAACCTTATAAAGGCGTATTCAGTGTTGTGATAGGGTATGATGAAACTTTGAGTCACCTGATGTATGCAGGAGCCGATTTTCTGCTGATGCCCAGCAGGGTAGAACCTTGTGGATTAAACCAGATGTACTCGATGCGTTATGGTACAGTGCCGATTGTGAGGAGTACGGGTGGCTTGCAGGATACCATAGTAGACATGGGCGATTCTGATGGTTTTGGTATTCGCTTTAACCATGCAACAGCAGAAGATGTAAATTATTCCATAGGCCGCGCTGTTTCAGTTTATCAGGACAGCACACATATGGAACGCATGCGTAAACACATGATGCAGATAGACCATAGTTGGGAGAGCACGGTGGATGAGTATACTAATGTGTATAAAAGCCTTAAATAATTTTATGATATCAGATGTCGGATATCTGACTTGAAATATATCCGACATCTGATATCTGACATCAAAAGATTAAATAACGACCATATGAATAGTATTTCAAAATCAGTGTTAGCCGTAATTCTTGGTGGTGGTGCGGGCACCCGTTTGTATCCGCTAACGGCCAGCCGGTCAAAACCGGCTGTTCCTATCGCAGGCAAATACAGATTGGTAGATATACCTATCAGTAATTGTATCAACAGTAATATTAACAGGATGTTTGTATTGACACAATTCAATTCAGCATCCCTGAACAAACATATCAAGAACACGTATCATTTCAGTGCATTCAGTACAGGCTTTGTTGATATCCTGGCTGCAGAACAAACACCTGATAATCCGGGTTGGTACCAGGGAACTGCAGATGCAGTAAGACAGTCGCTAAGACATATATCCAATATGGATTTTGAGTATATACTCATTCTCAGTGGCGACCAGTTATACCAGATGGATTTTAGTGAGATGCTGGAAAGCCACCGGTCGAAAGGAGCTGATATTTCTATTGCCACCATTCCCGTGAATGAAAGAGATGCACCTGAGTTCGGTATCCTGAAAGCGGATGAAGATAGTTATATCACATCCTTCATTGAAAAACCAAAAAAAGATTTGTTACCTGATTGGGTAAGCGATACGGGCGCCGAAATGCAGCGAACCGGCCGTAACTACCTGGCTTCAATGGGTATTTATATCTTTAGTAAGAAGGCATTGTATCATTTATTAAGTGACGTACATCCCAATGCCACCGACTTTGGTAAAGAAATTATTCCGGATTCAATTCAGAATTATAAAGTCGTGAGTTTTCAGTACGATGGTTACTGGACCGATATCGGAAATATTTATTCCTTTTATGAAGCCAACTTGGCTCTTACACAGGAAATACCTCCGTTTAATCTATTCGATAACACCAAAACTGTATACAGCCGGGCACGCATGTTGCCACCTGCCAAAATAAGCGGTACCACACTCGAAAAAACAATTATAGCGGAAGGGTCAATTATACATGCAAGCAGAATTGAGCAAAGTGTGGTGGGTATCAGATCGCGTATTGGTCATGGAACCACTGTGGTGAATAGTTACCTCATGGGTAATGATTATTATGAAACCATTGAAGAGATGGCAGATAATACCGCAAAAGGATTACCCAAAATAGGTATTGGAGAACGGTGCTATATTAAAGATGCCATTATTGATAAAAACTGCAGAATTGGTAACGACGTAAGAATCAACGGAGGAGCTCATTTATCCAATACCGATCATGCATTATATACGGTAAAAGATGGTATTGTAGTTGTCAAAAAATTAGCAGTACTGCCGGATGGCTTCGTGATTTAATTTCATTTGTATGGAATAAAAATAGCTCTGCGTAAACTCAGCATCCTCTTGTTCTCTGCGGTGAATACTTCTTCAGAAAAAGAATAGGAGTAAGCAACGGTTACGCATTGTTGTATGGAAAGTATAGTTGAATATTCATTCACTACTTAATAAAAATACGCTACATTTAAGTATATGTAATTAGTACACATTACAAACGATTGCCATGGCCAGCTCAGCACCACATTCACCTGCTTCTGCAGGTTTGATGCCTAAACCACGTTTATCACTCAGCCAGATATTCTTTATGAGTTTTGGCTTTCTCGGTGTTCAATTCGGATTTGCACTGCAAAACGGAAACACCAGTCGTATCCTCCGCTCATTTGGTGCAGATGTAGAACATCTTCCCATGTTCTGGATCGTAGCGCCTTTAATGGGAATGATTGTGCAACCACTCATTGGTCACTACAGCGACAGAACCTGGAACAGGGTAGGGAGGCGAAAACCTTACTTTCTGGCAGGCGCTTTACTATCATCCGCAGCACTTGTATTTCTTCCGAATTCTGCATCTATGTCATCCATGATTCCTGCGTTGTGGATCGGTGCAGGAATGGTGATGATTATGGATGCTTCTTTCAATGTGGCAATGGAGCCCTTTCGAGCACTGGTAGCAGACAACTTACCCGATTCGCAAAGAACAAGTGGATTTGCTATTCAAACCTTTCTTATTGGTGTGGGAGCAGTAATTGGTTCGGAGCTACCATCGATACTTGCTAAAAACGGATTTTCACAGGAAGCAGGAGAATCAGGTGTGGCTGACAATATTAAATATGCGTTTTATATTGGAGCTGCCGTATTCATTATTGCCATACTCGTCACTGTTTTTTTATCGAGGGAATACCCGCCAGCAGAATACGAAAAATACCATGGTAAACCAGATGAAGCTTCACAGAAAGCTGGTATTGGTGAGATATTCAAAGACTTTAAAAACATGCCAAAGACCATGAAACAGTTGGGACTGGTTCAGTTCTTTTCATGGTTTGCTTTATTCAGCATGTGGGTGTTTACCACTGATGCTGTTGCTACACATGTTTACCAGTTGTCGCCCGACGATACAAGATCTGTTGCCTACAATAATGCAGGTAATACAGTAAGCTCAGCGTTCGGTACCTATAACCTGGTGGCAGCGATTTATGCATTATTCCTGCCACTCTTTGCTAAGTTTTTGGGGCGGAAAGGGACACATGCATTCTCGCTTATTGCGGGGGGGGTCGGACTGATCTCTATCTATTTCCTTAAAGATCCTCAGTTCTTAAAATATTCTATGATAGGCGTGGGGCTTGCGTGGGGAAGTATTCTAGCGATGCCTTATGTAATACTGTCCGGCTCTATACCCGCAGGTAAACTGGGTATTTACATGGGTATCTTCAACTTCTTTATTACACTTCCGCAAATTGTAAATGGTATTGGTGGCGGGTGGATTGTAAAAAATATTTATGGTGGTCAACCCATTTATGCCATTGTACTGGCAGGATTTTTTATGCTTTGTGCAGCAGTAAGTGTTTTGTTTGTGTATGATGCAGGTGCCATTAGTATAAAACAGGAAAGAAGCAAGGGATAAATGTTTTGATCGAATCAAAAAGAAATGGGTATGAAAAAATATTTTCAGTTATTGTTGTTGCTGATGTTGTGTAAGCCAGGAACATCACAGGATGTATCTATTTATCCCTCGCATTGGTTTGCCGATATGCAGCATAATAATGTTCAACTCATACTGAAAAGTAATGATACATCTTTCTGGCGCTATCGTTTTACCATTACGTATCCGGGGGTACAGAAACAACGCTCGCATCGCTTTAGTAACGGGAAATATGTGGGTCTTGATGTTGCCATCGCAAAAGACACCAAACCCGGTGATGTGAAGATTGTAGGTGTGTACAAGGGCAAAACCATAGAGCTCACATGGAAAATCAAACCAAGAAGAGCAGGCAGAAATACAGCTTTTGCTCAGGGCGTCACCTCAAAGGATTTTATTTACCTCATCATGCCAGACAGGTTTAGTAATGGTGATCGCACAAATGATCAGTTTAATAACCTGCATGATGTAAGTAGTAACCGCAATGATGTATTGCTGCGTCATGGTGGCGATTTAAAAGGAGTGCAAAATCATTTGTCATACCTGAAAGATTTAGGAGTCAGCACCGTGTGGATGACGCCGGTGATTGAAAATAATATGCCACTCAATAAAGAAGCTGCGGGTATGATGAGTGGTTACCATGGTTACTGGTTTACGGATCATTACAAAGTGGATGAACGTTTGGGAGGCAACCGGGCGTATCAGGAACTGTCTGATTCCTTACATGCCAATGGCATGAAATTGATACAGGATGCAGTGTACAATCATATCGGGTCACATCACTGGATAGCACAGGAACCACCATCACCAGACTGGATCAACCAATGGAAAACCTATACCGGCAGTAATCATAGGGATGAAGCCATCTTTGGGCCATATTCAGGTACAAAGGATAAGAAACAGATGCTGGACGGTTGGTTTGTTCCACACCTGCCAGATGTAAACCAGCGAAATCCTTTTGTGGCTAACTATCTCATTCAGCATGCTATCTGGAGTACAGAAGAATTTGGAGTTGATGGATGGCGGGTCGATACTTATAAATATTGCGACGAAGTTTTTTTGAATAAAGTGAATGACGCACTGTTAAAAGAATATCCCAGACTAACCATCTTCGGAGAAGCCTGGACCAATACGGTTACCGGTAGTGCCTATTTCACCAGAAACAACATAAACGTTCCGTTCAAACACAATGCGGAGGGCGTAACAGATTTCCCATTGAATGCGGCTATCATAGCCAGCCTCAATCAACCCTTTGGCTGGACAGAAGGAGTGAATAAACTATACATGACATTGGCGCAGGATATTTTATACCAGCAACCGCTGAACAATTGCATTTTTCTCGATAACCACGATATGGACCGCTTCTATTCAGTGGCAGGAGAGAATATGAATAAATTCAAACAGGGTATAGGCATGTTGCTTACACTAAGGGGTATTCCACAACTGTATTATGGTACGGAAATACTGATGAAGAATTTTAAAAACCCGAGTGATGCAATGGTGAGGCTGGACTTTCCGGGTGGATTTGAGGGCGATCAGGTAAACAAATTCGATAAAGCCGGAAGAACAACAGAAGAACAGGAAGCATTTGATTTTGTAAAAACACTGGCATTGTTCCGGAAAAAATCAACGGCGCTCACTACAGGTAAAACCATGCAGTTCCTCCCAACTGATGGTGTGTATGTGTATTTCCGGTACGATAATAAACAGACCATCATGTGCATCATCAATACAGGCGATGTGAAGAAGAATGTATCATTCAATGAGTATGCAGAAAGAACCAAGGGTTTCACAAAAGCAATAGATGTTTTTTCAGGTAAAAATCAGGGAGAAGCATTCGAATTGCCCGCACGGGGAATGATGATATTGGAATTACAGAAATAGTTGCTGCATACTTGCCGCTGTTATGTTAATCTGTTGAGGAAGTGCCAAGCACGATTATGAAAACCGGCACTCAGCGCTTATATTGCAATCAACATGACTACATCCATCATTATAACATTATGTGTACTGATATTACTCGCATATCTCTTTGATATCAGTTCCGCTAAAACAAGAATACCAACCGTCATTCTTTTGTTGTTATTGGGCTGGGCGCTTAAACAATTAACGGTATTCTTTTCAGTGACAGTTCCCGACCTATCCTCTTTATTACCCTTGCTGGGTACGGTAGGGTTGATATTAATTGTACTGGAAGGTTCTCTTGAATTAGAGTTGAATAAATCAAAACTGCCACTGGTAAGGAAAGCGGCCATCGTATCTTTTTTCCCACTAATTGTGAGTGGATTATTGCTGGCCTGGTTATTCAGTTATTACGGCGGGTATTCCTATAAACAATCACTGATCAATGTACTTCCCTTCTCCATCATCAGTAGCGCCATAGCCATACCCAGCGCCAAAAACCTGGATACCTATAGCAGAGAGTTTGTTACCTACGAGAGCAGTCTGTCTGATATTGTGGGTGTTATCATTTTCAATTTTGTGGCACTGAATGCAGTAATTGACGCTACCGCATTTATGCATTTTGGCTGGCAACTCTTACTGATACTGGTGGTTTCCTTTTTAGCATCTGTTGGCCTTTCTTACCTGCTTGGCAGAATACAGCATCATATTAAATTTATTCCCATTATGGTGATGGTAATATTGATTTATATTGTATCCAAACATTATCACCTGCCTTCACTGTTACTTATCCTGTTGTTTGGCGTTTTTCTTGGCAATCTCGATGAACTGAAACAGCATAAATGGATTGCCAAACTAAAACCAGATGACCTGAACAAGGAAGTTCACAAGTTCAAAGAGATCGCAACAGAAGCAGCATTTGTGATCCGTACTTTTTTCTTTCTGGTATTTGGTTTTCTGATCGAGACAACAGAATTATTAAATACAGATACACTTGTATGGGCAGCAGTAGTAGTAGCTGTTATTTTTATAACCAGGGCCATCCAGTTGAAAATAGCAGGAATAAAACTCTTTCCGCTGCTGTTTATTGCACCCCGTGGATTAATCAGTATTCTCTTATTCCTGTCGATTTCTCAGACCGATAAAATTGATATGGTAAACAATTCACTCATCATACAGGTCATTATCTTAACAGCATTGGTAATGATGATAGGAATGATGGGTGTGAAGAAAAACAAAGCCTCTATACCTGTATAAAGAATAGTATATGGAAATTCGTCTTCATGAAATTGAAATAGGTGCCACAGTACCCGGGCAGACTACAGCTTTTTTTTCTTCGGTATTGGGTTTGCCTGTCAAACTACAGGAGAATGGGCTTAGTGTTTTCGATAGTGGAATATCTGGTCTTGATTTTAATGTATCAGATCATCTGGCAGATGGCGCAGTGAGGGTGAGTTTTCTGACCGACGATTTACAAAGCTGTATCCTCACATTAGAAAAACAACAACAGCCATACGAAGGTCCATATGAATCGCATTTGGGAATGTTGGCAATACGGTTCAAAGCACCCAATGGAACGGAAATAGTCATCAATACGCCAACAGACAGTTCACCTCTCTGGTTGAAACCATGATATAAAGTATAGGTATGAAATATGTAGCACTGCTGTTGAGCTGTTTTTTGCTTGGATCATTTTCTAAGCCATCGCCCGGTAAGGGTTTGTGGACCGTAACAGTGGATCCAAGTGGACGTTATGCAGTAACGGGAGGAGATGACCGCATCATCCGGCTTTACCAGACCAAAGACATGAAATTGCTGAAAACTTTTCCGGTTGGCTCCATGATCAGACGACTGGCATGGCAACCATTCGGACAATTGCTGGCAGTAGCTACCAACGATAAACATATGCACCTGCGTAATATGGTTACGGGCGACTCTATTCCATTGCAGGGCATTGAGTCTGGCGGAAGAGGAATAACCTGGAGTTATAATGGTAAATTTCTTGCGGCAACAGATAATCACCTTATTAAAATATTCAATGAAAAGGGACAATGGATAAGAACCATTCCCAAAGAAAATAACAGCAGCTATTTTGATATTGACTGGCACCCCTCGAAGAATTTGCTGTTGGTGAGTGGAGATGATATTCGTTTGTATGAAATGAGTGGGAAAAAAATTATTACCCTCAAACATCGGGAAGAACAGACAGGCGTGTTATCTGTAGAGTGGCATCCTTCCGGGTTGTTTTTTGTAAGTGGCGATTATGGACATGAAGCTGAGGGTATTACCAGTTTATTACAGTACTGGACGCCGGAAGGTAAATTATTTAAGACCATCAAGGGTAGTAAAATGGAATACCGTGATCTGCAATGGAACCCGGATGGAACTTTGTTGGCAACAGCCAGCGACAAGTTGCGTATCTGGACCAAAGATGGTGAATTGAAATATGAAGGAGGTGAGGGGAAAGAAAATTTATGGGGGCTAAGCTGGAACGATTATTCAAAAGAACTAGTCACCGTATATTTCACAGGAATTTTAGAAAAATGGAACAGCAAAGCTGTTTCTTTGCAACGATTCGAATAGCTCACTAAAAATGCCATGTTATGAAAAAAAATAGGAAATCACTTAGTCTGGCGCTGATTACCTGCATTGTTACACAAGCTGCAATGGCCCAGGAAATGAATGATACCGAACTCAAAAAATACATCAGGCCGCTAAGCGATGCAACAACCCAGTTGCTAAAATTAAAGCCACAGATGTTTGAGTATAAAGCAGAATTCAACCGTTCACTGAAATTACCGGCAGGCAGACAATTTGGCTTTGGTATTGAAAATGTTGAAGCGGTTTTCCCGCAACTGGTAAAAAGTAAAACCATCTCTTATACGGCCGGCAAGAATCTCTTTAAACAGGCTTATGTAAAAGAAGTGGAAATGGAGGGGCTGATTCCAGTATTGGTAGAATCAATCAGGGAGTTACAAACGCAGATATCGCAGCTAAAAGCAGAGTTACAGGCTTTGAAAAAATAGCTTTACCCAGCCACATAAAACATCTCAGGCTTCATGGGTTATTGAATATATTTAGCATTTCCCGGTTACTGGGTCATGCTAAATAGTGCAGTGTCATGTTGAATCATCAGGAAAGCCGGCAACAGCAGGCAAAAGTTTTACGGGTATTCAGAAAAGTACATCGGGTAACCGGTGCTTTATTGTTTGTTTTCTTTTTTATGGTAGCCATCACCGGTCTTTTATTGGGATGGAAGAAGAACAGTAAAGGGTATTTGCTGGCCAAATCATATAAAGGAGTATCGGCCGAAACCAGAAACTGGTTGTCGGTAGATAGCCTTAGCAGGAGAGCTGCTCATTATTTGCGTGATAGTGTTAATGCTGGTTTAAGCACTACGATTGACCGTATCGATTTCAGACCTGAAAAAGGCATGGTTAAATTCCTCTTCACCGAACATTTTACAGCCTTGCAACTCGATGCCAGTACGGGAGAACTGTTACATGTTGAAACAAGAAGAGCTGATTTTATTGAAAAAATACACGATGGTTCTGTTGTAGACCATTACCTGAATATTTCATCAGGTAGTTTCAAATTATTTTATACAAGTATAATGGGACTTGCCCTTGTATTGTTTACCGTGACGGGCTTCTGGTTATGGTATGGTCCGAAAAGAATGCGGGCAAAAAAAGGAAAGTCCGTGAGTCTGTAGCCGATAGTAATTACCCCCAAAACTATTCAGCCATCAAAACCCCCGGACTTACCAGTATACATTTCATTCTCACATGCCGGAATGAATCCGACGTCAGTTTTATAGTAAAGAAGTCCACAATATTCGTGCCGCTTCTTTACCCCAATCCTTCATTGCTTTATTCAGGTCAGTAGAAAGTTGTGTCCAATTTGCTTTCTTACCTTTTTGTGCTGGAGTAAGTTGGGCGGGTGTTGGGTCTACCAATTCTACTTTCGTGGCAAACCAGGTAGTATGTAATCTCGGTACTGCCAGGCCAAGTATCATGCCCGGTAAACCGCTAAAACTTTCAGGGCCGCTATTGACCATGATCTGGTCGGTATAAAAAGCAACTACATAAACTGAGTCGCAGATTTTAGTGACAGCTTTTTTGCATTCAAAGCCTGCAATGGTACGTGTTTCATCGGTAATGCGCCATTCGAGCTGGCGAAGGCTGTCCTGTATCAGGTAAGTTTGTTCAAATACATCCCGCTGCATGGAAATGGTGCCCTTATTGATGTCTTTAATGGTAACATCAGATTCTGAAGGTTTGCCCATCCAGAGATATTTATTGTCAGGATTTTCTTTGAGCAAACGGTAAACAGAACGTTCATTATTGAAGCGAAGTTCAAAATGATCTGTCAGCATTTTGGGATAGATCTTTTTCATTTCAGCAATCCAGGGACCTTCATTTTCTCCTTCAAGCTGACTGTGCTGGTTGTATTTTCTTTCAAATTCAACCCTGCCGGAACTGATAAACCTTGCCTGCGAAAAACAGGTGGTTGCTGATAACAGGAATAATAGGATGAATATATTTTTCATAGTAATGCTATGTTTTTTAAAATCCGTTAGTAGGTTTTCCGTTTTTGCTGAAATTATAAGCCAGTGTAAACATCCAGAAACGCTGGATATTCTGCTGGATGGTTTCCGTGATAAAGTTGGTGTTGATATTTCTTCTGATATTCTGATTCTGGTTAAAAATATCATTGATGGCCAGCTTCATTTCAATCTGGCTACTTTTTCCAAAAGTCTTGGAGAGGAAACTGTTTACAAGGTAAACATTGCTATTGCCTGCAAATACAGATGTTTTTTGATACAGGTTAAACTGAGCTGTTGCATTGAATACAAATTTGGCAGGTAATTTCAACGTTAGATCAGACCATGTAGAGTATGACCAGTATTTGGTTGTTGCATTAGGTCGGATGGATGAACTTGAATTATTATAGCGGGCATCAAAGCTCACATAGAAATTAAATTTCTTTTCAGACCAGTGGCTGATACTCATGTTAAAGCCAAGCGAATTGTTTTTACTGATGTTTTGTAAACCATTAACAACGTTTACGAAACGCGAGATATTGGGTGATAATCCAAAACTCAGGTTGTAGGAAGGAAATAAGTCAAATCCATAAGAACTCCACATAGACCCATTGTAGTTGCCATTCACATTAATTGCCTGGTTAATTCTTCTTCCCAATGTATCAATAAAGTTGGCATTGGTAATGGCGTTATTGGTGGTGGTGAAGTTTGCACTCAGGTAAATATTCCTGCTCTTCAATACTTTATAATCACTGAAACTCATGTTGAAATTGTGCCTGAATTCCTGTTTCAGGTTAGGATTACCTATGGTAATATTTAGTGGATCGATATTGTCGATAAATGGCTGTATCTGCTGTAGGGTGGGGTTCCTTGTAGAGCCATTATAGTTCAGGTTAATTCTTCTTTGTTTTTTAGGAAGGAAAGTGATACCCGCCGTTGGTAAGAAATTCGTAAAGCTGATATTCCTGTTATTTCCTTTGTTGATATCATCGAGGTTAAACTTGACAGAACCCAGAGAAGCCCCACCGTATAAATTGAATTTCTTCTCATTCAATCTGATGGTAAATCCTCCCATATGGTTATTGGAATTGTAAATGAAATGATTGCTTAAAGTGTCAATCATATTTTCATATTTACCACCCGGGCCTGTGCGTTCCAGCGTATTTCTTTCTGCATCATTTCTGTTAAATGCAAAGCGATAGTTCAGTTCCATGAAAGTATTTTTCCATAGGGGTTCTGTATAAGAGAGCTTTCCATTTACACTGGATAATGCTTCTTTATTGGTTTTGAACTGATCAAGGTTATCCTGGCGAACCAGCAAACCATTCTTATCGTAGAAATCATTTTTTGCAAATAGGAACCCGTCATTGGTTTTGTCCATAATGGAGAAATCACCACTGAAAGAAAGAGTACGACCTTTTTTCTTTAAACGTTTCTGCCATTGTAAAGAACCCAGTAAGTTTCTGTCTTCACCATCATTCGTCGTAGTACGGTCAGACTGGTTAATGATTTGCCCCTCTTCGCTGATGGCTTTACCTAAAAAGGTATTGGCATTTCTGTTCGTAACAATAGAGCCTGTTAATGACATTTTTAAGGTACTCGTAGAATCTATTCTCAAGTCATATTTACTGGTGATACGGTTTCTTTTCCTGTCGCTTACAAAATTCTGATCCTGTGTATTAATGAATGTAGTATCTGGCAGAATGGTTTGTGTAGTAGTGAGTGTTCTGCCTTTTACATTCAGGTTATTGTACTGGTAAGAATTATTGATATTGTGCTTATCCTGGTTCCATTTATTGCTGAACAACAATCCTCCGGTGGTAGAAGTTGGTAAACCCTGACCATATGCAAACTCATCGCCACCACCGCCCATGATCATAATACCACCGTCTTCCATAATCTGCATATCACCACCCATTCCACTACCACTATAATTATTTCTTTCATTCCAGTTGAGCGATTCGAATTTGGTATTATCATTGGTAATATAAGCTGCAATCTTTCTTTTACCTTTAAAAGCATTCAACATGCCTTTGCCATAGCGGTAACGATCAAAATCGGTACCTGCTTCTACTTTACCAAAAAATCCTTTTTTCTTATCTTCTTTTAATTGAAGGTTGATTGTTTTGGCTGTTTGGCCATCATCAATACCAGTAAATACCGCCTGGTCACTTTTTTTATCAAACACCTGTACTTTGTCAACAGCATCTGCTCGGAGATTTTGCGTAACAACAGCAGGGTCATCACTAAAAAATTCCTCTCCATCTACTAATATTTTCTCTACTTTTTGTCCCTGGGCACTGATTTCACCCTTTGAGTTTACCTGTATGCCCGGCATCCTTTTTAAAAGATCCTGCACATTGGCATTGGGACCTACATAAAAACTATCAGCACGGTATTCAGTTGTATCGCCTTTCATGCGGATGGCAGAAAGACGTTGTTTCACAATTACTTCTTCCAGCAAATGTGCTTTTGTGGTTACATAAATATTACCGAGTGTTTTTTGAGGCTGTGCCGACAGGTCAATATCATCTACAAAATCAGCATATTCAGGGTAGGAAATGATCATGATATATTTGGAAGCAGCAAGATTGCCAAAGCTGAATTTTCCCTGCTGATCGGTTCTTACAAACTTAACCAATACAGAATCTTTGGGTCTCAATAACGAAACCACCGCATGCTGTAGATTTACTTTATTGGTAGAGTCAACAACCGTACCTTTAAGGGAGGCGTTCTGGGCAAAAGTTTCAGTAATGGAGAATAACCCCATTATGAATAGAAGTGCAGTCAGTTTTTTCATTGTGTTCAGTTGCAGTATTTGATGCCTGATATGGAAAAATCCATAAAAAAATTGTAATAACTAATTAATTAGTTGAAAAATAATGTTAATATTTTTCTTAATCTGATTACAAACCTCTTATGAGCGACAAAACTAATAAGTCAAAAAACGTCAATTCAGATAATCCTGTTAAAGGAGTGGGCAATGGAGGAAAGGTTGTAAACGAGGATAAAAAATATGAAGAACTGCATTTTATAGATGCAAGTCAACCCGTATGGAACTATTCCTTATTCACTGACACCGATATCCAAAACTTTCAACAGGGTACCCATTATCATTTGTATGATTTTTTGGGTAACAAACAACTTGAAGTATTAAATACTTATGGAACCTATTTCGCAGTATGGGCGCCTAATGCAACCTATGTAAGTGTAACAGGTTACTTTAATGAATGGAACAAAACATCGCATCCATTAAAAGTTCGTTTAGATAACTCTGGTATTTGGGAAGGCTTTATTCCAAACGTAGGTCAGGGAGAAGCCTATAAATACCATATACATGGATACAAAGGCATTAAACTTGATAAAGGAGATCCATATGCACATTTTTGGGAGAAACGTCCCTATACCGCATCCATTACCTGGCAAACCGATTATGACTGGCAGGATGAAGAATGGATGAAAAACAGGTCAAAACACAATGCATTGGATGCCCCTTGGTCGGTGTACGAGGTACACCTGGCCAGTTGGATGAGACCTGATAAAAATGATGAAGAATCATATAATTCATACCAGCAGCTAGCTGAAAGACTGGTTCCTTATGTAAAAGAAATGGGTTTTACCCATGTGGAACTGATGCCTGTGATGGAACATCCTTTTGATGGGAGCTGGGGATACCAGGGAACAGGCTATTTCGCACCCACTTCACGTTACGGTTCACCACAGGATTATGCAGCATTGGTTGATGCTTTTCACCAGGCGGGCATTGGTGTGATTCTCGACTGGGTACCTTCACATTTTCCTTATGATGCTCACGGATTGTTCATGTTCGATGGTACACATACCTATGAATATGCCGACATGCGTAAGGGCTACCATCCAGACTGGAACTCTTATATTTTCAATTATAAAAGGGGAGAGGTAAAATCATTTCTCATCAGCAGTGCCAGATTCTGGTGCGATCGTTTTCATACAGATGGCCTGCGGGTAGATGCAGTTAGTTCCATGTTGCGGCTAGATTACAGCCGTAACAAAGGACAATGGGAGCCCAATGAATTTGGCGGCAATGGTAACCTGGAAGCCATAGCTTTCATCAAAGACCTGAACGAAACACTGTACCGGGACTTCCCCGATATTCAAACCATTGCAGAGGAAGCAACCGACTGGCCCAAAATAAGCAGACCTACATTTGAAGACGGATTGGGTTTTGGTATGAAGTGGATGATGGGCTGGATGCATGATACCCTTGATTATTTCAAAATGGACCCTATCTATCGCCAGTTTCATCAGGATAAGTTTTCATTCAGTATGATGTATTTCTACGATGAAAATTTTATGCTGCCGCTGAGTCACGACGAAGTAGTGCATGGTAAGAGTCCGATGTTGTATAAAATGCCCGGAGACGAATGGCAGAAATTTGCCAACCTGCGCATACTGTACACCTATATGTTTACACATCCCGGAGCCAAACTCTTATTCATGGGAAATGAATTTGGTGCTACGAGTGAGTGGAACTATAAAAGCGAATTACAATGGGAGTTATTACAGTTTCAGAGTCATGGTGGTATGAAACACTGTGTGCAAAAACTCAATGAACTCTATCGGTCAGAACCCGCGCTCTATGAACAGCAGTTTTCTTCAGAGGGATTTGAATGGGTAGACCTCAATCATAGAAGTGAGTCGGTGATGGTATATAAACGCAAAGGCAAGCAACCCAAAGATGATATTCTTGTGATACTTAATGTTACCCCTATTGTTCGCCACGACTGGGAAATTTATGTACACGGAAAGGGGAAATGGGCCGAAATATTCAACAGCGATAACGAAGCTTTCTGGGGAACCGGAGATGTATATAATCCTGCAATCAGTTCCACATTGGTTGATAAAGTCTCAGAATGTTACCAGCTAAAAGTGCATTTGCCGGCCCTGGGAGCTGTGGTGTTAAGGTAGGGGGAAGCAACAAGCTACAAGTTTCAAGCCGCAAGCTACAAGCACTTTAAGGCGAAATTAAATCAACTTGTGGCTTGTAAAAACCCACTTGAAGCTTGTGGCTTGAAGCTTTAACTCCTGTTGTAACATTTCTCCTGCTGCCCCGTTACACTTCAAAACAAACCTATCATGAAACAGTTATTCAGTAGTTTATTGGCGATCAGTATACTATTTTCTTTTGCTCTTGGACAGGAAGTGGTATCGGGAGAGAATGCGCAGAAAAGAAATGTGGGATCGTTCCATGCCATCAAAACATCGGCAGGTATCCAGGTTATTTTAACCAAAGGAAGTAAAGAGGAACTGGCAGTAACTGCCAGCGATGCAGACCTAGTAGATAAAGTAAAAACAGTTGTATCAAACGGCGTTTTGCGTATTTCACGCGACAGCGATAACTGGCGTTTTTGGGAAAAAAGAAGAAACTGGAAAGTGGTTGTATATGTTTCATATACAGAACTGGATGGACTGGATGCCAGCAGCGGAGGTTCTATACAGGCGAAATCTGTTAACCTAGATAAACTAACTGCCGATGTCAGCAGCGGCGGTACCATTACATTGTCGGGATCAGCAAAAACCTTATCGGTTGATGGCAGTAGTGGTGGAATTTTCCGTGGGTACGATTTGGCGGTTACCAATTGTAAAGCCGATGTAAGCAGCGGTGCCGGTGTACAGGTGACTGTTACCAAAGAAATTTCTGCTGAAGCCAGCAGTGGCGGTTATGTTCGTTTCAAAGGTGAAGGACTTATACGCGATATAAATGTGAGTAGCGGCGGTTCAGTAAAAAGACAGAGCGATAAATAGGAGAAGTTTTATAGTCCATAGTTAATAGTCCATGGTCCATAGAAAGAATTAAATTTTCTGCTATGGGCCATGGACTATTAACTATGGACTAGTCACTATAAACTAATAATGAATTCCCCCGGCCACTTCAATCCGCTGTGCATTTACCCATTTGGCATCATCGGTACAGAGAAACGCCACTACGGTTCCAATGTCATCGGGGATACCTACACGTCCGAGTGATGTAAGAGAAGCGAGATAATCTTTCAGTTCCTGGTTGTCTCTCACAGCACCACCACCAAAATCGGTTTCAATAGCACCAGGTGCAACCACATTCACCCTGATCTTTCTGTTACCCAGAAATTTAGCCTGGTATTTGGTCAGTGTTTCTACTCCTCCTTTCATAGTGGCATATGCATCATATCCGGTATAGGTAAACCTTGCCAGACCTGAAGAAATATTGACAATTCCGCCACCGTCATTCACGATCGGTAATAACTTTTGTGTAAGGAAGAAAGGAGCTTTCAGGTGAATATTCATCATGCTGTCGAACTGTTCTTCTGTCGTCTGTTCAAAATCGGCATACACACCCGAGCCTGCATTGTTTACCAGAAAGTCGAACCTGTCTGTTTGAAATTCGTCTGTCAGTGTTTTTTGTACCGTTGCGGCAAAAACAGCAAATGAATCAGCTTTTGATACATCCAAAGAAAGTGCTACTGCTTTTCTTCCGGTAGCTGCAATTGCTGCGACTACTTTTTCTGCCTCTGTTTTTTGTTGTTGGTAAGTAATGATGAGATCCAGTCCTTTTTTAGCCAGCTCAATAGCCATGCTTTTGCCCAAACCGCGACTTCCACCGGTTACAAGTGCAATTTTTGTTTTACGAGTCATTTTTATTGTTTTAAATACCACACAAAATTGACCCGGTCTGTAAAATCTGTTGTTGCGATTATCAGTGTATTATTTGTAAATATCAAATAATTGATCCCGGTAATGCAGGGGAGACATATTGCTTTGTTTCTTGAAAAAATTAGAGAAATGAGCTACTTCCTCAAACCCCAGGCTCATAGCAATCTCTGAGATATTCCAATTGGTTTGGCGTAAAAGTAGTTTCGCTTCCTGAGCTATACGACTCGAAATAATTTCGGTAGTGGTTCTGCCGGTAAATTCTTTTAATACTTTATTGAGATGGTTAACATGCACCTGCAAAGTATTGGCATAATCTTTGGCCGTTCTTAAAGCCAATGTCTGTGTATTGGTTTCAATAGGGAACTGTCGCTCCAGTAACTCGATAAAAAGGGATGAAATTCGGCTGGCAGCATTGATCGTGTTACCTGTAGCTGTCAGTGGTTTGAGTTTTTGTCCGTTGTGTATTAGTTCAATCACATAATTTCTCAGGAGGTCGTATTTGTAAGGATAGTCAGATCCGATTTCCTGGTGCATTTTCCTGAAAATAGCTTCAAAATCAGCAGCCTGGCTGTCAGAGATATGATATACAAAGTCGCTGCCCGGTTTAAAAATCGGGAGATCATCTATCACCAGTCCTGAATTTGATTTGGATAAAAATTCACGCGTGAAAACACAAAAATGACCAGCCTGTTTTGAATCATGGGGTGTATAACTGTAGGGTAGCTTAGGTGTGGCAAAAAGTATGGCATGCTGTTGAATCTCTATCACGCGATCTGCATACTCGACCCTGTTTTTGCCTTTAATCAGACTGATTTTATAATAAGTGCGCCGATTGTACGGCATTTTGGCTTTTCCCGCACAGGCAGACTGAAGCTCGCTGATATCAAACACATTAAAATGACCAATGTCTTTTCCCTGGTCGGCATCGAGCATTTTATCGATTTCTGAACATACACCCCCGAATATTTCCTTGTAAAAAGCCTTGATGGTAACCGGTTCCATAATCGTTTGTAAAATTCAAATAATGTGCAAGGTAGGGATTTTATGGTAACTGGATGATTGGGTGGTAAAACCAATTGGCGTATGTCGTTACAAATATTTGACCATATCCAAATTCCACATCCCATTCATAGCGAAGCCACCGATCGTTTCAAAACCCATTTTTTGATAATAGGCAACGGCGGTTATATTATTTTCCTGCACACCACCCCAGAGCAGTACCTGTTTGATCTGTTGTTGTTTCAGGTATGCTTCTGTGGTTTGCCATAGTATTTTCCCCAACCCTTTATTGCGCCATCCGGCTGCCAATGATGGTGCATACATGGCTGTGTTATTGTGAGCGGGGAAGAATGAATAACTATTTAGCCGTTGTACATCATGTTCAAAATACCCCAGTTTGATAATGCCATAACCAATGATATACGTGCTGCTGTTTTCGATCAGCATAAAACCCATAAAAGATGGGTCATGGTATAAATGATTCAGTGCATCCATTGTAAAAGGGTGTGGTTCGAAACGTAAACGGGTCTCGTTATCCAAATGCAATAAATAAGACAGGAGATGAGGCAGGTCATTTTCTTTCCAGGTTCTGCAAGTAATGTCTGTCATCGGTTTTCACAGTTTATGCACAAAAAAATCGGGTAACAATTTCTTTACAATTTAATCATTGTGCAGTTATGTTACTGTGGTCACTTGCACTAAATATTTTGTATGAAAACAACATCTTACAGCCTCCTGGTAAATGCAACCGGGCAATTATTGCAGCAGCATGCGTTTGATCATCTGTCTGATGAAAAACTTTCACGCATGAACAGTTGCCTGCATAAACTGGGAAGCCAGCCGGTCACAGAAGATCTTCGATCGGTAGAGACTGAGTTACTCAATTATTGCAGAGAGGCCAATCTGTATGTGGAAACAACCACACCACAATCATTGCATCAATGGTATGCGGCCATGAGTTGTTTTGGTGAGCCTGTTATGCTTTTGCTGGAAGAGGCAGAATAAGACGGAAGCAGGTGCCTTTACCGGCTTCACTCCATTTGACAAATAATTTTCCATTATGGTATTCTTCCATGATGCGTTTACTCAGCGGTAATCCAAGTCCCCAACCTCTTTTCTTGGTGGTAAATCCGGGTTTGAAAACTTTATTAAGGTGTGCAGACTGGATACCTTTTCCTGTATCGGTAACATCAATCACCAGCCCTTCAGGGGTAATATGTGATTCAATACGGATCACGCCTTTGCCTTCCATGGCATCCAATGCATTCTTGATCAGATTTTCAATAACCCAGTCAAACAAAGGAGCACTTAGCAAAGGAGTAACCGGTAAAATTTCCGGATGAAACTCAAACTGCACCTGTGCACCCGAACGTTTTTTCATGTACACAATCATCTGTTCAATCTGCTCATAGGGGTTGCCCGGTTCCAGTTTAGGCTGACTGCCTATTTTCCCAAAACGGTCTGTAATGAGTAACAAGCGATTTACATCTTTACTGATTTCAGGAATGATGGCTTCATTTTCCTTTTTCTGTTTCAATATTTCCACCCATCCTTCCAAACTTGAAACAGGGGTACCCAGTTGATGCGCAGTTTCGCGTGCCATGGAAGCCCATAACTGGTTTTGCGCACCACGATAATGCGATTGTACCGCCATGATGGCAATGGCAATAAACAACGCAACAATGACCAACTGAATCAGCGGATACAGTTTTACTTCTTTCAATAATTTACTTTGTCCGTAATAGTAATGATTCGCAGTGTAAGGACTGTCTTTGAGCACCAGTACAATTGGCTTGTCATTGTATCGGCGAAACTCCTGAAGTTTCGATTGTAAATACCCGGAATCTGTCTGAACTAAACTACTGTCGAGGTTCAGGTAATTACCGGTGAGACTATTTTTTTCAGTGGTTTCAATAATCGGGATCTCTTTGTTTTCAAAAGAAATAAAAGTGGCGAGGTTCAGGCTGGCGGTATCGGGTGTATTCAGGATGGTTCTTTGTGCTTCGGCCCAAACCGTAACATATTTTCTTTCTTCTGTAGCAATTTTACCTGCTACATACTGTGAATAAAAAATGGTTCCGCTCACCAGTATAATGGCAATTACAACCAATATTATCCGCCAGTTAATACGCATGGATGTTTTTTTGGTTGAAGATAGGGGATAGTGAGTAGTCAGTAGTGAGTAGTCAGTGTTTTTTTACTCACTACTGACTACTCACTATCAAGTTTCCAAAACACAAAGGGCACCTTGCGGTACCCTCGTGTTTTGCTTGCTTGCTTGCTTCTTATTTCTTTATAACATATTAACTGAATAAGCCGCCTTTCTTCAATGTCTTTACCCCTTCACCAATTTTGAAACCATTGTTATAGATTTCAATTTTATAGTTGCCGGTCTGGTATTTCTCAGACTGTTTCCAGTCGAAGCTAACGGGCGTTACTTTACCCTGCTCATAATTAACGGTTACTTTACTGGTATATGTTTTTTCACCGTCTTCACGGGTAACAAATTTGGTGCCTTCAGAAATGACTTTTCCATCAGGAGCTGTTACACATACATAGATGTCTTTACTTCCACTAGGCGCAATCCTGTTAGGATCAAGTACGAAAGAAATACGCATCAGATCGGCACGCTTTGAAGTGCTGGTGGCTTTTTCTTTACCGCTGCTGCGCACATCAATGGCAGTGATACCAATATTTGAAGCATGTAGGGTAGAAGCTACATCTACTTTTTCATCCAGTTCTTTTTTAGTGGCACTGAGGTTCTGTTGCAGGTTTTCTTTTTCAGAAGTCAACTGCGTTTTTTCGGTACTCAGTTGTTCGTTGGCAGCCGTAAGCTGCTTATTCTCCCCCTGCAGTTTCTCAATTTCTGCAAAGAGGCCATCCACTTTGCCATTCAGTTCACTGATCATTTGTTTAGCCTGTGCCAGTTCAGCATCAGAAGCATTTTTGCGTTTCAGGATATTGCTGATACTGCCTTTCAGTTTCTGGATCTCAGAACCACGGTCGGCCAGTGCACCCTGTAACTGGATATTGTTCTGCGTAAGTGAATCGGCTTTGGCGGATACTTCCAGGAACTCCTGCTGAATGGCATTACGTGCACTGTCAACATTGGTAATCCTGGTTTCTAACTGCCCAATGGTTTCTTTGGTCTGGCTTTTATCGTAGAAGATATAGGCCCATGTACCCAGAAGGGCAAAAATGAGAATGCCGTATATTACTTTACGGTTGTCTTTTTGCTGTGGTGCAGCACTTGGATCGGGAGTGTTGAAGCTACTCATAAAATGAATTTTTCAGTTAACGGATTTTTTTAAACTTTTTATATGCTCAAGGATCTTTTAATACTTGATATTGAAACAGTGCCTGCCTTCTCATCCTTTACCAGTATGGATCCGGACTGGCAACGCCTATTTTGCGACAAAATATCTAAAACCGTGCCAGAAGGTATCGACCCGGTAGAATCTTACCGAAAAAAAGCTGGCATACTCGCCGAATTCGGACGTATTATCTGTATCTCAACCGCTTTTTTCCACACAAATGAAGAGGGCCAGTGGCACCTGAAAGTGAAGAGTATTGCCGGAGATGATGAGGTAGAAATACTGAGGATTTTTACGCAATTATGTGAAAAAATCCAGCAGGTGAATCCACATTTCCAGTTTGCGGGTCATAATATCCGCGAATTTGATATACCCTATATCGGGAGGCGCATGCTTATCAATAACCTGACTTTACCTGCCTGTCTGCAGTTACAGGACCGAAAGCCCTGGGAACTGAAAATGTTTGATACCCTTAACTGGTGGAAATTCGGGGACCATAAAAATTATGTATCACTCGATCTTTTGGCGCATGTGCTGGGTATTCCCAGCTCAAAAACCGATATGGATGGCAGTATGGTGCAGGACGTGTATTATGTTGATAAAGACCTGCCGCGTATTGTAGCTTATTGTGAAAGAGATGTAGTGGTAACAGCCAATATTATCCTTCGTTTCCTTCAGCAACCTGTCCTGAAACCAGAAAATATTACAGTCGTAACGGTCTGATGGCAATATTGGGGAGAAAAGGGGCGTTGTAACATCGTGAATGGTGAATGGTCGTGTTTTATTCACGATTCACCATTCACCATTCACGATGTTCATAACTAAAACCCTAATCTTTTTTTAAATCCTTCATCAACCATCATCTTTGCACCCATGTCGGCGGAAAAGATCATCACAGAATGGAAAAAGGGGCATTTCAAGCCAATTTATTGGCTGGAAGGAGAGGAGCCGTATTTTATTGACCAGGTGGTAGATCATGCCGAACATAAAATTCTGCCCGAATCGGAAGCCGGGTTTAACCTCACTGTTTTTTATGGTAAAGATGCCGATTGGGCAGCAGTGGTAAATGCCTGCAGACGTTACCCCATGTTTGCAGAAAGACAGGTGGTGATACTCAAAGAAGCGCAGCAGATGCGTGATATTGATAAGCTGGAACCTTATATTGAAAACCCCCTCAGTTCAACCGTTTTTGTTGTCAGTTATAAAGACAAAAAAGTAGACGGCCGTTCCAAACTGGCCAAAACCCTGAAAGCTAAAGGGGAAATGCTGACCACCAAAAAAATGTATGAAAACCAGTTGCCTGAATGGACAATGGAAGTGGTTAAAAAACAGGGGCTCTCCATCAACCAGAAAGCCCTCATGCTGTTGGTGGATCATGTGGGTAATGATTTAAGCAGAATTGAGAATGAAATTGAGAAACTGGCGGTAAATCTTTCCGGCAGAACCAATATTACCGAAGACGATATTGAGAAATACATAGGCATCAGTAAAGAATTCAATGTGTTTGAATTGCAGGAAGCCATTGGGAGAAAGGATCTGTCGAAAACCATCCGGATCATACAATATTTTGAAGCCAATCCAAAAGCCGCGCCCATACAGCAGGTATTGCCTGCCTTGTATAATTATTTCAGTAAAGTATATATGTTGTTTGGACTACAGAACCCCGATGAAAAAACAGCCGCCAGCTCATTGGGTGTGAACCCTTATTTCATCAAAGACTATCTTAGTTCTGCACGTAAATATGAATACTCGGGTGTGGAAAGGGTATTATTACTTCTCCATCAATATAATCTTCGTAGTGTAGGGGTGCACGATGCCGGCACTTCAGATGCAGGTTTAATGAAAGAAATGGTCGTGAAAATGATGAATTAGTGGCGATCATCAGTTAGGAGATGATTCATCATAGTGAGGAGTGAGTAGTCAGTAGTGAGTGAAGAAAGAGCGGGTTTAGTTTTCACTTTTAACATCAAGAACTTCCTGGGCCTCTTTTTTATCCTGTGCCAGTTGTGCTTTCAACCCATCAAGACCATCAAATTTTACTTCATTACGCAGTTGCTGTAATACATGTACACGAAGCTGCTGGCCGTAGATATCTTCATTGAAGTCGAAAATATTTACTTCAATAACCCTTTTCTTTCCGTCAACAGTTGGGCGTAGTCCAATATTCATCATTCCTCCGTAAAAGCCTTCATGACTATCGATGAGTTCAACCCTTACCGCATACACGCCATTCTCGGGAATCAGTTTCTCTTCGCTTCCAATATGAAGGTTTGCTGTTGGATAGCCGATGGTTCTGCCCAGTTGATTGCCTTCTACTACCAGTCCTTCAAAAAAGTAGGGATAACCCAATGCAGCATTGGCAGTGGCTATATCATTTTCTGTTATTGCTTTTCTTATTCTCGTAGAGCTTACCGCAATTTCATTGAGCAATTGTTCGGTAATTTCTTTTACAACAAACCCTAATTGTTTACCATACAACTCCAGTAACTGATAATCTCCTGTTCTGCCCTTGCCAAACCTGTGGTCGTAGCCAATGATAATGGTATGCGGTTTGAAATATTTGTAAAGGAAATCAGTAATATATTCTTCCGCAGACTGGTTGGCAAAATGATGATCAAATGGAACCACCACCAGGTGATCGATACCTGCTTTTTCCAGTAATATCTTTTTCTCAGCCAGCGTGTTGAGCAGCTTCACATCTCCCGGAACCGAAGAAACAATTTTGCGTGGATGTGGATGAAAAGTAATAATGACCGTTTCGCCGTTTATTTTCGCAGCTTCTTCTTTTAACTGGGTCAATATCTGCTGGTGACCTTTATGTACACCATCAAAAGTGCCAATGGTAACGACGGCATTACGAAATTCGGGTAGAGAACCCGCCAGTTCACGATGTACTTTCATATCGATCGCGAAGGTAGGGAAAAGGGAAATGTGAGGCGTAAACATGAAAAGTGAGACGTGAAGGGAATCATCTTTTCTCATAGCCCCATCAAGGGTCGGGATGAGATGAATAAGCTACAGGCCACAAGCTGCAAGCCACAAGGAAATCCACCTCTCAACCCTTACCTTTGCAACCACGAGAATTAGCATGAGCCCTAATTTTCAAATTTTCAAATTTTCAAATTTCCAAATTAAAAATGTCTCTCTATTCCCAACGTGGTGTTTCAGCCCAGAAAGAAGAAGTGCATGCGGCCATCCAGAAGCTGGATCAGGGTTTGTATGCACATGCTTTCTGTAAAATATATCCTGATTTTCTGTGTAATGATGAGGCTTTTGTAAACATCATGCATGCCGATGGAGCAGGCACCAAAAGTATCCTTGCCTATTTGTACTGGAAAGAAACCGGAGATGTGTCGGTTTGGGAAGGCATTGCGCGCGATGCAGTGGCCATGAATCTCGATGATTTATTATGTGTGGGTGTAACTGATCAGCTTCTGTTTTCTTCTACCATCGACCGTAATAAACTCAGGATACCAGGAGAAGTACTGCAAGCGGTTATTAATGGTACACAGGCATTTTTTGATCAGCTAAAGACCTATGGCGTAAACATTCATTACCTCGGTGGCGAAACGGCCGATGTTGGCGATGTCGTAAGAACCATTGCAGTGAACGGAACCATGACCAGCCGCTGGCCCAAAGAAAAACTCATTACCAATGAAAAAATCAGTGCCGGAGATGTGATCGTAGGTTTTGCCAGCGCAGGAAAAGCCGTGTATGAAAATGAATACAACAGCGGACTGGGCAGTAACGGATTAACCAGCGCCCGTCATGATGTATTGGAAAAATATTATGCAACACAGTATCCGGAAACCTATGAAACCTCATTATCGGATGCAGTAGTGTATATCGGAAAGAATAAAATGACAGAAGCCATACCCGTGCAAGGTTTTGGTGATTTACAGGTGGGCAAATTATTGCTGAGTCCTACACGTACTTATGCACCTCTGGTAAAACAATTACTCGATCTATTTTTTGATCAGATACATGGAATGATACATTGCAGCGGGGGCGGACAAACCAAATGCATGAAATACCTTCCCAAACCGTTTAAGATTGTAAAAGATAATTTGTTTGAAGCGCCACCCATTTTTAAACTGATTCAGGAGAATTCAGGTGCCGATATGCGCGAAATGTACCAGGTATTTAATATGGGGCACCGTCTGGAAATTTTTACAGATACAGCTACAGCAAATGCCATGATGGGTATTGCTGAAAAACTAGGTATCGAGGCTAAAATTGTGGGAAGGGTAGAAGCTGCTGAGAAAGCAAGTCTTCATCTACATACAACAGCAGGCGAAATCATTTATGAATATTAACAGGATCAAAACCTGCTGATCCTTATTTTTGAAGATGACCAGTAATGGTCTGTTTAGAAATTGTAATTTAGAACCATGTCAGAAACAGTCGTATCCATCCATAACGCCAAAATTTACCAGGGCGGCAGTCTTATCTTAGAAGATGTAAATTTCTCTGTAAACAAAGGAGAATTTGTGTACCTCGTTGGTAAAACCGGAACCGGTAAAAGCAGCCTGCTGAAAACATTGTATGGTGAATTACCGCTCACAGAAGGGAGTGCATCGGTTGTGGGTTTTAACCTGCGTGATATGGACTGGAAAAAAGTGCCCTTCCTTCGCAGGAATCTTGGAGTAGTATTCCAGGACTTTCAGTTGCTGACAGACAGGAACGTGCATGAAAACCTTCGCTTTGTACTCAAAGCTACAGGTTGGCAGGATGAGAAGCTGATCGAAGAAAAAATCAATGACGTATTGGATAAAGTAGGATTGAGAAGCAAGGGCTTCAAAATGCCTTTTGAAATGAGTGGAGGGGAGCAACAACGTGTAGATATTGCCCGTGCACTGCTTAATTCACCCAAACTGATTCTCGCCGATGAGCCAACAGGAAACCTCGATCCCGAAACCAGTGATGAAATCATGCAATTGCTGATCCAGATTGCCCGCGATTATGGAACTGCCGTGATCATGGCCACACACGATTTTATAGTGATCAACCGCTACCCCTCACGCATCCTCAAAACAGAAAAGGGCAGGGTAATGGATAGCGCAGCGATGTAAAAGGGAAGTTGAAAAATCAAAATTCAAAAAGGGATCAGCATTGACTCCGCGAACATTCTCGTACAGCTACCCTTGTCATTTTCAAATTTTCAAATTTTCAAATTTCCAAATCCACCCCACCTGCTTTTCCGCATTTCTTTGATTGTTAAACAGGTCATTGGTAATCGCTCTTCGTTTTTCAGTTTCTTCCTTCGTAAAAGCTGCTGAAAAAAGCGTTTCAATTTTTATGATAAAATCTTCGGCGTTGTCGGCGATATGACAAACCGGTTCAAGTCCGGAATGAGTAACTGTGGATGCATTTACCAGACAATGCCTGCCATTAAAAATGGCATTCACCAACTTTATCTTAATCCCTGTATTCGTATAAGAAGGGAGGATATTGATCTGGGCTTTGGCAATCATATCCTGCATTTCTTTTTCAGAAGGATCGGCCACCAGACAGGTATGCCCCATGCTATGGGCCAGTTCATAAAGTCTTTCAGATGGATTATGTCCTGCAATAACAAAAGGGATATCAGTTTTACTGAATACTTTCTCTAATAACCAGATGGCTGCTTTTTCATTGGCATCCACGCTCAGGTCGCCATGAAAGAGGCAAAAACTACCAAACCCATGTTTTTCTTCTACCGTCCAGTGATCGGGTATATATAAAGAAAGATGGTCAATATTGTTGGCGCCAAATTCATTCCGGTACACATCATTATCCGCATCTGTCATACCCCAGAAAATGGCTTTGGATGCAATTTTTCTTTCATAGGCTTTCAGCATAATACTTTCCCTTTTGTAATACAGTTTTCGGAAAGCAGAGCTGGCCTGTTTGCAGAGATCATTGTAGTATTGATATTCTACATTGTGAAGCCGTACAAAACAATCACGGTGTTGGAAACGTTCATCTGTTAGCAGGTAAGTACAATGTACGCCCTCCATCATGATGGGGTGGTTATCATGAAGCAGGTTTTGAAGCAAGTCTTCATTCTTTCTAGATGCAACAATATAGGGAAGTGAGGCAGATACACCTTTATGACCTGTAAAGCGCTGATAGTAATGAACAGAAGTGCAATAGTCATTCAAAACAGGTTGTTCTCCGCGACCATAATCAAAACAGTGAAGATGAATATGCACACCTGCGGCCTGTAATGCTTTCAGTTTATAGAACACATCATATATGCCACCCTGGTTAACAGGATAAGGAACAGTATAAGCGATAATGTGCAGGTGTTTTTCCATTATGCCAGAGCTTGGTAAAATCGGATAAGTTTTTCCGACTCATGCTGCCAATTGAGAACAGAACGTGCCGACAGGGCTTTTTGTTGCAAACTTTTATATAATACAGTATCAGTAAGCAATTTGTTCAGTTCGCGGGCAATACTGTCGCTATCCGTTTGGGCTATCAGATGGGCAAAGCCAAATGTATCATTGATGGATCTGTATTCAGGATAGTCAACACATAACTGCGGAATACCGGCCATCATGTAATCGAAAAACCGGTTGGACAATGACTGGTACTGATTTAGCCCCTTTTCATCAAAAAGGGTGAGACCAAACAGCGCTTTTTGTGTAATGGTTTTTAGGTCGACGGGGGGGATATAACCCCTCAGTTCAACCTTGTTTTCAAGCTGGTATTGCTGAATGAGTGCCTTGGTTTGTTCGTAGTAGTTGCCCTTCCCGCAAATTACCAGCTTTGCATTTACATGCTGCATGGCTGGAATCAGGGTATCAAAACAACGTCCTTCATTAACGGAGCCCTGGTATAAAATATAGTTTTCCG
Source organism: Sediminibacterium sp. FW305-C-49 (assembly GCF_058231085.1). Lineage (NCBI taxonomy): Bacteria > Pseudomonadati > Bacteroidota > Chitinophagia > Chitinophagales > Chitinophagaceae > Sediminibacterium > Sediminibacterium sp. FW305-C-49. The sequence continues at coordinate 806,977 of NZ_JBIQXS010000002.1, forward strand.
GCACAATCTTTTCCAGCGGGTATTCATGCGGAAGATTTCTGATGATAGCATATTGAACATCATATTGTTGCTGCAGCCAATTGGCAATAAACTGGTTCACTGTATATCCTTTTTTAAACCTTTTAACAGCGAATTTTTCAATCCCTGACCATATCTTTTTTATAGAAGGCCTGCGTATGATTTCAAATTGTTCTGTAAACAGTTCATGTGCATCGTACACCCTGATTTGCTTTTTGAGTGCCGAAGAAAAATAACAGGGCAGAATGGTATCAAGATCAATGGCGCAAATAATATCTGCTCTATGTGCTAAAAGAAATAAGAAAAGCCTGATATTAAACTCGATATAAAACAGCGGCCCCTTTTCCATGAAACAAAAAAGCCGCTTCTGTCTGAATGGTTGATCCGATAACGGATTTGATTCTTTTCGTTTTCTTCCTACCAGTAAAACCTCATAATGATTGCTGCTCAACGTAGCCGCAATTCGGTGCATACGCTGGTCGTAATTCAGGTCGTTGGTAACGGTAAAAATGATGCGCTTCAAATCAGGAGGTTATTCAACAAATATACAGTCAGAAAACTTCGGAGGGGTGGGTTAAAAAATCGATTTTTTAAATCAAAATAAACGATTTAATTAATTTATTATCAGTTAGTTATGTAATTTTCATCTTTATGTATTTTTTTCATCATCCTTTTTCTCCACCTATTATACACAGCGATATAATCTTTCCGGAAAATCTACCCCTTTTCCTGTATGTTCGCAGGTACTAAATAGAGGAAAAGTGAGATTAAAATCATTAGAAATCAAAGGGTTCAAAAGTTTTGCTGATAAAACCGTGGTGAGTTTTGATGAAGGTATTACCGGCATCATCGGTCCCAATGGTTGTGGCAAGAGTAATATCATTGATAGTATCCGTTGGGTAATAGGCGAACAAAAAATATCTGCATTAAGAAGTGAAAACCTGGAAGCGCTGGTTTTTAATGGTAGTAAAACCAGAAGTCCGAGTGGTCTGGCAGAAGTAAGTCTCACTTTCGAAAACACAAAAAATCTCTTACCAACCGAGTTCAATACCGTAACGGTAACACGTCGCTTTTATAAAAATGGTGAAAGTGAATACAGGCTGAATGATGTAACCTGTCGTTTAAAAGATATCCATAATCTTTTTCTGGATACCGGAGTGAGCACCGACAGTTATGCCATCATTGAATTGGGTATGGTGGATGATATCATCAAAGACAAAGAAAACAGCCGTCGTCGTATGCTCGAACAGGCTGCAGGTATTACCATCTACAAAACACGTAAGAAGGAAGCCAAGAATAAACTCGACGCAACTGAACAGGATCTGGCACGTATTGAAGACTTATTGTTTGAGATCAATAACCAGTTAAAAACACTGGAGAACCAGGCAAAGAAGGCAGAGAAGTATTACGAGATCAAAAAAGAATACAAGGAAGTATCCGTAGAACTGGCCAAAGCTGCTTTGGAAGGATTTAACATCACTTACAAAGAACTGAATGAGCAGCAGGAACTGGAGATCAATAAAAAGGTACAGCTTGATGCAGAAATTGCATTGGAAGAAGCTACCATCGAACAGGAGAAGGTAGGTTTTATTGAGAAGGAAAGGGCTTTACAAAGCATGCAGCATGAGTTCAACGACCTTCTGCAAAACCTCCGTAGCAAAGAGAACGAGCGAAACCTCGCTACACAGAAATTACATTACCTCAAAGAAAAGGAAACCAGTTTAAAGGATTTCCTCGAAAAAGCATCGGGTCAGTTAAAAACCATTGGTGATTCTATCGAGTACACACAGATACAGGTGGGTGAAGAAGAATCGCGTTTGGTAGAACTGCAAGACAGGGTAGAAACAGCCAAACTCGATATAGAAGATAAACGCCGTCTTTTCGACGAACGCAGAAGTGGGGTAGATGCATTGCGTAACCAGTACCAGCAGATACAACGTAACCAGTTCGATGCTGAGAAGAAAGTGGCTGTAGCCGATACATCCATCCAGAACCTGCAGCGTGCACAGGCGCAACTGAATGAAGAAAAACAGAACCGCGAACTGCAACTGGAGCAACTGCAAAAAGAGCTGACAGAAAAAGAAGAAAGCCTGGAAGCGCGTCGTGTAGACCTGCAGCAATTGCAGGAACAGCATGAGCGTACCCGCGAAAATATTTTTGAAACTCAGGCGCAGCTTGAAGTATTACGTAACGAACTGGCAGAAGAGAACCGTAAACTCGATGCCAAACGAAACGAATACAACCTCCTGAAAAGCCTCATCGATTCGATGGAAGGTTATCCGGAGAGCATCAAGTTCCTGCATAAAAATCCGGAGTGGAACCATGCGGCACCTATTCTTTCCGACATCATTTATGTAAAGGAAGAATTCAGGGCGGCAGTTGAAAATGTACTGGAGCCATACCTCAACTATTATGTAGTGAACAACCTGCAGGAAGGATTGCAGGCCATTCATTTACTGGATGCGAACAGCAAAGGGAAGGCCAACTTCTTTATGCTCGAAAAATTTGCCGATCTGCGTGTGGACACCCACCAGCCGGCCAATACCATCCGGGCCATGGATGTAATTGAAGTGGATGAACAATACCGTAAACTGGCAGAATATTTATTAGGGAATGTTTATATCGCCGAGAATGATGAAGCCATAGCCAACAGTAATGGTGCTGTGGTACTCGAAAAAACTGGTAAATACGTCAAAGGTAAATACACGCTTACCGGCGGTAGCGTAGGCTTGTTTGAAGGAAAGAAAATTGGCCGTGCCAAGAACCTCGAAAAACTGGCGGAAGAAATTCAGGACCAGGAATCGGTGGTAAGCCTGCTGAAAGCCGATATTCAGGCCAAACATAATGAAGTGATTGCATTTAATGAGCAGTTAAAAGAAAATGCAATCAAGCAAACGGAGAACGAAATCAATCAGCTCACCAACCAGGTATTTGCTACCAAAAACCGTATCGAAAACCTGCAGGCTGCACAGCAGAATGGTTTACAGCGTTTGACAGATATTGAAACCCGTTTACAGGACGAACAGGATGGTATTGCTGCTACCAGGGAAGAGCTGCACCTGCTCAATGACCAGTTGTTACAAACAGGTGAACAGATGAAACTGGTAGAACAGGATTACCAGTTGGCTGAACAGGAATACAATTATGCATCGGTACAATACAATGAAACCAACCTGCAGTTAACGCGTCAGCAAAGCAAGATTACCACCCTCAAGCAGGAACTGGTATTCAAAGAAAATCAACTGAGCGAATTACACCAGCAGATTGAAAACAATACATCTCAATTGTCTGAAGCATCAGATAATATTAAAGAAGGTGAAAAAGCGCTGGTTGGTTCTGAGGAATTGCTCATTGAACTGATGCGCAAGAAAGAAGAAGAAGAGAAAAAATTAAATGAAGCCGATCAGGCCTATTATAACCTGCGTAATGCCTTACAGGAGAAAGAAAGTGAGCTGAGACTGAAAGTGAAGAGCAAGGAAATGATTGATCATCTGGTAACAGAGATCAAAGACAGGTTGAATGAACTGAAACTGCAACTGGCTGGCATGAAGGAAAGACTGAGCGTGGAATTTAAAGTAGAGCTCGATGAAATACTCGATCAGGCCCGTACCACAGAAACCACACTCGAAGAATTGCAGGCCACCAGCGACCGCATGAAAAAGCGACTGGAAAATATGGGTGAAGTAAACCCTACAGCCATCGAAGCTTTCATGGAAATGAAGAAACGTTATGAGTTCATTCTTGAACAAAAGAATGACCTTGTTTCTGCCAAAGAAAGCCTGCTGCAAACCATCCAGGAAGTAGAGGCAACAGCTAACCAGCAGTTTCTGGATACTTTTAACCAGGTTCGCGAAAACTTCCAGAAAGTATTCAAAGCCCTGTTTACCGAAGAAGATACGGCCGATATGGTACTAGTTGATCCTACCAACCTCGCCGAAACAGGTATCGAAATTATTGCCAAGCCAAAAGGGAAACGTCCATCTTCTATTACACAGTTGAGTGGTGGTGAGAAAACCTTAACGGCAACAGCATTACTATTCTCGATTTATCTGATCAAACCCGCACCATTCTGTATTCTTGATGAGGTTGATGCGCCACTGGATGACGCCAACGTTGGTAAGTTTACACAGATGATCAAGAAGTTCAGTGATAATTCACAGTTCATCATCGTAACCCACAACAAACAAACCATGGGAGCCGTTGATGTAATCTACGGTGTAACCATGCAGGAGCCCGGTGTAAGTAAACTGGTTCCGGTGGATTTCAGGAGTTTGACGAACTAAATAATAGAAGTGAGTAGTGAGTAGTCAGTAGTGAGGTGGTGTTATTACTCCCTACTGACTACTCACTACTCACTTTTCCCATCCTGCGCCTATACTCCATGTACAAGTCTATTTTTATACTATACCTTGTCTGTTTTGGTTGCTATCTGCTGTTCACCCGTCAGCCGGATTATTTTGATGGGATAAAAGTTCCGGCAGTAATCAGACAGGTACACAATGCATCTGACGGTCACCTGGAACTGATGGCTGTTTTTAATACCGGTACAAAAGAGTTTTCAATCAATCCACAATATATATTCAGGAATATCAGAGAAGGACAGCGGCTCACGGTTATTTATGAAACCGGTACACCTGAAAAAGGGGCTGTATATGCATATTGGGGTTATTGGATCACATGGGGCGAACTGGTCATGTCTGTTGTACTTTGCTTTTTACTCTTCCAGATAGCAGTATCTGTTACCAGTAATCCAAGTGCTGCATCACTTGCCGAACAAGCCGGTTATAAAGAAGAAAAAAAGAAAAAATACCTCGACTGATTTATTGTACTGTATACTGGTATTCGATTTTTCCTACCTGTAATTTGCTTTTATCACTACAGATTTCTTCTGTCTTAAGCCCCTTCTCGTTGTATTTGTATTTCCAGACGAAATAATTATTACTACCCAGTGAAAACTGGGTCATTTGAGTGGGTTGATTAGCGGCATTATACTCATACACAAAATCGGGTAGTAGCTTTTTGAGTTTGCTATTGTATCGGACAATATCGGTAAGCTGCCTGTTGGCATTATAATAATAGTAATAGCTTTCGATGGTACGTCCGTTCTTCTTCCATTTTTCTTCTCCAATATTACCCTGCTCATCTTTTATAAACTGAACAGTAACGGTATCGGTCAGGTTCTTGATTTTGAGCATAGAAAGAGGGGCGCCATATTCATCATAGAACCATTGGTGTACTTCTGAAAGGGTGCTGTTCATGAAAGTATCAATGGTAGACAGGGTAACCACACTGATGCGACCCTGGGCATCGTAGCTATAATCGGTTTTGTTGCTGATGTTTTTATTATTGGTCTGGGTGCGCTTTAAAACGCCGAGATCGTAAGTGTTGGTGGTAACACTGGTCTGGTTATTGGTTTGTGTTGTGATGGTTACTTTTTTTCCATCTCTGCTGATCTCCTGTGTAACCGAAAACCCTTCTGTGATGGAATTATCGGGTTCATAAGAGATGGTTTTAATGGTAGCAATCTTTTGTGCCCGCCATATTTTGTACTGATCATTTCCCTGGCGAATGGAAATAAGATCATTGAAATAATATTGCGCCTGACAACAAACAGTTATTAATAAGAACGAAACTACACTGAGGGTTTTCATCATGGAGCAAAATTACTCAAATCTGGCTGTTCATTTTTCAACATTCAGTCAAAGGCCGTTGCGGCTATGGATTAGTTATGTATTTTTAATCAAACGTTAACAAGTGTCGCATTTACCGGAAAGAAAGGAAAAAATATGCCTGAATTGTGGAGCCGCCCTGCATGGACGGTTTTGTCATTATTGTGGACAGGAAAACATTGAGCCAAAAGACAGCTTCTGGCACCTGGTAACACATTTTGTGTATGATATCATACATTTTGATGGTAAGTTTTTCAGTACCCTCAAATACCTGTTATTCAGACCCGGGTTTCTTTCCTATGAGTATTTAAGAGGGCGAAGGGTCGATTATCTCCACCCAATCAGGATGTATGTATTTACCTCTGCTTTTTTCTTTCTGATTTTTTTTAGTTTTTACCAGAAAGAACAAGACATTGAGATCAAAGAAAAAAAGGACACGGCTGAGAAAGTAATGTCCAAACTGGAAAAACAGAAAACAAGGCTGGAAGCGGCATTGAAAACTTCTGACGCAGTTGTAGCTACCGGACAGATCAAGGATAAGATAAAACAGACAGAAGTTGATATTGCGATGTTGAAACGCGACAGTACCCTTGTGGACAGTGTTCGAAGTTTGCCACAGGGTGGATTTACAATCATGTCATTCGATGACAGAAAAATTAACGCCACATTGGGCTCTGTAAAGGAATATGACTCATTACAGGCTGCATTACCGGAGAATGAACGCGATGGTTTTATTGTAAGGGCATTTGAAAGGCAGAATATACATCTGCGTGAAAAATATAAAGGCGATTCAAAGGCAAGTATGAAAGCCATCACGAATAAGTTTATTCACTTCTTTCCTCAGATGCTATTCGTATCCTTACCGTTATTTGCACTCTTGTTGCAGGCCATGTATGCAAGAAGAAAGCAGTTTTATTATGTAAACCACATCATTTATTCCATACATCTATATTGCGCCATTTTTATTATCATCCTGTCTGGCTTATGGTTACACAGTATTATAAAAGGAATTACACATGAAGTACATGACTGGGTTGGCACTGTATTTACGCTGGCCGGCTTCTTCTACCTGTATAAATCGATGCGTAATTTCTACGGACAGCGTAGAGCAAAAACAATCCTGAAATATATTTTGTTATTGTTTGCAGCTTTATTGATAATGGTCTTATTGTTTAGCGTGTTTTTCCTTTTTTCAGCATTTACAGTATAAACGGAACAAGAAAATTAAAACATGAAATCAACCGCTGATAGTTTTCTGGCATTGGTAACCATTATGGACGAACTCAGGGAGCAATGTCCGTGGGATAGAAAACAGACCATTCATACACTCCGTTCCATGACCCTTGAGGAAACATATGAGCTGGCTGATGCAATAGATGCCAATGACTGGCAAGGTATAAAGGAAGAACTGGGAGATATGCTGTTGCATATACTTTTTTACACCAAAATAGGAACAGAGCAGCAACAGTTTGTACTACAGGAAGTAATAGACGGAATAGCACAGAAACTCATAACACGCCATCCGCATATTTATGGAGATGTTAAAGTCGACAATGCAGAAGATGTGAAACGAAACTGGGAACAGATTAAAATGAAAGAGGGCAAAAAATCGGTGCTCGGTGGTGTGCCGAAATCATTGCCTGCTGTTGTAAAAGCCACCAGAATACAGGAAAAAGCAAAACAGGTAGGCTTTGAATGGGACAACAGGGAAGATGTATGGAAAAAAGTGGAAGAGGAGATGGGTGAACTGAAAGAAGCCATCCAGGCAGGTAAAGAGGAAGAGATTAAAGAAGAATTTGGCGATTTACTCTTTAGTCTGATTAATTATGCACGGTTTTTGCAGGTAGATGCAGAAGCTGCACTGGAGCAGACCAATAAAAAATTCATGTATCGTTTTCAGGCGATGGAATCAATGGCATCAGAAAAGGGATTAAATCTTGTAGATATGACCCTGACCGAAATGGATGCGCTTTGGAACGAGATCAAAAGAAAACAATAAACTGTTGATCAAAACACTCAGAAAAGCTGCTTATAAACACGGATACCTGGCCATTACTGCTGCCTGGCTCTATACCTTTTCATTTATTTTCATCAACTACTGGAGCTATAATTCTTCGCCCCAGAAAGTAAAATCAAAACTGGAACAGCAAATCAATAAACTTGAAAAAAAGTATTATGATCTGCTCGATGATACAGCAAGATTACATGCACTGATAGAACCTGCGAATAATGAGGCCAAAGAGAAGATCACCAAAGAACCTTTTGGCTTGTTTGTATATGCACTGGCTGGAAAAACAAGTCCAACGCTCTTGTATTGGAATACGAATAGCTACTATACCGTACAGGACGATCTCTACAGACAGGATAGTGCCTGGTTTTCCGTAAAGCGAAATGGAGAATTTGAGATATTGAAATCAACAGTTCCTGTTAAAGACGGGGGATTGCTGATCGTTGGAATGATACCCATTCACTGGTCTTATTTTATTGAGAATAAATACCTGCATAGCGATTTTGCCGGCTTCAAAGGATTAGATGAACAGTATGAGCTGACAACTCTTCCCGGATCTGATGTGTTGCCGATTTTGAGTAGTACAGGCAAAGAATTGTTTGGGATTAAACTCAGGCAGGGTAAATCTTTTATAGCTTATGATGGGTTTACGATCCTGTTAAGAATACTGTCAGTCGTCTTTTTACTGATTTTCCTCCATTCAGTAACTGCTGAATTGATTTTGGTACATGGATTCAAAACCGGGTTTAGTTTATTGGCAGCCATCGTATTATTATTACGTTTTATAGCCTACCAGTTTAATTTCCCTTTTGATTACAGTAAGCTGCCGTTGTATGATCCCTCTATTTATGCTTCCAATATTATTCATCCATCACTGGGTGATTTATTGGTGAATGCCATCTTATTATTCTGGTTGATTGGCGTATATAAAAACTATACCGATGATAAAACATGGCTCAGGAAACCCTTGCCATTAAAGGTCAGGAACTATGGCAGTATCTTTCTATTAACCCTGATAGGATATGGAATCGCCGGCATTGTACAAAGCCTGGTACAGGACTCCAAAATATCTACAGATGTAACCAATTTTTTCAGTCTGGATATTTACAGTGTAGTAAGTTTTGTGATTCTCTGTTTTCTGGTGCTCAGTTTTTTTGGTCTTTCCCAGATATTGATAAGGCCGTTGGTGGAACGAAAATTTCCCCTACTGGAACAATCTATTACAGTAATTATAAGCGGATTTATTTGCCTGTTATTGTTTTTTCCCAATAAACAAATACCAACAGGCCTGGTAATTTTACTTTGGTTATTGTTGTATTTACTCATCATCCATTTCAGGGAAAAAGACCTCAATTTACCATTACTCAGGTCTACCTTTTTTATATTCTGGGTTATGTTCTTTACTTTTTCCATTGCTGGGATGGTCTTATATGAGAACAGGATTACAGAATTTGAGCAGCGAAAACGCATTGCCGAAAAGCTGGCACTGCAGATAGATCCTTCAGGTGAGAATCTCTTGAATATTGCGGCCACCAATTTCGATGATCAGTTCTTACTGAAAAATTTTAGCCGATTTCAAAGTGAACTGGAGAACAAGTATATCAAAGACAGCCTCATTAACCAGAACTTCTCGGGCTATCTCAACAAATACGATACACGTATTTATACTTTCGACAGTTTGTATCATCCGCTTTACAATGAAGATTCCACCGATTTTGCAGCTATTAAAACCATTATCCTCAATCAGGCAAGGCCTACGGTAATACCGGGTTTGTATAGCTATGATAATACGTCAGAAGGATTTAGTTATCTCTATCAGAAAGAGGTAAAAGAAAAGGAAAGAACGCTTGGGTATTTGTTTGTGATCGCCAAATCGAAACGATATAAAAGTGAAGCATTGTATCCTGAATTGTTTAATCAAGTGCAAAATCTTTCCTCTGATCTGAATACCAATTATGCGTATGGTATTTATAACAAGGGGAAATTGATCAACCACTTTAATACTTACCATTTCCCTTCAAGACTGAAAAAGAATCAGATCAACGATTTTGAATTTACGTATAAGGTTTCCGGCGAATACAGTGAACTATGGTTTAATAGCGGAGATGATAAGCAGGTTGTAGTAGTGAAAAGAAATACATGGGTTGTGGAGTTTCTTACCTTATTTGCATACCTGTTTTGTTCTTTTCTGCTCATCATCTTTGTTTTTCATATTGGCAGCCAGCTGTTGATCGCAAGATTTAAATGGCGTGAGATTAAAAAACTGTTCAGATTTAATATCCGCACACAAATACAGGCTACGATTATTTTCCTGAGTGTATTCTCTTTTCTTGTCATTGGTATAGCCACGATTTCATTTTTCATTATTCGATTTAACAGGGGTAATGAAGAGCGGTTGTCAAAATCGATCCAGGTGATGTCGAATGAAATCAATAGTAAACTGAATGCACAGTTTAGTTTTGATGATGTATTGACCTTCAAAAACGTAGGCTTGTCGAGAGAACTGGAACAGGATATTGCAGAAGTATCTGACCTGCATAATGTTGATGTGAACTTTTACGACATCAATGGTAACCTGCTCACTTCCACGCAACCATATATATACAACAAACACCTGCTGAGTACGCAAATGGAACCCAAAGCCTTTCAGCAGTTGAGCTATGATAATAGTATACGTTATATACAATCTGAAAAAGTGGGCGATTTTGAGTACCTGAGTATTTATGTACCCCTCTCAGATGATGCAGGGGAGAATTACGCTTATCTTAATATTCCTTACCTCAATTCGCAAAATGAACTGAACCAGGAGATATCGGGTTTTCTGGCCACATTAATCAACCTCAACGCCTTTATCTTCCTGGTAGCAGGTGCCATTGCCTTTTTCCTCACCAGTAGAATCACTGCATCGTTTAGTTTGATTGGTGATAAAATGCGACAGATGAATATTGGGATAAGTAACCAGGAGATTGTATGGACAAGAAACGATGAAATCGGCATGCTGGTGGGGGAATACAATAAAATGGTACGTAAGTTGGAACAGAGTGCCCTTGCATTGGCCAGAAGTGAAAGAGAGGGGGCGTGGCGTGAAATGGCCAGACAGGTGGCACATGAAATTAAGAACCCACTTACACCAATGAAGTTGAGTATTCAATACCTGCAGAAAGCGATATTGAATGGATCGCCGGATGTGAAAGAACTCACATCGAATATGGCGCTTACATTAATAGAACAGATTGATCAGTTATCGAAAATAGCCAGCGATTTTTCGCAATTTGCCAATATTGGGAATGCAAAAATGGAAAAGATTGATCTGCGTGAAGTGGTAGAATCCGTAACACGTTTATATGCAACCCATCCTGAACTGGACATTCACTTTGCACAATCACTGAGCACTGCCCCCGTTATGGCGGATCGTGTTCAGATGAACCGGCTACTCACTAACCTCCTACAGAATGCAGTAGAAGCCGGGAATGAGAACGATAAAAAAGTACAGGTGACCATTGATATTGAACAAAGAGAAAACAAGCTGTTGCTTTCTGTTCGGGATAATGCGGGCGGTATTCCAGAATCGATGCAGGTGAATATTTTTACACCCAATTTTACAACCAAATCATCCGGAACGGGTCTCGGCCTAGCTATTTGCAAGGGTATTGTAGAGAAAGCGAATGGCAGTATCTGGTTTGAAACAGCAGAAGGTAGTGGAACTAGTTTCTTTGTTGAGTTTCCGGTAGCATCATAAAAAGAGCCGACCACTGGTCGGCTCTTTTTATGAAATATGAAGTGGCTATAATTGTATTTCAAGCCCGGCTGAAATAAACCTGTCTAATCCAACCCTGATGCCTGTTGGTCTTCTGCTTGCGATATACCTTTCATTCAATATATTCTTACCAGACAGACTGAAATGAACAGTGGGTGTAATATTCCAGAATAATGAAGCATCCAAGACCCAACGATTGTTGATTAGCCCTGTTAAGCCATTGGCAGATGCAGTTAAGGTGTTTAACTCGTCGGTAAATTGTTCTCCCGTATAAGTGCCATAGAATCGAAACCCAAACCCTTTTTTAAATTCTGCACCTGCATTCATATTAATGATCCAGGAAGGAGCATAGGGTAATTTGTTGTTCCGTACGTTTTTGGCGCTCGCGCCTGCGCCGATAAACCTGTCAGCAACATACCTGGATTCAACATAAGTAGCATTTATGCCGATAGAATATTGATGCATGCTCTTTAATATTTTACCCATCTCCAGTTGCAAAGCTGCTTCAATTCCCTGGTGTTTGGTTCTTCCGCCATTGGCCAATCCGGTAGCATTGGAATTGCCGCTGGATTGCGATACCGGTATGATCTGGTTATCAAAGTTCATCATAAAACCAGTGATCTCGGCCGTTAAAAAATCACCCTTCGCAATACGTGCACCGATTTCATAATTGATACTTTTTTCTGCATTCAGATCGAGCGCTATTCCTTCAGCAGTAATGGCATCTTTTGTACGTGGTGGTGCAAAACCTTTATGAACACCTGCAAATAAAGTGAACAGTTCATCCGCTTTATAGCTGATACCTGCACCCGGAATAAGGCTGAAAGTATTACTACGCGTAAGCAGGTTGGTATCTGCCACCACATTATTGACACCATTGATCCTGAAACGGCCTCTTAAAATTCTTCTCGAATAGTCAAAGTTCTCCAGACGAATGCCGGCATTAAAACTCCAGCGATTATCCAGCGCAAGAGTGTTTTGGATATAAGCACTGAAAGCGTTTCCTGCTCTTTCTTCCACATCTCTCAGATCACCACCTCTTGCATCTGCTTTACGGCCAATCAAAAATTGTTCATCCGCTTTTTCATATAAAAATCTTGTCCCAACAACCAGTGCATTATTGCCATTCAGAAAATGATGGTTCACTTTTAATTGTGGTTCAATGCCCATTACCTGGAACTGCCTGTTTCTATGACCATTTGCATTCAACATATAAATAGCACCACCTGAAATAGATGGATTACCCCAAACAACCCCTGTCTGATTAGGTGTACTGGCATTGGAGGTAAATTCCTGTCTCTGCCAGTTACGGGTAGTAGTATAAGCAAACCCCGTTGTTTGTAACGACACAGCGTTGCTGATTTTATATTGATGTGTGGCACTTACAGAATAACGGCGAACTGGTAAGCGGTCGTTGGGTGCCATCAGTACAAAATCCTGATCGCCCTTATCGTACATGGTTTGTGTTAAACCGATATAGGTACTGTTGCTGATTTCATCGTAAACACCCATTTTTAACCCCAGAGATGATTGATCACTCAACCGTAACTTGAATTTGACATTCAGGTCATTGATCCTGAATTTGGTATAACCTAAATGATCGGCTCTTTTATGCAGGTAGTTTACAATGAAACCGGTATTATTCACCGTTTTTCCATAACTCATATAACTGCTGAAAAAACCTTTTTGCCCGCCCTGTAATTTTAATTTTGCTGATTCTTTAGCTGGAGGATCCTGCGTAATATAATTTACCACACCGCCAATTGTTTGCGGGCCAAAAAGTATCTGTCCGCTTCCTTTCAATACTTCTACTGTCTTCATTTTATCGATAACTGGGGTGAAGTACATCTCAGGTTCACCATAGGGGTTTAGCGCAACAGGTATACCATCTTCGAGTACCAGTATATTACGGCTTCTGTCGGGATCCAATCCGCGAACGCCTATGTTAATTCTCAATCCGGCACCTTCTTCATCCACCACATTCAAACCTGGTATTTTTCTCAATACATCATTACCACTTACAGGAGCAATCTGCCTGATTTGTCTTTGTTTCATCACATATACAGACCCCGGTATACGCGACAATAACCTGTCTGTATAAGAGACCACCTGTATCTGCGGCATTTCAACAATTTTACTGCTATCTTCTTTGCCTGTAGAGGATACTGGACCTTGGGCATAGGCACAATTTGCCATGATGATAAAGGCGATCATCTTTCCGATTTTCATGCATTCTGTTTTAGATGTGCAATATTCGGAAATCAGCAGCCCCTGGATTGACAGGATCGGGAAATCGATTTACGGAATCCGTAAAATCAAGCTACAACCAACAAACAGTCTATCTTTTGGCATGTTGCTGTACCAGAAAGGCTTCAAAATCTTCTCTAGAAAAACTGCTCAGGTTGTTTTCTTTGGTCAGCCCGGCTTTTTGTGCTGTGAGTACCCCGTATCTGCAATCATCAAAGCCTTCTATATAGTGTGCATCGGGGTCAATTGAAATCAGTACGCCCTTCTCCAGAGCCAGGTCAATCCAGCGCCAGTCAATATCAAGTCTGCGGGGGTGTGCATTTAATTCAATCACCACATCATTTGCGGCGCAGGCATCAATTATTTTGGCATGGTCCACCGGGTATCCATTACGGCTGAGGAGTAAACGCCCCGTCATATGACCCAGTATGCTGGTATAGGGGTTCTCAATGGCGTTTATTAACCGCATCATGGCTTTCTCTTCGGGCATTTTCAGGTTAGAGTGAATGGATGCGATGACGAGGTCAAAATCAGCCAGAACTTCATCGGGATAGTCAAGGCTGCCATCGTTCAGGATATCGCTCTCAATGCTTTTGTAAATTCGGAAGGGGGCGAATCGCTGGTTCAGTTCCTCTACCTGCTGGTGCTGTGCATATACACGGTCAATATCAAGCCCGCTGGCATAAAAAGCTGAACGGGAGTGGTCGCTGATGACCAGGTATTCAAAACCCCGTTCAATAGCGGCGATGGCCATTTCTTCCAGTGTATTACTGCCATCACTCCATTTACTATGACTGTGAATGATGCCTTTGATATCATCGGGCTGAATAACAACAGGTAACTTGTTATGGCGTGCCTGATCAATGATGTTTTCTTTTTCGCGTAAGAAAGGGGGGATGAAAGCCATTCCTGCTGCTTCAAAAATCGCTTCTTCGCTTACATATGAATGTTCCGGATTCCACCCGAAATTGTTTTTCCAGGCGGTAAAAAATTCTTCACTGCAACTGGTTTCAAAAAGTTTGCTGAAGCGTTGCTGTTCATTGCAACAATGAAATCCAAGACTCACATTGTCGGTTGATTTAACAGAGATATGCTCGTCGCCCGATGAGATGATTTCGAACTGTTGTGCCGAAAAAAAAGCATGCAGTTCATCAGAAGAACAGGTAGTTACCCATTCGAGTATATGCACAATTTCGTCCTGTTTTCGGTACGATCCTGTGGATAAAAAAATTGCCTTAGGGAAGCTTGCCTGGAGCTTTTCGGTGGCTTTTCCGGCAAAACCTTCCATTTGCTGGTAGAGGTAACTGCCGAGTGATCCAAAATAAAATTCGATAGACTCCCTGATATTGTTCTGTGTTTTTTCACCAAAACCTTTATAAAGTGTCAGACGATTTTCATTACAGGCATACAACAATTCACCCAGTGTTTCTATTTCGAGTTCTTTCCAGATCGTTGCAATTTTCTTTGGACCGAGTCCTTTGATCTGCAACATTTCAATAATGCCTTCCGGAGTTTTGGCGATGTACTCATCCAGCACAGAGAGGTTTCCTGTTTCCAGTTGTTCCAGAATACGCTTGCCGGTACTTTCACCAATTCCTTTTTGTGCGAATATTTTATCCGGGCTCAGCGTAGAGAGTTCCATCGGCAGCTTGTCAATGCTGAAAGCTGCGCTGGCGTAGGATTTGGCCTTAAATGAATTGTCTCCATGGATGTCCATGAGCTTGGAAAGAAGAGAAAAATTGGCGGCAATTGCTTCGTTGGTCATACTGAAAAAATAAGAAATGGGAGTGAAGTTAGCATAAAAAAAGTCCCGCTTGAGGCGGGACTCTTAAATCTATTTTAGCTAAAGCTAAACTAAGATTACTTCTTTTTAGCGGCTTTTTTAGCAGCTTTTTTAGGAGCAGCTTTTTTAGCAGCTTTTTTAGGAGCAGCTTTTTTAGCGGCTTTTTTAGGAGCAGCTTTTTTAGCGGCTTTTTTAGGAGCAGCTTTTTTAGCAGCTTTCTTTGGTGCAGCTTTCTTAGCAGCTTTTTTTGCAGTTGCCATGTTTTTTAGATTTAATGGTTAGTAAATAATACATTAAAAATAAAAACTTATTTGTAACTACAAAAAAAATTTTTTATGCGGTCACTTCAACGGGAGAAACCGATACGGTTGTTTTATCGTTTCTTCCTTTCTTAAATTCAACGATACCGTCAGATAATGCGAACAAAGTAAAGTCAGAACCAACACCTACATTCTTACCTGGATGGTAAACTGTTCCTCTCTGACGAACGATGATATTACCAGCAATTGCAGGTTGACCACCATATATCTTAACACCGAGACGTTTGCTCTGAGAGTCGCGGCCGTTCTTTACGCTACCTTCACCTTTTTTGTGTGCCATGGTTATTTGTTTTTAATCCGGATCACTCAATTGATACCGGGTTATGTTTTTTACTAAGCGATGCTTTCGATTTTGATACGCGTATAATGCGTTCTGTGACCATGCTTCTTACGGAAGCCCTTTCTTCTTTTCATTTTAAAGGCGATCACTTTGTCTCCCTGAACTAAGTCGCTGATGATTTCAGCTTTTACAGTAGCTTTTACATTACTGCCTGAAGCAACAGTACCGGCATTGTCTGTAAACAATACATCGGTAAATTCAACTTTGTCTCCGGTTTTGCCCTGCAGGTGAGGAACGTACAGGCTTTGACCTTCCTGTACCTTAAATTGTTGACCTGCGATTTTTACAACTGCTAACATAGCTATCCAAAATTAGGACGGCAAAGGTAGGGATTTGGGCGTTAATTTTGCAAAGATTTTTGAAATAAATCTTATTCACAAGTGCGGAAAAGCAAAATTATGCCTTGATTCGATCATTTTTAGCCATTTTTGACGGAATGATCCACCAATCTCCGACCTGTTTTTTCGTATGTCATTGATAATCATAGTTATGTAATAATATCCCTTTCAGGCCCAATTAACCCGAACTTCTGTCTATTTTTGCCCGATGGGTCTTAAAGACCGCATATTGCTATGAACCTGAAATCCTTGCTGGCAAAACCATTTGCCCAATATATCCATAAACAGATCAAAAGAAACAGTTCTCACGCCCTGGCCGATCAGGATACAATCCTGAAACAGCTATTAAAGGTTGGTAAGGGTACTGAATTCGGCAAAGAGCACAAATTCAATGAGATCACTGATTACCAGTCTTTTCAACAAGCCATACCCTTACGCGACTATGAAGCGTTTAAACCCTTTATTGAAAGAATCAAAGAAGGCCGGGAAAATGTACTCTGGAAGGGAAAGCCTATCTATTTTGCTAAAACAAGCGGCACCACCAGTGGGGTGAAATATATTCCTATTACCAAAGATTCCATTCCAAACCATATCAATACCGCACGTAACGCCTTACTCTGTTATATGGCAGAAACTGGTAACACCGCATTCGCTGGCGGAAAAATGATTTTTTTAAGCGGCTCACCCATATTGGAAAGGGTGGGCGGCATACCCACCGGACGTTTAAGTGGTATCGTCAATCACCATGTACCCAGTTATCTCAGGGCCAACCAATTGCCCGGGTATGAAACCAATTGTATTGAAGACTGGGAAACAAAGCTGGATAAAATAGTAGCAGAAACCATCAATAAAGACATGACCCTCATCAGCGGTATTCCACCGTGGATGCAGATGTATTTTGACAGGTTGATAGAGAAGAGTGGCAAAAAAGTGGGCGAACTCTTCCCCAATTTCAGCGTAATGGTACAGGGTGGTGTGAATTTTGAACCATACAGGGCCAAATTATTTGAAAGCATTGGCAGGAAAGTAGACAGTATAGAATTGTTTCCGGCGAGTGAAGGTTTTTTTGCCTTCCAGGATCAGCAGGATGGGGAAGGATTATTGCTCAATACCAATAGTGGCATTTTTTATGAATTCATTCCCGCCGCAGAAATATTCAATGAAAACCCCACAAGGCTCAGTCTGAAAGAAGTGAAAACAGGAGAGAACTATGCACTTGTTATCAATAACAATGCAGGACTATGGGGGTATAATATTGGTGATACAGTAAAATTTGTAAGCACAGATCCATACAGACTTGTGGTAAGTGGCCGAACCAAACATTTTATCTCTGCATTCGGTGAACATGTGATAGGAGAGGAAGTGGAATATTCATTACTTAAAGCTGCAACAGAAACAGGAGCGCATATTACAGAGTTTACCGTAGCTCCCATGATTGAACAAGGAGAAGGAAAAAGTTACCATGAATGGTTTGTTGAATTTGAAAAAGAACCGGAAAACTTCCAGCTTTTTATACAGAAGACAGAAGAAAACCTGCGCCTGAAAAATGTGTATTACGATGACCTGATCAGGGGGAATATCCTTCAAACATTAAAAGTCCGCAAAGTGCGCAAAAATGGGTTTATTGATTATATGCGTTCCATCGGCAAGCTGGGCGGACAGAATAAAGTTCCTCGTTTAAGCAACGACAGAAAACTGGCAGATGCGCTGACAGCTTTTGTTGATCATTGATACAACTTCATTTTTTTAGATTGATACGGTTGAATTATTCCAGGAACAGATCAATTTTTTCTGGAGTGATATGGATGTTTTTCAATTTGCCGTCCTGTGTAATATAGTTGATCAATTTTTGTTGAACAGGCGGATGGTACTTTACCGCAAAAAGATACATATCTAATGCAAAGCGGGTGAAAATCAATAACACAGCCGCTACGATGGCCTGATCTGCAAAAAAGAAAAAGAATCCGGCCATGATGGCCACAATTTGTTGTACGACTATCCTGATATAGGGCTGCAGGAATAAACCTGTTAAAGTAAATTCATGGTAGCGTTTCGGAATAAAAAAATTACGGATACTATATGCTAGGTTGGCAATTGCAATGGAGGCAAAAGCCAGTTGCATATCGGTCTGTGACAGTAAAAAACGATAATTCGCCAGCACATTAAATCCGTCAGGCTGTAAGCCCGGCAAACTCTTACCAACAGTAGAAAAAATAAATATTGACTGTACAAAAATGAAAAAGAAATAGTGGGCAAGAAAAAAGGGTATAATACCCCATCCGTTCACTTGCTTCGGGTCTTTCGACACAGGAGTATGCTGTTGGGTCTGTCCATACCGGTATACCATCCATAATTTAAAGAGATGAATAATACCAATAATGATGGTTTCAAACACGTAGGCAAAAACAATAATCACTGGGCGCCACCCTAAAAAAAACAAACCCACCAACATCATGAGCATGTTTAGCCAGATAAAGAGATTGCGGGAAGAGGGTAAATAAATTGTGTACATGCAGGGTTATAAAATGTAAATGGAAGTTAACTGTTTTATGATTGTGGCTAAACTGTAAATATGCATCTATACAATTGAAAATTCTTTATGGTTCAAGAAAACCGTTAAAAGACCAATCGGGTATTGCTGATACTCCTTTTTTTGGCATAAATTGTGTAACTATGCCCGCATCTACGGGAATGATACTATGAATCAGAAAAGGATCGCCATATTTGGCTCAACAGGATCAATCGGAACACAGGCACTGGATGTAATTGCAGCCAATCCCGACCTGTTTACAGCAGAAATACTTACCGCTCAAACCAATGATGAACTGTTGATCAAACAGGCACTGGCATTTAATCCGAATGTGGTGGTGATTGGCGATGAAAGAAAATACAACACCGTAAAAGAAGCACTCAGTGGTACTGATGTAAAAGTATTTGCCGGTGAGAAAGCCCTGATAGAAGCCGCCGCCATGGATTGTTATGATATGATGCTGGCTGCCATTGTAGGATATGCAGGACTCAAACCCACACTGATGGCCATCTCCAACGGGAAAGCCATCGGGCTGGCCAATAAAGAAACACTGGTAGTAGCAGGAGATATAGTGGTGCGTATGGCCATGGAGAAAAAAGTGCCGATTATTCCAGTAGACAGCGAACATTCAGCCATATTCCAGTGCCTGGTAGGAGAAGGAAGAAATAAGATTGAAAAAATTATACTTACCGCAAGTGGCGGACCTTTTCTGGGAAAGAAACCCAATTTCCTGGTGAATGTAAAAAGAGACCATGCACTACAGCATCCCAACTGGAACATGGGGGCCAAGATCAGCATCGATTCGGCTACACTCATGAACAAGGGATTGGAAATGATTGAGGCCAAATGGTTGTTTAATCTTCATCCCGATCAGATAGAAGTGATGGTACATGCCCAAAGTATAATTCACAGCATGGTACAGTTTGAAGATGGCAGCATTAAAGCACAAATGGGCCTGCCCGACATGAAACTGCCCATCCAGTATGCCATGGCTTTCCCGGAAAGGATACCCAATGCATTCCCCCGGTACGATTTCCGAAAACCCAATACCCTCACATTTGAGGAACCCGATACCAAAACCTTCCGTAACCTGGCACTGGCAACAGAAGCCCTGTATAAAGGAGGTAATATGCCCTGTATACTCAATGCTGCCAATGAAATAGCTGTTTTCGCCTTCCTGCGCAACCGGATCGGTTTCCTGGATATGACCGAAGTGGTGGAACAAACCATGCAAAAAACGGCTTTTATCGAAAATCCAACACTTGAAGAGTACTTTGAAAGCGATGGAGAGGCCCGTAACTTCGCCGCTTCCTTGATTCACATGTAATCTTTACCTATTTTCACACCTCTATACTGCACGAAAAATGAGGTATTTTAATCTAAACAATCAGTAATCCTGTATGACATTATTAGCAATTGACTGGGGTAGTGTGGCAGTTAAGGCCGGACAATTCATTTTATCTTTTTCCATTTTAGTCATTTTACATGAACTCGGACATTTCTTACCGGCACGCTGGTTTAAATGTAGAGTAGAGAAATTCTACCTGTTCTTTAATCCATGGTTCAGTCTGTGGAAGAAAAAGAAAGGTGAAACAGAATATGGTTTGGGCTGGGTACCATTTGGCGGTTATGTAAAGATCGCAGGCATGATTGATGAAAGCATGGACAAGGAGCAGATGAAATTACCTCCGCAGCCATGGGAGTTTCGTGCGAAACCAGCCTGGCAGAGATTAATCATCATGATTGGTGGTGTAGTAGTAAACGTAATACTCGCCATTGTAATTTTTATTGGTATTACATGGGTATGGGGTGATGAATACCTTCCGGTGAAAAACCTGAAATATGGTGTACATGCCGACTCTCTCTCAAAATCGATTGGTGTGCAGGATGGCGATAAAATTGTTGGCATCAATGGGAAACCATTGGAAAATTTTGCCACACTTGAATCTGAAATGGTGTTGAATGATGCACAAACCATATTGGTAGAACGTGAAGGCACCGTAAGGGCATTAAATGTACCGGAAGGATTTACCAAGCAACTGGTAAAGAACAGGAAAACAGGAGGGATGGCGATACCACGTTATCCTGCTATCGTCGATAGCGTGTCGGCAAAAGATGCAGTATTTACCGATGGCAAATTGCAAAAAGGCGATACACTGATTGCACTCAATGGAACACCGATTATTTATTACCATGAATACCAGCAACTGGTAAAAACTTTTGCAGATTCTATTATCACACTTACTGTATTACGTGGAACAGATACCGCAAAAGTAAAACTGTTGGTGAATGAAAAGGGTAGGGCCGGATTTTTTGCAGTGTCGCCCCTCGCTATCTTCGGAACAGTAGAAAAAAAATATACACTGATGCAGGCCATCCCTGAAGGCTTTAAGCGCTGCTGGGAAACACTGGATCGTTACATTACAGGCCTCAAACAATTGTTTACGGGCAAACAGGATGTAAACGATTCATTAGGAAGTGTAATCAGTATTGGTAACACTTTCCCCGGGGAGTGGGACTGGCAGCGTTTCTGGACGCTCACTGGTATTTTCTCCATTGTATTGGCCTTTATGAATATTCTGCCCATACCTGCACTCGATGGCGGTCATGCTTTGTTTACCTTAATTGAAATGATTACCGGACGTAAACCCGGCGATAAATTCATGGAGTATGCACAAATGGCCGGAATGATTCTTTTATTAGGATTGATGGCCTATGCACTCGGACTCGATTTCTGGCGTTTATTCAAGTAAGAAATAACATAGCATAAAAAAGTGCTCAACTAACAGGTTGAGCACTTTTATTTTGTACAATACAAAAAGACGCTGCGAAACCTTCGTTACCTCTTTTCTCAGCGGTAGAAAAGGAGCAGAAGCGCTTCACCGCAGAGAAATAAGAGCGCAGAGATTTCGCAGAGTCGTTGATGATTTTTATAACTGAAAAAAATAGGGAGTGTTTTATTGCTAATTTCTTCTTCTTTTCTGCCAAACTAAATTTTCAAGCAATAAAAGATGATTGTATGCAGGGGAATAATAGTAGAAAGTACCTACTCCCATCTTAGTCACTCTTTTTTTCCAGGGGTCAGGCAACATGGAAGCCATACTGGCTATAAAGAAATAGAACTCTTCATCTTCAATCAGGTAAAGTAAGCTGGTTGTTTGATCGTAAATAATTTCAGGTGGTTGAACGCCCCACCGCAAGAGGGAAGTGCTCAGTATTACTTTATCCATAAAACTATTGGCAGAAGCCAGTGCCGTTTTCGTATCTGCTATCAACTGCGGTTTTAGTTTTTCAAGCGAGGAGATAGGCTTCAATGACATCAGCCTTGAAATATGGTATAAAATATTGGGCAAAGTAGCATAATGCGGAGAAACATAATTGGCAAACTCTATATGCTTATTGGTTTTAATCATGTCCTCTATCAGGTATAAACTGGCTGAATCCGCGGCTGTCCATGGCAGGTTATAAAACTGAACGAAGTACAAAATATTCGACAATACACTGATATCAAAATCAACCGGCATTTTTTCACCAAACCAGGTTGAATAAGCACCTATCTTTTGGTACGCTGGAAAAGTATTGGTCACTTTTTTAATACCATTATTGGTATAACCCTGCATGAGCTGGTGCACTTTTTTTGCAACCGAATCACTGCTTCGTTGTGCCATCAGTATGATCACGGTATCATCAAGATCGTCGGGTAATGACCTGCTCTTGTTAAACAGGTTGAGCCAACCCGAATGGGGAAATATCTGTGGGTGATCGGTGGGCCAGAAATTATAGGTATCCCTTCCGTTTTTTCTGTTTTGAAAAGTTGGATAGACAGTTTGCGTATTGGCAATGATCTTATTTGCCTGTATTTTTTGCGTAGCTGATAAATCAGCTTTAATATCTTCTAAAGTAAATGCCACCAGTCCTGTAAAAAATGGGTTGATGTCTGCTTTATACCTCGTTTTATTGAGTGCATACATACGGTAAGATGGTATGCTACCCTTGGGGAATACCTCATTGTTCTTTGCCTGCAATTGATCTATCCGTTGTAACAGTCTTGATATAACAAGACTGTCATTGGCGCTGAGGCAGGTAGAAAGCAAGAGTAGAAAAAACGGGATGCAATGTTTCATCTATGGTAAAAATACGCTGTTTTATGGTTTGGTATTTCTTAGCCATTGGCTGGTTGGCTCTTTGATAAAAACAGAAAGGAAATGCCATGGCATTTCCTTTCTGTTGCTGGTGGAGTCGAGGGGAGTCGAACCCCTGTCCAAACATCGCTACCATTAGCTTTCTACATGCTTATTTCATGATTAATTGTCGGTGTACTGCCGGACATGAACAAACCAACAATACACTTAGCTGGATGGTCTTAAGCAACAGTCACAGCCTTCTGTTACAGCAACCTGTGTTTATTTTGAGTCGGCGGTGGCACCTGGTAACAGATCAACCTGTGCGACGGCCCAAATGACTATCTAATCACTGATTAGGCAGCCATGGCATACTGTGTATTGCCATTTGAAGTTTGAATATTCAGATTAAAGTGCTAATTATCCAACGCACTGCATGCTTACACCAACCGTACCATATGCTGTCAAAACCAGTACGACCCCGGTAAGTTTGCAAAGTTACGATTTTTCAACGGGAGATTTCTACCGATTTCGATAATGCAGAAGTTAAACCTTTGGCTAAAATTTCCATCAAACGCATTACCAGCGGGCATCGACCAGAAAAATGGGTCCATTGTCTTTTTACCGATCTGGTAAATCCGTCCATTTGAATGCCATTAGTTTTGCTACCATTCCATATGCCATTATCCTGTCAACACCGAACAATTCATCATAGCCCAATACAAACCCATTTTATTTCATGAAAACAACCGGAAGACTGTCTCTCCTGCTTTTACTGGTAACGCTTTTTAGCAGTGCCACCATCACCCCAGAAAAAAAACCTAGAATATTTGTCTCAGATTATGAGAATGTACTGGGTACATCCATGGAAATAAAAATTGTTGCCGGTCAGGAACAGGATGCGAACAGCGCCGAAAAAGCAGCACTCGCAGAAATTGACAGGCTCAACATAATATTAAGCGGCTATGACCCATCCAGTGAGTTCAGTCAATGGAAAGCAACAGTCCATACGGCAAAACCCGTTTCAGCAGAATTATTTGAAGTGCTTTCCCTGTTTCAGCAATGGCATGCTAAAACCCATGGAGCATTAGATGCTTCAGCAGAAGCCATCGGTAAACTCTGGAAAGCAACAGCCAGGGAAAACAGAACACCTTCTGAGAAAGAAATACAAGAAGTAGTACATACCATCCGGCAACAACATTATGTGCTCGATAAAAACAACCAGACTGCCACACATAGAACCAATGCGGCACTGATGCTGAATTCCTTTGCTAAAAGTTATATCCTTCAAAAAGCGGCAGATGCAGCGCTGAAAGTGCCCGGTGTTCAAGGCGTAGTGGTAAATATAGGTGGTGATATTTTAGTACGGGGAGAGCATACAGAACAGGTGATGATCGCCAATCCAAAAGCAGATGCTGAAAACGATCTGCCCATCTCACAAATACAGATAGCCAATAAAACTGTGGCCACCAGCGGAAATTATCGCAGAGGATTATTGATCGATGGTAAATGGTACTCGCATATTGTAGATCCGAGAACAGGATATCCCGCAAACCAGGTAATCAGCGCCACAGTAATCGCTGATCAGGCTACAGATGCGGGTGCACTCGCCACTGCATTAAATGTGTTGAGTCTGAAAGAAGGGGAAGAACTCGTTGCTTCGATACCAGGAGCCGAATACATGCTCATTACGGCCGATGGTAAAAGAATAGAGAGTGATGGCTGGAATGAAGTAAACCCTGGTAAAACAATTGTGTCAGGCAATACCAAATCGGTTACAGCCGCCGCAAAAGATTGGGATACCAAATACGAACTCGCCATTAACCTTGAACTGGCTACTATTGAGGGAACAAGAATACGTCGCCCATTTGTAGCCGTATGGGTAACAGATGCTGATAAAAAACCAGTCCGCCTGCTGGCTCTCTGGTTCAACAAACCCAAATGGTTAAACGATATGCGTTCCTGGTACGCCACTTATTATGGACAGTTTTCATCAGGTCCCAATAATATCAGCTCCACCAGCAGTGCTACCAGAACACCGGGAAAGTATACCCTGAAATGGGATGGCAAAGATGATAATGGTAACCTTGTAAAACAGGGTACGTATACCATTTTTATTGAAGCGGCACGCGAACATGGTACTTACCAGATCATGCGGCAGGAAATAAAAACCGGGAAAGCACAACATATTGATATCGCCGGAAACCCTGAAGTAAGCTCGGCATCGCTGGATTATCAAAAGAAGTCGAATGGAAATTAAACAGGGCTCTCAACCGGTAGCAAAACTGCCCGGCAAGAAACAATCAGAATGGAAAAAATTTACGGCACGTTACTCGCGCTGGCTACATATTTACCTATCGATGTTCAGTTTTGTCATCGTGTTGTTTTTTTCTGTTACGGGTATTACACTCAATCATCTTGAGTGGTTTGATGAATCGGTGGAGAGAGAAAACAAAATCACCGGAACCATACCCGCCAACTGGGTGAATGCCACTGATACAACACAGATTAAAAAACTGGAGATTGTTGAATTACTGCGAAAACAATATGCGATCAGGGGTTATGTGAGCGATTTTATGATTCAGGAGGACCAGTGTCTGGTGTCTTTTCGCGGACCGGGCTATAGTGCAGATGCATTTATTAACAGGCAGGATGGAGCGATGCAGTTAACTGAGTTAAAACTTGGCGCCATTGCCATTTTGAATGACCTGCACAAAGGGCGCGACAGTGGTAATGCATGGAAATGGGTCATTGATCTATCGGCCGTTTTTTTAATCATCGTTTCATTAAGCGGACTCGTTATGTTGTTTTTCCTTAAAAAGAAAAGAATAAATGGCTTACTGATTGCCTTGCTTGGCGGAGTGGTTTGTTACATGATTTATAAAATATGGATCCCCTGACCAGCAAAGTAGGGACAATAAAAAAGGGATGTTGTTAGGCATCCCTTTTTTAATATTATCATATATTGATCAGAATTCATCTGAATCAAGGTCGGTAACATTGCTGTCAGCAGGAGGATTACTTGGTGGCGGATTTGGGGCCACATAAATCGTCTGGTGATAGAATTTATTGGATGGTTTTACCTGGTTCATTTTCTCATTGAAAATATTCAGGTAATTATTGTCTTTGTTGTTCTTGCCAAACACTTCTTTCAGGTGAGAGAAGAGGTCCATCGAACTGCTTTCAAAGGCAGTGGTTTCGAGACTGATCAGTTTGATATTAGCATCCACATACTGGTTCATTTCTGTATTAATGATGGTACAATGAATATTACCTTTCAATACAGAATCTTTACAGAGATTAACCCTTAAGCCATATACAGAACCTTCAAACTCACCTTCTACTTTTATGTCATTACAAATGATCACACCTGTCATTACACCGGTAGGGGTAATATGAACGGTCTTTTTACTGTACAAAACACCATTGAAATTACCATCGAGTACAATATCGTTCTCAGAATCGAGTACACCCGAAACATTGGTTGATTTGGTGATGATCAGTTGTTTGTCTTCCGGAAAAGACTGGTTACCGAAACCGGCATTGGGGTCGTGCAGTAATTGTTCCCTGAATTTGTTCATGGTTTGCTTTTTTAAGCGGATAACTAGGTTGCAAAACTAAGCTTTGCGGCTGTTTAAAGATCAAGATACAAATTATTATTTATTTGTAAAGATTTAGAGATCGGTACCAAATAGCGGATAAACCACATAATTTGGTTATCTTAAACGTCCAATTATTCATAAAACCATATCCGATCCTATGTTTTTTCTCAAAAAAAGCAAGTCAGAGCCTATGCTCCCCGCCGTACAGGTGGTCTCGGGAGGCTTTTATTTTGGTATTATCCGCACCATTTCACCCATTCGTATTGAAGGCGATTTTAAGGGTATTATTTTCTGTAACAACAAAGTCATCATCGACCGGAAAGCAACCGTAAGTGGCGATATTCTTTGCCATGAAATAGTGGTGGGGGGATTAATTGACGGAAATGTAATCTGTAAAAACAAATGCATGCTGAATGAAGATGCAACGGTAAACGGAGTGGTAAGAACGGCATTGTTTGAAAACGAACCCAATAGTTCTGTATCTGGCCCTGTATATGTGAACAAGGAAAATACCAATATCAATATCGATGAGTATTATGAGCTCTTCAATAAAAAAGAAAACCTCGAGAAAATCAAGAATGAATATTTTTCTTTACCACAAAAATTAATTCTGATCAGTTGATATTTGCACATGCACGAAACCGTACAACAACTGATTAAACAATTCGCCCTGCAGCCACATCCGGAAGGGGGCTATTATAAAGAAACCTACCGGTCAGCGGAAATAATTTCGAAAGAAGCATTACCAGACCGTTTTGCCGGGGAACGGTATTATTCATCTGCTATTTATTTTTTGCTGGAGCAGGGTAATTTCTCTGCCTTTCACCGTATTCAAAGCGATGAGTGCTGGCATTTCTATGCAGGTGATACTTTATGGGTTCATATGATCTCACCCAATGGACAGTTTACAACCATTCACCTCGGAAACAAGCCTGGTACCCAGTATCAGTATGTAGTGCCGGCAGGGTATTGGTTTGCATCTGAAACGGCACCGGGTGGCAGTTTTTCTTTTGTAGGATGTACGGTTGCTCCGGCTTTTGATTTCGCAGATTTTGAACTGGCAGATAAGGAAACACTCTCTCAACAGTTTCCCCAACATCGTAAAATGATTGAGCGATTGTGCAGGTGAACCTTTACACTTTATGCTGATAAAGACGTATCACCCAGTAAGCCAGTACACAAAGCAGGAGGATGGTAACAATGGTGATCATTGTCCATTGCTGGCTGTTTAAATTTCTCCTGAGTTTTCTTTTGCGGTCTTTGGAAGTTTGTTTGCGTAATTGCAGCTTTAACTGCGCCGCATATTGCTGCATTTTTTGTTTGTCCTGAAATCCCTGTAAACCTTCTACTGCATCGTTGATGAAATCAGAATCTGCCATCTGTTTCTCAATGGCAAAACGTTCCTCATCCGAAGCATTGCCCTCCAGGTAACGAAGCAGGTCGTCATTTTTTATGCGATCGTCCTCATGTAATATGTCTTTCAAATCGGTCATCAGGCTTGTTTCATTTTCTTTTCAACCAAAATTTTGAGGTTTCTTTTTCCATTCTGAATATGGCTCTTTACCTGTAATAAGGTAAATCCGGTCTGGTCGGCAATTTCCTGGTAGCTTCTTTTTTGCAGGTAGAATAAAGTTACACATGTTTTCTGCTCCGCATTTAATTCATCCAGTGCATTTTCAAGATAAGTAAGCGCCACTTCCTTCTCCATCAGCGACTGCTTATCGGTTTCCTGCGCGGTGAGCCCCCTTTGTTCTTCGGCTGATACGATGATATGTTTATCGCGCAGCTTCATCAAACAGTGGTTTTTGGCCACCATATAGAGCCAGCTTTTCAGGTAATCTACTTTGTATTTACCCAGTTCGGTAATGGCTTTTAAGAAAATCTGTTGTACGGCATCTTTAGACTCTTCTTCATTTTTCAGGTATTTCATACAAACACCCAGCAGGAGATAGGTATAACGTTCGAGGAGAATACCCAGCCATTCATTATTACTATCGATATAAAAACGTTCGAGTAATTCGTTATCGCTGATATGTGAGTATTTCTCTGAAACCACGCTTTAAAATAGCTATTTCTTATTAGATGCCCAACCTTTAAAATTCCATATCTTGAACACAAATAATAACTATGTCATTTGTTATGCCGGTTGTGGCTGTTAGTCCTATGCGTAAAGAAGCGGCACATCGTTCAGAAATGGTGAGCCAGTTAATGTTTGGAGAACTGGCAACCGTATTGGAAACATCAGGCGATTTTGTACGGGTACATACTTTGTATGATGAATACGAAGGATGGTGCCAGCAATCGCAACTGGTTTTTATGGAAGAGGCTCCGGCGATACATACGAACCTGTTAAGCCAGGGCTGGTCATCGGTTGTGGAAGTAAATGGCGCAGCTATGATGATTGGTGGAGGAACGCCACTGGATTTGTTTTCAGGGAATACATTGTCGTTGCCCGGTTTTCATTTTGTATACCAGTCAGCAGGCTGGCAACCTGCTACAGCAAAATTTGAAGAAGCACAAATTAATACCATCGCTAAACAGTACCTGAATACTGCATATTTGTGGGGCGGACGTAGCGTATTTGGCATTGATTGTAGTGGCTTTGCGCAACAGGTATTCCGGCATTTTGGCATACGATTACCACGCGATGCTTACCAGCAGGCAGCCATAGGGGAGACGATTGGTTTTTTACAGGAAGCACGTTGTGGCGACCTGGCTTTTTTTGATAACCCTGAGGGCCGCATTACACATGTAGGCATCATGTTATCAGCAGATACCATTATCCATGCATCCGGACAGGTTAGAATTGATCCGATTGACAATATGGGTATTGTGCATGCACAAACCGGGAAAAGAACCCATCAGTTGAGAATCATCAAAAGGTACAGGTAATAAAAAAGCAACCCTCGGGTTGCTTTTTCTATATTACTCCAATAGTAAATCTTACATAATATCCATGCCTTTGGCAAAATAAGTAACGGTGCCAGGTAAAGCCAGCCAGAAGAACTCACGGTAAACAAACAATAAAACGATCATTGCAGCAAACCAGAAAAAGAAAAGGGCCCAGTATTTAGCAGTGGATTTTTTTGCTTCCATTTTTTTCAATTTTGGCAAAGATAGGGTGATGGGTTGAATCGGCATCAGCCTTTTTCATGGTTTTTTTCGGGTGATTGGATAGTGGCGCTATGTACCGGGTCTTTTTTATGCGTTGAGCGGTCGAAAAACAGCATCTTCACCGAAATCAGAAACAATACCACGGCAAATACTTTTTTCATTTTTTCATCACTCAATGAAAGAGATAGTTTACTTCCGAGAAAACCTCCTGCAACAAATGCCAAAGCCACAATCAGTACATAATTAATATTGATGTAACCCTGCTTATAATATTGCATAACAGCCAGTATGCCAATAGGGAGCAGCATAATGCCCAATGAGGTTCCCTGAGCCTGTTTTTGGGTAAAGCCCAAAAGCAATACTAAAGCGGGTACAATAATAATGCCGCCACCAATGCCCACCAGTCCGCTCAAAAAACCTGCGGCAAGCCCTATTAATATCAGTAAAATAATGGTTGTTGTATTCATGGGGTTTATTTGTTACCAAAAGTTTCTTTATAAAAATCAATGGCTTCCTGAACAATAGACAATGCTTTGGCCTTATCACCAAAATCTTCTACAACCACCGATTTATTTTCC
Source organism: Sediminibacterium sp. FW305-C-49 (assembly GCF_058231085.1). NCBI lineage: Bacteria > Pseudomonadati > Bacteroidota > Chitinophagia > Chitinophagales > Chitinophagaceae > Sediminibacterium > Sediminibacterium sp. FW305-C-49. The sequence continues at coordinate 837,402 of NZ_JBIQXS010000002.1, forward strand.
AGCTTTTTGTATTCTTCAAAGAAATGCCTGAGCTCATCAAAAAAATGCTTGGGTAATTCTTCAATATTATTATAATGGTTGACACCCGGATCGGTAGCGGCAACAGCAATAATTTTATCATCGGGGTCGCCGCCATCTACCATCTGCATCACACCAATTACTTTGGCATCCATCAGGGTAAGTGGTTGTACCGATAAAGAAGTAATTACCAGTATATCCAGCGGATCTTTATCACCACCATAAGTCTGTGGAATAAATCCGTAATTGATCGGATAATAGAAAGAAGAAAAAATAACGCGGTCGAGCCTCAGTAAACCGGTTGTTTTATCAATTTCATATTTACAGCGGGAACCTTGTGGTATTTCAATAACTGCATTCACAACACGGGGTGCCTGTTCACCGTAATGAACGCCATGCCAGGGATGAAGAACGGTTGATTGCATGATTAGTTGGTTTAGTCGTTTGATCCAATAATGGTATAGGCCGATCAGAGATTCGGGTTAAAAGTATATTTAAAATCAACCAGCCATTTTTCTTCCTGCTTCACCACTTTTACTTTCAAAGGTTGCTGATCGAATGAGTTGCTATAATAAATAATAGAAGTAACCGTATCCACATCGCTCACTTCACTGATATTGATGGAAGCTGTTCTTAATTGCTGCCGACCCTCTTTGTCATAGTTCCTGAATTTGGCTTCTGCTCTTTCCAGATGTCCCTTATTAGTACTGTCATCAACCATATACCATTTTGCTTTGGTAAAATCTCCTTTCAAACAGGCATCTATAAACTCACGCCCTGCATCAAGTGCATTTTCGGCAACAGGGTAAGTATTTGTTGGCTGACTACAGGACATTACCAGTACAAGTAATGACAATAATAGTTGTTTCAAGCTCTTTTTTTGATAAAGGTAATACGGTCTTTTCAAACCCTGCCATATTTCAATATTTAAAGGTTTTTTTGACGATTATTTACGAATGCTCAAACAAAATCACTGTTTCTATAGAAATAGCTATATATTGAAGAAATATGCAGCAGAAAAAAAGCTTTGTTTATTCCCAGGAATCTGAACCCCATCGCAATCGTACTAAAACCATTCTGAAGGCGCATCCGCAAATCAGGAACCTGATCGGGAAAAACCCACTGACTATTTTTGCTATAGTTGCATTGGTACTGTTTCAAACACTGGGAGGCTGGGCCGTAGAGGGACAATCCTGGTGGATCGTTTTTGCTGCCGCCTATATTGTAGGAGCATTTGCCGATCATGCATTGTTTGTGATGATACATGAATGTTCACACAGACTTATTTTCAAATCGCCGGTGGCCAACAGGCTGGCAGGTATTTTCGCCAATATGCCGCTGATATTTCCCAGTTCGGTTTCATTTGAAAGATACCATATCAAACACCATTCTTTTCAGGGCGTACATGAGCTAGATGGCGACTTACCCAATCATTGGGAGGCCAAACTGATCGACAATTATTTTATCGGCAAAGTAATCTGGCTTTTGTTCTATCCTTTTTTTCAACTGTTTCGTATATCAAGGTTAAAAGAAATCAAACCCTTCGACAAATGGATCGCCTTAAACTGGCTGGTACAGATTGTTTATGTTACGGCCATCACTGTATTGATTGGTCCGAAAGCACTGGTATTTATGGTACTTAGTTTTTTCTTTTCTGTTGGGCTACACCCATTAGGCGCACGCTGGATACAGGAACATTACCTTACACATGGCGAACAGGAAACCTACAGTTATTATGGTGTGTTTAACCATGTAGCATTCAATGTGGGTTATCATAATGAACACCATGATTTCCCCTCTATACCCTGGAACCGTTTACCTGAAATCAGAAATACGGCACCAACTTTTTATAATTCGTTATCCTATCATACATCCTGGACAAAACTCTTCTTCCGTTTTTTGTTTGATAAGGAGATCAGTCTCTACTCTCGTATTGTACGTAAAAACAGGGGGGCTGTGCCCTTATGTGACCAGTCAACACCCGATATCGCCACTCAAACGAGCTAAACGCCGAATTAACAAGTATTTTACAGTTTAATTTTTTTAAGAACCTGTTATGTACTACTTTTGCACCCTGAAAATGAGCAGGTAATAACATCTCGCGGGTTCGCTTTGATTTCTGCACCAACGATTGACTTTATTTCCCCCTGATACTGCTCACTAAAACATAGTGTAAAGAATAAATTGAAATATTATGAAGAGTAATGTAATGCCTTCTATTGTCCAAATAGAAGCAGAAGAACTGAAAGAACTGGTTAGAGAGGTAAAAGAAACTGTTGCTGTTGATGTACTCAACACAAAAAAACAAACTGTGAGCACTCCATTTGGAGCCATTGACCTCTGGAAACTCCGCAGAAATGTAAGAACTGCGCGTGCATCATTCCATTGGGAGTATTAATACCTCATACCAATTCATTTCATAAAGTCCTTCCACATAAGTGAAGGACTTTTTTTATGTTAGAAATCTTTGTAATTTGAGGAAACAAATCCTGCTATGAAACAGTTATGTTTTTTCCTCGCTGTACTATTTACCCTGTGTACAAATGCACAAACGCCCGGTACTAGAATCTCGCTGAATGAGAAAACGATTGTAAAAGATTCAGTCGGTACGATTTATCCCTATGTCATCTGGCAAAAATTATTGCAAACAGGTGAATATGACATTAAACCCTTCAATATAAAAGCTGATCCGCCCGAATTTCTATTGGTGAGATTAACTGAGGCAGAAATGAAAGCGCGTGATGAACGGCTGGCCAAGCCAAGGGAGAGTGCTTATTTCAGAACGGGAACTAATATCAGCAATGCAAAACTGGTAACACTCGACAAGAAAAAATACAACCTTAAGGATCTGGCAGGTAAAGTAGTGGTATTGAATTTCTGGTTTATCAATTGTCCGCCCTGTCGCATGGAAATACCCCACCTGAATAAGATGACCGACAGTTATAAAGGCAGGGAAGATGTAGTGTTTCTCGCTGTGGCACTGGATGAAGCATATGAGCTGAAACAGTTTTTGAAAGAAATGCCCTTTAATTATGGCATCGTAGACGGAGGCCGGTACATCGCATCGCAATACGGCATTACATCATATCCTACCCATGTGGTATTGGATAAAGAAGGAAAAGTGGCATTCCATACATCGGGTTATGGTATGGCAACAGTTCCCTGGTTAAAAAAATCGATTGATGCGGCACTGGGAGGGAAACCGGGAGAAAACTGATAAAACAGAGAAACAGAGGAATGTCGGATATAGAAGTGGTTGAATTTTGTGAATGATATAATGGACTGTTTATTTTTCTATCCAGCTAAAATCTGCTGATTTAGGTACCGCTTCAAATACTTCGCGGAAAGAATCGGGTGGAACAGTGAGCTTACGGATTTTGGTATCGAGCCAGGCGCCATCAATATGGAGAATGGCACTCAGTGTGTCACTATTTTTCCAGATCTCATGTTGCATGCTCCAGCGACCCATATCGTGGGTGGCTTTGGTGAGGGTGAGGTTCAGTTCAACCTTATCACTAAAACTGATTTCCCTTTTGAAAATACATTCCTCCCTGAACAAAATGGGGCCTGTATGTAATTGCATCAGCAGGGAAGGGGTAATGCCTCTTTCCGTCATAAACGACATCCGCACAAAAGCTCCCCAATCGTAATACACTGAATGACGCAAATGAAAATTAGGATCCAGATCGCTCCAGCGTACTTCTACCTGTTTACTGTATGGGGTATTGGCCATTGATCATTTTTTGTGGAAAGTTAACGCTTTAAGCTTTTGAAAGCTTGTTGAAGCGCTAAAAGGGCGGTTCTGTCATTCCGGGATTTCGATTCAGCTTTTTTGGCATCATTTTTTCATAGTAGTAGTTGAAATCCTTTATAAATGCATTATGTATGAAAAAATCAATCATTTTTTTTCTGCTTGTCTTTATTATAGCCGGATGTAAAAAAGAAACCACCAGCAATATTATCAGCGGACCAACAACGAATGTTGATAAACAGGCTGCTGGAAATTCTGCTGCCGGGTTACTGGCCGCAGATACCTATACCTCTCTGCGTATAGAATTGCAATATGCACCGGGGATGCAACCACAGACGCAAACCCTAACCAATCTCAGTAATTTTTTATCGGAACGACTCAATAAACCAGCAGGCATAACAGTAGTCACTAAACAGGTAAATTCATTGGGAAAATCTACAGTGAGTAATGCAGATATTACTGCTTTTACAGACCAGTACAGAACACTGTACACCGATGGTAACCAGATAACGTTATATATTCTTTTTGCAGATGCCGATTATTCTACGAGCGGGGTTGTAGGGGTGGCTTATCGAAATACAGCCATCTGTTTATTTGAAAAAACAATACAGGCCAATAGTGGGGGTATCAACCAGGCCAGCAGGGTAAAAGTAGAAACCGGTGTACTGTTGCACGAAATAGGTCATCTGCTTGGACTCACCAATAACGGCACATCTATGGTTACGCCGCACGAAGATGGGGCCAACAAAGCCCATTGCAATAACAGCAACTGCCTCATGTATTACAGCATCGAAACAACTGGGCTCATGAATATGCTGAGCAATGCAGTTCCTACACTCGATGCCAATTGTTTGGCAGATTTAAAAGGGAATGGAGGAAAATGAGGGAGGAGGAATAAGAAATAAGGAATAAGAAGCTGTGGCAGTGTAAAGAAAAAGGGTATAAATTTATAGGACTCATCTCCTTCTTTGCGAAGCAGAAAGGGGCGGGGTGAGTTGAAAATAAATGAACGAATCAGAAAAAATAGCCGCACTCTTCGAAGCCTTTTATGATGGCGAATGCTGGATTGGTCTCAACTTTAAACAGGCCATCAAAGGGGTTGATGCAATATTGGCAGCCAGAAAAAAAGGAGAAGCTTTTAATTCTATCTGGCAACTGGTGAATCATATCATCTATTGGCGCAAAACAGTGATGATAAGATTGCAGGGAGTACTGGGCAATCCTCCCATGCCCGACTTCTATCAACCCGATACTACAGATCAAAAAAACTGGAAAGAAACCCTGCTTCATTTTGAGGAAGTACAAAGAGAACTGGTAAACGCTATCGGAGCATTTCCGCCCGCCAGTTTAGACCATGCCTCACCCATGAAAGGGCAAACCTATTATCAACTACTCATTGGTTGTTTGCAACACGATGGCTACCATATGGGGCAGATGATCCTGTTAAAAAAGGATAAGGCTTGAAGTAAAATCAAAAGCCAAGAATTCAAGAATTCAGTCCTTCTACCACAATGCTTTGCCCTGGTAAAAATCAAGTAGTTTCATACGTAGTATATAATCGTATTTAGCAGCTACAAAATTAGCATTGGCCCTGTCTACATTATTCTTAGCCAGCATATATTCTACCACTGTATTTACACCCGAATTAAAACGCACTTCTGCGGCTTTGAAAGAAGCAGTAAAATCTGCAACCTGTTTTTCCAAAGTCTGGTATCTTTCAAAAGAAGTATTCATGTTAACATAAGCCTGGTCCACGGCACGGTGTACTTGTGTCTTTATGCTTTCCGATTCGAAAGCAGCGCGCTGTTCTGAAATTTCAGCCTGCCTGATTCTTGTCTTTGCCTGCATTCGGTTGAGTATGGGAATCTGCAGATTGATGCTGATAGAAGAGTTGAAATTATTTTTCCACTGGTCGCCATAACCAATCTTCTGTGAGCTGAAATTACTTTGTGGCGCAAACACCGGTATTTTAGTATTGTTCACCGTTACATATTGAGGTGTGGCTACATCGGCTGTACCTAATAGTAATTGTTTGCTGGCTACGCTTGAATAGTTGGTGCCTAATCCGCCATTCAAACTCAGTGTAGGAAGCATTAACGCGCGTGCTGTTAAAACTGTTTTACGTGCGCTTTGTTGCCTGAATTCAGCCGCTTTAATCATGGCTAATTGCTGTGTGGCAGTTTTAAAAATCTGATCAGCATTCACATCATATAGTACTGGCGTATTCTTGGTATCCAAAGGCTCCAGTTCCATTGCTGGTGAGTAGGGCTGGTTCATCAACTGCGCCAGACTGATCTTCGCAGTTTCAAGACTGTTCCTGATGTTAATCATTGAAAGCTGATCTCCGCTTAACTGGCCCTGCATATCGTACAATGTTGCAGGAGCAATGGCGCCGCTGTTGTTGAGAATAATGAGACGGTCAACCTGTCCCTTGGTAACGGCTACCTGTTTTTCTGCAATGCCAAGTTGTTCTTTATTACTCAAGACCTGCAGATAGGCCAGTATTACATTGATGGTAACATTGTCTTTCTCCTGCTGCCAGCTCATTTCACTCGCCTGCAGGTTCAGTTGGTTTTGTTTGATGGAATGGTTGATGGCAGAACCGTTCCAAATGGTGATGCTGCTGTTGATGCCATAATTGGCCTGCGTAATTTCGCTGTTTACATAACTGTTGGTGAATGGGTCAATACTTCTTCCCTGGTTAATACCATGTGAGATATTACCATTCAGTGAAGGCAGGCGGTTTGCTTTGGCTTGTTGCAGACTTGTTTTATCTGTTGCCAGTTGATAGGCTGATTGACGCACCTGTAAATTATAGGCAATAGCTGTTTCAATACAGTTACGCAGACTGAGCGGACCAGTCTGGTTTTGTGCAGAACCCTGTTGGTATAAAAAAACAGCTATAATGACAATGATATGTTTCATAATAAGTATTGTATTCCTTTTATTTTTTTTCGACCCTGCCATCCAGCAGTTCAATGATTCTTTTTCCATAACCGGCATTTTTCTCTGAATGGGTAACCTGTATAATCGTGGTGCCGTTTTCCTGGTTCAGTTGCTGAAACAGTTCCATAATCTCTTCACCCTGTGATGAATTGAGGTTGCCGGTAGGCTCATCGGCCAGTAATAGTTTAGGCTTTGTTACAATGGCCCTTGCTATGCCTACGAGTTGTTGTTGACCACCTGAAAGCTGTGAAGGGAATAGATCTTTTTTTCCGACAATATTGAAACGATCCAGTATATCAGCCACCATCGCCTGTCTTTCCGATTGTTTGATGTTATGATACAAAAGAGGAGTCTCAATATTCTCATAAACAGTTAATTCATCTATGAGGTGATAGGCCTGGAAAACAAAACCAATGTTTTCTTTATACAGTTGGGAACGCTGTTTTTCTTTCAGTGAAAACACATCTGTATCATTTAAAAAATATTGACCTTCTGAAGCTTCGTCTAGCATGCCGATAATATTGAGTAGGGTAGACTTACCGGAACCCGATGGCCCCATGATAGACACAAAATTCCCCTCAGCAATTTCGAGGTTGATGTCTTTTAGAATAAATACACGGTTACTGACTGTATTTACCCATTTGAATATGTTCTTGAGTTGTATCATGATATGGGGAATAAATTATGCATGAATGTCTTTGTTGTTATTCTGATCTTAAATTCTTTACCGGGTTTTCCATGGCTGCTTTTATCGCCTGGATACTAATGGTGAATAAGGCAATGGCGGCAGCGGTTAAACCAGCCAGCAGGAATATCCACACTTCAATATTGATTCTGTAAGCATATTCATTCAGCCATTTCGACATTACCCACCAGGCAATAGGTGTAGCGATCATAATACCTACCCCTACGAGTACAATAAATTCTTTGGAGATGAGCTGAACAATATGGCTGACAGATGCTCCTAGCACTTTTCTGATGCCTATTTCTTTGATTTTTCTTTCAGCCGTAAAAGCTGCAAGACCAAATAATCCGAGAGCAGCTACGAGAATAGTGATGACGGCAAACAAAAACATCAGTGTGGTTATTTTCTGATCGGTTTTGTATAGTTTGTCAAAGTCCTGGTCTAAAAAACTGTAATCAAAAGGAAATTTTGGAAACAATGCTTTCCACTTGGTTTCAATGACCGATAACTGATCTCCTATATAACCCGGAGAGAGCTCTATGAAAATGGTATTTAGCCAGCCCGACCGTCCATGTATCATCAAAGGAATAATTTTTTCATGCATACTTCTGAAATGAAAATCTTTTACAACGCCAACAATAGCACCAGTATCGCCATTCCAGTTAAATCGTTGACCCACATATGGCTTGCGGATACCGAGTTCCTTAACAGCGGTTTCATTTAATATATAAGCATGTTCATCGGCTTTGTTCTGGTCCATCAGCCAGCGCCCTTCTTTAATTTCGATGTTGAATAGTTTAGGAAACATGGCGTCAGCCGATAATACAGCGATGGTGGGATTGAAATCCTTAGGTCTTCCATCCCAGTCAAATGATCCTGATGAAGCACTTTGATGATCGATGATGGAACCACTGGCCTGCGAAACTCTTTTCACACCTGGTACCTGCAAAAAAGATTGTTGCATGGTTTGAGTGAAGGAAGTAATTGCTTCATTACTCTTTCCCTTCATCGCAAACCAGGGTACTGTTACTTTGAGTATCTGATCTTTTTGATAGCTGCTATCTGTTTGCTGAATATGTTGCATCTGTAAATAGGCAATGATGGTACAGGCAATGAGCGTAACAGAAATGGTAAACTGTGTTACCACTAACGCTTTTCTGAACAGGCTGTCTTTGATCGTGGGTAAACTGCTACCTCTTAATACCTGTAAAGGTTTAAAAGAAGTCAGTATCAGGGCTGGATATACACCATTTAATAAAGTAGCAATGGTGAGTGTACCCAGAATAATGGCCAACACCGGCCAGTTAGATAGTGACAGACTGAAATTGTTTTCTGTAAACCGGTTAAAATAAGGTAGAAAAAACTGAACAAGTAACATTGTGATGCATAAAGCTGCTAGGCTAACAAGAGCAGATTCGAGCATAAGCTGAAAGAATAGTGTTTTGTTACTCGCACCATTGATTTTTCTGATACTGATTTCTTTGGCACGTATACTGGCTCTAGCGGTACTGAGATTGACATAGTTGATACAAGCCGTTAATAATATCAGAAGGGCAATTACGAGGAATACAGTTACCATTTGCTTATTGGTATGTTCAAATGTGTAGTTCTGTAACCCAGTCTCAAAATGCATGTCCTTTAAACCAACCAGCGTACTTTTAATAGTGGAGTCCTCTTTGTTTTTTCTTAGTATACCTGTAATCTTATTTTCAACCTTTTTCTGGTTACTGTTTTCATTTAGTCGTATAAATGACAGGTAATTAAAGTTGCCCCAGCTCATATCATTTTTCCTGCGTGCTTCATTTTTCATGATACCTGCGAGATTGCTGAGTATTTCAAATCTGAAACTGGAGTTAGGCGGGTTGTCTGCTACAACAGCATTCACTGTATAATAGAGACTGTCCATTTTCAACACCTTACCAACTGCCTCTTCATTACCAAAATATTTTTTTGCTTTTGAGTCTGTTAAAACCAGTCCATAAGGATTTTGAGCGAAATCTTTCAGACTACCCGATTGCAGTTTGTAGCGGAACATGGAAAACCAGTTGCTGTCAACATAAGCAATATTCGATTCTTTCAATAAGCTTCCCTTTTGTTCAAAAATGAGTGGCAGCCAGGTACCTGTCATCATCTTTGTTACCTGATTGATCTCCGGAACCTGTTTTCCCATCATATCAGCATATGGCAGTGGGGAGGATTCCCATACCCATATTTCACCAGGTGATACCTGTATATGATTGGTAACACGATAAATTTGTGAGGCCTTGTTGTGATAATTATCGTAATTCAACTCATTGATAACCCATATCATGATCAGGAACGACACTGTCATGCCGATAGAAAGTCCACTCAGGTTAATAAGTAGTGTTCTTTTTTGTTTGATGAGGTTACGATAAGCATTTTTAAACATGGTATCCGGTATAAAAGGTTTCTTATTCTGTTCTTAAGCTTTTCACTGGATTTGCCATCGCCGCTTTTAATGCCTGTGTTGAAACGGTAATAAACGCAATGGAAAATGCAATCAGTCCAGCCAGTATAAATATCCAGGCAGGCATAGATGTTCTATAGGCAAAATCTTCCAACCACTGCTGCATCATCCACCAGGAGAGTGGAATAGCAATAGTCATAGCGATCATCACGAGTTTCATGAAATCACCGGACAGCATCAGCACCAATTGTGAGCTTCCTGCTCCTAATACTTTTCTGATACCAATTTCTTTATTGCGTTGTTGAGTAGCAAAAGCAGTCAGACCGAAAAGCCCCATACAGGCAATAAATATGGCAATTAACGCAGCTGCAATAAAAACTTTACCCAGGTTCTGTTCGGTGCGGTACTGACTGTTATAGTTTTCGTCTGCAAAAAAATATTCAAATGGGTTGCCCGGGAAACGTACCTGGTATATTTTTTTAAGATCGGCAATTTTGTCCTGTATATCTGATGTGTTTACCTGTAATGTGAAATAACCAAATGAAACAGAAGGGAGAAAAATGACTGGATCAATAGGTTGCCGAAGTGATAAATGGTGATAATTTTTTACCAGCCCGATGATTTCATATTCATCTCCCCAAAGTATTTTCTTTCCAACAATATTCTCTTTAGGATTAAACCCCATTTGTTGGGCCGCAGTTTCATTGAGTAATACTTTTTTTGTATTCCTCCAACCAGCATCAGCTTCTTCGCGTGTATATGAACGACCTTGTAGCAGATTGATTCCATAAGTATCGAAAAAAGTATGATCAGTAATGAACATGGCATAACTTTTTTTCTCATCTCCTTTTAAAGGGTTTTGACTGGTAATGCCATCCGCATTAAAATTATATCCACGTCCGGGTACATTATTGGAAGCGGCATATTTGCCGATATAAGGGAGTGTGCCCAGTGTATTTTTAAAATCACTGTTTCTCTGGGCCTGATCATCGGAAGAAACCGTAGGGCCTTTGATGACAAGGAGCTGGTTCATATTCAGTCCCTTGTTTTCAGATTTCATAAAGCTGAGTTGTTTAATAACAACGATGGTGCCTACAATCAATAAAACGGATACAGTAAACTGAAATACAACTAATATTTTCCTGATACCATTTCCGCCACTCATACCCAGTTTACGCCCATGTAATACATCGATAGGTTTAAACCTGCTGAGCGTGAAAGCTACATAACCACCGGCCAGTAAGGCGCCGAGAATAATAATAAGTAGAGCGGTGATCCAGCTAAAATCCTGCAGAAAGATGCTCAGTGAAAGTGTTTTGCCTGTAATATCGTTAAACAATGGTTGTACAATCTGCACAATCAGCACCGATAATAAAGAGCAGCATAAGGTAATAACCAGTGTCTCTGTTAAATAATGTACGCTCAATTGCCATTTATTGGCACCCAATACTTTTCGTATACCTGTTTCTTTTGATCTTTTTAAAGCAAGTGCTGTAGATAGGTTGATATAATTGATCCATCCAATAATAAGAATCAATGCGGCAACAGCCCCCATGGCCCACACAAAGCCAAGACTGCCATAGGTTTGCAATGGATAATCGAGTGTTGGAGCAAGATGCAGGTATTTAAAAGGCTGGAGTAAAATATTACTTCGTTCTTCTCCCTCTGTTGATTTCCTGTATAGTTCTGTAATTGATTTAGATACTGCTTCACCGGATGCTGTTTCTTTCAACTTCAGGTACATGGTTACAAAACCAGATTCAAGCGTGGATGGGTCGGCCCAATCATTACCGTCCCGGTTTTGAGCCGATGCCAGTGTGTTGATGGAAAGAATAATTTTAGCTTGTATATCTGAAGAGGCAGGCATGTCTTGAAATACACCGGTAATGGTATAATCTGTTTTACCAAATTGATTATTCACGGTGATGCTTTCTCCAATTACATTCTTCCGATTGAACAGTTTCTGCGCAATCGATTCGGCAATAGACATTGTTTTAGGATCCTGTAAAGAGCCATTGCCATCTGTTAAGGGGAAACTGAAAACATCAAAAAAACCATTGTCAGCATATACAATCTGTTCTTCCCTGAAACTATTGCTGCCAATGGCAGTACCTGAACGATGTATAACACCTGAACCAAGTCCTTCAGCTACACGCATACAGGCATCAATACCCGTAATATTATTCTTTAATAAAGGGGCATAACCAGGAGGGATATCGTAAGCAGTTGTATTTTCTTTGGGTTGACTAATGACCAGACGATACAGGCTGCTATAATTTTTATGGAAACGGTTACTGTTTTTTTCCGACCGTGTATATTCTAGTATCAACAGGAACACACTGATGCCAATGGTTAATCCTGCAATATTCAGGAGCGAAAAACTCCGGTTTCTCCAGAGATTCCTGATCGCAATGATGAAATAACTTTTTAGCATACAATAATGTTTGTGGTTAATGAATACTGTGTTGATTATTCTGTTCGTAAACTTTTTACAGGATTAGCCGTTGCCGTTTTGAAGGCGTTCAACCCAACCGTAATCAGGCAGATAAGCAGCGTGATCAGCCCTACGATAAAAAATATACCGATGTTAATATTGATTCTGTAACTGAAATTCGTGAGCCATGCTTTCATCATCCACCAGGCAATCGGTATGGCAATGGCGAATGAAATAAGTACCAGTATTAGAAACTCTTTTGACATCAGGGCGAGCAGACTTTGTACCGATGCTCCCAGAATTTTTCTGATGCCTATTTCTTTCGTTCTTCTTTCGATAGAGAATGAAACAAGACCGAATAAACCCAGGCAGCAAATAAAAATAGCAAGACCTGCAAAAATGAAGGCGAGGCGACCAATTAATTGCTCGTTGGCAAATTTTTCATTGAAAGCAGTATCTGCAAAACTGTATTCAAAAGGAAATTCAGTATTGTACTTTTTATAGTTTGTTTCAATGACTTCCAATGCTTTTTTCAGTTCGATACCCTGTTTTACACGAATGTTCAAACTGCCAATCCAGTTCGGATCGTAAGCGAGCATGAGCGGAATCGGTAATGCATAGGGAGATGTCATGATGAGATCATCGATAATGCCTGTTATACGTCTTTCTCTGCCAGCCCATGAAATAGTAGAACCAACAGGATTTTTAAGTTTCATGACACGAATGGCTTCTTTATTCAACATTACACAGTTGCTATCGCCTTTTTTAAAGTCGCGGCCATCCAGTATTCTGGCCTTCATGATGTTGGTGAAGTTTTCGCCAGAACCAAGAAAACCAACAATGAGATTAGGGTCTTCCGGTGCGCCAGCCCATCTTACACCTGAGGTAAATCCAAAAATAGTGCTGAGCGGCATACTGGTTACATTGACTGCCTCGATCATTCCGCTCTGGAGTAATGTATTTTTCATTACTTCATAATTCTTACCCATTTCATTGTTGGCAGAAACCATGATGAGGTTATTGGTATCGTATCCCAGATCCCGTTTTTGTACATGTTTGATCTGCTGATAAATAATCAGAGTCGCTGAAATAAGCATGATGGATACAGCAAACTGCGCTGTTACTAAAACCCTGCGGGGTAATAAAGCTTGCTTGCCTGGAAGAAAACTTCCTTTCAACACTTTTACAGGCTTCATGGCAGAGAGATAGAATGCAGGATAGCTGCCTGCAATCAAACCAGTCAGTATGATGATGCCTACAACCCCCAGCCATAATGCAGGTGCGTTATAAGGAATACTAATTTGCTGGTTTAATAAACGATTGAATAAGGGTAAGCCAACATAAATCAAACCTGAGGCTACTATAAAAGCGAAAATGGACATGAGTAACGATTCGCACAAAAACTGAAGTAGTAACTGTTTTTTCTCAGAGCCCAATGTTTTCCGGATACCAACTTCACGTGCTCTTTTTTCTGAACGCGCAGTAGAGAGATTCATGAAATTTACACAGGCAATGATGAGTATGATAATGGCAATCCATGTAAACAGGTTCACATACTGGATACGGCCACCCGTATTTTTGCCATCCCTGAATTCTTCATAAAGTCTCCATTTGCTCATCGGCTGGAGTAAAAGGCCACCCCTGGTTGTAGGGTTTTCTGAGGGAGAACTTTTCTTGATAAGGGTGAGTAATTTCTGTTCAAGAGACGCAATGTTGGTTCCCTTTTTAACTTTATAAAAAGTTCTGTTATTACAGTTTACCCAATCAGTAAGTGATTGCTTAATCCAGTCTGATGATACATCAAAAGGAATGATGGCATCAAAGAGCAGGGTAGAAGACGCGGTTATGTCTTTTACGACCCCTCTTACCGTTACCGTTCTGTGACGATTAATTTCCAGCATTTTCCCAACTACATCTGTGTTATTGAAGAGTGCTTTGGCAGTGCTCTCTGTGAGTACGATACCATTGGGTTCCTTGATAGCAGATTCATCACCATGAATAAAATCATAGGTGAAAACATCAAAAAAATCATTGGTAACAGAAACAGTGGGACGTTTGATTTTTTTATCGCCTACAGTAAATAATGTGTTTTCGCCATAGGAAACGAGGGTGGCGCCTTCTACTTCAGGGAAGTTCTCTTTTGCTGCTTTTGGTAGAGGAAACATCAGGTCTGAGCCAGTAGATAATTCACCATTGAAATTCCTGGTAGAAAATCCCTGGTAAACCTGGTCATAATTTTTCTGTGTCTTGTTCCAGCTTCTTTCATGCTGTACCCACAAAAGAATCATAATAGTGCAGGCCATACCAATACCTAAGCCTGCAATATTGATAAGGGAGAAAAGTTTATTTTTTCTTATGTTCCGCCATGCAATAAGGAAAAAATTACGTATCATATAAGTGCGTTTAGAATTGGTGAATGAAGGGTTATTCTGTTCTCAAACTTTTTACCGGGTTAGCCAGAGATGCTTTGATGGCTTGTACACTTACTGTAACCAATGCAATGACGATGGCTAAGATACCGGCCAGTAGAAATACCCACCATTCAATATTGATCCGGTAGGCAAATCCCTGTAGCCAGTTATTCATGGCCCACCATGATAATGGGAAAGCTATTACAGTTGCAATTAATACGAGTAGTAAAAAATCTTTTGATAGCATAGTCGTAATATTTGTAACAGTGGCCCCAAGAACTTTACGAATGCCTATTTCTTTTATTCTTTGTTCTGACATATAAGTGGCAAGACCAAATAAACCCAGGCAGGCAATTAAAATTGCTAGTAATGAAAAGGAAAATGCTATACTGCCCATTCTTTGTTCACTACGATACATATTATCGAAGCTTTCATCAAGAAAGCGATAGCTGAATGTAAGCGATGGCGCCATCGCCTTCCATTTCTGTTCTGCCTGCTTTATTAAACCTGGGATATCCTGGGTATTTATTTTAAAACAACCAATCCACCCACCACGTCCAAGCCTCATGCAAATGGGTCCTATTTGTTCGCGTAGCGACTCAAAGTGGAAGTTTTTGACTACGCCAACAATTGTATAGGCTGTTGGTGTAGGATCGCCGTTGTTGATATTGTTTCTCGTGTATATTTTTTTACCGATGGGATCTTTTAAACCGATGATCGAAGCGGTAGCCTCATTAATAAGCATGGCTGATGAGTCTGTACCAAAATCGCGACTGAAATTTCTGCCTTTTACTATTTGCATACCAAGGGTATTGATATAGTCGTAATCAATATCCCATGTTTGCATGTTCAGGCTGTTTTTTGTGGTCATAACAGCTTCTGTAGAAAAAGTGTTATCGCTTCTTGAAGAATAAGATACAGGCAGGAAACTTGTAATAGTAGCACTGGAAACACCGGGTAATTGCAGGATTTCATTTTTATAGGCGTTAGCATTTTCATTTAATCCATCAATACCGCTTACCAGTAAAACCTGTTCTTTATTAAATCCCAGTTTTTTATTTTGAATATAATTAAGCTGTTGGTATATAACCAATGTACCAATGATCAGTATAATGGAAATAGAAAATTGAAATACGACCAACCCATTTCTTAACCAGCTTTTTTTGAACCTGCTGTTTTGGTTGCCTTTCAATACAGTTAGCGGTTGAAACCTGGATAAGAAGAAAGCTGGATAAATGCCGGCAAGTATTCCCACGATGACAGGTAATGCAAGTAGTATAATTAAGACATAGCCTTTACCGATACTGGTACTACTTAGTTCTTTGGCAGCAACGGTGTTAAAATAGGGGAGGATAAGAATACTGATAAGAACGGCAAAGATGAGTGAAATAATAGCCATTATGACCGATTCGCTCAGGAATTGTTTGATAAGACTTGATCTGTTGGACCCCAATACTTTTCTGATACCAACCTCTTTAGCCCGGTTGGCAGATCTTGCTGTACTCAGGTTCATAAAATTGATACAGGCAATCAGCAAAATGAAAAGCGCAACAGCAGAGAATATATATACAAACTGCATACTTCCATTTGAGCCTAACTCAGGAAAGCGGTCAGATTTTAAATGAATATCCTGTAATGCGATTAATGTATAACTTAAATTATTGCCCGCACGTTTGAATTCATCCATACTTTTGATATTCATGAATTGACTGGCTTGCGGAAGAATATATTTGTCAATAACCTGCACAAAGTTTTTTTCAAATGCGTTTGGATCGGTGCCAGGCTTTAACTGGATATAAGTGTGAAAATTGTGGCTTAAAAAGTTCCCCATCTGGTAGTTCACATTTTTCATGGAGAATATCATGTCATATTGAAAATGTGTATTCGTGGGAATGTCTTTCATGACTGCAGTAACCTTGTAAGGTCTTTTGTCAGCTTCAATATATTTGCCAATGGCTTCTGTAGTATTGAAATATTTTTTAGCAGTTGATGCTGAAATGACCACTGCATTTGGTTCTGATAATGAAACAACCGGATCTCCACTCAACAGGGGTAAAGAAAAGACTTTGAAAAAAGTTGAATCTGCATGACACACATTATTCTCGGTAATGTACTCCGTACCTTTTTTCACCAGCTTTGATCCTGAGGAAGCATAAATGCGCGTGTACTCAACAACTTGTGGGTAGTCTTTTTTAAGGGTTGCTCCCATTGGATCTGAGCAAACAGCCAGTCTGTTTTCATTACCGGAAAAAAGGATATCAGAATTAACACGATAGATATCTGCCCCATTTTTGAAATGCTTATCGTAACTCAATTCATCTGCTACATATAATGCAATGAGAATAAAACAGGATAAACCTATTGCCAGCCCGGTGATATTGATCACGGAGAATGCTTTATTCTTGAGTAAATTTCTCCAGGCGATGATAATATAGTTATGAATCATAGAGGTACTATAAAGGATAAAATAATAAGTATTTAAACGAGGATATTCTCCGTAACAGTCTGCCCATCCAGCATCCTGATGATTCTGTGACTATACCTGGCATCGTGTTCAGAGTGCGTAACCATTACGATGGTGGTACCCTGCTCATTCAGGTTTGTCAGTAGTTCCATTACTTCATTACCATTTGAAGAATCAAGGTTACCGGTAGGCTCATCAGCAAGGATAAGTTTAGGATTGTTTACGACTGCACGAGCCACTGCCACACGTTGTTGCTGGCCACCTGACAGTTGTTGTGGGTAATGGTTACGGCGGTGCATGATCTGTACCTTCTCCAACACTTCTTCTACTTTTTGTTTTCTCTCAGCGGCTTTTACGCCTGTATAAATGAGTGGGAGTTCCACATTTTCGAATACAGTGAGCTCATCAATCAGGTTGAAACTCTGGAATACAAAACCAATATTTCTTTTTCTCAGGTCAGCACGTTGTCTTTCATTGTATCCTGCAATTTCCTGACCATTGAAAATAAAACTACCGGCATCGGGGTCATCCAGCAGACCAAGGATATTCAGTAATGTTGATTTGCCACAACCCGATGGCCCCATTACGGCCACAAATTCTCCTTTTTTAATTTCCATGGAAAGCTTGTTCAATGCAATGGTTTCCACTTCATCGGTTCTGTAAACCTTTTCGAGATTTGTAATCTTTATCATGCTGTTTGTTTATAGTATTAATGACTGTTTATTTATTTTTTCAAACTGGTTACCTTCTCCTGTATTCGGCGAGATCAGGACGGTCTTTCCCACTTATGGTCTTTCGGACTTCTCTCACTGTTTCTTCAACACCAGTTCCTGCATATTCCCATAATTCTCATAACTCGACGTAATAACTTTCTCGCCTGGCATTAAACCCTGAACCACTTCATAGAAATCGGGATTCTGACGGTTAAGTTGGATGTCTACACGATATGCTTTTGTTCCATCTGCACTGAGTTTAAAAATCCAGTTTCCGCCAGTTTGCTGGTAAAACCCACCACGTGGGATCAGTATGGCTTCTGTTTCATCACTCAGCGCGAGACCAATCTGTAGTGTTTGTCCACGCCTGATACCCTGAGGTACTTCCCCGTCAAATTGCATATCAACCTGGAAGCGGCCTCCCGTAACCTGTGTATACACTTTTGTGATTTTTAATTTGTATTGTTTATTGGCAAAACTAAAATCACCTTTGAGGCCAATAAAAACGCGTGAAATATAATGCTCATCAATATCTACCCTTACTTTAAAACCATTTAGCACATCAATCTGGCCAAGACGTTCACCTTTGTTTTTATTCTGACCGATTTCTGCATCCAAAGAAGTAAGCTGACCGTCAATGGGAGCTCTTACCACGAGGTCGCCCACTTTTTTGCGGGTTAGCTGTAAGGCATTTCTCGAACCTTCAAACAATTGCTTGGCTTGCTCCAGGCTTTGCTTGGTAGAAACAGAATCCTGTCCTAGTATTTTTTGGGCGAGTTTCTTTTTTTCCAACTGGTAATTGTAATTGTTCTCCGATTGTCTGAATTCCTGTGCACCTATTGCTTTTTGTTCGTAAAGATGTTTATTGAGTTCATACACCCGCTTCGCTTCTTTCAGCAGATTGTCAACGTCGGTCATCTGGTTGAGTCTTGTCACCGTATTCTGTTCTGCAGCGTTACGGGCAATCTGCATTTGTGTAAGAAGATTAAATACCTGTGTTTCCTGTGTAACAAGATTCAGTGCAAGGTCTGTGTTCGATAAACGCATGATGGGCTGACCTTTTTTCATAACTGCCCCATCTTCTACATATTTTTCTTCTACACGTCCACCTTCGAGCGCATCCAGATAAATGGTTGTGAGTGGGAGTACCACACCATTTACAGGGATAAATTCTTTGAACGGGGCTTTTTTTACCTCGCTGATGGTAATTCTTTCCAGGTCAACATTTAGCTTTGGTTTGCCTGAGGTATAATAATAACTCGCAGCGATTAATCCAATGACTGCTATTATACCTGCAAGGGTCATGATTCTTTTAGAATTCCATTTCTTTTTTTGAATAACTCTATCCACGTGCTGATATTTTCTGTTAGATAAGATTGATAAAATGTGTCGTTGAAATTTCCAGTGTTTGTTGTGATTCGTTATCACAGAAAGAAAGAACACAGGCTACCAGCCCGGCTGTAAACGAGAACAGCAAAATGCCCATCAATACACTTTTTGTTACTACGATCTTTTTCATCTCTTTTAATTTACCTAAGAGGTACTGAAAGGATGGTGCCAAAGGGGAAAAGGCTGATAATCAACTAATTGTAGTCAGGCATGGTATAAAACTGTACGCTTTTGATACAAAAACTGTTCGTTTTTGATACAGTTTGGGTGATAAGCAACCCTCTAATCTCTTCGTTCTCAGTTTCTTATTGAACTGGTATATTTATGGACTGAAATCTTCAATAGATCATTCAGTCTAAATTCTTATACATGAGTTTGAAGAAAGCGCGCATACTGGTAATTGATGATGATGCAGATGTGCTTATTGCAGTGAGATTATTATTGCGCCCCGAAGTCAAGGAAGTAGTAACAGAAAAAAATCCCGAGCAATTGCCCGCACTCATCGGTTCAGGTGAGTTCGATTTAGTTTTGCTGGATATGAATTTTAATGCGTCGATCAATACCGGGAATGAAGGTATTTATTGGTTAAAACGCATCAAGGAAATAAAACCGGCAACAGCGGTTATTATGATAACTGCTTATGGTGATATCGATCTGGCAGTTCGTTCGCTGAAAGAAGGAGCGGCAGACTTTGTGGTAAAACCATGGCACAATGAAAGATTGCTGGATACAATTGCAACTGTATTAAAAGGTGCAGGTACAAGTAAAGTGAATGAACAGAACAATAAAGGTTATCCAGTCGGTATAGCCGGTAATATGATGTTGGGAGAAAGTGATGTAATGCAGGAAATATTTTATAAACTCTCCAAAATAGCACCTACCGATGCCAATATCCTGATACTGGGAGAGAATGGAACGGGGAAAGATTTGATTGCTGCTGCCATTCACCAGCAGTCGCTTCGGGCAAATGGTCCTTATATAAAAGTGGATGTAGGTTCCTTAACAGAGAGTTTATTTGAGAGTGAATTGTTTGGACATAAAAAAGGAGCATTTACAGATGCACGTGATGATCGGGAGGGTCGGTTTGAAACTGCGCATGGTGGAACTTTGTTTTTGGATGAAATCGGAAACATTACGCTACAGCAACAGGCAAAACTGTTAACTGTATTGCAGAATAGGCAGGTAACAAGACTGGGAGCCAACCAGGCACAGCCGATTGATATCAGACTGATCTGTGCCACCAACCTTCCGTTACAGGAACTAGCCAATGAGAATAAGTTCAGGAAAGATTTAATTTATCGCATCAATACAGTAGAAATTGTGGTTCCGCCACTGCGAAAACGAAAACAGGATATTCCATTGCTGGCCAATCATTTCGCTAAAATTTATGCCGCTAAATATTTCAAGCCCAATACTAGTTTTGCAGATTCTGCTTTAGAAAAACTGCAGCAGTATTCATTTCCCGGTAATGTACGCGAGCTACAATACACCATTGAAAGGGCCATTATTATGGCAGAGTCAGAGTTGATTGAAGCAAAAGACCTGTTGTTTTCTCCTTTAGAGAACCCGGTAACCGATACGGAGGAAGTTGCAGAACTGAAGCTGAGTACCATGGAAAAAAATACCATTATGAAAGTAATCGATAAACATAATGGAAATATCAGCAGGGCGGCAAAGGAATTAGGATTAACAAGAACGGCTTTATACCGCAGGTTGAGTAAATATGAATTATAAACGCTGATGAGCAAAAAGAAAAATAATAAAAGCGAGAAATCGTTTCAATGGGATATTCTGAGCAGGGTAATATTATTGTTTATAGTATTAACGACTGCTGCTTTTTTATTGGTGAAGGAATGGTATGTATATGCATTTCTTTTACTGCCCGTCATTGGTTACCAGGTGTATGATTTTTACCGTTTCCACAAAATAGCGGAGGCAGAAGTACAGGATTTCGTGGAATCTATTCATTATCGTGACTTTTCCAGAAATTTCAATGTACAGAATGCACCACATGAATTGCAACCCCTGCGAAAAGGATTTAATGATATTAACTCCACTTTTAAACTGATTACCCGCGAAAAAGAAACCCAGTTTCAATACCTGCAAAAAATACTGGAACTTGTTGATACGGGAATACTTTCTTACGAAATCGAAAGTGGCGAAGTGGTATGGATGAATGAGTCACTAAAAAAAATGTTGCTCACGCCTTATCTTAAAACCATTCACTCGCTGGAAAAAAGAGATCCGGTTTTATATGAGCAACTGGTGGGTGTAAAAGCGGGTAACAGTGTAGTTGTAACTGTTCATCAGGAAAAAAACAATTTACGTGTACTGGTTTCTGCCACTGCTTTTCAGACAGATGATAAAGTATTTAAGCTGATTGCGTTTCAAAACGTTAATGAAGCATTAGATGAAACAGAATCGAAAGCATGGCAACGACTATTGAGTGTGATGACGCATGAGATTATGAATTCAGTTGCACCTATTTCCTCACTTGCAGATACACTACATCATCGTCTACAGGCTTCTGCAAAAGAGCCAGGTGAAGATGCGGGACTAACAGAGGATCTCACCATTGGAATCGATACCATTAAAAAAAGAAGTGAAGGGTTGCTGAAATTTGCTGAAGTGTATCGCAACCTGAATAAAGTAACCCAACCCAATCTGAAACAAGTGTATGTACGCGATTTGTTTGAAAGTATGCACCATCTGATGGAACCCACCCTCAACCAGAAAAAAATTGAGATGGATATCGTATTAAAAGACCCGGCACTTTCACTGGAACTGGATCATAACCTGGTGGAGCAGGTACTGATTAACCTGATCATTAATGCCATGGATGCGGTAAAAGAAACAGAAAACCCACGCATCACTCTATCCGCCGGAGAAATGCCGAATAAAAAAACGGTCATTAAAGTAACGGATAACGGGTCTGGTATGAGCGAAGAAGTAATGAACAATATTTTTATACCGTTCTTCAGCACCAAGAAAAATGGAAGCGGAATAGGCCTGAGCCTCTGCAAACAAATCATGATGCTCCATAAAGGCAATATCACTGTGCAGTCTGTAGAAGGAAAGGGAACGGCGTTTGCGTTGCAATTTTAATGCGGGAATAGTGAATGGTCAGTCGTGAATATTACTGCCAAAAATAGTATGCCCATTGACGATTGATCATTCACCATTCACTCTTCATCATTTAATAATCACCGTCCCTAACTGGTTGGTAATGGTGCGTTCAGCGTCTTTGAGGTATTTATGCACTTCAAGTAATTGTTTGAAATTCTCCATAGGTGCATGTTCAATATCGCGCTGGTTTTCTTCGATCATTTTTTTGATCCTGCGGAGTTTGTAATAACTGATACTCATCATTACATCCTGTTTGCTGGTATCTCTGTTAACGATGTTCATTCCTTCCAGTACCTCATCCCAGTTCTGACTCAATTCAAAAGGGAAAACAGAAATGCTGATCACGAGGTTTCTGATCTCTTCATCATTGTGATACAACATCGATTTAGTTGTTGGTTCCAGTCCCTTTGTGTACCAGGATTTATATTCTTCGTAAAGTTTTTCCAGAACGGGTGTTTCAAAATGAAAATGCTCCAGTTCTGAAAAAATATAATCAGCCATATTACTGGTTTCATCCCAGGATCGGAGACCGTATTCCAATAAGACCCGCAGGATATTTCTTTCGTGTGCTTCATCCTGCACCAGCATGCGACTGGTATCGTCGAGTACATCTTCAGGTTGTGCGCCGTCCTGTAAGTGGGCATTTACATCATCGAAAGAAAGCGTTTTCTTTTCCTCTTTGGTGATTTTGTCGCGCTTGTATTTGTTGACAAGGTTGGTGAGTCCGGCTTCATCAATTCTCAATAAACCCGCGCATTGTCTGATATAATCCTGTTGCCTTGTAAAATCTTCTGCTTTATTGATTTTACTCAGTGTTTCAGCAATCTGGTTCACCACTGCGCTTTTTCTGCTCACATCGTTGCCCGCTTCTTTCAGCATTACTTCCAACTGAAAAAGAATAAAGTCTTTTTTCGATTTGGCAACAAATTCATTAAAAGCCGTAACACCTACTTTGTTTACATAACTATCAGGATCTTCGTTATCAGGAATAAGAACCAGCCGAACATTTAGTCCTTCTTCCAATGCCATATCCAGACCGCGTAATGCAGCTTTTACACCTGCACTGTCGCCATCATAAATAATGGTCAGGTTGTTGGTATATTTTTTAATCAGCCTGATCTGGTCGGTGGTTAATGAAGTACCGCCACTGGCCACTACATTTTCAATACCTGCCTGGTGTAAGCTCACCACATCTGTATATCCTTCTACCAGCAGGCATTCATCGGCTTTATCGATGGCCATGCGTGCCTGGTAGGCGCCATAGAGAATCCTGCTTTTTACATAAATTTCATTCTCCGGTGTGTTGATGTATTTGGGACCACGATCGCTTTTGCCGATTACCCTTGCACCAAACCCGATGATTTTTCCGGTATTACCATGAATGGGGAAGATGATGCGGTTACGATAATTATCAACTAATTCTTCATTGTTACGAAGCGCTACCAATCCCGATTTGGGTAACAATTCACGGTTAAACTGGTTAGCCAGCAGGGCTTTGGTCAATACATCTCTTGCGTCGGGATTATAACCAATCTGGAATTTATGAATGATATCTTCCCGGAACCCGCGTTCTTTCAAATAGGAGAGGGCAATATTTTTTCCTTCTTCTGTTTCGAGTAATTGTTGGGAGAAAAATTTCTGCGCGAAATTGTTGATGGCATAGAGACTTTCGGAAGTCAACAGTTGTTGCTTCTGTTCCGGACTGGTTTCTGTTTCTTCAATCTCAATATTATAACGTGCAGCCAGCCAGCGTAAAGCTTCTACGTAACTGTACTTCTCATGTTCCATCAGGAAAGTGATGGAGTTGCCGCTTTTGCCACAACCAAAACATTTATAAATTTCTTTGGTGGGCGAAACGGTAAAAGAAGGCGTTTTTTCGTTGTGAAACGGACAATTACCAATATAGTTGGTACCTCTCTTCTTCAATTTCACAAATTCCCCCACAATATCAATGATATCGATGCGGTTGGTAATTTGTTGTATGGTGTTTGGGGAGATCATTTAAATGGACGACGAATCAATGGTCAATGGTCAATGGTGAATAATAAGATGATGTATAATCCTCTATTGACGATTCACCATTCGCCATTCACGTAAATTCTCAGCCGGAGAGCGAAAATACAATTTTGGGTCTTAGGAAATTGGGCAATTGTATCATTTCCTTATTTTTAACTATGCTAAAGAAAGAACGCCAGGCATATATTATTCAACAGATCAATATCCATAATAAGGTATTGTCATCTGATCTCAGTGTGCAGTTAGATGTTTCGGAAGATACAGTTCGACGCGATCTTCAGGAACTGGCCGAGGAAGGTAAACTGATAAAAGTACATGGCGGAGCATTGTCCAAATCCTTTCATTTCACCCTGGAAACCAGTAGTATTTATTCACTTCCTGAAAAAAAACGGATCGCATACAAAGCCATAGAACTCATTAAAGACGGGATGTTTGTGGTTTTATCAGGAGGTACTACCATACGGGAACTGGTGAAGGCCTTACCCCCTGATCTGAATGCTACTTTTATTACAGTTAGTGTACCTATTGCATTGGAATTACTGGAACATCCGAGTTGTGAAGTGATTTTTTTGGGAAACAAACTATCTAAAACGGCCCAGATTTCTGTTGGAGCAGAAGTCATACAAAGGCTTTCTGGAATCAGGGCCGATTATTGTTTTTTAGGAACCAATAGTATGGATGCCAATTATGGTATTACTGATCTGGAGTGGGAGATTATTGAAGTAAAAAGAGCCATGATGCATTGTGCACAGAAAACCGTTTCTCTTGCTATTTCTGAGAAATTGAATACAACCCAGAGGTTACAGGTTTGTAAACCGGAAGAAATTGATATACTAATCACTGAATTGGAGCCCTCCGATCCTAAACTGGTACCTTATATACAAAAGGGTATTACAGTATTGTAAGTATGATCATTGCTTGTTCATATGCCAAAACCTTCTAAAAACAGCAGTCAGACCTATTAGGTGCAGGTTTTTGCGGAAATTCAGGTCTTTGCCGTGAAATGTGTAAAAAATTATGGATAAATATATTCGTAAATATGCACGGTAAACTTTAACATTGCTTTATTATTCCGCTTTTCGATAATCTGGGTTGTTTTTTGCAGCTTTTTGCAGCATTAAAATTCCAACATGGTGCATTGTTTTGCGGGAATCGATTGTCTTAATTGAGGAATCCGGGATTGCCATACGAAGCGTTCCGAGACTAACTCACCGTTTTATTAGAAACCAAAAAACCTGTTATGAGAAATTTCGTCTCAATGATGAAAGTGGCATTTATGCTACTTTTCCTGTTTTCCCTGCCGGCCCTTGGTCAGAGTCAGACAGTATCGGGTACTGTTACAGATGCTGCGACAAAATTACCATTGGCGGGTGTAACTGTTAAGGTTGTGGGTGGATCTGCCACTGCACAAACCAACGACAGAGGCTCCTTTACCATCCGTGCGAACAACGGACAATCACTTCAGATCAGTTATGTGGGTTATGAAGGAAAGCGTGTTCCGGTTACCGGCGGTCAACTTACCATTACCTTAACAGCAGAAGTATCTGAACTGGAAGAAGTGGTAGTAGCGATGGATATTAAACGTAAACCACGCGAACTGGGTTACTCGGTTCAGAAAGTAGGAGGTAAAGAAATCGCCGAATCTCAACGTGAAAACTTTGTAAACAGTTTACAAGGCCGTGTGGCGGGTGTTTCCATTACACCTACAGGTGGTCAGGCCGGTTCATCATCATCCATTGTATTAAGAGGTTTTAACTCAATGGCACTTAGCAACCAGCCACTTTTTGTTGTGGATGGTGTAATTGTTGATAATGGTTCTGTAAACGAAAGTGGAGGTGGTGCCACCATTGGTATTGCATCTGACCAGCCTAACCGCGGATCAGATTATACCAACCGTATTTCAGATATTAATCCGAATGATATTGAGTCGGTAACCGTATTGAAAGGACCTGAAGCTACTGCCCTGTATGGTAGCCAGGCAAGTTCCGGCGCCATCGTTATCACGACCAAGAAAGCAAAAGCAACCGGAAAAGTGAGCGTAAACTATGACAATAGTTTCCGTATTCAGTCGCTCACCCGTTTGCCCAAAGTATCTCATATGTATAGTCAGGGGAATAATGGTATTTCTGATAATTCCCTCTTTACTTTTTTTGGCCCTGCATATGGTGCTGATGATAAAGTGTACAGAAACCAGGTAGAAGATTTTTTTGAAACAGGTTTTGCACAAACACATAATATCAGTGCTGATTATGGTACTAAAAATTCATCATGGCGTTTTTCTGGTTCATTCTTCGACCAGAAAGGTGTAGTGCCTAATAACAAGTTCTCGAGATATAACCTTCGTGTATCGAATACCACCAAGCTGAATAAATACATTGATATTTCTCCTTCCATCAGTTATATCAAAACAGCTAACCATAAACCACAGCGTGGAGCGGGGGCATACCTGATGAACCTGCTGGTATGGCCATCTATTAATGATGCTAGTAATTACCTGACAGAAGATTCAAGAAAAATTACCGTAGGTGCAGATGAATTTGATAACCCTTATTTCAACTCAAATTTCAACAGGGCCTATGATATAAATGATCGTTTCCTGATGACTTTGGGTGTGAACATCAATCCGTTCCCATGGTTAAGTCTTGCGGGTCGTTTCGGATATGATACCTATAAAAATGACGGATATTCTGTAATGGATTCAGCCTCTTCTGCAAGGCTCCCAACTACTTTTGGTGGTGGCTTTGTAAGAACTTCAAGAGGATTCCAGGATAATTTCTATCGTAACTATAAAGGATATAACCATACCATTACAGCTACTGCACGTAAAACGATTGGTGCATTTAATGGTCGCGCCATGGTAGGAACCATGTGGCAGGATTACCGTACAGAAATGTATGCTGTATCTGGTTCAGGTTTGAAAGGCAACTATAAAAACGGGATGGATAGCAACAACACAAATCCTGCTACCCGTATCCGTTTGAACAATGCTATACGTAATGGCGGACCTAACTTTGTGTTGAGCCGTCAGGTAGCGTTCTTCGGAGAGTTTGCCCTGAATTACAAAAACCTGGCATTCTTAACGTATTCTCATCGTTTTGAAGAGTCATCTATTTTCCCTAAACAATTCAGAAGCTATAACTACCCAGCGGGAAGTGTTAGTTTCATTATGTCAGATATCCTTCCTTTTATCAAAAAAGGAAATGTGTTGAACTACTTTAAGCTGAGAGGTTCACTGGCGCAAACGGCCAGATCAAGTTCACCTTATGCTAACCAGTCTGTGTTCAACTTTGTAACATCTAGCGGTGGTGGTTTTGCATATGGTTTCTCTAATAACAACTTCTTCCTGGAACCAGAAATCCAGAAGACCTATGAAGTGGGAGCGGAGTTTAAATTCCTGAACAGCAAAATTAACCTGGATGTTACTTACTATAACACACTGAATGAAAAACAGATTGCTGAAAACTTCAGAGCTAGTTATGGTACAGGTTTCGTACTGAATACATTGAACGTAGGTTCAACCCGTAACACAGGTATTGAAGTGGCTATTGATGCGACACCTATCCAGAAGAAAGACTTTGGATGGACTACCCGTGTGAATTTCAACAGAATGCGTAATAAAGTATTGAGTCTGCCAGCAAACGTACCTGAATTTTATATCTCAGATACCTGGGTATTTGGTAATGCCCGTGGTGGTTTGATTACTGGTGGTCCAAGTACAAGTATTACAGCAGCAGGTTACCAGCGTAACAGTGCCGGTCAGATTCTGATTGAACCTACAACCGGATTACCACTGGTTGATGCAACATTCAAAGTTAGAGGTGACAGAAACCCCGATTTCACCATCGGCTGGAATAATAACCTGCGTTATAAAAACTTTGCTTTGAGTTTCTTATGGGATATTAAAGTGGGCGGAGATATCTTCAATGCCAACGAAATGTTCCTGACCATAAGAGGTAAAAGTATAAGAACAGAAAGCAGAAAACAAACAATTGTAGTGGATGGTGTTCTGAACGATGGTTTACAAAACTCAGCTACTCCAACCAAAAATACTGTTGCTATTACTCCTTATAACCTGCAGACTTATTATACTACAAGAATGCCGGAAGAAGAGTTTATTGAAAAAGACGTGAACTGGGTTCGTTTGAGAGACATTACGTTGAGTTATGTTTTCCCTGCAAAAGCCATTCGCAAACTCAGCTTCCTGAAAGGATTGAGCCTGTTTGCTACAGGGAATGATTTGATTCTGATTACAAACTATACAGGTGCAGATCCTGCTACCAGCGCCAATACATCAGCTACAAGAGGCGTGGGTGGATTTGGATTTGACTTTGGTAACATTGCCACACCGATCAGCGTAAACTTTGGTCTGCGTGCTGCTTTCTAAAAAGAATCAAACTAATCGAGTAACTACAAAGAAAATATTATGAAACATACATTTTTCAAAAAACTGCTTTTCGGATTTACACTGACCAGTGTAATCGCCGTATCATGTAGTAAAAAGATTGATGAAGCCTACCTCAATCCCAATGCCGACGTAAAAGTGCCACCTGAGCAGTTATTGCCAGGTATCCTTGCCAGCATGGTTGGTAATGGTGCCGGTCATGGTTCATCAAACGATAATCGTTTTGCCGGTCGTTATGTTCAATACTGGCATTCCAATAGTGCCGGTACACAGGCCGATGCATATGATATGATGGGTGGAACCAATACTGTGAGCGATAATGCCGCCTCTATCTGGCGTGCACATTATTACGATTTGGGTCAGAACCTGATGCGTATGATTGACTGGGCAGCAGAAGAAAAGAAATGGGATTATGTAGGTGTTGGTCAGGCCATTTTTGCATGGAGCTGGTTAACCCTGGGTGATTATCATGGTGAAGTAATCCTGAAAGAAGCATTCAATACCAGCTTAATCACTTTCAAGTACGATGAACCTCAGGAAGTATACACTTATGTAAGACAACTCTGTCATACAGCATTGGCCAACCTGAATAAAACAGGTGATGGTGTTAGTCCCGCCAACCTTGCAAAAGGCGACCAGTATTTCTATGGTGGCGATGTAAACAAGTGGAAGAAGTTTGTGTATGGTGTATTGGCGCGCAGTTTCAATCACCTGAGCAATAAAACTTCCTATAATGCTGATTCGGTAATCGCTTATGCAAACCTGGCTATTACCAGCAATGCAGATAATGCTACTTTAAAATATGCACAAACCATCTCTGCGAATTCTAATTTTTACGGACCGCTCAGAGGTAATGTTGGTACTTTACGTCAGGGAGCATTTTCTGTAAATCTGATGAACGGAACCAACCCACATCCTGCTTTTAACGGTGTAGTGGATCCACGTAGATGGTACTTACTCCGCACAAACCCCAATGGTGGTTTTGTTGGGATAGAGCCTAACAGAGGCAATGCAGGCATTACCAATGCGAATGACCGTCCAGAAAACTTCTGGGGTGGTACAAGTGCTACAACAACATCGCCAGCCAACGATGCTGCCTGTCGTTTTATCTTTAGAAATGCGGCAGAATTCCCAGTAATGACAGCCAGTGAAATTCAGTTGATGAAAGCAGAAGCGGCCTTCAAAAAAGGAGATAAAGTAACTGCATTGGCTGCTTTCCGTTTGGGTGTTAGCCTGCATTTTGATATGCTGACCGACAAATACAATGTAAACATTCCGGCAGGTAATGAAATAACCGCTGGTACCAAAGCTGCATATATGGCAAGTTCAGCAGTGCCTGCTGATCCGCTTACACTTACGTTAAGTCATATTATGTTGCAGAAATACATTGCACTTTGGGGTTACAATGCATTGGAAACATGGGTTGATATGCGTCGTTACCATTATGATGAGGATGTAGATGCCGGAACCGGTTTAAAAGTGTACACTGGCTTTACACCACCCAGTGGTGTAAATATGTGGGTTGATAACGGAGGTAAGAAAGTGTATCGCGTACGTCCGCGTTATAATTCTGAATACGTTTGGAACTTAAATGAACTGATTCGTATAGGTGCCGATAAACTGGATTATCATACAAAAGAAACCTGGTTCTCACAGAAATAATCACACCCTCAAAACTTAACAGATGAAAAAAATACTATCATATACAGCCTTACTTGCTGCAGGGATGATGACCATCATTGCGTGTGAGAAAGAGGCAGAAAAGACAGCTACATTTACTTCCGCTTCGGATATGGCTTTTGTGAGTGTAGTTCACGCATCGCCCAATTTCAGACAGGTATTTAATGCGCCGGATTCAATTAACGTATTTGTTAATAATAAGAAAGTGAATGGTGCCTTCATTACTTATGGAGGACTGTTCCCTGCTTCAGCAACCACATTGAATGGATATATTGGATTAGAACCCGGTTTACAGAATATCAAACTTACCGTGGCTGGTGTTGCTACGGCTGATTCTATTCCGCTGGCTACATTGTCTAAAATTTTTACAAAAGGGCAGAAATATTCACTGATCATTACAGATGAAATAAAGAATGCAAGAGATTCCTCTAAGATTTTATTGCCTGATGTTTACTCCAGACCCAATGCAGGGTTATTCAATCTGCGTTTTGTAAATGCTGTTGCTACGGATACTGCAGGGTTAATGGTAAGCGTATTTTCAACCAGAAGAAATGCGGCTATTTTTAATAGTATAGCACAGGGTGGTGTGGCAAACTTCCAGTCATTCCCTTACAATGCTCAGTTGAATGATACACTTTATATCCGCCGTCCGGGAAGTACTTACAACCTCGATACCCTGAATAACGTTTCATTCAGTAATCAGAAAACCTATACGCTGATTTACAGAGGAGATGGCAGAACCAATGTGGGTACCAAAGCACGTGCGCTGGTTACTTATCTGCATGAGTAATAGTTCTTCAAATAATGATTCAAAGGCCCTTCGCAAGAAGGGCCTTTTTTATGCATAATAAATCAGTAAACAAGTGATGACCGCAATTAAAAGAGCCAACCATATTTTATACCTGTTCCAGTAATAATTTCTTTTGTATACCTCTATAAAATGCCGGAGCCGCTCAACAGTAATATGATTCAATCCATGCATTGCTTTAACCGTATCCGCAAATTGCATACAATGGTACCATTCCAGAAACTGCATGCAAAAGAGTAGGTTTTGTACGAACAAATCATTTTGTTCTTCATCCTTATATTTCTCCAGTAATTGTATATGATAAACTGATAAAAGAGCCTCCAGATCAAGCACCAGTTTATCCCGATTGATCCGGTCAGGATTATTTTTTTTTAATCGCTCCACCAGTTCATCACTCATCAACCTCACTTCCTTTGGTGTAGTGGCAATACGGCGACTGGTTTGTTGAGCGGCAAAACGGGTCAGGTCATATTTCTTTCTTTGAACAGGATCACTCAAGACCGCATAAGCTTCCCGAATCAGAACAAACTGTGCCGAAGCCTGCTGCATTTTATTTTTATCAGGATGAAATTCCAGCGCGAGCCTACGATATGCTTTCCTGATCTCCTCAGCAGAAGCAGTGGGTTGTATTTGTAAAATCTGGTAATAGTCTTTGTTGAACATCGGGGAGAAATTTGTTGATGTCAGATATCAGATGTCAGATTTGAAATGAAATCTGACATCTGATATCTGACATCCCGCATTTTACATTAGTCCGCTTTATCAAATTCAACATCATCTCCATCCAGCAACTCGCGTTCAATTTCTTCCATCTGAACAATGTCCCAGGCTTCACTTTCTGTAGGTGTTATATTCATGAAGTCTAGCAGTTCTTCTTTCTCAAAAATGGCTTCAACAGGTTCTTTCAGGTTACATAAAACAAACGAAGCGCTGTTTTCATAAAAATGTTGCTGAAGACCGGCAATAGCAGTGGCGGCTTCAGGGTCCATTTCGGTCACAGGTTCAAGGTTGAGTACGATATTTTTAACCGGCTGATCGAGAAAACCTGAACAGGTTTCCGAAAGTTTTGCTGCTATATTGGCAGAAATAAGGGGGACGACCGGTGTTACAACGGTGAATTTCTCTTTGGTATCAATTTTGACTTCCATTTCCTGCGAGGTTAGGTTAACAACTGTGAATAACTGATGCACAACTTCGCTCAAAAATATTCGTTATAATTGTATAAATCCAATTTAGGTTATGGATAATAATTTTTCAGCACAGGTTAAAGAGATCATCTCTTTCAGCAGGGAAGAGGCTTTGCGGCTCGGAAACGACTTCATTGGCACAGAACACCTGTTATTGGGTTTGATCAGGGATGGCGATAACACGGCCATCAAAGTGTTAAAACAACTGAATGTAGACCTTTACGAATTAAGGAAAGAAGTAGAACTGGCGGTGAAGGATAAAACCGGTAAAAATATTGCCAATATCAATAGTTTACCCCTTACCAAACAGGCCGAAAAAGTAATCCGGGTAACAGTACTCGAAGCCAAAGCATTAAAAAGCCCGCTGGTAGAAACTGAACACCTGATGCTCAGCATCCTTAAGAATAAAGAGAACATTGCCACACAGATATTGAATCAGTTCGATATTGACTACGATTTGTTCCGCAATGAGTTAGGCATGGTGGGATCGGCTAATCCGCCCAGTCCACGGGCTGAATTCAGCGATGAGGGTGAAGATGAATTTGACGAAGAAAAACGTTCATCCGGCTACCAGCAGCAGAAAGCCGGAGGTAAAGCTGGTGCCAATGCAAAAAGCAAAACTCCCGTCCTCGACAATTTTGGCAGAGATATTACCAAATTGGCAGAGTCAGGTTCACTTGATCCGATTGTAGGACGTGAAGAGGAAATTGAGAGAGTGAGTCAGATACTCAGCAGACGTAAAAAGAATAACCCTATACTGATTGGTGAACCTGGTGTGGGTAAAACCGCTATCGTAGAAGGTTTGGCCCTGCGCATTGTACAACGGAAAGTAAGCAGGGTATTATTTGATAAAAGAGTGATATCACTCGATCTCGCAGCATTGGTAGCGGGTACCAAATACCGCGGTCAGTTTGAAGAGAGAATGAAAGCCATCATGAATGAACTGGAGAAAAACAGGGATGTGATTCTTTTCATTGATGAAATACATACCATTGTGGGTGCCGGAGGTGCCAGTGGCTCACTCGATGCATCCAATATTTTCAAACCTGCACTGGCAAGAGGAGAACTGCAATGTATTGGTGCATCTACACTCGATGAGTATCGTATGTACATTGAAAAAGATGGTGCATTAGACAGGCGTTTCCAGAAAGTAATTGTGGAACCCCCTAGTGTGGAAGATACCATTATCATCCTCAATAATATCAAATCGAAATACGAAGACTTCCACAATGTGAGCTATGCCGATGAAGCAATAGAAGCATGTGTAAAGCTGAGTGATCGTTATATGACAGACAGGTTATTGCCTGATAAAGCGATTGATGTACTGGATGAAGTAGGCGCCAGAGTACATTTGAAAAATATCAATGTGCCTGAGGAAATTGTAGAGCTGGAAAAGAAGATAGAAGACATAAAGAACGAAAAAAATAAAGTAGTCAAGAGCCAGCGATTTGAAGAAGCTGCTGCTTTACGTGATACGGAGAAGAGACTCGGTGAAGAGCTTGAAAAAGCAAAAAACCAGTGGGAAGAGGAAAGTAAACACAAACGTTATCCTATTTCAGAAGAGCATATCGCAGAAGTGGTGAGCATGATGACTGGTATACCAGTGAAGCGAATGGTACAGGCAGAAACAGAGAAACTGCGCAGGATGAGTGAAGACATGAAGGGAATGGTGATAGGTCAGGATGAAGCCATACAAAAAGTAGTAAAAGCCATTCAACGTAACAGGGTTGGATTGAAAGATCCTAAAAAACCAATTGGTACATTCATCTTCCTTGGTCCAACCGGTGTTGGTAAAACAGAGTTGGCACGTTCTCTCGCCAGGTATATGTTCGATTCAGAAGATTCACTGATACGGATTGATATGAGTGAATACATGGAGAAATTTACCGTAAGCCGTTTAATAGGGGCGCCTCCGGGTTATGTTGGATATGAAGAAGGTGGACAACTGACAGAGAAAGTCAGAAGAAAACCTTATTGTGTTATCCTGCTTGATGAAATTGAGAAAGCACACCCGGATATCTACAATATACTTTTGCAGGTACTGGATGATGGTCAGTTAACAGATGGTCTCGGAAGAAAGGTAGATTTTAAAAATACCATGATCATCATGACATCCAATATTGGTGTACGCCAGTTGAAAGAGTTTGGTGATGGCGTTGGTTTTGCTACGGCAACGCGTATTCAGAATGCGGAGGAAAATAACAAAGCTGTTATTGAAAAAGCGCTGAAACGTACCTTCTCACCCGAATTCCTGAACCGTATAGATGATGTGGTGGTGTTTAATTCACTGAACCAGGAAAACATTTTCAACATCATTGATATACTGATGAAAGGGGTGTCAAAGCGTTTACAAAACCTTGGCTTCGCGCTTGAACTGACCGCAGCTGCAAAAGAATTTATTGCTGAAAAAGGTTACGATGCCCAGTTTGGTGCAAGACCACTGCACAGGGCTATACAGAAATACCTCGAAGATCCTTTAGCCGAAGAGATATTGAATATGAATATTAAACAGGGAGATGTGTTGATTGCTGATCTGGACAAAGAATCAGGTAAACTGAAATTCGATTTCCAGAAAAGGGTAGAAGAAGGCGAAAGCGCAAATGTGTAAGAGAAGGTAAGTACTCAAATACAAAGGCTCTGCTGAAAGGCAGGGCCTTTTTCGTAAAGGGGAGGCGCTAAGTGAGTAGTGAATAGTGAGTAGTCAGTATGGTTTCATTTCACTCACTACTAACTACTCACTATTTACTTCCTATTTCTGCCCCCATCTGAATGAATGTTGTTCCAGGCCGGCAATATCTAAAACCCGGTCAACTACAGTGGCAGCTGCCTCTTCAATGGTTTGTGGACGGCTGTAAAAGGAAGGTGTAGCCGGACAAATGATACCACCTGCCAGTGTTACGGTTTCCATGTTTTTAATATGGATGAGGTTATAGGGTGTTTCACGGACCATTAAAATCAGCTTTCTTCTTTCTTTCAATACAACGTCTGCAGCACGTGTTACCAGATCGTCGCTCACGCCAGATGCAATACGCCCTAATGTTCCCATGCTGCAGGGGGCCACAATCATAATATTGTATTTGGCAGAACCGGAAGCAAAGGGGGCGTTGAAATCGTATTTATCAAAATAGCGGAATGGATAATTGTTGTAATCTTCATTACCCAGCTCTGTTCTCCATACTTCTTTGGCATTTTTGCTCATGACAATACCCGCTTCCTCATATTGGTCGTTGAGTGACACAAGTTTATCTAAGAGCAACTTCGCATAAATGGAACCGCTGGCACCAGTAATGGCTATGGCAATTTTATTACCCATGCTAACTATTTGTAGTTGAAAACAAAGGTAAAGTTAAATAGTTCTGATTCTCTGTGTCATTCTGTGCATTCAGTGGCAAATAGTATTAATATGGTACTGAATAACACAAAAAAACAGGGTACTAGCTTGGCGCAGTACCCTGTTCCTTTACATTAATCTTTCTTTGTTATTTGTACATGATCTCATAGTACTCATGTGCCATTCTGTTGCTATCGAACTGGAAACGCACATCTCTCATACCATTTTTAGTGATCTGTCTCCATGTATCAAAATTATCATAGTACATAGGAATGATCTGTTGTTCCAGTATTTCATATGCTTTGTTCAGGTCATATTCATCCTGGTCATGCACGGTCATGTTGGCATAGTCTGCTTTTGGTACCACAAAACCATTGTTACCATGGTTCACAAATTCAGGAATCCATCCATCATCGGTAGAGAAATTCACTGCTCCGTTCATCGCAGCGGTCATGCCACTGGTGCCGGATGCTTCGCGTGGTACACGAGGATTGTTAAGCCATACATCAGCCGCCTGTTTCATGCGTTTGCTCAACCCTAATTCATACCCTATTAAAACAGCTACATTTTTATAATTCTTACTCAGGTGAACAAGATTATTAAACTGTGAAATGGCAGGATAATCAACCGGGTAAGGCTTGCCTGCCCAGATAATTTGAACCGGGTGTTTAGTATTATTGAGCATTTTTTCAAATCGCTCCATGTCATAGGTAAGCATGTCTGCACGTTTGTAACCCGCAAACCTTCTGGCCCAAACAATGGTCAGTACATTTGGATTAAATACTTTACCTGTTTGGTCAGCAACAATTTCAAAAGCCCTTTTCTTCAGATA
The DNA here is from genome assembly GCF_058231085.1 of Sediminibacterium sp. FW305-C-49. Lineage (NCBI taxonomy): Bacteria > Pseudomonadati > Bacteroidota > Chitinophagia > Chitinophagales > Chitinophagaceae > Sediminibacterium > Sediminibacterium sp. FW305-C-49. The sequence goes on from NZ_JBIQXS010000002.1 coordinate 874,023, forward strand.
TTTTTTGCGGTCGTCAAATGTATAGTCATTACCCTCTTCCATGGCGCGATACATTTGTTTGTCGGCCCAATAGCGCCAATTCTGCGCATTGGTAATGGAAGTAATGGGACAGATACCTTCGTGGTTCTTCCACATTTCACGGCTTACAACACCATGAAGGGCTGAAACGCCATTGGCTTTTCTGGCAAAACGTAAAGCTGCCAGCGAGTGATTAAACTGGTCGTCTTTGATGCCGGTAATCTTACGCACTTCATCAATAGAAAGACCACAGAAATAACTCATTTTATGGCAGAGGTAAATATCATGCTTTTCATTGCCTGCTTCTTCGGGAGTATGTGTAGTAAAGACAAGGTGTTCTTTTACTTTCTCCACACTCTTGAATTTGTTCAGCAAATAAAATGCAGATGAAATACCATGCGCTTCATTCAAATGATACACATCCGGATTAAATCCTAACTCATCAATCAGTTTAGCACCACCTACACCCAGCAAAATAAACTGGGCTACTTTGGTAGCCACGTTGGCATCGTATAAACGATGGGTGATGGTTTGTGAAACATAATCGTTTTCAGGTAAATCAGTACTCAGTAAGAATAAAGGAGCACTGTTGAAAGTTTCAGGGTTCAGGTAAAATGCTTTTACCCAAACAGGGTGTTCATGAATCAGTATCTGAAATTTGATGCCTGTATCTTCCAGGAAACTGTAAATCTTTTCCATGAAAGTAACCTGGAGTGTCTGGTCCTGGTTACGTGTCTGATCGTAATATCCATATTTCCATAAGATACCAATGCCGATCATATTTTGTCTCAGTTCATAAGCACTGCGTAAATGAGAGCCTGCCAGAAATCCTAAACCGCCACTGTATATTTTTAAAGGTTGATGAATTGCAAATTCCATGGAAAAATAAGCAGCTTTTTTTCCATACTGCTCATTAATCTGGTAAGGGACATGATAGTTTCTAAAATTCATAAATGCTCGTTTGGTGATCGAATAGCGCTTGCAATATAGGGGTATTTGAGAAAATGTATTTCATACACATTAATGATGTGGGTAATCAGTGGGAAGAAAAACAAAATTCAACAAACAATCGTTAGGATTCAATATAGAAAGGCGTTTGCAAACGTTTTCGAAGCATGATATTTGCAACATTTTTTTTCAATTTCAGGGGGCAGTTGTTCTTTTTTTCTTTGTTTTTGGCTCCCTCTTTTTCCGGTAAGTATCATCAAAAAAACATTTGATACCACGGTGATTACCACAGCTTCCCTGTTCTTTAACGCTTACATAGTTACCTGAAAATTTAAAATCGATGATACAGGGATCGCCGTTTTGCAGATATTGCGCGTTGCCCGACGATTTCAATATGAATTCCCCTTTTAACTCACCCACACATGTTGCCCTGTCTTTTTCAAAATGAATAAAAAATAAATAATGATTGGCATCTTTGCCATCCCTGACAGAGATATAATTTTTTTCATTCTTCACGTATTCACCACTCAGTTTATTTTGTCTGGGTAAAGTATCAATAGGGTTGATGACAGCTGTTTTCTCGGGGTCCTCATTGCTGTCGGTAACTACCAGCATAAAAATGCCTGCATCATTGTAGACCCATCCCGACCGGGTAAACTTCAGTGTATTTTCTGCCGAAGCCTTTTCCCTGTTGATCATGAAAGTCGGTTCCTTGTTGATAGATACGAAGCGATAGTATCCGTCTGTTTTCTGGTTGGTCAGCAACTCTTTTGATGCCAGGTAATTGAGTTTTTTATCGGTAACAAAAACAACACAGGTAGTTTTTTTCTGGCGGGTAAAATTGATGAGCAGGTAATTTTCTTTTTCCTTTTCAATCATCCCAACAGGTCTGATGACTGTTTTTTTATCTTTTCCGATATATGCACTGATCGCACTGTCGGGAATAAACTGGCTCAATGCTTTATAACCAATTCTGGTTGTATCAGCTTTGCGGGCAATATTGGAGTCGGCCATCAGGTATGATCCTGCAATCTTTGGAAAAGCCGTCATGAATTCTTCTGCTTTTAAAGGGACATCTCCTGAAAAATCAATTTTTTCATCCTTGCAGGCAATGAAAAGAATGAGGAGGAATGCATAGAAACAGGACTTCATGAACAGAATTTGCAATAAAAATAGGGTTTTCGGGCGAAGTAGGGTAGATATCTTGGATATTATCTTTTTATTTTTTAGGTTTGTCTAAAAATAAATTTAGGTTGCCAATGTTTACTGTAGCGGAAGAAAATTATATCAAAGCAGTGTACCATCTCCAGCAGGAGCAGGAAATGGTTTCTACCAATGCATTGTCTGCCGAATTGCAGACACGCCCTGCATCTGTGACCGATATGCTCAAGAAATTAAAAACCAAACGCATTATCAGTTACGAACCTTACCATGGTGTAAAGCTGAGTAATGAAGGAAAGAAAGTGGCATTGGGTATTATCAGGAAACACCGGTTATGGGAATATTTTCTGGTAGATAAATTACAGTTTGGCTGGGATGAAGTGCATGAAGTAGCGGAAGAGCTGGAACACATCAGCAGTACAAAACTCGTCGATAAACTCGATGCTTTTCTCGGTTACCCCAAATTCGATCCGCATGGCGATCCGATACCAGACAGTAAAGGCCGTCTGGCATCACAACAACAGGAACAGTTATCGGGGATAGCTATGAACAAAGTAGTAGAAATTACGGCGGTAGGAAGTCAGTCATCAGAATTGCTAGAATTATTAAAACACAAAGGGTTACAGATGGGTACCAGACTCGAGGTGAAAAAGATATTCGATTTTGACGGCTCGCTTGAATTAAAAATTAAGAACCAACAGATAGTTACGATCAGCCGCGATCTGGCATCTGTTTTATTTGTAAAACCAGTATAAGATGAAAAAGCATCCGGAAGAACATCTTTCGTTAAGCGAAGTACATGCATCTGTTGATACCACCATTCCCAGAAAAGGGTGGCGAAGGATACTGGCATATCTCGGACCTGCTTACCTCGTTAGTGTAGGATATATGGATCCCGGCAACTGGGCCACAGACTTACAGGGTGGAGCACAATTTGGCTACCAGTTAATATGGGTATTGCTCATGAGTAACCTCATGGCACTCTTATTACAAAGTCTCAGTGCACGTTTGGGTATAGTGAGAAGAAGAGACCTGGCACAGGCTAACCGCGAAACCTATCCACCCGTTGTCAATTTCTGTTTATACATACTCGCAGAACTGGCCATTGCTGCTACAGATCTGGCGGAGGTGGTAGGTATGGCCATTGGTATTCACTTGCTCACAGGGCTTCCGCTGATATGGGGTACGGCCATTACGGTACTGGATACATTTCTTTTCCTTTTACTGCAACGTTATGGTATCCGAAAAATGGAGGCATTTATTTTGGCACTGGTAGCCACCATTGGTGTATCCTTCCTGATTGAAATACTGATTGCAAAACCTGATCTGAGCGAAGTTGTAACCGGGTTTATTCCATCAGCCTTGAGTCATGAATCACTGTATATAGCAGTTGGTATTATTGGAGCAACGGTGATGCCCCATAATTTATACCTGCATTCGGCACTGGTACAGACCAGGAAAATTGGTGCTGATAAAACCAGTATCAAAAGGGCATTGAAATATAATTTTATTGATAGTCTTGTTGCGTTGAATGCTGCATTTTTTGTGAATGCAGCCATTCTGGTATTAGCAGCCACCGTATTTTTCAAAACAGGTAATACTGATGTAGCCAGAATTGAAGATGCGCATACACTATTGCAACCATTACTCGGAACAGAACTGGCACCGATCTTATTCGCGGTTGCACTGATTGCTGCAGGACAAAGCTCAACCATTACCGGAACGCTGGCAGGACAAATTGTAATGGAAGGCTATCTGCGTCTGCGTTTGAACCCCTGGCTCAGACGATTATTAACACGACTCATTGCCATTGTACCCGCTGTTATTGTCATCAGTATTTATGGAGATAGTAAAGTAGATGATCTGCTTGTATTCAGCCAGGTGATACTCAGTTTGCAATTGGGATTTGCAGTCATACCACTCATTCACTTTGTAAGCGACAAAGAAACCATGGGTAGCTTTGTGATTAAACCCTGGGTGAAGATTGCTGCATGGGTAGTGGCCACCGTATTGGTTTTTCTGAATGTGAGATTAGTGGCAGAAGAAGCATTGCAGGTGTACGTATCGGAAGGAGAATGGGGATTGAAAATTTTGGTGACGGTACTGATGCTGGTTTTTTTATGGCTGTTCCTGGTGATGACTTTTCTTCCTTTCTTTAAAAAGAGAAAAGAACGCCAGCAGGCAGCTATGCATGGAGAATGGGCGCAACTCAATGATCTTTCGGTGAGTCATATCAGAAAAATTGCAGTAGCACTCGATTTTACCAAAGCAGATGAAAAACTGATTGCCCATGCATTGGCACAGGGTAATAAAAATGTTTCGCTGGTATTGATACATGTGGTAGAAAGTGTATCGGCCAAATACCTTGGAGCTGCCAGTGATGATGAGGAAACAAGGCTCGATCAGCAAAGACTGGATCATTATTGTTTACAATTGCAAAATCAAGGCTACCATGCCGAAGGTATTTTAGGGTATAAAAACAGGGTTACAGAAATTATCAGAATGGTGAAAGAAACAGAGGTAGATATGGTGGTAATGGGAGCACACCGACATAGTGGCTGGAAAGACTATCTCTTTGGCGAAACCATTGAAGATGTACGACATGCCCTGCAAATACCCGTGCTGATCGTAAACGTTTGAGTAAAAAGTCTGGATAATCTGCCAGCGCTTAGGGGCGAAGAAACCATGAAATCGTTACTTTTGTTCCCGTTTATCATTTAAAACTATCGTAATGGCGCAAAAAATTAAAGTAGCAAATCCGGTGGTAGAGCTGGATGGTGATGAGATGACCAGGATTATCTGGAAATTTATCAAAGAAAAACTGATCCTTCCATATCTGGAAGTTGATATCAAATATTATGACCTGGGAATGGAGTATCGCGACGAAACCAACGACCAGGTGACTATTGATGCAGCCAATGCCATCAAACAGTATGGCGTAGGTATCAAATGCGCTACCATCACTCCCGATGAAGAGCGTGTAAAAGAATTCAACCTGAAACAAATGTGGAAGAGCCCGAACGGAACCATTCGTAATATCCTCGATGGTACGGTGTTTCGTGAGCCGATCGTTTGTTCAAATGTGCCACGTCTGGTACCTAACTGGACGGCGCCCATCTGTATTGGCCGTCATGCTTTTGGCGACCAGTATCGTGCAACAGATTTTGTAACGAAAGGCAAGGGCAAGCTCACCGTTAAATTTGAAGGTGAAGATGGCACTGTGCAGGAATTTGAAGTGTTTAATTTTAAAGGGGATGGCGTGGCATTAGCCATGTACAATACCGATGAAAGTATCAAAGGTTTTGCACGTTCTTGTTTTAACCAGGCATTGAGCAAAAAATGGCCTTTATACCTCTCAACCAAAAATACCATCCTGAAAAAATATGATGGTCGTTTCAAAGATATTTTTGAAGAGATCTATCAGAATGAATTCAAAGCTGCATTTACAGAAGCGGGTATCACTTATGAGCACCGTCTCATCGATGATATGGTAGCGAGTGCACTGAAATGGAATGGTAATTTTGTATGGGCCTGTAAGAACTACGATGGTGATGTACAAAGCGATACTGTAGCACAGGGCTTTGGTTCACTGGGTCTCATGACGTCTACACTGGTTACACCCGATGGTAAAGTAATGGAAGCAGAAGCGGCACATGGTACCGTAACACGTCACTATCGCGAACACCAGAAAGGTAAACCTACTTCTACCAACCCGATTGCTTCCATCTTTGCATGGACAAGAGGATTGGAGTTTCGTGGTAAACTGGATGGTAACCAGGAGCTCATTAATTTCTGTCAGGCATTGGAGCAGGTATGTGTTGAAACCGTTGAAAGCGGTAAAATGACCAAGGATCTGGCGGTATGTATCCATGGTAATAAAGTAAACCATGGTGAACATTACCTGTACACGGAGGAATTCCTGGAAGCGCTCGATCAGAACCTGAAAGCGAAGCTGGCGAAATAAAATCGATGTTTGATTTTTTGATCTTTGATTTTTTGATTTGGTATAGCTAAGTCGAAAAATCAAAGATTTTTTTTGCAACTATAATCTTCTTACCAATGAAGTATGTTCTTCTTGCGGTTATCAGCCTATCTTTTTTACTGGGGTGCGGGAAAGATTCAAGTCAAAGTTTTTATGAGATTGTAAATGAATATTTTCTGTCGTTTACCGATACTTTCGCCTATGAGACGGGTTCTCTTTTTTTAATTCCGAATGATACAGCTAAATATGATAAAGCAGCAAATGTTCTTGGAGTTGGTACTTCTACAAGTGATGATCAACGCTTAGCGCGAACATTGAAAGCTTTTCTTTTAAAGTCGGAGAGGATTGATTTTACAGAACTGTTATCAGCACCAGAAATATTTGCCATTAACCTGTCTCAGTTCACTAATGTCGGGCGATTCCACATTATACCAGCTAAGCTTGCGAATACGAATAATGATTCAGTTATTGGAAAAATTTGGTTCTCTAATTTCAAGATAAAGAATGATAAAGCCCTACTCATTGTTTCTAAGCAAGCGTCTCCCAAAAGTGGGGTGAGTAATGGGTATTTATTTAAAAAACAAAAAGATAAGTGGAAGATTGATACAGTAATTGAATTGGAAAAGTGGTAGGGAGGTTTGTTTTTTTGATTTGCTATAACCCATAAATCAAAAAATCAAATATCAAAAATCAAACCTTACTTAAGAAACCTTTTAATCTCCTTCTGCACATCCCTGTCTTTAATTGTTTCCCGTTTGTCGTGAAGTTTTTTACCTTTTCCTAGACCAATCTCTACTTTCACCAGGTTTTTTTCATTCAGGAAAACACGTAGCGGAACAATCGTATATCCTTTCTCTTTTAGTTTAGCCTGTATTTTTTTGAGTTCTCTTTTTTGTAATAAAAGCTTCCTGTCGTGAACGGCGATATGGTTATTAGCAGTGCCATGTGAGTATTCGGCAATGTATAAAGCGCGGACCCATAATTCACTGCCATCAAAAAAACAGAACGAATCATTGAAACTTACTTTGCCATCGCGAATCGATTTTACTTCAGTACCCAGCAATACAATTCCTGCCACATATTTGTCTTCTATGTGGTAATTGTAATAAGCCTGCCTGTTGTTCATTTCTTTTGCCATGGCAGTGGGGAACAATAATGAGGTAGTATCTAACTCCTGAAATGGATCGACAACTGCGCCAGTTTCTGTTTCAGTTTTTTACGGTCAACAATAAAATCAAGAAATCCATGTTCGAGCAGGAATTCACTGCGCTGAAAACCTTCAGGCAGGTCTTTCTTGATGGTTTCCTTGATGACACGCGGACCTGCAAACCCAATGAGTGCACCGGGTTCAGCGATATTCAAATCGCCCAACATACCAAAGCTGGCAGAGATACCACCAAAAGTCGGATCGGTGAGTAATGAAATATAAGGTAAGCCTGCATCGCTCAGTTGAGAGAGTTTGCCGCTGGTTTTGGCCAATTGCATCAAACTGAATGCACTTTCCATCATACGGGCACCACCACTTTTACTGATAACGAGATAGGGGAGTTTATGTTCAATACAATAGTCTACTGCGCGACTGAATTTTTCACCCATCACACTTCCCAGCGAACCACCAATAAATTCAAAATCCATACAGGCTATTACATAACCTTCGCCGTCTATTTTCCCGGTGGCAACACGCATGGAATCTTTCAGATCGGTTTTGGCATGAATTTCATCCAGTCTTTTCTGGTAAGGTTTCAGGTCGGTAAAACCCAAGGCATCCTTACTCCTGATCTGGTCAAAGAGTTCAGTGTATTCTTTGTTGTCAAACAGGAAATCATAATAATCCAGGCTACCTATCCGGTGATGGTAATTGCATTTCGGACAGACATATAGGTTCTCACCGAGTTCCGTTGTGGTACAGATATAGTTACATTCCGGACACTTGTTCCAGAGTCCTTCCGGTGTTTCTTTTTTATCGGCAGTAGAAGTGAGGATACCCTTACGGATTCTTTTGAACCAGCGGGGTTTATTCACATCTTCATTCTGCGCATCTTCACCTGTCAGATTTGCTTCAAAATCTTCTTCACGTTCTTTTTTCATAACGAGCAATGATTGGGCGGCTAAGATAGGGAAAAGTGAGTAGTGAGTGGTCAGTAGTGAGTAAAAGATACAACTCACTACTGACTATTCACTATTGACTATCAGGCATTTCTGTTAATACAGTTCAGGTCCTCAAATGCTACTTCCAGCCTTTTGGCAAAGCTTTCTTCGCCTTTGCGGAGCCATACGCGTGGGTCATAGAATTTTTTATTGGGTTTATCGGCACCTTCGGGGTTACCAAGCTGTCCCTGGAGATAGGCTTCATTCTTTTTATAGAAATCTTTAATGCCTTCCCAGAAAGCCCACTGAAGGTCGGTATCAATATTCATTTTAATGGCGCCATATCCAATGGCTTCCCTGATCTGGTGCTGGGGCGAACCACTACCACCATGGAACACAAAATACACAGGTTTTTTTCCTGTTTTCAGTTCCTGCTCAATATAGAGCTGGCTGTTGTTCAGAATTTCAGGACGAAGCTCTACATTACCTGGACTGTACACTCCATGTACATTACCAAAAGCAGCAGCAACGGTAAAAAGTTTACCTACTTTGCTTAATTCAGTATAGGCATAAGCCACGTGCTGTGGTTGTGTATAGAGTTTATCATTTTCAATACCACTGTTGTCAACGCCATCTTCTTCACCACCGGTAACACCCAGTTCAATTTCAATACTCATACCCAATGGAGCCATTCGCTTGTAGAATTCAACAGATGTATGAATATTCTCTTCGATGGGTTCTTCGGATAAGTCGAGCATATGTGAACTGAAAAGAGGTTGACCTTTTTCTTTATAGAATTGTTCGCCGGCATCGATCAGACCACTTACCCATGGCAACCATTTTTTGGCAGCATGGTCGGTATGTAATACCACGGGAACACCATAATATTTGGCTACATTATGAATATGCAAAGCACCTGAAATTCCACCAGCAATATTACCCTGTAAGTTATCATTGGGCATTCCTTTACCGGCCACAAATTGTGCGCCTCCATTAGAGAATTGAATGATAACAGGAGAGTTTACTTTAGCAGCAGTTTCCAGTGTAGCGTTAATGGTGTTGGAACCAATGGTGTTCACAGCAGGTAATGCAAACTGATTGTCTTTTGCATCATTATACAATGCTTCCAGTTCTTCACCGAATAAAACGCCGGCCCTGTACTTTTTCATATTTGTTCTTGTTTTGTTGATGATGGAGAATCGTGAAGCGTAAATGGTGAATGGTCAATAGTGCATAGTCAATATGAATTCACGATTGACCATTCACCATTCATGCTCCGTTTGGCCGGCAAGATACTTTACTTACCGCAAACACATGTTAGCTTTTTGGGGCTGTGGATGAACTGTTGATTCTGTTTAATAACCCGCAGAAATAGGCAGGTGCCTGCATTAAACGGCTTCCATACCAACTGAACATTTCTCCATCTACCAGTTCAATATGGGAGCCTGGTAATGCCTTTTGTATGGCTTCAATATGTTTATGGGCAAATGGGTAGGGCTCCGATGATAATAGTATACATTCCGGTGATAAGGTTTGCAATAATTCAATGGATGTTTCGGGGTAACGTTTCGATTTTTCAAATAAATTTTCGAAACCACAGTAACGGAGCATGTCATGAATAAAAGTATCGGAACCGATGGTCATATATGGATCTTTCCAGATCAGGTAAACACAGGTTTTAGTAGCAGTTTTTTGTATTTGTTCTGCTAAGCTGGCAAATTCCTGTTCCGTTTTCTCTATGATCTCTGCAGCTTTTTTTTCTTTTTCTGTGATCAGCCCTACTTGTCGGATCATTTCATAAGCATCCTGTAAAGTATTGATATCCGAAGTCCATACAGGTGCAATACGTCTTAAAGCTTCTACCTGTTCTTTTACATTCTCTTCTTTGTTCGCAATGATCAGGTCGGGCAATAAGGCAGCCACACGATCTGTTTTTACATCTTTTGTGCCACCCACCCTTGTCTTGTTGCTGAACCAATCATTCGGGTGTACACAAAATTTGGTGATGCCCACTACTTCATGCGCCAGATCAAGGTCTGCCAGTAATTCTGTTTGTGAAGGCACCAATGAAATAATCCGTTTGGGTGCAGCATGCAGCGAAATGGTAGTGCCGGTCTGGTCGGTAAACAAAGCCATACTGCAAAATACAGAACTTCATTGGATCCAATCAGGAACCGGTTAGATCAACCGCCACCAGCGGGATGCTGCTGTCTGATGGACTATATGTTTTTTCTGTCAGTTTTTTCCAGCCTGTAAAGAGTGCATTATAGTCGGGGGTGAGGTACTGCGAAAGGAGGGAAGTTAATTTTTCAACCGCTTGTACAGATATGTTTACCGATGTTTCAATCCTTGTTTTCATACCGCAAACATAGTTACTGTTTTATAACCTGTTTCATCAGGTATTGTTATTGGCTATAACTAAAAGTTATACATCTTTTCGGCTATGCGGATCAATGTCCGGTTAAGTTCACTGTTTTCACCCTTCCGCTCAATGAAATAGAAGTTTCTTTCGATCTGCAGTCCGGTAAAATGAATTTCTGTTAATGTGCCCTGTTCCAGTTCTTTCAAAACAGAACGTTGTGGCAGAAAGCCAAGCAGATCAGACTCTACCAGAAAATTTTTCAAAGCTTCTGTTCCACCCAAACGTGCTTTTGTTTGTAAGGAACTCATCTTTATTTTTTTCTTTTCGAGTGAAGACCTCAGGGCGGCAAGGGTTCCGCTGCCTGCCTCTCTCAGGGCCAGTGGCAAATGCAATAATTCATCTAATTCATATTGTTTCTTTTTTGCAATGGCACTTTTCTTACTGCATACGGCTACCACTTTATCGGTAATAAATGGGCGATGACTCACCTGTGTGAGTTTGGAGCGACCTTCTACAATACCCAGATTGATTTCGCCATTTAACAATGCCTGTAAAACAATCTCTGTATTACGGTTTAGTAAGTTGATAACAATCTGTGGGTACCTGGACTGGAAAGCAGATAATACTTTTGGTAAAATATACAAGGCAACTGTAGTACTGGCACCCAATTTCAGCGTGCCTTTTACCTGTAAGAGGTCTTTGATAGCCGATAACTCAAATTCTGTCTGGTCCTGTATGGCTTTTACTTCTATGAGTTTTTCATACAATAATCTTCCTGCTTCGGTTAATTCAATACTCACCCCTTTTCGTTCGAACAAACGGGTTGCATACTGTTCTTCCAGGTTTCTGATATGTTTACTGATAGCGGGCTGTGAAATAAAAAGTAACTGACTGGCTTTGGAGAAACTTTTCTGTTTTGCCACTTCAAGAAAAACTTCATGCTTTACGGAGAGCATTGGATTGATTTATGGAATGGTAAAGGTATTCTTTAAAACATCCGGAATAAAAAAAGCCCTGCAGATGTGTGTGCAGGGCCTTTAATTTTTTTAATGTATTACTTTGTCAGACTTTGAATAACATCATATTTGGTAATGATATGGTAGTCGCCTTTCTCATCTTTGGCCAGTACCGCACCATTTTCTTTGTTGATGAGGGTGCCTATTTTTTCAACTGGTGTAAGAAAATCTACAACAGGGTAAGTATGTTCCAACACACTTGATACAGATGCATCTTTCAATTCCGGATTGCTGAATATTTTCTGGAACAAACCTCCTTCACTCAAAGAGCCAATGATTTCGCCATCTTTTAATACGGGGATCTGTTCAATATCGTATTTCTTCATCAGTTCAACGGCTGCCGCCACTGTATGGTCGGGGGCAACGGTAATCAGTTTTTGTCCGCCGCGGCCATTGACAATATCCTTAAAAGTTTTCACATCAAGGAAACCGCGTTCCATCATCCACTGGTCGTTATACACTTTGCCTACATAACGACTGCCATGATCGTGAAAGACACAAACCACCACATCGTCTTTGGTAAGACCTGCTTTCAGTTGCATAAGTCCCTGCAGGCAACTACCTGCACTGTAACCGCAGAACAAACCTTCTTCTTTTGCAATCTTGCGGGCCATGACGGCGCCGTCTTTATCAGTTACCTGAACAAATTCATCAATCACGCTCATATCATAGTTCTGGGGAACAAAATCTTCACCAAAACCTTCGGAGATATAAGGGTGTACTTCATTCATATCTATTTCACCTGTCTTAAAATATTTGGTAAGCAATGATCCATACACATCCACTGCCCATACTTTGATGTTCGGATTTTTTTCTTTCAGGTACATGGCTGTACCGGTAATGGTACCTCCTGTTCCGGCTGTACATACAAAATGGGTGATCTTGCCTTCTGTTTGTTGCCAGATTTCGGGGCCGGTGGTTTCATAATGCGCCTGGCGGTTGGCCAGGTTATCGTACTGGTTCATGTACATGGAGTTAGGAATCTCCTGACCCAGTCTTTTGGCCACGCTATAATAACTCCGGGGATCTTCGGGGAGTACGTTGGTTGGACAAACAATAACCTCAGCGCCAACAGCTTTGAGGATATCTGCTTTTTCTTTTGATTGTTTATCGGTGGTCACAAAAATACATTTGTAGCCCTTCACACAGGCAGCGAGTGCGAGGCCCATGCCTGTATTGCCACTGGTACCTTCAATGATGGTACCTCCTGGTTTGAGTTTGCCTTCTTTTTCGGCTACTTCCACCATCTTCAAAGCCATACGGTCTTTGATAGAGTTACCGGGGTTGAAATAGTCTACCTTGGCCAGTACGGTGGCAGGAATGTCTTTTGCTACTTTATTCAGCTTAATCAGCGGGGTATTTCCAATCGTTTCGAGGATATTATTCAACCACATGCTAAAACTAACGTTTGTTTGCGCAAAGGTAAAGTTTTGCGGCTGCCGTTGAACAGCTTGCTCCGATTTATAACCGGTTGGTTAAAACGATGGGGAAAAGGGGGAGTGGTATTCTCTGTTGTGCATTGTTTCGAACACCACTGCCACCTTATTATGCAGCGATGTACGGTATAGAATCATAACCGGATATTAGAAGCTTTTCACTAAGTGAATCATATTACCTACTTCAATCAGGTTGGTTCCTTTGCGTACAATTTCTGTTTTCTCCTTTTCTTCTGCTGTGGTTTTGTCAGACCCGAGGTAAGCAATTACCATGGCAGGAACTAAAGCGAGCATCGCGAAAAGCTGGAGGTTGTTGAGTAACTTTTTCATATAAGTTGTTTTATTGTTTTTGATTTGATAGATCAAAGATAAGTCAACTTTTGGTACTATGCAATATATAGTACCATCTTTAAGATAGTAATATCTGTTGCAAAATAGCTTATTTAGCTTATTAGTTATTGACTTTCAGTCGTTTAGATCGTTTTTGGCGGATTAGATAAGTTTTTGGCTTTGTGATGAGTGGTTATAGGGCGTGATGGAAATGGAATTGCCACTGAAGACACAGAGGTTCACAGAGGTTTTTCTGTGCTATTCAGTGTACGCAGTGGCAATAAAATAATGTTTGATTAAGCCCCGAAACTGGTAGCGATTTTACCGCAAAGATCGCTCTCCACCATTTTGGCAGCAAGGCCAATCATGTTCATAAAAGCTTTGTCGTTGCTGATGCCATGACCAATAATGACTGGTTTGGCTACACCGAGAACTGGTGTACCGCCATAGTTCTCATAATGAAAACGGCTGAAGTAGCTGTCTGATACCAGGTTACGCTGGCGGGCGATATCGTAGATCGATTCCGCCATTTTGAGGATGATATTTCCGGTAAAACCATCACAGACCATAACATCGGCTTTTTCGCCAAAAATGTCGCGGCCTTCAATGTTTCCGATAAAATTAATCTGGGTATTTTCTTTCAGCAGGGGATAAGTTGCCTGTGCGAGGATATTACCTTTTCCTTCTTCTTCCCCTACATTCATCAGCCCAACAGAAGGGTTACTGATGTTGAGGATATGCTGAGCATATAAACTGCCCAGTTGTGCAAACTGGTTCAGTTGTTCAGGTTTACAATCGGCATTCAGTCCTACATCCACCAATAATCCTGTTCCCCCATTGAGTTTGGGGATGATGGTTGAAATAGTAGGTCGGGCCACGCCGGCAATGGGTTTGATGCTGTACATGGCACCCACCAGCATAGCACCCGTATTACCTGCGCTGATGAAAGCGTCGATCTTACCGGTAGCCAGTAAATGGAATCCGATGGCAATAGAGGAACGTTGTTTTTCCTTTAATGCTTTGGTAGGATGTTCATGGTAACCAATTACTTCGGGGGCATGTACCAAATGCAAATTAGGTGATGACACCTGGTGTTCTTCCAATAAAGGACTCACCACAGTTTCATCACCTATTAAATATAGTGAAGCAGCAGGTGTACCGGCAGACAGATAAAGTTTCAGTCCTTTCACCGCTTCTAACGGTGCAAAATCTCCACCCATCATGTCTATGCCAATATTCATGCGCTGTAAGCTTGGATCAATTGAACTAAAAGGATTACGCTTTCAAGGGAGCTTTTTCAGCTACCAGTTTACCTTTATAGAACAATTTTCCTTCGCTCACGTGTGCACGATGGCGTACGTGTGTTTCACCGGTGGTGCTGTCTTTGCTCAATGTAACTTCCTGTGCCACATAGTGCGTTCTTCTTTTGGCACTGCGCTGCTGTGAATGTCTGCGTTTAGGATTCGGCATATCTCGAATTTTAAAGTATCAATAATGTTTATTCCAGGTCCTTAAATTTCTCTAACCCTTTCCATACCGTGTTATGGTTGTCTTTCTGTGCTTCTTCTTCCATCTTTCTCAGTTTCTCCAACACTTCCTTGTTACACAGTGGGCCACCCATTTCATTTTCTTTACACATTTTCTGTAAGGGGATACTGAGGTTAATGAATTCATAGATCCAGTCGCTCAGGTAAATATGGCTTTCACCCCGGCTGATATAATACACATCCGGATCTTCCTCCTGCTCATTCATGATTTCGGGATCATCCACCATTTTTACAATGATGTTGAATTCGTCCCAAAGCTGCATGGGCAGGTGATTGCCACATCTGTCGCAGGTACTTTCCAATGTGCCATCAATATCAAACCTTAACTGCATGAAGTTGTTATTCTTCTCCAGGCTCAGTTTTACATTGGTGATACAGTTTTTAAAATCCTGCTCCCCATAATTGGTAAAGAACTTGTCCTCAATACGGTATTCATATACATGCGTCCCCGGCTTCAAACCCACAAAAGCTATCTCATATTCCCGCCGATGACTCATAACCGATTTTTAAGGGCTTGCAAAGGTAGTCCAAAATGGCGGAAATGCCAAGAGAAAGTTGAATTTTAGCGGCTTCTACTTATCAACAGACCTGAATCAGGAGGATTACCCATATTTGTATCTATGAAACCGATGGCGAAATTATCACCTGTTTTGTTCATACGTCCGGCTTTTTTGCTGCTGATGGCATTATTGCTGCATATACTGGGTTATTTTCCCAAAGCAGTCGAGAACTGGTACAGTACAGGTATTTATAAAGGGATATCAGCTACTTTAAGGGTTTTGACCAAATGGGCACCTTTCAGTATTGGGGATTGTTTGTATATCTTGTTCATTATCAGTTTAATAGTTGGACTGGTTCGTTCTATCATCCGATTAAAAAGAGAAGGATGGCACTCGCAGCTATTGGTTCCGATGGGACTTAACCTCTTTAGCAAAATCCTATGGATTTATATTGTTTTCAGGCTTTTATGGGGATTGAATTATGATCGTTTGGGTATTGAATATCAATTGAAACTGTCTAAAAAAGGTTATCAGGCAGAAGATGTGATCCAGTTATCCAACCGATTAATCGATAGCCTGAATGCCTGTCGCCAACGGTTACCCGATACTTTATTGCCCCAACCTCCGGTTGACAGTATTTTCCGGATGGCGGGTATTGGTTATGCCCGCGCCTGGGATGAATACAGTTTTCTCAACTATACACACCGTTCCATAAAACCCAGCTTATTTACCGGGCTGGCCGACTGGATGGGTTTTACCGGTTATTACAATCCATTTACTGGGGAGGCCCAGGTAAGAACTGATGTGCCCAAACTGGTATTGCCATTTGTGGCCTGTCATGAAATAGCACATCAATTAGGGTATGCCAGTGAAAGCGAGGCCAATATGGTGGGATTACTGGCTGCACTGGCTTCAGGTGATGTATTCTTTCGATATTCTGCCTACAACGATCTCTTCAATTATGCGCAAAGGGAAGAATTGTATTTGCTGGCCATGGATAAAGATTCCACCCGTTTTCAGCAGGTCATACAATCGAATCGTGAGCGAATGGATACGCTGGTAAGAAAGGACCGGAAAGAAGTGCGGGAATTTTTTCAAAAAAGGCAGCATAAAACTTCTTCAACACTGAATAATCTGTATGATCAATACCTCCGGATCAATAACCAGGAAGCTGGACTAAAAAGTTATGATGAAGTAGTTGGTTGGTTAATTGCTTATCTTAAGAAATATGAAAAGAACTGATGTTGTAAAATTAATAACGGCTGTTGCTTTTACGGTGGTATTAGGCGGGCTGGGAGGGCTGGTGACGGCCCCTGAAATTCCTGTCTGGTACGCTGGTTTGAACAAACCTTCCTTTAATCCTCCATCCTGGCTGTTTGCGCCGGTATGGACCACCCTTTATGTTTTGATGGGTATTGGTTTTTTTCTCATCTGGAAACAACCTGTTTCAACAAAAAGAAACAGGGCGCTGTTGTTTTTTGTGATTCAGTTTGTACTGAATATGGCATGGTCTTTTGTGTTCTTTGGTATGCATGAAACAGGTTGGGCCCTTGTAGAGATGATACTGCTGTGGTTAGCTATACTGGCAACCATTTTTTCTTTTGCCAGATTTTCAAAAACGGCGGCCTGGTTGCTGGTGCCTTATATAGCATGGGTAAGCTTTGCCTTGTTGTTGAATGGGGCCATCTGGAGATTGAATGATGTAGGGTGAATGGTGAATGGTGAATTATATGGGCAAACTATGAAAAGCGTTATTGATATTCACCATTGACCATTCACCATTCACATCAAAATTTATTCTTCCACATCATACTCTCCACCGGCTTATTGGGTTGGCCGCTGTATTTGGCGTTTGATTTCTGGTTGTATTTAACTTCAATTTCACCTTCTACAGGGAAGTAGATGAGCTGACCAATGGGCATACCGTGGTATACGCGGACTGGTTGTTTACAGGAGATTTCGAGGGTCCAGTTACCGCAGAAACCTACATCGCCTTTACCGGCAGTGGCGTGAATATCGATGCCAAGTCGGCCGGTAGATGATTTACCTTCCAGAAAAGGAACATGTGCATGTGTTTCGGTGTATTCGAGTGTTACGCCCAGGTAAAATTTATGTGGTTCTAATACAAAGCCTTCATCAGGAATATCGAAGTATTCAATTTTATTGTGTTTTTTGGCATCGAGTACCTCATCTACATATAAAGCCAGTGTTTTACCAAGGTGTACATCATAGCTATTGCTGCCCAGATCGGCACGGTTATAGGGTTCAATTTTAATAGTGCCATTGTCTATTTCTTCTAAAATACGTTTGTCGGTGAGAATCATTCCTGAATTGTTTTGGGTTGGGATGCAAATAAATCTTAAATCTGCAATCTAAAACGCTAAGAGTTTAAGGTGCCGCTGTTTTATCAACAAGATATCAACGAACATACCCGTTTGGCTGTCTGGGAGATCGCCGAAGCTGAATCTTTTTTTCTGGAAACAGTGGAATTAAAAAAAGACATTACACACCCGCATAAACGCCTGCAACACCTGGCCGGCCGTTATCTCCTGCGTTACCTGTTTCCCGATTTTCCTGCAGAAGCCATTGCCATTGCAGATACCAGAAAACCCTTTCTACCCGATGAGCAATACCATTTTTCTATTTCTCATTGTGGTAATTATGCGGCAGCCATTGTGAGTAAAACAGAAAGGGTAGGTATTGATGTAGAGTTGCTGACACCCAGGGTAGAAAAAATTAAACATAAATTCCTGCATCCTGAAGAACTCGCAATGCTGCACCAATCAACAGCAGATCCGATTACAGTGCTCACTTTATTATGGAGCGCCAAAGAAGCCATGTTCAAATGGTGGGGTAACGGCGATGTTGATTTTAGTGAAGTGCTACGCATACATGAACTGCCCGATAAAACAGCAGGCACCCTCAAAACCCAATTCATTAAACAGGAGATTTTTCCATTAACCCTTCACTACAGACTCTTCGGCAATCTTACACTGGTATGGACCGGGATGGAATAATGAATAAGAAATAAGGAATAAGAAATCAAAAAGTAAAATACTCCACACTTTCTTATTCCTTATTTCTGATTCCTCTGTTTCCTAGTCATCAAACCTGCTTTTTGATTTGGGTATGAGCAGGAGATTATTTTGAAGGGTTTGTTTGAGTTGTCGTTTAACCAGTTGTCCCATGGTGCGTGCTTTGGCAAAAGAGGCAGCCGCGTTGAAATGCAGGGCCAGCTCTTCTTTTAACTGCTCCAGTTTCTCTTTGGTGGAAATGGTATCTGTACTCATGATGTCGAGTAGCTCTTTGATGCGGTAGCGGGATGAAACCAGCCGGTATGTCATCATCGTTCTTTCTTCGGCCTGGTATTGTGCGATGGAGGATTTGTCGAGGTATTGTAAAGCAATATCCACCAGGGCCTTATTTTCTTTGAAGAACTGGGGCAGGTATAAATTTTTTCGGCCTTCATACGATTGCTGGTCGAAATCGATCGCCCTGATGCGGTATTGAAAATCTTCAATATCAGGAATAATATTCACCACAAAATTATAAGAGCGCATATCGCCAAGCAGTTGTACAAAACAACGCTCATTGAATTTTACAAATTCTTTGGCGAGTCGTATCAGGTTGGTGTTGGAACTGTGTAAATGTTCTGCAATAAAAATATCTCCGGGTATGCCGGGAATATGTTCTTCTATCAGCGTGTCTCTGTCGGTGAAATAAGTCATCCGGTTAGGAGAGAGGAGGTGTTCCAGCTCTAAGCCATACACACGACTTGCATCCGCCTGTTTAATATAATAATGATCGTAATTGTCATTGAACTTATTAACGATCCTGATACGAAAGGGTTGGCTGTTACCAAAATAGCAGAAGTCGATACGTGCCACATCGAGGTGTTTAATAAAACTCATATCACCTTCTGTTTTCAGGATGGCATAAATACGTACCAGGTTTTCGCGCAGGTATTCCCATTCACGCATATCATAGGATACTTTTTCCCAGGAAGTATCTTTTCCCTGCCGGTCTTTTAGCGGAACAGAATAAGTGTACCGTTGCAAGTCGCGGTAACGTACAGGAAGTTTTACTTCTCTGCTATAATGCAAAAGGTATTTGCGCAAAGCGTCATTAATTGGGAAGATGGGTTTCTTTCTGGATGGTTTTTCTGCTTCCCCTGCGGAAATGATATGTCCGAATACATTACTCAAGTATTAAGGGTTCATTGTCTTCGAGCAGGTTAAGGTTTACAGCATCGGCGCCCGCAATGCCTTCAATAGATCCTTTGATATGTGCGGCATTCAGTAATACTTTCTCTAATTGTTTTTCTCTGGCCTTCCAGAGTTTTTCCATCGCATCACGTTCTTTCTGTATGCTGAGTTTCATGGTCATAAAACCTTCGCGAATGGCTTTCCACTGTTCGCTGAATTCGGAGCCTATAAGGTAGTCATATAGCATCACCATTTTATCGCCTTTATTTTCCTGGCTTTTCTTGGCATCTGCAATTTTTAAAAGTGCATTGCGCAATAAAAGAGCTACACTTCTTACTTCACCGAAAGTGCAGATATAAACACCTTCTTTTTCACCAAACCGATCCATGTCTTTAGGAAGTGCCTGTGTAACAATAATGGCTACATCAGCACCGAGTTTACGCATATCGTTTTTGAGTTTCTCAATCCAGTCATGCTGAAAATCTTTGGTACGCTTACTTTCATAAATAATTTTACCGGCTTCATTGCCAAACTGGTTACGCACCGTTTGTATACAGTCGGCTCCACGAACACCTTTACCGACTTCTTCGATTTTATCGAATGGAAATGTACTTTGTAACAAAGATTCAAGCATCAGCTCTTGTACTTCTCCCTGTAACTGCATACTGCCCTGTTCTGATTTGCGACGCATTTCTTCTACCAGTTTTTTCTGGTCCTCAATCTGCTTTTCCATCTCTTTCATCCTTAACTGGTATTCCTGTTCTTTGATACTCAGTTTCTCCGCTTCCTCTTTGGAGAGTTGTTCTTTTAATTTTTCTCTTTCTTCCATCAGTTGTCTTTGCAACGATAGTTCGAGTTCTTCTTCCTTTGTTTTGAGTGCCTGTTCTTTTTGAAGGAATTCCAGTTCTTTTTTACGGGCTTCTTTTAATTTCTCTTCTTTTTCCTGATCAGCTTCCTGCAGCATTTTTAGCTGGTTCTCAAAATCGGCGGCAATGTTTTTCCTTAGCGATTCTTTTAATTCTTCTTCCAGTTTCTTTTTTTCGGCGGCCATTTTTTTAGCAGTTTCCTCGTCTTTTAACTGGAGTTGCTGCTGAAAGGACAGTTCTTTTTGTCTGAATTCCTCGTCTTTTTTCTTTTGCCAGTCAACCATTTGTCCACGCAGTTCTTTCTGTACCTCTTCTCTGATAGAGTCGCCGGGTTCAAACTGGTGGTTACAATTGGGGCAGTGTATGATAAAGTCGGCCATGTATATTTTTTTACAAAGTAATACTATTCGGAAAGAGAAGAAAAAACTTCATGGTAAAGTCCTGCATCTGCGGGTGTATTGTTATGGTAAAATCAAATTCTGTTGCCTGCTCCTGTAGACCTGCTTTCTGTAGCTATAAAACTGTAGTTTATTGAAATTAAGAAAAAAACATATAGGTGAGTGATAGTTTTGTTTCGTCGTTTCGCATTATTCAATATCAAAAACCAATATCCATGATGCAGAAAAAAAGTGTGATCATTCTAAGTGTCTTATTGGCTATGCTGATAAGTGTATCCTGTTCAAAATCTGATAAAGGGCCAGGTACCGATACAGGCACTGCCGAAGCAAGCTGGAAAATGGGCACCTATACATATAATAGGGGAGCCAGTAGCCAGAACAGTTCGATAGTGGCTGGGGCACCCCTTCATATCATCGTAGCAACAACATCAGGGGCTCCTACACAGGGCGTTTTTTCAGGAAGTGCTGTTACCGTTAAATTTTTTGACCAGGGCCCAGGTGAATATACACTTGTGACTGAAACGGCTTTTACCGGTGCGAATGCCGGGAATAAAATTTTGTCGATCGATTGTTCCATAGGTACTGGCACATCAACCGGGAGCACTTTATATACCTATGCATCAGGAACAGCAAAAGCACAGGTAACAAAGGTTAACAATCAATACAGGGTAACGATCGATAATGGTATTACGTTGAATAAAAAACTGGATGTAAATGGAGGAGTGGCAGGAGCACTGGCAAGTTATAGTTTTACCTGTAAGTCTGTTTTTTAGAGAGGTCTCATGTGTATGTTAAGCTAAAAGAGGCTACCTTTTTTTGGGTAGCCTCTTTTTAGTTTTCAGTGCGGAAGAGGAGATTCGAACTCCCATCCCCACGGTACCGTGGGGACTACCACCTCAAGGTAATATGTGTGCCAATTCTATTGTCAAGTTCTTTGTAAGATCCGGCTTTTGAGAAATGTTTTTTTACGGGCATAAAAAAACCCAGAAAAATTATCTGGGTTTAGTGCGGAAGAGGAGATTCGAACTCCCACGCCCGGTAAAAGGCGCTACCACCTCAAAGTAGTGCGTCTACCAATTTCGCCACCTCCGCATTCTTTGGGACGGCAAATGTACAGTAATTCGGGAAATCTATACAAAGCCTTACAGAAGATTTTTTGTTTACATCCGCTCCGGTACCCTGATGCCCAAAACCGACATACCATTCTTTAAAGCCTGGGCTGTTAACTGCGATAACTGTAAACGAAGCTGTTTTTTTTCTTCGGTCTCGGCATTCGCAATAGAATGTTCCGTATAAAATGAATTGAATGTTTTCGCCAGGTTAAACACATAGATAGCCACTTTAGAAGGGTCATGCTCAGCCGCCGCTTCCTGTAAAACAACCGGAAACTGTTCGAGGGTGAGGAGCAATGATTTTTCCAGGGGAAGGACAGGTGAATGGTGAATGGTCAATGGGGAATTTATTTTCCCATTGACCGTTGACGATTCAACATTGCCCGCTGCTTTTCTAAGGATACTCCTGATCCTTGCATGCGTGTACTGTATAAATGGACCTGTAAACCCGTGGAAATCGATACTTTCTTCCGGGTTGAAAATCATTTTCTTTTTAGGGTCAACCCTTAAGAGGAAAAACTTCAAAGCACCCAGTCCAATCGTGTCATACAATTCGATGAGTTCATCAGGTGTAAAATCTTTAACCTTACCAAGCTCCTCTGTTTTCTGTCTGGCAATATTTACCATTTCCTCCACCAGATCATCAGCGTCCACCACCGTACCTTCCCGGCTTTTCATTTTACCGGAAGGCAGTTCCACCATGCCATAACTAAGGTGATAAATTCCATCAGCGGAAGGTAGTTGGAGTTTCTGACAGATCAGTTTCAATACTTTAAAATGGTAATTCTGTTCATCGCCCACCACATAAATGCTCTGGCTGGCATTGAATTCTTTTTGTTTCTGTTCGGCCAGACCAATATCCTGTGTGATGTAAACGGAAGTGCCGTCTTTTCTTCTCACCAGTTTTTCATCAAGACCATCGGCGGTGAGGTCAATCCAAACACTGCCGTCTTCTTTCTGGTAGAAAACGCCTTTTTGTAAGCCTGTTTCAACCAGGTCTTTTCCCAGTAAATAAGTATTGCTTTCGTAATAAGTTTTATCAAAATTGCTGCCAATGCGTTCATAGGTGGCATTAAACCCTTCATACACCCAGCCATTCATGGTACGCCAGAGTTCCATTACTTCGGGTTTACCAGCTTCCCAGTCGATCAGCATCTGCTGGGTGGCTTTCATAATGGGGGCTTCTTTTTCTGCCTGTTCTTCAGACATGCCACCTGCTACCAGTTCCTGCATTTCCTTTTTATAGGCATCATTGAATTTTACATAATAGTCGCCCACAAAATGATCGCCTTTTGTTCCGGTGCTGGCAGGTGTTGCTCCATTGGCAAAACGTTGCCAGGCAATCATACTTTTACAGATATGAACACCACGGTCGTTTACGATACAGGTTTTAACCACATCGTTACCTGTAGCTTTCAATATTTCAGCAATGCTCCATCCCAGAAAATTATTCCGTAAATGTCCGAGGTGAAGCGGTTTGTTGGTATTGGGAGAAGAGTATTCTACCATTACTCTTTCTGCGCGGGGCTGGTGAAAACCAAATCGGGTATCTGCAAAAGACTGATCCAGAAACTGCAGCCAGTAAGCATCGGTTACCGATAAGTTCAGAAAGCCCTTGATGATATTATAACCGCTGAACAGGGAAGGGTTGGCTTTCAGCAATGCTTTGCCCATTTCTTCTCCCAGCGCATCCGGCGATTTTTTTAATTGTTTTACCAGTGCAAATAATACAACGGTATAGTCGCCCTCAAATTCAGGTTTGGTAGCATTTACCAATACCTCATGGGGGTGCATATCAACCTGGTATAATGTTTTGATCGTTGCCGATGCTGCCGCTTTAATCTGGTCTACAACACTCATATTCATAATGGTTACGGCGGCAAAAGTAATTAATTAAGCCCTACCTTCGCCGGGTTCATGCGAAACTTACACGAACATATCAGGGGCTTTATATTGAGTGTTGTGGATCTTTTTTATCCGGTTTTCAAAAAGATCATGCCCCTGCAAACCTACCGCTATGCAGCCTGCGGCGGATTTAATACCAGTCTGGATATCTTCCTGTTCTTTATATCCTATAACTATATTTTTCAGAAAGAAACACTGCACCTGCCATTCATTGCCATCAGCGCACATATTGCGGCTTTCCTGGCGGCATTTGTGGTAACATTTCCAACCGGTTTTTACCTGAGCCGCTATGTGGTTTTTCAGGAAACATCTGTCGCCAAAAGAAAACAGCTCAGTAAATATTTTCTGGTGGTACTGGGTTGCTTTTGTTTGAATTATGGGTTCCTGAAACTCTTTGTGGAAGTGTTTGGCTGGTATCCTACCTTCTCCAAAATCGTCACTACCTTCTTTGTGGTGGCATTCAGTTATTTTACCCAGAAGAATTTTACGTTCAAAGCACCCACTCATTAATTGTTGATGAGCCGCGTTTGGTAAACGGGTTGTTGAGTATTGTCTTTAACAGGTTTGAGGTAAAACATAAGCGTAGCAATACCCGATTTTTCTGCATGTATTACCCTGATTTCGTGCATGCCTTTGGTAAGTTCAATGACAGCCCTGTGATGGGTATATTCATCGTATGCAGTGTATTTGGGATCCCATCCATCTATCACCAGTTTTCCGTCTACATATACTTTAACAAAATCATCGGCAGTAACAGCTAAATCATAGAAACCTTTTTCTGTTTCAATAGAGGTAACCGCATCAGTGGCAAAAGAATCTGCAGGTAAGTTTTTGCCAATGCTTCCCCACCAGGTAAAGTCAAGTTTTGAAAAGGTGTCTGAATGAACGGGTGTAGATTTCAACAGGTCCATGAAAGCATCAGTAGCTGTCAGCGGATCGGTTTTTTCATCCCATTTAAACCAGCGTGTGGTCCATTTTTGCAACAAGGCGAATTGCGCATATTCAAATAAGGAACCACTGCTTTCTTCTTTTCCAAACACATTCCTATAAGAAGGACCATCATACTGCAAACGAATATGTTTAGCGGAGGTATTACCTACTGGCTTAGCTAACAGCATCGAAGGAAAACTATCATTCCCTTTTTCAAGCAATTCAAAACCATTTAAATCTTTAACGGTCCATCTGCCGGTTTTTCCGAGTACTTCAAAATGATATACACCTGTACTGTCAATATTTTTCAGCCATAATAAAGGGTATTGAAAATTATAAGGTCCCCATTGGGTGATACGAATATTTTCTTTTCCCTTCGGATATAGCGGATCAGGTCTTTTGCTGACAGGGGCTTTTTTGAGCCTTTCATCGGGTACATAGTCCATGTCGAGTGGATCGTCTTCACGGGAAGTATCAATATCACTGGTTCTTTCGCCTAATTTCAGGTTAACGGTATACGCCATTTTCTGGTTACCACTAAAAGCCACTGTATCAGTTCCCATAATATCATAAATGGTTTCTGTTGCAGTAAACTGGTTGGCAGCAATCCAGTAATTCATACTTCTTGTATCTCTTAACTGCGCGTATTTCCAGTCGGCAGGCTGTGTGGAACGCGACCATAATTTGATGGCCGTTTTATCATAGAGAAAACGGTTGATCGCAATATTATTATTCTGCCCGTGTTCAATGGCAATTCCAATACGGTTAAAAGCAAAATCGTTGTCGGTAAAATCACTGCCAAAACTATACCCCCCCCAGATACCATGATCGCAGTCGCGGATCACATTTTTCATCACCAGGTTTCTGCTGAATGTTACTTCAACACCATTGGTGGGGGCATAGGAGAAATCATTGCCATAGATGAAATTATCATTGCAGCCACCTTCACCCGTATCCATGGTATGCTGGCCGGCCCAGAGAAAAAATCCATCGCCACTATGCGTAGCACTGTTGAAAGCAAAAACATTTTCGGTACACTGTTCAAATACCAGGAATCCTGCACTGTCTTGCCCACGTTTGTATTTGCCATGACTATATCCACGCACATTCCAGTCAACCCTGTTATGGTAAAAAGTATTAAAACTGCTTCGGTATAATCCAATACCAATACCTGAATTGAAAGAGAAATTATTATCGTGAACAACAGCTTTTTCACAACCCGTCATCATGAGTCCGCACTGACCACTGGTAACAGTATTATTTACAACGACGGCATTACTGCATTTGTTGAGATAGATACCGGCACCATATCTTTTCCATTCCTGGTTTTCATTTTTATGGTAACTCATCCAGTCGCTGATGTCTTCCCTGTCACGGTTGCTTTTTAGTTCCTGTCGATAATTGTAACTAAGATCACAATTTTCAATGGTCAGCCTGTCTACACTGTCTGCCAGTATGGCTATTTTGTAGCCATGGATATTGGCATTGCGGATGGTGATATTTTTTGAACCAGGCTGCACATGAATAGCCACTCCATAAAACTCATCCGGACGGGTTTTGTCATTGGAGCCCTGCAGAACCACCTCTTTCATGTCAACCGTAATGTTTTCACCCGCAATTTCAATCAGGGCTGTCGTTGAAAGCGTATTGAGGGGGTATAATCCGGGTTGAATACGGGTAGATGAAATAATCTTCATACCCTGAACAGGAGAAACCACGGGTAGATCCTGCGCCGAAACGGATAAGATAAGACCTGACAATACCCCTGTAATCAGACATTTTAACTCCATGCTTAAAACTAAGATATTCTGTTATATGGGATGCCAAATGGCAGATTTTACATAGACCAACTGTCATAAACGCATTGATTTGGAGGCCTTTCCGTAAGATATACAGCGTTTTACCGGTGGGTATGACAATTTTTCATTTCAGGGTCAGATGGCATAATGATTGACAGTTGTAAGCCGATTATTAACCTGAAATCAATAGTTATGGGCAAGATAATAGGCATTGACCTTGGAACAACAAATAGCTGTGTGGCCGTTATGGAAGGTAACGAGCCGGTAGTGATTGCAAATGATGAGGGACGCAGAACCACCCCTTCCGTAGTGGCATTCCTGAAAAACGGGGAGCGTAAGGTAGGAGATCCTGCCAAACGCCAGGCCATTACCAACCCACAAAACACCATTACGAGTGTAAAGCGTTTTATGGGCCGTCGTCACGACGAAGTAACCGAAGAAATCAGCCATTGGAGCTATAAAGTGGCCAAAGGCGATAACAATACTGTACGTGTTGCCATTGATGATCGTTTATATACGCCACAGGAAATTTCAGCCATGATTCTTCAGAAAATGAAGAAAACGGCGGAAGATTACCTCGGACAGGAAGTAACAGAAGCTGTTATTACCGTTCCGGCCTATTTTAATGATGCTCAACGCCAGGCAACCAAAGAAGCGGGTGAAATTGCTGGTCTGAATGTTCGTCGTATTGTAAACGAACCTACTGCCGCTGCACTGGCTTATGGTCTGGATAAAAAACATGCCGACCAGAAAATCGCTGTATTCGATCTGGGTGGTGGTACATTCGACATCTCTATCCTCGAACTGGGTGATGGTGTATTTGAAGTAAAATCAACCAATGGTGATACCCACCTGGGTGGTGATGATTTTGATAAAGTAATCATGGACTGGCTGGCAGATGAATTCAAGAGCCAGGAAGCCATCGATCTGCGTAAAGACCCAATGGCTTTACAGCGTTTGAAAGAAGCGGCTGAAAAAGCAAAGATTGAACTGAGTTCTTCTGCAGAAACAGAAATAAACCTGCCCTATATCACAGCAGTAGATGGTGTGCCTAAACACCTGGTACTGAAATTAACACGTGCAAAATTTGAAGCATTGGCCGATAATTTATTTGTACGTTGTTTAAAACCCTGTGAAGCTGCATTGAAAGATGCCGGTTACAACACATCACAGATTGATGAAGTGATCCTGGTGGGTGGTTCTACCCGTATTCCTAAAGTGCAGGAGATTGTAGAGAAATTTTTTGGTAAGAAACCCAATCGCGGTGTAAACCCCGATGAAGTAGTAGCCGTAGGTGCTGCCATCCAGGGTGCGGTATTAACCGGTGAAGTAAAAGATGTATTGTTACTCGACGTAACTCCACTGGGTCTGGGTATCGAAACCATGGGAAGTGTAATGACTACCATGATTCCTTCGAATACCACTATTCCTACCAAAAAAACAGAAGTATTCTCAACCGCCAGCGATAACCAACCCGGTGTACAGATTCATGTATTACAGGGTGAGCGTCCGATGGCCAGCCAGAATAAGAGCCTGGGTATCTTTAACCTCGATGGTATTCCACCAGCTCCAAGAGGCGTACCGCAGATCGAAGTAACTTTTGATATCGATGCAAATGGCCTGTTGCATGTAAGTGCAAAAGACAAAGGAACCGGTAAAGAACAGAAGATTCGTATTGAAGCGGGCAGTGGTTTAAGTAAGGAAGAAATTGAAAAAATGAAAGCCGAAGCCAAAGCCAATGAAGCCACCGATAAAGAAGCGCGTGAAAAAGTAGAGAAGCTGAATCAGGCTGATAGTTTAATCTTCCAGACAGAGAAACAATTCAAAGAGTTTGGCGATAAAATTCCGGCAGATAAAAAAGCACCTATTGAAGCTGCATTGACCAAGCTGAAAGAAGCGCATAAAAACCAGGACATTGCTGCAGTAGATGCTGCAATGACTGAAATGAACACTGCATGGACAGCGGCCAGTGAAGAAATTTATAAGGCACAACAGGAAGCAGGTGCACAACCCGGTGCAGAAGCACAGCCGGGAGCAGAGCAGCCCAATGGATCAGCTAAAAACGATACCGTTGAAGATGCGCAGTTTGAAGAAGTGAAATAATAAAGACCTCATACATTGTCAAGGCCCCGATTAAAAAACCGGGGCCTTTTTATATACCTGTAAATGAGAAAACTATTTTACCAACGATCTTATTCCCGTACAGTATATATTACTCAAGTCTTAGCCTTGACGAGTTGTTGAAATTTTATACTTCCTGCACAAGTGTACTATTGGTAGTGAAATCTTTTACGAAAGAACTGTTCTCTTTTTCTGCATACAAAATCCGGTACTTTTCACTTGCGCTTAACCGTTTCCACCAGGACCGCGATGAAGCTGTGAATAAAATACAGGCCTGAATTTCCATGAATAATAATTCGCTATCAGAAAAAACACGGGCTTCGCGATAGGGTTTAAAACGTGCAGCGGTGTTCATGGTATTTATTTTTTCAAAATTATTTATTGCCAGCAAAAGAAAAAGCGTCCTGCAGAAAACAAGTAATAATACTCCGTATAATTACCTAATACTATTTGTCTGACTAAGTAGAGTACACTTCAGCTTTAGCAATAAGGTATCGCATTTTGCGATACCTTATTTGGTAATGCGATAACACCAGCGTTTTAATTTCCCTTCAAAATCAAATGGAGTAGTGGCTTTGGTGATGTCTTTAATATCGGTGGCTTTTATCTGTTCGGTGTCGAGTATGAATTTTGTATAGTTGGTGCTGAAGAAAAGTGTACCGCCAGTGGTCATGGCAGCCAATACATCATTAATCAGTTCCACATGGTCGCGCTGGATGTCGAGAAAATCTTTCATGCGTTTACTGTTGCTGAACGTGGGAGGGTCCATGATGACCAGATCGAAACTGTTGGGGGGTAATGTTTTCAGGTATTGTTTTACATCGGCATGTACAAAAAAGTATTTGTCTTTATCCTTAAACCGGTTGATCACCATATGATCTTCTGCCCAGTTGAGATAGGTTTTTGATAAGTCTACAGAAGTAACAGAAGCGGCGCCGCCTGCAGCCGTATACACAGAGAATGATCCAGTATAACAAAACAAATTCAAAACCCTTTTACCGACAGCTATTTCTTTGGCCATCTGACGGGTAATGCGATGATCGAGGAATAAACCGGTATCGAGATAATCAGCGAGGTTCACCAGAAATTTCAGCCCATTTTCTTCAACGGTAAAGAATTCTTTTTTACTGTCAATCTTTTCATACTGCTCATCCCTGTGCGACATTCTTTTTCGCTGTCTTACAAAAATGGAAGCAGGTTTTATTGCTGTTATCTCCGTAATCACAGCAATACACTGATCGAGCCATGCTTCATGTTCCTCATCGGTCATGCCATGTCTGCGGAGGTATTCGGCCAGGTAAATCTTGTCCTCGTAAAATTCAATGGCAAAAGGAAATTCAGGCAGATCATGATCATACACACGGTAACAGGTGATACCCATTCTCCTGGCCTGCTTATGGCGGTGTTTGTACACTTTCGATAAGCGGTTGCGAAACATTTCCAGTTTTGGGCTTTCAGACATGCGGCAAAGATAATGGGTGAGCACTTATTTGCCGTGATTCAGCCACTCACAGAAATTAGCAGTAAAAGCTCTCAGTTTACTTTATATTTAAGACCCAAAAATCAAACTGCATGCGAAAACTCATGATCACAACACTGCTGTGTTGGGTAGCAGCCTCCGTAAGCGCCCAGGACTACAGTAATGCGGCAGAACAGGCTAACAGACTCAATGCATTGACCAAAGCCTATCCGCAACTCACCACCCTTAAATCTTTAACTAAAACCAATGGCGGAAAAGATATTTGGCTGCTGACCATTGGTACAGGTAAAACAGAAACCAAACCTGCCATTGCCGTAATAGGGGGAGTAGAAGGCAATCATTTGCTGGGCACCGAAATGGCCATCGGTTTTGCTGAACAATTATTGAAAGGATCAGCCAGCGACAGCATCCGTGCCTTACTCAACAGAACCACTTATTATGTGTTTCCGAATATGAGCCCCGATGCTATGGAACAGTATTTCAGTAAAACACGCTCGGAAAGAACGGGCAACGCAACTGCTACAGATGATGACCGTGATGGCAAACAGAATGAAGACGGATGGGATGACCTTGATGGGAATGGCAAAATTACTTTCCTGCGTGTGGAATCGGTAACAGGTGACTATAAACTGCATCCCGATGATGCACGCGTGCTGATGAAAGCAGATATGGCCAAAGGAGAGAAAGGTAAATATAAATTACTCACTGAAGGTATCGATAATGATAAAGACGGCTCTTTCAATGAAGATGGAGAAGGTGGAATAGCATTTAATAAGAACCTGACCTACAACCATAAAACATTTGCAGCAGGTGCCGGTGAATTTCCCGCCAGCGAAAAAGAAACCAGGGCCATGCTCGATTTTCTTTATGATGCATTCAATGTATATGCAGTGGTAAGTTTTGGTACCAATAATAATCTCTCCACACCGATTGCCTATAACCCGGCAGCAGCGGCACAACGTATTGTAGCAGGTTTGCTTGAACCCGATGCCAGAGTAAACGGTATGGTGAGTGATATGTACAATAAAGTAACCGGCAGTAAAGATGCACCCCGCACCAATGCAGCAGGTGGTGATGTATTGTCATGGGGCTATTTCCATTTCGGTCGCTATAGCTTCAGCACACCGGGCTGGTGGGTGCCTAAAGCAAAACCAGATACGGCAAAAAAAGAAAAAGCATTTACGGTGGAAGACCCTGCAGCCAATTACCTGCGCTGGGCTACTCAACAAGGTATCACCAACACATTCACAGAATGGAAAGCCATTCAGCATCCTGACTTTCCCGGACAAAAAGTAGAAGTAGGTGGTATTGACCCCTACGTAATGAATAATCCGCCCTATAAAATGGCTGATGCCGTGGTGAAAAAGAATACGGAGTTCCTCGTGAAGCTCGCATCTTACCAGGCAGAGATTGATATTGTGAACCTTAAGACAGAGAAACTGGCCAATGGGTTAACACGTATCAGCCTCGAAGTGGTGAACAAGGGTAGTCTTGCTACACATAGCAAACTGGGTGAAAGAAGTTATTTCCTGAAAAAAGTAAAAGTGGCTTTGCAAACAGCGGCCAAACAGGATGTAATCGGAGGCAAGAAAATTCAACTGCTGAATAGTATCGAAGCCAATGGTTCCAGCTCATTCAGTTGGGTGGTAAAAGGCACGGGTAAACTTACTGTAGAAGCAGGTTGCCCAACCGCAGGTACCAAAACCATTGAGATTAATCTTTGATCATCACAAATCATTTCAACATGAAAAAGTTTATTTCAAAAATATTCGCCACCATACTCGTACTCAGTTCGGGTATCTGTGTGCAGGCTCAATTGCCTAACCAGGTGTTTAAAGCTGCGGGCTCTCCGGTAAATCCGAAAGTAACCGTTACCTGGAATCGTTATTATGATCATGCCGGCATCAGTGAAATCTGTAAAAAAATTGCCGCTGCATATCCCGAACTCGCCAAATTACAGTCGATCGGAAAATCTTATGAGGGTCGCGATCTCTGGTGTCTGACCATCACCGATTTCAAAAAAGGCAATGCCGATACCAAACCCGGTATGTATATCGATGGCAATATTCACTCGAATGAAATACAGGGTGCTGAATTTGCCTTATATACCGCATGGTACCTCACAGAATCTTTTGGTGATACCAAATTCATTCAGGAATTACTGGAAGACAAAGTGTTTTATATCGTGCCCACCATCAACCCCGATGCGCGCGACAGTTATATGCATAAACCCAATACGGGTAGTTCACCCCGCTCTGGTGTAATACCGGTTGATAATGATGGAGACGGAGAAGTAAATGAAGACAGTTACGACGACATCAATAAAGACGGTCATATTACCATGATGCGTCGCAAAAATCCAAACGGACGTTGGAAACTCGATCCCAAAGACCCGCGCAATATGATTCAGGTAGGTCCCGATGAAAAAGGTGATTATGAATTATTGGGTATTGAAGGAATTGATAATGATGGCGATGGTCGTGTGAATGAAGATGGTTACACTTTTGAATACGATCCGAACCGCGACTGGGGTTGGGGATGGCAGCCCAACTATATCCAGAATGGTGCTTACAAGTATCCTTTCTCATTGCCGGAGAACAGAGCTGTGATGGAATTTGTAATGAAACATCCGAACATCGCCGCTGCGCAATCATTCCACAATGCGGGTGGTATGATCTTACGCGGTCCCGGCGGACAGGAAGACGTTGGTACCTATAATGCACAGGATATTGCCGTATATGATGCCATTGCCAAAAAAGGAGAGGAACTGATTCCGGGTTATAAATACCTGGTGGTGTATAAAGATTTGTATTCAGCTTATGGGGGTGAGTTAGACTGGTTTTATGCCGGTCGTGGTATCTATACGTATTCCAATGAATTATGGACACCCTACCTCATGTACATGCGTGATGCTACACGTGATCCATTTGACAATGCAAGTTTCAGCTTCGATCGTTATTTATTGTTCCAGGATGCATTTGTGCCCTGGGCAGAATACGATCACCCGCAATATGGTAAAATTGAAGTGGGTGGAATGAAGAAAAACTTTGGTCGTGCGCATCCCGGATTCTTACTCGAGTCTGATGCACACCGTAATATGGCATTCAGCATCTATCATTGTTTCCATACACCCAAACTCGATGTACACGAGATCAGTGAGAAAGATTTGGGTGACGGACTGAAAGAAGTAACTGCTGTTATTACAAATAGCCGTCTCATGCCAACACATAGTAGCCAGGATACCAAGAATAAAATCGAACGTCCTGATTATATTACGCTGACCACTACTGGAAAAATTCTTTCCGGCATACAGGTTGAAAACCGCGACCTCAACCAGAGCAGGGAACAGGAACAGAATCCCGCTACAATAGAAGTAGCTAATATTCCCGGTCTTGGTTCTGTAACAGTAAAATGGATTGTACAGGGTGGTGGTAAATACACGGTGAGTGTAGACAGTAAAAAAGGCGGAACAGTGTCCGCCTCCAAATAATCTTACATTAATCTGTGAATCTGTGGCTTAATTTCTTTAGCCACAGATTCACAGATTTTTATTTCAATTGCGCCAGCGCATCCTTAATTCTTCCCCAGGCTTTTTCGATATTGCCCATGCTGTTGGCAAAAGAAAAACGCACACAATTCGGTTCACCAAAAGCATCGCCCATTACAGAAGATACATGCGCTGTATTCAACAGGTACATGCTGAAATCTGCTGCATTGGCAATGGTATTGGTGCCGTCAGACTTACCATAATAAGCACTTACATCCGGAAACACATAGAACGCACCTTCGGGTTCAAAACATTTGAAACCTGGAATTGATTTTACCAGCTCCAGTGTTCTTGTTCTTCTTCTGGTAAACTCTTCGGTCATTTCTTCCGACGGACGTAAATCGCCTGTTAAGGCAGCTACGGCAGCTTTCTGTGTAATAGAGCAGGTGCCACTGGTAAACTGACCCTGTAATTTTTCACAGGCTTTGGCAATAGTGGCATTGGCTGCTATATAACCCAGGCGCCATCCGGTCATGGCAAAACCTTTACTCAGTCCATTGATCAGCACCACACGGTCTTTCAGATCGGCAAACTGTGCAATGCTTTCATGTTGTCCAACGAAATTGATGTATTCATAAATTTCATCTGAGAGAATGGTGATATCAGGATATTTTCTGAACACTGCAGCCAGTGCTTCCAGTTCTGCTTTGCTATACACTGCACCCGATGGATTACAGGGTGAGGAAAACATGAACACTTTTGTTTTAGGTGTAATGGCTGCTTCCAGTTCAGCAGCGGTGGTTTTAAAACCATTCTCCACAGTTGTTCTGATCTCTACTACTTTACCGCGTGCAATCTTTACGAGTTCTGAATAAGTTACCCAATAAGGAGTAGGTATTACCACTTCATCGCCTTCATCAACCAGTGCAAGAATGGCATTGGCCAGACTCTGTTTGGCGCCGGTAGAAGTAATAATATTTTCAGGAGCATAATCCAGGTTATTATCGCGCTTCAGTTTGGTACAAACAGCTTCTCTGAGGTCAAGAAAACCTGGAACGGGTGTATAGTGGCTCCAGTTATCGTTGATGGCTTTAATGGCAGCATCTTTAATATGCTGGGGTGTGTCGAAATCGGGTTCACCTAAACTGAGGTCGATGACATCAACACCTTTGGCTCTTAATTCACGGCCCAGTTTGGCCATTTTCAGTGTTTCGGGCTCATTGAAACGGTTGAGAAGCGAGGATAATTGCATTGCTCTTACATTAAATAAATTGGTTACTTGAATTT
Organism: Sediminibacterium sp. FW305-C-49; assembly: GCF_058231085.1. NCBI lineage: Bacteria > Pseudomonadati > Bacteroidota > Chitinophagia > Chitinophagales > Chitinophagaceae > Sediminibacterium > Sediminibacterium sp. FW305-C-49. The sequence continues at coordinate 909,001 of NZ_JBIQXS010000002.1, forward strand.
TGCGAGCGGAAAGTTCGTAAAAAACAAGCAAACAGGTGTAAGTTTTGGGGAAGTCAGGGAGTTTGGAGTCGGAAAAATCCGAAAGTCGGAGAAAAGTGGCTCTGTTTTCTATAGATAATCAAAATGAATACGCAAACCTCCGTGTAACTCCGTGTTCAACTCCGTGCAACTCTGTGGTAAAAAATATCTCAAAACCACAGAGTTGCACAGAGTAAGGCACAGAGTTACACGGAGGTTATCAAACAAGAGGGGCTTCTTTAATATTCAATCTTATATCTACTTAAATCCGGTAATCGTTTTCTCTTTCTTTGTACTTCATGCTCGTAAACAAGTTGACCGATATTTTTCAGGAAGGGGTATCCTATGGCATCATAATCATATTTGTCATCATTAAATACGCCATCACTATTACATAAAATGGTAGCGCTCAAAAAGAATTCGATCTTTTTTTCAAAGTCAACGAAGTAACACACATCGGTTAGGAAACCATAGGCGCCACCAATTTTGTTGAAGATGCGGATATGTTTGGGTGCCCTTCCTTTAGCGGCACCATAGTACAGGAATTTGGCTGAAGCATCACCTACTTTACTGGTATCATATTTGGGTGATTCGCTTTCGGAAGGGAAGGCACTCATCCAGCGGTATAAAAACTGGTAATCGGCATCGGTAAAATCGAATCGCTGTTTAGCCGGAAAAGCATCGGGCATGATGACTGTTTGCAACATGCGATGAAAATCTTTCAGGTACACCCTGTTCTTATCATCAAATACAAATGATTCATTCACCAGTTGGTTGCCGGCATAATAGCCTTTGCCTAAACGGGTTTGAAAAGAAGGGAAGATGGCTTTACTTACTGCAGCAGGTTGTGAGAACAGTTCTTTGCCATTCCTGTCAAGCAAATAAACAGGATTGGTTCTCCTGTTTTGTTCCTCTGTTCTGCTTACACTGAGCCGGTGACGAATGACGGCATCCGGATAACCTTTGGCACTAAGCATCTGCTGAATATTTTCCTGACCCATGTATTCATACAGCCTGTTAAATGCATCGTTATCACTCACCAGAAAAATCTGTTTGATAAAACGTTCAATGCTCGGACGGTTGGGCAGCGTATCCTGTAATTTATTGAGGTATTTCACCAAATCAATACTGTCTGTCACCAGGGTATTTTGCAGATCAATGGGTAAACCTGCTCTCTTAGCCTTACTCCATTTTTCCAGTGCCAGAAAAGCCACCGGCATTTTCACCGTACTCGCCGGATAAAAATATTCATTCGGGTTAAGATGAAAACCATAATCAGTAAATGAGGGTCTGTTCTTTTTATCTCTGTCAATCTGCGTGTACATGATCTGCACCCGGAAACTATCCCTGTTCTGGAGAATGGTACCAAACAGTTCAGGCTTAGCCTGCATTAGTTGCCTGAGCAAAACAGTATCCTGGGCGGAAAGGATTGTGGTGGTGAGCAGGAAGAAGATGAAAATGAATCGCATGGTTAAAAATAGGGAAAGTCGGGAAGACCGAAAGTCAGGAAGAAGTAGTTCTATTCTCTATAGATCATCAAAACACATACGCAAACCTCCGTGTAACTCCGTGCACCACTCTGTGAAACTCTGTGGTAAAAAAACCACAGAGTGACACGGAGGTTGTACTATTATTGGTCATATCCGACATCAGCTATCTTTCTCCCGGACTTTCCGACTTTCGGACTCCCATACTGCTTAACTTTACCCCTCTAAACGATCACCATGCCACACGAAGCGATTTCGGTATTTGATATGTTTAAAATAGGGGTAGGTCCATCCAGTTCGCATACATTGGGCCCCTGGCGGGCAGCTTTGCGGTGTGTAGACACTATTACAGCAAAGCACAGTCTCGAAGAAGTAGCATCTGTTACCGTACTGCTTTATGGCTCACTCGCCAAAACAGGAAAGGGACATGGAACCGATATTGCCGTGCTGTTAGGCTTATGCAGTGAAGATCCTGTTACCATAGATGTAAACAGCATTACACCCAAGGTAAAAGAAATCGAACATACACAGACCTTATTGTTGGGAGGTAAAGTATCTATACCTTTTCATTTTCCCGAAAACCTCCAGTTTCTCTTTAATGAAACATTACCCTTTCATCCGAATGGGTTGTCGTTTCTGGTGGCATTGAAGAATGGGGAACATTTTAGTGAAACCTATTATTCTATTGGTGGTGGCTTTGTAGTTAAGGAAGGAGAAGACAAAGGATCACAACAGGCTGTTGATCTTCCATTCCCCATCAACACCGCAGATGATATTTTACACTGGTGTATGAAAACAGGCATGAGTGTAAACGAAGTGGTGATGGAGAATGAAACGGCCTGGCGCTCAGAAGCAGCTACTCGGGAAGGGGTATTGAATATCTGGAACAGCATGCGCGACTGTACCTACAGAGGCTGTCATACCAAAGGGGAACTACCCGGAGGATTGCAGGTGCGGCGTCGTGCATTCGATCTCAACAAAAAACTCATCAGCAACAGGTCTTATAACGATTATATTTCCTGGATAGCAGCTATTCGTTCGGGCGGAAATGATTTTAAATATATCCTTGACTGGGTCAGTTGTTTTGCACTGGCTGTGAATGAAGAGAATGCATCTTTTGGAAGAGTCGTAACAGCACCAACCAATGGTGCAGCGGGCGTTATTCCGGCAGTGCTGCAATACTATATTGCTTTTTGTGATGGCTATGATGAAGAAAAAATCACCCGCTTTCTCCTTACTGCTTCAGAAGTAGGCAGCATCTTTAAAAAAGGGGCCACCATATCTGCGGCCATGGGAGGTTGCCAGGCAGAAATAGGCGTATCATCGGCCATGGCAGCAGCGGCATTAACAGAATCGCTGGGTGGTACACAACGACAAACACTGATGGCCGCAGAAATAGCCATGGAACACCATCTCGGTCTAACCTGCGATCCGATAGGCGGGCTTGTTCAGGTGCCATGTATTGAAAGAAACACCATGGGAGCCATCAAAGCCATTACGGCATCGCAACTGGCATTGCAGGGCTCACCTGATTATGCCAAAGTGAGCCTCGATAAAGTCATTAAAACCATGTGGGACACTGCCCTCGACATGAGCAGCAAATACAAGGAAACTGCAGACGGAGGCTTGGCGATACATATTCCGATCAGTTTACCGGAATGCTAAGAGAGAATGGCAGATGTCGGATGTCAGATGTCGGATTTTCTTGGGAATGCTCCTTTAAATCAAATCCGACATCTAATATCAATGATTTCTAAAATCGAAACCATCAAATCATAATTCCCCTACACATGGCGTAACTTTGCAAGAAATGCACCATGCAAAAACGAATTGTTATTCTGGGTGCGGGTTTTGCCGGTTTACAACTGGCACGCAGATTAAAAAGCGCCGACTTTGATATCACACTGATTGACCAGTATAATTTTCACCAGTTTCAGCCACTTTTTTACCAGGTAGCCACCGGTCGTCTGGAACCAAGCTCTGTATCATTCCCACTCCGTAAAGTATTTCAGAACAAGGGCAATGTACATGTGCGTATTGCCGGAATTGAACGCATCGATAAGGCAACCAAAGAAGTGCATACCGATGCCGGTATTTTTCCTTACGACTATCTGGTAATTGCTACGGGTTGTACCACCAATTATTTTGGTAACAAAAACATCGAGCGTTATGCGTATCCGATGAAGTCAACCACAGAAGCCATTGCCATACGCAACCACATACTGCTTAATTTCGAAAAAGCATTAGATGCATCTCCCGAAGAACTGGAAGGCATCATGAATATTGTAGTGGTAGGAGGTGGCCCTACTGGTGTTGAACTATCCGGTTCACTGGCAGAGCTGAAAAGAAATATCCTTCCCCGCGATTATCCCGATATGGATTTCTCCCGACTCAATGTGTATTTACTCGAAGCAGGTCCGGCCACACTGGGCCCCATGAGTAAAATATCGCAACAGAAATCGCAGGCCTATCTCGAATCGATGGGTGTGCAGGTGAAGCTAAATACACAGGTAAAAGATTATGACGGGAAAAAAGTATTACTGGCCGATGGCAGCAGTATCGCCTGCAATACCATGATCTGGGCAGCAGGTGTTACCGGTAATGTACCCAATGGTGTAGATGCTTCATTGCTGGTAAGAGGCAACAGGATTAAAACAGACCAGTTTAACCGGATGGAAGGAACAGAAGATATTTTTGTATTGGGTGATATTGCCTATATGGAAACAGATAAATTTCCCAAAGGACATCCGCAACTGGCCAATGTAGCTATTGCGCAGGCCAAAAATCTGGTAGCCAATTTTAAACGGTTAGAGAAAGCACAAAGTCTGTTACCGTTTATGTATACAAGTCCGGGAACCATGGCTACTGTAGGCAAAAGAAAAGCAGTGGTTGATTTACCCTTTATGAGTTTCCAGGGACGTTTTGCATGGTTTGTATGGATGTTCCTCCACCTGATGCTGATACTGAGTGTAAAAAACAAACTCATTATCTTCATCAACTGGGCCATCAGCTATTTCACCAACGATACCACCCTTCGTTTAATTCTGTTACCCACCCAACACCAGGTCGATTTATACAAAGAAGAACAAACGCCGATAGAGCAGAAGAGGCATGAGCTTTGAAAGAGATAATTCAAAAGGCAAAATTCAAAAGTCAAAACTCAAAAAAAATCCTACATCTGACATCTGCCATCTGACATCATACATCATACATCCGACATCAGAAATTCCCCCGAGTAGTCTTTAATCTCATTGTACAGCGTACCTCTCTCCACCGGTTGTCTGTTAACCTGTTTAATAAGTCGAACCAATTCCTCCGTGCTCATGGTAGGTGTTTGTTCTTCACTACCTGCCATGGCGTAAATTTTGGTGGAGTCGTCGATGGTGCCGTCGATATCGTTCACACCAAAAGATAAACTGAGCTGCGCATTCTGTCTGCCCAGCATGGGCCAGTAAGCTTTCAGGTGTGGAAAATTATCCATGTACAAACGCGAAACGGCATACATACGCATGTCTTCTACAATGGAAGATTCGGCGATATGACTCATATCATTATCCTTATTGCGGAACTTGAGTGGAATAAAAGTGTTGAAGCCACCGGTTTTATCCTGTAACTGGCGCAGTCTGTCCATATGGTCAATACGGTGCCAGAACTGTTCAATATGACCGTAGAGTAAAGTGGCATTGCTGTGCATGCCCAGGTTGTGTGCGGTTTCATGGATAAGTAACCAACCATCTGCATCTACTTTATCTTCACAGATCTGTTTGCGGATATCGGGATGAAAAATTTCGGCACCGCCGCCGGGTAAAGAATCGAGCCCGGCTTCATGCGCCATGCGCATACCTTCTTCCACAGAAACTTTGGCTTTGCGGAACATATAATCGAGTTCAACAGGTGTAAATCCTTTGATATGAAGATCGGGGCGATGTGCTTTGATGGTGCGTAAAAGTTCGAGGAAGAAATCGAGGTTCATTTTTGGATGAACACCCCCCACAATATGTACTTCGGTAACGGGTTTGCCATCGTAGCTTTTCACGATATGCATCATCTGTTCAATACTCAGTTCCCAGCCTTCATCGCGGTGGGCATAGAGGCGGGAGTAGGAGCAGAACTTACAGGAGAACACACAAACATTGGTGGGTTCAATATGAAAATTGCGGTTGAAATAGGTTTTGTTACCGTGCTTCTCTTCACGTACCCAGTTGGCGAGGGCGCCGAGCCAGGAGAGGGAGCCTTTTTCGAAGAGCAAAACACCCTCATCAAAAGAAATACGTTCCTTATGTAGAATTTTTTCGCCTATCTTTTTTAACTGGGTATCGGGCTGTGTGGCAACTAATACAAATGGGTCTGAAATTCGGGTGCTCATCTTCACTATTTAGGGTGCAAAAATACGGGTTTTGAGCTGTTAGCTATTAGCCATTAGCGGAGGGTGTGGGGGTTACCGGGTACCAGCAAGCAGGTATAGAAGCATTTCTATAGCATACCATTTTTCTTTAAAATCCAGCACTAAAAGCTAAAGGCTAATAGCTAAAAGCTAACAGCTCCCTCAAGTTCACGAATTTTCTATAGATTCGTTGGTCCCCAGTATCAACAGTAACCGGTAGGGGATGGTTCAATGATTAACTGAATAACCTATGTCGATTAAATTAAGACTAACCGTTCTGAGTTTTTTGCAATTTTTTATATGGGGTGCATGGCTAACTACCCTGGGTTCATATGGTTTCGGGTTTAAAAACTGGACAGGGGCACAGTTCGGGGCTGTATTCTCTACCCTGGGTCTGGGCTCACTCATTATGCCCGCCTTGGTGGGTATTATCGCCGACCGGTGGATGAATGCCGAAAAACTCTATTCTATTCTACACATTTTATACGGCATCACACTATTTGTATTGCCATTGATTGATGTGCCCGATACCTTCTTCTGGGTATTATTGGCGAGTATGTGTTTTTATATGCCCACCATCTCCTTATCCAATTCGCTATCGTACCGTATTTTAATAGACAACCAGCAGGATGTGGTAAAAGTGTTTCCCCCCATCCGTGTATGGGGAACCATAGGTTTTATTGCGGCTATGTGGCTCACCAACCTCATCAGCGATCCGCAATCGCCATGGGATGCAGGTAAGGCATTTGGTGAACAGATTGCATCTGTAACAGGCAATGCCATCAACGCCAACCAGTTTTATATAGCGGGTGTGTTTGCCGTGGTGCTGGGAATCTATGCATGGTTCCTGCCCAAATGTGCGCCGGAAAACAAAGGAAAGGGAAAGGGCTCCTGGATCGATAACCTGGGTTTACGTGCCTTTAAACTGCTGGGTAATTATAAAATGGCCATCTTCTTCCTGTTTTCTATGTTTTTGGGAGCCGCCCTGCAGCTAACCAATATGTATGGCGATACCTACCTGAAAGATTTCGAAAAAATAGAACAGTATAAAGACTCATTTGTGGTGGAATATTCAACCATCATCATATCCATATCGCAGATATCTGAAACACTGTTCATTCTGGCCATACCATTCTTTATGAAAAAGTTTGGTATTAAGAAAGTGATGCTCATATCTATGTTTGCCTGGGTATTAAGGTTTGGTCTGTTCTCTTTTGGAAACCCGGAAGGTTTGCTGTGGATGATCATCCTCTCGAATATTGTGTACGGTATGGCTTTCGATTTCTTTAATATATCGGGTTCACTCTTTGTAGAAACCACCATAGAACCGGAAATACGCTCCTCGGCACAGGGTTTATTCATGATGATGACCAACGGCTTTGGCGCCATCATGGGAAGCATACTGAGTGGCTGGATGATAGATAAGTTCTACCTGCTGCCCGATGGCAGTAAAGACTGGCCCGGCATCTGGATGGTCTTCGCCATCTACGCCCTGTTCATCGCCATCTTTTTTGGTATACTTTTCCGTCATAAGCACGATGCCGCGGTTGTGCAGCATGCTGGGCATTAGGGCTGTTAGCTGCTAGCCTTTAGCTATTAGCAGTTAGCTTTTAGCAACTCGCTACTGAAATGGATTTAGAAGTAATACAAAAAAAAGAAACCGACCAAGAAGCCGGTTTCTTTTTTTAATAACATATTGGTAAAAGCCTCTTCTAAAAGCTAACTGCTAACAGCTAAAGGCTAATAGCTCCTATAAATGCGACTGTATCTTCTTATCCAGCACCGACTTAGGCACTGCACCAATTTGTTTGTCTACAATCTGACCACCTTTAATGAAAAGGATGGCAGGAATAGATGTAATACCATAGTTAACACTCAGGTTAGGGTTATGGTCTACATTTACTTTACCTACATTTATTTTACCGTCATAATCTTTGGCCAGTTCTTCAATAACGGGTCCGATGGCGCGACAGGGTCCACACCATTCAGCCCAGAAATCTACTACGGTCAGTTTATCACTATCCAGTACGGTCGTCTGGAAATTCGCGTCTGTTAATTCTAAAGCCATTGTTTTTATTTTTTAGATGTTTATTGTTTTAGAGACCGGAAGTCCGTTTTTCCCTCCTTGTAGCTTGAAGCTTGAGGCTTGCAGCTTTGAAAGGAAGACAAATTTAAGCCCAAACCCCCTTCTCTGCCCCTTTGACTTTTCCACCACTGTTATTAATGACGTTAGGGCAGGGGGAACCTGACAGGGGGGCAGCAAATAAGGAACAGGAAATAAGGAATTAGAAATGGGTGGGGGTTGTGAGAATGAATAAAATGAGTAAATTTACTAATGTGTGAAATGGATTTCGTTAACCCACACATTTGTCATTAATAAGCAGACATACTACTATAAAAGATATGAAGAAAGAATTTTTCGGTTTTTACGAACCAACCCAAGCTGAAATTGATAAGGCGTGGGAAAATGGCATATTTGTGTTTGACGCAAATGCTCTTCTCAATCTTTATCGATATTCTGATTCGACACGAAAGGATTTTATTTTAGCTATTACAAAACTAAAAGAGAAACTATTCATGCCATTTCAAGTTGGACATGAATATCATTCGAATCGACATTTTGTTATTGAGACTTTGACCAACTCTTATAACAGCCTTCTATCCTCAATAAAAGATATTTCTGAAAAAAATATCACCAATTTATTGAACCAATATTTAAGGCATCCTTCCATTCAAATTGAAAGTATAAAAAAACTTCAAGATGATTTTCTAAAAAAAATTGGGAGTGAGTTGGAAAAACAAAAAAAAAGTCATCCAGATTTCAGAGGTAAGGATGAAATACTTTTACAGCTTACCGAACTTTATGAAAACAAGGTAGGTGTACAATTCAGTAAAGATGAATTAAAGAAAATATATGTTGAAGGAAAAGAAAGATATGATCAACTAATACCGCCTGGATATAAAGATTTAGAAAGCAAACGGAAAAAAGGTGATCAACATATTTACGGAGATTTAATTATTTGGAAAGAAATTATCTCATTAGCTAAAAAGGAAAAGAAGGAAATTGTTTTTATTACAGATGACAGAAAAGAGGATTGGTGGACTATTGAAAATGGCAAAACAATAAGACCAAGAGAAGAGTTAATTAAAGAATTTTATGATTTAACTGGGTTAAGTATTCTAATTTATAATGCAGATAATTTTTTACAGTACGCTAAGGAAAGAAAACTAGTTACTAAAATAAAGGATGCAACCATTAGCGAGGTTAAGAAAGTGAGACAATCCGATGAGAGTTTTATTACTGCAATGGACTTTTTGAAAAATGCTGAGACTATAAAAGCATCGTCCCAATGGTTTAATCCACCTAGTTCAGTTGCCGACATACTGAAAAATGCTGAGACTATAAAAGCATCGTCCCAATGGTTTAATACGTCTAGTTCAATTGCGGATATACTCAAAAATGCTGAGACTATAAAAATGTCGTCCCAATGGTTTAATACGTCCAGTTCAATTGCGGACATACTCAAAAGTGCCGAGACTATAAAAGCGACGACCCAATGGTATAACCCAGTCAGTTCAATTGCTGACATTCTGAAAAAAACTGAATTGAGAGATTTGACCAAGGCAAGTTCAGAAGATAGTCAAACAGATATTACCGAATCAGAAAGATCCAATAATAAAGAGCAAGATAGATTACCCCAGGAAAAAAAAGACAATGATGAATTATCCGAAAGCCAATAACTCCATAAATAAATGTGAGCATTAACTTTTGGAAAGTTCTGAGACTTTCTAAAAGGCTCTAATCTATCCCCAATCTCCGCCCCTTTGATTTTTTTGCCACTGTTATTACTGACGTAAGGGCAAGGGAAACCTGACAGGGGGCAGCAAAGCATCTTCTAAAGAAAAATCCCGGCATCCAGAGGAGGAACGACATGCTTGGGCTTGCAGGAATGGATTAAAATGAGTAAATTTACTAATGTGTAAAATGGGTTTCGAAAATCTGCATACAGGGTAGATTCCTTCTTCGCAGGGTGTTCCCCGCCTCGTCTCCCTCTATCACCGCAGGTGAAAGATCGGGGACGTGGCGGTAGGGCTTACGCCGAGAAGAGCCAATAATAGCTTAACCTTATAGCATACCACTCACCCGCACGCACAACTAAAAATAAATAGACCCTTCGTCGCAAATTCGATCTGCGATCGAAATGCTCCTCTGGGTGACGTGTAAGGAGTGGGAGCCTGCTGCAGTGATTGGCAAAGCCAATCACTGCAGTTTTTTTATCTGCATACATTGTCACCCTGAGGAGCATTCCGACTTTCAGTCGGAAATTGCGACGAAGGGTCCGCCCCAGCTTATAACTACGCCCTGTTCGCAGTCAATGACTGTATTTTCGTAATAAACTTATTTCATGCATAAGCCCGGATATATTTATATACTAACCAATGCTTCTAAAACGATGTTATATGTAGGTGTTACATCAAACTTGACACAGCGAATATGGCAGCATAAGCAAAAACTATATCGCAATAGTTTTACTGCTAAATATAATATTTGTGCATTGATTTACTATGAGTGTTATACCTCCATTGAAGATGCAATTAAAAGAGAAAAAGAAATAAAAGGGTGGAGGAGAAGTAAAAAGAATGCATTGATACATGCAAAGAACCCTGAGTGGGAAACTTTACAATAAGCCTCTATTGCAGTCAGGGTGTCAGTATTACTTTAGAGCTTACTAATTCGTCACCGAAGAATCGAACAATAAAATTAATCATTAACTTTCCTATGTGTGAGCGATCGCAGAGGCCTCTGCGAGAGACATCTGCGCGGAACATTCAAAAAAGTAGACCCTTCGGAAAAAAAAATTATGCTACGAATCATTTTATGTTTATTGGTGGTTGTGTGTAGTTCAAATCGAATAATACAAAAAAGTGATGAACTGCCGGGGATAACTGAGATTAGAGAATATCAACTTGAAACAGTTGATACATTGGTGGATATTGGTTGTCAGGATGGACTCTTTTCAAGAGAAATTGCTCGGTTTTATCCGAATGTATTCTTAGTGCTGGAAGATTTAGAATTTTTCACTTTATGTAATAAGAGCGGGAAGAAGTGTACTGATTATTTTACGCAAACTGAAATCAAAAAGACGTTCAGGGATTCAAAAAAATATCAAAATATTGAGAATAGGTACAGGTTTATCGCAGGTCGAATTGATTCAATTCCTTTGGCTACGTCTTCTTACAAAAGGGTTTTGTGTAGAAGGACAGTACATGAGTTTGAAAAAACCAAAAAAATGGTCAGTGAGCTTAAACGAATATTGAAAACGGATGGGATTCTTACAATCGTTGAGCCAGAACCGAACTATAAAAACCATATAGATGAATTTTGCAATAAAAAATACTTAACTAAAAATGAAGTACTTGAAATTTTTAAAGATTTTAAACTTTTGAACTTCAGGTCAATTCCGTATGGTAGTGATCGAATGAATATGTTTAACTTTAGTAAACAACTATTTTGAGCAATAACTTTAAGAAAGTCCTGAAACTTTCCAAAAGTTACTCGTCTCCTAAACCTTTTTATAACCAAAGCAAGTTTGTGAGAGAATAAATGAAGGTAATGTTGTAGAATACTAGATTTTTTTTATTAATGTGCGAGTGTATGCGTAAATTGTTCTTAGATGGGAGGTGAGAACATGAGATGAACTCAATTAAATAAACTGTTGCATATCTAAGTGGAATATTTTAAATACTTACTCGCTATCTATCTTACTAATTGGGTTAACTTGCTTGGTGTATTAGTAGGTACTGGTTTATCATTAATATTTGCTGCGCTATTTCAATTTCACGAAAGTGCGAAATCAGTGTCGGAATTACTCACGGAACTTTTAATGACACCTGTTTTTCTCTTAACATATGGGCTTATACCTATTGGATTATTTCTTTTAGCATTAGTTATACTTGATACAATTTGTTTTTTTCAAAAAACTCAGCGACTTAGAATTCTTCTATTAATTCAATGGCTGCTCATTATTCTTAAGCCTATTTTATGGGCCTTCGAATATAGCTTTTGGTTATGGGTTGGGCTTTCAATTTCATTCTTTGTGACACAACTTCTTCGTGAAAAGAAAATAAAAAATATACAAGGGAAATATTTTAACTCCTTCAAATACTAATTCTGAAAGATGAGCGATAACTTTTGGAAAGTGCTGAAACTTTCAAAAGTTTATTATTCTTGAAGTGTGTCTAGTAAGACACTATAAGACAATTCGAATCAGCTTCCACTCATAGCCGTATCATAGCCTACATGGCTTCGGTCATCCTTCGGGGTTTCTTCGGGAATTCCCGAAGCGGTTCCGAAGGATTCCCGAAGAAACCCCGAAGAAAGGGTGGCTGAAACCCCTGTTCATCTTTACAAACCGCTAAATCTTTCCAAAACTTTCCCTGGCAGCTCATTGGGTATCGAAAATCAATGTATGTTAGATGGTACTAAACATAAGTAAATGAAAAACATGGTTTGTTTGGTGCTTTGTCTCAGCTTATTGAGCAAGTATGGACAGGCACAAACGTCGTTTGATGGTCACCAATGGCAGGCTCCCTACCAGCTAAACATACCCAAAGACTGGACCATCGAACGTTTCCTGATTCCCGTCAGCTTTGCCCCGCAAATTCCCTATAAAGGGGTGGAAGATATTCGGTTTACACCCGGCTGGGCAAAACCGGCCAGCGAAGAATACTGGACCTATGCTTTTTTATGGTATGTAGATGGAACCGTGAAAATGAGTGCACAGACCATCACAGAAAACCTGAAAAATTATTATACAGGGTTATTAAAGGTGAATACTGATCCTTCAAAAGTAGATATCGAAAAACTACCACCCGCAACCACTTCTTTTAAAAAGACCGCCACAGCAAAAAATGATCTTGAAACCTATAGCGGAACGGTTAACATGACAGATTATATGTCGCGCAAGCCCATAACACTCAATTGTATTGTTCATCTGAAGTTTTGTAAAGAGGAAAACAAGACAATCATTTTTCATGAATTGTCGCCCAAACCCTTCAATCATCAAAACTGGGCTCAGCTAAACCAGTTATGGCTTAACTTTTCATGTAAAAAGACATAGAGAGGGTCACTTTCTTCTTCGCAGTGTTTCCCGAAATGAGCGATAACGTTTGGAAAGTTCCGAAACTTTCCAAACGTTTCTCATCTCCTGAGCCGGTATATCATCAAAGCCTGTTTGTGAAAAATTCTATGAGGCTGCTGTTGCAGGATGGCAGAAAAATATTTATTTTTATTAATGTGTAAAATTAGCTGTTAATCCTGTTTGTTCAGAAGGGCTGTATAGTGCGTAAATACATGCGTTGACTGCTATTGTAAAACCACACACTTCAAAATGAAAAAGCGACTTTTACTTGCCTGCCTGTTTGTAGGGCAAATTGTGTTTGGGCAAACAACACAGCATATAAAAATTCCGGGCACAAAGTGTAGCATGATTCCACCAGCTGGTTTTGTTGCAGCGACCGCTTTCAGTGGTTTTCAAAATGCAGCAACAGGTGCTTCCATCATGGTGAATGAACTTCCCGGTCCCTATCAAACTATAGTAGATGGTTTTACAGCAGAAGCTTTACTATCAAGGGGGATGACATTACTAAAGAAGCAAGTTATTGATTTTAATGGCTCAAAAGCTTCACTGATGCAGGTTACACAACCAGCCAACGGTACAACTTATCACAAACAAATGCTGGTCTTTGGCGATTCAAAAGCTACCGTTATAGTGAATGGTATTTACCCTGAAGCATCAAAAAATATAGAACCACAAATGAAGGATGCTATATTATCAATAGTATACAACAACCTGCAAAATGAGCACCCACTGGAGGCAGTAACTTTTACGATTGATACAAAAGAGTCGGAATTTAAACTCATCAGGTATATGTCGGGTAGTTTAATTTATTCAACCGACGGAAAAATCCCCACTGATAAACCGACTTTTATGGTGGCTAAGTCGATTGCAAAAATTTCCTCTCAGAATCAAAAGCAATATGCAGAAGAAAGGCTTAAAAATCTTCCTCGTGGCGAACAAAGTATGATCAAGGAAACCAATCAGGTAAAGATTGACAATTTAAGCGGCTATGAAATTATTGCTAACGGGAAAACGAAAGATGACAAAACTGAATTGGTATATCAGGTCATGCTCTTTAACGAAACTGGTGATTATTATATCATGATTGGACAGACCAAAGAAGATTTTGATAAGTACCTGGAAAGTTTCAGAAAGATTGCAAAAACATTTAAGCGTAAGTAGGTAAAGCTGCCATTCAGATTCAATCTTTACCAGACGTAAACCTTTTCCTTCTATGAATAGTGTATTTAGTAAGCGAGCATTTCGGCTCAGATTTCTATCGGAGAGGACTCTGCGAGCCACACAGCTAACATGTTTACATAAAACAAAAGAAGTAGAACCTACTCCTTGGTCACCTGTAACAAAAAGTAGTAGCTGACATTAATTTATTCCGAACAGTAAATTAATTTACAGCAATTCTAAAATCTAAAAAAAATACTGCAATGATCCGGTTCATTATTGTGCTTTCCTGTTTGTGTATTTTTAGTAGCCATGGGGTTTGTCAATCTCAGGGCTTTGTAGAATACTTTAAGAAAGATTGGAGTGAGGCCAAAGATATCGATGAGGCGACCTACTTTATGCATGCCGTAAAAGAAGACGATTCAACCTATATCTGCAGGTATTACAGAAAGACCGGCCCGATGGTTAAATGGGAAACCTATAAAGATCCTAAACTGGAAATACCCAATGGCCGATTTGCCTGGTACAATGCAAAAGGTAAATTAGACAGTATGGGTACGGTGGTGAATGGAAAGAAGAACGGCAACTGGTATTATGAGCTGGATGACAGCATGCATGCAAAACGAGAAGAGTATTTTGAAAACTGTAAGTTTCAGGTTCGCAAGAACTATGTTACAAGAACAGTAACCTATAGTGATGGCTCATCCAAATCGTTTGCAGAACTTGAAAAAGAAGAGGAGGAGCAGAAAAAAAAGGAAACCAAAGAATTTACAGTGGTTCAGTCGCCTGCAGATTTTGAGGGTGGTATTCCTGGCTGGACAGCCTATCTCTCCAAAAACCTTGTAACGCCGAATCGATTAATGGAATTAACGACAAGATCAACCAAAGCAGTTGTTGGTGTACTTTTTATTATTGATAAAGAAGGGTACCCCGGAGATGTGTTTATCCAAAAATCATACGAATGGTCTGCAGATATGGAAGCCATCCGGGTAATCAAAGCTTCTCCCAGATGGACACCAGCGGTTCAAAATGGTAAGAAAGTTATATACAGACATCGCCAGAATATATCCTACCAGATTTCGGTAGAGTAGGTGATGCTCCTTTCTTCTCCGAAAAGTGTGCTTTCTTCTTCACAGTGTTTACCGCGATGTCTCCCTCTATCACCGCAGGTGAAAGAATGGTGTCGTTGCGGCAGAGCTTACACTGGCACATGTTACTATTTACTTAGCTTTCTCATTATTATACATAACATACACAGCGAATAACTATTTGATACACCGAATGTGAAGCAACGCAAGGTCCCCAATCTCGCGCCTTTGGCGTGAGTGGGATACGATCGTAAAAAAAAAATGTGTTGATGGTATCCGGGAAAAAGAAAACAGAAAACAAAATTTGCCTGTATTTTGCTCTCTTAAACCAGGGGAGTAGAAAACATGCAACTCGGAAAGAAAATTGCCGCGGCGAGAAAATTTAAAGGGCTTACACAGGAAGAACTCGCCGATCTTTCACAAATAACCGTTCGAACCATTCAGCGTATAGAAGCCGGTGCGAATACGCCACAAAGTTTTACCCTGAAAGCCATTGCCAAGGCACTGGATATTGCTTATGAAAGTCTGATTGATCAGGAACCTGAAACCAGCAACATTGCACCTGCCACTGACGACCTGCGCCATTTCATGATCCTGTTTAATTTTTCCTGTTTTACCTATATCATTATTCCCTGGGTACATAGCCTCGTACCAATGTCTATCCTCAAAAAAAGAACGGATATTCCTGCTGCCGCCCTTCGCTATTGCCTAACCATCATCAGGCGGCAGATTTACTGGGTCATCAGTCTGCACCTCGCCCTGCTGGCTGTTTTTGGATACAACTACGCGATGCTATCCATGAAGGGCAGTAAAGAGGGTGTAATGGCGTATATCTGGCCTTTTCTCCTGATGTATTTTCTGAATGCACTAGTCATTCTCTTGCAACACAGGCAGATCCGGAAAACCTTCTAAAGCATTGATTTTAAAGGGATGTCGTGCAGATGTCGTGTGCTTGTCGGGCATTTGTAGCTGGTCTTACCCTGTCTGCACCCTTAGTTTTGTTGAAAAAATTATGCACTCATTTTTCCGTACAAAACAGGGTCTGTTTACTATCGTGAGTTTTGTTTTCATCAGCATGGTTGATGGTCAGGCTCCGGCCACCCATATTGGTTTGTTGCCCTCCAAAAAATATACTGTTCCTTTTAACTGGATGCGCGACAGCGTAAATGGTACGATAGAACCCCATGCCGCCATGCTCATTCCGGTGAAGCTACCCAATTGCCCCCAACAGTTTTATATGCAGTTCGATATGGGTGCCCCGGCTACCATTTTCTATCAACCCAAACTCAGGGCCATCAGCGAAAAATATCCTGCTTTTTACCCGGTGGAAGATAGTACCCGCCGCCTGGCAGCCATAGAAATAAGCGTCGGAAAAAATACAGTGAAGATCACCGAACCGGGTCTGCTTGATTTTACAGAAAAAACCATTGACTGGTCGGGAAGAAAAAAAGAAATCATCGGTACCATTGGCAGCGACTGGCTGGAAAACAAAACGGTTTTAATTGACTATCCTCATCAACAGATATTATTGAACTATACCGTTCCGGAAAAACTACAAAACCGGTTAACCGATTTTAGTTATGTACAGCGTAATATTCTGCTTCCCGTAACCATAAAAGGAAAGAAAACAACCCTGTATTTCGATACAGGCTCCAGTGCTTTTGCTTTATTAACGTCAAGAGAAACGGCGATGTCGATGGCGGTTGCCGATGCTGTTACCAGCAGGTACCCGGTAAAATCATGGGGCCGTACATTGTATGCCAACAGCCTGGCAACAAAAGACAGTGTGGAACTGAGCCAGCTTAGCATTCCCATTCAAACCGTAACCTATATGGAAGGCGCCAGTGAAGAGCAGGTAATCCGTATGTTGAAATTGGGCATAGGAGGGATGACGGGTAATAAATTGTTTTTACATACTGGTCTGGTCCTCGACACCAAAAACAAAAAGTTTATGTTGATACATTGAAAAACCGTGCAACTCCGTGGTTACTATATTAATATTTTTTTTAACCACAGAGCTACACAGAGTGGAACACGGAGTAGCACGGAGTTTTTTTGACTAAGCGTATAAAGAGGGGGGATGATGTAGAAGCTATATATTGAAAAAAGAGGTTTAATGATTGAATTTAATAATGCTGTAAACAGAAATAACTGAAATTGTGGTATGCTTCAACAGATACATCCCAAATTGCCGATGCGCAATAAGGAACATACCAAAACATACTACCAGCAATTGGGTTTTACAGTAAGTGCAGATTATGGTGATTACCTCATCATACAGCAGGATGCGATTGAAATACATTTTTTTGCTTTTCCTGCTCTCGATCCGTTGACGAATGACGGACAAGTGTATATCAGAACGAGTGATATTGATCAACTGTATCAATCGTTACTGGAAAAAGCTGTAGTCATTCATCCGAATGCACCATTGGCCGAAAAGCCCTGGGGACAAAAAGAATTCGCACTGCTCGACCCCGATCATAACCTACTCACTTTCGGTCAGGCCATATAACTCCGTGCCACTCCGTGTCAAACTCTGTGAAACGCTGTGGTTAAAAAAAGTAAGCAAAAAGAACCACAGAGTTTCACGGAGTAGATTTTTTCCGGAAGGGTTGTACTTTAAAATAAGTGGCTGTTCTCCATAACCATTCTACCGGACCGAAATAAAAATACCGGAACCAGCATTTGCAAAACCATGCCTGCAGTATAAAAAATATAATGGCTATCACCCAGTTTAACCAGGGAGCCGTTACTCCCACCAGTTGAAAACCGAAATGGAAAAATAAAATCAATCCGAGTGCTGTTTGCAGGAGGTAACTGGTCAATGCCATTTTACCTACGGGTGCCAAGGGATACAAGAGGCGTTGCCAGAATGACCGGTTCATCAGTAACGTAATACCCGCCACATAAAACACCACAAGGGCAGCGCTGTTGATATTGAAAAGGATGCCAAAAATATAACCGGGTAATGGCATTTGTTCCCAACCTAATTTTAAAAGTTCATTTGCTACAATGATGCCGATGCCGATCACCAGCGTGGTGAGTACCAGCCAGCCTGCTTGGTTTCTGATTTTTTTGAAAGCAGGATTCCTTTCCTCACTGCTCATCGCAAACCAGCCTTTCCTGCCACTGTACATACCCAGCAGAAAAAAGCCAAGTGTAACATAAATCCTGCCACTGCCAAACTGGAAATCAAATTTTTCTCCGATGCTGAGGATATTGCTTTTCATCATCGTCCACAAATCACTTTTATACACGGTGCTGAAAAATACCTGTGAGGGATCCTGAGCGGAGGGCGTAGCAGCAGGTGGTGGTGGCGGTGGGGTAGCAGTGGCACCCATTTGTTCAATCAACCCCGATAACTGAATTAATAAAGCCGGCAGGTTGATGGCGAGTAAGACACCGATGATCAGTATCACTTTATTACTCAGTTTACGCATAGGCAAGAGCAGAAAACCCAGTGGGGCATATATCGAAAGAATATCTCCTCTCCAGAAAGCATGGTGTATCAAACCGATGATACCCATTAGGGTAATGCGCCAGGCATAACGCCATACAAAGGGACGGCCACTGTCTTCCATGCTTTTCATCTGGAGAAAAAAGCTCAGTCCAAAAAGAAAGGAGAAGAAAGCAAAAAATTTACCCGAAATCAGTATATCGTTGATAGTGCCTACTATGCGCATGGCAATACCATCGTGTTTTTGAAATAGGTCTCCGGGCATATTACCGGCATTGTACCAGTAAATCATATGCGCGAGTAAAATACCGAGCAGGGCAAATCCACGCAGGGCATCAACGGTAATGATGCGTTGTTTCAGGGTTTCGGCTTGCATTCGTTGTTTATTTGAATGCAATAAGGTATGATTTTTTGAGATTTGTGGCAAGGAAATGGATAGGCGGCGGAGGGTAGGAGTGAATGGTGAATGGTCAATAGGTATTTTCAGTTGTTGGGCAATGTATCAATAAAGGCAGGAATAAATTGTGAAACTCCGTGTTCAACTCCGTGCAACTCTGTGGTTTTTTTACCACGGAGTTACACAGAATACGGCACAGAGTTGCACGGAGTATTATCCTACCAGACCTACACTTACTTCTATGTCTGGATTATCCAGCAGAAAATTCGCCATGTCTTCATTCATGAGGAAGCCTCTTTCTAATGTGTAGAGGCTTACTTTTAATTGTTCTCTTGGTTCATACAAGGTAAACCGCAGTGATGACTTGCCGGGATGTTCCCTTACATTTTTATCAATGAATGTAACAAAATCGGGTGTGAGCGATGCGGGCTGCATGTTAATTTCAATGCTGCGTGTTAAGTTCTGTTTTACCGTTTCCAGTAACGACATCACATTGATCTTGAACTCAAAATTATTCGGCTGGTTATACCGAGAGCGGAAGAAACCGGTTAATAAAATGTTCTGTCCTTTTTCGAGGTAGTTCTGGAATTTGATATAATCTTCACTCCACAAAATAAAATCAGTCTTACCGCTAAAGTCTTCAATGATAAAGGAACCGAAATTTTTACCGGTCTTGGTTACACGATGTTGTACATCAATCACCAAACCCGCCACACGTAACTGTTTACCCGGATTGGGTTGCAGGTGCAGTGTTTCCTTGATCTCATTAAAATCACTGATATTGGTAATGCCATAATATTTCAGTTCAAACTTAAAATGATCCAGTGGGTGACCACTCATGAACATTCCCGTTACATCTTTTTCATGATCGAGTAATTCGGTGAGTGTCCAGGGTTCAACGCTGGCAATTTTCGGTACGGGTACCTGCATGGCAGAAGTCATATCACCAAACAAAGTATTGGCACTGGCGGCAGATGCGGTCTGGTTGGCCTGTCCGTACTGGATAATTTTTTCCAGTCCGTTTAATTTGTCTCCATCAGCTACATGAAAATATTGTGCGCGATGAAATTCTGGGAAGCAGTCGAATGCACCGGAATAAGCCAGACTCTCCAGCGATTTTTTATTGACACTTCTTTGTACCACCCGCTTACTGAAATCGAATACATCTTTGTACCATCCATTCTTTTCCCTTTCTGCAATAATATTTTCTACAGCTGCTTCACCTACGCCCTTTAATCCGCCCAGACCAAAACGTATTTCACCATTCTTATTCACTGCAAAACCTTTCAGTGATTCATTGATATCTGGTCCCAATACTTTTATGCCCATGCGTTTACACTCTTCCATGAAGAAGGTGATTTTTTCAATACTGCCCGCATGGTTGAGTACGGCCGACATATATTCTCCGGGATAGTGCGCTTTGAGGTAAGCCGTCTGGTAAGCCACAAATGCATAACAGGTTGAATGCGATTTGTTGAAGGCGTATTGTGCAAATGCTTCCCAGTCGGTCCATATTTTTTCGAGTTTATCGGCAGGATGTCCTTTGGCAGATGCGCCATCGATAAACTGTTTTTTCATTTTGTCCAGTACCGCTTTCTGTTTTTTACCCATGGCTTTACGGAGCACGTCCGCATCACCTTTGGTAAAACCGCCGAGGCTCTGGCTCAGCAACATCACCTGCTCCTGGTATACCGTGATACCATAGGTTTCGGCGAGGTATTCTTCCATTTCAGGAATATCATAACTCACGGCTTCGCGGCCGTGTTTACGATCGATGAACTTGGGGATGTATGCAATCGGACCCGGACGATACAGGGCGTTCATCGCAATCAGGTCATCAAATTTATCGGGTTTGAGGTCGCGCAGGTATTTCTGCATCCCTACACTTTCAAACTGGAATGTAGCATTGGTTTCACCGCGTTGGTAGAGATGAAATGTTTTTTCATCATCCAATGGAATGGTATCCAGATCAATAGTAACACCATGGTTCTGTTTGATGAGTTCCAGTGCTGTCTTCATGATGGAGAGGGTCTTCAGACCCAGAAAGTCCATCTTGATTACACCTGCATCTTCAATGATGCTTCCTTCAATTTGTGTGACCCAGAGATCAGAGTCTTTGGCAGTGGCCACCGGTATAAGTTCTGTTAAATCTCTGGGAGCGATGATGATACCAGCGGCATGTATACCGGTATTACGTACAGAACCTTCCAAGCGTTCTGCTTCTTTGAGTACCTGTGCACGGATATCGGTACCGTTGTAAATTTCTCTGAGTTTTTTTACGTTCTCAATATCTTCCTGCTGGTAAGCTTCTTTTTCTTCGAGCGATTTCTCACCTTCTTTGATGGTCAGTGGTGCATGCAGTACACGACCCAGTTCGGTACCGGGTTTGTCGGGTACCAGTTTGGCCAGCATATTACTTTCGGCCAGTGGCAGATCGAGTACACGGGCCACATCTTTGATGCTCATTTTGGCGGCCATGGTACCATAGGTAACAATCTGTGCCACCTGCTGCTTGCCATATTTCGCAACCACATAATCAATAACTTTCTGACGGCCCTCATCATCAAAGTCGGTATCTATATCGGGCATGCTCTTACGATCCGGATTCAGGAAACGCTCAAACAGGAGATTGTATTTAATGGGGTCGATATTGGTGATGCCGATACAATAGGCTACCACACTACCTGCGGCCGATCCGCGACCCGGACCCACAAATACACCCAGCTCACGACCTGCTTTAATGAAATCACTCACAATTAAAAAGTAACCGGCAAAACCCATGGTCTTGATGGTGAACAATTCAAAGTCTATTCTTTCCTGTATCTCTGGTGTAAGATCGGAATAGCGCATTTTAGCGCCTTCCATGGTAATATGTTTCAGGTATTCCCACTGGTTCAGGTTGGCATCAGCATGTAGCTGAAATGAAGCAGGAATGGGGAAGGCCGGAAGTAAGATGTCTTTCTTCAGGTTCAATACCTCCACTTTGTCAACAATCCGGTTGGTATTATCCAGCGATTCAGGAATATCGCTGAACAGTTTTTCCATTTCCTGTGTGGTCTTGAAATAAAACTGGTCGTTGGGGAATTTAAAACGACGGTTCTTTACCTGTGTATCATCGTTCACAAAATCATCGAATCCAGGTGTGCTTTGTTTTTCACCTGTATTGATACAAAGCAGGATATCGTGTGCATTGGCATCGTCTCTGTCTACATAATGACTATCGTTGGTAGCAATAACAGGGACCTTGTATTTTTTCGCAAACTTTAATAAAGCCTGGTTAATGAGTTCCTGTTCCTTGATATTATGTCTTTGCAGTTCGATATAATAATCTTCACCAAACATATCGAGCCACCATTTGAATTCCTGTTCTCCTTTTTCTTCCCCATCGTGCAATATGGTTTGAGGTACATAAGCACCAATACAGCAGGTAGTGGCAATCAGTCCTTCATGGTATTGTTCAATCAGTTCTTTGTCGATACGTGGATACTTGCTGTACATCCCCTCAATAAAACCCAGTGATGTAAGTTTAACCAGGTTTTCGTATCCTTTTTTATTTTTAGCGAGCAATACCTGGTGATAACGTTCATCTTTTACTTCTTTGGTGAAAGTTTTGATATGACGGTCTTTCACCACATAAAATTCGCAACCCACAATAGGTTTTACCTGAGGTGCGAGTATATCTTTCCCGTTTTCATCTTTTCCAATCACTTTGGTATTCTTCCAGGCCTGGCTTACAAATTCAAATGCCCCGAACATATTGCCGTGATCGGTAATGGCGAGGGCGGGCATGTTATCTTTGGCAGCTTTTTTGTATAGACTGTCGATGGCGGCAGCGCCGTCGAGTAAAGAATACTGGGTATGTACATGCAGGTGTGAGAAAACCATAAGGGGGATGTCGGATGTCTGATGTCGGATGGCGGATTTTTTGGATACTGCCTTACCGATTTTTCCGAACAACAAATGTCCTGATTTTGGGGCGTTTTGGGAAGGAGGGATTATCCACATTTTCGTGAGACAGAGAGTTGAAAACCGTGCAACTCCGTACCGTACTCCGTGAAACTCTGTGGTTGTATGCTAAGATTTTTTTAACCACAGAGTTTCACAGAGTTGAGCACAGAGTGGCACGGAGGGTTTTCCACATTTGTGCAGTTGGGGTGAAAAATGTAAAACTTATACTCAATCCTTGGGCTGAAAAGGATGGGGGATTATATTGCAAATCTTATGATGAACAGGATCGTTTTTTCAATAGGAATGTTATCGGTATTTGTACTGGCGAGTTGTAAATCGCTGAGTAAACTTACGGCGAGAGATAATTCTGCGTCTAAAACGGCTCCTGCCAAAACAACAACAACGACGACACAACAACGGGAATTCCTCGATGGAATTGAAGTAACGCCGGGCGCCGCAGTAACCAGTCGCCATAAAACCAGTACCACCAATGCTGCCGCAGGTACAGCAAAAGATAAAGTAGCTACGACTGCTAAAGACATGAGCAGCTTTAACATAGAACGTGCCGGTTATCTTCAGTTAAAATATGCTGTCATTATTGATGCCACCGTTGAAAAACTCACGAATATCCCTTTACTTGAAACCATCGATAAATGGTGGGGAACCAAATACTGTATGGGTGGCAGTTCAACAGATTGTATTGATTGTTCCGCTTTTACACAGGTATTGATGCGTGATGTTTTTAATACCAGTTTACCAAGAACCGCACAGGAACAATTTGACAACAGCGAAAAAATTGACCTGGCCGATTTACAGGAAGGGGATCTTGTTTTCTTTCATACAACGGGTCGTAGAAAAGATATTACCCATGTGGGTGTTTACCTGCTCAATAATAAATTCGTTCATGCAGCCACCAGTGGCGGTGTCATGATCAGCGACCTCAACGAAAAATACTGGCAACCGAGGTTTAGAGGCGCGGGACGCGCTGGGCGCTAATTTGAAAATGTGCTAATTTGAAAATTTGAAAATGAAAACCCTTTTGTTTAGTAGTTCATTCTAAAGTGAAGCAACATTTTTTGTGCAGCAAAAAAACTCCTGTCATTTTCAAATTAGCACATTTTCAAATTATTTATAGAGTGCCTGTATCGTTTCTCCTGTTTTCTGCATTAAAACAACCTCCTTTCCCTCCAGCATTTTAGTGACAAGTGTTTCATTGTAGTGGCGGATGGTGAGTAGGTGGAGGTCTTTTTCTATTTGTACATCGAAGAGATTACTGGCTTGAGAGGCGAACTGTTCGGTTTTATCCTGTTTATCATCCATACAGATCTGAACACCGATGGCGCCGGTTTGAATGAGGTTGGGACGAACGCGTGTTTGTGCAAAAATGCCATATAACTGTCGCATGGGTTCTTCTCCCATAAAAGAAAAATCGCGGCTGTTGAGGTGTACCAGCAACTGTTTTTCTTTGATCACGATAATAGGGGGGAGTCCCTTGATATTTTTTTTATGGATGACGGTACCCGGGAGTGAGGGGTCGAGAAAACATTTTACATACATCGGTATGCCCTTGTTCTGTAAGGGTTTGATGGTTTTGGGGTGTATGACCTGTGCCCCATAAAAAGCCATTTCAATGACTTCCGTAAAATTCAGTTCACTGATGAGTTGTGCATCCGGAAACTGTTTGGGGTCGGCATTCATGACACCCTCAACATCTTTCCAGATGGTTAAACTTTCGGCATTGAGCATATTGGCAAAAATGGCGGCGGTATAGTCACTGCCCTCTCTTCCTAAAGTGGTACTCTCATTTTCATCAGTAGAGCCAATAAAGCCTTGTGTGATGAGGATGTTTTGATCGGCCAGAACCGACTGCCAGTTTTGAGTGGCTTTCTCTTCCGTGTATGTCCAGTCAACCCCCGCATCCCTGAAATTATCATCGGTACGAATGATGTCACGAACATCCAGCCACTGGTTCTGTATTTTTTCCTGGTTCAGGAAATGACTGATGATACAGGTACTGAGTAATTCGCCTACACAAACCACCTGGTCGTAATAATAATCAAATTCGCGAACGGGTTTATCGTGTAAGAGCCATTCTACTTCTGTGAAAAAATCGTTGAGTTGTGCTGCACAACCATTGTAATGTGTAACCAGTAAATATTTAGCAGTAGTAAGATGTTGATGCTTGACGATGTCGAAAAGCTGTAGTGCTTCCTCTTTTTTACCGGCATAAAATGCTTCCACCACTTTCTCCAGCGCATTGGTGGTTTTACCCATCGCAGAAATAATAATAACAAGCTGTTCGTCTTTATAAGTTCCTACAATAGATGCCAGGTTCTTGATACGCTCAACACTATTTACACTGGCTCCGCCAAACTTGAATACTTTCATGTGCTAAATTCTTGGATGCAAAACTAGGGGAGAACAATTTGAAAATTTGAAAATGTGCTAATTTGAAAATGAAATATCTCTCATTTTATAGTTTATTATAAAGTAAAACATGTTTTTTTGTGCAGCAAAAAACTCCTTTCATTTTCAAATTAGCACATTTTCAAATTTTCAAATTACTTCTTCTCCCTCACTGCCCTAAACTCAGACCCCGCTTTCCATTTTGGCATATGTGTTTCAAATGCCAGTTTTTTTCCTACCTGGAACAGCCATTTTAAATCGTTGATGGCACCATTCATGGTCCAGGTGGCGGGATTGTAGCTATCGGAGGGCTGGTGATAATTTTTCTCGGTATAATCTTCCTTCAATTTTTGACCAAATTCTTTGCCTTTGTTGATCACATCAGTACCTGTACTAACATAGAGTGCCGGAATACCTGCTTTGGCAAAATTGAAATGATCGGAGCGATAATAATAACCTGCTTCGGGATGTGAATCATAAGAGATATAACCACCTGTTTTTTCAACAGCTTCTTTCAGGTAATCTTCGAGATCAGACTGTCCTTCACCCACAATCACAATATCTTTTGTGGTTTCAAAACGATTGAGACCATCCATGTTGATATTGGCCACTGTTTTATCGGCAGGGTATATCGGGTTCTGCGCATAATAGGCAGAGCCCAGCAAACCTTGTTCTTCTGCGGTAACTGCGAGGAAGATGATGGTTCTTTCCGGTTGTTTTTTCATGCTTTTGAATGCACGGATCAGTTCAAATAAACCGGCAGTGCCAGTTGCATTGTCTAATGCACCATTGTAAATAGAGTCGCCTGTAGCATCGGGTCGTCCAATACCGAGATGATCCCAGTGTGCTGTATAAATGATGACTTCATCTGGTCGCTTGCTGCCTGTGATTTTACCGATTACATTGTACGATTTTTTATAAGTGGCCTGAACATTCATGCTGGTAGAAACAGTCAGGTTCAATGGCACTGCTTTAAATCCGGGTTGATTGGCTTTCTTGAGCAGTGTAGAATCAAAGCCTGCGGCTGTAAATAACTGGTTCGCTGTTTTCTCGGTAACCCATCCGATCACATCACAGTTCTTTACATCCATACCCCTGGTATCGAGTTGTAAGCGTGATGTGTTGAAACTGTTTTGCTGCACACTGAATGGATAACTGGCGGCTGCCGTATTGTGAATGATCAGACATCCTTTGGCACCCTGTCTTGCAGCTTCTTCAAATTTATAGGTCCAGCGGCCGTAATAGGTCATGGTTTTGCCTTTGAATAAACTGGTATCACCCACCCAAAAGCCGGGGTCGTTTACCATTACCATGACCACTTTGCCTTTTACATCCAGTCCGGCGTAATCGTTCCAGTTGTATTCAGGGGCTACCACACCATAACCTGCAAAAACGAGTTCTGATTTGTCGAGGCTTTGAGTAGCATCGGCTTTATCGGTCCAGATGATATAATCATCAAAAGCTTTCAGGTTGAATTTGCCTTTGGCTGAATTGACTTCCATAGTAGGTGCTGCCTGGGCAAGCAGACTCACCATGGGCACATCCTGCACAAAGCTGTTGCCATTACCCGGTTCGAGACCTGCTGCGGCAAACTGGGTAGTTAAATAGTCGATGGTTTTGGTTTCACCTTCGGTAAATGGTTTGCGACCCATAAATGAGTCTGATGCCAGTATGCTTACATGGTGCTTAAGACTGTCGGCCTGAAAGGCTGCCAGGCCATCTTCCGGATCAACACTGGTTGAACAGGCGGTGAATACAGTCATTCCAATAAGGGAAAGACCGATGTATAGTTTATACATGCTTGATAATTTTAACGATTAAGTTGGGTTCTAAGTTAGCGGTTTTGGCTTATTTCGTAGAAGAGACAGTTAATCAGATATAAAGGATACGGAATTACGTTTTCTTACATTTATTTCCTGATGTCTTTGTGTTTGGTATAGTTGTTGTCTATAATCAATAATAAACCCTGCGAAATCTCCTCTAACTCAGTTCTCTGTTCCTTGCCCCGGATTTAAATCCGGGGCAAGGAACAGAGAACTGGAAAAAAGGGGGAGGCTTCGCTGGGGATGATAAGAAAACTTAAATTGATATCGATGATTAAAAAATGTAGTTTTTTATTGGTGTTATTGATTCCGGTATTGCTTTTTTCCTGCACCAGGAATATCAGTCCTGCAGGTAATAACACACCTAAACCGGAAGCGGGTTTCAATGCTGCCGAAATGACCGCTGATATCCTCTATCATGTAAATGCTTACCGGAAAAAGAAAGGGCTTGGTGCATTGTCATCACTAACTGTAGCAGATCAGCAAGCCGCACTTCACAGTAAGAATATGGCACTCAAGAAAACCGCATTCAGTCATAATGGTTTTGAACAACGTATAGCCACCATTTCCAAAACCGAAGGAACCATGCGGGCTGCCGCAGAAAATGTGGCTTATGGACAATTATCCGCCAAAGAAGTAGTTGACGGCTGGATCAACAGTCCGGGTCACCGAAAAAACATAGAAGGCAATTATACTCTCACAGGTATTGGTGTTTACCGTGATAGCAGGGGTGTTGTGTTTTTTACGCAGTTGTTTATGTGGAAATAATTTGATAATTTATAATTTGAAAATTTGAAAATGAGGAGTATCATTTAATGTGTAACTCTTACATAGCCAACCGCTCATTTTCAAATTTTCAAATTATCACATTTTCAAATTGAATACCTTCGTTCAAACGATAGCCCCTGCATATGACAGTGAACAGAAGAATTCTCACGCTGGATGAATTTACTTTACAGCAATTAAGACAATTTCCTACTGCCACCGGTGAACTGAGTAGTTTACTGCGCGATATTGGCCTGGCGGCTAAACGTGTGAATGTAGAAGTAAACAAAGCCGGTCTTGTAGACATTCTCGGTGATGCAGGAACCATTAATGTACAAGGTGAAGATGTGAAAAAGCTCGATATATATGCCAATAACCAGTTTATGGGCGTATTGCAGCATGGTATCAGCTGTGCGGGTATAGGAAGTGAGGAAATGGATGATTTTGTGGTATTTGATGATGAAGTGAGTAACCAGAGTAAGTATGTGGTGATGTTCGATCCATTAGATGGTAGTGGTAATATTGATGTGAATGTGTCTATTGGTACCATCTTCAGTGTATACCGTCGTATCAGCGAAAGAGGAAAGCCCTGTGTGAAAGAAGATTTTTTACAACCGGGTAATCGCCAGGTGGCGGCAGGGTATGTCATTTATGGTTCGAGTACCATGTTTGTATATGCTACCCGCCGTGGTGTAAATGGTTTTACACTTGACCCGGCCATCGGAGAATTCTGTCTCAGTCACCCCGATATCAAATGTCCGCCATCAGGAAAATTCTATTCTGTAAATCATGGAAATTTTTTCCAGTACGATATCAACGTAAGAAAATACATCGACGCCTGTCAGCGTAAAACAAAAGAAACCGGAGGTCCTTATACCCAGCGTTATATTGGCAGTATGGTGGCCGATGTACACAGAAACCTGATTAAAGGAGGGATTTTCATGTATCCCGGAACAACAGATAAGCCCAAAGGTAAACTGCGCTTATTGTATGAGGCCAATCCTTTTGCCTTTATCCTTGAAGTAGCGGGCGGGAAAGCCACTAACGGGAAACAGCGTATTCTTGATATACAGCCAACAGCGCTGCACCAGCGAACACCCTTATTTATCGGTAGCAGTGAAATGATGGCCGAACTGGAAAGCCATTTGAATGCTGAATAATGAATAGTGAATATGGAATGATGGAATTATTTATCCTAACTTCATCATTCGAAATTCATTATTTATCCTCTTGTTTATGCGATTGATTTTTTGTTTCCTGTTTTTATTATTTATCCAGGAATTAAATGCCCAGCAAAAACTGGAACCGGGGCGTATGCATTATATCACAAACCCTAAACCCAACAGTATATTTTACAGGGATACTTTATACAGGGGAAGTAAAGAGTTTATGCAACTGTTCTATCGGACACGCGACCAGCAATTGATTAGTCTTTATCAAAAGCATCAGTCAAATAAAATATCAGGACAGGTATTAGGGGTTGTAGGTAGTTTTGCGCTGATTTTTGGTATCAGTAGTCTTTCATCAGATGATCAGAAGGGTTTGGGATGGGCATTGATAGGGGGAGGATTTGCGTCTACCCTAACAAGTGGTTACCTGCTCCTGCAAAGTCAGCGAAATTTGTATACAGCGGTCACATTATTCAATCAACGTCATAACAAAGCCTCGCTTGGTATTGGGCTCTCGCAGCAACAGGCAGGACTTGTGTATAAATTCTGATTATGGCAAACCCCATTATAAAAGTTAAAAACCTGCACAAGAAATATGGTGATTTTGAAGCGGTAAAAGGCCTCAGTTTTGAAGTGCTGGAGGGAGAGATATTTGGGTTACTCGGACCAAATGGTGCGGGTAAATCAACTACATTGGAAATTATTGAAACACTCAGAGAGAAAACAAGTGGTGAGGTTTGGGTAGATGGTTTCAATCTTGATAAACAACCCAATGAAATCAAGAAAATCATTGGTGTGCAATTGCAGACCTCGGGGTATTACCCCGGACTGAACCTGGTTGAATTACTGGAATTGTTTGCTGGATTATACAACCAGCCAATAGATCCGATGGCTTTACTTGATACAGTAAACCTGCGCGATAAAGCCAAAGCCAAATACAAGGATTTGAGTGGTGGACAGAAACAAAGATTTTCCATTGCCACCACTTTAATCAATTCACCCAAAATAATATTCCTTGATGAACCTACAACAGGTCTTGATCCGCAGGCGAGAAGAAATTTATGGGATCTCATCAGACAGATTAGAGGCAAGGGAACAACCGTTATCATCACCACCCACTATATGGATGAAGCCGAGATTCTGTGTGACAGGGTTGCCATTGTAGACAAAGGAAATATCATAACACTCAATTCTCCCGATAAACTGATTGATGAACTGGTGGCCAGTGGTTTTGAGAAACCAAAGGAAATAAAGAAAGCAAACCTGGAAGATGTATTTATTCAGCTTACAGGACATTTATTGAGGGAGGGGGCGTGAGGGGGAAGGGTGAATGGTCAATGGTGAATCGTGAATGAAAAAGTTTAGTGAGTAAGCAATAACCTTACTCGTAACAAAGTTCTCCTTATTGACCATTGACCATTGACCATTGACCATTGACCATTGACCATTGACCATTGACCATTGACCATTGACCATTGACCATATGAATACCGATCCAAGATACCCGATTGGCAAGTACCAGCCGCAGCCCTATTCGGAACAACAGAAAAAAGAATGGCTGGCCGATATACAGTTTTTACCCGATGAGGTAGAAAGAGCTATCCTTAACCTGGATGCTGCACAATTGCATACAGCCTACAGAGATGGGGGATGGACGGTGCAGCAACTAGTGCATCATATTGCAGACAGCCATATGAATGCGTATATGCGTTTCAGGCTGGGCTTAACGGAGGATAATCCGACCATTAAACCTTATGATGAAAATGAATGGGCGAAACTGGCTGATGTAGATGTGGTGCCTATTAATGTTTCTATCACTATCCTGCATGGTCTGCACCAGCGTATGCTGGCTACCATCAAGGATCTTACAGCAGAACAGTGGGAAAGAAAAATTACGCATCCTGAACATGGCCGTGAAATGACGCTCTGGTTTTTACTGGGGCTGTATGCATGGCATGGCCGTCATCATACCGCACATATTACTACCTTGCGTGCCAATAAAGGATGGTAAATGATGAGAGATCTTCGCTGGGAGAAAATTGATTCCCGTAAAGTGTATAGTGACCGCTGGTTACAGCTACGTGCCGATGCATGTAGGTTTCCGGATGGCAGGGTAATAGAGCCTTACTATATCGTTGAATTACCCAACTGGGCCAATATTGTGGTTATTACAGCAGAAGAAAAAATTGTATTGGTCAGGCAGTATCGTTACCCTGTTGATCAGGTTACATTTGAATTGCCGGGTGGCGTAATTGATAAAGGGGAAGAACCTATGCAGGCCGCCATTCGTGAAATGCAGGAAGAAACAGGTTACCATTCATCTGAGGTTGAATTTTTATGCAAGCTGGCGCCTAATCCGGCCATCAACGATAATACAGCGTATTTCTATCTCGCCAAAAACGCAGTACCCGGTGAAAAGAAAAATTTTGATGCGTTCGAAGATATTGAT
This sequence comes from Sediminibacterium sp. FW305-C-49, assembly GCF_058231085.1. NCBI lineage: Bacteria > Pseudomonadati > Bacteroidota > Chitinophagia > Chitinophagales > Chitinophagaceae > Sediminibacterium > Sediminibacterium sp. FW305-C-49. The sequence goes on from NZ_JBIQXS010000002.1 coordinate 940,692, forward strand.
GTGATGCTGTTCTCTAAATCGGAATTTCTAGAATTACTCCGCGAAAATAAAATTCAGCATGGTGTGCAGTTAGGTCCCATCTATGAGGCACTCATTAAACTCAATTGGCTCTCAATCTCAGCGTAACCTCTGTGTAACTCCGTGCTTACTCCGTGTAACTCTGTGGTTAAAGAATGATGTTGAAACCACAGAGTTTCACAGAGGCTATACTTAAAGCCGGACTTCACCTACGAGGAATACACTTCCGCAGATGAGGATGAGATCATCGGAAGTAGCTTTTGCCAGCACTTCCTTCAAAGCAATATTTACATCAGCATACACAGTTCCTTTCAATCCAAATGTAGCAGCCTGTTGTTGTAGGCTTAGCGCATCTAATGCACGTGGAATATTGGCTGCTGTAAAATGATAGGAGGCATGTTGGGGTAATAAGGCCAGCACTGCATCAATGTCTTTGTCTTTTACCATTCCGATGATGATATGCAGGTGCTGATAAGTACAATGCTCCAATTGCTCACGGATGGCTTTCATTCCATCTGCATTGTGTCCTACATCTAATATAACGGAAGGATGTTGATGAACCAGTTCCCATCGTCCATGTAAACCGGTTTTCTTTTTTACATGTGGCAAGGCTTTTTGAAGAATGTCTGTATGACAATTCCATCCCTTTGTCTCCAGTTCTTGTGCTGCAGCAAGTACAGTTAACAGGTTTTTGAGCTGATAAATACCCGGAAGATCCAATTGATAAGTTTGTCGTTCATCAGACCGGTGTTGAGCAACTGTTACCTCAAGCAGGTGGTGCTGGTATTGCCAATCGCTTACCCATCTTTCTTCATTGGCAAATACAAATGGAGGTTGTATTGAACTGTCCTCATTGATCAGTGCAAACTGTTTTTCAAAAACCGGTCTGGTTTCAGGTAATGATTCGCCAATGATGACAGGAATATTTTTTTTGATGATGCCTGCTTTCTCTGCGGCAATTTCGGGTAATGTGTTGCCCAGCAGATTCATATGATCCCAGCCAATATTGGTAATGATACTGAGTTCGGGTTGAATGATATTGGTACTGTCAAGTCTTCCACCCAAACCTGTTTCAATAATGGCAATATCTACCTGCTGTTCTGCAAACCAGGTAAAAGCCATGGCAACAGTAATTTCAAAAAAAGAAGGTTCTATGGTTTCAATCAAAGGTTTGATGCGCTCCGTAAATCGAATCACAAATTCTTCGGAACACATTGCTCCATCTACCTTTATCCGTTCACGAAAATCTTTTAAATGTGGTGAAGTGTACAAGCCTGTTTTATATCCGCCAGTTTGTAAAATGGCAGCCAGCATATGACTGGTTGATCCTTTTCCATTGGTGCCTGCAATATGAATAGCTTTAAAATACTGCTGCGGATTTCCCAACGCCTCACATAAACGTATCGTATTGGTAAGGTCTTTTTTATATGCCGCTGCACCCAGTCTGCTGAACATAGGCAACCTGGTAAATAAATAATCGAGGGTTTCGGCGTAAGTCATAACAGACTGTAAAGAAACAGAGAAATAAGGAAAAAGAAATCAAAGAACAAGAATCAAGGAGCAAGAAATCGATCACTTTCTCATTCCTTATTTCTTATTCCGCTATTCCTTATTTTCCTAGCCTCTTAATTTAAAGCTGAACACCAGTGTTCCTGTTTGTTCTTCAGCAGTGCCTGCATTTAATTTCAGCGAACGTGCTTTTCGCAGGGCTATGTTTCTGATATGCTGACTGGTGGTGGTGGTACCTCTCGGATTTACAACGGCTACCGTTACATTACCGGATTTATCTACCGTAATGTCTACAGCCACTTTTGCATTTTCATTGAAATCGTCTTCAAAAGAAGGAAGTCTTGTGATACGGCGACCATCGAGTCCGTTGCGGATACTTACGCCGCCACTGCCACCAGCGCCGCCATTACCACTTGCTGCATTACCGGTGTAACTGTCGGAGTTGGGATTACCATTTGGATTTCCCTGATCGCCTTTGCCGCCCGCAATACCCTGGTTACGGATACCATTATAACTATCCGCACGATTACCACCGGTACCAGTGGTAGTGCCACCCGTAAATACTGCTTTGGGTTTAGGTGCAGGTGGGGTAGGAGTTGTGTTATTGGTAGTAGCAGGTTTAGTAACAGCGGGTTTGATATCACTCACCGGTTTTGTTGCCGGCTTTGTTACTGGTTTATTAACAACAGGTGCATCATCCGCCTCATTTTCATCACCCGTAATATTGGCCTGGTTAGTAACTGGTGCAGATGCAACAGGACTTGTCTTAACATCTTCCGTCTGAGCAGGCTCGCCTGGTATTTGTGGTGCCACATCACCCAAACCTGTTTCACTGTTGCCCAGATTTACTTCAATGCCTTCTCCAAAAGTAGGAGCCGGTATTTGAGGGAGACTCCATTGAAGAAAGAAGAAAAGAAGGAACAACAAGCCACAAATAGCCGCCGTAATAGCGGATGCCTTGATATTTTTCTCTTTCTCGAAATCGATGGTCATGTGAACAGTATTACTCATAAATGTACGACTAAGACTTTCGATGGTGAATAATGTTGAAAATTACATCCACAACCATGCAGTAATCCACTTTTGGGGTATAAATAAAGGTTAATCTTGGAGGGGAATCGTGAATGGTCAATGGTGAATGAAGGGGAATAGTGAGGGTAGTCAGGTACAATACAAGTCATCAGTTATTCCCCATTGACGATTGACCATTCACGATTCACCTCACCCTCAAGCAAAAAACACATCATATCCGAATCTCAGTAAAGTAGCGGTAACAACCAGCAGGAAGAAGATACGGATGAAACGGTTGCCTTTCTGGAGGGCCAAACGTGCACCTAAAATGCCACCAATGGCATTGCTGATGGCCATGGGGATGGCAACGGTCCATAGAATACTGCCTTTTAACAAAAATAAAACAATGGAACCCAGGTTGGTAGACAGGTTCACGATTTTGGCATTGGCGCTGGCCTGCATAAAATCGAAACCCAGTATGGCAATAAAAGCCAGTACCAGAAAACTGCCTGCACCCGGACCAATAAAACCATCGTAAAAACCAATCACCAGACTGATCAGTAAACTGAGCCAGATGATTTTTTTAGGGGAATGTTTTTTATGCACCTGCTGACCAAAATTCTTTTTACTGTATGTGTAAATGGCCACAAGAATTAATACAATGAAGATGACAGGTTTCATGAAACGATTACTCACCACTGTCAATAATTCAGACCCAACAAATGCAGCCATAAAAGCAGTGATACACATTAAAGCCGTTAAGCGCCAGTTCATGGCTACTCTTTTCAGGTATTGACGTGCGGCAAAAAATGTACCGCTGAAAGATGGTATTTTAATGGAACCAATAACAGTGGAGACTGGTAAATCAGGTAATAGTATAAGCGCAGCAGGTGTTTGAATGAGTCCGCCACCACCCACAATGGCATCTACAAAACCGGCGCTGAAAGCGGCTATACAAAGTAATATGATTGTAACTGTATCCATCAGGCGGCGCAATATAATTGAATAATAGATATAGATATTAAGCTGCCTGTTTCCGGAGTAATGATCGCATACTAATTAATCCGAATAAAGGTCCGGGTACCATCAGTATAAAACTTACTGTCTTATTGCTGTCAAGCCATGGAATGATGGATGTTGTATGCATGAAAAAATAACTCATGATTTCAATGCTGATAATGGTTATGGCAAAGCCAATGGATGTAACCAGTGTGAGTGCCGTTCCTTTCTGGCTCTTGTCTGCTGTTTGCGAAACCAGTGCAGAAAACTGTGGTGAGTCGGCAATCACAAGACAACCCCAGATTATCATGGCTATCAGAAAAAAGGAAGGTGGCAATAAGAAAAAAAGCGGTGACAGCAGGCAGCAGATGCCTGAACCCAATAAACTTGCAAAAGCTACCCTTGCACTCCCCAACCTTTGCGCAAAATAACCGCCGATGATACAACTGATGGTGCCTATGCCTATAATGAAAAAGGACCATAGAGATACATTCAGGTTGATGGCTTGTTGTAGGTTATACCAACTCAGCATAACAGGTACAAAGGCCCAGAAAGTATAGAGTTCCCACATATGTCCGAAATAGCCAAAGGCTGCAGCTTTAAAATCTTTGCGATGAAAAAGTGCAGGCAGGTTACTGAATGATATACCGGTTGCTTTGGTTCTGTGAGGTCCGTTCTTCAGCAACAGACCGACCATGATGCCGCCGGTAGCAGCAATACAGGATGTATACATGATCACTTCTTTCCACATGGAGATATCACTGAGCCCTTTTAATAAATGGGGAAGTGCTTTTCCTGCTACCAATGCGCCTACCAGAAAACCCAAAGCCTTACCAAGGTTTGCGGCATACCAGTCGGCTGCAATCTTCATTCCTACAGGATATACACCGGCAAGAAAGAAACCGGTGAGAAAACGCAGTAAAAGTATCCAGCTGATATTTCCATCTGTGAATAAAACAAGACAGTTAAAAGCCGCCGCCAGTACAGCAGATAACATAAAAACTTTAACAGGCGAAAACCTGTCGGCAATAGTGAGCAGGGCAAACAATAAAGTACCCGTAATAAAACCGAGTTGAACAGCAATGGTGATATTGCTCAACATGTCATCCGGGAAATGATATAGTGACTGCAAAGCAGGAAGAATTGCATTGCCGGCAAACCATACCGATGTTCCTGCAAACTGTGATAATACAATAACGGGTAAAATATAAACAGGGACCGCTGAAGGTTTTTTTACAGTCATACTGTAAATTATGCAATTGTTTTTTTGCGTTGCATGGTATTGGCAAGAATGAGTCCGCCAATGACTAAAAGACCACTGATGATATGGATATTATTCATCTGCTCACCCAATAACCAGACAGCTTCGAGTGTGCTGAAGATGGGGATGAGGTTGCCAAATAAAACAGTAGTACCCGTTCCCAATTTTTGCAATGCCGCATTCCAACAGAGAAAAGAAATCACTGACGTGCCAAGCCCGAGATAGATAATAGATCCAATGATATTTCCATTCCATTGAACAGGTGCTGTAACACTTAACTCAATAAGATAGGCCGGCAACAGCAGCAGGGCACCGAATAAAAAAATAACAAACAGAAAATTGACGGGTGTAATACCTGCTGGTTTTTTTCTGACCAGGATATTATATACCGCAAAAGCCAGGGCCCCGGCAAGTATCCAGAGATCTCCTGTGGAAAAACTAAAGGAAGCCAGTTTTTGCCAACTGCCTTGTGATAACAACAATACGATACCAGCTATACAAATCAGCATGCCAACGATCCTGAATATATTCAATCGCTCTTTCAGGAAAATGATGGCCATAATGGTAGCGAAAATGGGAGAAGAGGTAGTGCCGATTAAAGCCATATTGATGGCAGAGGTATAATGTCCGGCCACATACACAAAAGTGTTGAACAACGTAATACCACTTAATGATACCCAGAACAGGTATTTCCAGTTCTGTAATACAAGTTGTTTTTGCGCTTTGAATTTCTGATAAGCCAGTGGTGCAATTAAAATAGTAGCCAAAGCCCATCTGTAAAAGGCAAGACTCACTGGCGGTATTTGCTGATTCACGGCTCTGGAGATCACAAAATTACCCGACCAGATAACAGTGGCCAGCACAGCGAGTGAAATGCCGATATAATAATCTTTTTTACCAGGGTGCATACCTGCAGTTGCTGCTATTGATATAATTCAGCACCTGCGAAATGCTGATCGTAATTGCCTTTGATTCTTTCGATGGGTGGATTGAAATAACCAAACCTGAGTGCCGGAAACTCTTCCCGTATCAGGCTCATGAGCTGTTTTACACCCAACATTTCACCGGTTTCATGTACACCTATTTTACCCATGTACCAATCCGGATCAATATTGAAATTACGCCACTGGATCATGGAAAGATCTGTTTCAATGATCAGCTTCCGTAATGCTTCATATTCTTCCACGCTGTCTGTCATGCCAGGGAAAACAAAATAATTGATGCTGGCCCATCCGCCATAACTTCTTACCACTTTCAGGCTCTCCATAATATCTTCGAAACGATAATTATTGGGTCGGTAGTAAGGTTCATAAATATGTTTACGTGCCGAATTGGTACTTACACGAATGCTGTTGAGACCTGCTTCACACAAAGCTTTCACCGCATCTGGTTTAGAACCATTGGTATTGATATTGATACTGCCTCTGTCGGTATGTTTCCTTATTTCAATGATAGACTGGCGAATGGTTTCCCACATGAGTAAGGGTTCGCCTTCACAACCCTGACCAAAACTCACAATAGGGAAAGGTGCGTTCATTAAATGTGGTACCGTAAACTCTACAATCTCTTCCGCCATGGGTTTGAATGTGAGACGATCCTGTGTAGAAACAATGGTCTCTTCTTCGGGCTGAAATGAAATGCAACCCACACAATTGGCATTACAGGCCGGTGAAGTAGGAACAGGACATTCCCAGCGTGACAAAGAAAAATTTCTTGCAGCAGGGCAGTTATAAGTCATGCAGCAGTTCTCCATCAAATGTTTTACCAGTCGGTTCTCCGGGTAATGTTCGAGTAATTGCTGTGTGCCTGTTTGTATTTTTTTATCGTCGTAACCTGCACATTCCTGGCGTATATCTTTTTCAATTCGTACAGCAGGTACATAGGTTTTGTCGTTGAACCAGCCTGCTGCTGTATAACAGAACAAAGGCAGGGTAGGGGCATCGGGTAAGGTTTCGTAAGCAGCGATGTATAAACCTGTATGTGCAGGAGGAATGAACGCTGCAACTGCCCATCCTTTTTCGCAGAGGCGCATATCGCCGGTAACTACATCAATACCTATTCCTCTTCTGCCCGGTAATTCATAGAGGTTACCGCCATCGGGCAATTCTATCCAGTCTTCAACAGGTATAGGAAAAGCATCCCATCCCGCACGACCAACGGCATACAGGCTGGTGTCCTCAAAAATATTTCCGTTACCATCGGAGTAGAGGATGTATGGTGATTGGGATAAGGGCATGGGGTGTTTTGGTTTTGCGGGTGAATGGTTTGTAGTCGGTAGTGAGTAGTCAGTAGTGAGTAATATTGATTCCCCTTACTCACTACTCACTATTCACTTTTCTCCTTCATCCTTTCCTTACAAAATTCATTGAAATCTTTTTCCAGTTGCGGAGCAACATGGGAATCAATTTCTTTTTGTATAAGTTTATTGTTTTTAAAATCAATGGTCAGTAGTCCGTCTTTTAGTACAACATTACTGAATTCACTCCAGTGATAATGGCTGCGGGGAAATGTATTAAACACCACTTCCTCTTCATCAAAAGCCACTTCCCTGGGAAACTTTACCTGTTTTTCAATGACGGCTGCGATAACATATACTGCAGCGAGCCAGGTATAGGGCATGGGTAGCGTCATCATTAATCCCCAGGCAGCAAATAACATGGCAATACGGAAGTAAGCTGTTTTGCCATTCCGCTTTTTTACAAAGGTAAAAGCCACCCATCCAATGATCAGTGCTACAACGGTTACAGGGAATATTGATGCGTTAGAAAAAGGGGTGAGTGCCGATTCCATCAGTACAATGATGGCCAGGAATAACATCATCAGACTGATATTGTCTACCAGTTTAAAATTGCGCTGTTTTAATACTACCACATAATCGTAAGTCCTGGCTGCCATAATTCATTAATTTTTTACCATCAGGTTGCAAAGTCTCCACAACAGGCGGGCGCCTACATTGCTGTCCCAGTCTGTTTGTCCTACGCCAATTTCCACCAGATCGAACCCGATGATTTCTCTGCCGCTTTCCTTTATTTTTTTGAAAAGATACAATACTTCCTCTGTTTCAAATCCGCCATGTACAGGTGTTCCGGTATTGGGGCAATATTTTCTGTCGAGTCCGTCAATATCAAAACTGATGTATACTTTTTGTGGCAGGTGCTGAATGATTTCTTCTGCAATATGTTTCCAGGTATCGCCTTCAAACTGGCGCTCCTTGATATTCTTATCGAAATAAGTGATGACCCTGAACTGGCTGTTGCAGATGTATTCCCATTCTTCTTCACAGAGATCGCGAATACCTACCTGTACCAGTTTCTGTATCTGAGGAATTTCAGTGAGTGCATTGTACATGATAGATGCATGTGAGTAGACGAAATTCTCATATCCCTTTCTCAGGTCGCAATGCGCATCAATCTGTAACACCCCAAAATCGCCATGCTTTTCAGCAAGGGCTTTCATAAAGCCGAGTGGGGTGCTGTGATCGCCACCTAAAAGTCCAACGATTTTTCCTTTGTCTAGCAGTGCTTTGGTTTCATCATACACCCACTGATTCAGGAAGATGCCGCCTTCATTGATTTCTTTCAGGCTTTTGCACATGAACTTGTTTTTCTCCACTTCATCGCCTTTGGAGATATAATCAATATAGAGTTCTGCTTCTTTACGTAAGTAATCGCTTTTGAGTAAGATTTTTTTATTGGTTTCACGCAGGTAAAAACCTTCTCTCCATCCATTCGGTACGTCTGCATCAAACAGGTCTACCTGAATACTGGCTTTCAGAATATGTTCTGCAGCACGTGAAGTACCCGCACCATAACTTACTGTTACTTCCCAGGGTACAGGAAGTATGACCAAACGGGCATCATCTTCAGTAAAGGGAAGTCCGAAAATATTGTTGTTGGGGTTACCAACGGCGTTGGGGTTAAACTGCGATAAGTCGGCCATGATCTTTCTTAGATTGCAAACGGGCTGCAAATTGCAGCAATTTTCTGAATTATGGGATTAAATCAGCTTAAAAGCGCTATTTGGGCTCAAAGCGCTCTACAAAACTTACAAACACTCGTTGCCAGGGAATCAATGCATTGGCAAGAAGACTATAGGCCGGAATGGCTGTATAAGAGATAGAAATGACCGGAATAGTACAAAGAAAAGACAGGAGCATCAACCTGTATGTCCATTTCAATGCATTCCGGAATTCCACAGTTTTAACGATAAAGGGGAGGTATGCCAATGGGAATATGGACAGTATTAGTGCCGTATTTCGACCATGGTAGCTGACGAGGAGGAATACCATCGATAAAAGGCAAATGATCGCCAGTTTTCTCGACGGGATAATCATGAAAAGGATCGTAATTGTAGACGGTACAATGGTTGCCAATTGACCTGATAAAGATGACGATAACCAGCCGGAACTGTTTGCAGCAAGCTGGTGTGGCAGTTGTCCCATCACCCAAAGAGCAATAAAGACCAGTATAAGCCATAACCCGGTTATGCGACCCATGAAAACGGGATACCCATCTTGTACCGGTAAAACAGAGGCTTCCTGTGTATCCATACTTTAAAATTGTGGAAAGATTTCGTTTTTAACAACAATGCCTGACAAACATCAGCTATTGCTTGTTCATTTTGGGCTACTTTTGCAGCGTAAACGAGACAAGATGAAAAAAACACATATTATCATCCTGGTATTGATAGCTGCTGCCATTGTTGTACTGATCAGTTATACCGGTGATCTGACTACTTATGAAACCATTGCTTCTGCCCGTCAGAAAGAAGGAAAATTTGTAAACCTGATCGCCAAACTGGATACTACCCAGCCCCTGGAATACGACGCGGTAAAAAACCCCAACTACCTCACATTTACGGCTGTTGATACATTGGGTAACAGTGTGAAAGTGGTTTACCACAATAACAAACCAACCGATATGGAAAAAAGTGAGCGTCTTGTTTTAAAAGGAAAAATGCAGGGCGATCATTTTGAGTGTAAGGATATTTTATTGAAATGTCCGTCGAAGTATAAAGACGATCCCAAAGCACAACAGAATCAGCCCGTTGTAGCTACCGAACCTACAAAATAAGGGCCATTGTTTCGCACTCCATTTTCTTTACCGAATCATACATCATGCAATATTTAGGTGAACATTTATTTCCCGGTCAGGCAGGACATTTTTTCGCAGTATTATCACTTATAGCTTCTCTTATTGCTACAGTAGCCTATTTTAAAGCCAGCAGAACTGAGTTGGAAGCAACAAAGTCGGGTTGGATCAGGATGGCGCGTGTAGCTTTTCTTGTAGAGACCATCAGTGTACTGGCCATGTTCGGTATACTGTATTATATCATCTCCAATCATTTATTCGAATACAAGTATGCTTACACGCACAGCGACAAAAGTTTACAGATTGAATATCTGTTGAGCTGTTTCTGGGAAGGTCAGGAGGGAAGTTTTATGCTGTGGAGTTTCTGGCATTGTGTGTTGGGGTGGGTATTGATCTGGCGTGCGAAAACATGGGAAGCAGGTGTGATGACTGTTGTTAGTTTCGCTCAATTCGCATTGGCGACCATGTTGCTTGGGGTATATGTTTTCGGGACAAAAATTGGTAGCAGCCCCTTTGTTCTTACACGTAATGAATTAGACTGGCCTATCTTCAGCCAGCCAAATTATCTGGCTCGTTTAGCAGATGGGATGGGTTTGAATACATTGTTACAGAATTACTGGATGGTGATTCACCCGCCGATTCTGTTCCTGGGTTTTGCCTCTACCATTGTTCCTTTTGCCTATGCTATCGCAGGTTTAATGAGTAAAAAGCATGAGTGGGTAAAGCCATCATTGCCCTGGGCTTCTTTTTCAGTGGCTGTATTGGGCGTAGGCATTATGATGGGAGCCGCCTGGGCCTATGAAAGTTTATCCTTCGGTGGATACTGGGCCTGGGATCCAGTGGAGAATGCATCGCTGGTGCCATGGCTCACCCTTATTGCAGGTTTGCATACCAACCTGATTTACCGTAACAGCGGTTATTCACTACGACCTACTTATTTCTTCTATATTATCAGCTTCTGTCTTATTCTTTATTCCACTTTCCTTACCAGAAGTGGGGTATTAGGTGATACATCGGTACACGCATTTACCGATCTGGGTATGAATACACAGTTGCTGTTGTTTTTACTTGTATTTTTTGTACCTGCCTTGTTCCTGTATTTCAAACAATACAAAGCCATTCCCAGTATTCAGAAGGAAGAGAACACTTATAGCCGTGAGTTCTGGATGTTTATCGGATCACTGGTTTTCTTTTTATCGGGTATGGTCATCATTGCAAAAACATCCACACCTGTATTCAATAAATTATTCGGTACCAATATTGCGCCGCCGGAAGATCCTGAGTATGCGCATAACCAGATCCAGATTTTTGTAGCGGTGATCATTGGTTTTCTCACAGCGATTACGCAATACCTGAAATACAAGGATACACCCAAAACATTTTTCGGTAAGAAAATATGGATACCTACCATCATCGCTGTTCTGATTAGTCTGGCCATCAGCTTCTTTGGAGAAGTTAATTATGACAAGAAGGGCCCCGGATTTTTATTTGCCATTCATCTCGCCATATTCACCGCTGTATATGCAGTGGTAGCCAATGCCTCATATATCTGGCTTGGATTAAAAGGAAAACTGAAAGCTGCGGGTGCTTCTGTTGCGCATATCGGTTTTGGAATGGTGTTGGTAGGCATACTGATTTCCTCAGCCAAGAAAACCGTATTAAGCTGGAATACCACAGGTGTTACACCTTTGCGCCAGGAAGATGCCAAAGAAAGAGGGAACCCCGCAGGAAACCCGGCAGAAAATATTACCCTGTTTAAGGGAGTGGCAACCGATATGGGCAGGTATATGGTTACTTATACCAAAGACACGATCAACGAAAGAGACCGCAAAAGATATTTTGAAATTACTTTCAAAGCCAAGCAGGGAGGGGAGTCGTTTAGCCTGTATCCGGATGTGATTAAAAACAATAAGGGGATGGAAGGTTTTGCTGCCAACCCTGCTGCCAAACATTACTGGCACAAAGACATTTTTGCTTATATCACTTCTTTCCAGGAAAACGACAGTGAAGACACAACCCAGTTTGTAAATCGGGATATTAAAGTGGGCGACACACTGTTTTATAGCAATGGTTTAATTGTGTTGAATAAAGTAAGCGTCAATCCGCCGGAACAAGCCGCACTGTATGGTAATGGTGAAACTGCTTTGTTCCTTGATATTGCAGTGTTGTCGAAAGATGGTCGTCGTTACGCTGCTACACCGGGTATCGCAGTGAATGGTAATTCTTTCAGACCCATTGCCGATACGGTAACAGCGCAGAGTCTGGTGATTCAGTTTAACAAGGTGAAAGATGAGAAGAAAGGCCTGCTGGAAATCGGTATCAAAGAAAGTGGAGGTATTACCGATCTGATTACACTCAAAGTGTATGAGTTCCCGATGATCAATATTTTATGGCTGGGTATACTGGTTATGACAGCGGGTCTGATCATGTCCATCATACAGCGAAATAAACAGGTGAAAAATACCCTCAAGTCTGTTTCCTGAGTGAAGACTGAATTGTAGTGTAACCCTGTGCTTTTATCCGTTGACGAATTGTTAAAAGGATACCATGCACAGGGTTACTTTTTTGTATAGGCAGCATTAATTATCGGAACTAGTTCTATATTTAAGTAGTGCAAATCCCTGGCAAACATATCATAACAGTTTTCTTGGTCCTGGTGCTGGCAGGGGCAGGGAATAACCTGTATGCGCAAACCCGTGGACCTTACGATACTATCAAAGTATACGCGTATATAACACCTGAAGGAGATACTATTCCTGAAAGTGTGCTGCCTCCGGTTGAAGTGCTGGGAAAATTAACGGGTAAATGGAAACGTCACTGGGCCGAATGGACCCGTTTGCGCAATGCTGTATATGTTACCTATCCGTATGCCATTGCAGCAAGCCGGATCATGAATGAGATTAATGTGAAACTGGAGCATGTGAGCGATAAAAAACAACGAAGGGCCATTATTAAATCGCGCGAAAAAGAGCTCAAAAGAGATTTTGCAGACAAGCTTACGCAGTTATCTGTTTACCAGGGTAAAGTGTTGATGAAACTCATTTACCGGCAAACGGGGAATAACTGTTACGAAATTATACAGGAATACAAAGGCGGTTTTAATGCAGCTTTCTGGCAAACCATTGCAGTCGTATTTGGCAGCAACCTCAAACAGAACTACGATCCCTACGGTAAGGACCTCGACATGGAAAAAATTGTACGGGATGTGCAGTTGATGTATGGCTATAAGAGCTAACTGGTTATGATGCCAGATGTAAGATGTCAGATTTTACAGGTGTTGCTGCAGTTGCCGGATGAACTGTTCTCTTGGGATCATTTCAGCACCAAGGCTTTCGAGGTGATCTGTATGCACCTGGCAATCGATGAGCATCACGCCTTCTTTTTTGAGTTGTTGTACATAACTGATGAATGCAAATTTGCTCGCATTACTATGTTTACTAAACATGCTTTCTCCAAAAAAGAAAGGTCCCATTCTGATTCCGTACAAGCCTCCAACCAGTTCGCCATTCAGCCATGTTTCAGCCGAATGTGCCACCCCCATCTGGTGCAGTTGAATAAAAGACTGTTCCAGTTCATCGGTAATCCATGTGCCGTCCTGTCCTCTGCGTTGTAACGATTTACAGGCAGCGATCACTGCTGCAAAATGGGTATTGGTACGGAAGCTGAAATCTCCTTTTTTGAATACCTGCAACATGCTTTTGCTGATCTTTAACCGATCGGGAAACAAAACAAACCTCGGATCGGGACTCCACCACAAAGGGATACCATCATCGTACCAGGGAAAAATGCCATTCCGGTAGGCGAGTAAGAGTCTTTCAACAGACACATCTCCTCCCATGGCCAGCAATCCATCTTCCAGAGCCTCAGTAACAGGCGGAAACCAAAGGCGGGAATCAAGTGCGTGTAAAGACATGGGTTAAGTAATAAGAAATAAGGAATAAGAAATATGGAATCAGAAAGGAGAGTAGAAAGTACTTTCACATTCCTCTGTTTTTTATTCCTTATTTCTCTGTTTCAATAGTGGCTCCGATGCCACGATCGGTAATGGCATCGCACATGGGTTTAAGGGTGTCGTAATCGCCGGTTTTAACGGTTGATTTTCCTTTAAAATGAATGATCATAGCAGATTGTTCGGCCTGTTCGTGCGTGTGTCCACAAACTTCCATCAGTGTTTCAATCACCCACTCAAAAGTGTTCACCTCATCATTCCACACAATAAGGCGAAAGGGAGTGGCATTGTCCACCGCAATATCTTCTTCCTGTGATTCCCAGGGGCGGGTAGCACCACTATTTGAAATACGGGTCATTGCGTAAAGGTAATTTGAACTTCAGAAAGTATTGATAAGGTTAAATAAAAAAAGACTTACAATTTGAGTTGTAAGTCTTTTCTCTGTGGGAGCACACGGGTTCGAACCGCGGACCCCTCCGTCTGAAGGTCGGAGTGCTCTAAATCAGCTGAGTTGATTAATGAGGGCAAGAATTTTGACTTTACTCTTCCACGCCTTAATTTCCCTTTCTCTATCGAGCGCTTCTTTTTTAGTGAAGAATTGTTCGTGATAGACTAATCTCCAATCTGGGTTCTTGTCAGTAAACCCCTTGTGATTAGTATTATGCCTTCTAATTCGTTGAAATAACTCATCGCCGGTACACCCGACATAGAATCGATTTTTAGATGCAGAAAAAAGGATATAGGTTTTGTATGTCATTGGTGCAGGGGCATAAAAAAACCACCTCTGATGAGATGGCCTTTCTATTATTCTGTGGGAGCACACGGGTTCGAACCGCGGACCCTCTGCTTGTAAGGCAGATGCTCTAAACCAACTGAGCTATGCTCCCTTTTTGTTGGGAGTGCAAAAATAGGGTCTGGAACATTACTGCCAAAAAAAGTTTTGAGTTTTTTTAAATTAATTCAACTGTAAAGCGGGTAAACGGTAGTGTAAACTGTCGTATACAAACAATTCTTCGATCTCATAGGTCCAGTATTTGTACAGGGGCGATTTTACGAGAATTTTGTCTGCTTCCTCCTTACTCTCTGTATTCAACGTAATCCAGCAGGTCTGGCTTTCCATACTTACCGCATAACTGTCTATAATGCTTTTATTCAGCAAATAATTGACATAGGTACGGTGTGGTGGCACCAGTGCCATAAAATCATCATCCATCTGGAACTTGATAATTGCCTGAAACTTTTTCATGTTCGCTCTTTTACTGGGTTACGTAATACAAGATCCGTGCTGTTCTGCTTTCATGTGGCAATCTGGCAATCTTTGTATCAGTTTTACTGCTGATATTGCAGGGAAAACTGTCAAACTACAAATGAAAGTTATATGATAAAGACTATTTTATTACTGCTGGTTTCCAACATCTTTATGACATTCGCCTGGTACGGTCACCTCAAACACCAGGGTGTGCCATTATGGAAAGCCATTGCCATCAGTTGGGGTATCGCTTTTTTTGAGTACTGTTTAATGGTTCCTGCCAACAGGGCAGGGTATGCCAACGGATTCAGCGGCTTTCAATTAAAGATTACCCAGGAAATCATAACGCTGCTTGTCTTTACCGTTTTTGCAGTGTTCTATCTCAAAGAACCTTTTCAAACAAAATACCTGATCAGCTTTTTATTTATACTGGGGGCCGTGTATTTTGCCTTTAAAAAGTAAGGGGTACTTTCCAGTACCCCTCCATCTATCCTATAACCTTATTCCGTATCTTTTTTTACTTCCCGGATGCGGCGTCTGAAGGCTTTCTTCTCCTGGGGAGATAGACTATCTGCACGTTGTTTCATCCGTTCTTTCATTTGTGTTTTTTGCTCAGGTGATAATTCATCAAAACGCTTGCGCATTTTTTCACGCTGCTCTTTTTTCTGTTCAGGGGAAAGACTGTCGTAACGCGCTTTCAGTTCTTTTCTTTTTTCAGGAGACATACGCTCCCCACGCTCTTTTCTGAACTCTGCCAGTTTAGCTTTTTGTTCAGGACTCAGGCTATCGCCACGTTGGCGAATTTGACGTCTGGATGTTGAGTTTTCCTGCGCCATTGTTTCGAGATTGAGTAAAGTAAGCAGGAAGAAACTGCCAAGACAAATGAGAATGATTTTTTTCATGTTTCAGTGGTTTTATAAGTATAAGACCGCTGACTCAGATGCAGGTTTAAAGAATAAAATAGGCAGGTAAGTTTTTTAACATTTGTAATCCTTCTGTACTCCTCTGTGTCTTCAGTGGCAATACAATTAATTATTTGCCACTGAAGACACAGAAGGGCACAGAAAATTTATTAGGGAAGAATCAATTGTGCAATCCGGCCACCACCACCTGCCATATAAATGGCTTTGCCATTCCTGGCTTTTTGTACCACATGAAAACTCTCTTTGGAAATAAGCTGCCAGTTTTTGCCGCCATCTTTGGAAATATCAATACCGGAAGTGCCACAGGCTACCAGGTTGCTTGCATCAAGGTAAATGACACATGACCTGTATCCATGCGGCATGGTTTCGGGTAATGAATAAACAGGTCGGCCATTTTGAAAAGATACAAGCACACAATTATTGGAGCCAATACTGTCTTTGGCGAAATCGCCACCTACAATGACAGCAGATTTGGTTTTGTGGAATACATCAATCGAATTGGCACCTGTTGAAGTACCACCCTGCATCATGGGTAAGGAATCGTTGATATTGTGGAGTGATAAATCTTTCAGTCGGGCTTTGGTGCCACCTGTAGCAACCAGAGCCGGAGAATAATTACCCATGGTGGTGAGTTTAACATTGGTGCCGCTTGATGCAAACATGGCTTCGGTGTCGGGCACCAGTCTTACATCATCTTTCGATTCAGGTGAGGGCATCACCTGCCAGCTATCACCTGCATCAAAAGACATGGCCACAAATAATTTTCCATTGATTGGATCACCCACCACAATCAGGGTATGGGTAGGAGCTGTATTATCTTGTTTCTTGCTTCGTTTTATCTGTGCTGAATCGACCAACATATCCATGGCATCCAGAAACATTCCCTTCGTAGTATCTTCAAATACTTTAGCCCAACTTTTTCCGCCATCTTTTGTTTTGAGTATTACGGCAGGTTCTGCAATGGCCATGATAACGGCTGTTTGTGCATCAATGGCTTCAATATCCCTGAAATCTCTTTTTTCATAACCGGGAACGGTAATGGGCTCGAGTGTAATACCTCCATCCAGTGATCTTATCACTGCTCCATTACTGCCGCTGGCCCAGAAAACCCGGTCGTTCACTACGCTGAGTCCGCGAAAACTTACGCGCCTGCCTGCTTCCAACACTTTCACGGGGGAAGTCTGAGAAAAACCATTTAATAAAGCTAGCGTCATGCACAACACAATAATTATTTTATAAAACCGCATAGGAACTACATTTTTGTATCTTAAAATGATCAATCACGAATGTCGAAATCTGATGAAAGTTAAGTGATGTAAATGGTAATTTATCTCCTAACTAAATCAGACATCTGACAGCTTACATCAGCAATACTTATGATTCCATACTGGATGAGCCGCACCCAGCTCTTATTGGGTGATGAACCAATTGAAAAATTAATGACCAAAAATGTGTTGGTAGTAGGATTAGGTGGCGTAGGAGGTATCTGTGCAGAAATGATTGCCCGTGCAGGTGTGGGCAAAATGACCATTGTTGATGCAGACACTGTTGATTTAAGCAATTGCAACCGACAGATTCCTGCGCTTCATTCAAAAGCAGGAAAGCTAAAGGCAGAAGTGATGGCTGAAAGACTGAAAGATATTAATCCCGACCTTGATCTGACAGTCCTGACAGAATTTATCCGCGATGAACGGACCAATGAAATACTGGACCAGGGCGGATTTGATTATGCAGTTGATTGTATTGATACCCTTTCACCTAAAGTATATTTTATCAAAGCCTGTATCGACAGAAAAATTCCCATCGTAAGTTCACTGGGAGCAGGTGGTAAAGTAGATCCATCAAAAGTAGTGGTAACAGATATTTCGAAAACACATCAATGTAACCTTGCCAGGTATGTGCGCAAGCGATTACATGAATTGGGTATCTATAAAGGTTTGCAGGTTGTTTTCAGCGCAGAAAAAGTAGACCAGAGCCGGATCATTGAAACGGAAAAAGCCTATCCCAAAAAATCCATCATCGGAACCATCAGTTATATGCCTGCCATTTTTGGCTGTGTAGCGACCAGTGTGGTGATCAGGGATTTGTATGAGGGATGAATGGTCGATCTTCAATGGTCAATGGTCAATGGTGAATGAATGATTTTTTACTATTCACCATTGACCATTCACCATTCACCATTCACCATTCACGCTATTCCCTATCCATACATCAAATACCCCCTCACATCCTCCTCCCATTCCTTACACCTGCAGTATTTTGTAATGGCTGCCATAAAAGCGGGGATCGGTAAGTCGAATATCGCTTCACTGTTGGTGATGCCAGTAAGTTTGTCAAGATGCCCTTTGCCGGATGGATTTACACTGGTTGGATAAGTGGCCCATTGAAATTGAGAAGGATGCAGACTTTTAATCAGCTTTATCAATATCATTCCATTCATCACCGAATTAAAACATGAGCGGTCATCTACTTTCATATGCACTGCTTGACATAATTCGTTTTCGAACTTGCTATGTGCCGGAGTGATTTGAGTGGTTGCAGCAGTCATTTCACCACCCGACATATTGTTGAGCATATCAGCCAATACATCTGCATGCAGCCAGGGAGCTGCTGCGCATTCAAAACTGAGATCAGTGCTGCGCCCTTCGCTGATATTGGTGGCTTCCAGCAAACAGACACCCGGATATAATAACATCGATTGAAAACTTTGTATGGCCGGAGATGTGGGTACAAAAGGAATACCCCAGTCTGGCTGAAACATGTCTCTTTTCCAGTTGCCACACCTGATTACTTCTATCTCTGCGCCTATTTTTCGGGTACCATTAAAATACAGTGCCAGCTCTCCCAGGGTACAACTATGTCGCACGGGCATGGACCATCTTCCGATAAAAGAACTATTGACTTCATCCAGCATTGGTCCTTCACACAGCTGCATATTACCGGAGACAGGATTGGGGCGATCAAGAATCACCAGTTTTTTATGACAGGCCGCGGCAGTTTCAATGATATAGGAGAGTGTCCATAGATAGGTGTAAAAACGACTGCCGATATCAGGCACATCAAAAAGCAGTAAATCAATATCAGCAAGCTGCGTAGCAGTCGGGGCCAGTCTCTCACCATATAAACTGATCACAGGTAAACCTGTAAGTGTATCATTCCCATCTTTTATAGGATGACCATCGGCGCCACGTACATCCAGTCCATGTTCCGGCGAAAAAAGCAATTGAATAGTAAACCCTGCTTTTAGTAAAGCCTGTCGCGATGGTTCCAGTAAACAGGTTGTTGCCGCTTCATTGGTTACCATACCTATGCGCAACGCTTTCCAGGAAGGCTGTTCACGAAGCAACATATCTATTCCAAAAGCAACCATAAGGGGATTTTTTGATGTCGGATGTCAGATGTCGGATGTGGTGTAAAGATGAAATAAATGGAGCAATTACAAATCATAAGTCAAAAATCAAAAATCCGACATCTGATATCAGACATCAGACATCTGCAATCTGCGATCTGTCATCTCCTGTTTCATTGTTTCCACGATATTAAAAATAATGGGGCATCGGCCATAGTGCATGAGGGTGGTGAATAATCGTTTGCTGAATCCCGGTAAATGCATGGCAGGAAATTCGCGGCAGCCTTCAAAACGGTATTCATAAACCGAGCATTTATTTTCTTTCAGAAAAGCACAGGGTATGGTATTCAGGATCATCAAGCCATTGCTTCCTTTCTCGATGTACTCATAATCAAAATGAGTTCTGCTAATATGTAGGTGATCCGATAAACGATCTGCTTCAGGTTCAGAAATATTAACCATCAGACTTTTGCAGCAGTTGCCACAATCGGTACAATTTATTTTTGGTGCAATATCTTCATTGAGCTTGTGAACCCATTCATCTACTTCGGCGGAATGGAGTTTTTTGATTTCCTGGGCAAAAAGGTCGTTTTCTGCTTCCCGTTCAATGGCCAGTGAAGCAATCTGTTCGAGGTCTTTTACAAGGTATTTTTCGGGCTGTCTGATGAGGTAAAGGTAGGTCCCTGGCGGAGAAAACCGAATAAATCAACATTTTTCATCGTTTTATCCACATCAAAAGCCTATTTGTAGAAAAGTAAAATTGTACCGGGAGTTGAGGTGGTTAGATTTGCGGGTTGAGAAATATGCGTATCCTTTCAACTGGATGGATACAGTGACTGATTAAAATGATTGCAAATGGCTGAACAGAAGAATTTGAACGAGTATAATGAAGATTCGATACGGTCGCTCGACTGGCGTGAACATATCCGCCTAAGGCCTGGTATGTATATCGGTAAATTGGGAGATGGTTCTGCTACAGATGATGGTATATATGTACTCATCAAGGAAGTACTCGATAACTGTATTGATGAACACACCATGGGTTATGGAAAACAGGTGGAAATCAGCATCGAAGGAAAACAGGTAACCATTCGTGACTACGGGCGTGGTATTCCACTGGGAAAAGTAGTTGATGTGGTAAGTAAAATTAATACCGGTGCCAAATACGATAGTAAAGCATTCCAGAAAAGTGTGGGTTTGAATGGTGTGGGTACCAAAGCAGTGAATGCACTCAGCCAGTATTTTAAAGTGACTTCACACAGAGACGGAAAAGAAAAAACCGCCGAGTTTGAAAGAGGGGTGCTGGTAAAAGATCATAAAGAACAGAAAACAACAGAATCAAATGGAACGCTGGTAAGTTTTGTTCCGGATGAAACCGTATTTCGCAATTTTCACTTTATCCATGAATACCTAGACAGCCAGTTGTGGAACTATTGTTACCTGAATGCGGGGTTGTCTATTCATTTTAACGGGAAAAAATATGTCAGCAAAAATGGTCTGCTCGATTTATTAGAGCGTAAAACCAATGCGGATGAGTTGCGTTACCCGATTATTCATTTAAAAGGAGAGGATATTGAAGTAGCTCTTTCGCATAACAATGATTATGGGGAAGATATTTTCTCTTTTGTGAATGGTCAGTACACTACCCAGGGCGGTACCCATCAACAGGCATTCAGGGAAGCATATATAAAAGTTATACGCGACTATTATAAAAAAGATTACGATGCAGCCGATATCCGTGGAAGTATTGTAGCAGCTATTTCTGTTCGTGTACAGGAGCCGGTATTTGAGAGCCAGACCAAAACCAAACTGGGTTCACAGAATGTGTATGAGGGTGGACCTACCATGAAGAAATTTGTGGAAGAATTTCTTGCCAAAGAACTGGATAATTACCTGCACAGAAATCCTGCTGTATCTGATGCACTACGCAAGCGCATTGAACAGAGTGAGCGGGAGAGAAAAGAACTGGCGGGTATCAAAAAACTGGCCAATGAAAGGGCCAAGAAAGCAAACCTTCACAATAAAAAATTAAGGGACTGCCGGGTACATCTGAGTGATGACCTGCCAGCCAAGAATAAGGAAGAATTTATCGCCCTCCAGAAGAATTCAACCATCTTTATTACGGAAGGTGATAGTGCCAGCGGAAGTATTACCAAATCGAGGAATGTAGACACGCAGGCGGTATTTAGTTTGAGAGGTAAGCCATTGAATGCCTATGGCCTCACTAAAAAAGTGGTGTATGAAAATGAAGAGTTTAATCTCCTGCAACATGCACTGAATATTGAGGAAGGAATGGAAGGATTGCGATACAATAATATTGTGATCGCAACGGATGCGGATGTGGATGGTATGCATATTCGTTTACTGATGATGACATTCTTCCTCCAATTCTTTCCCGACCTCGTAAAACGTGGTCATGTGTACATACTCGAAACACCATTGTTCAGGGTAAGAAACAAACAGGAAACCATTTATTGTTACGATGAAACTGAAAAGCAGGCAGCCGTAGCTAAACTGGGAAGCAAACCTGAGATAACGCGCTTTAAAGGATTGGGTGAAATTTCACCCGAAGAATTCGGTCGTTTCATCGGAGAAGAAATGCGTGTACAGCCCGTCATCCTTGAACAGGGCGACCACATTCAGCAACTCCTCGAATATTATATGGGAAAGAATACCATGGAAAGACAGGAATTTATTATTAATAACCTCAAAGTAGAATTAGACCTGGTTGACTGATTATTAACTCAAGTAAGAAAAAGAAAAGATGATTCATATTGTTTTTGAGACAGCGAATGTAGCAGCCTTACAACAGGCCATTGAATTGGATGAGAGTCTGCAGGGTAGTATTGTAGAAATAAAAGACGATTATGCAGTGGGCCCTCTGGGAGATATCTTTGAAACAGAAGGTTACCAGACCCGACGCGACTGGTGGAAGAACCTGCTGGAATATTCTCCCTATACCGAGCAGATTAATATAGTCGATGACAAACTCACGGTTCACCAGTTACTCAAACAATTGGATGATGAGCCAGAGACAGAAGTATGGATATGGATGGCCCAGAACGCACATGATGTGTGTGGCTATTATTGGCTCATGAGTCAGTTAAAAGAGTATCAAGGTCGTGTACAGGTATTGTACCTGAATAACCTGCCCTTTATCAATGAAAAGGGGCAGATATTTTACCCATCCTATCTCCATGAAATTCAACCGAAAGAATTTCTGAAAGCCAAAAAACTGGCTCGCCCCATTACGCCCAGCGAATTTGAAGTGGATCCCGATGAATGGAAAAAACTTTGTCAGGATGCTGCACTGGTTCGTTTTCTGGAAGGCGGAAAAAAAATCATTGGTAAAGAAGCTGATTTCTTTGATAAAGATATTCTCGCGCATATTACCGGTGAGGCACAGAAACTGAATAAAGTGATTGGCAATACCCTTTCTAAAATGAAAGTAAAGACAGGAGATGTTTTTCTGGTTTGGCGCATCAGGGAACTGGTGGCTGCCGGCAGACTGGAAACAGTTGGTGACTGGAACAGGGGATGGAAAGAAATGACTGTAAAAACAGCATCTGCATCACAAGCCGCAGTAACGGAAACAACATAAAGATTTTGTATGGTAGAAGTAATCCCGGTACAACAAGTGGCAGAAGATGAAAGAGGGACCACCCATTTTTTTGATACGGACAGAACAGGGCAATTCATCATTGCTTACCGCATAGCGGGCAGTGCAAGCGGCAGACATTATCATAAAGGGACTGCAGTGCATAAAAATCCAGAGCAGATCATCATTATGCAGGGAGAAGCAACGGTGAACTGGCTGGATGTAAGAAGCGACAATAAGGGAAGCATAAAAGTAAAAGCGCCGGTCATGGTGAAAATTCAACCATGGGCCTGGCATGAAGTAATAGCAGATACAGATATCATCGTGTTTGAACTGAATGGTCTTGAAGATGCAAAAGACGATACTTTCAGACTGACTCAGTAGCGATCACAAATGAAGTAGACATGGCGAAAGAAAAACAACCAAACAGGGTTTTTGAAAATGAAACAGGCGTACAGGGGCAATACCGTAACTGGTTTCTCGATTATGCCTCCTATGTAATATTGGAACGTGCCATTCCGGCTATTGAAGACGGTTTAAAACCCGTACAGCGCAGGATTTTGCATGCCATGAAGGAAATGGATGATGGTCGCTTTAATAAAGTAGCCAATATCATTGGGCAGAGTATGCAGTACCATCCGCATGGCGATGCAAGTATTGGTGATGCACTGGTAAACCTTGGTCAGAAAGATTTGCTGATTGAAACACAGGGTAACTGGGGCGACGTAAGAACAGGGGATGAAGCAGCAGCCTCCAGGTATATAGAAGCTCGTTTATCGAAGTTTGCACTGGATGTGGCGTTTAATCCCAAAACCACCACTTGGCAGTTGAGTTACGATGGGAGAAAGAATGAGCCGGTAACATTACCCATGAAGTTTCCATTATTGCTGGCACAGGGTGCTGATGGTATTGCGGTGGGGTTATCAACCAAATTATTGCCACATAATTTCTGTGAACTGATTGATGCAACCATCAAATGCCTCAAAGGCAAGCGCTTTGAAATATTTCCTGATTTTCAAACAGGGGGTATGATTGATGTGGCGAATTATAATGAAGGGAAAAGAGGCGGTAAAGTAAGGGTAAGGGCCCATATTGAAGAACTTGATAAAAAAACACTGATCATAAAAGATGTGCCTTATGGTGTAACCACTACCCAGTTGATGGAAAGTATCACCAAGGCCAATGACCAGGGGAAAATTAAAATCAAAAAAGTTACGGATGTAACGGCGAAAGATGTTGAAATACATATTGATCTGGCAGCCGGTATTTCACCCGATATTACCATCGATGCACTTTATGCATTTACCGATTGTGAAGTGAGTATTTCACCGAATGCCTGTGTTATTGTGGATCATAAACCACAGTTTTTGGGCGTACATGAGCTGCTGAAAGTATCTGCTGATAATACCCGGGAATTGCTCAGAAGAGAACTCGAGATCAAATTGGGTGAACTGGAAGATAAATGGCATTATACATCGCTCGAAAAAATCTTCTTTGAAGAAAAGATATATAAGGAACTCGAACAAAAACACGCTACATGGGAGGCAGTTATTGAAGCGATTGATAAAGCGTTTACGCCATTTAAGAAAAAGCTGAAAAGGGCTATTGAAAGAGAAGATATTCTTAAGCTCACGGAAAAGCCTGTCAGAAGAATTTACCGACTCGATATCAATGAACTGAATGAACAGATCAAATCGATAGAAGCAGATATCAAACAGGTAAAACATGACCTGGAGCATCTCACCGATTTTGCCGTGGCTTATTTTGAAAACCTGTTGAAAAAGTATGGCAAAGGCAGAGAACGTAAAACAGAGATTAAAGAATTTGATACCATACAGGTAAAACAGGTAGCTATCGCCAATACCAAATTATACATCAATCGCTCAGAAGGGTTTATCGGTACAGGACTCAAGAAAGATGAGTTTCTCTGCGATTGTTCTGATTATGATGATATAATCGCTTTCACGCGTTCAGGCACCATGAAAGTGGTGAAAGTGTCTGATAAGGTATTCATCGGAAAAGATATAATGCATGCCGCGGTGTTCCAGAAAAATGATGAGCGTACTACATACAATATGATTTATCTCGATGGTGCCAGCGGAACCAGTTATGCCAAGCGTTTTAATGTAACGGGTATTACAAGGGAGAAAGAATATGATCTTACCAAAGGGTCGGATAAAAGTAAAGTGCATTATTTCACTGCTAACCTGAATGGGGAAGCCGAAGTGGTGAAAATTGTACTGAGTCCTAACTGCACGGCCCGAAACAAAGAATTTGATTTCTATTTTGAAGAACTGGAAATCAAGGGAAGAAGCAGCATGGGTAACCAGGTAACGAAATACCCCATTAAAGCGGTAAAACTGAAAGAAGCAGGTAAGAGCACATTGGCAGGTCGTAAGCTCTGGTTCGATGATAAGTTTGGTAGATTGAATACGGAAGAAAAAGGTCAGTATTTAGGCAGCTTTGAAGATGAAAAACTATTAGTGATTTACCACGATGGTACATATGAACTGACTGACACCGAAATGACCCAGCGTTTTGAACCGGAAAAGATGGCGCTGATTGAAAAGTTTGATGCCAATAAAATTATCACAGCGGTATACCTCGATAGCGATAAAAAGCAATATAATATCAAGCGGTTTAAAGTAGAAACAAGTACACTGAAAACCCAGTTTCTCTTTATTAAAGAAGGAGACGGTAATCGTCTGGAAGCCGTTACAACAGAAGACGAACCAATCTTATCAGTTCAAACAGGTAAGGGTACACAGGTCCGGAAAGCCAAATTCAAGGTAGCTAAAATGGTAGAAGTAATGGGCTGGAAAGCAGTGGGAGCCAAGCTCACAGACTTTAATAAGAGCATTGAAATGGAATGGGAAACAAAGCCCAAAGAAGACAACCAACAGCCCGAATTATTTGAGTAAGAGGACGGCTAAACCATTTCATATCGGCGCTATACAAGCATGAAAAAAGGGTATATCAAAAATGATATACCCTTTTTAGTCATAGGATATGTGGTTTTATTTAGCTGAATACCTTACATATTCTCCAAAGCCTGGCATATTGATTACACCAGCACCTGAACCATTTCCTGTTGTTGGGAAAGCTTCATATTTTTTTGTCCCGACATAAATGTCTGGGGCAAAATCATACGTGTCATTCAGTGCAATGGCTGTTCCAAAAAGTGTAGCAATTTCAGCGGCTGTTACAGTGATGGCCGCTGGTAAAGTTGTTACATTGGCTTTGAAAACTTTTACACTGGCTGCGGCTCCGTTTTTCCTAACTACTATATCAACTTTATCAGGCGCTTTCGTTCCCGGGAAATAAAGTGATACGGTGAATTTCCCCTGAAAAGCTGCCTGATTTGAAAAGGTAATGGTAGTGGTACTGCCAGTTTCGATATTGGTAGTAATGGTGGGAATATCTTCGATACCCACACGTTTAGAGATCGCTCCATCATCCTTTGAACAGCTGGTAAATGCTATCACAAAGAATAATGCAAGAGCAGATAGTATATTGATTTGTTTAAGTTTCATGTTCTTCTGTTTTAATAAATGGATCAATTAAGGCTGCCAAAATACTTTAAACGATTCTGGAACTTTTTGGGGTGGTGCATTTGAGTTCAATGCAATTTCGTTGGCACTGAACGGCAATGACCATGGATATTTTCTATCGTTTGATACAGAAGTAACAGTACCATCGGGCGCCGTTACACTTGTAACAGTACCTTCCGGAGCAGGAGCAAATAATACTGGATATTTGGTTCTGCGATAATCGGTATAGTTGTCAACAGGATTCTCAATTCTGTTGATCCATTTCTGTGTCATGATATGCTCCAGTTTCTTGGCAGTGCTTGCAGCATCATAGGCAGCGAGAACACCTGCTTTATAGTTGGTAGTAGCAGTTTGTGTTGCAATTAATGGCACTGTTTGAGGAGCACCAGCAGATCCTGGTTTAACAAAGTTGGTGATCACATAGTCAACCTGATTAAATGATTCATCCATTGCTTTGCTGAAAACAGCTCTTGCATCACCCGTAACTGCTCCAACACTGATCAGCTCAGCTTCAAGGTACAAACGGTCTGCATAAGAAATAAACTGATGCGGTCTGGCACCTGTTCCCGCGTTCTGGGTACCTATTGCGTTCACAGATCTGGCTGCACCATCATCATACCTGCCACCTACCGGATAAATACCAAATAAGGAATAAGTCTGGCTGTTTGAACCGTCACGGCAACGACCATTTGATCCGAAGAGAATGGTAATAAATCCACCATCACGGAATTCAGTACAGTTCTCAGGTGTTGGATTAGTGCCACCTGGTGCAGATTTCTGGTTATAGATATAATAAGGAATCCTTGGGTCAGCAATACCTGTAAGTATGTCTGGATTGCGACCTTTCATGATTTCATACAACCATGGACTGAAGAGCTGTCCACCACGCTGCGTAGCGTTATAGTCACCATAACCGGGGTGTCTGTCATCGGTAGTAGCGATCGGGCCATAAGCCAATGAAAAACTTTCAGCCTGAGAGTTGATCAGTGTGTTGGGAGATGCTAACAATGCTGCAACCTGTGTTTTCACATCCTGTACCAATCTAACCTGAGTATATAACTTCAGTTTGATGGTATTGGCTGCTTTGATCCAGTTTGTTTTACTGCCTTTGTAGATATAATCATCATTACCAGGTAAAGATGGGTTTATCGTGGTATTGTTGATGTCGGCAATACCTTCATCCAGCATCGCAAATAATTTAGGGTAGATGTCTGAACCCTTGTCAAATTTAGGTTGGGTAATGCCTTCTTCGAATTTATCGAATTCAGAAAAAGGAACATCTCCCCAGATATCAACCATCATACTGAAAGTATAAGCTTTCAATATTTTGGCAATTCCAACATAAACGAAACGTTTTTCTGCAGTACCACGTGTAATGATCACGTTCAGGTTAGAAATGGCACTATACAAGCCTTCCCATCCTGATGCGCCTGCGCCATAGCGGTCTGCACCAACACGACCTGTCATCTGATGTGTATACACGGAGAAAGTATTTCCCAGACCAGAGCCTAATGCAAAGCTGTTGGAAATATTACGTTCAGCGGCACTCAGTACCATAGACAATTGTACCGATTCCGGGGTAGGGCTATTGGGGTTCTTGTTTACATCAAGGAATTTTTTACAGCCAATGCCTGATGCAGACAGCACTACCAGGGCTGAAAAAATGTAAGCGATATATTTTATCCTTCTCATAAATAATGTTTTACTTAATGATATTAGAAAGTTACGTTCAGGTTCAGACCATATCTTTTTGTACTGGGAGCACCACCGGTTTCTACACCTTGTGTACCTGCGCCTACTACTGAATTAATATCCGGATCGAAATTGGTATACTTAGGTACATTCGGAGCCAGGTACCAAAGATTACGGCCACTCAATGAAAGGGTAACATTTGATAACTTAAGCTTGCTCACCCATTTTCTTGGTAAGGAATAACCCAGTGTAATTTCTCTCAACCTGTAAACAGTACCATCGAAAACGGCATATTCAAATGCACCGTTGGTAGCAAAACTTGCACCTGTTCCCTGTGTAAAGAATAAATCGTTGGTGGTAACCCTTGTCTGGTTTTGTACGGTTTTACCACCCACCAGCATTGGCGTATAACGATTCAGTCCGTTTGGACCAGGCACTGGTGTTGGGTTTCCGTAAACACCTGTAATGACACGGCTTTTTTCTCTGTCTTCTGTATCTTTCGTGACACCTCTTCCCAGCATGCTACTGATGGTTTCAGAGTAGAAGTCACCACCCTTGGTCATATCCCAAAGAACACTTAATTGAATTCCTTTGAAATTGAAATTGTTGGTAATACCTAATTTATAATCGGCATTAGGGTTACCCACCATACCTGGGTTAGGATCAAGGAATGGCATACCAGAGGTAGGATTAATCAATAACTGACCATCATCTGTTCTGGCAGAGAAAGAACCCCTTAAATAACCATAAGGGAATCCTGCTTCAATATAGTTGAAACCACCAATGATATCTCGTGTAAGACCTGGTATCAGTCTTTCAACGGTGTTAATATTTCTGGTAAAGATGGCTCTTACATCCCACTGGAAATTCTTGAGAATTACTGGTTTGATGTCTAAAGCAGCTTCCCAGCCCGTGTTACGGATTTCTCCGAGGTTGGTAAAGAAAGAGCTATAACCGGTAGTCTGAGGTAAACCGATGGAATAAATCAGATCAGTAGATCTTTTATCATACCATGTCAGTTCAAGACCCAGTTTCCCTTTGAAGAAACGCATATCGGAACCAATTTCCAATTCGGTTGTAAACTCAGGCGTCAGGTTTGGATCATAACTTGAACCACCTCTGGTAGCCAGTGGCTGACCGAGGAAACCTGCGGCATTCAGACCAAATATTGGCTGTCCATTATGTGGTGCAGCGTCATTACCCACTCTCGCATAACCGGCACGCAGTTTACCATAATCAAGCCAATTCGATTTAAGTCCGAAGGCATCAGACCAAACCACCGAACCTGAAACGCCGGGATAGAAATACCTGGCATTTTTATAGGGCAGGGTAGAAGTAATGTCCATTCTACTTGTAACGTTTAAGAAAGCAAAGTTTTTGTATCCGAGAGAAGCGTCTGCGAATACACCCACCAGTCTTCTTTTTGATCTGCTATCGCCACTGAAAGTCTGACGGCGAGTATTGGTAAGATTAAATAAGCCAGGGATTACGAAGTCAACACCATATACCTGCTGGTTACGGCTGGTTCTTTCGTTAATTTCACCACCGACATTGAGATCAAGTGTAAAGTTTTCAAAAACCTTTGGATTGAACACAGCAATGATTTTTGCATTTATTTCCTGCGTCCTGTTGATCACTTCTGTAAGTGTGCCCAACAGGTTGTCTGCACTTCCCAAAGAAGATTTATCAATGATCTGGTCTCTGTATAATGCATAGTTATTAACGCCTGCATTGAAATCGACACGGGCTCTTTTACTGAATTTGTATGATGCTCTTACATTTGCTGCTATACGGTCATCGATACTGGTAATGACATTGTGATAGGCTCCCCATACCGGGTTGGTATACTGACCATCGTTAAATCCAATTTGTCGGCCAGACCTGTCTTCTGATGGCCATCCAACGATGTCCCAGTTCCTGGCCATAGTGTAGGTACGTCCCCACTGTGAAATAAAGCTCTGTGCCTGACCAATAAAACCGCCTATCTGTTTGCTTCTGGCATAAGAGATGCTGGCACCAAACGTAAGGTTACCAACACTTGTCTGGCCACCCACACTGATATTGTTTTTGGTATAGCTTGAATTAGAGATATAACCTTTCTGATCTACACGAGATAAAGTAGCACTGAATGTGGTATTTCCCTCACCGCCATTCAAACCAACAGAGTTTTCCAGTAAGTGACCTGTATTAAAGAGAGAGGACACGTTATTGGGGTATGGTTTGTAAGCAAGACGGCCATTCGGAAAAAGTTCAGGATAAGATGCAAACATAGTAGCCCATGTTGTAGCGGGGATGGAATCAATACCAGAGGCTGAAGTACCAATGACATTACCCCCGGCATCATAGATGACGCCCTTTCCGAATTTAGCACCCCATGAACCATTCGATGATTGTGTTCTGAAGTTCGCACCTGCACCATAAGAGTTCTGGAATTCTGGGATATCCGATATTTTTTCGATGCTGTATCCGGCTCTGTAAGTTACGTTCAGAGATTTAGCACCTTTTTTCGGAGCACCCGACTTGGTGGTAATTACCAATACCCCGTTGGCGGCACGAGAACCATACAATGAAGCAGCAGCAGCGCCCTTCAATACGTTCATCGACTCGATATCGTTAGGGTCAAGGTTGTTTAACCCCGATCCGTAAGTACCACCACCACTGAATGGACTGGTTGTATTTACGAGGTTATTACTGTACGGAACACCATCCACAATAATCAAAGGCTCACCACCATTGAATGATGATACACCCCTGATCTGCATACGAGTGGCAGCTCCCGGAGCACCCTGACCAGCACGGATATCCACCCCAGGTACTTTACCTGCAAGGTTGTTGAGGATATTGGGTTCTGATTTTTGTAAAAGGGTACCTGGCTCCACTTTTGAAACCGCATAACCAAGTGCTTTTTCAGAACGTTTAATACCCATCGCTGTTACTACCACTTCAGATAAAGATGCATCAGGCGCCAGCGAAACATTTACTGTTGTGCTGTTGCCTACTGTTATTTCGCGTGTGCTGAAGCTCACGCTGGAAATAACCAGTACGTCACCTTTTGAAGCGGAAATTTTGTAGTTACCCTGGGCATCAGCAGCGATGCCTGCATTGGGTTTTCCTTTGATCGTAACCGAGGCAGAAGGAATAGGAGCTCCTTTCTCATCTGTTACCCGACCGGAAATGTTTAGCACCTGTGCGTTTACTGCAATAGTAACACACATTGCTAGCAAGAGGCTAGTCACAATTTTTCTCATGTGTTGGTTTGTTTAAGAAGTTATAGGACCATGAATTTAAAAAAAAATGTTAAACTCTGTTTAAATGTTAAAATATGAGAAGGAATTGAATAAATAGGATAAATATTAAAATATATTATATGTGTATGAGCAGACAGTCTCTCTCTGCTGATTTATCTATCCTGTATATGTTTAAATCAACAGCCAGCCTGTAATATTTTACTGCTTAAATAAAAGGAAACAATCCAAATTCAACCTTTACATGAGGGAATAGTGGCTAGCCTTGAAACACTGTCTGAATGTTGAAGCGGTTATTTCTTCATTCATCATTGTAGACTCGTTATTTTCTGTTCTTCAGCCTGATGGTTGCTGTACGATTAAGATCACTGGTAAGAATGAGTTCATATCTTTTCTCACCGTCATAAATAATCAGTGCAGCCGTATTGGGGGGTACCATGCCCAGGTTTTCTGCGAACATGCTTAGTTCATTATAAGCTACTCTGCTATCTACGAGGATTGTCTTCCTGATGGCTTTATGATCGAGTTTTACTTTGGGTATCAATAAGCGGTCATTGAGATAAACGGAAACAGAGTCATAATCAATACTTCCGTTATCGTATAATTCAAGACGCAGTGGGCCACCGGAAACTTCAATTTCACGAACAACCAATTTGTCTCTTGATTTGAATACAGTATCAATCATGGGAGGCTCAATGGTAGCGGTAGTAATCGTATCCTGATTTCGAAGGGTATCTGTTATTGACTCATCCACTTCTGTTTGTTCCGCCATATTAGTCTGCAACGGAATGGTATCTGTTGAATACCTGAAACGAAACTGGATGGAAGGAGCTGTATACCGATGTGCAGCATCACTTTCAAAAGCACCATTTAATATTGATTCTGTCCGGTTCACAATCAAAGTGAAATTGCCAGTAAGTATGCAATCAATTCCGTTTTTTGTACTTTTTGATAAATAATAAATAAAGGGAATAGGCTTAAAAGTCAGTTGTCTGTTTTGATTGTTGAATAGTCCGCTCACCGGAAGCTTAAACAGGCTGTCTCTGAAATAATATTGTAATTCACCGGCAACAGTTTTCCCTTTTTGTTTTAAAATAAGTTCAGCCAGATAAGCACTATGTTCACCGGGAACGACTACTTTACCCACACCAAACCAATGGCCTTCTACCTGTTGTGCATGCAAGGTTTGTTTCCAACCAAAAAATAAAAAAACTAATCCAATTAGGGGTTTGATCCGCTTCATTGGCCGCAAAATATTTAAAGCATTTGAAGCAGCTTCTCTAAAGTTGCTAACAGTAGTGGAAAGGACCTTACACATGCATTTAGAGCCCAAACCAATAAACTAACCTATTTTTGCCCCTTAAACTGTTTTATGGAGCCAGTGCTGGTAGGCCAATACAATACACTGAAAGTATCAAGAAAAGTAGATTTTGGGTTTTATCTCGACAATGGCGAGGATGGCATACTGTTGCCCACCCGTTTTGCCCCCAAAGGATTAAAGATTGGAGATGAAATAATGGTGTTTGTATACCATGATTCAGATAACAGACTCATAGCCACCACACAAAAAGCAAAAGCCTGTGTGGGAGAAATCGTTAAAATGAAAGCAGTAGCTGTAACCAGACAGGGAGCGTTTCTGGATTGGGGACTCATGAAAGACCTCTTTGTACCGGCATCGAAACAACTTGGTGGTATGCGAGAAGGTGGTGAATACCTGGTAAAACTCTATATCGATGAAATGACGGGCAGGGTAGCAGCCACAGAAAAATTAGAGCAGCTTTTAAATAACGATACATTAACTGTTAAAGAACTCGATCAGGTAGACCTGCTTGTATATCGTAAATCCGAGTTGGGTTATGTGGTCATCATCAACAACCAGCATAGTGGTATTATACACACAAGTGAA
Organism: Sediminibacterium sp. FW305-C-49; assembly: GCF_058231085.1. NCBI lineage: Bacteria > Pseudomonadati > Bacteroidota > Chitinophagia > Chitinophagales > Chitinophagaceae > Sediminibacterium > Sediminibacterium sp. FW305-C-49. The sequence goes on from NZ_JBIQXS010000002.1 coordinate 974,042, forward strand.
ATATTTACCGACATTGAAATTGGTGACAGATTGAAAGGATTCGTAAAAAAAATATTACCAGGAAATAAAATTGATGTAGTCCTGGGTAAACCCGGTTTTCAGAAAGTAGAAGATGAGGCGGGTAAAGTATTACGCCTGCTCGAGGAAAATAATGGTTACCTGCCTTACAACGACAAATCGGCCCCGGAAGATATCTATTCATTCTTTGGTATGAGTAAAAAGACATTTAAAATGACCACGGGTAACTTGTATAAGCAAAGAAAGATTGAGTTTACACAAACGGGGATTAAGCTACTGGAAAGTGAGTAGTGAATAGTCAATAGTGCGTGAGGAAAATGGAAAGAACACAATACCTGAAATCGCAATCAGGTTGCCCCTATTGTCTATTGACTATCTCTTCTCTACCAGCCATGTAGTGTCCGTTGAACTACTGGTGCCATTCGGCGCCTTAACGGTGGTGGTTCCGATATAATAATTATCAGCAATTTCTTTAACATCATAAAACAGTACGGTACTTTGATAAAACTTTTTTTCTTCCACTGTTTTAGGCCCAGAACCTGTTAAGTAGGTAGCTGCAAAACGACAATTACCCAACCAGTCAATTTTCCAGTAAGTAGTGTCATTGGTTTTTGTATTGATATCCTGCTGTATACCATCAATACGGTTGATGATTATATGTATGCCCTGTTTGGTATAGCTGTGAAACCTTCCTTTCTTTAATTGGGTACAGTCTGGAATAAAACTTATAAAACCCATCAACACGAAAAAGGAAGCAAAGAGTAATAAAAGTGTTGGTTGTTTTATCCATTTCATTGCGTCTGATCTTTGCACTAAGATAAGCCTCTTTGAAGCCAGGCATCTCTAATCATCTGTAAATCTGTGGCTTTTCGATTTCCACAAATGGACAGATTATTTTTTAAATAGGGGCATGCTAACAACTGTTAGTATGATTGCTTTATATTTGCACTTCAAAATCAAACAATGGGAACAAAAACTGTGTATATCGTATCGGCTGTTCGTACGCCAATAGGTTCATTTGGAGGAAGTTTAAAAGATTTTACTGCACCACAACTAGGCGCTATTGCTATTAAGGCAGCAGTGGAAAGAGCAGGCATTCAGCCATCTGATGTACAGGAAGTATTAATGGGCTGTGTAATACAGGCCAATACCGGTCAGGCCCCGGCAAGACAGGCAGCGAAATTTGCAGGTTTGCCCGACAGTACTATTTGTACCACCGTGAATAAAGTATGTGCCAGCGGAATGAAAGCCATTGCACAGGGCGCACAAGCCATTTTATTGGGAGATGCTGATATTATTGTAGCAGGGGGGATGGAAAGTATGAGTAATGTACCATTCTATTCTGCTAACCTGCGATGGGGTAATAAATATGGTCATGTGCAAATGATAGATGGACTGGCAAAAGACGGTCTTACTGATGTGTACCACAATTATGCCATGGGTAATGCGGCTGAACTTTGTGCCAAGGAATGCAATATCTCGCGCGAAGAACAGGATGCATTTGCCATAGAAAGCTATACCAGAAGCCAGACAGCCTGGAACAACGGAAGTTTTGCTGCAGAAGTTATTCCTGTACCTATTCCGCAAAGAAAGGGCGACCCGGTTATGTTCGCAAAAGATGAAGATGCTTTCAACGTAAAATTTGATAAAATACCTGAACTGAAACCAGCTTTTACAAAAGATGGAACAGTAACGGCGGCCAATGCATCTACCATGAATGATGGTGCTGCTGCTGTAGTATTGATGAGTAAAGAAAAGGCAGAAGCCATGGGCATTAAACCGCTGGCCATTATTCGCAGTTATGCCGATGCAGAACAGGCGCCCGAATGGTTCACTACCACACCATCATTGGCCGTTCCGAAAGCAGTGGCCAAAGCCGGTCTTGCGATGACCGAAATTGATTTTGTAGAACTCAACGAAGCTTTTTCTGTAGTAGGCATTGCCAATATGCAAAAAATGCAGTTAGACCCTGCCAAAGTAAATGTGCATGGCGGAGCCGTTTCATTAGGTCATCCACTGGGTTGCAGTGGTGCAAGAATTATTGTTACACTTATTCATGTACTCAAACAACATGCTGGAAAAATAGGTGCTGCCGGTATCTGTAATGGTGGCGGTGGTGCCAGTGCTATGGTCATTGAAAATGTTTCTGCGTAACAAGCAATGAGCGAAATAAACATCCGCAGAGCCACAGAAAAAGATGCATCACTGATAGCCGAAATCAGTCGCGAAACTTTCTATGATAGTTTTGCAGAACAGAATACGCCGGAAGATATGGCACTCTTTATGGAACGGCAATTCAACACATCATTGCTGATGGAAGAATTGTTTGATGACTCCAATATATTTTTCCTTGCTTGCTGTGAAGATGAACCTGCGGGTTATATTAAGCTGAAGCCGGGAGCACATGCCGATCTCGAAAATGCAAACCAGGCTATAGAAATCTGTCGCTTCTATGCAAGAAAACAAATGATTGGAAAAGGAATAGGGAAGGCAATGATGTTACATGCTATTCAGTATGCCCAAACCAATAACTGTAAAACCATCTGGCTCGGTGTTTGGGAACACAATAAACGTGCGATCAATTTCTATAGTTCATTCGGCTTCCAAAAATTTTCAGAGCACGACTTTATCCTTGGAACTGATGTGCAGAGAGACTGGTTGATGAGGCGAGTGAGTAGTGAGTAGTCAGTATAGTATAATTATGAAAATCAAAATATTGTATTCAACTCACTCAATACTGACTATTCACTACTCACTATCATAGCCTGCTAATCCCTACCCGTTGAAGAACATACTGCCTGCTACCAATAGCCTGCAACATACAATCTGCCAGATCACCTGCAGCTATCTGGTACTGATTGGGTTTTGGCGCATAATTGGCTGCTGTAATGTACTGTCTGTTACCAGGCTGGTCAAGAATGTCGGGAGAACAAACAAAAGTCCAGTCGAGCGAAGAAGCTTCCAGTGAACGAAAAGCTGCTAAATGTTCAAGTCCAACCGGTTTGTATTGTTCGGGATAATCAAGTTGTTCAATCAGTAATTCCCCATCAGCATCTTCTGTATTGAGTATGCCCATGCCACCCAGTGCCACAATTCTTTTTACACCTGTTTTTTCCATCTGTGTAATGATATTTTTCATACCAAGACTTCTGGTTCGGTCTTTTCCATCAAAGGAGCCTCCTAAAACAGAAACAACCGCATCTGTACCTTGAATGGCCTTATATACATCCGCTTCTTCAAATACATAGCCCTTCATCGCTACCAACTGATCAGATGCAATGTCTTTATCGATCAATGATTCAATAGAACGTCCAAAAGCCCTGATAGTATAACCCAGTGCCAAAGCCTGTGAAACCACATATTTACCTACCTGTCCGGTAGCACCAAATACAGTAATGGTCATGAAATAGACTTTTCAGCAATGTACTGAATGTAAAAGAAAAATGTAGCGGGGAAAACTTATAAAGCGGCTTGTTCTGAAATTTCATCCATATTAATACCCTGGTGACTTTCATCATACACACATTCTCCATTTTTAATGAGTAATACCTGTGGAGATTCGTGGTAGACTGAAAAATCTTCTGCAACCTGATCCGAAACTGGTCGGTACGCCAGTAAGTCGAGATAATAAAAGTTGATATTGTCAGGCGTTTCGCTTCTTTCGAGCCTGCTACGCACCATGGCACTGATACTGCACCGGGTACTATGCTTGAAAATTAACTGGGGTTGCTGATAGGAGGCTGATTTTATTTCTGCTAGTTGTTCAACTGAACTTAGGGTATTCCAATTCATCTTGTATATCAAACAGTCTTTAAACAAATACGTTCATTCCCTGTTAGGGTTTAAAATAACGGGGGTTGGTGGTCGGACAACCTCTGCTTTTAGAAGAAGTGCAGGAGCTAACCAATGCAGCGCTGATGACAAACAGGAGCATTAATGCGGTTATCTTTTTCATGTGTGTTGTATTAAGTTGGCGTTTTGACTGTATTTTGCGCTGTAACGAAGATACAGATTTAAGTTAAAATGTTGCTTTGTACACAGTTTCCGATTCGTTAATTTGTATAAAACGATTGAAATCAATCAATTATTATGAAGGTTCACTTTATCTCTATAGGCGGAAGTGTAATGCACCAGTTGGCTATTGCATTACGTAAAAAGGGTTACCAGGTTACAGGAACAGACGATGAAATTTTTGAGCCAGCCCGGACCAACCTTCAGGAACAGGGACTATTACCTGCCCAGATTGGGTGGCAACCTGACCTTATTACCCCAGAGCTGGATGCGGTAATTCTGGGTATGCATGCCAAACAGGATAATCCGGAACTGCAAAAAGCAGTTTCACTCGGACTGAAGATTTATTCCTTTCCGGAATACATCTATCATGAGAGCCAGAACAAAACCCGGGTTGTCGTTGGAGGAAGTCATGGTAAAACTACTACTACCAGTATGATCATGCATGTGTTGAAACATTCACAACAATCGTTTGATTATCTGGTGGGCGCGCGGGTAGAAGGTTTTGAGCAATCAGTAAATATTACGCATGCACCTGTTATTGTATGTGAAGGAGATGAATATCCAGCCAGTGCCATAGAGCGTAAACCCAAGTTTCATTTTCTTTATCCGCATGTCGCCATCTTAACAGGTATTGCATGGGATCATATCAATGTATTCCCCACATTCGATTTTTACCTGGAACAGTTTATTATTTTTATTAACAGGATAGAGAAGGGAGGCATACTTATTTATAATGAAGCTGATCCGGTTTTAAAAGAACTGGTGATCACTCATACAAGAAATGATATCCGATATCAACCTTATCATATTCCGGCACATGAAATTGAAAATGGTCGTACAACAGTAACCATTGATGGGGTAAAAGGAGCGTTGAAAGTGTTCGGGAACCATAACCTCATGAACCTATATGCTGCTTACTATGCATGCAGGGAGCTGGGTATTTCGGCTGAAGCGTTTATACCTGCTATCGGGAGTTTTACAGGTGCTGCAAAAAGATTAGAGTTACTGGCATCTGCTGAAGACTGTGTGATCTATCGCGATTTTGCACATGCACCCAGTAAGGTAAAAGCAACCATTGATGCCGTAAAACACCAGTTCCCTGAACGGAAGCTGATTGGTGTATTGGAATTACATACCTACAGCAGTTTGAATGAGGCATTCATGAAAGAATACAACGGCGCTCTCGAACAGGCCGATGAAGCAGTGGTGTTTTATTCAAAACATGCATTGGAAATAAAAAGATTACCTGATTTACCTGTGAAATCCATAGAAGCAGGTTTCAATAAAAAGGAACTGACTGTTTTTACAGACAGTAAGGCACTTTCGGAATGGCTGAACACACGTAATTATGAAAACACCAACCTGTTGCTCATGAGTAGCGGTAATTATGATGGAATTGATATTCCCTTATTGGCCAACCAGTTGATGGAACAACACCTAAAAAGCAGTATTTAAAAATTAAAGTATTTACTTCGCATCATGAAATTGCAACTCAGTCGTCCACTTGCCTTTATTGATCTTGAAACAACGGGTGTAAATATCAGTACCGATCGTATTGTAGAAATTGCAATCGTAAAAATTAATCCGGATGGAAGCAAACAGGTAAAACGTAAGCTCATCAATCCATTGATGCCCATTCCTAAAAGTTCGAGCGATATACATGGCATTACAGATGAAATGGTAAAAGATGCGCCCAGTTTTAAACAGGTGGCGAACGAAGTGAAGCAGTTTATTGAACAATGTGACCTGGGTGGTTATAATAGTAATCGTTTTGATATTCCAATGCTCATTGAAGAATTTCTTCGGGTCGGTATTGAATTCTCTGTTGATGGTAAAAAACTGGTTGATGTGCAGAAAGTGTTTCACATGATGGAACAGCGTACCTTAAGTGCGGCCTATAAATTTTATTGTCAGAAAAACCTTGATGGAGCGCATAGTGCAGAAGCAGATGCCACTGCTACCTGGGAAGTACTGGAGGCTCAGGTTGAACGCTACCCCCAAATAGGGGATACGGTAGACAGCATTGTGAAGTTTACCGGTGAAGATGATATTGTAGATTTTGCCCGTCGCTTTGTAAAAGAAAATGGGGTAGAAATCTTCAATTTCGGAAAACACAAAGGTAAAACCGTTGTACAGGTACTCAAAGAAGAGCCTCAGTATTACGATTGGATGATGAAAGGAGATTTCCCGATGAATACCAAACAGAAACTCACAGAAATACTGAACAGAACCTTGTTAAAAAAAGGATAAGTCTGTATTAAATACACCGTATTTCCCGCAATTCTTTCCCCGAAACAGCGAACAATCGTTCTGTGTTGTATTTTAGCGGGGCAACCTGTTACAGCTTTTGAAAAAACTAGTCATCATACCAACCTATAATGAAAAGGAAAATATTGCCGCAATCATCGCGGCAGTATTCGAATTACAGGCAGGTTATCATGTGCTGGTAATTGATGATGGCTCACCCGATGGTACCGCAGACATCGTTAAATTGCTGATGATACAATACCCTGAGCAATTGTTCATAGAAGAAAGAAAAGGCAAGCTGGGGTTGGGTACAGCGTATATCCATGGATTCAAATGGGGCATAGCCAGACGGTATGATTATATTTTTGAAATGGATGCCGATTTTTCACACAACCCCAAAGACCTCGAAAGATTATACAATGCATGTCAACAGGACGGTGCAGACATAGCTGTTGGCAGTCGGTATGTTCCGGGAGGCAAAACAGAAAACTGGCCACTCGACAGACAATTGTACTCAAGAGGTGGAGCCTTGTATACACGCCTGCTTACCTGGATGCCCGTAAACGACCCCACTGCAGGTTTTGTTTGTTATAAACGACAGGTATTGGAAGCCATTAACCTCGACGAAATTGAATTTGTGGGTTATGCTTTCCAGATTGAAATGAAATTTGTTGCCTGGAAACTTGGATTTCGTATCAAAGAAGTGCCCATCACTTTTGTGGATCGAAAAATCGGCGTAAGCAAAATGAGCAAAGGCATCATCAAAGAAGGTGTATTAGGTGTATTGAAAATTCAATGGCACAGCCTTTTCCGTAATTACCGCAAGCGTGTAGCGAGTTCGTAGGAATATTTTATTGGCTATGAGCCTTGAGCTGCGAGCCAGGGTGAGTATGGAACAGTTGTATTATACTCAAAAATGATCCATTATTTTGCTCGAAGCTCACAGCTCATAGCCGGCGTTTTACAACACGGCGCTCAACTTTACTCCTTTCTCATTAGCTTTATTCCCACACAACCGCCCATATGAGAGATGCACTCGTTAAACTTCATATTTCTGTTTTTCTGGCCGGATTTACCGGTGTATTAGGTGCATTGATACAACTTAATGAAGGATTGCTTGTATGGTACAGAATCATGATTACGGTAGTGAGCTTACTCGCTTTGTTGCAAATAAAAAAACAGTTTCAGCGTATTCCCGTATCCATGGTATGGAAGCTCTTGGGTATTGGAACACTCATTGCCCTACACTGGGTATTTTTTTATGGGAGCATCAAAATGGCCAATGTGTCTATCGGACTGGTCTGCTTTGCTTCTACTGGGCTTTTTACCGCTTTACTGGAACCGGTGTTCAATAATAAAAGATTCAGTTTGTGGGATGTAGGTCTGGGGCTGATCAGTCTGCTTGGAATCTTACTCATCTTTCAATTCGACCAGCGTTACCGGGAAGGAATTATAGCAGGTATTGTTTCTGCTATTCTTGCTGCATTGTTTACGGTACTTAATAAAAGGCAGGTAAATAAAGTAGAGCCTCGCGTAATGATGGTATATGAATTAAGCGGAGGTTTATTGCTGTTAACATTGCTCATGCCTGTTTATCTGCAGTATTATCCTGTTGAATCAGTATTACCATCTTTATCAGATTGGTGCTGGCTACTGATACTCGGATGGTTGTGTACGGTACTTGCAATGGATCTGATGCTGCAGGCTTTGCAAAAAGTATCTGCCTTTACGCAAAACCTGAGCCTTAATCTTGAACCCGTATATGGTATTGCGCTCGCTTTTGTTTTATTTGGCGAACAAAAGCAGTTGGGAAAGAGTTTTTATGTCGGTGTAATGCTCATCACCGTCTCGGTATTGTTGCAGATGATCAGGGTAGTCAGACAACATAAACAAGCAAGCAAAATTTGAATCACTTATTCCTGTCTTGTATTCGATACAATTTGCTGAATCACTGCATCGAGTCTTGCCGCACTGGCATTCAAATGCTCGAGTACCTGGAGAATATCAGGGTCATTGGTTTTTTCGGTGTAGAGCATCAGTACATTGATCAGTCCTAATATATTACTGAGCGGTGCCCTTGCTTCATGCGACTGGAGATACGCGATTTCCCGCATTTTATCGTACTGTTGCAGGAGTTTCATCTCTGCTGTTTTCCTCCCGTCAATATTGGTAATATTCATCGCCACACCCATCATACTTCCGGCTTCGCTATAAACCGGGTAGTATAAAAACTGAAACCACATGGCATCGCCGCCAGGCAAACCTACGGGTCGTTCGGTGGTAAGTTTTTCGCCTGATAATGCCCTGTTGAAGTTTTCCTGGAATGATGCCCTTAATTCAGGCATAACATAATGCATGAAATTGGCACCTACATATAATGATGCCTTGAAATATTCTTCTGCCAGTATACCAGCAGTACGGTTAAAATTAAGAATGCGCATATCAGGACTGATCATGATATTTACATCAGTGGTACTATCGAGGATTGCTTTTAACTTTATTTCATTGGCCAGCAGTTCAAGCTGTTGTTTCTTTTGCAAGGAGATATCAATGAAATAACAAATAATCCCCTCTTTCGACGGACTGGCCGATACCGCAAAATGATATTCGGGTGGCCAGGGTTGTTCAAAAGTGATGGTCTGTTCCTGGTCAAATGCTTTACGCATGGCAATGGCATAAGGCTGATCGGGAGAGTCTGGAAAAATGTCCCAGAAATTTCTGCCAATCATTTCATGTCTGTTCAATCCGGTCACCTGTTCAAAAAAACGGTTTACCCGGGTAAATACCCAGTTGCGGTTGAGTGCAAAAAAACCATCCTGCACGCCATCAAGGTATTCATTGAATTGATGAGCATAGCGTGAGGCGGCAAATTCATCCAGCGTATCGCCACTTAACAGCACACCCATGCCCACAATTACATGATCCTGTTCATCGGCATAAGAACAAAACTCCCATTGGATGGGGAAAGTCTGATCACTTTGAATATAGCGAACGGTTGCGGGATATTTCTGTCCGGGGTTTCTTTGGCAATTCAATAACTGCTGACGGAAAAATTCAATATCCGCATAATGAATATTTGCATCTGCCCTTATATCAGACATGGTTGAAGCCGACAAACCTGTAAGCTTGGCAAAGCGTTGATTGGTATACGTATAATATCCTTTCTCATTTATCAGCACACAGGCAAACATATCAGAATGCTCCATCATTCTGATTGCTAGTTGTGTACTTTGAACATCGGTATTCATTTCAAATGAATGCATTTGAACATGTATGGCTTTTTAAAGGGGATCTGCCATCACGAAATATCTGCCTTTTCGAACATATGTTCGTCATAAACACATTAAAATGCCCTTAATTATTGCCTTAATTGATAAGCTGCTACTGTATTTCTGTAAAAAGTAGGTACGTATACGATTTTACGTTTGGGGTCGTAGCCGATATCTGCGCTATTGAACCTGTCATTTCTTGTGTCTGAAATAACAATTTTATTACCGTTCGAATACACATAATAGATTACACCTGCCCAGGAACTTATAATGTATTCGTTCTCTTTCACCATTTCAATGCCGTCTGTTCCAGGATCCATACCATCTGCTAATTTGGAGAGCTGGCCGTCAAAGGTCATTTTAAGCAGACTACCCCTGTCTAAAATCATCAATCCGTCTTTAATGGCAAGCAGTCCGTTAGGTCCCTGTAATTTTTCAACCAGCGTCATCACGTTACCATTTTCGATTTTGTGCACTTTGGCAGACCTGCTATCACTTACATATACCACCCCTTTGTTGTCGATGCTGATATCATTTAAAAACACAGCGTCTGCAACCGGTATTCTCTCTGTAATGGTTCCTTTTTTAATATCAATTACAACTACTTCGGTTAAATCGGCTACATACAGTTTGTTTTTGTATAAACCCATCCCTTTGGGGGCATTTAATCCGCTGATCCATTCTACCTGTATAATCTTTCCGTCCAGACCCAGTTTCCCAATGGACCCTTTACCATCTTTTCCGGCAGGTTGTCCATCGATATTGGAAACATATAAAACCTTGTTTCCTGCGTCATATAAAACAGATTCCGGAACTTTTAAGAGACTGTCGGTTGTCCATATTTTTTCCAGTCGGGGTTCCTGGGAGAGTAGTTGTGTGGAGAAGCAAAGTAAGGCTGCCAGTAAAAACGTTTTCATATGAATGCATTTATGCGAAAATAGTCGAAACAATGTTTCCTTGTTTCTGTTCACCCATTGATCATTTTCCTGCAAAAGCTATCCCGGAAACTCTCTGGTTTGATTATCTTCGGAACCTACTAAAACTACCGCTATGAAAAAACTCATGCTGGCCCTGCTATTATTGCCGGCACTTCAAACCCTTGCACAGAAAAAACCATTGGATCATACTGTTTATGACGGATGGGAGGCATTGGGTGAAAGAGTCATCAGTAATGATGGAAAATATGTGGCTTATGCAGTAAATCCACAGGAAGGAGATGGTAACCTGTATATCCAGAGTGTATCAGGTGATTATAAAGTAATCATACCTCGTGGTTACAGTGTTTCTATTACAGAAGATAATCTATATGCCATCTGCCGTATCAGACCTTTCTTTAAAGATACTAGGGATGCAAGGATCAAGAAACGTCGCCCTGATGAAATGCCGAAAGACAGCCTCGCCATTATCGCTTTGGGAAAAACAGAAATTGTAAAAATCCCACGCATTAAGAGCTATAAAATTCCTGATGAAACAGGAATCTGGCTGGCTTATCTGTTAGATAAACCATTGCCTGAAACAAATCGTCCACGCACATCGGATTCTTTAACAAGAATCAATACTATGTTATCAATGGCCGATAGCCTGATGCGTGTGGCCGACAGTATTCGCAACAAAGCCAACCTGGCCAAAACCAATGGAATGGCTATTTTGCAACCGGCAAGAACAAATCGTCCGGCAGCAAGACCAGCAGCAGATCCTGTAGAAGAAGGAACTGAACTGGTATTAAAAAATCTGCTGACAGGTGAAGAACGCAGATTTACATTGGTGAAAGATTATTTCTTCAATAAAACAGGTACTGTTCTTCTCATCGAAACCACGCGTAAGAACAGCGATGAGTCATCAGTTGCATCATTGACAAAACTGAACCTGAAGAACAATACAACCACCACCATTTTCAAACGCTTTAATGAAGCCAAAAGTTTCCGCATGGATGAAGCGGGAACACAAGTGGCATTTGTAGCAGAAAGAGACAGCAGCAGTAAAGCTTTGCAAAAATTCTTCAAACTGTATTATCATAAAGATGGTATGGACAGTGCCCGTTTACTCGCCGATAATAGAACGCCGGGCTTACCAGCTAACTGGACCATCAGCGACAATCCCGGTAGTATTGTATTTAGTAAGTCGGGTAACAGATTATTCCTCGGTACATTACCCATCTGGCCAGTTCGCGATACCACTGTTCCGGAAATAGACAGGGTAAGTGTGGATGTATGGCATTATAACGACGATTATGTTCAGCCTGTTCAGTTACGTAACATGAACACTGAACTAAGAAGAAGTTATACTGCCTATTATGATATGTCCAGCAATCAGGTAGTACAATTAGCCAATGAAAAACTGCGTACAGTTGTTCCTACACAGGAAGGAGATGGTAGCGTATTTTATGGTGTATCCGATTTTGGAAAACGTGTAGCTACACAATGGCAGGGTTTTAGTTTGAATGATGTATATAAAGTAAACCCAACATCCGGTCTTGCTGAAATTATTAGAAAAGACCTCAAAGGAGGGAACCTCCAACCATCGTACACAGGTAAATACCTGTTGTTCTTTGATGAGAAAAAGCAACAATACTTTGTGTACAATAACAGCACACAGCAGTTGTATCAGGTGGCCAAAGACATTAAAACATCACTGGGAGATGAAGAAAATGATGTGCCCGATGATCCTAATGCCTATGGTATCATAAAATGGTCGGAAGCTGACCAGTATGTTTATGTATATGACCGTTATGATATCTGGCAGGTAGATCCGGAAGGGAAAGCAGCATCTGTTTGTTTGACAACCGGTCGGAAGGATAAAACTACCTATCGTTATGTAAACACAGATCAGGAAGAACGTTATATCAAAGCCGGTCAGACTTTATTGCTTCGTTTATTTGATGAGCGTGATAAAAGTGCCGGTATCGCTACCCTCAATCTTTTTAATAAAGAATTCAAACTGGTGTTCAGGGATAAAGTATCAGTGAGCCCGGCAATTCAAAAAGCGAAAGATGCGAATGTGTTGTCTTACACAAAAGAAACCTATCAGCAATCGCCCAACCTGTATGTACAGTCACTGGATGGTTCTGCAAGACAATTATCAAATACCAATCCTCAGCAGGCTGGTTACAACTGGGGAACGGCTGAACTATTCAAGTGGAAAGCATACACAGGAAAAGAAGCAGAAGGCATTGTATACAAACCCGAAGATTTTGATCCAAAAAAGAAATACCCGATGATCGTGTATTTCTATGAAAGAAGCAGTCAGGGTTTGTATGGCTATAATGCACCATCTCCCACACCCTCAAGATTAAATATCTCCTTCTTTGTGAGTCGTGGTTATGTGGTATTTGTACCCGATATCTGGTATAAAAAAGGATATCCCGGACAAGGTGCATATGATTATATACTCAGTGGTACGAGAGCTGTGGTGAAACAGGGTTATGTAGACAGTACCAAATTAGGCTTACAGGGCCAGAGCTGGGGTGGTTATCAGATTGCACACCTGATTACAAGAACCAATTTATATGCAGCAGCATGGGCAGGGGCACCAGTAGTGAATATGACAAGTGCTTATGGCGGTATTCGTTGGGGAACAGGTTTGAACAGACAGTTCCAGTATGAAAAAACACAGAGCCGTATTGGTGCCACTTTATGGGAGAAACCCAACCTGTATATCGAAAACTCACCACTGTTCCATTTACCCAAAGTAACTACACCACTGGTTATTATGGCCAATGATGCAGATGATGCCGTACCCTGGTACCAAGGCATTGAGTACTATACAGCCATGCGCAGACTAGGTAAGAAAGTTTGGATGCTGAATTATAACAATGAGGCCCATAATCTGGTAGAAAGAAGAAACAGGAAAGACATCCAGATACGTGAGCAGCAGTTCTTCGATTACCTGCTGAAAGGCGATAAGCCTGCAAAATGGATTACAGAAGGTGTACCGGCTACCATGAAAGGAAAAGACATGGGACTGGGATATTAAGAAGATGTCGGATGTCAGATGTCTGATTTGAATTATCGACAGAAAAAAACCGAACAAAATGTTCGGTTTTTTTTTTATTAATGGGTTTTTCAAATCCGACATCTGACATCAGACATCCTCCATGTTCCTCCTAGGCCATCATCGTTGTAATATACCTCACCAGGCTTCTTTTCGCGATGGGGAGTAATGTTTCTTCGAGTGGAATGCTGAGATCTGTTTCTACAGAATAGACAGCAGGGTTGGGAAGGTCTGAACGGTTACGGATGAGCTCAGCTTTGATATTCTGGTAGGAGTTCACCATATTTCTTTGCCACACATCTACAAATTCGGTTTTAATACTCCTGTATTTTTCGTCGTGTTTTTCAAAAATGCTGAGTCGGTATTGGTAAACCCATGTATTTCTACAAGTGCCCTCACAAAGCAGGAAATAACCTTCGTTATGATCGAGTGGTACGATACCGATGGGTTCGATGGTGATTTTATTTTCTACAAATTCATAAATCTCCGTTCCACTGGTAATGGTTTTTTTCATATTGGAAGATGCATAGTGTATAATATCTTCCAGTTCCTGCATCAATTCATCATCTTCTACCATCGATTCGTATAACAGTTGCAATTTCTCGATTTGTACACCCGTGAGTTTTTTCGGAAACTGCTCCTGGAGGTATTGTTTATTTTCTTTGAAGGCAATGAGATTGTTGTAATGAAAAATAACATCGGCCAGTTGCGGATACAACTTGTTCTGGCAGAAATAATGATTGATCTCTTTTAAATAAGCTAGCAGGGTATATTTCTTCAATTCAAAATCAATATAACCATCTGCAAACCATGTTTGTGATAAGGTCTTCATACTGATCCGTTTTGTTTCCTTAATTTACTGCAACCTGAAAACAAAAAGATCATTTGTTTATTAACAGGATGTGAAAATCGGGGGTAGCAGTCAGAAAGTCCGAAAGTCAGGAAGTCCGAAAGACCGAAGTGCAACCAGGAAAAGCACTCCTTAAAAAAATATTGCTTCTGGACTTTCCGACTTTCGGTCTCCCGGACTTCCTCCCAAAAAAAAGCCCGCCACGAATGGCGGGCCATATGATTTATGCTAATTGCTTAGCATTTTTTTGTACAACCCGGAGGAGTGCAGGATTTTTTGCAATCCTTTTTATCCGCGCAAGCTTTTTTATCGCATGCTTCTTTGGGTGCTTTTTTGTTGACTGCTTTTTTAGTGCTGTTATCAGAAGCCATAGTCATGCCACTGATCAGCGTAAAAGCGATCAGGGCCATCATTGTTTTTTTCATTTGATGGTAATTAATGTGTTTAAAAAATGGATTGTTTTATATCAAACGAAAAGAAACTCGGGAGGCTGCCAGCAATCCGTTGAATAACCCGAAACAGGGTTTTCAATATGATGGGGGTTTATTTTTGTGTTCGAAGTTGACCAGAAACTTTTATACAATGTTTCTTCAACGGGTAAGTACTGACACACAAAACAACAGGAGGAAGCATTACATCTGGTGGTGGTATCGCAGTTTTTATTTTCTGCTTTTTGTTCCGGCTTGCTTTCGCTACATACTTTACGACAGGTGTACTCGGATTCACAGGTATCAGTTTCCTGCATTGACATCATCATGACCAGTGGCTGAACTGTAAAAAGTCCAGACAACACAATAAATATGCAAGCCACTGCTTTCATTGAATACTAAGGTAGACAACAGCAGACAAACGCAAAACCGTTCATCAAAAACAACAAATGATTACAGGTACTGAAACCACTGACGGCTGGGATCCCATTTCTCAAATTCTTTGGCCACTTCTGTGAGGAAGCTGGCACCAATGCTGCCATCTACAATGCGATGATCATAGCTGAGTGAGAGATACATCATGTGCCTGATGCCAATGGTATCGCCTTCCTTGGTTTCAATTACCATCGGGCGTTTTTTTATGGCACCTACTGCAAGAATCGCTACCTGTGGTTGTGGGATGATCGGTGTACCCATCAGGCTACCAAAAGTACCTACATTGGTCAACGTGAAAGTGCCGCCATTGGTGTCATCCGGTTTGAGGCGATTGTTACGTGCAGCATCTGCCAGTCCGTTAACAGCTTTACTTAATCCAACAATATTCAATTGGTTGGCGCCTTTAATAACGGGCACAATCAGGTTACCAGATGGCAGGGCCGTGGCCATACCAATATTAATATCTTTCCGGATGATTACTTTATCTCCTTCCACTGAGCAATTGATCAATGGATAACGTTCAATCACACGCGCAATACACTCCACGAACATGGGGGTGAAAGTAAGTTTGGTGCCTTCTCTTTTTTCAAACTCTGCTTTTACTTTCTCACGCCATTGCACCATATGTGTAACATCGGCTTCTGCAAAACTGGTTACGTGAGGGCTGGTATGCTTACTGTCGACCATATGTTTGGCGATCAGCTTACGCATCCTGTCCATCTCCATGATCTCTGTCTGCCCGTTTACAACTACTGCAGCAGGATCGCTGAGTTTGCCTGAAGATGCCTGTATGGAAATACTACTGCTAGTGGCAGCAGTATCATTTGTTTTTGTCGCAACGGTTTCAAATCGGGGTGCGGCCTGAACAGGTGCAGCGGCTGGTGCAGGAGCTGTGGCGGGAACTTTTCCTGATTTCTTATCAGCTACATAGTTTAGAATATCTTTTTTACTTACCCTGCCATCAATGCCTGTACCCGGAATTCTTTCGAGTTCGCTGAGGCTGATTCCTTCGCTGTTAGCGATATTCAGTACCAGTGGTGAATAGAAACGGTTGGTCGCAGGTTTATCGAGTAAAGTAACTTCTGGTGCTGCAGGAACAAATGGCACTTCTGCTTCAATCTGAGGCGAAGGCTCAGTCGGAGGTGCAGGTAATGGTGATGATAAAGATAAGGGCCCTGTTGGCTGAATAGTTTCTGTGCTTGATACTTCAACAGTCCAATTACCACCTTTCTCCTCTACAGCCGGAGCAGGTGTCGGAGCATCTGTTACTACGCCATTAGCGGTGGTATTAATTCTGGCAATCACAGTACCAATTGGTACCACGTCGTTTACATTGAATAATATCTCTGTTATGATACCTTCAGCAGTAGAAGGTACTTCACTGTCAACCTTATCCGTGGCGATATCCAGTACAGTCTCATCCATTTTCACATGGTCGCCCACTTTCTTGTTCCATTTCAGGATGGTAGCTTCCATGATACTCTCGCCCAGCTTGGGCATCACCAGTTCAGCAATTGCCATACAATTCGTAGTATTTAAAATAATGATCAAAAACCCTTCTGCACACTATATCCGGTCCTAAAACTTACGCCCGTTTGTTTTCGGGGGCAATATTAGTGAGAAAATAGACAAATTACCGCTGAAAACCGAAAAAACTCATCTGTCTTTATACACAGTATTTCCAGATGCAATATAGATGTGTATTTAACACACTCCCGTTGTTTCCGCAATCGGGGATAAAGATTTACAATTTTCCCAATATCAGTTGTCTTAAAAGATTTAATGCATTGGTAGCGGTTAATTCAATATTCCTCGCCCGGTCAAACCGGAAATGGAAAATCTGTGTCACCGTTTTTTCAGCGGATGCCACTGCTACCCAAACCGTTCCCACAGGTTTGCTAGCTGTTCCGCCATCAGGTCCCATGATACCACTCACCGCAATGGCATAATCGGTTTGCATGATATTTCTTACAGAAGCGGCCATCTGGCGAACCGTATCTTCGCTTACTGCACCCACCGTGTTTAAGGTGGTGGATGGAACACCTAACAGCGTTTCTTTAATACGGTTGTCATAGCTCACCACACTGCCCATATAATAGGCGGAAGCGCCGCTGTGTTTGGTAATAACATGGGCAATATATCCACCTGTACAACTCTCTGCTGTGGCAAGGGTCTGGTTTCTTTCCTTCAATAATTTTCCCACCACCAGTTCCATAGGTATATCTTCATCTATGACGAGGTAATCTTTTGTTCTTTCCAATAATTGCTGAAAATAAACCATCAGTTCATTTTCGAGTACAGTTTCATCAGCACCCGAAGCGGTTAAACGAAGCCTTACCATACCATAATTGGGCAGGTAGGCCAGTTTAATATGGCTGGGTAGTGATGATTCAATATCTGCAATCATTTCTGCCAGAAAAGATTCGCCAATACCTGCGGTAAGCAGGGTTCTGTGACGAATGAAACCTGTTGTAAAACGGTTTTCAATAAGCGGCAATACATGGTTTTGCATCAGCCATTTCATTTCATGGGGTACACCGGGCATGGAAACATAGATCACGCCATTTTTTTCAAACAACATGCCGGGTGCTGTACCTTTTTCATTCTTTAAAACGGTGCACACATCTGGCACTTCTGCCTGTTTCCTGTTTCTTTCAATCATCGGTCGCTTGAATACTTTTTCAAACAGAAATGTAACATGTGCCAGTGTTTCTTCATGCACCAGCATCTTTCCGCCAAAATATTCACAGAGTAATGGTTTGGTAATATCATCTGCGGTAGGTCCCAGTCCGCCAGTAATGAGTACAATGGATGCTTTTTTGCTTTCTTCATCCAAAGCCTGCCATATATCATCCCATGTATCGCCAACGGCCACCCTGTTTTTAACCAGGATACCTGCTTTATTCAGTTCCTGGGCCATCCAGGCACTGTTGGTGTCTATGACCTGTCCAATCAGTAGCTCATCGCCAATCGTAATAATTGATGCAAAAACTTTTTCCATACTTTACAGGCGCTTAATTTTATTGCAAGGTAAAACGCATTTATGAGAAGACTTGTTTACAGTTGTGTGAGTTTAGTTTTTTTTCTGACCGCCACCAACGCACAAACAGTACAGGAAAAAATACAAAAAGCGGTTCAGCAGTTGTTGAGCGACCCGCAAATGCGATATGCAACACTTGGGTTTACGGTGGTGAACAGCGAAACCGGTGCTGTTGTGTATGAATACAACGGTAATACCGGATTGGCCCCAGCCAGTTGCCAAAAAACGGTTACCAGTGCCACCGCTTTTGAACTGCTTGGCAAAGATTATACGTTTAGCACCCTGCTTGGACATGATGGAACGATTGCCAATGGAAAACTCCATGGAAACCTGCACATTACCGGGTCAGGTGACCCCACGCTCGGAAGCTGGCGATACAGTAATACCAGCGATACCCTGATTCTAAAACAATGGAAAGAAATCATTAATAAAGCTGGTATTAAAACAATAACAGGTCATATCATCATGCATGGCGACAGGTGGGAGAGTTCATCTGTGCCAGGCGGCTGGCCATGGGATGACATGGGAAATTATTATGGAGCAGGTGCTTATGGCATCAACTGGAGAGAGAACCAGTATGACCTGGTACTGAAATCGGGTGCTAATACAGGCGATCCTGTAATGATCAGTAAAACCATTCCAAAGCTGCATAACCTGCTTTTCACCAATGAACTGAAAGCGGGTAAGAAAGGGAGTGGTGACAATGCCTATATTTTTTCTGCACCATACAACGAAAGGGTATATGTACGTGGAACGATACCGCCTGCTCAGAAAAGTTTTACCATATCGGGTTCCATGACCGATCCACAACAGCAACTGGCATACAGTTTATCGGCACAGTTGGCTACCAATGGAAAACAGCCAGGTGTACGTGTAAAAACAACTGATGCAAAGATCACCAACATTCATACGCAGGTATCGCCAACGCTTGACAGTATCAATTACTGGTTTATGAAAAAAAGTATAAACCTGTATGGGGAGAGTCTGGTAAAAGCGATAGCATTTCAGCAAAATGGATTCGGGGCAACAGAAGACGGACTGGAGATCATGAAAAATTTCTGGAAAGAAAAAAACATTGATCCTGCGTCACTTAGAATGATTGATGGAAGTGGATTGTCACCACAAAACAGAATTACCACCAATGCATTGATCAACGTATTACAGTATGCACGTACTCGCCCCTGGTACAGTTATTATGTTGATGCTTTTCCTGAGTATAATAAAATGAAGTTAAAGAGCGGAACCATCGGAGGATCAAAGGGTTTTGCAGGATATCATACTTCGAAAGAAGGAGTGGGTTATACCATTGCCATGCTGGTCAATAACTATGATGGATCGGCAAGTGAAATCGTGAAAAAAATGTTTCTTGTACTTGATGAACTAAAATAACCCGTTATCATGTTAAGCCGGAATTGAAATCCGGGACAAGGTAATTGAAAGGTGAAAATGATGATGTTTTGAATATTCATTTTACGTAACACAAAACGAACCAAACCCAGCCCCAGATTAAAATCCGGGAAAAAATGAAAATGTATGAAAGAACAAAACTTCAATAACCATACACGCTATGTACCTGTATGGCATTTTTTTGTGGCACCAGCTCTTCTTTGTTTGTTGATTGGTGCTTTTATCAACCTGGCAAATGCCTCGGATGATAACCTTTATTCGGCCTCACTTATCTGCCTCACCAGTATTGTACTTGGTTTTATTTATTGGTATGTGCGTGCATTTGCACTCAAGGCGCAGGACAGGGCCATCAGGGCAGAAGAGCAGTTCCGTCATTTTATACTCACTGGAAAACCCTTGCCGCAAACATTAAGACTCAGACAAATCATTGCCCTGCGTTTTGCTTCTGATGAAGAGTTTCCTGCATTGGCAGAAAAAGCTGCAAAAGGAAATATGGGTAACAAAGAAATCAAAGCGGCCATACAAAACTGGCGACCCGATTACAGCAGGCTCTGATCCTGGAAAAAGGGCAGGAGTTTTTCTCGCAAGGCTTCTGGCAACCGGGACTTTTTGTTGGTATGACTATCTATGAAGTACAATGTTACTTTCCCGGTCGTAAGTAACTTATTTTGCTCATTGTACACTTCATGATAAAAACTGATGCTGTGATCGGTTGGTAATTCTTTCAATATGGTTTTGATGCTGATGAGGTCATCGTAATGAGCCGGACGTAAAAACCGGGCTTCCATTTCCACAACAGGCATACGGATACCTATTTCTTCCATTTTCTTATAGGTAAACCCAAGTTCACGAATCCATTCAGCCCTGCCCACTTCAAAGAACTGGGCATAGTTACCATAATACACAATATCCATCTGGTCTGTTTCTGCATACCGTATTCTCAATGTAGTGCTGTGTGCGTACATAGTTATCCTGATTTGTTGACAAACTTACGTCCTTGATCTGTTTTTCCACAAATAGCTGTTAAGCCTTTCCTTACAAAACGCTAATACTACCTTTAAAACAGGTTTTTCGCTTTTCATTAAGAAAGAAACAGAAATCTTTGTCATTAAGCAGTCCGCAATCTATGAACAGATTCTTATACATCAGTCTGGTAATCGCAGGTCTGGCGATTCAATCAGGCTCTTATGCACAGATCACACAAATACAACAAGATCCTGATGCCGAGTTCAAACAGGCAAAAGAATTATTTCAGAACGACCAGTATGGGCTTGCCTATCCGGTGTTCAAGAAAATTTACAGCAATGGAGCGCCCAACAGCAATCTCTCATTAGCGGTTCAGTTAGAATCGAAGTACTATTATATTCTCTGTGGATTAAAAATCAATGATTCAACGGCTGCACCCATGGCTGTTGATTTTACAGAGAAAGAATACGATGTACCACATGTGCAGATGATGCGTTTTCATCTTGGTGAATATTATTATCGCAGAAAAATGCTGCCGGAAGCAGTGGCCAGTTACGAGAAAACCAATATTGCCAATCTCAGTAACCGTGAAATTGCTGATATGAAATTTCACCAGGCTTATGGTTATTTTACCATGACGCAGTTCGATAAAGCAAAGCCACTTTTCAATGCCATTCGCCAGATACCGGAAGATCCGAATTATATAGACGCAAACTATTATTACGGCTTTATCGCTTTCAATGAAAAGAAATATGGCGAAGCGATTGCGAGTTTTCAGGTGGCAGAAAAATCACCCGATTACCAGAATGTAGTTCCTTTTTATCTCGCTGAAATCTATTATTTCAATGGTGAAAGAGATAAGGCACTGGAGTATGGAGAAGCTGCCTTGAGTAAAGGCGGGCAATATTATGACCTTCAGTTGCGTCAACTCGTTGGACATATCTGGTTTGAAAAAAGGCAATACTCCAAAGCGCTTCCATACCTCGAAAAATATGTATCGGGTAACCAGAAAGTAAGACGCGAAGATTTATATGAGTTGTCATACTGTTACTACGAAGCAAAAAACTGGTCCAAATCTATTGAGGGGTTCAAGCAGCTTGGTGGGGGCGAAGATTCACTGGCACAAAACAGCATGTACCTGCTGGCAGATGCTTACCTGAAGACCAATGATAAGGTAAATGCCAGGAATGCTTTTCAGTTCTGTGCTGCTAACAATAGCAATGCATTACAGAAAGAAGTGTCTTCATTCAATTTTGCTAAACTTTCTTATGAGTTGGGTTATATGGATGCTGCTTTAAAAGGCTTTCAGGCTTTCACGGCTGCTTATCCTGCATCAACCATGTTACAGGAGGCAAGAGAGTTATTGGTGAGTACACTGGCCAATACGAGTAATTATAAAGATGGACTGGCATTGTACGAAAGTTTACCGGTGAGAAGTGAAAACGCCATGAAAATCTATCCACGTTTATTATATGGGCGTTCGGTGGAGTTGATCAATGACCAGCAAATTACACAGGCCGATCCTTTGTTGAGCCGTTTGCTGGAAGTGCCTTATAACAATACACTACTTTCATTGGCCCGTTTCTGGAAAGGGGAAATTGCTTATCGCAACGGTAACAATGAATCGGCCATAGCTTATTTCACAGAATACCTGAAAAATCCATTGGCCAATGGGGAAGTGAATACCATCAATGCAAGGTATAACCTGGCTTATGCCTTATTAAAAACAGAAAACTACCCGGCGGCAAAAGAGCAATTTGAAATAATTGCCAAAAATGTCAGTTCTGCTTCATCCGCCATTGAAAAAGATGCTTACCTGCGTTTGGCTGATTGTCATTTCATGAACAAAGATTACAAACAGGCGTTGAGAATATATGATCAGGTAATGGTACTGCAAATGGATGGAGCAGATTATGCACTGTTTCAGAAAGGCATTATTGCAGGTGCCATGAACCAGCAAGCAGAAAAACTGAAATTGTTACAGAGTATTGATACAAGATACCCGGCATCTCCATTTACCTCCGATGCTGCCCTTGAAATAGCGAATACACATATTGCAGACGAAAATTATGAGGCGGCACTGATACCACTAAACAAACTGATCAAGAGTAACAAAGCCGCATCTTTAAAACCGGAAGCATACTTAAAAACGGGCATCGCTTATTTCAACCTGGATAAAAACGAGGAATCACTCACACAGTTTAAAACACTTGTATCTACTTATCCCAATGCACCGGAAACTGATGATGCGATTGAGTATATCCGCAATTTATTTGTAGAACGTCAGCAACCCGGAGAGTTTGCGGCATTTATGCGAGCCAATGGTCGTCCGGTTACCTATAATGAAGAAGACTCACTCACTTTTAAATCTGCCATGTTACGGTATGATGTGAAAGACTGGACTGGATCGAAAAATGGGTTCAAGGATTATCTATCCAAATTTCCTGATGGACGTTACCAGATAGAAGCCAATTATTTTACGGCAGAAATTTTTGTCACAGAGAAAGCATTGAAAGAAGCCTTACCCTTTTATGTAGCCGTAGCAGGGAAGGGATTGAGCACATTTGCTGAAAGAAGTGTATTACAGGCGGCGAGAATCTATTATTTCGAAGTAAAAGATTACGATCAGGCAGAAAAATATTTCACCCAGTTAAAGCCCATTGCTACACAACAGGAAAATAAACTGGAAGCTATGCGTGGTTTATTACGTTGTCAGTTCAGGGCTCAGAAATGGGCAGAAGCGGCCCCCAATGCGCAGGAACTTTTAAAAGAATCGGGTATAGCTACCGATGATAAAATGATGGCCAGTCTGGTAGTGGCAAAAAATCACCAGTTAAATAAAGAACCCGATCAGGCGATTGCCGCTTACAGACAGGTAATGGCAACCGGTAAATCGGAATATGGAGCTGAATCGCAGTACCGTATTGCCGAAATCCTGTTTCAGCAGGATAAACTGGCTGATGCAGAGAAATCGGCTTTTGATGTCATCAAAAAATCGGGGTCTTATGAATACTGGGTCACCAAAAGTTATTTGTTACTCGGTGATATTTATTTCAAACAGAAAGACCTGTTTAATGCAGAAGCTACTTTTAAAAGTATAGTGGATAATGGTACTGTAGAAGAATTGAAAAAAGAAGCTGGGCAAAAACTGGCACAGGTATTGGCAGAGAAGAATAAAACAAATAAGGTAGAACAAGAATAAATCAGCATACATGATTCGTCAAACATATAAAGGCTTTTTATTGGCACTGTTGGTATTGTCTTCAGTATCATCTGATGCACAACGCAGGCGTAATACAAGAAAAGCAACGCCAGCTAAAAAAACAGTAACTACAAAAGAGAATACAGAGTCGAAGACCAATCGTGAGGCTTTGGGCGACACTTCATCTCCCAAAGTGGTAACGGTAACATCTGCTTTCAAGCCATCATTGAAAAATGCCGCAAAGATTAATTTTACGGCAGCTTCTCCTTTTATTGATTCATCGAGAACACCTGTAACATATATGGTGCCGTCTCAGAACCTGTTTTTTTCTTATCAGCCCGTACCCATTCGTCCATTGGCATTGCCGGTAGATACTGGTTTCCACTGGCAGAACGATCATTCCGTGAAAGTGGGATTGGGCAATTTCAATAGTTTTCTTTTATCCGGCGCTTTTTCATTTGGGGATGGGGTAAAGAGTAATACCATTGTAACCGCTGATTATCTTACGAACAAGGGTAATCTTTTTGCACAACAGTATGCTCATCTGGGACTGAGTGTATTGTCTGTATTCAATACCAATAACAACAATGAATGGACCACGAAAGCCTGGTATAAAAATACGACCAGGTATTTTTATGGGTATGATACATCCATGTTTAATTATTCAAAAGAGTCATTGCTGAGGCGTTTTAATCATGCAGGAATAGAAGTGGGGTTACGTAATAAAAAAGCCAATGCGTTTAATATTACGTATGCTCCCAAAATAAGCCTGCATTATTTCAGTGATAACAGTTCTAATAAAGAATACAATGCAGTATTGACTGCACCTTTAAAGAAAAAATTTGGAGAGCATTTCGCCATTGATCTGGGTATTACAGCCGATATCGCTAAAACCGATTTTGAAGTATTGGGCATAGGAACCAGGTACAAGCAAACCAATAACCTGTTTTATGTAAGTCCTTCTGTAGAGTATGTAAGTAAAGGGTTTAAATTATCTGCGGGTATCAGGCCTTCCTGGGATAATGGAAAATATGCCACACTCCCGAATATTACAGCCGAAGTAAAAGTGCCTGAAACGCCATTGGTGGCTGAAGCAGGTTGGCATGGCTATTTTAATAAAAACAGTTACAGAAGTATTGCCGACTTTAATCCATGGGTATATACCCCCATGCTGATGCTCCTTAACACAAAAGTGATGGAGCAATATGCAGGCATTAAAGGGTCAGCGGGTAATCATTTAACGTATAGAGCCAGATTATCGTTCCAGCAACTGAATAACCAGCCAGTGTTCCCTAATTCAGTAACAGATGGAAAAACATTCAATGTTTTATATGAATCAACCATGAATGTGGTGCAGATACATGGAGAACTGGGTTATACCCTGCAGGAAAAACTCTCTTTACTGGCAGGTGCCACATTCCGTCGCTTTTCGAACATGCCCTCTTATGAACCATGGGGTTTATTGCCCTTTGAGTTAACTGGCTCATTAAAATGGAAGATCCTCAAAGACCTTCAGTTAAAAGCAGATGCTTTTTTCTGGGATGGCAGTAAATACAGAAACAGCGGTGTAAATACCTTCAAGATGAAACCTGCCGCCGATCTGAACCTGGGTGCAGAGTTTTCAGTGATGCCTAAACTGAACCTTTGGGTACAACTGAATAATGTGCTCAATAATAAATACCAGCGCTGGAATCAATATGAGGTATTAGGATTGAATGTTTTGGGCGGAGTTGTATATTCGTTCCGGTAAACCGGAATTATGATACAGCAATTATTGTATAAATACCTTGTTTTAAACGGGCAGCTTGGATTGCCCGATATTGGTAGTTTTACAATCCATCGTCAGCCTGCTGCTGTTGATGCCACAGGTTCTGTATTGCTGGCTCCAACGCAGGAGGTTCATTTTGAACCCCAAACTGTTCAGGCAGATAAAAATCTCTTTCTTTTCCTGGCCCAGGAAACCGATGCTGATGAAGTAACAGTGATCGGACAATTCAATGAATGGGTAAAATCAACCAAAGAAAAACTGACACAGGAATCTGTAGCAGAATTGCCATTTATAGGATCTCTGCGATTAACTGGAGAGGGCGCTTATCGTTTTGATGCATTGTCGGCAGCTATTGTGCAGCCCGCCGTTTCTTTACCTGAAGGATTGGTATGGAAAACAATTGTAACAGAAGAAGATTCAATTGCTGAAACAACTGATTCCGGTTGGTGGATTTATGCCATCATACTGCTGTTATTAGGTATTGCCGCCATAGCTTATCGTTATCTCTAAAGTATTGAATGGAATGAGTGCACCGCTTGTTAATTATACAAATTGTCCTTTCTGCAATAGTTCAGCCATTCATCCCGTACTGGCAGCCAAAGACCATACGGTAAGTCATCGTTCATTTGAAATATGGCATTGCGCTCATTGTACCAATCGTTTTACACAGACTGTTCCCGATCTGCAACATATCGGCCCCTATTACCAGTCTGCTGAATACATTTCACACTCTGATACGGCCAAGGGACTGATTAATCGGCTCTACCACTGGGTACGTTCTTATACACTTGGTGCAAAACGGAGACTGATACAAAAAGTAGCAGGTTTGGATCAGGGTAGTTTACTGGATATTGGTGCGGGCACCGGGGCATTTGTCACCACAATGCTGGCGGCAGGGTGGAAGGTAACCGGATTGGAACCCGACAGCATCGCACGTGAGAATGCCAAAACCAAACATGGCATCGACCTGCGTTCAGCAGATGATATATATTCCTTGCCCTCATCTTCTTTTGATGTGATTACACTCTGGCATGTATTAGAACATGTACATGATTTACATGGCTATTTCAAACAGTTTAAAGCATTATTGAAGCCAGGAGGAAAACTGGTCATTGCGGTACCCAATTATACCAGTAAAGATGCTACTGCTTATGGTCAGTTCTGGGCGGCATGGGATGTGCCCCGGCATCTGTATCATTTTTCACCTGCTGGCATGCAACATCTTGCCCAGCTCGAAGGGTTTTCTATTCAATCTATGCACCCGATGTGGTTCGATGCTTTTTATGTGTCGATGCTGAGTGAACAGTACAAAAACGGGAAACCCAATTTAATCGGTGCTTTAGTCAAAGGATTATCTTCCAATCTGGCAGCTATGGGCGATAAACGCCGATGCAGTTCGCTGATCTATGTACTTAGTTTAATTTGATCTCGTATAAAGCAGGCCATTTTTTACCTGTAATATAGAAGCTATTGGTAGCAGCATTGTATGCGATTCCATTGAGTACAAAACCATTGGCTATATACATTTCTTCATCAAAAGACTGGTTGGTTTTTTGTAGCACATTTGTTAAGTCAATTCGCCCTTCCACCAAACCTGTTTCGGGGTTGATTTTTGCAATCCACTCTTTGCCGTAAACATTTGCATAAATACTCCCATTCACATATTCAAGTTCATTTAAATCAGCGAGGTAACCATTGTTGTCATACACACCCAATGTTCTTTCAATGGCAAAGGTTTCAGGATTTACAAAATATAAATTGCTATCACCTGTGCTTACAATTAGCTGCTTACCATTATGTGAGAGACCCCAACCTTGCATGCTCCAGTCAAATTCTTTGATCTTTTTAAACGTATTGAGATCGTATACGAACACTTTATGCTCTTCCCATGTAAGTTGATAAATCTTATCATTAAAAATGGTGATGCCTTCCCCAAAATATTCTTTCGCCAGGTCTATTTTCTGCTTGTGTTTGCCTGATGCCAGGTCCACTTTCATCAGCCTGCTTTCACCTTTCAGGCCAGTACCTTCATAAAGAGTATTGTTGTGCCATATCAATCCCTGCGTGTAAGAACTGGTATCGTGCGGATAAATTTTTACAATGGAATAATTCAGGTTGGCAGGAGCGGGGATAGCAGCGGAATTATTGGTTGCATCACGCTGCTCATTCTTATCGTCGCCACAACTACTTATTAAAACAACAGCTATCAGTAAGGGATATAGTTTCATGCGTATAAAATTCAGGCTAAAAATAGGAAATCGTACATAAATCAAATTGTTAATGATATCCATATCCCAGCTCCGGACTTAAGTCCGGAGCTGGGATATGGATATCATTCAGGAAAGTATATCTGATGCAATAGTTTCAGCAATAACAGGTGTAAGAGCCACTCCCATTCCATTACAGGCAACAGCGAGGTAAGCACCGTCTTTTACGTAACCTGTAAATGGACGTTTATCTGCAGTAAAACCCATAATACCACTCCAGGAATGTTCAATTGTATATTGAATAGATGGAGACAGGTGTCTTTCCAGAAATGATACAAGTGTATTCCGGATGACATCGGATCCATTTAGATCAGTGGTACTTTCTCCATTAAAATCTGCATTTCTTCCACCACCCAATAAAATACGATTACCCAGGTGCCGCCAGTAGTAATAACCTTCATCAAAATGAAAAGTACCTTTCATGGGCAGATTGGCGATAGGAGAGGTTAGAATGATTTGTCCCCGACCCGGTTCAACAGCAGCCGTATCAAGTAATGTATTGCTGAATGCATTGGTACAGAAAATGAGTTTGGTTGCTTTGATGGATTGCCGGCTTTCTGAAAGCACTTCAAAACCCAGGTTGGTTTTCTGCCATTCTTTTACAGCAAAGCCCGATAAAATGGTCGCACCTTTTGTTACTAATTGTTGCGTAAGCGCCTGCACCAGTTTACCACTGTGTAAAGCCGCTTCTGTGCTGTTTTCAATGAGTGTATCGAAATGCTGTAAACCTAAATCGCTGAGTTTATTACCTGCGTATTTGAAAATGGAACGATGACCGGTAATGTCTTTTAAAAGTTTATTGAGTTGACTGATTCTGTCATCAAATGCTGGCCAGAAACGGGAATCTTTGTTGATACATTCATAACCGCCACAATGTTCGAAGCCAATGGCTTCATCAGAAAAGTGTTTTTTTATTTTTTCAATGCCTTTATAACGCATTTCAACCACCTGAAGCATATCCTTAATGCCCATGGTTTCCATATCGCTCATGAGTTCTGTTGGACTGCCAAAACAGGCGAATCCGGCGTTGCGGGTTGAAGCACCGAGAGGGGTGCTGTTTCTTTCAAGAATAACGATGCGGAGTGAAGGATTTTGTTGCAGTAGTTCCCATGCGGTCCATAAGCCCATTAAACCTGCACCAATAATAATGATATCTTTTGGTGCATAAAAGGATTCCTGTTCCCAGATTGACAAGCTAATCATGAGCTAAAGTTACTAAGTAAGCATCAATTATTTTTTGTACGAGGGGAAACCACAGAGTTACACGGAGCATGGTATGGAGTTTCACAGAGGGATGTTTTAAATATAGGTTATGGGTTAATAGTAAAACCTCCGTGCAACTCTGTGTTCGACTCCGTGTAACTCTGTGGTAAAAAAACTGCCGACTAAAAGTCGGCAGTTAAATCATTTTTAATTACACATTAAACCGGAAATGCATTACATCTCCATCCTTCACGATATATTCTTTTCCTTCAATTCTTAATTTGCCATTTTCTCTGCAAGCTGCTTCACTGCCGTATTTCACGAAATCATCATACGCAATTACTTCTGCTTTGATGAATCCTTTTTCAAAATCGGTATGAATCACACTGGCAGCCTGTGGTGCTTTCCAGCCTTTGTGGATGGTCCATGCTCTTACTTCCTGTACACCAGCCGTAAAATAAGTATCGAGGTTGAGGAGTTTATAAGCGGTGCGAATCAATCTGTTCAATGCAGGTTCGGTCATTTTATATTCTTCCATGAACATCTGCTTGTCTTCTTCCACTTCCATTTCCGCAATCTGTGCTTCGATATTGTTACACATCACAATCATTTCTGCGCCTTCTGCAGCAGCTACAGCCTTCAGTTGTTCAGAAAATTTATTGCCGGTATGCATGCTGGCTTCATCTACGTTGGCAACATAGAGCACAGGTTTGTCGGTCAGCAGAAACAGATCGGCTACTGCTGCTTTTTCTTCCTT
Source organism: Sediminibacterium sp. FW305-C-49 (assembly GCF_058231085.1). Taxonomy (NCBI): domain Bacteria; kingdom Pseudomonadati; phylum Bacteroidota; class Chitinophagia; order Chitinophagales; family Chitinophagaceae; genus Sediminibacterium; species Sediminibacterium sp. FW305-C-49. The sequence goes on from NZ_JBIQXS010000002.1 coordinate 1,003,903, forward strand.
GCTTAAGCCAAGTGAGTAAATGCTTTTGCCTGTTTCGAGGTGTGCTTTACAACGTGACAGTATTTCAAACTCTGCTTTTGCTTTCACATCGGTACCTACACGGGCCATTTTCTCTACACGCTGTATTTTCTTGTCTACGCTTTCCAGGTCTTTCAATTGCAGTTCGGTATCAATGATTTCTTTATCACTTACCGGATTGATGGCACCTTCATCACGTAATACATTCTCGTCTTCAAAACAACGGATCACATGAATGATGGCATCTACTTCCCTGATATTCCCCAGGAATTTATTACCCAATCCTTCACCCTTGCTGGCACCTTTTACCAGTCCGGCAATATCCACTATCTCCATCTGGGTAGGTACAATCCTGTTGGGGACCACTAATTCAGCCAGTTTCGCCAGTCGCTGATCGGGTACATCCACCAGACCCACATTGGGCTCAATGGTACAGAAACGATAGTTGCTGGCCTGTGCTTTGGCACTGTTACTAACCGCATTAAAAAGTGTTGATTTTCCAACATTGGGTAAACCCACAATACCTGCTTGTAAAGCCATAATCCTTTTTTTCGAGCCGCAAATATAGCGTTTTGGGGGGGAAGTTGGTGAATGGTCAATGGTTAATCGGGAATGAATCTCATGCATTGGGAGTAGTACCTCTATTCTTCAGGAACTCTTTATTCACCATTGACCATTGACCATTCACCAATGCCGCTTTTCTCCCTATATTCACCCCCTAATTCAACGCCATGGCCCTTAACATTGTATGGATCGCATTTTTTGTGATTGCGTTCGTTATTGCACTGTATAAGTTCATTTTCCTGCATGATACTGATATCTTCAAAACACTGGTAGATGGTATGTTCGACAGCGCCAAAAGTTCTGTAGTGGATGTGGCTTTTCCCTTGACGGGAGCAATGGTCTTTTTCCTGGGCCTGATGAATATCGCTGAAAAAGCAGGAGCCATCAACTGGCTGGCAAGAATACTCAACCCTTTTCTCAAACGACTGTTTCCTGAAGTGCCGGAAAAACACCCGGCCATGGGACAGATGGTGATGAACTTCAGTGCCAATATGCTCGGACTTGACAATGCAGCAACTCCTTTCGGCTTAAAAGCCATGGAAGGGCTACAGTCCATCAATCCGGAAAAAGAAAAAGCATCCAATGCGCAGATCATGTTTCTGGTATTGCATACGAGTGGACTTACACTGATTCCTTTAACCATTATTTCATACCGACTGGCGGCAGGCTCCAAAGAAGCGGCCAGTATTTTTATTCCGCTGGTATTGGCAACCATCTGTACCACACTGGCGTCCATTTTTGTGGTGGGGTTCAAGCAAAAACTAAAGTGGGACAGAGTGATGTTTGGGTGGATAGGCAGCATGTTACTGGTTGTAGCACTTATGCTTTATTGGGTGCAGGGTATGGCTCCTGAACAAAGAGAAATATTCAGTAAAATCACCGGTAATCTTTTATTACTGGTAATCGTAGTTACCATTATCCTCGGTGCGGTCTGGAAAAAAGTCAATGTATTTGATGCATTCATTGATGGTGCCAAAGGTGGGTTTGATGTAATCATTAAAATCATTCCATACCTCGTGGGTATGCTGGTGGCCATCCGTCTTTTTCGCGATAGCGGTGCACTGGGTTATATCGTGGAAGGCATTACCTGGTTGCTGATGCAAACAGGCGTGAATACTGATTTTACTTCTGCTTTACCAGTAGCCATCATGAAACCCTTTAGTGGCAGTGGTGCCAGGGGGTTGATGCTCGATGCCATGCAGGTGCATGGCCCCGATTCTTTTGTGGGTAAACTAGCATCCACATTCCAGGGTTCGGCTGATACCACTTTTTATATCATTGCACTTTATTTCGGAAGTGTAGGTATCAAAAAAGTTCGTTATGCCATCTGGGCGGGTATGCTGGCCGATATTATAGGAGTGATTATGGCTATTATTATTGGGTATATTTTCTTTCACTAAAAGAAGGCTGTGAGCTCTGAGCCATGAGCTTCGACTAAATTTATTACTCACGGCTCATGGCTCACAGCTCATAGCCCAAAAGATTAGCGTAACAGTAAATCTCTAAGCTGCAACACTCCCTCAGATGCTGGTGCTTCAATTCGTGTAAGATTTGGGATAGCACCTGTTGTAGGTATATGTTTGTCGATGATGTATTTGGGAATATGGCGTGGTGCCATATCGAGTAAACCCGCAGCAGGGTAAACTACCAGTGAAGTGCCAATCACCACAAAAATATCTGCTGATGCTGTAATGCGGGCGGCTTCGGTAATCATGGGTACGGGTTCTTCAAACCAAACGATATAGGGTCTTAACTGTTCACCATCTTCCGCAGTATCTCCTATATGGATATCGCCACGGATATCATAGATAAGTGAGTCATCTTTTTCACTACGCATTTTAAAGATCTCACCATGCAGGTGTAATACCTTACTGCTTCCGCCACGTTCATGCAAATCATCTATGTTCTGCGTAATGATATGCACATCAAAATTTTCTTCCAGTTCGGCTAACCCGGTATGTGCGGCATTGGGATGAACGTTGGCTATATCTCTTCTGCGCAGGTTATAAAATTCAAGAACGATAGCGGGATCTTTTTTCCAGCCCCGGGGGGAAGCCACTTCATAAATATCGTGGCCCTCCCAGAGACCGTCGCTGTCGCGGAATGTTTTGATACCGCTTTCGGCACTGATACCCGCACCGGTAAGCACTACCAACTTTGGCTTTATTTTTTTACTACCTGTAATCTTCTTCTTTTCCATAAAACACCGATCAGTATGCCCAATAAAATTAAGGGCCATAAACGAATACCGATAAGTATAATTTCCACCAATATATTCCCACCATCTGCAAAACCTTCCTTCAGCTTGTTCCAGAATGAATGGGGTTTCGACGACTGCGGGCTAGCCGAAAGAAACGTATAGTAAGTGAGATGAATGGTGCTGTACGATGTTTGGTGCGACAGGTAATTGAGCCTGCCAGCAGCTGATTCTAACTCTTCCTGAATATTGTTGATTTCCTGTTCCACTTTTAGTACATCGTCCATCTTTTTTGCCTGTTGTAACAGTTGTACATAACGCTCCCTGATTTTTTTTCTTGCTTCTATTCTCGATTTGCTGTCATACATTTCTGATGTTACATCTTCGGTACTGATATTCTTTTGCACCACACGATTGCTGTCGGACCCAAAACTACCGAGCAAGGATTCAAAATAAACCACCGGTACTTTGATGGTCATTACATTTTGTTGCCTCTCTTCTGAAAAAGCCTGTTCTTCTGATGCGATATAGGCCCCATGTCGTTTTAAGGCGTTGCGAATAGCCTGGTCAAAGCGATGGTAGTTAGCAGCTTCAACCGTAATGTTAGCGGTCTTGATGAGTTTTTTATCCCAGTCCCGGTATGCCACTGATGGCTTCTTTTCTTCGGGATCAGCGATATTGTCTTCGACTTTTTCATCAGCAAGCATTTGTGGAGCTGTATAAGTTGTATCGGCAGCTGTAGGTGTTATTAACTCTATATCTGCTGTTGATATTTTGGCTTTTAGCTGGTCTTGTTCTCGGCTGTTACAGGCAATAGATAGCAGTATGGCCAGACAGGCCATGTAGGTGATGGTCTTCATAAATGTCTTTTTTAATTAGATGCGGTGAAGAAAAAAATGCACAGGCCTGTAACCATAAATACCATTTACGCAGAAAAAGTAACCCTATAGAGCTTGTTAAAAAATCAGCACTCCCGTTCTCCCTTTCTCTTTGTAAAAAATGTCTTGCAAAATAGTAACTAAGAATAAGTAGAGCGTCTTTAACAAAGAAAAAGGGAGAACGGGAGTTTTCGCAGAGGGGAAATTATTTAGTGCCTGAGAGTTCCATGATGATTTGCCATTCTTCCTCTGTAACAGGTTGTACAGACAGGCGCCCTAAACGAACCAGTGCCATATTGGCCAGTCGTTTATCTGTTTTAATCTGGGCAAGTCCCACAGGTTTTTTTAATTTTTTGAATGGCGCAAAGTCAACAGCCGACCATGTTTCATCATCGGCAGTAGGATCGGGGTAGGCTTCTTTAATGACTTTGGCGATGCCCACTATTTCCAATCCTTCATTGCTGTGGTACCAAAAAGCCTGGTCGCCTTTTTTCATGGCACGAAGGTGATTGCGGGCAGCATAATTTCTTACACCATCCCAGAAAGTGGACTTGTCTTTTTCAAACTGTTCCCAACTATATTTGAATGGTTCCGATTTAATGAGCCAGTATGCCATACAATAATTTTGTTTGATTTAAAATGAAGCGAGTACATCTGCCAGGTGTAATACTTTCAAACCTGAGCCTTTGTGTTTCATACAGCCATCTATATGCATCAGGCAACTCATATCGGTACTGATGATGTATTCGGCGCCGGTTGCTTCTGCATGGGTAATTTTCTGATCCGCCATGGCTACGCTGATGGGTTCGAACTTCACAGCAAAACTACCGCCAAATCCGCAGCAGGTTTCGTTATCTGCCATTTCAACCAGTTCAAGTCCTTTTACGTTTTGTAATAATTTACGTGGTTCCTGTTTCAATCCACATTCACGGAGTGCAGCGCAGCTATCGTGATAAGTTGCTTTACCGGTAAAGCTGGCACCCAGATCATCCACTTTCACAACATTCACCAGGAAATCTGATAATTCAAAAATGCGCTCACTTATTTTTTTGGCAGCTTGTTGTTGTGAAGAGTGTTCATACAATTTGCTGTAATAATTTTTTACAAAGCCCACACAACTGGCGCTGGGAGCTACTATATAATCTGATCCGCTGAAATCGTGAATAAATTTGTTGCATACATCTTTTGCTTCACCCCAGAAACCCGCATTAAATGCAGGTTGTCCGCAACAGGTCTGGTTGGGATTATAGTCAACCACACAACCTGCTTTCTCCAATACTTTTACCATGTTGAAGGCAACAGTGGGATAGAGCTGGTCGATAAAACAAGGAATAAAAATCTGAACGCGCATGTGTGGTTATTATGACTTTCTATTCATCAATTTACGATTCAATGCAATCATTTTTATGGCTGTGATGGCTGCTTCTTCTCCTTTATGCCCATGTTTACCGCCAATTCTTTCAATGGCCTGTTGTTCGTTGTCGACTGTTAGTACACCAAATATAACAGGCACATCCAAAGCAAGGTTGAGTTGCAGTACACCATCGGTAACTGACTGGCATACATAATCGAAATGGGGTGTATCGCCCCTGATCACCGCTCCCAGGGTTATATAGGCATCTGGTGGGGTTTTGCTGTAAGCGTAATGATTCTTTACAGCAAATGGAATTTCAACTGCACCAGGCACCACAATACTTGAAACCCTGATTCCTTGTTCCTTACACACTTTCTTTACCCCTGCTTCCAGTTTATTAATGATATGGGTGTTCCATTCGGTTTTAACGATAACAACAAAGGCATCCTTTAGGGTAGGGATGCCTTTGTTTAATGAAGTATTTCCTTTTGTTGCCATTAGTTAGCTCCCAGGTCGTTTTTTTCAATACTTAAACGATAAATATATCTGTCGGCCTGAAACCCTTTATCGGTTTTAGGGAATTTCTCTTTGATTTCTTTGTAGATGGCCAATGCCTCTTCGTTCTTACCCTTTGTTTCCAACAGCAGGGCTGCGCGGAACAGGTACTCAGCAGAGTTGTTATCATCTTTTTCAAATGTGCTGCCTGCTTTTTTATAGTAGCTGATGGCATCATCTGTTTTGTTCTGCTCTGCATAAGCATCACCCAATGCGCCAAAAGCCAGTAACTGAATCTGTTTGGCATCAGTTGAAAACTCTTTCAGGTATTTTACTGCATTGTTAAAGTCACCCAGTTTCAGGTAGCTTACACCAGCATAAAAATGAGCAAGGTTAGCTGCTTTGGTGCCACCAAAATTTTTGATCACATACAAAGCACCACGACTCTGGCCATCGCCATTTAATACCAGGTTAGCAGAGTCCATACGGAAATACTCTTCTGCCTTGAATAAAGCTTCAGCAGCTTTTTCTTCTTTGGGTTTAACGATGTATTCTTTGTAACCATACCAGCCTGCAAAGCCAATTACTACAACGGCTACAGCGCCAATAATGATTTTTTGGTATTGCTGCCAGAAACCCTGTGCTTTTGCAAGGGCCTGTTGCTCATTCGTCACTTCGTGCTTCTCACTCATGGGAAATTAATTAGTCGAGTTTATGTGTATTGTTTAAAATATTAGTCAACGATAAAAGGATAGTTCTGGTCAATATATACATCTTTCAGTACTTCGCTGTCATCGGGCCATGGACTTTCTTCGGCAAAACGAACGCTTTCTTCTACCACGGCATCAATACGCTTATCAATATCATTCAGGAATTCTTCAGTAGCGAACCCATTTTCCAGGATGGTGTTACGTACCTGGGTAAGTGGATCCTGCTCTTTATATTCATCAACTTCTTCCTTAGAACGGTATTTCTGCGGGTCAGAGATAGAATGTCCCTTGTAACGATAGGTTTTCATTTCCAGCAGGGTTGGACCATCGCCTTGTCTGGCTCTTTTCACAGCTCTTGCCACACCTTCGTGAACAGCTTCTGCAGACATGCCATCAATTTTATCAGCAGGCATATCGTAGGCATCGGCCAGTTTATAGATATCGGTTACGTTACTGGTACGCTCAATCGAAGTACCCATCGCGTAATTATTGTTCTCGCAAATAAAGATCACGGGCAGTTTCCAGGTCATGGCCAGGTTAAAAGTCTCGTGTAACATACCCTGTCTGGCTGCACCGTCACCAAAATAGCAAAGCACCACATTTTGTGATCCCCTGTATTTTTCTGCAAAAGCCAGTCCGGCACCGGTACCTATCTGGGCACCAACGATACCATGTCCACCAAAGAACTTGTGTTCAACACTAAAAAAGTGCATACTTCCACCCTTACCCTTTGCGCAGCCGGTGGCTTTGCCATAGAGTTCGGCCATACAGGCATTGGCGCTCACGCCTTTTGCGAGGGCCAGGCCATGGTCGCGGTAGGCAGTAATGAAAGGATCATCCTGTTGGGTAGCGGTCATACATCCGGCGGCAATAGCTTCCTGACCCACATAGGCATGGAAGAAACCGCGGATTTTACCCGCCATTTTATACATTTCCTCGGCTTTCAGTTCGAACTGGCGGATAAGCTGCATCAGCTCATACCAATAGAGATAAGTTTCTTTAGAAAATTTGGTTGGCACTTGGTCAAATTTTGAGCAGCAAATATAGGGGTTATGTGGCAAAAATGAGTTGACCCGCCGGAAAGGGGAATGAAACAGAGAAATAAGGAATATGGAATAAGGAATGAGTAAGTGAATGACCATGTTTGTAACTGTTCCGGCACTCTCAAGGAATGAAATTTGCCTTATCATCCATCTTTCGGTCTTCCCGACTCCCGGCTTTCTGACTAATACATTACGCCATCTCCACTACCCAATCCATCTTCGGCAGGGGCACCGATTCAATCAACTGGTCTTCCAGTAATTGTGCAAAGGTTTCGAAATAGAGGATGACATCTTCGCGTTCATTGCGTTTGAGCCAACGGAAGCCACCGGGAAGGGCATTGAGTACCTGGCGATCGTCGAGATATTCAAGGTGGTGAATATCTGTTGGGGTGAGACCTGCATCCTGTAATTTCTTCAGTAACAGGCTTACCGGTGCATTGGTAATACCGCAATAGTCTTCTGCCAGTTCGGTCCATTCGCCAATACCTGAATGTGCATAGGTGAGTATTTCTTCTTTTGATAAATCGGTGATTACCTGTAAAAGGTTACCGCAATTGCAGGAACCATGGTTGCCCCATGCATAGGGGGCGCCATTCCTTAAACGTGTAGCAGTTTCGCGAAGAGATGCGATCAGTTCAATATTCGGATATGCCATAGCGATACTTTATTGCATGATAACAAATTTACAAACGATTGGTTTTCCATGTCAACACTTTCCGTACACACATTAGTTGTGTTGAATGGTTTTTCCTGCAGTTGCCCGATCTCTTAAACGACACTGTTAAAAAAATAAAAAAGAAAAAAAGAAACGAACTGTTTAAGGCACACACATGTATTAATGGTACAAAAACATAAAAAATGAAAATGAAATTTTTCTCTTTTGCCATCGCATTGCTGATGGGTGCATTTGTAACCGTATCTGCCCAGAAAACAGTAGTTGATGTAGCCGTTGGTTCAAAAGCACATACCACACTGGTTGCTGCAGTGAAAGCTGCCGGACTGGTTGAAACCTTACAGGGTGCTGGTCCGTTTACTGTCTTCGCACCGGTAAATGACGCATTCGGTAAACTGCCCGCAGGAACAGTAGAGACGCTGTTAAAGCCTGAGAACAAAGCACAGTTAACCAAAGTGCTTACTTACCATGTTGTAGCAGGAAACCTCGATGCTGCTGCCGTTGTAAAAGCGATCCAGGACGGAAAAGGAAAAGCGGTTGTAAAAACGGTAAGTGGTGGTTCTTTAACTGCTTCACTGAAAGACGGTAAAGTAATTCTTACAGATGAAAACGGGGGTGTTGCAACTGTAACAGCCACAGACCTGAAAGCAGGTAATGGCGTGATTCATGTGATTGATGGAGTGGTGTTACCGAAATAGAAATATGAAATAAGTAATAAGGAATAGAAAGGGATTGATTAGTAGATGATGCAAGGTTTAATATTCTGATTTTTGATTTCTCATGTGCATGAAAAAGCCTCCATCTGGAGGCTTTTTCAATGTCGGAAAGTGAAGATTTCAGAATAGGTGGGTTCTAACCCATTAAAACCCTTCCTGATTCCTTATTTCATGTTTCTTATTTCCTATTCTCCTACGCTTCATTCATAAACGGATACTTATAATCCACCGGTGGGTTATAGGTTTCCTTGATGGTTCGGGCGCTTAACCAGCGGAAGAGGTTGAGCATGCTGCCGGCTTTATCATTGGTTCCGGAAGCACGGGCACCACCAAACGGTTGCTGTCCTACAACGGCACCTGTTGGTTTATCGTTGATGTAGAAGTTACCAGCCGCATTACGCAGTTTGTTGGTAGCCAGTTCAACTGCAGCTCTGTCTTGCGAAAGAACGGCACCTGTTAAGGCATACGATGAAGTATTGTTTACCAGATCAAGTGCTTTTTCAAATTCACCGGCTTTATATGTGTAGATGGTAAGAACCGGTCCAAAGATTTCTTCACACATGGTTCTGTATTTCGGATCGCTGGTTTCGATAACCGTAGGTTCAATAAAATAACCTTCTTTCTTGCTGTAGTTACCGCCGGCAATGATTTTGGCTTTTTTATCTTTTTTAGCACCATCAATGTATTTTGTAATACTGTTGAATGCTTTTTCATCGATCACTGCGTTGATGAAGTTGGTGAAGTCTTCTACTGTACCCATTTTCATGGTTTTCAGTGTGGTTACCAGCTTCTGTTTTACTTCAGCAGCGATATTGTCGGGCAGGTAAGCACGTGAAGCTGCCGAACATTTTTGTCCCTGGTATTCAAAAGCACCACGGGCCAATGCTGTTACGACTGCATCTACATTAGCACTTGAATGTGCAATTACAAAATCCTTACCACCTGTTTCGCCCACAATACGAGGATAAGAACGGTATTTGGCAATATTCTCGCCAATCACTTTCCACATATTATTGAATACACCTGTAGAACCAGTGAAGTGAACACCAGCGAATTCATGGTGATTGAAACATACTTTACCAATAGTAGGGCCATCAACATAAATCAGGTTGATCACGCCATCCGGTAAACCAGCTTCTTTCAGGATGCGCATAAACAATTGAGCAGAATATATCTGTGTATTGGCAGGCTTCCAAACCACCACATTACCACACATAGCGGCAGAAGTAGGGAGGTTACCACCGATAGCAGTAAAGTTAAACGGTGTTACAGCCAGTACAAAACCTTCCAGTGCTCTCCATTCCATACGGTTATGCATGCCGGGAGCAGAAACGGGCTGTTGCTTATAGATTTCACTTAAGAAGTGCACATTGAAACGTAAGAAGTCAATCAGTTCACAGGTACTGTCGATCTCAGACTGGTAAGCATTTTTGCTTTGTCCGAGCATGGTACTGGCATTCATCGTGTAGCGATACTTGGTGGCCAGCAGGTCTGCAGCTTTTAAAAAGATATGTGCCCTGTTTTCCCAGCTCATGGCAGCCCATGCATCTTTGGCTTTTAAAGCCGCATCAATGGCCTGGTTTACATGTTTTTCTTCACCTGCATGGAAATATCCCAGGGTATGTTTGATTTCATGTGGGGGATGAATGGCCACTTTATTACCCGTCTTCACTGCTTTACCACCGATATACATCGGTATATCAATTTCCTTCTTTTTCAGATCGGCGATTGCTTTTTTTAATGCTGCTTTTTCCGGGGTACCGGGAGCATAACTATTAACGGGCTCGTTGGCCGGAATAGGATAGGAGAAAGTACCAAAGCTCATGTTTCTTGATTTTGAAGGTGCAAGGTAGGAAATAAGGAATAAAGAATATGAAATCCGGCATCAGGGGGAATAAGGTAATATCCTAAAGGATTTTCACTACGAGAATACACTTTTATGTAATAGTCAGCCCCCTGATATTTATTACATTTTGCGATTATAATGAGTCAGGTGTGAAAATCAATCAATCAAAACAAAGAGCAGGGATCAGGCTAACACAAAACCTATTTCGAAATACTTTAGCGCAGCTTTTCACATGTATTATTCACCTCTTTCTTGGGTAACAGTTCTGTTGATGTAAAAAAACGAATCGCGTTACCAATGATAATTCTATTTACTATGATTGTTTTGGAAATTTTGAAAAGCAGTCCTCACCGATGATTTGATACTCAATCCCCACTTATAAGCCTAAAAAAGAAATTGGTTCATTTCGATTATGTAAATATTCGACAATGCTGAATTGCCTGTTCACCGTGAATACTGTTTTATGTTGCTTTCACTCAGCAAATGAAATAACTTTCTATTTCATCAAATAAATCAAACAGTATGAAAAAGTTATTATTTCTAACCTTAATCTTTGGCGCCATTATCTCAACCAGTGCCTACGCACAACCAGCAGCCGATCCTCTCACTGTACTGCAACAGATGAAAGAAAAGCAAAAGCCGGGATTGATCGAGAAAGTAGGGCTCACGGAAGCACAGGCTGAAAAAGTCATCGAAATCAATTATGAAACCCGCATGCAGGCAGCCCGTGAATTAAAAGATTTGAATGAGGCTGACCGCACAAAAAAACTTGCCGACCTAAAGGCGGAGAAAGAAAAAAAGTTTCTTGCATTTCTGAAACCTGAGCAAATAAAAGCAATGAATGAATATTATGAAGAAATGGGAAAGAGGATGCAAAAACCCAAGAACTAAACCTTCCAGATGATTGAAAAGCTGCTGAAAAGCAGCTTTTTTTGTATCCATACAATTCCATTTCAGGTTATTAAGTGCGAAAGAAAAGAGGGAACAGTTATTTCAAAATCATGTAACAACATTTTGGTAAACACCCTTGAGACAAAAACAAAAATCAATTAGCCCCTCTTTGTGAATCAGTGTATCTTTTCACCTTTCAACATTTTTAACAGCAGTATTTCGAAGTTGTTGATTAGTTTAAATACCTAAAACTCAACCTATGCGCTACCTGTTATTGTCTATCATAATTGTTATTTTATCAACAGATACCCAGGCACAATCGAACCCTGTATTGGTTACACCCGCCTGGCTGCAGGAACATAAACAGGAAAAAAATCTGGTGATACTGCAAAGCAATTTCCTGCGTCTCGATTTTGAAAGGGAGCATATTCCCGGGGCGCGTTTTTTATGGCCCGACTGGCTGGGGGCTCATTCACCGGAAGGAAATTTTAATGCTCCCGATCTGGCTTCCGCAAAGAAAACATTACAGTCGCTGGGCATCAACCAAAATTCACAAATTGTCCTCGTATATACAAGAACCGATCTAACCGTAACAGCCCGTATGTTTCTGACATTGGAACACCTGGGTTTATATGGAAAAGTGAGCTTACTGGATGGCGGACTGGAAGAATGGAAAAAAGCCGGACTCTCTGTAGAAAGCGGAACATCTCCAATGGTAGCAAAGGGAAATATAGAACCTAAATACCAGCAATTACTGGTGGATAAAAATTATGTACAACAGGCACTAACCGCTACCGGTAAAATGGTAATTGATGCGAGACTGAAAAGATTTTATGATGGTGATGTAACAGGCAATCCCCGTGATGGACATATTACCGGGGCATTCAACCTGCCTTACCCCGACTTAATTGATAGCACAACAAAGTTTAAACCTGTGCAACAACTCAGTAATTATTTTAATGCAGTGAACAGGGATAAACAGAGAGAAATGATCGGGTATTGTTTTATCGGACAAACAGCCAGTGTGCTTTACCTGGCTGGAAGGGTATTGGGCTATCCTATGAAGATTTACGACGGCTCTTTACAGGAGTGGAGCCGTTTACCCGAACTCCCCATGGAGAAAACACGTCAATAAAAAAAACGTCTCTGCATAAACAGAGACGTTTTTTTTATTGCTCAGTTACAATTATTGTTGTTCAGGCAACATAATGAGTTTTACCATGTTGTTTTCATTGAACAGGCGGTTAGCCAGTTCTTTGGTTTTATCTACTGTAAGCAGTTTTATTTTATCGGCTGCTTTCAATATCTCTGTAGGGTCAGTACCACGGAAGAAATGCTGTTCAAGTCTGAAACGCCAGTAATTGTTTTCTTTTATGTCATTTTCCAGGCTTCTTGTTTGTTCTGCCATTACTTTTTCAATATTCACCGCTGGTACGCCATTGGCTTTTGTGGCTTTAATTTCTTCCATCACCAGATCCACCAATTTGTCAACATTCTCAGGGGCACAGCCAAACTGAATACTGATACTGTAACTTTTTACCGGTTCACGGCTAAAGCCCCCGCTTACGCCAACACCATAAACACCACCTGCATCTTCTCTTAAAACCTCTCTCAGTTTAATAGACAGGGCTTTGGTAAGTTGACCCAACTGCACTTCATCCATTTCGTTGATATCGTTTACCTCTCCGGTAAAGAATAAACGTACATTGGCCTTGGCTTCCTTACCTTTTCTGAATGTTTTATTTACTATGCCTTTAGGATAACGGATGCCTACATCTTTCCAGCTTTCTTTTTTATCGGATGAGGGGAGTGATGCAATATATTTCTCCACCAGCACTTTCATGCTATCGAGGTTGAAATTGCCCACAAAAGTGAAGACAAACTGTCCGCCATTACTGAAACGTTCTTTGTAAATGTCAAAGGCACGATCCAGTTCAAGTTGACCGATGGTTTCAACAGAGAAAGGTTTTCTGCGGGGATGATAATTACCCATGATATAGTTTACTGAATCGCCGAACACAGATGCTGGATCCTTATCCTTATTCACCATCTGTACCTGCATCTGTTGTTTCAGTACTTCAAACATATTGGCATCTTTTCTGGGGGCGACGAAATAGCCATGTAATAATTGTAAAGCAGTTTCAAGGTCTTTCGTAGTGCTGCTGCCATTCAGCCCCTGCATGTAATTGGCTACAGATGGCGATACATAACAATTTTTACCCGCCATTTCTTTTTGCAGACTTTGGATGTCCAGATCACCCACACCGCCAAACAAGGCAACGGTAGAGGCAGTAGAGGCATTCACAAAATCTTTATCGCTGTACAAAGAGGTACCACCCCAACTGATGGCAGAAAACTGTACATCGTCATTTTTAAATGTGGTAGGTTTCAGTATGACTTTTGCTCCATTGGAAAGTGTCCATTCTGTCGTTTCAATCGATGGATATTTTTTCTCATTTACCACTTTACCTGCTACAGGCTGTACCGGAAGAATAGCACCCGCCATAACTTTATCTTCATATGGCTGTAGTTTGCCAACAGGCTTATTGAGCAATGCAGTTACCTGCGCAGAAGTTAGCATATCGGCTTTTTCTTTTTCAGGCGATGTGATCACAACCGATCTGTTCTGGGTACTGATCCATTGTTTAATCAGTGCATTTACTTCAGCCAGTTGAATGGTAGGCAGGTATTTCTGGTGCATTTCAAATTCTTTCTCGATACCGGGAATGGATTCACCTTTCAGGTAATTCCTGATATATTCCTGCAGAAGTTCTATCGATTTGGTTTTGTCTTTTTCATTGTATGCATTTTCCAGTCTCGACATAGTTGATTTAACAGCACGGTCGAGTTCACTCTGTACAAAACCAAATTGTTTTACTCTTTCATTTTCTCTCAGTAATGTTTCAACAGATGCAGAAATCTCTTTAGCTGTCTTGGCAACAGCCACTAAACTGAAAGCATCTTTATCACCTATAAAGGAGCCATAACTGCTGCTGCCAAACAGAAAAGGCGCTTCAGGTTTCTGGGCAATCTCTTCGAGGCGACTACTCATCATCTGGTTAAATAATCCGCGTACAATGCTTGCACGGTATTCTTTTTCAGTTTTAGACTGGGGTATTTCAGGTCTGAGATAGTATACCTGTACCACATTATAGGGCTGTTCAGGATCGGTAAGAATAGATGTTCGTGTTTCAGGAAAAGCAGGTACACCAAACTTTGTTCTCGAACGGGGTGTTTTTGCAGCAGGAATTTTTCCGAAATGATCACGGATCATCTGTTCTGTCTCGGCAATATCAATATCGCCGACTACAATCACCGCCTGCAAATCGGGACGGTACCAGTCTTTGTAAAATTTGGTAAGCTGACTATATGGTGATTTCTCAATGCTTTGTTTGGTGCCGATAGGGATACGTTTGGCATACTGAGAGCCTTTCAGGATAACCGGAAAATATTTATCACGCATACGTGCATCGGCGCCACGACCCAGTCTCCATTCTTCTACAATTACACCTCGCTCTTTATCAATTTCAACGGGTTCAAAACTTACCTGGTGTGCCCAGTCTTCCAGTATCTGCATGGCTTTTTTAAACACCTGCATACTATCTGTGGGAACCTGTAATTCATATACGGTTTCGTCAAAACTGGTATAAGCATTCAGGTCGGCGCCAAAGTTTACACCACTTTTTTCAAGAAAGTCTACCAGTTCCTGTTTTTTGAAATTTTTGGTTCCATTAAAAGCCATATGCTCCACAAAGTGGGCCAGGCCTAATTGCTGATCTGATTCAAGAATGGAACCGGCATTCACTACCAGTCTTAATTCTGCCCTGTTTTTGGGCTCTATATTTTTTCTGATGTAGTAGGTAAGGCCATTGCTGAGTTTGCCAATTTTTACTTTGGGATCAATACCCAGTTTCTGATCCAATCCATTTTGTGCATGGACATAAGCCACCACAAATAACAAAAGCAGGAGTTGTTTAATACGCAACATGACAAGGTTTTAAAATGAACGATTCAATGCTTATATAGATCCGCTGTGAAAGCGGGTGGGGGATGTACTAAATTACAGAATTTTAGTAATACTAATTTGGAAATGTGCTGATTTGAAAATTTGGAAATGGGGAATCTGGGATTTGTGATACTTCAATTAATTAAGCACCCTCATTTCCAAATTTCCAAATTAGCTAATTTTCAAATTCTCCTAAAGCTGAAATCCCAAATTCCGAATCAACGAATCCGGTAAAGCGGGTAGTTTTCTTCTTTCAATGAGATAGGTAGACAATCCTGAAATATCCCTGTACACAAAATGTTTACTCATGGCGCCTTCCAGATAGCCGGCTCCGGAAGTATTGCCTGTTCCTACACGCATGCCAATCATGCGGCGAACCATTACCAAGTGTTTGTGTCGCCAGCTACTCATAAGGTGGTCAATTTCTATCAAGGCATCCAATACCTGGTAAGAAGTCTGGAATAAGGGGAAGTCACGATAGAGCATAATGAATAATGCAGAGCGCAGTGCGGTGGGAGAGAACAGTGTTTTCATAGTGGCAGTTTGTTCTTCTGTATAGTGCGCCGGTTTTTCTTCAAAAAAAACAAGGTCAAAATCATGGATCTTATTCTTCTCTCTTTCCGTTAAACCCGCTTCATAAATAGCTCGGTAATCGTTCCAGAAAGGATGATGTTTACCTGTTCCAGAAGACTGATAATCCTTCCAGAAATCTTCTCTGAAAAAAGGGATCCGTTCCAGCCATTTATTTACCAGTTCCAATAAATTGTGTCCATCTTCCACTGCATTAATATGCTGATAATCCTCTTTGCTAAAACCACCTTCATTGGTTCTTTTGTAATAGTCTTTATGATGACGATGATCCAGTTCCAGCCCCAGTCTTGCTTCCAGTAACCTGAACTGTTTACTCTGGAAACCCGATGACGGAGTGAGCAGGTTACGAAACTCCAGGAAATCAAGTGGTGTCATGGTATCCAGGACTTCCACCTGTTTATTCAGTAGCTGAAGAATATGAATGATCCGGTGCAGTCTGTGACGTACCAGGTTCATGTCTTCGGAATTGTCATTGATTTTTTCTTTGCTGAAAACGCCGGTTATATAGTCCAGTTCAAACAAAATCTGTTTAAACCATAATTCATAAGCCTGGTGAATAATGATAAATAACATTTCATCATGTGCCGGTTCATTACCCGGCTCAAAACTTACCGGATGCTGTGCATCCAACACCTTATCCAGTCCGAGATAAGTACCGTAATACATAGGATTTTTTTCCATAGATGGTAAAGGTAGCAGAGAAATAAGAAATAATGAATAAGGAATAAGAAATGAGAAAGTGAAGAAGAATACAATTTATGTTGATACTTACTTCCTGATTTCTGATTTCTTATTCCTTATTTCTCTGTTTTCTTACTTTTGCTGCATGACCCGCCAGCAACTCGTTGAACAAATAAAACTGAAAGGATCCTATCTCTGTGTTGGATTGGATACAGACATTGAAAAACTACCGGCGCATTTAAAAGGCCGTTCTGATGCTGTAATCACTTTTAACAAAGCTATTATTGATGCAACGAAGGATCATTGTGTTTCCTATAAAATCAATACAGCATTTTATGAATCACAGGGATTGAAAGGCTGGGAGATCATGGCGGAAACGCTGGCTCATATTCCCCCCACACATTTTACCATTGCTGATGCCAAACGTGGTGATATCGGCAATACATCGGCTCAATATGCCAAAACTTTTTTTGAAGTATTACCATTCGACGCAGTAACGGTTGCGCCTTATATGGGGGAAGACAGTGTACGCCCTTTTCTTGAATACAAGGATAAATGGACCATAGTACTGGGTCTCACATCCAATGCAGGCAGTTTTAATTTCCAGCGATTGCCACTTGCTGAACAAAATGGGAAACAATTATATGAACAGGTGCTCGAAACCACCTGTCAATGGGGAACACCCGATAACCTGATGTTTGTAGTAGGAGCCACCCGGGCAAGTGATCTTGCATATATCCGTGGCATCATACCCAACCACTTCTTACTGGTACCCGGTGTGGGTGCACAGGGAGGTAGTCTGGAAGAAGTGTCTAAATACGGACTCAATAAAGATGCCGGTTTGCTCGTCAATGCCAGCCGCGCCATCATCTTCGCCAGTGGTGGAGAAGATTTTGCAGCAGCAGCAAAAAAAGTGGCTGAATCCTATCAGCAGGAAATGTCGACCTACTTTTTGTAAATGACTCGGCGTTAACTCCCGTTCTTCCTTTCTCCCTGTTCATAACCACTTCGCATTGGTAACCTTACCATAACAATTTTTTTTTAACAGGGAGTAGGGAAGAACGGGAGTTGGTGTAATTTCAGGATTCAATTCAACCCATGAATAGAAGAAAATTTTTGCAGCAGGGTTCTTTATCCGCCGCTGCTGTAGCTGCACTGCCATTGGCCTCTACTGCCGAAATAAATGCGAAACCCTCTTTTCGTGTTGCTTTTATCTCTGATGTACATATCAAAGCAGGAGAAGTGCCCGAGAGGGGCATGCAGCAGGCATTTAAACATGTAAATGCACTCAGGCCATCTGTAGACTTTATCATCAATGGTGGCGATGCCATCATGGATGCCATGAAAGCGACCAAAGCCAAAGTGCAGGAACAATGGGATATCTGGAATAAAATCTTAACTGCAGAAAATAAGCTACCCATTTATCATTGTATCGGTAACCACGATGCCTGGGGCTGGCAGATGACAGAACCGGAAATTAAAAACGATCCTTTATACAACAAAACCTGGGCTGTTCAGCAACACCAGATGCCGGGCAGGTATTATAGCTTCACTAAAAACAACTGGAAATTTATTGTACTCGACAGTGCACATGAAAACAATGGTGGTTATATCGCTAAAATTGATGAGGAACAATGGCAATGGCTCGAAAAAGAACTAACATCAACCGATGCTGAAACACATATCTGTATTGCTTCTCATATACCCATTGTATCGTATGTATCTGGTTTCTTTTTTGATAAAACAGAAGACAACGGCGACAGAAAAATATCAAGGGCATTATTGCATACCGATTCATTTAAACTCACAGAACTTTTCCGCTCCCATAAAAACATCCGCTGCTGTTTAAGCGGACATATTCATTTGCAGGATATGGTTGAATACCGGGGTATTCACTACTACTGTAACGGCGCCATCAGCGGCAACTGGTGGGGTGGTGCATTCAAAGGTTTTGCACCTGCTTATGCAGTATTTGAATTTTTTAAAGACGGAACTGTTAATCGCAGAATGGTAGAGTATACTTATTAATTTGAAAATGCGATAATTTGAAAATTTGAAAATGTTGTATTGCCTTACATCTTTCTGCATCTTCTTCATTTTCAAATTAGCACACTTTCAAATTTTCAAATTGTCTTTTCAATGATAGCTGCAACTTTCTCTGCCCACACAGCGTGTGATTTGGCTGAATAGTGGAGTTGATCGTTTGCTAATAAACTGGTGTCGTTTTTGGCAAGTCTTGTTTGGGGGGTAATATCAATAAAAGTACCGCCAAGTTTTTTTGTGGCTTCTTCACAAACTTTATTGAAAGCATCAATGGCTTCGCTGATGGCTTTGCTGTCTTTGCCTGAAGCAAAAGGGGTAATACCCCAGTCGGGGATAGATAATACGATCACACGCTCTGGTCTGTTACCGGCAAAATGAATGGCTTTTTTGAGCAGGTATTCAAACTCTTCTTTAAAGTCTGATAAGGCCAGACCGCGATATTGGTTATTCACACCAATCAGTAAGCTTACAAAATCGTATTGTTCATTTAATTGGGCATGCAGAATATGATCGGCGAGCTCGAAACTCGTCCAGCCGGTTTTGGCTACTACTTCCGGGGCATGAAAATGCAGTCCTTTTTTTCTCAATAACTGCACTACCTGGTACGGAAACCCTTCATGCAAAGGCACCGATTCTCCAATCGTATACGAATCGCCCAGTGCCAGATAACTAAAATAATGACGAGTCATGGTAGTATTTTTCAGTGTTATTCTGTGTCCTCAGTGGCAATGTAATCCGAAAGACGGAAAGTCCGGAGAGCAAAGCTGCGAAGGAAATCAGAAATTGGTTTTCAAAATTTCATAGAAACGATATACATCTTCAAAACTACAATACATAGGAGCGGGGGCAACACGTATCACACCGGGTTCGCGGTAGTCGACGATGATACCACTGCTGATCATCTTGTCATGAATTTCTTTTCCTCTTTCTTTAAAATACAAACACAATTGCGCACCCCTTTGTTCCGGATCGGCAGGGGTAATAATTTCGAAATTAATATGTTTCAGTTCCTTCAGTAAAAATTCGAGATAAGCTGTCAGATGCACACTTTTTTTACGAAGTCTGTCGATGCCTGCTTCTTCAAATTGTTCAAGGGAAGCTTTTAAACAAACCGTATTAAAAACCTGTGATGTGCTGATATTCCATCCGGTGGCATTTGTTTTCGGGATAAATCCTTTTTCCATTTTAAAACGGGTCTGCTCATCATTACCCCACCAGCCTCCGAGACGAGATGTATGACTATCGCTGGCATGTTTCTCATGCACAAATACCCCACCAATGGCGCCAGGACCTGCATTCAGGTATTTATAACTGCACCATACAGCAAAATCAACATTCCAGTCATGTAACTGCATAGGCACATTACCGGCCACATGCGCCAGGTCGAAACCGGCGATGGCACCAACCGAATGTGCAGTTTTGGTAATGGCAGCTATATCGAATAACTGGCCTGTGTAATAATTAATGCCTCCAAACATCGTGAGGGCAATACTATCACCGTTGTCTTTAATCACCTGAATGATATCTTCTGTTCGTAATAATTTTTCACCGGCCCTGGGGTTTATTTCAATAATGCTTTCATTGGGGTGAAGTCCAAAATGTTTTACCAGTGTTTCAACCGCATATTGGTCGGAAGGAAAGGCCCCTGCTTCCATCACGATTTTATAACGCGAGGAAGTGGGTTTATAAAAACTCAACATAAGCAGGTGCAGGTTAACGGTGAGGGCATTCATCACGGTAACCTCTTCTTCTTTTGCACCCATCATTTTTGCAAGTGTTGGCATACAAAAATTATGGTACCATAACCATGGATTTGTGCCTCCAAAATAGCCACCTACCGCATGTTTGCGCCAGCTTTCCAGTTCAATTTCAATAACGGCAGCGGTATGTCGGGGTTGCAACCCTAATGAGTTACCACAGAAATAGATCACATCTTTTCCGTCTTTCTGGGGAAAATGAAAATCCTTTTTTAAATGCGCCAGTTCATCCTGCTGATCGGCCTTCAATGCATAACTTATATCGGTACTAAAAGCAAACATTTCGTAGAATTTGCCGCTAAAATAACTAATTGGAATGCATTAACTCTGCGAAACCTCGTATTCCCCCATTCCCTGCGGTGAACATCCACCTAATTCACCGCATAGAACGAGAGATAGCTGAGTTTACGCGGGGTTATTGAGCGTCAGACAGGGCCTTAACAGGGATTGAAAAACGGCCTTCACCGAATTTTTATCAAACTCTGTCGGTGAATTGATGGCTTTGGCCTAATTTTCAGACTTCCAAAAACGTAAAAACTGTATGAGAAAATTGACGCTGTTGTCAGTATGCATGCTATTTGCATTTGCTACTATTGCACAACATACCCCCGTTACCAAGGCCAATTATTCGTTGGCTGCCCGTTTCTCTCCAAGAAAACTGGGTAAAATGATCTTCAGCACCAATGTGGATCCACACTGGTTAAAGAACTCCGACAAATTCTGGTACATGTACGAAACCACTGAAGGTAAAAAGTGGTATATCGTAGATCCGGTGAAAGGAGAGAAGAAAGTATTGTTCGACAATGCCGACCTCGCTGCCAAGATTACCCGCATTGTAAAAGATCCTTTTGATGCGCAGAACCTCGGACTGGACAGTATGCGTTTTGTACGCGATGAAAACTGGATCCAGTTTGAAGTGAAAAGTACACAGGATGAAGTAAAAAAAGATACAGCCACTACAGGTCGCAGAGGCGCTGCTGCAGCCGCTGCAACACCTGCTAAAAAAGTATTCTACTTCGAATACAACCTGACCACAGGTGAGCTGATTGAATTACCCGATTTCAAAAAACCAAAAAGAAAACCCAACTGGGCCAATCTTTCTCCTGATGGCAATACCATTGTATTTGGTAAAAACTATAACGTGTACTGGATGGATAAAGCCAACTATGAAAAGGCTTTAAAAAATGAAAACGACTCTACCATCGTAGAATATGCGATTACCAAAGATGGTATTGATGGTTATGGATATTATAATGATGGCAACCTCTCCGGTAGTGGTATGACAGATGATGAGAAAGAGAAAGAAGCCAAAAGGAGAAGACCTGTTTTCGCATTATGGTCGCCCGATTCAAAGTATTTCACACTGCGTCGTGTAGACAACCGCAAAGTGAAAAGTCTGTGGGTGATCAACAGTGTAGCCAACCCACGCCCCACACTCGAAACGTATAAATACTGGATGCCGGGTGAAAAAGAATCACCTGTTGATCATCTTTACCTGGTTGATGTAGCCAGTAAATCGAGTAAAGAACTGAATGTATCAGCTTTCAAGGACCAGACTGTTGGTTCATGGGCTGCTCCTGCGAAAGTGAATACACGTGATGATGACTGGAGACCAAGTATCTGGCTGGGTACCAAAGATAAATTCTATTTTACCCGTACCAGCCGCGACCAGAAACGTATTGATGTATGTGTGGTAGATGTTACCACTGGCGTGGTGAAAACGCTGGTAGAAGAGCGTTTCAATACTTATATCGAAAGTAACCAGATTGCACTGATCAATGGTGGAAAAGAGTTTATTCAGTGGAGTGAGCGCGATGGCTGGGCACATTTTTATCTCTATGATGAAAATGGTAAACTGAAAAACCAGATCACCACCGGCGCCTTCCATTGCGAAGATGTACTGGGTGTGGATGAAACCAAACGTGTATTGTATTTTTCTGCCAATGGTAAAGAAGCAGGAGAAGATCCTTACTACTTACACGCTTACCGTATCAACTTCGATGGCACAGGAATGAAACTGCTGAATGCCGGTGATTTCGATCATGCCATGCGTATGAATGATGGAAACAGTTTCTTTATCGATAATTACTCGCGTGTAAATACTGTACCTAAATCGGTATTGTACAATGCAGATGGTAAAAAAATACTTGACCTTGAAACGGCTGATTTTACTTCACTGTTTGCATCAGGTTATAAGTTCCCTGAAATCTTTAAGGCCAAAGCCGATGATGGTATTACCGATATTTACGGAACCATCTACAAACCTTTTGATTTTGACAGCACAAAGAAATATCCACTGATCGAGTATGTATATCCCGGACCACAAACAGAAGCAGTAAACAAAGCATTTGGCCGTGGTTTCGACAGAACCGATCGTTTGGCACAGATGGGCTTTATTGTGATTACACTCGGCAACCGTGGTGGTCACCCTGCACGCAGTAAATGGTACCACAACTATGGTTATGGTAACCTGCGCGATTATGGTCTGGCCGATAAAAAAGCAGTAGCGGAACAACTGGCCGATCGTTACAAATACATCGACATCAGCCGTGTAGGTATTCATGGTCACTCAGGTGGAGGTTTTATGAGTACGGCTGCCATGCTGGTGTATCCAGATTTCTTTAAAGTAGCTGTATCATCTGCAGGTAACCATGATAACTCAGTATACAACAGATGGTGGAGTGAACAGCACCATGGTGTGAAAGAAGTGGTGAGTGATAAAGGTGATACTTCCTTCCTCTACAGCATTGAAAAGAATCCCGATATCGCCAAAAACCTGAAAGGTAAACTGATGTTATCACATGGTGATATCGATAATAACGTACACCCTGCCAATACCATCCGTATGGCCAATGCACTGATCCGCGCCAACAAACGTTTCGACCTGGTAATATTACCCGGACAGCGTCATGGTTATGGTGATATGACAGAATATTTCTTCTGGAGACAGGCAGACTATTTCGCAGAACACCTGTTAGGCGATAAAACCGGTCGTACTGAAACCGATATTGAAGAAATGAATAAGGAAGTGGAGCAGAATGGAAGAACAGGGAGGAGGAATTAGAAATAAGCAATAAGGAATAAGAAATCAGGAAGTAAGAGACAAGGCACAAAAACAATAGATAGGGAATAGCATGATTTCTATGAGCTGTGGCTCCCGGTGGGGAGCCACAGTTTTTTTTGGGTAGGGGATAGACAGAAAAGTCCGAAGACCGAAAGACCGAAAGCAGGCTTCTATGTGTGTATTTAGCAGTATGTAGAAACCCAATGTACTTCCTCTGTTCCTTATTATTTTTCCCTTTTTTCAAAATAAATTTATTGTTTTTCAATAAATATTTATTACTTTTGCCGTATCAACCTAAACATGCAAAACAATGTCAACAACAAACAATTTCGTATTCACAGTCCTGAAAATCATTGCCTGGATCATTTTTGTGGGTCTAAGTATAGAAGCGGGTGGTCTGGTGGTAAATTTTATTTTCAGTATTGTAAATCCAGCATTCGTTGGTAAACTGTATCAGAAACTTGACCTCACAGAAATGTATGCGCGCAGTCAATGGGCGTTCTTCTGTATGTATAGTTTTATACTGTTTATTGCCTTTCTGAAAGCAGGGTTATTTTACAAAGTGATTATGCTGCTGAATAAAATTGACCTTCTAAAACCTTTCAGTGATTATGCTGCCAGACAAATTTTGGAGATTAGCTATTATGCTCTTTCTATTGGTTTGATCAGTTATGTTGCCCGGCAGTCTGCGAAAACAATGGAGCATCATGGTTATTTAACCGAAAACCTTGGCCAGTTTTGGGAAGATGCCCAGGCATTTATTCTGATGGCAGCAGTGGTGTATGTAATTGCAAAGATTTTTAAGAGAGGAGTGGAAATTCAGAACGAAAACGATTTAACTGTATAAACGATGCCGATAGTAGTGAATTTAGATGTGATGATGGCCCGGCGGAAAATGTCGTTGAACGAGCTATCAGAAAAAGTAGACCTAACGCTTTCAAACCTTTCTATTCTAAAAACAGGAAAGGCAAAAGCCATACGTTTCAGTACGCTGGAAGCTATTTGCAAAGCGCTTAATTGCCAGCCCGCCGATATTCTTGAATATGTAGAGTACACCGGACAATAATACGAATATGGAAATGGTAGGTCTGTGGTTATTATGTCGAGATTTTTTAACCACAGAGTTTCACGGAGTTTAACACAGAGTGGCACGGAGTTTTTTCGGAGTCGCTTCGGAAATCTGTCGTACCAAAGCCGTATTTGCGCCATACTTTCTTCGGGGTTTATTCGGAACGGCTTCGGGAGCGCTTCGGAAAATCCCGAAGCCGCTTCGGGCATCCTTCGGGATTTTCCGAAGAAACCCCAAAGAATACCCTAACCAACCGGGAGGGATGTATGAGTCTGGTGTTTGTTATGTATCAAAGACATTCGAATGATGCTCCAACGATTGAAAATTGAATCTTGGGGAAGTAAAGCGCCCCAACACTCAATAAAATCTTCTTTCCTCTGTTCCTTATTCCTGATTCCTTATTTCCTCCTCCTCCTGGCTTGCATTATTCAAAATAGTTACTATATTAGTATTCCCCCACTCACAAAATTCCTGATCATAATCCGCACTATGAAACTGCATATGCTATGTGTATGCCTGCTTGTATTCACGGTTAGTGATACGGCTGAGGCTAAAAAACAAAACGAATTTTATTATTTCTGTACATCTACAGGTAATAACCAGTTAGCTGCTGATGGTATACAGTATATTTTCTACACCGACATAAAACAATTACCTGCCGATTCAGCTCTGGTAAATCGGTTACCTGCTGTATGGGGTAAACAGGTGAGACAGGACTGTAAAAACAGCAATGGCTGTAGTTCTGATATGAATATATATGAATCCAAAGCCATTGCACAAGCTTATCTGGTAAAATTTAAAGCGCGTTATGCGGATGAGAAAAAATACATTCTTATCCGGATGAATTTTCAATAAACAGTTGATATGATACATTATGAAATTGTTTAAAAAAGCAGTACCCGAACCAGCACCTGTGCAGGTAAAAGGACGATCATTGATCTGCCCGCATTGCAGCAACAATTTGTTTTGGGTAAGAAAGGCCCAACTTAATAAAGCCTCCAGCACTTTTTTCGGTTTTGACTGGGCCGATAGGTCAGCCACCTGTTTTGTTTGTTCGGAATGTACAAGGATTGAGTGGTTTTTGGGTGAGTAGCAAGGCAGGCATTCTCAATTTTAGTTCCTAACTTCAATACGACCGTTTCGAATAGGTATTCACCTTTCTAAAGGTGTAATACAATCAATCATTTCAGCCATGGAAACCCCAATCAAAAACATTACCATCGACAATTATTTAGAAAGTCATTATATACACCGCAGCAACTGGTTAAGAGCGGCTGTGCTGGGGGCCAATGATGGTATTATTTCTGTTTCAAGTTTAGCTATTGGTGTGGCCACGGCCAGCACTACCAGAGATCCTATATTGCTAGCCACCATTGCCGGTCTGGTGGCAGGCGCTTTGTCGATGGCTGCGGGTGAATATGTTTCAGTTAGTTCTCAGACCGATATCGAAAAAGCAGATATCGCCCGTGAAAAACAGGAGCTGGAAGAAATGCCGGAAGTAGAACTGAATATCCTGGCAGAGATTTATGAAAAAAGGGGGCTCAAAAAAGAAACCGCCATGCAGGTGGCCAAAGAATTGACAGAAGTTGATGCACTGGGAGCACATGTAAGAGATGAACTGGGTATTAACGAAGTGAGTCAGGCAAACCCAATACAAGCAGCTTTTGCATCAGGAGCAGCTTTTACGGCGGGTGGTTTATTGTCATTATTGGTCACCTTGTTTGCACCTGTACAACAAATGGAATATTTTCTCTACGGTTTTACCATCCTGTCATTGGTTATACTTGGAGCAGTGGCTGCAAGAACAGGTGGATCAAGTATTCCTAAAGCTATTTTCCGTATCGTGATCTGGGGAACGATTGCAATGGTTGTTTCGGCACTGGTGGGTTATTTGTTTGGGGTGAAAGTGTAAAAAATAGAGACGAAGCCATATTTTTTGTCGGCCACCTGACCCACTACCTCAAAAATTATTCGATATTCAGTAATGAACTGATTGTCTCCGGCAAAATAAAACTACCACCAAACCTGTATTCCCCGTGAAAATTCCATTCAGTTATTTTACAAATAATATACTGATGATTTTTTTTTGTAAAAATGCAGTTTTGTCCAATATCGCCCTGTGCAATGGATGCACTCAACTGGTAGTACTTTCCGAATGTCTGCAAATGATAATCTTCCATTTCAATAGATTTCAAATAAAAGTCAGCCCAAAAATCGGGTAAGATTTTTATTGAATTTGTTGCTATAATTTTCTGTAAGCCCAATGTTTTTTGAACATCAAACCTGATAATAGCACCAGTTTCGGTTTGCTCAATGAGGGAAATGATTTTCCCATAACAGAATGCGGATTGTTCTACATCTTGTTCAGTAGTATAACCTTCATACGATACTTTGATATTGTCGTAATACAGCCATATATCCATGTCTGTTCTGAATTTTACCGGTTGCTGTAGCAAAACAGTATAGTTTTTTTCAGCCTGGGGTTTTTCATCTAGGCTATGTTGATTGTTTGTAGGTTCTAACCACCTACAATTAGTGGCTATGATATCAGTCTGGTATTTTAGCTCATCTCTTTCTATGGGCTTGCAAAGAGAGCAGCAAATGATTTCTATTTCTTTTTGCATAGCAGGGTGTACGATTAATGCTTTTGTATCGGAAATGCTGGCAGCGGCACAAACTCCTGATCATCTCCCGGAATTTTCGGAAAAGCCGTTACATCCTGATTCTTCCAGTTTATTTTCGCCTGCTCAATCATATTCTTATCCGAGTTGACAAAGTTCCAAAAAATAAAACGCTCTTCTGCAAAAGGCTCTCCCCCAAATAAATAGAGTGTGGTTGCTCCATTGGTTTCAAATTCGCATAAGCTGGCATTTTTGGCGATCAGCAGTTGAGCGGTTCCGTAATCATTGCCTTCTATATTTACGGTTCCATCCAGTACATACATACCCACATCGCCAAATAACTTTTCTCCAATATTTATTTTTTGTGCTGTTTGTGTTTTGATCTCCAGAAAAAACAATGGACTGTGAACAGGCACCGGCGATTTTTTACCAACGATTTGACCGGCAATCAGTTTGTAATGAATGCCATCTTCTTCCCATACAGGAATAGCGTCTTTGTCTATATGATGAAAGGTGGGTTCAGATTGTTCCAGTTCTTTGGGTAATCCGATCCAGATCTGAAAACCATGTAGAAATTTATCGGCCCTTCGTAAATATTCAGGTGTTCTTTCAGAATGTACCACACCTTTTCCTGCCGTCATCCAGTTTACTTCACCCGCTTTTATTTCTATGGCACTGCCAATACTGTCCCGGTGAAAAATGGAACCCTCCAGCAAATAGGTTAATGTTGATAAGCCAATATGTGGATGTGGAGGTACATCCATATTCTGGTAATTCTTTAAACAGGTGGGTTTCATATGATCAATAAACACAAATGGTCCCACCGCACGTTTCTGACGGAAGGGTAATAACCTGCCTACAATAAAGTTGCCGATATCGGCTGCTTTTTCTTCCAGTATTAAACCGATGTTTGATTGCATGAGAATAACTTATTGTTTAATCACGAATTTGAATATGTTCAACTGAAATTACTTTCTCTTTTTTAAACTTTACAGCGAGGTGATTAAACATGAATCCTAATCCGCCTCCACCCATACCCATATCATAGGTCCAGGTATTGATTGAATCTGGCTGCCATTTATTATCGCTCCAAAAACTGTCACCCAACATTTGTTTTACCTGGGTGGTGTCTTTACCAATCAGTATTTTACTTTCAATAATATCATCTGCCATTTGAAAACGTTCATTCGTATTGGTTAACCATTCCTTTTCTGTAAAATCTTTGCTGGGGATATAGGTGATATAATATATCAAGAGTAAAATTAGTCCTGCATAAACAACTGGTGTTACAGCAAGCGTTGTAACCCATGCGGCTATTTTTCTTGTGCGTTCTTTTTTTATCCATTTTTTCAATAGCCAGTTGTTGAAAAAAAACACAGGAATGGCAATGATGGCCATGATCAAATAGACTTCCATGCTAAATCCAAACAGCGTCGGTATATTGATGAACTGATGCATGATAGTATGTTATTTCAATTCACGCTTCACACCCTCAAATGTCATTTTCACTTTCTGAATACTTCCATCTGCATTAAAATACATCCTGTCGATACAGGTAACCCGGTGATCGCGGTCAAGATTGGGAATGGGTCTGCGGTGGTACACCATATACCATTCATCTGTACCCGGAATATTCATCACAGAATGATGACCTGCACCCGTGGCAATAGTTGAGTCGGCTTCAAGGATGGTTGTTTCTCTTTCAAATGGACCAAAAACATTGTTGGATCTGGCATAGGCTACTTTATAACTGCCGTTGGTCCAGCCACCTTCCGACCACATGAGATAATATGTGTTATTGCGTATAAACATGGTTGGCCCTTCCACATACCCCTTCGGCGTAATTTCTTTTACCAGTGCACCGTTTTCAAAAGGAGAGAGGGCGGTGAAATCTTTATTCAGTTTTGCAATATTACAACGTCCCCAACCACCATACATGATATAATACTGACCATCTTTATCCTGAAATACAAACTGGTCAATGGGTTGTGCGTCATTGTAAAACTGATTGATAAGTGGTTTGCCTAAATAATCTTTATAAGGTCCTTCTGGTTTTGATGCTACTGCTATTCCTATACCTCCGTTATGGTCGTCCTGTTTCTTGTTTCTTGCCTTACTCTGGATATCATTCGCAGAGAAGAACAGAAAATACTGGTTGTCTTTTTTTACAATGGCCGGTGCCCACATCGCCATGTAAGCCCATTTAATAATGCTGGTATCAATGACACGGGGATGCCTTTTCCAGTTCACCATGTCAGTAGACGAGAAGGCATCCAGAAAAACCTGGTCTTTGTATTTGGCAGAGAAAGTAGGGTAGAGCCAATATTGATTATTAAATATAACAGCTTCAGGGTCGGCATACCAGCCTTCAATAACCGGGTTGCCATTACCACGCTTTTGGGCTTCTATGTTTTGATGGAAGAACAGAAAAATAAAAGAGATAAAAGTGATCTTCTTGAGCATGGTAGATGTGTTTACTGGCTATGTTCAAATATACCAATCAAATTTTAATACCTCATTCACCTCTGCTTCTGTGTTTTCAGAATCTTATCTATACTGTCTGACATAGATGGTCATCGGAAAATTAGCTGCATCTTCTTGGTAATACCCTTGGTAGCAATTTCTACAGTTAAAGCAAGCAACGGTTTAGGTTGTTTGCCGGTCATGTATGGAAAATAATGGCTATGCGCACGATTATCGTATCGGTTGTTGTTCTATTTATGTTAACCTCTTGTTCCAGAGAACGGGAGGAAATATCATTTGCGGACTGTATTGCCGATCCTGTTATATATGATTCTGCAGCTATCGTTGGTAAACTGATCGGTACATGGGTAATCGTAAAACAAAGATGTGGATGGGGCGGGGATACAGATGCGCACAAACAAAATATAAGAAGAAAGTTGAATAGTGATCTAAGTTTTACAGAAACAAAAAATGGACAAATCACATTACAAGGCACCTGGTATATTGACAGATATTATGGTTCTGCTACTGTTTGGGAGTTGAATTTCAGGATGCAGAATGGTATTGCTGATTATGACTGGGGAGCGATAAAATTTTGTGGTAATAATCTTATAATCGATAATTCCCCTACAGACGGTTGTTTAACTTATTATTATAGAATTAATTGATGATTAGAAAACGGGCACATTGAATAGCCGTATCTTCATTTCAGTTATTTTAACAATCATACATGCCCAGTTTATTTAACCAAACAGATGTAGGTGATTTGATCAACCGTATCAATAAACTTACCCCCGATGTTCAAAGACAATGGGGTAAAATGAATGTTTCGCAGATGTTGGCACATAGCAATAAAGGGATGGAGTCTGCATTGGGGACACATCATATTCCAAGGGCTTTGATTGGCAGAATACTGGGACCACTGCTTCGTGCCACTGCATTAAACGATAAACCCTTTGGCAGGAATTCGCCAACAGATAAAAGCCTGATTTTTAAAGGTGAATATCAATTCGAAGCGGAGAAATTAAAGTTGATCAATCATATACAGACATTCCTGCATGGAGGACCAGATGTCTGTACCAAAGAACCACATGCATTCTTCGGTCATTTTACACCCGAGCAATGGGCCTTTTTTCAATGGAAGCATCTTGATCATCACCTGAGACAATTTGGGGCATGAGGAGGAAAGTGAGACGAGACGTCAGACGTGAAAGGACAGGCAGGGGAGACTTATCAAATCCGACATCTGCCATCCGAGATCAGACATCCGCTTCTATGTATTCTTTTTCACTTTTTGCAATCACCAATGTTGCTACCCCATTGCCGATGATATTGGTGATTGCCCTTGCTTCACTCATAAATTTATCTACACCCAATAAAAATGCAAGCCCCTCGAGTGGAATTGTCTTAATGGCTGCAAGGGTAGAAGCGAGTACAATAAATCCACTGCCTGTTACACCCGCCGCACCTTTGGATGTAAGCATGAGCACCAGTAAAATAGTGAGTAATTCACCCGCACTTAAATGAATATTATACAACTGTGCCAGAAAGATGGCGGCCATGGAGAGATAAATAGATGTGCCATCGAGGTTAAAGGAGTAACCGGTTGGAATAACAAGACCTACTACCGATTTACTACAACCCATTTTTTCCAGCTTACGCATAATGGATGGTAACGCAGCTTCTGAGGAAGAAGTACCTAATACTATCAGTAGTTCTTCTTTAATAGATTTAAGGAAAGCACCAATACGAAAACCATAATAACGCATGATACTGCCCAGAATAAAAAAGATAAAAACAAACATGGTGAGATACACACAGGCCATGAGCTTGGCAAGTGGCACCAGTGTTTGTAAACCAAACTTTCCAACTGTATATGCCATGCCTCCAAAGGCGCCCAATGGTGCCAGGTACATCACATACTTTAAAGCAGTAAATACATAATGTGAAATGCGACCAAAAAAATGAATGAGTTTTAAACGGTGTTTCGAATAGTTGAATAGTATGCCTACAATAATGGCCACCAGTAACACCTGTAAAGTAAGATTGGCTTTGAAGAACTGAATCCAGTCGAAACTGCTGCCGGCCTGTTTGGTAAATTTACTGGCATCCTGTAAATCGAGGCCACTGCGATCAATATTACCCGGCTGAACCAGTAATGCCACTACTATGCCAATACCCAAAGCCAGTGTGGTTACTATTTCAAAATAAATCAATGATTTGATGCCAATACGTCCCACTTTTTTCAGGTTACCAATACTGCTGATGCCCAATACAATGGTGAGAAATATGATGGGTGCGATAAAGAGTTTGATGATGTCTACAAAAGTCTTACCAATCCATTCTGTTTTGATGGCGGTTGCCGGTGCATAATGTCCGAGCAGTATACCTGCTATGATGGCGAGGAGCACATAGAAAGTAAGATTAGTGAGTACTGTATGGTACCATGGTTTCTTTTGTGTAGCTGTATTCAAAATTGCTGATAGGAGGTTTTACAATAATTAGAGTGCTTGTTTCGGTTTACCGGGTACAAAACTGCCAATGGGTGCCGTGTACCAGGGACGGATATCACAAATAAGTCTGCCTGCAGCAACAGCCGGATCGGTCTTGAGTAAATTTTCTACTTCTTCTTTGGTCGGACAATCAAAAATAAAAATGCCCTGCCAGTCTTTGCCATCACCAAACGGTCCTGCGACTTTTAATTTGCCATCATTGTAGAGGCGATCCATATTGTCAAGGTGTCCTTTCTGGATTTTTGCGGCAGTAGCAGAGTCCTGGTTACGGTTAGGTCCTTTGATGAGCATCACAAACCAGTATTTGCGTATTTGTTCCTCGGGCTTTTTAGTAGCGGAATTGTTTTGTGCAATAGCAGCAGTAGTAATGACTACCAGTAAAAGAAAAAAAAATCCCTTTTTCATAACGTTGGGTTTGAAAAGGGAAGATAAGGAAAGTCCTGAAAGACCGTAAGTCGGAAAGTCAGCAAGACCGAAAGTCCGAAAGTCCGAAAGATGACTGTGTTAAGTTAATCATCTTTCGGACTTTCGGTCTTCCCGTCTTCCGGACTTCTCACAACAACCTCACAGTCCCGAAATTGCTTTTGATATTGATCTTTGCATCGCCGCCGTTACCGAGTTTGCCGGTATAGTGATGGTTGAATGTTACACGACCACGGATGTTTTCGGGTTTATCTTCTTTCAGTTCAAAATTTCCCTTGCCTGTTGCGGTGGCATGTGTGGTGGCAATATCATAATCGCCTCCGATGTTTTTGGGTAATAACAAATAGATGCTGGTATGACTGGTATTGATATCAATGTTTTTTACAGCACTGTTAACAGGAATATCAAGACTGTTGCAGAAAGTAACAGTGGCTTTGATGTCTCCAGTTAATTCTTCAATATCAATACTTGAATGTCTGAAATCGGCTTCTGTTTTACCCAGCTTGCCAATTTTGGCTTTACTGAAATTTACTTTTAAGGATTTTGTATTGGAAAGATTGCCTGCTGTTAAACTGCCATGACTGCTTTGTAAATCAGCTTCACCGCTATGGTCACCAATTTCCATGGGTCCAAAACTGTTATGCGCTTTCAGCTTTGTATTGGCCGGCAGGTAAACGATGTAATCAATCGACATTTTATTGCTTTGATTGGTGCTCCATCCTTTGTTTTCATCGCCAATCTGTGTTTTAAAACTGATGGTATCGCTACCCGTCTTTTCAACGATCTGGATCATATCGAGTAAAGTGTTGGCATAAGCTTCTTCCTGTGTGGATACCAGTATTTTAGCTTCTACTTTTACTTCGTTTTTATCCCAGTGTTTTATTTCCATCTTACCAAACTGGTTCCTGAGTGCCACCACTGCAGAGCCGATGGGCAGGGTTTTGTTGAAATCTTTTTGTTTGGTTACTGCCCACTTATAATTATCCTGGGCAACAGTGCTATTTATGAGTGCCATTAAAAGGCAGCTAATGCTGATGATCTTTTTCATGCAGGGAATGGTTTTAGGATAAGAGACAGCGGATTTAAAAAGGTTGGAAAAACGGCCAATTTTTAATGTTAAAAAGCGGGAAACAAATAAAAATGACACAAAACAGGGTGTACAGTCCGCATACCTTATTTTTGCCGGGTTAACAGGCGACCGACCTAACGTATTTAAAAATTATTATTCGCATGGCTGCCAGAACCGATTTATTTCAATCGCCCGACTATTACCAGTTAGATGAGTTATTGTCTGAAGAACATAAACTGATCCGTGATTCGGTGAGGAATTATGTAAAGAAAGAAATTTCTCCCATCATCGAGGATTATGCACAAAAAGCCGAGTTCCCCCAGCAGATCGTGAAGCAAATGGGTGACCTGGGTTGTTTTGGTCCAACCGTACCTGTTGAATATGGCGGCGGTGGACTTGACTATATCAGCTATGGGTTGATGATGCAGGAACTGGAAAGGGGAGATAGCGGTGTTCGCAGTACCGCCAGTGTGCAGGGTAGTCTGGTGATGTACCCTATTTATGCTTACGGTAATGAAGCGCAGCGTAAAAAATACCTGCCCAAACTGGCAAGTGGCGAATGGCTGGGGTGTTTTGGATTAACAGAACCCGATCATGGCAGTAATCCTGCCGGTATGATTACTAATATCAAAGATGCGGGTGATCATGTCATATTAAACGGCGCCAAAATGTGGATCAGCAATGCTCCTTTTGCACAGGTTGCTGTGGTTTGGGCCAGAAATGAAGAAGACAAGATACAGGGTGTGATTGTTGAAAGAGGGATGGAAGGTTTTACCACACCTACTACCCACGGTAAATGGAGTCTGCGTGCTTCTGCAACAGGTGAGCTGGTATTCGACAATGTAAAAGTGCCCAAAGAAAATATTCTTCCCAATGTTATTGGTTTGAAGGGTCCGTTGGGCTGCTTAACCAAAGCCCGTTACGGTATTGCCTGGGGAGCTTTGGGTGCAGCCATGGATTGTTATGATACGGCTTTGCGTTACAGCATGGAACGTGTACAGTTTGATCGTCCTATTGGGGGCTTTCAGTTGCAGCAGAAGAAGCTGGCAGAAATGATTACAGAAATTACCAAGGCCCAGTTACTGGTTTGGCGTTTGGGAGTACTGATGAATGAAGGAAAAGCAACACCACAGCAGGTGAGTATGGCCAAACGTAATAGCTGCGAAATTGCCGCTAATATTGCAAGAGATGCCCGTCAGATGCTGGGTGGTATGGGTATCACCGGCGAATACAGCATCATGCGTCATATGATGAACCTTGAAAGTGTAATTACCTATGAAGGCACCCATGATGTTCACCTTTTGATTACGGGGATGGATGTTACAGGGTTGAATGCGTTTAAATAATGTGAGACGTGAAAAGTGAAAAGAGTTTCTCCCTCTTTGCGCAGAAGAGAGGGGCGGGGTGAATTGAAAACCGTGTAACTCCGTGTTAAACTCCGTGAAACTCTGTGGTTAAAAAATATTTAATTATGAACCACAGAGTTACACAGAGTCCGGCACGGAGTTGCACGGAGGATTGTTTACTAATTAAATATCTTCCGGACTTTCGGTCTTCCGACTTTCGGACTAACAACAATGAAACTATTCCTCATCGGCATGATGGGTTCCGGTAAATCGCACTGGAGCCGTCAACTGGCAAAGAAATTAAAGACGGGAGGTTACGACCTCGACTTTCTCATTGAATCACACGAAGAGAAAACCATCAGTGAAATATTTGAGGAAGATGGCGAAGACTATTTCAGAAAATCGGAAGCAAAAATCTTACGCTGGTTTGGTGAGAAGAAAGCCTTTGTACTGGCCACCGGCGGCGGTGCACCCTGTTTTCATGACAATATGGACTGGATGAATAAAAATGGCGTAACCATCTGGCTGGATGAACCGGTGGAGACATTGGTAGAAAGGTTAAAGCCCGGTAAAGAACACCGCCCCCTGATCCGCTCTTTGTCGGATGATGAACTAACTTCTTTTCTGGAAAATAAACTCAGCGAACGCACACCAGTATATGAGAAAGCGCAGCATCGCTTAAGAGGTAAAGAGATCAGTGACCTTTCATTCAAAAAAATTATACAGCAATATGCATAAAGGATTTCTGGTAACTGCCTCATTTATTGGTGCCCTGTCGGTAGTATTGGGTGCTTTTGGCGCACATGGATTGAAAAAAATAGTAGCACCCGAATCACTCGTAACATTTGAAACGGCGGTACGCTACCAGTTTTATCATGTGTTTGCACTGGCACTTACCGGACTGGTATTTGCATCAGGAACACCCTCACTGATGAAAGCGGCAGGTATTTTATTTATTGCCGGCATGACACTTTTCAGTGGATCGCTCTACCTGCTCACTTATAAGTCGGCAGCACAGGTAGAAGGGCTCTCATGGGTTGGTCCGGTTACACCTTTAGGCGGCACTTTACTGGTGGCAGGATGGGTATGCCTGGCACTGGGTTTAAGTAAAGGAGTATAATCATGGTGGAAAACTCCACCGGCTTTTACCAGTTTTGCACATAAGTGGGTAGTTCTATTATGCAGGTATTGGCATAGCTTATATTTGTTTTCATGGCAAATCGCTTGAAGAAGAAAACGCCACCGCCGCCGAGTCCGGAAGAACTGAATCCCGATAAGGAACCTGAAGTAACGGTAACGGAAGTGGTGAAAGATGAACGTACCACCAAAATTCTCGGTGCCTCCAGCTTATTGCTGACCATCTTCTTATTTGTGGCATTCACCTCTTATCTGTTTACCTGGCAGGAAGACCAGGATAAAGTTCACCAGTTTGGTATCCGCATTTTTGCAACCGATGATGTAAAAGTGAATAACCTGTTGGGTGTATTAGGTGCTTATGTTGCCCATTCTCTCTTTTACAAAGGTTTTGGCCTGGCTTCTTATCTCTTGTGTAGTTTCTTTTTTGTGCTCGGTGCCAACCTCTTGTTTGGCAAAAAAATATTCAGTCTTGTCAGGAACCTCCGATACATGATTGTTGGACTGGTTGTACTAAGCATGGCATTTGCCTTTGTATCAAGGGCCAGTGCTTTTTCATGGGGTGGTGCGGTTGGTG
The DNA here is from genome assembly GCF_058231085.1 of Sediminibacterium sp. FW305-C-49. NCBI lineage: Bacteria > Pseudomonadati > Bacteroidota > Chitinophagia > Chitinophagales > Chitinophagaceae > Sediminibacterium > Sediminibacterium sp. FW305-C-49. The sequence continues at coordinate 1,040,645 of NZ_JBIQXS010000002.1, forward strand.
AATTATTAAATGCATGGTTTGTAAAATGGATCGGTAATATTGGAACAGGAGCTTTGTTATTATTGTCAGTATTCAGTTATGTCATCTGGCGGTTCAATCCCACTTTCAAAGTGCCTGACTGGCAGTTTGGTAAACCCAGTGCCAAAGCACATGAAGACGATTTCAAACTCTCCATCGATGATGAAGTGGCGGTAAGACAGGAATGGGATGAAAATGCAGATATAGTGGAAGAACCTGTTCAGGAAGAAAAAGTAGTGGGGCCGAATAAACTTAAATCGGAAGGTTCAGGGGTTGTGGTCATCATGCCACAACAGGAAGAAGAGGAAGGGGATCCAATGAATGAATTTGAGATGAACGAGAAGGACTTGGATGAGGAGGATTTGGAGGAGGAACAGGATGAAGAGGAGGAAGAAATTGTCTTTGAGGAGGAAGTTATTTCGAAACCAGAGCCTTTGATTAATGTGATTCCACCGGCACCGCGTAAAGCAGAAGCGGATACGAATGGATTGGAGCTTGAAATAAAAGAAACACCTGAAGAGGAAGAAGAGCCTGCACCTGCACCAACACCCGGTAAGCTCAATACCAAATACGATGTAACACTTGATCTGAAAGATTATAAATATCCAGGTCTTGACCTGCTGGAAACACATGGCAGCGAAAAAATTGTTCATGACCCGACAGAGCTGGAGACCAATAAGAACCAGATCATAGCCACATTGAAGAACTACGATATTGCTATACAGCGTATCGCTGCAACAGTAGGTCCAACGGTAACATTGTATGAAATTGTACCGGCACCTGGTGTACGTATCAGCCGGATCAAGAACCTGGAAGATGATATTGCATTGAGTCTGGCAGCATTGGGTATTCGTATCATTGCTCCCATTCCTGGTAAGGGAACCATTGGTATTGAAGTGCCCAATGTGCGTAAGACAGTGGTGAGTATGAAGACTTTGCTGGCGAGTGAGAAATTTCAATCCAATTCATTCTCGCTGCCGATTGCGATTGGTAAGAAGATCGATAATGAAAACTTTATTGTAGACCTCGCTGCCATGCCTCACCTGTTAATGGCAGGTGCAACCGGACAGGGTAAATCTGTAGGGTTGAATGCCATTCTGGTTTCATTGCTCTACAAAAAACATCCTTCACAGCTCAAGTTTGTATTGGTAGATCCCAAGAAAGTGGAGTTGAGTTTGTATCGTGTTATTGAAAAACATTTCCTGGCCAAATTACCGGGAGAAGAAGAATCCATTATTACCGATACCAAGAAAGTGGTGCATACATTGAATGCCCTGTGTATTGAAATGGATAACCGTTACGACCTGCTGAAAGAAGCGGGTTGCAGAAATATCCGTGAGTACAACGAGAAGTTCACAGCCAGAAAGCTCAATCCTGAAAAAGGACACCAGTACCTGCCATTTATTGTGTTGGTGGTAGATGAGTTTGCGGATCTGATTATGACGGCAGGTAAAGAAGTAGAAATGCCGATAGCGCGACTGGCACAGTTGGCAAGGGCCATTGGTATTCACCTGATCATTGCTACACAGCGTCCATCGGTGAATATTATTACCGGTACTATTAAAGCCAACTTTCCGGCGCGTATTGCTTTCAAAGTATCGAGCAAAATCGACAGCCGTACCATTTTGGATGCAGGAGGAGCAGAACAGTTGATCGGTAAGGGCGATATGCTGGTAAGCTATAACGGCGAAATCACCCGTTTGCAGTGCGCTTTTGTAGACACGCCTGAAGTAGAAAATGTATGTGAATTTATTGGTGACCAGCGTGGCTATCCACAGGCATTCCTGCTACCGGAGTATGTGGATGAAAAAGACATGGAAGGAAGAGATTTTGATGCCAGTGAACGTGATCCGCTGTTTGAAGATGCGGCCCGACTCATTGTACAGAGCCAGATGGGCTCTACTTCCCTCATACAAAGAAGGATGAAACTGGGTTATAACCGGGCAGGTCGCCTGATGGACCAATTGGAAGCGGCAGGGGTTGTGGGTCCTAACCAGGGAAGTAAGGCGCGTGAAGTATTATTTAAAACCGATATGGAACTGCAGGAATTCCTTGATTCTATGTAACAAAGCCTCATTTTCACCGATTTATAACAATATCTCAGCCCGCTCTTCTAAACTAATGCGCATAGAGACTGTCTTACAAAACAGTAAAACTTATATTTGCGCCCTCAAATGAAAAGAATGAAGAAATTTTACGCGATAGTTTTGGTACTGGTAGCGATGATCTTACAAGTGAATGCACAGAATGATCCCAAAGCCAAAAAAATACTGGATGCCGTTAGTAATACTGTAAAAGCATATAAAACCATATCAGCAGGTTTTAGCATTAAATCGGTTTCAAGCCGGGGTGTAAACAATGGTACCAAAGCCGGAACCATTATTACCAAAGGGCAGAAATATGTATTGAAAGAAGGTAAAACCGAGATACTCTGCGATGGTACAAAAACCTATAACTACGATGGCAGCAAAACCATTACTGTATCTGCGGTAGAGGAAAGCGGGCAAACACTTACACCGCAAAAAATTCTCTCAGGCTCATATGATAAAGATTTTTCTTATCGTCTTGTTGGTACCAAGGGCAACTTTCATGAAATTGAAATGAAACCGCTTGACAACAGAAAGAATTTCTCCAAAGTGAACATTTTTGTAGATAAAACAAAAAACATGATAGCTCGTGCAGTGATACTGGATAAAGGAAATAATACTGTTCAGGTAAGCTTTACTAATATTGTTCCCAATAAAAACCTCGCTGATAATCTTTTCGTCTTCAATGCTTCGAAGTATCCGAAGGATGTAGAGATATTGGATTAAAAGGCTGACATTTTTTGTAAGCCGCAGATTCGCAGATTATTTTCCTACATCTGCGAATCTGCGGTTTTTTGTTCTCCGGACTAAAATCCGGAGAACAAATATTGGAGAGGAAATAATTTAACCATTCAAAAGCAACAAAGCCCTCACTGTTTCGTACTTTAATTGTATGAAACGATTTATTACTGCATGTGTTTTATTGCTGGCTATGGAGGGGCAGGCACAGTTCTCTGTTCGTCTTATTGTAAATACAGTGGCCACCAAAGCCAATGATGATATTTATGTGGCAGGTAATTTCAATAACTGGAACCCTAAAGACGAAAACTATAAACTCAAACCTTTTGGAGGTTCCAGAAAAAGTATTGTGCTGAAAAATATGACTCCCGGTACTTATGCCTTCAAATTTACCCGTGGTGGTTTTGATAAAGTAGAAACATTAGCTGATGGCCGCGATATTTCAGATCGTGTACTTGAAGTAAACAATGATCTCAGCCTTGAATTCGATATCCCCGGCTGGAAAGATGAATACCCTGATAAACCCAAACGGTATAGTGCAAGTCCGCAAGTGCGTGTGCTCGATACCGCATTCAGTATGCCGCAACTCAACCGGAAAAGAAAAATATGGATATACCTGCCGAAAGGATATGCCACGTCGGCCAAAAATTATCCTGTATTGTATATGCAGGACGGACAAAATCTTTTCAACGACCAGACTGCATTTGCAGGAGAGTGGGGTGTTGATGAATGCCTGGATACTTTACAGCAGCAACTCAAAAAAGAATGTATTGTAGTGGCCATTGATCATGCAGGCGATAAACGCATCATTGAATACAACCCATGGGATCATCCGCAGTATGGAAAAGGAGAGGGGAAAGCTTATGCTGAATTTCTTGCAAAAACACTTAAACCTTATATCGATAGTAAATACCGCACGTATAAATCAGCGGAAAACAATTATGTACTGGGCAGCAGCATGGGTGGACTTATCAGCCTGTACACTGTATTGCAATATCCTGATGTATTTGGAGGAGCAGGGGTGTTTTCTCCATCCTTACAGTTGAGTAATGATATCTATCAGATGGCAGAAAATTTTTCCACTGCATCCATGCCTGCATTCTATCTCTATTCAGGAAGTAAGGAGGCAACCAATGCCGTACCAAATCTCCAGAAAATGAGCGATATCTTACAAAAGAAACAACGCTTCATCATCCGTACCGTCATCAATCCCCTCGGTCAGCACAACGAAACTTACTGGAAACAGGAGTTCAGGGATTTTTACAAATGGATGAGTAATAATTTGAAAATTTGAAAATGTGCTAATTTGAAAATGGAGTGGCTTAAATTATACAGTGATTATATGCCACACAGTTTTCTCATTTTCAAATTTCCTCATTTTCAAATTAAATAGGTCGTTCCCTCAATCGCCAGTTGTGTATTGGCGAAGACAGATTGTGCTTCGCTTAGGAAATCTTCTAAACTTTCATATTTACTGCTGAAATGGCCGATGAGTAATTGCTGAACTCCTGCTTGTTTAGCAATAGATGCTGCCTGTATGGTGGTGGAATGATAACGTGCAGCGGCTCTCTCTTCCAGATCCTTTAAATAAGTGGCTTCATGATAGAGCATGTTTACGCCTTTTGTTTTTTCGGCAACAGAAGGATCATAAATGGTATCGGCACTAAACGCATAACTGCGGCCGGGTGTATTGGCATAAGTAACAGTTTCGTTTTTGATGATCAGCCCATCACGGGTTTCATAATCATCTCCATTTTTTAAACGCTCGTAATAAACGGAAGGGATATTGGCTGCAATGGCAGCATCGCGATTTACTTTTCTGGGTTTCTTTTTCTCCCTGATGATAAAACCAAAACAGGGAATACGGTGTTGCGTACTAAAGCATTCAACCGAAAACTTCGGATGATCGAGTAACAAGCCTTCCTGTTCAATGCCATGAAAATAAATGGTAAATGGCAGGCTGGTAGATGCCACTTCTAATTGAAGGTTGATGATTTGCTGTAATGCCGGTGGTCCGTATAAATGCAGATCCTGTTCCCTGCCAAGCAGTCCCATGCTGGTGATGAGCCCGATCAGACCGAAATAGTGATCGCCATGCAGGTGTGAGATAAAAATGTGGTTGATGCGACCTCTTTTCACCTTATAACGGGCCAGTTGAATCTGTGTACCTTCTCCACAATCAATCAGGAAAACCTGCTCATTCAGTGTAATAGCCTGGGCAGTTGGATGCCTGTCGTAAGCTGGTAGTGCAGAATTATTGCCTAATATGGTAACGCCAAACATCATAGAATCAGGTTAGCGGAAAATGTCCGATTACTACAAAATAAAAGTTATTCTGTTGAAAATCAATAAATTGCTTTCTTATTCCGGCGAAAAGCCAGACTGGTAAGCAATAAAAAAGTCCGAATTTGTAACAACAAACAGCCGATGAAATACCGGGACTACAGGAGGGGGTAAAATTCAGGGTTTAAAATTATCAATTTTGCCTGATATATCCTACCTTTGCAGCCGATAAAAAATAAGAGGAAAACATTCCGGAGTCTATTAAACATTTTCAGATGTCTCATTTAACAACAGAAAAAAAAGCCAGCATTTTTGCTGAATTTGGTGGAAAAGCCACCAACACGGGTTCAATTGAAGCTCAGGTTGCTATGCTGACTGAGCGTATTGCCCACATTTCACAGCACTTACAAGCCAATAAAAAAGATTATTCCACACACCGTGGTTTGATGCAGATGGTAGGCCAGCGTAAGCGTTTGCTCACTTACATGCAGAAAACAAACCTGCAGGGCTATCGTGCACTGATCGAGAAACTGGGTCTGAGAAAATAATTTTTCAGTCTATGATACATGCTATTCCCAACTGGTATTTGTAAACGGTTGGGAATAGTTATTTGTGTCAGTACCTGTTTCAGTTCATTTCCCTAACCAGGGTATCCTGCACGTTTTCCCGCCTGTGCCGGATGGTCCCTACTACAAAAATTAATTATGTTATCACAACCAATCAGTGTCAGTTTTGATCTCGGTGGCAACCGTATCGTTACCATCGAAACCGGTAAACTGGCCCGTCAGGCAGATGGTGCCGTTACAGTGCGCCAGGGCAATTGTGTGCTTTTAGCCACCGTTGTTGCCAATAAAGATCCCAAAGAAGGGCAGGATTTCTTCCCTTTGAGTGTTGATTACCAGGAAAAATTTGCCGCCGCCGGCCGCATTCCCGGTTCATTTTTCAAACGTGAAGCCCGCTTAAACGACTATGAAATTCTCACCAGCCGTTTGATCGACCGCGCTTTACGTCCATTATTCCCAGAAGATTATTTGTGCGATGTACAGGTGCTGGTTAGCCTTGTATCCAGCGATGCTGAAGTAATGCCCGATTCACTGGCTTGCCTGGCTGCATCTGCTGCACTTGCTGTATCAGATATTCCCATCAAAGAAATCATCAGTGAAGTAAGGGTTGGCCGGATCAATGGTCAATATATCATCAACCCAACCCGTTCCGAATTAGAAAAGTCTGAAATCGAATTCATCGTAGCCGCTACTGAGAAAAACCTCATGATGGTGGAAGGCGAAGCAAAAGAATGTTCAGAAGCTGATCTGATTAAAGTACTGGAACTGGCACATGATGCCATCCGTATACAGATTAAAGCACAGGCAGAACTGAGAACGAAGAAAGGTGTAACCACCATGCGCGATTACAAAAAGCCTGAGCAGAACGAAGAACTGAAAGCAAAAGTGTATGCTTTTGCCAAAGACCGTGTATATGAAATCTCACGTAAAGGATCGGCCAAACATGAGCGCAGCGATGCTTACAGTGCATTGAAAGATGAACTGATTGCCAGCCTGGGTGAAGATATTACCGATCTGGACAAAAAACTGGCGAAGAAATACTACGAAGACCTGAAATGGGAAGTAGTACGCAGCATGATCATCGACGACCGCTTCCGTCTGGATGGTCGCAAGCTCGATGAAGTTCGTCCATTGGCCATGGAAGTGGATCCATTACCAACACCACACGGTTCAGCACTGTTTACCCGTGGGGAAACACAATCACTGACTACCGTAACATTTGGTACCAAACTGGATGATCTGCTGGTAGAAAGTGCAGCCAAATCTGTAGATTCTAAATTCTATCTCCATTATAATTTCCCTCCATTCAGCACCGGAGAAGTAAAAATGATGCGCGGTCAGAGCCGTCGTGAAGTGGGACATGGTAACCTAGCCATGCGTTCACTGAAACAGATGATGCCTAACAGCAGCGATTATGCTTATACCGTTCGTGTGGTGAGTGATATCCTGGAAAGTAATGGTTCTTCATCTATGGCTACTGTTTGTGCCGGTTCGCTGGCATTGATGGATGCAGGTGTTCCTGTACCTAAACACGTAAGTGGTGTGGCGATGGGACTGATTACCCGTGAAGATGGTAAATATGCGATCCTGACCGATATCCTGGGCGATGAAGATCACCTGGGTGATATGGACTTCAAAGTAACTGGTACCCGCGATGGTATTTGTGGTGTACAGATGGATATTAAAGTAGACGGTCTGAGCATGGAAGTAATGCGTGAAGCATTGGAACAGGCCCGTAAAGGTCGTTTGCACATCCTCGATGCCATGTATGAGTGTATTCCTGCACACCGTGATGATGTGAAACCACATGCACCACGTATGATCAAACTGATCATCGATAAAGAATTCATCGGTGCGGTAATCGGACCAGGTGGTAAAGTAATCCAGGAAATCCAGCGCGAAACAGGTACTACCATCAATATCGAAGAAGTGGGTAATACAGGTGAAGTGAGCATTTTCTCTGCCGATAAAGCTTCTGTTGACAAAGCAGTGGCATGGGTAAGAGGCATTACTGCTACACCTACTGTAGGCGATGTGTATGAAGGTCCGGTAAAAGGGATCAAGGAATTTGGTGCTTTTGTGGAGTTCATGCCTGGTAAACAAGGTTTGTTACACATCAGTGAAATCAGTTGGAAACGCCTCGAAAGCATGGAAGGCCTGTTCAATGAAGGTGATATGGTGAAAGTGAAACTGGTTGGATTGGATCCTAAAACAGGAAAATTCAAATTGAGCCGTAAAGTGCTGATGCCAAGACCCGAGGGTGCAAAACCCCGTGAGGAAGGAGGAGAAGCGTAATCAATATTGAATATTGAATGACGAATATGAAATGGGACTTCCTGCCAAACAGGAAGTCCCATTTTTAATATTCCGCAGGGCTTAATTTACAATCCGCCTCAGGCGGATTAGACCCAAGAATTTTCAAATTTTCAAATTTTCAAATTTCCAATGAACCACTACCAAATAACCATCCCCGTAACCGAAGAGTCAACCCGCGACATCCTGGTGGCCCAATTGGCTGAACTGGGTTTTGAAGGCTTTGAGGAATCGGAGACAGAACTGAAAGCATATATTGAAGAAGGGGCTTTCGACGAAAAAAATATAAAGCAAATAATTGATCAACTGTCTATAACTTATTCAAAATCAATTATTAAAAAAGAAAATTGGAATGCTGTTTGGGAATCTAATTTCGAACCGGTGTTGGTAGATGACTTTGTAGGCATAAGAGCAGGGTTCCATGCTCCGCTTGCAGGTGTGCAGCATGAAATTGTGATTACACCTAAGATGAGCTTTGGAACGGGCCACCATGCCACCACTTATTCTGTGATGCAATTGATGCGTGAGATTGATTTTCAGGGCAAATCGGTATTCGACTTTGGAACAGGCACGGGTATACTGGCCATACTGGCCGAAAAGCTGGGAGCAACAGAAATCCTGGCCGTTGATTATGATGACTGGTGTGTGGAAAATGCTTCTGAAAACACTTTAATTAACAATTGCCAATATATTGATATTCAGAAAGATGATACAGCTAAAACAAATAAGCCGTATCAAATCGTTATCGCGAATATTAATAAAAATATCATCCTCGATAACCTGCAATACCTGGCCAAAGCTGTGATTCCCGGGGGCGAAATCGTACTAAGTGGCTTGCTGAGCGATGACGAAAACGATATTTTAACCGCTTGTAAACCATTAGGTTGGCACCATATTAAAACAGTACAGAGGGGGGCGTGGATAGCCATCAGGCTAAAGGGATAATTTTCCCCAAGGGGGATGTTAATTTATCATTAACTTCATTTTAGGTATATTTGTACCTCCAAACTTCAACCACCCCCCGATGAACGAACTATTGCTCATTGTATTGGCTTATATGATCGGATCGATTCCTACCGCAATCTGGGTTAGTAAATCATTCTTTGGTATAGACATCCGCGATTATGGAAGTGGCAATGCGGGCGCCACCAACACCTTCCGTGTTTTGGGTTCTAAATGGGGCAGTTTTGTGATGATGGTGGACGTCATTAAAGGTGTAATAGCTACTTCTCTTTATATTCTTTTACCTTATTACCTCACCAATGAGTGGGACAGAACCAACCTCATGATCGGTTTGGGGCTGGCCGCCGTACTGGGTCATATTTTCCCTGTATGGGCCAATTTCCGTGGCGGTAAAGGGGTGGCAACATTACTGGGAATGGCAGTAGCCATTCAGCCAATGGTTGCTCTTTGCTGTATCGGTGTTTTCCTGATTGTATTATACCTGACACGCTTTGTATCGTTGAGTTCTATACTGGCGGGTATTTCATTTATGGTATTTATCCTTTTCATTTTCAATGAGGAAGAAACCCTGTACCGCATATTTGCGGTTCTTGTAGCTTTAATGGTGGTCCTCACACACCAGAAAAATATTTCCCGTATTCTCAAAGGCACTGAAAGTAAAGTGCCCATTCTCCGCCACCGCGATAAACGCAGGTTAAGACGAGATCGCTTCAAATAAGTATTTATTCCGCTCGATTTTCAAATGAATAGACTGGATACCAATTGGCATCCGGTATCACCTCGCATTGTTTTGTATAATCCAGCCCATTTATTGTATCATTCACAGTTATCGGTCGATCCCTAACATTTCACCTGTTACCGGTGCTATCTTTGGTATGGTTTTTATTCAGTTTTATCAAAATGCATTTATGAAAAAGAGTATCATTTACTTGCTGTTGCTTAGTATAGCATTTGCAGCCTGTCACCGTAACACCATCACCGGAAGGAACCAGTTAAGCCTTTTACCTGATTCTGAAATACAGGCGATGGCTTTTAACGAGTACAAAGAGTTTATTTCAACCAACCCTGCGGTACAGCCATCCGGTAATAATGATGCAGCGATGGTACAAAGAGTCGGTGGGCGAATTATTGCTTCTATTAAAAAATATTACGCTGAAAAGGGGTATGCCAAAGACATCGAAAATTTTGCCTGGGAAGTAAACCTCGTAAACAACAAGGAACCTAATGCCTGGTGTATGCCGGGTGGTAAGATTGTGGTATACACCGGATTACTTCCGCTTACGCAAAATGAAGCATCACTGGCAGTGGTAATGGGACATGAAGTAGCACATGCTTTGGCACGCCACGGTAATGAACGTATGAGCCAGGGTTTGTTGCAGCAATTAGGTGGAGTGGCTTTATCTGTTGCTATTGCCAATAAACCAACTGAAACACAGAACCTGTTTATGACTTCCTATGGTATTGGCAGCAATGTAGGAGTGATTTTGCCCTTCAGCAGAAAAAATGAACTGGAAGCTGATAAATTAGGACTTATGTTTTCTGCTTTGGCGGGATATGATCCGAGAGAAGCCATCCCGTTCTGGCAGCGTATGGCCAAAGCAAGCGGGGGTAATAAACCACCGGAATTCCTCAGCACCCACCCGGCCGATGAAACCCGCATAGCAGCGTTGCAGAAAATAATGGACGCAACAGTTACTCAGTATTATAAGAAGTGAGTTGAAAAGTTTGAAGTCGGAAAGTCCGGAAGACAGGAAGAAGGCGCTGTGATTTGGAGGTCTTCGTTGGACTTCCGGACTTTCCAACTTTCGGACTTTGCTCCCCACAGCTCCAGATACATTAAAATTATCGCATATATCTCAGTAAAATCAGCTCTTTTTCTGTTAAAAAAGCCGCTCAAACACAAAATACATTGCTTTTGTTTGCGGAAACCCATAACATTTTTTTAACTTTGCCTTCTTTTTGTTCATCCTACTAATTTGTTTTTAGGCATGTCAAATCAGACCGTGTTGGAAAAGTTGCAGTTGAAGGATGAGAAGAACCTGCTTATTCAGGGACTTCCTTCAGCTATCGAAAAACAGTTTGCCAAGTTAACTTATGCCAAGAATGTAACCCCGCTGCTGAGAAGCAAAAAGGTTGATTTTGCCCTGGTGTTCGCTATCAGTCAGCAACAGTTGAATAATGTGTTGTGCGAAGTGATACCAGCGCTACATGAAGACAGTAAGTTATGGGTAGCTTATCCCAAAACCACGAGTAAGATTGTTAGTGATCTGAATCGTGATTGCAGTTGGGACTGTCTTACCAAAAAAGAGTATGAATCGGTAAGAATGGTGGCCCTTGATCATGTATGGAGTGCCATCCGTTTTAAAAAGACCGATAAAATACCCAACCGCTCACGTGCTTTCTCGGAAGTAAAGAGCCAGGAGCTGGGTGTTGATTTTGAAAAAAGACTGGTAGTGGCCCCGGTTGAACTGGAAAGACTGTTCACCAAACACGAGGAAGCCAAAGAGTTTTTCACCTCATTGTCATTCACCAACCAGAAAGAATATGTAACCTGGATCCAGGGTGCCAAGAAAGAAGAAACAAAACAGCGGAGACTGGAAACAGCGCTGGAGAAATTACTGGCCGGTAAGAAGAATCCTTCGGAGAAATAAGAAACAGAGAAATATTCAATATTGAATGTCGAATGATGAATAGTCGTTCGACATTTTTTTTGCCATTAGATGGCACACAGATTTTCATGATTGTTATGATCTATCATGAAAAATCATAACAATCATGAAAAATCCGTGTTCTATTTACTTGCACTTAGTGACTCCTGCATTTTATTTTTAGACGCTTCTGAAAGTGTATCTGTACACTCAGCATGTTTGGCATGGTGGGCAATCATATTTGACTGTTGTTCAAATAAACGGCAAAGGCTGCAAATGGTCATATGAGAACGCAACTGGATTTTTTCCATCCAGCTCAGTTTACCTTCCTCTTTTTTGGAGGAGAGATAAGTGGCTTTTTTGCAACTGATTGTAAACAATCCCATGGGGCGTCAAATTATTTATTTCAGGTTGATCCAGTTTTTTTCCAGGCAGGCCCTTAACCCAAGTTTGGCCCGGTGTATCAGCACCCAGTAATTAGACGGGGTGATGCCCAATGCCTTACAAATTTCATCTGCATCCAGATCGTCCATGTATTTCATGACAAATACGCTTTGTTGTACCTGCTGGAGTTTTCGTTTGCACTTTTCAAAAACAGTATAAAATTCTTTCTGGTTGATATTGTCCGAAGGCAAAGTCCAGCTCAATGGCTGGTCGTTTTTGGTCCAGTGTTCATGCTGGTCAAAGAAAACATCGGTCGCATCCGATTCGGTACCTGTTTGTACAATCTCTTTAGCTTTCCTGCGATAATGATCGATGATTTTGTTTTTGAGGATGGTAAATAACCAACTCTTCTCTGATGCTTCACCTTTGAATCCATCTTTGGCTTTCCAGGCACTCAGAAATGTTTCCTGTACCAGGTCTTCGGCCACCTGTGCATCATTCACCCTCGGCTTCGCATAAGCATATAGCAGATCTGCGTAATTGGCTATCCATTGATCGGGTGAGAGACTGTGTGGCATAAGAGATGTTAGATATTAGATGTCGGATGTCGGATGTCGGATGTCGGATGTCGGATGTCGGATGCTTTGGATTTGCAAGTTACTGCTTTCATAAAATCATACATCAGACATCTGACATCAGACATTTTTCAACGCTGCCACCAACTGATCAAGCTCTTTTGTAGTGGTATAGAGATTGGGGGTGATGCGGCATCCATATACATCGGCTTCTGCTCGTTCAATCGCTACGGTGTAAATTTTATATTGATTTAAAAGTGTAGTGGCAAGATCCGAGGGCTTTATTCCTTTCACCCCTACATTGGCAATGGCACAACAGCGTTGTAGATCATCGGGGGTATTGAGGATGATTTTAGGCAATGTCCTTACCTGTTTCAGCCAGTATTGCTGCAGGTATTTTAATCGGGCTTCTTTTCTTTCTGCACCAATCATTTTATAATGTTCAATGGCATAAGGTATAGTGATATCGGTAGCTACCGGATGTGTACCAGTATGGTTTAGCCTGGCAATCGTTTTTTCTTCACCCTCTGAAGGACCAAGCAATGGCCAGTTCTGGTGAATATGTTCCTTCTTCACATACAATAAACCTGCACCCAGCGGTACGCTCAGCCATTTGTGCAGGCTGGCGCCATAATAATCGCAGTGCAGGTCGGGTATCTTGAAATTGAGTTGGGCAAAAGCGTGTGCGCCATCTACCAATACCTGAACACCTTTACTATGGGCCATGTCGCAGATTTTTTGAACAGGCATTACCTGACCGGTAATATTCACGACATGTGGAACCATCAGGAGTTTGGTCTTGGGCGTAATAGCATTGGCATATACCTGAACCAACTCTTCATCACTTTTAGGGTTGTGGGGAATGGAAACCATTTTATTAATGATACCATGTCTTTTGGCTACCAGTTTAAACATATCGAGCATGGCCAGGTAGTCCTGTGCAGCCATTACCGCTTCATCACCGGCTTTCCAGGGGAAGCCACCAATAATGGTATCGAGCGATTCGGTGGTATTACGGGTAATAATAAGTTCTTCGGCACTACAGCCCGCTAATTCGGCTAGTAGGGCATTGGCTTTCTTTTTATTATCAGCCTGCACTGTACGCATGTAATAAGGTCCGTGGTAATTGACTTCACGGATGTTTTTAATATAGGCTTCGAGGATATTTTCGGGTAAGAAATTATAATAACCGTTCTCCAGGTTGATATAATCTGGTTTCAGTTTATACCCGTTTCTGATCACCGACCAGAAATTTTCATCATCGGCTATCTCTGCCGGGGAGAGGGTATCGTATTGTTGTATCCATTCGTTCATAGCGTTACTGCTTAAGGGTAATGTAAGACCAGCCAGGGAGATTGATTTGATAAAATCGCGCTTATGCATGGGATAAAGTTGTACTGAAAAGTACAGTTTTCTGCTGTTTCGGGTCTAAAATATTGATGAAGCTATGTAGACGAAGGGAAGGCTGTTACTTTACAAGAAAAGCACTCATTTTTTCAACAGGTATATTGTCAGATTCTCAGATTCTTTCCCTAATATTGCAACCCCAATGCCCAGATGGCGGAACTGGTAGACGCGCTAGACTCAAAATCTGGTTATCGCAAGGTAGTGCAGGTTCGATTCCTGTTCTGGGCACAAAAAAGCAGCGATTCAATCGCTGCTTTTTTATTTGAAGGCATACAAACCTCATTTTCAAATTCACGAATTTTCAAATTTCCAAATTCTCAACCATTCGATCTAAGTACTTCTTCTTAAAATAATACTCTTTCACTTGCAACAGCTCTTTTTCGGAAGTAAGACCTTCCTGATAATCTGTAATAATCGTTTCCACAGTGGCATACAATTCTTTTTTTAGCTGATCAATTTTGGCCTGTATTGTTTCGGTCATCCCTTCTTCCAGTTCCTCATTCAGTTCCATCACTTCCATCAGAAAATCGGGAGACAACTGGTATTTTTCATCCTCTTCCAGCAAACCTTTTAACTGGAGTACATATTTAATGGTTTCATCCCGATCCTTCAGTATCTTAAATGCTTTATTGATCTGGGACGATACCTGCAGCGCTTCCTCCTTTTCAGCATCGGATGCCTGCCCAAACCTGTCGGGGTGGTATTTACGTTGCAACTCAAAATACTTTTTCGACAAACCGCTGGTATCAACGTTAAGCGTAATCGGGAGGTTAAAGAGTTCGAAGTAGGTCATAGTGAGTAGTCAGTAGTGAGTAGTCAGTAGGCAGGTTGATGAAAAACTCACTACTGACTACTCACTACTCACTATCTTGCCACAAAATTAGCAGAATGCTTGTTATCGGACTTATCAGAGAGGGAAAAATTCCGGCAGATAACCGGGTGGCGCTTACGCCCGGACAGTGTAAATGGCTGCAAAAAAAGGTGGAAGGCTGTAAAATACTGGTACAACGCTCACCCAACCGCTGTTTCAGCGACCAGGAATATGCCGATGCGGGGATTGAATTAACGGATGATCTCTCAGCCTGTTCCATACTGCTGGGTATTAAAGAAGTGCCGGTTGATATGTTACTGGCCCATAAAACTTACCTGTTCTTTTCACATACCAAAAAGAAACAGCCCTATAATCGTGCTTTGATGCATGCGATGGTTGACAAACAGATCACCCTGATTGATTATGAGTGTCTGGAACATGAAGATGGGCAACGCATCATCGGCTTTGGTTTTTTTGCGGGTATAGTGGGTGCACACAATGGTATCATGTGTTATGGCAACAGAACCGGGGCATATCAGTTAAACAGGGTAGTAGATGTAAAAGATTACCGCGAACTCATTCATACCTATTTCGGATTAAAACTGCCCAACATCAAAATAGCTGTTACAGGCAGTGGCCGTGTGGCGCATGGTATTCTTGAGATCATGAACCTGATGGATGTGCAGGAAGTAGAACCGGATGAATATATGAGCCGTTCTTTTAGTTACCCCGTTTATGTACACCTGAAAGGGGCCGATTTATACCGGCACAAAACAGAAAATACTTATCAGCGCGATCATTTTCATGCAAATCCGGGTGAGTATACATGTGTTTTTAAACAGTACTGCTCGCATACCGATATTCTCATGAATGGTATTTACTGGGACCAGCAGATACCGCGTTTATTTGAACTGGATGACCTGAAAGATCCGTCATTCCGGATACAAACCATTGCAGATATTACAGATGATAAAGGTGGTAGTGTGCCATGTAACCTGGGTGATGCTACTATTGATGATCCTGTTTACGGGGTTGATAAATATAGTTTTGATAAAACCCTGCCATATTTAACCGGTAGTGTCGACGTAATGGCGGTGGGTAACCTACCCAATGAATTACCGCGCGATGCGAGTAAATATTTTGGGGAACAGTTGATCAAATATGTACTCGAAGACATCATCAAAGGAGGGACTGATACTTTGGATCGTGCCACTATTCTGCGTAATGGAAAACTGACTTCACATTTTGAGTATTTAGCAGATTATGCGGCGCATTGATGGATTGATTGCCACTGTCCGAAGGATTCCGCCGGAGAAGGCACTGAGATACACTGAATCGTTTCTGTGTTTTTCTGTGCCTTCAGTGGCAATAAACTTCTTTATAAATGCAGATAATAATCTTTCAACAAAACCACAAATTCTTCTGAATAATTCCCGTTTTTTTTGATGAGGATTGAATGGCTAACCGGCTCCATCTTTTTCCTCCCAAACAAAAGCATCACCCTGAACGGACCATGTTTTTCTGTTTGCTGTACCAGTACTTTTTCATGAAGAAAGAAACCATTATTAGTGCTATACTCCAAACAGTCTTCGAGGCGTTGATAGGGTAGTAGTACAGCAAAAATTCCGTCCGGCTGGATACAGCGGGTAACATTTTCCCATAGTTGCTCCAGTGTTAAACCTGTATCGTGAAGTGCCAGGTTTCTTTGCTGATCAGGGCTTCGGAGATCCTGCTCATAAAAAGGAGGGTTGGAGATGATAAGGTCATAGCCGGTTTTTTGCCAGTCATTCACAGCACTATGATGCGTGGTTACTTTATTACTCCAGGGAGATAAAATTATATTTTCTCTTGCCTGATCTACGGCACCGGCATCTACATCAATGGCATCAATGGACCCCGGGAATTGTTGTGCCAGCATTAATGCAAGTAAACCGGTTCCTGTTCCGATATCCAGTACGCTTGTACCCTGAAACTGGTTTTCTTGTATCTTCTTTGTCACCCATGCCCCAAATAGGCATGCATCGGTGCATACTTTCATAGCTGCCCGTTGCTGATGGATGGTGAATTGTTTAAACTGAAAATAAGTATTGGGCATTCAGCAAAGGTAATAAGCTTTAGTCCTTAGTTATTATCTTAGGGGGGAAGGCTGTTACACATGATCCGAAAATACCGACTCATTATTGGTTATAGTTTTTGTCTGGCAGTATTGCTGGCATTGCTCAGGTGGATGGAGATCAGATATCTTTTGTATGAATACGTATTTACCATTTATGCCCTTTTCATTGCAGTGCTATTTCTGGTAATCGGTATTTGGCTCTCCCGAAAGCTTACACAACCAAAACAAACAATTGCCATTAAAGAAAAGATCATCTACCTCGACACAGCTACTCCTTTTTCCCGCAATCAAAAAATGGTGGAAGAGCTAGGACTTAGCAGTCGTGAGTTGGAAGTTTTGAATTTAATGTCATTAGGATACAGCAATAAGGAGATAGCATCGCAATTATTTGTTTCGCCTAATACGGTTAAAACACATTTATCCAGCATATTCGAAAAACTCAACGTAGGGAAAAGGTTGCAGGCTGTTGATCAGGCAAAAAAGCTGGGTTTAATTCCTTGAAAACAGGTACTAATGGGTGAAAATGGACTAAAAAGTATAAAATCACCCGAAAGTATGAACCCGATTGTTCAGATTGGATCGATTTTGCGAATAATTTTTAAATCGAAAAACAACTTACATGAAAAAAGTAATCCTTATTAATGGCATCATTGGTGGTTTTATTGTGAGTGCACTCATGGTACTTGCAACCCTGTATTTTAAAAGCACGGGAGATTTCGAGAATGGAATGATCTATGGGTACGCCTCGATGATCCTGGCATTTATCTTCATTTTTGTTGGGATAAAAAGCTACAGAGATAAATACAACAATGGACTCATCAGTTTTGGCAAAGCTTTTAAAATTGGTTTGCTGATTGCATTAATTACTTCTACCTTTTATGTGGTCACCTGGCTGTTTGAATATTTCTATGTATTTACAGATTTCGCGGAAATATATGCTAAAGAAACACTGGCAAAAGCCAAGGAGTCAGGCGCTACAGCAGCGGAATTGGCTAAAAAAACAGCCGAAATAGCCAAGTTCAATGAAATGTATAAGAATCCCTTCTTCAATGCCTTAATCACCTATACGGAAATATTACCGGTAGGCTTGGTCATTTCTTTGATCAGCGCGTTCTTTTTGAAGAAAAAATAGGAGGAAGTTTCAAGCTGCAGGCTGCAAGCTACAAGCTTTGCATTTGTACTGAACAAGTAACGTTAGGATGCTTCAAATAAAAAAGCATCCAGCGTTTCTGGATGCTTTAAGAACTTGCAACTTGTGGCTTGCAGCTTGTAGCTTGTAGCTTTTCAGCTTATTCCACTGTCAACCCCGCCATCAAATACTCCTGGTTGAGTCTTGCGATATTGCTGATGGAAATTTCTTTCGGACAGGTAGCTTCACAGGCACCGGTATTGGTGCAGGCACCAAAACCTTCTTTATCCATTTGCGCTACCATATTTATGACACGCGATTTGCGTTCCGGTGCACCTTGTGGTAACAATGCCAGGTGTGATACTTTGGCACTGAGGAATAACATAGCCGAGCTGTTCTTACAGGCTGCCACACAGGCACCACAACCAATACACATGGCTGCCGCAAATGAAGCATCTGCTTTATCTTTCTCAATGGGTAAGGCGTTACCGTCAACCGCATTACCGGTGTTAACGCTGATATAACCACCTGCCTGTATAATACGGTCGAATGCAGAACGGTCTACCATCAAATCTTTGATAACGGGAAATGCATTGGCTCTCCATGGCTCAACAACTATTGTATCACCATCTTTAAAGGCACGCATGTGGAGCTGACAGGTGGTATTGGCCTGCCAGGGGCCATGGGGTTTGCCATTGATATACATGGAACAGGCTCCACAAATACCTTCACGGCAGTCGTGGTCAAATGTAACCGGATCTTCACCATCGCGGATGAGTTGCTCATTCAGCACATCAAACATCTCCAGGAAACTCATTTCCGAAGAAATATTTTCTACCCTGTACAGTTTAAACTCTCCTTTACTAGCACTATTCTTTTGCCTCCAGACTTTAAGATTCAGATTCATTGTATAATGTTCCATGGTAACAATTTGAAAATTTGAAAATTTGAAAATTTGAAAATTAAAACAGTCAGTAAGACTTTGATGTGGCAATTATTTTTGAAAGAATTCTGATGATTTCATCTAATGACTCTTTCAAATTTGCATCATAGTAATACGCCGGACTTTGTTCACATAAGGTCAGCCAATAGAGCGTTTCACTTGCTTCTTTGGCTGCAATTTTCATTTTGTGAATGAAGTCTGCTCTGCTTTCAGCATTCTGGGCTTCAAAAACATTAGCTCCAATAGAAGTGCCAGATCGCAGAACCTGTTTCGCAATTACAAATTTCCTGTTTTGTTCAAGAACTTCATTATATGCTATGATCTGTAAGGAAAAACTAATAGTCTTTTCTACGATCACATTTTTTCTGTCATTTCTCATGGGAAAATTATAAATGAGGAAACAATTTACCTCATTTATAATTTTTCTCTCCCGCTCCGCAACTGCTTCTAACTATTAAGTAATTTTTGACAATTCAGCATTTTCAAATTTTCAAATTGCCACATTTTCAAATTACTTATAATTCCGCTGGCTTGGTTTAATTACATCATAATTCAATGTTTCTTTGTGCAGCTCCCACTGGTGTTCTCCTTTGTGCTCCCAGGCAGCTACATACATAAAGTTAGCATCGTCGCGCATCGCTTCACCTTCTTCTGTTTGTGATTCTTCACGGAAATGTCCGCCACAACTTTCTTTACGGTTCAGCGCATCCAGACACATCAATTCTCCCAGTTCAATAAAGTCGGCCACACGGTTGGCTTTATCCAATTCAGGGTTCATGGCATTGATTTCACCCGGAATACGAACATCGCTCCAGAATTCTTTTTTCAATGCCTGTATTTCTGCAATAGCCTGTTTCAATCCTTCTTCATTTCTGGCCATCCCACATTTATCCCACATGATTTTACCCAGGCGCTTGTGGAAACTTTCAACAGACTGTTTGCCCTTGATATTCATCAGTTGATTAATCCTGTCGCTCACAGCTTTCTCCGCTTCTGCAAAAGCAGGATGATCGGTAGCAATGGCTTTGCTGTAGATTTCATCGGCCAGGTAATTGCCAATGGTATATGGAATAACAAAATAGCCATCGGCCAGACCCTGCATCAATGCAGAAGCACCTAAACGGTTGGCACCATGGTCGCTGAAATTGGCTTCACCCAATGCATATAATCCGGGAACGGTGGTCTGCAGTTCATAATCTACCCACAATCCACCCATGGTATAGTGTACAGCAGGGTAGATGCGCATGGGTACTTCATATGGATTTTCACCTGTGATTTTCTCATACATGTCGAACAGGTTGCCATATTTTTCCTTCACCACCTCTTTACCCATGGCAATGATTTCTTCCAGGCTAACATTGTTTCTGCCTTGTTTATTGGCTTCTGTACGGCCATAACGTTCAATGGCAGAAGCATAATCAAGATATACGGCTTGTTTGGAAGAGCCTACACCATAACCGGCATCACATCTTTCTTTGGCTGCACGTGATGCCACATCGCGTGGAACCAGGTTACCAAAGGCAGGATATCTTCTTTCGAGGTAATAATCTCTTTCTTCTTCAGGTATATCTGTAGCCTTACGTGTATCGTTTTGTTTTTTGGGTACCCATATGCGACCATCGTTACGCAGCGATTCTGACATCAATGTCAATTTCGACTGGTGATCTCCACTTACCGGAATACAGGTAGGGTGGATCTGGGTGAAACAGGGGTTCCCAAATAAAGCACCCTGTTTGTGTGCTTTCCAGGCGGCGGTTACATTGCTGCCCATGGCATTGGTTGACAGGTAGAAAACGTTACCATAACCACCTGAACAAAGTAATACGGCATGTCCAAAATGGCGTTCCAGTTCTCCACTAACCAGATCGCGGGCAATGATACCGCGTGCTTTTCCGTCAATCTTAACGATCTCCAGCATTTCATGACGGCTGTACATTTTTACATTACCCAACGCCACCTGGCGCTCAAGGGCCTGATAAGCACCTATTAATAACTGCTGACCGGTTTGTCCGGCAGCGTAAAAAGTTCTTTGTACCTGTGTACCACCAAATGAGCGGTTACTCAGTAAACCACCATATTCACGGGCGAAGGGAACACCCTGGGCCACACACTGGTCAATAATATTAGCACTTACTTCCGCCAGGCGATGCACATTGGCTTCACGGGCACGGTAATCGCCGCCTTTAATGGTATCATAGAACAGACGAAAAACACTGTCACCATCATTCTGGTAATTTTTGGCAGCATTGATACCACCCTGGGCTGCGATAGAGTGAGCCCGGCGGGGAGAATCCTGGAAACAGAAAGCCTTCACTTTATATCCCAGTTCACCCAATGAAGCGGCAGCAGAAGCACCGGCCAGACCAGTACCTACGATGATCACTTCCAGCTTGCGTTTATTGGCCGGATTCACCAACTTGCAATGTCCCTTGTAATCTGTCCATTTCTGATCTAATGGCCCGGCAGGTATTTTCGCATTCAACATACGAGATGTTTTTATAACGTGAAAGGTGGAGTGAGCGTCATTTTGATGGTTGACTGCTCACTTTTGACTTTATTAAATCCATTTAAAATAAAAGCTGATGGGCATCATGGCGAATACCAATGGAACGATGATGGAGAATCCATAACCGATTGCTGTCAGCATTTTATTGTATTTCTTATTGTGAACACCCAGTGTTTTAAAGGCACTCTGGAAACCATGTGCCAAGTGATAGGCCAGTGAAATACAGCCAATCACATACAAAATCACTACCCATAATACACTGAACTCTGTCTGCATTTTTTCATACAGGTTGATTTCAGGTCCTAACAGAAACCCCTGGTTGGAACGGTTGGGAAACCAAAAATGCGACATATGCATGATCAGAAAAAGAAGAATCAGTGTACCGAGCAAACCCATGCTGCGGCTGTACCATTTACTTCCATTACTGTAAGAAACGGCATAACCCACAGATCTTTTCTTACGGTTTTCAACGGTGAGTAGGTAACCCTGTATAATATGGAGGAAAAATCCTGCAAACAATCCTATTTCAAGGATACGAGGAACCCAGTTGGCACCCATAAAATGAGCGGCATGTAAAAACATTTCACCACCATCGTTGGCCCAGATACAGGCATTTAATCCGGCATGTACAATCAGGAAAAGAATCAGGAAAATACCAGTGAAACCCATGACCAGCTTCTTTCCAACAGATGAGGTAAATACTTGTTTCCAGGTCATATTGCAAGTTTATAGTTGAAGAAATCGCTGCAAAAATAACGCAGAACGCAATAGCATTTTCGGAAAACGTAAAAAGTTTTATGCATTTATGTTGATAAACAATGTTTGGGAGGGAATGGTTCATTCGTAGTCGGAAAGACCGAAAGTCCGAAAGTCCGGGAGAAACTTGTTTAACGTTGAAGCCCCTATGCAAATAATAGCAAGCCAAACAAAAAGTACACTACTTATTTCTGACTTCCGGACTTTCTGTCTTTCC
This sequence comes from Sediminibacterium sp. FW305-C-49, assembly GCF_058231085.1. Classification (NCBI taxonomy): domain Bacteria; kingdom Pseudomonadati; phylum Bacteroidota; class Chitinophagia; order Chitinophagales; family Chitinophagaceae; genus Sediminibacterium; species Sediminibacterium sp. FW305-C-49. The sequence continues at coordinate 1,063,102 of NZ_JBIQXS010000002.1, forward strand.
GAATTCGGTCTCATCTCTTCCCCGCCCATAAAATTTAGTTTATCCATCCATAAACTGCACTTACATTTGGTATATGTTCAAACTGCTCAATATATTATGGAACAGTTTCCGGATGGCTTTACAGGAGCTGCGCGTCAATAAACTGCGTACTTTCCTGTCGCTGTTTGGCATAACCATTGGTATCTTCTGTATCATCGGTGTACTGGCTACAGTTGACAGCCTGGAAAGAAAAGTGCAGAATGATATCAAAGCATTTGGGAACAATACCATTTATATTGATAAATGGGACTATAGTGGTGGTGGTCCCGACTACCCCTGGTGGAAATACATGAAACGCCCCAATATGAAAGTGGAGGAAATGCGTTTTATCAAAGCCAAAAGCCAGTTGGCGAGTAATCTCTGTTTTTTTGTTTCCAATAACGTGAACCTGAGTTACAAGGATAATATCCTGAGTAATGTAAATATCTATGGGATAACAGAGGAGTTTACATCCATTCAGACCATTGATATTGATAATGGCCGGTACCTGAATGAAGCAGAATTTATGCGTGGCACCACTTCCGCTGTGATCGGATACGTTGTAGCGGAGCAGTTATTTGGAAATCCACAGAAAGCTGTTGGGAAACAGGTTTCCTATAATGGCAAACGTGTAAATGTCATTGGAGTCATCAAAAAACAAGGGCAAAGTTTTGTGGGTGGGTTTGATTATGACCAGTCACTCATTGTTACCTATCGATATTTCGCCAGTGTGTATAATCCGGATTACAGCAGTCCATTTATTATGGTGCAGGGTAAAAAGGATGTACCATCACCAGCATTGGCCGATGAACTGATAGGGGTAATGCGGCAGTTGAGAAAATTAAGTCCGGCAGACGAAAACAATTTTTCCTGTAATGATGTAGCACAGTTTAGTGAGCAGGTAGGCGGATTTTTTGGACAGGTGAGTGCCGGTGGCTGGGCCATTGCAGGTTTAAGTTTAATAGTAGGCGCATTTGGGGTAGCCAATATCATGTTTGTAACTGTTCGTGAAAGAACCAGTCAGATAGGCTTAAAAAAAGCCATTGGTGCCAAACGCAGAACCATACTGACAGAGTTCCTCCTCGAAAGTGCTTTCCTATGTATTATCGGCGGATTGATCGGCCTTGCCCTTGTATGGTTGATGTCGCTCATACTGAGTGCTGTACTTCCTTTCCCTATTTATATAGCCCCGAATATCATCATACTTGCATTAAGTATTTGTATAGGGCTGGGTATAATTTCAGGAATTATTCCGGCATCCATTGCAGCTAAAATGGATCCGGTAGTGGCTATCCGTACAAAATAGACGGATTACATCCTTCATTCAATTAATTTTGCATTCTCTTTTACCAGAAATCTGTTCGCATCAGTAAACCTGTAACCATATTGGCCATTGAATCATCCTGCGATGAAACTGCTGCATCGGTATGTGTGGATGGGAAAATACTGTCCAATTTTATCGCAAACCAGTCTGTTCATGAGCAATATGGTGGTGTAGTACCAGAACTGGCCAGCCGTGCGCATATGCAAAATATTGTTCCGGTGGTTGACCAGGCCCTACAAAAGGCAGGTATTCACAAAAATAATATTGATGCAATTGCATTTACACAGGCACCCGGATTAATTGGCAGTCTGCTGGTAGGTGCACAATTTGCCAAATCAATGGCATTGTCACTGAATAAACCATTGATCGGTGTTCACCATATGCAGGCACATGTACTGGCCAACCTTATTGGTGACCATAATCCATCGTTTCCCTTTCTATGTTTAACAGTGAGCGGGGGACATACACAGATAGTACTGGCTCATTCTCCACTGCATCTTGAAGTAATCGGTGAAACCATCGATGATGCTGCTGGAGAAGCATTCGATAAAACGGCAAAATTGCTTGGGCTTCCATATCCGGGCGGACCATTGGTGGATCGTTATGCGAAAAACGGCAACCCGAAAGCATTCAGTTTTGCTGAACCCCAGATACCTGAATTGAATTTTAGTTTCAGTGGATTAAAAACATCTGTGTTGTATTTCTTGCAAAAACAGGAACCGGGTTTTATAGCACAACACCTGCATGATCTTTGCGCATCAGTGCAATTTGCTATTGTAAATATTCTCATGAAGAAACTAAAGAAAGCAGTGCAGCAAACAGGTATTAAAAATATTTGTATTGCGGGTGGTGTGAGTGCCAACAGTGGATTAAGAGAAGCGCTTTCAGAAGCTGGTTTAAAACATGACTGGAAAACATATATACCTAATTTTGAGTATTGCACCGATAATGCTGCAATGATTGCTATAACTGCATACTATAAATACCTCGATCAACAGTTTGTTGAACTGGATGCAGGTCCTACTGCAAGAGCAACTTGGTAATCGTTTGTTGTTGTTAAGTTTTTTTCAATCTTTTTTTAATGATCAGAGATAGTAAAACGAACTATCTTTCCAGCGTAACACTTAGAGAAAATGAGATTGGCTCCGCTTCTGAATTGTCAGTATTTGCATACGCTATTGTTTTCATCCGCACCCTCTTCTGATTTGTCACTCAATTTCAATGATTTTGTATGTGGATAGTGCGGTGTTTCATTGGTCTGGTATTTTTATTGTCTAGCTTTTCATCCTCAGCGCAACAGAAAAGGTTGGATAGTTTATTACAGGTACACCATTCATACCATGTAAAAGATTCCATCAAAATAATACATTACAGAAATATTTTTCGTCAGTATGGCAATATGCAGCGTTTCGATTTAGCTGTATTATATATTGATAGTGCCGTTTCGTTGGCCAGACAACTAAAATTAAATGTTGCATTGTGGGATGTATTTGAAAGAGCAGGCAGACTACATCATGGCCGATCGAGATATGCGGAGGCATTAGGATATTATCAGAAAGCATACGATGTAAGTCTTGATATAAAGAGTATAAGACACCAGGCAGGTATTTTACTGAATATGGGAGCATTGTATCTCGATCTTAAAGATTATATAAAATCACTTGAAAAACACCAGGCATCATTAACGCTCTTTGAGCAGGTCAATAATATTGATGGTATTAATAGTTCTATCATGAATATAGGGTTGATTTATCTTGACCTGAACCAGATAGAAAAAGCACTGCTTTATATGAAGCGTGCATTAGTTGCATTCGAAAAAGATGACCCGCAAGGACGGGGGATAGCTGTTGCGCAACAGGCTATTGCATTGGCTTATATGCGGGCTTCTGATGCTGAACTGAAAAAAATGAATATCGGTTCAAGCGAAAGGTACATGTTGGCATTGACTGGATTGAATAAGGCATTACCCATTGCATTCAAAGAAGACGACCTTGGGCTGGCGTCTAATATCCTTGCAGATATGGGTGAAATTTACGACCGGATGGGCGATGCAACCAAAGCCATTGCTGTATTAAAAAGAGCAATGGATATTGATGTTTCGCATGAAGAGTTTATAGTTACTGCAGAAAATTTTTATAAAACAGGTTTGCATTATGTGAAATGGAAAGAGGACCAAAAAGGGCTACAATATTTCCGATCGGCGATTACAGTTGCAGAGAAGCACCAGGCACTCGGTACGCTCAAGCAAGTGTACGAACAGATGAGTTATCTCTATGAACGGATGGGACGATTTGACAGTTCATTGATTTTTTTCAGAAAGCATATTGTTATCCGCGATAGTTTGTATGGGGAGGAGAAAGAAAAAGAAATTACGCGACAGCAATTAAGAATTGATCTGGATATCAAAGACCGGGATTTTCGCTACAGCAAACAATTGCTCGATAATGAGTTGAAACAACAGGTATTATTAGCCGCCAGAAGAAAGGATCAGTTAGAGCTTACGGAGAAAGAGAAGAGTGTACAACGCTTATTGTTTTTACAGGAACAGTCGAAGTTGGAAAATGAAGCGCGTCAGCAATCCATTGTTTTTCAGCAGCAGCAGGATCGATCAAGATTTGAAAAAGCCATCGCGCAAAAACAGATCAGTAACCAGTATTTGCAGTTGCAGTATAACAGAAACCTGAATCTTTTTTTCATGGTAGTGGTATTCATATTGCTGGGGGCGGCAGGTAGTATCTATTATAACCAGCGGAAAACAAAAAAGCTGAATATCATTATCAATAATCACAAGAAAGAGCTGGAAGAGCTCGTTACGGTAAAGGATCAGGTTTTAGGTACATTGAGTCATGATATGCGCACGCCCATCAATTCATTGATTTCATTTACGCATTTGCTGGAGAAAGATACCATTCCGCAAGAGAAGATGAAATTATATGCGGCTCAATTAAAAAGTACACTTGGTTATACGCAGGGACTGATGGATAACCTGCTGAAATGGGCCACCAGTCAAATGCACGGCTTTGCGCCAAACACAGAATCAGTTGATCTTGGACAGGTTGTGGAAGAAGTATTATTGTCTGTAACAGATGCAGTTGGTCAAAAGCAGTTGCTTATTCAGAACAATATTACACATGGATCCATATTGTCGGCTGACCGTGAAATGTTAGCATCTGTAGTCAGAAACTTAATAGCCAATGCCATCAAGTTTAGTCATAAGAAGGGAGCAATCGAATTACATTCAGTAGCCAATGGAGAGCATAGGAATTTTATCGTCACTGATCATGGAATTGGTATGGATGCGAATAAAGTGTTGCTGATTAATGATGCCGTAAATCACTCTGTTAAAAGTTCAAGAGGAACAGTGCAGGAGAAAGGTAATGGTCTTGGGTTGGTTCTCTGTAAATCTTTTGTTACAATGATGAATGGTCAACTGGTAGTAAGCAGTACAATCGGGGAAGGAACCAGCTTTACCGTTCAGTTACCCATACATATAACACAAGTCTGAGACTAATCGCCGAATCGTTTTAATAATTTTTTTTCAACCACCGATTCAATCAGGTTCTGGCGATAGGATGTACTAACGGGTATCGCTGTCTTGTCGAGCAATAATATTTCCGCATTATTAACAGAACTAACCTGTAACAGGTTAACGATAAACTGGCGATGCACACGCCTGAAAATTTTAGCTGACAATTGCTTTTCGATATTTTTCAGGCTCACTAATACCACAAATTTTTTCTGACCAACGGTGTGGATTTTCGAAAAATCGCCCATGCTTTCAATATGGGTGATGTCGTGTATATTCAGCTTGTTGTAATTATTATTCTCTTTAATGAAGAAAAAGTTTTCTGTTGAAACCTGGCTGCCGATCTCTATCAGTGGGGTATCGGCAACAACTTTCTCACTATAGAGCTTAGTGTTGTTTTTTATTTCAATATACTCTATTGCTTTGTCAACTGCTTTCTGAACACGTTCAAAACTGGCAGGTTTTACGATATAATCTATGGCGTCGAGGTTATAACTTTCTGCTGCATATTCCGGGTATGAGGATACGAAAATGAAAACTGGTGGTTTTGCGATGCCTTTTAACAAGTCAATTCCATTGAGTCGGGGCATATCTATATCTGAAAAAACAATATCGACAGATTGTTTTTTTAAAAAAGCGGCTGTTTCTTCTCCATTGGCGCATTCCGTGAGCACTTTTATGTTCTTTACTCTCGAGAGGTGTAAGGCGAGAGCATCTCTTTCAATCAGATTGTCATCTGCAATTATTGCGGTGTACATAGGGCTACAGGGTATTGAATAATGTTCATGTAAATATAGGAAGCCATAACTAGTTGATTAAAAAGAATTTCCACATCAGTTTCGATCAGGTATTGTCAAAAAGACAATACCTGATTTTGTGTAGGGCTGTTTTTAGTCTACTGAGATAGCCGTTTAGTCGATTTTATAGCTATCGTTATCAAATGCTTATTTTCTGTTAACATATTATGTAGACATTCACTTTGCGTAGTATATATACTACGTGTTACCATCACTGTAAACTACATATAGGCTATCTGATTGTTCTATTGTGGTTTGTTTGATGGAGTACTCATCCGTATTAACCAAAATTAACTGCTATGAAAATGCTTCAAAAGCGGTACGGCATTCTATTGCCTGTACTTTGTTTCTTTTTGTCTCTTTCTTTTTCCCTCCAGGCCAAAACTTATCAACCAAAAGAAGAGGTTGTATACAAAAACTGGGATAAACTGGGTGAATCCAGTAATCATATCGATGTATTTGCGCGTGTTATTAAATGTACATCAGCCAACCAGGTTCACCTGATGGTTTTCAATGAAAGCAGTGTAGACCAGGTTAGCAAATTTGTGATTGAAGTAACCAATCCTGCTACCCAGCAGAAATTCAGCAAGGAAGTTTCATTCAGCACCATCAAAGCTACTATTTATAAAGCTGAGTGTAACAGTGATACGTCTACTGATGCACTTAAAATCAACCTGCCAGAAGGGTATGATCCCGCACAGGTGAAAATCACCATTGAATTCAAATCCTAAACCCCTGATATGAAAAGAATATTACTATTACTTATGGTCATACTGATGTCCTGCACAACCCTGTTGCAGGCACAGGTATGTAATAAGCCCACCATCAATAGTTTCTCCCCGGTAACGGGATTTATTGGTAGTGTGGTAACCATTAATGGATCGAATTTTGATCCGATACCGGCCAATAACCAGGTTTTTTTTGGCGCAACACAGGCAGAAGTTTTATCTGCCACTTTTGGTGTGCTCGAAGTAAGGGTTCCGGTAGGGTCTACCTATGGCCCCATTACAGTTCGTAATGCCTGTGGTTTAATTGGTAGTTCGCCACTTTCCTTTAATGGGATTTTTTGTGGTACAACTATTACCAATACAACGTACAATACTGAGAACTATTCTGCCAATGTAAGTGGTGGTTACCAGATGATATCCCAGGATATGGATCTGGATGGCAAACCCGATCTGTTGGTTTGTGGTTTTACTGCCAATAAGGTTTCTGTGATGCGTAACATGAGTACGCCCGGTAATTTTAATTTTGCACCCAAATTCGATCTTGCTTTTGCAGGTGCTACTCGTTGTATAGCACCAGGTGATTTTGATGGTGATGGTAAAATTGATATAGCAGTAGTGGATAATGGCGTAGGTATCCGTATCTATAAAAATACCAGTGTGCCTGGCACATTAAGTTTTAGCGGTCCTATCAACCTTACTGCCTCAGGTGCATACCAGATGTCTGTTGGAGATATTAATGGAGATGGTAAAATGGATCTGGTTTATGGTAGCAGCAGTAGTGTTGGTACTTATCGCAACACTTCAACTGGTGGTACCATTAGCTTTGCTGCCGCCGGAACGTTTAGCAATACTTATTATCTTACAGGGGTGGCCATTGCAGACGTTGATGGCGATGGTAAACCAGATGTAGGTACCAGTTGTCCGAGTGATAACAGGGTAACTGCTTTGCGTAATACAACTGCCGTAGGTGCAACAACCTTCTCTTTCCAGACTCCTGTATCGTACCCAACCAATTCAGCCTATCCGTATCGTCTTTTCCTGGGCGATTTTGATAAAGATGGTAAGATTGATTTTACCACAAATAATTTCAGTGGCGGAACCGTTTCTGTATTCAGAAATACATCGGTTCCCGGAACCATATCATTTGCAGCTACTGTAAATGTTACCAGCCCTTCATCCAACTATCGTATTGGCGTGGGTGATGCGGATGGTGATGGTAATGTGGATCTGATTACAAAGTCAAGTGGAGTAAGTGTGTTTTCGGTATATAAAAATACCAGCACCGGACCCGGAAATATTTCTTTTGCAACAAGAGTAGACTATCCAAGCCTTGCAGAAACAAGCGGTGTTTTGATTGGCGATCTGGATGGTGATAATGTACCCGATATCGCAACAAGTGGTATCAGCTACAACACACTCCGTATTTACAGAAATAACAGCACTGTTGTAGATAATACTGCACCAACTGCTTCCTGTAAAAATATAACAGTGGCACTTTCACCTGCAGGTACTGTAACCATTACACCTCAAATGGTGGATAATGGTTCAAGTGATGCTTGTGGAATACAATCATTGGCATTGAGTAAAACCAATTTTACCTGTGCAGATATTGGCGCCAATAATGTAACCTTAACAGTTACAGACCGTGCCGGAAATGTTTCAACCTGTACTGCTGTAGTAACTGTAGCACCTGCTGCTGTTATTATAACAGGTCAGTCAACTGTTTGTCAGGGACAAACAGTAACCATGAATGCCAATCCTGGTGATAGTTACCAATGGCAGAAAGATGGTGTTGATATTAATGGAGCAACTTCTCAAACTTATGTGGCAACTGAAACAGGTAATTATTCTGTAACAGTAACCAATGCAGGAGGATGCTCTGGAACTTCAAGCCCGGTAACTGTAACAGTTAGTCCGGCTCCTGTTGTTACCACGACACCATCAGGTAATACAGCACTCTGTAATGGGTCGCTGGTGATTACAGCAAGTGCAGGTAGTGTGTATCAGTGGAGCAATGGTGCAACAACACAATCTATAACAGCTACACAGGCTGGTTCTTATACGGTAACCGTTACCAACCAGTTCGGATGTACCAATACATCTGCACCGGTAGTAGTAGGGGCAACAGATAATGTGCCACCGGTAGCAAAATGTAAAAATATTACAGTAGCCATCAACTCAAACGGTACTGCTGCGATAACAGCAGCTTCTGTAAATGATGGCAGTATTGATAATTGCAGTGCAGTAACACTGTCTGTCACTGGTCAGACTTCTTATAGCTGTGCCGATGTAGGTAATACTTTCAATGTAGTATTAACAGTAACAGATGCACAAGGTAACCAGAGCAGTTGTACGGCAACAGTAACGGTAACAGATCCGGGTTCTTATTGTAACCAGCCTCCTGTTGCAGTATGTAAACCTTTGACAGTTTCTGCCAATGCAAATTGTCAGGCTGTTGTGGCGGCTGCCGATTTCAACAATGGATCAAGTGATCCGAATGGTGATGCATTAACCTATAGTGTATTACCTGCAGGACCTTATGCAAAAGGTGTAACCAATGTAGTATTAACGGTTACAGACAGCAAAGGTGCAAGCAGTACCTGTTCAACTACTATTACAGTGGTAGATGATCTGGCACCAGTGGTAGCAGCTCCGGCTAATGTAACGGTGAATACAGATGCTGGCTTGTGTATTGCAACCAATGTAAATCTGGGAACACCAACTGTTACAGATAATTGTACAGGATGGACTGTAACAAACAACGCACCTGCTCAGTTTGAAAAAGGTGTAACGAATGTTACATGGACAGTAACAGATGCAAGTGGTCATGTAACAACTGCTGTACAAACGGTAACAGTAAAAGATGTCACAGCACCAGTAATTGTATGTCAGCCAAACGTGGCTAAGAATAACGATCCGAACAAATGCGGAGCGGTAGTAAACTATGCAGTAAATGCAACAGATAATTGTGTTGGCCCATCTGGCAGCTTAACGTTTGCCTATACGGGTTCAATCATCAACTGGACTGTTCCTGCTGGTGTTACGAAGATTAATATCAAAGCATTTGGCGCTCGTGGTGGTAATAGCGTCAATGGTTTTGGTGGTGGTGGAAATGGAGGTAAAGGTGCATCTATACAAGGTGACTTTACTGTGGTGCCCGGACAGGTATTGAAAATACTTGTTGCAGGACATGGTGAAGATGCCATCAATAATCAGAATGTATTAAATACCGGTGGCGGTGGTGGTTCCTTTATCTGGAACAGCACTTCCGGTAATTCACTCATGCTTGCAGCAGGTGGTGGAACCGGTTTAGGAACTTGTAATTCACAACAAGCCAAACCAGGTCTGGCTACTTTAGGCGGATCAGGTAACGGCGGACTAGGTGGTAACTTCAATTGCGGCATCAATAATGGTGGCGGCGGAGGAGCCGGCTGGTTATCAAATGGTGCTGGTACAACTGTTAACCCTAATATGGGTGGTAAATCGCCTTTGAATGGAGGTAATGCTGGTTTAGCTGGCGCAGCCGCAGGTGGATATGTTGGTACTGCCGGAGGTTTTGGTGGTGGTGCCGGTGGTGGTGGTAACTGTGGTGGCCCAGGTGGTGGTGGCGGTTATACCGGTGGTAATGGTGGCGATAATACCCTTTGTGGTGCAGGTACACAACCTGTAAGTGGTGGTACATCTTATAACCTCGGAACAAACCAGGTAAATATTACAGGTGTAAATGATGGCCATGGTCAGGTAATCATCAGCTACCAGGGCTCATCGGCAACGATTACCCAGACAGCAGGCTTACCAAGTGGATCTTTATTCCCTGTAGGTACAACAACCAATACATTTGTTGCTACTGACGAATCAGGCAATACATCAACTTGCAGTTTCGATGTGGTTGTAACAGATACAGAAAAACCTGTTATCAGTAATATGCCATCAAACATCACTGTATCAAATGATGCTGCTGTTTGTGGTGCTAAAGTAAACTGGACTGCTCCAACTGCAACAGATAATTGTCCTGGAGTGGTGCTTATATCATCTCATCAGTCGGGCGATCTTTTCCCTGTTGGTAACACAACTGTTACATATACAGCTACTGATGCTTATGGTAATGCAATCAGCGGATCATTTACTGTAACAGTAAATGACACAGAGAAACCAGTGATCAATGGATTACCAGCGAATATCACTGTATCAAATGATGCAGGTGTTTGCGGAGCCAATGTAAGCTGGACTGCAGCAACTGCTGCTGATAATTGTGCAGGTGCAACCATTGCTTCTTCACATGTATCCGGACAACAGTTCCCGATCGGAACAACAACGGTTACTTATACAGCAACCGATGCAGCAGGTAACACAACAACCGGAACATTCACTGTAACAGTAAATGATACGGAGAAACCCGTCATCAGTGGATTACCAGCAAATATTTCTGTATCAAATGATGCAGGTATTTGTGGAGCCAATATAAGCTGGACTGCAGCTACAGCTACTGATAATTGTGCAGGTGTAAGCATTGTTTCATCGCATGTATCTGGTCAGCAATTCCCTGTAGGTACAACAACTGTTACTTACACAGCAACAGATGCGGCAGGTAACAGCACAAGTGCAACCTTTACTGTAACGGTAAATGATACGGAAAAACCAGTGATCAATGGATTGCCATCAAATATTGCTGTATCGAATGATGCAGGCGTATGTGGAGCCAAAGTAAACTGGACTGCTGCTACAGCAACTGATAATTGTCCTGGTGTAAACATTGTTTCATCGTATGCATCTGGTCATCAGTTCCCTGTTGGAACAACAACAGTTACGTATACAGCAACTGATGCAGCAGGAAATACAACAACCGGAAGTTTCACTGTAACTGTTACAGATAATGAAGCACCAAAAGCCAATTGCAAACCTGTTACGGTTACACTGGTAAATGGTATTGCAACCATTACGGCTGCTTCAGTAAACAATAACAGCACAGATAATTGCGGTATAGCATCCATGAGCCTGTCTAAAACAAGTTTCACTTGTGCAGAAATTGGTTCAAATACGGTGACTCTTACCGTAACAGATATCTATGGTAATTTGTCAACCTGTACTGCGGTGGTTAATGTAGTGGGTACTATTCCAACTGCAACCATCACAGCCATACCTGCCAATTCAACTTACACAGGTGGTGTTCCAACCAATATTTACCTGGGTTATGGATCACAGAGTGTAACACTTGCGGTAAATGCAGTAAATGGTGCGCCATATACTTATTCATGGACAGGTAACGGCACATTAAGCAATACAACCAGCGGAAGCCCTGTATTTGCACCGACTGCAGCCGGACTGTACACATTCACTGTTGTAGTAACCAATGTGAATGGTTGTGTAACTACATCAAGTATATCTATCTGCGTGAAAGATATCAGGGTACCTGGAACCGACGGTAAGAAAGTATATGTATGCCACGTGCCTCCAGGTAATAAGAGCAATCCGCAAACACTGTCTATCAGCGTAAATGCGGTGAGTTCACATCTTGGACAGCACAGTGATGACAGATTAGGTAGCTGTGACCAACAACCTTGCGGCGGACCAGTGAATGCATCACAGTCTACAGAGAACAAGGCAACGGCTATGGCTGAAACAGCGAAAGTGAATACTTCAACTGAAGAAACACTGAAAGTAACCGTAATGCCAAACCCAAGTGCAACTATCTTCACACTCAAACTGCAGAGCAAAAACAATGCGCCGGTTCAACTGCGTATTACAGATGCAACAGGAAGAGCAGTAGAAAGCAGGGCTAACCTAGGTGCCAACAGCACGGTACAGGTAGGTAGTAACTTTATAAGCGGTACTTATTATGCAGAGTTTACCCAGGGTAACCAACGCAAAGTGGTACAACTGATTAAAGTGAGACGATAGCGTTCAGTTTTTAATAGGATAAAGGGGGTTGTCTGAAAAGACAGCCCCTTTTTGTTGATACAGGGCCAGTTATGAAAAAAGGTGAAAATCCGCTCATTAACCGTAATTTTGCGCCCTGAAAACAAAGCAAAGCAATGATCAGCGCAAGAAATATCACCCTCGCATATGGTAAAAGGGTATTGTTTGATGAAGTAAACATCAATTTCATCAAGGGTAACTGTTATGGTGTTATTGGGGCCAATGGAGCCGGGAAATCTACTTTCCTCAAAATCCTGAGTGGCGAAATAGAACCCAATAAAGGAACCGTAGAAATTACACCCGGTGAAAGGATGTCGTTTCTTAAACAGAACCAGTTTGAATTTGACGAGTGTACGGTCTTAAATACCGTTCTGATGGGCCACCAGAAAATGTGGAATATCATGCACGAAAGAGAAGCCATTTATGCCAAAGCCGATTTCTCTGAAGAAGATGGTATCCGCGCCGGAGAACTGGAAGCTGAATTTGGTGAGATGGGAGGTTATACCGCCGAAAGCGATGCTGCTACATTGCTGAGCAGTCTGGGCATCAAAGACGATATGCACAGCAGCCTCATGAAAGACATCCCGTCGAACATGAAAGTGCGTGTGTTACTGGCCCAGGCATTATTTGGTAATCCCGATATTCTCCTGCTCGATGAGCCTACCAATGGTCTGGATATTGAAACCATCGGCTGGCTGGAGAACTTCCTGGCAGATTATGAAAACATTGTACTGGTGGTGAGTCACGACCGTCACTTTCTCGATACTGTTTGTACGCATGTGGCTGATGTGGATCGTGCAAAAATCAAAGTATTCACCGGTAACTATACATTCTGGTATGAGTCATCGCAGTTAATGAGCCGCCAGATCAATGATAAGAATAAGAAAACAGAAGAAAAACGTCAGGCACTCATAGACTTTATCGCACGATTCTCTGCGAATGCCTCAAAGAGTAAACAGGCAACTTCAAGAAAGAAAGCACTGGAGAAACTGACGATTGAAGAAATTGAACCATCCAACAGAAAATATCCGGGTATCATCTTCCAGCCATTGCGTGAAGTAGGTAACCAGATACTGAATATTGAAAGCCTGAAAAAATCGGTGGATGGTCGTGTGCTGTTTGATAAAGTCAATTTCAGTATCAATAAAGGTGAAAAAATTGCTTTCCTGAGTAAGGATCCATTGGCCGTAACCAGTTTCTTTGAAATCATCAATGAAAATGCACAGGCCGATGCAGGAAAATTTGAATGGGGAACTACCATTACCAAAGCCTACCTGCCTGTTGAGAACAATGAATTTTTTACAGAAGGACTGAACCTCATGGATTGGCTGCGTCAGTTTGTGCCATCGCATGTAACAGATGCAGATGAACCATTTATCCGTGGTTTCCTTGGTAAGATGCTGTTCAGTGGTGATGATATCATGAAGAAGACCAATGTACTCAGTGGAGGCGAAAAAGTAAGGTGTATGGTGAGCAGGATGATGCTGCAAAATCCAAACCTTGTTGTACTCGATCAGCCTACCAACCACCTCGATCTGGAAAGTATACAGAGTTTTAACGAAGGATGTATCAGCTTCCCTGGGATTGTATTGTTAACATCGCATGACCACACATTTATGCAAACAGTGGCCAACAGAATTATAGAGTTAACACCCAAAGGTATCATTGATCGCCTGATGACATTTGATGAGTACATGGAAGATAAACGTGTGAAGGAATTGAGAGAAGAACTCTATGCGTAATTCGCCTGAAGCGTAGTGTGGTAGCGTATTTCCCGCAAATCTTTTTCGAATGGTTGTTTTTATGTTAGTGAATAGTAAATTAGCATAAAACAACCATTTTTTATGTCTGTAATCAAACTGCCATTATTATTTACCGGCTCGCTGGGAGAGAAGAGATTATATACTTTGTTTGATAGTGGGGCTAATCTTTCTTGTATCCATCCTGATTTTGTAGAAGGCTTGGAGTATCCAAATCCACTGAGTGAAACAAGAAAAATAATTACAGCAAGTGCAGGACATTTTATTGAAGTGACGCATAGGATAACTGTCGATTTCTGGATAAATGATGTTTTTGTAAGTGATGAGTTTTTAATTGTACCCGGCTTAACTGAAGACGCTGTAATAGGAGCAGTTACGATGCAGAAGTGGCGCATGAAACTGGATTTTGATCATGATATGGTTCATGTAGATCCCAAAGTGATGATCATGCAACTCATTTAAGTTATATAAAAAACAATTCACCCAGCCATCCACGACCAGCGGATGGCTTTTTTGTTTTCACTATCTTAGGCACCCTAAACAAAAAACATGAGAAATCTGCTACTGGCCAGTTTACTGGTTTTATCTCTATCTGTTCATGCACAGGAACTGGGTTATTACCTCCCCAAAAATGTGAGCTATAATGCAGCCATTCCAACTCCATCATCTGTTATCGGACATGAAGTGGGTGAGTGGCATGTAACACACGACCGTCTGGTGAATTATATGAAAGCGGTTGATGCCGCTTCCGACCGCGTAACACTGCAACAACTCGGGACTACCTATGAAGGAAGACCACAGTTGGCACTTGTGATTACTTCACCCAAAAACCAACAGAACCTTGAACAGATCCGCCAGCAACATGTTCAGTTAACCAATACGGCACAATCAGGTTCACTCAATGTAAATGATATGCCCATCGTGGTATGGATTGGTCACAGCATACACGGAAATGAGAGCAGTGGCTCCAATGCATCGCTGCTCACCACTTATTACCTTGCCGCAGCACAAGGACCAGAAGTAGATGCTTTACTCGATAAAACAGTGATTCTGCTTGATCCGTCCTTTAATCCGGATGGATTGAACCGTTTTGCTACCTGGGCCAATATGCACAAGAGCCAGACACTGGTTGCCGACCCGCAAGCCAGAGAGTTTAACGAAGTATGGCCTGGCGGACGTTTCAACCATTACTGGTTTGATCTGAACAGAGACTGGTTACCTGCTCAGCACAGGGAGAGCCAGAACAGGTTACAGCTTTATCACAACTGGAAACCCAATATTCTTACGGATCATCATGAAATGGGAAGCAATGCCTCCTTCTTTTTTCAGCCCGGTGTACCATCAAGGGTAAACCCCAATACACCTTCCAAAAACCAGGAACTTACCGGAGCCATTGGTAATTTCCATGCTAAATTTTTTGATAGTATCGGGTCACTCTATTTTACCAAAGAAGGATACGATGATTTCTATTATGGTAAAGGATCCACTTATCCCGATATCAACGGAGCAGTAGGTATTTTGTTTGAACAGGCCAGCAGCCGCGGACACGCACAGGAAACAGAAAACGGATTGCTCACTTTTGCCTTTACGATTCGTAATCAGTTTACCGCTGCATTATCAACACTGGCAGCCGCAAAAACGCTGCGAGTTGATATGTTGAAATACCAGCGCGATTTTTATAAGGAAGTAGAAAAAGAAGCTGCAGCCTATCCGGTAAAAGCATTTGTAGTGGGCGATCAATACGATAAAACCCGCACCAATACATTTATTCAAATGCTGTTAAGACATGAAATAGATGTTTTCCATCTGAAGCAGGATTTTTCGGGAGATGGAAAACAGTTTAAAGCAGGCCAGGCATTTGTTATACCTGCTACACAGAAGCAATTCAAGATCATTAAAACGGTATTTGAAAAAACCTTTGAATACAAAGACAGTCTGTTTTACGATGTAACTGCCTGGACCATGTCATTGGCTTTTGGTATGCCTACGGCAGAAGTAAAAACAGGATACGATCAGTTAATGGGCGCCAAAGTCATCAATGCCGTTCCGTTGAGTATGCCCATCATGAATTTATCACCCAATGCGGCAGCTTATGCATTTCGCTGGGACGATTACAATGCACCGAAAGTGTTGTATCGTTTACAATCAAAAGGAATAAAAGCCAAAGTGGCTACTCAGAAATTTAAGATGATGGTAGATGGAAAGGAAGAATCTTTTGAATACGGAACCATCATCATTCCAACTGCTACCCAAACAGTAAAAGGAGCAGCCCTAGCCAGTCTGATTGGAACAGAAGCTGCCGGTACGAATGTAGATGTGTATACATTGCCTACAGGATTGGCCGGTGGTGGAATTGATCTGGGAAGTGCCAGCTTCAATAATGTGAAACAACCCAAAGTAATGATGTTTGGCGGTAATGGTACGAGTGCTACCGATGTGGGAGAAATATGGCACATGATCGATATTCGTTACAATATTCCGGTGAGTATTGTGGACGTTGACCGATTTAATTCTATCAATGCAGACAGGTATAATGTGATCATCATGCCATCGGGTTCTTATAATAACCTGACCAAGCCTGCACAGGATAAACTGAAAGAATGGATCAGCGGAGGAGGTACTTTGGTTGCCACTGAAGATGCCACCAAATGGTTGTCGACCAACGGCTTTACTCGCGTCATCTTTAAAACTGCAGACGAAAAACGCGATACCACACTTCAGTTGCCTTATTACCTCCGTTCCGATGAAATGAGGGCAAAAGATATGGCTGGTTCATTGTTTGAGGCAAAAATGGATCTCACACATCCACTGGCCTATGGTTACCGCGATCCGTCTGTAAGCATCTTTAAATCGAATACCCTGTTTATGGACCAGAACAACAATCCATACGATTCACCTGTGATGTACACCGATAATCCGCTCCAGAGTGGTTATTTATACAGGGGATACAAGGATGTGGTAAAGAAAACAGCGGCGATCAATATCGATGGGGTAGGAAGGGGTAAAGTGATTTCCATGGTCGATAACCTCAATTTCAGGGCATTCTGGCTGGGAACTTCCAAGCTGTTTATGAATGCAGTGTTTTTTGGGGATATTATCAGGCCTTAGGAGGAAAGTCCGGAAGTCCGTAAGACCGAAAGACGACCGGAAGACCAGGAGTCCGGCAGATGATTTTCTGTGTTCCTCAGTGTTTTCAGTGGCAATTATAACGCCCCTGACGACACTGAGAAACACAGAATTTATTTTTAGAATATGTCTTCCGCAACCTGCTTTCGGACTCCTGCGGACTTGCGGTCTTTCGGACTTCTCTGTGGATAACCCCGCCCAAATTAAAAATCCAAACAGGATTTATACGGGAAATGTGAACAAATTTCACAAAAAAAGAGGTTTTATTATTGATATTTTGGCACATTTCCCTACCTTTGCCGTCCCGAAAAAAATTGAGTCATGGCAAGAGTATGTCAGGTTACTGGAAAAAAGCCGATTGTTGGAAATAGTGTTTCTCACTCAAACATTAAGACCAAGCGCCGTTTTTTACCAAATTTACAGAAGAAGCGTTTCTTTTTTGCAGAAGAAGACCGTTGGGTGACCCTCAAAGTGTCTACTGATGCTTTAAGAACCATCAACAAAAACGGTTTAGCAACTGTGATCAAAGAAATGAGAGCCCAGGGCGCTAAGATCTAATTAAACAACAAGAAAAAACTACCTAATACAATGGCAAAGAAAGGTAACAGGGTACAGGTAATTCTGGAATGTACTGAGCACAAGACCACTGGTCTGCCCGGTACAAGCCGTTATATCACTACCAAAAACAAGAAGAATACGCCTGAGCGTATGGAACTGAAAAAGTTCAACCCGATTCTGAAAAAAGTAACTGTTCATAAAGAAATTAAATAATCATGGCAAAAGCAGCTTCCAAAAACGCGAAAGTAAAAGACCAGAAAGCAGCCGCTGAAGCTAAGAACTGGACTAAAGTTATCAAGGCTGTCCGTAGCCCTAAAACTGGTGCATATACCTTTAAAGAGGCTATCGTACACAAGGATAAGGTGAAGGACTACATGTCTGAGAAATAATCATTCTCAACCTGATCATATTAAAAGCTTTCTCTTTTACGGGAAGGCTTTTTGTATTTAATTGCATCGCTAAAAACACTTCTCATGGGATTTTTTGACAAGTTATTCGGGAAGAAAGAAAAAGAAAGCCTGGACCAGGGTTTGCAAAAAACCAAGGAAGGATTTCTTTCCAAAATCACCAAAGCCATTGCCGGTAAAAGCACGGTAGATGAAGAAGTGCTCGACCAACTGGAAGAAGCATTGGTAGGTGCTGATGTTGGGATTGATACCACCATCAAAATCATTGAAAGAATTGAGAACAGGGTTAAACAGGATAAATATGTAAACACCACTGAGCTGAATAAACTATTACAGGAAGAGATTCAGAACATGCTGGTGGATGCACCTGATTTCTCTTACAAAGACTTTGATATTCCAGAAGGCAAAAAACCTTATGTAATACTGGTGGTGGGTGTAAATGGTGTAGGTAAAACCACCACCATTGGTAAACTGGCACACAATTATAAAAAAGCCGGTAAAGACGTGGTATTAGGTGCTGCCGATACCTTTCGCGCAGCAGCAGTAGATCAGTTAACCATCTGGAGCGAGAGAGTAGGTGTTCCGATTGTAAAACAGGCCATGGGCTCAGACCCCAGTGCCGTAGCATTCGATACCGTCAAAAGTGCGGTAGCACGCAATGCAGACGTCGTGATTATTGATACAGCCGGACGCTTACACAACAAGCTGCACCTGATGGATGAACTGGGAAAAATTAAACGCGTGATCCAGAAAGTGATTCCCGACGCACCACATGAAGTAATGCTGGTGCTGGATGGTTCAACCGGACAAAACGCATTGGAACAGGCCCGTCAGTTCACCGCCACCACGGAAGTAACTGCCTTGTCTATCACCAAACTCGATGGTACAGCCAAAGGAGGCGTGGTACTTGCCATCGCCAATCAATTTCAGATTCCAGTAAAATATATCGGCGTAGGAGAAAAAATAGATGACCTCATCATCTTTGACAAAAAAGAGTTTGTAGACAGTCTGTTTACGATAACAGAGAAATAAGGAATAAGAAATAAGGAATGAGAAAGTGTTAGGGATAATCTCACTTTCTCATTCCTTATTTTTTATTTCTCTGTTGCTTATTTAAAACGTAAACCTTATCCCAATTCCACCCCAGCCACCTTCGAAATAGTTGTAGCCGATAAAGTTGAAAGAAGGCTGCCAGTCGAAGCTAAGGTTTAAGGGGGCACCTTTTATTTTGTAATCAACACCCAGTACACCATCCACACCAATGGCAAGACCATCATTACGGGTAGGATAACGGTTGCGCCAGTTGTCGCTCCACAAACCAAGGTGTGCACCACCACCTACATACCATTTCAAGCCATCAACACCGGTAAAATCGCCATGGTACTCATAGAGACCCGTTAAGCGAAAACCATCATTTGAAATATAGCCAAGACCTTCAATGGCGGCATTACTTTTCACGAAGTGTTTTACACTAATGGCCCCGGGGTACACTTTCACACCCAAAGCGGTTTTGTAGGTGGAGCCTGTGCTCTGCGCCATAGCAACAGAAGCTGTAAAAACAATCAGGGTTAACAGAATTACTCTTTTCATAACAGTGTTTTTCTCTTATAACATAAAATCGTGCCAAAAATAATCCCGTTAATCTTCAAGGAATAGTTAAGGTTGCTTTTGCTTTTATATTTAGGTTTGTATTATGCACAGTTTTAAAGATTTAGTAACAGATTTCGGGAATCATTTTGCAGTCAGGCATTTTCCTGAACAGCCCTCCAGTTTATATGAACCCAACGAATATTTCCTGTCCTGGGGAGGTAAAAGAATACGTCCTGTCATGTGTCTGATGGGCAATGAATTGTTTGATGAAATTCATCCCGATACCTGGCATATGGCAACGGCGATAGAACTGTTTCACAATTTTACCCTCATTCACGACGATATCATGGATGCAGCCCCTTTGCGCAGGGGTATGGAAACCGTGCATATCCGTTATGGTGAAAGCACTGCATTGCTGGCGGGTGATGTGATGCTCATTAAAGCATATGAATACCTGAATAAAATCAATCCACAATACCTGCATCGCCTACTCAACCTGTTTAACACAACAGCGAGGGAAGTTTGTGAAGGGCAGCAACTGGATATGGATTTTGAAAAACTGGAATCGGTTTCTCTGGACGCTTATATTCATATGATCAGTCTGAAGACATCTGTACTATTGGCTGCGAGTTTGGAAATGGGCGCCATTATTGGCGGTGCCAGTGAAGGCAATTGCAGACATCTCTACGATTTCGGAAAAAACCTGGGTATCGCTTTTCAGGTGCAGGATGATTACCTGGATGCTTTTGGTGATCCTGAAAAATTCGGGAAAGATGTAGGCGGAGATATCCGACAGAATAAAAAAACATTTCTCCTGTTACATGCAATGGAAGTGGCATCACCGGAACAGCGAAAAGAGATGGAACACTTAATGCGACAAAACCCTGCGGATAAAGTAGAAAGAATGTTGGCTATTTTCCGCGCCTGCAATATTGATGAATGGGCCAGGGCGCTCAAAGATAAATACCTGCAAACAGCATTAGGTCACCTTGAAGCCATTGCCGTAAGAGCCGTTCGTAAAGAGCCTTTACAGGAACTGGCCAATTTTCTCATACAGCGAGAATATTAACCGGATTGAATTATCTTGTCAACTGTTCAGTTTATAAATAACGATTCTTCCATCACCAAAACCAACCAGCATGCCAGGTTCTCTTTTCAGAAAAAAATCACTTGATAAAATTACGGCAGATGCAGCAGCCGGTCATACAGATGCACATGGAACCGGACTGAAAAAAGTATTGGGTGTTCGTGATCTCACTTACCTGGGTATTGCGGCAGTAGTGGGCGCCGGGGTGTTTTCTACCATTGGCGGCGCTGCTTATGATGGAGGGCCGGGTATATCACTGCTATTTGTTATTACAGCCATCACCTGTGGTTTCTCTGCACTTTGTTATGCTGAGTTTGCCAGCCGGGTGCCTGTTGCAGGAAGTGCCTACACCTATTCCTATGTTACTTTTGGAGAACTGATTGCCTGGATCATCGGTTGGGCACTGATACTCGAATATGCCATTGGTAATATTGTGGTAGCCATTTCATGGAGCGGCTATTTCAATAACCTGCTGGTACATATTTTCAATATTCATTTGCCCGATTGGTTACTGGTAGATCCGCTTACGGCTTCGAATGCTTTTACAACGGCCACCAATGCAATGGCTGCGGGTAATATTACAGATCCTGCACAGTTAGAGTCTTACCGTTTTGCCATCAATGCCTATAACAGCGCGCCAGTCATCGGCGGTATGCATATCTTCTTCAACCTGCCGGCTTTCATGGTAGTGGCATTGATAACATGGATCACCATCATCGGTATAAAAGAAAGTAAAAAAACGGCCAATGCCATGGTGATCTTCAAAGTGGCCGTCATCATATTTGTCATCATTGCCGGAGCTTTTTTTGTGGATACCAATAATTGGAGACCCTTTATGCCCAATGGATTTACCGGGGTACTGAAAGGTGTATCAGCCGTGTTCTATGCCTATATTGGCTTTGATGCCATCTCTACCACTGCAGAAGAATGTAAGGACCCGCAACGCGATTTACCAAGGGGTATGATTTATTCGCTGGTAATTTGTACCGTTTTATATATACTGATCGCACTCGTGCTTACCGGTATTGAGAACTATGCAAATTTCAAGGATGTAAATGATCCACTGGCTTTTGTATTTGAAAACAGGGCGCCATGGATTGAAAAAATTGTATCCATCAGTGCAGTTGTCGCTACAACATCGGTGATGCTCGTGTTCCAGTTGGGACAACCGCGTATCTGGATGAGCATGAGTCGCGATGGATTATTACCCAAACGTTTTCAGAAAATTCACCCCAAATACAATACACCCGTTTTTGCATCGATTGTAACGGGTATTATTGTGGCTGTAGGTGCTTTGTTTATTGAATCGGGTATCATGACCGATCTTACCAGCATTGGTACTTTATTTGCCTTTGTACTGGTGTCGGGAGGAGTATTGCTTCTGCCACCGGTAAAAAAGGAACCGGGTAAATTCAGTCTGCCTTATATCAATGGTAAATGGATTATCCCGGCATTAACACTGACATTCATATTTCTTACGCGTGAAAGATTGCAGCTGGCCATTAATAACCTCACTACAGAAGGTTACCAGGAAATACTCTTTATTGTATTTGTGATCATTACGATTGTATTGAGTGTGCTCACCTTTTTGCGTAACTATTCTTTTATACCCATCATGGGCGTGTTTACCTGCTCGTATCTCATGATTGAAATACCTGCCTTAAGCTGGGCCTGGTTTTTTATGTGGATGACACTTGGGTTGTTGATTTACTTCTTTTATGGCCGTAAAAACAGTGTGCTGAACCAAACAGAAGTGTAGACAGGGAATGGGAAATAAGAAATAGGAAATAAGGAATGAGAAAGTGAAGAGAAGTGGATCAAATTACAGATAATTTACTTTCTTATTCCTTATTTCCTATTTCTTATTCCTCTGTTTCCCTTCTTCCGTATTTTTGCCCCATGAAATACCAGGTAGGAGACGAGATCATTGTATTACACAGCAATGAAGAGGGAAAAGTAATTGAACTGATCAACGATAAAATGGTGATGATCGAAGTAAGAGGCGTAAAGTTCCCTGCTTATATGGACCAGATCGACTTCCCTTATTTCTATCGCTTTACCAAAAAGAAAGAACCGGAAGAGCAAAAAGCACCCAAACAATATATTGACCAGCTTCCCAAAGAAAAACCCAAGCCCAACCAGATACAGGTGGCAGATGGTGTTTGGCTGGCTTTGATCCCCAAATTTTCACTGGATGATTTTAATGATGAAGTGGTTGATTTATTAAGGGTACATCTCGTGAACAAAACCCCGCAGGCATACCAGTTTGTGTATAAACAGTTGTTTGCGCAGGAACTTAATTTCGAACTCAGCAACCAGGTACAGGGATTTCATGATTTTTACCTCCACGATATTGCTTTTGAGGCAGTCAATGACAGTCCCTCTTTTTCCATTGATTTCTCATTGCTGCAGCCTGAAAAAAAGAAAGCTGCTCACTATGAAGCGCAACTGAAGCTGAAACCCAAACAACTGTTTCAGCGTATTGAAGCGATGAAAGAAAACAATGAGCCAACTATTTCTTACAAGTTATTTGATCAGTATCCTGATAAAACGGAAGAAGATTATGTTGATCTCTCAAAATTGTCTGGTAAGGGATACAAAATTTACGATGCATCCAAAGCACGACAGCACCTGCCGCCTGCCCGTTCAGTAGTGGATTTGCATATAGAAAAGCTGACACATGATTACGAAAAGATAAGCAATATTGAAATTGTAGGTATCCAGCTATCAGAATTTGAAAAGTGGTTCGATCTGGCGGTAGCACATCACCAGCCGACATTGATTGTGATTCATGGTGTTGGTACCGGCAGATTAAGAGAAGAGATACACGATATCCTCAAAACCAAAAGGGAAGTAAAAAATTTCATCAACCAGTATGATCCGCGTTTTGGATATGGAGCGACGGAGATTTTCTTTCAGTATTAATTGAGTTGCCACAGGAATAACAGAATGGCACTGAAGGGGTCTGTGTATAACTGCTTTTTGGTGGTCATTCATCTAACATAAACATCTGTATTCATTTTCGTACCTTTGCCCTTCCATAAGCCCGAACCATCGCTTCTCTCGCCTAAGGCGAGAGGGGAGGAAAGTCCGGACAGCAAAGGGCAACCCACCGGTGAAGAGCCGGCTCCCCACAGCAGTGTGGGGACGAGAAAGTGCCACAGAAAATAACCGTCTCGCCTTAGGCGAGATAAGGGTGAAAATGTGAGGTAAGAGCTCACGGTTTTTACTGGTAACAGTAAGAGCGGGTAAACCTTGGGTGCTGTAATGCCATGTATAGGAATCATTGAGGGCGGCTCGTCCGATTCCAACAGCAGTGTTGGGAGGGTTCCAGGGTAGGCAGCAAGATCGCAACAGTAATGTTGAGGCCAGATAAATGATGGTATTGGAACAGAATCCGGCTTATGAGGCTTATGGTTTTTTAAATGTATTGATGTCAGATGGCAGATGTCGGATTTTTTCAAATCTGATATCTGCCATCTGACATCCAAAAATTCAAATATGACAATAGAACAAATTAAAATTTTAAGGGACCGTGTAGTTGTCCTGAGGAGGTTTCTTTGACGTCGATAACAGGAACTATAAAGTAGATACCGATCGACAGCTCTCACTCTCGCCTGGCTTCTGGGATGACAACGCCCGTGCTACGGCTATCATGAAAGAAATTAAAGTAAATGAATACTGGCTCCGTCTGTACAAACAGGTGGAATCGGCAGTAGAAGACTTTGCTGTACTCTTCGATTTCTGGAAAGCAGGTGATGCTTCTGAAGAAGAAACCAAACAGGCTTATGAAAATGCATTGACCAGTATTGAAGATGCAGAGTTTAAGAGCACCCTCAATAAACCTGAAGATGAGTTACCTGCCATTGTGCAAATCAATTCCGGTGCAGGTGGAACGGAAAGCCAGGACTGGGCAGAAATGCTGCTTCGTATGTATCGTATGTATGGCGATAAACAGGGCTGGAAAGTAACTGAACTCGATTTTCAGGAAGGTGATGGTGCCGGTATCAAAAGTGCCACACTGCAGTTTGATGGCGATTTTGCTTATGGGTTTTTAAAAGCAGAAAGTGGTGTACACAGACTGGTGCGCATTTCTCCTTTTGATAGCAATGCAAGGCGTCATACATCATTTGCATCGGTGTTTGTATATCCATTGATTGATGATAGTATTGAAATCAATGTAAACCCCGGCGATCTTGAATGGGCTTTTTACCGAAGCGGAGGTAGTGGCGGACAAAACGTAAACAAAGTGGAAACGGCCGTTCGTCTGAAACATATTCCCAGCGGATTTATTGTGGAATGTCAGCAGGCACGTACACAGGGCGAGAACCGTGAATTGGCCATGAAAATGCTGAAGAGTCGTTTGTATGAGGAAGAATTACGCAAACGCCAGGAAGCCATGAATGCCACCAATGCCAACAAGAAAAAAATAGAATGGGGAAGCCAGATCAGAAGTTATGTATTCCATCCCTATAAAATGATCAAAGACCACCGCACTGATTACGAGGTAGGTAATGTAGGTCCGGTGATGGATGGAGAGATTGATGGCTTTATTAAAGCGTATCTGATGATGGAGAAAGAGAGCTAGGGAACAGAGAAATAAGAAATAAGAAATAAGAAATAAGGAATAAGAAATAAGAAATGAGAAACAAGGAGTAAACCATACTTTCTAATTTCTTATTTCTTATTTCTCTGTTTCTTGAGCCACATATACCCACTCAACATAGCGATCAGTGAGGCGAGCAGGACGGAAATTTTTGCGATATCCTGTTCTGCTGCATTGGTGAATGCCAGTGTTGAGATGAAGATACTCATCGTAAAACCAATACCCGCCAGTAAACCGCCACCTATCATTTTATACCAGCCCGTTCCAGATGGCAGTTCTGCCAGTTTTCTTGATACCAACAGATAACAGGCGGTGGTAATGCCTAATGGTTTGCCGATACAAAGTCCGATGATAATACCCCAGCTTAAACTGCTGTTTAAAGCCTGCAAACTGTTTTCAGGAATACCGATAGCTGTATTGGCCAATGCGAAAATGGGCATGATGATGAAATATACAGGTGTGTGAAATTTTAGTTCCAGTTTTTCCAGTGAAGAAACGGGCACCATAAAAGCAAAGACCACGCCAGCAACAGTAGCATGTATGCCCGAGTTGAACATGCAATACCATAACACAATACCCAGCAACCAATGTAGTATGCCAAATGTCATTTTTCTTTTATTCAGGAACCATAGAACAGCCAGTACAGCAATAGCACCGATTAAATAACCGAATATAATTTTACCTCCATAAAATAAAGCGATCACCACAATGGCGCCAAGATCATCGATGATGGCAAGTGCGGTGAGAAATATTTTTAATGCGACCGGTACTCTTTTACCCAGCAGCGATGCGATACCAAGCGTAAATGCAATATCGGTGGCCGTAGGAACGGCCCAGCCAGCCATATAGGCGGTGCCTTTGTTAAATAAACCAAACAACAAAGCCGGTGCGAACATGCCACCAATGGCACCCACCACAGGAAGAGTCGCTCTTTTAATTGAAGCCAGCTCTCCGCAAACCAGTTCACGCTTGATTTCCATACCAGCCAGGAAAAAGAACAATGCCATCAGTGCATCATTGATGACCAGTAAAGGTGAATTGGGTAATGATAAAAAGCCCATGTGGGTATGGTGGTTCAGTGTGCCGTCAAAAGAAATATGCCACATGGTTCTGTAGGCTTCACCCCAACTTCCCCAGTTGGCTGCCACCAGCGATACAGCAGTACATACCAGCAACGTGATACCGATGGCACGACTATCATGTATAAACTGCCTTAAGGGATGCAATAAACGGGTATGTACAAACCTGGGTAAGATCATACTTGCAATTTACAGATTAAACAGGGGATAGTTTATTGAGAGGAGAGGATATCGAACCTGCTCTTGGGTCTTCGGTTATCCAGCCACCTGAAATTACGCAATTTCAGTTCTTCGTGATTCACCTGCCGCATCGGGTACATAGTGCCATCGACAGCATTGATTAATACTACTTTTTTGGGTTTGCCTTTATCGAAGCGAATCTCAATCACATCAGAACTATTTTTATTTACGCCGATAAAATTCTTCTGTTCATCAACCCCATAATACACATTTTCTGAATTGCCCTTTGCCCGCAGAAAATGAATTTGTCCCGTTGTGTCAAAAAAAGCATTGATGGTATTACCCTTCACCTGGTTAAAATACATGGAACTATCTACTTTGCTGAGAGCCAAAGCATTTTCAAACACGTATAATCTTTCGGGTTTGCTGTTTTTCAGGTACATGTAAATGGTGTCGCCACTTACCTGGTTTTCCTGTGCCCATACGACGGGCTGTTTGAATATGCGAAACACAGAATCTTTTAAGGCATAAAACAAACTATCGCCTACGCTTTGCAATGAATCGGAATAGATCTTCACATTGTAATAGGCTTCAAAATATTTATCGGTACTGTCTTCTTTGGTACTGTCAGGCGAAAAAATAAAATCAACGCTGTCTCTTACCCTTGGTACGGTTTTGATTTTGAGCAGATCAGATAGTTTGGCAGAATAAAAAGTATCGGCAGCAATATAAATAGAGTCGCGATCCTGTTTCAATAATAACAATGGACTCTGTGTAGCCAGTAAAGAATTCTTTTTGTTATTGGTTTTAATATTATTGGCAATCAGGTCGAAACCTTTTGCTGAATCTTTACCACGATATACGGCATTACCCCTGAACTCTCCCAAACCACTCAAACTGTCCAGTGCCATTTCATCGGCCGTCATGGTATAGGTACTGTCATCAATAATAGAACGTTTGAATAACTGGGCGCGTTTGTTTTTCAGGTCATAAAAACCATCACGTGTTTTGATGATAAGCTTTTTATCGTTGCGGATGGTGGTCGGACTTGTAAATGTGGCGATCTCTGTATCTGTATTGTATTGCAGTGTATCGGTATTGATGCGATAATCCGGATTAATCAACACCACTTTCTGTTTGAAATAAATATCTCTGGTGTCGCCATAATAATAACCTTCCTTGCTGGTAAGTGTTGTTTTTTCATTCACCACTTTGCCATTTTTGAGATAAGTGCCAATCTTTACCGTCACGTCATATTCCAGCTCTTCAGTTGTAAGGGTGCTCTTTCCATCCGTTAATCGTACCCTCTTTTTCAGGTAGGCTTTTTTCTCCTTTGCGAGGTATTTCAGGTATTGCGCATAAGTATGTACACTGTCTGCATCATTGATATGGATATTACCAAATGCTTCCAATACGTTTGTAATAGGGTTTAGTACAACACTGTCTGCATAAAAAAGTGTCTTGTCCTGCTTCATGATCACATCGCCCGCGTAAGAAATAAACTGGTTCAGCGAATCGATTTTTTGTATGTGATTACGACGCGCTTGTAAAGGCTCCAATAATCTGCCTGTTACAGTTTTACTTGTATCTGTAACGGGTGGATTGCTGGTTTGTGCCTTGGTGAGTAAACTACAGCACAACAACAAACTGCAAAAAACAAATTGGCTGATCCGCATTATTGTTTATTCTTCGTAGAGTCTAATGGAGCCATTAAGGGACCTGTTTTATCTTTCTTGCCAAACACTGAAATGTTTACATAACGTTTGGGATGTACACGCAGATCATCCATCAGTATATTGGCACTCCTTACGGTATTACTCAGGTTATCATACAATGTTTTATCGTTGAGCAGTTTGCCTAATGAACCATCGGTAGAAGAAGCTTTGGCCAAAATACTGTTCAATGTTTCAATGGAAGTTTTTAACTGGGCTACGGTACCATCTATATCAGCTTTCGATAAATTTTCAGTGGTCTTCTCCACATTACTGAGCATACGGGTAACTTTCTCATTGTTGTCGGCCAGGTTTTTGGTGAAACTGTTTACATTATTCATGGAAGCAGTAATAGCACCTGTTTGCTCGTTGAGCATGGCTTGAATAGAGGCAGACGAAACGACAAGGCTGGCAGTGGTTTTATTGATATTGGCAATAACGCCCTGCAGGTTGTTTTTAGTAGCCGGATCAAAAATAGTATTGATGTTTTTCAGTACACTGTCGAGCGAACTTACGGTAGCTTTAATCTGGTCGCCCACAGGTCCCAGTTTATTCATTACATCACCCAATAAACCCGCAGAGGAAGAGGTAAGTATGGTATCACCCGATTTTACATAGGAAGCTGCATCACCCAGACTAATACTGATGCTGGCATTACCCAATGGGTTTTCTTTAATAGAAGCAACAGAATTAACGGGAATATTATAGTTGTCTTTCAGTTTAATGGCCACTACAATGGCAGAAAGATTGGCATCAGCATTTTCGATATCGTATACAGAACCCACCTGGAAGCCGTTGATGAATACACCATTGGATACCATGATTCCTTTGGTATCGTTGTATTTGGCGTAAATGAAATTACCGGTTTTGAATAAGGTTTTGCCTTTCAGGAAATTAAATCCGAGGATCAGTAAAGTGATGGCAATAGCCGTAAGCGCACCCACTTTTGTTTCGTTCGATATCTTCATATCGCAAAACTAAGGTTTCTTGGGTTTAGGCCTTCTCATTAGCCTGTTAAAGCGGCTTTATTTTCTATTACCGGCAGCGGTAATGCCAGCCTGGTTTTCCAGAGAGTTTTTATAAATACGGATGGCTTTGGTTACTACCTGACAAATTTCCATCTGCCCTTTTTCGCTGTTGAGGTAGTCTTCTTCCTCTGGATTTGATATAAAACCTGTTTCCACCAGTACTGCAGGCATGTTAACGGCCTGTAAAACCCAGATACCTTTTTTTCTTTGCTGGGCCTTACGGCTTACACGGCCTACTTTCTCAAATTCTTCTTCAATGGTCATGGCCAGTTTGGCACTGCGCTGAAAATATTGCTGGGTAAGAATATTGGCCAGCATGGTTTTGGTAGGATCGTTGGCATCGGTTTTTTTGCGTGCTTCCAGAATTTTTACGGAAACACTATCCAGGTATTCATCCAATCCCTCACTGGCTACCGCTTTGCGCTCATCGGTTTTATCGATACCATAAATAAAGGTTTCGGTACCCATGGCCGGACTGGGTGTGGTCCAGGTACGGTAATCTTTTACCCTTTGTTTAACCAGTTTTCCTTTTCTTTTAACGGTTATGGTTTTATAGCCAATAAACTCTCTGTTTCGGCGTGATGCGGCCGAATTAACGTGTATACAGACGAAAAGATCGCCTTTTGCCTGATTGGCTATATCGGCTTTATGGATAACGGAGTGGAAAACATCGGTTCTGCGGGTCATAATGATCTCCACATCGGGTAAGGCATCCTGCAGCATTTTCTCCAGTTTCAGGGCTACTTCCAGTGAAATCTGGCTCTCGGTAGAATACCTGCCACGGGCACCCACATCTTCGCCGCCATGACCGGCGTCAACGATGATCCTTCGGAGCACCTGTTTTTGCTGAGGTTTGCCCTTATCAGACGTAAAGGAACAGAAAATGCCGATCCCTAAACTTAACAAAACAAAAGCAGCACATTTTACACGCATCATATCAATTCGTTAAAGGATTATAACCAGAGTTCGGTTTACACGCTTCAAACACTATTTTTGCCAGGTGAATATGCGCAAACGCTGTAAAATTAACGCAAAAACCATGCTTCCTATTGTAGCGTGTGGATATTTACTCATATTAACATTTCATACGCAGGGTCATGCCGCTCCGTTTTTTCTTCAGACAAGAACCGCTATTGCGCAGCGGGATACAGTTCCATCCAAAAATATAAGCGATACCAGCAGAAAAAAATTGGATAGCCTGGCACAGAAAAAATCAACCGACTCTCTCGTCACCAAAACAGATACTTTACGAATTTCCAAAGACTCAATTGATGCCCCCATCAGTTATTCAGCAGTGGATTCGGGTGTATTGATGATTGATACGCGTGAATTTATACTCTATGGCAAAGCCAAAACCAACTATAAAGATTTACAGATGGAAGCCGCTACCATTCGCTACGACCAGGAGTCGCAGATGGTAAAAGCATATGGATCGCTTGATTCCACGGGAAATCCTTTGAGTAAGCCTCAACTGATACAGGGCGAAACAAAATCGGTTAGTGATTCCATTCTATTCAATCTCAAAACTGCGAAAGGTGTTATTAAAAACACTTTTTTCCAGGAGGGCGAAATTTATGTCAATGCACAGATACTGAAAAAAATAAGTGCCGATGAGGCTTTTGCCAGCAAAGCCAGGTTTACCACCTGTAACCTCGATACACCCCATTTTGCTTTTCGAACAAGTAAGATGAAAATCATCAACAACAAAATGGGTATATCCAGTGCTGCTTTTCCTGAGTTTGAAGGAGTGCCAATGCCGATTGGTATTCCATTTGGTATATTTCCTTTGTACAGAGGCCCGCAATCCGGATTTATAGCACCGGCTTTTACAGCCAGCGAAGATTTTGGTTTGGGACTGGAGGGCATTGGTTACTATCACATCTTTAATAAAAACCTCGACCTTACCACAAGGGCTAATTTATATTCCTATGGTGGTTTTATGGTCAATTTTAATTCGAGGTTTCTGAAACGCTATAAGTTTACCAGTAACCTCAACCTGACTATTCAGAATTCAAGGATATTGAACAGGAGCGGGGCTTCAAAAGAAGAGTTTAGTAAAACCAGTTCATTCATGATCAACTGGTCGCATAGCAGAGACAGCAGAGCCAGACCCGGAACCAGTTTTTCAGCCAATGTAAATTTTGGTAGCACCAGGTTCAACCAGTTAATTTTGAATAACCCTGTTCAGAATTTTAATAACCAGTTAAATTCATCTATCAGCTATACCAAGGACTGGCGAGGTAAATACAACCTCACACTCAACGCCAACCATAGCCAGAATAACAATACACGTTTGGTAAACCTGAGTTTGCCAACCATGAACTTTAACGTAGTAACCTTTTATCCGTTTCAGCAAAAAGACCAGGTGGGTGCTGGAAAATGGTATGAAAAAATTGGTATTGGTTATAGTGGTAATCTGTTGAACCAGTTGTCTTTTTACGATACAGCATTCAATATTCGAAGAATGCTCGATACATTACAGTGGGGAGCACAACACAATATTCCCATCACCCTTTCATTGCCATCACTAGGTCCTATTACCATAGCACCCAGTGTTTCTTTTGAAGAACGCTGGTATGGTCAGCGTATCCTGAGAAACTGGAATAGTACAGCAAAAAAAGTAGACACCACTATTCAGCGTGGTTTTTATACGGCCAGACAGATGGCATTTGGTATCAGTATGAATACGCGGATTTTTGGTACTTATACCATCAAATCGAAAGATCAAAAAATTATCAGACATGAGGTAAGACCCAATATTTCTTTCAGCTACCGCCCCGATATGGCGGCAAAATACTTTTACAATACCCAGGTGGATACCACAGGTCGTGTAATGCGTTTTTCGCAGTTTGAGGGAGGTGTGATCCCGGGGTTTTCTGAAGGAGCATTCGGTGGAATTGGTTTTGGTATTGATAACCTGTTAGAGATGAAACTGAAAGACAAAGCTGACAGTACCGGGAAAGCCACTAAAAAGATCAAACTGATTGATGGATTTGGCTTCAACTCATCTTACAACTTACTCGCCGATAGTTTCGCATTGGGCAATTTCACTTTCTATGCACGCAGTACCTTATTCAACAAGATCAATATTACTGCAGGCATGAATCTTGATCCATACAAAGTAGATGCAAAGGGTTTCCGTCAGAAAGAACTGGCTTTTGATGTCAAAAAACTGCAATTTGGCCGTATTACCAGCGGTAACCTTGCCATCTCAACTTCTTTTTCCAGTAAATCAAAAGATGGTTCGGATGAGAATGGAAAAGACATTCCGATTGATCCCTTCATGACACCTGAAGAGCAGCAAAGACAATTACAGTTTGCGCAGGCTAACCCTGCAGAATTTACAGATTTTAATATTCCCTGGACACTTAGTCTTTCTTATTCATTGAATTTTACCCGTGTGTTGAAACCAGATTTTACAGGATTTAATACAGAAACTTTTTCGTCAATTTCATTCAATGGAGATTTTAGTCTCACAGATAAATGGAAGCTGGGGGGCAATGGTGGTTACGATGTAACCAGTAAAAGTCTGCAGCAATTGAGCATGTTTATTACCCGTGAAATGCATTGCTGGCAATTGTCGATCAACGTTACACCTATTGGTTTGTATCGTTCATTTAATATTACCATCAACCCGAAATCAGGTATTCTCCGCGATTTAAGAATCAACAGAAGCAGGGTATTTTCCAATTCAAGATTTTAGAAGCATAAGTATAGTGCATAGTCGATAAACCATGGACTATCAACTATGGTCTTCATAATACTTCCACATCAGTTCAAACAATTCTTCTTTTAATGCAGCACTTGTTTTTCCCTTTGATACAACGGGTGGAAGAAAATGCATTTCGAGATGGTGGGGCATGAGGTAGAAGAAAATATTGGCGGGTAATACTTCTTTTGTGTGAAACAGGATGGTGGGTAAGATGGGTTTGCCTGTATCTACCGCCAGTTTGAATGCGCCATCATAAAAACTTTTCAAAGGATCATTGCTGCGGTTACGTGTTCCTTCCGGATAAATAACCATATCCAGTCCGATCGATAATTTCTTTTTCATTTCTTCATAACTGCGTCTCCTGCTTTCATCACTTTTTCTGTCAACCAACACACTGCCAAAAGTGTAGATCCATCCAAAGAGTGGAATTTTGGCAAAACTTTTTTTGGCAATGGTTTTATTCGCGCGTGGCATAAAAGGTGTACTCACAGGTACATCCATCAGGCTGTTATGATTACAGATCACGACATAATTGCTGCCTTTTTCAAAATTTTCTTTTCCTTTTATGCGGAGCGGACAACCAATAAGGTGTAAATAAATCCACATCCACACCCTCGAAACATGTCTGTGCCAGCGGGCTTTTGCGGGATCATCCAGCAAAAAACAGGGCAGGTAAAACAACACGGCAGGAATCATGGTCACAATAAATAATACCAGTGCCCAAACGGCAAATAGTCTTCCGATGATCAGTTTCCAGACGGGTGTTCCTGTTGGTGGTTGACTCATGATAATTAGTGTTCAGTTGAAATATTCCAGTCGATGGGTGAAAGTCCCTGCTTCATCAATAGTTCATTGGTTCTGCTGAAATGTTTGCAACCAAAAAAACCTTTGTCTGCACTAAAAGGTGAGGGATGTGCTGCTTTTAATACATAGTGCTTAGTCTCATCAATCAGTACCTGTTTGTCCTGCGCAAAACGCCCCCACAATAAAAACACCACGCCTTTTTTTTCATCCGATATTTTTCTGATGACGGCATCGGTAAAATCCATCCAGCCGATTTTTGCATGGCTGGCAGGTTCATTGGCTCTAACCGTTAATACAGCATTGAGTAATAGTACACCCTGTTCAGCCCATTTACTGAGGTTGCCGGAGTTGGGTATGGGCATGCCAATGTCTTTTTGCAGTTCCTTGTACATATTTACCAGCGAAGGAGGAGGTTTGATGCCATCCGGAACAGAAAAACTCAATCCATGTGCCTGTCCGGCACCATGATAAGGATCCTGACCCAGTATCACCACTTTAACTGTATCAAATGGGGTAGAAGAGAAAGCATTAAAAATCAATTGCCCCGGAGGATAAATCACCGCCCCCGTAGCCCTTTCTGTTTTCAGGTGCGCTACTACCTGTAAGAAATAGGGTTTGGTAAATTCATTTTTTAAAACATCTTTCCATGATGCTTCTATCTTCACATCCATAGCAGAAAAAGATTGTTGGCGAAAATACGGAATGGAGATGTGAATGAGGGGAAGAGATTTTGGGCTTATAGCTATTAGCTTCTAGCCTCTAGCTCCTAGCTGATAGCTGGAAGCGATCAGGCATTTTCATATAAATGATGCAATCTTCCATTGTAGATATTTTTTCTTACTAGTGGCTAGAAGCTAGAAGCTAGAAGCTAGAAGCTAGCAGCTAATAGCCTAATAGCTCCTGTCAATAAACTACCGTAACCGTTCCGGAAATATGTTTCTGTTTGGCATTTTGCTTGATCACATAATAGTAAACACCTACCGGAACAATTTTACCTTCATTCGATCTACCATCCCAAACAGGCGTATAGCCTTTAGAGCGGTATACGGACTGCCCGTTACGGGTAAAGATTTCAATCTGGGAATCGGGATAATATTCAATAAGTGGAATATGCCAGTTATCGTGAATACCATCGCCATTAGGTGAAAATACATTGGCGGGTGTGATGATGGCATCCTGTATGTCTACATCCACCGAGTTGGTAACGGTACAGTTATAGGTATTGGTGCTTTTGATAAAATAAGTACCCGATTTGATGATTCTTTCCGGATTCATCAAACGTTTGGTGGTGGCGCTGTCTTCCCAGTAAGAATAGGTCCAGTTGGTACTTGCAGGTACCGTATTGGCCAAGTTAATGGTTTGTGGTATGCGAACAGATGCTGGTTGTGTAACGGTAAATTCAGGAAGTGGATTCACCACTACCTTAGCTACTTTCTTAACGGCACAGCCGGCAACAGACGTAAGTTTTACGTAATAATCAGTGGTCTTTGTAAAGGAGAAATCGGGTGGAATGGCAACGCTGGTCGCTTCATCTTTCCAGTAACTGGGTGTTGCTGTTACATCACTACCGGCTACCGGGTTAACAGCTGAAAGTTTTAATTCACCACAAACAGTGAAATTATGTGTGACGATCACTGGCGGCGCTGTAATGGAAGCATAAATGGGTTGAATACTTGTACAACCATATTGATTGACGCCCTTGATATAATACAAACCCGATTTACTGACAGCCGAAGGATTGGTCATGGCTTTCGTGGCTTTATCATCTTCCCAGTAACTCAGCACAAGCCCGGGATCGCTGCCCTTTGTAATATCAGGTGTAGTAATATTGATGGTATTGGGAATACATTCTGCATGATCCCGCTCAACCTTCACCACCGGGTTTCTCCTGATGACGGCATTAAAAGGTTTGGTATCGGTACAGCCAGCGGTGTTCACTGCTTTAATATAATAAGTGCCGGCAGTTACAACTTTTTTAGGATTGGATACAAAGATAGATTCGTTGATGTCTGTAAAATAACTGTAGACCATACCTGCTGTACTGCCCTGTATTAGTGCGGGATTAGTCAAATCGAGCCCGGGTGTTTCACAGGCTTCCATATCTGCTTTGAGGATGAAATCAAAAGGATCGTCTGATTTCATCACTGTCGAGTACAATGTATCGAGACATCCCTGGTTGGGGTATGGTACAATCTCCAGTGCTAAACGTGTACCTGGTGGCGGAGCCGGACTCAATTTAAGTGTATTGTTTTTGCCCAGTTCCTGTGAAAAATCTTCTGAAAGCCATTTATAACCCATAAAGCCATAAGGTGCTGTAAGGGTGAGGTTGGGAATATTATTGCACAAAACGTTTCCGGTGATGGGTGTGCCGCAGTTTTCATTGATGTCGATATAGGCATAGCCGAAATGCCCACCCAATGTACAATCGTTGACGGTGAATTCCAGGCGCAGGGTTTTTCCTGCATAGTTGGGAAGCTTTAATGTAATAGGTGCCCAGTCTTTATAAAAAACATTAGGCCTCGAACCGCTGGCAAGTTGAAAACCCGGAAGGTCGGCTGAAGCGATGAATTGAAATGAGCCACAATCCTCATATTTATTATCTGTTACGTTGTATATTTTAACCGATAGCTGTGGTTGCTCATGTGGCTGGTGCGTTGGGTTTTCAAGCACAACTGCATAATTATAAATCAGGCTATAGTCTGCATTTGTTTGTGGAACCGTAAATGTATACCGAAGACCATGTGCATCCTGACCACCTTGTTCGTAGCCTAATTTTACGGAATGACCACTGCCGTTCGGACAAACCACCGGAAAGCCACCGAATGGATCTGTTTCTTTGCCATTTACCGAAGCATCCAGGATACGATGGTTGGTTGGGTCGGGTGAAACTACACTCATGTTAATGATACCATCTCTCTCGATACGCCCCTTTAGTGTTTCCCAGTTTTCAAAACTTCCTTTTTCAAACCCGATATTGGGTGGACATTGGCCCATAACAGTCTGTATGCCCAGGCAGGAGAGCAATAACAGAAAAACAAAGGGTTTTCTGCCTAACAAATGACTAAAACTGTTTTTTCCTTTCATGAATGGCTCACTTCAGACAAATTCATTAACACAGACAATCATGCCTGTTCATTGGTTGCATAGAATGGATTTTGTGGCAGGTTTTAGAAGAAGCAATTCCGGGTATAAGGGAAATTAGGAAAAAAACAGATATAAGTTCAAAAAAATGGATGTTCGGTGCACAAAATCGGCAGATCGTGAATTTGGGGTTATTGGTGTACTCCAGTTTCCTTATTCTGGCATTAGGAGTCATATGGATGGTTTCAGTAATCCTTTGATTCTCTCTTTGTTTATCCTTGAAACAGGAATAGTGGTTCCATTGGTCAGTAAGAGTTTACCTCCATCTTCTTTCAGCCAGCTTTTGATATAGGATCGGTTGACAAGATGGGATTGGTGCGTGCGGTAAAAATCAGATGGAGCTAATAGATCGGCATACTCTTTTAAAGTTTTTGCGATTAGTATTTTTTCGCCGTTCTCTAGAAAAATAAAAGTGTAATTATTGCTGGCTTCGCATCTTACAATAGAGGCAAGCTCCACATACCTGATGGCTTCCTGGGTAGGCAGTGCAATTTTTTTGGTTTTGCCTGCTGATAATTCTTGTACCAGGAAAAGTAATTGTTCATTTTGCTTTTTGTATGATAACGTTTCAGTGGCTTTCTGAACTGCTTTAATCAGTTCATCAGAATCAACAGGCTTCAGCAGATAATCAAGTGCTGCAAATTTTATAGCCTGAACACCGTATTGGTCATATGCAGTAATGAATATCACTTCAATTGGTGAATACACTATTTGCTGTAAAAGATCGAAACCGGTTTCATTATTCAATCTGATATCAAGAAAAAGCAAGTCGGGTTTATGGTCTTGAATGCCAATAAGCGCATCTTTAATAGATACAGCAATACCCACTACTTCTACGTTGGGGCAGTGGGTTTGCAGTAAGTGGGTAAGGTTTTCAATATTGTGGGGTTCATCATCCACAATAAAAGATGGTATGCTCATATCCAGTGGTTCAATGCTATCTGGCAAATACAAAAACCTTCGGTCGACAATACATCAAAACGAATGGTAGTATCGGGGTACAATTTATTGAGTAATTGAATGCGTTCCCGTACTAATTTAAGTCCGTGTCCATCTGTGTTATCGTCTGAAGAAAAACCATTGCCATTATCTTTCACCTGTACGATCAATGTATTTCCTTCGGGTATCATGGAGAGCTCTATATGACCATTTTCAGAAAGCCCGGAAACGCCGTGTTTTACTGCATTTTCAACAAGGGGCTGTAATAACATGGCAGGAATATCTGTATGCGACTGGTCAATACTCTCTGCCACTATAATCCTGTATTGGAAACCAAAACGCAGTTGTTCCATCAGTAAATAATCTTCCAGTAATTTTATTTCATCACAGATGCTTGTTAAATCCTGTTCAGATTCTTGTAAGATATGCCTGGTAATACGTGCAAAGCGTGATAAATAGTTACTGGCTTTAGTTCCTTCATTCTTGTTCATCAGGTTTTGGATACCCGATAAGGCATTGAACATAAAATGAGGGTTCAGTTGCGATCTCACTGCACGTAATTGTACTAATGCCATTTGTTTTTCCTGTGTTTTTTTCTCCAGTTGTCTTTTGTTTCTTCCGCGATAATAGAAGAAGCCAGTACCTCCTATAAAAGCAAGAAATGCAGTGTACATAATGGCTTGTTTTGAATTGAATTGTACAACAGATGAAGGTTTAACGGAAAAGAATAAGCTGGTTTGTCTGTTGCTGGCTTTTCTGTTGAACTCTTCGGGTATTTCTGTTGTAATAATTACTTCATAATTCCCCGGTTTTTTAAAGTAAGAAGCGTTAATGATCATTTCCGGGTTTTTGGAATAGGAAGAAATGTTCCATTGGTTGGAAATAAAACTGGTATCGGCATGTGTGTTGCTGTAACGGCGGAGGTACATATAATACATTTCATTAAGTATGGTAGGTTTTATGGACAGTTTAATATGATTAATACTATCGCTCCACTCAAAAGAACGGTGTTGTATTTCTTGCTTTTTGTTAAAAGAAGATTCGTATTCATAGCCGCCAATCTGTACAATTTTTTTATGTGGAATATAATGTTGTTTTTGTGGATTAAATAAGTAAGGGTCATTATATCGAAGCAAGACTTTTGCAATAGCAGGAGCAGGAGTATAGAGGTTGTTATAATAGATTGTTTTTTTATCGTAATACTGACCTGTATGATAGATTTCTAATTTAATCAGCTTGTGTAATGACTCAAATTTTCCAAGATATGCATAGGTTCCCAGGCTATTGGTTTTGAAAACAGAAGGATGCTGCCAGGGAACAATTTCAATACTGTCATTTACTACTACATGGTATAAAAATGAATCTGCGTTTGCTTTGTTAATACCAGCCGCGGCGATTTCCAATACAGTCTGCCCATTGAGCCAGGTTAAAGCAGCATTGCCATAAAAGCTGGTAAGAGCCGCCTGTTTCTGTTTTGGCGATGTCAGCTTTGACATTCTGTCGAATACCTGGAATCGTTGACTGGCACCATGTCTCCACCAATGATCATTCGGGTCTGATTCCATTATTCTGGTCCACTCATTGTAAAAAGTGTTTTTTAGAACTGTATCACTAGTTGGCTGTGCATCCGTAGAAAAACAGATGACCCAAAACAGTAAATAAATAAGCAGTGATTTCATACTGTATCATTTTAAAACAAAACTGTATAAATATAATTGCTTTAAAAGAGGAGATGAGTATTTGGTAAGGGTGGGTTAGGATTTGGAAACTTAATGCTAATCATCGTGATAACCCGGCCGCATGAGTGATTAATTTTTATCTGTCCTAAGTAAAAGCGAGTGCAGCATTCCCCAAAGGTTTCCTGTGAACTTCGTTCCTTGGCGACATTGCGCAGCAAAATCCTACATCTGATATCTGACATTTGAGATCTGAGATCTCACATCCCACCCAGGTTCACCTTTAATATTTTCCCTGCCCCCGTATGTTTACTCGTTTTTACCAATTCATTGGTAACAGGGGTACCAAAATTTACAGAAATGGTTAGTACCAGCAGATCATGTGGCCCCATTTTTTGTGGCTCCTGAAAAGCCATTTCAATTGTTTGTGCAGGTATGCGATCACCGGTATAATACCAGGGAGTAGCATAATGCGTAACGAGCTGGTAATGTGCTGTGGCATGATCGGCAATAGCATAATGCTTGTCTATGAAAAGCATATCGGGCAGTGTACCCAGCGATAGCCTGATATTGAAGACGGGTAAAGATACCGGCGGTTTAAAACTTATATCGGGTATGAGTTCCGGTAATTGAATGATGGCTTTACCTTCGGCTCTCTGAAACTGTACATCTATATTTCCCCTGATAACAGCTTCAAAAGTGTTTTTACGGTTTAACTGAAACCCTTCCAGGATATTACCGAATCGTGAAAAGAGAATGGCTCTTTCACCACGCTGATGCAACGGATCGCGCAGTTGTATTTCTTTGGTAATAGCCGTAAGCGGACCTGAAAGATTGAAATCGGTAACCGACTGCTGATGATGAAAAAGATCTTTTACCATAGCCGCTGCTTTTGCACAGCCGCTCCATTCTGCATTCAGTTCTCTTGTGCGCACAAAGTTTTTGTCGTTCTTGATTTTTTTCTTGCTGATACCTCCTTTGGTACGTAAAAATGTTTTGTCGCTGTCACGACGTTTGTAGGCAATGATATTGCCAATGCTTCCCTCAAACTCGGAAAGGCTCTTAAGTACAGCCATACGAAAGTATTTAGTGGTTAATCAATAGCTGATCCGTAGCTAGTAGGGGGGAGACTCGCAGATACAATATATGTAAAAAATATATAAAATCAATTAAAAAGCTACTAAAAACTTATTAATAACCAACCACTAGAAGATGGTAATTAATAGCTGTTTGATAGGGTATTGATAGGGCTTTAATAGGGATTTAAGTAATGAAAATAGTTTGTATGACAGCGGGATATAGTGAAGGAATAAAGCTGTTGGCCAGGGACAGAATATGAGATATAGCAACTGATATCGGGAGATTTTTTGAGAAATGATGTACCGATATAT
This sequence comes from Sediminibacterium sp. FW305-C-49, assembly GCF_058231085.1. NCBI lineage: Bacteria > Pseudomonadati > Bacteroidota > Chitinophagia > Chitinophagales > Chitinophagaceae > Sediminibacterium > Sediminibacterium sp. FW305-C-49. The sequence goes on from NZ_JBIQXS010000002.1 coordinate 1,104,207, forward strand.
CAGTTAAAAAATACAGTTTGTGACATTTTCGTATGTGGCATCGCAACGTTAACTGCTACGAAGAGTGTATATATCACAAACTCAGCGGGGAACGTTCAAAAAAGTAGACCCATCAGAGAATGAAAAATCGCTAGCCGCTATCCGAATGGATCGTCTTCTGCTTTTAACAGCGCTTGAAGGTGTAAGAAGGCTTTCTTTATTTTTTCGCCGTTACTTTTATCATTCCGATTTCCGACAAATGGAATACTTACTTCATTGGTATTGCTCGGAAATCTTCCGTTGCTGTTGGTTTGGATATAATTGGCCGGAATTGATAATTTAATTCGCAAAACGAGAAAATCCGGAGTATTCAAAGAGTATATTTCAAAGCCGGTTATATAGATGGGATTAAATTTAAATTCCTCACTGGTGAAACTCGGTGGCGTTGCCTTGCCTATCCATTTAGTAGTATGGCTGAAGTTGGTGATTATTTTCCCATTTTCAAAACGAAGGCTAAAATTTGAATAGTTATACTCATTTATATTGTCTCTCACAATAGTACCGTCTACTTCTTTAAATTTCTTTTCCAAATACGCAATTGTTTCACCTTTGGTGAGCGTTACATTCTGAGCATATGCATGATGAACTAAAAGCAAAAAAAGGATATGGGGGATGATTTTTTTCAAAACAAAATTTTTAATCAATGCCTCATTGTACAATCAAATCTATTGCATAAAAAGTGTCATTCAAAATCTGGTTTTTTCGCTAATGTTGTATCAATTCCTTTGAACCTTACTAATTCTTCACTGAATAATCGGGCAGTAAAATTGATGAGTAACTTTCCAATGTGTGGCCGTTCGCTGAGTTCTCTAATCGAAATATGTACAAGGAACGATATGTATTTTGATTTTTCTGTATAAAACGGACTGCTTCAAATAAAAAAGCCCGACATTTCTGTTAGACTTCGTGAACCGGATTGTCTCGCCTGAGGCGAGGGAACCAATGACCTTCCCGACTGAAGTCGGGAAGCTCTATCCTCTGAGCTACCGTAAATAAAAAAGCCCCACATATTTGTGAGGCTTTCGTGAACCGGATTGGATTCGAACCAATGACCTGCTGCTTAGAAGGCAGCTGCTCTATCCAGCTGAGCTACCGATCCAATATCTTTTAACATGAAGGCAACTGCTTCCGCCTAAGGCGGACTGAGCTACCGATCCATTTTATCTTTCTTGGAAGGCAACTGCTTCCGCCTGAGGCGGACTGCGCTACCGATCCATTTAGAGAGCCGCAAAATAAAGAAAAAAATACCAGTTCATCAAATGAAACCGCTTTCTCTTTTCCATCCGCCAAAACAGCCTTACTTTGCGGCAAAGGATTGCTTTCATGAGTTATAATTATCTGCCCTTAGACCGTAAATGGCTGCATTTCAGCCAGGTAAAGAACCTGTTAGACTTCGATCAGCATATTTCCATCACTTTCGATGCCCATGAGCGTATCCTGGCCTGCAGGGAATTCCTCGATCGTAAAATGGCAGAGAAAGACCGTTCCTATTATGGTATCAATACCGGCTTTGGCTTTCTGCAAAATGTAAAAATAGATAATGACCAGATCGGTCAGCTTCAGTATAACCTGCTGGTATCTCATGCCTGCGGATTGGGAGAAGAAGTGCCACGCGATATCGTGAAACTGATGCTGATGCTCAAGATCAAATCACTCAGTTATGGTCATAGCGGGGTACAGATTGATACGGTAAAGCGGCTCATGGAAATGTACAACCATGATGTATTACCGGTTATCTATACCCAGGGTTCATTAGGAGCATCGGGCGATCTGGCACCCCTGAGTCATCTCAGTCTGCCTTTGCTTGGTTTGGGTGAAGTGTATTACCAGGGTAAGCGTATGGCTTCAGCAGAAGCACTAACAGCATTGAACTGGCAGCCCATCCAGTTACAGAGTAAGGAAGGACTAGCCCTGATTAATGGTACCCAGTTTATGAGTGCCTATGGTATGTACTGTTTAAAAAAAGCAGAACACCTGCTGGCGATGGCCGATCTCATCAGTGCCATTTCTTTTGATGCTTTTCATTGTACCACCGAGCCGCTGCACGAACAGATACACGCCATCCGTGCGCACGATGGACAGGTAAATACGGCTAGGATTTTACGTGACTATTTAGCCAACAGCCCGATGGCACAACTAAAGAAAGAACAGGTACAGGATCCTTATTCGTTCCGCTGTATACCACAGGTACACGGGGCTTCGAAAGATGCTTTTGCGCATGTACTATCTGTGTTTATCAGAGAAATTAACTCCGTAACAGATAACCCCAACATATTTCCGGAGGATGATCTGATACTCAGTGGCGGCAATTTCCATGGTCAGCCACTGGCTTTGTCACTTGATTACCTGGCAATAGCCATGAGCGAAATCGGGAATATTGCAGAGCGCAGAACCTACCAGTTAATCAGTGGTCAGCGCGGGTTGCCACTGTTTCTGGTGAAAAATCCGGGTCTGCATTCCGGGTTTATGATTCCGCAATACACGGCTGCAGGTATTGTGAGTGAAAACAAACAATTGTGTACACCTGCTTCGGTAGATAGTATTTCTTCTTCCAATAACCAGGAAGATCATGTTAGCATGGGTGCCAACGCAGCCACCAAATGTTACCGGGTAATACAGAATGTAGAGAAACTACTGGCCATCGAACTGCTGAGTGCCGCCCAGGCACTGGATTTCAGGAGACCCCAAAAAAGCGGAACCGCCATCGAAAAAATGGTTCAGGCATTCCGTGAAAAAGTGAGTTTCAATGAGCAGGACAGGGTTTTACATGATGATATGAAGACGGCGATTGATTTTGTCAATAGTTATAGCATATAGGCTACAAGGTATTTCAGCCATAGATTATTCCCTGCCCCGGACTTAAGTCCGGGGCAGGGAATAATCTATGGCTAAATCATCAATACTACTAAAGGCAGGTTAGCGCACAAGCCTTAACTTTGTCCGCCTAATAGCGTCGTATGTCAGAAGAAAAGAGCCTGAATTTTATAGAAGAGATTGTAGAAGCGGACCTGAATAGCGGAAAATACAGTTCCATCGTTACCCGTTTTCCTCCCGAACCCAATGGATACCTGCATATAGGTCATGCCAAAAGCATCTGCCTGAATTTCGGGCTGGCACTGAAATATGGTGGCAAAACCAACCTGCGTTTCGATGATACCAACCCTGTAACGGAGGACACGGAATATGTAGAGAGCATTAAAGACGATGTTCGCTGGCTGGGTTTTGAATGGGCCGAAGAACGGTATGCATCTGATTATTTTGAACAGTTATATGGTTTTGCCGTACAACTCATACAAAAGGGACTGGCTTATGTAGATGACAGCAGCAGTGAAGCCATCGCCACACAAAAAGGAACACCTACACAACCGGGTACCAATAGTCCGTATCGTGACCGTTCCATCGAAGAAAATATGACCCTGTTCGCTGAAATGCGTGCCGGGAAATACAAGGATGGGGAAAAGGTATTACGTGCCAGGATTGATATGGGGCATGTGAACATGCATATGCGCGATCCCATCATCTATCGTATTAAACATGCACACCATCACCGCACCGGTGATAAATGGTGTGTGTACCCGATGTACGATTTCGCGCATGGACAAAGTGATGCCATTGAAAATATTACACACTCTGTTTGTACACTGGAGTTTATTCCACACAGGGCTTTGTACGAATGGTTTATAGAACAACTGGAAATATTTCCATCTAAACAATATGAGTTTGCGCGTTTAAACATGACGTATACCGTTATGAGTAAACGTAAGTTGCTGCAATTGGTGAATGAAGGTTATGTGAATGGATGGGATGATCCGCGTATGTCTACCATTAGTGGTATGCGCAGGCGTGGCTATCCGGCTCCTGCTATCCGTGAGTTTTGTGATCGTATTGGTATCGCTAAAAGAGATAACCTGATTGATGTGGGGTTGCTTGAATTCTGTGTACGTGAAGAACTGAATAAAGTGGCGGTGAGGAGAATGGTGGTATTCGATCCTTTGAAAGTCATCATCACCAACCATAATGGTGAAACAGAAATGTTGAGCAGCGAGAATAATCCCGAAGATGCCAATGCCGGTAACCGTGATATCCCTTTCAGCAATGAGCTGTTTATTGAGAAAGATGATTTCATGGAAGTACCATCGAAAAAATATTTCAGGCTGGCACCCGGACAAATGGTGCGTTTGAAAAGTGCCTATATCATCCGTTGCGATGAAGTGGTGAAAGATGCGGGAGGAAATATAACCGAACTGCATTGTACTTATATCCCCGAAAGTAAAAGCGGGTCTGATACTTCCGGTATCAACGTAAAAGGAACACTGCATTGGGTGAGCGCCAAACATGCGGTACATGCCGAAGTTCGTTTGTATGATCGTTTGTTTAAAGTGGAAGATGTGGGTAATGCCGAAGGCGATTTTAAGGATCATATCAATACCGATTCACTGCAAATCATACCCAATGCTTTTGCGGAACCCGCACTGGCAAAAGATTCAGCCGATGACCGTTACCAGTTTCTCCGTAAAGGATATTTCTGTCTCGATAAAGACAGTACCCCTGAAAAACTGGTATTTAACAGAACGGTTACACTGAAAGATGCCTGGGCGAAGGAGCAGAAGAAAGGAGGGAGTTAGCTACTAGCTGCCAGCTTCTAGCTTCTAGCTTCTAGCTGCTAGAAGCTGGCAGCTTATTATAACAATGCAACCATTGAAAGATTATATCCTGCACTGGTGGAAACAATACTTTCCGCATCAGCAACCATCGCAATTGCATTTATTGCTGGCGGTGAGTGGGGGTGTGGATAGTGTGGTACTCACTGATCTTGTCGCAAAATCGGGCATTAATTTTTCTATACTGCATTGCAATTTTCAACTCAGGGGAGCAGAGAGTGAAAGAGATGAACAATTTGTTCGTTCACTGGCATTGCGATATGCAAAAGAAATACAGGTAAAAAGATTTGATACAGCTGCTATTGTCGCTGAAAGAAAACTCGCTGTGCAGGAAGTGGCCCGTGAGCTGAGATATGAATGGTTTGAACAGGTAAGAACCGAATACCAGAAAAAGAATACGGATAAAACAGTTTGGATAGCTGTAGCCCATCATGCAGATGATAATATAGAAACAGTGCTGATTAACCTTTTCAGGGGAACGGGTTTACAGGGACTCACCGGTATGGAACCTTACCGCAATAAAATTGTCCGTCCATTACTCAGTATCCGTAAAGAAGAACTGAAACAATATGCAGTATTGCATGGACTGGATTCGATAGAAGATTCTTCCAATGCCAGCAACGACTATACCCGGAATTATTTCCGGAATGAATTGATACCCGGAATAAAAAAAGTATATCCTGCTGTTGAAAATAACCTCTTACATACCATCCACCGGTTAAAGGAAGCAGATATTTTATACAAAAAAGCGCTGCAACAGGTACTGAATGAGATGATTGAGGTGAAAGGAGAGGAGCATCATATTCCTGTGTTGTTATGGAAGCAGGCGCAACCACTGATGACCATTACCTATGAACTGATCAAAGGCTTTGGCTTTTCAGCTACGCAGACCATGGAAGCCATCAAATTACTGGATGCAGAGAACAGCAGTTATATGGCTTCTGCAACCCATCGTTTGATCCGCAATCGGAACTGGATGATTTTTGCGCCACTTGCAAAAGAACATCATCATTTACTCATACCCGTTGAAGCGACTGACCAGTGTATTGATTTTGCAGAGGGACAATTAAAACTTGCAGCCACTACATCAGCAGCTATTCCTGATTCGACTATGGAAGCTTTGATTGATGCAGATGCCTTGCAATACCCGATGTTGCTAAGACCTTGGAAGCAGGGTGATTATTTTTATCCGCTGGGTATGCCCAGGAAAAAGAAAATCAGTCGCTTTCTTGGCGACCTGAAACTGTCGAAAACAGAAAAAGAAAAAATATGGGTGCTTGAATCGGGTAAGAAAATTGTATGGGTACTGGGTCTGCGTATCGATCATCGTTTCAGAATTACTGATCAAACGCAACAGCAGATCAGGCTTAGTTACCTGAAATAATATGTTTTTACGCCTTCAATAAAATTGGTGACCGGATTGAAGTCGGTTAATAAACCAAAACTAAGTATTACAAATACGATACCCCAAACGGCTCCCCAGAAATGCGCGGAATGATTGATATTGTCTCCGCCTCTTTTAGCCATATAAACAGATAATACCAGGTAGAGTGGTCCGAAAACGAACCCGGGAATAATAGGGGGCAGGATAAACAAACCGATTTTAATAGAGGGGAATAAAAATATGCCTGCGAAAACCACTGCGGATACAGCGCCCGATGCACCCAGACTTCTGTATTGATAATTGTTCCTGTTTTTCAGATAGGTCGGAATCAGGCAAACAATAATGCCGGTAGCATACATCAGCAAATACATCATTCTGCCCTTCTCTGCAAAATGACTGTTGAATTCTTTTTCTACCTCCTCTCCAAACATATAAAAAGAGAGCATGTTAAATGCCAGGTGTGTAATATCTGCATGAATAACCCCATTTGTTATAAAGCGGTACCATTGGTTACGTTGGGTAATGGCAGGTGGATAAAAGATCAGGTCATCCATCACTTTCTGGTTGGAGAAAGCAGTAAATGAAATGACACAGGTAATGATCAGTATCAGTAAGGTAATGCTAAACATATTTCTAAATTAAATCATTCTTTTTAACTCCGGGTGGTGTTTTGGAGTTTATTTGCTTAGGAGAGAGGCTATTAGCCATTAGCCTTTAGCCACTAGCTTTTGACTTCGAGTATTTTAGGATTTAACAGCTTACACATTGAATACACTTATTTTTAAGTTAATGCTAAAGGCTAATAGCTAGAAGCTAGAAGCTGGTAGCTCACAGCCCTCAGCTATGATGGTATTTTTCATTTCGTAAAATTGTACAGGCCCTGTATAATTGTTCTGCCAGTACCAGTCTAACCAGCATATGCGGAAAAACCAGCTTTGAGAGGCTCCAGCTTGTATTGGCCCTTTGGGTTACTGTTTCATCTACACCAAATGCACCACCTATTAAAAAAACAATGGTGCGGGTACTTTCATTGGCTCTTTTCTGTAAAAAATCTGCCAGCTCAGGTGAACTGAATTGTTTACCACGTTCATCCAGTAATACCAGAAAATCATCTTTCTCCAGTTGCGATAAAATTATCGCCGCTTCTGCTTTTTTTAAAGCCGGTTCCGGTAAACTGGCTGCCTGTTTAGGTGTTGCAATGATCTGCCATTGTACAGGAAAATAATTGCCGATCCTTTTGGTAAAATCATCAATCCCTTCTTTCACATATTTTTCATGTGCTTTGCCAACTGACCAGAGTTGAATTTTCATGCGATAAAGTTAGGGTAGTCTGCAATAAAAATAGGTCGGAACATTTGTTCCGACCCGGTTCCTACAACCCTTAAAAATCCAACTACTTTAAACTGTCGGGCTGACTGGCTTTCATTTTTTCCAGTATTTCCTTGTATTTCTCTGCATCATCATTGGCGGGATCCAGTTGCAGTATTTTATCGTACAGTGCCAATGCATCATCATATTTTTTCTCTGTATTTACCCTGTATGCGGCGATATAACCATAGGCCTGTATCAGCCATTTTTTATTATTCGCATTGGCAGTATCCTTCAGTGCCACTTCAATCATGTCTTCGTAATGTGGGATGGCGATGCCCATTTCCATGGCAGTATCTATCGCCGCATTACAACGTGCGCGCCAGTAATAACCAAAAGTCTGATCAGGATATTTGCTTGCATATATACCAAATACACTGTCGGCCATCGTATAATCCTTTGCATTATAATAGGCCACCCCCCAGTTAAAAAGATCAACATTGTTAAAAGCCGGATTTAATTTGTATTGCTGCGCTGTCCAGATGGCCTGCTGTGCATAGTTTTTCTGTTCTTTGTATAAAGCCGTAATCTTTTTAACATAGCCCAGTTTAATGATAGAGTCTTTCTCCATCTGAAAAGCTTTTTCATACCAGATGGCTGCATCAGTGGAAGCGTTCTTCTTTTCGGCAATCTTGGCCATCAGTTCAAAATCTTTTGACACGTAATTGCTGTCTGCTTCTTTATCGAAATAATCTTTCATCCATTTCTCCGCATGATTGTATTCCTCCAGGCCCTCATAACTGTAAGCCATGAGTTTATACAGTCGGGGTTTTATCGTACCTTCTTTTTTCGTGAATAGCTGTTGAGCTGTCTCAATTGCTTCTTTATATTTTTTCGATACATAATAAAGATCAGTGAGCATATAGTCATGCTCAATTGTATCATCCGATTTAGCCATATAGGATTGCAAATATTCCAGCGCCTTATTCACATCCCTGAAATAATAATAATAGTACAATGGATAATAAACAGGGGCAAAGTCGGGATCGGCTGCAATGGCTTTGTTGTAATAGTCTGTAAATACCTCAACATTGTTCTGTGTCTGGTATATTTTGCCCATCATATAATAGGCATAGGCATTTTGAGGGTCTGCTTCAATAGCTTCCTGGTAAGCTTTTACAGCCGATGATCCATCGTATAGTTTTCTGTACGCATCGCCCATGGCAATGGCTATGTCGGCATTTCCTTTATCTTTTTTTCCAGCTTCTTCCAGTAAAGCAATGGCCTGGTGGAGGTTTCCTTTCGGGGCATCAATTATGGCCCGGGCTACCGCCCATTGTATGGCCGGGTCTTTCTTTCTTTTTGTGCCTATGGCTTCATTAAAAAAAGCAAAAGCATTTACCGTATCAGCTTTATGCAATAATATTTCACCGCTGATTACTTTAGTCAAAGGCTGTTCTTTTAGTGCTGAGGGTATTTGTTGTACTGTATGAGCAGCACTGTCTGTATTACCGGCCGCCAACTGCGATTTGATGAGCCAGTACCAGCCGGTAATATCGGCTGGGTTTTCAGTAACCTTTTTTTGTAGTAGTTGTATGGCGCTGCCATATCTTTCATAGCTGTATAATTTCTTTCCCTGATCTGCCAACTGGGCAAATGATACACCTGTGGTCATCAGAAGTATAAGCGTTACAAATAGGCGTTTCATAAAGTTTTGTTTAAATACTTCTTCTTAAATAGGGTTTGAGTGTTAAAATATGTAATGCCGAAAGCGGCTGAATCATATCAGTAATTTTTCCTTTAAAAAAACCGGTCAGTATTTTCTTCTTCTCCGGGTTAACCAAAATCATATCTGCTTTTACCTGATTGGCATATCGAACCAGTGCCATGGCAGAATCGCTGCCATGTAATATCTTATACTGAGGAGTATGCCCTGATTCCGTGAGTATTTTGTATGTCAGGTAAAAAGCATCGATCCTGATCTTTGTATTCACATCATTATTATCAAGCATAGTGACCAGATGAATATGGGCATTGAATCTTTTTGCAAAGCTGAGTGCCATATCAATTTTTCTTTCCGGCACAAATGATGTTACCGGTAATACAATTGATTTTATCGGATGATTCAGGCAGCCCTTGCTAATAGTGAGTACGGCTATGTTTGCTTTCCTCGCAAGGTCTTCTCCTATGTCTTTATGCTGAAAAGAAAACTTTGCTCTTTGTTGCTGATTGGTGGTAATCACCAGGTCTATTTCATGTTGTAAAGCGTACCGCAACAGATTTTCACTGATGCCGGTTTCTGTTATAATGGAGCTTTCGATGGCTGTATGGGGTGAAATGGCTGCGATGCGGTTTTGTAATGCCTCAATTTTTTTCCAGGCAAGCAGTTTCCTTTTTTTTAGAAGAAGCTGTTTCGGTGCTATAATATCCGTGTAAAATAGTTTTTGCCAGAATGAATTAAAACGAATGACGGCAACAAAGTGTAAAGTGGTTTGCGCTGTATCCGACAGTTCCACTGCTTTTTCGGCCGCTATCTGGGCATTGTAGAGTGAATCAACTGGTATTAGTATGTGTTTAAACGTTGCCATAATTGAATAGTCAAACCTACAGGGCCGTGATTAGGGGGTAATTAAACTTGAATTAGAAGCAGATTAGAATATCAATGCACGGCATAGGCAAGAATGGGTGCAAAATGTTCTTCATGAATCAACAGGTCGGCTGATTGATTCAGGTAGGCATCTTTTGACCTGAATGCTACACCAAATCCAGATTTTCTTACCATACATATATCATTTTCGCTATCGCCAATGGCCATACAGTTGCCATAATCTATACCATATTTCTGGAGAATATGATCGAGGGCATTTGATTTACAGATGGTATGGAGACAGGAACTTACTTCATGTCGAAAAAAAAAGATGGTATTTTAACTTCACCGGTGGCAATATTGTTTGAAAACTCCAGTTCATTGGCCAGAAAATAGTCTGCCCCGATTTTGTCTTTTATATGGTTGGCTACAAAATCATAGCTATCGGTGATGATACCTACAATATAACCCCGTTTATGCAGCGAACTGATTACTTTTTTCACATCGGATATCAGTTCAATGCTGTCGACGGTTAATAGCAGGTCACGAATATTTTTTCCTTTAAAAAGACGGGCAATGGCTTTTGTCCGAATGGTTCTGTCGGTGATTTTTTTTCGGATATCCTCTAATTGTTCAGAAAGATTAAACCTGCTGGCAAATGTATCTACAAACCTGCCTTTGAGAATGGTATCGTCCATATCAAATACCACCATTTTCTGCGCTCCTTTTAACTCTTCTGAAAAAGCCAGCTCCATCTGATCCTGTATGACATTGATGGACTGAAATTCCTCCATCGATACAGATTTACTGTTTTGTTTGAATGCTTTTTTGATGATGGCACTGGCAACTTCCTTACTCATTTTACCCAGTGCCTGTAATGGTTTGCTGTCGTTTTCAATATACCCTATATTCATTTCTGTAATGCGGGCATTTAACTGGTGCATATCTATCAGGATACCTATATCAACACCATAGTCATTGAAAAAATCGATTTGCTGAAAAAAAGATTTTCTGCCTGCAATCATGCCGCTTAATGGTTGAGCATAATGGGAGAGAGAAGGAAAGAATATACTCAACAATGGTTTTGCCACCAGTTCAGTTACCCTGCCGCTGTTACGGGAAAAAGAAGCCTTGATAAAATCATAACGGTCTTCCAGAAGCGGAACAGTCATCTGTTCCATCATTTTTTCGGGGTAGGGATCAATATCGCCATCGAGAAAAACAATGATATCATTTTTTGCATGGGCCAGACCCTCTTTCATAGAAGACCCTTTACCCAATTGTGAACTGGTAATCACTTTAGCCCCTGCCTCGGTAGCCAATGCTACAGTGTGGTCAAAAGATTGATCATCCACCACAATTACTTCTGTAACCATGGGTTTCGACCAGCAGTAGTTAACTACGCTGGCGATGGTTCTTTCTTCGTTCAGTGCAGGAATTATAACGGTTATCATAAGATCAAAATTGATTCCATGTTCTTAGAATGGAATTAGCCTGAAATTAAAAGAAGATTATAATGTTGGATCGCTACAAAAACAAAGCCACTCTTAGAAAAGAGCGGCTTTAAACTAAACCCTGAGCAAATAATAACAGTGTTAAATAATTTGCATGCAATATGCTACCAGCCTATTAGGCTTGGATTAGTACGAGATTAGAATAAGATTAGAATACAGATTTGTGAGTGACTTGTTAAAAAGAAAACCGGTTGAACTTCCGGGTCTTAAATCAGGTGAAAATTACGGGCGATGGGCAATGTGACGGTGAAAACACTGCCATTCGGTTGAGCCCCTTCATACCTGATATTGCCTTTGTGTAATTTGATGATTCTGTACGCCAGCGATAAACCTAAACCGAAGCCTTCAGAAGCCGTTACTTTTTCACTCCTGAAAAAGGGCTGAAAAATAAATTCCTGGTGTTCTTCCAGGATGCCCGGACCATTGTCAGATACCACTATATTCAGGTGCTCACTGGAAAAATTCAATGCCACATTTGCTGTATGGTTGGCTGAATATTTACAGGCATTCAGTACCACATTTTTAATGGCACTTTCCAGCAGATCGCCGTTGCCAAAAACAAGCAGGCTGTCTTCATTTTCCGGAAAACTATCGAAATGCAATTCAACCTTATAAGATTCATTGGTCTTGTGCATATCAACAGGCAGCTTCATTAGTAACTCGTCCATCCGAACCAGGGTAAGTTCCATGCCATCTGATGTGCCACTTGCCTTTGCCAGCTCTAGTAAGCTGCGTGTTAAACGGTTCAGGTTTTTCACATCATCATATACCGATTGAATGATCTGCTGGTATTCTGTAGCACTTCGCTGGTTTTGCAATGTAATTTCCAGTTGACTCGATATGGAAGTGAGGGGCGTAGACAGTTCGTGTGATGCATTTGCAATAAATCTTCGTTGAATTTCGAATGATTCCTGCAGCCGGGTCAGTAACTGGTTAAAAGTATAAGAAAGTTCATACAGTTCATCCTTTGTTGTGGCAAGTGCAATTCTTCTGGATAGATTCTGCGATGAAATCTCTTTCACTTCATGGGTAATCTTTTTAATGGGGCGCACAAGTCTGGATGAAAAAATAAGACCGGATAACAAAGTGATGAGTGATCCACTCACAAAGCTAATCAGTAGTACAAATTTCAACTGTTCCAGTTTTTCCAATCCTACATCATCATAAGCAGCAGCAACGGCAATATATTGCTGTTCCCCCGATCTGTAAGCAACAGCAATTACATCTCTATGCCCATCACTGTAAATGTATTCGCCATTGTCTCTGGTTCTTTGCAGCGTGTTTTGATCAAGTCTTTCGTAAGCAGCACCTTCATCTCTGTAACGGTATACTTCCCGGTTCTGACCATCATATACGACGACACTTTTTTCTTTCAGTGAAATAAGCATGTTCTCATCGATCCTTTTGAGTAGTTCCCTGTCTATACCTTCTACTTTTACCAGCAGGCTGATGGTGGAGAGTGCCCTGTTACGGATTCTTCTTCTGAAATCAAGTTCACGGTTAAGGTTGGAGAAATAGTAGATGGATGCACATACAAAAAACAGGATAAGTGTTACAAGCAGGGTAAATAATATGGCTATCCGGTACTTTATTTTCATCAGGCGGGCTCTTTCATGATATAACCCATACCTACCTGTGTATAGATGAGGCGGGTATCAAATTTTTTATCGATCTTATTTCTGAGATAATTAACATACACATCAATAACATTGGTTTGCGTATCAAAATCAATTTCCCAGACCCTCTCCGCAATATCGGCCCTTGATAATACCCTGTTACGATTGCGCATAAAATATTCCAATAACTGAAATTCTTTTGCGGTGAGTGAGATGGGTTGCTCCGCCCTGCTTACTTCTTTGGTATCCAGGTTCATTTCCAGATCGGCTACCCGTAAAATATTACCTGTAGGTAACTGCTGGTTCATGGTTCTCTTTAACAGAGCCCTGATTCTTACGAGTAGTTCCTTGAACTCAAAAGGCTTAATCATGTAATCATCTGTACCCGTATCAAAACCCTCAATCTTATCCTCGGTTGTATTCATGGCTGTGAGCATGATAATCGGGATTTGCTGGTTGCTGTTGCGTATGGCTTTGCATAGCTCAAAACCATTCATGCCTGGCAGGTTAATGTCGAGGATAATCAGGTCATACTCATTCGAGTCGAAAAGACGTTTACCGATTAAGCCGTCAAAAGCAACATCCACGTGATAGCCATTTTCCGTCAACCCTTTTTTCAAGGTATTGGCTATTTTTTTCTCATCCTCAATAATCAACAATTTGCGTTCTTCGGTCATAGCATCTTACTTAAGAATGACGGCAATTTACTGAATACTAAGAACGGCCTGTCATTCTAATGTTTTTCTAATATAAATGGGGAATGATAAGGTTGCAATAAACAGATTGTTTAAATTTACTCCAAATGACCGAATTGTATTTTATATGACAAATCCATCCAGACGTAATTTTATAGAACAGGCGGCTGTATTAGGGGCTGGTACCCTGGTAGCAGCTTATCCACATTCATCCACCTCACAATCAAAAGCATTGATACATCATGTTTTTTTCTGGTTAAAACAACCAGGCTCAGCAGCAGACAGACAGCAACTGGTGGAAGGGTTACAAACCCTCAAAGCCATTCCCACCATTAAACAGTTGCATATTGGCTATCCGGCCAGCACCGAAAAAAGAGATGTGGTCGACAATAGCTGGGATGTGTCAGAACTCATGTTTTTTGATGACCTGGCCGGACAGAAAGTCTACCAGGATCATCCCATTCACCAGGCATTTGTACAAAATTACAGCCATCTATGGGCAAAAGTGCTGGTGTATGATGCTATGGATGTTGTTTGAGAAGGGGAATGGTGAATGGTCAATGGTCAATGGTGAATCGTCAATGGTGAGTAGTGAGCAGTGAGTGAAGTGTTGGACTCAGTATTCAGTTGATCACTAATTTAACCATTTTGCATTCGCGATTCACCATTGACCATTGACCATTGACCATTCACGACAACCCACTCAGTACTCACTATTGACTATTCACTATTCACCCTCCTTCCTTATGAAACAATGCTTCCTGTTTTTCTTGCTCACATCATCTCTGTGCTCATCGGCCCAGTCTGATCCTACTTTAAAAAAATATTATGAACAGGTACGTTCTCATTTTAAAGAAGAAGCTGCTTACAAAACAGTAGCATATGTTGAGCAACGCTGGCGACTGCCCGGTAATACTGGTTTTAATGAGAGCATTTATTATGTGGAGGATATTTTAAAGAAAGCAGGCTATGTAAATGAATCGCTTGCCAAAGCCGGAGACCGGCTTACGTATCGCGTAGAAAAAAGACCTATGCGACGCAAAACATGGGAGCCGGTTGATGCTGAGGTTGTAATAGTGGGCGAAAAAGAACCATTACTTTCTTTTAAAACCAACAGAAATATGCTGGCGATTAATTCAGCCTCAACAACTACAGATGGTGTGGAGGCTGAATTGTTGTATTTGCCTAAAACTTCAGCCGATGTATTGGCTACGCATGATTTGCAGGGTAAAATTATTTTTTCAGATCAGTCTGTATCGCAGGTAGACAGGGCAGTGGCGGGAAGAGGGGCTATCGGTGTAATTGGTTATGGTATTCCTGCCTATACACAACCCGATAAACATCCGAATTCTATTCAGTTCTCTTCCATAGCACAAGTCGACAGCAGTAAGAAACAGGGCTTTGGTATATTGTTGTCGACACAGGCGAGAAACAGGCTGAAAGCGGCTTTGGCAAAAGGACCTGTTAGACTGCGGGTAAAAGTGCAGGCAAAATCATACCTGGCAGAAGAGCTTACGATTGTAGCAGATATTAAGGGCAGTGAAAAGCCGGATGAGCGTTTTGTATTTTCAGCGCATGTGCAGGAGCCGGGGGCTAATGATAATGCATCGGGTGTAGGTACGCTGGCAGAAATGGCCAGTGTGGCAGCTCAACTGTATAAAAACAAAACCCTTTTACCCCAAAGAAGTATCAGCTTTTTATGGGGTGATGAAATCAGTTCTACCAGAAGATATATTGTAGAAGACTCTGTTCGTGCAAAAGGAATTAAATGGGGGATGAGTCTGGACATGGTTGGAGAAGACACCAAAAAAACAGGCGGCACTTTTCTGATCGAGAAAATGCCTGATCCATCGGCCGTATGGACAAGGGGGGAAGAAAAACATACCGAATGGGGTGGAAGACCGTTGCCTGAATCAGCCATTGTACCGCATTATTTTAATGATTTTATGCTGAGCCGTTGTCTCGACCAGGCGGCCACCAATGGTTGGGTGGTAAAGACAAACCCATTTGAAGGTGGTTCAGATCATACACCCTTTCTCAATGCTAAAATACCCGGATTATTATTGTGGCATTTTACAGATGTATTCTATCATACTGATGCAGATCGTATTGATAAGGTATCAGCATGGGAAATGAAAAATGTGGGTGTATCTGCATTGGTCGCGGCCTATACACTTACGGCCAACAATGAAAAGCTGGTGCAATACCTGATCGATGAATACAAACAATCGGCTTTGAAAAGACTGGATGTTGAAGCTGCATTGAGCAAAACAGCTATTGCCAATGGCGGCAATAAAGAAACGGAGATTCATATACTGGAAGTATGGGCGAAATTTTATGTGGATGCGTTGGGAAAGATGAATGAGATAGCTTGTACAAATATGGAAGCTTCTCCGGCAGCATCAAATGCGCAGAAAGTAGTAAGTAATAAATTGAAAGAAATACTGGACTCGTTAAAATAGAACACGTTTTTTTGCTTATTGTGATGGGTTCATCGATCAATGCCCATTCTTGATGTATTCACTGATTTTGTTGCTATGTGTTCTGGAAACAGGGATTTCTGTCTGGGTCATAAATACTGATTTTCCGCTCATTTTTTTCTATAGCGAGCAGGTTGATGATAAAAGACCGGTGTATGCGTATGAACTGACTTTTCGCCAGTTGTAATCAGTGCAGAAATCAAAACTTCGCCTTCTATAATGATGATTTTAATTGCCTCGTGGTTCGACGATTGTAAATTAAAGTTCATAAGTAAAATGCTAAAAAACTATTTACAGGAATATTTTTCAATCAATAAATAAAAGCGGATATTGAAACTTTTTAATGGAATAGTTGTTGGAGGGAAGTTGGTAGAGATGCCATACCATCTCATGATAATGAGTAAATATGAAGAAAAAGAGACTACTGTTTTTGATTTTGTTATTGACAGGAGGGGTATATTCTTATACGCAAACATTAAGTGTAGATCAGCTAATCAAAGCTTGGAGTATAACGGATACTTCGGAGTCACGAATAGTAGGGAATGCGACATTGGACATATTTGCACATCCTAATAAAGAAAAATTTTTATCGATAGCATCGGAATTAAAAAAGCGCAGTTTAGAGGGACGCTTGCGGATCAGGGCTTATATGTACCAGTTCCATGGGTATGATTTTTTTGAGATAAAAGATACAATCGTTACCCAAACATACTGTTTACGGATGTTAAAAGAGGCGGCTTTACTGGGGAATGAACAGTTGTTGTCAGAGATGTACGTCGTATATGGAGACCTTTGTGCTCCCGAGGAAGAGATCTATTATCTCTTGAAAGCATCAGAAATGCAGGAAAGCAATAGGGTATCTAGAGAACCTATGTATGCTTATTATGAGAAGTTAAGCTTGTTATCTTATGAATATATGCTTGACTATAAGAGCAGCGCCAGATATGCTGCCAGGAGTGTTTCCGTATATCATGAGCCAGATTCGAATTTACACAATTACATACTTTTATTGGATATAGCAGGCGACTCTTATATAAAATTGAATATGGCGGATAGTGCTATTTACTACTATCAAATGTTACGGCAAACGATAAACAAATTAAAAATATTTCCTACAGGTCCTTCTTCTTATTTAAACGTTGATTTTTTTAAGATATGGGATAAGATCGCGGAGGGCGGGATAGCTAGAGCTTATATCCTACAAGGACGATTTAATATAGCCTATACATTACTACTACAAAATCTACAGTCCAGTATTGATAATGGAGAATGGGCAGACGTTTCTTTGGTGCAAAGTGCGCTAGCGCAGATAGACTATGCCAGAAAGGATTATAGTAGTGCGGCAAAAAGGTATAGTATGGCACGTCAGTTGGCTTCAAGTAGTAAGAGAGATATTTTATTGAGTGATGCATTGGAAGGTGGGGCAAAGGCATTTGCTGCATTAGGCAGATACGACAGTGCATACTACTATCAAAAAGAATACTTGCTTTTAAGGACAAACCTGGAAGCAAGGAAATACGAAAGTAAAATCGAAATGGCGCAAGCCCAGGTCAGGTATGATGGTATTCAGGCATTGGTTGTGCAAACGAGAGATGAGATCGCCCGTCAAAAAACACTGCGTAATGTCATTTTATGCGGCGTTTTTCTATTGGGGGTGATTGGTTTGTTGCTGTATAACCGCAACAGGCTGAAATATATCCTTCGGCAGACGCAATTAGAAAAGCAACATCAATTGGCGGAATCTGAAGCGGAGCTGGCCCGCAAGAATATTCTTTATGCACAAAACCAATTAGCCGAGGTAGTCAATCATATCTCAGAGAAGAACAAGCTGATAGAAGGGCTTGAAAATCGGTTGGCAGAAAATGAAAAAATAGACATCCAGGAAGTATTGCGCAATTTTACGATCATTACAGGTAATGACTGGCTTAAATTCAAGGACTATTTTGAAAAAGCTTATCCAAATTATTGGGAAAGATTATATCAGAAATTACCCAAACTTACCCAAAGCGATGAGCGACTGCTCACACTCCTTAAACTTCAATTGGGTAATAAAGAGATCGCCGCTGCTACAGGTATATCTACTGAAAGTGTAAGGGTCTCTGTTCATCGTCTGCGTAAAAAAGTAGAAGCTATTTATCCGGATATCTCACTCGAAGAATTTATCGCAACTATTTGATTTTCAATTGTTGTAACGGTTTGCTACGCGTGTTGCAACGCTTTACTACGTTTATTTTTTGCAAAAAGGGCTTGCTTGGGAATAAGTTTACGCCCAAGTGAAAAAATCCAATCATAGAAAGCCTGAAAATGGAAAATCCTGGCAATTGACAGTGGCTATCATCATTGCTATTGTGATCATGGTGATGTTGGCTGTGTGGTGGTATTTTGACGCAAGCATAAAAGCAATTAAATAAACAGTAAACCCTGAATAGTGTACATATTATCAGAAAATGCACTAACTGAAACGGATTTTAAACCTCTATACCCAATCTAATGAAAACAAGTTTACCCAAGCTTTTGAGTGCCTGCTTATGTCTATTGCTGTCACTCAGCACATTTTCTCAAACAACGTCGACAACAACATTTAATTACACGGGAAGCACTGTGACTTATACGGTACCTGCCGGTGTTACTAAACTTACTATTACAGCGAAAGGTGCTAGAGGTGGAGGAGGCTCAAGGGCAGGTTTAGGTGCTTCTATGCAAGGTGATTTTACAGTTACCCCTGGACAGGTTCTGCGTATCCTGGTTGGACAGGAAGGGCTTGCGTATGGATATCATTATAGTGGTGGAGGTGGAAGTTTTGTGGCAAATAATGCGACAAACGCACCTTTACTAATTGCTGGAGGCGGAGGAGGTGCAAGTTGCTTCTTTAATGGTTTACCCGGTAATACATCTCAAAATGGCACTTCAGGTAATGGAGGGGCTGCCACCAGTCTTGATGGCGGAGGGGGTATCAATGGCGGCGGAGGCGGAGGAGCTGCTATGTTGGAAGAGAGCACTGTAGCAGGAGGGGGTGGTGGAGCTGGATTTAATGGGAACGGCGGTAGAGGAATCAGTATTTCCCCGGGTTTTTTATGCATTGCCACAACCAGTACTATGTTTGGAGGGGCAGGCGGCAATGGGGCTGCCGGTGGTGATGCTACTTCAACATCTCCTTGCACCAAATATTATACATCTACTGCTAATAGTTTTCTTTCAGGAGGTCAGGCAGGAGCTTATGGAAGTTTTGGAGGTGGGGGCGCTGCACGTAGTTCTACTAGTTCATGTAGTCTTGGCGCAAATGGCGGTGGTGGCGGCTACTCTGGTGGTGGCGCTGGTTCAGGAAGTAACCCCGGTGGTGGGGGTGGTTCATATAATGTCGGCCTCAATCAAGTAAATGCTTCAGGTGTAAATAACGGTAACGGACAGGTAGTTATTGTTGCAGAGTTACCAACCCCTGCTACTGCATTAAAAACAGACGGTGTGGACGATCATGTAACGATCAGTAATCCATTCAGGTCATTTGGCAAAGCTATTACAGTAGAATTCTGGATGAATTCACCTACGGGTATATTGGCCCAGGGTTCTGTGATGGGTCAGTCTTCATTGAAT